>CAVPFY010000001.1:0-1258146 GCA_963703905.1 uncultured Chloroflexia bacterium
CGAGATGCGCCACGCGCGTCTTGCGCACGTTGAGATTGACATCGGCGTCGAAGGAGGCGGGCGAGGCGACCGGCGCGGGCTCCGGTGCGACCGGAGGCGTGCCTTGCGAGGCCACGGCGTCAGGCGCGGGCGCCGGCGCTTCGGCGGCACGCGGTTGCGCGGCAGCTTCGGCTTCCGGCGGGCTTGCCTCCGCGCTCGGATTACCATCGGGCTTCTCTTTCGGCCCTTCGGCGCCCTGCGGCGAGGCTCCGACTGACGGTGCCTGGCGCGGCACCGCCGTCTCTGCGGCCGGTGGCGGGCTCGGCTCGGCCGCTTGCGACTTAGGCTTATGGGCAGGCGCGTCAGCCTTGGCCGACGACAAGAACGGGTTGAGGTCGAGACTGTCGAGCGCGAACGCAGCCCGGATATGCGGCCGCGGCGACTGCAAGGTGACCACCGCCTGGCCTTGCCCGCTCGCATGTTCGAGCGCAAAGCGCGCATTGCTGAACGTGATCTCGTCCTTCTTCCAGGCGAGGTGGCTCGCCAGCTCGCCGTCGCCGATCGCCGACGCCGCCGTCGGCTAAGAGCCTCGTCGGAGTTGCGTTTGTCCCACACGCTCCCGTTCGGGCCGGCTGCATGAAAACTGATCCAGATTCGGTACGCGCGAAAATGACGCGGCTCTTGACCACACGGCCATTCGCACTCAAACTGCAAGTGCGTAAGCACTTTGCGAGAGTGGCGGAATTGGCAGACGCGCTGGACTTAGGATCCAGTGCCGCAAGGCGTCCGGGTTCGACTCCCGGCTCTCGCATTGGCCGGAGCAAACGGTGATGGAAAAAGAGAACGGGCCCGGCCGGCAAACTACGGCCTCCAACTCAAGTGCATTTCGCGTTGGCTTGGCTACTCGGGCACGAGCCGGAAGGAATCCCCGCTCTCTCGTTTGAAGACCGTGAAGTCTCGGCGATCAAGCGTGAAGATGGTCGAAATGCCTTCTCGCTCAGCCAGGTAAAGGAGCGACACATCGGCCAATTGAGGCCGAAGGCTGGAATACTTCTGAAGGCAGGAAGCCATCCAATGCGACGCCTGAACATCAAATTCAGGGCATTGGACAACACCATCGCTCAGCAACTGCAGCAATTGCTGGACACCATCTGACGTGCGGCGAAGTAACCAGGCTGCCTCGGCCACCACAAGCCAAGTAGTGATCAGTGGAAGCCGTAAACTTTGGGCGGTCGCCGCGCAGCGGCCGTGGGCCGCATCAACGTCGCTCAAAAGAGCAACGAGCGGACCGGCATCGAACAACACGCGTTCATTCGCCACGCTCGCCAAAACCCTCCATGTAATTCGCGTTCGTGCTCAGATCCGGCGGGCCGTCCTTGACACATCCCAAAAGGCGAAGGCGGACCAGGGCGTCATAGACTGATTCTCCGTCGGCAACTTGAGAACCATTTGCCTGATCGATTGTCGCCAGCGCCTGGGCCAACACTTCATGCCAAGGCCGACCCGTCTGGTCGGCAATGCGGGCGAGGTGCTCTCGTTGGTCAGGCGTCAAAACGATTTGGTCAGGTGAGGTGCTCATACCATAATTCTACCGCATGTACGGCCGGACAATCAAAGCTGATTTCGGCCGCCCGTCGTGCATTTTGGCCACACCGCTTACAATGTCTACATCATGATTCGCATTTGAAATCCAGTGCCGAAAGGCGTCCGGGTTCGACTCCCGGCTCTCGCATTGGTCGGAGAAAATGTTGCATGGAACAAAAGAGCGGACTCAGCCGGCAGACTTTCCTGTACTTCGACGATCTGCAAGTCGGGCAGCGGTTCACCAGCCGCACGCATCGGATCGACGAGGCCCAAATCGTCGAGTTCGCCAGGCAGTTCGACCCGCAGCCGTTTCATCTCGACGCCGCGGCGGCCAGCCAGTCGTTTTTCGGCGGATTGGCCGCCAGCGGCTGGCATACGGCGGCCCTTTCCATGCGCTTGCTCATTGAGTCGCTGCCCATCGCCGGCGGCGTGATCGGCAGCGGCGGAGAGATTGCCTGGCCGCGGCCGACCCTGCCCGGCTACGTGTTGCAGGTGCACTGCGAAATCATCGAATTGCGCCCGTCTCGGTCCCGCGAAGACCGGGGGATGGCCATCATCCGCAGCGAAACGCACAATCAAACCGCGGAAGTCGTTCAAGTGTTTATCGCAAAACTCGTCGTGCCTCGCCGCGTCGAGGAGAAAACTAGCTCTACATGAATCAACCAACTTGGGAACACCGACTGGCCGACGTCATTGAATTGATGCAGGAGATGAGCCGGCACTCCGACCCGCAGGAAATGGTGCAGGCCTATGGCCGCCGCGTGTCGCAGATGATTCCGGTGGACCGGCGTATTTCGCTTAGCCGCCGTGAGCTCTCTTGGCCCCGCTATCGCATCACGCGCTATACCGAGTGGCCGGAGAACATCAATCCGTGGAAGCAGCGCGATCGACTGCCCGTACTTTCCGGCGGAATGCTGGCCGAATTGATCTACTCCAACCGGCCGGCGATAATCGACGAGTTGAAGATTGAACCAAGCGATCCGGCGGCACCCTATCTGGAAGGTCAGCGCTCGCTGATGGCGATTCCGATGTTCGACGGCGGCGAAGCGCTGAACATGGTCGTCTCGACGCAGCAGCGAGCCGCCGGCTTCGACCGCGAGCGATTTCCCGATACGGTGTGGCTGGCCAACTTATTCGGCCGCGCCACGCACAACCTGGTGCTGCGCGAACAGGTCATGGAGGCCTTCTCGGCGGTCGATCGCGAACTGAGAATCGTGGGCGACATTCAACGCTCGCTGTTGCCCAAGCAGCTTCCGCGGATCGCAGGCATTGAACTGGCGGCCTATTATCAGACATCGCAGCAGGCCGGAGGGGACTACTACGATTTCTTTCCCTTGACCGACGGAAAGTGGGGCCTGTTGATTGCCGACGTGAGTGGGCACGGCACGCCGGCGGCCGTGATGATGGCCATTACCCACAGCATCGCCCACTTGTATCCCAACGATCCCGGGCGACCCGGCGGGCTGTTGGAGTTCGTCAATTCGCACCTGGCGGGCCGCTATGCGTCGGACTCCGGCACGTTCGTCACGGCCTTCTATGGCATCTACGATGCACAAACCCGCGTGCTATCGTACGCCAACGCGGGCCACAATCCGCCTCGCGTTTGGAAATGCCGCGACCGCGTCGCCCTGGCGCTGGACGGCGCCGGCAGCCTGCCCATGGGGTTGGCCCTGGGCACGCAGTATGCCGATGCGCGGATCGCGCTCGATCCAGGCGACCAGCTCGTGTTGTACACCGACGGCATCACCGAGGCTTGCGCCCCGATGATCGGCAATTCGGCACGGCCCGCCTGGATCAGATCCTGGCGCAATCCTGTGGCCAGGCCCCGCAGCGGATCATCGAAGCCATTGTCGATTGTGTGGCCCACCTCCGCGGTGATCCGGCACTCGATCGCCCAGCCGTTGAGCCTGACGTCGTCCTGCCCGAAGCCGAGCGGATCGCCGGCCGCGATCCGCAGCTGCTGCCGCACGAGGTCGATGCCCGTGACCATTTCCGTCACCGGATGCTCGACCTGGAGGCGGGCGTTGACCTCGATGAAGTAGAAGTCACCTTTGGCGTCGAGCAGGAACTCCACCGTGCCGGCATTGACATAACCAGCATGCCTGGCGATCGCGACCGCAGCCGCGCCCAGCCTGGCCCGCAGCTCCGGATTAACGGCCGTGGAGGGCGATTCTTCGATCAGCTTCTGGTTGCGGCGCTGGACGGAGCATTCGCGCTCGCCCAGGTGCACCACGTTGCCGTGGCTGTCGGCCAGAATCTGCACCTCGACGTGCCGGACCGGGTCCAGGTACTTCTCGATGTACAGGGAAGCGTCGCCAAACGCCGCGCCGGCCTCGGCCGCGGCGACGCGGACGGCCGCATCCATTGCGCCCTCATCGGCCACCAGGCGGATGCCGCGGCCGCCGCCGCCGGCCGCCGCCTTGATCAGCACCGGGTAGCCGATGGAGCCGGCAATACGCTTGGCGTCCTCGGGCGCGACCGTGCCGTCGGTGCCGGGCACGGTAGGCGCGCCGGCCTCGCGGGCGATGCGGCGGGCCTCGACCTTGTCGCCGAGCTGGCTCATGGCCTTCGGCGAAGGCCCGATGAAGGCGATACCGGCGTCGGCGCAGGCCTGGGCAAAGTCGGCGCGCTCGGACAGGAAGCCGTAGCCGGGATGCACCGCCTGCGCGCCACAGGCCTTCGCCGTGGCGATGATCTTCTCGGCGTTGAGGTAGCTGTCGAGCACAGGGCCGGTCCCGATGCGGTAAGCCTCGTCGGCGTAGCGGGTGTGCAGCGCCCCGCGGTCGGCGTCCGAGTACACCGCGACGGAGGCGATGCCCATCTCGCGGCAGGCGCGCATCACGCGCACGGCGATTTCGCCGCGGTTAGCAATCAGGACCTTTGTAAACAAGGGCTCTCTTCTCTCCGCAACCCGGTTGTTTCAGGCAGCCATGTTGTAGCACATCGCTAGAGCCATCAGCTATCAGCGGTCAGCTTTCAGCTTCAGAATCAGAGCGGTCAGCATCCGCTTCACCTCTATCACCTGGAGGTTAAGTACCTGGTAAACGTCAGTGCTCAGGAATCCGAGGTCCTTTGCGAGTAGGAGCTGATATTCCGCCTCGCTTGCAGAACCCATTGCGATGTGGCAAAAGCGCGCGAGCTCAGCCTCAGTTTCCCTTCCGCAGCCCTCGGCGATGTTGGAGCCAACGGATGCGGCGGAGCGGCGAAGCTGGCTTGTCAGGCCGTAGAGCTCAGATGCTGGAAACGCGGCGGTCGCCGCGTAGACATCGAGGGCTAATTTGTGCGCCTTCTCCCAAACCTGAAGCTTCCTGAAGTCTCTCACGGATTCCGCCCTCTGGCTGACAGCTGAAAGCTGACAGCTGACAGCTTCTACCGGAACGCCGGCATCACGTCCTCGATGTACTCCTGCAGCGCTTCCCAGTCGACGGGCGGGCGGATGGCGATGTTCACGCGCTGGGCGCCGCCATCGATGTATTCGCCGATGCGGTCGATGACCTGCTGGGGCTCGCCGGTGAGGCCGCCGGCGGTGCGCATGAAAGGCGTGTCCTGGGCGCTGGACGCCCTTCGACGACATGAGGAAGTGCAGGTTCACCGACTTCTCGATGCTCTTGGGGTCGCGGCCCTGCTTCTCGCACCACTCGTCCAGGACCTGGCTCTTGTGCTTGAAGACGTCGGCGCCGATGTAGGGCACGTTCCAGCCGTCGGCGCGCCGGGCGGCGATGCGCAGGGTGCGCTGCTCGCCGCCGCCGCCGATGATGACAGGCAGGCGTGCCTGCACCGGCGCCGGGTTGTTGGCGATGTTGGCGACGCGGTAGTGCTTGCCTTCGAGGGTGGTGTGGTCCTTCGTGAGCATGCCGCGGATGATGCGGGTGCCCTCGATCAGGCGCTCGAAGCGCTCGCTCAAGGGCGGGAAGTTGTAGCCGTAGGCCGCGTGCTCCTGCACGTGCCAGCCCGCGCCGAGGCCGACGGTCACGCGACCGCCGCTGATGTGGTCGATCGTGGTCATCGACTTCGCCAGCAGGGCCGGGTTGCGGTAGTTCATGCAGAACACCAGGCAGCCGATGCGCACGTTTTTCGTGTCGACGGCCATCGCCGCCATCAGGGCGACGGCTTCATATGTGGGGTCGACGTTGTCTCTGTTGGGCGCCTCGTAGAAGTGGTCCCAGACCGAGATCCAGTCGAAGCCGTTCTCGTCGCAGTGGCGCCAGAGGCGTCGTAGCTCTTCGAGGCTGATGTTTTGCTGGCCGGTGTGCACTCCAAGCTCGATCTTCGGCATGTCACGTCCTTCTAGGGCTGGTCGCGGGGCAGAGGGTTAGTCAAGCGCGCCCAGAGTACGACGCCTTCTGGGCCGCTGGAAATGGCCGCTGATGCGGGCCGAGGGGGCTAGCCGGATTCAGGTCACCGGCGTTTGCTTGGCGAGGAAGGCCATGACCGCGTCTTTGTAGCCCTGGTGCATGACCGCGCCCATGTGGTCGGCTTCGGGCACGATTGCCAGTTGGGCGTTGGGCATGATGCCCGCGAGGCGTTTTGCGCCGGCGAGGAAGTCGTCCTTCTCGCCGCAAACGAGCAGCGTCGACAAAGTCACCTTCTGGATCGCCTGCAGGTCCTCGTTCATAGTCTGGCCGCGCATCAACGCCGCCAGGGCTTCCACGTCCTGGCCGGAGCGCTCGAGGAACTTCCGGAAAGTAATCATGGTCTGATCGGGCCACGAATCAGGGTCAGGAGTGGTCAAAGCATCCGCGGCCGCGAATCGTTCGCCGTCGACCGTTGCGGGGTCGTGGAGGCCGAAGCCACCGAGGACGGCGGTCTTGAAGCGCTCGGGGAAGCGCTGGATCAGGCCGAGCGCGATAGTGCTTCCCATCGAATAGCCCATCAGGTCGGCGCTGTCCGACTCCCGCCGCGTCCATGACGGCGACGACGTCATCCGACATCACGCCGTCGCCGTAAGCCTCGACGGCGCGCGGTTTGTCGCTCTGCCCGTGACCCCGGCAATCGAGCGCGATGATGCGCCGGCCGGCTGCCGTCAAGGCGGCGAACCATCCTGTCCAGCGCCAGTTGATTTCGAGGTTGGAGGCGAAGCCGTGCACCAGGACGATGGGCGGCCCGCTGCCGCCGGTGTCCTCGTAGTTGATGCGAACACCCTTCGAAGCGACGTCAGGCATGACTAATCTCCTTTCCAAGCCAGCGAAGCAGGCGGACAGGATACCGCAGGCGCCGCCGCGCGCTGAGACATAGGCAGCCGCGGCGCCTGATACCATACGTACGACATGAAGCCCATCGTCGTGAAGGTTGGCGGCAGCACGCTCGGGGCGCACGATACGGCCATCGAGGACATCGCGGCGCTGCAGGCGGCCGGCCGGGAGGTGGTGGTGGTACACGGCGGCGGGAACGCGGCGACCGAGTGGCTGAAGGTCCACGGCGTCGCCACGGAGTTCGTGGACGGCCTGCGCGTCACCGGCCCGGACGCCATCGACGTCGTCGCGGCGGTGTTCGCCGGCCTGGTGAACAAGCAGCTGGTCGCGCAGCTCGGCGCCGCCGGCGCGAAGGCCTTCGGACTCTCGGGCGTCGACGGCGGCATGATCGCGACGCGGCAACTGGACCCGCGCTGGGCTTCGTCGGCGAGGTCACGTCCGTCGACCGCGGCGCCGCTCGATGCCCTGCTCGCGGCCGGTTACTTGCCGGTGGTGTCACCGCTGGCCTTCTGGGCGGAGCGGCCACGGCAACTGATGAACGTGAACGCCGACACGGTCGCCGGCGAGGTCGCCGCGGCGCTGGGCGCCGAGAGGCTTGTCTTCCTGACCGACGTCCCAGGGGTTAAGGACGAAGGCGGCGCCTGGCTGGGCGAGCTTTCGGCCGAAGGAGCCCGGAAGCTGATCGAAGGCGGCATCGCGGCCGGCGGCATGACGCCGAAGCTCCAGGCCTGCATGCGGGCCGCCGGCGCCGGCGTGCGCGCTCACATCGTCGATGGCCGCGAGCCGCACGCCCTGCGCGCGGCTCTGGATGGCGCTCTACTCGGCACGAGCATAACGTAGACCCGTGGTATTCGAGTTTTACCGGGGAGGCAGGGAGGGCGAGGACTTCGGACCGCCGCCGCCGCCTTTCCGCATTCGCCGCCGGCGCGACAATTTCGGCGGCTTGGGGAGCTACAACCGCTGGATTTTCGTCGGCGTGGCCCTCCTGCTGGTCTACATCATCCTCAACGTCCTCAGGGGCCTCTACGTCGACTGGCTGTGGTTCGATGGCGCGGGCTACCGCTCCGTGTACTCGAAGGTGCTGACGACGCGCCTGTGGCTGTTCTTCGGCGGTGCCGGCCTGTTCCTGGCCTACTTCGTGCCGAACGTCTACATCGCCGGGCGGGCGGTGATGCACTTTCGCCCCGGCGTGCCCTCCGACCTCGACGCGGCGTCGCTGCGGCGCCTTTACCAGCTCGGGCTGATCGCCGGCTCGATTTTCCTGGCGATAATCTTCGGCACCATCGCGTCGGACAAGTGGGACATCGTCCTGCGCTTCCTCAACGGCCAGTCATTCGGCGTCGAGGACCCACAGCTGCACAGGGACGTCGGCTTCTTCGTCTTCACGCTGCCGGCCCTGCGGTTCTTCCAGGGCTGGCTCCTGGGCGTCGCTGTGATCACCGTGCTTGTGGTCGCCGGCCTGTACCTCTCGCGCTTCCTGCTGGTGGGGGCGCGGCGCGAAGATGAGCGCCCGACGAAGACACACCTTGCCCTGCTGCTGGTCGCGATCGTCGCGCTGTTCGTCTGGCGTTACTGGCTGAACACGTTCGAGCTGGACTTCTCGACCAACGGCACCGTATTCGGCGCGACTTACACCGACGTCCACGCCCGCCTGCCGTTCATCTGGGTCTCGGCGGCCATGGCGGTCCTGACGGCGGCCGCGCTCCTGGTCTCGATCGTGCGTCCGGGAGTGTTCCTGCCGATGGCCGCGATGGGCGCCTGGGTGGCGGTTTCGATCTTCGGCACCGTGTTCTACCCGTCCTTCGTCCAGCGCTTCACCGTGCAGCCGAACGAGCTCGAGAAGGAGCGCCCTTACATCGAGCGCAACATCGAGATGACGCGCAGGGCCTTCGAGCTTGACCAGATCGACGAGAAGCAGTTCCCGGCCGCGCCCGAGGTGACCCAGCAGGAGATCGCCGAGAACCCGGAGACCATCCAGAACATCCGCCTGCTGGACGTGCGGCCGCTGCTGGACACCTACGCCCAGATCCAGACGATCCGGCCGCTGTACGAGTTCAACGACGTCGACATCGACCGCTACGTGATCGATGGGCAGCGGCGCCAGGTGATGTTGTCGGCGCGCGAGCTCTCTCCGGGCAGGCTGCCGGTCGACGGCGCAGAGCTGGGTGAACAAGCGCCTGCAGTTCACGCACGGCTACGGCCTGGTGATGTCACCCGTGAACGAAGTGGTGCAGGAAGGGCTGCCGCAGCTCTTCGTGCAGGACATTCCTGTGGCGGGAAAGATCGCGATCGAGCGCCCCGAGATCTACTACGGCGAAGAGCCCGACCACTACGTCATCGTCAACACCAAGGCGAAGGAGTTCGACTATCCGGTCGAGCGAGACCAGCGTCCAGAACGTATTCGAGGGCGAGGGCGGCGTCCAGCTCAGCTCGCTCATCCGCCGGCTCGCTCTTCGCCTGGCAGTTCGGCGACATCAACATCGCTATCAGCGACAGCCTGACCAACGACAGCCGCCTCCTCTGGCGCCGCAACATCAAAGACCGGGTCGAGACGCTGGCGCCCTTCCTCACGCTGGACCACGACCCTTACCTGGTCGTCGCGGACGGCAAGCTGTACTGGATACAGGACGCCTACACCACGACCAACCGCTACCCGTACTCGACCGCGGTTAGCGGGCTGCCTTCGACCAACCCCCTCAACGGCGACAACTACGTCCGCAACAGCGTCAAGGTCGTGGTCGACGCCTACGACGGCACAGACGACGCTTCTACATCGCCGATGACACCGACCCGATCATCCAGGACGTACGCCAAGATCTTCCCCAAGCTGTTCACGCCGCTTGAGCGACATGCCGGCCTCGCTCCTGGCGCACCTGCGCTACCCGGAGGACCTGTTCCTGGCCCAGGTGAACGCTTACCGCACCTACCACATCAAGGACCCGAACATCCTCTACAACAAGGAAGACATCTGGAACATCCCGACCGAGATCGTCGGGTAGCAGTGAGGCGGCGGTCCAGCCTTACTACGTGATCATGCGCATCCCCGGCGAGGCCCAGGAGGAGTTCGCGCTGATCATGCCGCTGTCGCCGGCGCGGCGCTCGAACACGATCGCCTGGGTGGCCGCGCGCTCGGACGGTGCCGAACTACGGCAAGCTGCTCTCGTTCCGCTTCCCGACGGACACGCTCGTCTTCGGGCCGCGCCAGGTCGAGTCGCGCATCGACCAGGACCCGCAGATCTCGGCGCAGTTCAGCCTCTGGAACCAGTCCGGCTCGCGCGTGATCCGCGGCAACCTGCTGATGATCCCGATCGGCAACGGCAACCTCTTCGTGGAGCCGATCTATCTGCAGGCCGAGACCAGCCAGCTGCCGGAGCTCAAGCGCGTGGTCGTGGTCAACGGCAACCGCATCGCCATGGAGCCAACGTCTCGAACGTAGCCTTCAGGTCGTGTTCGGCAGCGCGGCGCCTACCGCGCCGACAACGGACACGTCGGGCGCGGCTCAGCCGCAGGCCTCGCCCACGCCGGCCGGCACCGCCGGGCGCCGACCGGCACGGCTGCGCCCGCGGCCACCGGCGACGCCGCGACCGGCGGTCACGCCGGGCAACGTCGCCGACCTGGCGCGACAGGCCGAGGATGCCTTCCAGAAGGCGGACGCGGCTCTGCGCGCCGGTGACTTTCGACCTATCAGCAGCAGGTGCAGCGCGCGCAGGAGCTGGTGCGGCAGATTCTGCAGCAGTCCGGCCAGTAGGGCGAGAGCAGGTCAGCTGGTCAGCAGTTCAGCATTTCAGCGCCTGATGACCACCTGTCTCTTCAAGACGCAGCCGTCCTTCGACAGGCTCAGTCCTTCGACGGGGCTCAGGAGCGCGGCGGCACCTTCTGCTACAATCGCTACTCTTCGAAATGCCGATGCTGACCGCTGATAGCTGATAGCTGACTACTCGAAACCCTGGAGGACCGCCGTGACAGACTGGCGAGAAGTCGAGAGCCGCGTATTCATGACCACCGGCCGCCGTATGCCGGTCGTGATCGTGCGCGGCGAGGGCACTCGCGTCTGGGACGACGACGGCAAGGCCTACCTCGACTTCTTCGGCGGCCCGGCGACGCACGAGCCTGGGCCACTGCCACCCCGTGCTGGTCAAGGCAATCGAGGAGCAGGCGCGGACGCTGATCCACGTCTCCAACGCGGTGTACTCGGTGCCGCAGCTCCAGCTGGCGCAGCTCCTGATCGATAACTCCTGCTTCGACCGCGTCTACTTCCCGAACACCGGCGCGGAGGCGAACGAGGCCGCCTTCAAGCTGGCCCGCAAGTGGGGCAAGGAGAGAAGGACGGCGCCTTCGAGATCATCTCGGCCAACGACTGCATTCCACGGCCGCACGCTGGCCGCGGTCACGGCGACGGGCACGCCGCGCTACAAGGAGCCGTTCGCGCCGTTGCCGCCGGGGTTCATCCACGTGCCGTTCAACGACATCGAGGCGATCCAGAACGCGACGACGCCCCAGACCTGCGCGATCATGCTCGAGCCGATCCAGGGCGAGGGCGGCGTCAACGTGCCGAACCCCTCTTACCTGCCGGCCGTGCGCCGCTGGTGCGACGAGAACAACATCCTGCTGATCCTGGACGAGGTGCAGACCGGCATGTGCCGCACAGGCCCGCTGTTCGCCTACCAGGGCATGGGCGTCGAGCCGGACGTGATCACGCTGGCGAAGGGCCTCGGTGGCGGCGTGCCGGTGGCTGCGATCATGGCCAAGGAGAGCGCCGCCGTCTTCACGCCCGGCGACCACGGCTCGACCTTCGGCGGCAACCCGCTGGCGACCGCGGCCGCGCTGGCGGTGACGAAGTTCATGCTCGAAACAAACATGCCGGCCCAGGTCGAGAAGACGGGCGCTTACCTGACCACCAGTCTCAACGCCCTGCGCACGCGCTTCCCTGTCGATCAGGGAGGTGCGTGGCCAGCGGCCTCCTGCTCGCCGTGGGCCTTGACCGCGACATCGCCGAGCGCGTCACGCTCGACTGCCTGCAGGCGGGACTCATCGTCAACAACGTGCGTCCGAACGCGATCCGGCTGGCGCCGCCGCTGACGGTCAGCGAGGCCGAGTGTGACGAGGCTGTGGGCATAATCGAGCGTGCCCTCGGCGCGGCCGTAGGCGCCAAGTAGGCCGCTTTCCCGGTCGCCGGAGCTCACTACGGCGCCTCCTGCATCCTGAACCCAACAGGGAGGTCCCTGCCCGCTCCTCGATTAGGGTGAGCAGGACGAACGGAAGCCTTTCGATTGAGGGAGGCCTCTTTCCGTTCTTCCTGAGCCTGTCGAAGGGCGAACCGTCGCACCACCTCGGGGCCTGTTGACGAAGTGGTTATTCAAGCTCATTAGACGACCAGGAATGTCAGCCATTCGGCGCACCATGACTGCGGCCAGCCCAAAGCGCCAAGGTTGGACTGGCCCTGGCTGCGCACCTGTCGTCCTTGCTATCTTCTTTAGGTTCATCGCTGCTGCCGTTAGCCACACCTGAATCTGCACTTTCCATCTGCCGCGCCATTGCGCTCGCCGCAGGCCATGCAGGTCTTTCGCCCAGGCGAACGTAGTTTCGATGTAGACCTTTCTCTGTTTGAAGCGCCATCGGCCGTGGTCGCTCTTGAGCCACTGTTCCGCCGCCTCCAAGTGGACCCTGTCCATATGTCGACGGAGTGTTCGAGGTTTACCAGAAGGCGAGCATTGGGCACGGAACTGACACGATTCACAGACGTTCGGCGGCGCGATGTAGGAGCTGGTGCGGTCGCTGGGCCGCGTGTACACGTGGGGTAGCCATTGGCCGGCAGCGCATTGGTAGGCGTCTTTCTCGGAATCGTAGTTGAAGTCAGCGATGCTCCAAACACCTCCGGGATGCCTCTTTGGCCCCATGCGATCGGGCATCACGGCATGGAGACCGAGTTGCGCTAAGTAGCTGTAGTTCTCCATCGTGCCGTACTTGCGGTCAGCCACGACATCACGGGGTAGGCGGCCGACGATACGCCGATGCCGCCAGAGAAGTTCGTTCAATACGTGTTCGTCCGCGGTTGCTCCAGGAGTCAGAACGGCGGCAGTGATTACCCTCGCAGGATGGTCATCGACTGCCATATGCGCTTTATAAGCGAGATGAGTCCCGATGCCGGGATGCCGCATTATGCTGGCTTCCGGGTCTGTCCGGCTCCGTTCACGTTTGTTCGCTGGCGCCTGTTTTAGTCTTCGCCTTTCGAGCTTCATTCCGGTATCGAGACGCCCTTGCACTCGAAATAGGCTCTGATTCCTGAGGAACCGGATTCTCTTCGAAGACTCGTTGGATAAACTGCCGTGGCGCCATTTGTGGCGAATCGAGTGGTTCCAGCGCGTCCATAGACGCGTTCGCGAGGAAGAGGGTGGAGTCCATGAAGAGTCGCCTCACCTCTGACGAGCCCGGCAGCCTGGCAGAGCTGTACGGTCTGGTTGAAAAAGGCTTCGAAGACATCGGGACCAAAGCGGACTCTTGCCTTGGACAGGACGCTATGGTCCGGGGATCGTTCATCGAGGTCGTAGCCCAGGAACCAGCGATAGGCGAGATTATCCTGAATCTCCTCCATGAGACGGCGTTCAGATGTGATGCCGTAGAGGTAGCCAACAAGCAGTGTTTTGAAGAGGACTACCGGGTCGATGGAAGGCTGGCCAGTGTAGCTGTAATACGGGCGCGCCAGTTCGTAGATGAATGAGAAGTCTATTGCGTTCGCGATTCGACGAAGCAGGTGATTCTTCGGAACGAGGCCGTCGAGCGAAAGTGGTAGTAGAGCTTGTTTGTGAGTACGATGGCGTTCCATCATGGCGTCTCCTCCGGACGGGGGAGTGCCCACGAAGATCATATCGATATTTAGATGATTAGTCGAGTTATAGAGAGTCGCACAATATACTTTTGACGACGTAGTTTCTAGCTTCATTTGGCCACAACGGCTGGATCGATATACGGCACTCTTCGGCCTATAAGTATGAAAATAAAGCGCTATAGGATGGATTCACATCTCATAGTGTTACTCAAAAGGACATGTCGAAGACCGCAATGTTAACGGCGATAGCTACGGCCATGAACCAGTTTGGTTAGGCAGATGAAACGTCCCTGGTTTCGAACCGCCAGAAGGACAGCGCTACAAATACCAGGGTAAAGACGGCCAAGACGGCCGTCCCCTGCCAGGCACTCGGCAGATCGCCTGCGCGTTCCAAAGCGTTCGCGTCAAGAACGGCCCGGATGTTCCTGTAGATGAGGACGTTTTCGGGGAACCAACTGAGGGCCCCACCGACCGTGGTTAGAGGGGTAAGTAGCACATCCGTGTAGAACACGACGATAACGAGAGCAACTCCGGCAGCCGTCGCACGAAACCACAGGCTAGCGAGGAACGCCAACGTCGTATAGGGCAGAATGACGATTCCGTTTCGAACCGTGGCGTTGAGCACCCGCATCAGGAAGTCCCCGCCAACGCTGCTGTCCAATCCGCCAATTGCCGTTACCGCAGGCTGCCAGCGAGAACAGAGCCAACGCCGGCAATTGACAAGACGGCGATGAATGTGAGGATGGCAAGGAGCTTTGCACTCAGGAATGCCCATCGGCTCTCGGTCTTAGCGAGGATCGCTCGGATTGTGCCCCAGCCGTACTCGGTGGCAATTGAGCTTGAAGCGAGGACGACCGAGAGCAGCATGGTCACCTGGTAAACGACGTCCATGCCGTACCTGGGCGCGCTTGCGATCCGGAGATGCTCCTTCTGGTTTGCGAGGTCGGCTTCGCTTAACGATGAGGACGAGAACCAGAGGAGAAGGTAGGCGCCCACGACGAGGACCACCATCCCTAGGACCATAACCTTTGGCATCATGCGGTGCGTCAGGCGGAAGACTTCGGCGCTATACAAAGAACGAAGGTCATGCATCTGGTTCTGTACCAGCCGTCGTCAATTCCATGAACACTTCCTCAAGCGAACTGCTGACAGGGGTCATCGAAGTTGCGAACAATGCAGATTCGCTGAGAGCCCTCGCCAAAGCCGGACCAGAATCCAATGGAGCGAATACGCGGAGCATTCCATCGACTTCCTCGACTCGTTTCACGAAAGGCAGCTGGGAGATAATACGGGCCGCCTCCTCAGGCGATGAAATCGACACTTCGATGTGGCTGCCATGGCTGAGCATCTCTCTGACTGTGCCAGTCTGCAGCAGGCGCCCCTTCTGAAGGATTGCGACACGGTCGGCCACCTGCTCTACCTCGTGCAGAAGATGGCTCGCAAGGAGAATGGCCCTACCTTCACTCGCGAGGCGTGGAATCAATCCACGGATCTCCTGCTGTCCCGCAGGGTCAAGACCATTCGTCGGTTCGTCCAGTATCACTAAAGCGGGGTCGTTCAAGAGCGTGCAGGCGATGGCTAGCCGCTGCTTCATCCCGAGCGAGTATGTCTGATACTTGGCGTCAGCGCTTTCGTGGAGGCCCAATAAGGTCAGGGTCGCGTCGACGTGGCTATCCGCTATTCCGCCGAGTACGAGCCCAAACGTGCGGAGATTGTCCCGCCCGGACATGAAGGGGTAAAAGGCCGGAGATTCAATGATCGCACCAATTCGGCCTAGTGGGAGGTTTCGCTTTTCCACCCTGCCCTCGTCCGACCTCACGAGTCCCAGTATCATCGCCACCGTCGTCGTCTTACCAGCGCCATTCGGGCCCAGCAGGCCGAGGACCTCTCCCTCATGAATTTCCAAGTTCAAGTGGTCGACGACCATCTTCGACCCATACCGCTTCGTGAGGCCAACTGTTCTTAGGAGAACAGGACTATCTGCGCTCATTGCTTGAGAGTAAGCCAACCTAAGGTAAGGCGACAGCGCCATTTGGCAGGGCATGCCGGGGGCTGATGGGAGGCTTGACCCCTGGTGCCTAGTGCACAGCGAGTCACAGAGGGTACGCAGATGACTTCGGCAACAGGCCCCTCGCTTCTGCGCCGCCGGAGGGCGCGCTCGACCGGCCATGCCCGTCCGTCGTTCGACCAGGCTCACCACGCACGGAACATACCCCTCTTATCTAGAGAGCCAATGTGAGCGAGGTCGCCTTCAACACGCTCAGGCCACCAGCGACCTGGGCATATAATCTTTGAGAACCTTCGAGGAGGCCCGCCGCATGTCCGAGCTGTCCATGGCTAACGAGAGCCTGCCCGCGAACAAGCGCGCGGCGCTCTGGGTCTTCGACCAGCTGCTCAAGGAAGGCGTCATCGTCTACACACCGCTCCTGAACATCGAGGGCGTGGATGGCGTCGTGCGCTGTGAGGACGGGCGCTTCCGCGACCTGATCATCCGTGCTTCAGGGAACGAGCACTTCCCCCTGTGGTTTTCGGTCAGCCATCTCGAGCCGCGGGACCACCTTTATGTGCTTTGCATCGCCTGGCAGGTCACCCCGGTGCAGGCATGGATCTTCCCCTCCGCGGACTACAAGCGCCATGCCGCCGAGAAGGGCAGTGCCGACGAGCTGGACCTCGAGGGGGAGGCGCCCGAGGGCGGCAAGTTCAAACAGACCCTGTCCATGTACCGCAACGCCTGGCGCCTGATCACGGACGGCGCCTTCAAGCCTTACGCGCGTTAGCGGAGCGAATGGCAGGGCGGCGCTATGTATCCCAAGGCTTCCTCATCGCAAAGACGCGGACCCGCGGGCGCCTGGCACCATGACCCCTCGGCGGACCCGGCGGCTCTGGTGCTGTCTCTCATCCCCGAGAAAATGCGCGATACTGTCCAGGAGCTGCGCGCTCTGGTCAAGGAAGCCGTGCCCGGCGTGAAGGAGAAGCCGCAACCCGGCTGGAAGACTTTTAACTTCGACCACAACGGCGCTCTGGCCGCGATCTCCGCTTACCAGAATTGGGCCAGCCTGGGCTTTGTGCGCGGCGCTGAGCTCGAGGACCCCGAGGGCCTGTTGGAGGGCACGGGTAAGGGCATGCGCCACGTAAAGATCCCCCGCGGCGCGGCCGTCCCGCGAGAGCAAATCCTGCCGCTGCTGAAGCAGGCGGCGGCCATGAACGAATCGCTGGGGCCGCCAAAGGGCATCGGGCGCGCCTGGGGCGGCGGCGCCTGAGCGACGCGCTCGATTCGGGCGCCGTCCAGGCCTGGTGACGGTGAGCGCGCTGACCATGCCCAGCACCGCGTCTGACTTACCCGTCGTGCTGGTCTCCGTCCTCCGGTCATCGACCGTGACGCCGTGTTGAGTCTGGTCCGCCCTGTCTCCAGTCGTTAACCGTGGCCTCAGGGCAGCAGGACCTGTGCGGCCATGCATTACACTGCCGCCGAAAAGGGGGCTGCCATGCGAGCGATGGTCCTGCGCGGTAAGACATTGAGTGTCGAAGAGGTGCCAGTCCCGGTCCCAGGGCCGGGCCAGGTGCTGGCGAAAGTGCGCGCTTGCGGCATCTGCGGCAGCGACCTTCACTACGCCCGTTTCGCCGAAGACCTCCAGGCTGCCTCGCGGGCGGAGCGCGGCGTCCTATCGGGGGCGTCCGTGGCCGAAGGCGTGATCATGGGCCACGAGTTTGTGGCCGAGGTGGTCGAGGCCGGGCAGGGCGTCGAAGGCTGGAAGCCAGGCGACCGCGTGACCAGCGTGCCGACGCTCGTGGCCGCCGGCGGCGCCGGCGCCCACAGTATTGGCTACAGCAGCCAGTACCCGGGCGCCTACGGCGAGTACGTCCTGATGTCGGGCGCTCTGCTCCTGCCGGTGCCCGACGCTCTGCCGGACCGGGTAGCCGCGCTGACGGAGCCCTGCGGCGTGGCGCTGCACGCGGCCCGCGAGGCCCGCATGCAGGCCGGCGAGCGAGCGCTGGTCATGGGTGCCGGCCCGATCGGCCTGCTGACGGCGCTGTGGCTCAAGCACGACGGCGTGGAGGTCGCGATCTCAGACCCGTCTGAAGCTCGCCGCCGCCTGGCCGAAAAAGTGGGCATCGAGCTGGTCATCGACCCGGCTGCCGGTGACGTCGCCGCCCGCTTTCGCGAGGCCGCCGGAGCGCCCCCGCCGGTGCTGTTCGAATGCGTGGGCGTCCCGGGGACGCTGCAAGAGGCGATGACCCTGGTTGCCGGCCGCGGGCGCGTGATCGTCGTCGGGGTGTGCATGCTCGAAGACCGAATTCGGCCCCTCCTGGGCATCAACAAACAACTAACGTTGCAGTTCGTCCTGGGGTACACGCGCGACGAATACGCGGAGGCGCTGGCCGCGCTCGCCGCCGGCGCCATCGGCGGTCAGGCCCTGGTCACTCGCAGCGTCACCCTGGACGAGCTTCCGGCCGCGTTTCAGTCCCTGGCCGACCCTAACGACTGCAAAGTCGTGCTTGAGTTTTAGCTAAGCAGGCTGCACCAGCGAATGCTGGTCCTGCCCGGGTTGCGGACGCTGCCCGCGAGCGTCAGGCAGCGAGAAATCGACGCCCAACAGACGATACAGGCTAGGCTTGGTCCGCGCCGGCTAAAGACGCTGCCAGGTGAGGACACCCTGGTCGCCGTTTGGCCGTGGCGGCGGCCTCAGGACCAGCGTGTCCCCGTCGAGCTCGACCCGGCGCACCTGCTCCGTGCCCACCCAGGAGCGGGTGACGCTGGCGACAACGAGCGTCGTCAGCGTCATCGAGGCATCGTCCAGGGTGAACGGCCCCGTGTAGGCGATGTAGCGTGCCGGCCCGCCGACCACCGCGGCCGGCGGGGCGACTTCTGCCTCCTCCGGGAGCATGATCTGGCCCGAGAAGTAGCCGCTGACCGAAAGCAGTATCAGGCCGGTGAGGTCGTCGCCGTAGGGACGCGTCACCGAGCCATCCGTGGAGTGCGTTTCCCAACAGACAAGGCGCCATGCGCCGGCCAGCCTGTCGATGAGGGCCAACTCCGGCGCTGCCTAGCTTTGCGCCGGACGCGGCGGCGGCGGCGCGAACTGCATCTGCGGCATCGGCCCCACCGGCACCTCGATCAGCACCGGTTCGTTGCCTGGCGAAGCACGTCGCGCAGGGTCGCCCGCAGCTCCTCCGGCGTGTTGGCGCGCCGGCCCTCGACGCCGTAAGCGTCCGCGAGCTTCATCATGTCCGGGTTGTAGCAGGTCGGAGGCGATGGTGCGGCCGCCGAAGCGCATCTGCTGGATGCGCTTGACGTTGCCGTAGGCGTTGTCGTTGAAGACGATGGCGGTCAGCGGGATCTTCTGCTGCACCATCGTCGATAGCTCCTGCACGTTGTAGAAGAAGCCGCCGTCGCCGTTGATCGAGACGACCTTCTTGTCCGGGTTGCCGACCTGCGCGCCCGAGCGCGGTCGCGAAGCCGTAGCCCAGCGTGCCCTGGTAGCCCGAGGTGAAGTAGGTGCGCGGCTGGTAGGCCGGGAAGAAGGCGCCGGACCAGTAGCCGACCTGGGTGCTCTCCTGGACGAAGATGCCGTCGTCCGGCAGCTCGGCGCGGATCGCCAGGGCGAAGTCCGACTGCGGGTGCGTCTGGGCGCCCTCTACGGCGATGGCCTTCTTCAGCGCCGTCAGCATCTTCCTTGCGCGAGGGCCGCGAGGTGTTGTGGCGCTCGACGCGCTCGGCCAGGGCCGCGAGGCCCTTCTTCGCGTCGGCGACGATGCCGATGTCCGGCTTGTAGTTGCGCCCCACCTCCTCTTCGTCGACGTCGATCTGGATGACCGTCTTATCGCGCGTCAGCCACGCCGGCGGCGCGTTCTGCATGATGCCCTGCACGAAGCGCGTACCGACAACCAGCACCGCGTCGGCGTCCGGGGCGAGCGTCGGGCAGTGGCGCGGGCGCTCTGGGCCAGGTGGTGGCGGTCGGAGAGCGCGCCCTTGCCGTTGTTGGTCATGATCACCGGCGCCTCCAGCAGTCTCCGCCAGGCGCTGCAGCTCCGCCCAGGCGCCGCCGGAGATAATGCCGCCGCCGGAGAAGATGACGGGCCTCTTCGCCTTGCCCAGCGCCTGCGCGGCCTTCTCGATCAGGTCAGGGTCGGCAGCGGGCCGCTCGTTGAAGCCCGGCTCGAAGCAGCGTGACTTCGCCAGTCGCGGCCAGGACGTCCGGCGGAATCTCGATCTCGACCGGGCGCGGGACGGCCGGTCTGGAGCTGGCGGAAGGCCTCGTGCACGATGCCGGGGATCTCCTCCGGCGTCATCGCCCGCCCCTGCCACTTGGTGACGGAGGCGATGGTCTCCATCTGGTTGTTGATCTCGTGCAGGATGCCGCGGCGCAGGCCGATCATGTCCGACTTGATCTGGCCGGTGACGCACGAGCACCGGCGAGGAGCAGGCGTAGGCGGTCGAGAGCGCGGCGCTGGCGTTGAGCAGGCCGGGCCCGGGCACCACGAGGCACATGCCGATCTTGCCGGTGCTGCGCGCGTAGCCGTCGGCCATGTAGGCGCGTTGCCTGCTCGTGGCGTGTCCAGTAGACCTTGAAGTGGTCGCGCTCTTCGTAGATGGCGTCGAAGGCCCAGTCGAGCTGGATGCCGGGCAGCCCGAAGATCGTGTCGATGCCCTCCATCTTGAGCTGCTGCACGAGCGCCTGTCCGCCGGTCATCTGGGGCACGGCGATACTCCTTGAGCTGGTTCATCCTGAGCTTTGCCGAAGGTCTTCCTGAGCTTGTCGAAGGGCGGGGGCCAGGGCTGATTCTACTCCCGGCGCGGCGAGGTTCGAACGTTCAAGGCGCATTGAACAGACAGAAGAGGGAGGACAACGCGGACTAATTCTGGTCCGGAAACCAGAAAGACCGTGTAATCGTTCTCGCTCCGCGTCATCCGCGGTGAGTCTCCGGTTCACTCACGCTTGCGGACGCGCACCGCGGTGCCGTAGGCGCAGATCTCGTTCCAGGCCGAGCCCAACTGGCCCGAATCGAAGCGCATGGCGATGATCGCGTTGGCGCCCTTGGCCTCGGCCTCCTCGATCAGGCGCGCGATGCCCTGCTCGCGGCTGTCGATGAGCATGGTGGTGTAGCCCTTGAGCTCGCCGCCAAAGGCCGACCGAAAGGCGGTCCCGATGGTCGAGACCCAGTTTCTGGCCCTGACGGTGAGCCCGAAGACCTCACCAATGACCTCTTCGACCTCATACCCCGGTATGTCGTTCATCGTGACGACGATCATGCGTGGCTCCTTTTGTTTCGCGACATTCCAGACAGCTTCATAGCCTCGGCGCGAACGGCCGCAGGCGAATCTAGTCGGAGACCTTCGGCGGGACAATTTTGACGATCGTGCCGGTCACGAAGCGGGCAGCGTCCGAGCACAGGAAGGCGACCGCCTCGGCCGCGTCCTGAGGCCGAGGTAGCGCTCGCGCAGCCCAGCCGGCTTCATGTGCGAGGTCTGTGAGGGCGTCGTCCAACTCGACATAAGCGATGTCACCGGGCGCGATGCCGTTCACCGTGATGCCATGCGCTAGCTCCTGGCGCGCCAGCGTCCGCACCAGCCAGTGACGCGACGCCTTGCCCAGCGGGTAATCGAGTGGCCAGCCCTCGCGCCAGTCCTCGACGTCGAGGCCGCCGGTGAGGATGATCCGGCCCCAGCCGCGTTCGCGCATGGCGGGCAGGGCCAGCGGGATCAGGTGCAGGGGGGCGTGGACCTCCTCGGCCAGCACGCGCTGCCAGTGCTCGGTTGGCGTATCGACGACGTCCTGGGCCTTGAAGGCGCCGCCGGCGCTGACGACCAGGATGTCGACCTTGCCCAGGCCGGCGACGGCCGTGTCGAAGAGGACACGGGCGCCGGCTTCGGTCGCGACGTCGGCCTGCTGGAGGCTGGCGCGGCGACCCATCGACTCGATCTGCTGCCGCACGCGTTCGGCGCGCTCAGGCCGGGTCTCATAGTTCAGAGCGACGTCCGCCCCTTCGCGCGCAAGGGTCAAGGCGATGCTTCGTCCCATGCCGCGGCCGGTCGATCCGGTGACTGAGCGCTACGCGCCCTTCGAGCTCCATGAGCGGAGGATACGAGTACGGTGTGCGCGGCGGCTAGCCTTGAAAAGAACAAGGAGCCGAAAGGCTCCTTGTTACTCACGGGCAGGCGAACCCGTCCGTGAGGCGATACGCTCCGATCATTCAGATAATCCTCTACGATTTCAAAATGACCCGCGGCCTGGACGTTGCGGGCCAAGCCGGAGCCCGCTGACCTGCAAGTGGCTCATATCTCCGCCGCCCAACTACAATCCGCAGGTGACTGAAAAGACGTTTGCCGGCAAGGTCGCGCTGGTCACGGGCAGCTCCCGCACCATCGGCCGGGCTATTGCCCTGAAGCTCGGCGGCATGGGCGCGAAGATATTCGTGAACTACTCCCGCAGCGAAGAGGACGCCCTGCAGGTCGCCCGCGAGCTGGAGGCCATGGGCACAAAGGCCTGGGTCGTGAAAGCGGACGTGGGGGACCTGGAGCAGGTGCACGCCATGTTCGTCGAGATAAAGGACAAGGCGGGCGGGCTCGATATTCTCGTGAACAGCGCCGCCCGCGGCCTGCAGCGCCCCAGAAGCGCCATGGCGTCGTTGCCCAACCACCTGCGCAACACCTTCGATATCAACGTCCTCGGGCCCTGGTTCACCACCAAGGAGGCGGCGCCGCTGATGGAAGCGCGCGGCGGCGGCGTCATCGTCAACATGACCAGCCTCGGCGCCCAGCGCTACATGCCAAACTACGCCGCCGTCGGCGTCACCAAGGGCGCCCTCGATACGCTGACGAAGTACCTGGCCGTCGAGCTTGCCCCCAGAGGCATCCGCGTCAACGCCGTCTGCCCAGTTGGGTGGAGGAGACGGGCGGCGTAACGGCCCTGCCTTCCGCTTACGGCGATGCCCTCCGCCGCGCGGCACCGATCGGCAAGACGGTCACGCCGGAGAACGTCGCCGACGTCGTCGCGTTCCTCTGCGGGCCGGACTCGGCGATGATCGTCGGCCAGAACATCGTGGTGGACGGCGGGCTGACGCTGCTCGGCGTGGTCACCGACGCGGAATTCAGCTAGCCCTCAAAGCCGCCACTGACGCCGCGGAACGAAATACGAGGGCCCTTCCGATAGGAAGGGCCCTCTGACTCACGCCTGATACCTGAAGGCTGATGCCTTGCGGCTAGTCCCTCGGCAGGCCGAAGCCGCGCTGGGCGATGATGTTGCGCTGGATCTCGCTGGTGCCGGCGGCGATGGTGCCGCTGACGCTGCCGAGATAGTTGCGCGAGTACTGGGCCTTGTTCGGCGAGTACGACGACTGGTTGTCGTAGCTCAGGCCGTAGAGGCCGATCAGCTTCATGCCGGTGGCGGCGATGCGCTGGTTCAGCTCCGAGCGGTAGAGCTTGCCCATGGAGGCCTCGTAGTTGGGGATCATGCCGACGTTCTGCAGGTGGAGGATGCGGTAGACCAGCATCTCCAGGACGTTGCACTCGACCATGCGGTCGGCGATCTCCAGGCGGACCCGGGGGTTGCGAAGCAGTGTGTTGAAGTTGTCGTCCTTCGTGTCGCGGGCATACTTCGCCAGCCGCTGCGATGGACTTGCGGGCGGTGATGGCGGCGCCGACGCCGGAGCGCTCGTAGTCGAGCGTGGTGGTGCCGACGTACCAGCCGCGGTTGACCTCGCCGACCACGTTCTTGGCCGGCACGCGGACGTTGTCGAAGAAGACCTGGTTGAAGCCGGCGGCGCCGGTCATCTGGACCAGCGGCTGCAGGGTGATGCCCGGGGTCGTGAAGTCGAGCAGGAAGTAGGTGATGCCGCGGTGCTTGGGGGCGTCCGGGTCCGTGCGCGCCATCATGAACATCCAGTTCGCGAACTGGGCGCCGGAGGTCCAGATCTTGGAGCCGTTGATCACGTAGTCGTCGCCGTCTTTGACGGCGCGGGTCTGCAATGACGCAAGGTCGGAGCCCGCGCCGGGCTCGGAGAATCCCTGGCACCACTGGGTCTCGCCGGCCAGGATCTTCGGCAGGTGGTCGGCCTTCTGCTCGTCGGTGCCGTGGACGATGATCGTTGGCCCGGACAGTGAGATGCCCATGCCGCCGACGTTAGGGGCGTTCACCTCGCCGAACTCCTGGCTGAGGATGAACTGCTGCATGACGCTCATCTCGGCGCCGCCGTACTCCTTGGGCCAGGCCGGGGCGACCCAGCCCTTGTCGAACAGGCGCTTGCGCCACTCGGCCATCGCGCCGGTCGCTCGGCGGAAGCCTTCGCCGCCCTGACGGGCACGGCGTAGCTCGGTCTCGTCCTGGCGGTTGCGGGCGATCTGGCCCTCGCCGAAGCCCTCTTCGCCCTGGCCTCTGAGCTCGGCCGGCATGTTCTCTTTGATGAAGGTGCGGACTTCCTGTCGCCAGGTGGCCTCTTCCGCGGTGTCTGTGAGTCGCATTCTTCGTGCCTTTCTCAGCGCTGTGTCTTCGGGGGCCTTTTCGAGCGCCACTATTATACGCACGCGTCAAGCAGCGCCAGCCCGGCCACCGGACGCCATGGCCACTTGTCACGGAGGACCTTCAAGCGCACGTACACGAGCCTGTAATTTCGTAATACCGCCCTGTAACGACAAGCCATACCTTTCCGGTGCATGATTGGGCGAATTCGCGAAAGGACGCGCCTACCCTTGCGAGTACTCCAGCTGGCTCCGATTTGGGAGACGGTTCCGCCGCCTGCGTACGGCGGCACTGAGACGGTTGTCAGTTGCCTGACCGAGGAGCTGGTGCGCCGCGGCGTCGAAGTCAGCCTCTGCGCCTCTGGAGACTCAAGCACTTCCGCGGAGATGCGCTCCTACTTCCCGCGGAGCCTGCGCGACGCCGGCTTGTGCGAAGACGGTCTGCAGTACGCCCTGGTCCACGTCGCGATGGCGCTGAGAGACGCCGGCGACTTCGACATCATCCACAACCACAACGGCCCGCCTTCCGAGCTGGGAATGGCCCTGAGCCACCTGACCGACGTGCCGATGCTGACGACCCTGCACAACAACCTGGCCAAAGATACCGAGTTCATCTGGAGCAACTACGGCGGCTGGTACAACACCATCAGCCACACCCAGTACAACTCGCTGCCCCGACTGGCGAAGGCCTCCTACGCGGGCGTCGTCCACAACGGCATCGACGTCGACTCGTTCCCTTATCAGGCCCGCAAGTCTGACTATGCGCTCTTCATCGGCCGCATGGCGCCGACAAAGGCGCCGCATCTGGCGATCGAGGCCGCCCGGCGCGCCGGCGTCCGCCTGCTGCTCGCCGGTAAGGTCGCCTTGCCCGAAGAGCGCGAGTACTTCGACGCGGTGATAAAGCCGCTGCTCGACGGTTCGAAGGTCGAGTTTCTGGGCGAGGCGGACGCCGTGCTCAAGCGGGAACTGTACCGTGACGCCCGTTGCCTGCTGGTGCCAATCCAGTGGGATGAGCCGTTCGGCCTGGTCGTGATCGAAGCGATGGCCTGCGGCACGCCACCGATCGCCTTCCGCCGCGGCGCCGCCCCGGAGCTGATCGAGGACGGGAGCACGGGCTTCCTGGTCTCGGACGCTCGCGAGATGGCGGAGGCAATTGCCCGACTCGAGACTATCGACCCCTCGATCTGCCGCCGGCGGGTCGAGGAATGCTTCGGCCCGGTTGCGCTCGCGGACAAATACATGGCCATCTACCAGGAAATTCTGGAGTCTGGCAAGGGATGTGGCGCCGATGCGTAGTACTCACATACCGGCATCTTACGTAGAACGGGAACTCGCGGCTCTGGCCTGCCACGCGATGGGCGCGGACTTCGAAGCAGTGTCCGTGACCCTGGTCGGGGAAAAAGTGCTTCTCAGCGGGACCGCGCCCAGCTACACCGCCAAAGCCCGCGCCGCCGAAACACTGCGGGGCGCCGGTTACTCCGACGTCGACAATTGCCTCCGGGTCGTACCCGGGTTATCGGTCCAACAGTAGCGCTACGGTAACGGGGTTGGGGTTGGAGAGTCCTTCCCGTTACCGGCTACTGCCCACGCTCGCTTTCTGCCATCATCTAGGTGTATCCACACAACTCTGACCGCGGGAGTCTGATTGCCCATTGTGAGCCCGCATTCCGGCGATCGAAGTTGGGAGCACCTGCCCGACATCTTTGGTGGCGTCGAAAGCATCAGCGACGCCCTGATCATTCGCGAGAAAAGCTTCTTCCTTCTGACAGACAGTTCGGGCCGCATCACAGCCGATAACCACCGCGGCCTCGGCCTCTACCACCGCGACACCCGCCATCTTTCCGTTTACGACTTCACCCTCAACGGCTCAGAACCGGTGGTGCTGCTCTCCACGGCGGACTCGGGCTACAGCATGGAGCAGGTGATGGGCAACCATCGTGCCATCACGGGCGCCGGCCACGTCGTCGGCCGCTGCACCGTTGAAGTCGTGCGGGAGCGGGTGATCTGCGAAGGTCTGGAGGAAAAGGTCAGGATCACGAACTACAACCCGTTCCCTGTGAGCGTGCGCCCCGAATATGCCTTCGCCGCCGACTTCGCCGACATCTTCGAGGTGCGCGGTCACGCCCGCGCCCAGCAAGGCCACTTGATGCCGTCGGAGGTGACGGAGGGCTCGATCCGTTACTGCTACTCCGGAATCGATGGTGTCATGCGGTCGACGCGCATCGTCTTCGACAGCGCCCCCGCGGCAATCACGGAGACCGGGGCGGCGTTCGCATTCGAGCTCGCGCCGCGGGAGTCGGTCGTGCTCAGGCTGCGCGTCATGGTGGACAACCACGCGCCGCCACCGCCGTACGACACCGGGTTCCATCGCCTGGCGGCCGAGCACTCGCGCTGGCGCGAGAGCTTCAGCTTTGTCCAGACAGACAACGAGATCTTCAACAAGGTGCTGGACCGCTCTTTCACCGACCTGCGGATGCTCTACTCCGAGGATCAGTACGGCAACGGTTTTTTCGCGGCCGGCACGCCCTGGTTCGATGCGCTCTTCGGCCGCGACAGCCTGATCACGGCGATGCAGGTGCTGCCCTTTCGTCCGGAGCTGGCCCGCGAGTGTTTGTTCCTCCTGGCCCGCCTGCAGGGCACGCGCGTGCAAGACAACGCCGCCGAGGAGCCCGGCAAGATAGTCCACGAGATGCGTGACGATGAGCTTTCGGCCGTGGGCGAGCTTCCCTATGCCCGCTATTACGGCAGCGTGGACTCCACGCCGCTCTTCCTGCTGCTGGCCGCGGAGTACTACCGCTGGACCGCCGACATCGCGGCAATGAGGGCGCTGAGGGTGTACCTGGTCGAGGCCCTGCACTGGGTGCGCGAGTTCGGCGCCCCCGATGCCGACGGCTACTTGAAGTACGCCACCAGCAGCCTTACGGGCCTGAGGAACCAGGGCTGGAAGGACTCCGAAAACGCCATTGTGCATGCGGATGGTTCCCTCTGCGAAGGCCCGATCGCGCTTGCCGAGGTCCAGGCGTACCTCTACGCCGCCATCGAAGGGCTAGTGCCCGTCTTCCTGGCCCTGGACGACGCCGCCGAGGCGTCCAGGCTGCGGCAGCAAGCGGCTGCCCTGCAAAAGCGCTTCCAGGGCGACTTCTGGCTGGCCGGCCGGCGCCTGGTGCCCATGGCGCTGGACGGCAATGGCGCGGCCGTCGCCATGATGTCTTCGAACTCGGGCCAGGTGCTATGGAGCCGGTTGTTGGCACGCGAGCAGGCCGAAGGCGTGCGCGACGCCCTCTTCAGCAACGATATGTTCACCGGCTGGGGCATTCGCACGCTTTCCAGCGAGTCGCCGGCCTTCAACCCCGTCGGCTACCACCTGGGCACGATCTGGCCGCACGACAATGCGATCATCGCCGCCGGCCTCAAACGCCACGGCTTCGACGAAGAGGTGAATGAGGTGGCGACGGCACTTTTCGACACCGCCTGCGCCTTCCCCTCGTTCCGGCTGCCGGAGGTCTACGGCGGCCACCCGCGCTCGATCTACCAACCACCGGTGCCCTACCCAGTGGCCTGCCGGCCGCAGGCCTGGGCGGCCGGCTCGATGCTCCACGTCCTGGCTTCGATGCTGGGCCTCGCGGCCGACGCACCCGGCAGCCGCCTCTACCTGGTGCGCCCGCGCCTCCCTTACTGGCTCAACGAGTTGCGACTGCGAGGCCTGCGTGTCGGTGACGGCACGGCCGACATCACCTTCACGCGCAGAGGCGGGCAGACGCGCGCCGAGGTTGATTCGGCCGAGGGCGTGACCGTGGAGATTGCCGACCAGTGGCCGCAAGGTCAGTAAGGCGCGTCTATTCGCCGGCGGTTACGGCCGTCTTCGCCGGCCCGATCCACACCGTCTTGACGTTCACGAATTCGCGCATGCCGAACTCGCTCAGTTCGCGGCCGTAACCGCTGCGCTTCACGCCACCGAAGGGCAGGCGCGGGTCTGATGCGACCATGCCGTTGATGAACACCGAGCCGGCTTCGATCTCGCGCGCCAGGACCTTCGCGCGCTCGGCGTCCCGTGTCCAGAGGCTGGCGCCGAGGCCGTAGCGCGATTGGTTCGCGAGCCGGATCGCGTCTTCGTTATCGCGGGCGCGCGTGACCGCGGCGACCGGGCCGAAGGTCTCGTCGTCGAAGGCGGCCATGCCCGGGGTGACTCCGGTCAGCACCGTGGGAAGGTAGAAGTAACCTCTGCGCTCGCGGCGCGTGACCGCCGGTCGCGATGCGGGCGCCCGCGGCCACCGACGCCCGAACCTGCGCCGCCAGGTCGTCGCGGAGGTCCCCGCGCGCCAGCGGGCCAATCTCAGTCTCGCGGTCCAACGGGTCGCCGGTCCGCAGCCTCGCGACGGCATCCGTGAACCTGGCCTCGAACTCATCGGCGATGGCTTCGACCGTGATGAAGCGCTTGGTGGCGATGCAGCTCTGGCCGTTGTTCTGGTTTCGGGCGGTCACGCCAACCTTGACAGCGGCCTCGACGTCCGCGTCCGCCAGGACGATGAAGGGGTCGGAGCCGCCGAGCTCAAGCACGGTCTTTTTCAGCGCCCGGCCTGCGGCCTCTGCCACTTTCGCGCCGGCTGCTTCGCTTCCGGTCAGTGTCACCGCGCGAATGCGCTCGTCCGCGATCAGGCTCTCGACCGCCTTCGAGCTCACGAGCAGCGTTTTGAAGCAGCCGTCCGGGAAGCCGGCGGCCCGAAACGCCTCCTCGATGGCCAGGGCGCAGCGCGGCACGTTGGAAGAGTGCTTGAGGATGCCGACGTTGCCGGCCATCAGGGCCGGCGCGGCAAAGCGGAAGACCTGCCAGAAGGGGAAGTTCCAGGGCATCACCGCCAGCACCGGCCCCAACGGCTCGAAGGCAATGTAGCTTTCGGCAGCGCTGCTCTCGCGCCCGATCGGCGCCAGAAAGCCCTCGGCGTTGGCGGCGAAGTAGTCGCAGGCCCAGGCGCACTTCTCGACCTCGGCCTCGGCCTGGGTGACGGGCTTGCCCATCTCGAGCGTGATCAGGCGGCCCAGCGCTTCCCTTTGGCCGCGCAGGTGGGCCGCCACCGCGCGCATCAGGTCTGAGCGCCTCAGCAGGGGCACCGTGCGCCAGTCTTTGAACCGAGCGCCGGCGCTTTCAAGTGCCGTCTCGATCTCGGAGGCCGAGGCTTCCTCGAAGCGCTCCATTACTTCTTCGGTAGTGGGGTTGATGGACTCGATGGCCACGGTGCGCCTCCGGACGTGACAGCCTGGCCTTCAATCTTCTGCCCTCCGCGATTGGATTGCCATGGTCAGCGGTGCCGCGCCGTTGCGCCGCTCCGGCCTCGGTGTACGATCCTGGAGCCGAATACTCAGGAGCAGCCCATGTCCGAACGTCGAGACGCGGACCGAACACGACTCTATGGGGCCGATGGAGGTGCCCGCGGACGCCTATTTTGGCGCCTCCACGATGCGCGCCATCCTCAACTTCCCGATCAGCGACCTGCGCTTTCCGCGCCCGTTCCTGCGCGCCCTTGGCCTGATCAAGCTCGCCTCCGCGCGGGCCAACCGCGAGCTGGGCCTCCTGGAGCCGCGCCTGGCGGACGCGATCGCCTCGGCCGCAGGGGAAGTTGCCGAGGGGAAGTTCGACGGCCAGTTCGTCGTCGACGTCTTCCAGACTGGGTCGGGCACATCGACCAACATGAATGCGAACGAAGTGATCGCTGCGCGCGCCTCGGAGCTGCTCGGCGGCCCTTCGACAGGCTCAGGAGGCGGCCCTTCGACAGGCTCAGGACGCGGCGAGCGCCTGGTCCACCCCAACGACCACGTGAACATGGGCCAGTCCTCCAACGACGTCATCCCGACGGCGATTCACCTCGCGGCGCTGATCGAGATCGAGGAGAAGCTGGAGCCGGCCCTCGACAACCTGAGGTCGGCCCTGGCGTCGAAGGCCAAGGAGTTCTGGGAGATTATCAAGACCGGGCGCACCCACCTGCAGGACGCCACGCCCATCCGCCTGGGCCAGGAGTTCCGCGGCTATGCCGGCCAGGTTGCCTACGGGATCATGCGTCTGGAGCACGCCAAGACCCAGCTCGCGGAGGTTGCTCTCGGCGGCACGGCCGTCGGCACCGGCGTCAATACCCACTCCCAGTTCGCCGCCCGCGTCTGCGCTGAGCTGGCGCAGCTCAGCGGCATCGCGGTCCGAGAGACCTCGAACCACTTCCAGGCGCAGAGCACGCTGGACGCGGTGCTGGAGGCCAGCGGCGAGCTGCGGACGATCGCCATCAGCCTGGGCAAGATTGCGAACGACGTGCGCTGGATGGGGTCGGGGCCACGCGCCGGCCTCGGCGAGCTGGCGCTGCCGGAAGTGCAGCCCGGAAGCTCGATCATGCCCGGCAAGGTCAATCCCGTAATCGCCGAGGCTCTGATCCAGGTGGTCGCCCAGGTCATCGGCAACGACGCCACCATCGCCGTCGCGGCGCAGGGCGGCTACTTCGAGCTCAACACCATGATGCCGGTCGCGGCGTATAACCTCCTGCAGTCGATATCGCTGCTTGCCGCCGCGAGCGACAACTTCGCCCGCCAGTGCGTCGACGGCCTGACCGCGACCGGCCGCGGCCCGGCGCTCGTCGCGCAAGGGCTGGCGATCGCCACGGCCCTGGCGCCGCGCATCGGCTACGACGCCGCCACCGAGATCGCAAAGGAGGCGGCGAAGAGCGGCCGCACGGTCCGCGAGGTCGCCCGCGAGCGCACGGACCTCGCCGACTCGGAGCTCGCTCGCCTGCTCGACCCCGCATCAATGGTCGAGCCGCACGCCGACGAGGCCGCCGCGCGGGCGGCGGCTGACCCTTCCGGGCGTCCTGAGGCTCTCGAAGGCTCATCCTAAGCATCGGCACCGTCCGTCTTAGGCTCTCGAAGGAATCGTCCTGAGGCTCATTTCCGTTCGTCCTGAGGCTCTCGAAGGGCGAACGGGCAGGAGGTACCGAGCGGGAGATCTGGATCGCGCTGAGTGAGCCTGGCGCCCGTCCATGGTTCGAGGGCCTCACCACGAACGGAACGAAACCCTTCCATTTCTCGACGGGACGTAACCTTCCGATTTCTCGATGGTGAAGCCGAGGCCCCTGTCCGCTCGTCCTTGAGGCTCATTTCCGTTCGTCCTGAGGCTCTCGAAGGGCGAACGGGCAGGAGGTACCGAGCCGGAGGTCCTGATCGCGCTGAGTGAGCCTGGCGCCCGTCCGTGGTTCGAGGGCCTCACCACGAACGGAACGAAACCCTTCCATTTCTCGACGGGACGAAACCCTTCCATTTCTCGATGGTGAAGCGGAGGCCCCTGTCCGTTCGTCCTTGAAGCTCATTTCCGTTCGTCCTGAGGCTCTCGAAGGGCGAACGGGCAGGAGGTACCGAGCGGGAGGTCCTGATCGCGCTGAGTGAGCCTGGCGCCCGTCCGTGGTTCGAGGGCCTCACCACGAACGGAACGAAACCCTTCCATTTCTCGACGGGATGTGACCCTTCAGATCTCTCAATTGGTCAAGTGGAGATCCGGAGGCGCGTCAACCTTCTACCACACGCCCCGGTGGACCACATCCGCCTCCGGCCGGTGGCCGCGCTTGAGCGAGCCCGAGGGCCGGTCGCCCGACTTCGCGTAGCCGATGGCGACTGTGCCCACGGCCGTGTACTCATCCGGGATGCCAAAGGCCGCGCGGAAGGCGGCCTGGTCGAACACGCCGAAGAAGCACTCGCCGAGGCCTTGGTCGACTGCCGTGAGGAGGATCATCAAGGCGGCCATACCGGTGTCGATGTCCCAGTAGGGGACGGGCCAGTGGCTTTCGGACTTATCGGTCCAGCCCTTGTCGGGTTCCGCGTAACGCTCCAGATAGGCGCGTTTGTGGCTCAGGCAGACCACCAGCAGGGGCGCGGCGGGCATGTCCGCCCAGGGGAAAGAGGCGCGCGCCGGCGCCGGCAGGAGGACGTCCCAGTAGCGGGCGGTTTGCTCCCGCCCTTCGAGGACCAGGAACTCGAAGCCCTGCGAGAAGCCCGCGGAGGGCCCGCGGCGGGCGTTCGCGAGTATGCGCTCGACGGCCGCGGGCGGCAGCGGCCGGTCCTCGAACGAGCGGATCATCTTGCGTTTGCGGACCACGTCCTGAAACTCCATGGGCGACCCCCTTCGCGCCGCTTGGGCGTGCTGCGACTTGCGTCAGCGCGGATCAGGCATCGATCAACGAGGCGGGCACAGTTCCAGCGACGCCCCGAACCGCGATATGCGGATTCTGACCGATTTCGCCTATGGCTTCACGGCTGCGGCTTCAGGAGGAGGCGGACCGAATGCATTCTGCATCTCGCCGCTGGCCATCTGCAGAGTCATTTCATAGATCGGCGTCGCGATGGCGTCCCGCTGGGACTGAAACGCGGCCAGCGCTTCATCGGCGGCCTGGCGCCCAGACAGCGTTTCATCGAGCGCCGTTGCCAGGAGCCCGGCGTCCCTGAAGGCGTCGGCGATGCCCCAGCCGGTAGAGGGGTCTTTCATGTAGCCGGCGTCACCGACCAGCGCCCAGCCCGCTCCCCAGGGCTTGCGGAAGAAGTTGGGTACGTCGGCGGTGCCCATCCAGCGCTCCTCGCGTTTGCCCGCCCGGACTTTGGCCGCGAACTTCGGCGAAGCCTCCAGGATCGAGAAGAAGGTCCCCTCGATGTCGGCGCGATACGCCGCGAACTGGTCCCGTGAGCGGCCCGCGGCGATACAGGCGCGGCCGTCGTTGGTGGGGAATGCGAGCACGCCGCCGAGGTCTGAGAGGTAGAGCTCGGCGCCGGGCAAATCTACTCCAGACCAGTAGGAGTAGTAGGCGCCGGTCAAGGCTTCGCGCTCGCGGTACATGGGCGCCTTGACAGCATCCGCGACGATAGAATGATGGCCCTCGGCGCCGATTACGAACCGGGCCGTCTCTCGCACGGGATCGCGGTTCGTGCCGTGGCCAACGATGCCGGTCACCTTATCGTCGTCCATCAGGATCTCGTCGACCCTGAAGCCCGTGCGCAGTTCGGCGCCCGCGTCCACGGCGGCGTCAACGAGAATCTTGTCGAGCAAGTAGCGCCTCGGGCAGTAGGCCACCGCATCCATCGGAAATTCAGTCAGCAGGCGGTCTCCGCTGAACAAGGTGAAGCTGCCAATGGCGGGCGTATTGGTGGCGATCACCTGGTCAAGCAGACACCAGTCTTCAAGGCACTTCACGCCCGGCGGCTGGATGTAATGCGTGGAGAGCTTGTCACTGGGGAATCTGGCCTTGTCCAGAAGCAGGACCTTGTAACCGGCGCGGGCAAGTAGCATTGCCGTTGGCGAGCCGGCGCAGCGCGCCCCAACCACGATCGCGTCATACAAGGTAGAAGCTCCCTCTCCTGATCCGGTCCGTCTCGCTTGACGGGCGGGATTCTATGGTGGCGCCGTGCCTGCATGGTGCCAGCACTGCCGCATCGCGTCAAGTTCCCATTGTCAACAAACAGAACGAGCCAGGGCCGCGCGGCCTGAGCCCATGTCGCGGGCCGCGCGGCCCTGGCCGCGGGCCTCCTCCTGTGTTCGCGTCGTGGTATCGCGGCCTGGCTCGGAAATGCTACGCGGGCTCACCAGGGAAAAACAGACTTGTTCCTAAATCGCTTTTGCGCCGTGCGTGGCTCAATTGGAGGCGATTCCGGACAGGTCCGCGGATGGCCTATGATCCGCGCATGGCGCTGAAACTGCCCTTCCAGCCGCCGCTGGAGCACATGCTCGCGAAGCTGGAGCCGGAAATACCGGAAGGCCCGCAGTGGCATTACGAACCGAAGTGGGACGGCTTTCGGGCGCTGGTCTTCTTCGACGGCGAAAGCGTCTATTTGCAGAGCCGCGACCTCAAGCCCCTGGGCCGCTACTTCCCGGAGCTGGAAGCGGGCTTGAAGGCCGCCCTGCCGCGACCGCTGATCCTGGACGGCGAAATCGTCGTCGCCACAGCACGCGGCCTGGACTTCGACGCGCTGCAGATGCGCATCCACCCGGCCGAGTCGCGCGTGCGCATGCTCTCGCAGCAGACGCCGTCGTCGTTCGTGGCCTTCGACCTGCTCGCGGACGGTGTGGAGGACCTGCGAAAAGAGCCGTTCGCCGAGCGGCGCCGGCGCCTGGAGGCGGCGCTGGGCGGCGTCGGGACGCCAGTGCACGTGACGCCGGCCACCCGCGACCCGGCCACGGCGAAGGACTGGTTCGAGCGCTTCGAAGGCGCCGGCCTTGACGGGGTCGTGGCCAAGCGCCTGGACGAGCCCTATAAGCCGGGCGCGCGGGCGATGGTCAAGATCAAGCACCTGCGTACGGTCGATTGTGTCGTCGGCGGCTTTCGCTGGAACCGCGGCGAAGAAGGCCGCTCCGTGGGCTCGCTGCTCCTGGGCCTGTACGACGACAAGGGCGTCTTCCATCACGTCGGCCACACCTCGAGCTTCAAAGCGAACGAGAAAAAGGCGCTGGTCGACTTCCTGGCGCCGTACCGCGCCGACGACGGCCAGGAGGGCTTCGGCCAGGGCCGCACGCCCGGCGCCCCCAGCCGCTGGACTAACGACCGCAGCATGGAGTGGGTGCGCCTGCGCCCGGAGCTGGTCTGCGAAGTGACCTTCGACTATCTGCAGGGCCCGCGCTTCCGCCACGCGGCCACCTTTCGACGCTGGCGCACGGACAAGCCGCCGACGGACTGCACTTTCGACCAGATCGCGACCACGGTGCCGTTCGAGCTGGAGCAGGTGTTTCGGGCGGGCTAGCCGGCTGGTCGGCTTGTCGGCTGGTCCGCTTGTCGGCTTGTCGGCCAAAGACACACGGTAGACGTATTCAGGCCGAATCACAGGATCTGCCGCCATGTCGGTGTCCACCCAGGGAGCGGATGCGAGACGCCGAGGATGCCGATTCCGTCTGGCCGAAGTGCCGATCAGCCGAAATGCCGACCGGCCCCTACAGCCCCATGTTCCTCAGGAAGGCGTCGCTGTTGGGCTCGCGGCCGAGGAAGTCGCGCACAAGGACGTCGCCGTCGACGGCGCCGCCGCGCTCCAGGACCAGGCGGCGGTACTCGAGGCCGATGCCGGCGTCCATTGGGTTGACGGCCTCGAAGCGCGTGAACATGTCGTCGGCGAAGACCTCCGACCACTTGTAGCCGTAGTAGCCGGCGTCGTAGCCGAAGAGGTGGCCGAAGCCCGCCTGGAAGTAAGTGCCCTCCGGCATCGGGAAGCCGGTGACCGGGTGCAGCTCCGCCGCGAGCGCCGTGGTGTCCTTCTTGTCGCCGCCGGAGTGGTAGGCGATAGTCGAGCTCGCCGAAGAAGAGTTGGCGGGCGCAGAACACTGCCGAGTCCAGGTTCTTGGCCTCGATCATCGCGTCCAGCATGGCCTTGGGCAGCGGTTCGCCGGTGTCGACGTGGCGCGAAAAGCCCGCCAGCACCTCCGGCGTCCAGACCCAGTGCTCCAGCATCTGCGAAGGCGCCTCGACGAAGTCGCGCTCGGTCCGCGTGCCGGAGAAGCGCAGGCGCCCGGCGCGTCGTCAGGGTCTGATGCAGGATGTGGCCGAACTCGTGGAAGAGGGTCTCGACCTCGGTGTGACGCAGAAGCGACGGCTGGCCGGCCGTTGGCTTTGTGAAGTTGGCGACGATGGCGCTGATCGGCTTCTGGTAGGAGCCGTCGCCAAGCTTGCGCCCGCCGACGAGCGTGAACGCGGCGGCGTGGCCGTACTTGTTCGGCCGCGGGAAGAGGTCCATGTAGAAGTGCGCGACCTCGTGGCCGTCGCCGGCGTCGAGGATGCGGTAGAGCTTGACCTCAGGGTGCCAGGCGTTCGCCGGCTCTACGCTCTCGAAGCGGACACCGAGGAGTTTCTGGTAGACGTCGAACAGGCCGTCCATGACCGCATCCAGGGGAAAGTACTTCGCGACCTCGAAGTCGTCGACGGCGTACTTCGTCTTGAGAAGGTAGTTGTGGTAGAAGCGCCAGTCCCACAGATGCAGGCCCGAGCCGGCGCCGCCGGTGTGGTCGCGCTTGGCCTGCTCCAGGCCGCCCATGTCGCCCGCGCGCTTGGGCTCGATCTTCGCTCGCAGATCCGTGAGGAACTCGCGGACGGCCGGCGGCGACTTGGCCATGCGGACCTCGAGGACGTACGCCGCCCAGGAGTCGTAGCCCAGCAGGCGGGCGAGCTGGTCGCGGACGGCGATCGCCTCCTCGAGGATGCCGATGTTGGCCTCGCCGCCCTTGCGAAAGGACTTGACCAGCAACTCCTTGCGCAGGTCTTCGCGCTCAGCGTTGTCCAGAAATGGGTGCAGCTCGGGGTAGTCCAGCGACACCCGGTAGAGGGTCTGGCCGTCCTTCTGCTCCGTCTTCAGGCCCGATATGTAAGCGTCCGGCAGGCCGATTAGCTCTTCGCGGCTGATGAGGATGGCGTCGTCGTAGGTGTCGATGTTGCGCTGAAACTGGAGGCCAAGCTCCACGAGCCGGGTCTTTAGCTCCTTCACCTTCCCGCGCTGTTCAGAAGGCAGGTCGAAGCCGTCGCGGCGGTAGTCGCGCAGTGTGAACTCGAGCACGCGCCTGTCCTCGCCGGTCAGCGACGCGGCCTCGGGCGTCTGCGCATAGTCCTGGACGGCGTTGTAGACGTCCTCGCGAAAGCCAAGCTCGATTTCGTACTTCTCCAGCGCTTCGCGCAGAGTATCGGCGGCGGCGCGTACCTCGGCGTCCTCGGCGACGTAGGACATGAAGCCGTGGCGGCCCTGGGCGCGTTCGACAACGTCGGCGGCGTCTTCCAGGCGGACGATCGTGTTCGCGAACGTGCGCCGGCCGGCGGGGACGGCGAGCACTTCAGCGACGATGCCGTTGGCCTCGTCGACGGCGCCGGCCTGGGCGGCCGCGACCTCGACGGGCGTGGGTAGGCGGAAATCGATCATGGAATACGGCTCCCAGGGATGGAGGAATGTCGGGGACGACGGCATTTTAGCATGTGGCGGAGTCGTCCCCCTCGCGCCCAATACTCGGGGGACCTCAGGGTGCCCGCTCCATTGCTGAACGATGGCGCTCGCGACCCGGGAAGCATTCATTCCCAAGGGTCCGGGTCACGATGCGTTGAACCGCGCCGGATGCCGATGTATGGTCGGGGCGAAACAAACGGCGCCAATACAGCCAATACAGAGGAGGAGCACCAATGGCCACAGCCACGGACGTTGTCCCGCACGCCGTGTTCGAACGGGTCGGACGCGTAGGCGTGATTACCCTGAACCGCCCCGAGAGGCTCAATGCCTGGTCGGGCGAGATGTCGGCGCTGATCCGCAAGTACGTCGCCGAGTGCAACGCAGACTCAGGGGTCGGAGCCATCGTGCTGACGGGCGCGGGCCGCGGCTTTTGTTCCGGCGCCGACCAGGGTTCGCGCGACCCGAACCGCGTGCCCGCGGCGGTCACCTCTCCGGACGCGGACCCGTTGCCGGACTTCCTCAACCGCTCGAAGCCGGTAATAGCCGCGATCAACGGCGTGGCAGTCGGCGTGGGCTTCACCTTGACCCTGGCCTGCGACATCCGCATCGGTTGCGAAAACACGCGCCTCTCTGCCCGCTTCGTGCGGGTCGGCCTGACGCCTGAGTTCGGCTCGACGTGGTATCTGCCTCAGATCGTTGGCCTGTCGAACGCCAACGAGATGATCATGACCGGCCGTATCGTCGATGCCGCCTACGCGAAGCAGATCGGCCTGCTGAACCACCTGGTGCCGGGCGAGAAGCTCATGGAGAAAGCGCTGGAGCTGGGCGAAGAGATCGCGTTCAACCCTCACTGGCATGTCCGCGAGTCAAAGCGCCTCCTCTACGCCAACGCGACCGAGAGCAACATGCGCGCCGTGCATCTGGCCGAGACCACGATCTTCGCCGCCGCGGGCCGCACGCCGGCGCGACAGGAGGCGGCGATGGCCTTCCGCGAGAAGCGCGAACCGGACTTCCATCGAGAAGAGTAAGCAGTAGTGAGTAATCAGTTATCAGTCATCAGTTTTCATTCAGAGGGCCCAGGAAATCCTGGGCCCTCTGGCTTGACAGGGCTTGTCCAGATGTGCAACTGTCTGGTTACATGTAACTAAGCGGTTGCGTATAGGAGGCTGGCCTTGGGTATTGAGATTGGTGTGCTGGCGGTCCGCAGGAGCGTACTCATCAAGGCCACGACCGAGCGCGTCTGGCAAGAATTCGAGACGTTCGAGAAGATGCGGGCGTGGTTCGGGCGCGGGCATACGCTGGTGAAGTACGAGCCGCGCGCCGGCGGCGACATCGAGCTCTTCGTTGTCCACGAGGGTGCGGAGCGCCACTTCGGCGGACGGATCGTGGTCTACGAGCCGGGACGGGAGCTCACCTTCGAGGATGACTGGATCCCGAACGAGGGCTGGCTCGAGCCCACCTACATCACGATCCGCCTGCGGCCTGCCCTTGGCGGCACCCTGGTCGAGCTGTTCCACCACTCGATCGAGCGCATCGGCGCGGACGCGGACCAGCAGCACCTCGGCTTCGAGAAGGGCTGGACGCCCAACCATTTGGAGGCGCTGAAAGGAATTGTTGAAGGCTAAGGACCCCTACGCTGCTATCGCGGACCCCACGCGCCGCACGATCCTGGAAGTCCTGCGCGACAGCGAGACGATGACCGCCGGAGAGATCGCTGGCCTGTTCCCGCGCGTTTCACGGGCGGCGGTTTCCAAGCACCTCAGGGTCCTGCGCGACGTGCGCCTGGTCTCCGCGCGGGAGCGCGGCCGAGAGTGGCACTACCGCCTCAACGGGCGGCGCCTCGCCGAGGTCGAGGCCTGGCTGCGGAGCTTCGCGCCATTCTGGGACGACAGCCTGCGCCTGCTCAAGGAGAGGGCCGAACGGGAAGACTGAGGCGCGGGCCATGGCGCTGGCAGGCCCGCGGAGGGCAGGCAGTTACGTGATCGCAATGGTTTCGGGGCTCGACTAGAGATTGCCGATACCTTGGCGCTGCTAGGCTCTCTCGGAGGATCGTTGGGGAGGGCAATAAACCAGTTGACGCTCGCCAAGTACGCCTTCCCGCCCGCCGACGGATGGCGACATCGGCTGGACAAGCTCCAGGCGATATACGACCTCACCGAAGCCCTGACCAGAGCGGAAGCGCTGGAATCGATCTACGAAATCGCGCTGCGTGGCATTTGTGAGACCCTCAGCGTAGAACGCGCTTCGATCCTTCTCTTCGACGCCGCTGGCGTTATGCGTTTCAAGGCCTGGCAAGGCCTCTCCTCCTCCTACCGCGAGGCCGTCGAAGGCCATACACCCTGGATGCCGACGACGACAGACGCGGAGCCTGTCCTGGTTTCCGACGTCACCAACGACCCCGGCCTGTCCGAGTTTCTGCCCGTCTTCAAGCGCGAAGGTATCGGCTCTCTGGGCTTCTTCCCGCTGACCTCCGGCGGGCGGGTCGCCGGGAAATTCATGGTCTACTACCCGGTGGCTCACCACTTTGGCGAGGAAGAGGCGCGACTGGCGATGACCATCTCCAATCACGTCTCGATAGCCCTGGAGAGGCGCCTGCACGAACGTGGCCTCGCGGAGAGCGAGGCCCGCTATCGAAACATCGTCGAGACGGCTAACGAAGGCGTCCTCGTCCTGGACGAAAAGGCCACGATCACCGTGGTGAACTGCAAGCTCACGTCGATGCTGGGATATGAGGCCGAAGAGCTGATCGGGCGCCCGCTCTTTGACCTTATGGACCGCGAGTGGAAAAAGAAGGCCCTCGGCAATCTGAGGCGGCGGCGGAAGGGTGTCCGCGAACAGTTCGACTTTCGATTTCGGCACAAGGATGGTTCGCCGGTGTGGGCGATTGTTAACGCCGCCCCGTTCTTCGATGCCGACGGCGCATACGCCGGTTCCTTCACGTTCGTCACCAATATCACCGGCCGCAAGGCTTCCGAGGAGCGGTATCGGGCCCTGGCCGAGGGCCTGCCTCAGCTGGTGCTGATGGCGCCCCCGGACGGCGCCGTGACCTACTGCAACAAAGCCTGGACCGACTACACCGGTATCGACCTGGAAGAGACGCGGGCCATCGGCTGGCCGGCGCTTCTTCACCCGGACGACCTGGCGCGGGTTTCCCGAAAGTGGCGCGAGATCCAGACAACGCGCGAGATTCAAATCGAGACCCGAATCAGGCGATCGGACGGGCAGTATCGCTGGCACCAGGCCACAGCGCGGCCAATCCACCTGCCTGACGGCACTATCGAGGGCTGGCTCTATTCCGCTACCGACATACATGACACGAAGCGCGCCCAGGAACGCGAGCGCTTCCTGGGCACCGCGGTAGGCGTCCTGGCTTCGTCCCTGGATTTCGAGACGACTCTTCAGAACCTTGCCGACCTTATCGTGCCGGAGATCGCCGACCTCTGCGTGATCTACATGCGCGAGACAGAAGACAGGCCCGCGCGCCGCATCGCGAGGGGACGCTCGAAGGGAGTGCAATCGGCGGCAGCCGGCGTGCGCATCTGGAACTGGCGCCTCACTCCCGGCTCCAGCGAGCTCGTGCGCGACCGCCTGGGCGCGGGCGAAACACTGCTCGTCGGAGACGTAAACGATGAATGGCTGGACGGCGTCGCGGATTCCGAAGAGAGCGCCAAGAAGGCAAAGCTCCTTGGCGCCACGTCATTCATCGCGGCCCCGCTGAAGGTCCGAAACAAGGGGCTCGGTAGTCTGGCCATGGTGCTGACAACGCCGGGACGTCACTACGACAACGACGACTTGAGGCTCGCCAAAGAATTGGCGCACCGTGTCGCCGGCGCGCTCGACAACGCCCTCCTGTACGAGGAGTCTCAGAAGATAGCGGAACGGCTGAGCCTGGCGAACATGGCCAAAGATGAGTTCCTCGGCCTTGTCTCGCACGAAATGCGGACGCCAATCACGACGATCTACGGCAACGCGCAGGTCCTCCAGCGCCTGGGCGCCAACGTCGACGAGGACTCGCGGGGGAGCGCGCTCGCCGACATCGAGCACGATGCGGAGCGTCTGCAGAGGATCATCGAGAACATGCTGATTCTCGCGCGCATCGGCGCCGGCGAGCACGTCAACACCGAACCCGTGCTCTTGAACCGCGTGTTGATCGCGGCCGGGCGTGACTTCGAGTCCAGATCCCCGGGACGCGCCCTGGATCTGATGCTGCCCGAAGAAGGCCTCACCGTGCTCGCCCGGCCGACCTACCTGGAGCTGATCCTGAGAAACCTGCTCGGCAACGCCCACAAATTTGGCCTCGAAGGGACGCCCATCGGCGTCAGGGCGGTCACGGATGGCGGCGACGCGTGCGTCTGCGTGATGGACCGCGGCCCCGGCACTAGAGCGGATGACCTCGAGCGCATATTCCTGCCCTTCTACCGGTCCGCGGACGCCGAAGCCGTACCCGGGGCCGGCATGGGGTTAGCGGTTTGCAGGCGTCTGGTCGAGGCCCAGGGCGGCAAGATCTGGGCCCAAAGCCGCGATGGCGGCGGGCTTTGCATCTGCTTCACGCTGCAACTGGACTCGACGCAGGTCCCGGCCGGCGACTGACGCCGAAAAGGCGGGCGCGCGGCCGCCCTGGACAAAGACAAAGCCCGTTTATACGCTTTCGTTAGGCTTTCGGTTTGACCTAATACGCCCCTGACACTATCATCCCTTCGAATTCCCCCGCGTTCGGAGTCCCTATCTGATCCCCCTACGGCGTATCTTCGGAGCTCGAAGCCACCGTCAATCGCGTGTTGTCGCCGGGACCTTGATCCTCCTGGCGACGGGGCTGGGTTTGCTCGCCTGGTTCTGGGCGGCGCAACCGCTGCCGGGCCTCCAGTTGCGCCTCTCCGATGTCCTGTTTTCGGAGCAAGGCAGCCCGCAAGACATAGTGATCGCCCGCATAGACGATGACTCATTGCGCCTGCTCCAGTCGGGCCGCCTGCCGCACGCCCAGGCCGTCGCCAACCTCAAGGCGGCGGGCGCCCGCGTGATCATCTACGACGTCCTCTTCGTCGATTCGGCCCCCGAGGATGCGGAAGTCGCGCGCGCCTTCGCCGCCGCGGGCAACGTCATCCTGCCGGTGGCCGGGGTGCAGCCCGTGGGCCCGGACGCGGACGAGCGCTACCTGTTTCAAGCCACACTGGAGCCGCTGGAGCCCCTGAGAAGCGCGGCTCAGCAGCTGGGCCACATCAACGTGGTGCCGGACTCAGACGGCGTGCTGCGACGAATGCCGCTGTACGTGAAGGACATTAACGGCACCGTCTACCCGTCTGCCTTAGTAACCGCTCTCTATGCCCAGACTCTGGGCAAAGCACCGGCGCAGGTCGGCATTGTCGATGGGCGCATTACGCTCCTCAACCAGAGCATCCCCGTCGATTCGGCCGGGGCCATGCGCCCCAACTTCACCGCCCGCCTGTCCGGCTTCCAGACCGTCTCCTACGCCGACGCGATAAACGGGCGCCTGCCGGCCGGCAGCCTGCAGGGCAAGATCGTCCTCATTGGCCTTACCGCGGAGGCGGCCCAGGACACGCGGATCACGCCGCTGTCCGGAAGCTCCGAGCCGGGAGTCGTGGTCCTGGCCAACGTGCTCAACAGCCTTCAGCAGGGTGTTTTCATCCGCGAGGCCAACCGCGGCATTGTCCTGCTGTCCCTGCTTCCCCTGGTCGCGGTAACGATGTACGCGGTGCCCCGTTTCAATGTTCGGGTCACCGCGCTCCTGCTGATCCTGATTGGGGTAGTCACTTACCTGATTTTCATCGCCCTTTTCAACAGCGACCAGAAGATAATCATGAACTTCGTCTATCCAGGGCTGCTCCTCCCCGCCATGTACTTCGTGGGCGCCGCGCACCGCCTGACATCGGAGCGCGCCGACCGGCGGGAGCTGAGCGACCTCTTCGGGCGCTACGCCTCGCAGGAGGTCATGCACCAGCTCACGTCCGCCGCCGACCGCGGCGAACTGAACCTCGGCGGCACGCTGCGCGAGGTGACGGTGCTGTTCGCGGACCTGCGCGGCTTCACCGGCGTGTCTGAGCGCCTGCCTCCCGCCGAGGTCGTGATGTTTCTGAACCAGGCGTTCGACATCATGATCCGCAGTATCAGCCGCAACGGCGGCATCGTGAACAAATTCGGCGGCGATATGGTGATGGGCGTCTGGAACGCCCCTAACGACGTCGACGACCACGCGACGAAGGCCTGCAAGGCCGCCGTCGAGGCCCTGGCCGAGATGGCCGATAAGAACATCGCGATTCCCGACGACCCTGAGGCCAAGTTCGGCTTCGGTATCAACTCCGGCGAGGCGGTCGCCGGCAACGTCGGCTCGGCGGGGCGCCTGGAGTACAGCGTCATCGGCGACCCCGTCAACGTCGGCTCGCGCCTCTGCGGCATCGCCGGTGGCGGCGAGATTTACATCGGCGAGCGCACGCGTGAGATGGCCGGCGCGCACGTCGAAGTTCAGCCCCTGGGACCGCAGACGCTGAAGGGACGCAGCCGCCCCGTCGAGGCCTTCAAGGTCCTGAGCGTGGACGGAGTCATGCCGCCGGCTCCTGTCGAAGCGGTCACCGCCGGCCGATGAGAAGCGCCGTGCGGCGGCTACTTGTCCCTGTTCAATATCGGGCCCCTGTTCTTTCTGGCTTCGCTGCTGGTGCCCCTGGCGGTTGCGCTGTACCTGATCGTCTTTGCCACGCCGCCGACGCCGGTGATCAGCGCCGTCCTCTCGACGGTGAACAACGTGGTAGAAGTGCAGGGGATCAACAATCCCGGCTTCTCCCGCGCCCAGGAGGAGCAGGTCCTGGTCGCCGGCGATGACGTGCGCACGTCTGATGAGGGACGCGGGGTTATCACTTTCGCGGACCTGAGCAACATCGTCCTGGACCCTGACAGTCAGCTGACGATCCTGCCGCCGCAACGGCGAGGCGGAGGGATTGTCAATCGATTCAGCCAGTCGTTCGGCACATCCTGGTCGCAGTTCTCGTCACTGACGAGGGGCGGCGGGCGTTACGAGATCCAAACTCCCGCGGGCATCGTCGCGGTGCGCGATGGCGCCATCCTGCGCGTCGGCGTCGGCAAGACCGCGGCCGGCAAGACCACCGTGCAGGTGGTTGTGCTCCAGGGCCAGGCCGAAATCAGGCCCACCGACTCTTCCACCTCGATCGTCGGCGTCGTGATCGATGCCGGCCAGACCCTGACCGCTGTCGAGGGCGAGGCGATACCCGAGCCGACTGCGTACGTGCCGGAGAACGACGTTCGTGATTCGCCTGTTCTCGCCCTTCTGGATGCTGGTGACCGAGCCCGGCTCCGGGCTTTCGACCGGCCTCCTGCCGCCGGGCACCGACGTCTCGCAGATCCCGCTTTCGCTGACCACCGCCGAAGGGTTCGCGCCACAGGCCGTGCGCCTGAACGAATTGGTCGCGGGCACGTACACCATCTATCTGCTGCCAAAGCGCGACGGCGGCCCGTTCAGGGTCACGGCCGACGGGCTCGTGAACGGGGCGCCGCTGTTCAGCGACTCTCGCTCGGGCGTGTCAGCCGGCTGCGAATGGTATTACCTCCTCCTCCACGTTGACCTGGACGAAGACGGCCTCATGTCGTTCGGCGAGCTGCAGGGGCCCTTCCTGTTGTCATCCGTACCGGCATTAGTTGGCCGCGCTGTCGATTCTCCCTGCCCGCCGCCGAGCAGGCAGACGGCGCAGGTCGGGGGGGTGCAGACGACGGCCACCGCCGAGAGCGGGTCGCCGACACCGCCGCCGGCAACGCCTGCCCCACCCACGACCGTCCCAGAGACGCAGCCGACCAGCGAGCCAACTTCGGCGCCGCCGACGAGCGTCCCCCCGACAAGCGTGCCGCCGACGCAGGGCCCGCCCACCGAGATACCAATCGAGGTGCAAACGCCGGTCCCGCCAACTGAAGCTCCGCCCCAACCGACGTCGCGGCCGCATCCAGACATAGAGATCGACCACTCCGAAGAAGAAAGCGCCGCGCCGGGCGGATCGCCGGCGTTGCCCCTGGTGTTGACGATGGTCCCCGGCCTCTTCCTCGGCGTCATGGGGCTCGCGCGCCGCAAAGGCGGCGGCCGATGAACTTCCAGGCCAGCCAGAGGCGCGAGCGGACGCGCGAACGAATCGCGATCAGCGCCCTGAGCCTGCTCATCCTCCTGGTCCTGGTCGGCGGTTACGCCTACCTGCGCTCCAGCCAGGAGCCGATCGGCAAGCTCTCCGTGATCTCGACGTCTGAGGTCACGATCAGCGTGAACGAAGCGCTGCCGGCGACGGTCGCGCCGGACTCGGCGGCGCCGGCGACCCCCACCCAGACCCCCGTGCGTCCAGCCGCCTCCGGCCGCGGCCCGAACCTCGCGGCCGAGGTCTTCGGGGCAAGCGAGCAGGCGGACGCCTCCGCCTCGAGCCAGCAAGCGGCCCCGGCGGCGGGGCAGGCGGGCGGCGGCCAGCAGGCATCGGCGCGCGCCACCGCCACCGTGCCGTCCGCGACCGGCACGCCGCGGACGGGCATCGTGCCCCAGATAGGCTCAACGAACAGCAGCGGCGGCGAGCCGGCCGCTCAGCCTACGCCGACGCGCCCGCCGGTGACGTCGACGAGCGCCCCAGGCGGCGGTTCTACGCCCGTGCCGGCAACCTCGACGCTGCCGCCATCGAACCCTACGCAGGCGGCTGCGGCGCCGACCGCGGTCCCGACGCAGCAGAGCGGCGGCGACGATGTGCCGACGCCGATCGGCCACCACAGCCACCTGCACATCGAAGGCTTTGCCGGGCCCGGCGCCTACACCACCGGCGGGATCATCGTCACAAACGTGGGGGAAGTCGCGTTCAACTATTCCGTGAGCATGAGCACCAGCGGCAGCCAGACGTTCGCGGCCTTGCTGCGCATGCGGATCTACCTTCGCGTCGGGACGTCCTGCAACTATCCGGGCCAGCCCTCGTCACCCGCCACGGGGTTCCTTCCCCTGGCCGGCGACCAGGTTGGCACCGTCCTTTACGACGGCACCTTTGCCAGCGGCAACAAGATCGGCGACCCCACGGTCGAGCTTGCGGCCGGCGACCGGCACCTGGAGCCGGGCCAGAGCGAAGTGCTGTGCATGGAGGTCTTCTTCCCCTGGACGGCGGGCAATGAGTACCAGGGCCTGTCCGTCAACGGCACGCAAGTCTTTACGGCGAAGTCGCCCGAGTAGGCCCCAAGGGCCGAAGCGGCTGCAAGCACACAAGGAGGTGATTTACAGCGACGAAGGAAACAGTTGGTAACTCGTAAGCAGGGGACTGGACGGCTCTTCGCGTGAAGGACCGGGGCTTCTGGCCGACAAGCCAACAGGCTGACAGGCCGACAAGCCATCAAGGAGACAGCAAGGATGCGCAGGATTCTCTTTCCGCTACTGGTTATCGGGCTCGCGGGCGGGCTGTTCACGCTCGGCTCCGGGGCCTTCTTTTCGGACAGTGAGACTGACACCGGCAACACGATCACGGCCGGGACGCTCACGCTGGACGTCACAAGTCCATTCGCCACCGTCGCATGCAGTTCGACGAACCTGACTAAGCCGGGCGACGGCCCTGCCACCTGCACAAACACCGTGCAGAACAGCGGCTCGATCACCGGCGACCTCTATCTGAAGGTCACGTACAACAACACTGCAGACCTCGGCGCCGTGCTAACGGTTGCCGGTGGTAGCTCGAACACCGGCACGGGTGCGAACACCGCCGCTGGCACCACCTGGGGCGGAAACACGACGTGGAAGACTCTGGCCCTCGCATGCGTCAACGTCGCCGAATTCGGGGGCTGGCGAGACCTTTATCTCGGACTTCCCGACCACCTTCGCCAGCAGCGCCGGCAACGCTTATCAGGGTGCCACCGCGCAACTGGTGTTCCGCTATGTCCTTATGCAGGCCGGCGCCACGCCGACCGACCTGGCTGGCTGCAACCCGTAGCTGATCAACTGAAAGGTGAGGGCTGAGAGCGACTGATGACTGAACGCACGCGCCTGCGATACGGCATGAAGGCCCTGGACTGGAGCACGAGCATCGCGCTCGCGCTGCTGCTCTGCGCCGTCGTCGCCGTCTTGCTGGCGCCGCACGCTCTCGGCTGGCGATACGGAATCCTGCGCAGCGGAAGCATGAGCCCGGCCATGCCGGCGGGCGCCGCCATAGTGGTGGCGCCTGCCGCGGCCGGCTCTGTGGGCGCGGGTGACGTGATTACCTTTCGTTCGGCCAACAACCGCGACCTCCTCATCACCCACCGCGTGGTCGAGGTCACGCAGGACGAGCGCGGAAGGCTGGCTTTCCGCACCAAGGGCGACGCCAACGAAGAGCCGGACGCGGGCCTGGTGTCCAGCGACCGGCTGATCGGACGCGTCGATTACTCGCTGCCGTTTGTCGGAAAGGTGGCGCAGAAGCTCCACACCAAAGCAGGCTTCTTCGCGCTGATGGTCGTGCCGACGGCGCTGATCATCGCCATGGAGCTGCGGGAGCTGGGCGGAGGCATCTCCGACCTGCGCCGTGAACGCAAGCAGAAGAAGACGAGGGACGGGCTTGAGACGGCTACGTAGCTACCTGCTACTGACGCTGGTTATCGGCGTGCTCGCCGCCTGGGCGGGCGCGGTTGATTCAGGCCGCCTCTTCGACACCTGGGGCTACATGTCGGATACGGAGTCCGACACCGGTAATACGATCACGGCCGACACCCTGAATGCCCCTTCGGCTATGGACGCGACCGCCGCCGGTACCAGTCAGGTCAACTTGACCTGGACCGCCAGCACGGACAATTACGCTACGGGCTACCAGGTCTTCCGCCGCCTCAGTAGCGGCGCCTACCCCGGCTCGCCGGCGATAACAATCACCGAAACGGCCGCGTCGTGCATCACGCCCGGCGACACAAGCTGTCAGACGAGCGACAGCGGTCTGACGCAGAACACCGGCTACTGCTACAAGGTGCGGGCCACATACCTCAACTGGCTCAGCCCCTTCTCCGCTGAAGACTGCGCGACGACCGCGAGCGCGACCACGAATACTGGTTTCCATGGCTGCAGTTCGAACGCCGCGGATACTGGCGGCGACAACGACGGCTTTGAGGTGAATGCCGCGTTCGCTTGCATCAATCTCGGGATTCCAGCAGAGGACAACAACAGCGGGGACAACCCCGGCAATTCATGTGATCCCTCGAAGAAAGACCGCCACCGGTTCTACGACTACGGTTTCAGTATTCCCACGGGCTCCACGATCAACGGTATCGAGGTCCGGCTGGACGCCTGGTCTGATCTAGCCGCCGACGGCACGAGGATGTGTGTCGAGCTCTCATGGGATGGAGGCGTGAATTGGACCACTCAAAAGGAAACGTCTCCCGTGCCTTTCACCACGTCCGAGCAAACCTACATCCTGGGTGGGACTGGCGACACTTGGGGCCGAACCTGGACGGCTGCCCAGTTCTCCAACGCCAACTTCCGGGTGCGGATAACCAACATCTCTCAGAACAACGCCCGCGACTTCCGACTGGACTTCGTCGCCGTGAGAGTCACCTATACAGCGCCTTGATGGCATAGGAGCGCCGTGCGTTGAATGAATGCTGGGGATTGGCCGGTAACGTACGCAAAGGGATTCGCGCCCTATCATCTTCACGGTTCGCGATTCCTAGTCGAACCTGATCACGCCGCTGAGCTCCAGAATCACGGCCACGATGTTGAACCCCGTGTGCAGCGCCATCGCGGCGATGAAGAAGTTGCGGCTGTCTTTGGGAAAAGGCGCGACGCCGTTCGCCCAGTCGACCACCTGACGCTGGATGCCGAGGCCGAAGATGAAGCTTGCGGTGGCGTGCAAAACCAGCGGAACCGTGAACCGGTAGGTCACGAAGTCGGAGCCCTTGTCGGGAAAATACAGGAAGACGTAGACCGAAGCCTCCACAATCCCGAAGACCAACCCTGACAGCGCCGTGAGCGAAGCCGTGTAGAGGCGTCCGCGCAGGACGTACGGCCAGACGATCAGCAGCACCCAGATGCCGGCCGGCTTCAGGGCCTCTTCGATTACGCCGGCAACAATGATGCTTCCGGCCTGAAACTCCTGCGCGACCGCGCCAAAGATCCCGAGCAGGCCCCCGAGGAGCGCGAAGGTGAGCGCCAGGAGGTGGTAGCGGAGGTTCGCGCCGGCGCTTAGCGCAGTCGCTGGCGCGGCCGCAATGCTGTCCGCGCGGTCCAGACTCTCAGGCCCAGCCGGAGGCGGCGGCAGCACGGCCGGAGCGACCGCGGACGGGGCCGGTGCCGGGGTGTGGCCGGAAGTCACCGGCCTGGCCCAGAGCTCGTCCTCCGGCCGAGGAGGGTGGCCGTTAGGTGCGCTTGAATCTGATTCGGACGCGAAAGGCATCGCTGCATTATCGGCATTCGCCGCCGGCGTGCAAGAGGAGCCGTCCGCGCTCGCGACGGCGGCCGGCCCCGCCCCACCCCTGGAGGCCTGAAGGCCTCCGCTACACTCCCTACCGAACCGAACCGGAAGGGCGGGATATGCCCTGAGGCCTGGGGCGTGCAAAGATAAGAGAGATGCAGCAACGCAGCGAGCACTACGGCGCCAGCGCCCGATCTCACCCGCCGCGCAATCGCCTGCACCGGTTCTGGAACGCCGGCAGCATGCTGGCCAGGGTTTTCGCCGGCTATAAGCTCATCAGCCTGGTCGAGAAGCGGCGCGGCACGGACTGGGGCGAGGAGCGCCGCCACAGGCACCACGCCTGGAGCGCCACCAAGTTCTACGACACCGCGGTCCGCAACCAGGGCCTGCTGATCAAGACTTCGCAGTTTCTCAGCAGCCGCGCCGATATCGTCCCGGACGAGTACGTCGCGGTGCTCTCGCGGCTGCAGGACGAAGTGCCGCCGGAGCCCTTCGACGTCATAAAGCGCGAGGTCGAGCGCGAGCTGGGCAAGCCGCTCACGGAAGTGTTCACCGAGTTCGCCGAGACGCCGATCGCCTCCGCGTCTCTGGCCCAGGTGCACCGCGCCGTGCTCAAGGACGGGCGCGTGGCGGCCGTGAAGGTGCTCTACCCCGGCATCGAGCACATCGTCGACATCGACCTCAAGAACATCAAGCGCTACGTCGAGATCCTCAACCGCCTCGACAAGACGCTCGACTATCGCTTCATCGCCGACGAGATGGGGAAGATGATCCCCAAAGAGCTGGACTTCATCAACGAAGGCCGCAACGCCGAGGCGATCGCCGCCAACTTCGCCGGCGTCGAGGACGTGGTCGTGCCGCGCATCTACTGGGAGCACACCAGCCGCCGCGTCCTGGTGATGGAGTACGTCGAGGGCGTGAAGATCACCGACATCGAAGGCATCCGCGCCCTGGGCATCGACCCAGCAGACGTGGCCAAGGTGCTGGTCGTGGCCTTCAGCGAGATGCTGCTGCACCACGGCTTCTTTCACGCCGACCCTCACCCCGGCAACCTCATGGTCGCGCCAGGCCCTTCGGCGGGGCTGAGGACGAGTCCGAAGCTGGTGCTGGTCGACTTCGGCCAGGTGAAGGACGTTGGGCCGGAGTTCCGGCTCGTCTTCGGCCAGATGACGCGGGCGCTCATGGCCTCGGACGACTCGATGATGGGCCGCTCCTTTCGCGACCTCGGCTTCCGGACGCGGGACGACAGCGAGGACGGCTACACCCAGCTGGGCAACGCCTACGTCGGCAACCTCGTGAAGCGCATGAACGAGAGCGGCGCCAGCGTCGCTGACCGCGACATGATGCGTGACTCCTATCAGGACGTGATGAAGGTCCTGCGAAACAACCCGGTGGTGAAGATCCCACCGGACCTGCTCTTCGTCGGGCGGGTGATGGGCCTGCTCAACGGCCTCAGCCTCACCCTCGGCGCCCGCACGAACCTGCTGGTCGAGATGGGGCGCCTCATGGAGCGTGACGGCGCCGAGGCTGTGCCCGCGGGTGAATCGCGGCGGCTGCTCGAAGCCTAAGGGTCGCGCAGGGCACACCGCGAGCCCCACCCCACCCCTGGAGGCCTGAAGGCCTCCCGCTACACATCGAGGGACCGAGCGCCGCGCCCGCGGCCGCGGTGCGCCGCCCACCCCACCCTGGAGGCCTGAAGGCCTCCGCTACACATCGAGGAACCGAGCGCCGCGCCACGGCCGGCGGTGCCCCCCCACCCCACCCCTGGAGGCCTGAAGGCCTCCGCTACATCCGGAGGGACAGGGGCATAATGGGCTGCAACGAAGGTGGAGGGACGTTATGAAGGAAATTTCAGGGCGCACGGCGATCGTCACCGGGGCTTCGCGCGGCATCGGCAGCGTATGTGGCGCGGGCGCTGGCCGCCGAGGGCATGAACCTGGTGCTGGCGGCACGGACCGCCGACGCGCTGGAAGAGCTGCGCGCGGAACTGATGTCGCGTGGCCACCAGGGCTGCCTGGCCGTACCCTGCGACGTCGGTAAGGACGACGACCTTCGGCGCGTCGTCGAGACGGCGGAACGCGAGTTTGGGGCGGTCGACGTCCTCGTGAACAACGCCGGCATCGAGGGCTTCGCAACCTTCCACAAGCTCTCGCTGGCCGAGATCGACGAGGTCATCGACGTGAACCTGCGCGGGACGATGCACCTGACCTGGATGGCCTTGCCGGGCATGCTCAAGCGCCGCCGCGGCCACATCGTGAACATGTCTTCGCTGGCCGGCAAGGCAGGGCCGGCCTTCAGCGAAGCCTACGCCGCGACCAAGGCCGGCATGATCGGCTTTACCCAGGCCCTCAGGGGCACCTACCGCGTGGATGGCGTCAGCGCCTCCGTGATCTGCCCCGGCTTCGTCGACGCCGGCATGTTCGCCCGCGCCGTCGATGAGTTCGGCGTCAAAGCGCCCCGCACGCTGGGCCTGGCGAAACCGGAGGCCGTCGCCGCCGCCGTCGTGAAGGCCATACGCCGGGACCTGCCGGAGGTCATTGTGAATCCGACGCCCGTGCGGCCCCTGCTTGGCTTCGTGGCCGTCGCACCCGGCGTGGCCGAGACGCTCACCGGCTTCTTCGACGCGAACAAGATGTTTCGCGAGCAGTCGGCCCTGCGGGAGAAGGCCGCGCAGCGCGAGCAGGCGAAGACTTCGGACTAAGCCGGAGCGGCCCCCACAGAGTCGCGCAGGGCCGAGATGGCAACGGCCGAACGAGAGAGATCTTCCCGGCCGTAGGCGGCCGGCGCCCCCACGAGAGCCGCCTCCACCCGACCAAGGCCGCGCATTACGAGCCTGACCAGCCGTTCTGCCTCCGACGGCGGGTGCCCGATGCCTGCCATGGTCTTGTCCGCCTGGATGATGTGCTGACGCAGGTGCAGCTCGAAGCGAATCAGACGGAAGCGCAACGGGTACACCTCAGCCTCCCAGAAGTCGACCGGCGTTTCGAGCGCTCCGTCTGGCAACGCCCGGAACTCGGCGACTACCGCGTCGCGGCTGCCCAGCAAGACTGGCTGCACCTCTTCCCGCTCTCCCTCGGCTTTAGCCGGCCGGCCGAACGATGCCCAGTCTTGATTCGTGAGCGCCAGCGGCGGTTTGCCCTCGCCGGCGAGCTTCAGGCCGCGCCGGCATGCGGTCAGGAAGCCGTGTTCCGAGTCGAGCAGGTGGTCGATAACCCGCCGCAATGGCCACTCTTTTTCGGCCGGCGCGCGGTCGATCTCCGCGTCGGACGTCGAGATCAGGACGCCGGCAAGGTCGGCGTGGGCGTCGATGAAACCCGCCAGGATGCGCTGCGCCTGCGTTAGCGGCGTCCTGGCTGCTTCGAGACGGACGCTGAGGTCGAGCAGATCGTGATATGCCGTCAGGAGGGCGAAGCGCAAACCGTCTTCGTTGTACTCGCGCCAAGCGTAAGGACGGTCCATGGCCTCGTCGGGAAGGCGGACGGCCACGGATGCTAGATCGAGGACGGCATTTCGGAGGTTCGCGAGACCTGACTCTGATGTGTCCATGGCGAGAAAGGCAGGAGAGACATTGAACAAGGCAGGAGCTATGGACCGCTTTTCCCCTGTTCCCTGTTCCTTGTTCCTTTCTAGACTTCGACCGCCACCGGCAGGATCATCGGCCGGCGGTGCGTTTCGTCGTAGAGGAATTTTGCGATCGCATCCTTGACGTCGGTGTTCACGGCCGACCACTCGACGATGTGGTCCGCGCCTTCGAGGGCGGCGACAACCGTGTCCCTGGTGCGCTCGAGAAGGTCCTCAGACTCTTCGATGCTGGTGACGCCGCGGGAGATTACGTCCGGGCGGCCGATCAGCTTGCCGGTCTGCTTGTCGATGGTCAGCACCACAACTACCATTCCGTCAGTCGCCAGGTGCAGGCGGTCGCGCAGGACGACGGTATCGACGTCACCAACGCCGAGGCCGTCGACGTAGACGTATTCGGCGGATACTCGCTCGTCGACCGTGGCGCCTTGCTCGGTGATCTCCAGCACGTCGCCGTCGACCATGACGAAGGCGTTCTCCTCGGCCACGCCCATGGTCACGGCCAGCTGGCTGTGCAGCACCAGGTGGCGGTACTCGCCGTGGATGGGGACGAAGTACTTCGGCCGCACCAGGGACTGGATGATCTTCAGCTCTTCCTGGGCGGCGTGGCCGCGGACGTGGATGTCCGCGACGCGGTTGTAGAGCACGCGGGCGCCCAGCCGGAAGAGGTTATCGACGGTGCGGTAGACCAGGGCCTCATTGCCGGGGATCGGGGTCGCCGACAGGACGACGGTGTCGCCGGGCACAATTTGGACGTGCTGGTGGTCGCCGTTGGCCATGCGCGTCAGGGCGGAGGTCGGCTCGCCCTGGCTGCCGGTGGTAATGATGACTGTCTCGTGCGGGACGGCGTTGCGCAGCTCGTTTACGCCCAGGCTGAGCTCGCGCGGGAAGTCCAGATAGCCGCGCTCGCGCGCCATCTGGACGTTGTCCATCATGCTCCGCCCGGTGACGAAGACGCGGCGGTCCGTGAGGCGTGCGGCGTCGATCACCTGCTGGACGCGCGCGATCAAAGAAGCAAACGTCGCGATGATCACGCGCCCCGGGGCCGTGGTCATGATTCCGGCCAGGGCATCACCGACAACGCGCTCTGAGGGCGTGTAGCCGGGGACCTCGGCGTAGGTGGAGTCTGCCAGAAGCAGGAGCACGCCTTCGTTGCCAAGCTCGGCCAGGCGGGAGAGGTTTGTCGTCTGCCCCATAACCGGCGTGTGGTCCAGCTTGAAGTCGCCGGTGTGGATCACCGTGCCCATCGGCGTCTTGATCGCGAAGCCGGCGGCGTCGGGGATGCTGTGGGCAACGCTAAAGCATTCGACGCGAAACGAACCGACGCCGACGGACTCACCGGGGAGGATGACCCGCACGTCGGTCTCGTTCGCCAACCGATGCTCCTTGAGCTTGACGCCGATGAGGCCCGCGGTCAGGGGCGTGCAGTAGATCGGCGCCTGGACGCGCCGCAAGACGTAGGGCAGGGCGCCGGTGTGGTCTTCGTGGCCGTGGGTGATGAAGATGGCGCGGAACTTATCCAGGTGCTCCTCGACATAACGGACGTCGGGGATCACGAGGTCGATGCCGAGCATCTCTTCCTCAGGGAACATGAGGCCGCAGTCGATGGCGATCATGTCGTCATCGGTTTCGAGGAGCATCATGTTGCGGCCGATTTCGCCGAGGCCGCCGAGTGGGATTACGCGCAGGGAGTCATTGGGCACTAGAAAAGCCTGCCTTGTTCGATTGCGGGCGCCGTGGGAGCGGTGGCGAGGACGGGCTGGTGAGCCGCTTCGTACTCCTTCAGAGCCTGCTCGACATAGGCGGGGATGCGCTTGAAATCGTCCTCTATGACCCTACGGAGGCTTCCCTGGTGCAGGGCCGCGGCCGGGTGGTACATGGGGACTACGTGCAGATTACCAAACTTACGCGCCTGACCGTGAATGCGGCTGATCGGCTGGCCGGGAAAGTAGCGAGAGAGCGAGTAGCGGCCCAGCGTCACGACGACCTTCGGCTGGATGATGTCGATCTGCTCGTCCAGCCAGGCGGAGCAGGAATCGATCTCGGCCGGCAGGGGGTCGCGGTTGGAGGGAGGACGGCACTTGATCACGTTGGCGATGAAGACGTCGGAGCGCTTGAGGCCAATGCTCTCGAGCAGCTGCTCCAGGAACTGGCCGGCAGCGCCGACGAACGGCCTCCCCTGCTGGTCTTCGTAGTACCCAGGCGCCTCGCCGATGAACATGATGTCGGCGTCGATGCGGCCTTCGCCGGGCACGACCTTGGTCCGTCCCCTGGCGAGGGCGCAGGCGACGCAGCGGCGCATCTTCTCGTTTAGCTCGCCCAGCCGTGCGCGTCGCTGCTCTATGTCGTCCATGTACGCCCGGCGCCAATCCTACAAGCGAAGGTGATGGCAGTCAACGCTATCGCTAACGGGCGTTAGCGTTTTCCTCAAAGTGCGCGACCAACGCTTCACTTCGAGGCCGAGTGTGCGATAATCGGTGCGGAGACGAACATGGCCAGCAAACGCGAACCCCTGGACATCGATGACATGCCGGAGCTGGAGAAGCTGGCCGCACGAGTGGTCGATTCTCAGCAGCCAGTGATCCTGCGACGAGCCGGGCGCAATATCGCTCGTCTGGTCCCCATCGAAGAATCGAAGCCCTCCGGGAAGAAGAGGCCGAAACGCCGGAATGCCGGGGAAGTCTTGCTTGAAATGGCGGGGATGGGCAAGGGCCAACCTGGCGGCCCAGGCTCAGGAGACAAGCACGAACTTCTGCTGGAAACGCATTACAAGCTCCATCGCAGCGAATGACGTTCCGGTCTCTGCAAGCGCGACGAGTCTTAATCGACTCCTCGGCCTATTTGGCTGTCCTCGATGGGACCGATTCGTTTCATGACGAGGCGTTAGCGCTGACCGCGAGGCTGCTTCAAGCGCGCTATCGTCACTACCTGACCAATTCTCTGCTGTTTGAAGCCCATGCGTTGATCATGCGAAGTCTCGGGATCTACGCCGGGCAACGGTTCTTACGCGACGTAACAGGCTCAACCGCCGTAATCATCAGGGTGCGGCAGGCAGACGAGCGGCGCGCGATCGAAATCATCGAGCGCTACCAGGACAAGGACTTTTCGTTCACCGACGCGCTGAGCTTCGTGGTGATGGAACGCCTGCGAATCCCGCTAGCGTTTACATTCGACCAGCATTTCGCGCAGTACGGCCTCAATGTGCTGACCGAGGACACGCCCCTCTAATAACGGTCGTCGTCGCCGCCGAAGGGGCCGTCGTAGCCTTCTTCTGCCGCGATGACCTCGCGCGAGCCGCCGGGTCCGGCGGCGCCGATGACTCCTTCCTCCTCGAGCATGTCCATGAGCCGGGCGGCGCGCGGATAGCCGATGCGCAGGCGCCGCTGCAGCAGCGAGGTCGAGACGCGGTTGTGCTCCCGCGCCAGCGCCTTCGCGCGCTCGAACATCGGGTCGCCGTCTTCTTCCTCCTCGATCTCGGCCTGCGCCTCCTCGAGCAGGTGGTCGTAGACAGGCGTCGCGTTGCCGGTGCGGCCGCGCTCGCTGCGCCCAGAAGGCGACGATGCGGTCGATCTCCTGGTCGGAGACGTAGACGCCCTGGACGCGCTTCGGCTTGGAGGCGTCGGTCGGCATGAAGAGCATGTCGCCGCGGCCCAGCAGGCGTCTCGGCGCCGGCGCCGTCGAGGATGGTGCGCGAGTCCACCTGCGAGCTGACGGCGAAGGCGATGCGCGTGGGGAAGTTGGCCTTGATCAGGCCCGTGACCACGTCCACCGAGGGCCGCTGCGTGGCGACGATGAGGTGGATGCCGGTGGCGCGCGCCAGCTGGGCCAGGCGGCAGATCTGGCGCTCGACCTCGAAGGGCGCGGCCATCATCAGGTCGGCCAGCTCGTCGATGATCACGACCCAGTAGGGCATGCGCTCGGTGACCTTTGGGTGCTTGTTGTAGGCGTCGATGTTGCGCACGGCCAGCGCGGCGAAGCGCTTGTAGCGCGCCTCCATCTCGTGCGATCACGGCGCCGCAGCGTGCCGACGACCTTCTCGACGTCGACGACGATCGAGGAGAACGCCAGGTGCGGGATCATCGCGAAGCCCGACAGCTCGACCCGCTTGGGGTCGATCATCACGAAGCGCACCTCCTCCGGCTTGGCGTGCATGAGGAGGCAGGCGATGATCGAGTTGATGCAGACGCTCTTGCCGGCTGCCGGTCGCGCCGGCGATCAGCAGGTGCGGCATCTTCGCCAGGTCGGCGACCACGGGCTCACCCGACACGCTCTTGCCCAGCGCCAGCGCCAGCTTCGACTTGACGGCGATGCGCTGGAAGGCCGGCGTCTCGATCACGACTGCGCAGGGTCACGACCGACGCCGACGTGTTCGGCACCTCGATGCCGACGACGGCCTTGCCCGGCACCGGCGCCTCGATGCGGAGGACGGCGCGGCCAGCGCCAGCGCCAGGTCGTTGGCCAGGCGCGTGATCTCGTTGACGCGCACGCGGGTGCGCGAGACCTCTTCCGACCGCATCTGCGGCCTGCCGTCCTTGTCCCAGCACGGGCCTGCCCTCGCGGTCGCGTTCTCGGCCACCTGCCGGTACTTGATCTCCCAGCCCGGCTCGACGTCGAACTGCGTGACCGTCGGGCCCTTCGTTTACCTGGACGACGCGCGCGTCGACGCCGAAGCTGCGCCAGCGTTTCGACGATCAGGGCGGCACGGGCGCCGTTGTCTGGCTTGGCGGCCTCTTCCGGACCCGCGGCAACCGCGAGCATGTCTAAAGGCGGCAGGGCCCAGTTGAAGGACGAAGCGGGCAGAGGCGCCGGGTGGCGCTCTTCGTCTTCCTCCCGCCAGCCCATCGGCAGCTCCACCTGGCGCGCGGGGCCGGGCGGCGGCGTCTCCTCCATCGGCGGGTCGGCTTCGAAGTGCTCGATCGGTTCGCGGTCCGGCGGCAGCCAGGAAGGCGGGATGTGCTGAGGCCGCTCGTCCAGCGGCGGTTTCGTGGGGAAGGCGAACTCGATGACGGCAACGATTCCGGACCAGATGCGGTGCGGTATCCGCCAGTCCCAGACCGTGGACGCGACCACGGGCGAGTGGCGCCCGACGGCCTTCAGGCTCGAAGGCGACGCGATGGCCACAAACAGAAAGCCCGCGCCCACCCAGGCCGCCACACCCGCCGCCGAGCTGGTCAGGAGGTCGCCGGCGTCGCCGCCTGCCGAGAGGCCGGCGAGGGGCACGCCGGCCACCCACCAGGACGGGTGGGCGAGGCCGAGGAGGCCGGCCACCAAGATGGCCCCCGGCACCGCCGCGACGAGCGCGCGGGGATGGCGAAGGATGAGCGACGCGCTGCGCCGCCAGATCAGGTAGCCGGCCGCGGCCAGGGCTGCGACGATGGCAAACGCGGCCGCGCCGATCGCCTCGGCGACGTCAGAGAGAACCGAGGGCGCGGACCCGATTCCCAGAAGCATGAGCGCGCAGGCCAGGGCGAAGAGAATCAGGCCGAGGCCAAAGGTTTCGACGCGTCCCAGCCAGGCGAGGGCGGTTTGCGGGAACGGTTGCCCGCGCCGGCGGCGCCCGGCGGAAGGCCGCGTCGAGCGCGCAGCGCTGCGGACACCCTTGGGGCGTGATGAGGCGCGGGGCTTGGCTCCGGTTCGTGCCATATTCTCCGGCCCGGTAAGCGCCCCGCCAAAGCCGCGTTCCAGGCGAACAGAGTTTACAACATAGCGAATAGGGCATGACGCATAGCGCATAAGGCATAAGGGAGAACCAAAGGCTTCCGACCTCCTTGTGCCTCAAAGATCGGGCTTATGCGTTATGGCTATGCGTTATGCTTTATTTGCCGCCCCCATCGTCTAGGGGACTAGGACGCAACCCTTTCAAGGTTGAGACAGGAGTTCGAATCTCCTTGGGGGCACCAGCCGCAGGCGACCGATGGGTGGGATCCTATTGGACGGTTCCTTATGAAACAGGGGCGCACCTTGTCGGTGCGCCCCTACCGCTGCACCTCACAAGGAGTGAGCCGTGTGATGGTTCTGTTTGCCGGAAGGTTAGTCCGCAGAACCTCCCGTCAATGTGGAGTGTGCCCTTGAAACGACCTGTGACCGTAAACGTTGCCAGGTGTCGGTATGTCGCACATGGTCAGCTCGTGTATCCCCCGGTCACGTGCGCGCCGTGCAGCCATCCACTCGTGACGCTCGCCAGCGATCACGGCGTGCACCCGGGCGAGGTTGTGCGTTACATCGAGGTCCGACTGTGAAGTGGTCGTCCGTGCCGTGGAAGCTCGTAGAGAGCGTACGACCAGACCATGCCGGGCCCGACACTGAGTCCACGCTAATGACGCTCGCCCGGCAAAAGTGCCCTTGCCGACATCGCCCCCGACGACACCCGTGCAGCGCCACGGACTCCGGGTTCACCCACTTCGTGAAGGTGACCTCGGCGTTACGCTGATGCCGCCCGTCATCAGCCGAGACGGGTCCCGGCCTCGGCGCGAGGGTCAGGGTTGCGGCGCCAGCGATCAGCGCGAGGGCGAAGATTGCGGTCATAACTTTGAATTTCATTGTCGTTTCCTTTCCTGTGATCTTCTGATTCGGGCGGGTTGCTGGAGGCTCCGAAGGAGGGGCGTCCTGCGGACCCTGAGTTCTTTCGCTATCCCTCCTGCCTCCTTTCGGTTCAATTTCGCCAGGCGTCCGCCGCATTCGGGCTGCGCACCTCTCAAGTCCGGCGAATCGCCTGGCAATTCGGACGTTAAGGGGAGGGGGGTTCTCCCGGCATCGGTGAAAGACGCCATCTTTGAAACGAACAAAGCGCCCCAGAGGCGCTCGTCACATGGCACAAACTACGTAGCTCTAGTTCAGATTGGGTTGCGCTAGCTCGTGAGTGAAGGCGTAAGCGGTAGCCTGTGCTTTGGAATGGATGTCGAGCTTCCTGTAGATGTTGACAATGTGGCGTTCCACCGTGCGCAGGCTCAGGACCAGCTCGGCGCCGATCTCGCGGTTGCTCTTGCCCCGGGTGATGAGCCTCAGCACTTCCATCTCGCGCTCGGTCAGACCGCCGGGGTAGGCCGGACGCGGCGTGACGGGGCGCGCGGTGTCAGTGAGCCCGTAGACGAGCTTCACGGCCTCCCCCGCCTGAAAGCTGCGCCGCATGCCTTCGTCCGGGAGGGCGCCCAGGACCCGGTCCGCCGCCTCGCGGGCCTCGGCCGCGACCGCGGCGTCAGCTTCGACGGTAAGGACTGACGCCGCCAAGCGCACGAGCATCGAGGGGTTGCCGATGGGACGGGCCACGGCGAGGGCGTGTTGCAGATCGCCGATTGCCTCCCGCTTTCGCCCCAACCCGACAAGCGCCCGGCCGCGCGCCGCCAGGGAAAGCGCCTCGTACTTCGGCCGGCCCATGCCCCGGGCGAGCTCGATTGCGTCATCGGCGAGGTTCAGGGCCTCCCGCCAGTCGTTCCGGGCAAGGGCCAACTCCGCTCGTGCCGCGGCGAGACGGCCTCGCCAGAGGACTTCGTGCCCCCTGGTCCCGCGCTCGATCTGGTCGACGACCTCGACCGCGATCGCGTCGGCGCGCCCGAGCTCTCGCCGGCTGGTGTATATGCACATCAGGTCGATGCCTGCGCTCACCACCGGGAGGATGTTGTTGGAGGAGCGGCCGATGTCGCGCGCCTCCTCGGCGGCTGCCTCGGCGCGGGCGAAGTCGAAGACCTCCATGTGCACCGCAGTCGACATGCCGACAGCACGGGCGAGCACCTGCCTAATGCCGGCGCCGGCGTGCGTCCGCGCCTGTTCGCGCGCCTCGGCGAACGCCTCCAGCGCCTCGACGTAGCGGCCGGCGGCTGTCAGCGCGAGCCCGAGGCTGGAAGACGTGAGGACGATGCCGTTCGCATCATCGGCTTCGCGGGCCGAATTGAGCGTCTCGCGACCGCGTTCGATGGCCTCATCGGTTCGACCAACCAGGTATAGGGCGACCGGAAAATTGACAAAGACCTGGTGCTGCGGCGTCGCGGGCAGACCCTTGCCCTCCGAATAGGCCCTTTCGAACCGGGCGAGGGCTGACTTGATCTCGCCGTCACCCCAATCGCACTGAGCGAGGAGGGCGTTAGCCGCCATCTCCAGGTCGCGCCGGCCGAGCCCTCCGGCGAGGTCGAGCGCCAGGCCGGCGTAACGCCGCGAGCTGGCCACATCGTTGGGAGTGCCGCGCCAAGCCGCGTTGGCGAGCATCAGAAAGACGTCGGCGCGCCTCTCGTCGCTGAGCCCGGCAGCGGCAGCCTCGAGAGTCGCTGTTGCCTCAGCCCACCGCCCCAAACCGGCCAGGGCGTTGCCCCGCCTGACGCGAAGCTCGGCGCTTGTCGCCTCCTGGCCTCGATCGCCGCGTAACTCCAGGGCGTCGAGCGCCATGTCGTAGAGGCGCAGGGCTTCGTCAAAGGCAAAGACGTGGGCCGCGCGGTCGCCTGCTCGCGTGGCGTAGTCGGTCACCTTTTCGGGGTCGGCCGTGCCGCCGGCGAGACGGTAGTGCGTCGCAAGAGCGGCCAGGTGATGGTCCAGGCCGGCTGCGTGAATGGTTTCGATGGCCTCGGCGGCGCGCAGGTGAAGCTCCTGGCGGCGAGGCAGGCTCAGACCCTCGTAGATCACCTGGCGAATAAGCGGGTGACCGAAGACGTATACGTTCTCGCGCTCGCGCAGTATCCCCGCCGACGCCGCCTCCTCCAACGCCTGGGTGGAAGCCGCTGCGTCCGAACCGGTCGCTGCGCGCAGCAGCGCGACGTCGAAGCCGTCACCGAGGACGGCGGCGCTCTCGAGGAGCCTCTGCGTCTCGACGCCAAGCCTGGACAGCCGCCGGCCGATGACCTGGCGCACGCCCTCGGAGAGGCCCCAGTCCTCGGGCCGCGGCTCTGTGCCGGCGAGGCCATGCTCCTGGCTCTGCAGGTGCCGCACGACCTCCTGGACGAAGAAGGGGTTGCCCTCTGTCTGCTGGTGGATAGCCTGGACGAGGGCCGCCGCCGGCGTGGCGCCGCTCAGGCTCGCGACGAGCGAGCCGGTCTCGGCCGGCGAGAGACGGGCCAGCGTCAGGCGCTGGTCCCTGCTGCTCCCGCGCCAGCTCGGCCAGCACCTCGAATAATGGCCGCGACTGGTCCACTTCTTCCGTGCGGAAGGTCCCGGCGACGAGGACGCGGGCGCCCCCGAGCTTGCGCGTCAGGTGCTGGAAGAGCAGGAGCGTCGACCGGTCGGCCCAATGCAGGTCGTCGAGGCAGAGGAGAAGGCCGTTCGCTTCGCTTGTGGCCGAGAGGCGAAGGAAGAAGTCTGAGACTGCCTCGAATAGGCGGTAGCGGTCTGCTTCCGGGCCGAGTGGAAGGGCGGGCGTCTGCGTCCGGGAGACGCTCACGCAGCTCTGGTACGAGGAGGGCCACCTCGCGCGCCGCCTCCGCGAGTCGCCGGCCGGCCTCGTCGTCTGCCCCGGCCCGCAGGTATTGGGCGATCGCTTCGGCGAAGGCCAGGTACGGCGGCATGCCCTCCGTGTCGTAGGAGCGCCCCGAAAGGACCAACCAACCGTCCTGCTCGGCTCGTGCCGAGAACTCGGCGAGAAGACGTGTCTTGCCGATGCCGGGCTCGCCGCTGATGAGGACGACGCCGCCATCTCCTCGCCCGGCAGAGTCGAGGCGCCCGGCCAGAAGCAAGAGCTCTCGCTCGCGGCCCACGAAGGGCGTGCGACGAGGCAACTCGAGGCTGCCTGAGGGACTTGCGCGGGTTATTGAGGCCATGTAGGGCGCAAGCATTACGCTGACAAGAGAGGTTGTCAAAGGCCATTCGGCCTAGACGGCCGTAAGGGTTCGCAATAGCGACGTTTGGGGGCACCACGGTCAGCCTTCCCGGTCCTCTGTGCCGACATGCCGCCCGAACATCTTGCGACGCTGAGGCTACGGTCGCGTGATGATCATCAAGACGCGCTACGTGATTGGAGTACCCGACCTCGAGGTCTCGGCTGCATACTACCGCGACGTGCTCGGGTTCGAGCTGCGGGCCATGGCCCCGGGCTGGCGGATCTACGTCCTCGGCCGGTGCGTAATTATGGCCCGGGAAAGGGATGACCAGCCATCGGACGTTCGCGCGGCCGCGCTGGAGGCCGGCGGGTTGGGCGGCAGGCGGATGTCGAGGTCGGCGTCCTTGCCGATGGCGATGAAGAAGACCTGGACGGGCCGTCTTGTCTTCAAAGCCACGCGTGCCGGAGACATTCTCCTTGGTGACCGCTCTGCCTGTCGTCGCTCCTGGGCTGACGACTCGTTTCGTTCTAGGGCCATCAATTCAACTCCTCCTGATGCGGGATTTCGCTGTTTCACAGACACAGTGTCGCGACGCCACAGCGCCGCGATGGATTAGCCAGGTCACTCCTGGAATGTGAATTGGGCCACGTTCGCGGGCAGATCGGCCTTCGCCGTACAGGCATCGCCAAACAAGGCGGGAAAGCGTCCCCGGTTTCGGCCCCGAGACTTGGCGCGGCTATAATCCGGCCAGCGCGGAGGGCAGTTGGAACCCGAGCAGCTTCTCCAGGGAATTCCGTTTCTGGCCGGCCTTTCGGGCGCGGAACAGAAGAGCCTTGCCGCTTCGTTACGCCGGCGTCGATTTCGCCGCCATGAAGTCCTCTTTCACAAGGACGATCCCGGCAATTCGCTTTACATTCTCATCAGCGGTTCCGTGAAGGTGTGCCTTCGCTCCGAGGATGGGAGAGAGGTCATCCTCACCCTCCTGGGGCCGGGGGACTACGTCGGAGAGCTTGCCCTCATCGACGGCGCGCCGCGCTCCGCCGACGCCCTGGCGATCGACCCCACGGAGACGCTCATGCTTCCGCGCGAGGCGTTCCTGAGCTTCCTCGAAGGCAACGCCGCCGCATGCCTGCGTCTCCTGACGGCGCTCGTCACCCAATACGTCCGCCGGCTCACGGACACCGTGCAGGACGCGGTTTTTCTGGACGTCCCGGGCAGGCTCTCGCGCGTACTCCTTCAGTTGATGCGGTCGCCGGACGGCGCAGCGGCCGGCGTGGGGACTGCGATCACCATCACCCAGGCTGACCTCGCCGCGATGGTCGGGGCGACGCGGGAGAGCACCAACAAATGGCTCGGCTACTTCGAGCGGCAGGGCTGGCTCACGAGAGGACGCGGCTCCATCCTGGTGCAGGATCCGGCCGCACTGGAGAAGCAGGCAAGGTAAATCGCGGACCGGCCTCCGAATTCCGCTGACGCTAGACTGTCGTCGTGGACTCGGCCAATGAGTTGGTCCAGCAGGCCGAAGAGATCGCCGATGACGTGCTCTTCCCGGCGGCGCTGGGTACGGACGCGTCGAGCCTGGCGCCGCTGTCGCACCTCGACCTCCTCGCGTCGCGCGGGCTCTACGGCCTTGCCGGCCCGAAGGAATTCGGGGGCCTGGAGGCAGACCTCAGGGCCGCGTGCGCCGTCATCGAAGCCCTGGCGGGCGGCTGTCTGACTACCACGTTCGTGTGGATCCAGCACCACAGCTCCGTCCGCGCCCTGGCTTCGGCGCGGCAGGCGCTTCGCGAGGAGTGGTTGGCGCGATTGTGCGCGGGCGAAGTCCGTGCCGGCATCGCCCTTGGCGGCTTGCGGCCGGGACCGTCGCAGCTTCGCGCCGTAGCCGTCGAAGGCGGCTGGATCTTCGACGGCGGCGTTCCTTACGTCAGCGGCTGGGGCCGCATCGACGTCATGCTGACGGCGGCATTAACCGGCGACGGCCGCATCGTGAGGGCGCTTGTCGACGCGACGACGGGCGACTCGCTGGCCGCCTCGCCGTTGCGCCTGGTGGCCGCCAACGCCAGCGGCACGGTGGAGGTCGCCTTCCGGCAGCACTTCGTTGCGGAAGAGCGTGTGGTCTCAGTCGATGCATATACGCCACCACCGCCATATGACGGCGGCGGTCGCTTCAACGGCTCGCTTGCCCTGGGCGTCGCCAATCGCTGCTGCCGCCTGATCGGGCCCAGCGGCCTCGATGATGAACTGAGCGCGCGCAGAGCCCAGCTCGACGCCGCAACAGACGAGACCATGGCCGCCGCCAGAGCGGCCGCTGCCGAGCTGGCGCTGCGATCCGCCGCCGCCCTCATCGTGGCGCAGGGGAGCCACTCGATCTGGCTGGACGCCCAGGCCCAGCGGCTGGCGCGCGAGGCGCTGTTTCTGCTGGTGTTTGGCAGCCGGCCGGCAATTCGCGACGCGCTAATGCTCAGGCTTGGCGTCGAGGCGGCCACGCCGAGCTAGGACATACATCACGGCCTCCAGGAACGCCCCGCCTTTCCAAGATGCGGCACATGTGTTATGTGAATGCTAGACGGGACCACAAAGGGTGATCCGAAGTGGAACTGGTACTGCCTTCCATACCGGCAAAGACGACAATCCCGGCCCCGCGGACCAACACGATCCACCGGGCGCGACTTCTGACGCTGCTGGGATCCGGCCTCGATAAGCGCGCGTCGCTGATCGTGGCGCCGGCCGGATTCGGCAAGACCACGCTCCTGGCCGACTTCGCCGGCACTCTGGACAGGCCCGTGGCGTGGCTGAACCTGGACCGCTGGGACCGCAGCCCGCGCGAGCTGATGGTCAGCCTGGCTGAGTCGCTCTTTCCTAACGCCCCGGTGGACATCGATGCGTCCGCTTCGTTCGAAGACCTGCGCCGCCAGCTGCGCCTCATGCTCTGGAGCGCCACCTTCCGCATGGCCCAGCGGCGGGTGATCGTCCTCGATGATTACCAGTCGATCGAGGGGTCATCCGCAGCGGTGGGCCTCATTGAGGAGCTGATCGAGTCGGCGTCGGACGCCTGCCACATCATCATCGCCTCGCGCGAGCTGCCGGCGTTGGGCGGCCTTGCGCGCCTGGTGGCCCAGGGCCTTGTCCTCTGCCTGGGGACGGAAGACCTGGCGTTCGACGCGGAGGAAATTCAGCGCTACTTCGCCGAGGCCCGCGGCGCCACCATCTCCGATCGCCAGCGCCACGCGCGTACTGGACCGCACGTCCGGGTGGCCGGCGAATGTCGCGCTACTGACGGCGTCCGCGGACGGCGAAATCGAAGCCAATCCCAAGGCCGAGCTGTTTCTGGACGAGCTGGTGAACGAAGCGTTCCAGCGGCAACCGGCGCCGGTGCGCAAGTTCCTTCTTTCGACCAGCATCCTCGGCGTCCTGGAACCACGAATCTGCGACCAGGTGCTGGGTGGCAGCAGCTCGCGCAAGATCCTCAAAGAGCTGGAACGAAGGAACCTGTTCGTTACCAGGGTGGAGGCAGATCCACCGTCCTACGTGCTCTTGAGGCCCTTTCGCCGCTTTCTCAAGGACAAGCTTCGGGCCGACAAGCCGGCGGTCTTCACGCTCCCTCAGCCTCACCGCGGGACGCCTCTGCGAGATCAAAGGTGACTGGAATGAAGCCGTTTCACTCTACCTGGAAGCGCAGCAGTGGCCGGACCTGATCCGGACGCTGCGCAAAGCAGCTGAGTCGCTGCTCTCCTACGGTGGGGCCGAGGCCCTCAGCGGCTGGCTGGACGCGATTCCGCGGGAAGAACTGGCCGCGAACCTGGACCTTGTCCTCTACGGCGCGCGGGCGAAGCTGGATATGGGCAAGCTGGATGATGCCCTGCAGATCATCGCCGACCTCCTGGAGAAGGACTGTCCCGAGACCATCCGTAACATGGCGGTGCTCTATCGCGGCGTCTGTCTCAGCCGCAAAGGCCAGCACCCGGAGGCGATCCGCACCGCCCGCAGCGCGGTCTCCCTGCTGGTCAAAGCCAAGTCGCAACCCGGCATCCGGGCGGAGGCATATCTGCGCCTGGGTGTCGCGACCGGCGCCAGCGGCAAGTTCGCGGACGCCATCGCACCGCTGCGCAGGGCGCTATCTCTGGCCGAGACACTGGGGGACGTGCGCCGCGCTTCCGTCGCCGCCGACGCCCTCGGCGACGCCTTCGCCAACCTCGGCCAGATCAATGAGGCCCAGGGCTACTTCGAGCGCGCGCGCCACGGCTGGACCAGCCTCCAGAATGACTACAACCTTGTCCTGACCCTCAACAACCTGGCGGTCATCTACTCCTGGCAGGGTGAGTACGACCTCAGCTCGCAGCTCCTGACCGAAGCGATCGAGAGGTCGCGCACCACCGGCAACGCCCGCATCGAGGCCTTCGCCACCCTCTCGCTGGGCGACGTCAAGCGCGACGTCGGCGCCTACCAGGAGGCGCTGGACCTGTACAGCGACGGCCTCGAAAAAGCGAGGCGGATGGGCGAGGCTTACTTTGTCGACTATGCCGTCGACGCGCTGGGAATGACCTATCTGTTCATGGGGGACCTGCAGACGGCGGAGGTGCTGATCAAGCAGGCGGCGGCGGAAGTGGCAGAACGAGGCGGCGCCTACCAGTCAGGGTTGCTGTCGCTTTCGCTGGGCATCCTGCGCCACCTTCGCGGCGAGTTCAGCGAGGCCGCCGGCCATCTGGAGACGGCCGTGCGCGTGCTCAGGGAAGCCGGCGCGGCCCGCGACGAAACCAGGGCGAACTTCCACCTGGCCCATGTCTACCTCGCCACCAACAGCCGCCGGCGGGCGATGACCGCCCTGCAGGAGGTCGCCCGCCTCAGCCGCGAAGTCGGTTACCACTCCTTCCTGGCGGCGGATGCGCGCCGCTGTCCGGCGCTGACGGCCTTCGCGGCCTCCAAGGGAATCGGCGACGGGATGTTCAGCCGGCTTCGCGAGAACGCCTCGCGCTCGCGGTCCCGGGGCGGCAGGCCCGCCGAGATCAGCCTGGCGACGAATTACCCGCCGATCGACGCCTGCGCCTTCGGCGAATCGCAAGCCAAGCTGGACGGGCGCACCATCACGGACTCCGAGTGGTCTTCGCTCAAGAGCAAGGAGATGTTCTTCTTCTTCCTGGCCAACCAGGAGCAGTCCTCTCGCGACGAGTGCTGCGCGGCGTTGTGGCCGGAATTCGACCAGACGCGCGCCACCAGCAACTTCCACTCGACGCTCTACCGCCTGCGCAGCGCCACTTACTTCGACATGGTCACGAACAGCAACGGCCGCTACCGCCTGAACCCGGCGGCGAAATTCTCCTTCGACGTGTGGAAATTCGAGTCGCTGGCGCAGGACGCCGACGGGCGCCGGCCCGGAGACCCCGACCGCATGGAGGCCTACGCCCGCGCGGCAGAAGCCTACTCCGGCCCTTTCTGCCGCGAGTTCTATTCGGAGTGGGCGGTGGCCTTGCGACAACGGCTGGAGGACAAGTACCTCAGAGTCCTGGGCATCCTCGCCCGCCATGCCTTCGCCGAAGGCGCCTTCGACGAGGCAATCAGTTCCTGCGACCGCATCCTGGCGATCGACGACTGTAACGACGAAGCCCAGTGTTTGAAGATCGAGAGCTTCCTGTCGCTCGGCGATAGGGTCTCGGCTGTGCGCCACTTCGAAACTTACAAGCGCCTCCTCGCCGAAGAGGCCGCCTCTCTGCCGACCGAACGCCTTGCCAGAGTCGGCCGCAGGATCGCTACCGCCGCGCCCTAGACCACAGTCAGACCTTCTGCAGGCCGATTCTGCAACCGCAAGCAGGCGCTCCTCGCCCGCCAACGAATCCGCCTCCCGCGGGCCACGTGCCTGTAATATTCACTGCCCGTTCTGTCATAGATTTGTGACAGGGGCAGTCTAAGCTCGCCTCGGCATGAGAAAACCGGGACGAATAAGGAGTCGGATGATGAAGAAGCTGCTTCCTTCCCTTCTCGCGGGCATGGCGTTCCTGGCAGTCGCGATTGTGGCCGCGGCGCCGCTGGTCTGGCCCTAATCCTGCCCCTTCCCCGCTAACCGGATGCTCCAATTAAAGAGCCCGTGGCTCGCGCTGCTCGCGCTCGCCTGCCAGACTGCCGCGATCGCAATGATCGACCCGGCCGATGCGGACTTGCCGCGCCGGCTTCTGATGGTCGGAGGCAGCGTCCTGGCGCTTGCCTTTGTCTGGCGAAATCGCGCATACCGGCCGTTGCAGGTGCTGGCGGTCGGCTTGAGCCTGAACCTGGCCGTGATGCTGACCAACGGCGGCCTGATGCCGGTGACGCCGGAAAGGGCCGTCGCGGCCGGCCTTAGCGAGAGGACGGCCGATTTGCGGCTGGGCGATCCCATCCCCAGGTCCAAGGACATCCTCAAAGAGGGATCTGAGACCAACCTGGCGCCGCTCTCGGACATCCTGGTGTTCCCACGCTGGATGCCTGTACGCGGGGTTGCCAGTCCGGGCGACATGTTGATTGCATTTGCTCTCCTGACCGCGGTGTTCATGACCGTCTTCGCTGTCCTCAAACGGTGGATCAGTCAGGGCGCGCCCCACCGGCAGCCCAGCGCGGCCGGCCATGCTCCACGAAACCTATGACGAAGATTGCGAACCAATTCCCTCCGGGGTCGTTACGCCGGCCCAATTCAGGGCTTCCGACCCTTACTCGAAAGAGTTACTCCAAAAAGCGCGGGAGGCGCTGACCAGCGTCTCGGAAGACATCGGGGACCTGGACGCTATCGTCTCATCGCTGCGGCTGAGGCTCAGCGTGCCATCTCAATTCCTCAAGGCGGAGGCGCCGTACGCCCGCGCCGCTCCCGGATTCCTCCTCACGTCGGAATGAGGGATGCACCGGGAGGAGCCGGACTTCACGCGGATTTCGCCGATGAAGCGGAAGGATTACACGGATAATCTCTGGTTCTCAGGAATCTCCGCCACCAGAGAGAATCCTCGCCATCTCCTCGCAAAGTCCCCCAGATCCGTGTGAGATTGCCGCACCGCATGCGTCCAGGTGAGACCAGCTTGTTCCGGAGAGCCGTCTGGTCAACGCGATTTCCTACGATTGGGACGATCCGGCGGCAACCGTCACTTTGGCGGCCAATTGCGTTGATCCAAACCTGATAGGTCTAAGGCCCCTGCGAACCTCAGCAGTTATGCGACCTCCTATCTAACATCCCGCTCATGAGGCTCCCCATCAAGCGCCACCAAATCGTCGTCGCAGCCGCCGCTATCCTCGGCGTTCTGGCCCTGGGGTCTTTCGTCCAGATGCGGCGGGACACGCCGGACGTCAAGGCCAGCCAGCTTGTGCCCGACAACTGGAAGCAGCAGGACGCGCCGGCCGGCCTCTCCTGGCCTTCGCAGGGCAGCGCCGCCGTGTCGGTCGGCGGAGTCGGCCTGATCGACTCCACCGCCAACGACAGGCCGCGGGCGATCGCCAGCCTGGTGAAGGTGATGACGGCCTACGTGGTCCTGAAAGACCATCCCCTCAAGCAGGGCGAGCAGGGCGCGGCCGTGCAGGTCCAGGCGGCCGATGTCCAGCTCTACAGGCAGCAGCTCGCCAATGGCGAATCGGTGGTGGCCGTGAAGGAAGGCGACAACATCAGCGAGCTTCAGCTCTTACAGGGCCTGCTGGTGCCATCCGGCAACAATTACGCCTACATGCTCGCGAACTGGAACAGCGGCTCGGTCGAGGCCTTCGTCCAGCGTATGAACGACGAGGCGAAGGCCCTGGGCATGACCGATTCGCGCTACACCGACCCCAGCGGCGTGAGCCCGGCTTCGGTCAGCACCGCCCGCGACCAGCTAAAGCTGGCGGAGGCGGCGATGGCCGACCCAACCTTCGCGGCGGTCGTCGGCCTCAAGCAGGCGGAGCTGCCGGCTGTCGGTGTCGTGTACAACGTCAACTCTCAGCTCGGACAGCCGAACCTGGCCGGCATCAAGACCGGCTGGACGGACGAGGCCGGCGCGTGCTACCTCGTCGCGATCAACTGGCAGTCCGGCGACACCCGGACGACGATTTTCAGCGCCGTCCTGGGCCAGGACACCCTCGTCGACGCCTACGCCGCCACCAGCCGCCTGGTCAACTCCGCGCGCGATGGCCTGCAGGTCGTGTCAATCTTGAATCGCGGCACCGTGGTCGCCGCCCTTTCGAATGATTGGGGCGGCCAGACGACGGCCGTTCCCGCCGCGGACGTGACGTTCATTCTCTGGCCGGGGCTGGCCGTAGCCACGAAGCTGCAGCCGGCCCTTACCGGCTCGACGGTGCGGCGCGGCGCCGAAGTCGGCAAGGTTGTAGTCACGGCCGGAGCCCAGCATCGCGAGGTGACTTTGCTGGCCCAGGAAAAGCTGACCTCCGCCCCGCTGAGCTGGCGCCTGACGCGCCTCAAGTGAGGACGATCCAGGGAAAGCGCACCGATATGGGGCCTAGTGCCGCACCCTAAACGACGCTGCGGCCTGCACAAAAGAGGCTTACTCCGAGGCTGAGCGCGGGGCTGTCCCCTGACCGTGTCTTGAATCGACGTTCCCGGCGAATCGCACTCGAGGTAAGCCTTAAGCCCAGACCTTACGCAGCCTGGCGGCCTCGGCTTTGCCCTGTCGCAAACCCTGCTCGGTAGCGCCGGCATTGCGGCGCGAGTCCATCATGTTCGGCCCGAAGGCCTCGCGCGCCGCCGGGTCCGGCGTCAGCAATTCGACGACCTTCGCCCCGGCCTCCGTGAGAGCGGCGATTTCGCTCTCGATGCGGCGCCGTGCCTGCTCCGCGCGCGGGTCGGCAGCGGCGCCCGGCCCCCCTACCAGGGAGATGATCACTACAGTCTCGCGGCCTTTGGCGAGGTCGGCATTGCTGGCCGACCGCATCCCGCCATCCATATAGCGGCGGCCGTTGATCGTGATTGGCGGGTAAATGCCCGGCACGGCGCAACTGGATGCCACTGCCCTGGCAAGACTGACCCCTGAGCTCTTGTCCCATATCTGGAAGGTTCCGTCGAGGCAATCGATCGCCGTGCAGATATAGGGCTTTTCCGGCCAGCCTTCGCTGCCGGCGAGGCGATTTCCAAACGAGCCGACGAATTGCTCCTCCGGCACCGTCTTTGCTTTCAGCGCGAAGGCTCCGATCTCCTTCCAGAGGTCCTGCTGGGCGATCTCGCCGTCCGCGGCTTTGAGCATCATTTGCATTAGCGGCGTCAAGTCTGGGGGCGCGTCCGCAGCCGCCGCGGCGGGTGGCGTACCCTCCTGCGCCCTCTGGCCCCGCCCGGCCAGCTGCGCCGCGGCCATGGCCTGAGGCGGCGTGCCCAGAGCCAGTTGCGCGCCCACCACCGATCCCGCCGAGGTGCCTACGATCACGTCGGCCTCCGCCAGGAGCACGCCTTCTTCCGCCAGTCCGGCCACGAAGCCTGTCTCCCACGCGATACCTACCGGTCCGCCGCCGCTCAACACCAGGGCTCTGTTCGTCATCTGCATCCCCTGTCCTAGCTGGCGCTGAGTATAGCTTCAGCCCTCAGACTCCGGCGCACGGCGGCGGCCACTGACATCTCAGTCCCTGTCCAATGATCTTGGCGTATGCTCTGCTAATCTTGCGCCCAGGAGGCGCGACGATGCCCAGGATTTCGCCCAAGCTTGCGCTGAACCCGGAACAACTCGACGACCTGATGACGTCGACGTGGAACATGCGCATTGCCACTCTGGGGCCGGGGAAGCGGATCAACCTAACGCCCCTGTGGTTCGGTTGGGTGAACGGCAAAGTCTATTTCACCTGCCGCGGCCAGAAGGTCGTGAATATTCGCCGCAGCCCTCAGGCAACGGTGCTGGTCGACAAGAACGAGCGCTTCCCGGAGCTGGTCGGGGCCATGTTCCAGGGCGCCGCCAGGGTGCTGGAGACGGCCGCGGACGAAGCCGCCGACCCCGACCTGGAGGCCGCTCGCCTGCAAATTGGCGCCAAGTACGCGGGCGGCCACGGTGAGGCCGGCGCGGCGCCCGCGCGAAACAACGCCACAGCGCGCGGCGAGACAAATCGTTGGGTGGTGTTTACGCCAAAACATCTGATCACGTGGGACAATTTCAAGATCGCAGGGCTGCGCGGGTGACGACAACCTGGGACCCGCGGCAGTACGCCCTCTACAGTGACGAACGGTCACGTCCTTTCTTCGAGCTGCTCGGCCGGATCCCCGGCCGCGGTTACAGGGCCATCGTGGACCTCGGCTGCGGCTCCGGTGAACTCACGCAGACGCTGGCCGAACGCTGGCCGGAGGCGCGCGTGCTGGGGCTGGACTCTTCGGCGGAAATGTTGGCCAGGGCCGCGCCGATGGCCGTGCCGGGAAGGATCGAGTTTCGCAGGGCGATATCGCCGCGTTCGATCAGCGTCACGACCTCATCTTGTCGAACGCCGCATTGCAGTGGCTGGAGGGACACGAGGCGCTGATCCCGCGGCTCGGGCGCTTGGTGAACCAGGGCGGCTGCTTTGCCGTGCAAATGCCGGCCAACTTCGGCGCGCCGTCGCACCGCCTGATCGAGGAGACGGCGCGCGATGGCCCCTGGGCGGCGAAGCTCGCGGAACGGTGGCGCCCACTGGCTTCGCGGCCGCTGGCCACGTACGTCGAAGCGCTCTGGGCGCTGGGCTTCAAGGTCGACGCCTGGGAGACCGATTACTACTTCGTCCTCCAGGGCGACGACCCGGTGCTCGAATGGGTGAAGGGCACCGCGCTCCGGCCCGTGCTGCAGATGCTGAACGAAGGCGAGGCGCGCGACTTCACTGCGCTCTACGCGGCCCGGCTGCGAAAGGCATATCCGCGCACTCCTAACGGCACGCTCTTTCCCTTCAAACGCCTCTTCTTCGTGGCCACCCGAGACTGACGCGGCGATCTAGTGGCCCGGGGAAACGGCGCAGCCTTCGTGACGCGCGAAGCCTCGCCGGCCGTCAAGCGCCCGTACACAATCCACCCGGCCGGGTGGGAAGGCCCGGCCTCCGTGTATCTACGAACCATGGCGCCCCTTGACGCATCACTCGCTACTTCACCTCCGGCCATACTTCCCTGAGCAGGCGTTCGACGTATTCGAGCTTGCCCGGCAGGGGCCGCAGCGACTGGTCGCGTGCCGTTCCCATCCACAAGAGCATGTCCGTCGCGCCCAGGTCCTTGTGGCCGCGAAGCGCCTCCAGGTTGTCGGACGGGTCAGGCGACTGCGGGAAGACGGAGCCCTCGAAGATGGTGACTTCGGACTCGCGGCCGGCTTCGCGGGCGGCCCGAAGGACAGCCTGGCGGCTCGTGTCGAAGCGGGCGGGAGGCGTGCCCGGCCCGGCGACCCAGCCGTCCGCGAGCTCTGCCGGCGCGTTCCAGCACCGCCGGCGACTGGCCGCCCATGATCAGGGGCGGGTAGGGCTTCTGCAGGGGTTTCGGCTCCATGCCCACGTCTTCGAAGTTGTAGTAGCGGCCCTTGTGGGTGATGTGCTGCTCCGTCCACATCTCCTTTAGCACCTCTATGGCCTCGGTCATGCGCGACGCCGCGCTGCTTGAAGGGCACGCCAAGGGCGCCGTACTCAGGCGCCTGCCAGCCGACGCCGATGCCCAGGCGCAACCTTCCGTTCGAGAGCACATCGACGGTCGCGGCCTCCTTGGCGACCAGGGCCGGCGGCCGCTGTGGCAGCACCACGACGCCGGTCTCCAGCCCCACGCGGTCGGTCACCGCGGCAAGGAACCCCAGCGTCACGAAGCACTCCAGGTGCCACATGTCGGCGCGGTACTGCGACCGCTGCGTGCCGTCCGCCGCCGGCCAGGCGTAGACCACGTGGTCGACAACGTGAATTGTGTCGACACCCAGGCCCTCGAGGGCCTGAGCGTAGTCGCGAAGGGCGATCTTGTCGTGCGCGGCGCCAACGTTGGGGAAGGAGACGGTCAGGCGCATTGGTCCTCCAGGGAGCTTTGGGGCGAATGTCGCTGACTCTCGACTTCGAGATGGCGATCTCGCCTGCCAGCCGGTGTCGCGAGTGTATCTAGTGCGGACGCCCCGCGCGAGATGGCCCAGGCAGGCTGTCTCGTAGAATTCGGCGGTGACATCCGATAGGCGACGCTTGGAGTTGTTGTGGTGGGCGGCCGTGTTCGCCGCAGCGGTCCTGCTCGCGGCTGAAGTGACACGCCTCGGCTGGATTTCGGATGACGGCCTGATCACCTACCGCTACGTGACGAATGCGCTCCACGGACACGGGCCGGTATTCAACGTCGGTGAGCGTGTGCAGGGCTACACTCACCCGCTGTGGTTTCTGCTGATGACCGCGGTCGCGGCGGCGTACAGTCACCCCCTGTGGGATGCCGTTGTCGCGGGCGCGGCACTGACCATTGTCCTGGTGCTGCTGATCGCCTGGGTGCTGAAGCGCGAAGTCGGGCCGGCCCCGTCGAGGCTGTTGGCGTTTGGCCTGCTGTTGCTCCTGCTGGCCAGCAGCGACTCTTTCCTCGAGTTTCAGACCAGCGGCCTCGAGAACTCTCTCTCGAACGCGCTGATCGCCGCGATGCTCGGCGCAGTGGTGCTGGTACCGGCGCCTCGCCCCGCGCAGTCGGCTCTGGTTGGCTCGCTCCTGGTGCTAACGAGGCCCGACCTGGCGCTCCTTGTCGCCCCACTGCTACTGGTCCTGGTTTGGGAGCGGCACAGGCTGCGTGATTTGGCCGGTTACCTGGCGGGAGCAACGCCGCTGTTTCTCTGGTGCGCCCTTGCGCTGGCGTACTACGGTGGCATTGTCCCGAACCCTGCATATGCCAAGGTTGGCATCTACGAATCGACATCCGACGCCTTCCGGCAGGGAGTGGCGTATCTCAGCGACTGGGTGACGCACGAGCCGGTGGCCGTTGCCGGCTCAGCGTCTCTTCTGATAGCTGGAGCGGTCTTTGGCCGGAACATGCGCGAACGCGCGTGGGCCCTGGGCGTCGTGCTCTTCACCTTCTACGTGGTCGCGGTTGGCGGCGATTTCATGCGCGGGCGCTTCTGGGTCCCCGTTTTCATGGCTTCGGGTGTATTCGGAACGGCGGTCCTGGCGCGGCGCTTTCAAGAGGCCGACCTGAAAGTGCTGGTACCAGTGGCCGCGATGCTGTTGGTAGCCGGCTTCTGCCTGAGTCTGGCCGCCCGCCCGCCATCAGGCGCGGTGAATGGGGATGGCATCGTAACGGAGCGCCTCTTCACGCCCGGCCTGACCCTATCGCAGTACAGGCGCCAGGGAGGCTTCGAGGTACCGTTCGGGCAACTGGAAGCCTACCGCTACGCGCGGGACTTCGCGAAGGTGTGTGGGCCAATCACCCTGAGCTACGGCGCCATCGGCTACTACGGCTATTTTTCTGGCCCTGATGTGAGCATCATTGACCTGCTCGGCCTCACCGATCCGTACATCGCAAAGCTGGCGAAAGGCGCGATAGTGGGCAGGCGACCGGGACACGCGACGAAATACGTGCCCGACGCCTACTTCCTGGCGCGGGCAGACGTCACGATGATGTACGGCTGGGAGGAGCGCCTGCGGCTGGGCGACTGCAGCTTGAGGGAGGACGCGCTGCGGGCCGGCGGCCGATCGCCGTAGCAGCCGGTCACAGCCTCTGTGGCGACCCCGGCCCGAAGACACAACCGCGACACTTGTCGATATCTCCGCGGCGCTCCTATAGTGCGGCCATCAGAAGAGAGGCGCTCGAGAGAGGGGCAGGGTTATGACAGCTACAGCCGAGCAGGTTGTCGAGACGACGTACGGGAAGCTCAAGGGCGCCACTGAGCGCGGCGTGCACGTGTTCCGGGGCATACCTTACGGCGCCTCAACCGCCGGAAGCCGGCGCTTCCGGCCGCCTCTACCGCCCGAGGGTTGGGCGGGCGTACGCGAGGCGGTCGATTTCGGGCCGATTTCGCCGCAGGCGGGCGCGCTGGTCGGCGAGAACCTGGGCGACAACCGCACCATCGGCTACATCCCGCCGTCAACGCAGGGCGAGGACTGCCTGGTGCTGAACCTGTGGACGCCGGCGTTCGACAACGCCAGGCGGCCGGTCATGGTCTGGCTGCACGGGCGCGGGTTTGCCTCAGGCGCCGGCTCCGAGGGCTGGTACAACGGCGCCAACCTGGCGAAGCGCGGCGATGTGGTCGTAATCACCATCAACCATCGTCTCAACGTCTTCGGCCACCTCAACCTGGCCGAGATCGGCGGCCCCGAGTTCGCCGGCTCGGGCGTGGCCGGCATGCTCGATGCCGTGTTGGCGCTGCGTTGGGTGCGCAACAACGCCGCGGCCTTCGGCGGCGACCCTGGTAACGTCACGATCTTCGGCGAGTCCGGCGGCGGCCGTAAGGTCTGCACTCTCCTGGCGATGCCCGAGGCCGGGGGCCTCTTTCACCGCGGGATCATCCAGAGCAGCGTCACTCTTCGCGCAATCGAACAGAAGCGCGCGACGGGATACGCCGAGCGCCTGCTCGCCCACCTGGGGATCAAACGCAACGAGCTTCAGAAGCTGCAAACACTGCCGCATGAGCAGCTGACCGAAGCCGTGGGCGCGGCATCGCGCGGCGAAGGCGGCGGCCTGAACTTCGCGCCGAGCATCGATGCCGCCCACTTCCCTGAGCACCCGTTCGACCCTATGCCGGCGCCCTCATCGATGGGCGTGCCGCTGATGCTGGGGACGAACAAGGACGAGGCGGCGCTGTTCATGGGCCGCGACCCGATGCGCCGCAAGATGTCCGAAGAGGACATGCGCGAGCGCCTGAAGCCAATGCTGGGCGAACGCCTGGAGGAGATCCTGGCGGTCTACCGCCGTAACCGGCCCGGCGACACGCCCTGGGACCTTTGGGTCGGCATCAACAGCGAGTCGCGGCGCCTCGCGGCCAACGCGCTGGCCGACCGCCGGGCCGCCGCCGGTAGCGCGCCGACTTTCATGTACCTGTTCGCCTGGGAATCGGACTTTCTCGGCGGCTTGTATCGGGCATCGCATGCCATGGAGATCCCCTTCGCCTTCGACAACGTGGACGACGTGCCGATGACGGGCGAAAGGGCCGACAAGCACGACCTCGCGGCGCGCATGAGCACCGCCTGGGCCGCCTTCGCGCGCAACGGCAACCCGGACTGCGACCTGATGCCGCACTGGCCCGCCTTCGATTCGCAGGCCCGCGGCACCATGGTCCTTGACACGCCCTGTCGCGCCGAGGACGACCCCAGGAGCGAGGAGCGCCTGGTCTGGAAGGGCGACCTCTCGCTTTACCGGTAAGGGCTTCAGGGATCAGGGCCCGAATCCGCTGCCTCCTGAAGGGGCAGGAGGTAGAGCAGGGCCATGCCGACATACAGGCCCAGAGTGAGATAAGGCGAAACGATAGGCCAGCGGAATCCCGGCGGGATAGAGGATGATCCCGGGGATGTAGCGGCGCGTGCGCGAGCGCAGCCGCGTCTCGCTCACGTGCTCGTCGATGAGGCGGCGGCCGGTGTAAGCCCATAGCCACAGCGCGTTGAAGAAGACCGCGTTCGCGGCGTAGTTGCCCGCGTACAGCAGCGTTGCCGTCCGCAGTCCGGAGCCATCGTCCAGGTAAGCGGCCAGGACCGCCGTGGAGAATGGCACGAAGGCGATGCTCAGCAGCAAAAGCAGGTTGAAGACCATGAGCTGGTGGTCGGCCCGCTCGATGTCCTTGAACATGCCGTGGTGGTTCATCCACATGATGCCGATGCTGACGAAGCTCAACCCAAAGCCGAAAAAAGAGGCCCACTCGTCGCGCAGGGCCCTGGCCAGATCGCCGCCCTCGACGTGCGGCACCGAGATCTCGAGCACAAGCAGGGTTATGGCGATGGCGAAGACGCCGTCTGAGAACGCTTCGAGGCGGGCGGTGTCGTAGTGGTGTGCGGCTTCGGCGTTATTCGAAACGGCGATCCACCTCCAATGTACCGGCGGCGCCCTCGGGCAGGCCCAGCCCGCGCGGGGCGACGCCGGTAACCATCTCAGTCTGGGTCTGCGTCCGCTGCCGGCTGGAGGGAGACGCTGAGCGGCTGACTGAGTGAGCTGACGCCGAGAATCTGGAAGCCGATGATCTTGTCGTCGGTGTCGACGCGGACCATCACGCGTTCGTCAGCCGTCTCTTTGAAGTAGCCGACCGCGTCCTCGAAGATGACCTCAAGCAAGTCGCCTTCGGAATCGAACCAGACCCTGATCTTCCCTTTCTTAGTCTTCATGGCCAAAGCTGCGTCCCCTTCCTCCGCCTATCGGTGAAGTGCGAAGTAAGCATGAAAGCATGCTGCGGATGCCATTTTACTATCACCCAGAGGTGCTTCTCGCCGATGGACGCCAGGGTGAAGCGGCGGTCATAGATTCGCACGTCAGGATCGAGGTGCGAGGCAAATACAAATTCCGGTTCCGCTAGAGTCAACGGGATGAGGTGTTCGTTCCCGATCAGCTCTGGGTGAAGCAGGCTATGTTCGAGACGTTCGTCGGTGACGCGTACCTCGACGCCCCAGACGTCACGCCATACGGGCACCCGCCCTAGTCCTCCTCCAGCGTGCTCGTGTCGCCCTCCGGCAGGCCGAGCTCGCGCGCCTTCAGCAGGCGGCGCATGATCTTGCCGGAGCGCGTCTTCGGCAGCGTCGCGAGGAAGTCGATCTCGCGCGGCGCGACGCCCGGGCCGAGCTTCTCGCGCGCGAAGCCGATCAGCTCGCGGCGCAGCTGCGTCGGACGGCTCGTAGCCGTCCTTCAGCGACACGAACGCCTTGACGATCTCCATCGCCACCGGGTCCGGCTTGCCGATGACGCCGGCCTCGGCGACCGCCGGGTGCTCGATCAGCGCGCTCTCGACCTCGAACGGCCCGACGAGGTGGCCCGCGGTGTTGATCACGTCGTCGGCGCGGCCGATGAACCAGAAGTAGCCGTCCGGGTCCTTGCGGGCGCGGTCGCCGGTGATGTACCAGCCGTTCTGAAGCGGCTGTTGTAGCTCTCCTCGTTGTTCCAGTAGGTGCGGAACATCGAGGGCCAGCCCGGCCGCACCGCCAGGTCGCCCTCCTGCCCGGCCGGCATCTCGTTGCCGTTCTCGTCGATGACGCCGGGGTCGATGCCGAGCATCGGGCTGCCCATGGAGCCGGGCTGGATCGGCATCGATCGGGTAGTTGGCGATCATGATCGAGCCCGTCTCCGTCTGCCACCAGTTGTCGTGGAAGGGCAGGCCGATGCACCGCTCGCCCCAGACCACGGCCTCCGGGTTCAGCGGCTCGCCGACGGACATCGTGTAGCGCAGGCTGGAGAGGTCGTAGCGCTGGGCGATGCTCGTCGCCGGCCTTCATCAGCAGGCGGATCGCCGTCGGCGCCGTGTACCAGACCGTGACCTTGTGCTGCTGGATGACCTCGTACCACTTGCTGGCCGAGAAGCCGCCCTCGTAGATCACCGACGTCACGCCGTTGGTGAACGGCGCGAACATGCCGTAGGACGTGCCGGTCACCCAGCCCGGGTCGGCGGTGCACCAGTAGATGTCGTCCGCGTGCAGGTCGAGCACGTACTTGCCGGTGGCGTAGTGGCCCCAGACCGCCTGGTGCACGTGCACGGCGCCCTTCGGCTTGCCGGTGGTGCCGGACGTGTAGTGCATGATCGCGCAGGTCTTCGAGGCCGGTCTGCTCGATCTCGAACGTGTCCGACGGCGGCGTCCATGAGGTCGTTCTAGGAGAGGATGCCTTCGCCTGCCGCGATGCGCTTCGCCGTGCTCGACGTGATGACGTGCTTGAGCTCCGGCAGGCTCGCCGCGGATGTCGGCCGATCGCGCTGCCAGAGGTCGGGGCTGGTCAGGAGGACTGACGGCGCCGGCGTCCTCCAGGCGGTCCCTGACCGCGTCCGGCCCGAAGGCGGAGAACAGCGGCCCGATGACGCAGCCGGCCTTCAGCGTGCCGAAGACGGCGGCGTACAGCTCCGGGATGCGGTCCAGGAAGACGAAGACGCGGTCGCCCTTCTTGACGCCGAGCTTGCGCAGCACGTTCGCCCACTTGTTCGACATCCGCGCCATGTCGGCGTAGGTGTAGGTCTCCTGCGCGCCGTCCTTGCCCTCCCAGAGGATCGCCGGCTTGTCGCCATTGCCGTGCGCGACGTGGCGGTCGAGCGCCTCATAGGCGATGTTGAGGCCGCCGCCAGGCAGGCCGTCCAGCTCCTTCGCGACGTCCTCCCACTTGAAGGATGCGCGTTGGGCATCGTAGTCGTAGAGGTTGGGGCGCACCTTGAACTGGGCGGCAGGGACCTTCTGGATGGTCTCGTAGGGCATGGACGGACCTCTTCTAGGCTGGAGTGCGGCGGGCGTCGGCGGGAAGAATGTAGCAGGAAAGAGGCGTGGTTTGTACCCAACGAAGGGTGGCTGGACCTGGCCGCGTCTGGGGCCGTGCAGACCTACTCCAGGCGGGGACGCGACCTGGTCCGCGAATTTGGTTGCCGGTTCAGCGGACGATCCGCGCCCGTCGCTTGATATAATCCCCAACGGACGCGACCACAGTTCCCGCGTCCGGAGGTGTATCCGAGACTATGGCCACGAAGGACCCGCGAGAGCCCTTCACTCGCCTCAACGTGCAGGAAGCGAAAGAGAAGATCGAGGCAGGCGCGCAGATCGTCGACGTGCGCACGCCGGGTGAATACGTGGGCGGCCACGTGCCGGGCGCGATAAACATTCCCCACATGTCCATACTGGCCCAGAAAGACAAGCTGGCAACGGACCGCGCGCTTGTCTTCATCTGCCAGGTGGGTCAGCGAAGCGCGCTGGCCTGCGAATTCGCCGCGGCGGCAAAGTTCTCCGACCTCTACAACGTGGAGGGCGGCACGGAAGCCTGGATCAAGGCTGGAAACCCCGTCGAGTGACGGGGACCCCACCGGCGCCACCACTTTCGCCAGTCGTTGACGCACCCCTGCCTTTGGGCGGCGGGCTTCCGCGGCGGCGCGCTCTGGCCAGGCCAGGAGCCAAATTGAGCGACCGCCGCCTCTACCTCTTCGACATCGACGGCACGCTGATAAATAGCGGCGGCGCCGGCGGACGGGCGATGAAGCGCGCCTTTGCCGCTCTCTGGGGAATCGACGACGGCTTCACGGGCATCGAATTCTCAGGCCGTACCGACCGTGTGATTCTTCTCGACGCCTGGAGCGCCGCGGCCTCCTCGCCCAACCCCTTCGAGCGCGACCTCGCGCGCTTCAAGGCCGCCTACCTGCGCCGCCTCAGCGGGACCCTGCGCGAATGTGACGGCACGCTCCTGCCGGGAGTCGTCGACTTCCTCGAGGTCCTCAAGCGCGATCATGGCGCGGTGGTCGCGCTGGCGACCGGCAATTTCAGGCAGGGCGCCGCCCGTAAGCTGGCCTACTACGGCATCGACGGCTATTTTCGGACGGGCGGCTTCGGGGACAGCGCCGAGAACCGCGAGGACATGCTGGCCCAGGCCCTTGCCGCCTGCCGCCGCCTGGGGACGTTCGATTCAGTGTTCGTCATCGGCGACACCGTGCACGACATCGCCTGCGCCCGGGCGCACAAGGCGGTCGCCGTCGGAGTCACCACCGGGCCCGCGGACGCGACGACGCTTGCAGCCGCGGGAGCGGACATTGTCCTGGAGACGATGGCCGAGGCGCACAAGCACCTGCTGCCGAAGTAAGCTCACTCGATGCCACTACTGAGACTTCAAGCGCAGGGCTATGTGGCCGCCCATGGGATGCTGTCGTCATGGGCGTGTCACAGCCACCGCCCATTAGCGGAGGCGTTGTTCGAGGGCCGGCAGGGCGGCGCGATCTTCGTCGACGATGCCGCACAGCCGCACACCGCGCTGATCTGCCCGAAGAGCGGCTTCCACTTCGCCTGCGGCGACGTTCGCGCGGATCTTGTCGCTGAGACGCTGTCCGAAATGAGGGACAGCCTGGACCCGAAGGCGGAGCTCTACGCGACCTCGACCGCCTGGCGCGAGGGCCTGGCGAAATACTTCGACAGGCCGATTTGCCGACTGGGGTACGAGCACGACGGCCGGGCCCGCGAAGCCTCAGCGCCGCCGGAGGGCTTCGAGCTTGCGCCGATCACACCGGCAATGGCCTCAACGTGGAATCCGGCGGCTGATCGTTCCGGCCTCGACCCCTGGATCTTCGATATCTGGGACGGCCCTGAAGGCTTCGCCGAGCGCTCATTCGGCTTCGCCGTCCTCAGCGCGGGCAGGCCAATCGCCTTCACGGCGGCCTGCGCTATTGGCGGCGGCGAGGCCGAGGTTGAGGTCGGCACCGCGCGGGCGTGGCGGCAGCGGGGGCTGGCGACGGTCACGTGCCTGGCCTTCATGGCCGAATGCCGCGCCCGCGGCCTGACTCCGACCTGGACAACCAGCAGCGACAACAGCGCCTCGATCGCGCTGGCGAAGCGGCTGGGGTACACGGCGACCGAAGAGGTGTGGGGGTTTCGGCTCGAGTGACGCCGCTCGGACCCGCGGGAGGCCTTAAAGGCCTCCCTACACGGCCGTCGATGTCGGATAATTCGCCTGCACAAGCGCGGATCGCGCGGCTGGCAGAGCTAGAGAGAGGCGAATGACATGAGCACCTGGCGACTGGACCCCGAGGTCGAGCCCGAAAGCGTGGGCGTCGATTCTAAGAAGCTGGACGAGGCCGTGACGAAGTTCAACGCCGGCGTCGAGGCGGGCGATATGTTCGCCGGCGCCCAGATGGCCATGTACCGCAAGGGCAAGAAGGTGCTGGACGCCGGCGGCGGCATTGCCAGGCGGCGGACGGGCGAAGAGGTGAAGCCGGACACGCTGTTCGTGATCTTCAGCTCCACCAAGGGCCTGGCCGCGCTCTCCATGCTCATGCTCTACGAGCGGATGAAGTTCCACTACGACGAGCCCATCGTCAAGTACTGGCCGGAGTTCGCGAGCCTGGTGCCCCAGAAGGCCTCCGTCACGATCAGGCAGGTGATGGGCCATCGCGGCGGCTTCCCCAACGGGCCGGCCTGGCTTACGGCCCGCTTCTGGCCCGACCGCGAGGCCGTCCGCCGCGCGATGATCGAGGCGCCGCTGGCCTGGACGCCGGGAGAAAAGAACGGCTACCACGCGATGAACTTCGGCCACGTTGTCAACGAGCTCATCGAGCGCATCGATGGGCGCGATTGCGGGCAGTTCCTGGCGCAAGAAGTCTTCGCGCCACTCGGACTCAAGGACAACTACCTCGGCCTGCCGGCGGACGAAGCCCTGGAGGCGCGTGTTGCCTGGGTCGAGAACCCGGCCCAACCTCTGACAGCCGGCCAGGCGACCGGCGTCGCGGGACAGAACGAGGGGCCGGCGATCACCGGCGGCGCGCCCCTGACTTCGCCGCCGAGCGAAGTGCACGAGGGCACGCCCGAGCTGAGCGAGCCCTTCAACCGCCCCTCGATCTGGCGCTCGGTGCTGCCCGCGGCCGGCGGCATCGCCACCGCGCGCGACCTGGCGAAGGTTTACGCGGCGCTGGCTCTAGGTGGCGAGATCGACGGCGTCAGGCTGGTGACGCGCGAGGGCCTGAACCATTGCACCACGCCGACAAGCAGGCCGGGCGAAACCGACCAGACCATCCGCCTGCCAATGCGCTGGGGCACCGGCTGGCACATGGGCGGTTACGGCACGGGCAGCACCATGCGCACCTTCGGCCACGGCGGCCGCGGCGGCCAGGTCGGTTTCGCCGACCCCGATAAGGAGATGTCGTTCGCCTTCACGACCACCGGCCAGCTAAAGGCGATGGAGTACAACCTCTGGCGCGGTGAGCTGCAGTCGCTGGCCTACGCCGCCTGCAAGGATTAACCTGCCAAGCGGCAACAAGCAACATTCATGCAATGCGCCCATCAGATGCTTGACGTAGCCTGGGACTGAAAAGGATACCCCGGGGGACGGTGTCCTCAAGATTGCCCCGCCGATGAAGATTGAGAAAGCGCTTCGCATAAGGAGGAGAGAAATGCTCGGTGACAAGATCGGTTCGCAACAGGGGCGTGTTATCTCGCGTCGAATACTGCCGGGAGGCGACTTCCGCTTCGTGCGGATGGAGGTTTCGATCGAGGAGCAGGGCGCCGTTTACGGCACGAACGGCACGAATATGGGTACCTACACGATTCACGAACAGAACGGCGGCCAGCTCTACGGCGAGGGACAGGGCATAGTGCAGACCCCGGATGGCGAGGGCGCGATCTGGAAGGGTCACGGCGTCGGACACGCCGACGCGAACATGAACATGTCCTTTGCTTTCTCGCTAGTCTTCCAGGCGCCGACCGACGGCAAGCTGGCGAAGCTGAACGACTCGCTTGTTATCGGCGAGCACAAGGTCGACGCCGAGGGAAACACCCAGACCACAATCTACGAGTGGAAGGCATAGGCCCGGACGCGTACGTCTTGCGCCGAGTCGGGCCACGAGTGCGCGAACCAGGTCAGTGACACCTTCGCGCCCTACGACTTGGGCCTCCCAACCGTCAATTCGATACCTAAGGGCGTCTTGAAACCTTTTGGCAGGATCTTTCGCTGCCATCGATCAGGGGCGCGCAGATCGGCCGCCCCAGGTCGATTGACACCTGGGTTGTGACCGTGACCTCATAGCCGTCGAGGCCGGCCGGCGTTGGCCCAGACACGCGCCGCCCATCCCGGGTGAACATGCTCAGATGGCATGGCTCGCGAAAGGCGCCGCCCTCCAGCCCGGGGGTGATCGCCACGCCGCGGTCGCGCAGCTCCTGCGCGCCGAGCCATGCCAGACGGCAGTCGCCCGGCTTTGGCAGGATCGAGGCCCTCACCTGCTGATAAGGGTCGAGGTCATAGAAGGCGAGAAAGTCGCCGTTGTCGAGACGCACGAGGTAGAAGTGCTGCTTCTCGAAGTAGGTGACGCTCCCGGGCGCGAAGCTGTCGACCGAGCCGGCACTGACCAGGTTTGACCCGGCCCTGGCGTCCGGGAAGAGGAACGCGGCCGCGACGGCGATCCAGGCGCCCGCGACCAGAAGGACGGATAACCATCCCAGCGCCTTCAGCCTGGACCTGCCCGCGGGCAGGGGTTGCGCGGTCATCAGGGGCCAATTGTCCCACAAGACGGGAAATTTACGGCCCGCCGCCGAAAATGCCTGCTTGTTTTCCTGGTCACAATCTTGACAGCCTGCGGCTAATTGGTAGACTTCGCTTGCGGTCGATTTCCCGTCGAGGAGACGGCCAGCAATAAGTGACGGAACCCCTTGGGGGATGACAAACAGGCTCGCCCGGATCCCGACGTGGACCGGGACGGCACATAGAGGACGCGAAGTCGTTCTTCGGTGTGCCCTTTTGGTCGCTGACCGGAAGGGTTTTTTCGTTGGCGAGGACGAAACCGAGCATCGGGTTCATCGGCGCGGGCCGCGTAGGCGGCGCGCTCGCCGTTTCTCTGCACCAGGCAGGCTACGCCGTCGTTGCGATTGCCAGCCGCGGCGCCGATTCCGCCTCTAAGTCTCGCATCCCTGATACCCAATGCGCGCGCTACGTCCGCGCAAGAGGCTGTAGACCGCTGCAGCCTCGTCTTTATCACCACGCCTGACGCGGCCATCCGCGAGGTCTGCGAATCGCTGGCCTGGCGCGCTGGCGTCGCCGTGGCGCACACGAGCGGCGTCGAGTCCAGCGCGATCCTCGAAAAGGCCGCGCGCGAAGGCGCCGCTACCGGCTCCTTCCACCCACTCCAGACCTTCGCCGCTGTCCCGCCGGCGCTCAATAGCCTTGCGGGCTCGATCTTCGCGGTCGAGGCCGAAGGCGCGCTGAGGTCTGACTTGCTGGCCATGGTCGACGCGCTCGGCGGTACGCCGATCGAGCTGCGGCCGGAGGACAAAGCCCTCTACCACGCCTCGGCCGTAATGATCGGCAATTACACCGTCACGCTGGCCAAGATGGCGACCGACCTGTGGCTTCGGCTTGGCTGGGAGCGCCCGGCGGCGATGAAAGCTCTGCTGCCGCTGCTGCATGGCGCCGTGGCCAATATCGAGGCTTTGGGACTGCCGCAAGCCCTGACAGGGCCGATCGCCCGCGGCGACGTCGCGACCGTAGCCCGCCATCTCGAAACGCTGGCCGCCGCGGCGCCCGATATGCTCGAGGCCTACCGCGAGCTCGCGCTGCAGACGATTCCCGTCGCCCTCGCAAAGGGCGGCCTGTCTGACCCCGCCGCCTTCGAACTCAGGAGCCTGCTGGAAAGCAAGCGCCAGGCCGCAAGCCCTTCGAGCGGGCAGCCCGGCCGGGAAGGAGCCACGCCGAAGATATGAGGACCATGCTGAAGGGCAAGATCCACCGCGCCACGGTCACCGAAGCCAACGTCGACTACGAGGGCAGCATCACCGTCGATACGCTGCTGATGGACGCCGCCGGCTTCGTCCAGTTCGAGCAGGTGCAGGTACTCGACATAAACAACGGGTCGCGCCTCACAACCTACGTCATCGAGGGCGAACCCGGTAGCGGCGTCATCTGCATCAACGGCGCCGCGGCGCGGCTGGTGAATCAGGGTGACCTCGTAATCATTCTGGCCTACGACCTCCTCACCGAGGATGAGGTCGAGGAGCACAAGCCCAATCTTGTCTACGTGGACGGCCGCAACCAGATCGTGCGCACGGCGAACGCGATTCCGGCCGGGGTGCATTAAGGGAGAGCGGGGCTAAAGGCCGAATCGAGGAGGGACGCGATGGCTCGCATTACGGTCGATGACATCAAGGGCATGAAGGAGCGCGGCGAGAAGGTCGTCATGCTAACCGCCTACGACTTTCCGTCCGCCCGGCTCGCCGAGGAGTCGGGCGTCGACATGATCCTGGTCGGCGACACCCTGGGCATGGTCGTGCTCGGATACGACTCCACACTGCCGGTGACCATGGAAGACATGCTCCATCACACGAAAGCCGCCGTGCGCGGCAGCGACCGGGCGATGGTGGTGGGTGACATGCCCTTCATGAGCTTCCAGACCGGCATCGACGACGCGATGCGCAACGCCGGCCGCTTCCTCAAGGAGGCAGGCTGCCAGGCGGTGAAGCTCGAAGGCGGCGTGCACATGGCAGAGACGGTGCGACGCCTGGTGCAGATCGGCATTCCGGTGGTCGGCCATATCGGCCTGACACCGCAGTCCGTGAACCAGCTCAGCGGCTTCAAGGTTCAGGGCCGGACACCGGAGGCAGCAGAGCGGCTGATGGAAGATGCCGTGGCCCTCCAGCAGGCCGGCGCCTTCGCCGTGGTGCTGGAGCTGATCCCGGCGCCGCTGGCGAAGCTGATCAGCAGGCGCCTGCGCATCCCTACTATCGGCATCGGCGCCGGCGCCGGCTGCGACGGCCAGGTCCAGGTCTGGCACGACCTCCTGGCCCTGTACTCCGAGTTCGTGCCAAAGCACGCCAAGCAATACGCCCAGATCGGCGAGGCCGTCCGCGCCGCCATCACCCAGTACAGCGCCGAGGTGCGCTCGGGTGAGTTCCCGACGCCAAAAGAGAGCTTCCGCATGGACGAAAAGGTCCTTCAGGAGCTCAGCGCGAGGTGAAACCTCACCCCCTTGCCCCCCTCTCCGTCGACGGAGAGGGGGGTTCCGATCGGGAGCCCTCCCGCTTCCTCGCGTCCGTTGACAGAGAGAGGGCGAGGGTGTGAGGCTTGCTCGTCCTCACGTCGATCGCTGACTTCCGCAGAGAGCGCGAGGCCCTTGGTGGCAGCCTCGGCTTCGTGCCGACGATGGGCTTCCTGCACGACGGGCACCTGTCGCTGGTGCGCGCCGCCGTGGCCGAGAACGACCACGTGGCCGTCAGCATCTTCGTAAACCCAACGCAGTTCGGCCCGAACGAGGACTTCTCCCGCTACCCGCGAGACGAAGCGCGCGACCTGGCGCTCCTGCGCGAGGCCGGCGTGGACCTGGTGCTGATGCCATCGGTGGAGGAGATGTATCCGGCCGGCGCGACGGCGTACGTCGATGTTGGGCCGATGTCAGACGTCCTCGAAGGGAAGGCCAGGCCGGGCCACTTTCGCGGCGTCGCGACGATCGTCCTGAAGCTCTTCGAAGTCGTGCGGCCGTCGCGCGCCTACTTCGGCCGCAAGGACGCCCAGCAGCTGATCGTGATCCGCAAGATGGTGCGCGACCTGGATCTGCCGGTTGAGGTCGTCGCGATGCCGACGCTGCGCGAGGCGGACGGTCTGGCCATGAGCAGCCGCAATAGCTATCTCTCACCAAGCGAGCGCGAATCGGCGCTCTGCCTGTACCGGGCCCTGACCCTGGCGCAGGAGATGTGGACGCGCGGCGTCCGCGATGCGGGCACATACCGCTCGCGTATGCGCGACGTAATCGAGAACGAAGAGGCGGCGAGCATCGACTACGTGAGCGTCGCCGACCCCGAGACGCTGGAGGAGTTGGAGCGCGTGCACGGCCCGACCCTGGTCTCGATGGCCGTCCGCATCGGCCGCACGCGCCTGATCGACAACGTAAGCCTGGGTTCCTAGACGCGGGCCGGCGCACGCGCTTGTTCATATTCCCGCGCAAGCCGACTATTCTCTAAGTAACCTATGACTGCCACATCCGCGATTCCCAGCCAGCCGGTCCGGGAGCTTTACCTGGACCGTCGAGTCGTTAGCATTGGGCCCGACCGGATCGACGTCCATCCGGCGCGAAGCATCGTCTTTTTACCCCTGTTCACGCTGGCGCTGGGAATCGCCATCTTTCCGTTGATCTTCTTCCTCGGCGACTCCCTGGCCCTCGGTCTGCGACTGGGGCTCACTTTCCTGGCCATCATCATCCTGCCGGCGTCCGGCATGGGGTTGGTCTACAGCATCGGTGGGGCGCACATGGTCGTCGACCGGCACAAGCAGACGGCGGTGTTGCAGCAGGGCTTCCTGGGGATGGGGGTGGGCACGCAGGAGCTGATCCCGTTCTTCAAGATCGACAAGGTCGTGGTCGAGGAGCTGACGCCGCATGACTACCGCGGCCATCAGGAGGACTTCGCGCAGTACGAAGTCTCGATCCTGAAGCTCAGCGGCAAGAAGGTAGAGATAGGGCTGGTGACCGTGGCGCGTGCCGACGACAAGGAGGGCCTGGCCCGATCGCGTGAGGTTGCATCCGCGATCGCTGAGATGGCCGGCGCGCGCGTTTCGGTCGAGCGCCGGCGCGAGCCTACAAAGCTTGAGGACAGAGCTTAGTGGCCGCCCCTCGCCTGAGCCTGGTTGTGCCCTCCTTTGACGAAGAACATCGAATCGTCGCGTCCCTCGGAGCAATCGGGCGCTTCCTGGCGACGCTCGACTTCCCCTCCGAGGTTATCGTCGTCGACGACGGCAGCGGGCCGGCGGGGCGGGCGGCTAACCACGCGGGCATAGAAGCGCTGCCGCCGGGGCTGCAGGGCAGGGTCATCGAGCACGAGCACAACCGCGGCAAGGGCGCCGCCGTCCGCACGGGCTGCCTGGCCGCTACCGGTGAGTACGTCGCCTTCATCGACGCCGACCTGGCGACGCCGCCCGAAGACCTCGTGGCGCTCCTCCAGGCGCTCGACGGCGGCGCCGACGTGGCGATCGGCGTGCGGCGCCAGGAAGACGGCAGCGACATGCGCGCCAGGCGCTCGCTGCCACGCCGCTTCCTGGGCTGGGTTTTCGCCTTCAGCATGCGGACGCTGCTGCTGCCCGACATCAGCGATAGCCAGTGCCCGTTGAAGGCCTTTCGGCGCTCGGCGGCGCAGCGGCTGTTCCGTCTGCAACGCATCGACACCTGGTCCTTCGACGCCGAAATCCTCTATTTGGCCAACCGCCTGGGGCTCGAAATCGCCAAGACGCCGGTGCACTGGAAGGCGGTCGAAGGCTCGCACCTGAAGCTGAACCTGAAGAGCGCGGTGGAGCTGTGGAACCTGCTGCGCATCCGCTTCGCGCACCGCGCGGTCTCGCCGCGCACTCTTTCGGAGGTCGCGGAGGCGGTCTAGGGTTTGTTATTCGCGCGGTGGCGGGCGAAATCCAGCCCTTTGAGCGCCGCGACCACGTCCGGCGACTCCTGCATCTCCTCCAGACTGAGGCGGGCTTTGCGGCGCCAGTTCGGGTACTCGCTCGACGTGCCGGGCACGTTCTGGGGCTCCGTTCCCCCCACAGGTCTTCCAGATTCACGAGCACCATGCCCGCCGGGCTCTCACCGAGAAAGCGCAGCAGGGCGTCGCGCACGCGCCCGGCTTCTCCCGCCGCCCGGCGGGCAATAGCCCGCGCCGGTCGAGCGCAGAAAGCACCGCGCGCCGCGCTTGAGCGCGCTCCTCTCGCTCACGCGCCGCCTGCTCGGGGCCCGCGAGACGCAGGGACTCGCGCAGGGCGATGTCTTCTCCCGACCACCAGCCGGCGAACGTCGGCAGGTCATGTGTGTTGAGAGCGGCGACGGCCGACTCATGGGGCATGCGTATCTCCTGCCGCCCGGCGTCGACCTCGAATGGCAGGACGTACATTCCCGAGACGTTGTGGCGGCGGATCGCGCGGCCCACCTCGCCCGGGACCGTGCCGAGGTTCTCGCCGACGATTTCGGTCTGGTGGCGGTGCGACTCCAGGCTCAGGATCGCGTACAGCTCCTCGGCCGGGTAGCGGACGTAGACGCCGTCACGGGCCTCGAACCCGCGGGGGATCACGAAAAGCCGGTGCAGGCCCATGACGTGGTCGATGCGGAGCCGGGTCGCGTGCTTCATGTGATGGCGCAGGAAGGCAATGACGTACTCGTGGCGGCCTTCGCGGATTCCCCGCGGGTGCAGTGGCGGAAAGCCCCAGTCCTGTCCCTGCGTGGCCAGCGGGTCCGGAGGAGCCCCGACGCTCGCGTCCGGGACGAAGCACTGCGGCCAGCGCCAGGTGTCATAGCCGGAGGCATGGACGCCGAGGGGCAGGTCCATGTACAGGCCCGCGCCGGATGGGTCGCCGGCGGCGTCCGCCAGTTGGGCCTCGGCGCACCACTGGGCATAGGCGTGATAGCGCTCGACGACGGAATCGAAGTCGGGCTCAGTGTTGGGCCAGGACTGCCAGGGGCCGTGGCGCTCGGTCCGGGCGCGGAAGCGAGCGTAATCGCGCAGCGACGGCTCGCCGTCGAGGAACGTCCGCAGGACCTTCGTCTGGGCCGGCGACAGGGCCGCCGCGGCCTGCTCCATCACCCCGCGCTTGAGAACGGCTATACGCTCGTAGTCAACGAAGCGGGAAGTCCGCTGCGCTTCCAGCCCTGCGCGGGCTCCCTCGAGCGCGGCGAATGCGTCCGATTGCCCTGGCCGCGGCAGGCTATCGACGTCGACGAACATCTCATTCCAGGCAATGCGGCTTACGGGCGCGTAAGGGCTCGGTTCGAAGAGCGGGCCTTCGAGGAACGCGGCCAGCAGCGGCAGCGTGGCAAGGTTGGCCCCTCCGGCCGCGCGGACCCAGCGGGAGAGCGCGCGCAGGTCCGCGAAGTCGCCGGCGCCCCACGAACGGCCGGAGTGCAGCGCGTACAGGGGCAGAAAGGCGCCCCATTCGCGGGCCCGTCGCAGGGCGCGATAGGCTCGCGGCGCCGCCGCTATCACCAGCGTCGACGACCGCGATCGGCCCGCCTTGAGGCGGAGGGTGTGATAGCCGGCGTCGACGGGGGGCAGGGGCAGGGCCACGCCGCCGGCGGCATCGCGTGTCAGCGACGCCACCTCGGCGCGGCCGCCCTGGGCGTTCTCGCCCTCGCCCAGCAGTTGCCATTCGAAAGTCGCCGGCGCCTTCGAAGGCAGGTTGAGGCGCACCGAGGCGGGACGCCCCAGCCATGCCACCGTCACCGGCTCGACCATGGGCGCCTGGCGTTCGTCGAGGCGCCGCAGCAGCGAGGCCGGGTCTGGTGCCTGCTCGCCGGTCAGCGCGCCGGCCACCGCCAGCAACGCCTCCGGTGCGGCGTATCGCCGGACACCCGTCGCGTCGACGTAGGAAGTCTGCAGATCGAGGCGCCGCGCCAGCGCCCGCAGCTTCGCCTGGTCTTCACGCCGCGCGCCGGACTCGCGATTGCTCACACGGACCTCGGCGCCAGCTTATCAGTCTGGACCGCCGTGCCCGTCCCGTTTTCGCGTGAGAATATTTGCAGATGCGGGTATATTGGCGGCGACAGCAAGCACAGCCCCAGGGGGCACCATTCCCGGAGGAAAACCTTTGCCGAAATATTGGGAGCGTTTCACAGATAACCGCCTGAGTCGCAGGCGGGCATTAGCCGCGGCCGGCACGGCGGGCGCGGGGGCAGCAGCCCTCAGCCTCGTCGGCTGCGGCGGCGGCAGCGAAGGAGGCGGCGCCAGCAAGGAGCCTGTAGACCCCACCACGCTGATCTACCGGCCGGTCGACTCGACCTCGAAGGCGAAGCCCGGCGGCACCTTAAGGCATGTGTTCGCGGCGGACGTGCCCCAGGGTTTTGACCCTCTGGCCACCAACAACGCCTCGACCCTGAGCATCGCCAACTACACCTATCCCAGGCTGCTCAAGTTCACCGTTGCCAAGGCGCCAAACCTGGCGGACGGAAACTCGGAGGGCGACCTCGCGGCGTCTTACGAGACTCAGCGCCGACAAGCTGCAAATGACGTTCAAGCTTCGTCCCGGGCTGAAGTGGGACTCGCGCTCGCCGACCAACGGCCGCGTGATCGACTCGCAGGACGTGGTCTTCAGCTGGAACAAGTTCGCCAAGCTCAACGCGGCTTCGGCCGACCTCTCGTTCGTCGAGACCGTAACCACGCCTGACAACAACACAGTCGTCTTCAAGATGAAGCAGCCGGACTCGTCAGCGGCGCAGCTCTTCACGTCCGCAAGCCACTTCTTCGTCGTGCCGCGCGAGTCTGACGGCGGCTTCGACCCCAAGGGCACAGTCCGCGGGCATGGCCCCTGGGTAATCGAGGACTACAAGCCGTCCGCGCTCTTTGTCTTCAAGAAGAACACGGACTACTACGTCAAGGACCGGCCCTTCTTCGACAAGCTCGAAGCGCCGATCGTCACCGAATACGCGACGCGCCTGGCTCAGTTCAAGGCCGGCAACATCTGGACGGACGTCCTCGGCTTGTTGCAGACGGACACCATCCAGACCCGCAAGGACGTCCCCAACACCCTTATGATCCAGGACGACACCTTCGCTACCGGCGTATCGTCCTTCCTCTCATTCGGCTACGAAGGCGACTCGATCTTCAAGGACCAGCGCCTGCGCCAGGCTATGTCGATGATGATCGACCGGGACGCCTTCCTGGACGTCATCGCCAACCGGGCAGACTTCCTCAAAGCAGGGTACGACTTCCCGGTGGCCTACCACACCATCGTCGGCGCAGGCTGGACCGGCTACTGGCTGGACCCGAAAGACAGCAAGACCTTCCCAGAGGGCAAGCTCCTGCAGCTCAACATGGCGGAGGCCAAGAAGCTGATGACGGCCGCGGGCTTCGCCAACGGCATGACCTTCGACATGTTCTACAACGGCGACGCCAACTACGGCGCCACCTACTCCAAGATCGCCGAGCTCTACATCGGCATGTTCCAGGAGGCTGGGGCCAAGGCCGTGGCCAAGACCTCGCCTTACCAGACTTACTACGACACCTACTACCTCGGCTACCAGGCCGCGAACTTCAGCACCGGCCGCAGCAAGGGCTTCAACGGCGTCATCTACGGCGCCGAGAAGAGCTACCCGACTGTCGCCGCGCAGATGTACGCGACCATGAACAGCAAGGGCGCCCTCTTCCACGGCATGACGCCTGACGGCAAGAGCGCCCAGAACGGCGACGCCAAAGTCGATGACCTGACCAACAAGATGAGGCTGGAGTTCGACCTGCAGAAGCGCCAGGACCTGACTCATCAGCTGATTCGTTACATGACGGACCAGTCTTACAACATCCCCAGGCCCGGCACTTCCAAGAACTACCACCTCTACTGGCCGACAATCCAGAACCTGGGTGTGCACCGCACCTACCCGGGCGGGAACGCTGTCACGGAGACCACCCTGAACTGGTGGTACGACGAGACCAAGCCTCCGATCGGCAAGAGCTAACGCCGGAGGCCGCCAGGCATTGGCATCGAAGAGGGGCGCCCTTCCTGGGAAGGGCGCCCTACTCATGTCCTCGGCGGCACCGGCAACAGCGGCCTGCAGGAAGGCAGGCCCATCATCAGCCGGCTGGCGCGCTCTGGCGCCGGGCATACCCGGGCGTTCGAGCGGCTACAAGTTCTCGATTTGCACCGGCTCGATGTCGCCGGCCGGCTCGAAGCCGAAGATGCGTCCGTAGAAATAGAGCTCCGCGTCGAGCGCGCGCTTGATGTTCTCTGCCTTGCGAAAGCCGTGCTGCTCGCCCTCGAAGGCCAGGTAGGCGACAGGCACGCCTTTCGCGCGCAACGCCGCCACCATCGCTTCGGCCTGGTTCGGCGGCACGATCTGGTCTTCGAGGCCCTGGAAGAAGATTACCGGGCACGAGAGCTGGTCGACGTGATGGATGGGTGAGCGCTCGATGTAAAGGTCGCCGGCGTCCGGGATAGGGGCCGACGAGGCCGTCCAGGTAGCGCGACTCGAACTTGTGGGTGTCATTGGCCAGCGCCTCCAGGTCGCCGATGCCGTAGTGGCTGGCGCCGGCCTTGAAGGTGTCGCGGAAGGTTAGCGCGCACAGCGTCGTGTAGCCGCCGGCGCTGCCGCCGGTAATCGCCATGCGCTCGCCATCGACCAGGCCGCGCGCGGCCAGGTATTTCGCGCCGTTGACGCAGTCGTCCACGTCGACGACGCCCCAGGCGTCGTTGAGGCGCTGGCGGTACTCGCGGCCGTAGCCGGTGCTGCCGCCGTAATTGACGTCGAGCACCGCGAAGCCGCGGCTGGTCCAGTACTGCTTCTGGAGGCTCAACGAGGCGCCCGTCGCGCCCGTCGGGCCGCCGTGGCTCATGACTATTAGCGGCGGCTGCTCGCCGGCCGGCGCGCGGAAGTCGCCGTTCTTCGGTGCGTAGTAGAAGGCGTGGGCAGTGAGGCCGCCTTCGGTGGGAAACTCGACCGGCTCGGGGATCGAGAGGTAAGCCTGGGTCCAGGCGCAGTTCGGTGGTCCAGCGCAGGGGCCGCAGGCCGCGCGTCTTCAGGTCCAACTCATAGATAGCGCCGGGAGTTGTCGCGGAGGCGCCGGCGAAGTAGGCCTTCTCGCCCGCCACGCGCGGCCCGCCGAACGAAGTTAGCGGCAGGTCGATGTCGTCCAGGGTGCGGGCTTCGGGGTCGAGGAAGGCAAGACGAGCAGCGGCCGTGGTCGCTGTACGTGGCCAGGAGGCGCCCGTCCGGCACGAAGGCGTACGTACGGGAATCGAAGGCCCACTGCGGCGCGCCGAACTCCGCCTCGCGCCCGAGCGACGAGCTCGGAGGCGCCGGTTCCATCCGCCAGGCGATAGATGTTCCACCAGCCGCCGCGGTCGGAGACGAAGTAGAGGCGACCGTCAGGCGACCACTCGGGCTGGAAGACGGACTCGCGAGGCCCGCCGGCCACCTTCTCGGGCGCCTGAGGCAGGCCGTTCTCGTCAAGCCTCGCGACCCAAAGCTCGGTGCCATCCCAGGGCATGTTGGGGTGGCGCCAGGTCAGCCAGCAGATGAGCGTGCCGTCCGGGCTAAGTCTAGGTGTGGAGTAGAAGTCGTTGCCCTCGGCGATGACCGTCTCGTCGCCACTTTCGAGGTCGAACGCGACGATCGTGTTCCGGGGCTCGGGCCCGCCGCCGGTGTGGTCCTCGCGCACGCAATACATCAGGCCGCGACGGGGGTCGATGACGCCATCGGCGTAGCGCCTGCCCTCGATCTTGCTCAGCGGTTCGGGAGGCCTGCCGGGAACGACGCTGTACAACCTCTGGTCGGCGAAATTGCTGAAGTAGGCCCGGCCGTCACGCACGGCGTAAGAGCCGCCGCCGTACTCATGCACGCGTGTGCGGACGTTGAAGGGCGCCGGCGTGACGTCTTCGACGGCGCCATCACCCCTGCGTCGCACCAGCACCTGGCGCCCGCCCTCGAGCGGGCGGCCCTCGAGCCAGTACAGGTCTTCGCCATCGACGGAGATGCCGCCGAGGGAGACGGTGGACGAGACGATGAGGTCAGAGGTGATGGGCGATTGCCAGGAGCCGTATGGCGCCGTCTTCATATGTTCAATCCTTTGGCCGAGCCGGAGAGAAGCCGATATATCGATGATAGTTATCGATAGGTGACGCTCCTCTGCCTTTGTTCGATAGTCGGGTGATACGCTGGCAGGCGTGGAAAGGAGGACTGAATGAGCTTCAACCACTTCCAATTCTATGGTAACCACTGGGAACATGCCGCCGACACCCTCGAGCGCCGCATTCGTCAGCGCCAGTCCCAGGAGTCGAACGACCTCGAGCCCGAGTTCCCCGAGGCCGAACTCGACGATGCGATCCGGCGCGCCGCGATCATTCGCGAGCGCATCCGCCGCTTCGGCCGCTAGGCCTTGAAGTGGGCCTCCATCTCGCGCCAGGCCGGCGCGCCCACCACCTCCTCGAATTCGTGAAAGTCCATTAGCATGCCCGCGCGTGACTTTGTGGTCTTGGTTTCGAAGAGGACGCGGTACGTGTCGAGGATCGCCCGCGCCGCCGCGAACAGCGCCGATAGGGGGTAGACGACCATCTTGAAGCCGAGCGCCTGAAGTTCGGCCGATGACAGCAGGGGCGTCTTGCCGCCTTCAATCATGTTGGCGAACAAGGGGGCGTCGGGAATCGCCGCCGCGATCGCCTTCAGTTCGTCGACTGACTGAGGCGCTTCGACGAAGACCACGTCGGCGCCGGCGTCGCGGTACATACGGCCGCGCCGGATGCCTTCCTCCAGGCCCAGAGGCCCCCGGGCGTCGGTCCGCCCGATGATCACGAGGTCGTCTTCGCCACGGGCGACCACCGCGGCCCGCAGCTTCTGCACCTGCTCTTCGGCCGGGATGACGCGCTTGCCTTCGAAGTGGCCACACTTCTTCGGCCACTCCTGGTCCTCCAGGATGATCCCGGCCACGCCCGCGCCGACGCACTCCCGCACCGTCCTGGTGACGTTCAGCGGGTTGCCGTATCCCGTATCCATGTCCGCCACCAGGGGCACGTCGATCGCGTTCACGATGTTGCGCACGCGCTCCATGATTTCGGTCGCGGTCATCAGGCCGATGTCGGGCGCGCCCAGCGTCGCGGCGGAGAACCCGAAACCAGTCGTGAACATGGCGTCGAAGCCGGCCTGCTGGGCCAGCCGGGCCGAAAGCGCGTCGTACGCGCCCGGCAAGACCACGATCTCTGGCCCCTCCAGCATTCGGCGCAGCACCGTGGACTTTCGCATCGGTAGGCCCTCCCTATGTGGTGAGCGCAGGATAGCCGCGCCCACCACATAGGGGAATCTGCCTATGGGACGATCAAATTCACCGAATCGATGTCCAGGGTGCCGGCGTTGTAGAACTCCAGCTGGACCACCTGGCCGCTCCAGCCTGAGAGACTGACCTGGCGGTTTAGCCACTGGCCGATCGACAACTTGTCGTTCTGGACGATCGTCCCGCAGCGGGCGAAGGTTGGGGCGCAGCGCACATAAACGTTGTAGAGGCCGGACACGACGCGCCGGTCATAAGACAGGGTCACCTGTCCCTGGGGCACCAGGAACGAGGCGGTGATCGGCGCCATGCCGTTCGGCACGCTGGCATAGTTGCCGTCTGGGCCATCGGGCAGGAGCAAGGGGATCCAGCCGCTGGAGCCGGTAACGTCCCAATCTGGAATCGCAACCTCCATCACGCCGACGTTGTCAATTGCTGTCGAACCAGAGCCGCGCAACTCGAGTTTTATCGATTGGCCGGCCCAACCGGTGATGTTAACGCTTCGCGTCCGCCAGCCACCCGTACCGCAGTCGCTCGGCTTGAGCTGGCTGGAAGTTGCGTAATCCGGCCCGGACCAGATGTATCCCGTGAGGCAGGCGCTGCCGGAGAAAGTGCCGACATCGTATGTCAGGAGTTGAGCTCCGCCAGGGACGTCGAACGGGGAAGAGGTGAGGCGCCCGCCGTTGGTCATGGCGGCGTAGGATCCTGATGGCCCTCCAGTCTGGACAGTGGCCGTGCCGATGCCCGTCAGGGTCCATCCCGTCAGGTCGCCGGCCTCGAAATCGCCGTTCTCCGGCGGCGTGCCGATACCGAAGCCGGCGCTGTCGAAGCTGCCGTTGGGCACCACGCCGTCCGCCGGCGTCGGGACGGGAGTCGGCGTGCCCGGCTGCGGCGTCGGCGAGGGCGTCCGCGTGGCCGTCGGCGTCGTTGGCAGCGGCGTGATCGTCGCCGTTGGAGTGTCGGTTGGCGGCAGCGTGTTCGTCGCCGTCGGCGTGGCGTGGGCGTGCTTGTCGGCGCCGGTGTTGGCGTCGGTAGTGGCGCCGTCGAGCAAGTGTTGCCGAGGTAGATCACCGGTTCGGGGAAGGCATCGCGGTCTCCAGTAAACCCGCACTCGCTGTTTTGCGGCACGGTCCAGCCGGCCTCGATCATTGCCCCCAGGACGTGGTCGGAGTCGGCCGTGCCGCTGTAGCCGGTCGAAGCAATAAATAGGGCGACCGCGCCCGCGACGTGCGGCGTCGACATGCTGGTGCCGCTGGCCGTGAACAGGGAGCCGTCCGGCCACGTCGAGGCGATGCAGACGCCGGGCGCGGCAACGTCGACCAGCGCGCCGAAGTCGCTGAAGTTCGCCAGGGTGTCGTCTTCGTCGGCGCGGCAGGTCGAGGCGCCGAGCCCGCCCGGCAGGCCATCGAAGTCGGCGAGGGCGGACACCGTTATCGCCGGCACGCAGTTAGCGGGGCTGAAGTTCGCGGCATCGGCGCCGTTATTGCCGGCGGCAACCGCATAGACCACGCCGGCCGCTACCGAGTTGGCGACGGCGGCGCAGAGGGAGGCGCTGCTGCTGGTGCCCATGCTCATGTTCGCGACCTCGATCGTGGAGGCATTAGCCGTCACCCAGTCGATCGCGCGGATCACGCAGCTGACGGAGCCGGCGCCACTTTTGTCGAGCACCTTGACCGACCAGAGGCGGGCGCCCGGCGCCACGCCGACGATGCCCTCGCCGTTGTCGCGCGCCGCGGCGATGCCGCCGACGTGGGTGCCGTGTCCGTAATCATCGTCGAAGGAACCGGGGCCGGTGCCGCAGCCGAAAAGCGCTCCCTGGAAACGGGCGCCCCCGACGACGTTGAGCTCCGGGTTGTCGATGTCAACGCCCGAATCGATGATCGCGATGTCGACGTCGACAGGGTTGTCGACGCCGTCGATTCCCGCCGCCGTGTTCTGTTCCACGTCCATGCGGTCGATGCCCGTTGGCACCATTTGGTCCTGGACGTGGATGATGCGGTCTTGCTCCACTAACTGCACGTTCGGATTGCGGCGCAGGGCCTGCACCACCCGGTCCGGCAGGTTGGCCGCGAATCCCCTCACCGCCGCGCGAAAGACCGCGTCGCGGACGAAGCCCTGGCGCCGCCCTTCGTCGTCGGCGAAGGCCTCGGGGTCGACTCCGTTCTTGAGCAGGACGATGTAGCGTCCGGGTATGAGGTCGCCGTCGGCATTGGCCGAGGGCGGCTCAGACGTAAGCGAAGACAAAGTGAATACGAATGCCGCGCTCGCGAGCGCGAGCAGCGCCAATCCTTTCCAGGACCGCATGGTTGCCCTCCAACGAAAGGGCGGGAGAAACAGCCAACGGGAGATCCCACCGGGGGACTGGCGGGCAGATTCTAGTGGTTAGTAGCTGACGTTGACAAATTACAAATTGACCTGGTTCGGACTCGCCTTTTCTTCGTGAGCCCTCGGAACGCCCTTTCCCATCGGAAAGGCCCCTCTCCGTTGACGGAGAGGGTGGGGGTGAGGTTACTTGCGCAGGACCGCCGCCACGTCGCGGTTGACCAACTCGCCGCCGCGGGTCATCAGGCCGGAGGCGAGAGCCGGGTCGGCCGAAATGGCCTTGTGCGCGCCGAGGTTGGCCAGCTTCAGGATGTAGGGCATCGTGGCCGCGGTGAGCGCGGCCGTCGCCGTACGCGGCACGGAGCCCGGCATGTTCGCCACGCAGTAGTGCACGACGCCCTCTTCGACGTAAATGGGGTCGGCGTGGGTGGTGGGCCGCGAAGTCTCGAATATGCCGCCCTGGTCGATCGCCACGTCGACGATTACGCCGCCGGCGCCGACGGTCCGCAATGCTTCGCGCGAAACCAGCTTCGGCGCAAGCTGGCCGCCGCGCACCAGGACGCCGCTGATCAGGACGTCGGCGCCCGCGATCGCGCCTTCGATCATCGAAGGCGTGGAGGGGAGCGTCGTGACGCGGTTCGGAAACAGGATCTTCGACAGCCCGCAGCTCTTCGAGCCGCGGCGCGATCACGGTGACGCGCGCCCCCATCCCCAGGGCAACGCCGCAGGCCGCCTTGGCGACCGTGCCGGCTCCGAAAATGACAACGTTCGCCGCGGGCAAGCCGGGCATGCCTGAGAGAAGCTTCCCGCGGCCGGGGCCGGGCTTGCGCAGGTACTGGCCGGCAACCTCGGGCGCCATCCGCCCCGCGATCTCGCTCATCGGAATGAGCAGCGGCAGCGTGCCGTCTTCGAGCGTCCACGGTCTCGTAGGCAATCGAGGTCGCTCCGGAGCGGACGAGCGCCTCGGCGGCGTCGGGAGTGGTCGCGAGATGGAGGTATGTGAACAGGGTCAGGCTGGCGCGCATCCAGGGCGAACTCGGCCGGCTGCGGCTCCTTCACCTTGACCAGCAGGTCGGCCTTGGCCCAGACCTCGGCCGCGGTAGACGCGATCTCGGCGCCGGCGCGGGCATATGCTTCGTCCGGGTAACCGCTGCCGACACCGGCGCCCGCCTCCACCAGCACGCGATGGCCGTGCCGGACGAGGTCCAGCGTCCCGGCCGGCGTCAGCCCGACGCGGTACTCCTCTGTCTTCAACTCGCGGACTGTCCCGCGATCATACTTGCAGGCCGCCCGCCGCCTCGGCGTCCGCCCTGTTCTGAGGCCAGGCATCGGGGCCGGACTGCGGGCCCTGCTCGCGCATGCGCTCGTTGATCTGGTTCAGGCGCGCCACGACGCGGCCGTTGATCGAATCGGCCGGGTAGGTGCCGTCCGCGCTCTTCTCGCCGGCGGGCATGCCGGTGAGCAGCTCGATCGCCTCATCGATGGTCGAAATGCGTGAAGACCTTGAACTGGCCCTGCTTCACCGCCTGCGACTACGTCCTCGCGCAGCATCAGGTGCTGGACGTTGCTGGCCGGGATGATCACGCCCTGGTCGCCCGGTGAGGCCGCGGTTGCGGCAGACGTCGAAGAAGCCCTCGATCTTCTAGTTCACGCCGCCGATCGCCTGCACCTCGCCCCGCTGGTCCATCGAGCCGGTGATCGCGTAGCGACTGCTTCAGCGGGACGCCGGCCAGGCGCGAGAGCAGGGCGCAGGTCTCGGCGCAGGTGGCGCTGTCGCCTTCGACCATGCCGTAGCTCTGCTCGAAGGAGAGGCGCGCGGTCAGGGTCAGCGGCCGCTCGGCGGCGTAGCGGTCCACCAGGAAGCCCTGCAGCGTCAGCACGGCCTTGGTGTGGATCGGCCCCGCCAGCCGCGCCTCGCGCTGCAGGTCGAGGACGCCTTCGCGCCCGACGCCGATGCTCGCCGTGATGCCGCGACGGCTGGCCGAAGACCGTGTCGCCGAGGTCGATGACCGAGAGGCCGTTGACCTGGCCGATCGCCGCGCCCTCCGTGTCGACGACGATGATGCCGCGCTCCATCGATTCTCGGACGTGCTCCTCGATCAGGTTCACGCGGTAGACGCGCTCGCGGATCGACTTGCTGGATGTGGTCCGCCGTATGACTTCCGTTGCCCTCGAGGCGCGCCCAGTGGGACGCCTCTCTGCACGATGTCCGTGAGGTCGCCGAAGCGGATCGAGAGCTTGCTGCTGGTCCTCGGCCAGGCGCATGCCCTCTTCGACCACGCGGGCAACCGCCGGCGCGTCGAGGGGCAGCAGGCCCTCCCGCTGCGTGACCGCGGCGATCAGCCGACGCGTAAGCCTGCTCGTGCTCCGGCGTGCGGTCGATGTGCATGTCGAAGTCGGCCTTGACCTTGAATAGCTCACGAAAGTCCGGGTCGAGGGTATAGAGGACGCGGTAGACGTCCTCTCGGGCGAGGCCGATGACCTTGCCCGTCCAGGGGATCGGCTCCGGGCGCACCGTGCTTGGTCTCGATGTACGCCCATGCGGTCGCCCAGCTCCTCGATGGTGAGCTGGCCGGTGCGGAGCGACGCGCTTGAGCTCGTTCCAGGAGAGCGGGTATTGAGCAGGAGGTCGTCGAAGTCGAGGACCAGGTAGCCGCCGTTGGCCTGGTGCAGCGGCCCCGGGCCGGATCATCGTGAAGTCGGTGATCAGGGCGCCGAATATCGCTTCCTTCTCGATGCGGCCCAGCAGGTGGCCGGCGCCGGGTTGGTCTCGAAGACCACCGGCGCGTGTTCCTGCTGGGCAGTCGACCAGCAGGTTGACGTCGTAACGCCGCAGGCCCATCTCGCGAGCCTGCGGGAACGGCGATGGCGGCATTCCCGGCATTGCGGGCGGCTGCGGCTGGAAGTCGTTGATGTTGTCGATCATGTCCGCCTGTGCGGCTTCGCAGGTAAGCTCCCACTCCAAAGACCTCCGCGAAACGCGTGCGAATGCGGTCCAGCAGCGAGTCCACGATCGTCCGGGCGACCGTGCTTTCCAGCTCGTTGAGGCGGGCGGTCGCGGCCGCTTCGACGCCCTCTTCCTGCTTCAGTGCCGTGCGCAGCTCCGTCATGAGCTGCTCGCGCCGTTGCAGGATGCCGGCCCGCTCTTCCTCCTCCAGCGCGGCGAACGTCTGGTCGTCCATCGGCTGGTTGTCGATCAGCGGCACCAGGAAGAAGCCGGCGGGATTGCCCTGGAGCAGGAAGCCGGAGGCGCGCGCCTGCGCCGCAAGCTGCGAAAACACGGTGTCGCGATGCCGCTGGACCGACCCCAGGATCTCGTCGCGGCGGCTGACGAAGTCGTCGGACTCGAAGGTGCGCGGGACGCGTTGCTTTGCCTCCGCGACCATGTTCTCCATCGCCATGCAGAACTCGGCGCCCTTGCCGGCCGGGAAGCGCAGCGCGTTGGGCCGGTGCGGCTCGTTGAAGTTGTAAACGTAGCACCAGTCGTCCGGCGCCAGTCCGCCGCGGGCGTAGTTCTCGACGTACTCGCGGACCGCCGTCGTGCGGCCGGTGCCGGGCTCACCGGAAACGACGACGTTGAAGCCCTTGCTCTCGATGGCCAGGCCGAACTTCAGCGCCTCGATCGCGCGGTCCTGGCCGATCAGGCCGACAAACGGCTCGATCTCCTGAGTAGTCGAGAAGCTGTAGATTGAAGGGTTGCAGGAAGGGCGGAGGTCTGCGGGACTGACTTCGGGCAATGCTATCCTCGCAGTCTTTAACGATTCGAGTATATCAGCCGCGCTTTCACGTCCAAGCCGCGAGCTTTTTCGAGGCTAGCGCTGGCCTTAGAATCCCCTCCATAGCCTCAGGAGGGATGAATGCCTTACGTCGACCGAGCCGGGGTGAAGATCTACTACGAGGAAGCCGGTAGCGGGCCTGCTATCGTGCTGGGCCATGCCTATAGCTCCTCCGGCCGGATGTGGGACGGCTTCGTCGCGGCGTTCAAGGACTCCTATCGCGTCATTACCTACGACCTGCGGGGCCACGACCGCAGCGATAGCCCGGAGGGCCAGTCGCAGTACACGGAAGCCGCCACCGTCGAGGACATCGACGCGATAATGCGCGCCTGTGGCGTCGACGAGGCCGTGCTCGGCGGGCTCTCCCTCGGCGGCTACATGGCAATTGCCTACTACCTCAAGTTCCCTCACAAGGTGCGGGCTCTAATGCTCTTCAGCACCGGCCCGGGCTTCCGCAACCCCGTCGCGCGCGAGAACTGGAACAGCATGGCGGAGAACATCGCCAAGGGCTTCGAAGAGAACGGCCTCGAGGCGCTGGGGCGCGGCGCGGAAGTGCGGGCCAGCCAGCAGCGCTCGGCCGGTGGCCTGGCGATGGCGGCGCGCGGAATGCTGGCCCAGTTCGACGCGCGCGTGATCGAGTCGCTGGAGGCGATCAAGGTGCCCACGCTGATCATGATGGGCAGCCGCGACCAGCAATACGCCGCCTCGACCGACTACATGGCCGGCAAGGTGCCGAACGCGACCAAGGCCGTCATCGATGACGCGGGGCACGCCGCCAACATCCACCAACCGGACGCCTTTAACAGCGCCGTGCGTGCTTTCCTCAAGAGCGCCGGCGTTTAGGCCGCCATCGCGGACTTGTTTCCTGAGTCCGATGATTGGGGGAGAATGGAGGCCCCGAACGCGGGCATCCAGGAGGATGGGCAGCCAATGGACATCGACATCTATCCCAAAAAGATCACGCTGCGAGACGGCACGGTCCTCACGCTCCGGCCCCTGATGCGGGAAGATGCAGACGCGCTCCTGCAGTTCTTCCTGGCCGTGCCCGAGTCGGAGCGCTGGTACCTCAAGGATGACGTGACTTCGCCGCGCACGATTCAGCGCTGGTGCGAGGACATCGACTACAAGCGGGCGCTGCCGGTGATCGCCCTTAGTGACGGCGGCCAGATCGTCGCCGACGCCGTGCTCGTACGGCGGCGCGGCGGCTCGCGCTCGCACGTCGGCGAGTTTCGCGTGGTGGTCTCGCCGGACTTCCGCCAGCGCGGCCTGGGCGTAATGCTGATCCGCGAGCTCTGCGACATCGCCAACGACTCCGGCCTGGAGCGAATGGTGGCCGAAATGGTCGTCGGCCCGGAGGACGAGGCGATCACCGCTTCGGAGTGGCTGGGCTTCTACAAGGTTGCCACATTCGAGGCAATGGCCAAGGACCAGCAGGGCCACGACTGTGACGTGGTCCTGATGTCGATGCCATTGGGCCGCTATTACGAGTGGAGCAAGTTCTAACCTCGTGAATGCGCGCCGCCAGTTCGGTCCCCGCGCCCGCGAGTACGCCACCAGTGCCGTCCACTCGCAGGGCGCCGACCGCGCCGTCGCGGCCCTCAACCCGCCGGCCGAAGGCATCGCGCTCGATATCGGCACGGGCGCGGGCCACACCGCCCATGCGTTGGCGCGCCGCTGCCGTTACGTCCTGGCGAGCGACATCACCCCGGAGATGCTGGCCCAAACCAGTGGCCTGGCGCGGACGCTGGGCCTGGGCAACGTCCAGCCCATCTTCAGCCTTGCCGAGCGCCTTCCATACCAGGACGCCACCCTGGACACGGTCACTTGCCGGCTGGCAGCGCACCACTTTCACGACGTCGCTGCCTTCTGCGCCGAGGTCGCGCGGGTGCTCAAGCCCGGAGGTCAGGCCCTGCTGATCGACGTGGTGGTGCCGGAGGACGCCGCGGCCGCCACCTACATCAACGACATCGAGCTGCACCGCGACCATTCGCACATCGAGGACTATTCAGCGTCGCGATGGCGGGACCTGGCGACCGGCGCCGGGCTGCGGATCGTGGGCGCGCAGGTCCGAAACACCGACCTCGCCGAGGAAGAGCTGGGCGAATGGACGCGCCGCTCCGGCACGAGCAACGACGACGTCGAGTACATTCGCCGGCGATTCGGCGAGGCTCCGGCAGGCGTCGTAGATGCGATGAGCCTGCGGGTGGACGGTGGGTCGTTCCGCTGGCTCTGGCCGGTGATTACGTTGGTGGGCGAGAAGGCCCGCTAATGGCGTCCGGTCCAGCACGCCGCGGACGCCGATAATCAGGCGATGCCACCGCGCCTGACCGCCACGCTTCTCATAGCCTGCCCGGACCAGAAAGGCCTCGTCGCCTCGGTGTCGGACTTCGTTTTTCGCCACGGCGGCAACATCTTGCACGCCGACCAGCACACGGATCGCGAAGAGGGCATCTTCCTTCAGCGCGTGGAGTGGGATATGAAAGGCTTCGCCCTGGCGCGCGATCGCGTCCGCGAGGCTTTTCAGCCGCTGGCAGAGCGCTTTCAGATGGACTGGACGTTGAGCTTTTCCGACGCCCGGCCGCGAATCGCCATCTTCGTATCGCAGTTACCTCACTGCCTCTACGACCTCCTGGCCCGCTGGCGCATGGGCGAATACCAGGCCGACGTGCCCCTGATCGTGAGCAACCACCAGACCCTGAGGGCGGTCGCGGACGAGTTCGCGGTCCCCTTCGAGCACGAGGACGTTACGCCGGAGACCAGGGCCGCGGCCGAAGGCCACATCCTGGCGCGGCTTCGGGCCGAGAACATCGACATCGTGGTGCTGGCGCGCTACATGCAGATCGTGGGGCCGGACCTCATTCAGGCTTACAGGAACCGGATTATCAACATCCACCACTCGTTCTTGCCAGCCTTTGCCGGCGCACGGCCATACCACCAGGCCTACCAGCGTGGGGTGAAGATCATCGGCGCCACGGCGCACTACGCGACGCCTGAGCTGGACCAGGGGCCGATCATCGAGCAAGACGTGGTGCGCATCAGCCATCGTGACAGCGTCGACGACCTCGTCCGCAAGGGCGCCGACCTCGAGAAGGTGGTCCTGGCGCGGGCGGTGCAGCTTCACCTCAACAACCGCGTCATCGTCTACAAAAACAAGACAGCCGTCTTCAACTGAAGCTGTCCGATAAGGCGGCATTTCATTTATGGCGGACCGCCGCTGAATCTCTTGCGCCTGGTAGCCGGCGATTTTATCCTGCGTTATCCGCTCTTCGCAAAGGTCCCCGAATGACGTCGGTACTCGTTGTCCAGAACGACCGCCCTGTGCTGTCCGTGCTGAAGTGGGCGCTCCTCGCCGCCGGGTTCCAGATATTCACAGCCGCGACTCTCGATGAAGTCGAGCAGCGGTTGCGCCGCGACAGGCCGGCGGCCCTGGTGATGAACATAGAAATGCCGCGGCAAATCAAGGAACCCTTCTTCGAGTTCTGGCTCAGGGAAGGGCCGGGCTTGAAGATTGCCGACCTCATCGATAAAGACGAAGAAGGACCCTCGCACCAGGCCGACCTCTACGCCGAGCTGCCCTTCGATGTCGCGGCCTTCGCACGGCAACTGTACGAAATTGCCACGCACGACCGCGAAGCCGCGCCGTCCTCCAACAGCGCTGCCGACGCCACCACCGCCGGCTAGCCGGCCACTTTCTCTACCCGGGCCAGACTGAGAATGCCGGACGCATCCCAGTCATCGTCCTCGATGTGGGCGTTCGCCTCCGGAGGAGGTGGTTCGGGTACTGAGGCTGACGAACTCCAGGCGGCCGTGCCAGGCCTGCCGCAGCCGCGCCGGGGATCCGTCCCTCGACCCGTTGTCGACCACGATGGTCTGGAAGCGGCCGTAGTCCTGCTCCCGCAGCGAGCGGAGGCACTCGTCCGTATCGGCGAAGTTGTTCCAGGTCAGGACAACGCCGTAGACGAGGCACTCAGCGCCGTGGCTGGCGGGTGAGAGGCCCGGAGGGTCTGTGGCTGCCACGGTTGACACTCTAGCATCGCCCGTGTGATGCGCGGGGCGCGGGGGCCGTATGCGAGAGCTTCAGACGTCAGAGGACCGAGGGCACACGGCGCTGACCGCTAAGGGTTTGTTGGTGGAGACGGGGGAGAATCGAACTCCCCGTCCAGGGGAAAACCGTCCCGAATTTACTACAAGCTTAGCCGGCCTATTAATCTCGCCGCCTGCGAGCCAACCGGCGGGCTTTGCAGACAGCACTTTCGATTGTCTTAGGCGCTGGTTATCGAACGTTACCGGCGCAGCACCCCGACATTGCGTCGCCGACTCCCCACCCATCGGGGCGAGGTAGGGGCCAACGTCACCGCTAGTTAGGCGGCGAGGGCGAGTTCTTGTTCGCCAGTTACAATTTGCCACCTGATTAACGAGGCCGATGGCGACCCTCGGCTTGCAATCCGGGTCCAGCGTTCCCTGTCGAAACCTGTCGTCCCCGTAGGTGAATTATAGCAGTCGTGCAGCCGGGCAGTCGGGACATGGCGAATCGGGCGGATGGGCGGCGGCAGGGCAAGGCGCTCGTGAATGCTGAACCGCTGAAATGCTGACCCGCTGAAGTGCTGAAATGCTTTCCCTATGCCGCCGTGTCGCGGATCACGCCGCACTGGGCCGTGGCCGAGCGCAGGAGGTCGTCCGCCTGGGCGGCGTCCTCAGGGAAGACGGACAGGCCGAAGAAGCAGCGATAGCGCTTGAGCTCGCGCTCCAGGAAGCGGCTCACACCCATCGCCGCTTTGCGGTCGTGGCCGGTCAGGGGGAACACCCACTCGAACATGCCCACGGCCGCGACGCCGCCCAGGAGCTCGGGGTGGGCGTGCGCCAGGGCGGCGACGTCCACGTTGGCGCTCGCGAAGATGGCGTGCGAAGGCTGGTGGCCGGGCATCTCCAGGCGCATCGCCAGCAGGCTCAGGGGCGTGCCGTAGAGCCCGGCCAGGGTGAGGCCGTCCGTGAGCTGGAGCTCCAGTTGCCGGTGGTAGAGCGGCGAACCGGCCTGGAAGCTGATGCCCGCGCCCTTGTTCTCGGCCATCATCTGTCTGAAGGTCAGCGCGCTTTCGACCTGCCAGCGGTCGAAGTCACGCACCAGGCGCGAGGCCATCGCGACGACGCCGGGGACGTAGGCGAGCAGCATCAGCTCAACCCCGAACACGACGACGATGTTCGAGAACAGGAGGTCGCCGTACAGGCCCCAGAGGCCGACGGCGATCAGCCCGGCGGCCACGACCACGCCCAGCTTCGCCGTCTGGGCCGGGTCATGATTCAACACCGGCCGCATAGGCCCGAAAGAGCGCGTCAGGGTGCCGATAATGCCCTTCATAGTCTTACGTAGACAATCGGCCGCGCGCGGCGCCGTCTGTAAGACGATGGCGGCCGGAAAGAGTGCAGAGTGGAGTGCTCTCGGAAGGTTATTGCTAAATCCGCGGGCGGTTATCCACTCTTTTCTCACTCCGGCCGCAGGGTCATGTCTCCTTCGGCGTTGGCCTCGATGTCCCGCCAGTCGATGTACAGGGGGTGGTATTCGAGGTCCAGCCAGCGCTGGACGTTGTCGCCGTAATGGGGCGAGCCGGGCTGGCCGGAATTGCCGGGCGGCATCAGGACGCGGGCCGCGTTGAGGTCGGAGAGGTCGAATATCTGGCGGTAGGAGACGCCGTGGTCCGAACCGCGGCCGTAGCGCGCCTGGGTCGCCCACAGGGTGGCGCCGTCGCCGCCAACCTCGGTGTTCGGCAGATTGAAGACCGCTTCGAACTCGGGCTCGCGGCCAAGGTTGTGGCGCCAGGTCATCCAGTGGGCGTCGCCCCAGCGCCAGCGCGATTCGTCGGCGCCGAACTTCTCTCGCAGGGCGCTGGCGGCCAGCCGAAGCGAGTCTTCGATCGCGGCCTTCCAGGAGGGGAAGCCCGCAAGCACGCTCACGTCATCGTTGCGCAGCAGGCGGAAGAGGATGTTGCGCCTGTCGGCGGCGGGCGTCTCGGAATTCGATTCGTCCGCTTCGTAATACTTGTTCACAGTGGCGGCCACCAGGATCTGGGTCGTCTCCATGTAGACGAGCGCTTCCTTGCTTTCGGTGTCGACGCGGCAATCCCACGAGGCCAGAATCGCCTGCATGCTTCTCGCGCCGGCGTCCGCCGCCTCGAAAGACGTGAAGTGGCGGACGAGCTCGCGGGCCAGCGTGCTGACGAAGTCGCCCTGGATTGGCGGCATGTCATCGACGGAGAACGTGGGCCGGCCGTTGAGGATCTCGTGCAGCCGGTTCGCCCGCCATGGCGCGGCCCCAAGCGAGAGGTAGTGCGGGTAGTCGGGCGTCGTCGTGCGGTTGTTGGCGGTCGCGATGTAGCCGTTCGGCGGGTTGGTCTCCTGTGGCAGGTCCTCCTTCGGGACCCAGCCGTCCCATTCGTGCTCGCCGTCCCAACCGGGCACGGGCACCAGGTTCGCGGCTCGCCTGGGCACGCGTCCGCTGTACTGATAGCCGATGTCGCCGTGGACGTCGGCGAAGCAGAAGTTGCCGCTGATGGAGTCGTAGCCGCGAATGGCCTCGCGGGCGTCCGCCGAGGTCGAGGCGCGAAACAGGGCGATCAGGCCGTCGAAGTCGTGCCCGGGCTCGGTCATCGCCCACTGTGCCGCCAGCACCTCTTGATCCCGCAGGGGGTTGCCCATGACCACGAAGCCGTGGCGCGTCTCCCAGACCGTATCGGTGACTGGCGCCTCCCCTTTAACCTCGATCGTCTCCTCGCGTCGCCGCAGCGGCTCCCAGGCGTCACGGAACAGAGCTTCCGGGCCGCCGGGCCCCTGCCTGACCTTCTCGCGGTAGACGTCCCAGCGGTCGCCGTTGGCGTGGGTCATGGTCCAGGCGACGTTCGTGTTGTGGCCGTAGTACAGGGGCCCTGGCGCGCCGGGAGTGCAGGGCCCGGCGACAGTGAACTCAGGGCATTCCATGTGCATCAGGTGCCATTCGGCGGGCAAGCGGATGTTGAGGTGGGGGTCGCCGCAGACGATCGGCGCTCCGGTGGTGGTGCGCGAGCCGTGCAGCACCCAGCAGTTGGAACCGCCCCCGGCCGACACGGGCCCCTCCGGCTCGTCGATGCCATCCGCGAGGGCGCGCCGGTACGGGTGCTCCTCCCGCTCCCACCTGGCGCCGGATGGCGTTATCAGGGCCATGCCGGGGACCGGGTCGGCGATCGAGTTAAGGACGGCGTCCACGCCCTTGGACGCGAGGAGCTTCGCGCGCCTGATCCGCGGCGCCCACTGGTTGCCGACGGCGACCATCTTCATGACCGCCAGCGTGTCGACCGGCGACCAGGGCGCCATCGTGTGGTCGAGAACCTCGAACTCGAACGGCCGCGGTTGGCTGGCGATGGCGGCGTTGACGCCGGCGGCGTAGGCCTCCAGGACCAGACGCGCCGCGGGCGACTGCGCCTGCCACTCGACTTCGGCCAGCCGGGCGAAGCCGTTGCGGCGGTTGGACCTGTCCTGGGCCAGAAAACCCTTGTTGATGAAGGCGGCCGTCTGGCCGCGGGCCTGATGCCTGCGCAGCTCTAGCTGGAAGAGCCGGTCTTGGGCGATGGCATAGCCCTGCCCGAAGACCGCGTCGTGCATCGACGCAGCCTTGATGTGGGGAATGCCCCAGCGGTCGCGGACGATGCGCACCGCGCCGTCGAGGCCTTTGACGCGCGCCTCGCCATCGATCTTCGCCAGACAGTCCTCGGGACGGGCGCGTGTCGTCGTCATGGTCGCCTCCTCGCGTGGCTGCGCGATTATAGGCGCCTGTCAAGTTGGGGCCGCCGGCTGTAACGTCCGGGGCGGGCCTGAAGGGCGTATTCTTAGGCGAAGTCTTCGATCCGGAGGAGGCGCCATGGTCAGCGAAACGCTTCGAAGGACGGTTGCGATCGAGTCCCCCGGGACGAGCGCCGCAGAGCGGCGCGCCCCGAACCTGACCGCATGGGCGCGCACCGGCACCGGCCTCGTCCGCGGGGCAATGACGCCGGAAGCGGCGATGAACCTGGTGTGCGTGCTGATCCTCTCGACCTTCAGCATCATCGTATTCGCCTTCTTCCGGCCGGAAGCCATCGACGGCGTCTTTTACGCCGCCTTCGCGGGCTGGTTCGGTCTCGTGGCGTACAACCTTCGAGCCGGCGTCGATGCGGACAGCAGGCTAACCTGGATGCGGCGATCGGGCTATACGGCGGCCGTCCTCTTCGGGCTGGCGGCCATCTCCCTGCCGATGAACATCGGCGATAAGGACTACGCCTGCATGGTCGCGTGCTCGGTGCTCATGGCGCCTACCGCGGCAATCGCCGTCTTCATGTACCTCAAGACGCGCTAGACGCCGGCAGGGCTGAGCGAGGAAGCCCTCCATATTGTCGCTAGGGCGTCTCTTATTCTTGGCGCGAATCAGTCCGGCGGCAGCCCGAGAAATCGCCGGCAGTTTTCGTATTCGATCGCCCGCAGATCTGCCTCCGAAAACCCCATCGACCTGAGCGTGGCGCCCACCGGTTGCTCGCGGGGGAAGAAGGGGTAGTCCGTCGCTACAAGCAGCCGGTCCGGGCCCATGATCTGCGCCAGAAACGCGATCGCGCGGCGGTCGAAGACCAGCGTGTCGTAGTACAGGCGCCTCGCGTAGCTCGCGGGCGACTCCGGCAGCGACTGGCGAAGCTGGCTCGGGGGCGCGCCGGGGAGCAGAGGCTCGTCTTCGTTCCAGGCGCCGCTCCAGGCGTTCTCGAGTCGAGGCAGGATGAACGGGAAGCTGCCGCCGCCGTGGCTAAAGGCCAGGCTCAGGTGGGGGCAGGCTTGCAGCGTGCCGCTGGTGATGAGCGAGGCGATTGTCAGCCCCGTATCCATCGGAAAGCCCACGGCGTTTTCGACCTGCTCCGGGCCCGTGAAGCGATCGCGGAAAGTCGGGTGCAGGGCGTGGACGAAGACGGGCATCCGCCGGCGGTCAACCTCTTGCCAGAACGCGAGAAAGCGCTCGTCGCCCAACGAGCGGCCGAGAATGTTGGAGCCGACCTCTATCCCGGCGAGGCCCAACGGCGCTATCGCCTCGAGCGAGCGGCAAGCGGCGTCCGGGTCCTGCAACGGCGCCATGCCGAGGCCGAGGAAGCGTTCGGGGAACTCGGAGACCATCCCGGCGATGTACGAGTTCACGCACTCCGCCATCGCCTTGGCGTCGTCCAGCGGGAGCCAATACGAAAGCAGCTCCGGCATCGGCGAGATCACCTGGGAATCGACGCCGTCACGGGCCATGTCCTCGAGCCGCTTCTGAGCGCTCCAGACGCCTTCGACCACGGTGCGGAAGTTCTGGCCGTCGATCATTATTCTGGCCCGACCCGGCTCGAAATGGTCCATCCGCGGCCAGCGTGCGTCCTGGCCCGCGGGCTTCGCGGGAAAGCGTTCAGGGACGACGTGGGCGTGGACATCGATGAGCATGGGATCTCCTTGAGCGGCAACTTTAGCGGGCACACGAAATCGGGCGCCAGCGCCTGTTCCCACGGCTCGGCAGTGTTCCCCCGGCCCCCGAAAAATTCACGCTGGCGCCTTGGCGGTGATGTCGATCTCGCGCTTCCTTGTTCGACGTACTAGTGGGACCAGAAGTGGCCGGCCAATACTGTGAAAAGTGTCACGCTCGTCGTGCGGTTGAGGCCGGTCGTGGAGTACGGTGGTAGAGGCAGTATCGCCGACCCCCCTGATTCACGAACCTAGATGAGGTATTCGACATGCGCCGACTAGCTGAACTCTGTTATCACAAACGCCGCTTCGTGCTGGCCGGATGGGTTGTCGTCCTCGTTGGCCTAATCGCGCTTTCGTCCGCATTTGGTGGCGTGTTTCGCACTGACTTCGAGTTGCCCGCATCCGAGAGCGCGCGGGCGCTGGACCTTCTCAAGGAGCGGGGAGTCTCCGAGCGCACGGGCTTCAGCGGGCAGATCGTCTTCAGAGCGGAGCAGGGGGTCAGCAACCCCGATGTCCGGCGGACGATGGAGGGCTTCTTCGCGAAGCTCGAAGACGCGCTCGAAGGAGAGGAGATCACCAGCCCGTACGACCCGGCTAACTCCCACCAGATATCAGCGGACGGGAAGACCGCCTACGCTGAAATCAACCTCTCCGACCGCCCGAACGAGCAGTTCACCGAGGACGGCAAGACCGTGCGTGCCCTGTGGCAGGACGTCAAGCTAGACGGCCTGCAGGTAGAACTGGGCGGAGACATCTTCGCTGAGTTTTCGGACTTCTCCACGGAGTTCATCGGTATCGCCGCCGCCATCCTTATCCTGCTGATAGCTTTCGGCTCGGTGCTGGCAATGGGCCTGCCCATCGGCACGGCGCTTTTCGGCGTCGGCTGTGGCGCGGCGATCATAGGTCTGCTGACACGCGTCCTCGCCGTTCCAGACTTCACCACCCAGGTCGCGGCCCTGATCGGCATCGGTGTTGGCATCGACTACGCGCTGCTGATCGTCTCGCGATACCGCCAGGGCCTGGTCGACGGCCTGGAACCGCACGATGCGATCATATTGTCGCTGGATACGTCAGGACGCGCGGTGGTGTTCGCGGGGCTTACAGTAGTCATCTCGCTGTTGGGCATGTTCATGATGAACCTGGACTTCATGCGCAGCCTGTCGCTCAGCGCCGTGGCGACCGTGCTCATGACCATGCTGGCAGCCGTCACACTCCTGCCGGCGCTGTTGGGTTTCGTCGGCGGCAATATCGACCGCTTTGGCCTCCCACACCGCGCCGTCGCGGCCGAAGGCGACGCGGCGCGTTCCTTCTGGTATCGCTGGAGCCGGATAATCCAGTCGCACCCGTGGCCTGCATTGATTGTGAGCGCGGCCATTCTGGTGCTGCTGGCCGCACCGGTCTTCTCGCTGCGTTTGGGCTTCGCCGACGCCGGCAATCGTCTGGAGACCGACACGACGCGGCGTGCCTACGACATGCTGACCCAAGCATTCGGCCCCGGGTTCAACTCGCCTTTCTGGATCGTTATCGACACGCCCAACGGCACGGCCGACGCGCCGAAGGTGCAGCAGTTTAGCGACGCGATCGGCAGGACCGCCGGTGTTGGCTCGATCGCGACTCAGGCGATGCCGGAGGCGAAGCTGGCGATCGTGAACGTCTTCGCCGATTCTGAGCCACAGGACAAACAGACGACGGAACTGGTGCACCGCCTGCGGAACCAGACGATCCCGCCCGTGGCCGAGAGCACCGGCCTCAAAGCCTACACTTCCGGCGGACCGCCGATCGTGGTCGATTTCTCCGACTACATAGGTGGACGATTGCTCTGGTTCATGGGCGCCGTGCTGATCCTCTCGTTCCTGCTGCTGCTGATCGTGTTCCACAGCGTGGTCGTGCCTTTGAAAGCGGTGATCATGAACATGCTGTCCATTGGCGCCTCCTTCGGGGCAATGGTGGCGGTCTTTCAGTGGGGCTACCTGGGTAGCCTGTTCGGGCTGGGCAAGGGCGGACCGATTGAAGCCTGGGCGCCAATGATGATGTTCGCGATCATTTTCGGCCTGTCCATGGACTACGAGGTCTTCCTCCTCACAAGGGTGCGTGAGGAGTACGACAAGCACGGCGACAACGCGCGCGCCGTCGCCGATGGTTTGGCAGCGACAGGACGGGTGATCTCCGCGGCGGCGGCGATCATGGTCTGCGTGTTCGGGGCTTTCATCCTTAGCCCTGAACGCGCCCTCAAGCTTCTGGGGTTCGGGCTGGCCTTTGCCATTTTCATCGACGCCACGGTCGTCAGGCTGATCCTCGTGCCGGCGACCATGGAGCTGTTGGGCGACAGGAACTGGTGGATGCCGAACTGGCTGGGTAGGCGCCTGCCCAGGGTGAGGGTGGAAGGCGAATCCGCGGCCGGCCCGCGTCGTGTGCGAGCGGAAGCGCTGGATTAGAGCTAGCCGAAGCTGTGGACGCGGCGCGTCGCCGCCTCCGTGATCGGGATCGCCTCGAAGCGCTCGGCGATGACGTTGACCGCCCGCTCCTGACGCTCGATGTGCCCGTGCACGATCAGCGCCGGCGCGCCTTCGATCAGGGCGCGGTACTTCGGCACCAGCTTCGGGGCGGTGATGATGTTCACGTGGCCGAAGTAGTCCTCCAGGGTGTGGAAGACGAAGCCTTTCGCCGTCTCCGGCGCCTGACGCACAGCCACCAGGCCCGCCACAGTCACCGGCGTCCCTGCCTCCATGGCCGCGACCATATGGCTCGGCGCGATGCCTTCGTTCAGGTAGTCGGCGATCAGGTCCATCGAATGGCCGCGCACGGCGATGCCGGTCAGGACCAGATCGGCGATGACGCGCTCCTTATGGGTCATCTGCCTCAGCTCGACGCCGTCGGACTCGAACGCGAGCTGTAGCGGCCGCTGACGGGCGGCCTGCGGCCAGCGGGCGGCCAGGGGCTGGTGGAAGGTGCCGAGCTGCCAGATCAGCTCGCGCTCGTGCAGGCCGGTGAAGGCGAAGGCGCCGAGGCGGATCAGGTTCTCGATCGCCTCCTGGCCAAGGTGCGTGCGCCGCCAGAAGTCCCAGAGCGAGGCGAACGGCCCCTTCTCCGCCTCTTCGTCCAGCACCGGCCACGCAGCCTCGCCGATACCTTTGACGTAGCGGTAACCCAGGCGGACGGCGTCCCTCTCCCCCGGCCCCTCTCCCTTCGACAGGCTCAGGACGTGGCCCAGGGAGGGAGAGGGGGGACGGATTCCGATCCCACTCCCCTCTCCCCGCCTGGGAGAGGGGCCGGGGGAGAGGGCCTCGATCGTGCACTCGACCCGGCTGTGGTTGACGTCGATGCCGCGGATATCGATGCCGTGGCGGCGGGCGTCGTTGCAGATGACCTCCTCGCTGTAGAAGCCCATCGGCTGCTCGTTGAGCAGGGCGCAGTAGAACTCCGGGGCGTAGTAGCGCTTGAGCCAGGCGACCTTGTACGCGGTCTCGGCCATCGCCGCGGCGTGCGACTTCGGGAAGCCGAACTCGGCGAAGGCCAGGATCTTCTCGTACACCGTCGCCGCTGTCTGAGGCGAGACTCCCTTGCTCTTCGCGCCGGCCAGGAAGGTTTCGCGCAGCTGCTCCATTGCCTCGCGGGAGCGCTTGCGGCTCATCGCCCGCCGCAGCAGCTCCGCCTGCCCGGGCGTGAAGCCGGCGATCGCCATCGCGGCCTGGATCACCTGCTCCTGGAAGATGAACACGCCCTTGGTCTCGCCCAGCACCTCTTCAAGGCTGGGGTGGTCGAAGGTAATCGGCTGCTTGCCGAGCGAACGGGCGATGTAGGGGTTCACGGCGCCGCCCTGGATGGGGCCGGGGCGGATCAGCGCCACCTGGATCACCAGGTCATGGATGGTCTGGACCCTGACCTGCAGGAGCACCTGGATCTGGGCGCGGCTCTGGATCTGGACAATGCCGATGGAGTCGCCTTCCTGGATCATGGCGTAGACCTCGGGGTCGTCCAGGGGTATGCCGAGGTCTGACTCGGCGGCGGGGTCGATGATGCGGCCATGGCGTTCCTTTACATAACGGACACCACGATAGAGCTGGTCCAGGGTGGGGTAGGCGAGCAAGTCCAGCTTGATCATGCCGGCGTCCGCGACCGAGTCCTTGTCCCACTGGCAGATGAAGCGCCCCTCCATCGCCGGGCGCTCGACCGGCACCTGCTCGTCGATGCGAGTGGTGGAGATGATGACGCCGCCGGAGTGCTGGCTGAGGTGACGGGGGAAGCCGCGCAGCTCTTCGACCAGGCTGAAGAAGTCTTGCCAGACCCGCGCCCCGGCGAGCCCAGGCGACCGGAGCCGCGACTCGAACTCCGGCATCTGCGCCAGCTCATGCCCCAGGCTACCGGCGAAGCGGCTGTGCATCTTCTTCGCCACCTTGTCTATGTCGCCGGGAGGCAGGCCCAGCGCCTTGCCGACGTCGCGGACGGCGCTGGGGTAGCGGTACTGGATGAAGTTGCAGACCTGGGCCGCGTGCGAGGTCGTGTACTTGTCGAAGATGGTGCGGAACATCTGGTCGCGGGCGTCGCGGCCGAAGTCGATATCGATGTCCGGCACGTCCTCCTCGAGCCGCGCTTCGTTCAGGAAGCGGCCGACGAAGAGGTTGTACTTGATCGGGTCGATGCCGGAGAGGCCGAGGAGGTAGCAGACCAGCGACCCCACCGAAGAGCCGCGGCCGCGGGCGGGCAGGTTGTTCTCGTGCGCGGTCCGCATCAGCTCCCACATGCGCAGGAAGAAGCCGGCGCGGTTGCCGGCGCGGATGATCTCCAGCTCGTTGCGCAACTTCGGCTCAACCTCGCGGAAGCGGGCGCCGTACAGCTCCCGCGCGCGAATCAGGCATACGTCTGCTAGAAAGTCGTCGGCGCCGCGGCCGTCCGCGGATTCGTAGTCGGGGAACTGGTAGCTCAGGTCGCGAATGAGGTCGAAGCCCTCTCCCCCTGCCCCTCTCCCATCAAGGAGAGGGGAGTCCGGAGGCGGAGAGGGGGAGGGAAGGGCGCGCTCGCGCCCCGCTCGCCCTTCGACAAGCTCAGGATGTCCTTCGACAAGCTCAGGACGAACGGTAAGAGGGCTTTCTGATTCAAGAGCGCCTGACAGAGGAGCCTTAGTTGTGTACGTAGCAGCAGGCTCGGCGACTTTCAGGGGAGGCTCAACGTGCAGCCTGTAAGGAACGCCAGAGGCTTTTCCCGTTCGTCCTGAGCCTGAGGCCGCTTCCGTTCGTCCTGAGCCTGTCGAAGGATGAGCGGGCAAGCCAGAGGCCTCTTCCGTTCGTCCTGAGCCTGTCGAAGGACGAGCGGGCACCAAGCTGGCTACTAAGCTCTCCCCTTCACGTCCCGCCTCTCCTTCCCTGGAAGAGGGGGCCAGGGGGAGAGGGTTGCACCTTTCCGCGATCACCTGTGAGTTCTGGACCGCCGCCGGCAGGTCCGCGAACAGGCGCTCCATTTTCGCCGGCGCCTTGAGGTAGAACTCGGAGTTTGGGCGCAGAAGGGGGCGCGCTTCCTCCAGCGTCAACTTCTCGCGCACGGCCGTGAGGACATCGTGCAGGCGGTGGCGGTCGCGGGTGTGATAGTGGACGTTGTTAGCCGCCACATAGCCGAGCCCGAGCTCGCCGGCGAGCTTCACCAGCGCTTCCAGTCGCGGCTCGTCCGTGAACGAGAGGTTGTCCTGCAGCTCCAGGAAGAAGCTGCCGCGCCCGAAGACGGAGCCCAGGCGGTCCGCGGCCTCCCGGGCCTCACGCAGGGCGCCGGCCTCGACCAGCGACGGCACCTCGCCCTTGCGGCAGCCGGAGAGCGCGATCAGGCCTTCGGCGTGCTCCGGCAGCCAATCGAAGTCGACGCGAGGCTGGCCGCGAGGGCAGGAGAGGTTGGCGCGCGTGAGCATGCGCGAGAGGTTGGCGTAGCCTCGGGGCGATTCCGCCAGCAGGGTGAGGTGGTGGCCGTCCGCCAGCGTGATCTCGGCGCCGGTGATCGGCCGGATGCCCCAGGCTTTGGCCGTGCGGGCGAACTCCATCGCCCCGGCAAGGTTGTCGTGGTCCGTGAGGGCCAGGGCCGCATAGCCGAGCTTCTTCGCCTCTAGCACCAGCTCCAGGGGCGTGGAGGCTCCTTCGCGGAAGGAGAAGCAGGAGTGGAGGTGGAGTTCGCAGTACATACGTAATACCATTTCGGTGACTATTCCGAAGTATATTCTGAGGCAGTGATGCAGTAATGACCGGAAAGGCAGTAAACGGCCGACCGCAACGGTGTCGAAGAAGGGTTGGCTAGTGATCCCGAAAGAGTTCCGGAAAAGGCATCGGATCACGTCCGGGTGACAAGCTTCTTGATTTTCGACGCCGGCGGCCGGATAGCGATCATGAAGGCACCCGACGACCCGATCGCGTACGGACACGGCTGCTCAAAGGTGGGCCATCGCTGGCAATGGAACTGGTAAAAGAACATCGGCAGGAAGTGGAAAAGGACGAGCGGAGGCTCGTGCGTGGCGAGAAAATAGACGTTCCACCGCGTCTAGGGATTACGTATTGGATAGCTTTGCGGTACTGGCGTTTTTTCAGGACGAACCCGGAGCTGACCGCGTCGAGAGAATTGCTCAACGAGCTCGATAACGGGGGCCCTGGAATTTCTGATGTCTATGGCGAATCTTGGGGAGGCCTTCTATAAGACGATACACAAGACCAATGAAGACAAAGCGGAGGGAGGCTTCTCGGGATACTCTTGAACATTACAAGATCGAGTTCGTCTCGTCGACCGTGACCTAGGCTCTGAGAGCAGCGCGGATTAAGGCACGTCACCCGATGTCCTATGCGGACTGCTAGCCGCCGCTCTGACCCAGCGGCTAGGGAGCGATTCTGGTAACCGGCGACCCGGAATTCAAGGCGGTCCAGGACATGCTCAAGATCGAATGGCTGCCACAACAGAGCGCGGGTGATTGCCACTCTAGTACTCCTGCCGGTACCACAGGCCCGTGAGCAGGTCCTGGTACAGGGTTAGCGGCGGCCCGTCCTCGGGCGCCACGCGGAAGTAGCGCCGGCTCACGGCCTCAGAGCTGGTACGGTGGCGAGAGAATCGGCGGTAACTGTTGCGGTAGCCGGATTATGTATTCGATCCTTTGCGGTACTGTCTCCCGTCCAGCAAACGGTCGCATTTGACGCGCTTCGAAGATCTGGCCAATAGCTCGATAACGTGGGCTTCGGTCTCTACTTCGATGTCTATGGCGAAGCAGTGGGGAGGCCTTCAAGGGATAACAAGATAGTGAGCCGGAGCGCCCGAGCTTCGCGAGGAGGTTGCTTGAGGCCCTACGAATACAGTTCGTCTGCAACTCGCTGATGCTGGCTCGGTCAGGAGGAGGCTCACTCCAATGACAATGCCGGCTCCGAGTACAAATGACAAAGCAATCAGAATGATTCTGCGCATAGGAGTACGTTAGTCGTAGTGCGTGTCGGGTATCCATATCTCTAGATCTACGGGTATGGCAGTTCAAAGGAAGGCCAGACGCGGGTTGGCCAGGCCAGCGACGCAGCCTCACTCGAGGGTGCAGGAACTCGCGCGCGTGCAGGGTATTTCGGACAGGCGTCCGGATTACGAACATCTTGCCGATGAGATCTGGCGCAGCGAGAAAGAAGTCGAGGAGTTCGTCAGCATGATTCGCGAGCTCCGCGGGCAGAGTTCTGACTAGCCCCGTATGGCGGAGTTTGTGGTGTGCGACACCACGGTCGTCTCCTTTCTCAGCGGTAGCAGTCGCTATTCCCAGGCCTATCGCAGGCTGCTTTCGGAAAAGTCCATCGCTATGTAGTGCGATAGCTAATACTCCTGCCGGAACCAGAGGCCCGTGAGCAGGTCCTGGTACAGGGTCAGCGGCGGCCCGTCTTCGGGCGCGACGCGGAAGTAGCGCCGGCTCACGGCCTCGCCGGGGCGCCACCAGAGCTGGTCGATCCTCCAGGGGCGCCGCAAGAGCCTGATGGGCGCGGCAGGGGAACTCGACATAATGTGCGTCGGCAGGCCGTCATCGTCCGCGTGCACCTGAAGAGGCCGCGGCTCCTTCAGGCGTCGGACTCGACGAGGACCTGCCTCTCCTCCGGGATGACTGACCATGGTTCCACGTCCACGCAGCGGTATATCGGCGAAAAGCCGTAGCGGGCCTTGAGCTGGCGAATAGCCTCCTCGAGCTGGCGCTGAAGGCGGCTCTTGTCGCCGAAAGTGAGCTGCTTGCCGGTCTCGCCGGCGATGCCGGAGAGGCGCAGCGTCAGGCTCTTCACGGGGGCGGGCGGCGGCGCCGCGTTCAGGGTCGACTTCAGGATGTAGGTGAGGCGGTCGCTCTCGCTGATCGCTTCGCGGAAGACGATGCGCTTCTCCCAGCTGCGGCCGGTCGAAAGCTCGGCGCGCAGGCAGAGTTCGCGCGCGGAGCGCCCCCGCAGGGGCAGGCGCAGGCGCGAGAGAAGCTGGTTGCCGCCGGCGACTATGACGTCGATGCCGGCAACCGCGGTTTCGAACGCCAGGCTCTGCTCCAGGACCTCGACGCGGCGTCGCACCCTTAAGGGTTCGCGGTCTTCACCGTTACATAACTCCCAGAGCCTCTCGCCTTCGCGGCCGAACTGGGTCATCAGCGCCCCGGCGGGGATCCGCGCCACCTCGCCGATGCTCTCCAGGCCCAGCATGCCCAGACGCTCCTGAGTCTGGGGCGAGACCGGCAATAACGTCACGTCAAGCGGCGCCAGGAAGGCCGCGGCGCGTCCTGCCGGCACAACCGTGACCTCATCGCGCGCGCTGACGGCCGCGGCCGCGAAGGCCACGAACTTCGAGTCGCCGATGCCGGCGCTGGGCTCGATGCCCGTGGTCTCGCGCACGGCATTGACGATCGCGTCGCCCAGGGCCAGGTCGTCGCGGTAGTGAGGCTCCAGGCCGCTGATGTTGACGTAAGCGCGGCCCAGGCGGCTGTCCTCGATCTCGGGGCTGATCTCGTCCAGGGCCGCCAGCGCCGCCTCCCAGGTGTCGCGGTAATGCGCCGGGTCCGGCGGCAGGAAGGCCGCGTCGGGACAGCGGCTCATGGCCTGGCGGATCAGCATGCCCGGCCGCACGCCCTGGACCAACGCCTGCGACGAGCAGTCCAGCACCGTCTTCGGCTGCTCCGAGTCGCCGATGACCAGCGGCCGGCCGTTGAGCGCGGGGTCGCGCGCGGCTTCGGCGACGCATGGAAGATGAGGCAGGAAGACCGCGGCTATACGCATGGCCTCACGTTTCATCCTTTTGGCAGAGGCCGTTGAGCCTCGTCGAAGGAACTCCGGGCGGGGTCGGAGGAAGTCTCATTGTAGTACAGACGTTCTAATTGTCAATAAGAAACCGACGGCAGCAAAACCAAGAAAAGCACAAGTCAAGGGCACTGCTCTCGTGTACACTAGACTCGTGCGGAGGTGGCCATGAAAAACATCACTTTGAGCGCGGACGAAAGGCTTATCGAAGAGGCCCGAGAGAAAGCGCGCCGTCAGAACACCACGCTCAACGAGCAGTTCCGCGCCTGGCTCGCGGACTACGTCGGCCGTCGTGAGCGCGCCGAGCGAGCGCTGCACACGATTGACGAGCTGCGGAAGACGGTGCAACTGCGCGGCCCCTATACGCGGGACGAGATGAATGAGCGGTGACTTTCTGGACTCTAATGTCATCCTCTACGCATTCGACGTGGACCAGCGAAAACAAGAGATCGCGCGGCAAATAGTTGACGATGCACTTGTCGGAAATGCGTTTATCAGCTTTCAGGTGGTGCAAGAGGTGCTGAACGTCCTCACGCGCAAGGCGCAGGCGCTACCCATCGGCCGCGTACTGGAAGACGTGCTGATGCCTTTGTGGCGGGTGATGCCCAGCGAAGACTTGTACGCCAGGGCTCTTGTGGTGCATTCCCGACATCAGTACGGATTCTACGATTCGCTGATCATTGCTGCGGCCCTCGAAGCCGGTTGTTCGCGGCTTCTGAGCGAAGACCTCCAGGCGGGGCAGCTCATTGAAGGGCTAACCATAACCAATCCCTTCGCGAGCTGAGCCCCAAGAGGCTCAGTATAACTTCGCACTATATATGTTATGTATCGTCCCCAGCGTAGATCAGGCAGCCGGCGGGCGCGGGCTCCTGAATTCAAATTGTCGGGCCGAATATGGCCATGCTAGACTTTTCCTCGTAATCGAAACGGGAGACCCTCTGTGGAACAAGCGCAAGGCAAAAACACTCAGGACTCACTGACGAAGATCCTCGTCGGCGTTGCCGGCGGGCTTCTCATCATCGTCATCGCGCTCCTCTTCTTCGTCCTCGGCCGAGAGACGGCCGACAAGACGTCGACGACGACAAGCAATAGCGCACCCAGCGCGCCAACGTCGTCACAGTTCGACTACGGCGTCCTCAACGATATTCGCTCGATTCTGGGCCGCGATTATGTCAAACCTGACAACCTCGACGACCAGACCCTCTACGAAGCCGCGATAAACGGCCTCCTCAACAGCCTCAACGACTCCGGCACCTACTACATCGACCCGGACACCTACAAGGTCAACGTCCTGCCCAGCGGCACCTTCGAAGGCATCGGCGCCACCATCTCGCAGCAAGGCAACCAGATCGTCATCGTCGCGCCGATCAAGAACACCCCGGCCGAAGCCGCCGGCATCAAAGCCGGCGACACCATCCTCGCCGTCGATGGCGAATCTACCGACGGCTGGACCACCGAGAAGACGGTCCTCAAGATTCGCGGGCCCAAAGGCACCACCGTCAGGGTGAAAATCAAGCACGTCGAAACCGGTAAGGAAGAGGAGTTGACCCTCACGCGCGCTCCCATCAACGTCGAAAGCGTCTCGACGGTGCCGCCGGCCCAGGGCTTCAAGAACTCATCCGGCCAAGACGTCGCCGGCATCGGCTACATCCGCATCCGCGAGTTCACCGCCCGCACGCCGCAGGAGCTGGACGAGGCGATCAAGGAGCAGCAAAACGCCGGCGCCAAGGCAATTGTCCTGGACGTGCGCGGTAATCCCGGCGGCCTACTGACCGCCGTCGTCAGCGTCGCCGACATGTTCCTGGACAAGGGCACCATCCTCACCCAGCGCAACAAGGACGGGCGGGAGCAAAACTTCACGGCCAAGTCAGGCGTCTCCACGGGCGTGCCGATCGTCTTGTTGCAGAACAAGTTCAGCGCCAGTGCGGCCGAAGTCCTCGCCGGCGCCTTGCACGATAACGGCCGCGCCCAGTTGGTGGGCGAGGTCAGCTTCGGCAAGGCCACGGTGAACATTGCCCGCGAGCTCAAGGACGGCGGCGCCGTCTTCGTCAGCATCGCCCAGTGGCTGACCCCAAGCGGCGCCCTCATCGACAAGGTGGGCATCCGACCCGACGTCGAAGTCGTCCCGTCCGATGAGGACATCGACGCGCGACGCGACCCGCAGATGTCCCGCGCTGTCGACATCCTCCAGGGACAACTGCGGGCATCCGTACCCTGACGCTAAGCTGACCAGCGGCCACTACCACCGGCCGGCACACGCTGCGCTCGAAAGGAGCGCTCCTTGGCCGACGACAAGACCATTGCGCTCAACCGCAAGGCCCTGCACGACTACGAGATCATCGAACGCGTCGAAGCGGGCCTGGTCCTGACCGGCAGCGAGATCAAGTCGATCCGTGAGGGCAAAGTCAGCCTGCAGGAGGCCTTCGCCCGGCCCGAACGCGGCGAGCTCTGGCTCCTGGGCTCGCACATCCCCCAGTACAAGGCCGCGAGCTACTTCGGGCACGAGCCCGCCCGCCCGCGCAAGCTGCTGCTGCACCGATCCCAGATCCGCGAACTGACCGAAAGCGTCGAAAAAGGCGGACTCAGCCTGGTGCCGCTGCGCCTCTACCTCAAGGACGGCGTCGCCAAGGTGGAGCTGGGCCTCGGGCGCGGCCGCCGTCAGTACGACAAGCGCCAGGCCATCGCCAAGCGCGAGGCGGACCGCGAGATCCAGCGCGCACTGCGCACCCGCAACCGTTAGTTATGTAAACTGCTCCCTACCGCACCGCCCAGCGTGTCGAAGGAGGGCTGCCTTCCAATCGTGGTGGTGTCAGAAGGATGCGTTTTCCTCGTGGTGGTGTCAGAAAGAGAGCTTCCTTTCCGTTGGTGGTGAGGCCCTCGAACCACGGACGGGCGCCCGGTTCTCGTAAGCATGATCCGGAGCGTGGGCTCGTGACGTCGACGCCCCGTCCGCCCTTCGAGAGCCTCAGGACGAACGGTAGAGGCGCCCTTCGAGAGCCTCAGGACGAACGGTAGGGGCGCCCTTCGAGAGCCTCAAGACGAACGGAACATAGCCCCATCGGTCCAGTCAGCCTTGAGGGCCCTGAAATGCATGTGAGGGCTGGCTGATCAGCGCCTGTTATGTCCGCACGCCACTCAGCGTTTCTTAGACACCAGGGATAACGAACGCCAGGGAGGGCGACATGAACAAGCACACGGCCGCTTTTCGCAAGGACCAGCACGGTCAGGCCACGCTCGAGTTCCAGATGGTCCTCGTGTTCCTCACGACGGCGCTGGTATTGAGCCTCACGTTCTTTCAGGTGAGCCTGGCTGCCTACTACACCAGCTTCATCGACGCCCTCAACGCCTACTTCCGTTAACGCCCGCACCGCGCAGGTTGCGGCTCCTCCCCGCCTCGGCGAAGCTGTGGCGTGACTTCAACCGACGCCCAACAACTTCGCGAGCGCCTGCGGCCCTACGCTGAGCGCGCCGCCGGCTTCTCGGGCTGGGTCTTCGATTACTCGCCCAAGCCTCTAGGCGACCCGGCGCCCTGGGATTACGCCTTCCGCGCGCGCGAGCTGCTTGCCGGGGCGTCGTCCGTCCTCGACCTCGGCACCGGCGGCGGCGAGCGTCTCGCCGAAATCCTCCAGGGCTATCGCGGCCGCGCGGCCGCGACGGAGGAATGGCCCGTCAACGCGCCCATAGCGGCGGCGCGCCTGCGGCCCCTTGGCGCCGTGGTCCTTCACTGCCAGTCGACAATCCTGCCTTTCCGACACGGCGCCTTCGACCTGGTGCTCGACCGCCACGAGATCCTCGACCCGTTCGAGACGGCGCGGGTCCTGGCCCCCGGCGGCGCAGTGCTCACTCAGCAGGTCGATAGCTATGCATGGGACGAGCTACGCGACTACTTCCCGCGAATGCTCTTCCACGGCGACCACTGGGCCTACTACCAGGCCGGCTTCATCGCTGCCGGGCTGGCGATCGCGAGTGCCCAACGCCACTTCAGCCAGGCGGCATACGACCTGGGCGAGCTGGTATACCAGCTCTGCGTTATGCCATGGTGTATCCCCGGCTTCGACCCGCTCGGACACGATCTTGATTCCCTGCTCGCGCTCGAACGTGACCTCGACCGTGGCGAAGGCATCGAGCTTGCGGAGGTCCGTTACCTGGTCGAGGCGCGGAAGCGGTGAGCCATTAGTCATTAGTCCGGAGAACCGCTTCGTCTATCATTTGGACGATTGGCCGCAAGCTCTGACCGAGCCCTCCGCCGATGCCTGAAAACTAATTGCTAAATTACTAATGACTAATTACTGATGACTTTGCTCACGCCCTTGCCGGCTCCTGGATCACGCCAAGGACGCCGGATTCGGCCAGGCGGCGCAGGGAGGCGTCGTCCAGGCCAAGCTCCTGGCGCAGGACTTCTTCGGTGTTGCCGCCGAGCAGCGGTGCGGGTACGATCCCAACCTTCGACTCGCTCAGGCGCACCGGCGGCGCTGGATACTCCCAGGCGCCGCGCACAGGGTGGTCGATGGTCATGATCGCGCCACGCGCGGCGAGATGGCGGTCGGCGAAGATGTCGAGCGTGTCGTAGACGGCGCTGCAGGGCACGCCGGCCGTGCCCAGCGTCTCCATGACCTCCCACTTCGTGCGCGCCCGCGTCCACTCGGCGATGATCGCCCAGAGCTCGTCGCCGTTGGCGCGGCGGCCCTGCGGCGTCGAGAAGCGCTCGTCCGCCAGCAGCTCCGGCCGGCCGATCGTCGTACAGAAGACGTCGAGCATTTTCGATGTCGCCGTAAATATGTAGACGTGGTCGTTGGGCCCGCCCGGCGCGCAGGGGTAAAGGTCCGTGGGCACGACGGTGCGATTGCCCCGCCTTGGCATTGCCCGCGTGGCGTCGCGCTCGCGGTGGGAGAGGTTGGTGCGCAGGAAGTTGAGGACGGCCTCCTGCATCGAGACCTCAACCATCTGGCCGAGGCCGGTGCGCTGTGCCTGCACGTAGGCGGCCAGGATGCCGACGGCCAGCGTGAGGCCGGACCCCGTGTCTCCCATCAGCGCCCCCGGGCGCATGGGCGGGCCGTCCTGGGCGCCGGTGACGCTAAAGGCGCCGCCCGCGGCCTGGGCGACCATATCGTAGGACTTGAAGTAGCCGTACGGACCTGAGGCGCCGAAGCCCTTGATCGTCGCGTAGACGATGCGCGGGTTGCGCGCCTTCAAGACCTCGTAGCCCAGGCCCATGTCCTCCAGCGTGCCCAGAGTGAAGTTCTCGACCACCACATCGAAGCGCTCGACGAGGTCCAGGAACAGCGACCGGCCCTCGTCCAACTTGAGGTTGATCGCCAGGCTGCGCTTGTTGGAGTTGAAGCTGAGGAAGTAGATCGAGTCGCCGATCCCCGGCTCCGTGTGGCGGCCGGGGTCGCCCACGCCGGGCTGTTCCACCTTCACGACGGTCGCCCCCAGCCAGGCGAGAAGCTGGGTCGAAGAGGTGCCGGCTTCGTACTGGGTGAGGTCGAGGATCTTCAGTCCGTCGAGTGCTGGCATGGCCTATCTCTCCTTCAGGAGTCGATGGCAGATCATCCTGTCGATCTGCCGGGCCTGTCAACCTGAAGGCTTGTCAGTGCCGGCCTGCGCCGGCTGGTAGTGAAACAGATACGGGCGCGCGCCCTCCCGCATGAGCTTCGGTCTCGTTTCGGCGCCCGCGGCGGCGATTTCGCCCAGGCCTACGTCCTTGCCCATGAGTACGGCGACCACATTCAGACCGGCTACGAAAGCGGCGACCTCAACGCCTGCGACACCTTCAGCGGCGCGATCTGACGCCGGCAATAGGGGACAAGGAACAGGGCAGAGTCCGGAGGGGCGAGACCGCGTCCGGCCCCTGTTCTTGTTCCCTGGTCCTCGCTAGCCGATCGCGCCCTTTGTGCTCGGCGTCTGGCCGGCGCGCCGTGGGTCGGGTCGCGTGGCGGCGCAGAGCGCGCGCGCCAGCGCTTTGAAGATTGCCTCGGCCTTGTGGTGGTCGTTCACGCCCGCGACCAGGCGGACGTGCAGGTTGAACTTGCCCTCGCGCGCCAGCGACTGCAGGAAGTGCTCGACGAGGTCCGCAGGAATGTCGCCGACGCTGGTACCCGTCCAGGGACAGTTGACGGACGCGTATCCCCTGCCGGAGACATCGACCGCGACCTGGACCAGCGTCTCATCGAGCGGCACCAGGGCGTCGCCCATGCGGACAATGCCCGTCGCGTCGCCTACCGCCTCGGCGAAGGCGCGACCAAGCGCGATGCCGACATCCTCCATCGTGTGGTGGGGGTCGATGTGGAGGTCGCCCGTCGCTTTCACCGTTATGTCGAATAGGCCGTGGCGCGCCAGCTGGTCGATGAGGTGGTCCAGCATGCCGATGCCGGTGGAGACGTCGCTGACGCCGCTGCCGTCCAGGTCCCAGACGACCTCGATCGAAGTTTCGCGCGTTTCGCGCCGGTAAGAGGCCTTTCGGTCAGCGGTCAATGTCATGTAGGGCCATGCTTTCTTCCTTCGTCCCCGGCGCCGAGGCCGGGGTCCCATCGCGGCCGCGGCGCGCCCCCGCCCCGCCCCTGGAGGCCTGAAGGCCTCTGCTGCGTCTTCGGATTGGTGGGCGTTGCCATGATCGCCTGCAGCTCCACCATCAGGCGTTCCGTATGTTCGGGCTTGCCGACGCTGATGCGCACGTAGTTCCGCAACAGCGGCGTATCGAAGTATCGGATCATGATCCCTTTGCTCGCCAGCCTGTCGCGCAAGTCCTTCGCGTCCAGGACTGCCAGCCGGCAGAGGATGAAGTTCGCCTGCGAGGGCACGACCTCCCAGCCAGGCAGCTTCGCCAGCTCCGAAGCCAAGCCTCTCGCGCTCCTGGACCAGCTTCGCGACGTTGGCCATCAGCCATTCCCGATCCTGGAGGCTGGCCAGCGCCGCCGTCTCCGCCGCGACGCTGACGCTGTAAGGCTGCTTGGCCTTCAGCGCCACCTCGGTGATTTCCGGTGAGGCCACCATGTAGCCGACACGCAGGCCTGCTAGCCCCGCCCACTTGCTCATGGTGCGCAGGACCATCAGGTTGGGATGGTTCGGCACCAGGCGCGCGTAGCTCTCGCCCGCGAACTCGGCGTACGCCTCGTCGACCACTACGGGGCGGCCGGTCTGCAGCAGGACGCCCAGCTCCTCCGCGGCCAGCGGGGTGCCGCTGGGGTTGTTCGGCGACACCACGAAGATCAGGCGCGCCTTGCGGGCCTGGTCGGCGAAGCCGTCCAGCTTCAGGGTGAAGTCGTGCCGTCGCGGCAGGTTGATGACCCTGGCACCCTGCACTTCTGCCGAGAACGCGTACATGCCGAAGGTCGGCGGGAAGTTCAAGATCGCGTCCCCGGGCGCCACGAACATCCGCGTCGCCAGGTCGATCAGCTCATCGCTGCCGGCGCCGGCCACGATGTGGTCCGCCCCCAGGCCGGCGTACTCCCCAAGCCCCGCGCGCAGGCGCCGTTGCTCGGGGTCGGGATAGATGTTGTAGCCGTGGGCGCCGGCCAGCGCCGCCAGCGTCCGCGGCGAAGGTCCGTAAGGGTTTTCGTTGCCGTCCAGCTTGACGATGGCCTCCACCGGCAGGCCGATGCGCTCCGCCAGCACGTCCGGCGGCTCGATCGGCACGTAGCCGGGGATCTTGAGAAGGTGCGGCTGCACCCACCGGCGCAGCCAGCCCCCACCCCCAGCTCCTTCGACCGGCTCAGGACGACGCCCTCCCCCATCAAGAGGAGGGGAGGCGGAAGAATCGCGATCGGCGCTCACTTCGGCAGCCTCTCTTCGATGGCGCGGGCGTGGCCTTCGAGGCCTTCGGCGTAGGCGATGCGGGCGCCGGCAGGCCCCAGCTTCATCACGTCTTCGTCGCGGATCTCCATCACGGTGCTGAACTTGAGGAAGTCGAGCACGCTCAGGGGCGAGGCGAAGCGCGCGGCGCCGCCCGTGGGCATGACGTGGCTGGGGCCGCCGGTGTAGTCGCCGATGGCTTCCGGCGAGCTCTCGCCGATGAAGATGCCGCCGGCGTTTTTGACCAGCGCTGAGAGGCGCCGCGCGTCCCTGGCCATGATGCAGAGGTGTTCCGGCGCGAACTCGCTCGCAAGCGCGATAGCCTCCTCGATGCTTGCGACCACAACGGCGCCGCCCTGCCCTTCGATTGCGGCGCGCGCCACGGAGCCGCGCGGCAGGTCCACGAGGCGCTTCATGACCTCGGCGACCACGCGGTCCGCGAGCTCGCGCGAGCTGGTGATCAGCAGCGGCGTCGCCATCTCGTCGTGCTCCGCCTGGGCGATCATGTCGACAGCGCACAGCACCGGGTCGGCGCTTTCGTCCGCGACCACGACGGTCTCGGTCGGCCCGTAGATCGAGTCGATGCCGACGTCGCCGAAGACCTCGCGTTTGGCCAGGGTCACGAAGATGTTCCCCGGCCCGACGATCTTGTCGACGCGCGGCACCGTCTCTGTCCCGTAGGCCAGAGCGCCGATCGCCTGGGCGCCGCTGGCCATGAATACGCGGTCGACGCCGGCAATCGCCGCCGCGGCCAGCTTCACGGCCGGCACGCTGCCCGTCCGGTCCGCCGGGCTGACCATGATCAGCCTCGAGACGCCCGCCACCTTTGCCGGGATCAGCGTGTGCAGCACGGAGGACGGGTACACGGGGAAGGTGCCGGGGACATAGAAGCCGACCGTCTCCAGCGGCCGCACGCGGACGCCCAGGCCGTCCTCCTCGTACGAGGTCATGACGCGCCGGGCCTGGGCTTCGTGGTAGCGGCGAATACGGCCGGCAGCGAACTCCAGCGCCTCCTTGAGGTCGATGGGTATCTCGCCCAGCGAGCGCTCGACGTCCGCGCGCGGCACTTCCAGTGATGCGTGCGGCACGCCGTCGAAGGCCTCGCAGTAGCGGCGGACGGCGGCATCGCCCTGCTCGCGCACGTCGCGGATGATGCGGCGGACGGCTTCGTGCGCGCTGACCTCGGCGCCCATGACTTCGGCCGTGCGCTTGCGGGCGCGCGGCGAAAGCTCGGCCTCGCTGGCAGGCCGGCGGCGCAGGACCGTGCGGCGCGCCTCCTCCGCCCCGACGATGACCCTCACGAGAGGTAGCTCCGCACTTCGTCCCTGGCCCTGCTCATGGCGCCGTCGAGATAGGCCTGCACCCGCCCCCAACCGACGTGGTCGACCGTCTCCTGGAGCAGCGTCGGCACCTCCGCCATGAAGGCTTCGAGTTGCGCCGGGTCCGTCACGCCGTAGGCGCTGAGGTGGCGGCTGGCGACATTGCGGAAGCGCTCCCAGGTTGGCGGCGCCTGCAGGAAGTCGAGGTTCACCTCGCGCCAGCGGGCCAGCGTGTCCATATCGATGAAGCCGACCGCGACCTCCAGCGCCGTCGAGGCGATGTCGGCGCGCATCGCTTCCACGGCATCGCGGTCCTCGCGCCGCTGGCGGTCGAGCTCGAACTGGATCACGCGGTCCATGACGTTGGCCCGCTCCGAGCCGGCCAGCGCCGACCGCTCGCCGAACAGGGGCCGGTAGACCTCCGAGATCCAGCCTTCGTCCAGGACCAGGTGGGTGATGTAGCCGGCAAGGAACGACGCCGTGCCCGCGGTCACCTTGGCGCGCGCACCCAGCTCCGGGTAGTCCGCGAACATCGTCCTGACGCTGTCCTGGTGGCCGAAGTCGTCGAGGTTGAAGAAGTGCGTGCGTTCGCGCTCCCAGCGGGTGATCGCGCGAATGTCGGGGGCGGTTGCGCCGAGATAGTAGGCGCCGCGGTCAGCGTCGATGTCGCGCAGGACCAGCGCGTCGGCCAGCGATTTGGCCAGAGACATGTGCAGGACCGGCGGCGGCATGATGTCCGTCCATCATTCGATGATCTTGTTGAGAGGATACTCGACGATGCCGCGCGCGCCGGCCTTTTTCAGCTTCGGCACGATCAGCCGCACCACGTTCTCGTCGACGATCGTCGTCACGTCGACCCAGGCCGGGTCGGACAGCGACGCCACCGTCGGCTTGTCGAGCGCGGGCAGGATCGCCAGCACGGCGTCGAGGTCGGCGCGCAGGGCGTTCATCGAGAGCCAGACCTTGCCCTCGGCGGCGATGGCGCCCTTGAGCATGAGGGCGATGTCCTCGATCTTCTGGCGCTTCCAGGCGTCCTTGAACGCCGCCGCGCTGGCGATGAGCCTGGGGCGGCTCTCGATCACGGTGTCGACGATGCGCAGGCCGTTGGCGCGGATCGAGCTGCCGGTGATGGTCGACTCCATGATCGCGTCGGCGAGCAGGGGCACCTTGACCTCGGTCGCGCCGTAGGAGTACTCGACGCGGGCGGTGATGCCCTTCTGTTCCAGAAAGTCCTTCGTCAGCTGGACCAGCTCGGTGGCGATGCGCTTGCCCTCCAGGTCCCGCACCTCGCGGATCGGCGAGTCGGCGGGCACGCAGAGCACCCAGCGCGTGAAGAACCCGGAGGCCTTCGAGTTGATTTCCAGCACTTCGATCACGTCCGCACGCGCCTCGCGGATCAGGTCCAGGCCGGTGAAGCCCGGCGTCGATGAGGCCGTCCTGCACGTAGCGCGGCTGCTCCTGCGGGCGCACCAGCATGCACTCGATCTCGTCGTCATCGACGGCGGGAAAGTATGAGCGCCCCGAAATGGAGATCTTGTAGCCGGCCTTGCCGAACAGCTCGACCGTGGCCTGCTGAAGGTTGCCGTTGGGGATGGCCAGCCTGAGGGCGCGCTTTTCCATGGTGGTTCTCTTGAAACAAAGATGCCCTTCTTCGATACGAAGGGCAATCCCGGCAAGAAAGATTCTATCGCACGCCGAGCTATGGGTTCAATTTTGGTTTCGCCGCGCATGATAGACTGCTGATAGGTCGCCGACGCGAGTTTCCTCTAAGAACCGCCGATAATGATCATATGAAGCGTTTCTTGGCTGTATTGTCGGTGGGATTGCTGTTGGCAGGCTGCTCGAAGCAGGACGGAGCTATGCCTGCGTCCGACGTGACGCCTCCGGTGGTGTCACCGCGGGCGGCCGCGAGCCCGCCTCCGACTCTGGTTCTCGGTTCTCCGACACCCGACTTGCCGGGCGTGCCCGCACTCCAGGGCCTCGACGGTACACCCCGAGACACACCACCGGTGGAGAATCGTCAGCTGGCACCGTTTCCAGGGCCATCCGTCCCGGCGTTTGACCCTGACCACACGGTCCTTTACGACCTTGCGGAGGACACGGCGATCGACCTCGGCCCCGGCAGTATGGGTGTCTTCAGCCCGGACTCTCGTCTCATGGCCTGGGCATCCGGTGCTCCAGACAACCTTGGGCCTTCCGAGGAGATATGGGTCATGGACCTCGAGACCAAACAAAAGTGGTCACTGGGCCAGGGCAGGCATCCGATCTTCCAGGACCGCGGCCACATCATCGTGGTAAGCCGCGACCCGGTTACGAAGGCCGAGACAAGCATCGTCATTGATGTCCAGACGGGAGCTAGAAGCTCATACGCACCTCCGGACCCCGGCAGCCCTTATCTCACGAGTGTGATTGTGGATAAGGGCTCCGGACGCTTATACAGCTCGCGTTACGTCCTGTACGACGCCCCCGGCGGCCGGCCAGTGTTCCAATTCGTCGCGGGTACAGCCTCCCTGGTTGGTCCAGACGAGCTCGTCGTCGCTACAGTGCCGGCGGGTGGCACGACCAACATTTACGTTGTCGCGATCCAGACGCAAGCTGTCACATTCACTGCCACTGCGCGCTGGACCCAATACAACTTTCCTTTAAGCGCCACCAAGGACTACGTCATTTGGAACAACGACTACTGTGGTGGGCCAAAGGGTGTGGGCCACATCATGCTTTATACAAGGCAAACGAAAACGCTCACCGAAATTGAAGCAACACAATTTGTGACCATGACGCCGGATAATCTGATAGCTGTGGGCCAATTTGGCGCCAAGGCCTTGATAGACCCTGATTTACTGGAATACGTATACGTTCTGCCGGGTGGCATTACGCGGAACAGCCCCGGGTTTGACCCGTCGAATCCCTGGAGTGGCCGGACGAGTCAGTGGTCGCCGAATTATCACTACGCCAGCCAAGGCGTCTTTGCCGGCCACGGCGGGTTGTGTGGCTGAGGCTGATCGGGCGCAGCAGGAGCTCTAATCCTCCGGAGCACAGAACAGGAACAGCGGATCACCGGCGCCCAGAGTGGTCACCGGTAGGCAAGTGAGCCCAGCTACACGGGCCCCGCCCTTGCATTCGAGGTGGCTATGCGGGCCTCCCCAGCAACATACTCCTGCTCCGATTCCTTCTGAGTCTGGAACTTTGCCGATGTAAAGCCCACCTTCGAGGTGCTGGGGATTCCAGAAATCGTCGGACTGGCGTTCTGTCACGTGGAGGTAGAAGAGTTCCCCCAAAACATTCCCGCCTCCTTGGGCACCATCCTCCAGGTCATAGAGCACTACGTGGACACCGTCCGTCCAGGGCGGATCAATTGGCCAATCGTTATTAGGGTCTTCATCACCAGTACATGCGCAAGCTTGGGATATCCTTTCGGTTGTCACGCTGAGAATGTCATCCGGAACAAAACACCAGAGATTCGTAGTAGCGTCAGCCGTCAGGTCACTCTGCTCACTGAATTGTCGGCCACCGCTCGTTCCCCACCCTGAAGCGAAATGCTGTCCGCTACCATCGCAATAGTCACCGAGGCCGGAAATGTCGCCTGATACGGGCGCCCCTATCGTGTAGCAGTGCGGAGCGCCTTCGTAGAGAAGCCAAGGGTCGCGGTACAGACTGTCGGAATCATATTCGGCCATGGCTGTGCTCCTCGGTTAGCCTGTCTGAAGTCGTGTAATTCCTCTAGACTGCTCCTCACTTCGCGCAAGCTTCGGCCCGGACTATGCCCCCTCCGCCGCCTTCCTGAACGCCGCCTGCCGCTTCTCGTACTCCTTGAGGATGGCCTCGTGCATCCTCAGAGACTTGCGCAGGTTCTCGATCTGCTCCGGCGAAACTTCGCTGACCGCGCTGAGCACGGAAATGTCCAGCTTTAGCTCCTGGATCACGCGCTTCGTGCCGGTTATCTTCGTGGGCAGAAGTTCCAGGACGACGCCGGGGTCTAGATCTCCATCTCCGCTTGCCATGTGTAACCCTCTACGTCCCTACTTGAAACACGTGGAGCGTCAGGTGCCAGGTCACGTTGTTATTGGCGGCGCCCGTCACCCGCACACGGGCCGTCGCGCCGGTTACGTCGATAGTGGCGTCCCAGGCGGCCTGGTCCTCCTGCGCCGTGAGCTGGTTGACGGCCCCAACCAGCGTGGCCGTGCCGCCAACGTTCTTGACGGTGACCACGACGGTGTAGGACGCCCCGTCCTCCGCCGTCCCGGCGGCGCCGCCCGTGCGCCGCGCCACCACGTGTGCGACCAACCGCACTGTGGTTGACGCGGGTATCGTTTGGGTGTGCAGTGTTGTGACCGTAGCATCGGTCGTCGCGGCGCGGTTTTGGAACACACGCTCGCTGGGGTCATCATTCGTGGCCACGGACTCAATGCGCAGCACTTCGTTGCCTAACGCTTGGGCAATCACGTGCATGACAGCGCTCGGCGCTGATCCCGCGGCCGGGGCGGGACTCACGACGACGCCCGTTGAGTGCATGCAATGCAACATCGCAAGAGCGTAAGTGGGGTTCACTGATTACCGGTGGGTTGCTTCCCCTCCCGCAGCTGTGACGGGACACCTCCGATTCGACATATAATTGAGTGGACATGAGCGCGCTGCTGCGCCGAAGGTTCCTGATCCTGGGCCTGCTCCTGCTCTCCGCCGGCCTGGTCAGCGCCTGCGCGAGCAAGAAGGCCGAGGGCGACGTGCACGTCCTCACCTGGGATGGCGACGTCAACCCCGTGATGGCCCGCTACATCGACCGCGGCATCGGCACCGCCGAGCGCTCGAACGCGAAGGCCGTGGTCCTGCGCCTGGACACGCCCGGCGGCCTTGACAGCGCCATGCGTGACATCGTCCAGCGCATCGAGTCGTCGAAGGTGCCGGTCATCGTCTACGTGTCGCCTTCGGGTTCGCGCGCGGCTTCGGCCGGCACCTTCATCACCATGGCCGGCAACGTCGCCGCGATGGCGCCCAACACCTCGATCGGCGCCGCGACGCCGATTAATTCGAACGGCGCCGATATCGAAGGCGCGCTTGGCCGCAAGGTCATGAACGACGCCGTCTCCTACATCCGCGGCATCGCCGAGCTGCGCGGCCGCAACGCCGACTGGGCCGAGTCCGCCGTCCGCGACGCCGCCTCCATCAACGAGAACCAGGCCGTGGACCTGGACGTGGTCGACTTCGTCGCAAACAGCGTGCCCGACCTGCTGAGCAAGGCCAACGGGCGCACCGTGACCGTGCCCACTTCGGGCGGCGGCACGTCGCAGGTCACGCTCGAAACCGCCGGCGCCGCCACCTACAACAACAACAAAAACGTCTTCGAGACCGTGCTCGACATCATCGCCACGCCCGACATCGCCTTCCTGCTCCTCAGCCTGGGCAGCACCTTCCTCCTGTTCGAGGTCTTCCACCCCAACGTGTTCGGCGGCGTCATCGGCGTGATCTGCCTCTTCCTGGGCTTCTTCGCCCTGGGCTCGCTGCCCACCAACTGGGCCGGCGTGGCGCTGATCTTCTTCGGCTTCATCCTCATCGGCGCCGAGATCTTCGTCTCGGGCTTTGGCGTGCTCGGGATCGGCGGCGTCATCGCGCTCATGTTCGGCGGGCTGATCCTCACCGGCAGCAACGACACCGGCTTCCAGGTCTCGCGCTGGCTGGTCATCGCTCTCGGCGCGTCGATCGGCGCCTTCGCGCTGCTCGTCGTGGGCGCGCTCGTTAAGGCACGGCGCATGCCCGCCCGCTCCGGCCGCGCCAGGCTCATGAACGCGAAGGGGGTCGTGCGCACGAAGCTCGACCCCACCGGCTACGTGTACGTCGAGGGCGAGCGCTGGGAGGCGACGGCCGAAGACCCGCCCCTGTTCGAAGACACGCCTGTGCTTGTTACCGAGGTCGTCGGCATCCGCCTGCGGGTCAAGCGCGACCCGGCCTCGGTCCGCCTCCTGCCGCCCCCGCCTGAGCCCGCCGCGGCGGCGCCGGAGGAGCCTGCGGCGTCTCCCGCGACCGGCGCGCCGGCATGATGGCCCGCATCGAGCTCAGCGCCTTCATTCGCGCCCCCGCCGAGGTCATCTGGCCGATCATCACCGACTTCGGCACCCAGGCGCGCTGGATGGAGGACGTGCACTCGCTGGAGGTCGTCTTCCGCGCGGCGGATGGGCCGGGCACGGTTGTCAAGGTCACGACCAAGCTCTTCGGCTTGCCCCTGCTGCACGACGTCATGGTGATCACGGTCTGGGACGAGCCGCGGACGCTCGAGATATTGCACTGCGGCCAGTTCTCGGGCAGCGGCGCCTTCCGCCTCGTCCCGGCCGAAGGCGGCACGACCTTCGTCTGGGAAGAGGAGTTCGACCCGCCGCTGGGCCCGCTGGGCGACTTCGCGGTCGATAAGGTGATCGGGCCTCACCTGCGCGCGGTCTGGGGCCGGTCGATGGAGAACGTGCGCCGTCTGGCCGAAGCCGCCGCGCCTAAAGCATAAGCACCGCAATCTCCCCGCTTATGCCTTACGCCGCATGCCTTTTGCGTCATTGCGCCGGCCGCAGGGTCACGTCGCCGGCCTCGACCCGCGACCGCCGCCCGTCCGCCCTGACCACAACCAGCGCGCCGTCCTCTTCGACGTCGACAGCCTTGCCCTCGAAGGTCTCGCCCGGCGCCGTCACAGTGACGGACTGCCCCAGCGTGACCAGCCGCGCCTTCCAGGTGTCGAAGGGCGCGCGGCTGCCCGAGAGCGCCTGCTCGTAGAGGGCCTCGAACTCGTTGCAGAACACGGCCAGCACCTCTTCGCGCGGGAACGCCGCGCCGGCCACTTCCTTGAGGCTGGTCGCGATGCCGGCGATCTCGGGGTGCGCCGAGGCGTCCAGGTTGACGTTGATCCCCACGCCGACCAGCGCCGTCAGCCTTTCGGGCCCGTGCTCCGTCTCTATGAGCACGCCGGCCAGCTTCTTGCCGCCGGCGAGCACGTCGTTAGGCCACTTTATGTCGAGCTTGAGGTCCAGCCCCTTGGCCCTGGCGATCGACTCCAGCGCCTGCGCGACGGCCAGGGGCGTCACGTAGGCCAGCGAGCGCAGCGCCTCCAGGGGCGGGAACAGGATCACCGTCAGGTAGAGGTTCACGTCCGGCGGCGAGACCCAGGCCCGGCCCGGCGCGTCCGCGCCCCGCCTCCTGCGCCTCCGCCAGGACCAGCGCGCCCTGCGGCAGGTTGATGCGCTCCATCATGCGCCGCGCGTCGTCCATGGTGGACTCGCTAACCGGCCTGTAAATGAAGCGCCGGCCGACGTAGTCGGTGTGGAGGTTCCACTGGAAGTAGGGCTTGGAGAAGATCGGCAGCTGGTCGCCGAACTGGTAATCGACCATCCAGCGGAAGGGTGGGCGCTGGGGCTGCTGGTCCTGTTGCTGTTGAACCATGCGTTTGTCCTGGGTAGCCGGGGCTCGAAGCCCTCGGGGTTAGCTTGCCATGCCTGGCCCGTAGCTTACAGGCCCGCGGGCTATAAAGAGACCGCCCCGACCAGGGCCGGGGCGGTCATTGTTTCCGCTACTGATAGAGCGGAATTGGAGTTGCCAGGTCTAGAGTTAAGGCCTGGCCCACCTAATAACTAGGCGGAATGTCCTCCCATAGTTAGTAGGCGGATGGCCTAATCTCTAGCCTGCAACGTTGATGGTCCATCCGCATCACCTCCTTTCCTGTCTGCGATGTTATCAGCGGTCGGGGAAGGCCGTCAACGGCATTTGAGGGCACAGATCGGAACGTGTGTGCGATATAATGTCAGGGCTATGGGGAACTTCTTCCAGCCGATTACCGTGGTGGGTCCGGCGGGACGCGAGGTGACTGTCGAAGCTCTGGTGGATACAGGCGCGACGTTTACCAGCCTGCCGGCATCTATTCTCCACGATCTGGGCGTCAGGCCCGGGCGTCAGGTTCGTATGAGGCTTGCCGATGGATCGGTTCACGAACAGCAGGCAGGAAGCGCCCTAATGCGCCTGGACGGGCAGCAGGAAGTCTGTCCTGTCATTTTCGGTGAGGAATCCTCACCGCCGGCCATTGGGGCGGTTACGCTGGAAATCATGTTGTTGGGTGTGGACCCTGTGGAACATCGCCTCGTTCCGGTGATCGGCTGGCGGGTTTGAGCGCGGCCTTAATCATGGAAAGCCTCGACAACTGGCAGGCGCCGATTAACCTGGATCCTGGGATTCTAGGAGGCAAACCCGTCGTAAAAGGCACCAGGGTGCCATTCTGGATCATCTTTTCGTTCCTGGCGGGCGGTGAGACCATCGCAGAAATCGCAAAGACGTACCTCATCGAGGAAGCTGACATCGGCGCGGGCCTCGCCTATGCCGCCCAAGTCTCCGAAGGTGCTTACGACCTTCCGTTGCCTCGCAGTGAAGAAGAAGTAACCGCCGAAATCCTGAAGGAACTTGGGTTTGAGGATGCCTGAATTCAAGATCATCTCCGACTTCAAGCCCACGGGCGACCAGCCCGAGGCCATCGACCAGCTAGTCCAGGGCCTCGACAGGGGCAACCGCGCCCAGACCCTGCTCGGCGTCACCGGCTCCGGCAAGACCTTTACCATGGCCAACGTCATCGAGCGCTGGCAGCGTCCGACGCTGGTCCTGGCGCCCAACCGCACGCTCGCGGCACAGCTCTGCTCGGAGTTCAAGGAGTTCTTCCCCGAGAACTCGGTCGAATACTTCGTCTCCTACTACGACTACTACCAGCCGGAAGCCTACATACCCCGCACCGACACCTACATCGCCAAAGACGCGGATATCAACGACGAGATCGACAAACTGCGACACGCCGCTACCCGCGCCCTGTTCGAACGCAAGGACGTGATAATCGTCGCCTCGGTGTCCTGCATTTACGGCCTCGGCGACCCCGACGAATACTCGAGCTTCGTGGTGCACTTCTCGAAGGGCCAGCGGGCGCCGCGTTCGACCGTCATGCGCCGCCTGGTCGAGATGCAGTACGAGCGCAACGACGCCAACGTGATCCGCGGCAAGTTCCGCCTCCGCGGCGACTCACTGACGATCATGCCCGCCTACGAAGAGCTGGCCGTACGCATCGACTTCTTTGGCGACGAAGTCGAACGCATCGTGGAGTTCGACCCCCTGACCGGCGAAGTTGTAGCCGACCGCGACCACCTCGACATCTTTCCCGGCAAGCACTTCGTGACCTCGAAGGACAAGCTGGAGCTGGCGATCGAGGACATCGGCACGGAGCTCGAGCAGCGCCTCATCGAGCTGCGCGAGCGCGGGCGCATCCTCGAGGCCGCGCGCCTCGAAGAGCGCACCCGCTACGACATCGAGACGCTGCGGGAGTCCGGCTACTGCTCCGGCATCGAGAACTACTCCCGCCACCTCGCCCGCCGTCCGGCCGGCTCGACGCCCTGGACGCTGCTCGACTACCTGCCCGACGACTGGCTGCTCTTCGTTGACGAGTCGCACATCTCGATCCCCCAGGTGCGCGGCATGTACCACGGCGACCTTTCGCGCAAACAGACGCTGGTCGAGTACGGCTTCCGACTGCCTTCGGCCCTGGACAACCGGCCCCTGAGCTTCCGGGAGTTCGAGGAGCACATCGCCCGCGTCATCTTCGTCTCGGCGACGCCGGGCCCATACGAATCGGAGCACACCGAGCAGGTAGTGGAGCAGATCATCCGCCCCACCGGCCTGGTCGACCCTGAGATCGACGTCAGGCCCACGAAGGGCCAGATCGACGACCTCCTGCACGAGATCAGGGCCACCGTCGAAAAGGGCCAGCGCACCCTGGTGACAACGCTGACGAAAAAGATGGCCGAGGACCTGGCGGACTACCTCCAGGAGATGGGCGTGCGCACCCACTACCTGCACTCCGAAATCGACACCATGGAGCGCGTCGAGATCCTGCGCGACCTCCGCCTCGGCGTACACGACGTGGTCGTCGGCATTAACCTGCTGCGCGAGGGCCTGGACCTGCCGGAAGTTAGCCTCGTCGCCATTCTCGACGCCGACAAGGAAGGCTATCTTCGGTCGGGTGGCTCGCTGATCCAGACCATCGGCCGCGCCTCCCGCCACGTCGAAGGCCACGTGGTCATGTACGCGGACAACATCACCGACTCTATGCGCCATGCCATCTCTGAGACTGACCGACGCCGACGCATCCAGACCGACTACAACGAAAGCCACGGCATCTCTCCGGTCGGTATCCAGAAAGCCGTCAAGGACATCACCGACCACGTCCGCAAGGTCGCCGAGGAGAAGGCGATTTACTCCGTCGACGGCAACTTGCCCCGCGACGAGCTCCTGCGCATGGTCATCGAGCTCGAGAAGCAGATGAAAAAGGCGGCGAAGGACCTGGAGTTCGAGAAGGCCGCCCAGCTACGCGATCAGGTCATCGAGCTGCGCAAGGCGCTGGCGAGCGACCAGGAGTCACTGAGGGAGCTGGCCGCCGTCGCCGGCCACGAGGGCATGATGCCGTTCACGGACTCGCCGGCAATGCGCCGCGCCGCGGGGGTTACCTACAAGCCGCAGCGTCGCGGCGCCCGCTACAGGCGATGAGAGCCGCCATAGCGCGCCGACATGGCTATCAGTGGTTTTAAAAGGTCCTCTGCAGATCCTGCTCGCAGTCTGTTGAGGACGAGGGCCCTGCTTGCTTATCGTTGCTTGTCTGTAACGGAAGTCAAGACAAGGCTGCTCTCGCTGCTCGCCGCTTGCTCCCGGCCTCGTTGGGCCTTTACACCGGCAATTCTGACCATTATTATGACCACATGACTAGACAAATGACAGTAACACAGGTCAAGGCCAGGCTTCTGGCGCTGCTTGACGAGGTCGAGAGGGGCGAGGAGATTGAGATCACTCGTCACGGCCATACTGTTGCTCGGCTCGCGCCGGCGCGAAGCGGAAATGCGCTACGGGGCATCTTTACAGGGTCGGTGAGGACGACAGCGCCAGAGGAGGACCTCTTCTCGACCGGCGAGACCTGGGAAATCGATTGACTGCCGTTCTACTCGATACCCATACGCTGCACTGGTGGGCCGCGGAGCCTGAGCGACTGAGTGAAACCGCCTCACAGGCTTTGCTTGAAGCCGATGAGCTTGTCCTGGCTTCGATCTCCTGGTTTGAGCTTGCCTGGATGGCGGAACATGGGCGGATTGCCGTCGACTTACCTTTATTGCCCTGGCTCGAGCGTCTTGGACGTGGCGTGCGCACCGTGCCCACTACCCCCGCAATAGCTGCAACAGCTGTTTCACTGCCCATTTCCTTTCCTCGCGACCCGGCCGATCGCATCATTTACGCCACTGCTATCGAATATGGCTGGTCTCTGGTCACCAAGGATCAGCGCTTGCATGATCACCGGCACACTCGGCCGATCGCCATCTGGTAAACGGCTCGCGTGAAGAGCCATTCCAACAGGCGGGCTTCCGTTTCAACGCTCAGGGTGGTACAACTCTCCCGAAGTCCACCCTTTGAGCCGGCCCTGGGCCTTCAAAGTCTCGCGTACCGCACGCCTGATCTCGCCCTGAGCGCGGTAGTACTCGGGATTCTCTGAGTCGACGCGCATGTAGTTGGCCTTCCAGGAGTCGTCTGCGCTCCAGACGAACGGTGTTTGGAACGTCGTGCGCGGCCCTGTCGCACTCTCCAGCAGGCCGAGGCCGTAGGAGACGATGGCGCGCTGCATGCCCGCGTCGTAAGGCCGTCCGGCCGCGTTGCCCAGAGGAAAGTCCGTGAACACGAATCTAGGTACGCCGCAATACTCCACCACGTCTCGGGCCGCGCCGAGGATGACCGTCGCGACCCCGTTCGCCTCCAGGTGCCTCGAGACCAGACTCACGGTCTGGTGACACACAGGTCAGAGCGCGACCAGCACCGCCGCGTCGACGCCGTCTTCGCGGCAGAGGCGCAGGACCTCGGGCGCGTCGTCTTCCATCGTGGTGCGCTGGCTATAGTCGGTCGGGACGCCGAAGGCCCGCGGCGCCAGCCGGAAGCGCCCTTCGGCGGCCAGCTCCTGCATGCGATGTATTGGAAAGAACGAGTCCAGGTCGTCGGTGTGCGTCGCTCCCTTGTCCCAGGTGCGGTTGTCCGTGTACAGCCGCTGCGGCGGGCGCAGGCTGTCCATCGCGTAGACAGCCGGCAAGGGCCTCGCGTCCGGTTCGCCCTCCCAGACCAGGCTCGCCGTCGTTATCAGCGCAACGGTGCAGTCGCTTAGCGGCTTCACCAGGCCAGTGAACGGAACCTCGTCGAAGTGCGCCCAGCGATAAGCCTCGGCGTACCCCTGCGCGCGGTAATAGTCGCGGGAGCGCTCCATGTAGCGGACGTAGTCGCGGCCAGCCATGTCTCGATCAGCGTAGCGCATAACGCATGGGGCATAAGGCATAGCGCATAAGTCCCGAAGCCGGCCGTGGGCAAGACCCTTGCCTCTCCACCTCTGCCTTATGCCCTATGCGTTATGCGCTACCCGTTATGCGCTACGATTTCCCCATGCCGAGGCCCACCCACTCCGCGGAGCCGCAGCTCAAGCGCTACCGCGAGAAGCGCGACTTCACGAAGACGGCCGAGCCGCCGCCCGGCAAGGCCGACGACACGGCCACGGACCTCGCGTTCGTCGTCCAGCAGCACGCGGCGACGCAGATGCACTGGGACTTCCGCCTGGAGGTCGATGGCGTCTTGAAGTCGTGGCCGCTGCCCAAAGGCCCATCGCTCGACCCGAAGGAGAGGCGCATGGCCGTGATGGTCGAAGACCATCCCTACGAGTACCGCACCTTCGAAGGCGTGATCCCCAGGGGCGAATACGGCGGCGGCCAGGTCATCGTCTGGGACGAAGGGACATACACGCCGGACGAGGACGGCGCTCTCTCCTGGGACGACCGTGAAGAAGGCAGCGCCCGAATGCGCGAGGGCATCGAGAAGGGCAAACTCTCCTTCACTCTGCGCGGGCACAAGCTCAGGGGCTCCTTCACCCTGGTCAAGACGCGCTATAGCGCCAACAGTTGGCTCCTGATCAAGCACAAGGATGACTACGCTGCCGGCAGGGACATCCTGGAGGAGGACCGGTCGGTCCGGTCCGGCCTGACTATTCGTGACCTCAAGGAAGGCCGCCTCCCCGGCGCCAACCCTGCCGGCGGGCCGCACGCCGCGGCGAAAAAGGCGCCCTTCCCTGAGCCGCGCTCGCTGAGACCAATGATGGCGACGCTGGTCGAGAAGGCCTTCGACCGCGACACCTGGCTGTGGGAGCCGAAGCTCGACGGCATCCGCGCCCTCTCCTACATTCGCGACGGCAAGGTGGAGTTGCGCAGCCGCCGCGGCCTGGACAGCACGCGCCAATTCCCCGCCCTGGCCGCCGACCTCTCCCGCCAGTCTCATCAGCCGATCGTGCTGGACGGCGAGATCTGCGCCCTGGACGAAGAGGGCGTGCCCCGCTTCCAGCTGCTCCAGCCCCGGATAAACCTGGCGCGCGACCACGACATCGCCCGAATGGAGGCGGAGCTGCCGATCGTCTACTTCGTCTTCGACATCCTCTACGCCGATGGCTACGACCTCAAGGCGGTGCCGGTGGCGGCCCGCAAGCAATTGCTCTACCGCTACCTCGATCTCGGCGACCGCGTCAAGCTCGTCAGCCACGTCGAGTCCGAAGGCACGGCCCTCCTCGAAAGCGCGACCAGCTTCGGGTTCGAAGGCGTCGTCGGCAAGCAGGCCAACTCGAAGTACGAACCGGGGGTCCGCAGCAAGGCCTGGGTCAAGGTCAAAGCCGTCAACGAGCAGGAATTCGTCGTCGGCGGGTACACGCCCGGCGAGGGGTCCCGGGCCAAAACGTTCGGCGCCCTCGCCATCGGCTATTACGACGATCAGGGCAAGCTCCATCACGCCGGCAATGTCGGCAGCGGCTTCACCGACGCGATGCTGACTTCGACCATGAAGAAGCTGCGGGAGCTGGAGACGGACGAGAAGTCGTTCGCGGACAGGGTTGAAGGCAAGGTTACCTGGATCCGCCCGGAGCTTGTGGCCCAGGTCAAATTCCTGGAATGGACGCAGGACGGCCACCTCCGCGCGCCCGTCTTCCTTGGTCTGCGTGACGACGTCGACCCCAAACAGGTGCGCCGCGAGCGGCCGTCGCCGGTCCAGGACACTGTGGACGTGGTCGAGGAGACCGCCGACGGCGAGACTCCGCCTGCCGCCAACGGTGGGGCCGCCGAAGCTCGCCGCGTGCTGGAACAGCTGGATGCGGCCAGGAAGAAGGACGTCACCCTCGAGATCGAGGGCGAGCAGGTCAAGGTCACTAACCTGGACAAGGCGTTCTGGCCGGCCTACAAGGATCGGCCGGCCCTGACCAAGGGCGACATGATCCGCTACTACGCGAAGGTCGCGCCCTGGATACTGCCGCACCTCAAGGACAGGCCGCTCACCCTGACCCGCTACCCCAACGGCATCACGGGCCAGCTCTTCTACCAGAAGCATTACGCCCAGCCGATTCCCCCGTTCGTCGAGACGGTTGACATTTGGTCGGACCAGAACCAGGAAAACGGCACCTACATCATGTGCAACAACCTGCCGACGCTGATCTGGCTGGCCCAGATCGCCGACCTGGAGATGCACGCCTGGATGTCGCGGGTGGACCCTGAGCCGGACGCTCTCGGCCGCAAGCCCGCCGCCAAGGGCTCCCGGCGCGAGGCGCGCGAGTCAATCCTCAACTTCCCGGACTACATGATCTTTGACCTGGACCCCTACATCTATTCGGGGCAGGAACGGAAGGGCGCCGAGCCCGAGTTCAACCATCGCGCCTTCGAAAAGACGGTCTCGATCGGTCTCGACTTGAAAGACGTGCTCGACCAGCTAAAGCTGTCATCGTTCGTCAAGACCACCGGCAAGACCGGCCTGCACGTCTACGTGCCCATTCTGCGCGACTACACCTACGACGACGTCCGCGACTTCACGGCCACTATCGGGCGCCACTTGCTGGCCCAGCACCCGAACGACGTGACCATGGAGTGGGACACCTCCAAGCGCACGGGCAAGGTCTTCTACGACCACAACCAGAACACCTTCGGCAAGCAGCTTGCCGCCCAGTACTCTCTGCGCCCGACCCCCTGGGCCGGCGTCTCGATGCCCGTGCTCTGGTCAGAGCTGGCCAGGGTGGACCCGCAAGCCTTCGATATCCTCAGCGTGCCTGATCGCCTGGCGAAGGCCGGAGACCCCTGGGCGGACATCCTGGCGCACAAGCACGACCTGAGCGGCGTCCTGGGCTGACCTCACCTACACGGCCGCGAATGGAACCATCGGAGCGGCGATCCGAGACGCCGTGCGTTAGCGAGCCGCGCCGCCTGCGGTCCCGGGACGCGTCAGCGGTCCGACCGTGCGGCCCGCTTCCGACTCCGCGATCAGCGCCTCGAGCCGCCTGAGCCGGGTCTCCTCGCGCTTGGCGGACATTACCCAGAATGATGCCGTGCGCCGGTACCATGGCGCCTGCGCCTGGAAGAAGCCCCAGGCCTTCTCGTTCGCCCTGAGGCGCGCCTCGAACGAAGGATCGAGTGTCACGCCCCGATTTTCGAACGAGTAGGCGCCGGAGCGCTCGCCGCTGCGGGCTTCGAAGGCTCGCAGGCCGGCCTCCTGCATCAGGCCAAGCTCGATTAGCTCCTTGGCCCGCTTGATGTTGACGTTGCTCCAATAGCTTCGCGCCTGCCGCGGCGTGAATCTGATCGTGTACCTTTCGGCGTCGACGCTTCGCCGCACGCCATCGATCCAGCCGAAGCACAACGCCTGGTCGACGGATTCCGGCCAGGTCAGGCTGGGCCGGCCACTGCCACGCTTGTGGAAGCCCACCAGGACCTCGGCAGCGGCCTCATGGTTGGCCGCCAGCCACTCCCGGAACGCGTGGGGCGATTCGAAGTAGATGGGGTCCACGTGAGACAGAGTACAGAGTTCAGCGAAGAAGGCTACCTGGAGATGTACTCTGCACTCTGCACTCTGCGCTTCGGAGCCACCCCATGGACCTCTACGCCGCCATGCGCACCACCTTCGCCGCCCGCGAGTTCACGGACGGCCCCGTTGGGGACGCCGTCCTGCGTACCATCCTCGACAACGCCCGCTTCGCGCCCAGCGGCGGCAACCGCCAGGGCTGGCATGTCATCGTCGTGCGGGAGCAGGCCACCAAGGATGCGCTGGCGGCGCTGGCAGAGCCAGCCGCCAAACGCTACGTCGCCCAGCAGCGGGCCGGCGAGAGCCCCTGGAACGCCGTCGAGGCCACGAGGGTCGACGCGGCGACAATCGCTGCCACGCCGGCGCCTCGAAGGCTCATCGAGCCGTTCCGGGCGGCGCCGCTGGTCCTTGTGGTCTGCGTCGACCTGCGCGTCGTCGCCTCGACGGACCAGTTTCTCGACCGCGTGGGCGTAATCAGCGGCGCCTCGATCTACCCCTTCGTCTGGAACATCCTCCTCGCCGCCCGCAACGAAGGCCTCGGAGGCACCATCACCACCTTTGCCGCCGCCGAGGAGCCGGAAGTGCAGGCCCTGCTCGGCTTGCCGCCATACGTCGCCCTCGCGGCCGTGGTGCCCCTCGGCGTGACCGCCACGAAGCTGCGGCGGCTGACGCGCAAGGCTGTCCCGGAGTTCGCCGTACGGGAGCGCTGGGGCGGCGAGGCGTTTGGATGACGTCGATTTGGATGCGGCGTAGCGGATTCAGGCTTACCCAGGATGCCGCGCGCGCCGACTTCACGTAGAATGGCTGTGCGAATCCAAAACGGACCGCGCCAAACGGAGGTGCGATATGCCGCGACCGCTCTGGAAAGGCGCCATCAGCTTCGGGATGGTAAGCATCCCGGTGAAGCTCTACTCGGCGACCGAAGAGAAAGACGTCCGCTTCAATCAACTCCATAAGACCGACATGTCCCGCATCCGCCAGAAGGTCTTCTGCGCCGATGAAGACATCGAGCTCGAGCGCGACGACATCATCAAGGGCTACCAGATCGCGCCCAACAACTACGTCGTGGTCGAGGACGAAGACTTCGACAAGGTGCCGATCAGCACGACGCGCGTAATCGAAATCGCGCAGTTCGTCAGCCTCAAAGACATCGACCCCATCTTCTACCAGAAGACCTACTACCTGGAGCCCGAGGAGATCGGCCTGAAGCCATTTGCCCTGCTGATGGCCGCCCTGCGCGAGAGTGGCCGCGTGGCCATTGCCAAGATCGCCATGCGCCAGAAGGAGCAGCTCTGCACCCTGCGCTGCTACGAGAACACGATCGCTCTCGAGACCATGTTCTACGCCGACGAGGTGCGCGCGACCGAAGGCCTGACCGTGCCCAGTGAGGAAATCACCGTTAGCGACCGCGAGCTGCAGATGGCCCGCTCCCTGGTCGACATGCTCACCGAAGACCTCGACCTGTCCAAGTACGAGGACAACTACCGCGAGGCCCTGCTAGGTGTCATCCGCGCCAAGGCCGAAGGCCAGGTCATCGAGACACCGGCGCCTGCAGTCGCGAAGGTCACGGACCTCATGGAGGCGCTGCGCGCGAGCGTCGAAGCCGCCAAGGCTCGCCGCGAAGCCCCCGCTCCCGAAAAGGCGGAAGAGCCTGAGGACGAGCTTTCGAAGCGCCGGCGCCGCCGCGCGGGGTAACAATCCGTAGCCTTTCAGCCTCAGGCGGCTCCCGCTACCCGCCGGCAACGCAGTAGTTCCGCGCCAGCCCCACCACCTTGTCGCAGTAGTACTTGCGCATCTGCGTCTGAAGGTTGTCCGGCGTCAGCTGCATGATCGTCGCCAGGAGCTCCTGGTCGTTGTAGGTCTTGGTGCGCAGCGTCCTGATGATCTGGCCCAGGCCATCGATGCCCTCGATGTCGTAGAGGCCTTTGAGGAAGAGGTAACCTCGCCCGGCTCGGCGATGTAGTTCCCAGCCGGTGTAGTAGCCATAGGTTCGTGATATCGACTTTGCTGTCGGCGCCGGATCGCGCGCAGCTCGGCAGTGGCGGATCGTCGCGCCCTTCTCGACACTGTTCGTCAGGTAGTAGCCGAGGAAGTAAGCTACGCCCTCTTCGAACCAGATCGGGAAACAGCCGTAAACCGTTGAATGCGTCATCTCGTGGACGACCACCATCGGCTCCACGTAGGTGCTGCGGACACCGATGAACTCGTCGTAGGAAACGTGCCGCCGATCTCTTTCGGCAGGTCCGGCGAGACCTGATGTAGATGAATGGGTACGGGAACTTGCCTACGATGCCTCGATCTTGGGCAGATATTCGCTCGCAATGTCAAGCGTCTTTTGGCCGAGTTTAGGGTCCTTGCTGCGAAACGATTACGACCTTGTCGCCGGTTACGGGCAGGGTGACGGTGTTGAAGAGCTGGTACTGAAGGGTCGTGGAGATGGTCGGCCCGACAGCAGGCGCGTCATCTTTTAAGAGCGAGGTCTTGTAGGCCAGCAGTACGCCCCCCAGCCCCGAAGCCTCGTGGTCGTCCAGCCCATCCTTGTACCAGCCCTGCTCTGAGGCGAACTGGAGCATGTCCGTCACGCTTCGGCCCTCGCCCTTCGGCTTGGCGGCCTGCTCTGCCTGCAAGATCAACGCGACCAGAATGAGCTTGGTTGGGGTCATCTCCGCGTACCAGGCCTGGGCACGAATCAGGTCCTGCAGGGGCTGAGACATCTGCGGCAGGTAGTGTTGCTCCGCATTGATGCGCAGCCCGGCGGCGACAGGCGTCGCCGTCGAGGCGGGCCGTGGCGTGATGGTCGGCAGGGCCGACGAAGATGACGAAGAGCCGCCGCCTGAACCGCAGGCAATGCCCAGCACCAGCAGGACAGCCGCCACGGCGGCCGCATAAAGTCGATGGTTTGAAGTCGGTCTAACGCTCACGTTGCCCCCGGTCGAAACGCACGAGAATCTTCACTTTGATAATCGGTAGCGATTCGTCCTCGCTTTAGGGGTTGCGGTGGCAGTTTGACTGCGGAAACGGCAAGAGTGGGTCAATACGGGCACGCCGGACGCCGCCAGCAGGAGGACGCTGGTCCGGGGGGAAAAGCGCTGGCGCAGCAATTGATAGGCCCGTATGCGATCTTTTAACCTCTCTCCCGCTTGCCGAGCCTTTATGCGCTTATGTAACATCGCTGGAGCATGAGTAACGGTTTTGAAACTGGTGGCAGTGGTGGTGGTGTTAGCAGGCGTGCCTTCCTCGGTGCTGCCGCTGGCGCCGGCGCGGGCGCCATGCTCCTCGCGAGAGGCGCAAATCCCCGTCCCGCGGCGGCTCAGACGGCAGCCGAGACGACGCGCCACCTGGTCTGGGTCTGGCAGTTCAACGTCGATTCCGCCCCTAACGTGATCGGCGCCGACCTGCGCGACAACAACCTCGGCATAGTCCTCAAGACTCATGACGGCGTCGAATGGATGTCCAAGTACGACAATTCGGCCTTTGCCGTTAGCGGGCCCCGCCAGGTCGAGACCCTGGCTCGCTATTACGAGGATGCTGGCGTGCCATTCCACGCCTGGATGGTCGTCAAAGGCCTCGACGTGCTTCGGGAAGCCCGGATGGCAGCCGACGTCCTCAACTCCGGCGCTCGCAGCATCTTTCTTGACGTCGAGCCGCATGACGGCTTCTGGCGCGGCGGGCCGGCTGAAGCCCTGGCCTTTGGCCAGGAGTTGCGGCGGCTCTCCCCCAACGGCTGGGTCGTGACCTCCATCGACCCGCGGCCATGGGTCTTGGCCAAGGTCCCGATCCTGGAGTTCGCGTCCTTCAGTCAAATGATCGCGCCCCAGCAGTACTGGCGGACGTTCGACACCCAGGCGAACTATGAGAAGTTTGCCCAGAGCGGGATGCCGGTGCCCCCAGGCGGCGTCACCCCCGAGTTCCTCAACGACGTCTCTCAGACAATGCTGGCGCCCCTGGGCCGCGGGCTGGCACCTGTGGGCCAGGGAGCGACGAATGACCTGGGCGAATGGTCGCGCTTTGTGGACAGCGCCTACGGCCACGGGCTACGCGTGGTCTCGTCCTGGCGCTACGGAGTCATGAACCGCGGCCTCTTCTCGCTCTTGCGGGACAGGCCGCCGCCGGCTCCGCCTGCCCCTCCCGCGCCTCCGGCGCCGACGACGGAGGTGTACACAGTCCAGCCGGGCGACACGCTGGGCAAAATCGCCGCCCAGTACGGCACCACCGTCGACGCCATTGTCCAGGCGAACGGGCTGGCGAACCCCAACCTGATCTCGGTTGGCCAGCAGCTCATCATCCCCATACCCGGCGGCTCCGGCGGCAGCGGACCGCTGGTGGTGGCGCAGACACCCGCGCCGGCCCCTGCCGCAGCCGTGCCCCCCACCTACACCGTGCAGCCGGGCGACACCCTGTCCGGCATCGCCTCCCAGCATGGCACCTCCGTCACCACCCTTGTGAGCATCAATGGCCTGGCGAACCCCAACGTGCTCTCGGTAGGCCAGGTGCTGCGCCTGGTGTAGCAAGCCTTCCGTCCGTTGATCCTGGAGCCCGCCACCCGGCGGGCTCTCCTTTTCGCGGCAGGCTGCGCCAGGGCGGAGATTCAGCATATGATCGTGGCCGTGAACGCTTGGCCGCTCTCCGACCTCAACGCCATCGAGCTCTGTCGGGCACAGCTGATGCGCCCCAGACCCTGGCCCTCGGACTAGCGCGTGCCGCCCGAAGGGCTCTCCGCCTACCTTCAGAACAAAGCGCGGGCGATGGCCGCGGCAGCCGCTGGGTATTCCTCCGGCGACGGCGCCCGCGAGACAATCAGCGCGGAGTGTTCGGCCTCCGACCTCACGGGTGTGCGCCGCATCCGCATCCGTGACTTCCAACTCATCTCGGACTCAGGACCGGCGTTCGGCGGCTTTAGCCTTGGCCCCAGCTCTCCGGAGCTGCTTCTCGGTGTGCTGGCCAGTTGCCTCACGCACACCTACCTCATCGGCGCTGCCGGCCGCGGCATTTCCCTCGAAGGCGTCCACGTGCGCTTCGAGGCGGAGAACAACGACGCCCGCCTCCTGGGGCTGGAAACGTCCGACCCTGACGTACCCTTCGACATCCGCGCCTTTGTCCGGCTGGAGAGCGACGCGCCGCCTGACCAGCTCGAAGGCCTTCATGATTATGTCGAGCGCTCCTGCCCGCTGACGAAGATAATCCGCGAGCCCCAGACCGTGACGTTCCACCGCGCCCCGACTCCATGACCACAGAACTTCCACACGTCCTGCCTACTCTCGAACAAGCGCTCTCCGCCTGGGCAGCGATGGTCCGCGCCGACCGAGAGCAGGTAGAAGCGCTACCGGACAGGCCGCGCCCAGAGGACTTTTACGCCCCCGTGGCGGAGCAGTTTCGCGCCGACCCCAGGCGCGCCAACGAACCTGTTTTGGAACACCTGCGCTCCCTGATAACGCCCGGCCAGACATGGCTGGACCTTGGCGCCGGCGGCGGCCGCTATACCCTGGCCGTCGCGCTACTGGCGAAGCGCGTCTACGCGGTGGAGCCGTCCGCGGGGATGCGCGCCGTCCTCGCCTCCGGCATGGCCGAGCACGGCATTTCCAATATCGACGTCTTCGATGAGCGCTGGCCCGGGACGAGCGCCTGCCCGGTTGCCGAGATGGGCCTGATCAGCCACGTTGCCTACGACATCGAGGACGTCGGTCCCTTCCTGGACCAGTTCGAAGCGCACGTCTCCGGCAGGTGCGTCGCCGTCCTCTTCGAGCGGGCGCCGATTTCAGAGTTCGCGCCGCTGTGGCTCCCTGTGCACGGAGAGCCCCGGGCGCTCCTGCCGGGCCTGCCCGAGCTGGTTACCCTGCTTTTGGCGCGCGCCCGCCTGCCGGAGGTCAAGCTTTTCGAATCGCGCCGGCCGTCATTCGCGAGCCTGGATGCCCTTCACGCCGCGGCGCGTCGGCCGCTGTGGGTACGCGCGGGGTCGGAGGCAGACGCGCGTCTCAGGGACGCCCTAGGCGCTCTGGCGGTCAAAGTCGAGGGTGGGTTCGCGCTCTCGGCAGCGCCGCGCTATCTCGGCGCGGTCACCTGGCCTTCAAGCCGCTAGGCGGCGATGTCCATGGCGTACGGTTCGTCCTCGAACTTGAGCTGATCGCCAACTCGCGTCTCTGACGCGGCGACGACGTTGGACGGCAGCTCCAGGGCGTAGTAGGCCTTCAGCGGCGCGGCGACGAGCTTGAAGGGCTTGACCCCCTCGCTCACCTTCAGCACCTTCCCCGCCTTGTCCATGAAGACGATGTCGATCGGAAAACTGCATGAAGAAGGTGTGCAGCGATGAGCACTGCTTGAACAGCAGCCCCTGGCCGTCCTCCAGGCAGTCGCGGCCCAGCAGGCCCTTGACGCGGCTGCACTGCCGTGTCCGCGACCTCTATCGCCTCGCCCAGGACGGTATCGCGGTTGGCGTTACGTACGATCATTTCGCGTTCTTTACCAGTGTCTCATACAGAACCAGCGCCGCCGGGCCCAGAATGACGATGAACAACGTGGGGAAGATGCAGAGCACCAGCGGGAACATCATCTTGACCGGCGCCTTGTAGGCCTGCTGCTCGGCACGCTGCCGTCGCCGCGTGCGCATCTGGTCGGCCTGCACCCGCAGCACCGCGGCGATGCTGGTGCCCATCGTCTCGGCCTGGATGACGGCGTTGATGAAGATGCTCAGGTCCGGGATCGCCGATGCGGTCGGACATCTCCTTCAGGGCTTCGCGGCGCAGCTTGCCCAGCGACACCTCCCGCAGCGTGATGGTCAGCTCTTCGGCGAACGGGCCCTGCACCTTCTCGGCGACCTTGGCCAGCGCCGCGTCCAGGCCGAGGCCGGCCTCGACGCAGGTCGTGATCAGGTCGAAGGCGTCCGGCAGGCTCTTGAGGATATCGTTCTGGCGGTGGCGCACGCGGTTGCCCAGCCAGATCTACGGGGCATGAAGAGGCCCAGGGCCCCGCAGCCGAGCATCACGAGCAGCGCCTGGCCCTTCAACCCGCCCATCGAAAGCGCCAGCATGAAGCCCATCGCCAGCATGAAGGCCTCACACGAGCACCAGGACAAACAGGAAGCCGCTGGTGCTGATCGGCTGACCGGCCTGGACCAGGCGCTTCTCGATGCCGTGGATCATGCCGCTGGGCAGCAGCGCTTCGACCTTCCTGCCAAGCGAGTCGCCCAGCGGGGCCGAACACGCGCACCGTTATCGATTCGCGCCGGATCGGCACGTAGGTCGATGCGGGCTGCTTCGCCCCTGATCGCGGCCATGCGGGCGGACATCGCGTTCGGCTGGCGGCCAGTCATGCCGAGCACAAGCACGACGACGGCCGCGAATACGAATAGAGCGCCAGATTACGATCATCTGCTACACCTCGATGGCCAGGATCTTCTTGATCAGGAGAATGCCGAAGATCTCCAGGCAGACGGCCGCCGACCAGCATGACGTTGCCCTCGATCGCGTTGAACAGCGGCTTCATGTAGTCCGGGTTGATGATGCGATGAAGCCGATCACCATCGCGAATGGCAGGCCGCCGATGATGAAGCCGGTCAACATCTGCTGCGTCGTCAGTGTCTGTGATCTCGCCGCGGATGCGGATGCGCTCGCGCATCGTGTGGGCCACGTTGTCGAGGATCTCGGCGAGGTTACCGCCGGTGGACTGCTGGATCGAGCATTGCCGTGATCACGATGTCGAGGTCGTTGCTGCCGCTGCGCTTGGCCATCGCGTGCAGCGCCTCCTCCGTACTGGCAGCCGACGTTGATGTCGTACAGGGCGCGGCGAATCTCCGTGGCAATCGGGTGGTCCATCTCGCTCGGACGTCATCTCGAAGCTCTGCATCAGGCCGAATCCGGCCTTCAGCGAGTTCGAGATCAGGCTCAGCGCCTCGATGAGCTGGTCGTTCGAGCTTCTTGAGCCGGCGGCCCTTGGCGAAGCCGACATAGAAGTTGGGCAGCATGAAGCCGAGAAGGCCGGAGAGCGCCATGGCGCCGAGAACCCAGCGGACCCGTCGCCCAGCATGATCAGCGGCACGATGCATCGCGAACATGCCGACGAAGACGCGCACGGCGACGAACTCGGAAACCGTCAGCCTGATGTCGGCGTGCTCCAGGTTCGTCGGCGATCTGCGCGGTCCAGGCCTTGCCCTGAAGCAGCGAGCTGATGATCGGCGTCTTGCCGACTTTGGCCGGCCGCAAGGCCTCGAAGTCGGCGGCGGTGGCCTCGTAAGCCCGTGCCCTCGCCCAGCATGCGTGCCCAGACGGCGCTCCATGGTGCTGCGCGGGCTTGCCGTCGAGCTGATAGAGGCCGATCAGGCCGAAGACGACGGCGCCCATGACGGTTGCGGCGGCGACAAGTGCTATCAGGTCCATATCAGGCTGCGATTCCCGAGAAGATATTCGGGGCCAGGGGATGCCCAGGCTCTCGAACCGCTCCGCGAACCTCGGCCGGATACCGGTCGAGCGGAAGTGGCCGCGGACCCGGCCTTCGCCGTCGATGCCCGTCTGCTCGAAGCGGAAGATGTCCTGCATCGTTATCACCTGGCCCTCCATGCCGGAGACCTCGCTGATCGTGCGTCACCTTGCGGGTGCCGTCCGACATACGCGGCTGATCTGGATGATTATGTGGATGGCCGAAGCGATCTGCTCGCGGATGGCGCGCGAGGGCAGGTCCAGGCTCGCCATCAGGATCATGTTCTCGATACGGGCCAGGGCGTCACGCGGCGTGTTGGCGTGGACCGTGCTGATCGAGCCTTCGTGACCGGTGTTCATCGCCTGCATCATGTCGAAGGCCTCGGAGCCGCGGACCTCACCGACGATGATGCGGTCCGGACGCATACGCAGGGAGTTGCGCAGCAGGTCGCGCTGGGTGACCTCGCCGCGCCCCTCAAGGCTGGCCGGGCGCGCCTCCAGCGTGACCACGTGCGCCTGCTGCAGCCGCAGCTCCGTCGGGTCCTCAATCGTGACGATGCGCTCCGTGTCCGGGATGAAGCCGGAGAGCGCGTTGAGCAGCGTTGTCTTACCGGAGCCGGTACCGCCGGAGACGATGGTGTTGAGCTTCGCCTGGACGCAGGCCCGCAGGAAGTCCGCCAGCTCCGTGCGTCATCGAGCCGACGGCCGACCAGGTCGTCCATCGTTCATCTTGTCCGCGCGGAACTTTCGGATGGTCAGCGTCGGGCTCTTCGGGGCGACCGGCGGGATGATGATGTTGACACGGGAGCCGTCCGGCAGGCGCGCGTCCACCATCGGCGACGATTCGTCGACGCGGCGGCCCAGCGGCGCCAGGATGCGCTCGATGATCCGCATGATGTGCTGCGAATCGCGGAAGCGGATCGGGCTCAGGTAGAGGCGGCCTTCCTTTTCGAAGTAGACCGTGTCCGGGGCGTTGACCATGATTTCGGATATGCGCCGGGTCCTGCAGCAGCGGCTCGATCGGCCCGTAAGCCGAGGATCTCGTCGCAGACCGCGGCGATGAGCTCGTCGCGGCTGAAGCCGACGACGCCGGGCATCTCCGACGAGATGATCGCGCGCGCGGCCCCTTCGACGACCTCGCGCGCCTTGGGCGTGTCGCCCTCTCGAGCTTCGACGGGTCCAGCTCCTCGATCAGGCGCTGGTGCAGGCGGAACTTGAGCTCGTTGAAAGCCTCGCTGGACTGAAGCAGCGGGTTGCGGGTCACGGGGCCGCGGCTGGGCGCCGTGCGGGAACATCGGCCGGCGTTGTCCGAAGTCGTTCACTCGTTCACTCGCTCACCGATCCTATCGTCCGCCTAGCGGCCCAGCACGCGGTCGAGGAAGCCTTTGCGCTCGCGCCGCAGACCGCGAGGTTGTAGGCCATGTCGGTAATGGCGCGGGAGGCGCGCGCGTAAGGCTTGGCAAGCACGATCGGCTGGCCGAGCTGGTTGCTGTTGCTCACCGCGACGTCGTGCGGGATGCGCCAGAACACCTCGTACTCCAGCACGCGCTCGACGTCCTCCGGCCGCAGGCTGTTGGATGAGGTCGAGTGGTTGATGACCAGCTTGACCTTGTCCTCGGAGACGGACGCGGCGCGCAGCATCTCCAGCGCCAGGGCCGTGTCCTTGATGCTGGCGATGTCCATGCTCGTGACCAGCAGGATGATGTTCGGCGCACTCCAGCGCCGTCGCCACCAGCTCGTTGAAGGCGCCGGGCGTGTCGACGACCACGTAGTCGTGCGTCTGCGCCAGCAGGTCGATGATCTTGGCGATGTGCTGCCGGTTCAGCGCGCCCCACTCGGTGGGGTGCAGCGGCGCCGGCAGGATCTCGACGCCGCTGCTGTGGCGCACCAGGTACTCGCGGATATTCTCGCGGTTGACGGTGTCGATGTTGCGGCCGACGTCGGCGATGCTGAACTCGACGACGACGTCCATCATGATCGCGACGTCGCCGAAGCGCGTGTCCATGTCGACGATGGCGACGGAGCTGTTGCGTGTGCCGGCAGAGGGCGCGTCGCCAGGTTGGTCGAGATCGTCGTCTTGCCGATGCCGCCCTTGGCGCCGAAGACCGTGATCACGGTGCCGCGGGCAGCCGAGGAGGCAGTGTCGCCCGATCAGGCGCGTGCGGCGGCGCTCTTCCTGCTCCAGGACGGCGTAGATGGCGCGCGCCAGCTCCTCCGGCCGCGGCGGCTTGACGAGGTAGTCGCGGGCGCCGGAGACCATCGCCCGGCGCACGGACGACGCGTCCGAGAGGCTGGAGTAGACGATGATCGGCGTTTCCGGCAGGGCGTCTGCCAGCGAGCTCATGGTCTGGACCGCCCGCGCCACCGGCTCCTCCATCGCGAGGACGATGATGTCCGGGTTCTTGTCCTTGGCCATACGTCACCGCGTCGATGCCGTAGCCGGCCTCGCCGCAGACCGAGAAGTGGCCCAGGGCGAGGGCGCGGTTGGTGTCGGCGCGGCTGTTGACGTCCGGGTCAACGACTACGACTTCGAGATTCTTAGGCAAGGGGGTGCCTCCTACGGTCGCTTGCCGGTTATCGGATGAACGGGTTAGGCAGGTTTCTCGGGAACAGGTCGTGTTCGGTCATGGGGTCTATCGGCCGCTCCTCGGACGTCGCCGTAAGGGCGGACGCAGCAGAGCGAATGTGGCCGTTGGCTTCCGCCAGGTAGAGCTTTTGCGCCTGCTCCGGCGTCAGCGACAGCGTCACGGTCTTCGCCTCCGGGTCGGGCTTCGCCTCCGTGTTCCGCTGCCTCTGCGCCGGTAGTGATCGTCTGGCCGGCGCCGGGGGTACCGATAGCCTCGGGCACCAGGTCGACGACGGTCTGCGAGACGGCCAGGACCTCGATGTTCTGGTAGAGGGTGTTGATGTAGAACGCTTCTTCCTTCTGACGGGCAGTCGGGTCGCTGGGGTCGCTCTGGAACTCGACGTCGTACACCACGATGATGTCGACGTAGTCCCCGGGCAGGACCAGCCCGCCGGCGGCGATGACGTCGGTCACCTTGACCGCCATCGCTCTACGCCCGGCGGGCACCGCGAACGACAGTGATTTGCTCGCCACCGAGGAGGCGCTGGTGCCCGAGAGATCGACGACCTTGCTCGAAAGCACCTGCTCGTTGGCGGCGATCGGGAAGCGCGTCACCCTGCCGACGACCTCGTTGGTGTCGGCGTAGGCGAGCGCGCTGGCATCACCCTCCGCCAGGAGCTTCACCTCCAGCATCGAGGCAGTGATCTTCGTGCGGGCGGCAATGTCCGTCTTGGCGATGACGACGGGTATCTGGTTGCCCCTCGGCCCGGACGACGAGTCCGACCGGGAGAAGGCCACGTAGACCAGGACCGCTCCGATTAGGCCCAGGACCACTGCCAGAATTACGAATCGCCGGTTGGTCTGTCCGGGATTCAGGGCTGCGGCAGGTCTGCTCATGCTTGAACCTCGCGTTGGAAAGTTGACTGGCCAGCCCGGTGACGGGTAGCTATATGGATAATCGGCAGGTCAGGGGTAGGGATTATGCCTAGTGGCCGGTCAAGGAAAAGAAACGGCGGATAATTTCGGCTAACGCAAGAGGCGGCGCCCCTCGCTGGGAGGGACGCCGCCTCGAGACGACTAAGGCCCGGCTAGAACTGGGCGATGATGTCGTCGAAGACGCCGCTGATGCCGTCGGCCAGAAGGCCGAGAGCGCCGACCAGGGCGATACTGACGAGGGCGATGATCAGGGCGTACTCGACCAGGGTCTGGCCTTCCTCGTCCTTCTTCGTCCAGGTAAGCAGGTGAGAAACCATCTCGGTAATAAGCTGCACTTCGATATTCCTCCTGGGAATGTGTGCCCTCCGTGGGCACTGCTAAGACTTGGATCGAACTTTCGGCATCCGTTCCTGTGGTGCGGTGTTGCCCCCGGGCGGTTCTGCGGTCCTGCGCTTCGCCGTTCCCCGGGCTAGCTGTTCGGTCTTCGTCGAATCCTCTAGGCTCTACCTCCGCCCCTGGGGGCCTTGCGCGGCCAGTCGGCCACGAACTCTGATTTCTGTGTTCATATTCGGCAAACCCCTTACGACCTGAAGGCCCAGCCCTCATTTTTCTTGAGATTCTTCGCCGCGCTCGTCTATCCGCACGAAGACCGACTCAAACCGCCCCGTAAACGCCTCCCGCCAGCCGCTGTCTTTGCGCAGCAGCACAGCCAGCCGGGAGCTCTTACCGAAGATCACGGCGTCGATCTGATACTTCTCCAGCACCTGCTCCCAGCCCGGGTTCAGGCTCCACACGCGCTCGTATTCGCGCAGAAGGCCGCCGTGCAGGTCCGCGCGGCCATCGATGAACACCTGTTGGGCCGGCCAGTTCTCGTAGATCAGATAGCCGCCCCAGGCGTACTCGTTGAAAACGCGCGCCCGCGGGTACTCGTTCCGCAGAAATTCGGCGCCGGCGGCCGGGAACGGCAGGATGGGCGCCGTCAGCCAGGGCGTAGACCCGGCCTGCAGGCCGCGCGCGGTCACCAGTTGCAGCGCCAGGGCGATGAACAGCCCGCCCACCGCGAGATTCGCCATCGTCAGACCGAGCGGCAATCTGGGCCGCCCCAGGCTTAGCAGGCCAGGCCAGCGCTCCACCAAAAGCTCCCCCAACAGCGGCGGGATGACGACGGCGAAGAACAGCTGGTGCCTGCCGGACTGCAGGGCGAGGAACGTGAACAATAGGGCCACGCCGACGCGCCAGGGGTCCGCCCTCTTCCCGGTCGCGCCGAGGAACACCAGGGCCAGCAACGCCAGCCCAATGGGTATGGTGGTGACCGAATGAAAGAAGGCCGGCGACTGCCACTCCGAGACGATGGCAAGACTATGGTTCTCGCCGCCGAAGTACGTGAACGGATACAGCCACAGCCTGTATGTGTACGGGTTGAGGCCTGTGGCGATGAAAGCAAGCACCCCTGCGAGGGCCACGTGGCGGAAGCGCCGCCCGCGGGGGCCCTCCCTGATCAACTGGTCCAGCGCCAGCAGGCCAATGAGGACTAAGCCGATGACGTAGGCCCCGTGCAGGTTCGCCCACACGGCCATCAGGGGCGCCAGGTGCCACAAGGTCTGCGCGCGCCCCCGCGCATACATATAGGTGGAGCAGTAGACGAGCGCGAGCATCAGCGCCGAAAGCGGTGCCGGGCGCACGATCCAAAACTGAAAGCCCAGCACGATCGCCAGCGCCAACAGGGCCAGGGCAGGGATGTCCGGCACCTCCAGCCGCCGCATCAGCCAAAATCCGCAAAGCACGGACACCAGCCCGAATGCGCCGAAAAGAAGCACGCAGCCCGCGTAACCGGCGGCGCTGTAGACGCCGTAGAGCAGGCCCTGGGTCAGCCATTCGTGGTCTAGCCACTGCTTGCCCTGGCTGGTGAACGAGAATTCGTCGACGCGTGGCGGTGCCAGCTCGCGCAGCACCAATTCGCCGGCCTTTTCATGCCAGAAGAAGTCGGGGCTGGTCGGCCGCCAGAAAGGCAAACTGATACCGACAACTATCAGGATCAGCAGCGCCAGGTCTCTGGGGTAGAAGCTGAACCGCGGGCCCTCGAGGGCGCGCGCGGTGGCGTTCTGGGGTGTGGCTAGCGGGAGAGCCAATGCTGGGTCAGGCGGCTCGGTCGCGCCGCGGGCGTCGCCGCGTGAGCGGGAGTTGGAGCAGGAGCAGCTTCATCTCTTCGCGAAAGCCGTCGGAAGGCGCGACGTCGCGGTCCAGGGGCCGAATCGAAGCGATAATCTTCTCTTCGTTGACGTCAGGATTCGACACAACCAGGGTGAGTTTGGCGGCCATGTTCTCCACGCTTCTCCGATTCTCTGTCTTCATCCCTAAATTCGGCCTTTTGCGGCGAATCTTGAGACTTACCTCTGCATCAGCTTGCGCAAATTGCCCAGCGCCCGGTGCTGGATAACCCGCACCGCCGGCACCGACTTGCCGATCACTTGGGCCACTTCGCGGTAGTCCAGCTCCTCGACAAAGCGCAGGATAATGACCTGGCGTTGCTCTTCGCGCAGGCCCAGGATTGCCTGCCGCACGCTGGCTTCGTCCGTCGATTGCTCCAGCGCCTCTTCTGGATTGCGGTGCAGCTTCTGGTCGATGAAGGTCTCTTCCAGAGATCCGTGGTCGCGCTTGGAGCGCAGGTAACTGACAGTGAGGTTGTGGGCGATGCGCAGGAGCCAGGCGACAATCGGGGCGCCGCGCTCCTTGTAGCGGTCGATGGCCTCCCATGCCTTTAGAAAAGTCTGGGCGGTGAGGTCCTCCGCCTCTCGGGCGTCGCTGACCATATAGAAGATGTGGCGGTAGACCCGCACGACGTGGCGGTCGTAGAGGCCGGCAAAGGCTTCGGCGTCGCGCTCGATGGCTCGCAGCACCAGTTGCCGCTCTTCCTCGCGGTCTGGGCGCGGCTCCGCGGTGACGGTGGTCTCCTGCGTCTCAGGGCGTGCGGGAGCGCGGCGCGGGAGTGTGGTCATACACGCGAATTCCTTCCTGAAGAAGAATCGGCGGATTGGGGTTGTCTCTTAAGTGGTCTGACTGAGCTAATCGGAAGATGCGCGGAGCGGCTCAGGGTCGCTCGGCCAGAGCTCACGCAGCTTTGGCGGCGCCGGCGCCGGTTCCGGCTCGCGGCGCTCCTCCACGTTTAGCTGGAAGGTCAGCCTGAACGGGCCGATGATTTGCAGGTCTTCGCCGCTGTCCAGGAATTGCCAGCCGCTGGTCACGCCCTCTGTCGCCATCGCCGAAAGTGTCGTGAGCTTGTGGTAGACAAGGCGGTCGCGCTGGACCCAGAGGCGTGCCTCTTCGCCGGCGATTCGCCCCTCCGGGTCTTCGATGATGATGTCGCAGGCGGCTGTCGTACCCAGCGTCATCGGGTTCGAGCCGATCTCGTACTCGCGGATGCCCGACAAGCGTCCAGCGTTGATCGCCGCCTCGTCCATGACGATGACCCTGCCCAGCGGCCTGTCCGCGGCCGGGGCTGCCCGCGTAGCCTCGCGCGGCTGCCACTCGCCCGGCGGCGAAGACATCGGCGCGGCGTCCGGCAGGCGCCCTCGCCAGGGCTTGATCCGGTTGTCGAACTTCGGGGCCGCCGGCTTGCGCTTCTTGAGATAAAGGACTATCACGGCCACGCCGCCGGCGACGAACACGGCGATGAAGACAACTTGCATCGGGAATCCGCCCGCCTCCCCCGGCGCGACGACTGCGAAGGAGAATTGCTTCACGCCCGACCGGCCGCGCGCGTCTGTCGCGACAACTTTGAGCAGGTGATTGCCGTGTTCCAGGACGCTCGGGTCCAGCTGATACGCCAGCGGCGGCGCCGTAACCCTGGCCACCGAGACGTCATCGACGAAGTACTCGACCGTCGCGGCCGTGACGCCCTGCGGCAGAACGGCTTCAATGGCGGTGGCGCTTGAGAGCTTGGAGCCGGCAATGATGCCGTTGACGCCGAGGTTGAACGGCGGTGGCAGCGCCCCGGCCAGTGGCGGCAGGGCCTTTTCGGCCGCGGCCTTCTCCGTCCCCACGGTAACGGTCAGCGTGAGCTTTGCCGCCACGGAACGGTCGACAGACTCTGGGACGGCCATCGTAACCGTGTACTGCGTCTTGATGGACTGCGCCAGGTTGGCATAAGACTGGCGCAGGGCCGCCGGCGTGGGCGCTTCCAGGAAGCGGCCGCCCGTCGTCGTGGCCAGCTCGCTCAGGTAGGGGCGATCCAGTTGGGCGCCGAGACCGATGGCGAAGACGCTGACGCCTGAAGCGCGGGCCGCCTCGAGCGAAGGCGTGCGCAGGTTCAGGTTTGTCGTCGCGATGCCGTCGGTCATGAGGACGATTAGCTTGCGTTCGGTCCTGGCTTCGCCGGCCTTCTTTGTGGCTTCGATTACGGCGTCATAGAGTGCCGTGTCACCGAGGGGGGTGAGCTTGGTGATCGCCTGAGTCGCCAGCGTCTTGTCACCTGTGAAGTCCTGGACCGTACGGACCGTACTATCGAATGACATCAGCGCGACCTGGTCGTTCGGGTCCAGAGACCCCACGAAATCGGTGAGGGCTCGCTTGGCCTGGGTGATCGCGTCACCAACCATGCTGCCACTCACGTCCACCATCAGGACCACGGAGACCGGGGGGCGGGTGTTAGAGCTGGACTGGACGCCTGTGATCGGCAGGGGGATGCTGTCGAGGGCGGCCTTCACGCTTCCGGAAGGGAGGCTGGTGACCGGCTGGCCGTCCGGCCCGTAGACCATCACGGTCGCCGTGAGGCGGCCGGCCTGTTCCTGGACGGAAAGAATCTCCACCCGGACGGGGTCTGCGGCAAAGGCCCCTGTCGCCACGAAAGCGAGCATGAACCCGGCAGCCAGGGAGAGCAGCCTCATGAAATTCACCTGATCAGGTTGTCGGCAAAAAGGCGGGAGAAGCGCAGATCAGCTGAAGATTTCGACGAGGGTGTCGATGATGTCCTGAATCTTGCCGCCGAGCCCGCCCTGGAAGACGCCGAGTGCCCCAACCAGGGTGATGGACATCATGGCAATGATGAGGGCGTACTCGACGAGTGTCTGTCCCCGCTCGGTGCGGCAAACTCTCGCTATGACGCTTCGGAAATAGAGCGCCGCCGTGGAAATTGGGTCGGTCCGTATCATGTTCAGTCCCGCCTATCCTTTCGTCCGGAGCCTTTCGAATCTAGATGCGCGCAGGCTCAGGAATTTACCCCCGAAGGGCTTGACTTAACACAAAATCTTATGGCACCATGGCGCAGCCTCGTCGCTGTGATGCCTACAGGTTCACAATCGGCAGGTGGATGCTTCGCCTTGAGGGCTCTGAGCCTCTGGCGGAAAAGTTTCCGGGGCAGACGCGAAAAGGAATCATTCCCGCCCCTCCTCTCAAAGGAAGGGCTCAATGTTCGTCGGGGCCGGACCGGAGGTTTGAGGCACAGGAGGCGGGGCCTGGGCCGCACACCTCCGGCCCCCGGACCCGTCTCTCACATCCGCCGCGACGTTGTCGCGGCTTTTTCTTGCCTTCTTCCACTGTGGCTGAATCTGTTCCGCGCCGAACATTAAGGTGAAGGGACGCGCGGCAGAGCTCGACCCAAGCGATTCAAGGAGGCCCTGACAGGTGGTAGCTCCGCAACTCGCGGTAATCACTGAGAGGTCGCGCGCCGCGGCCGACCCCGAAATTCCGTTCCGTCCCCAGCCGAACTCGGTCGAGGAGACCGGGATAGACTTCGGCCAGCTTCTGGACCTTTGCATCAAGACTATCTACTACGGCGGCCGGCCTTCCGCACGCGACGTCAGCGCCCAGCATGGCTCTGCCCTTCACGTCGTCGAGATCGATGCTCACCTTCCTCAAGCGGGAGCAGTTCATCGAGGTCGTTGGCTCTGCCGGCATCGGCGAGCAGCAGTACCAGTACGCGCTCTCCGACAGGGGCCAGGAAAAGGCCGTGGAGGCGCTGGAGCGCAACCAGTACGTCGGCCCAGCGCCCGTCCCCTTCGAGGAGTACGTCGAGGTCGTGCTCGAGCAGTCGGTCGGAAGATCCGCGTCGACGCCGACGTCGTCGAAGGCGCGCTCTCGCGACCTCGTCCTCAGCGATACCACACGCAACCTTGTCGGCCCGGCGGTCAACTCCGGCCGCTCGATTCTTCTCTACGGCGACCCCGGCAACGGCAAGAGCTCCATCGCCAAGGCGATCGGCAAGATGCTGCCGGGACAAATCCTGATCCCCCACGCCATCGACATCAACGGCCAGACCGATCAGGTGTTCGACCCGCGAGTCCACAAGGAGGTCGGCGGCGACCTTGATGAGGAGCGCAGCGCTCGAAACCCTGGGCTCAGCGCCGAACGGCAACGGCGAGCGCCGGCGCGACATGCGCTGGGCAATCTGCCCGCGGCCCGTGATCATGATCGGCGGCGAGCTGACGCTCGCCGACCTGGAGCTGCGTTACTCGCCCCAGTCCAAGTTCTACATCGCGCTCACTGCAGGTGAAGGCCAACTGCGGCATCCTGGTCATCGACGACTTCGGCCGCCAGCTCGTGCAGCCGAAAGAGCTGCTCAACCGCTGGATCGTGCCCATGGAGAGCGCGCGTCGACCACCTGTCGCTGCTCAGCGGCGAGACGATCGAGATCCCCTTCGAGCTGTCTGCTGGTCTTCTCCACCAACCTCCCGCCCCACAGCCTCGGCGACGAGGCGTTCTTCCGCCGCATCCGTCACAAGATCGAGGTCGGCGACCCAGACGAGAAGGGCTTCCTGCAAATCCTCGAAATGATCTGCGAGGCCCGCGACATCCCGTACCCGCCCGAAGGCGGGCGCTACCTGATCGAGAAGTAGTACCGGCCCAACAGAACGCCACTTCCGCGGCGTCCACCCTCGCGACATCACGGACCTGCTCATGGACATCGCGAGCTTCCAGGGCGTCCCGGCGAGCTTCACGCCGGAGTGGATCGACCTGGCCTGCGCCTCCTACTTCATCGAGCAAACCACTTAGTCATCAGTTGCCAGTAAATCAGTTATCAGTCCGGAAATGTCTCCGGACTGATTTCTATCGGGCGCACTTTGGTCGGGCCGGGGGCGGGTCTCGCGCCCGGGCCGGATTCTCTGCTTAGCGAGCGAAGGGCGCTTCTGTACCTGATTCTCTTCCCTGAGCCAGCCTGCCGTTCGGGCGCCTTCGGAAGGGCGTCGACTGACTGTCTCGCGAGTTGGCGATCCTGAGCGCCGAGACGCCACCCGCTCGTGGTCGACCGGCTCACCACGACCGGAAGGGCGCCAGCACCACGAACGGAAGATGCCAGCACCGCCAACGGAAGGCGCTCAGAGCCCGCGGGTAACGCGCGCATGGACCTCGATAGGTCCCTTCGTCCCGAAGGATTACCGACTACTAATTACTAATGACTGATAATTGATGACTATTTGCCGGCGAACACAACGGCGAAGTACTTCATGCCGTCCGCCCCGATGGCCAGCGCCACCCCCACGTTGGTATAGCGCGCGTCCATGATGTTGGCGCGGTGGCTGGGGCTGTTCATGAAGCCAGTCATCGCCGTGCCGGCGGACTGTGCGTCGGGATAGTTGTTCTTGGCGATGTTCTCGCCCGCTATCGAATAGGTGTAACCGTAGGCCGCCATGATGCTGAACGCGGTCTCGCCCGTCGGCGAGGTGTGGGCGAAGTAGTTCTTCGCCGCCATGTCCTGCGCGCGGCGCTGCGCGATCGTGATCAGCGTCGCGTCCAGGCGCAATCCGCCCAGGCCGGCGCTCGCCCTGGCGCTGTTGTGGAGGTTGTATAGCTCCAACTCCAGCGCCTGCAGCGAAGCCGGCGGCGCCGGTTGTGGCGTCGAAGTGGGCTGCAGAGGCACGCGGGTGGCCGGCGCGGGGGCGGTCGCGGCCGGCCGCGGCGTCGCGGTTGGCGGCTCCGGCGTGGACGTCGGCGGCTCCGGCGTGGACGTAGGCTCGGCAGTGGCCGTCGGGACGGCGGTCGCTGCTTCCAGCGGAGCGCGCGGCGGGCTACCACCCGATTGTCCGGCGATGAGTCCCAGTGATACCGGCTCACCGCCCTCAGAGCCGGACGCCGCCTCCGTCATGAAGAGGCCGCCCGCCACGCTCAGAACTCCGGCCGCAATCAGCACCATGCCGGCGCGCCTCAGGCGGTCGAGAGCCTCGCCGGAGCGCTGGCTGCCGGCAAGAGTCAGGCGTTCGCTAATATCTCGCATCAGGTGTCTCCCGTACTGATACTCGTCAGGAGAAACCCGCACTTTAGCTTCGGGGCGCCCTTAGCCCAGATTCGGCCGCTCTGAGCCCGGCTTGGCCAGGTTTTCAGGCGACGCGCGGCCGCCCGCTCGGGAGAGCGCCGACGTATTTCGTTGACCCTATTTCTTGGCCGGTGCTAGACTCACAGCGCCAGCACGCAGCGCAGCGAGGGTCTTGCACCCTCGCTTTTCACGTCGAAAGCACAGAGCAACTACAGTGATCGTCACAGTCGTCGGCAACTACCCGAAGATCCCCAACCGCCCGCGGCCGGCCCGCCTGCGCAACGCCTACGCCCGCCTCGACCGCGGCGAAATCACCTGGGACGAGATGACGAAAGTCCAGGACCAGGTGACGATCGAGGTCCTGAAGGAGCAGGCCGAGGCCGGCGTCGAACTGGTGACCGACGGCCAGATCCGCTGGGATGGACGAGCAGACTTACCTCGCCGGAGCGCTCTGCCGGCATCGAGATCACGGGCCTGATCCGCTTCTTCGACACCAACACCTTCTATCGCGAGCCGGTCATCGAACGGCGCCTGTCGCCTGGAAGGGCCCGATCACCGTCCGCGACTACGAGTTCGCCGCCCAGAACAGCCCCCGTCCCGTGAAGGCGGTGCTCACCGGCCCCCTACACCCTGGCGCGGCTCTCCAAGAACGAGCACTACGCCGACACCCTCGAGCGTCGCTCTGGCCTTCGCCGAAGCGCTGAACCAGGAGGCGAAGGCCCTCGTCAGCCGCCGGCGCAACCATCATCCAGTTCAACGAGCCGGCGGTCAGCCCGCTACCAGGACGACGCCGCCCTCGGCCGCCGAAGGTCTGGAAGCGCCTGCTGGACGGCCTGAGCGCCGAGACGGCCGTCTACTTCTACTTCGGCGCGCCGGGCGCGGCCTTGGCGGCCGGCTGTCGAGAGCGGCTTCACGACCGTCGGCGTGGACCTGGTCGACCCGCGCGGCCTGCGACCAGCTCGAAGCCGGACCGAAGCCACAAAAGCTGGCCGCCGGCGTCGTCGATTCGCGCAACACCCGCCTCGAGACGGTCGACCAGATCGCAGGGCGCATCCGCGCCGCAGCGGCGCTTGTCGCCCCTGATAAGCTGTATGTGAACCCCAACATGGGGCTGGAGTTCCTGCCCCGCGAGCAGGCGCAGGCCAAGCTGGTGCGGCTTGTGGAGGGCGACAACGAAAGCCCGGGAGGCGCTGGGATGACCAGAGGACTGCTGACGACGAGCGTCGGCTCCTTCGGGAAGCCGGACTACCTGCAGAAGGCCCGCAACGAGCACTCTGCCGGCCGCCTCGATCAGGCGGAGCTGGACCGGCTCACGAAGCAGGCCACCAAAGAGGTAATCGCGCTCCAGGAAGAGCTGGGCCTCGATATCCTGGTCCACGGCGAGATGGAGCGCGGCGACATGGTCGCCTACTTCGCCGAGCAGTTCCCGGGCATGCACATCGGCGGCCTGGTGCGCTCCTACGGCAACCGCTACTACCACAAGCCGGTCATCGACGGCGAGCTGCGCTGGGAGAAGCCGGTGACGCTGGAGATGTGGCAGTACGCCCAGTCCCTGACCGACAAGCCGGTCAAGGGCATGCTCACCGGCCCCTACACGATGGTCGAGTGGTCCTTCGACGAGCACTACCCCAGCCGCCGCGACGCCGTGCTGGCGATGGCCGAGGTCATCCGCCAGGAGGCCGAGGCCCTGGAGAAGGCCGGCGCCGAGTACATCCAGATCGACGAGCCCGCCGTCTCGACGCGCTTCGAGGACGTCGCTCTGGCCAACGAGGCGATGGGCCTGATCACGAAGGACCTCAAGGCCAAGACGATCACGCACATCTGCTACGGCGACTTCGCGCCCCAGCTACGACGAGCTGGTCAAGATGCCCGTCGACCAGTTCGACCTGGAGATGGCGAACAGCGACTACGACCTCTCGACGTCATGAAGAAGAAGGGCTTCGACAAGGAGATCGGCCTCGGCGTCCTGGACGTGCACACGCACAAGGTCGAGACGCGTCGAAGAGGTCGTGCAGGGCATCAAGATGGCGCTGGAGGTCCTGCCGCCGGAGCACATCTACGTCGACCCCGACTGCGGCCTCAAGACGCGCACCTGGGAAGAGGCGTCGGCCAAGATCAAGGTCATGATCGAGGCCGTGCGCCGCGTCAAGGCCGAAACCGGCATCGAGTAGACCTCACGCACCTTCCAACCGGTCATTCCAACAAGCAAGAATCCACGTTCCAGCCTGTCATTCCGACGCCAGGAGGAGTCCCGGCGAAGCACTCGATGTTCAGGGGGCCATAGTGTCCTCCCGCGTACGCCTTCCGGGATTCCTCCTGGCGTCGGAATGACAGACCCGACGGAATGACAGGCTTCCGCGAGCTCCTGGAGCCTTAGGCGGGGCCCGCCTATACTTCCGCCATATGCCCTCCGAACACCCCCTGGAATACATCTTTCACCCCCGTCACCTCGCAGTCGCCGGCGCCTCACAGACGGGCGGCGGCATGGGCGGCGGCTTCCTGCCCTCGATCATCGAGATGGGCTTCAAGGGGCCGATCTACCCGATCAACCCGCGTTACGAAGAGGTCAACGGCCTCAAGTGCTACCCCAACCTCCGCGACGTCCCGACCGACGTCGACTACGTGATCTCGAGCGTGCCGGCGGCGATCGTGCCCCAGCTTGTCGAAGACTGCGCCGCCAAGAACGTCAAGGTCATGCACTTCTTCACCGCCGGCTTCAGCGAGACCGGGGACGAGGGCCGCGCCGAGCTCGAGCACGAGATCATCGCGCGCACGAAGGCGCTGGGCATCCGCGTCATCGGCCCCAACTGCATGGGCCTCTACGTCCCGGACGAGGGCCTGGCCTTCATGGGCGGCTTCCCCAAAGAGAAGGGCAGGATCGCCCTGCTCTCGCAGAGCGGCGCCAACGCCGGCGAGTTCGTCAGCTCCGGCGCCGTGCGCGGCCTGCGATACAGCAAGGTGGTGAGCTACGGCAACGCCGCCGACCTCTGCGACGCCGACTTCTTCGACTACATCGCCGACGACCCCGAGACCGACATCGTCGCCTCCTACATGGAGGGCGTTCGCGGCGGGCGCCGGTTTGTCGAGGCCCTGAAGAAGGCCGCGGGCAAGAAGCCGGTGGCCATTCTCAAGGGCGGCCGCACCGAGGCCGGCGGCCGCGCCACGCGCTCCCACACGGCCAGCCTTGCCGGCCCGATCCGCGTCTTCGACGCGCTCTGCCGGCAGGCCGGCGCCGTCCGCGTCGAGGGCATGGAAGAGCTGGTCGACATGGTCGTGGCCTTCAAGCATGTCAAGAAGCTCGGCGGGCCAAACGCCGTGATCATCGTCGGCGGCGGCGGCCGCAGCGTCCTCTCGGCCGACGACGTCAACGCCGAAGGCCTGGAAGTGCCGCACCTGCCGCCTGAGACGCAGGAGCTGATGAAGCAGTACGTGCCCGTCGCCGGCACCAGCGTCCGCAACCCCATCGATGCCGCCATGGGCGCCAACCAGGAGCAGCAGGTCAAGACGCTGCGTATCTGCGCCGAGGCGCCGAACATTGACTTCGTCCTCTATTCAGGCGGTTTTGGCGGTGGTCCCGGCGTTCCACCCCGCTCTGCGGCGCCGGGCCAACAGGACGAGCGCCGCCCCGACCCGGCCGAGGCGGCCCAGCGCCAGGTCGACATGCTGGCCCAGGTCCAGCGCGAGAGCGGCAAACCGGTGATTCTCGTTAGCAACGTGCCCAACAACGCCTCCGGCTTCGCCAACTTCGAGGCCCTGCAGACCCTAAGCGGCGATGCCGGCGTCGCCATGTTCCCCACGATGCGGCGGGCCGCGCTCGCGCTCTCACGCCTGCTGCGCTGGCAGCGGCTGCGGGAGGAGTAGCGGCTGCCCCATGGACGACGCTGCCCGTGCCCCAGGACGGCGCTTCTGGCGCCTTGCCCTGGTGATCCTGGCCCTGGTCATCGTCGTGGCTTCCCCGTACTACGTGCTGAAGGGCGTCCAGACGGTCCGAGAAGCATGGCCGACGCCCGTGACCGACTTCGACGTCTTCTATGACGCCGGGGCGCTGGCAGTGTCCGACTCGCGTTCGCACCTCTACGACCCAGCGGGCCGGCGCGAAGTGCCCGCTGACAATCGCGGCGCCATCGGCAAATTCTTCAACCCGCCCGGCATGGCCCTGCTCCACGCGCCTCTAAGCCTGCTCCCCAGGGCAGAGGCGCGACTTCTCTTCGCGGCGATCGTCATCGCGGCGATGGTGGCGACATATCTCATCGCGACCGGCCGGCGCGAGGACACGGCATTTTTGGTGGTCAGCGGCGCTGCCCTGGCCTCGTTTCTGCCGGCTTACGATGCCCTCTACCTGGGCCACCACACACTGGTCCTTGGCCTCTGCGTCGCCGGCTCCCTGCTCGCGTTCGAACGCGGAAAGCCGACGCTCGCGGGACTCCTCACGGGACTGCTGATCCTCAAGCCCTCGCTTTTCGTCCTGCCATTCGCCCTGCTGGTCATGAAAGACCGCCGCGCGGCGGCCGCCGCCCTGGTGACAGCCGTTGTCGTGGGGCTGGCGCCCTTTCTCGTCACGGGCCTCCACAGTTTGCCTGATTATGTCGACTTACTATGGTCGACGCGCGCGGACGCGTTGCGGCTGGACGGCGAGCGCACCGGCGGCGCCAGCCTCATGTTCAACTGGGCCGGCTTCTTCGCCCGGCTCTTCCGCGAAGATGCCTCGCCGTATTTTGTCTGGCCGCTGTCGATTCTGACGGTCGGCCTGGCCGCTCTGGCCTGGCGTCGCTTGCCGTGGCCAGAGGCTTATCCTCGCCGCGGCCCTGGCGACGGTGGTGGCGGTGCCTCACATCCTCAACTACGACTGGGTGCTCCTGCTGGCGCCGGCCCTCTTCGTCGCCGCCCGTACGCGCGACCAGACGCTTCTGGTCCTGATCGCTCTCCTTCAGGTCGACCACCAATCTCACCGTGCTCGACTACTGGACCGGCGACGCGGCCCAGGCCTCCCTCACGCTCGCGACCCCCATGGCCTTCACCCTGCTCGCCTACCTGGCGTTGGGAAGGCTGGTCGCGGGCGCCTTCGAAGCAATGCCTGAACAGGCACCGGAGGCGGATGCAATGGCAACGCCTGCGCGAGCACCAGGCTCGTTTGCGCTTTTGGGTTAGTTAACGGAAAGTCCGTAGCCCGTTGCCACGCCAACCACCAGTCGCTCAGCGGCGGCCTTCGCTTCAAACCGGCGCGTCTCGAAGGTCATATGGATCTGGTCGCCGACATACAGCGGCTCGCGCCCGTAACCAGCCATATACTCGGGTAGGCTGTAACAATCGAAGCCGTGCCTCTCACAGGCCTGGCGCAGAGCCGAGGCATAGACGGCGATCCTCGCAAGATACCTCTCCAGCTTCGCCGGGTTGGTGCGGATGCGCGTGAAGGGCTCCCGCGCCACCAGAAAGAACCCTTCGACTTTAGCCAGGCGCTGAATTGTCGCCACAGTGTTATCGATGGCGTGGTCCGTAGATATGTAAGGCTCCGCGCCTATGACGGCCTCGGCCAGCCGGCGAGGGACGCGGAATATTTGGCCGCGGACGCCATCGGCGCCTTCGTATTCGCCGCCGGCCGCTTCCTTCAGTCCTTCACCAAACCTCGCGACGAGACCCTGCGCCCAGGGATAACGTCGCCGCACACGCGCGATGACGAAGTCGTACGCGAAGTAGGTCGACGAAGGCATGTAGTACGCGGCTGTCGCGCCGTGCTCTCTCACAAGGTCCAATGTGCGAGCGGGCATGTTGCGGGCCGGCGGTATCTCGCCGCTAACCAGGTCCCACTCGATATCAGGTCGCTTGGCCTCGAGCTCCTGCTTGACGAGCGCGAATAAGGACGCTTCAGGACCAGCATCCGAATAGAGGACGTTGCTGGCGCCGAATATCAAGATGCCGACCCGTGGCCGCTGCATGGCGGTCGAATAATAGCATCGGCGGTCACGCCGGGCGGCCCTGGACAGCTTCCGAGGGCCATGCCGCGGCGGCCTCAGGATCGAGCTTGCGTGCGACCGCGACGAGCGCCGCCGCGGCCGTCCTGCGCAGGTCGCGGGTGTTCTCGCGTGGCGCCTGCGCCATCTGCATGCGGGCCGCCTGCTCTGGCGTTAGCTGTATCCCGTCGCGGACGGTAATCAACGCTTCTTCGATCTTCCAATTGACGTCCATCGTGCCGCTCCTTGGAGTACTCTCTTGAGAGCCTCACAAGGTATACTGTACTCTGTCTTGTGAGGGTGTCAAGAGGGTATGCCGAAAACGCGCACAAAATCTGAACACCAGGAAAAGGCCAACGAGATAGTTGACGCCGCCATAGCGCGCCTGCGGAGCGGCGGCATCGATGCCCTCTCGGTGGCGGCGATCGCCCGCGAGCTCGGAGTCGCCCAGAACACGATCTACTGGTACTACCCCAGCCGCGATCATCTACTCGTCGCGGCCATGGGCCGGATGGCGCAACGAATCATCAACGAGGGCGCAGAGCCCGGTGGCCTGGAATCTGACAAGGACGAGGCGAAGCCGGCCACGACGCGCGAATCCATCCTCGTCGCGGTCGACCGCTTTGCCGAAATCCAGCCGCTACGCATTTCGCTGCGCGAACGCGCGCGCTCATCGCCGGTGATCGACGAATTCGACACCCGCCTCTCGGCCTTCCTCCGCGAGGCGTTGCGCGAAGCCTTCGGACCGTTTGTGCCGGAGCCGGACATGGACCTGTCAGTCGAGTCGTTCATGCTCGCCAGCGACGGCTGCCATGCCCGCGGCCTCTCGCAGCCGGAGCGCCGCGCCGTGCTCGGCTTCGTCCTCGACCGCCTCGGCGTGACAGACTAGGCCGTCGAGCCTCTTACCGCCCCGTCGATCCGTGACCGCCGCTTTCGCGGGCCGAGGCCGACAACTCGACCGACTCGACCAACTCCACGTTGGCAAGCGCGCCGATCACCAGCTGCGCGACGCGGTCGCCGTCTTTGACGCGATAGCTCTGCCTGGAACCGAATGTGTACATCGAAACCAGGATCTCGCCTCGGTAGTCCGCGTCGATGGTGCCGTAAATCACGTTAACGCCCAGGCGCCCGAGGCCGGAGCGGGAGCGGACCTGCACGTCGTAGCCCGACTGCGCCTCGATCGCTATGCCCGTCGGCACAAGCGTCACGTCCGGCCCCAGGTCCACGAATCCCTCACCTTCGATGCAGGCATAGAGGTCGAAGCCGGAGGAGCCGGGCGTGGCGCGCAGGGGCATCCGCGCCCCGAGCCGCAGCAGCTTCACTTTGAATGCGTGGGCCATGGCGGCACATTTTGGCATTGCCCGCGCCTACAGCGAAGGCTGTCATCTCCTTACCCAGCTCATCACGAACGAACGCAGGTTCGCTTTTCCCCGATCTTCAGACCGCGACCAGCTCGATTCCGTTCGTCCTGAGCTTGTCGAAGGACGGACGGAGGCCGGCGTAACGAGCGGTGGTCCGGACCACGCATCCGGCGGCACGGCACCCGTCCGTGGCTCGCTCGGCTGATTTCGTCGCGGAATTTTGGCGAATACCTCACCTTGCGACAGCGTGGCAGGCCTTTACCACGCCTACAATCGATCCGTGCCCTCATCCACTCTCGGCCAACTCCTCGTCGGCACTGCCGGCTGGACAGACCCTACGCTGATCAAGTGCAAGTGCTTCTACCCGCCTGAAGCCAGGACGCCGGAGGACCGCCTGCGGTACTACGCCTCCCAGTTCCCGCTGGTCGAGGTCGACAGCACCTTCTACGGCATCTCGCCGGTCGATAACGCTTATGCCTGGGCAGGGCGCACGCCGGAAGGCTTCATCTTCGACGTCAAGGCCTTCCGCCTGTTCACGCAGCATCAGACGCCGATGAAGTCCCTGCCCGCCGACGTGCGCGCGGCCTCGCAGGAGTTCGAGAACAGCAAAGGCAACGTCTACGTCGGCGACCTGCCAGGGCCTATCCTGAGCGACCTGTGGCAACGCTTCAATGACAGCCTGGCCCCCCTCCACTCCGCCCACAAGCTCGGCTACATACTGCTTCAGTTCCCTCAATGGTTCACGAAGCGGCGGGACAACTTGCGCTACATCGAGAAATGCGCCGACCACCTCGACGGCTACACGGTGGCCATCGAGTTCCGCCACCAGAGCTGGCTGGGCCAGGACGACCAGCGCGAGACCGTGGCGTTCCTGCGCGAGCAGAACCTGGCGCTGGTAATCGTCGACGAGCCCCAGGGCTTCGCCGGCAGCGTGCCGGCGATCTGGGAGGCCACGTCCCCGGACCTGAGCGTGGTGCGCTTTCACGGGCGCAATGCCGAAACCTGGACCAAGCGCGGCCTCAAATCCGCCGCCGAGCGCTTCGACTACCTCTATTCGGATGAAGAGCTGGGTGAATTCGCGGCGCCGGTCAGCCGCCTGCGCGAGCAATCACGCCAGGTCCACGCGATTTTCAACAACTGCATGGAAGACAAAGCTCAACGCAACGCCCGCCGCTTCGCTGACCTGATGGCGTCGCCGCGATAGACTGTCGTTTGCCGCGTAGGGCCGGCAGCTCGACCAACGGCCCGACGGGCAACGCATGGTGAGAAGGGCTTCCGGGCGAAAGCAGGAGAGGGACAAGGCCGGCATGAAGGACGCGGACCAGCTAAAAGCCGAAGCCCGCGACTCCGTCGATTCGCTTCGCGACGAGATCCTCAAGGTCAGCCGCGCGATATGGGCGGATCCTGAACTGGGGCTTCAGGAGCACAAAGCCGTGGCCCTGCTCTGCGCCGCCCTGGAGGCTCGCGGGCTCACGGTCGAACGCGGAATTGCCGGCCTGGAGACCGCGTTCAAGGCTGAGTTCGGCCCCGCCAGGCCCGTGATCTGCATCATGGCCGAGTATGACGCCCTTCCCGGCGTCGGCCACGGCTGCGGCCACAACGTCATCGCCGCCGGCACGCTCGGCGCCGTGCTGGCGCTGGCAAAGCTGGGCGAACGCCTGCCCGGCCGCGTGCGCCTGCTGGGCACGCCCGCCGAAGAATCCGCGGTCGAAGGCGCCGGCGGAAAAGTGCCTATCATCAAGGACGGCCACCTCAAAGGCGTCGACGCCGCGATCATGATCCACCCCGGCTCGCGCACCATGGCGGCCACGGTCCCGTCTCTGGCCGCGCGCGCCCTGAAGGTCGAGTTCTTCGGCAAGGCAGCTCATGCGGCTTCCTCGCCGCACCTGGGGATCAACGCGCTCGACGCCGTCATTCAGACTTTCAACGGCATCAACGCCCTGCGGCAGCAGGTCCAGCCGGACGCGCGCATTCACGGCGTGATCACGCACGGCGGCGACGCGCCCAACGTCATCCCGGCCTACGCTTCGGCGCGCATTCGCGTGCGTGCCCAGAAGGCCACCTACCTCAAGGACGTTTACGAGCGCGTGCTGGCCTGCGCGCAGGGCGCCGCGAAGGCGACAGGCGCGCGGCTTCAGTGGCAGGAAGACGTGTACCCGTACTACAACACCGTGCCGAACATGGCTGTATCGGCGGCGCTCACGGCCAACCTCCGAGCCCTGGGCCTTGCCGTGGACGAGCCGGAAGCGGGCGCGGGCAGCGGATCGACCGACTTCGGCAACGTCTCGCACGTGGTACCAGCCAGCTACGCCTACCTCTCGATCGCCCCCAAGGGCACGCCCGGCCACTCTGACGAGATGCGCAAGGCAGCCGGCTCGGCGGCCGGGATGGATGCCTGCATCAACGGCGCCAAGCTCCTGGCAATGACCACAATCGACCTCCTCACGGACCGCGAGCTACTGAAGAGGGCGCGCCGGGAGTTCGAGAAGGCCGAACGTCTGGACGAAGCCTAGGCGCCGTCCGCCCCGAAGTCCCGGCCCTCGGCGCCGGCCGCTCGGCGAATTGCTGAATCGCCCCTCGACTGATACCTTGAATCCACCCACAGGATTTCTTACAGCGAACGGCGGCGGCATGATCTACCTCGACAACGCGGCGACGACGCCGCTGCACCCCAAGGCGCTCGAAGCGATGATGCCGTATCTTCACGGAGCGCTTCGGCAACCCTTCGGCGACGTACTCCCTCGCCCGCCAGGCCCAGCAAGGCGATCGACGACGCCCGCCAGCGCGACCGGCGCGGTCCTCAACTGCCGCCCGTCCGACATCATCTTCACCAGCGGCGGCACCGAGTCGATCAACACCGCCCTCAAGGGCGTCGCCTTCGCTCAGAAGAAGGCGCGCGCCGGCAACCACATCGTCACCACCACGATCGAGCACCACGCCGTGCTTCACTCCTGCAACTACCTCGAGCAGTTCGGCTTCGACGTCACCTACGTCGCCGTCGACCGCTAACGGCCGTCGTCGACCCGGACGACGTCGCCCGCGCCATCACCGAACGCACCGTGCTGGTCTCTGTCATGCTCGCCAACAACGAGGTCGGCACCATCGAGCCGGTCGCGGAGATCGCGGCCGCTGTCGGCGAGCGCGGCCGCGACCTGCGCAAGCGCATCCCCTTCCACACCGACGCGGTGCAGGCCCCGGGCGCGCTGGCGCTCGACGTCGATCGCCTGGGCGTCGACCTGCTGAGCCTCTCCGGCCACAAGTTCGGCGGCCCCAAGGGCACCGGCGTCCTCTACATCCGCCGCGGCACGCCCTTCGTCTCCCAGATGGCCGGCGGCGGCCAGGAGCGCCAGCGCCGCGCCGGCACCGAGAACGTCGCCGGCATCGTCGGCCAGGCGATGGCGCTGCAGCTCGCCGAAGAAGCCCGCGCGTCCTACGTCAGCGTCCATCAGCGCGACTGCGCGACCGCCTGATCGACGCGCATCCTCGACGCCGTGCCGGACGCCCGCCTCAACGGCCACCCGCGAGAGCGCCTGCCGAACAACGTCAACATCAGCTTCCGCGGCGTCCGCGGCGACGACCTGGTCCTGGCGCTGGACAAGGCAGGCATCGCCGCCAGCGCCGGCGCCGCCTGCGGCTCCTCGACCTGGGAGCCCTCGCACGTGCTGCTGGCGATGGGCCTTTCGCATGCCCGAGGCGGTCGGCGGCCTGCGCTTGAGCCTCTCCGCTTCGAACACACTTTCGGAGATCGACGAGGTGGTCGAGGCGCTGCGTGCCGTGGTCAACTCCCTGCGATCCGCCGTGACGGCAAGGGCCGGCTGACAGGACACGGCTACTTCGACTGGATCGCACCACTTATGATTCGGCCATGCCCGAGACCGACTCCGCCGCCGCCGCCTGCCTGAGAAGTGCCGATCGGCCCGGCTCGCTCGACGGTCTTAGCGCCGGCCGCCGCGCCCTCCTGGCCCGCGAAAGGCCGGTCTGATGCCGCCGGACTTTGTGGTCGTCGGCGTCGGCAACCCCGGCACGCAGTACGCGGGCAACCGCCATAACGTGGGCCAATGGGCCGTCAACCGCCTGGCGAAGCGCCACCGCGCCGACTTCCGCGCCTCGAAGGCGGCTTCGACAGCCGAAGTGCGGCTCGGCGAGGCCACCGTCCTCCTGGTCAAGCTTCGCACCTGGGTGAACACCAGCGGTGAACTGCTCGCGCCGCTGCTCAGGCGCCTCAACGTCCCCATCGAACGCGTCATCGTGGTCTACGACGAACTGGACCTGCCGGAGGGGCGCATACGCATCCGCCGCAACGGCAGCGACGGCGGCTATCGTGGACTGAAGTCGATCATCGCCTCGACCGGCAGCCGCGACTTCGGCCGCGTGCGCGTCGGGATCGGGCGGCCCTCGATCAACGGCGAGCCTTCCTGGGACCCGGACGTAATCGCCCGCTACGTGCTCAGCAACCCGCCAAAGGAGGCGCGCCAGGTCCTTGAGCCGGCCGCGGAACGCGCCGCCGACGCGGTCGAAGCGATAGTGATCGACGGCTACGAGCGCGCAATGAACCGCTTCAACTCCAGAGACGCCTGATCCGACAACGCAGTCGAATCTATGGCGCCGGCCTATTACAATGGCTTGGCCAGGCGCCTCAGGGCGCCCGGCGAATGGACTGAACGGTTCCTGTAAAGGCCCGCGTTCCGGCGCGAGGCCCTTTTGGCGTTGCACTTATGGATCTATCGTCCCTTCTTGAGCCGATACAACGCTCACTGCGAGGCCCCATGCCCGCCGCCGGCGTTCGCCTGCGCGTCGGCGCCGGCGACGCCGCCAAGCCTGCCGTGATCGCCGCCCTCGCCCGGGACGCGGAGCGCCGGTGCTCATCGTCGTCCCCAAGGGCATGCGGGCGCGCGACCTCGTCGAGGAGCTCGGCGCCTGGCTCGGCCCCGAGAGTGGCGCGCGTCAGTGCTCTACCCCCAGCGCGACAGCCTGCCCTACGAGCGCGGCGACCGACGACCCCTGGGAGGTGCGCCCGCCTCGACGCCATCGCCGCGCTGGCGCGGCGCCAGGACGGCCGATCGTCGTCGCCTCCATCGAGGCCGTGGCCCAGCGCACGCTCTCTCCGGAGGCCGCGCGCGGCGTCCGTCACTTCATCGCCGTCGGCGACCGGCTCGGCCCGAGGACCTCCTGCGCCGCCTCCAGGCCACCGGCTTCGAGATCGTGCCCCTCGTCGAGGCGCCGGGCCAGGCGGCGCGCCGCGGCGGCATCGTCGACGTCTTCCCGCCGCAGGCCGACGCGCCCGCGCGCATCGAGTTCTTCGGCTCCGAGGTCGAGAGCATCCGCGCCTTCGACGTCGACACCCAGCGCTCCAGCGAGCGCCTCGAATCGCTCGATCTCGGCACCGCCACCGAGTTCAGCCCGGACGCCGACGCTGCCGCCGCGCTTCTGCAGACGCTCGACTTCGCGCGCCTGCGACGAAGACGGCGCCGCGGACATCCGCGAGGAGCCTGCGAGGCCTCGCCGGCGGCGGCTTCGCCGACGCGCCCGTCCTTCCTCGCCGGCGCTGCTCTCGCCCTACTCGCTGCTCGACCACCTGCCCGACGACGCCACCGTCATCCTCGACGAGCCGCAGGACCTCTCGCGCGCCCTCGACGAGTACGTCGCCGAGACCGCCGACCATGCGCATCGAGCGCGAAGCCCGCGGCCAGCTGCCGATCGGCCTGCCGCCGGCCCAGGCCAACTGGGCAGACCTGCAGCCGGCGCTCGACGCGCCACCGCGTCATCGAGCTCTCGCGCTTCGCGACGGAGGACAGGCGGCGCCCTGCGGCCGCCCTTCACGCCGGCACCCGGCTACGGCGGCCGCGTCCGCGTCCTCGCCCGCGACCTCGGCGATGCCGCCCGCCACGGCGACAGCCGTCGTCATCGTCTCGCAGCAGGCGACGCGTCTGGCGACGATCCTCGGCGACGAAGGCGTGCCCTTGCGCCTGGTCGAAGAGCGTACCGACCGCCACGCCGGGCTGGTCCAGCTCCTGCGCGGCTCGTTGCCGCACGGTTGGCGGCTCCAGGCCTCGCAGGACGGACCTGAAGGGCGTCCCTACCCGCGGCTTCACGTGGTGCGTCCTTACCCGCGGCTTCGCAAGGGCCGTCCCTGGCCGAGGCGAGGCGACGGGCGAAGGCCCTGGCCTCCTGCTCCTCACCGACGCCGAGGTCTTCGGCTTCGTCAAGCAGCGGCGGGCCCTGCGGGCAGCCCGGCGCCGACCGCTCCAACCTGATCGCCGACCTGACGCCCGGCGACTACGTCGTCCACATCGAGCACGGCATCGCCCGCTTCGCCGGCCTGGTCGACGCGCGACGATCGACGGCGTCGCAGCGCGAGTTCCTGGAGCTCGCACTACGCCGAGGGCGACCGCCTCTTCGTGCCCGTCGACCAGGCCGACCGCGTCGCCCGCTACGTCGGCCCCGGCGAGCATCGCCCCGGCCTCACCCGTCTCGGCAGCGGCGAGTGGGCCCGCACGCGGGACCGCGTCCGCCGCGCCGTCGCCGACATCGCCCGCGACCTCCTGGAGCTCTACGCCGCGCGCCAGGTGCTGCCACGGCCACGCCTTCTCGCCCGACACGCCCTGGCAGCAGGAGCTGGAAGCCTCCTTCCCCTACGTCGAGACGCCCGACCAGCTCGAGGCGATCAGCGAGGTGAAGCGCGACATGGAGGCGCCGCGGCCGATGGACCGCCTGATCTGCGGCGACGTCGGCTACGGCAAGACCGAGGTCGCGATCCGCGCCGCCTTCAAGGCCGTGATGGACGGCAAGCAGGTCGCCGTCCTCGTGCCGACGACCGTCCTCGCCCAGCAGCACTTCAACACCTTCCGCGAGCGCCTCGCCAGCCTTCCCGCGCGCGTCGAGATGCTCTCGCGCTTCCTCAACGACCGCGAGGCACGCGCCGTGGTCGCCGGACGTCGCCGACGGCAGCGTCGACATCGTCATCGGCACGCACCGCCTCCTGCAGAAGGACGTCGAGTTCAAGAACCTCGGCCTCGTGATCATCGACGAGGAGCAGCGCTTCGGCGTCGCCCACAAGGAGCGCCTGAAGCAGATGCGCCAGCGAGGTCGACGTGCTGACGCTCACCGCCACGCCGATCCCGCGCACGCTGCACATGTCGCTGGCCGGCATCCGCGACATCTCGAACATGACGACGCCGCCCGAGGACCGCCTGCCCATCCGCACCTACGTCCTCGAGTCCGACGACCACGCTCATCCGCGAGGCGATCCTCCGCGAGCTGGAGCGCGGCGGCCAGGTCTTCTTCGTCCACAACCGCGTCCACAACATCGAGCTGATCGCCGCCCGCATCCGCAAGCTCGTGCCGGAGGCGGACGATCGGCATCGGCCACGGCCAGATGCACGAGGACGAGCTCGAAGCGCACGATGCTCGCGCTTCGCCCACGGCGAGATCGACGTGCTCGTCTGCACGACGATCATCGAGTCCGGCCTCGACATCCCCAACGCCAACACGATCATCATCAACCACGCCGACACGCTCGGCCTGGCGCAGCTCTACCAGCTGCGCGGCCGCGTCGGCCGCGGCGCCGTGCGCGCCTACGCCTACCTGCTCTACGACCGCGGCACGCGCCCTCTCCGAGACCGCGCAGCGCCGCCTCCAGGCCATCTTCGAGGCGACGGAGCTCGGCGCCGGCTTCCAGATCGCCATGCGCGACCTCGAGATCCGCGGCGCCGGCAACCTGCTCGGCGCGGAGCAGAGCGGCCACATCGCCGCCGTCGGCTTCGACCTCTACGTCCGCCTGCTCGGCGAGGCCGTCGAGCGCCTCAAGGCCGCTGCAGCGCGGCGAGACGCCGCCGCCGCCGGTCATCGGCGCGCCCGGCCGTCGATCCTCGACCTGCCGCTGACGGCCTACCTGCCGGACGCCTACATCCCCGACCTCAACCTGCGCCTCGCCGTCTACCAGCGCCTCTCGCAGGCCGCCGGACGACGCGCGAAGTCGACGCCATCGAGCAGGAGCTGCGCGACCGCTTCGGCGAGCTGCCCGCCGCCGGCGCGCAACCTGCTCTGGGTCGTGCGCCTGCGCCTGCTCGCGCCGCCGCCGGCATCGCGCGCCATCCAGACCGAGAACGAGCCTGCTGGTCCTGCGCCTGCTCCCCGGCCGCCGCATCGAGCGCGAGGCTATGCCCAGGCGCCTCGCCGGCATGGCGTCGCTGACGGCGCACCAGCTCCGCCTGGACCTGCGGCACGCTCGGCGAAGGCTGGCGCGAGGGCCTCGTGCGCGCGCTGGCGGCCGTATCCGCGGCGGCGCGCGAGGAAGACGCCTGAGGCCGGTGCCGCCTGGCCCCCAGGAGCGCGAAGCGTGAACATACCTCGTGCTTAAGAAGCCCGCCTTCCCTTTCATCCTGGCCCTGGCGCTGGCAATGGCCGCCTGCTTCGGCATACCCATAGAGCACAACGAGAAGCCGCCGGCGAGCACCCCCGGGCCGGCGGCGCTAAGCTCGGCGGTCGCCACGCCCGCGTCGGGCGCGCCCGTCATTCTTCGCTTCGCCGTCAAGGGCGACTGGGGTAAGGGCACCGCGGCGCAGGCGGCGGTGACGGCCCTGATGTGCCGCGTGCGCGCCATCGCCCCGTTCGACATCGTCGTGAGCACCGGCGACAACTTCTACGGCCCCGACGGCAAGGCCACAAACGCCAACTACTACAACCCCGAGCGCTGCCTCTACTCCTACCCCGGCCATCAGTGGCGCGCCGCCTGGGGCAACCACGATTACGGCGGCGACGACACCGCGGACGTGCTCGGCGCGCCTGAGTCGCCCCGCTATTACACTTGGACGGCCGCGGACGCCGCCTTCTTCGTCTACGACGGCACCAGGGTCACGAGCGAGCAGAAGCAATGGCTGCGAGAAGAGGTCTGCGGATCCAGCGCGCGGGTTAAGGTCATCTATGGCCACCAGCCGGCGTACTCCGTCGGCGCCCACGGCTCCTCCTCAGACGTGCGCTCGATGGTGGAGCCGGTCGCGCGCGAATGCGGCGTCGCGCTGGTCATCGCCGGCCACGACCACCTCTACGAGCGCTCGAGGCCGATCGACGGCGTTACCTACGTGGTCAGCGGCGGCGGCGGCTCCCTGTACGACTGCAAGAGCAAGCCGGCCTGGCTGGCGCTGTGCCTCTCGCGCGCCCACTTCCTCCTCGCGGAGGTCACGCCGTCATCGATTCGCGTGACCGCGATCGGGCTGGACGGCGGCGTGCTGGACCGCTTCGAGGTGCCTTTGCCGGGCGGCCACTAGTGGCGTTCAGACGCGCTTAGACCTCGACGACCTCGGCCCAGCTCGTGGGCTCCGGCACAGGCAGACGGTCTTCCTTCATGGCCTCGATGTGCATGCGGATCGCCTCGCGTATTCGGCCCTCTACCATGGCCTTCGTGCGCCCCGTGGCGACGCAGCCGGGCAGGTCGGGCACGTAAGCGGCGTAATTATTGGGAGATTTCTCGAAGACGACCGCGTACTTCATTCTGACTAATCTTTCAGCTGCGCTTGCTTCAGGATACTATCCCACGTTTTCGGCGGCAGATCGTCGCTGCCGGCGCCGGCGATCGTGACCACACCCTGCTTCGAAGGGTCCTTGAACTGCCGGTGACTTCCTTTTGGCGTGAAAGTCGCCATCCGTCGCGTTGAATCAATCGAATTGCTTCGCGGACTTTAGGCACCTCTCGCGCCGCCCTATACCCCAACCCCCGCCAGCGTCCGGCGTCGCTCCAGGGCCGCCCGCAGGTACTTCCCCGTCAGGCTCCCGCCGTCGCGCGCGACCTCTTCCGGCGTGCCCTCGGCGATGAGCTCGCCGCCGCGATGGCCGCCGAGCGGGCCGAGGTCGATCAGGTGGTCCGCGTTCAGCATCACGTCGATATGGTGCTCGATGACGACGACCGTGTTGCCGCCGTCCGCCAGGCGCTGGAGGACCGCGAGCAGGTTGCGCACGTCTTCGAACGAAAGCCCCGTAGTCGGCTCGTCCAGGATGTACAGGGTGCGGCCGGTCGAGCGCTTTGACAGCTCTGTCGAGAGCTTGACGCGCTGGGCCTCGCCGCCGGATACGGTCGTCGCCGGCTGTCCCAGCGTGATGTAGCCGAGGCCGACCTCTTTCAGGGTCTGCAGCTTCGTGCGCACCTTGGGGAAGGACGAGAAGAACTCGACCGCGTCTTCGACGGTCATCTCCAGCACTTCGGAGATGTTCTTGCCTTTGTAGAGAATCTCCAGAGCCTCGCGGTTGTAGCGCTTGCCTTTGCAGACCTCGCAGGGGACGGTCACGTCCGGCAGGAACTGCATCTCGATCTCGATGTAGCCGTCGCCCTGGCAGGACTCGCAGCGGCCGCCCTTGACGTTGAAGGAGAACCGGCCGGGGTTGTAGCCTCGCAGCCGCGCCTCCGGCACGGACGCGAACATCTCCCGTATCGGCGTGAAAAGGCCGGTGTAAGTCGCTGGGTTCGACCGCGGCGTGCGCCCGATCGGCGACTGGTCGACGTCGATGACCTTGTCGAGCTGGCCCAGCCCCTGGATGATGTCGACTTCGCCGGGGCGGTCGCGGGCGCCGTAGAGGACCTGCGCCGCCTTCTTGTAGAGGATCTCCGTGATCAGCGTGCTCTTGCCGGAGCCGGAAACGCCGGTGATACAGACCAGCTTTCCCAGGGGAATCGAGACGTCGATGTTCTTGAGGTTGTGCTCGCGGGCGCCCCTGATCTGGATGAAGTGGCCGTTCCCCGGGCGGCGCGAGGCCGGCATCGGGATCTGCCGCCTGCCGCTGAGGTAGGCGCCGGTCAGCGAGTTCGGGTTGGCCTTGATCTCGTCGATGGTGCCCTCGGCGACGACGTGCCCGCCGCCCGTGCCCGCCCCCGGCCCCATGTCCACGATATGGTCCGCCGCGCGCATCATCGACTCGTCGTGCTCGACGATCAGCACAGTGTTGCCGAGGTCGCGCAGGCGCACCAGCGTCCGGATCAAGCGGTCGTCGTCGGCCGGGTGCAGGCCGATGGTCGGCTCGTCGCAGACATAGAGTACGCCCATGAGGCCGGAGCCGATCTGCGTCGCCAGGCGGATGCGCTGCGCCTCGCCGCCGGACAGCGTCGCCGTACCCCGGTCCAGGTTCAGGTAGTCGAGGCCGACCTCCACCAAGAAGTCCAGGCGCGCTCGAATCTCCTTCAGGATCTGGTAAGCGATGGTCTGCTCGCGCTCGTTGAGCTGCGTCTCGCCGCCAGCGAGGTAAGCGAACCAGCCCTGAGCCTCGATGATGCTCATCTTTGTGGTCTCGGCGATGTTTTTGCCAGCCACCAGCACGGACAGCGTTTCGGGCTTGAGGCGGGCGCCGCCGCAGGTCTTGCAGGGCACCGCCGCCATGTAGCGCTCGAACTCCTGGCGAATGTACTCGGACTCGGTCTCCTTGTAGCGGCGCGTCATGTTCGAGATCACGCCCTCGTACTTCGTCTCCCAGCGGTTGGTGTTGCCGCCACTGCTTTGATACACCACCGTGACCGCCCCAGGGTCGCCGTAGAGGACGACGTTCAGGGCCTCCGGCGAAAGCTCGCTCACCGGCACGTCCAGGCGAATGTCGTGCTTCTTGGCCGCCGCCTCCAGCAGCCGGAAATACCAGGTGCTGGTCGAGGCCGCGCGCGACCAGGGGATGATCGCGCCCTCGGCCAGGGTCAGGCTCTTGTTCGGGATAACCAGCTCCGGGTCGATCTCCATCTTCACACCCAGGCCGGTGCAATCCGGGCAGGCGCCGTGCGGGCTGTTGAAGCTGAAGTTCCTCGGCGCCAGCTCCCCGATAGAGATGTGCCCTTCCGGGCAGGCCAGCTTCTCCGAGTACAGCCGCTCCTCATGACCCGCAGGCTTTGCCCTGGTGCGGCCGTTGCGACGTCCTCGGCCGGGCTCAGGTCCCGCCGCGGACTCCGCCGGCGGCTCAATCGTCACCAGCATGATGCCGCTGCCCAGCTTCAGCGCCGTCTCGACAGAGTCCGCCAGCCTGCTCGACGACGACGCGGAGCCTTCGCCGCCGGCCGGTTCGGTGATCAGGCGGTCGACCACGACGTCGATGTTGTGGCGCTTGTTCTTGTCGAGGTCGATGGCCTCGTCCAGGTCTTTGACCTCGCCGTTGACGCGCACGCGCACGAAGCCCGCGCGACGCGCGTCCTCGAGGATGCCGTGATGCTCGCCCTTGCGGTCCTGCACCACCGGCGCAAGGATCATCAGCCTGCGGCCCTCCGGCAGCGCCAGAATCGAGTCGACGATCTGCTGCACGGTCTGGCGCTCGATGGCGCGGCCGCAGACCGGGCAGTGGGGCCGGCCGGCGCGCGCGAAGAGCAGGCGCATGTAGTCGTATATCTCGGTGACCGTGCCGACGGTCGAGCGCGGGTTACGGCTGGCGCCTTTCTGGTCGATCGAGATCGCCGGGCTCAGCCCTTCGATATAGTCGACATCCGGCTTCTCCATCTGCCCCAGGAACTGGCGCGCATAGGCCGAAAGCGACTCCACATAGCGGCGCTGGCCTTCGGCGTATATTGTGTCGAAGGCGAGCGAGGATTTGCCCGACCCCGACAGCCCCGTGATGACCACGAGCTGGTCGCGGGGGATGGTGACGTCGATGTTCTTGAGGTTATGCTCGCGGGCGCCGCGTACGATGATTGCGTCTAGAGGCAAGTTGGTGGTCCTGGGTACTGGGTGTCCTGAGTGTTGAATGACAATTTTACCGAACCACGGCAATCCGAACAAGGGTGCTAAAGGGGTGGCCAGCCATTAGCCTTCAGCACTTCAGCCAAGCAAAGCGTAAGTAGTTTCGGAGTGACCACCGAATGGACCGCCGGCGGCCGCCCTGAGCTCGACGTCGAGGCCGGCTACCGCCTCTGGGCCCAGGGCTACGACGTCGAGTCGAACGCCCTCATTATCCTTGAAGAGCCCGAGGTCGACCGCCTGCTCGCCGCCGTCACCTTCGATGACGTGCTCGACGCCGGCACCGGCACCGGCCGCCACGCGCTGCGCCTCGCCCGCCGCGGCGCCAGGATCACGGCTTTCGACGCCAGCCCGGAGATGCTGGCCCTCGCACGCGCCAAGGCGGCGGCAGAAGGTCTGTCGCTGCGTTTCCAGGAAGCGCGCATAGACGGCCCGCTCCCCTTCGCGGACGCGAGTTTCGACCTGGTGACCTGCGGGCTGGTGCTCTGCCACATCGCCGACCTGACCCCGGTCGTCAGCGAGTTCGCGCGCGTCTTGCGGCCCGGGGGTCATTTGCTGATTACCGACTTTCATCCCGAGATGGTCGCAGCGGGTGCCCGCACCACCTTCGCCCACGACGGGCGCAAGTACGTGATCACTAACCCCGCGCTGAGCGTCGAATCCTATCGAGAAGCTGTCGCCAGCGCCGGCCTGAGCCTGAAGGACGTTATCGAGATTCCCCTGCTCGCCGCCCCGGTCGAGACAATGAGCGACGCCTTCATTAATACCTTCAGAGACAAGCAGCTCTGTCTCATCGTCTTCGCCCAGAAGCCGGCCGCGGGCTAGCTCGTGGAGGCCAGGGTAACGGCGTCCCCGGCCTCCTGACCGGCCGCAAGCGTTTCCGCTAGACTCCGCTCATGGCCACCCTCGAACCGCGCGTCCCAGGCGGCGGGCGCGTCCTCGAATTCGACTTTCCCGGCCTTGAGATCGGCGTCGCCGAGTACGAGGAGGGGCCGACCGGCTGTACTGTCTTCTCCTTCGGCCGCGGCGCCGCCTTCCACGCCGATGTCCGCGGCGGCTCGCCCGGCACCATCGGCACGGACTACGGCTTCGCGCAGGCGATCTGCTTCGGGGGCGGCTCCCTCATGGGCCTCGAGGCCAGCCGCGGCGTCGCCGCCGAAATCTTCGAGCGTCGCGGCCACGAGCATGTCGATTGGAACGACGTGCCGCTGGTAGCGGGCGCGATTATCTTCGACTACGGCTTCCGGCGCACTGCCCCCTACCCGGACGTGGCGTTGGGCCGCGCGGCGCTGCGGGCGGCCCGGCCCGGCGTCTTTCCCCTCGGCAGGCGCGGCGCCGGGCGGTCGGCCAGCGTTGGCAAGCTCCTGGTGCCGGGGACGCAGGGCGAACCTGCCGGCCAGGGCGGCGCTTTCCGCCAGGTCGGCGAGACGAAGGTCGCTGTCTTTAGCGTCGTGAACGCGGTCGGCGCGATCGTCGACCGCCGGGGCCGCGTGGTGCGCGGCAACCTGGACGCTAAGACGGGAGAGCGCCGCCTGCCTCTGTCGGGCATCGAGCCCGTGACGCCTCAGCCCGGCAACACCACGCTGACGTTGCTCGCGACCAACCAGCGCCTCAACGGGCGCGACCTGTCGCAGTTGGCCCGCCAGGTCCACGCATCCATGGCGCGCGCCATCCAGCCCTTCCACACCGCCAACGACGGCGACACTTTGTTCGCGGTCAGCACCAACGCCGTGGACGGCGGCGCCCTGGCCGAGGTCGCGCACCTGGGGCTCATCGCGTCAGAGTTGGCCTGGGACGCGGTGCTGTGCTGCTTCGACCCTGATTAGCCGCACCCCGCGTGTCGGCGCTTCCAGCTTCGCTGAAAGGTCGCCTAAACCCCCGCGCGAACGGCCCTTGATTCATCCTTTACGAAAAATTGGTGACAATTGTCGCACCCGGGGGAATGCCGCCCGCCCGTAATTGCGCCTTGTTGCCCCTTCTATCAGGCTGCCCGCCGGGAAACGTCCCCTGGAGGTTTCTATGCCTCGCACAATCAGGCTCGCGCTCGCACTTTTGGTGGTTGTTTCGGCCGCACTCCTGGCAGCCTGTAGCGGAGATGACAACAACGACAACGGCACTCCCTCGGCCGCGGCCACCGAGGCCCAGGGTGGCGGCGCGAAGTCCACGCCGAGCGCATCGACCACGGTCAACGTCACCGAAAAGGAGTATTCGATAACGCCCGACAAGGGCTCCGCGTCCGCGGGCAAAGTGACCTTCAAGGTCAAGAACGAAGGCACCATGACGCACGAATTCGTGGTCTTCCGGACGGACCTCCCCGAAGGCCAGCTCCCGGTCGACGCAAGCACGAGCCAGGTCGAGGAGGAAGGCCCCGGCGTCGCCCTGGTAGATGAGAACGAGGATATCGCCAAGGGTAAGACCGAAAGTCTCGCGGTTGATCTGAGTCCGGGGAATTACGTGCTTGTCTGCAACATCGCCGGCCACTACACGCTGGGGATGCACCGAGGCTTCAGCGTCGTCACGGCCGGAAGCAGCGGGAACTCTACGCCTTCCGGCCAGTACTGATGGGCCGCCCGCCGCCTGCTCCATATAGTCGTGCTGCCGGCGCGATTCAGTAGCTCATGGTTAACGGAGGCCCGATGACAAAAAGCCGGACGCCCGCTAGCGGGTGAACGGCAGGATCCGAGAAAAGAACTCGGCCGCGCCACGAATCAAATTAACCCACCACGGACCGGATGCCTGGCGCTCGGCGGGCCGGTCGAGGTGCGCGGGGACCTCTTGCCGTCGCGGCAGCACAACCCGGTTGGCCTGCTCCACGCTGTAGCCGCGCGTGCGCAGGTAATCACGCGCGCCGAGCCAGCCTTGCGTCTGCATGAGGCGCTCGACCTCCTGCTTCTCCTCGCTGGTCAACTCCGGCGCTTGATTCACAGCGTATAAGCTCGATTCGTCGACAAGAGATTAGCACACGGCGAAGCCCTCGGCGGACGTCAGGTCTAAACCGATGGCGGCCCAATCGCCTATCCGTTTATCCGTTCTTCATCCGTTGGCAGATTCGCACCGTTGGCAGATTCGCGCCTACTCTTGCCCCGCCCGCCAGCGCCGGTAGCCGATTGCCGACGCCAGGGCTTTCGACGCGCGCTCGAACGTGTGGAAGGCCGCGATGCCGGCCTCGAGGAAGCGCAGGCGCGATGCTGCGGCGCCGCCCTCGTCCGCGCCGGGGTAGACGATGGCGACAACCGGCTTGTCCGAATGCGCCTGCAGGTCCACGAGGGCGTCGATCATGCGCCGCGTGGGGTCGGGCATGCCCGGTGGCGGCGTGAAGCCGGCGGGAGGCGCCGTGGCCGCCGGCGCGCTGCCGGCGCCCTGCATCGCCGCCGGCAGCGCGCCGCCGGGGCCGCGCGTGTCGACGGCCACGCCTTCGATATTGGGGTCGGCGTCGACGATATCGAGAATGGCGCGCAGGTTGTCGTGCTCGGAGATTGCGCCGCGCTGGCCGATGGTGCCGGCCATGTCGAAGGGGTTGCGGTAGCTGCCGCCGATGACGTTGAAGAACTCGCCCAGCTTCGCGTAGGAAGCGTCCGTAAGGGTCGGGACCTCGAAGCCCGCGCGCGAGAAGGCGTCGGTGATGTACACCGATGGGCCGCCGGTCATCGCCAGCAAGGCCATGCGCTTGCCCGTGGAGGCACGCGGGTACACCAACGCCTTACAGGCGTCGACCATCTCGTCCATGCTCGTGACCGAGATCAGGCCCAGCTGCTTCGCAACCGTGTCCCAGATGACGCTGGGCGTCGCCATCGAGGCCGTGTGCGAATGGGTGGCGCGCTGGCCGGCCGGCGTCTGGCCGCCCTTCCAGACCACGACCGGCTTAACCGCTGTCGCCTTCTTCAGGGCCTGAAACAGGTGGCGACCGTCCTTGACCCCCTCCATGTACAGGCCGATGACCTTCGTGTCCGCGTCCTGGGTCAGGTACTCGAGGTAGTGGGCCGCGTTGAGGACGATCGAGTTGCCGATGCTGATCGACTTCGAGACGTAGACGCCGTTGGCCGCGCCCAGCATGGCGAAGTTGATGGCGTGGGTGCCGCTCTGCGAAATGAAGCCGACCGGCCCCGCTTTGCCCGCCGGCTGCTGGCCGGACTGGCGCACGCCGACGGTTGGGTTGTACAGGCCCATGCAGTTTGGCCCGATGATTAGCAAGTCGTTCGCCTTACTTATCTCGAGCAGCTCGTTCTGGAGGTGGATGCCCTCTTCTTCGTCGGTCTCGGCGAAGCCGGACGTGAAGAACGCGGCCGCGCCGACGCCCTTCCTGGCGGCGTCCCGCGCGATCAGCGGCGCGAACCGGCGCGGCACCGCCACCTGGACGTAGTCGATGTCATCCGGTATGTCGAGCAGGCTCTGGAAGTTCGGCACGCCCAGCGCCTCGATGCCGGGAATCTGCGCGGGGTCGACCTGGACGCTGTAGAGCTTGCCGGTGAACTCGCGGTAGCCGCGCAGCCACATGTACCCCGGCCCCTTGTCGCCCACGACGGCCACGGTCTTGGGGTTCAGCGCGCGTTCCAAGCGTGAGATAAGGTCGGCCAAAGCTGGCTCCTGAGGAGTGCGGTCTCGCGATCCTGCGGAGTGTAAGCAAGAACCGGAACAGGGAACAAGGAACACGGAACAAGGCAAAGGCCCTGCGGTCCGCCGGAGTCCCGCGCGCTAACACCTTCGGTCGCTTTCCGGAACCCTGTTCCGTGCTCCCTGCTCCTAGCTCCTTCTTCTCGGCCACATGAACTCCAGGGCGATGCCGTCCGGGTCGGCGCAGGTGATGGCGAGGCCGTAGCCGTAGTCCTGCGTCGGGCTGTGCTCGACGCCCAGCGCATCGAGGTGCGTCCGCCACTCCTCGAGCTCGTTCTCGCCGGCTACGGTGAAGCAAAGATGGTCCAGCCCCACGCGCCGCGGCGTGAAAGGCCCGCCCTCCTGCTCGTTGATGCTCCGTGAAGGCGATGACCATGCCCGAATTGGGCTCGCGCAGAGCGCAGGCGACGATCTTCTCCTTCTCGTCCGCGGCGCGAAAGACCTCGGTCGCGCCGAGTAGGGCCGCATACCAGGCAGCGCTGGCGTCCAGGTCCGAGACGCTGAGCTCCACGTGCGCGATGCCGGTGATCTGGGGCATGTTGTCGATCCTCGAAAGGGTGGTGGTGGTCGGTGGTCGGATTGGACCGGTCCAGAGCTCAGTGGGCGGACGAGTCAAGGGACGACCCTTAGGTGTCATTCTGAGCGAAGCGAAGAATCGCTTTGGCCGCCGCCGACGTCCCTGCGCCGCCGATAGCTCAGGACAATCAACCGCGGGTTCGCCGATTCGATCAGGGCGATGTCCTTCTTTCGAAACCAACCCTTGATCTGCTTCTCGCGAGCAATCGCGGCGAGGATGTCCGGGTAGTCCTCGTAGTACGCGAGCCGGTTGACGCGGTAGCGGCCGGCGAAAGTCGTTGGAGGTGGCTTCCGGCTGATCCACTCCGCGTCTCTAAGTTGTTGGTGACGGCGGTGTAGAGGACCTTCGTATGGCTGGCCATGATATCGACGTTGTAGGTCTCCGCATCTGCCGCCGCCGTCCGAAAAGAGCGGCGATTCTTCGCTTCGCTCAGAATGACACTATGCGTGGCGGGGTCTTAAAGAACCGCAGCGGCACCTACGCTACTTCGTGTCTTTCGCGGCGCGCTTCTTCTCGCGCAGCTTCTGCGCCTTCTTACGATGCTTGGCCCAGGCGACCTTCTTGCGTTTGTTCAATCTCACCCTCCTTCGACTGCCTTAACGACAACGCCTGCCCAGTATGAGCAGGCGGCTCGGCTAGTCTACTCTGCTCCAGCTTCCCGGTTCCCGTTCTTCTACTCCGCCAGGATTATCCGCGCGTCCACGGCCACGGCGCCGTCCGCGTAGGCGAACACCGGGTTCAGGTCCAGCTCCGCAACCTCCGGATGGGCGTCGACGAACGCGGAAACCTTGAGCAGCAGCGACTCCAGCGCCGCCACGTCCGCAGGCGGCTGGCCGCGATAGCCCTGCAGCAGCTTGAAGCCTTTGATCTCGCGCACCATCTGCCGCGCGTCGCGCGGCTCGATGGGGATGATGCGGAAGGCCACGTCCTCCAGCACCTCGACCAGCACGCCGCCGAGGCCGAACATCAGCACCGGCCCGAACTGCGGATCCGCGTTCACGCCGACGATCACTTCGGTGCCCGGCGCCGCCATCTTCTGCACCGACACGCCGTCGATCGCAGCATCGGGCTGTGCGCGCTTGGCAGCCGCCATGATCTCGTCGAAGGCGGCGCCGGCCGCGGACTCGTCGGCCAGGTTCAGCTTCACTCCGCCGACGTCGCTCTTGTGGGTGATGTCCGGCGACACCACCTTGAGCGCGACCGGGAACCCCGCGGCCCTGGCCCAGGCGACAGCCTCGTCGCGAGTGCGCGCCAGCTTCGCCGCCACAACGGGCACGCCGGCCTCGGCGAGCACCTGCTTGGCCTCGACCTCGTTCAGGAGGCGCCTGCCCTCAGAGCGCACGGCGGAGATGACGTCAGAAGCGCTGGTCACAGTGCGGCAAGCTTAGGCGACGGTGGGGGCGGGGGCAAGGGTACGGCCATACGCTCACGAAGCATCTTGATACGACTATGGTATATTGGAATTCATGAGGACGACAATACAGTTCGACGATGAACTCCTGAAGGAGGCCAAGGCGGTTGCTGCCGCGAGCGGCCGCACGCTCGCTGAGCTCGTCGAGGAATCCGTCCGCGAGAACCTCGCGCGTCGCAAGGCGGCGGTGGGCGGCAAGCGAATTAGCCTACCCACCTTCAAGGGTGGAGACGTCTTGCCCGGCGTCGACATTAGCAACTCCGCGGCCTTGCTGGACATCATGGAAGGCCGGAGTGCTTCTTCCTGACGTCAACGTCCTCGTTTACGCCTACCACGAGGAGTCCTTGCGTCACTCTGACTTCAAGAGTTGGCTTGAGGAGATGGTCTATGGGGATGAGGCCTTCGGCCTATCTGACCTCGTGTGTAGGGGCTTCCTCCGTATCGTCACGAACCATCGAGTCTTCCCAACACCCAGTCGAGTCACGGATGCCCTTGAGTTCCTGAACAGGGTCAGACAGCTGCCGAATTGCGTAATCGTCTCGCCCGGTGTTCGCCATTGGTCGATCTTTGCAGATTTGTGTCGATCAACTTCCGCCAGCGGCAACCTCGTCCCGGACGCCTTTCTCGCGGCCCTGGCTATCGAGTCGGGCAGCGAGTGGATAACGATGGACGGCGACTACGGGCGCTTTCCAGGCCTGCGCTGGCGTCGCCCTTTTCCACCTTCTTAGGGCCCAATGTCGAGCCAATCCGCGGCGACGCGCGTGGTGCTCCGTCAAGGCAAGTAGTTCGTCTCATCCAGAGTCACGTACATGAAGTCACGCTCCTGCGTCTTGAGGAACTTCGCGGGGTCCGGCGTCATCGCCTTGGGCATGAACTTCTCTGCCTTAAGCGTCCCGTTCTCCTGAGGGAAGAAAAGCGATGTGACGACCCAGGCCACGTTGATGTCCAGTTGCATTGCCCAGCAGGCGCCCGCAGCCCACATGGAGCGAGCCAAAGTGGCGGCGCTCAGATTCGTGCCCGATGCCACCAGCAAGTCGCCGTTGGCCGTCAGGCCGATGGCCGAGCGCGAGGTGATGAACGCGGCCGTGTCGGTCGCGCTGACGTAGCCCCAGGTGCTGTTGCCCTCGCCCGTACGCTTGCTGACCTGGCAGTTCTCGACCAGGAGTACCACGTTCTGCCGCACCGCTACCGTGTCCGGCGCCATCCCAATGTCGCGACCCCACTGGCCAATGCGCACCGTGCCGTCGCTGCCGACCACCACGCTGGCGAGCCCGTCGCGCAGGGGCCGGTAAAGCGTGGGCAGACCGCGGTAGTCGACGCCGAACATGCTGTTGTTGCCGTGCGGGCCCTGGAATCCGCCGTTCCAGGCCACCAGCAGGTTGGCCCGGTCCGCTTCGGGAATGACACCCGGACCCTTCACACCACGGTCGCCGCCAGGGTCCTTGGTCCCGCCGACGATGTGCAGCCGGATGCGCCGCTTGTCGAGCAGGAGCACGCCGACGGCCGCATCGCGCGCGGGGTCCGGCCGCACGAACGTGCGCGCCATGAGCATGTCCTCAGGCGTGGAGCGCGGCAGGCCCGCCGCCGTCCACACGCCCTCGCCGGCCGCAAGCTCGGATCGAAGCTGCCGCACCTCCGGCAGCGGCATCGGCGCAGGCTTCGGCGGCGTGGGCGCCGGCAGTGGCGTCAGCTCCTCGTCGAGGCCGGCGTCATCGGCGCTCGCCGGCGCCCGGGAGGTAGCCAGGACGGCCTGCTCGCCCTCCCCTTCGAAGGGACTGCCCGAGCCGCCGAAGGCGCGAAACTTCAGCTGCCCGTACGCGTCCTGGACAGAGAAAAACGCGCCTTCGACCTTCAGAGTGGCCTCATTGCCGATGAGGCGCCGGCTTGTCGCGGACGCCTGCTCCGGATACACCCTCACGCCGACGAAAAACGCCCCGGCCAGCAGCAAAGGCATCGCCAGGACGGCGGCCGCAAGTCGCCTGTGTCGACTGTACAGCGCACGCAAGCCAGAACTCATCCTTCGCAACCCTGCGGCAAATCCTATCGGCTGGTACGGGCCGCCGGGCGCCCGCTCGCCTACCGCCGGGCTATCATTGGTTCGGCCATACGGCCGATTCGTGCGGGCACAGCATTACATTCAGATAACAACGGCGTTTTATGTCAATACGCTAACGAGGAGCTTGAAGGCACGCCATTCGCGATCTGTCAGAAATCAACAAGGAGCGAGAAGGACACGTGTCCCTCTCGCTCGGCCGGGAAAGTGAAAGCGCGGGGCAAGCTAACAGAACCAGCACCAAGACTGGGCGTGCAAGTATTGACTCTGGAGACCGATCGAGTAAGGCCCAACACCGTTACCCCAGTCCCCATACCTGGGATAGGCGCCGAAGTTCCGGGCCCAGTAAGAACTACCTTGCTGATGCAAATGATATCCGGTCCATCCGCAGTTGCTACCATCCCAGATTGTTGTCCCGATCTGCATCGACGTGTTGGCCAGCGATGGACTGGCATTGATTCCAAAGGGCACGCCAGATTGGGCACTGAGACCACTGTGATAGTAGTCGATGAATCCCTTTTCGAACCCGAATACATCAGCCACTGCCGCCCGGATGATGTGGCAACCTGGACTCAAGCTCGTAAGTGTGAATGTTCCAAGAGTTCCTGATGTGTCGCTTCTATATCCGTAGGACCGCCACCAGACAGCATCGGCATAGGAGTTCTGCCAGTCCATGGCGTTGCCGTTGTTCGGACTCTGATTACCAAGAGGACAAGCGGATACGTGCCAGAAGCAGTTCACGTAACCCACGAATCCGGCGCCGGACGCGCCTGGGTTGACGTACGCTGTCACCGATATGGCCCCCTGCGCAGTCTGACTGCGCACCAATCCTAGACTGAAACCGGCTAGCAGTCCCAACGCAACAAGGATCGCCCTGAGCTTCACTTGTCTTTCCTTTCTGGATCGGCCGTGAACCGCGCTTTGGCAACTGTTGAAAGGCTTATACCCGACTAGTAGAGGCCCTGAGCGACCTTCGTAAGTTCGTCTATGGTGATGCCATTTGATTGAAGGAGGGTCACACCGAAGGATTCCTTAACGACCACTGCCGCTTGTCCCAATCCATCTGGTGTTGCTGGATCTACGAGGACGGCCGGACGGCCAGCGATTGATCCTGACCGGAAGTGCTCGGCAGGAAGATCGAGGGAGACTCTGGGAGTTGTTAATGGAGCTCTTGTGATCGTGATCCACCCACCATAGCGACCTGCGGCGCGGTCGGCGGGAACCGTGAAGTCAGCTGTGCTGAGCGTCAATATGGAGGCGCATTTCATAGCGCGGCCACCTTCTTGAAAGGTGCCGGCAGGCAGGTATCTCGTCTTGATTTGAAGCGGCGAGCCATCTGCCGAAGCTAGGGGCAATTCTTGTGCCGGCCCACTACACTTTGAAGTGTCGTAGGCAGTCTCCCCCGGACCGACGGTCAGACCGTTGATGGTCAAGACCGCTCTCGGCTTCCTGGCCTCCGCTTCCAGAATCGGTACGTACCAGAGCGGGTCTCGATCTTGAGGCCCCTGTGCCACTGCCGCCCCACCATCTCCGCTGCTCCTCGCCAAAACAAAACCCGCGCCGGCGGCGCCGAGAACCGCCAAAGCCGTGAGCGTAACTACCAGCGCTAGCCTTTTTGTTCGCATGATTCTCTGGTTTCCTCCAGTCCAATTAGGATGAAGGCCGATCCTTTTGGGAGCGACAACAGTGCAACAAGTAACAGCCACTTCCTTGCATTTGCATACTCACAAACGTTGGGTTTCGCCCCACAATCGTTGGGTACGGTCATTTTGTTATCCCAGGGACTATGCCTCTCGGAGAATTCCAAGGGAGACGGCCCTTGCGCAGGCCTGACCCGTTGTCTCGGCTGCGAGCTTCCGGCGCACGCCCATGAGGTGCCAACGTGCGGTGTCGTCCGACATCTGCAAACGCAAGCCAATCTGCTGGCTGCTCAGGCCTTCGGCCACGAGATACAGCACCTCCAGCTCTCTGGGGCTGAGGCCCTGTTCCGCTGCGCGCTCCGGATCGGGCTCGTACTGAGCCATAACTCGCAGGGGAGCATAGCGCACGCCACCGGCTTCCGGGCGTACGGGCGTCTATCGTTCGACTATCGTCTCAGACAATGCGGACGCGGCGCGGTTGTGCTAACATAAGAGCACGAAGGAGTATCGATTTCACTTGCGCGGAACTGGACTTCGCTCCGACAGCTGCGTTCGCACGAGGCGAACCTTTTAGTATGTCCCCTACCGTCCGAAGCAAGGCCCTTCGTCCATCTTCACTTGTCGATTTCTCGTCTGTCGTCCTTGTCGGAGAGGCGCCGGCCGTATTCTCCGAAAGGACACATTTTTGTCGTTCGATTCCTTTGACCTGCTTCCCAGCTCCCTGGCGACCCTAAAAGCGCAGGGCATCACCGACCCAACACCCATCCAGACCCAGACCATCCCCATCCTGCTCGATGGCGAAGACGTCATCGGCCAGGCCCACACCGGCTCCGGCAAGACGCTCGCCTTCGGCCTGCCCCTCATCGAGCGCTGCGACCCCGACCTCAAGCGCACCGTCCAGGCCCTCGTCCTCACGCCGACGCGCGAGCTTGCCAGCAGGTCGGCGCCGTGCTCGACGACCTGCGCAAGCCGCGCGGCCTCCGCGTCGCCGTGATCTACGGCGGCGTCGGCTACGGCCCCAGCTAGACGCCCTGCGCAGCGGCGCCCAGATCGTCGTCGGCACCCCCGGCCGCGTGCTCGACCACCTGCGGCCGCCGCACACCTGGACATGCGCAACATCCGCGATCGTCGATCCTCGACGAGGCCGACGAGATGCTCGACCGCGGCTTCGCCCGCGACGTCGAGCGCATCCTCGGCGCACGACGCCGACGCAGCCGCCAGACCGCCCTCTTCTCCGCGACCACGCCCGACTGGGTGCACAAGGTCTCCGCCAAGTACCTGCACGAGCCCGCCAGGTCGTCACGGTCGAGAGCACGAAGTCGAAGCCCGACATCGAGCACATCGTCATCGAGGTCTGGAACGCGCGACAAGTTCCGGCGTCCTGCTGCGCTGCTCGAACGAAGAGCTCGACGGCGCGACGCTCGTCTTCGGCCGCACCAAGCACGGCGTCGAGAACCTGGCCCGCCGCCTCAACAAGATGGGCTACGAGGTCGAGCCCTCCAGGGCAACCTCGGCCAGAACGCCCGCGACCGCGATCGTCGCCCGCTTCCGCTCCGGCCACGTGCCCGTGCTGCTCGCCACCAACGTCGCCGCCCGCGGCCTCGACATGCTGCGACATCGAGCGCGTCATCAACTACGACCTGCCGGACACGCCGCGAGCTGTTCACGCACCGCGTCGGCCGCACCGGCCGCATGGGCCGCTCCGGCCAGGCGATCACGATCGTCACGGCGGTCGACCTGCTGAAGCTGCGCGAAATCGAGACCAAGCTGGGCCACAAGCTGCCGCGCGTCTCCGTCTCGGAGCTCAACTTGGCGCCGCGCGCCCCCTTGCCGGAGATGCGCGCCGCCATGGGCGCCTCCCGGACGGCTCCCGCGGATAGCAGGCCCGCCCCCGCGGCCGCATCCGCTCCTACTAACGGCGCCACCGCAAGCGCCTTGACCGCGGAGGCCCAGCGACGACGTCGACGCCGCAGCCGCGGCTCGCGCAGCGGCGCCTCGCCGCAGGCGGCCGCGCCGGCGTAAGCGAGTTCTCCAGCTTCGATGCAAAGCCCCCATGTTCCTGGGGGCTTTCGTTTTGGACGACCTGGCGCCGCGCGCTCCGGACGTAGCGGCGACCTTCAGGTCGCCAGGGAGACGCGGGGGGAACCGAGGCGAGGGGCAGCACCAAGCCTTCCTCAATTTTCGTAGCCGGGCTTCCTCAGTCTCAGCCCGGCGTGAGGGTGGGCAGGGACTCGGCACGTCGATAGTACGGGAAGCACTTAAGTTAGAATGCTCGCGGTCGACATATGGACGAACCGCCCACCAATAGCGGCAGCCCGCCCTTCTGGAACGCCCGTCGCAAGGTCGTCGCACTAGCTCTCGCGGCGGCGGCCGTCTCGATCGCCGTCTTCGCTTTGCTCTTGCCGGATGGAGAAGAGCCGTTGCTACCTCCCGGCACGTACACCACATTCGAAGAGGCCACCCGCGCTACGGGTTTTGAAATTCCTATGGCGCACGAAATCGATGGATGGCGCCTGGATCGCATCGAGGTAACCACGCCTGATCTGGTATCCGGAGAGCCCAAGAAAGCAGACATTAACCGGATGCGGTTTGTTACCGTGCGCTATGTTGCGGAGCAGGCTAAGGCGGTAGAAATCTTGGTCTCTATAGTCAAAGACGATGCCCTGACACCCACCGGTGGTGGGGGGCCCGTCACAAGCGTCCAGGTTCACGGGCGCCCGGCAATTCTCCAAGAGAAGTCCCTGGCGGACGGGCGGATCACTCTGGCTTCAATTCAGTGGACACAAGGTGATCTTCATATCGAGGGAACCGCTTTCCTGCGCACCCCGGTTGTCGCCGGCGGCAGAACGCTCGACCCAGGGTTCACGCTCGCCGAGTTCATGGCCCTCGTAGAATCGGTGCGCTAGTCTGCGCGACGGTCTCCCACGTCACCACAATCGGCCGCTGCGCTTCCACAAACCGCCGCCGGAAGCCGCCTTCATACGCCTCGAACACCTCCTCGAAGTGTTCGCGCACGGCGGCGCGGACACGGTCGGCGTCGGAAGGCCGCACTGAAGGGTCGATCAGCGCCGCCTCGACCGCCGCCTCGCGTGTTGGGAACACGCCCAGCGCGCCGCGCGTCTCACCCTGAGGCGGCTGCACGATCCGGACGTCGGGCAGGATGCCCATCTCCCACAGCACCGGCACGAACTCGCGGTAACCCGGCACGCTCGCCAGCGGCTCGCCGTGCACCAGGCTAAAGATGTGCGCGCCGGCGTTCGGCGGCGGCACCGAGTAGGAGTTGATGATGACCCTGCGCCGCGCCGCGCCGCTCAGCTTCTCGACGAACCGGAGGATGTCCGGCACGAAGTAGGTGACATGGGCCGCCAGGACGACGTGGCCTTCGACACCTTCTGTCTCGAGCCAGTCCTGTTGCACGTAGCGCGCGTTCTTTATCCCGGCCTCATCGACTATCTTGTCGAACTCGGCCTTCATGCCCGCGGACGGGTCAACGTTCACGAGCTCGCGGCAGCGCAAGGCCAGCGGCAGGCCCAGTCGCCCGGCGCCACCCCCCACGTCGATCACGACGTCGTCAGGCTCCAGGTACGACACCAGAGCTTCGAGGACCGTGTCCAGCGGCCGCCGCGGGTCATCGCGGAAGCGCTGGGCCATCGCTCCCGTCCACATGTCGGCTTGTGGCGCCTGTCCCAGCAGCCGCGAACGCTGTTCGAAGTACGCCGCGACCATCGCATCATGAGCCTCGATAGCAGTGGACACTTCAACCTCCTCACGGCTTCGCAACGACCGCCGTACGATACCTCAGTTCAGTGGCCAGAATCCCACCAAGGGCGGCCGTTTTTCGGCCGCCGTCTAAGGTCCAACCGCCGCTCTCGTAGAAACGAATAGCGCGTTCATTGCCCTCCAACACCCACAAAACGGCCTCGGGAAAGCCTTGATCACTCAGCGCGCCCAGCCCTGTATCCAGCAGGCGTCGGCCAAGGCCCATGCGCCAGTACTCGGGCAGAAGGTAGATCGTGTAAAGCTCGCCCATGTGGTCCGGTTCATCCGCGGCCGGACCGCTGCTGCAGAAGCCGGCAACTCGATTGCCGTCCAGGGCAACAAAGACGTCGCTCTTGCTAGCAAACCGGTTTGACAGAAGCTCGCGCCACATGGGCTCGCGCGTCTTGGTCGTCAGGTTCGCCAGAAATGACGCCGGCAGCAGCCCTGCGTACGCAGCCTGCCACGACGCGACGTGCACGCCGGCCACCTGGGCCGCATCGTCGAGGCTGGCGCGCCTGATCTCGAAGGGCATGACTCAACCGAGCCGGCGGCCTTTCGGCCACAGAGCGTCACTCATATCTGCCGAGATGGTCTCGGTAGTATCGAATGCGAGCGGCAGCGCCGTCTTCCCCCAACCGTCCAGCGAGCCGGAGTAGCCCGGCGCGTACTTTTCGAGAAGCAAGCGCCGCGCCAGCGCGTCCTCTTCAGTGCCCGGCTCCAGCAAGCGCGTCCGTCCCGCGAAGGTAGTGCTGCCGATGCGGACGCGCACGTCCGGCTGGGCGAGCGCGTTCCGGACCGTGTCCGAGCGCATGCCGGAGCCGGCGAGCACGTACAGAGTGTCGGCGTTGAGGCCGAACCAGATCTCGATGGTGTGGGGGTTACCGCTGCGGCGGCCCCTGGTGGTGAGGTAACAGTAGGATTCTGAGGAGAGGGAGGCGGGGATCAAACCTCACCCCCCAGCCCCCTCTCCGCCCGGCGGAGAGGGGGAGGCGGACCGGGAGGGGGAGCCGGATCGGGAGGGCTCAGAGCCGCTCGGACCGTCTCCAACACGTGAGCCAGCGACTCAAGAACATCCGCATTCGAGAAACGGAGGACTTTCAGGCCGAGTGATTCGAGAAATGCTTGCCTGGCGGCGTCCTCCACCGCATTCGTTTCGTGAATCTGGCCATCGACCTCGATGACCAGGAACGCCTTGGAGCAATAGAAGTCCACGATGAAGCGACCGATTGCGTGCTGGCGTCTGAACCGGAACCCGCCCAGCGCGCCCGACCGGAGCGCCTGCCACAGGGCAGATTCGGCGGCGGTTGGTCCGTGTCGATGTACCCGGGCAAGGGGCTTTACGGCCCCCCACTCCTTGCCCGTAGACCGCCAGCGCCTCTCCTCAGCCTGATTCATCCTTCTCTCGACTCCCAACTCTCTCATTCCCCCTCGCCGCCGGGCGGAGAGGGGGTCAGGGGGTGAGGTCTCGCTCAGGCGGCGGCAGCGCGTCGATGACCGCGCCGTGCCGGTACAGGATCGGCTCGGCGCCCTTCGCGAACACCTGCACCCGCTTGTGGCCCATCGCCTGCCAGCCGCCTTCGCTCCAGACGATGGCCGTGTCCTCGTCGACGCCTACAAGCTTCTGGCCGGACGCCAGGTTCTCGACCGCGCGCTGCACCATTTCCGGACGCCTCTCGGCGAAGCGGTCGAAGTGCGACATCGCCCGCACCGGCGCCGCAAGGCCCAGGCCCGTCGGGCCCGGTATAGGCTGAAGGTCCAGACCGATCTGCACGACGTTGGGGTTCAGCACGCCCAGGCCGCCGCTGGCCCCGGCGACCGCGGCTCCGTTTGCGTTCGCCGCCCGCAACGCCTGCCAGGCCCTGGTGCCATCGAAGGCGCGCGCCAGGTATGCGGCGCTGCCCCCAGAGAACCAGACGAAGCCCGCCGAGGCAATGATGTCCGCGTGCTTCTCGATGTTGGCCTCTTCCTGATTTCGGATGCGCACAGGCATGGCTTCCACACCCAGCTTCTGGAAGTGCCGCACGCCCATCTGCTCCCACCAGCTCATGCGCTCATCGCCTTCTATAGCGCAGGCCGTGGCAATGAGCACCACCGGCCGGTCGCCGAGGAGGTCCAGGAGGTACCGGTCCACCAGGTCCATAGTGTCCGTGTATTCGCCGGAACCGGCGAGGACCAGCGGTCCGATCGTCATGCGTGCGTCCTTCTAGATGGGGATTGGACTATGGGATATGGAATTTGGGGTTCGGACCCAGATTCCAAAGTCTATATATTCCACTCTCATCGCCCTATGTACGTCGGGTCGCGCTTTTCCCGGAAGGACGCGCCGCCCTCGCGCGAGTCTTCGGTGCCGCGATGCGCCATATTCAGTTGGCGCTCGTATTCGGCGTAGCCCTCCATCTCCAGGAGGACGGAGCGGTTGACGGCGAACTTCCAGGCCGCGTAATTCTTCGTCGGGCCGCTGGCCAGCTCCTCGACGAAAGCCTGCAAGTCGCGCTCCCAGGTTTCTTCGGGCCAAACGCGCGTGACGATGCCGTAGCGCTCGGCCTCGGCGGCGTCGAGCACGCGGCCGGTCATGAGAATGTCCATTGCCCTTGACTGGCCGATGAGGCGCGGCAGCAGCAACGGCGCCAGCTGGCCCGCGAAGATCGATCGCCGCGAGCGTATATCGCCGATCAGCGCGTCCGAACGCATCACCCGGAAATCGGATGAGAGCGCGATTACCCAGCCGGCGCCGTGGCAACGGCCGTTGATGGCCGTGACCACCGGCTTTGGCATCGCCATCATCGTGCGTGTCATGTAATAGTGCGGCCCGAACTCCCGCGTCAGCGTTGCCGGCTGGCCGCCGGCCATCGGTGGGTTCCCCGGCCGTTCGCCCATGCCGCCGACGATGTCGTCGCCCGCCGAGAAGGCGCGGCCGTTGCCGGTGATGACCAGGCAGCGGACGTTGTCGTCCTTGCCTACCTCGGCGCAGAACTTCGTCAGCTCATCGACCATTCGCCAGTTGATGGCGTTGAGCTTCTCCGGCCGGTTCAGGGTCACCTTCGCGATCGGCCCCTCACGCTCGAACAGCAGCTCCCGCCAGCCGTCGTCGGTCATCGCGCGCACCTCCGGCGGCCGCATGCGGCCGCGATATCAGCGCTCCGCTGTCGCGGCAAGAGCCATCGTCCGGATGCGGCCGGCCCAACCCCGCAGGGCCTCGGCCGCCGCGGGATTGCCCAGGATGCCGTGCACACCGCCTTCGATCGCATGAAACTCCGAGCCTGAGATGCCTTCGTGCAGCGCCCGCCCCCAGGCGAAGGGCACAGTCTGGTCGGCAGTACCGTGAATGACGCAGACCGGCATCTTCAGCTCGGCCAGCCTGGGTGCGAAGTCATAGCCGATGTAGGCCGCGAAGTTCCGGATCTCGCCCGTGGAGTACCGGTACAGGTCCTCCTCCGGCAGCGCGGCAAGGCCCTGCTCCAGCTTTTGCCTTCGAGCCGCGGCGGCGGAGTCTTCGTTCGGCGCCGGGGCCTGGGCCGGTCGCCTGAGCCTGTGCTTTCGCTGCTCGAAGACGGTCCGCGCCCCTTCGCGGCGAAACCTCTCGACCAGCTCGGCCCGCTGTCGGGAAGTCTCGCGCTCCGGGTTCATCAGGTTGGCGCCCGTGTTCGGCAGGCAAAGCGCGATAACACGCTCCGGCCGGCTCAGCGCGAACTGCAGCGCGATTGGCCCTCCGGCCGAGGTCCCAAGGATCAGCGCCCTCTCGATACCGAGGTGGTCGAGTAGCGCCGCGCCGTCCGCCGCCAGATCTTCGAGCGCGTAGCCGGCCTCGACATACTCGCTTTGGCCGCAGCAGCGCCGGTCGTAGGTCACCACACGAAAGGCATCCGGCGCAAGGACGGTGCGAATGACAGGCGGGGCAGGCGCAAGAGTGCTAGCGGCGCCACCGTAGCCGCCGTGAATAAACAGGACGGGCAGTCCGCTGCCGCCGTCTTCGTAGCTGATGCGGACGCCGTTGACACGGGCCTCAGGCACGGGCGCCTCCGGCGGCGTCCGCAATTCCGGCCGCTGCGCGGCGGTCGAAGGTCAGCGGCAGGCGCCGAGGGCCACGGATCAGCATCGAGGGCAGCCACTCCACCTTGTCTTCCACGCGTTGGATCCCGGGCAGCCGCCGCAAGATTTCCTCGTAAGCCACTACGCCCTCCAGGCGCGATAGCGGCGCGCCCAGACAGAAGTGCGGCCCGTAGCCGAAGGCGACGTGGTCACGCGAGTTCGTCCGGCTGAGGTCGAATCGGTCGGGGTCGTCGAATTGGCGGTCGTCGCGGTTCGCCGAAGCGTACATGGGCATCACCATCGAGCCCTTGGGGATGGTAGTTCCGCCGACGTCGGCGTCCTGTGTGCACGTGCGCATGATCAGCTGCACCGGCGATTCGTAGCGGAGGGCTTCCTCGATAAGGTTGGGCACCAGGGAGACGTCCGCGGATGCCCGCTCCATCTCGGCCGGATGGTCCAGTAGGGCCAGCATCGCGTTACCCAGGAGGTTGGTCGTGGTCTCGTTTCCGGCGATGAGCAGCAAGAGCGTGAAAGACATGACCTCCGCGGCCGTCAGCGCATCCGCCTCTTCCGCGCGCGTCAGGGCGCTGATCAGGTCGTCTTTAGGCAGGCGCCGCCGCGCCTCGATAACCTCGCCGAAGTAGGCGCGAAACTCCTCCTGGGTCATTTGTGCCTGGCCCGAACCGCCGCCCATCGATACGGCGCCTGAAAATAGCAGGTTATCCGACCAGCGTTTGAAGTCGTCCTTGTGTTCCGGGTCCACGCCCAGTATCTCGGCGATGATCGTGACCGGCAGCGGAACCGCCAGGTCGCGAATGAAGTCGAAGTCGTCCGCAGCAAGGATTGTGTCGATTAGCTCGCTGGTGATCTGGCGGATTCGCGGCTCCATCGCCGCGACCATGCGCGGCGTGAAGGCCTTGTTGACGATGTTGCGCATGCGGGTGTGCTCGGGCGGGTCCGTGCCGATCACGGTGCGCGCCCCGAAGCCGCCGCCAAAGCCCAGCGCCGCCGACGAGAAGCTGCCGTAGTCTTTGAGGACCCTGATCACCTCCTCGTACCGGGACACCGCCCAGGTGCCCGGCGCAACCTGGACCGCGGGGCCGGCGGCGCGCAGGCGCGCGTAAGTGGGGTAAGGGTCGCTCATGCCCTGCCCGGAAAACAGGCCTGCCTGCATTCAATGCCTCAATTCAGAATGATCGAAGTTAGATAGATATGCAGATAATTCGCCAGCCGGCGCTGGAAGTCAACGCGGCTCAGGTTCCGACGCGCGGAGCGGTCTGCTACATCATCGTCGGCAGAGCGCCGGGAACCGCGATGACAACTGGCGCCGTAGACGATCAACGCGACGGCAGCCAACGTAGCGACCTTTTGCCCAACGGCCAGCGATTTTTCGGCGAAGATGAGCAACGTTATCAATGCCATAGCCGCTACGTTCATCATCCCCAATGGGAAGAGGATGAGAAAGAGCAGCCAGCAGCAGCCCAGACAGAAGAGGCCGTGCTCCAACCCCATCCGGACGGCGCCTGCCGTACCGTCCCGCCAGGAGGTCATGATGAAAGTTGTTGGCGTCCTGCACTTCGAGAGGCATGCGCGCTTAAGCGGCGTCAGTTGATAGACGCCTGCCACGACCAGCAATACGCCGCCGATCCGGGCGGCATTGTCCATCACCCACATCGAGCCGTTTGCGAAATCGTCAGCCAAAGCTGCCCCGGCATAAGCCAGGGCGCCGAAGGCCGACCACAGCGCGAGATAAGAGGCCGTGAAGACCCAGGTTGGTACGACGGTACCGCCGCGGCTGCGATTGCCCTCCTGGACGCGCGCGAAAGTGAGGATCATCGGGGCCGCCGTCGGAAACATCATGGCGACCATCATTGCCACCCAGAGGCCCAGAAAGAGCAGGGCCCCCATGCCCATCGTCAGGCCCATGTCTTCTTCGTCCATGCGGCCGCTTTGCCAGATGAGCAGGACCCAGGCGATCGCTGCCAGCACCAGCAGGGTGCCAAGAATGAAGTTCCGCGCCCGAGGCGGGGCGTATGTGGTTTCCACAGGCGGCGAGGGGTTAGGCCGACCAGCTTATCTTCGCGTAATGGCCATTCTTGCCGGAATTATCCCAGTGCATGCCGTAATCGTTGAAGCTCCCGGCCTCCCCTACGGCAACCGCTAGCTGGTCAGGGTTGAAAGGATGGCCGAACCCGAGCCAGATCTCGCTGCCATCCGGCTTCATGCTCGGGATCGCCAGTATCCCCATGTTCATGACGTTGGGGATCTCGACGCGCCGCCTTTTACCATCGATCGTGAACGTGATTGGGACCGACTTGATTCCGAGAACCTCACCGATTAGCGGTGCGAACGCGGCCATGGGGCCACCGGCCCCGCCTGAGAATATCGCCTGCAAGGCTTCCTGCTGGCCGGCATTCGCCCTCTGGTCGGTGTACATGCCCAGCTTCATGCCTCCCTGACCCATCGGTCCGGAGGCATAGACAACGGCCACAACATTAAGACCGTTCAGGGGGACATCGCCATACGTCCCCCGCTCAATGTGAAAAGCGAGGGCGAGATCGCAATGGCCCTGTGTCGGAGATGCAGTTAAGGGTCCGCCGGGGGATACCTCGCAAGGGCAAATGATGTCGCAGTTGCAGTTCTCGAAATAATCACCCTCGAGGTTCCAGCGCACAGCGGTAGTCATATCAGATTCCTATCTCGCGACAGATTGGGCTTCATTGTCTACCCTTCCCGAACAGTGTCAAGGATTCCGCTCAGGAGCCCGACAGCCAGACGATCTGGCCCAGGGGCACCCCGGGGCCGATCTGCTCCGCCTTTCCTGTCGCCACCTCCACCTTCCACCAGGCGCCGGCGCCGAGCGCGTACAGCACTGTACCGTCGCCATTCCAGGTCAGGGAGGGCATGTTCTCCGCCAATTCGGCCAGGCGCCGCAGTCCCGTGCCATCTACATTCACAATCCACACGTCCTCCAGAAAGGGATGCGCCGCGTAGATGCCAAGGCCAGACGGGGGGCCCAGGCCGCGGCCCGACGGCGGCGACGTGAGGTCGACCGCCGCGAACGCGACTTTGCTCCCGTCGGGCGAAAACACCGCCGATGAGAACAGCGCCAGATTGCTTGCCGATGTCACGATCGCCCGCTTCTCCTTGAGGTCGACACTTGCCACGGTCAACGCTTCATCGTCCGTCTTATCGTCGATGGCCACGTACACGATGCTTTTACGGTCCCTGGAGACGCTGGGGTCGACCGCGCGCTCGATGTAGCGGCTGGTCCTGCCTGTCGTTACGTCGATGCGGTCGATATGGAAGTCCGCGAAGCCCGCCGCGTCGCGGCCCCTGTAGGAGAACAGAATCTCGGTGTTCGAGATCCAGGCCGGGCTGCGCAAAAACTCAGCCACCTGCTTGTGCGAGGCCAGCACTCTTGGCTGCTTGCCGTCGATACGGGACAGGTAAAGGTCGGCGCCAAAATCGACGCCACCGCCGGGCACCGCCCTTGCCGGCGGCTGGAGCCCGTACGCCATTAGCTTTCCATCAGGCGATATTGCCGGGTCCAGCGGCACAGACATGTCCGTCCACCTGGAGATCGTCTGAGAGCTGCCGTCCGGCCCGCCGCGCGAGATCCCGTCGCCGCTCGAAAGCAGAAACCGCGGTCCGTCCGCGGAGGTGCCGGGCGCCGGATGGCCGTCACCGCAGGCAGTCCACACTATCGTTACGACAAATGCCAGGGACGCCGAAATCATCGGCTTCATCGCGAATCAGGATACGGGAGAATCGCGTTTGCGTGACACCGCGCCGTGAGGGGAATCCCTCACTGTCTACCGCCCCCTCGATGCTCTACTATCGAATCTAAGGTTCTTCCTGGGGGTAGCCCTCTTGGGGGTCGAAGACGGTCTACGGCGTGTGGTAATCACCCACGTTTCGCCCGAAGTTGACGGCGGGCGCTTCGGCGTGAAGCGCGCCGCCGGCGAAACGGTGACGGTGGAGGCCGATGTCTTCCTCGACGGCAGCGATGAGCTTGGCTGCGAGGTCCGCTACGCCGCCGTCAACTCGGCCGCCTGGCAGGCAGTGCGCATGAACGCGCTCGGCAACGATCGCTGGCAGGCCTGCTTCGACGTCAGCGAGGTAGGCCGCTACCGTTACCGCCTCGAAGGCTGGCCGGACCCCTTCGAGACCTGGCGGCGCGACCTCCGCAAGCGCGTCGAGGCCGGCCAGGAGATCGCTGTCGAGCTTGCCGCCGGGGCACAGCTGATCCGCGCCGCCGGCGAGCGCGCCGAAGGAGCCGACCGCCAGCGCCTCAGCGACCGCGCCGGCGCCATCGAGAAGGAGTGGGACGTCACCCTCAGAGTCAGCGTCGCGCTCGAAGACACCCTGGCCGAGCTCATGGCGAAGTACCCTGACCGCGCGCATTCGACCGTCTACGACTCCGGCCAGGAGATCGTCGTCGACCGCGAGCGGGCGCGCTTCGGCGCCTGGTACGAGATGTTCCCGCGCTCGGCCTCTCCGGACGTCACGCGCCAGGGCACCTTCAACGACGTCATAGCCCGCCTGCCCTATGTCTCCTCCATGGGCTTCGACGTCCTCTACCTGCCGCCGATCCACCCGATCGGCAGCCGCCAACCGCAAGGGCAAGAACAACACCGCCGTTTGCCGTCGACGACGATCCGGGCAGCCCCTGGGCCATCGGGTCGGAGCTGGGCGGCCACAAGGACGTCGACCCCAGGCTTGGGCACGCTGGACGACTTCAAGCGCCTGCTGGCCGCCGCGCGCGACCAGCGGCATCGAGGTGGCGCTGGACTTCGCGTTCCAGTGCTCGCCCGACCATCCCTGGGTCAAGGAGCACCCGGAGTGGTTCGCGCACCGGCCGGACGGCACCATCCGCTACGCCGAGAACCCGCCCAAGAAGTACGAGGACATCTATCCCCTGAATTTCGAGACCGAGGACTGGCAGGCGCTCTGGGAGGAGCTGCGCGGCGTCGTCGCGCTTCTGGGTGCGACCAGGGCGTGCGCATCTTCCGCGTCGATAACCCGCACACCAAGCCATTCGCCTTCTGGGAGTGGCTGATCGACGGCATCAAGTCCAGACTATCCCGACGTCATCTTTCTGGCCGAGGCCTTCACTCGGCCCAGCGTGATGTACCAGCTGGCCAAGCTCGGCTTCACGCAGTCGTACACCTACTTCACCTGGCGCAACTCAAAGGCCGAGCTCGAGGAGTACTTCACCGAGCTGACGCCAGGACGGGGTCAATGAGTACTTCCGGCCGAACCTCTGGCCGAACACGCCGGACATCCTGCACGAGTATCTGCAGACGGGCGGCCGGCCCGCCTTCATCGATCCGACTTGTGCTGGCGGCCACCCTGAGCGCCAGCTACGGCATCTACGGGCCGCCCTTCGAGCTGGGCGCTCAACGTCGCCGCGCGAAGCGTGGCAGCGAAGAGTACCTGGACTCCGAGAAGTACGAGATCAAGCACTGGGACATCGAGCGTCCGGACAGCCTGCGACGACGTCATCGCCCGCGTGAACCAGATCCGTCGCGAGAACCCGGCCCTGCAACGCAGACCGAGGCCTGCGCTTCCACGACACTGACAACGACCAGCTCCTCGCCTATTCGAAAGCGGCCGGACGGCGAGGACGATCATCCTGACGGTCGTAAACCTGGACCCGCATGACGACTAGGCCGGCTGGCTAGAGGTGCCGCTGGCTGACTTCGGCCTGGACGCGCGACGAGCCCTTCCAGGTCCATGACCTGCTGGGCGACGGCCGCTACACCTGGAACGGGCGCCTGGAACTTCGTCGAACTTGACCCCGGGGTGCTGCCGGCCCACGTCTTCCGGATCCAGCGCCGCGTCCGCGGCGAGCGTGATTTCGACTACTTTGTCTAGGCCGGACGGACTCGATCGTCCGCGGTAGAGCAGGACTGAGATCAGACGCGAAGCCAGACGATGAGCGGGCGCGGTAGCGCCCTCCTCCTGCGGGGCGATGACCCCCTCTGGTACAAGGACGCCGTCATCTACGAGGTCCACGTCCGCGCCTTCTTCGACAGCAACGACGACGGCATCGGCGACTTCGCCGGTCTGACGCAGAAGCTGGACTACCTCCAGGACCTGGGCGTCACGGCGATCTGGCTGCTGCCCTTCTACCCATCGCCGCTGCTCGACGACGGCTACGACATCGCCGATTACACCGACGTCCACCCCTCCTACGGCACCCTGCGCGACGCCCGCATCTTCATCCGCGAGGCGCACCGCCGCGGCCTGCGCGTGATCACGGAGCTGGTCTGCAACCACACGTCCGACCAGCATCCCTGGTTCCAGCGCGCCCGCCGGGCGAAGCGCCGGGCAGCGCCGCGCGCAACTTCTACGTCTGGAGCGACGACGCCGGACAAGTACAAGGATGCGCGCATCATCTTCAAGGACTTCGAGTCGTCGAACTGGACCTGGGACCCGGTCGCCGGCGCCGTACTACTGGCACCGCTTCTACCGCCACCAGCCCGACCTCAACTTCGACAACCCGCAGGTCCACGAAGCGCGATCCGGGCCGTGATGGACTTCTGGCTGGAGATGGGCGTCGACGGCCTGCGGCTGGACGCCGTGCCCTACCTGTACGAGCGCGAGGGCACGAACTGCGAGAACCTGCCCGAGACCTACGAGTTCCTGCGCCAGCTGCGCGCCCACATCGACGCCAACTTCCAGGATCGCATGCTGCTGGCGGAGGCGAACCAGTGGCCGGAGGACGCCGTCGCCTACTTCGGCGACGGCGACATGTGCCACATGGCCTTCCACTTCCCGCTGATGCCGCGCCTGTTCATGGCGATCCACATGGAGGACCGCTTCCCGATCGTCGACATCCTGCGCCAGACGCCGCCGATCCCGGAGAACTGCCAGTGGGCGCGTCTTCCTGCGCAACCACGACGAGCTGACGCTGGAGATGGTGACGGACGAAGAGCGCGACTACATGTACCGCGTCTACGCCGCCGACCAGCAGATGCGCATCAACCTCGGCATCCGCCGCCGCCTGGCGCCGCTGCTGGGCAACCACCGCCGCCGCATCGAGCTGATGAACGGGCTGCTCTTCTCGCTGCCCGGCACGCCGGTGATCTACTACGGCGACGAGATCGGCATGGGCGACAACGTCTACCTCGGCGACCGCAACGGCGTGCGCACGCCGATGCAGTGGAGCGCCGACCGCAACGCCGGCTTCTCGCGCGCCAACCCGCAGAAGCTCTACCTGCCGGTGATCATCGACCCGGAGTACCACTACGAGACGGTCAACGTGGAGGCGCAGCACGACAGAACCCGCACTCGCTGCTGTGGTGGACGAAGCGCCTGATCGCCCTGCGCAAGCGCTACAAGGCCTTCGGCCGCGGCACGCTGGAGTTCCTCCAGCCCGGACAACCGCAAGGTGCTCGCGTTCATCCGCCGCTACGAGGACGAGCGCATCCTCGTCGTCGCCAACCTTTCGCGCTTCGTCCAGGGCGTCGAGCTGGACCTCTCGGAGTTCCAGGGCATGGTGCCGGTCGAGATGTTCGGCCGCATCGAGTTCCCGCCGGTCGGCGACGAGCCCTACTTCCTCACGCTCGGCCCGCACAGCTTCTACTGGTTCTCGCTGGAAGCGGTGAGGCCCGACCTTGAGGCTGTGGAGGTCTTGCCTGACGGCATCCCGACTCTCGTGGCCGCGGGTGATTGGGAGGATCTCTTCGAGGAGGAGCCGGATCGGCCGGTCTCGCACGCGATCTGCCGCGCTTCCTCAGCTGCCAGCGCTGGTTCGCCGGCAAGGCCGAGACCGTGCGCTCGGTGACGGTGTCCGAGCGCGCGTCGATCCGCGTCCGTGGCGGATCGACGGCGCTTCTCTCGCTCCTGGAGGTGCAGTTCGCGGACGGCGATCAGGCCACCTACATGGTGCCGATCGCCGCCGCGTCGGGAGAGCGCGCCGCTCAGGTCGCTGGCCCAAACACCCAAGGCTGTCATCGCCCGCATCAAAGGCGCCGAAGCCGGCCTCGACGCCGTCATCTACGACGGCACCATCGACGACGACATCAACAGCGCGATGCTGGGACTGGTCGTCGGCAACCGCAAGCTCCACGGAGAGGAGGCCGAGATCGCCGGGCAGCGCACGCGCCAATTCCGCCAGGTGATGGAGGGCTTCGACGTCAGCACCCTCCAGCCGACGCTGCTGCGCGCCGAGCAGTCGAACACCGCCATCGTCTACGCGGACAAACTTTTCTTCAAGCTGTTCCGCCGCATCGAGCCGGGAGTGAACCCCGACCTTGAGATTTCGCGCTACCTCACCGAGTATCGAGTTCCCCAACGCGCCCAAACTCGCCGGCACGCTCGAGTACCTGCGCGGGCGCGAAGCCCCAACCCTCGGCGTGCTCTTCGAGTACATCCCCAACGAAGGCGACGCCTGGGGGCTGACTCGCGACAACCTCAAAGACTTCTTCGAACGGGCGCTGGCCTCTCAGGCCAGGACGGAGATCGTGTACCTCACCGCGGGCGCGCTTCTGGACCTGGCGGAGCAGCCACCGGCTGACCTGGCGCTCGAGATGGTTGGCCCTTACCTGGAGTCTGCCCGGCTTCTGGGCCAGCGCACGGCGGAGATGCACGTTGCCCTGGCCTCGGCGTCAGAGCCGTCGCTCGCGCCGGAGGCCTTCACCAGCTACAACCAGCGCTCCTTGTATCAGTCGCTGCGCAACCTCACCAGCGGCAACTTCCGCCATCTGTCGCGCCAGGTGAAGGAGAACCCCGCGGCAATGCCCGCCGAGGCCGAGAAGGTGCTGCTGCTGGAGGACCAGATTCTGCGAAAGTTCGCCCGCCTGCTCGAGACGCCCCTGCACAGCCTTCGTATCCGCTGCCACGGCGACTACCACCTCGGTCAGGTGCTGTTCAAGGGCGACGACTTCGTGATCATCGACTTCGAGGGCGAGCCGGCACGGCCGCTGACGGAACGGCGCCTGCGCCGCACTCCCCTGCGCGACGTCGCCGGCATGCTGCGCTCGTTCAACTACGCCGTGCACGACGTCCTTAGAGAGGAGGAGGCCACGGGCCTGCGCGACCGCGGCGGCTCGCAGCTGGACGCCTGGGCGCGATTCTGGAACGCTTCCGTATCCGCCGCCTTCCTGCGCGGCTACCTTGCGGCCGCGCGTCCTTCGGGACTGGTGCCGGAGGCGCGCCAGGAGCTGGAGATGCTGCTCGGCGTGTGCCTCCTCGAAAAGGCGGTGTACGAAATCGGTTACGAGCTCAACCACCGGCCCGAGTGGCTGCCGATCCCCCTCCGCGGCATCCTCGAGCTCGTCGAGGCCGAGATTTGACGGCCGGCCGCGTCCCCCGCAAGCCCCGCGGCGCGCCTTCGGCCGGCGCCGTCCGCCACGGCATCAGTCTCCTGACCGCGGATGACCTCTACCTGTTCAACGAAGGCAGCCACGTCCGTCTGTACGAGAAGCTCGGCTGCCACCTGCGTAGCGATGACGGCCAGGCCGGCACCTACTTCGCGGTCTGGGCGCCGGACGCCGCAGTACGTATCGGTCATCGGCGACTTCAACGGCTGGGACAAGGGCGCGCCATCCCCTGCGCCGCGCGCGAGAACTCCGGCATCTGGGAGGGCTTCATCCCCGGCGTCGGCAAAGGCGCCGTCTACAAGTACCACATCGCCTCGCGCTACATCGGCTACCGCGCCGACAAGGCCGACCCTTTCGCCGTCTACGCCGAGATGCCGCCGCGGACCGCCTCGGTCGTCTGGGACCTGGACTACGACTGGGGCGACGAGGCCTGGATGGCGGCCGCGGCCGCCCGCATCGCCCTCAACGCGCCGATCTCCGATCTACGAGGTCCACCTCGGCTCCTGGCGGCGCGTGCCGGAGGAGGACCACCGCTCGCTGACCTACCGCGAGATGGCGCCGCAGCTGGCCGAGTACGTGAAGTCACTGGGCTTCACCCACGTCGAGTTCCTGCCGGTGATGGAGCACCCCTTCTACGGCTCCTGGGGCTACCAGACCACCGGCTACTTCGCCCCGACCAGCCGCTACGGCACGCCGCAGGATTTCATGTACCTGGTCGACTACCTGCACCAGCACGGCATCGGCGTGATCCTGGACTGGGTGCCCTCGCACTTTCCCAGCCGACGAGCACGGCCTCGGCTACTTCGACGGCACGCACCTCTACGAGCACGCCGATCCGCGGAAGGGCTTTCATCCGGACTGGGACAGCTGCATCTTCAACTACGGCCGCAACGAGGTGCGCAGCTTCCTGCTCAGCAGCGCCCTCTTCTGGCTCGACAAGTATCACGCCGACGGCCTGCGCGTCGACGCCGTGGCCTCGATGCTCTACCTCGACTACTCGCGCAAGGAGGGCGAGTGGATCCCCAACCAGTACGGCGGCCGCGAGAACCTGGAGGCCATCGACTTCCTGCGCCGCTTCAACGAGGAGGTCTACAAGCATCACCCCGACGTCCAGACCATCGCCGAGGAGTCGACCGCCTGGCCGATGGTCTCGCGGCCAACCTACGTCGGCGGCCTCGGCTTCGGCCTCAAGTGGGACATGGGCTGGATGCACGACACCCTGGACTACTTCGCGCAACGACCCCATCCACCGCAAGTACCACCACAACGAGCTGACCTTCCGCATGCATCTACGCCTTCACCGAGAACTTCGTGCTGCCGCTTTCGCACGATGAGGTGGTCCACGGCAAGGGCGTCGCTGCATCGGCAAGATGCCCGGCGACGACTGGCAGAAGTTCGCCAACCTGCGCCTGCTCTTCGCGCTACATGTACAGCGCAGCCGGGCAAGAAGCTGCTGTTCATGGGCGGCGAGTTCGGCCAGTGGCAGCGAGTGGAACCACGACCACAGCCTGGACTGGCACCTGCTGCAATACGCGCCCCACGCCGGCGTCCAGAAGCTGATCGTCGGACCTCAACCGCCTCTACGACGCGCGAAGCCCGCCCTGCACGAGCTCGACTGCGACCCCGCCGGCTTCGAGTGGGTGAACGGCGACGACTGGGAGCAAAGCGTGCTGACCTACCTGCGCAAGAGCAGCAGCGGCGAGCAGCTCCTCGTCGTCTGCAACTTCACGCCCGTCGTCCGCCAGAACTACCGCGTCGGCGTGCCCCGGCGGCGGCTTCTGGCGCGAGGTGCTGAACACGGACGCCACCGACTACGGCGGCAGCGGCCAGGGCAACCTCGGCGGCGTCGAGGCGACGCCGATCCCCTATCAGGGCCGTCCCTGGTCGATTGTGCTGACGCTGCCGCCGCTCGCGGGCGTATTCTTCAAGCCGGACTCCACCCTCACCCCCGGCCCCTCTCCCATCAAGGAGAGGGGAGTGGCGTAGCTCGGCGCGCCGTCATGATTGGCAAGCCACCCACCCACGCTCGGCGCCGCCTCTGGCTTCCTCTCCCCTTGATGGGGGAGGGGTTAGGGGTGGGGGTTGCCCCGTGAACCGCTACGTCTGCATCCACGGCCACTTCTACCAGCCGCCGCGCGAGAACCCCTGGCTCGGCGTGATCGAGGTGCAGGACTCGGCCGCGCCCTACCACGACTGGAACGAGCGCATCACCGCCGAGTGCTACCGGCCCGAACTCGCGCTCGCGCATCCTCGACGACCGAGGGCTGCATCGAGCGACATCGTCAACAACTACGCCCGCATGAGCTTCAACTTCGGCCCGACGCTGCTCAGCTGGCTGGAGGTCGAGGCCGCCGGACGTCTACCAGGCCGATCCTCGACGGCCGACAAGCAGAGCGCGGCACGCTTCGGCGGCCACGGCTCGGCCATCGCCCAGGCCTACAACCACATCATCATGCCGCTGGCCAACCGCCGCGATAAGCGGACGCAGGTGCTCTGGGGCATCGGCGACTTCGAGCAGCGCTTCGGCCGCCGGCCGGAGGGCATGTGGCTGCCCGAGACCGCCGTCGACCTCGAATCGCTGGACATCATGGCCGAGCAGGGCATCAAGTTCACGATCCTGGCGCCGCACCAGGCGCGCGCGTCCGCGCCTGCCGGGCAGGCGCAGTGGCAGGACGTGACCGACGGCCGGACTCGACCCCAGGCGGCCCTACCGCGTGAGCTTGCCCTCCGGCCGCAGCATCGCCGTCTTCTTCTACGACGGCCCCATCTCCCGCGCGGTCGCCTTCGAGGGCCTCCTGGACAGCGGCGAAGCGCCTGCGTCGAACGCATGCTGGACGTCTTCGACGAGCACGACGACAGCCCGCAGCTGGCCCACATCGCCACCGACGGCGAGACCTACGGCCACCACCACCGCTTCGGCGACATGGCGCTGGCCTACGCCCTGGACCGCATCGAGTCCGAAGGCGAGGCGACGCTCACCAACTACGGCGAGTACCTGGAACTGCTCCCGCCCGCCTACGAAGTCGAGATCGCCGAGAACACCTCCTGGAGCTGCGCCCACGGCGTCGAGCGCTGGCGCAGCGACTGCGGCTGCAACACCGGCGGCCAGCCGGGCTGGAACCAGGCCTGGCGCGCGCCGCTGCGCGGCGCGCTCGACTGGCTGCGCGACGAGCTCGCCCCGCTGTTCGAGAACCTGGCCGGCGAGCTGCTTAGCCGACCCCTGGGCGGCGCGCGACGACTACATCGACGTCATCCTCGACCGCTCGCCGCAGAACGTCGAGGCGTTTCTCGCGCGCCACGCCTCGCATCCGCTCGATGAGCTGGAGCGCACGCGGGCGCTGAAGCTGCTGGAGATGCAGCGCCACGCGATGCTCATGTACACGAGCTGCGGCTGGTTCTTCGACGACGTCTCCGGCATCGAGACGGTGCAGGTCCTCAGCTACGCCGCCCGCGCCGTCCAGCTGGCGCAGGAGCTGGCCGGCGACCACCTCGAGGACAGATTCCTGGCAGTGCTGGCGGAAGCCCGCAGCAACGTCCCCGAGCAGGGAGACGCGCGCCGAATCTACGAGCGCTACGTCCTGACCTGCAGGGTCGACCTGCCGAAAGCTCTGGCGCACTACGCCGTCAGCTCGCTGTTCGAAGACTACGGGCCCCGCAGCAAGGTGTTCTCCTACACCGTCGAGCAGCAGGACTTCCGGCTGGAAGAGGCGGGCCGGACAAAGCTGGCCATGGGCGTCGCGCATATCGTCTCCGACGTCACTCTGGAGAGCACGCTCTTGAGCTTCGCCGCCGTGCACCTGGGCGACCAGAACATCTCCGGCGGCCTGCGACCCTTCGAAAGCATTCGCGAGTACAACGAGCTGACCGGAGAGCTGCGCCAGACCTTCGCCCGCGGCGAGCTCACGGACGTCGTGCACCTCCTGGACGACCTCTTCCCCGGCAAGCCCTTCTCCTTGCGCTCTCTCTTCCGCGACGAGCAGCGCAAGATCGTCCGTCTGATCTTGCAGCCGGCGCTCGACGAGGCGGAGCTGGTGTACCGCGCGTTTTACGAGGACCACATTCCGCTATTTCGCTTCCTGACCCACATCGAGTACCCGCTGCCGAACCGCTTCCACGCCGCCGCCGACCTGGCCCTCCATCTGGAGCTACGGCGCGCTCTTGAGGCGGACGCTCTGGACCGCCAGGAGGTCGCTCTCCTGATCGAGGAGGCCCGCCTGGTCGGCATCGAGGTCGACCGCGAAGCCTTGGGGTTCGAGCTACAGGAGACGCTCGCCAGACTCGCCGATGGGTTCGCCGCGAGGCCGTCTGACTCCGTCGCCGCGCAGCGCCTCCTGATCGCCGTCGACCTCGCAGGCTCGGCCGGCTTGCCGGTCGACCTGTCTCAAGTGCAGGACGTCTACTATCGCGTCTCCCGCGCGCAGCCGCCGGCGTTCGACCCCGCCGCGGAGACGGGCAAAGTGATCGAGTTGCTCGGCGGCGCCTTGAAGATTCGCCCGCCGGCGGCGAAAACCTAGAAATGCAGGCTCGCGTTCTTCGCGGGCATGCGTATCATCAAATGGAGCCGATGAGGAATCGCAACAAAAACCCACTGACCCTTGTCGTCGCCGCGCTGGTCCTGGTCACAATACTCATCGCCTCCTCCGCGTTGGGCGCTGGCAATTCCCCTGCGGTCACGGGCGGATCGGCACCGGCCGCCGCCTCCCCCCCGCCTCGCGAGCCCGCCGCGGCCGCTGACGACGCCGTCATCACGAACGACGCCCTGGAGTTACGCGCCGGGGTCTCCGGTGGGCGCATCGGCGCGTTAACAATTATCGACAGGGCCAGCGGGCGCACGGTTGGCGAGAACCTGGGCCAGGAGGTCATCTTCCCCGGCCTCATCGCCTACCGCGCGCCGGGCGACTTCTTCCTGGGCGCGGAGCCGGACCTGACGGCAGGCGTCCCCACCCTTCTCGGCCCCGGCCAACAACTTCACCTGGCCCTCACCTCGCTCGATGGCGCCGTCATCATTGACCTGTACGTGACCCTCCCCGATGCCGGCGACAGCGTGTTCCTGCAGTCCGCCATCCGCACGGCCCCCGAAGCGCCCTCGCCGGCCAGCATCGTCTTCTTTCGCATGCCGACCCTCGATCGCGGCTGGTTCGACGCTTCCACGTCCACGGTCTTCCTCAGTGACGCGACGACCGTCCTGCGGCGCGACCTGTACGCCGATGACTACTTCGAGGAGCCGATCGGCCTGGGCTCGCCGGTCTACGTCGCCGGCCCCGGCCGACGCGCGATCGTGATGGCGTGGCTGGATGAGCCCTCACGCTGGCCGCTGGTGAGCCTGGAGCGCCGGGCGCCGGACCTGCATCTGGGCTTCGAGACCGGCGCCCTCGGGCGGCTGGCGGACCGGTCCGTCCTTGTAGACGAAGAGGGCGCTGCCTGGTCGCCACGCCTCCTGTTTGACGTCGCGGACACCGACACCCGCGTCGCCTTCGAGGACTACAAGCGCGTGATGGCGGCGCTCTATCCTCAGCCGGCGCTTCCCGACTGGTTCGGGCCCCAGTGGGACAGCTACTGGGTTTACGACCTCGACATCAATGAGGACAACACCCTGGCCAACGCCAACGCCATCGACACCTATTTCCGCGACCTCGGGCCGTGGTCGATCATTTTCGACGCCGGCTGGTATGTCGATGGCGGGCGCCCGGATTCCGCGCCCGATGTCCTGAACTACGACAAGTTCCCCGATGGCCTCTCGCCGGTGATCTCCTACCTGAAAGAGAGAGGCATCAGTTCCATCCTCTACTTCTCTTCGCCCTACCTGGACGGGCGCGAATCCGTCGACCCATCGGGCTTCGCCGGGCCGCCTCCGTGGATGGCGCTGGCCGGCTTCCTGGAGCGCTACCCAGACCTCGTGCGTTCCCTGACCGCCGAGACCGTCGGTCCCAGCTACGTCTACGACTACCTGCGGCCACGCATGCAGGAGTACCTGCGCTACCTCATGCGCCTCTACCTGGTCCAGTACGACGGTGACGGCATCCTCCTGGACCTCGTCGGCGAGGCCGGACCATCGATCGCCGACTTTCCCGAGGACGAGCGCGCTCCCGGTGGCCGCGTACCCCTTGTCGCGCGCCAGTCGCTGGAGGTCTACCGCTCGGTGTTCGAGGCGGCGACGACGGCGAAGCCGGGCGCCCTGGTTGAGGGCTCGTGGCTCAACCCGCCGCTGTCACGGTCGTACGCCCAGACCTGGCGCTACGGCGATGAAGTGGCCGAGTTCAACTTCTCCTACCCCTACAACGGCCTCGCCCAGAAGCTCGACTACGTGATCCTGCAACGCCAGATGCTCGGCGTAAGGCCCCACATCGGTTACCTTCGCGGCCCCGGCACCGCCACCCGCATCCAACAGCAGTGGATGGGCGCCGGATTGGCCCTGGGGGCCCAGTTCGCGGTGGCGGTCGACTTCACCGAGATGACGCCGGAGGCCGCCGAGGTCTACCGGTCGTTCCTCGCCCACTACAAGCCTTTCACCGGCTTCACCTTCTTCGGGCCCGGCGGCCTCAGTCCTAACTGGTTCGCGACGAACCGCGAAGGCGTGACCTATCTGGCCGTTGTCAACCGCGATGACCGCGCCTCACAGGTGACCATTCCTCTGGCCGAACTGGGACTGGCGAATGGACGCCAGGTCATTTCTTTCGAGCCAGTGCTGGATGCGGCGGCGTTCGTGAACGGCGACCTCAAGGTCGAAATGCAGGGCCAGAGCCTGCGTTTCTTCGTCCTGCGCGACACTCCCGGCTCGGTTTGGGGTTCGCGGCGCACGCGCGAGTCTGCCGAAGGCGGTGTCGTCACCGTCGATGTGGACGCTTCGCCGCTGGAGACGGGCGGCCGCGTCCTCGTGTTCGCGCCGGGGTCGACTGTCCAGGTAGACGCGGCCGCTTTCGAGATCGACAGCGCCGCGGCCCAGTTCCAGCGCGTCAGCCTCGGTACGGGCGATGCGGCCCAGATCCGCATCGTCCCCGCCCAGGCCGCCCTCAGCTCCCGATGATAACCGCCTGCCCCGGTACCTTCAGCCGCACTCGATAGACCGAGCTCTGCGCCGTCACGAACAGCGTCCGCCAGTCGTCGCCGCCGAAGGCGCAGTTGGCGGGCCCTTCGCCCACCTCTATCCGGCCGATGAGCCGGCCTTCGGGGTTGTAGACCCACACTCCGGTCGGAGTATTGGTGGTCACGTAGAGGTTGCCGAGCGAATCAAGCTTCATGCCGTCCGGACGCGCCGTCACGCCCTCGATCGTGGTCTCGACGAACAGGCGTCCGTTGGCCAAGAGGCCTTCCGCCGTCACGTCGAAGAGGCGAACGTGGGCGTGTTGCGTATCGGCGATGTACATCCGGCGGGCGTCATCCGTCAGCACCAGGCCGTTGGGCCGCGCGAAGTCATCGGCCAGGAGCGTCAGCGCGCCGGTTGCCGCCGACCAGCGAAAGACACCGTTGCAGGGCATCTCCTGGCCGGCGATGCTGCCGTCCTGCCGGCGCAGGCCGTAAGGCGGGTCGGTGAAGTAAAGGTCGCCATTCGGCGCGCAGAGCACGTCGTTAGGGCTGCTTAGGCGCTTCCCCTCGAAGGACCCGGCCAGGGTTTCGACGGTGCCATCCGCCAGCGTGCGGCTGACCCTGCGGTTGGCGTGCTCGCAGGTCAGAAGCCGCCCCTGGCGGTCGTAGGAATTGCCATTCGCCTGGCCGCTGGGCTGGCGGTACGAGACCGCGCCGGCGGCCTGGGTCCACTTCGAAAGCCTATCGCCCTGGATATCGCTGAACACCAGGCTACGCTCGCCGCTGTGCCAGACCGGCCCTTCCGTGAACACAAATCCGCCGGCGATCTTTTCGACCGCTGCTTCGGGGTCGATTATCTCTTGGAAGCTCGGATGCAACGCAACGATAGCCATAGGCCCTCCTTGCGCCACAGTCTACGCCGCGGCTGTTAGAGTGAAGGTCGGGCAAAGGTGAGCACTTGATCAGGCTAGAGGTCTCTTACCGCGGAATACTCCTCATCGGGCTTGGCTTCCTCAGCATTTGGGCCCTGACCGAGCTGTGGCCGGTCATAATTCTGGTCCTCACTTCACTGATCATCACCGTCGGCCTCTTGCCCTACGTCGAGGCCATGGTCGCGCGCGGCCTTCCTCGCGCCGCCTCCGCCCTCCTTCTGGTCGTGGCCTTCATCTCGATTACCATCGGCCTCTTCAGCCTGGTCGTGCCGGCCATGATCGACGAGTTCAACAGCATTCAGGACAACCTGCCTGATTCAGGGCGAGAGGTCGACAAGCTGCTCGCCAACCTGGGCATCGACAGCAACCTCGAAGAGAGAGCGCGCGACGTCGACTGGAGCGAGCTCATTTCCGGCCGCGTCGCTGTCAATGCCGGCCAGCGCGTCCTCACGGCGACGTTTTCGATCATCACGGTCGTGGTCATGACCGCCTACCTCCTTGTCGAGATGCCGAACCTGGCCCGCTTCATCTTCCAGTTCGTGCCCAAGGACAAGGAGGAGGAGTACGACTACCTCTTCCAGGAGACCAGCCGCGTGGTCGGCGGTTATCTCCGCGGCCAGTTCATCACTTCGATGACGATCGGCCTCTATACCTTCGTCGTCCTGCGAATCCTGGGAGTACCAAATCCCCTGGCCTTCGCCGTCCTCGCCGGATTCGCCGACATCATTCCCGTTATCGGCGCCTTCATCGCGATCATTCCGCCGGTGGCCGCCGCTCTGCAGGAGTCATCGACGCAAGCGCTGATCGTCCTGGCCCTGCTGATGGCCTATCAGCAGTTCGAGGACCGCTTCTTCGTGCCCAGGGTGTACGGTCAAACGCTAAATTTGCCGCCGATCATCGTCCTCATCGCCGTCCTCGCCGGTGGCGAGCTTCTGGGGATCACCGGCGTCCTCCTGGCGCTGCCCCTTACCGCGGCCGGCCGCGTCTACCTCGACTACATCCTCAAGCAGCGCGGCATCTCACTCAGTCCCGCCGAGCCTGAACCCGGAGCCGAGGGCGTCACGGACCAGATCTTTGCGCCCGACGTCTCCCTGGACGTAACCCCGGACGCGCCACCAAAGGGATCGTCGCTGCTCCAGATGGCCGGGCGCCGGCTTTCGCGAATACGGCCTGAGCGCCCGACGCCGGGCAGCGAGCCTTCGCCCTGACTGGCTAGCTCGTAATGGAGTGAATGAGCTTCAGCCCAGGCCCCGTCTCCGGCGGAGAGCCGGGACGCGCCGCATCTCGCCTCTCGGAGCGCAGGCCGCGACGCCGTTCCGGAGCGTAGAGGCGCTCCTTACTTTCGTACAGGCGCAGGTCCGCGCGCCGAAACAGGCTCTCGAAGCTCTCGTCGTCGCGGCAGGAGGCGAAGCCGAAGGAGATGCCAACCTCGTGCTGGTGGCCGCAGGCCTCGAAACCGATCAGCGGCGTCCCCAGGGAGAGGACGAATTTCGCCAGCATGCCTCCTTGTCCGCGGTCCACGAGCAAGGCGAACTCATCCCCACCTACCCGATATACGGCCGAGGCCTTTCCGGCCCGCGCCTGAAGCAGGCGCGCCGCATTCACGATCAGTTCGTCGCCGGCCTCGTGGCCGCAATGGTCGTTTAGCCGCTTCAGACCGTCGATATCGAACAGGACCAGGGCGAGGGAGCCGGCCCTGGCTCCCTTGAGCGCCTCGACGGCCCGCGCCATGAAGGCGCGACGGTTCGGCAGCCCGGTGAGGTCGTCGCGATAGGCCAGGCCGCTGGACTCGACCTTCGCCCAGCGCCAGATTAGCAGCGCGTTGACCAGCACCAGCAGCGGCCCCAGCGCGATCAGTGCCGGCAGCCAGATCTGGCTTCCAACGGTCATCAAGGTCAGGGGAGTCAGGCAAAGGAGCATGAGCGCGCCGAAGTAAGCGGCGCCTGCGGCGCTGGACACCAAAAGCGCTTTTCGCGCCGCGCCGGTTGGAATGCTCACTGCTACGGGTCTCCTGTCCACCGCGTCCGGAAAACAAGAAGACCTGCCCCTCATAGAGGAGGCAGGCCGGTCGGTTTTGCCATTCGGCTCCTCGACCCCCGGTGGCAACCAGGTACGGGAGTCGGATCGTAGCCACCCGGCTATATTCCCGTCCGTTCCCTGGACTGCTGTGGACCGAAATCCGTTCGGTCAATATCAATAACGGCGCGCGTATCGAAGTATTACGGCGCGCGGTAGCGCAGGCGCTCGCGGTCGCGTTCCCGGTCGATTAGGGCCTGCACCGCCCGCGGGTCGGGGATGCCGGCGAGGCGGAACTCCTCTTTCTCGGCCGCGGTCTGGCAGATGATGTCGCCGAAGTCGAAGATCGTGCGCAGTACGCCCGAGCGTTCGACGGTGATGTCCTGCACGTTCACCAGGTCCGCCGTCGAGATGCGAAGGCTGAACGGCGTCGACTTCAGGCTGTCGATCAGGCGCTGGTTCGTGATCACCCAGACGTCGTGGTTGTAGCGGTACCAGGTCAGAAAGATGCGCACGCCCCAATACAGCAAGTAGACAGCCGCGACCACCCAGAACGCCTTCGCCGCCAGGCCTTCATACGCATCGGTTTGCGACATCAGGCCGGCGATCACCGCCGGCGGCACGACCGCGATCAGCCCCAGCACGATCAGCCGCGGCCAGAGGAACAACCAGTGGCGCCTGGCGAGTATCAGCACGCTCTCGCCGTCCTGCAGCGTTACGGGAAGCCCGCGAGTTGGGTTGGTGTTGCTGTTCGGGATGGCCGCGCTCACGTCTGCCTCACTTCGACCCGATCGTAACATTCGCACCACACTTCAAGCCGAAATGCGAGCCGGCCGCTGAGGCTCAGCGCGCGAAGGCGACCGACGGAAGCCGTCGCAGCCACGACACCGCGACGAATACCAGCCAGCTCATGCCGGCCGCATAGGCGTGCACCAGGAAGAAGCCGCCCGAGAAAGTGTCCGTCGACAGGAAGGTCACGGGCAGCGTCGTCAGCACCGTCAGACAGCCGAGGCCGACGATCATCCTGCCGCCGTCGCGGAACGTGGCCACCGCCAGCAAACCGGCGGCGAGCGCGCCCAGCGCGAAATACAGCGGCGCGTGACCGACGCCGAAGAGCATGAACGTGAAGGCGTAGGTGAGCGCGGACAAAGAGCCCAGGACTCCTGATTGCTTCGACATCTCGGAGAAATAATCGGCAGATAGGGCGCCGAGGTGGAGATCGAGGTGCGCCAGGTTGGTGGCGGAGGGGGAGGGATTCGAACCCCCGGTCCTAAGAAGGACGGCTGTTTTCAAGACAGCTGCATTAATCCGCTCTGCCACCCCTCCGAGATAAGTATATCCGGCGAGGCGGAGCATGAACCGGCGACCCTGGGAACCGAGAACCTTATCGGAGGCGAGCCCGGAGGAGTAAGCCGGGGCGGGCGCGGTCTACCAGGTCTACAGGTTCTCGCTTCCGCTCTCAGGCCGGCGCAGGCACTACCCGCAGGCTCAGCCGCGCCATCTCGTTGCCCTGGATCACCAGGTGCAGCGAGTAGCCGCCGTAACGCTGAAAGGTCACATTGTTGAAGCCGACGATGATCCGCCCCGTCGACTCCAGCATGCCCGCCGCGGGCTGGCCGATCGCAAGCTGCGTCTCGACCGGCGGGACCACGTCCTGCCCGTCCTCGTCGATCAGGCGCACGCTCAGGTCCTTCGTCCCCATCTCGGCGATGCTGGCCCGCACCTGGGCGACGAACATGAACGATGGGTGCGTCGCCGGCGTCTGCTTGGCGTAGATCACGTCGATGCCGATGCCCAGGGCATGGAGCTTGGCGTCCGCGACCGCGGCGTCGCTGAGAAAGGCAAAGTCTACCTGCACGGCTCCCCCTAGCTCCCGGCCTCGACCCCCTGGGGCTCGAAGCTGGCCGCCGGCGCCGTGCCCCAGAGCGCCAGCACGGCCGCGAGCAGGCACAGCGCGCAGCCGACGCCGATCAGGGTGGCCCGCTCGCCGGCAGCGTCGGCCATGATGCCCACCGGCAGCCCGACGAGGTTGGTGACGCTCCAGGCGAAGTTCATCAGCGCCGCGATCCGCCCCAGGTAGGCGGGGTCAGTCTCACGATAAGCGGCGGCGCTGTTGAGGGCCTGAAAGGCGCTCGACGCCGCGCCGACCCCGACCATCGCCACCAGCGCCAGCAGGAACGTCGGCGCCACGCCGGTGGCGATGAGGCCCAGGCCGAAGAGGAAGGCGCTGGCCTTCAGCAGCGTCGCCACGCGCGGCGAGTCCGCCAGCGGCGCCACGAGCAGCGTTATCAGCAGCCCGCCCGTCGAAGAGATGCCGATCATGATCCCGTAGCCGGAGGCGCCCGCGCCGAGCACGTTGTCCGTGAACCGGGGCAACACAACGAAGTAAGAGAAGCCCACCAACGTAACGAAGACGTACGTGATCACCAGTTGCCGCAGCCGTGGCCGTTCGAGAACATGGCGGATGCCGAGGCCAAGCTGCGCCAGGACAGAGTCGACCGACGCGGCTCCGCTCGGTGTCGCTGGCATCGACGCCAGTGGGACCAGGGCCGCGGCGAAGAGCGCCGAGACCAGCAGCAGGCTGCCGCCCGGCCCGACCGCCTCGAACGCCACCAGGCCGGCGACGACAAAAGGCCCGATCGAGCGCGTCAGGTTGAGGCAGGCCTGGAACAGCGCCGTGGCGTTGCCCAGCCCCTCCGGGCGCACGATGCCTCCCATATAGGCCATCTGCGTCGGCCCGAGCATCGAAAGGCATACGCCGGTGACGACAGCCAGCCCCAGCACCCACGGCACCGAGACCAGGTCTGTGATGATAAGCAGGCCCAGCGAGAGCGTGGCCACGGACATCGAAGCCTGGCAGACGCCGAGGATAAGGCGCTTGGACAGCCTGTCCGCCAGCACGCCGGCCACGGGGCCGAGGAGCAGCATCGGTATGCCGAGGCAAAACGTGACCGCGCCCACTGCCCCATTCGAGCCCGTCAAGTCGGCAATTACGATGAACATGCATGTGAAGCACATGACGACGCCCAACGTCGTGAACAGGCAGTTGGTCCACAGGGCGCCGTAGCCGGGCTCGCGGAAGGCGGCGAACGTGGCCGCGGTCCACGAGTCGGGCGGCGCGTCCGCCGCGGCGGGGGAAGCGTTCGGTTCAGCCCTCGTGTTCAAGCCGCGTCAGGGGAGCCTGGAGGTGCCTTCGGGCGCTTCGACCTCGAAGGCGTTGAGCGCGCAGGCGATCATGCCGTAGTAGCCGAGCAAGACCGTGAGGTCGACGGTGCCGCTGTCACCGAAGCGCGCACGGGCCGCCTCGAACGTGTCGCTGTCCACCTTGTGCTGGCGCAGAAGCTGACGACCGTAGGACACGATCAGCGCGTCGGCCGTCGAAAGCGCCTCGAGCGGGCCGCGGCTGGCGATGACCTCGATGGCCTCTTCGTGCACGCCGGCCTGGCGGCCCAGGCGGCTGTGCGCCGCCCACTCGAAGGCGCAATCGCTCTCGCGCGCGGCGGTCAGGATGGCCAGCTCCCGCTCCGAGGCCGACAACGCCGACTCGAAGCGCAGGAAAGCGCCCAGGTGCGCCACCCTGCCGGCCGCTTCGGGGCTGTTCAGCAGCAGTGAGAACGGGAATCCTACGCGACCGCGGCTCTCCGCAATCGCGTCGAATATCGGTTGCTTTTCCTTCGGCAGGGATGTTTTTTCGGTGATCTGGTTTAGTCTCGCCATGGCGTCGTAAGGGTACACGAACCGCGCCCGCTGGGATATTTGGATTACCCCGGCATGGTCCTTAGAAGGGAGAGTTATCCCCGCCTGATAGAGCGCATGCTAAGATCGGGCGTCCTTCGCAAGAGGATGGGGACCATTGGCGATAGTCTCACAACTTCGGCGCGCCCCGCAGGCCGTCCTCCGGCTCTTCTACGTTGGCTCTTCGTCAGCCGCTGACCTGCCCGTCATAGATGGCGTGCGGGCGGCCGCCGTGATGATGATCTTCGTCCTCCACAGTTGGGGCGCCGCCGGATCGCCGGCCCTCTACCTGGGCCTCCCTATCGGTGGCGCGCGGGTCTGGATCAGCGAATGGATACGCCACGGCGACCTCGGCGTGGCGCTCTTCTTCATCCTCAGCGGCTTTCTCCTGCCACAGCCCTTCTTCAGGGCAGCGCACGGCGGCTCGCCCCGGCCCTCGATCACGTCGTATTTCCGCAAGCGCATCTTTCGCATCGTCCCGGCCTACTACGCCTGCATCGCCGTCCTGCTGGTCTTCTTCGTGCCGGCGGACCGCGCCTTCAGCGCCGCCGGGCTGAAGGAGCTGGCCGCCCACCTGACCTTCACTCACTTCCTCTTCCTCCAGACCATGTCCTCCTGGGGTATCGACGGCCCCATGTGGACTTTGACCCACGAGGCCACGTTTTATCTCCTGGTGCCGTGGGTGGCAGTCCTCTTCGTTGGCCGCCGATCGCTGATCGCCCTGCCCGCGGCCCTGATCATATCCATGGCCTACCTCTACCTGGCCCGAGATTCGCTGGACTTTCTCGTCAGCTTTCTCCAGAGCACCGTCAAGGACGAACCCTTTTTCACTGAAGAGAACATCCGCACGGCCTACCTCTCGGCCCAGTTCCCCGGCCACATCTTCAACTTCGCGCTCGGCATGGCCCTGGGCGACTACTACGTGAGGGTTGGAATGGGGCGGGCGCGCCGACCTTCATTGCCCGCCGCGGCAGGCCTCTTTCTCGGTGGCCTCACCATGTTCGTAGCTTCGGTCCACTTCCTGGAGATGCCGAACCCGGACGTCGGCGCATTCTTCAGTCACGTTGGCACGCCATTTGCGTCGGCGGGCATGGCCCTGATGCTGGCCGGCCTAACGTTCGGCGCGCCGGGCCTCCGCCAGCTCTTCAGCGCGGCGCCGGTGCGTGTCATGGGGATCATCAGCTATTCCGCGTTTCTCTGGCACCTCCCCCTGATCTACTACCTGGCGAGACTGCCCGACATCTCCTCTCGCACCGGCCTCGACCGGATGCTGGTCTCGATGGCGTACTGCATGCCCTTGCTGCTCGCGGTGAGCATCGCCTCCTATCTGCTGATCGAAAAGCCGTTCCTGATCGCCGCCCGCAGGCCCCGCGGCGCCGCACCGGCTGCGGGAGGCAGCCGCTGGTCCGCAATGGCCGCTTTCCGGCGCGGCCGCGCCGCGGCGGCAGCGCCCATGGATGCCTTGCAGGCCCCCGACGCCTCGGCGGGAAGCTGACCAGGCGATGAAGGTCTCCATGGCCCGCCTCCACTCCTTCTCAGTCGCGGCCGGCAGCAGACCCGTATCCGGCGCCGACCTTCGAGGCTAGCGTCATGGCTCTCTGGGCTCCCTTGCGCGACGCCTTCAATCGCCTGCTGGCGACATTCCACGTCGGCGCGGCCTCTACCACCGAGGTCGCTTCGATCGACGGCCTGCGGGCGATGGCGGTGTCGCTGGTGGTGGTGCTCCATTGCTGGGGCGTGGCCGGCGGGCCGGCGCTCTACACCACGATCCCGTTACTCGATACGCGGGTCTGGCTGGGCGAATGGATACACCAGGGCGAGCTTGGTATCGCCCTGTTTTTCATACTCAGCGGCTTTCTCCTGGGGCAGCCATTCTTCCGCGCCGCCCTGAGCGGAGAGCCCAGGCCCGCCCTGAAGTCCTACTTCAGGCGGCGGGTCCTGCGCCTTGTGCCGGCCTATTACGCCTGTCTCTTCTTGATCCTCATCCTCCTGACGCCATCGGCGATCCCTGCCGAGAAGGTCTACAGTTGGGACGGGCTGAAGGCCCTGCTCGCCCACCTGACGTTCACGCACTTCCTCTTTGTCGATACCGGCGCCTATTTCCGCGCCGACGCCGCGATGTGGACGCTGACGCACGAGGCCACGTTCTACCTGATCCTGCCCTGGGTCGCCGTCCTCTTCGTAGGCAAGAGGTCCCTGGTGGCGCTACCCGGCGCGCTGCTGGTCACCGTGGCCTGGCTTTACCTTGCCCACCACTCCCTGGACTTCTGGGTGAACAGCGTCTGGCAGGGCGCCGAAGACAAGCTCTTCTTCTCGCACGCCACGATCCGCTCGTTCTACATCGCCCCTCAGTTTCCGGCCCACGCCTTCAACTTCGCGCTCGGCCTGAGCCTCGGCAACTTCTTCGTGATGACCCAGCTCGGCCGCGCCAGGCGCCCTCATCCACTGCTCGCTCTTGCGTTTTTCGCGCTCGGATGCGTCCTTCTCGCCGGTTGGGTGCACTTCTTCGACTTCACACGGTCGAGCATATCGGCCGACTTCACGTTCGTCGGGACGCCGGCCGAGACCATCGGACTTACGCTGATCCTGGCCGGCGTCGTCTTCGGAGCGCCGGTCGTGACCCAGGCCTTCAGCCTGGCGCCGATCCGGATGCTCGGCATCATCAGCTATTCCGCGTTCCTCTGGCACGGTCCGTTGCTCTACGTCCTGGAGCGCTACCCTTCCATACAGGCGTTGCCGCAGGAGCAACGCCTGCTCCCGATCCTGATCCGCCTTGTGCCAATGCTCCTGGCCGTGAGCATCGCTTCCTATCTCCTGATCGAGAAACCCTTCCTGCTCGCCGCGAGGCGCCCTCGAAGCGCACAAGCTGCCGCACCGGCGCAGGCCGCGGTGCCGGTGGCGCCGCCAATCCCTGCGATCGCGGTGGAGTCCGCGCCGCCACCTCCACCCGCCGGCGCCGCCGCACCCGCGCTCGCGGTCACGGAGCCGGAAGGCGCACCCTGACCCGGCCTTCGGACTCTGGCTCGTAGGAGTGGAGGTGCTAAAATCCGCTCTGGTCAACGCGCCCAGCGCCTGATTCGTCCCTGAGTTCACGGAGGTCCTGTGAAGGTCCACGAGTACCAAGCTAAAGAGCTTCTGGCCAAGTACGGCGTGCCCGTCCCGCGCGGCCGCGTCGCATCGACGCCGGCCGAAGCCCGCCAGGTCGCCTCAGAGCTCGGCGTCCCAGTGGTCGTGAAGGCCCAGATCCACGCCGGCGGGCGCGGCAAAGGCGGTGGCATCAAGCTGGCGTCGACACCACAGGAAGCAGAGCAGGTTGCCGGCCAGATCCTCGGCATGACGCTCGTCACGCCCCAGACCGGCCCCGAAGGCCGCCTGGTACGCCGGGTGCTGGTCGAAGAGCAGACGGCCATCGACCGCGAGCTGTACCTCGCCGTCCTGATCGACGGCAGCATCGGCCGGCCGATTCTCATGGGCTCTTCCCAGGGCGGCATGGAAATCGAAGAGGTCGCCGCGTCGCATCCCGAGGCCATCCATCGCGTCGATGTAGACCCGGCGGCCGGCTTTCAGCCCTACATGGCCCGCGAGCTCGCGTTCAAGCTCGGCCTCGGCGGCGAGCAGCTTCGATCCGCCACGGCGCTGATGACGGGCCTCTACAACGTCTTCATCGAGAAGGACTGCCTCGCTGGCCGAGATCAACCCCCTCGTGGTAACGCGCGACGGCCAGGTGCTGGCGCTGGACGCCAAGGTCAACTTCGACGACAACGCCTCGTTTCGCCACCCGGACATCGTCGCCCTGCGCGACATCGACGAAGAGGACCCGCTCGAGGTCCGCGCCCAGAACGAGGGCATCCAGAACTACATCAAGCTGGACGGCACCATCGGCTGTGTCGTCAACGGCGCCGGCCTGGCGATGGCCACGATGGACGCGATCAAGCTCGCCGGCGGCGAACCGGCCAACTTCCTGGACATCGGCACCGTCAACGACCCTTCCCGCGTCGTGAACGCGTTCGGCATCATCACCGCCGACCCCAACGTGAAGGCGATCCTGGTGAACATCTTCGGCGGCATGGCCCGTGTCGACGTCATCGCCCAGGGAATCATCGACGCGCACAAGCAGATGAGCGTCGGCGTGCCCGTCGTGGCCCGCCTTGCCGGCACCAACCTCGAAGAGGGCGTGCGCCTACTGAACGAGTCCGGCCTCACCGTCGAGCGCGCCGAAGACCTGGGCGAGGCCGCGAGCAAGGCCGTCGCGGCCGCCAAGCGGTAAAGGGCGTTAGACTCTAGTTATGGTCGCGTTGCGAAATTTGCCGATTCTCCTGGCCAAGGTGCCCGGTTCAACTTCGACCAAAACGCGCCACTTCGAGAAGGGCAACTTCCTTTTCGAACAAGGCGAATTCGAAGCCGCCATCTCCGAATATGACAGGGCCCTTGCTGACTCGGTTCAGAGCGCTGCGGTATGGACTAACCGAGGCGCCGCGCTGTCACACTTGGGATACCTAGAAGAAGCCTTGAAAAATCATGAACAGGCCCTGGAGTTGAGTCCAACCGATCCTGTCGTGCTTAACAACAAAGGCGTCACGCTTGGCTTGCTAGGCAAGCATGACGAAGCACTTGCCGCGTTTCGCACCGCTCATTCTCTGGCTGGAAGTAACGAAGGGCTCCTCCTATACAACATTGGCCATTCATATCAACACTTGGGGGACTACGGGCGAGCCGCGGAATTCTACAGAAGTTCAGCGCGAAGCGATTCTTCGGATCCGCGCGTGTACTTCAACCTCGCTTTAGTACTGCTTAAGCTGGGAGAAAGCGAAGATGCTCTCCAGGCTGTAGCCTTAGCGATCGATCTCGACCCGGGCAACGAGGCTTCACTCGATTTGCGGCGCTTAGTTCTGCAAGGACATCTCCGCAAACTGGCCAGGCGCGGATTCGCATCCTGGTCAGGGGGCAAGCCAAAAGGCAGCAATCCTCGAATTCCCATTACACCCGGGCCACCTGTGTCAGATTACGTCATCGAAGATAGGCAGTGATTCTGTTCGTAGATAGCTCTAGCATCGTTAGTCTCCACCTCCAGGAGGCAAATAGGGCAGACAAAATCGGCCGGCTTATCGATGCCGCCGATGTGGTTTCTTGCTCGCGGATTGCCTATATAGAAGTGCGACGTGCTCTTGCAAGAGCCAGACAATTGAAACCACGCCGTCTCACCGCCAAACAGTACGTCAGAGCTTTGAGCGAATTCAACACTGATTGGCCTAGATACTTAAGACTTGCTGTTAACGAACGGCTGGTTCATACGGCTGGAGATCTCGCTGAGAAGCATCTCCTCAGGTCTTTGGACGCCCTTCAATTAGCAAGCGTCGTCGCGCTAAGAGATGCGGTGCCTGATTCGCTGCTCTTTTCGAGCTGGGACGACAATTTAAACAAGGCCGCCAGAACGGAAGGATTCGAACTAGCTTAGGAGCACCGCATGAGCATTCTCGTCAACGCCAGCACCCGCGTAATCGTCCAGGGCATCACCGGCCGCGAGGGTGGCTTCCAGACCGAACGCTGCATCGAGTACGGGACCAAGGTCGTCGCCGGCTGCACGCCGGGCCGCGGCGGCGAGGTGGCCTACGGTGTCCCCGTGTTCAACACCGTGGCAGACGCGGTCGAGAAGGCCGGGCCCATCGACTGCTCGCTGATCTTCGTGCCGGCGCCATTCGCCGCGGACGCGATCCTCGAGGCCGCGGACTCCGAAATCAAGGTGATCATCTGCATCACCGAAGGCATCCCGACGATCGACATGATGACGGTCAAGCGGACCCTGCGCGGCAGCGGCCTGACCCTCATCGGCCCGAATTGCCCCGGCGTAATGACGCCAGGCGAGTGCCGCGTCGGCATCATGCCCGGCAGCGTTTACAGCAAGGGGCATGTCGGCGTCGTCTCGCGCAGCGGCACGCTGGTCTACGAAGCCGTCGACCAGCTAACCCGCCATGGCATCGGCCAGTCGACCTGCGTCGGCGTGGGCGGCGACCCGATCATCGGCACCACGCAGCGCGAGGTCCTGGAGATGTTCAACAACGACCCCGACACCGCCGCCGTCGTGCTGATCGGCGAGATCGGCGGCACTGCCGAGCAGGAAGCCGCAGCGTACATCAAGGAAAACATGCGCAAGCCCGTGATCGCCTTCATCGCCGGCAGCACGGCGCCGCCCGGGCGCCGGATGGGCCACGCCGGCGCGATCATCGCCGGCAACACCGGCACCGCCGCCTCCAAGAAGGCTGCGCTGGCAGATGCCGGCGTCGTCATCTGCGATAGCCCCGCCGAAATCGGCGCGACCACAGAGCGCGTCCTGAAGGAGCGAGGCCTGCTCTAGCCACGAAAGGCCGTACGGGGGAAGGCTCCGCCCGGGCGGGGCCTTTCTCTTGCCCGCGCGCCACCGTCAGGGCGCCGGTGTTGCCGTGGCGGTGCGAGTGGTCGTGGCCGTCGCGACGACGGTCGCAGTCGAGGTCGGCGGGCCCGGTGTGGCCGTGAAGGCCTGTGTCGGCGCGGCCGTGGGTGCGATTGGCGCACTCGTGTTCGTGGCCGGCGGCCGCGTGGCCGTCGTGGTTGCCTGGCCTGTCGGACTTGCGGTCGGCGCCACCGAGGTAGGAGAAGCGACGGACCGCACCATGACGGTGCACTCGGACGTGACGTCGCGCTCACCCGGCTTCGAGAACGTCACGACGAGCGCGTAAGTGTCCGTGCGCCCGGCGGCGCCCGCGATCGGCAACGCCTCGAACTCTACCTGGAAGGGTGGCCTGGCCGTTGCCTTGACGGACTGCGGGATGGCGTTGGCCGAGACCGGCCGCACGCCCAGGCTGCTGATCTGGTACCCGCTCAGTGAGCCGGAGTCGAAAGTCAGCGTATTGATGCTCCCCTGATCGACGATGTGGTTGCCGGAGCCGCAGGCGATCTGCCGCACGCCGGGCGTGCCTGTCGGCAACAGGCTCAGGCCGGAAGCGGAGGAGCCGGTGCCGTCACCTTCGATCGAGTTTCCTACAGCGAGTCCCAGGTAGGCCGCCAGGCAAACCGCGCCCACGATGAGGACGTAGAACGAGACGCGCGCCGGCCCCTGCTCGTCGAACCAGTCCTTGAATTTGGTCCAGGGACGCCGCGGTGGCCCGCCTCCACCCATGCCCGCAAGGAAGCGGTCGCGCTGGAAGCGAATGCGCTCTTCGGTCGAAGTGGATGCGCGGCCTCCGGCCTAAGTCACGGCGCCGGCGCCAATGACCACGGGGATCCAGCGCGCCCTCGTCCTCAACTTCGCGCGTGTCTCTCTCGTCGCTGGATTCCTCTGCCTCAAGGCCTCCCAGTTCCGCCTCATCGTCCAAAGGACCCTCATCCGGCGGTGGCGGCTCGTCCTGTATCTCGTCGACGAGCTCCGCGTTCTCCTCTTCGCCGGCCGCCTCCTCTACGTCCTCGGCCTCGACCTCCCCCTCGGCGTCCTCGGGCGCTTCCGCGATGACGTCGTTCGGGCCCTCGGCAACGGCAGCCTCATCGACGGCAGGCTCGACGGCCATGGCGACATCCTCGATCGTCGCCACCGTAGCGCCCTCGGTGGTCTCTTCCAGTTCGGCTGGCGCTTCGACAGGCTCTTCCGGCGCGTCCACGGAGAGGCCCTCGCCTTCAGTGGCCGCCGATAAGGCCGCATCCGCTAAGGCCCCGGCGCCAAGAGGCAATGCCCCCTGAAGCGAAGTCTCGCTCGCCGGCGATTCCGCCACCGCCGGCGCGGCCGCGACGGCGGCGTCCGCCAGGCCGGCGGGCGGCTCGATCATCTCGAAGGCCGCCAGCATGTCCGCCGGTGAGGCGAACGACCGCCGTGTCTGGCGGCAGGCCGCGCAGCCTTCGACGTGGCGGGCGATCTCTCGCCGCACTGAAGGCCCGAGTATCGGCTGCTCGCCGGCGATGTGCGCCAGCTCCGCGCAGGCCTCCCTGCCGCGGTGGTACAGCAGCATGGAGGTGAACGTCTCTTCGAATGAGCCTCGGAGCCGGCCGAGGATGGCGTAAATGCCGCTATGCGACATCTCGGTGGCCTCGGCGATCTCGTCTGCCGAGAGGCCTCGGCGCACGCTCAGGTCCAGGAGGCTGTAATCGCGCGGCCGTTGTGCCCGCGCCGCCTGCCAGGCCCAGGAGGCCAGCTCCGCGTCTGCCTGCACGGCGCCGCCGGCCGGCAAGGCGCTGAACCGCGAGTCCACGGGCGAAATCGGTGTGTAGGCGTCTGACCCGTCGCCACGGCTGCGCAGCCGCTCGATGGAGTCGTCGCGCACGGCGGCTAGCAGGCCACTCATCAGGCTCAGGCCGCCCGCGATAGGAGGGGTTGAGCCCAGGCCTGCGAGCCCGGCGAGAGTCGCTTGCTCGGCGACCGACGGGTCCAGGGAGATTCGCAGCGCGAAGTCGTAGAGCGGGGCGAGGAAGCGCGACCTTAGTTCGTCTTGGGCTTCCTTATCGCCTCCAATTGCCAGGGCCTGTAGCTCTTCGTCTGACCGCGGGATGGCCATAGATCAGGCAGAAGTGTAGCGGATGCACTCATCAGGGGGAACCAGAGCCTGCCTCCTGTGTGAGGTTAAAGACCTTGGCCGCGCGAAGGCCGCGGTCGCCCTCTACGTCCGCGACGGCCAAAAATTCGCCGTCGGTGGTGTATACCCGCACCCGCGCCTCGCCTGTGCGGATTAAGTCCACCTCGGCGCGGCGCCCGTTCCTGATCAGGCGCTGGTTTTCCGGCCCCAGGATCGCCGCCGGCCACTCGAGCAGCACTTCGTCCGCGGAAAGCAGGCGGTCGCGCCAGGTGCCGGATTCGAACTCGGCCCTCAGCGTCTCGATGTCAACTCCGGCGGCGATGTCGAAAGGCCCTACCCGCGTCCTCACCAGCTCCTCCAGGCTTCCGCCGACGCCGAGGGCGGCGCCGAGGTCGTGCGCCAGGGAGCGAATGTATGTGCCCTTGCCGCACTCGACCTCGATGCGGGCGAACGGCGGCTCGAAGGAGAGCAGGGCCAGCCGGTAAACATGGACCGGCCGCGGTTCCGTTTCGACCGTTTGGCCCGCTCGCGCGAGCTTGTACAGGGGCACGCCGTCTCGTTTCAGGGCGCTGTAGGGCGGCGGGCGCTGCTCGATCGCCCCTTCGAAAGCCTTCAGCGCGCGCTCGACCGCCTCGCGTCGCACGCCTGAGGCATCGACCTCGGCCACGGCTGTGCCCGTCCGGTCGTAGGTGTCGGTCGCGCGGCCGAGACGGATCGCGCCCTGGTAGACCTTGCACGCGTCCATCAGGTATTCGATGACGCGCGTGGCCTGGCCCAGGCACACCGGCAGGACGCCCGTCGCGAACGGATCTAGCGTGCCCGCGTGCCCGACACGCTTCTGGCCGCAGCGTCCGCGGATGAAAGCGACAACGTCGAATGACGTCCAGCCGGCCGGCTTGTTGACATTGAGGATGCCGTCCGCCTTCAGGTCGGTTGCCCCGCGTTTTCTTCGTGCACCTTGTTGAGAAGGGACAGCACCTCTGCCCCCTGGGCAATCGAAGTGTCCAACCTGAAGTTGAGGAACGGGACCTTGCGTATGTCCAGGCGCTTTTTGAGCTCGCGATGCATGAAGCCGGAGGCCGCTCCCAGCGCCTTCATCGCCTGGTCCTGTTCGTCCTTTTCGGCCATGACGCTGACGAACACACGCGCCTGAGTCAGGTCCGGCGTCACCTCAACCCGCGTGATCGAGATCAGGCCTCCCAGGCGCGGGTCATTCATCTCGCGAAGCAGAAGGTCGCTGAGCTCGTCGCGAATGAGGTCGTTGACGCGCTCCGTACGGCGTGACATGGAGCATCACCTCTGATCGCGTTGTTCCCAAAGCTGGCGCGTCAGCGCCGCCGCCCCGACATGCTCCCGGACGTGTTCGACTGCGCCGACGACGACGTACGCGACTGTCCCGCTGGTGCCGTCCTGCCAGTCGACGGCTCTACCAAGGTTAGCGGCGTCGACGGCCAGCAGGCGGCCGTCCAGCGAGCTTTCGAACTCGTCCAGCATGTCCACCAGCGCGTTGCTATCCGCGCCGAAAAAAATGTCTCTGACCACGGTTTCTGGTAAGCGCGCACGTCGCCTGTCAGCCTCGCGGCGCTGTCCAGGTTGAACTCCGCCGACTTCAGCAGGTGCGCGATCTGGGCCGCGATTGAGTTCGTTTCGGCGGCCGGCTGCCAGTTCAGGCCCTCTGCCGCCACGCCGCCTACCACCTCGCGCAGGTCATCCAGCGACCGCCGAATTCGGGCCAGCGCCGCCTCCAGTGTCGGGTCCATTAGCTCTCCGCGGTTACGCGCCGATCCAACAAGCCGGGTTCCGGCTCGCGCGTTAGTTGTCGCGCTCCTTGTGGTAGAACTCGAGGATGTCGCCTTCCTTGATAGTCGTCGAAGCCTTCGAGGGAGATGCCGCACTCGTAGCCGTCTGGCACTTCGCGCACGTCCTCCTGAAGCGCTTGAGGCTCGCGCACCGCGACGTCGGCGATCATGCTCGCCGCCGCGCATGACTCGACCAGGTCGTTGCGGTGCAGCGTGCCGTCCAGGACCATGCAGCCGGCGATGTTGCCGAGGCGGCTGATGCGGAAGATCTGGCGCACCTCGGCGTGGCCGTCGATCACGTCGGCGAAGATCGGCTCGAGCATGCCCTTGAGGGCCTTCTCGACGTCCTCGATCAGGTTGTAGATGATGCTGTACTGGCGGATCTCGACCTTCTCCGGCTCGGCCAGCTGCTTGGCGCCGGCGTCGATCTTGGAGTTGAAGCCGATGATGATCCCCTTCGAGGCGACCGCCAGCATGACGTCCGACTCCGTGATCGGTGCCGGAGCCGGAGTGGATGATCTTGACGTGGACCTCGTCGTTGCTCAGGCGCTCCAGCGAGTGGCGGATCGGGTCGATTGAGCCCTGAACGTCTGTCTTGAGGATGATGTTCAGGTCCTTGACGGCTCGCCGCTGTGATCTCGCCGAAGAGCGTGTCCAGGTTGACCGGGTGGGCCTCGCGCAGCGAGGGCGGCTTCGCGCGCGCGCCGGCGCTGCGCTCGACGTCGGCGCGGGCGGCGCGCTCGTCCTTGACGACGCTGAAGATGTCGCCCGCGAGCGGCACCTCGTGCAGGCCGAGGACCTTGACCGGCGTCGACGGGCCGGCCGTCGGTGACCGTGCGGCCGTGGTCGTCGAACATCGCCTTGATCTTGCCGGTCGCGTCGCCGGCGATGACGACGTCGCCGAGGTGCAGCGTGCCCTTCTGGACCAGCAGCGTCGCGACGGGGCCGCGGTTGGTCGTCAGCTCCGCCTCGACGACGGCGCCGACGGCGGCGCGGTCCGGGTTGGCCTTGAGGTCCTGGATCTCGGCGACCAGGAGGATGTTCTCGAGCAGGTCCTGGATGCCCTCGCTGGGTGCGCGCTGAGACCTGCACGGCCGGCACGTCGCCACCGTACTGCTCGACGAGCGACCTCGTGCTGGGCGAGCTGCTGCATGACGCGGTCGGGGTCCGCGCCGTCGAGGTCGATCTTGTTGATCGCGACGATGATCGGCACGCCGGCGGCGCGGGCGTGGTTGATGGCCTCGATCGTCTGGGGCATGACGCCGTCGTCGGCGGCGACGACCAGCACGGCGATGTCGGTGACCTGGGCGCCGCGGGCGCGCATGGCCGTGAAGGCCTCGTGGCCGGGCGTGTCCAGGAAGGTGATCTTCTGGCCGTTGACCTCCACCTGGTAGGCGCCGATGTGCTGGGTGATGCCGCCGGCCTCCTGACGCCGTGACGTTGGTCTCGCGGATCACGTCCAGCAGGCTGGTCTTGCCGTGGTCGACGTGGCCGAGGATCGTGACGACCGGCGGGCGCGTCACGCAGCGTGGCCGGGTCTTCTTCCTCCTCGGCGCTCGCGTATGCGCGGCGGCGCGCTCGACGCGGAACGCTCCGCCGCCACGTCTCAGCGGAGGCCTCGCTCGGGCCTCGAAGCCGAAGTCGGTCGCGACGATCGCCGCCGTGTCGTAGTCGATGACCTGGTTGATGCTGGCCATGACGCCGTTCTTCATCAGCTCTTTGATGATTTCGACGGCGGAGACGCTGCAGCAGGTCGCCGAGCTCTTTGACGGTCAGAGCGCGCGGGCAGCTCGATTGTCTTGCTTTCGGTTACCAATTCGATGCGTCTTTCTTACCCGTCGCGGCGTGGCACGTGTCCTATGCCACCGCGACGTTACGCAGGCTCGTCGGCGAACTCCGAGCAGCGCGCAGCGGTCGTCCGCGGCTGAGCTGTCGTCTTCAGCGCGGCGTCGAGGCGGCCCTTCTTCAGGGCCGCCTCCCAGCAGGCGGCCTGGCGGCAGAGGTAGGCGCCGCGGCCGGGCTTCTTGCCGGTCAGGTCTATCTCGACGGCGCCCTGCCGGCGTGCGCACGATGCGCACAAGCTCGCGCTTGCCGCTCGTCGAGCGGCAGGCGATGCAGGTGCGCTGCGGCGGGCGTGCCGCGGCTGCAAACCTGGCCTCCATTATCGTTCTGAGTCTGCGGCGAAGAAGCCGAAGTCCTCGTCCGTCCATCGACGGCCTCCAACTCCTCCTCGATCTCTTCTTCCAACTGCTCGGCGCGCGCCACCACGGCGCGCGGCGAGCGGCCCGGCGCGGCGCGCGCCTGCTCCTCCGTCTCGCGGCCGCGGCGCGGCGCCGCCGTCGGCTTGGCACCGCGCTTGCCTCGGGCTGCATCCGCTGCCGCGGGCACAGCGCCCGGCGTGGCGACGGGCGGACGGACCTCGTCGCGCGAAGCGCACGGCGCCGGCGCGCGGCGGCCGGCCGCCGCGGCAGGCGCGCGGGCGCTCCACCGTGACGCTGGCCGCCGGCGTGCGGTCCTCGGCGGGAGCGCCTTCCGCGCGGCTGCTTCGCTGCTGCCGCGACCTCGGCCCACAGCGGCATGTCGCGCTCGTCCGGCTCGCGCCACCAGTCGGGCTCGGCGGTCGAATCTGGAGCGGCGGCTCCGTGGCCTCTTCCTCCTCGACGGCGCTCAGGCTCTTGATGTCGATGCGCAGGCCGGTCAGCTTGGCGGCGAGGCGGGCGTTCTGCCCCTCCTTGCCGATGGCCAGCGAGAGCTGCCGGTCGCCGACGACGACCTCGGCGGTCGTGCCGTCCGGCAGGATGCGCACGCCGTGCACCTGCGCCGGGCTGAGCGCGTTGGCGACGAAGCGCGCCGGGTCCGGGTCCCACTGCACCACGTCGATGCGCTCGCCGTTGAGCTCGTTGACGATGTTCTGGATGCGGATGCCGCGCAGGCCGACGCAGGCGCCGACCGGGTCGATGCCCTCCTGGCGCGAGTAGACGGCGACCTTGCTGCGGAAGCCGGGCTCGCGCGCGATCGCCTTGATCTCGACGCTGCCGCGGAAGATCTCCGGCACTTCCAGCTCGAACAGGCGGCGCAGCAGGTTCTTGTGCGTGCGCGAGACCGTGACCTGGGGCCCGCGGTTCGCCTTGTGGACCTCGAGCAGGTAGACCTTGAGGCGCTGGCCGGGGCGGTAGTGCTCGATGCGCACCTGCTCGCGACGGCGGCAGCACGGCCTCGGTCTTGCCGAGGTCGATGTAGACGTGGCGCGCCTCCAGGCGGTGGACGACGCCGGAGATGATGTCGCCTTCCTTGCCGGAGTACTCCTCGAAGACGACCTCGCGCTCGGCTTCACGCAGGCGCTGCAGGACGACCTGCTTCGCCGTCTGCGCGGCGATGCGGCCGGCGTTCTGCGGGAACACCTCGATGTTGACGATGTCGCCGATGTAGGTCGTTGGGCTGGACCTGCTTGCGCTTCGTCCAGCGTGATCTCGATCTTGTCGTCCTCGACCTCTTCGACGACGTCTTTCTGGGCGAAGACGCGCACGCCGCCGGTGCCGCCGTCGATCTTGACGACGAGGTTCGGCGTTGGCGAGCGCGTCCTTCTTGTAGGCAGAGGCCAAGCGCGGCCTCGACGGCCTCGAAGACGACCTCTTTGGGGAGGTTCTTCTCCGCGGCGAGCTGCGTGATGGCGCGTGAGGAAGTCGTTCTTGTTGGTGGTAGTAACGCGCTGAATTGCCGTGGCCAACGCTATTGTTCTCCTTTGACGGTCCCTTCGACAGGCCCGCGACCACCTCACGTCGGTGACCGCGGTCCTTCGACATGCTCAGGACATCACAGGCGCCGATCTCAACCTAACAAAAAAGTGGGCCAGAACCCACTTTCCACCATCAGAACCTGTGTTATAGGGAATATACCACCGCCCGGCTACCTTCGCAATCAAATCTAGAGGAGCCTCAGCCGCCACCTCGCCCTGCGGCTCATCCCGGCCGCCGGCATGCCGAAATCCTGGACTTCGCTACAATCGCGGGCGATGGCAGATTCAACGACCGCACGCCCTTCGGCCCCCGAACTGCGCATGGGCGAGCTCCTCAGCGCCTTCGCGTTCGCCTCCGACCTCGCGTTCGGCCTGGAGATGGAGGACTGCCTGCGGTCCTGTTACGTCGGTGTCCGCGTCGCCGAGCGTCTTGGCTTCTCCGAAGAAGACCGCGCCGCCGTCTACTACACGACTCTCCTCAAGGACGCCGGCTGCACCTGCTGGACCAGCGCCATGGCGTCGTTCCTGCGCAGCGACGAGATCGTGGCCCGGCGCGAGAGCATGATCTTCACCCCTCGGGACGTGGCCAGCCAATTGGATTGGATGCGAAGGTTCGTCGCGAAAGACCTCAAACCGGCCGAGCGCCTGCGGACGTACCTCCAAATAATGCTCCACATGGGCGACATGCAAACGGAAGGATTCACCAGCGCCTGCGAGGTTTCCGCCAGGATCGCCGCCCGTCTCGGCATGCCCCGGGAAGTACAGCAGGCTGTCCTCAATATGTTCGAGTCCTGGGACGGAAGCGGACAGCCGAACAAGCTCAAGGGCGAGGCCATCCCGCCCGTCTCGCGGTTGATCCTGCCGGCATTCCTCTTCGTCCCCTTTCATCGAGTTGGCGGGCGTGAGGCGGCCCTGAACTTGGCCCGTGCCCAAAAAGGCAAGGCGTTCGACCCGGCGGTCTCCGGCGCACTGGAGAGCCTGGGCACGCAGGCATCCTTCTGGAGCGACCTCGAGGAGGCCCCGATTGTGGACCTGGTCCTGAGCATGGAACCGGACACGCCCTTCGCCGCCGTGTCCGAAGGCCGCCTGGACGACGTGGCCCTGGCCTTCGCCGACTTCATCGACCTGAAGTCGCCGTTCACGGCCGCCCACTCGCGCCGCGTGGCTGCGATTGCCGAGCGCATCGGCGCGGTGATGAGCGCCTCTGAGGCCGACCGGCGGCTATTCAAGCGCACGGCGCTCATGCACGACCTTGGCCTGGTCGCGGTGCCTTCGTTCTTCATCGATAAGGCCGAAGGCCTCCTGACACCGTCCGAGCGCGAGGCCGTGCGTCTGCACCCCTACCACGGCGAACGCGTCGTCAGCCGCGTGCCCGCGCTAGCGCAATTCGCGGGGCCGATCGGCGCGCACCACGAGCGCTTCGATGGCAGCGGCTATTACCGCGGCCTCAAGGGCAAGGACATCCCCCAGGCCGCGCGCATAGTCGCCGTCGCCGACCGCCTGGACGAGCTTACGCACGCTCGCCCGGACCGCGCCGCGGCAACTCTCGAAGACGCGCTCAAGGCGCTCGTCAGCGAATCCGGTACAGCCTTCGACCCAGACATCGTCTACGCCGTGGCCGGGAGCCTGGGCGCAGCGCAGGCGCCAAAGGCACAGAACGCGTGGCCCGGCGGGCTTTCAGACCGCGAAGTCGAGGTCTTGCGCCTGGCGGCGCGCGGCATCACCCGCCGCGACATGGCCCGCGCGCTCTCGATCTCTGAAAGCACGGTCCGCCATCACCTGGAGCACATCTACAACAAGACAGGCGCCTCCACCCGCGTCGCCGCCACGCTGTTCGCAATCGAAAACGACCTCCTGCCGTGAAGGGGAGGGGAAGCTATCAGCTTCGTCCATAGGACGTTCGTCCCGTAGCGGGCCATAGCCTGCCCACCTAGACTGAACTAATCAACATTTCGGAGGAGGCCTCAAAGATGCCAATGTTCATGGATGTCCACTCAAAGGTCGAAGGGCTGACGGCGGATGCAGTCGCCGGCGCGCACAAGCGGGACCTGGAGGTGCAGGGCAAGCACGGCGTGAAGTACCTCAAGTACTGGTTCAACGAAGGCACCGGCCGCGTCTACTGCCTGGTCGATGCGCCTACTCCCGAAGCCGCCGCCGCGGTCCACAAGGAAGCCCACGGCCTGGTGGCCGACGAGATCCTCGAGGTCAAAGAGGGTTCCTGATAGCACCTTGCGCGCGCAGGGGCGAGGCAAGCCTCGCCCCTGCGCCGCGGGCAATGCACCCAGACGCGTCCTAGATCGCGCCGGACTCCCGCAGCGCGGTCATTTCTTCCCTGGATAGCCCCAGGCCGCCGAGGACCTCCAGGTTGTCTTCGCCCAGCAGCGGCGCTCGGCGACGGATGGACCAGGGCGAACCCGTGAACTTGTAGGGCGCGCCCGGGTAGCGCACCGTGCGGCCGATCTCCGGGTGCTCGACCTCGACGAAGAATTCGCGGGCGGCCGCCTGCGGGTCATCGAGCCAATCCTCGGGCCGGCGCACGGCGCCCCAGGTCAGGCCGATGCCTTGCCCCAGGTGGAATAGCTCCTCTGCGGGGACGTTCGCGGTCAGAACCTGGAGCACGTCCATAACGGCGCTGCCCATGGCGAAGCGTTTCTGCGGATCGTTGAGCTCGTCCAGCGGCAAGCCTTCGGCCAGCCCCTTCTCGCGCAGATACGCCGCCAGCTTCTCCCATACGTCCTGCTGGTAGGGCAGGCCCAGGTTCACGTATTTCCCATCCGCTGCCAGGTGCTGCGTGCGGGCGGTCTGGCCGCGGCCGGCGTGGCGGCCGGTCTGCCGCCGCAGCCAGGCCCTGTCGTACTCCCAGTGCGTGCTGGCAAACTCGACCGTCACCGCCAGCGCCGCCTGCGCGGACACGTCGATGAACTGGCCCCGGCCGCTCTCGCCCCGCTCCCATAGCGCTACCAGCGCGGCCATGTAGGCGTAGTGGGAGCCCGTGTGGTAGCTGTGATACTGCCCCGCCCGCACCGGCGGCAGGTCGCCGTCCTCCAGGTCGTAGCCGCAAGACTGCATAGGCCCGCCCAGGGCCATCGTCACCAGGTCCGTGGTCACGTAACCGGCATCGACGTAAGGGCCATCCTGCCCGAACGGCGTCAGCGCCACGTGCACCAGCTTCGGGTTAGTGGTGATGAGGGTGGCGTAGTCCAGGCCTAGGGCCGCGGCCTTGCCCGGCGCCAGCGTCTCGAGGAAGACGTCCGCCTCCTCGATCAGCCGCGCCAGGAGCCGGCGACCTTCGGCGTGCTCGACGTCCAGCGTCACCGAACGCTTGCTGGTGTTGTAGTGCCAGAAGAATAGGCTCCGTTCGGTGTCGGGCAGGTCATCGACGAAGGGGCCTATGCTCCGGCTCGGACTGCCCGAGGGCGCCTCGACCTTGATGACGTCGGCGCCCATGTCGGCGAAGAGCTTGCCGCACCATTCGCCGGTCTCGTCTGCCAGCTCGACCACCTTGATGCCGCCGAGGGCTTGCGCTGAGGCTGGTCGAAGGGCTGAGCCTGGTCGGAGGACTGGATCAGCCAATGCCACCCTCCGCCTTCATGCGCCTCTGCCTCTCCAGGTCAACGATCTCGATCGTGCTGATCCCGTCCTCGGTGCGAAGGACTGCCACCGTACCAAGGCCGCCCTTGCGGTCTCCGCCCGGCAAGTTGGGGCTGCCCGTGTTGAACATGAGCACGCCCTGACAGTACGCCACGCGGTCGATATGCGTGTTGGCGTAGGCGACGACATCGACGTCGGCGCCGAACTTCTCGTTCAGCAGGTCCTTTAGCGGCCGGCCGGCGAGGACCAGCGGCGGGTCGTCCGGCTTGGTGGCGAATCCGTTGCCGCTGAGGTCGAAGGTCACGCCGATCCGCACGCCGCCCGACTCGATGACGCGCGCGAAGCCGGCCACGCGCGCGGCTTCGTCACCTTCGAGCTTCGCCACCACCGTCTGATCGAGGCTCGTGGTGACGGCCATGGTCGGCGCCGCGGCCGCGAGGCGATTGAGCAGGCCGGGGTGGCCGTAATGGCCGACGTGGACGATCAAGCCAACACCGCGCTCTTGGAACGCGTCCAATACCTCCTCAGGGAGATCGCTGCCATCGCTTTCATTTACGTGCGTGTCGGCCAGAAACCCGATCACCGTCGAGTCTACTTTGTCGAAGCGGACATCTGCCGCCATGGCTGTGGTCTCCTCCTTCGAAATTTCGCGGAGCGTACCGGATGCCGCGCGGAATTACGCTCCCCCGCCTCACCAGAGGATTTGCTCTTCCTCCAGGCGTCTCACTTCCGCCAGGGGCATGCCCAGCAGCTCGCCGAAAACGTAATCATTGTCTTCGCCCATCAGCGGGCCGCCGCGCTTGAACTCGGCCGGCGTCCGCGAAAGCATCGCCGGCATCCCGTCGACGCGGTGGGTGCCGACGATGGAGTGCTCGAGCACGGGGTAAAACTGCCGGTGGGCCAGCTGCGGCTCGTCCTCGAAAAGCTCGCGCGAGCGCTGGACTCGCCCCGCCGGCACGCCGGCTGCCTGCAGTAATTCCTGCGTCTCTTTGTTCGAGCGAGCGCGCGTCCATTCGCCAATCAGCCTGTCGAGCTCGTCCTGATTCGCCAACCGCGCGGTCAGTGTCGAGAACCTGGGGTCGGTCTGCCACTCCGCGTGCCCAATGGCGCACGTGAAAGCCTGCCACTGCGCCTCGTTCGCCACGGCGATGGCAACCCACTCATCGTCGCCGACGCCGCCCTCCGTTGGGTCGGGCGCGGCGCGGTAGACGCCGTGGGGCGCCATGGCCGGGTGGCCGGAGCTGTTGCCGATCCGCGAAGACGGTCGCCCGTTGACCGCGTAGTCGAGCAGCGCCGGGCCGGTCAGTGTGATTGCCGCCTCAACCTGTGACAGGTCGACGTGCTGGCCCTCGCCCGTTCGGCGGCGATAGAGGAGCGCCTGCATTAGCGCCATGCAGCCGATGTAACCGCCGGTGTGGTCCATGTAAGAGAAGCCCCACCCGGCCGGCGGCAGGTTCGGGAAGCCGGACTGGAAGGTGAGGCCGGATACGGCTTGCACCGTGGGGCCGTACGTCTGGTAGTCGGTATAGGGGCCGCTGTGGCCGAAGCCGGCCATGCTCACGTAAACGATGTCCTGCTTCACGGCCTTCAGGCCCTCGTAATGCAGGCCCCATTTCTTCATTACCCCGGCGCTGTAGTTCTCCAGCACGGCGTCTGAGATCGCGACCAGCTTCCTGAACACCTCCCGGCCTTCCGGCCGCGACATGTTCACGGTGGCGCTGAGCTTGTTGCGGTTGAAGTTGTTGAAGTAACCGCTGCTGTTGATCGCCCGCTCGCCCACATGCGGCCCGAAAGCGGTTCGCGCCTGGTCCGGCCGGGCGTTGCTTTCGACCTTGATGACTTCGGCCCCGAAGTCGGCGAGGATGCGCGTCGCCTGAGGTCCCGCCATAGCCCAGCCGAGGTCAAGGATGCGCAGGCCGGATAGGGCGCTCATGTCCACCTCCAACAGTCACGTAAACGTCAGAGTGGGCTGAGTGTACGGGCAAACCGGCGCAGCGGGCAATGCGTCTATGCGCCTCTGGCCGGCAAGCCGGCGAGCCGACAAGCCGATTTGCCAACAGGCCATTCCTACTGGCAGTTGGCCAGGAACCACGTCCGCTCGGCGTCGGAGCGATAGTCGCTGCCGCGGATCTCGGCGCAGTTCGTGCGGTCGACCAGGCGCGTGGCCGTTGGCCGCGCTACCTGGGAGGGCGTCGAGACTTTCCCGGGCCCCAGCGACGGCGCACTGGACCCGCCGTCACCCTGTCCGAAGACCAGGCAGGCGGCCCCCAGCCAGATCACCAGCCCCGCCATGAAGCCAATGATGGCTATGGCGGCGACGTTCGGCGCCGGCTGCTCTTCTCGTGGGTCTTCCTGCGACTCGATCACGGTTTTCAGGGACATGTTAGCAAGCAAAAGCAAACGTCATGCCTCACGCCGCCCTACCGAAGCCCTGTCATTTGCGGCACCACGCGGCGCCTGCTTTATCTCCCGTCCGGTCCCCCGGATTGGCGGTTCGGGGGTCGCGGCCGCCAAACCTACGTCGTGTAGTCGGCGTTTATGTGCACATAGTCGGTCGTCAGGTCGCAGCCCCAGGCCGTCGCGGAAGCTTCGCCCAGGCCCAGGTCCAGCTCGATCAGGACCTCGCCGGCGTCCAGCCTGGCCCGCATCTCAGACTCGACGAACGGCTGCGCTTCACCTTCGTGCAGGAGTGTTTGCCCCTGAAGCTTGAGGCTCGTCCTGGCCTCGACAAGGCGGCCGCCGGCGCGGCCGGCCGCGACCAGGATGCGCCCCCAGTTCGGGTCGCAGCCCGCTACCGCCGTCTTCACCAGGGGCGACGTCGTAATCGTGCGGGCGATGCGCCGCGCGTCCTCGATGGAGGCGGCGCCGCTGACGGCGACCTCCATCAGGCGGCCCGCGCCTTCTCCGTCTCGCGCCAGCTCCCGCGCCAGGTACGTGGCCACCTGCAGCAGGGCCTGCCGAAACGTAGATGCCTCGGGCGTCCCCGCCTCGATGCGCGGCAGCCCCGCGGCCCCGTTCGCAAGCACAAGAAAGGTGTCGCTGCAGCTGGTGTCGCCGTCGATGCTGACCATATTGATGCTCTGGTCCGCCACCTCGCGATGGAGCGCCCGCAGGAATCCCGGCTCCACGTCGGCGTCCGTGGTTATGTAAGCCAGCATCGTCGCCATATCGGGATGAATCATCCCCGACCCCTTGGCGCAGCCGCCGATCGCGTAGGAGCCGGCGCCCGTGTTCACGCGCACCGCGATCTCCTTGGGTCGGGTGTCGGTCGTCATGATCGCCAGGGCGAAATCATGGCCACCGTCCTTTGTGGCGACGATGTGGCCTATCCCCCGCTTGATCTTGTCCATCGGCATGCGCACGCCGGTCACGCCGGTCGAGGCCACGACGATCTCTTCGGTGCCAAGGCCGGCCTGGGCCGCCGCCAGCTCCGTCATGAGCTTCGCGTCGTCGTAGCCGCCGGGACCGTTGAGGGAGTTGGAGCAGCCGGAGTTGGCGACGACCGCGCGCACCCTGCCGCCCGCCATGCGCTCCTGGCTCAGGATCACGGGCGCGCCCTTGACCAGGTTTTGCGTGAAGACCGCCGCCGCGCTGCAGGGGCGGTCGGAGAGAAGGAGGGCAAGGTCGAGTGCTCCCGCCTTGGGCCCCGCCGCGTACATGGACGCGCAGACGGCGCCCGCCCGAAACCCCTTCGGCGTCGTTACGTGCCCGTCCGCTATGCGTTCAACGGTGCTCATGTCAGGGATACATCGGCCCGCGGTCCAGGCCCGCGGTCTGTGGTAGGCCGAACATCAGGTTCAGGTTCTGCATCGCCGAGCCGCTTTGGCCCTTCATGAGGTTGTCGATCGCGCAGATCACGACGGCGCGCCGGCCATCGCCAGCTACGAATGCCGAGACATCGCAGTAGTTCGAGCCCAGCGGACCTTTGAGAGTCGGCGGCCCGGCCAACACCCGCACGAACGGGTGCGCCTCGAAGTACTCGCGGTACAGGCCGAGCAGCGCAGCCGGCGTCATCGACTTCGACAGGCGCAGGCTCATCGTGCTCAGGATTCCCCGCGTCGCGCCGAGGAGATGCGGGACGAAATCGACCGTCGCGCCGCCCGCTGTACCGAGGCGGCCCAGCGTCAGCTCCGCCTCGACAACGTGCTGGTGGTCCAGCACGCGATAGGGCACCACGTTATCGTTGAGGTGCGAGAAGTGCTGCAGCGGCGCCGGCTTCTTGCCCGCCCCCGACGACCCCGTGAGCCCGTCGACGTGGACGTGGCCGGCGTCGACCAGGCCGCAGTTGTAGAGCGGCGCCAGGCCGAGAATAATCCCCACCGCGAAGCAGCCGGGGTTTCCGACTATTGGGGCGCCGGCGATCGCCTCCGCGTTCAGCTCCGACACGCCGTAGGCGTTCTTGCCGAGGAGGCTCTCCGTTGCGTGCGTTGAGCCTGAGATTGAAGGGTGGCGAGAGGCGTAGCGCGCGTAATCCTCGCCGCTGCTAAAACGAAAATCGCCCGAGTAATCGATAAACCTGGTCCCGCGCGACGCCAGGCCGAGCGCGTACTGCTGCGACACGCCGTCGGGCGTCGCGAATACCACGACGTCGCACTGCGGCGCCGACCTCGACCGCGCCCGGCGCCTGCACGACCATGTCGCAGCGGCCGCTGAGGTGCGGGTAGACCTCGTCGATGCGCTTGCCGGCGTCATCTCGCGCGACAAGCGCCGAGACCTCGAAGTTCGGGTGCCCCAGCAAGAGCTCGAGTATCCCCAACCCGCCGTACCCGGTTGCGCCGACCACTTGCGCCCGAATCTTGCCCGGCATGCCGCTCCTTTTGAGTCCACAAGTCTAGCATGAGGCTCTCGACAGACTCGGCCTTAGCGAGTCGTCGTATCCATACCGCGCCGGCGACGTTACGAGCCGGCGGCGAGCTGTGCCCGCAGAATCTCCGGGTCGCTGGTCGGCGTCTGGCAGGCGAAGCGCTCGCAGACGTAGGCGGTCGCGCGCCCCTGGAGTGCGCCGCGTTCCGCGAGCAGCGGCGTCAGGTCCGCGCCTTCGCCTTCGCGAGCGCCTGCCATCACCAGGTTGGGGCGGTACTCCGCCAGCACGACATCGAGCAGGGAGGCGGCATCGGCAGGCCGGCCCGGCCAGACCAGCGCCACCTCCAGTGCGGCGCGACAGGTGGAAGTCGAGCGCCGATAGCAGGCGCCCGAAGCCGGTCGGGGCGCGTTCGACAACCGGCGCCAGCGCCCTCAGGCAGGCGATCGCCCGGCGCTCGCGTTCGTAGTCGCCGCTGAGCACGGCCAGCCGCAGGAGCACGTCCGTCGCCACGGAGTTGCCCGAAGGCGTCGCGTTGTCGAAGAAGTCCCGCGGGCGGGCGATCAGCGTCTCGTGGTCGGCGCCGGTGTCGAAGAAGCCCTGCATGCCGTCGTCCCAGAACAGACGCACCATTTCGTCCGCAAGCTCCAGCGCCCGCCGCAGGTACTGCAGGTCGAACGTGGCGGTGTACGTAGAGAGAAGGCCATCGACCAGCAGTGCGTAATCCTCAAGGTATCCCTTGAGCTTGGCCCTGCCGTCCTTCCAGGTGCGCAGCAAGCGCCCGTCCGCCACCAGCTCTGAGAGCACGAAGTCCGCGTTCCGCGCGGCCGCCTCGGTGTAGTCGCTGGATCTTCAGCACGGCGCCCGCCTCGGCGAATGCGCGCATCATCATGCCGTTCCAGGCCGTCAGCACCTTTTCGTCGCGCCCGGGGTGGACGCGTTGCTCGCGCGACTCGTACAGCTTCGACCTCGCCGCGGCCAGCGTCCCCTCGAACGCCGTTATGTCGAGTCCCCGTCCGCGGGCGAAGTCCTGCGCCGCTATCGGTACGTGGAGTATGTTGTGCCCCTCGAAGTTTCCTTCCGCCGTGACGCCAAAGTAGGCCTGAATTAGCTGGGCGTCCGTCCCCAACACTGCCTCGATCTCGGCCGGCGTCCAGACGAAAAACCGGCCTTCCTCGCCCTCGGAATCCGCGTCCTGCGTCGAGTAGAAGCCACCCTGAGGATGCGTCATCTCGCGCAGGACATAGTCCAGCGTCTCTTCGGCAATGCGGCGGTAGAAGCCGTCGCCTGTCACCCGAAACGCGTCCAGGTAGACGCGGGCCAGCAAGGCGTTGTCGTACAGCATCTTCTCGAAGTGCGGCACCAGCCACACCGCGTCGGTCGAGTAGCGGTGGAAGCCGCCGCCCGCCTGGTCGTAAATGCCGCCCATGGCCATCTTGCGCAGGGTGTGCTCTACCATCCGCAGCGCGTCCGGACGTGTTCGTGCGCTTGTGGTAGCGCAGCAGGAACTCCAGCGTCATCGCCTGGGGGAACTTGGGCGCCGGCCCGAAGCCGCCGTTCACGTCATCGAAGCTCGCGGCGATGGTGCTGTAGGCCGAATGCAGCACGGCGTCGGTCAGCAGCTGGTCGCCCGGCCGCACGTTCTCGAACGCCGAAATCTGGCCGTGGACCTGCGCCGCCGCCCGGTCGACGTCGCCACGGTTGCCGCGATAGACCTGCGCGATCGAGGTCAGGACACGGCTGAAGCTGGGCATGCCATGGCGGTCTTCCGGCGGGTAGTAGGTGCCGCCGTAGAAAGGCATGCCTTCCGGCGTCAGGAACACCGTCATCGGCCAGCCGCCGCGCCCGGTAAGCGACTGGACCGCCTGCATGTAGATGCCGTCGACGTCCGGCCGCTCCTCGCGGTCGACCTTGATGTTCACGTAGAGCTCGTTCATGAGACGGGCGATGTCGGGGTCTTCGAAGGACTCGTGCGCCATGACGTGGCACCAGTGGCAGGCCGAATAGCCCACCGAGAGCAAGACCGGCTTGTCCTCCGCCCGCGCCTTGTCGAAGGCTTCCGGCCCCCAGGGGTACCAGTCGACCGGGTTGTCCTTGTGCTGCAGGAGGTAGGGGCTGGTCTCGCCCGCGAGCCTGTTCGCCATACGTCCACTATAGACGGCGACCCGAGCGTCGGGCCCGCGCGTGGTGGTGTCGCCTGCCCTTGCCGCTCTGTACTCTGCACTCATGCGGTTTGTCGCGGTCGACTGGTCCGGCGCCGTAACCGGCTCCGAGAAGAAGATCTGGCTCGCCGAAGCGGACTCGGACGGCCTCTTGCGGCTGGAATGTGGCCGCGGCCGCATGGCCGTAGCCGAGCACCTCATCGAGATGGCATCCGCCGGCTCCGCCTTTGTCGCCGGCTTCGACTTCGGTTTCTCCGCGCCGGCCTGGTTCCTGCGCGAACGCGGCCTCGCGGCAACGCCTGAGCTTTGGGCGCTTGCCGGCACGGAGGCTGAAGCCTGGCTGGCGTCGAAGGCGCCGCCCTTCTGGGGTGGAGGCCGCGGCGGGCGGCCCGACCTCGGCGGCCGCGAGCACTACCGGCGGTCGGACCTCCTCCTGCCGCGAATCGGCGGCGTGCGCATCAAGTCGGTCTTCCAGGTCGGCGGCTCCGGCAGCGTTGGCACCGGCTCGCTGCGGGGCTGGCCCGTCCTGCACCGCCTGCGGACGGCGGGCTTCGCGGTCTGGCCCTTCGACGCCGTGCGCCTGCCTCTGGTGGTCGAGATCTACCCGCGCCTGCTCACCGGCCCGGTGAACAAATCTCGCTTGGCCAGCCGCCAGGTCTACCTGGCGGCAAACCTGCCTCATCTGGCCCCTGCCCTCCGCGATGCCGCAGCGTCCTGCGAGGACGCATTCGACGCCGCCGTCTCCGCCCTGCAAATGGCAAGGCACCTGCGGATGGAGGCCCTTCCCGCCGTCACAGACCAAAACACCCTGCTCGAAGGCGTAATCTGGCACCCGTTGCTCGACGCCGCGTCCTTGAACGGAGGCCAATCATGACAACCGAAACCTGGCAGCACGGCTACGCCCAGACCAACGGCATCCGCATGCACTACTTGGAGCAGGGCGCCGGCTACCCCGTCCTGCTCCTGCACGGCTTCCCCGAGCTCGCCTACTCCTGGCGACACCAGCTCCCGGCGCTCGCGGCGGCGGGCTATCGCGCGATCGCGCCCGACCTCCGTGGCTACGGCGAGACGGACAAACCCCACGAGATCCGCGACTACGATATCCACCACATCGAAGCCGACATCGTCGGGCTCCTGGACGCGCTGGAGATCGAGCGCTGCGCCGTCGCCGGCCATGATTGGGGCGCGATCATCACCTGGCACCTCGCCCTGGCCCGCCCCGACCGTTTCGAGCGCATCATCGCCCTGAACGTGCCCTTCTCGTCCCGTGGCGACGTCAAGCCGACCGACCGCTTTCGCGCGACGGGCGGCGGGCGATTCAACTACATCCTGGCCTTCCAGGAAGAGGGCGTCGCCGAGGCCAACATGGAGCGCGACCTGCGCGGGTCCCTGGCCGGAATGATGCGCGGCGTCGCGGCTACCACCGGTTCGATCACCGATGCGGACATCGACGTCTTCGTGGCGGCGTTCTCGAAGGGCGGCCTGCGCGGCCCGATCAACTACTACCGCAACATGGACTCGAACTGGGAGTCGACGCCTGAGTTCAGCGGGCGCACAGTCGAGCAGCCAGCATTGATGATCGTCGCCGACAAGGACCCCATCCTGCTTCCGGAGATGTCCAGCGGCATCGAGCGCTACGTCCCCAACGTGCGCAAGGTCCTGGTCCAGGATTGCGGCCATTGGACCCAACAAGAGCGGCCGGACGAGGTCAACCGGGCGATTGTCGCCTTCCTGGCGGAGACCGGGCGCTAGGGTTTCGGCCGCGCGAGTCCTCGGCCAGTCACGCTTGAGACTGCGACTGCGTGCCTGCAATCGATTGCTCGGAGCCTCTCCATATTCCGCCAAGAAGTATTGCAATAGTTGTAATGGGAGTTTTGCGTAGGTAAGCTGTGCGGCAGTCCGGGTCGCGAGTGTCCCTGGCTGGGCGTGCCTCTCCTTAGGCCTTGCCGGCCGGCGCGTCCGCACGAGGGGAGCAGGTCATTGGCGGAGGTCCTGTTGGTGCAGGGTGAAGACCCGCCGTTCCGCCTTGCCGCATGGGTCCTGCGCGAAGAGGGATTCAGCGTCCACATCGTAGAGCGGGCCGAAGATGCCGCGGCCGAGTTTCCCGAAACCCCACCAGACCTGATCGTCTTCAACGCGGCCGAGAGCCCTCCCCAACATCTTCAATCGGTGATGATGCTCAGGGGCCTCGCCATGGCGGCTCCGATTGTCCACCTGGGCTCCGAAGGCGCCCAGGACGCGACGACCTGCGACTGCGCCCAGATCATCCCCGCGCCTCACAGCGGCCCCGCGTTAGTCGATGCGGCAAACCGGCTCCTGGCCTGACTGTCCCCGCATGGTGCGGATGCGCACGCGTCGAAGCTGTCGCCCGTCCCGCCGGTGAAAAGAAGAGAGCCGGCGCGCAACCAGGAAGCGCCGACCGTGCGCCCGCGACCTTGCCCGCCTGGAGCGGCAGTGGGACCGTCTCGGCCGCGATGACCCCTTCTGGGCCGTTCTCTCTCGGCCGGGGAAGAAGGGCAATCGCTGGGATCAGGACGAATTCTTCGCCACCGGCGTCCGCCTGGTAGACGCGATCATGGAGCGCCTGCAAGCGCTTGGCGCCGCGCCGGCGGCCGGGTCGGCGCTCGACTTCGGTTGCGGCGTCGGCCGCATCACGCAGGCGCTGGCGCCTCACTTCGAAGCGGTGGTCGGCGTCGACGTTGCCCCGTCGATGATCCGGGAGGCCCAAAGGCTGGACCGCAATCCCGGCAAAGTCACTTATGTCCACAACGCCGCCCCGGACCTTGGCTCCTTCGCGGACAATAGCTTCAACTTCGTCATTTCTCAGGTGACGTTGCAGCACATTCGGCCCGACCTCGCCCTGCGGTACTTCGAGGAGCTTCTGCGCGTCTTGAATCAGGGAGGAGTCGCCGTTATACAGGTGCCTTCGCGCACCAGCGCCACGCCCGCCGGGTTCATGACGCGCCTCTTGCCCTCGGTTATGCGATCGAAGATTCGCGGCATGGACATGCACTGTGTCCCTCGCGCGAAGATCGAGGCCGTGATTCGGCGCGCAGGAGCTACACTCGTCTCCGTCGAAAATGACGGGGCCGCGGGACCACGCTGGGTTAGCCTTCGTTACACGGTCAAAATATAGCTACCCCGATTGCCCGCATCTAAAGACCGCCCACTTTGACCGTAAGCCATGGGCCTGCCAAACTCGCACAGAACATTGGCCTCAACCTAGCGGCTTTCTGAAACGTTCGTGTATTAGCAACGTTTAGGTATGAGAAATAAGCGTGCTCGATAGAGCCCGCGCAATAGCCTCGCGCTGATGGTACGCCCATTGTGCAGGACAAGGGCAATCCCAAATCGCATTCACCATCGCGCTCCGACACAGGGAGGTGTCCCCATGCATGATTCAGTGAGGTATAACGGCGCCCTGGAGACTTGAGCGCCGCCCCAACCGGCGGCCCGAAGCTCCTGGGAGTCACCTTGATTTTCGCGCTCAGCTTCCTTGGCTCTACCGATAGCGCCCACGCAGCCGCTCCCGAGCTTCCCGCCGCCGGCACCACAGCCACCCAAACCCCGCCGCTGACCCTGGAACTAAGAGACGAAGACGCCTCGGCTCCCGCCGAGGCCTGGCCGCCCACGTCCGAGCGCCTGCTCGAATGGGCCCAGGCCACCTGGCCCGAAGATCCGCGCACGGCCGTCCGCATCCTCCTCTGCGAGAGCAAGGCCGGACAGGACGGCGAAACCTACTTGTTAGAAGCGGCCAACGGCGGGCCAATGCAGCTCAACCAGTACACCTGGGCGCCGTTTTTCGAGGCCAACTACGGCTGGACATGGGGGCAGGTGGTCACCGACATGGACATCCACTTCCGCGCCGCCCGCGTCATCTATGACCGGGCGCGAGGCTGGAGCCCCTGGCGCTGCCTCTAGGCCTCCGCCAGAGGGTTGTTCGCCTGGCGCGCTGACCAGTCGCGGCCTTCGCGCATCGCCGCCTCAAACGTCGGTGCGTGATGGCCGCGGCCGCGCAGGTCCATTGCCGCTTCGATGCGGGCCGGCTGCGCCCCCCGCGCCACCATGTTGGCCCGGAAGCCTTCGAGGTCGCCGGCGAAAGCCTGCTGCCAGCCCGTGGTCCGGTCGAAGGCCGGGAAGGTCTCGATCACGCCCACGTAGTTGAAGCGGTCCATGAACTGCAGGTCGGCGGCCGACTCGCCTTCCCAGAGGTAGAGGCGCTTGTTGCCGGCGAGATTGTAGGCGCCGTGCAGCTTCAGCGTCGCCGGCGCCTTCCCTTGCCAGATCAACGCCCACAGCTCGGCATCCCGCGATCGCTCTGAGGTCAGAATCGAAACGAACAGCACTTGCGGCCCCTCCTCACCTTCGGCTGCGGCGATTCTGCGCCTTCGCCCGCGCAGAGGCCAGCGCGGGGCTATCATGCGCCCATGCCCGATTACCAGGACCTCATCGAAGCCAACCGCCGCCACTGGGACGAGATCACGCCGGTCCACGCCGCCTCCGACTTCTATGCCGCGCACCTTGCCGAGCTGCGCGCCGGCGGCTCCCGCCTCCACGGCATCGAGCTCGAGGAGGTTGGCGACGTGCGTGGCAAGTCGCTGCTGCACCTCCAGTGCCACTTCGGTCTCGATACGCTCTCCTGGGCCCGCCGGGGCGCGGCCGTGACGGGCATCGACTTCTCCCAACCGGCCATCGAAACCGCCCGCGGCCTCGCCGCGGAGATGGGCATCGAGGCCCGCTTCGTGATCTCCGACCTCTACGACCTGCCCTCGAACCTCGAAGGTCTGTTCGACATCGTATTCACCTCCTACGGCGCAATCACCTGGCTGCCGGACATGAGGCGCTGGGCCGAAGTGGCGGCGCGGTTCGTGAAGCCGGGCGGCTTTTTCTACGTGGCCGAGTTCCACCCGATGTTCCAGGCCCTGGACGACCGGCCGGAAGCCCAGGGTCCGCGCCCACTCTACCCCTACTTCGAGGCCGAGCGGCCCTCAGCGCTTCGACGACGACGGCACCTACGCCGACCCGGCCGCCCACTTCGAGAACCGCGCGAGGTACGACTTCCCTCACAGCCTGGGCGAGATCGTGACCGCGGTGATCGAAGCCGGGCTGCGCCTGGACTTCCTGCACGAGTTTCCGTTCTGCAGCTTCCAGGCGTTCCCCTTCATGCGCCAGGCCCCGGACGGCTGGTGGCGCCTCAGCGAAGGCGACGGCACGGTGCCGCTGCTGTTCTCTCTCAAGGCCAGCAAGGAAAGTAGTCAGTAATCAGTGTTCAGTAATCAGTAATCAGTCCGGATGAGTCCAGGGAAGTCCACCTGACACCTAACACCTAACGCCTGACGCCCATACCTCACCTGATACCTCATACCTGGTACCTGACTACTCCCTAGAACGTTTGGGCTGGAATCGCGGCTCCTGGCCGCGTATCCTTAGGCGCAGAGACCAAACTTGAACCGCATGGCTGCACCCCGCACATCAGCCGGCGGCCCTGTACGGAAAGGCGCCGCCGCCTCTCCGTCGACTGAGGCCGTCGCGCAGCTCAGGCGCATCCTCCAGTACGAGCTCTCCAAGGGCTGCGACGACTCCGCCGTCATTGGCGGGCTGGACCGCTTCCTGGAGCGCGCCCGCCAGGACGCCGGCGCCGCCCGTATCATCGCTGCCGCGCCGAAGCTGGCTCGCGGATACAAAGGGCTGCCCCTCAGCGGCCGGCGCGACTGGATAAGGCTGGTCATGGGCCTCGAGCCGGGCGCCCGCAAGGCGCCGGCGAAGCCTGTGGCGGCCGCGCCGAAGCCGCAAGCCCCACGTCCGGCAGCCGTTACGCCATCGTCCGACCCCCTTGATTGGCCTGTGACCGTGGTCAAAGGCGTGCGCGAAGCGCTGGCTCGCGCGCTCGCCAAGATGGGCGTCGCGACGGTGCGCGACCTGCTCTACCTCTTCCCCAATCGACACAACGACTTCGCCGACGTCCGCACGATCGCCGAGCTCAAGGTCGGCGAAGAGCAGACCTGCGCTCGTCAGCGTCTGGAGGCGCCAGCTCGTGCGCCTGGGCCGCATGTCCGGCACGCAGGCGATGGTGGACGACGAGACCGGCACGATGCGCGTCGTCTGGTTCAACCAGCCCTACCTGGCGGAGCAGCTCAAGGCCAACGACCGCATCGTGCTGTCCGGCAAGGTGGGCTGTTCAACGGCCTCAAGACGATGGAGCACCCGAGTGGGAGCGCCTCCAGGGCGACGACCTGACGCACACCGGCCGCCTCGTGCCGGTCTACCCGCTGACGCAGGGGCTGAGCCAGCGCGTCCTGCGCCGCGTGGTCAAGGAGGCGGTCGACCGCTTCGCCCGGCTGGTGCAGGAGGCGCTGCCGCCGGCGCTGCGCACGACGCCACAACCTGCCGGGCTCACCGCAGGCGCTGCGCCAGATGCACTACCCGGACATCGATGGAGGAGTATCGCGAGGCGCGGCGCCGCATGGCGTTCGAGGAGCTGCTCTGCGTCCAGCTCGCGGTCCTGGAGCGGCGCCTGGCCTGGCAGGAGGGCCGCGCGCCCGGCACTCGACACGCGCGGCATGCTCGACGTCTACCGTCCGGCGCTGCCCTTCGCGCTGACCGGCGCGCAGGAGCGGGTCTCGGCGAGATCATCGGCGACATCGGCAGCAGCGCGGCCGATGGCGCGCCTGCTCCAGGGCGACGTCGGCAGCGGCAAGACGGCGGTCGCGGCCGCGGCGCTGGTCATCGCCGCGGCGAACGGCTACCAGGGCGCGCTCATGGCGCCGACCGAGATCCTGGCGGAGCAGCACTACCGCACGCTGACCAGCGCTGCTCGAGCGACCTGACGTTCGCCGACCGGCCGCCCGCTGCGCGTCGAGCTGCTGACCGGCTCGCTGTCCAGCCCCGGCCGCAAGCGCGACGCTCGACGGCGCTCGCGTCCGGCGAGGTCGACGTCGTCGTCGGCACGCACGCGCTGATCCAGGAGGGCGTCATCGTTCAAGCGCCTCGGCGTCGCGGTGGTGGACGAGCAGCACCGCTTCGGCGTGATGCAGCGCGCGGCCCTGCGGGAGCGCGCCGCCAACTCCGGCCGGCAGACGCCGCACCTGCTGGTCATGTCCGCGACGCCGATCCCGCGCACGCTGGCGCTGACCTTCTTCGGCGACCTCGACGTCTCGGTGATCGACGAGATGCCGCCGGGCCGCCTGCCGGTCGACGACGCGCTGGGTGCCGCCGGACGAGCGGCGCGAGGCCTACGGCTTCGTGCGCGAGCAGGTGCGCGCGGGCCGCCAGGCCTTCGTCGTCTGCCCGCTGATCGAGGAGTCGGCAGGCGCTGCAGACGCGGTCCGCGACGCAGGAGTACGAGCGGCTCTCGCGCGAGGTCTTCCCGGACCTGCGGCTGGGGCTGCTGCACGGCCGCATGCCGTCGGCGGAGAAGGACGCGCGTGCTGCAGGCCTTCCGTCGCGGCGAGCTCGCACATCCTGGTCGCGACGACGGTGATCGAGGTCGGCATCGACATCCCCAACGCCACCGTGATGGTGATCGAGGGCGCGGACCGCTTCGGGCTGGCGCAGCTGCACCAGCTGCGCGGCCGCGTCGGGCGCGGCGCCGACCAGAGCTACTGCCTGCTGCTGGCTCGGACGACCCCTCGGATCAGCGCCCGCGAGCGCCTGCAGGCTGCTGGAGCAGACCAACGACGGCTTCGCGCTGGCCGAGGCGGACCTGCGGCTGCGCGGCCCCGGCGACTACTTCGGCACGCGGCAGAGCGGCCTGCCGGAGTTCCAGGCGGCCGACTTCTCCGACATGCCGCCTGATCGAGACGGCGCGCCAGGAAGCCATGCGCCTGCTCGAAGCCGACCCCGGCCTCGCCCGTCCCGAGCACGCCATCCTTGCCGTCGAAGTCGCCAAGGCCAAGCGCAGTCGTCACCGGCGAGGTGAGCTGACGAATGCGACGCTTCCCTCTGCTCGACCGCTTCCGGCGCCCCTCTCCGTTGACGGAGAGGGGGTTGGGGGGTGAGGTGTGATCCTGCACATCACGGACCGCGAATCCTGGGAGCAGGCGCTCGGCGCCGGCGCCTACCAGCCGCCCGGTTTCGCAGAGGAAGGCTTCATCCACTGCTCGACGCTTCAGCAGGTCATCGCCGTTGCCGATCGCGTCTTTCGCGGCCAAGCAGGCCTCGTCCTCCTGTGCATAGAGCCGGAGCGCCTGAAGGCCGGCCTGCGCTTCGAGAACCTGGACGGTGGCCCGGACTTGTTCCCGCACATCTACGGCCCTCTCAACCTGGACGCGGTCACAGGCGTGCTGGACTTCCCGCCCGGCCCCGACGGCCTCTTTACCCTTCCGCCAGCCCTCGCCTCAGACTAAGCTCGACATCCGATGAGCGAGGTCGGTCCTCCGTTCGATTGTTCCGCCTCTCCGTCGACGGAGAGGGGATAGGCGCCATCCTGAGGCTCTCGAAGGAGGGTGGGGCGTGATTGGCCGCCCTGTCGAGATTCGCGGCACCTCCTATGACGGCGAGCCTCACTGGCTGCACCGGGCCTACCTCGTCCTGCAGCGCGATGGCCTGATCGTCACCCAGACCTTTGCCGGCGCCGAGGTGCAGACCACGCGCGGGCCATGGGCATCGCCGTACGACACCCGTGGCCACTACTGGAACGACCGCTGGTACAACGTCATCCGCCTCAACCGTCCGCGTGGCGGCGGCCTCTATGGCTTTTACTGCAACGTCGCCACGCCGGCCGAGTTCGACGGCGAGAATTTGCACTACCAGGACCTGCAGCTCGACGTGCGTGTCTACGCTGAGGACGGAGGCTGGCGCACCGAGCTCGTCGACGAGGACGAGTTCGAGGAGGCACGCGAGCGCTTCGGCTACTCACCCCTCGTCGTCGAGAACGCCCGCGCCGCCGTGGCCGAGCTACGCCGCCTGATCGATGGCCGCGAGTTTCCCTTCAGCCCATGAACGCCACGCCCGAACCAGGCCTTCGGCGCGCGCGCATCCTCGTGCTCGGGTCGAGCGAGGTCCTGTTTACGGATAGCGGGCCTGCGGACGTCTTCGTCACCATGTTAGCCACGGCCCTGGCCGGGCTGGCGCCCGAGCGCCAGTGGGAAGTGCGTGGCTACGTCGCCTACCAGATGCCAAGCATGCCTGACCGGTGCCTGAGCCTCGCCCGCCGCGAGTCTCCTGACCTGATCCTGCTCTGGCTCTCCGGCAGCGTGCTCGCCGAAGAGACCGTGACTTTCGCGATCTATCACAAGCTGCCACTCCTTTACCAGGTCATCGACAGGGTTGGAAACCTCGGGCGGGCAATAGCAGGCGGCGGCACTGAGGGCGCACCCTCCCTTCGCGGCCAGATCTTTCGTGCCCCGCGCGCGCTCGCGAAGCTCGCGTTCGGGCGCGCGTCCCTGGTCCCTCCGCGGGTGGCCGAAGAAAGTACGCGGCAGACCCTCGTCCTGCTATCGGGGGAGTGGCCTGTGCGTCTGCCGCCTGGCTTATCCCAGTCATCGGCAACCCGACCAGGCCGAATCCAATCAGACCAAGATCGCGGCCTACAATGCCTTCCTCAGGTCCGAGTGTGACTCATTGTCCGTCGCCTGGTTCGACCCGGCAGAAGAGGCCGCGAATGCCGGCATTCAATATCAGATGGCTCCCGACGGCCTTCACGCCGATCCGGCCACTCGCCGGGCGATGGCAGGGATAGCGGCGGGCCACATCATCCGCACGCTGGTCGCCGCGGCCACACCAGGCGCGCCTGCGAGCTGAGCCGCGTTTGCCACCGCGACCTGTTCCCCGTAGACTCTGAGCGTCACCCTTCCCTGGGAAGGGTGCTTCACTTTTCCTGCGCCGCGGCGATAATCAGGCGCGGCTGAAGACGAATCTGCGGCCTCAGGCCGCAGTTTGGTTTTCGGCAGGGCAGAGGTGCCGTGATGACCGTAAGAGACGACATCGCCCGGCTCGTGGACGAGGCCGCGAAGGCCGCCCAGGCCGCCGGAGACATCCCCCCGGTAGGCCTCCCTGAACCCGCGGTCGAGCGCCCCGCCCGTCCCGAGCACGGCGACTACGCCTCCAACCTGCCGATGCGCCTCGCCCGCACCGCCCGCCTGGCCCCGCTCGCCATCGCCGAGGCCATCGCCCGCCACGTCCCTGCCGGAGGCGCCATCGGCGAGGTCGAGGTCGCGCCGCCCGGCTTCGTGAACATCCGCCTCAACGACCGCTGGCTCGTCGCCGCAGGTCGAGGCGATCCTCGCCGCCGGCGATAAGTTCGGCAGCAGCGCCCTGGGCAAGGGCAAGCGCGTCCAGATCGAGTTCGTCAGCGCCAACCCTACCGGCCCGCTGCACGTCGGCAACGGCCGCTGGGCATCGATCGGCGATTCCCTGGCGCGCGTCCTCCAGACCGCCGGCTACGACGTCGAGACGCGAGTACCTGGTCAACGACGCCGGCACCCAGGCGACCCTCTTCGGCGACAGCGTCTTCGCCCGCTACCAGCAGCTCTTCGGCAAGGACGTGCCCGCTCCCTGCCGACGGCTACCCCGGCGATTACGTCATCGACATAGCCCGCCAGATCAGGGACGAGGCCGGCGACCGCTTCGTCGACGCCGAGACGACGCCGGCGGAAGCTCAAGCGCCTTGCCATCGAGAAGATGGTGACGCGCATCCGCGACGACCTGGCCGCCATCGGCGTGAATTACGACCGCTGGTTCTACGAATCCTCCCTCTACGAAGAGAGCGACACCTTCGAGACCGCAATGAAGCTGCATCCGCAGCCAGGGCTCCGTCGTCGAGAAGGAGGGCGCCGTCTGGTTCGCCAGCAGCGCCCTGGGCGAGGACAAAGACAACGTCCTCATCCGCTCCAACGGCGCGCCGACCTACTTCGCCTCCGACATCGCCTACCACTACGACAAGTTCGTCGTCCGCGGCTTCGACCAGGTCATCGACATCTGGGGCGCCGACCACCAGGGCCACGTCTCGCGCGTGAAGACGGCCGTGCAGGCCCTCGGCGTCGAAGAAGGCACGGCTGGAGATCATCATCGGCCAGCTGGTCAGCCTGCGCCGCGGCGACGAGGCCGGCGCGCTCTCCAAGCGCGCCGGCGACATCATCACCCTGCGCGAGGTCGTCGACGAGGTCGGCGCGGACGCCTGCCGCTTCTTCTTCCTCTCGCGCTCGGCCGACTCCCAGATGGAGTTCGACCTCGACCTGGCCAAGAAGCAGAGCAGCGACAACCCCGTCTACTACGTCCAGTACGCCCACGCCCGCATCGCCGGCATCCTCACCCAGGCCGCCGAACACGGCCTCAGCCCCGAAGGCGGCGACGTCCAGCTCCTGACCGACGCGGCGGAGCTGACCCTGGTGCGCAAGATGCTGCGTGCTGCCGGAGCTGATCGAGTCGATCGCCGAGATCGCACGAGGCCGCACCACCTGCCCCACTACGCAATCGACCTCGCGACCACCTTTCACGAGTTTTACGAACGCTGCCGCGTCATGCCCCACTACCTGGACGAAGACGGCCACGAACGCGCGCCCTCGCCCGAGGACGTCGCGCTCTCGAAGGCGCGCCTGCGCCTGGTCGCGGCGGCGAAAGTCGCGCTGGCGCGCACGCTGGGTCTGATGGGGATGGACGCGCCGGAGCGCATGTAGGGCGTCCGATGTCCGCGCTCGCCCGCACCGCGCGCGTCTGGCTGGGCCTCCCGTTAGTCCTTGGCCTAATCCTGACGGTTGCCGGTGTTGCTTCGAGTACCGCCCTCCTGGTATCTGCCGGCATCGGCTTCGCGTGGTCGAGACCACGCTGCGCGGTGATAGACCAACTCCTGGGTCTGGTGACCAGCACGCACTTCGTACTCGCGGGCCGATAGAGCGAGCCGATGATCTGGGGACTGCCCTACGGCCGGACGACCAGGACAGGGGCGACCCGGCTCCTGACCACCTGCTCGGCCACGCTGCCGTGGAGGGCGTGGTCAAGGCCATCGCGGCCGTGCGTGGCCATGGCAATGAACAGCGGCCCCAGGTTGCGCGCGTACTCGACGATCCCGTGTCCGGCGTTGTCATCGAAAATCACGGCCGTGGTCACGGCCAGGCCCTCGTTGCGCAGGAACAGGGCCTGTTCGTCGAGGTACTCCAGTGCCTCCGTACGGCTGCTGTCGATCGCCTGCTGCTCATCTTCGACGTAATCCGGTGTCGTCGGCTCCAACCTGGTCACCATCGAGCCCACCACAATCGGGGCCTCGTAGTCTGCCGTGCTCCGGCGCCGCGCCTTCGGAAAGTGCAGCACCGTCAGCAGGACAATCGCATCGTTCGGCCGCACGATCGCCGGCAGATAATGAAGCACCGTATGCGATAACGTCGATCTGTCCACCGTAGCAAGGATGGTCCGTTCCATTTCTGTGGCCTCCCGCGACTTCCTGCCCAGACTCTGTGCGTACGCGCGAAAAATACCAAGGGCCGAACGGCCCGTGCCAGCCGGCCCCAACCGGGAAGCCGGCTCGCCTTGGGCGGCGTTGCGCGCCCTGAGGTTTGACCAGAATTGGTGACATTCGGAATTGGGGGTGCTAGCTTATTCGCGCACCAAGGAGGAGCGCATGAAGTTTGGCCTGTTCTACGAGCTGCAGCTGCCCAAGCCCATCGACGAGGACCAGTGGGACCCCGACGCCGAGCGCCGCATTTACCATGAGATGCTCGACCAGGTGGAGCTTGCCGACAAGCTCGGCTTCGACTACGTATTCGAAGTCGAGCATCACTTCCTGGAGGAGTATTCGCACTCCTCGGCCCCGGAAATGATGATGGCGGCGCTTTCGCAGCGCACCAAGAACATCCGCCTCGGGCACGGCATCGTCCTCACGCCGCCGCCCTACAACCCGCCCCAGCGCGTCGCCGAGCGCATTGCCGCCCTCGACATCCTCTCCAACGGCCGCGTCGAGTTCGGCACCGGGGAGTCTGCTTCCGAGATGGAGCTCGGCGGCTTCGGCGTCGACCGCGGTGTCAAGAAAGCGATGTGGGAAGAGGCCGCGCGCGAAATCGCGAACATGATGGTCCAAACGCCCTACCCCGGCTTCAAGGGCGAGTTCTTCCAGATGCCGGAGCGCAACGTCATCCCCAAGCCCGTCCAGAAGCCGCACCCGCCGATGTGGGTCGCCGCCTCCCGCCGCGAGACCACAATGGTCGCCGCCCGCCTGGGCATCGGCTCGCTGGGCTTCGGCTTCGAAACGCCGGAGGAGCTGGGCGAGCGCGCGCAGCAGTACTACGAGCTGGTGCGCGAGGAGTGCATGCCCATCGGCCACGCGATCAATCCCGCCCTGGCCGTGCTCTCCTCGTTCATGTGCGCCCCAACCGACGCCGAGGCGGTGCACCGCAGCCGCAACGGGCCGGGCTTCTTCTCCTACTCGCTGGGCTACTACTACAACCCCATGACCGGCGCCCGCCACACTCCAGGCCGCCACAACATCTACCGCGACTTCATGAACCTGCCCCAGGAGCAGCGCGATGGCCGCCAGACCCTGCGCGACGCGCGCCTCATGACCCGCGAGCAGATCGCGGAGAAGGAGCCCGAGGACGAGGTCCAGCGCGCCCTCTTCCGCGCCGCCCGCAGCGGCCAGGCCATCGGCGCGCCCGACACCATCCGCAAGAACATCCAGAAGTACGAGGACTCGAACCTGGATGTGCTGGTCATGACCGCCCAGAGCGGCGACCGCAAGCACGAAGACATCATGGAGGCCATCGACCTCTTCGGCCGCAAGGTCCTGCCCGACTTCCGCGAGAACCACGAGGTCAAACACAAGAAGTGGCGCGCGAAGCAGCTTGCCGACGCCGAGTTCCCCGTGAACTCATCGGTTTAAGGCTGTAGAGAATGTCATTGCGAGGAGCGGAGTCCTTCCCTGAAGGACGCAGCGACGTGGCAATCCCGGGCGTTGTGAGAACCTACCAGGCCACTTAGAGGACGATATGGCGAAGCCAGACCAGATCACAGACGCCGACCTGCGCGCGCAGATCGAAGACGCCCGCAAGCAGATGCGCTCGGGCGACGGCACCGCGGCCGTCCACACGCTCTCGGACGCCTTCCTGGCGATGATGCGCAAGAAGCCGGAGATGCTCGAAGCCACGGGCGAGATGCGCTTCGGCCAGATGCCGATGGTCTTTCGCTGGCCCAACCTCGGCGCCAACCTCTCGCGCGACTCCGTCATCGCCAAAGCCCCCAAGATCGACTTCATCCGCGACCACTTCGCCGTCAGCGAAGCCATCACCTACTACGAGTTCACGCTGGAGACGGCGGTGGCGCAGGGGCTGTAGCGTTACCAAGTAGAAGGCGCCGGCTACGGGCCGGCGCCTCTTCACTGACGACGCATTTTGCCAGCCTGCTAAGGATGGAACCCGCAGGGCGTGCCGCCGCCGTACGACGCTGAGTTGACGCCGAAAGTGTTGGTGTCGAACCAGAGGCAGCCGTTGTCAAAATTCTGCCGGTAGACCGGAACACCGTAGTAGTAGAACCAGAAGAACTCGTCGCTAATCGGATAGCCCCAGTTCGCCCCGCCCAAATAGAGGTACGCGGGCCAGATCACGTCGTGCACGTACCAGGCGGTGCCGGTGCCGTTCTTGAGCATCACGGCCCCAATCCCATTGCCCTCCCAGTGCGCAGGCCCGGCAAAGTCCTGCACTACCCCGTTCCCCCACCCATGGACCCCAGGCCCCCCGCCGTTGTTGCGGGTTGACCCGACATATCCCAAACCGCCTCCAAATCCGCTGCCGCTCTGCCACCTACTGAATATGGCGGAGTAGAAGTTCGGCTGGGGAACCGTCTGGTCGTCACCCGGCATCACACTGTCTGAGGTGTACGTATCCGTGTAGTTGCCGCTTTTGCCGTCGAACTGGATCCCGCTGAGGAGTGGGAATTTCACGGAGACAGATGAGCCGCAGAAGCACCTATCACCCGGGTTTTGCAAGGTGACGTGCACGTGATAACCCGTGCCGACAGGTCCGCTATTCCCGCTGTTACCCGCAACCTGGCCCTGATAAAGGTAGGTCTGGCCAGTGCATTGAGCGATCCAGGTTCCACTCTCGTGACCGTCGATGTTGCCAGGGGAGACGGTAGTAAGTCCAGGAATTGTTGCCGCTGTAGTTGACGGCAAGGGCGACCGATGAAAGCAGCACCATGAGCCCGGCAGAGATCACGATGGCTGCAGCTAGGAGCATTCTCCGGTTCACGGTGTTGTCCCTTTCGGTAGGACCAGCGAAGCAAGAATGGTTTCGAGCGTGGCTTGCTGCGCGGGTTCCACGTCGCGCCCTCGTTGCAGGGTGACCTCGATGAAATTGGTTCCATCGCCGAGGGGAAACCCAAATGAGACGGTACGGACCGCGTTGCCGCTTTGAGACGCCAGGATGCATCGGCTCGAGGTAGTACCATTAATGGAAACAGTGTCCAACGCGATGAGGTTGCCTGGTCGGTTGCAGAGTCCGTTCACGATGTGCAGGAGGAAGGCCATCGCTTTCGGCCCGGCGCCGATACACCCATCTCCCTGGCAGTTTTCACCAGGGATATTCTTGCCAGCCTGGCTTGCGGGGGTTCCAACGTCCACCGCCTGGAGGGGATAGTACGGTTCACCGTTCGGGCCGTGAAAGGGAGAGTTGTCGGTCTCCTGCACCACCCAGTCAGGCGGATACTTGAAGCTGTACCCGTACTTGGCGTTCGAGTAGGTCTTCCAGCCACTCGTGTCCACCTTCGGCAGGTTGGTGATGCCGTCGCCGAAAAGGCCGCCCTTGTTTGCGCCAGCGATGGGGGTTCTCGGCTTGAAGCTTGGCGACTCCACGTCGTCAGATGGCGCCATCGCCCGCGCCAGTCCCACGACGACTGCGACAGTTACGACGGCCGCGAGCAGCATCGTCAGCAATCTTTGGCTCGATGCTTTGAACATGCTTTATCTCCTGGTTAGTCGTTGAGTTGCCCCGAAGCCCGTGCTCTCACCGTCCTTTCGGAAGCCGCCGGTCACGCCGGCCCCGCCCTGCTCAGGCCATCTGCTTGCGAAGCCGTCACGACCATAGGACTGGGTCTTGCGTTTGCATATAGACGATCGCTTGTTTGTCCTAAACGATAGTTTGGTATTGAAAACTGTAATCTCCTGCCTAATATGAGGAACTAATGACGCTCAGGTCCATCGCCATCGCGACCGCGTGCGTGGTGTTGCGCGCGCCCAGCTTGTGTGCGGCGCTCGCAAGGTGGCCGCGCACGGTCGTCTCGCTGATCTTCATCCGCGCGCCGGCCTCCTTGCTGCCAAGGCCCTCGGCGGCGAGACAGAGCACCTCCAGCTCACGGCTGGTGAGGCCATAGTCGCGAGCGCGGCCGGGTACAGGGAAGAAGGGGGCATCGCTCGTTCAAGTGTAGGCCGCAGACGCCACAGCTCAAGGACGGCGCCCTATCGCCCTTCTATCATCTCGCTCCCGCCTGAGACCTTAAGCCCATCCGCATACCTTGTCTTGTGCTCCGCGTTCCCGAGCTTCCCTGCACCCTGGCCGGGAGCCACTGGCGCGGCGGCTAGTCCGCCCGTAAGATGCATTCGCGTTCGACCTGTTACCGGGAGCGGCAGGAGGCCCCAACATGGCGTTCTTATTCACGATAGTGCCTGAATACCAGAGAGTTGTGCGGTTCACGTTCGGCAAGGCCGACGAATCGCCGCGAGGACCGGGCTGGGTGTGGGTGATGCCCTTCGTCCAGCGCACCATTACGGTCGACTTGCGCGAGGAGGTCTTCGAAGTCGAGCCCCAGACCTGCATCACCAAAGACAACGCGCCGGTGACCGTGGACATGCTTGTCTTCATGCGCGTCGTCGACCCCGATCAGGCCGTTCTCAAGGTCCAGAGCTATCGAAACGCCGCCCGCGGGATGGCCGTCACCACCCTGCGCGCGGTAGTCGGCGACCTGGTACTCGACGACGTGCTCGCGAAGCGCGAGCACATCAACGCCGTCATGCAGGTCCGCATGGATGAAGTCACCGACCGCTGGGGCGTCAAGGTCAACGCCGTCGAGATCCGCGAGATCCTGCCGCCGCGCGACATCCAGGAGGCGATGAGCCGCCAGATGTCGGCCGAGCGCACGCGCCGCGCCGTCGTGCTCGAAGCGGATGGCACCCGCGAGGCCGCGATCCAGATCGCCGAAGGCAACAAGCAGTCCGCCGTCCTCAACGCCGAAGGCGGCAAGCAGTCGGCCATCCTCACTGCCGAAGGCGCCCGGCAGGCCGCGATTCTCAACGCCGAGGGCTTCTCGATGGCCTTGGACCAGATCTTCCGCGTCGCCAGCCGCATCGACGAGAAGACGATGGGCCTTCAGTACCTGGACATGATGAAGGCGCTGGCCGGCAGCAGCGCCAGCAAGTGGATCGTGCCCATGGAGCTGACCAGCTTCGTGCAAGGCTTCGCGAACAACCTGATGGCGGCGTCGCGGCCCGCCGCGGCGGGCAACGGCGTCGCGCCCGCGCCCAGCCCCGCGCCGCAGGCGCCACAACCGCCCGCGGACGGCGGTGCCGAGGAGCGCCCTTGAGCACCGCCTTCGGAAGCAATGCCGCCGACGCCCCAACTGTGGAGGCCCGCATCCGCAGCCTGGTCACACTCGCGCGCAATGACGAGGCCTGCCGCCTCCTGGGCATCGACGGCGTCCTCGAGGGCCAGCTGGATGTCAGCTTCCTCGACGACCCCATGGACTGGATCGCCTATGACGTCGCTCAGGCCATCAAGGCCGCCGATGCTGAGGAAGCCGAGACCGCGGCGCCCACCCTGGGCACGCTGGTTGCCGAGCTCCGCCTGCACCGCTTGCTCCGCGGCGAAGTCGACGAAAGCGCCCTCTCGCGACTCGTGCGCGAGTACGTGGAGGAAGACTAGGGGTTCTTCCGCAGCCGCCGGGTCCAGATGGTGGCGGTTCAGGAGGCGTGACGCCGACGCGCTGCAGCACCTGTGTCTATCGAACTTCCACCCATTGCGCCGCGAATCTTCATGCCTCCGCGAGAATGCGCTAACCTCTTAGCAGCAATGCGCCGCCTCCCCCTCGCTTCCTCCCTGTGCCTTGCCTTCCTCACCGCACTCGTCCTCGCCTGTGGCGGCGGTGGCGGCGACAAGCCCGAGGCCACGCCAATGCCGACCGAGACGCCCGCACCAGGCGCCGGCGCCGCGGGCGCCGATGCCGCCCTGCAGCGCTACGCTGAAACGACCCTGCAAAAGCAGTTCGTGGCCGACTGCTCCAAGGCCGACGTGTCGCGCGACGCCGGCAAGGTATGCGCCGCCTTTCGCGGCGACCGCGGCAATCAGCGCGCCTACGTCATCGGCCCCACGTTCTCCGAATTCAGCCAGTGGGTAATCCTCGAAGAGAAGAGCGGCCAGTACACCGTTGTCTCCATCACTAACCTCAACGCGGACACCGCGGCCGTACCTGGCGTGCCCTGGCCCCTTCGCACCGGCGTCGACGTCGTCGTCGCCGGCGCCAGGCCCTGCGTCAACGTGCGCGAAGGCCCTGCCCTGAATCAGAAAGCCGTCGATTGCATCGCCGACGGCACCAAGATCCGCCTTACCGCCGGCCCGACCGCCGCCGACGGCATCAACTGGTACCAGGTCGAAGGCCGCAGCGGCTGGGTCTCAGGGGACTTTCTCAGGTACGCGGACGCGGTGAACTAGGAGTTCGGCACCGCAGCATTTCGGCAATTCCGCGTTTCGGCCAGAGGGCATGCCAGCCCGTGCTCGGTCAGCAGTGAGGGCTGACGTCGTCAAACTTCCGGACGGAAAACTGACGACTGATTAGTAATTAGTATTCCTCAGTTATTCCTCGCGCTGCGCCCCGGATCGAAGCTGCCCGCCATGGCCACGATGAACATTTCCAGCATCTCGACAAGCTCGTCGTGCGCCTCCATGAGGCCGTGGCCGGCGCCCTCCATGAGCGACAGGCGCTTCGGCTGGCGGGCGCGCTCGTAGATGTCCTCGCTTGCCTCATGTGGCAGGACCACGTCGTTGGTGCCGTGTACCAGCAGCAGCGGCCTCGGCGCCAGGTTTTCGACCGTGGACGTCCCGAAGCGCTGGCTGGACAGCGCCGCCACCGCCGTGACCGCCGGCGAGAGCTCGCCGGCCTTGATCACCACCGCGCCGCCAAAGCTGTGGCCGATGAGCACAACCTTGCCACCGCCCATGCCCTTCACGAACGAAAGGGCCCCGAGGACGTCCATCACGCACTCTTCGAACTCGCCCGGCTGGCGGTAGTTCACGCGCAGAGTGCTGATCCCCTTCTCGACGAGGCGGGAGGAGAGCTCTTTGTATATCCCGCCGGCCGGGCCGTCGAAGCCGCCCATAGCCCCGCCGACGAACAGCGCCACGCCGGGCTGGCCCTCGCAGGCCGTGAACACGCAGGCGATGTCGCCGCGCGAAGTGCGCATGGTTATGCGAAAGGTGCCGTCAGGATCGCGCTCGGGATGAATGCCCTCGATGTTAAGGGTCAGGTCACCGGAGATGTCGTCTTCGCCACCCGCGCCGGCCATGCTGGTCTCCTGACCCGAGGTGTGGCTTTCCCGCGAAAGGGCTACTTGGCGGCTGAGCGGTACCTGGATACGAAGCGCCCCATGCGCGCCATCGCCTCTTCCAGCAGATCATAGCGCTGGGCGTAGCAGATGCGGATGTGCCCGATGCCGCCTTCGCCGAAGGCCGATCCGGGCACCACCGCCACCTTCTCCTCGATCAGGAGCTTCTCGGCGAAGTCATCGTCGGCAAGGCCGGTGCTGCGGATGGAGGGGAAGGCGTAGAAGGCGCCGCGCGGCTCGACCAGCGACGAGGCCCATCTCGCGGCAGGAGCGCACGACAAGCTGGCGGCGGCGGTCGTACTCCGCCAGCATGCCCTGTACGTCCTCTTCGCCGTTTTTCAGGGCCTCTATCGCGGCGTACTGCGCCGATGTGGGCGCCGACATCATCACGTACTGATGGATCTTCATCATCGCTTCGGTCACCGCCGCCGGCGCGCAGACGTAACCGAGACGGAAGCCGGTCATCGCGTAAGACTTGGAGAAGCCGCCGAGCAGCAGCGTCCGCTCCTTCATGCCCGGCAGCGAGGCAAAGCAGACCTGTTCCACGCCGTAGACCAGGCGGTCGTAAATCTCGTCCGTAATCACCAAGAGGTCGTTTCGCGCCGCGAACTCGGCGATCGCGATCAGGCCGGCGCGGTCCATGACGGCGCCCGTCGGGTTCGCCGGATACCCCAAAAGTATGGCCTTGGTGTCGGACGTGAGCGCCTGCTCCAGGGCATCGACCTCCAGCCGAAATCCGCGCTCGGCGGACGTCGGCACCGGTACGAAGGTACCGCCCGCCAGCACGACGGCGGGCATGTAGGCGACGTATGCCGGGTCGGCCGACAGCACTTCGTCGCCGGGGTCGATGATCGCATGCGCCGCCAGGTTCAGGGCCTCGCTGACGCCGCTTGTCAGGATGATCTCGTTCGTGGGGTCGTAGCAAGCGCCGTACAGCCGTTCGAGCTGCCGCGCCACCATCTGGCGCAACTCCGCCAGGCCGTAGTTAGACGTGTAAGCGGTCTGTCCGTCTTCAAGGGAGCGGATCGCGGCCTGCCGGATGCCGTTCGGCGTCACGAAGTCCGGCTCGCCCACGCCGAGCGATATGACACCGTCGGTGGTTGCGATTAGCTCGAAAAAGCGCCGTATGCCGGAAGACGAAATAAGGTCGAGGCGCTGTGCCACAGCGCCTCGGCGTGTGATGTGCTTGTCCGATGAGATCATGGCCGGAGTATATGTCAAGTCGATACTGAAGGCCAGCTATGCGCTTCTCGCCCGGACCGGACGTGAGCGGCCATCCTTACCGTATTAAAACGATGACCCGGCGCTTTCTATTACCCGCCGAACGGCACTGGCGTTTCGACCTAGAGTGCCGGCAGGAGCCGGCTCCACGCCGTCGCCTGCTCGTAGGCGTGCGCCACGCGCAGCATCGTCGCCTCGTCGAAGGGCTTGGCCAGCACCTGCAGGCCGACGGGCAGCTGCTTGCCTTCGACTTCGACGAAGCCGCACGGGATCGAAGCGCCGGGCAGGCCGGCGATGTTCACCGGCAGCGTGAAGATGTCGCTGAGGTACATCGCGACCGGGTCGTCCACCTTCTCGCCGATCTTGAAGGCCGGCGTCGGCGTCACGGGCGTCAGGAGCGCGTCGTACTTCGCGAAGGCCGCGTCGAACTCGCGCCGGATCAGCGTGCGCACCTTCTGGGCCTTGAGGTAGTAGGCGTCGTAGTAGCCGGCTGAGAGCGCGTAGGTGCCGAGCATGATGCGGCGCTTGACCTCGTCGCCGAAGCCGTACTGCCGCGTCTTCTCCATGTTCTCCCACATGGAGGCGCCGTCCTGGTAGGAGTAGCCGTACTTCACGCCGTCGTAGCGGGCCAGGTTGGCGGACGCCTCGCACGGGGCGATCACGTAGTAGACCGCCAGCGCCGCGTCCGTGTGCGGCAGCGAGACGTCGAAGTCGACCTCGGCGCCCAGTCGCGCGACCTCCTCGATGGCGTCGAGGATGACCGTCGCGCACCTGCGGGTCCATGGTCGTCCGGCAGGTATTCCTTCGGCACGCCGACGCGCAGGCCCCTGCAGGTCGCCGGTGAGGCCGGCCGTGAAGTCGGGCAGCCTCCAGCGGGGCCGAGGTCGAGTCGCGGGCATCGTGGCCGCAGATGGCGTTGAGGACCAGCGCGGCGTCGCGCACGCTGCGCGTGAAGGGCCCGATCTGGTCGAGCGAACTGGCGAAGGCGACGAGACCGTAGCGGCTGACGCGCCCGTACGTCGGCTTGACGCCGACGACGCCGCAGAGGGCCGCCGGCTGGCGGATGGAGCCGCCGGTGTCCGAGCCGAGCGCGAACAGGCACTCGCCGGCCGCGGTGGCGGCGGCCGAGCCGCCGGAGGAGCCGCCCGGCACGCGCTCGAGGTCCCAGGGGTTGTGCGTCGCGAAGAAGGCGGAGTTCTCGGTCGACGAGCCCATGGCGAACTCGTCCATGTTGGACTTGCCCACCATGACCGCCCCGGCCGCTTTGAGCCGCTCCATCACGGCAGCGTCGTACGGCGGCACGAAGTTCTCCAGCATGCTCGAGGAGCAGGTGGTCCGCACGCCCTTCGTGACGATGCACGTCCTTGATGCAGGCCGGGATGCCGGTCAGCGGCGCGGCGTCACCTGTCGCGATGCCGTTCGTCGGCCGCCGCGGCCTCCTGCATCGCGATGTCCTCGGTCACCGTCACGTAGGCGCGCACGCGCGCGTCGACCGCGTCGATGCGGTCGAGCACGGCAGCGTGTCAGCTCGCGGGCGCTGATCTCGCGCTTGCGCAGCAGCTCCTGGGCTTCGCTGATGGTCAGGTAGTGGAGTTCGGGCAAGCCGCTACTCTTCCAGCACGGCGCGGACGCGCAGATAACCGTCGTAAGCGTAGGGCGCGTTGGCCAGGACTTCGCTTTGCTCCAGCGAGGGTCCCGGCTCGTCTTCCGCCATGACGCTCTCCAGGGGCAGCGTGTGCATCGTCGCCGGCACGCCGTCGGTGGGGATGCGGGCGCAGCGCCTCGAAGTGCTCCAGGATGTTCGAGAGCTGGTGGCGGAATTTCTCCACGTCGGCATCGGTCAGGCCGATTCGCACCAGCTTCCCTATGTGCAGTACCTGCTCTTCGCTGAGCGCCACCGCCGCTCCTTCGCCGAGAATCTACCGCGTCCACGAGCGCCAGGGCCGCCGGAGTCGGAGGTCCGGTCGTCGCAGTTCGAGTCCGCCTCGGGCTCTCAGTGTAGCATCGGGCCTTCCCGGACTGTTACGATGATCCGCGGCGGGTGAGGAGGCGGCTTGAGGGACACGGCTCAGGGTGAGCCGGGCGCGGCGATTGTCGGCCCGGACAGGGCCACCAGCAGCGAACCGGCGACGGCCGAAGGTTCGGCGACCCACGCGGGCGACGGACGCCTCGACCAGGTAGCTCTCGGTAATCCCAGCTACGTCTGGCGATTCGGCCAGGAACGGCGCCTGGAGATGATCCGGCGCCACCTGCCACTGGAAGGCGCCCGCGTACTGGACGTTGGTTGCGGCCTTGGCGCCTACGTCCGCCGCTTCAGCGAATTCACCGATCGGGCCTACGGCATCGACATCGACCCTTCACGCCTCAAGCGCGGGGCTGAGGACGGCGTGCGCGGCCTCGCCTGCGCTGTCAGCGAGTCGCTGCCATTCGCCGACGCGGTCTTCGACGGCGTGCTCCTGAACGAGGTTATCGAGCACGTCACCAACGACCGCGAGACCCTCGCCGAGTCGTTGCGTATCACGCGCCAGGGCGGCAAAGTCTTCATCTTCGCCCCCAACCGCTTTTACCCGTTCGAGACGCACGGCGTCTACCTCGGCAAGAGGTACGTCTTCGGCAACATCCCCTCGTCAATTACCTGCCGGACGCGCTTCGCCAACGCCTGGTCCCTCACGCCCGCGCCTACACGCGGGCCGGGCTGGAGCAGTTGAGCGCCGGCCTCCCTGCCCGCTGGGTGGAGTGGACGGTCATCTATCCCGGCTTCGACAATGTGGTCGCGCGCAATCGGGGGCTGGGCACAATGGCCCGCGGCGCTGCCTATAGGCTCGAGCACACCTGGCTGCGCAGGCTCGGCCTCTCGCACTTTCTGGCGCTCGAGAAGCTCTAACGGCGTGTTTCGGAAGACTTATGGCAACTAACGGTAAGAAAGGCAGAAGGGGCAACGGCGCCAGCGCCTCCCGGCGCAGGGGCCGTAAGAACCTGCGTGGCCGCGCCAAAGGCGGCATGCCGCGCTGGCTGGCCGCCCTCTTCGTGCTCGGCCTCATCGGCTTCATCGGCGCGCTCGTCGTCATGGTCGCCGCCTACGCCTATTACCAGCGTTACGCGGACCAGCTCGTCGCCCCGGACGAGCTCGCGATCAACCAGCCTTCTTACGGGGCGAAGATTTACGACCGCAACGGCAAGCTCCTCTACGAGTACGTCGACGACAAGTCCGGCCTGCGGCGCCCGATCAAGCTCGATGCCGTCTCGCAGGCTTTCCTCGCCGCCACCATCTCGACCGAGGACGACAGCTTCTTCACCAACCCCGGCGTCAACATCAAAGGCCTGGGCCGCGCCGTCTGGGAGAACTTCAGCCCGTTCTCGAGCACGCCGGGCGTCTTCGCGGGTTCCGGCGGCAGCTCGATCACCCAGCAACTGGTGAAGAACGTCTACATCGGCCAGGAGTCGGCCCAGGGCGTCGCCCAGATCGACAAGAGCATTCTTGACCTCAAAGGCGAGATCGCCAAGCTCCAGGGCACCACCGGGGTCAACAAGCCCTACGACAGCGCCGCCGAAATCGAGGCCATGCGCGCCGAGCTTCAGCAGCTTCAAGGCACGCGGCCATCGCTGGCGGTCTCCCAGCAGCTTGACTTCGTGACCCGCCTCCAGGCAAAGGAGACCGAACGCGACCTGGTTGCGGAAGAGGTGCAGACCGCGCGCCAGTCCCGCTCCGTCGATCGCAAACTCAAGGAGATTGTCTACGCCATCGAGCTGACCAACCGCTACAGCAAGAGTCAGATCCTGGAGTGGTACGTCAACCAGATCAGCTACGGCGGCGTCTACAACGGCGTCGAAGCCGCCAGCCAGGGTTACTTCGGCAAACCCGCAAGCCAGCTCACATTGGCCGAGGCCGCGCTCCTGGCCGGCATCCCCCAGTCACCGGCGGCCTACGACCCCGTGAACCATCCCGAGGACGCGCTGGCCCGTCGCAACCAGATCCTGGACCTGATGCACCGCCAGGGCAAAATCCGCATCGGCGAGGACACCTACTTCGAGCTCACCGAGGAGCAGGTCGCCGTCGCGAAGGCAGAGCCCGTCGACATCGCCGTGAAGCGCTTCCCCATCGAAGCGCCGCACTTCGTCCTGCAGTACGTCGAGCCTCAGTTGGTGCGTCTCTTCGGCAAGGACGCCCTCTATCACGACGGGCTGATCGTGACCACGAGCCTGGACCTTGACCTCCAGCGACGCGCCAACGAAATCCTGGAGGAGAAGATCGTCGCACAGGCCCCCGGCACCACCCAGTCATACGAGCAGATCTCGAACTCGCACAACGGCGGCGTCATCGTCATCGACCCCAAGACCGGCGAGATCCTGACGCATGGTCGGCAGCCGCGACTACTTCCGCGAGGACATTCAGGGCAAGAACAACAACATGACGGCCCTGAACTCGCCCGGTTCGTCGTTCAAGCCATTCGTCTACATGACGGCCTTCATGAAGCTCAGGTGGGGGCCCGGCAGCTTCATCCTGGACACGCCCGTCACCTTCAAGCAGCCGGACGGCAAAGACTTCACGCCCTCCAACCCGACCCACAACTTCCAGGGCCTGATCACCGTCCGCAACGCCCTCGGCAACTCACTCAACATCCCCGCCGACAAGACGGCAGACGCCACCGGCGTCGACAACGTTGTCCAGACCGCGAAGAAGATGGGCTTCACCTCCCTCACCGGCAGCTACGGCCCGGCGATCGCGACCGGCGGCGTCGACATTACCGGCCTGGACCAGGCCTTCGCCTACTCCGTCATGGCCAACGGCGGCATCATGCGCGGCATGAAGCCCCTGGCCGCCCACCGCAGCGGCGAGCGCGAGCTTGACCCCATCGCCATCCTCAAGGTCGAGGACGCGCAGAAGCGAGTGCGCTTCGACGTGAGCGCACGGCGCGCCGAGCAGCGCATTGTGCCCGAGGAGTACCCGGCCCTGATCACAAGCATCCTCACGGACGCTTCGTCCCAGTGCATAACCTTCGGCTGCGGCGGCATCAGCGTCCCCGGCTACCAGGTGGCCGTGAAGACAGGCACCAGCGAGCCCTACGATTCCCCCGGCCCCAACGCCGGCAAGATCGGCGAGACCTGGGGCTGGGGCTACACGCCGGACATCGTCGTCGGCATCTGGGCCGGCAACTCCGACCAGACCACGCCCGGCCCTTTCACCGGCCCCGTAACCAACATCTTCAGCACCTCGATCGCCTTCCGCTCGATGCGCGACACGCTGCTCGCCTTCTACCACGGCCGTCCCCAGACCGCCTTCCGCCGCCCGGAAGGCGTCGTCGAAGGCAGCGTCTGCGTGCCCAGCGGCATGAAGCCGACGCCGCTTTGCGGCAAGACCACGACCGACCTACTCGCCAAGGACAGCCTGCCAAAAGACGACGACACCTGGTGGCAGCGCGTCAACATCGACGGCCGCACGGGGCTACTCGCGTCCGGCGCCACGCCGCCGCAGTTCATCCAGCAGCAGGTGATGCTGGTCTTGCCCAAGGAGATGCTGCAGACAGACGACGATAAAGCGAAGGCCAAAGAGTGGGCCGACGCGCTCGGCATCCCCCTGGCGCCGACCGAAACCAGCCCCGGCGGCGGCAGCACCGGACCGACCGCGGACCTGCCGGCCGTCATCTTCTCGCCCATCGCCGGCCAGACGGTGGCGGGGCTGGTACAGGTTTTCGGCCGCGCCAGCACCAGCGCCTTCCAGGGCTACCGGTTGGAGTACGGCCAGGGCAGCGCGCCCGCGACCTGGACCCAGATCAGCCTGGGGACGGGGCAGGTTGGCTCCGGCCCGCTGGGCATCTGGAACACACAGAACCTCGCCGCCGGCCCCTACACCCTGCGCCTGGTGGTGCAGGACCGGACCGCCGGCCAGATCATCGCATCCGTGACTGTGAACGTCGGCGCGCCCTCCCCGACCCCGGTCCCGACCGGCACGCCGCCCGCCCGGCCCTGAGCCTGCTCTCGTCCGCGCCTGTCACTCCCTCCCCGCCTGTCATTCCGACGTGAGGAGGAATCCCGGAAAGGCGTCACGCGTCAAACGGGGCTTGTTTCCAAAAGCGGCGTCCGGGATTCCTCGTCCCTCGGAATGAAAGAAGGGCGAGCACTGAGCCCTTCCGGCATCCGTTCCTCCGTTCCTCATCCGATGGCAGAGTCCAGCCCCTAACCTCCGCCCCTCAGCTCCGCCAGCGCCCGGTCCAGCTCCGCCACGCTCGTCAGGCCGCCGGCCACCCGCAGGAACTCCCCCAGCGACCCGCTAAGCCGCCGAAGCTCGTCGATCTTGGGGCCGATGGGGTTGACCGCGCCGGGCGCCCCCGCCGCGCCGGCGTAGAGGTTGTTGAAGGCGAAGAAGGCCTGGTTGATGCGCCGAATGTAGTAGCCGTTGGCGGCCAGGTACTGCTGCCGCTCCTCCATCAGCGCTTCCGCTTCGGAGACCTTGCCCTGTGCCAGCAGCGCGTCGACCTCGCCGCGCAGCTTCAGCAGCTCGGCGCGCAGGTCGATGCTGGGGCGTCCCTGGGCTGGCGAAGTCGCGGCCGGTTGCGCCGGCGGCAGCGGCCACTTCTGCATCACCTGGGCCGCGACCTCCTGCCCGACGAGGTCCGCGACGGTCTCGTTCATCGTGCGCAGGTCATTGTTCTCGTAATAGCGCACGCCCAGCGGCCGAAAGGCGAGATAGTTGTGGGTCCATTCGTGCGCCGCGGTCTCGACCGCCTCTCGATAGCTGTCCGTGTAGGTGACGATGGTGGGGTAGGCGCCGACGCCCGCGGTCGGCGAAGCCAGGGCGGAGGTGTTGCCGTCCCTGGACTCACGTTCGTGCTCGATGCGCGTGACGTCCTCGAGGTCGAGGCCGGCCTCGAGCAGGCTCGTGCTCTTCAGCTCGATCTTGTCCCGCGGCGAGGTCGCCAGGCTTCGTGGCGGCGTCGTGAACTCCATGTCGACCGGCGGCCAGAGGACGTCGCCGAGCGGGCCGAAGTCGCGCGTCAGGCCCCGGTGCTTCGCCACGTCACTGATCCTGCTCTCGAGGGTTGCTTCAGCACGATTCTCGTAGCGGTCGCGCTCGGCGATCGCCGCGCTCAGCTCGGACGAGCCCTCTTCACCCGTCTGGCGCTCCAGCCGCTCGACCTCGGCGACCGCGGCGAAGAAACGCCGCAGGTCCTCATCCTGCCTCTCCGGGCTCCGGCCGGAGCGAAATAGCTCGCCAGCACCCCAGAGCCACCTGTTGGCGAAGTTGTGCAGCTCCCACCTGGGGACGTTGAACTCGTCCGGCCCAGGCTTCAGATGCCACGACGCGTTCAGGACGGCGGCGATCATGACCGCACCCAGGACAAGGATCACCCAGGCGCTGAAGGCCAGCAGGCGGCCGGCTGAGGGCCGCGAAGATACGGAAACATCTATAGCCACGAATCCACCCTACAGGGCGGTTCAGGAGGCCAGCAAGGCGAGACGCAGGCGATGATATAATCCCTGACAACATGGCCGAACGTTTGGCCGCATCTTCCCGCCCTTCGGCCAGGCTCAGTTCCAACCGCGGCGCTGCCCTATCTCGGACAGGTACCGCCGACGGCCTCGAAGGCGTCTTCGGCGGCCGCCTCATGGCCTACGCCATAGACTCGACTATTCTTGCGATCTTCGCCGTCGCCTTCGTCGGAGTGGCCGCGCTCACCCTTCTCCTCCAGACCGAAAGCGGCTTTCGCGACGTGTCCGACTCCGCGCTCTGGGTCTTCGTCTACATATCCCTGGCTTCTATCCCTGCCTGGGCCATCTTCATGATCGCCCTGCTCTGGCGCCGCGGCCAGACCATCGGCCAGTACATCACCGGCCTCGCCGTCCTGCGCCCGGATGGCCGCGACCCCTCGCTGGCGCGCCTTGTGCTCTACCTGGCCGCCCTTCACCCGTTGGTCTTTCACCCTGTCCTGGGCCTGTTCTGGATCCTGGCTGCCCTGACCTCGATCAGCTCGGTCTCCAGCGCGGGGGTGATCGTTGCCTGCTCGGCGATGGCCATACTCTGCGTGGTCGCGCCCCTGGTCGCGTTCGTCACCGGCGCTGCCGATGGTGGACGCCGCGCCCTCCACGATAGAATTGCCGGCCTGACGGTGGTGCGGTTGGAGTGAAACGCAGGCGCACAATCCCCGGCCTATTGTTCGCGATCTCGGTGTTCATCTCCCTCTGCGCCCTCACCGGCGCGCAGGCGACGAGCGCCACGGCCGGGCCGCGCCTTCTCGGCCGCCTAGCCTCCGCCATGTTCGAGCTGGACCGCTGGGCCCCCGCCCACCGCGAGGACTTGCGCGCCGCGGCCAAAGACCGCGTCCGCGGGCAGGTCGACGTGACCGGCATCCCCGTACCCGTATCGATCCCGACCGCTGCCGTCCTCTCGTCCTCCGACGACGCCCTCCCCGATGCCATTGCCGGTGCCGCGGGAGCGCGCCTGTACCAGGAAGGCCGCTCCGCTTTCGTCGACGGCGAAGGCGGCACGGGCGACATCTCGGTCACCCAGCCGGCGCGCTGGGCGATCGCGCTCCTGGGCCACGACAACGAGGCGCTGTGGCGCGCGGCGCTCCTCGCCTCGATCGTCTCCTCGGTGGTTTTCGCCACGCTCGTGCTCTTTGCTTCCCCGGCGGGGCCGGCGAACGTCTTCCGGTTGAGCGCCATCGCCGGCTTTGCGTTCCTGCTGCCTTCGCTCGCCGCGTGGTTCGTCGGTCGATTGGCGGCTACCTCGTTGTCTTCACCCGTCGACGCCGAGCTTGCCCGCATGGCGCATGACGTGGCCTGGATGGCGGTCCGCGACGCCCTGGCCGTGGGCTTTGCCAGCGTTGTCCTGGTGCTACTGCTGCGATTCGCCGGCCAGCCGGGCCGGAGCTACGCCGACTGGCCCGGACCGCTGGACGAGCCCGTCTGAGGGCGTGGTGTCCGCCGCCGAACGCCCGCCCGAGGCGGGTCCATCACTTTGGCCGACCGCCCGCGGCCTCGTCCAGGCGTCACACCCCTTCCCTGTCGCGATGGTCGTCAGCCTCACCGTCCTCCTGGGCCTGGCCTCCAGCCACGGCGACATCGATGCGCCTCGCCTCGCCCTCGCCGCCCTGGCGATGCTGCTGTCCCAGCTCTCGATCGGCTGGAACAACGATTACCTCGACCGTGAGCGCGACGCGGCGTACCAGCCGTCCAAGCCCGTGCCTTCCGGCCTCGTCTCGCCGCGCGCGCTTACCTTCCTGGCGCCGGCAGCCGCGATTGCCGCCGGCGATTGTTGGCGCGACGATGGGGCTGGGCGTGCTGGCGTTACTCGTCGCTCGGCACCGCCTGCGGCTTCGCATACAACATTAGGCTCAAGGACACGCGCTTCAGTTGGCTCGCCTACGTCGCTGCCTTCGCCCTGCTTCCGCCCTACGTCTGGGCCGCAACCGATAGCTTCCGCTCAGATTTCCTCTGGCTCTACGCGATCGGCGCGCCACTGGCCGTCGCGGCGCACATCGCCAACACCCTGCCTGACGTGGAGACAGACACCGCCGCGGGCGCCGGCGGCCTGGTCGCCGGCCTGGGCCGCGCGCGCTCCCTGGGCCTGCTCTTCGCCTGCCTCGCGGCGCCAGTAGCCGTCATTGCGCTAACCGTGCCCTGGCTCTCGTATGACGCCGCCGCGCTCGCCGTCACGCTGGCTGTCTACGCGACGCTGGTGCTGGCCGCGGCGGCCGCCTATCGCGGCTCGCCGCGCCGCGAAGCCGCATCGCACGCCTTCCGCCTCATCGCCCCGGCCGCGGTAATCCTCGCCGCCGGCTGGCTCGCTTCACTCTGACTACGAATTCGTTTCCCGGGCAGGCAGGTCGCGCGGTCGACCGTTAAGTGGACAATTGAGGAAGCCGGGGGTGGCCGGACCGGATAAGGCAATCGCGTTCCCGAGCCAGTCGCGCTGCTTGCTGGACGCCGTGTCCGGGTCAAGACCCGCGCGTGAGTGTGGGCTGGACGCCCGAGGCGCCGATGAGGCGAGAAGGCCATCCCTGTTCACCTTCAAGGTGCCGTTCCTTACAGCCAGCCCCATGAACATGACTAATTACTAATGACTAATTTCTGACTGCTGATTACTTCCTCAAAATTCGTCCGCGCAGAACGGCGTCGTGCGCATCGCGAAGAGGATGTCCGCTATCGCCAGCGCCCGTGGGTGGTGCGCCTCCAGGCGGCCGGTCCGCGCCAGCATGGTGGCGCTGCGAAAGCCGTTGTAGAGCTGCGCCAGCGCCCGCGCGTCCACCGTGAGCATCGGCTCGTCGTCGCAGCGCTCCGCGACCAGGCGCGGGCCCGCGGACTGCACCTCCCAGACGCCGTCGTTCCAGGGACAGACGTCGTCGCGCAGGCGCAGCACCAGGCGGCCCTCGCCGTAGGCCGGCCGCCGCCCGAACGCCTCGGCGGCGTCGACGATGCGCAGCATGAGGCCCCAGAACGGCTCCCTCGCGATCGGCCGCGGGTCAATGGCGATGTCGATCAACGGTTCGTCGACCGAAGACCACATTTGCACCGGGTTCGAGAGATCGTGGCTCAGGATCAGGCCCAGGAGGGAGCGATAGGCCTCGCCGGTACAGGGAAAGGAGCTCGTTCACCACCAGGGTGGAGGCTTCGCTGCCCGGCGTGACGGTCAGGATCGCGAAGCCCTGAGGCTCGCCCCCTTCGTCCGTGTACAGGTAGACGCGCCGCTGGTCGTTCGCGAGCACTTGCTGCCAGCGCAGTTCGTCACGAATGACGACGGAGTTCCGCCGCGATGCCCACGGCTTGTAGACGCGGTCCGCAAGGCGCCATTGCTCGCGCGGCAGCTCGCGCAGCTTGCCGTCCGGCGCCGGGGCCGGCTCCAGGGCCACCCGCTTCGGGTCGAAGGCAAAGCGGTAAGACTCGGTCGCGATCTCCCAGCCGTAGCGCCGGTACAGCGCCGGGTGCGGCGTCCACAGCCCGCTCAGGGGCTCGCCCAGGTCGCGGGAGCGCTTCAACGTCTCGCGCAGAAGCTCGCCGACCAATCCCTGTCGCCGGTACTCCGGCATGCACACCACCGAGGTCACGGCGCCCATGCGCACTTCGTTGCCCTCGAGGCCGAGCGTATACGGCATCGACGTCGCTGCGGCCTGCAGCCGGCCATCGGCGTAGGCCGCAAGCGTCCATTCGGCCTTGTGGTGCTTCGTGTCGCGCTCGACAACCTCGGGCGTGGCGGTAAAGGCCAGCCCCTCGACGTACTTCCAGCGTTCGACGTCCTCCTCGGGCAGGACGCGGATGTCGGTCTTGGTCATTATGTGAGCTATCAGCTGTCAGCTATCAGCCTTCAGCTTAAGAAATCGCTGCTTACTGTAGCGCGGACGGCCCCTTTTGGGCGACAACCTGGTCCGGATTTTGGCTGACAGCTGATAGCTGACAGCTCGCCTACCGGCTGCCCCTCAAGCGCGGGTCCAGCACGTCGCGCAGGGCGTCGCCCAGGAGCCGGAAGCCGAAGATCGTCATCGCCAGCATCAGCGCTGGGAAGATTGCCAGGTGCGGCCCCACGCGCAGGAACTCACGCGAGGCGTTGAGCATGGTGCCCCAGGTCGGAAAGCTGGGGTTGAGCCCAAAACCGATAATCGCCAGGCCCGCCTCCGCCGTGATCGCCGCGGAGATGCTCGTGGTCGCGCCGACGATGATCAGGAAGAACACGTTCGGCAGGATGTACTTCGTCAAAATGCGTCTGTCGCTGGCGCCGATCGACTTCGCCGCCTCGACGTACGGCATACCCCGCAGGCCGATGATCACCGACCGCAGCACTCGCGACGTGTTGATCCCGCCCAGCACGCCAAGCGTCACGACGAAGGTCAGGGGGTTCGCGCCGTAAATGGCCATCAGCGAGATCAGGATGATCAAGTCCGGCAGCACGCCAAATATCTCGATGAACCTCTGTAAGATCAGGTCAACCGACGTGACGTAATAGCCACTGATCAGCGTAATCGTCGTCGAGAGCGTCGTGCTCAGCAGGAAGACGCCCAGGCCGATGGTAATCGAGACGCCCGCCCCGTACACAAGCCGGCTGAAGACGTCGCGGCCCAGCTCGTCGGTGCCGAAGAGATGAGACAACGAAGGCCCCTGGAGCTTGTCCTTGCCAAGCTGGTACTCATCGTAGCGGTAGGGCGCGATGCTCGGCATGTCGCGGTCGACGATACCCGTGAGCCCGCCACCGGAGACGGCCAGAAAGATCAGGATCAGGACCAGGACGCCGCCGAACGCCCCCAGCGGCTTGTCTTTCGCGAACTTCAGCAGGTTCGAAGGGATGCGCCGGTATAGAGGCGGCTTCTGTTCGAATCCGGCACGCGCCTCCCCGTAGCCGATGGATAGCGCGCTTCGGTCTATCGTCACGGTGACGCTCCTCCGCTAACGCCTGCGCCTGCCGCCGCCCCCCGAAGCGTAGGACACGCGGGGGTCCAGCCAGGCGTAAGACAGGTCCACAATCAGCTGCGACGCCAGCGTGATCACGGCGAAGACCATCGTCGTCGTCATGATCACCGGGTAGTCGAGGTTGCCGGCGGCGTTCGTCAGGTAGCGTCCCATGCCCGGCAGGCTGAACAAGTTCTCGATAATGACGCTGCTCGTAAGCAGGGCCGGTATGGTGCCGCCGATGATCGTGACGAAAGGCAGGGCCACGTTTCGCAGTGCGTGCCGTGCCAGCACCGTGTTCTCCGGCAGGCCCTTCGCCCGTGCAGTGCGGATATAGTCCTGTCTCAGCACCTCCAGCAGGAAAGTGCGCGTGAACCTGATCAGGTTGCCGACCGAGCCAATGCCGATAATGAACGTCGGCAGGAGCATGATCCGGAGGTGCCGTACAGGGTCGTCCCACAGGTACGAGAACGTGATCGGCGGCGTCCAGTCGAAGTACACCGCAAGATACGTGATCATCAGGATCGCGATCACGAACCCCGGTATCGAGTCGAGCAAGTACGCCCCTCCGCGCAGCAGGTAGTCCGGGCTCTTATCCTGGAAGACCGCGCTCAGCACCCCCAGCGGGAACGAAATCGCCCACGTGAACATGAGCCCGATGACGCTGAGCTCGAAGCTCACCGGGATGCGAAACGCCAGCTCCTCCGAGATCGGCTTGTGCGTGTGGATCGACTTACCCAGGTCGCCGGTCAAGACCCCCGTCACCCAGTTCACGTATTGAGAGAACAACGAACCGTCTAGCCCCAGGTCCTGCCGCAGCCGCGTCAGCGCCTGCTGGTCGAAATCCGCGTCCAGCACCTGCCGCTCGAGGGCGTCTTCCGGCGGCAGCACGCGAATCACCATGAACAACACCAGTGACATCGCGGCCAGCGTTGGTATCAGCAGCAAGATCCGGCGGAACGCGTATTGGCCCACGCACGACCTCCAGAATTACCCTCTGGCACTTCGCGGCGTCCGCGAAGCCAGTGCTCCCTCCATCCGTCCCGCGGGAGGTGCCCGCGGCGGCAATCAGAGCCGCGCCCGTCAGGCGTACTCCGGCTTGTTCTTGTCGTCGATCCAGGCGAGGTGGTTCGGGAAGGCCGTGTTCCTGTACCACTTCTGCTGGAAACCGAAGCCGCCGGAGACGCCGTCGCCCGGGATCGTGTACATCTTCTCGGCCATGTACTTCTGGAAGTCGGCGATGATCGTGGCGCGCTTGGTGTCGTCCAGCTCCTTGCGCTGTTTGTCGATGAAGTCGTCCACCTTCGCGTCGGGGAAGCTCTTGTAGCGCCCGCCCCTGGAGTGGAACCAGTTGAACAGCTCCTGGTCGATCTCGTTGTAGACGAACTCGGGCTGCTGGACAACGATGCCCTTGTAGTCTCGCTTCGTTGTAGAAGTTCGGCAGGAACTCGGCGTACGGCGGGCGGTTCAGGTTCACGTTGACGTTCAGGTTCTTTTTCCACTGGTCGATGGTGACCTGGACCAGTTGCGGGTAGACGCTGGTGCCGTATTCGGTGCCACCGTTCATGTAGCCTTCCATGTTGAAGCCGTTCGCGACGCCGGCGGCGCTGAGGAGCTTCTTCGCTTCGGCGACGTTGAAGAGGAAGTTCTTGGACAGGTCGCCGAGCTTGTTCTCCTCCGGGTTTAGCCAGTAGGCGGCCGCGGTGCCGCCAGACTTTCACGTGGGTTGGCATCGTGCTGTCGACGGGGATGCCGGCGGCCGAGAATTCGGCCAGGTTCCCGAATTGCTCGCGGACGGCCTTCCAGTCGACTCCCATGCGCATGGCGATGCGGACGCGAGCGTCGCCCCAGGGTGAAGTCTCGAACTCCTTGTAGCCGAAGAAGTTGGTGCGGTAGCTGCCGCCCGGGTCGCCCTTGAGCATGCGCGCCTGCGGGTAGTCCTTCCGCAGCAGCAGGACGTCCGTCTGGGGAGGAATGTAGCCATGGGAGTTGCGCGTGGTGAACTGCGCCCGCTGGTTCGCCGTCTCGGGGATGATCGGGACGCTCCAGCTTTCGATGAACGGCTTGCCGCGCCAGAAGTCGACGTGCCGCTTGTACTCGCGGCCGATCGAGGGCTGGAATCGCGTCAGGACACGCAAGTTGGTGCCGATGGCCTGTTGGGCGAAGATTTCCTCATTGGTCGCAATCTCCTTCGGGACGACGAAGAAGCTCGCGCTGCCCGACTGCATCAGCCGCAGAAAGCCGACGTTAGGCCCTTTCAGCTTGAAGACCATGGTCTTCGAGTCCGGATAGGCGATGGTGTCGATGCTGTCCTTGAGGTTGGCCGCCAGCAGCGGGCTGGACGCCATGGTGCGCTCCATCGTGACCTTCCAATCGTCGATGTCCATCACCCGGCCGTTGACCGGGGCGATTGGATGGAACTTCACGTTCGGACGCATCGTGAAGGTGAACTGGGCGGCGTCGGCGCTGACCTCGAACTTCTCCGCCAGGCCGCCGTTGATCTTGCGGCCTTCGGCAGAGGCCGGGTCGACGCCCGACCCGCTATTCCCGACCAGCAGGGCTTCGTAGGAGACGCCGGCGACCGCCAGCGTGGTGAAGCTCGGGCTCTTGGTCGGGTCCAGGGTGCCGGTGATGTCGTTCGAGGAGGGGCCAATGTGGGGGCCGGCCTCGCGCGCCTGCTTGGTGTCGTCCGGAAGCTGCCAGTTGTAGAGGATGGCGTTCGGGTCCACCTTGCTGGCGCCGCCGCCACCTCCGTCTACCGCCCCCGCCACAACCAACGACCCCAAGGGCGGCCGCGCCGATCCCGGCTGCTGCGGCGCCACTGAGCGCCCTCCGCCGGCTGATGCGCGACTGGGTTATCCGCTCCCAATAACTCGTCTGTGCCATCAGATTCTCCCTCTGGCTCCTCTCCGGCCTATAGATGTAATCTTTAGCCGAAAAGACTCACGGCTATGCGATTTGGCAAGAGTATTGGTTTCGAAGCCGTTCGTGTCAAGATGCAATCAACCCTCAATTCTAGTGTTCGCTTAGTTAAGACAGCCCCAATCCCCCTTCCTCCGGCTCGGTGGCATACTTACCGGACTAACGCCGTCACGGAGGACCCGCATGGACATCGGAGTCGGGCTGGACGCGACGCTGAGGCTCTCCTTCGAGGAGCAGGAGCAGCTCTCGCGAGAGGCCGCGCGCATGGGCTACACCAGCGTCTGGACGCCCGAAGGCGCCGGCGAGGACTCGATGGTCCTGTGTTACCTGCGCTGGAAGGCGACCGCCGAGGTCGTGCCCGGCGGCCTCGAGACCGGCATCGCCGTCTCCCCCGTTGGCCTGCGCACGCCGATGGGATTCGCGATGACAGCCGGCACCGTCAGCAAGCTCACCGGCGGCAAGTTCATCCTCGGCGTCGGCACCGGCACCGCCTACACGCCGCAGTACCGCCAGCAGTTCGGCATGCGCCAGACCTCCAGCCTGCAGCTCATGCGCGACTACGTCACGGCGATTCGAGACCTGACCCGCGGCCGCCCCATAACCATCGAGTCGAAGTCCTTCACCTATCGCGGCGCCCGGCTGGGCATCGACCCGCCGCCGGCCACGCCCGTCTACCTGGGCGCGCTGGGGCCGGAGATGCTGCGGCTGGCCGGCGAGGTCGCCGACGGCGCCTCCCTGAACTGGTGCTCGGCCGAGCAGATTCCCTGGAGCCGCGAACGCATCGCCGAAGGCGCGAAGAAGGCCGGCCGCGACCCCTCCGAGGTCAAGGTCGCCGAATACATCCGTATCTGCGTCGACGACGACGTGCCGACGGCGCGCGCGGCCTACGCCCGCGCCGTCATGGGCTACGCCATGGGCCGGCCGGACGCCAAAGGCCGCCCCCAGGGCTACCGCGCCCACTTCGAGCGCATGGGCTACGCTCAGCAGCTCGCCGCCATGGACCGCATGCGCGAAGCCGGCGCCCCGCCGAACGAGATGGCCGACGCCTTCCCGGACGAGATCTTGCGCGCCGTCGGCTACTACGGCCCCGCGGCAGGCGCCGCCAAAGGCCTTCCGCCAGCTCGCCGAGGGCCTCGACACCGCCATCGTCCGCGTCGTCGCCGCCCGCCCGACCATCGAGTCCGCGCGCGCGGTCATGGAGGCGTGCCGGCCGGCGTAGCCTGTCAGCAGTTCAGCATTTCAGCCGTTCAGCCAGAACCGAGAAGGCGCCTCGCGGCGCCCTCTGGCTGAAGTGCTGACCAGCCGACAGGCTAGATCTGGCTGTAGCCGCTGCCCCGTCGCTCGGGCGTCGCGCCGGTGCCCTTCGCCTCTTCCTTCGATATCCAGCCGAACTCGGAGAGGATCTCCTGGCTGTAGGTAACGCGGCCGGTGACCTTGGCCAGCGGCTCGCTGGCCAGCAGCAGTGCCGCGCGCGCCATCAGGTTCGGGTTCTCGCCGCGGGGGTCGTCCATGCCGCTGACGAGCTTGTGGAAGACGGTGCCCGGCGTCGGCACCACCTGGGACGGCGACACGCAGGTCACCGAGATGCCGAAGCCGTACACCTCCTGCGCCAGGCCCTGGCTGAAGCGCTCCAGTGCCGCCTTTTCGGCGCCGTAGCAGGTGCCGCCGGCCTCCGGGTTCGAGCGCCCTTCGTACGGCCCTCGCCCGGGCCCAATCGCCGCGCCCGAGGAGATGTTGACGATGCTGCCGCTCCGGCGCGGGATCATGTCCTCCAGCGCCAGCTTGCTGAGGATGAACGGGGCGTGGAAATTCACCGCCCAGGAGCGCATCCAGCGGTTCAGCGGGTAATCCTTCACCGGGATGAAGTAAGTGAGCGCCGCGTTGTTGACCATCACGTCGACAGGCCCGTAGATCTCGCGGGCGGACTTGATCAGCTTCTCGCAGTCCTCGGGGTTGGAGATGTCCGCGGTCACCGCCGCCGCCTCGCCGCCAGCCTTCTTGATGTCGCTGATCGTTGTGTCCAGCGAGCCCTCCAGGGGATGGTCGCCTTCGTGCAGCGTCCTCGCCGCGGCGATAACCTTGCCGCCTTCGGCCGCGAACACGCGCGCGATCTCGGCCCCAATCCCCCTGCTCGCGCCCGTTACGACGCAGACCTTGCCGTCCAGCTTGCCCATCGTTGTCTCCTTGATGCGAATGCCCCGTCTGTTTCGTCCGAAGGCGTAGCCTAGCACCGCCGGCTGGTGGTGTCATTGGCCGCCCGCCATCCCAACACCTACCTCCGCCCTCCCACTCCCCTCGCCCTACCCGGGAGAGGGGCCGGGGGAGACGGTCACCTCGTAACCGCCGCCAGCGCCCGCTCCGCCAGCGCGGCCGGCTCGCCCGGCGAAAGCTCCAGCCCGGCGCGCACGAATACATACGTGACCCGGGTGACTTTGCGTCCCGTGGCAGCCTCCAGGCCCAGCACGTACAGGCCGGCCTGGAGCTCGTAGCCTCGCAGTCGTTCGGCCGCTTCGCGCTCGCTGACGTCGTCCGTCTTCCAGTCGACGATCTCGATGCCGTCGTCGCCGTCTATGACGACGTCGGCGAAGCCTTCGACCAGCAGGCCGTCCAGCGGCATGGCGAAGGGCACCTCCCGCAGCGCCCGCGCGGCAGCTCGCGCTCGCGAGGCCGCCTGCGTCCCCAGTGCCGCTCGCACCAGGCGCGCGACCTCGGCCGCGCGGTCGGGGATCGCTTCCGCGACCGCCTGCGCCGCCGCTACGGCCGCAACCTCCTCATCGCCGGCGTCCCAGCCAACGCTCTGCAACGCCGCGTGCACCGCCCGCCCGGCGTGCGTGCCGCCGCGCCCGCGCGCCCACGGCTCCGTCTCATCGCTGGTCTCGCGCTTGAGCTGGGGCCCCAGCGCCGTCGCGCTGGTGAACCTGCGCTTGACGGCCCCGGTCACGAGGTCCCGCCGCGCTTCTTCGAACTCCTCCGGCGGCCCCGCCAGGTCGACGTCCAGCGTCTCGAGCCCGTTGCGCCGCGAAGCTGGGGCCGCCGGCAGCGCCGGCAGCTCGACCGCGCCTTCGCGACCGCCGTGATCGATCAGGCGTCCCGCGGACGTGTCCGGCGCGCCCTGCTTGTGGTACAGCGACACCACGAGGTGGTCCCGCGCCCGTGTAGCGGCGACGTACAGCAGGCGGTCACGTTCGGCGCGCAGGTGCTGCGCTTCCTGACTGTTGATCTGCTGCACAGGCCCCAACATGAACTGCCCCCGCCCCTGCGTGCCGGCCGTCACGGCGATCTCGCCCGTCGTCCGGTCGATGCCGAAGACGCGCCGGTCGGCCGCCACCGAAGCGCCGAGGCCGGCGAGAAAGACGATCGGGAACTCGAGGCCCTTGGCGCCGTGGATTGTGAGCACGCGCACGGCGTCTTCGTCGTCGTCCAGGCCGGCGCCTTCGTTGTCCAGCACGGCCCGGCCGGCGCGGCGTTCCAGCCAGCCCACGAATGCCCGCAGGCTCTCGGGGCCGCCCCCTTCGAACGCCCTCGCCTGCTCGACCATGAAGCGCGCCCGCCGAAAGCTGTTGCGGCCGGCCTGATCGAGTATCCCGACTTCGACCAGGCCGCGGTCCGCCAGGAATCGCTCGACCAGGGCCGCCAGTGAAAATTCGTGCCGCGTCTGGTGGAAGGCGCGCAGGCTGGCCAGGGCCGGCGGCACAGGGCCTTCGCGCTGGTCCTGGCCGCGGTTCAAGTAGTCGAAACGGCCGCCCTCGAGGCGGAAGCGCGCCAGGTCCACGTCGGAGCAGGCGTAGGCGGGGCTGCGAAGCGCGCCGACAACGGCGACCTCGTCGGCAGGGTCGTCGATCGCCGTGAGGCAGTTGATGAGGTCGCGCACCTCCTGCGTGCCGTAGACCAGGCTGCCGCCCTCGACGCGATACGGGACGGCGGCGTCCTGTAGCGCCCGCTCCAGCGGCAGCAGGATCGCCCGCGTCGGCACCAGGATCGCGATGTCGCGATACGCCGCCGGGCGGACGGCCCGCGTATCCCTGTCCTCCACCTCCCAGCCGCCGTCCGGCGCCGCCCGCACCTGGGCAGCCACCGCCTGCGCCTCGCGGCGCCGCACTTCGCGCGCGGGCTGCTCGATCGCCTCGCCCAGCCAGCCAACACCCGGGCCCTTGAGGGCGGTGTCGCGCCAGGCGTCGATCTCGCGATAGGGCGGCTGGAACTCCGGCGCGTCCCCCGTGCCTATGACGCCGAGGAAGACGTTGTTGACCCAGGCTACAACCTGGCCGCGGGAGCGGCGGTTCAGCGTCAGCTCCGGCAGAAGCCCCGCGGCCTGGGCCACCCGGCCTCTGGTGGCCGAATAGACGGCCATGTCGGCGCGGCGAAAACGGTAGATCGATTGCTTCGGGTCGCCGACAAGGAACAGGCGCCCCGCGTCCAAAATGCCGGTATTCGGGTCGGAGGCGAACGCCCAGGCCATCTCGACCTGCAACGGGTCGGTGTCCTGGAACTCATCGATCAGCAGGCAGTCGAAGCGCTCGCGGATCAGGTGACGCGCCGCAAGCTTGTCCCGCAGAAGCTCGCGCACCCGCAGGATCAGGTCGTCGAAGACCAGCTTGCCCTCGCGGCCCCGATCCCTTGCATCGCGCATCACGAAGTCGACGGCATAGCCCAGGAGCGCCGCCAGCGCCTCCGAGCGCGCCGCCGCCAGTGTCGCCCGCAGAGCATCCAGCGCCTCCTGCGCCGTGGCGCGCGCCGCGCCGATATCCGGCCAGTTGCCCTGCCGGCCGGCGTTGCCCAGGCCCTGAGGCTGCGCTGCGCAAGTCGCTACCAATTGCGACTCCCTGCGATCGCCGGCGCCGGCCAGGGCCTCCAGAGACGCAATCAGCGCCTCGACTCGGGCTTTGAGCCGGTCCCCGTCCGGCACGCTTGCCAACGGCAGGTTCCGCAACGATGAAATCATCGCCGCGATGTCCGGCCAGGCCGGCGCTGGCGCGGTCAGGGGCGCCGCGGCGAGCAATGGCGCCAGTTCGGGCTGCTTCCACAGCGCCGCGCCAGGCCGCCGATGTCCCTGGGCGTCAGGCCGAGGTCCAGCACGCGGTCGACCGCCTCGCGGGCGACGAGGCTGGCGCCCAGGCCATCGAGGTAGAGGCGCCAGCGCTCCTCGAAGCGGCGCTCGGCGAGCACTTCGTCCTGGAGCTCGAACGCCGGGTCGACAGCGAGCTGCGGCGCGAACTGGCGCAGGAGTGCGCTGCAGAAGGCGTGGATCGTCGAAATGTGCGCCCGGTCCAGCGATGCCAGCGCCGCCTCGATCAGCGCGCGTCCCTCGGGCGCGGTCTCCACCGCGGCGGACCGCGCCTCAAGGCCGGAGCGCACGCGGTCACGCAGCTCCGCCGCCGCCTTCTCCGTGAACGTGATCGCGACGATGCGCTCGACAGTGCGGCCGCCGAGCACCAGCGCGATCACGCGCTCGACGAGGGCCGAAGTCTTTCCGGTCCCCGCCCCGGCCTCGACGAGGAAGGTCTCGTCCAGCAGCTCGCGGATCTGCCGCCGGGCCTCTTCGTCCGGGTCGCGCGCGGAGGCCGTCACGGCTTCTGCCCTCTGGCGGTGGCGCCGACGTCCCACCAGCCCACCATCGCCGGGTCCGCGGCCTTGAGGTCGAAGTCCTGGTCGCGGCGCACGGAGCAGATGCGCGAGAAATCGCACCAGCGGCAGTTCTCCCAGGTCTTGTAGTAGTCGTCTTCCTCACCCGGGACCGCCGGGAAGGCCCCCTTCGCGATGCCGTCGACGATCGCGCTGACCGTGGCGCCGAAGCGCGCCTGGTTCTCCGGCGTCGGCTGGTAGCCGATGCGCTCGAAGCCGCCGCGCTCCGAGATGAACCAGTACAGCGCCTCCACCCGCTCTGCGTCACCCGCCGCCGTCACGTAGGCCGGAAGCTGCAGCTTGCTGCCACCGGCGAACGGCGCGTCCGGGCCCTTGACGACGCCCTCGAATGTAGAGGCCACCCCTGTCTTGTAGTCGATGACCCAGGCCGACTTGCCGTCCGGGGTCATGTCGATGCGGTCGACAACGCCGCGCATCTCCACGCCGCCGATCGAGACCGGCGGGATGCGTTCCTCGAACTTCGCGGGCACCGCCCCCGTCTCCTGCCGGAAGATGTCATCAGCCTCGAGGAACGCGGCCAAGTCGGAGAGGATGGTCCTCGTGTCGTGCTCTGCGAAGATGTCCAGGCCCGTCTTCCCGCGACGCCGCGCTTCGTCCAGCCTGGCCTCGGCAAGCTGGCGCAGGCGCAGGCGGTCGTCCGGCCGCCACTTTTCGTACGGCCGTGGCCGGCCTTCGCCCTGCTTCTCTTTGAAGAAGGCGTCCAGGACTTCGTGCATCACGGTGCCGCGCTCGGCGGCTTCCATGACGTCGCGTTCCTCCGGCTCCTCGACCACGTTGAGCCTCAGGACATAGCTCATCAGGTAGCGGTAGCCGCAGGCCGCGTACGTCTCCAGCGAAGTGGGCGAGGCGGCGCGCGCCGTCCACAAGCGCCCGTCCGCGAGCGCGGTCAGGTTGCCGTCGTAGGCCGAAAAGTCTTTGCCGCGCCGCGACCGCAACATCACCAGCGGCGCGTGCAGCCGATGGCCCGGTCCCGGGCGCACGCCGGCCTGCACGTCCGAGACTGCCTGGCGCAGCGCCGACTCGCCGCGGTCTACCGCCGGGCCACGCAGGCCTGCCGCCAGCGGCGAAAGCGAGCGCCGCAGCGTCGAATTCCCGGCCGCTCGCCGCAGCTGTGAGGCGCTACGAATGCTCGCGTCCTGGCGGCCCGCCGCCTGCACCATCAGGGGTGATGCGTAGTACTCGCGCGTGCCGCCGGGCTCGAACAGGGGCGCCATCCACGTCAGCCGGCCCCGGCCCGCGGCCGCCATCGCCCGTCCGGCGGCTTCGCCGGCGCGCTGAATCCGCAGGGCGGCGTCCTCGATCAATGGGAACGTCGCGCGCAGCGCCCGCCACTCGGCGTCATCGACCAGGGTGTCGTTGCCGGGGCCGCCGGGGAAAGAACCTTCGTAGGCGCCGCAGATCAGGACGTGCTTGAACTCAAGCCCCGCCGCCACCCGGTAGTCCGCCACCAGCACGCCTTCGCCGAGGCCCTTCTCTCGCAGCGCGGCAATCTCGAGGTTTGCCCGCAGCGCCTGCACGAAGCTGCCGAGCGAGAAGCTGCCGCCCACGGCGCCCACCGTCCCCAACTGCTCTATCTCTGCCTTCACCAGGTCCAAAGCGTGCGCGTCGGGCAGCAGGTACTCGTCCACGGTGGCGCCAAACCTGTCGATAAACGTGCGCGCGGGGAGGGCCTCGCGCAGCGGCTCCAGCCGCTCGGCCAGGGCTTCGATGGCGCGGCGCATCCCGTCCGTCAGGTCCAGATCGCGCTGTATCCGATCTCGCCACCAGTCATCTGCGTCGAGGGCATGAGAATCGAGGTCGGAGCGCAGGTCAGCCGTGCGGGCGTCCAGTCCCTGATGCCAGCGATCGATGCCTTTGGTCACGCCGGCGTCGCGCGAGAGCCGGTCCCAGCGCGAGGCCTGGGGAAAGATGGCGCCGTCCTTCGCAGGGATGCGCGGCCGCAGGGGCGCGATCTGGAGGAAATCCATCACCGCCGTGCGCGCGTAATCCTCCGCGGGCAGGGAGGCCAGGGCCAGCACCGCTCGGCCGGCGATCGTTTCCGTCAGCGGCACGCCCGGCATCAGCGCCATTGGCAGCCCCGCCGCCGCAAAAGCCTCACGCAGCAGCTTCGCGTAGGATGCGTCCGCCCCGTGGAAGACCGCGATCTCGTCCAGGCCGGCCCCTTCCTGGAGGAGACGCAACACCTCGCGCGCGGCCTCGCGGGCTTCGCTCGCCGGGTCGGGGGCCAGGACGAAGTCCTCCAGCGCCCCGGCCTTCTCTTCATCCAGCACCACGAACCGCGGCGCCACAGACCTCAGAGCCCGAAGCAGGCCGTCCGCGCCCGCCGAGAGCCCCGCCGGCGGCACGACGTACACGGCGCCGAGGTCGGCGATCACCGAAGGCCGTCTTTCGCGCAGGACGCGCGCGGCGGTATCCAGCAGGTCTTCTTCGTCGTAGAACCGCGCGCCGCGGCTGCGAAACTCGGCATACAGCCGTACAAGTTCGCCCATGTATCCGGCCGTCAGCGGGACTCTGACCATCTCCGGCCGGTCGATCCCGCCGCGGCGCAGGCGGCGGAACATCTGGCGCAGCACGCGGCCGAATCCCGCCAGCTCGCGCACTCCGGCGAGCTCCTCTCGCGCCTCCAACGCCACCTGTGCCGCCAGGTAGTCGCCGATCGGCCGCGCCAGCGGTGAACGGCCCCGCGACGCCAGCTCGCCCGCGCCGATGATCTCGGCGATTCGCGGCAGCGTCTCGAAGCGCACGCCGGCGAAAGCGCCCATGGCCCCCAGGCGCCGGCGCAGCTGCAGGCCGGCCACGTGGCTCGGCACCACAACCGTTACCGGCGCCAATGGATCGGCCCGCCTGCCCTCGGCAATTCTCTGCAACGTCTGCGATACACCCGGCACGGCCTCAGGATAACAGGAAGACGCGGGAAGCATCGCCCTCCGACAAGCTGTCCCGATCCGTCATTGCCAGGCCCTGGACGCCGCAAGGCGGAAGGGCCGCGGCAATCTCGGCGGCCACTTCACGGCGCCCTGCTTGCGGCAACACGTTTGCGCCGTCAACCACCCGTCATTGCGAGGCCCTGGACGCCGCAAGGCGGAAGGGCCGCGGCAATCTCGGCGGCCGCTTCACGGCGCCATGCTTGCCGCAACACGTTTGCGCTGTTAACGTCTAAAGGTTATGGCGACTAGATGTGAAATCTGCGGCAAAGGCACCACCTTCGGCCGGAACATCCGTTACGCGCACTCCGGCAAGTGGGAGCGCCGCGCGCCCCGGACCAACCGGCTCTTCAAAGCCAACGTCCACATCCAGCACCTGACCATTGGCAGCGAGACGCGCCGCTTCAAGATTTGCACGCGCTGCCTTCGCACTCACAACAAAGTCCCAACGCGCTGAATTGTCATTCTGAGGAGGCCGTCGCGGCCGACGAAGAATCGCAGTCTTTACTCGAATCGCGCCCATGGCCGGCGCCGCAGTCCGCACCACTCGCACACCGCGTTTGCGCCAGTCCCCTGGAGCCTAGTGCCCCTCCAACGCCGCCCGCAGCGCGCGCATGTTGTCAGCCACCGACGCCTTGTCGTTGTACACCACCGCGCCTGCCACCAGGACGTCCGCCCCGGCCGCGACACAGCGAGGTCCCGTCGTCAGGTTCACGCCGCCATCGACCTCGATCATCAGGTTCAGGCTCCGCCGCTTCCGCTCCGAGGCCAGCCATGAGACCTTCTCGAGGCCGCTTTCGATGAACGCCTGCCCGCCCCAGCCCGGGTTCACAGTCATCACGATCACCTGATCGGCTTCGGAGAGCAGGTCCGTCAGTTCCGTCACCGCCGTGCCCGGGTTCAAGCAGATGCCGGCTTTCGCGCCCAGCCGCCTGATCTCGCCGAGCAGCCGGTGGGCGTGCACGGTCGCTTCGATGTGGAAGTTCAGCGTATCGCCGCCCGCGTCCCGAAACGGTGCAATCTGATCCTCAGGCCGTTCGACCATCAAATGGATGTCCAGCGGCACGTCGACAGCCTTGCGGACGGCCTGCACGAACAGCGGCCCCAGCGTTATCGGCGGCACGAAGTGGCCGTCCATCACGTCAAGATGGATAGCCTCCGCGCCGGCGGCGACGGCGTCCCGAACCTGGTCGGCCAGCCGCCCCACGTCCGCGGTCAGTATTGAAGGCGCGATCTTCGTCAAAAGTTGGCTCCTGGAGAATGCTCAAACCAAAGTTGCGCCGCCAAACTGGGGGCGCGTCCGACCAACTCACTGTACTATCAATCGGCCGATGGAGCCTGAATTCGACGATCTCATCTGGAATCGCAATAACCTAAACTACATTAGGCGCCATGGTGGTTCGCGACGCGTGTGCTATGAGGTCTTCCGCGGCAAGCCACGGCTGTTCAAGCAGGAAGGCCGCACAGCCACACATCAGATGATTGGGCCGGACCGGGGAGGACGTTTCTGGACAATCTCTCTCATCGTAAAAGGAGACCGAACCGGTCTTCCCATCAACGCCTGGCCGAGCAACCAGCGCGACATTCGCAAGTACGAAGAGGCAGAGACCAATGACTAAGAGAAAACAGCATCCCTTCGACGAACTAGTTCAGAGGGCCTACGAAGAGTCCGAAAGAATTCGCGTCGAGGACCTCGATCCAGGCGAGCCTGTGAAGTTCTCGGTGTCACCTCATTTTCGAAATATCTTTGAATTTGAGATTAAGGGCGAAGAACTCGATGAAATCGCAGACGCGGCAGAGGCCGCAGGAATCGAGATTGACGATTTCGTCCGGGAGGCCGCCCTCGCCAGAGCCCGTTCGACACAACCCATCATCAGGACGAGCGGCAAGCGGACAGCAACGGTGCGATCTAAGGCCAGATCCGCCTAAGTCTCCTCCCGCCGCCGCAGGATCGTCCGCGCCCGCCGCAGCGCCGCCGCCACCCGCCGCGGCGCCGTCCCGCCGATGACGTCGCGCGAGCGCACCGACGACCAGACGTCGATCGCCAGCACGTCGGCCTCGAACAGCTTCGAGAAGCGCTGGTACTCCGCCAGCGTGATCCTGCGCCAACTCGCGTCCTTCGTCCTCCGCGAACGCCACCAGCCGCCCGACGATCCCGTGCGCTTCGCGGAAGGGCATGCCCTTGAGCGTCAGGTAGTCCGCAAGGTCGGTCGCCAGCAGGTAGCCGCCGCTCGCCGCCCGCGCTTTGCGGCGCCCGGAAGCGCAGGCTGCACCACCATCTCCGCCATGATCTCCAGCGTCGATGTCAGCGTGTCGTGAGGCCTGGAACAGCGGCTCCTTGTCCTCCTGCATGTCGCGGTTGTAGGCCAGCGGCAGCCCTTTCATCGTCGTCAGCAGCGACACCAGGGCCCCGTAGACCCTGCCCGCTTGCCTCGCGCCAGCTCCGCCACGTCCGGGTTTTTCTTCTGCGGCATGATGCTCGACCCGGTCGCGAAGGCGTCCGGCAGCTCGACGAAGCCGAACTCCGCCGTCGACCACAGCACAATGTCCTCGGCCAGGCGCGACAGGTGCATCATCGCGATCGATGCCGCCGCCAGGTACTCGATCACGAAGTCGCGGTCGGAGACGGCGTCGATGCTGTTCGCCGAGATCGCCGCAGAACTCGAGCTCGCGCGCCACCATCTCGCGGTCGATTGGATACGGCACGCCGGCCAGCGCGCCGCGAGCCCAGCGGCATCACGTCGGTGCGCGCGTAGCAGTCGGCGAAGCGGCCGATGTCGCGCTCGAACATCTCGAAGTAGGCCAGCAGGTGGTGCGCCAGCAGCACCGGCTGCGCCCGCTGCAGGTGCGTGTAGCCCGGCATGACGACGCGCCGGTTCTCCGTCGCCAGCTCCACCAGCGCGATCTGCAGGTCGTGCAGGCCGGCGATGGTCTCGGCGATCGCGTCCTTGAGCCACAGCCGCAGGTCCGTCACCACCTGGTCGTTGCGCGAGCGCGCCGTGTGCAGCCGGCCCGCCGCCGCCGGCCCGATGATCTGCGCCGAGCCGCGCCTCGACGTTCATGTGCACGTCTTCGAGGCTCTCGTCCATCTCGAAGCGCGCCCTGCTCGATCTCGCTCCGGATCTGCAGCAGGCCCGTCGAGGATCTCCTCGCGCGTCGGCGGCGGGGATGATCTCCTGCTTGCGCCAGCATGCGCGCGTGCGCGATCGAACCGCGCACGTCCTCCAGGGCCATCCGCCGGTCGACGTCCAGCGACGACGTGTACGCGTCGACCATCGGGTTCGTCGCTTCGAGGAAGCGGCCGGCCCAGAGCTTCTGGCCGCGGTCGCCGGCTGGGCGGCGCGGCTTTCGCTCAGGCATCGGGGCCACGTTGGGCGGCGAAGTTGTTCACGGGGTCATGTTAGGGAATGCGGGACAGGACGGGGTAGAGGCGCTAACGCCGGTTCTGACGCCTGAACGTGCCTGGCACGCCCTCGGTTGGTACTAATATGGTCGAGAAGTGGGCCGGCACTCTCTCCGGCGCCGGGCGTGGAGGCGATTGCGATGCAGGACAGGGCCGGGAGCGGACAGTGGCAGGTAACCTGCCAATGCGGATGGCGGGTTCACGGCAACAGAGATGTGGTCGTGCGGGCGGTGCAGGAGCATGGACGGACCGCGCACGGGCAGGAGCTCAGTGAAGAGCAGGTGATGGCTCAGGCCGTGTCTATATCAGGGTAATTTCCAGGAGCTCCGGTGGACACCAAGCGCCAGCGACCATCCGCGCACATTCAGGGCCTGCCCGACCCGCTATCCGAAATCCCCTGGTCGGCCGACTTCGTCATGCAGGCGATCGAGGTGCTGCCCGTGACCTATCGAGGGCAGGGATTGTCTCCCTGCGGCCGGCGCATGCCGCTTCGTTCGTGATTGGCTGGCCGGCGGGCGCGAAGCCGGAAGATGTCGCTCTGCGCGCACTTGAATCACTGGGGCTGAAGCCGGGCGTCCTTCACTCCACTTCCTGGCGGCAGGACGGCGCCGAGGTCGTGCTGACCTACTTGGCGGTCGTATCTCCCGAGAGCACACTGCCGGAGTCCTGGTGCGAAGTGACGGCGAGACATGCCGAGCTGGCGCGAGGCGGCGCGACAACGCCGCCTCCGGTGATTGGCGTGGACCAGGTGCTGGAACACGCCCTGCGTCACCTGGCGTGGCTCGTGAACGAAGACAAGCACATCGCCGCGGCGCTTCCGGAATGGCGAAGATCCTCGCTCAGTACTTACGTCCCGGAGCCGTTCAGGGCCCTCGGCGCACCGCCCAGCTAGACCGGCTACTACCCCAGCGTGCGGCTGCTGCCGCATCTGCGCCTGCTGCTCCGTCGCCTGGATGTCGATGAAGCCGCGCGCCTTCTTCGGGTCGTACTCCTTCGACGCCGTGTCGAAGGACACCAGCGCCTCGCTGTAGAGCGAGTGCGGGCTCGACCGCGCCACCGGCAGGACGCTGCCCTTGAACAGGCGCACCTCGCTCCAGCCGCGTGACCCGCTGCCTGCTCGACCGCGTTCGCCGCCAGCCACGACTCCATCTCCTGCGTGAACCACTTGCCCTGGTACACCGCCTCGGCCACGTCGAGCGCGCGCTTGCGCCTTGTCGTGCAGCACGCGGTGGTCGTGCACCAGCGACTCCAGGTCCTCGTGCGCCGCCAGCAGGATCGCGTGCGCCGGCGCCTCGTAGACGCCGCGCGACTTCAGCCCCACGTAGCGCGACTCCACCATGTCCAGCAGCCCGACGCCGTGCTTGCCCGCCGACCTCGTTCAGGTACTCGACGACCGGCACGATCGAGTCGCTCGTCGCCGACCTCGACGCCCTTGCCCGAGGCCGTTGCGGTCCTCGTCCAGCAGCTCCACGCTGCACCGGCCTGCCCTTCGCGAAGTGGATGCGCAGCGCGCTCCGGCCGGTCCGGCGTGTGGTCCCAGCGCTGGAGGTAGGTGAACAGCACCTGGCGGTGGTCGTCCTCCGGCTTCTCGAGCGCCCGGCCCTCGGAGCTTATGTGAAGTACGTTCGCGTCCTGCGAGTACGGCGGCCCTTCGTCGGTGCCGCCGCTGGGCAGCGGGATGCCGTGCTCCTAGCGAGTACGCGGTCATCACCTCGCGGCCGCCGTCGCCGAAGCGGGCGAGGAAGTCCGTCTTCCTTCCAGGGCGCGTAGATGCCGAAGTCCTCGCAGCGTGAACTCCGGGTCCTCCTGCAGCACGCGGTACACCGTCTCGAAGCGCACCTGGTCGTTGCCCTTGCCCGTCGAGCCGTGCACGAGGACGTTGCCGCCGATGCGCTTGGCGTAGCGCATCTGGCCCCGCGCCGTCGGCATGCGCGCAATCGACGTGCCCAGCAGGTAGCGGCCCTCGTAGCGGGCGTGCATCTGCAGCACCGGCAGGAAGAACTCGTCCACCAGCTCGCGCGCGCAGGTCCTCGACGTACGTGTCGACCGCGCCCATCGAGCGCGCCTTGGCCGCCGCGGCCTCGAGGTCGGCGTCCGGCTGGCCCAGGTTCGCCGTGTAGGTCGCGACGTCCCAGCCGTTCTGCGCGCAGCCAGTGCAGGATCACAGTGGTGTCGAGGCCGCCGCGAGAAGGCGAGCACGGCAAGCGGGCGCTTGGAGTTCATGTCGGGGATATGGTAGCCGGTGCAGCAATTAGAGGCGTGTGTGACACTGTGTTACAGTAGAGGACAGGAGACAAAGATGGCCAGTCCTCACATATCCATTCGTCTCGATCCTCGCAATCTTGAGCGCCTCGACAAGGCCAGTAGGCGTGCTGGAACTACCCGCAGCGCTCTGGTAAAAATGCTGCTCGAGGAAGGACTGCGTATGGAAGCCCATCCAGGAATAGTCTTCCGCGACGGCCCGGCAGGCAGGCGAGCGGCCCTTGCACGGGGTCCGGACATTTGGGAAGTAATGACGACCTTCCTGAATCCGGATGGCGGCGACAACGCTGAAGTCGCCTACGTCGCCGACTTCCTGTCGATCACGCCACACGATGTGAAAGTGGCGATAGGCTACTACGCAGAGCACCATGACGAAATCGACGAATGGATCAGCCGGAACGATGAAATGGCGGAGGAGGCCGAGGCTAGCTGGCGCCGCGAGCAGGCAATCTTGAAGGCGTGAAGCTGCTCCTTGACGAGATGTGGGCGCCACGGATCGCGGAAGAGCTGCGACGGCGCGGGTACGACGTACAAGCAGTAGTGCAGCGAACTGACCTGCGCACGAGACCCGATGTTGACCTGCTCACGGCTGCCCAGCGCGAAGACCGGGCAATCGTGACTGAGGACGCTCCAGACTTCCTGCGCATCGCTCGCATCGCCATCAACGAAGGCCGCTCGCACGCCGGCCTCATCCTGACAGACAGGCGTCGATTTTGGCGTGGCGATGAGAGGACCGTCGGCCGTCTCGTAACCGCCCTCGCCGCCCTGATCGAGGACAACCCGGACCAGCGCAACCTCGAGCACTGGCTGCGTTCGTAAATCTGAGCCTCAATCCCCCCGCAGCAGCACCCACCACCCGCCCCGCGCCGACGCCGACTCTCGCAGATACATCACGAACGAAGGCCACCAGATCAGGTCGTTGGTGACGATGGTCAGCCCGAACACCCAGGGGAAGTCCCCGGTCGCCGCCGACCACAGGAACCCGATCGGCCCCAGCACCTTGCCCAGTAGCCCTATGACGATGAGCTGCGGGTAGCGCTGCGGATGCCGCCCGACCCACCAGTACGCCGGCGCGTATACCAGCACGAACATGCCCACCACCTGCCAGATCGGCAGGTAGTTCGGCCTCTCGATGCCGAGCAGGTCGAAGATGGCGCCCGGGAACAGGATGATCGCGCTGCCCCAGACGAAGTTGTATAGGGCAGCGGCGTAAAACCAGCCCCGGTATCGGATCAAGCGATCGGCGCCAGGCGCAACCTCGATGTTCACGCGGCGATTCTATCGCCGCGGGGCACGCCTACCCTACAACCGCCACCGCCTCGACCTCCACAAGCAGCGACGGGTTCGCCAGCGCCTGCACCCCCACCAGCGTGCTCGCCGGCGGATTGGTCGATGGCAGGTACAGCGCCCGCACCTGGCCGATGACCGGCCGGTCGCGCGCCGCGTCGAAGTTCACGACGAAGGTGGTCTGCTTCACCACGTCCGCGAACGTGGCACCTGCGCCGGCCAGCGCCACCTTCAAGTTCTCGTACACCTGCCGCAGCTGCGCGCCCAGGTCGCCCTCGCCCACCACCTCGCCGCGCTCGTTCAGCGCGACCTGCCCCGAGATGTAAACGGTGCGACCGCCGCCGGCGACCACGACGTGCGTGTAGCCGGTCGGCGTGCTGATCCCGGGCGGGTTTATATGTTTCTTGGCCATGGACTTCTCCCCGCCAAAATGTTCACGCCGAGAATAGCATCGCGCCTTAGGAAAGAGGCTGCGTTAGGCCGGAGAGAGAGCTTCGATTCGTTCGCCGGGCGGGGACTGGGAGCCCATGCGGTCAAGAGAAGTTCGGACCTCCTGCATCAAGGTCATGAGCTCTTCAGCCTGCCGTGTGAATTGTTCTTCGATCGGCATGCGAGCGTAAGCCGCGACCGTGAGGACGCGGCCGTTCTGGTTGGGCGCGGGGAACACGCTCACATCCTGGCTCACGAGATATTGGACGCCCCTCCCGCGGCTTATTGTCCGCAGCTTGTGACGGTAATCGATCCTCCACTTCGTCGAATTCTGAACGACGTCGAAATCGACTGCCTTCAGTTCTACCTTGACACGTTCCGTATCCAGCCATGAGCGCTCTAGGGCCTCGACCAGCCCCTGGAGTTGGATCTCCATTGCTAAGTTCGAAGATTGGTTACGGTACTGCCCGACCGTGAACTCAATCGAGCGCGTGCTTGACAGCCAGGCCGTTCTCTGGCCGGCCTTCAGCGGAAGCCAGGCAAACTTCAGTGCTGGTTGACCTCTATATTGCGAGGCCATCGTGGTGACCCAGCCGTCCCGGGGTGGAGGCGTTATGGTCAGGCCTGCAACGTGAAGAGGGCCGTTTGGGAGCGGCCTGAGATACCGCCCGTTCGGACCCTGGATACGGTAGAACTGCTTCATTACTCCGTGCAGATAGGTACATTCATCGCGTAATGCGGCGAACCTGTAAAGGAGGCGCGCAGCACGGATCAGCACCTGCAGCAGCGCCAGATAGCCGATGAAAAACAAGACGCCGACCAACCACGGATTGACAGAGCCGGCCATGAGCGCGAGGAGGGCGCCGATCAAAACTGCCACAAGGATTACCAGGGGAGCGCAACCAAGGACAGCTCCAAACCTGACAAGCAGGTACGCAGCCAGCGTGTGCAGGCGTACGATCCACGAGGTCATGGCTGGAACACCTCGTATGGCCTTCGGCCTCTCGATGCCGAGAACGGCCAATCTGAGGTTTCCCTTCTGAAGGGTCAGGTAGTTTCTTGCGCTCGCAGGCAGCCGCATATCGGCCGCCATATTACGCGTAGGTGCTACTTCGTAACAAGGGACGCGCGAATCAGAGATACCTTCGCGGATAGGTAGAGCTTACACCACCGTGAGCATGCGGTCCAGCGCGACCTTCGCGTAGCGCGCCGTCTCTTCGTCGACCTGCGACCGGTTCACGACGTGGCCCTTCGCCAGCTCTTCGACCGTCCAGGCCATGTAGGCCGGGTGGATGCGGTACATCGTCGAGCAGGGGCAGACGACGGGGTCGAGGCAGAACACCGTCTTGTCCGGGTTCTCGTGCGCCAGGCGGCTGACGAGGTTGATCTCGGTGCCGACGGCGAACTTCGAGCCGGGCGCGCCCTTCGGCGATCGTCTGGACGATGAACTCGGTCGAGCCGCTGGAGTCGGCGGCCTGGACCACGTCCAGCCGGCACTCGGGGTGCACGACGACGTGGATGCCGGGGAACTTCGCGCGCGCGGCCTCGATCTGCGAGACCGTGAAGCGCTGGTGCACGGAGCAGTGGCCCTGCCAGAGGATGACGCGGCTGCGTTCGAGCTGCTCCAGCGTCATGCCGCCGAGGCTGCCGTAGGGCTTGTTGTAGTTCCACAGCGGCATCAGGTCCAGCGGCACGCCCATCTTGGCGCCGGTGTTGCGCCCCAGGTGCTGGTCGGGGAAGAACAGCACCTTCTCGCCGCGCTCGAAGGCCCACTTGCAGGACCGCGGGCGCGTTGCTGGACGTGCAGACGATGCCGCCGTGCTTGCCGCAGAACGCCTTCAGCGACGCCGCCGAGTTCATGTAGGTGACCGGCACCACCTTGTCCGCGACGCCCGCCTCCTCGAGCTCCTCCCAGGCCGCGTAGACGTCCTCGGGGTCGGCCATGTCGGCCATCGAGCAGCCGGCGGCCATGTTCGGCAGGATCACCGTCTGGTGCGGCGCGCTGAGGATGTCGGCGGCCTCGGCCATGAAGTGCACGCCGCAGAAGACGATGTACTCCGCCTCGGGGTGCCCGGCGGCCCACTGCGCCAGCTTGAAGGAGTCGCCGCGGAAGTCGGCGAACTGGATGATGTCCTCGCGCTGGTAGTGGTGCCCGAGGACGATGAGCTTCGAGCCCAGCTTGCGCTTGCGCCGCGGCGACGCGCTCGACTAGCTGCTCGGCCGTGAGGTCCCAGTACTCCCTGGGGATGTCCTGCTGCCAGTAGGCGAACGACGGCTCGCTCGAAAGGGGCAGCGTCCTCGTGCCGGTGTTCGTCTCGCAGGCGATGCCGGCGAGGGGTATGGTTTCGAGGAGGTCGTCTTGGCGAGTGAGAGTAGTCATGCGCGCCCTTTCGGGGCCTTGGCCCGCTCCGTCCGGGACTTAGTGTCATGATGACACTAACTACGCGGCAATCGTAAGTCCGGGCACGCTACTTTGTCAAGCGCGCGACGCTACGAAGCCGGGTCTGAGGTTCCCTTGTAGGCATGACGGCCATCGGGGCTTACTATTGCGTCCCTTGAGAGGAGCGACACCAGATGACCAACGACGGCGCCCAGATCGTTGAAGCGAAGCGCATCGGCTTCCTGGCCGACACGCACTGCCGGAAAGAGGACGGCAGCGACCTGCCCGATCAGGCGATGCAGGCCTTCGCCGGCGTCGACCTCATCGTGCACCTCGGCGATACCGGAAAGGCAGGCGTCCTCGACCGGCTTCGCACGATCGCGCCCGTGCTCATGCCGGCGAGGGGCAAAGGAGAGGTCATCGAGGCCGGCGGGGTGCGCATCGGCATTACTTTCGACCTCACCAAGCCCGGCGCCGCCGTGAAGGTCGGAGAGTCCGGCATCGACCTCGCAGGCACGACCCTCGCCGAAGTGCTGCGTTCGAAGTTCGGCGGGCCGGTCGCGGCGGTTGCTTTCGCGGCCACTCACCGGGCGCTGGAGCAGTCTCTCGAGGGCGTACTGTTCGTCAACCCCGGCAGCGCCGGACTCCCCTCCGACAGTCAGGGTCCCAATGATGTCGGCAGCGTCGCCGTGCTCGACGTGAGCAGCGGCACGCCCATCGTCAAGCTGATCCGGCTGCGAAAGTCCTGACGCTCGCGTTTCCGCGAAGCGAAGAGTGCGCTCCATAATCAGGTGGCCATGAAGCGTCTGGCTCCTCTCGTCCTGCTCGCCGGAGTTGTCGCGCTGCTCGTCGCCTGCGGCGATAGCGGGGACGTGCCAGCCCCGAACGCGACGACGGTCCCACCGTCGCCGCAGGCCGCCTCCTCCGCCTGCCCTCTCCCCCACGCCCCAGGCCTCAGCCTCGACTCCATTACCTCCGGCGGCGTGAAGCGAACCTATCGCCTCTATGTCCCCAGGTCCTACGACCCGGCGAAGAAGACGCCGCTGGTCCTCAACTTCCACGGCTTCGGCTCCAACGGCCAGGAGCAGGAAGCCTACGCCCGCATGCCCCAGAAGGCCGAAGAGGCCGGCTTCATCACCGTCGCCGCCGACGGCACCAGCGAGCCGCGTCGCTGGTACATCTACGGCGCCGCTGAGCACGGCTACGTCGACGACTTCGCCTTCGTCAACGACCTCATCGACCACCTCGAGGCGACGCTGTGCATCGACCCCGGCCGCATCTACGCGACCGGCATGTCCAACGGCGCCGGCCTCAGCTCGCTCCTCGGTTGCCGGCTCAACGACCGTCTGGCTGCGATCGCGCCCGTGGCCGGCTCGCCCTACTCGGCGCCGCTGTGCCAGGGCAAGGCGCCGATGCCCGTCGTCATCTTCCACGGCACCGCCGACGGCTCCGTGCCCTTCGAGGGTGGCCCCGGCGGCCGCCTCAATCTCGCCGTCCGCGGCGCCCGCCAAAACGAGAAAGACTGGGCGGCCCACAACGGCTGCGCGACCGTCCCCACAGTCGAGCGCGTCGCGACGGACGTGTTGCGCGAGTCCTACTCCGGCTGCAAGGCCGGCGCCGACACCGTCCTCTACGTCGTCGAAGGTGGTGGCCACACCTGGCCCGGCGCTGCCGACGTCCCCCTGCTCGGGCGCACCACCCACAGCATCGACGCCACGTCGCTCATCTGGGACTTCTTCGCCGCTCACCCGAAGCAACGCCAGTAAGGTGAAGGCTTATCCGGCCCACCAGGCGCCCTCCCCTTGACCCGCACGCCCCTGTGCCCGACCATCGGCCCAAGCTAACATGACCAACTCAGCTGCCCAGCCAGATGCCGCCCGGCGTGAGACAAACGCCCTGCAGGCCGAGAACGCCCAGCTCAAGAGCACGATCATTGCCCTGCGGGAGCAGTTGGAGATGGCGCGACTCGAACGCGACCAGGGCATCCAGCAGGCCGTGGCCAGCGCGAACGATGAGCTGACACAGCTTCGCGCCGCCCTGACCAGCCTGCGCGAGGCCCTCGACCGCAACCGCGCCGAATACGAGGATAAGATTCAAGACATCGAACGGACGGCCAGGGACGAGGCCCGCCAGCTCCAGGAGACGATCCGGAAGCTGCGCGACAAGCTGGAGGAAGCCCGTGCTTGAGACCAGGCGCGGCCAGGATGGCGACGCGGCCACCGTAGAACGCCTGAAGCAGGCGGAGTTCCTTCTGCACGTGTCCAAAAGCCTGGCCGCCTTCGAGACGCTCGGCGAGGTGCTGTCGACACTGGTGAGCCTCATGTCCTCGCAGCTTGGGGCCGAGCGCGCCACCTTGTTCTTGAACGACGACCAGAGCGGCGAGCTCTACTCCCGCCTCGCCCAGGGCAACTTGCAGCGCGAAATCCGCATGCTCAACAGCGCCGGCGTCGCAGGTCACGTCTACACGGTCGGCGAAGGCATCATCGTGCACGACGCTTACACCCACGAGCGCTTCAACCCCTCGATCGACGAGCTGACGGGGTTCACCACAAGAAGTCTGGTGTGCGCGCCCATCCGCACCGTCCGCGACGAGATCATTGGCGTCGCCCAGGTCCTCAACAAAATCGAGGGCAAGTTCACCCAGGAGGACCTCGAAACCCTCGAAGCCATCGCGACCCAGGCCGCGGCAGCACTGCAGACGACGGCCATGGTCGAACGAATGCAAAAGACCCGCGCGCAGGAGCTCGAATTCCTCGACGTCGTGTCCGACGTGACGTCCGAGATCAACCTCGCGGTGCTCCTGCGCCGGGTCATGAGCGAGGCGACGAAGATGCTCAACGCCGACCGCTCGACGCTGTTTCTCAACGACGAGCGCTCATCGGAGTTGTACACGGTAATCGGGGAGGGGCTGGGCACCAGCCAGCTCCGGCTGCCGAATCACCTCGGCATCGCCGGCACCGTCTTCACCACCGGCGAGACCGTGAACATCCCCCACGCCTACGCGGACCTGCGTTTCAGTCCCAGCTTCGACAAGCAGACGGGCTTTTTCACGCGCTCCATCCTCTGCGTGCCGATCGTGAACAAGGCCGGCAGGACCATCGGCGTCACGCAGGTGCTGAACAAGCGCGGCGGCGCCTTCACGCGCGAGGACGAGTCGCGGCTGAGGGCCTTCACGGCGCAGGTGTCGATGGCTCTGGAGAACGCGAAGCTCTTCGACGACGTGCAGAACATGAAGAACTACAACGAGGGCATCCTCGAGAGTATGTCCAACGGCGTGATCACGCTGGACGAGGACGAGCGCATCGTCACCTGCAACGCCGCCGGTCTGCGCATCCTCCGAGTACCCGCGTCCGAAGTCCTGGGACAGACGGCGGGCGAGTTCTTCGGCGGCTCGAACGAATGGGTGCTCGAACGGCTGCGCAGAGTCCAGGCCAGCAATGCCACCGACCTGTTCATGGACGCCGAGCTGCAGGCCAACGGCGAGGCCCGCTCCGTGAACACCACGATCCTGCCGCTCACCAGCGTCGAGGGCCGCAAGCTCGGAAGCATGATCGTCTTCGAGGACATCAGCAGCGAAAAGCGCATGAAGACGACGATGTCACGCTACATGGACCCGGCGATCGCCGACCAGGTACTGCGCGCGGGAGGCGAGCTCCTCGGCGGCATCAACACGCTGGCCACGGTGCTGTTCTCGGACATGCGCGGCTTCACGCCGCTGACGGAGGAGCTCGGCGCGGCCGCGACGGTGGCGCTGCTCAACGAATACTTCACGATCATGGTCGAGTGCATCCAGCGCCAGGGCGGCATGCTCGACAAGTTCGTCGGCGACGCCATCATGGCGATCTTCGGCCTGCCGATCGCCCACGACGACGACGAGGACCGCGCGGTGCGGGCCGCGATCGCGATGCTCCAGGGCCTGGCAACGTGGAACATCCAGCGCATCTCCGATGGCAAGCGGCCCGTCGATATCGGCGTCGGCCTGAATACGGACATGGTCGTCTCCGGCAACATCGGGTCGCCGAAGCGCATGGACTACACGGTGATCGGCGACGGCGTGAACCTTGCCTCGCGGCTGGAGAGCGCCTGCAAGCAGTACGGCACTCACATCCTCATGAGCGAGTTCACCTACAAAAGGCTCCGCGGCACCTACCGCATCCGCGAGCTCGACCGGGTCGTGGTTATCGGCAAGACGGAGCCTGTCGGCGTCTACGAAGTACTGGACTACCACACCGACGCCAGCTTTCCTCACCTGCGCGAGGTGATGGGCCTCTTCCGCGACGGCCTCGACCGTTATCGCGCGCGCGACTGGGACGCCGCCACCGCGGCCTTCGAAGAAGCGCTGCATCTGAACCCGGCCGACAAACCCTCGCGCATCTACATCGACCGCTGCCGCTACCTCAAGGACAACCCACCGGCAGCCGACTGGTCCGGCGTGTGGGTGATGGAGAGCAAGTAGCCTCGCCGATTCGGGGGCGACCTTGAACAGCCGCGCACGTCCGGAACGGCCCTGTAGGCGGGACCTACGGATAAGCTGGCTTCCAGTTGCGGTCGCGGTCGTCAGGATAGGTTGGCCCAGGGCAACTGGCGTCGGAGGCTACCGCCGGAGCCTTGTTCCCTTGATTCAGGAAGTGAGTGGTCGGCCCGTGGCAATGAGCTGGACGCTCAGCGTGCGCGACGCGACGGGCGCTTCCGCCGTCACCGGGCGCAGCGCTTGCCGTCGCGGACTCGACGACAGGCTCGCAAACATTAAGAGCGCGCCGAAACCGGAAACCACCAGGAAGAAGGCGACCCACCTCACGCGCCAAGTATAGCGCCTCCGACCCAGGGAGTAGCCGGTTCCGCCTCCCCTCTCCCTTCCGCCTCCCCTCTCCGCCAGGCGGAGAGGGGGCCGGGGGGTGAGGTCAGTCCTCCAGCGGCGTCCGCTCCGAAGCCGCCTCAGGCGACGCCACCCGCCGCTCGCATTCCGCCTTCAGCGCCCGCAGGCCGCTGTTGATCGAGCGCTGCAGCATCGACTTCGAAGGTCCCTTCAGCAGGCGCACCATGCGGCCGTCCCAGGACTCTCGCTGCCGCACCAGCGTCTCGCCACCAGAGCGCGCCTCGATCTGCCACGAGTCGACGGCTTCGACGCCCAGAGGCGACAGCCTACCGCTCCAGGCGATCCGTGAAGGCTGCTCGACCAGCGTCAACCGCGACGTTATCGTGCCTGCCGTAACCTTCCATTTGAACTCACTGCCTGCGGCCAGGGGGCCCACAAACGTCACCTTCTTGACGTCCCGGTTCCAGACCGGCCAGCGGTTGAGCTCGGTCAGCGTCTCCCAGACCAGTTCGACCGGCGCCTCAACCTCGATCGTCCCTTCGGCGACTACCGCCGCGTTGCTGTCGATCATGCGATTCGTCTCCCTTCATCCCTCGTCTCACCACCACGTCAGTCGACCCCAAACCGGCGCTCCTCTGGCCGACAAGCCGAAATGCCGACCAGCCGGCAAGCCTTCCTCACAGCTCCATCGGCTGTCGCGAAGTGAACTCGAACAGCTCCGCCGGCCGGTGCGCGCCCCTCGACGCCGCCTGCCCCGTCGCACGGATGATGCCCAGGGACAGCATGCGCCGCCGAAAGTTACGCTTGTCGAAATCGCGGCCGAAAATCGACTCGTACACCGCCTGGAGCTCGCTCAGCGTGAACGAAGGCGGCATCAGGCTGTAGGCCACGTTTGTGTACTCAAGCTTGTTCTGGAGCCTCTGCACCGCGTAATCGACCACGCGCTGATTGTCGAACGCGAGCGGGGGCAGATCCTCGACCGCGTGCCAGGCGGGGTGCCAGGCTTGCTCCTCGCGCAGCCGCACCTGGTCCGCCGCCACTAGCGCGAAGTGCGTCACCGCGACCGCATCGCGGCCCTTCTCCAGCCCGTCGAAGCTGTAGAGTTGCTCCAGGTAGACGTCCGCCACGCCGGTCTCGCCCACCAGCTTGCGCGCCGCGGCGTCTGCCAGGGCCTCGCCGGAGCGTAGCAGGCCGCCGGGCAGCGCCCACATGCCCATGAAAGGCTCGCCGCTGCGATGGATCAGCAGCACTCTCAGCTTCTCGGCGAGCACTGTAAGGATGACGACCACGACCGCGACCTGCATTTGAGGAGAGTATCAAGGAAAAGGGAACATGGAACATGGGGCCGCGCCAGGTAAGCCAAAGAACCCAGGCCCGTATCGCGCCCTCTCGAGTCCACTACCGACGCCATCAAACAGTGGGCTCGAAGTATTCGCTTTCCTATCTATACGCCACTGAACCATCTATAATGGGGTTACAAGGTTCAACCCCAACCGCTCTCAGAAACGGCCCGGTTTCCCAGCCCGCCCCCTCTGTCTTCCTGGGGCAACCCTCCTTGTCAGGCCTATCGGAGCACAAGGCTTCATGATCGCCTGCGGTTCAGCCTCTGGCATATGTCGGAGCGAAAGCAGGGATGAGATGATTACGTGCCCGTTTCGGACCATCGGTTGCGGTCTCAGCGTTCCGTGCCCAAGGTGCAGGGCGGCGTCCGTCCGCAGGACGCAGACAATCGTGCACTACAAGTCGAAGGGCCCGCGCCGCTCGTCCTGAACGGCGTCCCCCACGCGGGGCGCGAAGCCGCGCGCTCGGCGAGGCGGCGACAAATCCTACGCCAGGTTCTTGAAGTAGCGCAGCATGCCCGGGTCGCGTTCGTAGCCGGCGCCGTCCCAGAAGCCGGTCGCGAACGGATGGTCTGACTCCACCAGGGCTGTGATGCGCCGGGCGCCAAGACGGCGCAGCCTGTCCTCTGACTCGGCCACCATCGCGCGGGCCAGGCGCCGGCGGCGGTACTCCGGCGCTACGGCCAGGCGATAGATGTTGCCTCGCCAGCCGTCATAAGTCGCGATCACCGCGCCGACGATCTGGCCTTTCACGTCGGCCAGGAACAACGCTCCCGGGTTCGATTTGATCAGGGTCGTGACAACGTCCTCGTTGTCGGTGAGGCTGGACCGTTCCTCGGACGAGGCCCAGAGCGCTAGCACCGTGCCGATGTCCTCGGCCGTCGCGTCGCGAATGATCCAGTCCGGCGCTTCCTGTCGTGTCAGCACGCCTCGATTGTCTCGCGATGCGCCCCAACCTGTCCATCCGGCGCTCATTTCGGTCCGCCTCGGCCTCCGTCACCCCGCCATTTCGGCTCCCTTCCTCTGTCATTCCGACGCGAGGAGGAATCCCGGCCAGGCGCGTCGTGCCCACAAGGCCTCGTACCGCACAAGGGGCGCCCTCCGGGATTCCTCGGGCTCGCGCCCTCGGAATGACAGATGGCGCCTCTGTCCCTCGCGGCATCGCCTGTCACTCCGACGCAAGGAGGAATCCAGGCCCAGGCGCGTCGTACCGCACACGGCCTCGAGCGGCGCAGGGGGGCCCTCCGGGATTCCTCGGGCTCGCGCCCTCGGAACGACAGATGGCGCCTCTGTCCCTCGCGGCACCGCCTGTCATTCCGACGCGAGGAGAAATCCCGGCCAGCGCGTCATGCCCACATCGCCTCGCGCGGCGCAAAGGGCGCTCTCCGGGATTCCTCGGGCTCGCGCCCGCGGAATGACAGGGCGCCTCAACGCCAGGGGCCCCTCTCTTCCGAACTGACAACTAATTACTAATTACTGATTACTTTCCCGAGCTGCGCCGCGTGTTCCGTCACGTGCTCCGCCGCCCGCTCCAGCCACGTGTCCATGCCCCAGCGCCCCAGCTCCGTGTGCGTCCCCACCCGCGCCCAGTCGGCCTCCTGCAGCGAAGCGAGCAGCTCCAGGTTGGAGCGCGTCGCCACGTCGAAGAGCTCCAGGGACAGCGCGTGCGGCCGGCCGTAGTACAGGCGCTGCACCAGCCTGCCCTCGTCGAAGGCCTGAATTATCGGCGCGTCCTGCGACAGCAGCCGCCGCAGGCGCGCGGCGCGAAACACCTCGGTGTCGGCCAGGTGGTGACTGATCTGCCGCGCGGACCATTCCCCCGGCGGCGCCCGGTCCAAAGATGCGCCGGACAGGCCCTGAAACGCGGCCATGATCGCGGCGTGGCCTTCGGCGTAACCCCTGACCAGCGCCGTCCTCTCGTTCGGTCCCATGATCTCCTCGCGTAACGTTCAGTGGCCGGGCCGGCCGATTTGCCGCAATGTAACATTGCTGACGATGACCCTTGCGCTCGGCCTGCGCGCTTTCACTGGCTGGGCGGTCGCGATCACCCTCAGCGACGGCGGCGAAACGCCGTTGGTGCTCGACCGTCGCCGCATCCAACTCCAGGCGCCCGAGCTGCCTGCGCAGGCCTACCACATCGCCGCCGGCCTCCAAGGTCCTGCCGGCGTCGCCCTCATCGCCCAGGCGCTGGAGGCGAGCCTGGCCGCCGCCGCCGATGCGCTGGCGACGCTGACCGCCGCTTTCCCCGGCCTGGCCGCGGCCGGCCTGGTCGCCGGGCGCAGGCCGCCGGCCCCTCCTCCGCGCCACGCCCGCATGTCGCACACCGGCTGGCACGCCTCCGAGGGCGAAATGTACCGCTACACCCTGATGCGCGCCGTCGAGGAGGCCGGGCTCAACGTCGTCGCCGTCCCTCAAGCCGAGCTCGAAGAAGCCGCCTCGGCCATCCTCGGCCTCTCGCGCGATGACCTGACTCGCCGCCTGCTGGGCATGGGCGCAACCATCGGCCCGCCTTGGACCCAGCGCGAGAAATCGGCCGCACTGGCCGGCTGGCTGGCGCTTCCCGGCCCCAAACCCGCGACGCAGCCGCTGTAGGCGCGTCTCGCGAGACGCGCCTACAGCGGAGGGCAGCCCGCCGGGCGCCTGCTTCCTACAACACCATCGGCAGCGCGTCCTCGGCCGCCGTCCCTTGCAGCGACCACGCCGAAGAGCGCTCGACCCTGACCCGGACCGTCTCGCCCACGGACGCTTCGCCGGCGAAGTGCAGGAGCTTGTTCGAGCGCGTGCGGCCGTGCCAGAGGCTTGTCCTGAGCCCCGTCGAAGGGCTGTCGCGCCGGCCTTCGACGAGCACGTCTTCATCGCGGCCTTCGTAGTCGCGGTTGATGGCGGACGATATCTCGCGCTCCAGTTCCTCGACCGCGTGCAGGCGCTCCTTCTTGACCTCGTCCGGCACGTCGTCGTCGAAGCTGGCGGTAGGCGATGGTGCCCGGCCGCGGCGAGTAGGCCGCGACGTGCACCTTGTCGAAGCGCACCTCCTCGAGCAGCGCCAGCGTCTCGCTGGAACTCGGCCTCCGTCTCGCCGCAGAAGCCGACGATCACGTCCGTCGTGATCGCCGCCTCGCGGCATGTAGCGGCGTATGAGGTCGACCTTCTCGCGGTACTCGCGCGATCGTGTAGCCGCGGCGCATGCGGTCGAGCACGGTGTCGGAGCCGGACTGCACGGGGATGTTGAAGTACTCGCAGACCTTGGGCAGGTCGCGCACCGCTTCGACGATCTTCGGCGTCATGTCCTTGGGATAAGACGTGAGGAAGCGGATGCGCTGCCAGGTTCGGCAGGTCGTGCATCGACGCCATCAGGTCGCCGAGGTCGGGTTTCTCCGCCAGGTCGTGCCCGTAGGCCTCGACGGTCTGGCCCAGGAGCGTGATCTCGCGGACGCCGCCGTGCACCAGGTGCGCCACTTCTTCGACGACCTCATCCATGGGCCGGCTGGCCTCGCGGCCGCGGCGGTAAGGCACGATGCAGTAGGTGCAGAACTTGTCGCAGCCGTGGATCACCGGCACGTAGGCGGTCGGGCCGGTGCGGTTGGATGAAGGTCGAGGGCCAGAACTCGCCGCCCGTATCCTCGGCGATGCCCACGGCCTCGAAGATGCCGTCGAAGGCCTGCGGCCGCGCGAAGTGGTCGACGTAGGGGAAGCGGCGCTTGAGTTCGTCCGTCCTTCGGCCCGACCATGCAGCCCATGACCACGATCTTGAAGCTCGGGCCCTTGCTGCGCATCTTCTTCAGGCGGCCGAGCTCGCTGACCGCCTTCTGCTCCGATCGTTCGCGGATGACGCAGGTGTTGAGCACGACCAGGTCGGCCGCCTCCGGCGCCGTCCGTCTCGGCCCAGCCCATGCGGTCGAGCCCGGCCGCCAGCTTCGCGGAGTCGGCGACGTTCATCTGACAGCCGACGGTCCAGATGTAGTACTTGGGCGCGCTCACGAGGGTCAGTGTATCAAAGCCTCACCGCGGAGGTCCGTTGACACTCCCGCCCGCGCTGCTATTCTGGCCCTCGCAGACATACCCAAGCCCCGCCTGGAAGGAAGCGCACATGCCTTACGAGTTCCTGACCTACGACAAGCAGGACCACATCGCCCTCATCACCCTCAACCGGCCCGAGCGCCTCAACGCCCTCAGCCGGCCCCTGCACCTGGAGACTCTCGCCGCCGCCGAAGAGGCCCGCAACGACGACGACGTCTTCGCGGTCGTCGTCACCGGCGCCGGCCGCGGCTTCTGCTCCGGCGCCGACATCCAGGCCGCCGCCGACCGCGCCGCCTCCGGCGACGGCGCCGCACCGGCAGCGCCGCCTCCGGCCGCCCAGAACACCGCGCCTGGACCAGTTCAGTTGGGTCGGCAACCAGGCCCGCGCCTGGTACTACCTGGACAAGCCCACTATCGCCGCCATGAACGGCGTCTGCGCCGGCGCCGGCATGAGCCTGGCCCTGGCCTGTGACTTCCGCGTCGGCTCGCAGAACGCCCGCTTCCACACAGTCTTCCTGGAGCGCAACCTCTCGCCCGACTCCGGCATGAGCTGGTTCATGCCCCGCATCATCGGCTACAGCCGCGCCATGGACCTGATCCTGACCAGCCGCGACGTCAACGCCGAAGAGGCCTACCGCCTGGGCCTGCTGGACCGCCTGGTGCCGCACGAAACCCTGATCGAAGAGTCCATGAAGATGGCGAAGGAGATCATGCGCTGGCCGCCGGTCGCCGTCCGCGCCGCCAAGCGCGTCACCCAGCAGAACCTCAACAAGGACCTGGACGACGCCCTGCGCAACGAGATCCTGCACCTGACCTACGGCCGCGGCGCCACCAACGACGCCCGCGAGTCCCGCCAGGCCCAGGCCGAGCGCCGCCCGCCGGTCTACACCGGCACCTAGCGCCAGCGTCTCTGCTGTCGCGCCCCCCTCCGCACTCTCGCGCCCTCCCTCCGCCCTCCCCTCTCCTTGATGGGAGAGGGGCCGGGGGAGAGGGTTCACACCGCCTGCTTCGCCAGCCCCACCTGCCGCATCTGCGCCTCAGGTCCGAACACCATCAGCCGGTCACCCAGCGCCAGGCGTGTCGCCGGCGCCGGCCCCACGATGAAGCTGCCGCGCTCGCTGCGCACCGCCAGCACCACCACGTCAGGAGCGCCCGAGAGGACATCGCTCAGCGACCTGCCCTCCAGGCTCGAGTCCTTGTCGACGCCGAACTCCGCCAGGACGCCCGGTCCCTGCGTGCCCAGGGAGACAATGTCCATAAAGTCGAGCAAGATCGGCTGCATCGCCGAGAGCGCCATGCGGCGGCCGCCCATCTGATACGGCGAGATCGTGCGGTCCGCGCCTGCCTGTCGCAGCTTGGGCTCATACTGTGCGTGGCTCACCCGCGCGACCACGTAGGCATCCGGGCGCAGCATCTTCGCCGTCAACGTGATGTACGTGTTGCCTGAATCCGAATCCAGGGCCGCAATCAGCGACGAGCACCGCACCACGCCGGCCGCGATCAACACAGTCTCGTGCGTCGCGTCGCCGTGGAGGACCATGCAGCCTTCGCTGCGGGCGCGCTCCAGAGCCTCGGCGTCCGTGTCGATGACCACGAAGGCCGCGTGTCGTTGCAGAAGCTCGCGCGCCACCTCTTCGCCGACGCGGCCGTAGCCGCAGATGATGTGGTGGTCTTTCAAGTGCTGGATGGCGATCTTCATCCTCCGCTCACCGAAAACCTGCCGCAGGTCGCCCTCGATTATGGTCGCGACAAGCGACGTAAGGATATAGAACGCCGTCCCGACGCCGATGAACAGCACGAAGATCGTGAAAATGATCCCGGGCTGGCTCAGCGGCCTGACCTCCCGATAGCCCACGGTGGTCAGCGTGATCACAGTCATGTACAGCGCGTCGAGAAACGACCAGCCCTCGATGGCCATGTAGCCGCTGGTGCCGATCACCATGATCAGCGCCAACAGCGCCAGGCCGAACAACACGCGCCCGTAGTGGCTTGCCACCGCGTGATAGTTATTCACGCGAGTAAAGGTAGCAGGTGTGGGCCGTCAGGCGCAGATGCGACCTGCCGGCTCCGCTCCCGGAAGCCCCATCTCCTTCGGAAGCCCCCTCTCCGTTGACGGAGAGGGGGTTTGGGGGTGAGGTTTGCTAGACTCACCACATCCCGCAGGAGCCGCCCTTGCTTCCAATCAAACGCATAGACCACGTATCCATGGCCGTACCCAACATCGCCGAGCGCGCGAAATTTTTCGAGGACCTCTTCGGCATGAAGGTCAGCGAACGCTACGACGAGCCCGGCGCCGGCTACGTCGGGCTCGCGCTATCCATCCCGGGTTCGGACACAGGTTTCGAACTCCTGGAGCCCGCCGGGCAAGATAGCTTCGTCTCGAAGTTCATCGCGCAGGGCGGTTCCATGTACCATCACGTCACCTTCGAGGTCACAGACATCCGCGAGGCCGCGCGCGTCCTTCGCGAGTACGGCATCGAGCCCTTCGGCTACCGCGAGGACGCGGACTGGGCGCGCGAGCTGTTCATCCACCCGCGCGACACAGGCGGCGTCCTGATCCAGCTCTTCGAGCCCCACGCGGAGTAGGACGCCACAGTGCCCACGGACGGCGAAAACAGGGCCCGCCTGGTCGAAGACGCCAGCGCCTTCAAGGACGCCGACGTCGCGCGCGCCTACAACCTGCGGCCACCCTACCCCGAAGCCCTGATGGCCTGTCTGGCCGCAGCAGTTGCCGGACCCGAACGCAATGTGATCGACCTCGGCTGCGGCACAGGCGACATCAGCCGCCGTCTGGCGCCCTACGTCTCGCACATCGATGCCGTGGACTTCTCCGCCGAAATGATCGCCGCCGGCAGGGCCGCGCCCGGCGGAGACGCGGCGAACATCGACTGGCGCCAGGCCGCCGCCGAAGACTTTACCTATCGCGGGCCGTACGGCCTTGCCGTCGCCGGCGAGAGCATCCACTGGTTCGACCTGCCGGTTGTCACGCGCCTGCTCAAGGCCTCGTTTCATCCCGAGGGGCTCCTGGCCCTGGTCGGCCGAGGCGAAGAGGCGCCCTGGACGGACGCGTTCAAGGAGATAATTCCCCATCATTCGATGTCCGTCGCCTACCGTCCCCGGGACCTCATCGAGGAACTCGAGTCGCAAGGGCTGGCTGTTGCCGTGCGCACGGTGCCGTTCGGGCCCGAGCCCTTCTCGCAGTTGGTCGAGGACTACATCGAGCAGCAGCACTCCAGAAGCTCCTTCACGCGCCGCAGACTCGGCCCCGCGCGGGCCGCCCGTTTCGACGACGAGCTTCGGCGAATTCTCGAGCCGCATGCCGCCGGCGGCAGAGTGACCTACCAATTCTCAGCGCCCGTCACCTTTCTCAGGCTGACCGTCGACGGTTGACCCCCTGATCCCTCCCACCTGCCTTCTGATCCCCTTCCCTTCCCCTCTGATTCCGTTTCCCTCTGATCCCCTTCCACCTCCCTGGGGGAAGGGTTAGGGAAGGGGTTCCCTTTCCGCTCGCCCCTGCTAAACTCCGCGAATATTTCTCGCGGAGCACCACCATGAACTCGGTCCCAAACCCAAAGCTCTATATCCTCGAACGCCCCCTGACCCGCGTCCAGGTCCTCGATGAGCTGGGCGCGATGCCTGACCGCCTGCGGGCCGCCGTCACGGGCGCGCCGGCCGCAAGCCTTCTGCGGACGCGCGGACCCGACAACTGGTCGGCGTTTCAGACGCTCTGCCACTTTCGCGACGCCACTCTGGTTTACGCCGCCCGCTTCCGCTTCATCGTCTTCAACGACGACCCGCTTCTGCCCGACTACGACGAGAACAACTGGGTCGCCGCCGCGCGCGACACGATCGACGACACGGCGGACATCCTTGACGAGATCGGGGCCTCCCGCGCGGACCTGGTCCGCGTCCTGCGTCGCCTGCCGGAGGAGGGCTGGAGCCGGACCGGACGCCACGAGGCGATGGGGTCCGTGGTGCTGGAGCACTATGCGCGCCACCAGGTAGCGCACGAGGAGATGCACATAACGCAGATCGGCGCCGCTCTGGGAGGCTGACGCTATTGCGGAGTCCGTGCCCGGAGAATGTACGGCGCCGAATCAGCGGCCGGATCCTTGAGTTCAGGATGCCATGCCGCGTCTATGGCCTCGAACCCCGCCTTGGCGAATATGCCGGCGACGGGGTCCAGGGCCTGCAGTTCCATGAATGGCAGGGCGGCACGAGTTTCGGTGTCATAGTGTCGATCGAACAGATTCGGGGCCGCGTCCGCGTCCGCGGCGTCGCTTTCCGACTCGCTCGGCACGAACCAGAAACCGTCGATGACTATGACAAGGCCGCCCGGGCGCAGCAGGCGACGCCAGTTCGCGAGAGCCGCCTCGGGCAATCGCAGGGTCCAGAGAAGGTGCCGGCTCATGATCGCGTCGAAGCTGGCCGCCGGGAAGTCAGGCGCCACGGCATCGCCAATACGCAGCGTCGCCTCCAGGTGGCGGCGTTCGACGGCCCCCCGCGCCACTGCGAGCATGCCTTCGGCCAGGTCGATGCCTGTTACGCGGTGTCCGAGCTCCGCCGCGATCAGTGACAGGAAACCGGTGCCGGTACCAACGTCAAGGACATCGCTGGGCGCGGCGGGTAGGACCCGGCGCACTGCGTCCACCCATGCCCCGAACAGCGGCGACCCAATTTCGGGGACGTTGCCGGGATGGGACTCATAGTCGGCGCCGATCGAGCTCCAGAAGCTGGTTATGCGCCCCTGGACCGAATGCGGATCGAGCGTCATGCGCGCCTCGCTTGCCGGGCCGTTCAGCGTCGCCGGCGTCGCACGGTCACGTGATAGTCAGACGACATCTGCAGCGCGCTCATAGCGGCCGGATCGCCCGACTCTCGTGCGGCGCGGCTGTCTGCCCGCGCTTCCAGCACCGCTGCCGCGATGATCGAGGCGACCGCGAGCGCGCCGCCCGCGAACAGCATGCCCGGCGCGTGCCTGGTGCCGACGAACATCAGCAGCACCGCGACCACAAAGGCGATAGAAGGGCTGAGCTCCTTCCACGGCATCCTGCCGAACTCCTGCCCCGGCCCTTCGAGCGCCGGCACTTCACTCATCGACACCAGCAGATCGTTGCGGGGCAGGCGCACCCAGCGGCCGCAAGCCGGGCACTTGACTTCGGCTTCGGCCATGCGCGCCCGGCAGGTGGGGCACGCGAAAACCGAGGGCTTTTCTTGCTGTTCCAGCGTTGTCATAACAAGCGAGGGCGTCGAATCCGCCCTCGTCTTATCTCACCATGCTCACAGGCAGGCTGGCAAGAGGGTCAGGGCGCCTTCGCAGGCTCCTCGTCCAGGGGCACCGGCCCCAGGTTGTAATACAGGGTTTCCGGCGCGATGTCCGGACCGCCGGTTCGACGAGGCGTGGTGCCATATCTAACTCTGAACTTCGGAAGGGTGCTCGATCCTTCGGGGGCTCGAAGACGGGATCCTGCCAGAACGGCTGCAAGTCGACCTTTCGCGTGGAGCCATCCGAAAACGTGAACTGGACAACCTAGACTTTCACGAGGTCGGCCTGACGAGGATCAGGGTTCGCGCTCCGACCGCAAATCGATAGGCACTCACCGGCTCGGGGCCGCGGCCGCGGCATGCTTGGCTGCTTCGTAGAGCGTCTCCGGGGCGATGTCAGCACCATTCCGCCAGCTGATCGTTCCGAACGTTCTATCAATCCGGAACTTGCGGAATCGCTCTGTGTCTCTCAACGGCTCGAAAATTGGACCCCAGAGGAAAGGTTCGAGGTCGACCTGTGCTCTGAGGCCGTCTGCGAACTCGACCTCGACGACGTAGCGGTCGACATAGGTTGCTCGGACAGCCGGCGAATAAGCTAGCTCAGGGGCGCGACCTTCTTCAGTCGGTGGTGTGTTTCGGCGCGTTGCCAATTCTCCCGGAGCTCCTCCTGTCGAACCTGGCACCATTGTCGCACAAGGCGTAACACGCGTGGCGGGAGGTACCCGCCGCGGACCTCGAATCCGTCGATCGCGATGACCGCCCTGTACTCTGCGTTGCGGACGTGAACATGGGGCCACGGATGGTCGTCAAAGAACATACCAATAATGATCCCTTGAAACCGGCAAATTTGCGGCACGCCGCCAATCTTACGCGAACGAAGAGGCCGGGCTCATCGCCCGGCCTCTTCGTTCGATTCCGCTGGTTGGGCGCCTACCCCCGCAGGGACTTGCGCTTGTTGCGCACGTAGTCGACGAGGATGTACTCGCCCAGGTGGTCCGGCGTCGTGTAGAAGACGCGGCCCTTGTTCATCTTCGCCATCTGGTTGACGAACTCTTTGAGGTAGTAGTTGCGGTCCAGCATGAAGGTGTTGATCGTGATCTTCTTCTGGGTGCAGCGCTTGACTTCCTTCAGCGTCTCGCGAATCGTGATCGGGCTCGGCGGGTAGGCGAAGTAGGAGCGCCCGCGCTCCAGGTGCGCCGTCGGCTCGCCGTCCGAGATCATGATGATCTGGCGCGTGCCGATCTTGTGCTTCGCCAGCAGGTTCTGGGCCAGCATCAGCGCGTGGTGCATGTTCGTGCCCAGGACGCTCTCGTCCCAGCGCACGTACGGTAGCTGCTCCGGCTTCAGCTCGCGGGCGTAGGCGGAGAAGCCGATGATGTAGAGCGTGTCGCGGGCGAACTGGGTGCTGATCAGGTTCTGCAGCGCCATCGCGACCTTCTTCGCCGCCTGGAAGCTGCCCCGCAGCGCCATCGACCAGGAGAGGTCGACCATCATGACCGTGGCCGTCTGGGTCAGCTGCTCCGACTTCCAGACCTCGAAGTCGTCCTTGTCCAGCTGGACCGGCAGCGTGCGCGCCTTCGCGCCGCAGGGCGTTCATGATCGTCTTCTCCAGGTGGAGGTGGAAGGGGTCGCCGAACTCGTAGGTCTTCGTGTCTTCGCTGCGGTCGACGCCGCTGGCCGGGGTCCGCGACCTTGTGCTTGCCCAGGTTCTCCTTCTTGAGCTGGGCGTAAATCTCGCCGAGCGCCTTCTGGCCGATCTTGCGCGTGCCGCGCGGCGTTAGCTCCCAGGTGTTGCCGCGCTTGCGGATGTAGCCGGCCTCTTCCAGGATCTCGAGGAACTGCTTGAGCTGGTCCAGCGTCTCGGCTGCCTCGTCGCCGAGGAGCTCGCGCAGCTTCTCCGGGTCGATGTCGTCGATGTCGCCGCCGTACTGCGTGCGCTCCAGCTGGCGCTCGAGCTCGTCCATGTCCTGCATTCGCCCATCAGGTCGCATGGCCTCGTGCAGGTCGAGCTCCTCGTCGCCGCGGAAGGGGTACTGGTTGCGCAGGTCGCGCTGCGGGTAGAGGAACTCCAGGTTCGCGGCCAGATCCGACAGCTCGTCGCGCAGCTCCGGGTCGCCGATCTTGTCCATCAGCAGGTCCTGCAGCTGCTGGCGCATGTCCGCCGGCAGCGAGTCGAGCAGGTTCTGCATCTGCGCCACCTGGCGCTGCATCTGCTCGATCAGCTCTTCCAGGTTCTGGGGCGGGTTGTCGCCGAAGAGGTCGCCGTACTGCTGCATGAAGGAGTCGAAGTCGGGCTCGCCGCCCTGCATCTTCTCCTGACAGCATCTGGTTGAGGTCGCGGATCATCTTCTTCATGCGCTCCATGTCTTCGGGCGACATGTTGGCGATCTGCTGACTGGAGGTCCTTGAAGAAGGTCTCCATCATCGCCTGCTTCAGCATCTCCATGAGCTCCTGGAACTCGGCCTGCGCCTCCGGGTCCATGAACTCGTAGTTCTGCAGCTCCTTCATCTGGCCGCCGAGGTCCTGCGGCAGGCCTCGAGGAAGTTGCGCTTGCGCTCGACGATGTTCTTGAGCATCTCGGCGAACTGCTTGCGGTCTTCTTCGGCAGGCCATCGCCGGCTTCGCCCGACTGGCCTTGCTGGCCGCCCTGCTGGCCCTGTTGGCCACCCTGCTGACCGCGCTGGCCGGCCTGCTGCTGGCCACGCTGCCCGCCTGCTGCTGGCCCGGACTGGCCGCGCTGGCCCTGCTGCCCTGCTGGCCGCGCTGCCGCTCTGCCGCGCGCCCGACTGCTGGCCCTGCTGGCCTTCCTGGCCCTCGCTGCCCTCGCTCGCCGCCCTCGCCGTCCTGACCGTCCTGGGCTGGCCGTCCTGCGTCCTGCTGGCCCTGCTGGCGCGTCGCTCCAGGCGCTCGTCGAGGGTGCTGCGCTCTTTGTCGAGGATCTCCTCCAGGCGCTTCTGGATGTCTTCGAAGGCGGACGAGAGGTTGAACTGGTCCAGCGTCTGGCGGCGCTGCTGGCGCAGCTGCTGCAGCAGGTCGCGCAGGCCCTGGGTGCGGTCGCCCATCGGGTTGCGCATGCCGCGCTGCAGCAGGTTGCGCAGCGCGTGCTGCAGGTCACCGAAGTTCATCAGGTCGTCGGTGAGCGCGTTGAGGATGTCGTCCGGGTCGAGCGGCGGGTATCTCCTGCGTGCCGTCCCATTCGCGTGTAGCGATATCGCATGACCATGAGGTGACCTTCTAGGGCTCGCGGAGTTAGCCCCGGTACTGGACCTTCGCCCCAACCTTGTCTTTGTTGAGACGCTTGTTGAGGTGCAGCCCCTCGAGGATGAACTCGACGACGGAGGCGACCTGAGGCGCGCTGCTTCGCCTCGACCTTCGCCACCTGCTTGTCGAGCCCCTCGACCTGCTTGACGATGCGCTGCGTAGTTGTCGGACGGCATCATGTCGCCGACCTCGACCGAGATGCCGGACTTGAAGCGCGTGACAACTTCATCGAAGTCGGAGACGCTGAAGTAGCGGTTGAACACGGCGAGCAATCGGCGCCCTGGATCAGCTTCTCGAGGATCTGCTCTTCCTTGCCGTCTTCCACGGTCTCGAACTCGACCTTGCCCTGGATCGCCGGGATGACGAAGGGCAGGTCGCTGACGCGCGGCACCACCTCGTTCTCCCTGGTCCTGATCGCGCGGCGCATGCGCGTTCGCCAGCAGGCTCTCGTAGTTCGCGATCGAGGCGCGGACGGAGACGCCGGAGCGCTGGTTGACGTCCGGGCTGCGGCGCGCGAGGCGGCTGATCTCGGCCACGATCTCTTTCATGTACTGCGGCACGACGACCTTGTAGTCGTCATCGTCGAAGCGCATGCGCTCCTGCTCCATGATGCCGATCTCGTGCTCGACCTGACGCGGGTAGTGCGTGCGGATCTGGACGCCGTAGCGGTCCTTCAGCGGCGTGATGATGCGGCCGCGGTTGGTGTAGTCCTCCGGGTTGGCGCTCGAGACGAGGAAGACGTCCAGCGCGAGCCGGATCTGGTAGCCGCGGATCTGGATGTCGCGCTCTTCCATGATGTTGAACAGGCCGACCTGGATGCGCTCCGCCAGGTCAGGCAGCTCGTTGATCGCGAAGATGCCGCGGTTGGTGCGCGGGATCAGGCCGTAGTGGATCGTCAGCTCGTCGGAGAGGTAGCGGCCCTCGGCGACCTTGATCGGGTCGACTTCGCCGATCAGGTCGGCGATGGTGATGTCGGGCGTCGCGAGCTTCTCGCCGTAGCGGCGGTCGCGCTCGACCCAGTCGATCGGCGTAGCGTCGCCCTTCTCGGCGATCAGGTCGCGCGCGTGCTTCGAGATCGGCTCGAAGGGGTTGTCGTTGATCTCGCTGCCCGCCACGATCGGGACTTCTTCGTCCAGGAGGGAGACAAGGGCGCGGATCAGTCGGGACTTAGCCTGTCCGCGCTCGCCCAGGAGAATGATGTCCTGCCCGGAGAGGATCGCGTTCTCAAGCTGCGGAATCACCGAGTCTTCGAAGCCGACGATGCCGGGGAATAGCTCATCCCCCGCTGCTCATCTTGGCGATGAGGTTATTCCGCATTTCTTCTTTTACGCTCAGGACCTTGTATCCGGAGGCCTTGAGCTCGCCTAGCGTTTTGGGTTTACCTGGCACGATCCCTCACTACCTCCTGGTGCCTCGCGATCCGCCGCGAGGCCCGTGCTTCATGCGCGGCTCTTCGCAGGCAAGCCCAATTATACCCCGTGCTTTCTGCCTTGCCACTACAGGTCTGCCGACGCCCGGCTCTGCGTCGCGTTTCAGGAGGCTCTACAAAGCCGCCCTGGCTCTTCGTGGTTTGGCTCGGGCGCCGGCCCGGAGGACTCCTGGACAAAGGGCCGTGGCGGGTCCACCGCGGTGTTCGCGCCTACGGTGTCTCGCCCTGAGGCGTCGGTGTTGCTGTCGGCGTCACCGGGACCGCCAGCTCAACCTGCACCTGGTTGTTGGTCCTGTCGGCTTCGGGCACGCTCTGGAACGGGTCCACGATCGCCTGAATAATCTCGACGCCTGATATCAGGAAGGACGAGGTCTCGAGAGTGAGTGTCGATCCCACTCGGAAAACCGGGATTACGGAGCTGATCGTCTCGCTTCTGGAAGCGAGGTCACGCACCTGGACAAATACCGTGAACCCCACCATGTCGCCGGGGCCGCGATTGGCGACGGTTACGGCAACGCGCCTGTCTGGCAGCAAGCGCACCCCCGTCACCACCAGGTCGGGCGGCCCGGGCCGCACCGTCGGTGTCGCGTTCGGATCTGCCGTGCGGGTGACCACAAGTGCCGCGCCGGGACCAACCGCGTCCGCCAGCCCCGGCGGAAAGGTGGAGATGGTCCGCGGCAACGGCGTCGCCAGCACTACGGCCAGACCCGCGAGGGCGGGCGGCGACTCGACGCCACCCACCGGGATCCAGCCGCGGCCGGTCGATCCCGGCGGAAACCTTATCGCCAGCCACTGCGAGTCGTTGTCCTTGCCGACAACTTCGACCGATTCACCCTTGGCCAGCAAGCCGAAAATCGCGAAGCCGTTTCCAGGGCCCAGGCGCACGTCCGTAGCTGCCTTCGTCTTCGGCCGCGCGTCCGGGGTTGGCGCGACGGTTGTGCCCGCCGAGGCCTGCTCGTCCGGCTGAATGATCGGGCTGGCCGTCGTCACGGGAGTATTCGCGTCGTCTGCCATCGCGACTGCCAGCAGCGCCAGGGCCACGCCGACGAACGCGCCCGCGCCGAAACCAAACAGGAACGTGAAGGGCGAAAAGCCGCGGCGCCCGCCTGCGACATGCTCGTCGCTGCTATCCAGGGGGTCGGCGGGCTGATCCTGGCCTCGGGGAGAATCCTGCATTGGGCGGTTCATTCTAGCATCGGCTAGCCATAACGGCGCCAGAATACTGTTATGATCTACGCCCCGCCGCGATCCAATAGATGACGATGCAGGGCGAACCTCAAGACCCTAACCGAAACGACCTCAACGAGAGGCTGCGCAGCCTGGAGCCCCTCCAGGCGCAGGGCACCCTCGCGGAGCTCGCCTACCGCCGCGCCCGCGAAGCCCTCGAGAAGGCCCTCGAAGACGCATCCCGTATCCGCCTGCAGGCGCTCGAAGACGCCAAGACCACCCGCGAGCGCGAAATGGGACAGCTCATGCAGTCCTTGAAGGCCCTGCGCGAGTCCGCCGAAACCCAGGTCGAAGCGATCCTCCACACCGCCAACATCGAAGCAGGCCAGGCCCGGGAGCGGGGCCGCCTCGAATCTGATCGCCTGCTCGAAGACGCACGCCACGAAGCCGCGGACATCGCCGCCGAAGCCGCGGCCCTGCGTCAGGCCGCCGAAGCCCGCTCCCGCGAAGTCGACCAGCTCGAAGCCAGCTTCAACCAACTCATCGCGCGCCTCAACGAACGCCTCGGCCTCAGCGAAAAGCCCCCCGAAGGCTTCTTCCGCAAGCTTTTCCACTAGACGACGACGCTTCGAGGCGAAGTTCTAAGTCCTTCTGTAGCGCACGAAACCCGGAGTGCCGCGAGCACTCTGCACTCTGCACTCTGCACTCTGCACTCTGCACTCTGCACTCACTCTCTCAGGCCGCCGCGCTCTGTGGACGCACCTTAGATAATCGCCACACCCTGGCCGTCGCCCAGTACGCGCCGAACGCGAACACGAACGCCGGCGCCGTCCCGCCAAGGTCATCGACCGCGCCGAAGCTCTCCGGCGCCCAGTCGATCAGCCCGCCGGCGTGCTCCAGCACCCATGGAGGCTGAGCGCAGAGCACATAAAGCACGAAGCCCAGAGCCCATACGCCGATGCCGAAGACGTTGAAGCCGGTGCCATACCAGTACTCGCCCGCCTTCGCTGTAAAGCGCCTCGACCTCGTAGCGCCGCCGCCGAACAACGAAGTAGTCGGCCAGGAATATGCCGAACAGCGGCACGAACACGCCGCCGATCAGGAGCAGGAAGTTCTCATACCCCACCAGGTCCAGGCTAATCGCCACCAGGATGGCGATCGCCCCGACGCCCAGCGCCAGCAGGGCATGCGAGACGCCGGGAACAAGGTTTCGCAGCGAAACCGCGGTGGAGTAGATGTTCGCGAAGACCTCGTCGGACTCACCGGCCAGGAGCGCTATCAGCGCCAGCCAGCCCAGGCTCAGCGGCACGAGCATTGTCACGAAGGCGTCGCCGTTGATCAGGCCTCCCGGGTCCGTGTTCAGCGCCTGAACGTATAGGGCCCCCAGCGCGAAGAACCAGATATTGGCGATCGCGTAACCGATGTAGGTGCCGGCGGCCGCGCCCCGCGAGCTGCGCCCGAAACGGCTGTAGTCGCAGACCAGCGGCAGCCAGGAAACCGGCAGCGCGATCACAAGATCCAGCGCCTGCCAGAACGTCGGAAAGCCTCCTTCGCCGGCGCGCCCCCAGATCGCGTCGAAGTCGTAGGCGTCGAACAGGCGGATGGTCAGCCACAGCGACGCCGCCAGCACCACCCAGATGCCGAACTTCTGCATCCACTGCCGCACGACCGCGATCGGTCCGCCGACCGCCATCGCGGTGCCAAGCACGCCGAAGGCCAGAAGCCAAAAGTAGTAACCGCTGAAGCCCAGAAAGTGGTCGCTCAGCCCCCGCGCCAGCTTCGCCATCACGATGATTTCGAGACCGGCCCAGCCAACCAGCTGCAGGATGTTCAGCACCGAAGGCAAGTATGAGCCGCGGATGCCCAGGGCCGGCCGCAGGCTGACCATGGTCGGCACGCCGGTCTCGCTCCCAACGACGCCCGGCCAACGCCAGGAGGATCGCGCCGGTCACCGTGCCGAGGACAATGACCGCCAGCGCCTCTTTTGTGCTCAGGGCCGGCACCAGCAAGCTCCCGGCAACGATCACCAGCAGGCTGACCGCAAGGTCGCCCCAGAGGACCGCGAAGTCGAACGGCCCCAGGCGCCTCCGCTCGAGCGGCACCGGCCGTATGCCCCAGCTCTCGACTTCGATCGCTTCCAACGCCTTGAGTTCGGTGGCCATCCTGCCCTCCGTATGGTGCAAGGCGACAGGGCAATCAAAAACCGCGGCCTCTGTGCCCGCGGTTTGGTCTCGTCGGTGTTCCGCGCCAGAATTACCCGGCCGGTCCAAACGGTCGATCCCTCCGAAGAAGGACCCTCTCAGCCCGCGCGGGCTCCCGTCACCTTCGCTATTCGTATGTGCCGCCGATATTACCACGCCCCTTCCCAGCCCTGCTAGGATTGTGGAGCGAACGCCGCCCTGTAAGTCTCATTCTGAGGAGCGCAGGGCGCCGCGGCGACGAAGAATCGCACCCTTCCTCCTACGTACCAGCCGCTTTCCCTTGACAGACACATCACACAAGGGTATAGAAAAAGTGATTAGGAAGTTCCGTTTGGTAATCGCATCAGACCCGGAGGCCTGACATGGCGCCCCCAAAGCTCCTCCAGACAGCGGTCCAGATGGCCGGCCTGCGCTATCTGCTCGTCCGAGAGCTCCTCGATGGCGGCGCGGCTTTCAACCCGCTGGACAAGCGCTACCTCTCCGACCCCTATCCTCTTTACCAGAAGCTGCGCGAAAAGGACCCCGTGCACCGCAGCCGCCTTCTGGATGGCCTTATCCTCACCCGCTACGAGGACGTCAACGCAATCCTCCGCGACCCCCATTCGTCCGTCGACGACCGCAAAACCGCGGGCTACGACGAGCAGCGCGCCAAGGCTATCGCGGCCGGCATCCTCACCGAGGAAGAGGCCGCCGCGGCGCCTTCGATGCTGCGCCTCGACCCGCCAGACCACACCAGGCTGCGTTCGCTGGTCAACCGCGCCTTCACTCCCCGTGCCGTCGAGTCCCTGAAACCTCGCGTCGAACAGATCGTCGACGAGATCCTTGACGCCGCCCAGGCCAAGGGCAGCATGGAGGTCATCCGCGATCTGGCAACGCCGCTGCCGGTCATCGTCATCGCCGAGATGCTCGGCATCCCGATCGAGGACCGTGACCGCTTCGAGGCCTGGTCGGACGCCGTGGCCAGCCAGCTCGGCTTCAGCACCGACGTCGAGCAAGGCCGGCGCGCTCAGGAAGCCGGCCGCCAGTTGCGTGAGTACCTGCGCGGCATCGCCGAAGAGCGCCGGCGCGAGCCGCGCGAGGACCTGCTCAGCGCCCTCCTCGCCGCCGAGCAGGAAGGCGAAAAGCTCTCCGCCGACGAGGTCTACAGCACGATCGAGCTGCTTCTCATCGCCGGCAACGAGACCACCACCAACCTCATCGGCAACGGGCTCCTGGCTTTGCTGCGAAATCCCGCCCAGCTGGATGCCCTGCGCGCCGACCCCGCCTTGATGCCCGAGGCCGTAGAGGAACTGCTGCGCTTCGACAGCCCGGTCCAGGCCACGTCCAGAAACGCCGCGGAGGACATCGAGGTAGGGGGCGCAACCATAAAGGCAGGCCAGCAGATGATTCTCATCCTCGGCGCCGCCAACCGCGACCCGGCCCAGTTCGCGGATCCGGAGAAGCTGGACGTGACCCGCAAAGACGTGCGCCACATGTCTTTCGGCCACGGCATGCACTTCTGCCTCGGCTCGCCCCTCGCCCGTCTGGAGGCGCCTATCGCCCTCAACGCGCTCATCCAGCGCTTCCCGGACCTGCGGCTGGCGAAGAATGACAAGCCGGTCTGGGGCGACAACTTCATCCTCCACGGCCTCAGCCGCCTGCCGGTGGAGCTGTCGTAGCGCCCGCCCGACGCCCGACAAACATGAGGCCGCAGGCCGACCCACGTTGGCCCGCGGCCCGCTGAACCGCATTCCCCGACTGTCATTCCGAGCCGTCGCGGCGAGGAATCCCGGCGCCAGGGTTTGTCGGTGATGGCCTTGACGATGCGCGGGCAACCCTCTCCCCCTGCCCCCTCTCCCATCAAGGGGAGGGGGACCAGAGGGAGCTCCGGACGCCGGACCGGAACCCCCTCTCCTTGATGGGAGAGGGGGCAGGGGGAGAGGGCTGAAGGTTACCCCTGGTTTAGCATGATCCGCTCGATTGTCGAGACTGGGTAAGGGAGTTGCATGAAGGCGTCGTGGAAGCGCGTCAGGTTGAAAGCAGCGCCTTCGCGCGACCGCAGTTTCTCGCGCAGCGCCAGGATCTGGTGCTTGCCCATCGTGTACACGTAATAGTTCGGGCCCAGGATGCCGCGCTTCGTCTCCCGCTCCGCGATCACCGGCGTCGAGTAGCCCTCGCGAATGAAAAACGCGATCGCCTGCTCCACCGTCCAGCCCTCGACGTGCATGCCAAAGGCGCAGCGATAGCGGCACAGGCGCAACAGCGCCTCCCTGATCTGCATCAGCTCGAAGCGCGGGTCGCCGCCGCCGTAGCCCGCCTCCACCATGACCTGCTCGATGTAGTGCGCCCAGCCTTCGACGGTCGAACCCGTCAGCAGGTACTGGCCGATCTTGCTCACGGCCCGGTGCAGGTAGGTCAGGTGCACGTAGTGGCCGGGGTAGGCCTCGTGCGCGGTCACGCCGGGGATGCTCCAGCGGTTGAAGAACTTGAGATAGGCTTCCGTGCGGTCGGGCGCCCAGGCCGCGTCCGGTGGCGTCACGTAGTAGTAGGCTTCGTTCGCCACCTTCTCGAAGGCGCCGGGCGGGCTGCACGCGGCCTGCGTCGTCATGCGGCTGAAGCCCGGCGTCTCCGCCAGCGTGATGCGGACCTCGGTGGGCATGGTGCAAAGGCCGGCATCGACCGAGAACTGGCGCAACTCTTCGAGCAGCGCGTCGGTCGCCGGTAGCAGCTCCGGGGCCGAAGGATGGTCGAGCGACACGCGGTCGACGACTTCCGCCGGCGCAGCCGTGGCGTCGATCCGCGCCGCGACCTCCACCAATCGGGCCTGGTGCCCGCGCAGGTCTGCTTCGCCGCGCTCGATCAGCGACTCGATCGAGTCCTCGATGGCGTCGCTGAATCGCAGCAGCTTGCCGAAGGTTTCGCGGCCCCAGGCGAAGTCGCTCCGAGGCCCTCGGCCCGCAAGTCCGTCTTTAGCCACTCGACGTAAGCGTCGACCGCGGCCAGCGCTTCAAGGCAGGCCGCGCCGACCTCGTCCCGCAATGAGGGCGGCGCGGCGGCGGCCGCGGCCGGCAGATCGCGCTGAAACAGCACCCGCAGCCCCGTCCCCGACTCGATCGCGTTGTCGACCGCGTAGGTCGACGGGTCGACCAGGTTCGATCGCGCCTGATCCAGGAGGCGCGGCGCCTGCCTCAGGCGCGAGACCAGGCTGTGCAGCCGCTCTTCCAGAGGCGCGAAGTTGCGTATTACCAGGTTGTTGCAAGAGGAGCCGATGGTGCCGAGATACGAACCCGGCGACCGCTGCCAGCCGCGCACCTCGTCGTGCTCCGCCAGCTCCCAGCGCAGCCTCCGCTCCAGCAGGGCGGCATCGTGCGGCTCGAAGCCTTCAAGGGCCGCTCGGTCAAGCGATTCGACGCGGGCCAGCAGGCCTTTGACCTCGGCCTGGCGGGCCTCGATCGCGGCGGCGCCCCGGTCGGAGAGCTGGGCGTCGTGCTCGTGAAAGCCGCGCCCCGTGGCGGCGCCGGGCTCGCGGCGGTTGCTGCCCGCCATGTACTCGTCGACAACGGCTTCGAAGGCTGCGCTCATAGTGGGCGAATCATACCAGCGGCCCAACGCCGTTCAGACGCGCGCACGCCTGGCAAGATTCTGAGGAGCGCAGGCCGCCGCAGCGGCGAAGAATCTCCGCCTGCCTTGCGCCAAGCAGCCGCCCGTCCAAAGGCGTACGTGATATCACCAGGTGCTATCATGATGTCATGACACGCACCACCATCTCCCTCCCGCCGGAACTCTTGAAGAAGGCAAAGAGGGCCGCAGCCGATCGCGACATCTCCATGGCCGAGTTCATTCGCGGTGCGTTGGAAGGTTGGTTGGCAAGGCATCCGCCGAAACCACATCTCGGAATTGCCGCGTCCGACCCCACCCTTCCGCCTGTCGATTACGAAGCCCCAGTTCCGCCCCTCCGCACCTTCGATCACGTCATGGGGCGATCGGAATGGGCGGTGGACAAGAAGTCCACAGGGCGGAAGGCCGCAAAGACGGGTCAGCAAATCGGATGACGCTGATCCTTGACACTGGCCCACTCTTCGCAGCGCTGGACTACAGCGATCGCCATCATGCAGCCTGCCGGGGACTAATCGAGAGTGCCCAAAGGCCGCTGGTAATTCCTGCGCCTGTGCTCGTAGAGCTGGACCACTTGATCCAGGCCCGGCTCCAGCCAGAGGTCATGCGGACCGTCATCGACGACATTTTCCAGTTCGCCTATACGGTTCAGGACGTTACCGTCGAAGATTTTGGCCGAATCAGCGAAATTTTGGCGACATACGCTGACTCACGCATCGGCTTCGTCGACGCCGCGGTGCTCGCGGTCGTCGAGCGGCTGGGCGAGCCCAAGCTCGCGACTCTGGACCATCGCCACTTCGGCATGATGCGGCCACGCCACGTGCAGGCGCTGCGGCTTTTGCCGGAATGAGGGAGGGTGGTGGGCGGTACTGGACTTGAACCAGTGACCTCAGCGATGTCAACGCTGCGCTCTAGCCAACTGAGCTAACCGCCCGCTGGAAACTAAATGCTAAGCGTCGGGCGTCGGCCCGTCAACGAACATTGCTATACTGACGTTCCAATCGAATAGCGAGAAGGCGTAGACGAGGACGAGTAGCGGTCCGCGCACGGCCACAGAGAGCGGGACAAGGCTGAAAGCCCGCGCCGCAAGCACCGCGAACACCACCTCCGAGCCTGGCCCCGAACCCGCAAGGAAGTAGGCAGCCACGTCAGCCGGCGTTAACGGCGTCGAGTCCTCGAACTTTCGCGCCGTTGCGGGCGGACGCAAGGTTCTGGGGAAAACCAGGGTGGAACCACGGCGTGCCCACCGTCCCTGAGGCGGTGGGCACGTTTGTTTTGTTGCCGTGGAGGTTAGGCCATGAGCTTCGTGACCCGCTGGATGGGCTGGGAGGCCCTCTTCATTCACGCCCTCACGGGACTGCTCTTCGCGGCATCCTGCGGCATCGTCCTGTACAAGCTCGCGGGCGGCCCTGGATGGCTCCTGGCTCTCGTAGTGCCATTTTTCGCCTTCTGCGCCTGGGGTTGGTGGGCAGAGGCCGCGGTCCTCGTGAAAGCGACGGCCTGGATGAGAAGACCGGCCAAACATGATTGACGACTCGCCGATCAGCTCGTCCTTCTTCCTCCTTCCTCATCCCTGACTTCGGAGGTTCCTGACCATGGTTAGTCCCGCGGACAACAGAATCAAAGGCATGGACGACCGCCTCTACCGCATGCGCCACTCCTCCGCCCACGTGATGGCGGAGGCCGTGCTCCGCCTCTTCCCGGAGGCCAAGTACGCCATCGGCCCGCCGGTCGAAAACGGCTTCTACTACGACTTCGACCTGCCGCGCACCCTCACGCCCGAAGACCTCGACGCCGTCGACGCCCTGATGCGCGATAGCATCAAGGCCGACCACCCCTTCGTGAAGACGATGGCCTCCAAGGACGAAGCCCGCCGCATCTTCGCGGACCAGCCCTACAAGCTGGAGATGATCGACGGCATCGCCGACGCCGAGGTCGGCATCGTCCGCCATGGCGCCTTCATAGACCTCTGCGGCTACCCGCACCTGGACAGCACCGGCGGCATCGGCGCCTTCAAGCTTACGTCGGTCGCCGGCGCCTACTGGCGCGGCGACGAGCACCGCCAGATGCTGCAGCGCATCTACGGCGCCTGCTTCGCCACCCAGGAAGAGCTGGACCAATACCTGCACAACCTGGAGGAGGCCCAGAAGCGCGACCACCGCCGCCTGGGCCGCGAGCTGGACCTCTTCTCCTTCCACGAGGAGTACGGCCCCGGCCTGGTCTACTGGCACCCCAAGGGCGGCCGCGTCCGCACGATCATCGAGGACTTCTGGCGCGAGGAGCACTACCGCGCCGGCTACGACATCGTCTTCACGCCTCACATCGGCAAGGCGACGCTGTGGGAGACCAGCGGCCACCTCAACTTCTACAGCGAGAACATGTACTCGCCCATGGAGATGGATGAGCAGGACTACTACCTCAAGCCGATGAACTGCCCCTTCCACATTCAGATCTACAAGAGCCAGATCCACAGCTACCGCGAGCTGCCGCTGCGCATGGCCGAGCTCGGCACGGTCTACCGCTACGAGCGCTCCGGCGTCCTGCACGGCCTGGTGCGCGTCCGCGGCTTCACCCAGGACGACGCCCACATCTTCTGCCGCCCCGACCAGGTCGAGGCCGAGGTCTCGCGCACCCTGGAGTTCGTGCTCTTTGTCCTGCGCACCTTCGGCTTCAAGGACTTCCAGGTCGCCGTGGCGACCAAGCCGGAGAAGGCTGTGGGCTCGGACGAGAACTGGCGCGACGCCACCGCCGCCCTGCAGCGCGCCGTGCGTTCGGCCGGCCTCGACTACGACATCGACGAAGGCGGCGGCGCCTTCTACGGCCCCAAGATCGACCTCAAGATCAGGGACGCCCTCGGCCGCGCCTGGCAGTGCTCCACCATCCAGTTCGACTTCAACCTGCCGGAGCGCTTCGACATCACCTTCATCGGCGAGGACGGCCAGCACCACCGGCCCTACATGGTCCACCGCGCCCTCCTGGGCTCCATGGAGCGCTTCTTCGGCGTGCTCATCGAGCACTACGGCGGCGCCTTCCCGCTCTGGCTGGCGCCGGTGCAGGCCAAGGTCATCCCCATCGCCGACCGCCACGTCGACTACTGCGAGAAGGTGGCGGACGAGCTGCGCGCCGAGGGCGTCCGCGTCGAGGTCGACGTCCGCAACGAGCGCATGCAGGCCAAGATCCGCGACGCCCAGCTCCAAAAGGTGCCCTACATGCTCATCGCCGGCGACCGCGACGCCGCCGCCAACGCCGTCTCCGTCCGCACCCGCGCCGGCGACGACCTCGGCGCGATGCCCGTTTTCCAGGTCATCGACCGCCTCAAGGACGAAGTCGTCACCGGCATGAACCCGGAGGAAGCCATCGGCGGCTGACACGAGGCGGCGAAACGGAACATATCCGCCACGCCTGGCGTCTCTATTCCGAAATGCCACTCCGCATCGCGGCTCTAACCATCCTCCTCGTGCTCCACGCAGCCTGTGGCGGCGAGGACGCGCCGCCTGCTCTCCCCTTCGGCGCCGAGGAGCTTTTACGGCGCTCGGATACGGCCATGCAGCAACTCGCCTACCTCAGCGTTTCCGTGGATGTTCGGCCCTTCATCGCGCACAAGCCGGCCTCGAACGGCGTGATCCAGATGAAAGGCTCGCGATGCATCCGCAACGCCCGCTCGGCCTGGGACAGCCCCGCGACCGCGAACTGTCCTTGCGGCTGGGCAGAGCTGCCGGCGCCCTACGCGAACTACTTCGACCGTGCCTCCGGCGCCGCCTTTGGCCCGCCTCCTCACGCCGGCGCGACCGCTGCCACCAACGTCCGCGTGCTACGGAGGGAGAGTTACGCAGGCCGGACCGCCTACGTGCTGCGCTACGAATTCAAGGCCGCCACTGTCGAAGGTCCCGTAAACATCTACCGCACCGAGTGGATCGACGCCGATGAGCCTGCTCTTGTTGCGCCAGGAGCAGGACGATGACGACGCATTCGGCGTGCGCGCCCACGTCATCGCGGTGACCTCTGACTTCGACGTCGCGGTTCCGGGGCGATGCTCGAGCCCTTGACGAGCGGCCCCATCATTGTCTGAACGCCGGATACGCCGGCCAAGGCGGGGCTGGCGCTGCTAGCGATTCAGCCCGCCATCGCCGGTGCGTGGCGGCGTGATCGGCCCCACGGCCGCGGCGCCCGCCGCTGCGGCCGCACGGTTGCGCTCGGCCGATTGCGCCGCCGCGGCCGCCACTCCCGCCGCGCCGCCACCGAGGCTCCCGCCTGCGGGGTCGGTCAGCGTCGCCGTCGGCGTAAGCGTCGCGGTCGCCGTCAGGGTGGCCGTGGGCGTGCTCGTGCGGGTCGCCGTCGCCGTTGCGGTGCCCGGCGTCCCTGGGACGCTCGTGGCCGTGTTCGTCGGCGTGTTGGTGGGAGTGTTGGTCGCAGTCGCCGTCGGGTGGGTCGACGTCGGTGTCGGGCCCGCGCGCCCTGCACCTCGAAAGCGCCGACGTCGCACTCGGCGGTGGTCGAGCCATTGCCGTCGACCGGCCTGCTCATGCCTCGCTGATCCTGGGTCACGCTGGCAGCGTCGACGTCGGTGCAGTTGGGCGCCGCGTCGATGGCCACGCTGCCGGTCTGCAGAGCCATAGTGTCCGTGGGCCCGCCGTTGTTTGCCAAAGCCGCAAGGTTGAGTGCCGGCACGGTTACCTGCGTGAAGGTCCCACAGGTGTTGTCCGTGGCGATATTGCCGCCGGAATCCGTCAAGGTCCCGGCGCCGCCACAATTGGTGGTGTTGCCGGAGGCCAAAATGGAGTTCTTGACCGTGCTGGTGGCAGGCTGGCCCAGTGCTATAAGGCCGGTGTTGAGGTTGGCGCCGGCATTGGCCGTGTTGCCGGCGATGGTCGAAAAGCTAATCCCGGCCTGATTGCGGTTGTTGACGCCGCCGCCTGCCGTCGTCGCCGAATTGCCAAAAAAGGTGCTGTTCAAGACCGTCAATACGTTCGAGTCACCGGTATCGATGCCGCCCCCACTGACGCCCGCCTGGTTCTGCCGCAGCAGGCTGCCCGTAACCAGAAGGGTCCCAGTGCCGGTGTTCTCTATGCCGCCGCCGAAGCCGGACACGGTGTTTCCGGTTATCAGGGTGTCGGTGACCGTGGCTGTGGCAGCGTTGTAGATTCCGCCGCCATCGAAGATCGATTCGGTGTTGGACGATATTGTGCTGGCCGTGACGTTGAGCGTGCCGGCATTGTAGATGCCACCGCCCTCGTTGGCGCGACTGCCCGTGACGGTCGCGTTATTGACCGTTCAGGGTGCCGTCGTTGCAGATGCCGCCGCCGTTTCCCGCGCCCGCGTCTCCGTTGGACACGATGATCTCTTGAAGGATCAGAATTGCGCCTACGCTCACGCTGAAAACCCTGAAGCTCCCGGCCCCATCGACGGTGACATTGTTGTCGCCGTCGATCGTGAGCGCATCGGTGTCGGTGATCGCGGGCAGGGCCGAAGCCAGCGTGATGGTGCCGACGACGCTGAAGGTGATCGAGTCAGACACCGGTGCCGGCGGTGCAGTCACCACCGGTCGTGTCGGCATCCGCGTTGGCGTTGTTTATCGCTTCGCGCAGTGAACAGTCACTGTCGCTGGCCGTCGCCGTATCCGCCAGGGTATCGACTGTGATGGTGGCGGCTTCAGCGGAGAATGGAGCCAGTGCCACCGCTGTCCCGAGGGCGAGCAGCACCAGGAGCACTGCGCTCAAGCGAAGCTTTAGCATCGCGGCATCCTCTCGAACATGCAGCCGCTTGCCCCGAGGGCCACAGGGCTCACGCCCTGCTTAACGTCTACTTGTCGGGAAAGGTTAACCGCGCGGACGATCCGGTCCCTTTCAGCTTCCCGCCCGCTCACCTTATAGACGTTTCTGCAACCCATGACAACTATTCGCCCGCGCCGGGGCAGGCGCCGAAGCCTTGAGGCGATTGCCGCAGGCGCTCTCGGCCGCGGACTCCGTCTGCGCGACCGGCTTCGTCGAGGTCAGGTGCCGGCTAGTTGGACTTCGACGAATTGAAGCTCGAAGCCTCCGATGGTCCGTCGGCCGGAGGTTTGCACGTCGGGTCCCAGCCGCGCTGTTCCGCGTTCGGGCTGTTGTCCTGTACGCCCTCGCCCGCGCCTTGCCGGCCTGGCCCTCGCGGAAGTTGGCAGGCAGCCAACTCTTGCGTTCGTCTTCCTCGTTCGGCTTTTCGCCCATCAGTGGCCCTTCCCTTCAGAGTGCAGGGTACAGAGTGCATCTCAGAACAGAGTGCAGGGTGCAGAGTGCATCGATGAGTGGCCTTATCAATGCACTCTGCACTCTGCACTCTGCACGCGGCCTCCGCACTCCGCACGTATCGCGCGCGGATCATACTCCTGTGCCGACTCCATGGTCTTTGAATTTCAGCGGCGGTGCATTACTCTCGCCTCGCAGCCGACACGCCGCACCGTGAGGGACCCCATGAAGCGCATTGTCATCGCCTGTGACGGCACCTGGAACACCACCCCCGTGTCCGTCCATCCTGAGCCTGTCGAAGGACGAGAAGGCGGGGACCCTCAACCATGAAACGCATAGTCATCGCCTGCGACGGCACCTGGAACACGCCCGACTTCAAGGACGGAGACGCCGCCGCCCCCACCAACGTCGTCAAGATCGCGCGCTCGATCCGGGCCTCCGATGACCACGGCACCGTCCAGGTCGTCTACTACGACGAAGGCGTCGGGTCGCGCGGCGGCCGCCTCTCGCGCATGTGGGCCGGCGCCACCGGCGGCGGCCTGGAAGAGAACATCAACGAGGCTTACCGCTTCCTCATCGGCAATTTCGAGGCCGGCGACGAGCTTTACTGCTTCGGCTTCAGCCGCGGCGCCTACACCGTCCGCAGCCTGGTCGGCATGATCCGCAAGTGCGGCCTGCTCAGGAAGGTCCACGCCGACCGCTTCATGGAGGCTTACTGGCTCTACCGCGACCGCGACAACGATGCCGAAAGCGAGAAGGCGAAGAAATTCCGCGACGACTATTCGAGCGACCCCAAGATCAGAGTCAAGTTCCTCGGCGTCTGGGACACCGTCGGCGCCCTCGGCATCCCCTGGCGGCCGCTGGCATTCACCCGCAAGAAGCACGAGTTTCACGACCTGCGCCTCAGCACCTTCGTCGAGAGCGCCTTCCAGGCCCTGGCAATCGATGAGCGCCGCAGCCAGTTCCCGCCCGCCATCTGGGAGGTCCAGGCCGCGAAGCCCCCTTCCCCGGGCGCGCCGCTGGCGACGCCGGACCAACCCCAGCGCGTGGAGCAGACCTGGTTCGCCGGCGTGCACTCCAACATCGGCGGCGGCTACGCCAACCACGGCCTCTCCGACCTCACCTTCGCCTGGATGAAAGAGCGCGCCGCCGATGCCGGCCTGGCCTTCGACGAGTCTTACCTGCGCGAAATCATGGCCGCCGATGCCTGCGGCGAGCTCTGCGACTCCTACAGCGGCTTCTACCGTGTGACGCGCTCTCACGCCCGCACGATCGACGACCCGAAGCTGAAGGCCGAAGGCAAAGTCAGCCACGAGACCGTCGATCCCAGCGCCCGCCAACGCTGGGCTGACCTCCCGCAATATCGTCCGCAGCCGCTGAAGGATTATTTCGCGCGCAACGGCGGCGGCTGAGGCGGGGTGATCGGCTGCCGAAGTAGCGCCGGCCGCTTCAGCTGCCGAAAATTGCCCTCGGCAACTATTGCGCCCCACTACTTCCTGAACTCGTCCCTTTGCGGCCAGAGTTTCGCTCGGGTTCGCCATAGCCTGATATTCTGATGCGCACTCAGACGCCTAGCAAGTCCTGTATCAGGAGCGGCTCGATGGACATCAAGCCGCCAGCCGAGACCGGCCTCTTCGAGGCCCTCTACACGACCCGCGCCCTTCGCCGCTACAAGCCCGACCCCGTCTCCGACGAGGCCCTGTTTCAGGTTATCGACGCCGCCATTCGCGCCCCGGCCGGCGGCAACCAGCAGGTCTGGCACTTCCTGGTGATCCGCGACCCTGAGCGGCGCATGGCCATCTCCAAATGGTACGAAGACGGCTGGGACAACTCCGGCTACCGCGCCATCGAAAATGACCCCGCAGTGATCGCGGCCATGCCGCGGCAGCAGCGCATGGTCGTCGAGTCGGCGGCTTACCTGGCCCACAACATGCACGAGGCGCCGGTCCTGGTCTTCGTCTGCGGGCCCCGCGGCGCCGGCGGCAGCATCTACCCCGCCATCCAGAACTTCCTCCTCGCCTGCCGCGGCCTCGGCCTGGCCAGCGCCCTCACCACCCTCTACATGCGCAACATCGACAAGATCACCGAATACCTCGCCATCCCCGAAGGCATGCAGGCTTTCGCCCTCATGCCGGTCGGCTACCCCCGCGACAAGATCGGCCCCGTCACCCGCCGCCCCGTCGTCAAGCACGCCAGCCTGGACAAGTGGGGCCAGCAGTGGCCCTTCGCCGCCGCCCAGCCCGAGGACGGCCTGCGCGACAAGTGGGTGAAGTGAGGGGCAGGTGTGCGGTGTGAGGTTCGAGGTGTGAGGCGCGGAGCATTAGGCAGCGGAACCTGCGCCTCAAGAAGCGTCCAAGCCTGTCGAAGGATCATCCTGAGCTTGTCGAAGGATCATCCTGAGTTTCTCGAAGGACGAAGGTCGTCTCGTCTCCATCCGTTTTCCGTTCGCCATCCGTTGACGATTCGCCCCCAACGCCCTAGCATTTGCGGGTTCCCCTGCCGATGGCGGGGAACCGCCGGCGGCAACACCCACGCAGGAGGCAGTCCCATGGCAGGACGGCTGAGTAACCCATCCGAGTCAAGACCGGCGTAATCGCACCCAGGCAGCGCTCACGCAGCCGCCCAGATTCGTCGGGGCGGCTTTTGTTTTGAGGAGACATCATGACCTTCGAGATCAGGACCATCACCAGCGACGAGGTCGAGCAGGCCGAGCTCATCTCCCTGCAGGCCTTCGGCAACGCCGATCGCTTCAGTCCGGCCCAGGCCTTCGAACGCGCCCGCGGCTTCTACCCGCCCGACTGGCACCTCGCGTCGTTCGAGGACGGCGAAATGACCTCGATGATGCGCATGCTGCCCTTCGCGATGCGCCTCAACGGCCGCGGCCTGCCCTTCGGCGCCGTCAGCCCCGTCGCGAACTCGCCCCTGCACCGCCGCAAGGGCCACACCGGCGCGATGCTGCGAAAGTCGCTTGAGATCATGCGCGAGCGCGGCCAGTGGCTGTCCGGCCTTTACACGCCGCACCCGGCCTTCTACCGCCGCTACGGCTGGGAGATCGCCTGCGACGAGCGTCGTTACAGCTTCAAGCCCAAGGACTACCAGCCCACGGTCCAGCCCTCCCAGCGGGGCCGGCTGCGCTGGATTAAGCCTGAGGACTGGTCGCAGCTCGACCGCATCTACCGCCAGCACTCGACGCTGCGCAACGGCCCCTTTCATCGCGGCGAGGTCTGGTGGCGTAACAGCGTCATGGGCCAGATCGCCACCCCTCCCGGCGAGGCCGTGATCTGGGAGACCGACGCCGGCGAGCCCCAGGGCTACGCCGTAATACTCCAGCCGACAACCGGGCAGGACGCCGGCCAGGTCTGGACGCGCGAGTTCGCCGCCCTCACCTCCGACGCCTACCTGAACCTGCTCGCCTACCTGGCCTCGCACGACATCCACAGCGAGATCGTCGTCAACGCGCCCTCGGACGACCCCCTACAGTTGCTCTTCGCCGACACCGAACGCCTCACCGTGCGCCAGAGCTACACCGTCCTGCTGCGCCTGGTCGATGTCGAAGCCGCGCTTCGCGCCCGCCCGCTCGCGGCCCCTGACATCGAGGCCGACTTCACGATCGCGGTCAGCGACGCCAGCGCTCCCTGGAACGAGGGCGCCTACCACGTGCGGGCGATGGAAGGCGCCGTCGAAGTCGAACGCGTCGGCGGCGACGCGGCCCTCAGCATCGACGCCCGCTTCCTGGCGCCCGTGTACAACGGTTACATCACGCCGCCAGCCGCGGCCGCCGCCGGCCTCCTGCGCTCGTCGAACTCCGACGCCCTTCTGCAGGCCGAAGCCTTCTTCGCCGTCACCCACAAGCCTTACTTCCCGGACAGGTTTTAGGATGGGGAATGGGCATTGGGAGTGGACTTTGGAATTTGGGCCTCGGAAAGAACTTAGGCCAGGAATCGCCCTTCTGCGGTCAACGGCTGTGGCATCGCAAAAGACCTGTCGGTACCTAAATTCCAGCTCGTCTACTCCGGCCCCAAATTCCAAAGTCCATATTCCAATCCCCATCTCCTCCTATCCCCAGCCCGCCTCCGGCCGCGGCCGCCTCCATCGCGGCCTCGACTGTCCCCTCCTGGGCCATCACGATCAGGCCGAGGGTGAATTCGTAGTACTGGATCGCCTCGCCGAAGCCGAGCGTCGTGCGGTCGAAGACGATCGCCGGCTTCTCGCCCTCCAGGTGCAGCTTGGCGGCCATCCGCGGCCACATCATCGGCGCGAAGCGGATCATTTCACGCTCCAGGCCGGCCTTGATCCGCGGCATCTCGATGACCTTCCTGAGGGCGCTCATCACGTTCTCGCTCTTGTCGAGCAGCATCAGGTAGGCGTCGGCGCATTCCTTGACGCACTCATAGTTCTTGCCTTCGTCCAGCGCCGTCGAGGCCTTTGCCATCAGTGCCCGCAGCTCTTCGTCCTTTATCTGCGCAACCTGGTTGCTTGGCAATTCAGTACCTCCACCTCTGTCATTCCGAGCCCGTCGCGGGCGAGGAATCCCGACGGCCTGCTGTTCAGGCCGTCGCCGTGGAATAAAGCGGGCCTTCGGGATTCCTCGGGCTCCGCCCTCGGAATGACAATTCCCCAAGTTTCATCCTCCGACCCCCGACCACCGCCTTCGCTCCTTAAATAGACGAGTTCACCGGGAACTTGAAGTTGTCCAGCTGCTGCTCCCGCCACTTCTTGTGGTGCACCTCGTGCCGCTCGCGGAAGTCGGCGAGCACCTTGCGTCCGAAGAGGTCGATGCTGGCCATGATGTCCTCGTGCTTGCGGCTGCCGGCCTGGGCGATGAACAGCATGATGTCCTGGTGGCCCTCTTCGTACTTCGTCAGGTAGCTGCGCAGCGTCTCCGGCGTGCCGATGGCGGCGCGGGCGCGGGCGGCGCGCCACAGGGCGCGCGCGTTCTCGTCCGCCGGCTCCTGCTCCGAAAGGTGCAGCTCCGCGCGCGCCAGGTCGGCAAGCTGGTCCTGGCTGCGCGCCTGGATGCGCGCCATGCGCTCCGCCGGCGGCGTGTCCGTGAACTCCTTAAACAGGTTCGTGCGCGCGTGCTTGTGATAGGGCCCGGTCAGGGGGCTGTAGAAGTGGTTGAGGGCGAAGCTGAAGAACTGGCCGCCGTCGCCCGCCCGCCGCGTGGCCTCCTCCTCGGTCTCGGCACAGGCGAACTGGCTGAGCACGATCAGCCCCGGGTTCACCGCTTTGCCGATCGGGCGGCACTCCTCGCGCATCAGGCGCCAGTACGTCTGCACGCGCTCGTCCGCCTCCTGCGGCGTCTCGAAGCCGAAGCCCAGCGAGCCCATACCCAGCCGCGCCGCCGTCAGCACCGTCTCGCGGCGCCCGCCCGCGACCCACACCGGCGGGTGCGGCTTCTGCAGCGGCTTGGGCACAACGTTGCGCGGCGGGAAGGTGACGTATTGCCCCTCGTAGCCGGGGAACGGCGCCTCCGACATCATGCGCAGGGCGACCCGCGTGCCCTCCTCCCACATCGCCTTCTTCTGGTCCCAGGGCACGTGGTAGGCCTCGAGCTCGTTTGCCGAAGACGACTCGCCGGTCCCGAATTCCACGCGGCCGTCGCTCACCAGGTCCAGCGCCGAAACGCGCTCGGCGATGCGGCCCGGGTGGTTGTAGGGCGGCGGCGTCAGGACAATGCCGTGGCCGAGGCGCATGTTCTTCGTGCGCTGACTCGCCGCCGAGAGCACGATCTCCGGCGCCGAAGAGTGCGCGTACTCCTCCAGGTGGTGGTGCTCGACCTCGAACACATAGTCGAAGCCCAGCTTGTCCGCCAGCTCGATCTGGTCCAGGGCTTCCTTGTAGATGCGGTGCTCCGCGTCAGGGTCCCAGTCGTCGCTGTCGTAGGGTTTGGGAAGCTGGAGTTCGTAGAACAGGCCGAATTTCAAAGCAGGCTCCTTCGAGGCGGGAAAGCGTTGTCAGGGCACGCGCATTATCTGACCCTCACCCCGCGTGTCAATAACGCGGTGCCGTAACCCTGCCATGACTAGACAGACAAGCGTGCGGCGCTCGCTCCTTCAGGCCCCAACCCTGCTCGAATCAGACCTCAAACCTGACCGGATCAGCGGCAACCCAACCCGAATCATCCTGAGCTTGTCGAAGGACTCCAGTGCAAAGCGCCGCAGTTACGTAGACGCGACGGTTCAATCGTCAAAGTGATTTCGTCCGAAGCGGCCTACTCAGAACGGCACGGCCTTCATAGCAGCGGGTTACGCGCCTCTGCCCGCATCGTCATCCCGAACTTCGGCCGCAGCGTGACCAGCGCCTCCGGCTCCACGCGCTGCCCCGCCGCCAACCGCAACCGGTAGCGCCGCGCCACCGCCGCCAGCACCAGCTGCGCCTCGATCATCGCGAAGTCGGCGCCGATGCACATACGCGGCCCGCCGCCGAAGGGAAAGTAGGCGAACCTCGGCCGGCTACGCCGCGCGCTCCGGCGCGAACCGCTCGGGGTCGAAGACCCCCGGGCGCTCCCAGAATTCCGGATGCCGGTGCGTCACGTAAGAGCTCATCACCAGCTGCGATTTCGCCGGAATGCGGTAGCCGCCGACCTCATCATCGCCCACTGCGAAGCGGCCTACGGCCCAGGCCGGCGGGTACAGTCGCATCGATTCCTCGATGACCATGCGCGTGTACGGCAGCGCCCGCAGGTCCTCGAACGAAGGCGCCCGCCCGCCGAGCGCGCGGTCCACCTCCTCGTGCAGCCGCGCCTCGGCCTCCGGGTTCTGCGATAACAGGTACCACGTCCAGGTCAGTGCGTTCGCCGTCGTCTCGTGGCCGGCCAGGAAGATCGTCATCACCTCGTCCCGGATCTGCCTGTCGCTCATCCCCTCGCCGCTCTCCGCATCCCGCGCCTCGAGGAGCATCGACAGCAGGTCGTCTCGCCCGCCGAAACTCGCCTCTCCCCGCTCGCTCCCCTCTCCCCTGGGAGAGGGGCCGGGCTGCGTCCTGACCTTGTCGAAGGAGGAGATGCCTCTGTGCTCCTCGATAATCCTGTACACCACGCCGTCCAGCAGTCGCAGCCAGCGATGGAAGCGCCGGTTCCGTGGCGTCGGCCAGCGCTCGCCCAGGCTGAACAGGTGCGTCGCGCGATAGTTGACGTGCGCCTGCAGCGCGCCCACCGCCGCCCCGACGTCGCCGGCGCTGTGCGCGGCGTCCGTCCCCAGCAGCGTCCGGCTGACGATCTCCAGCGTCAGCCGCGTCATCTCCGAAAGCACCTCGACCGGCGCCTCCGGCTCCGCGCGCTCATCCCAGCGCCGTAGCAGCCGCTCCGCCGAGTCCACCATCACGTCAGACGTCCGCGCGATGCGGCCACGGTGAAACGCCGGTTGCGCCAGCCTGCGCTGCATCAGCCAGGAATCGCCCTCGTTGGTGAGCAGGCCCAGGCCCAGAACCGGCTTGAGGATCTCGTACGAGAAGCCCTTGCGGTAGTTCTGGTTGTTGTCCTGGAGGACGTGCTTGATGGCCTCCGGGTGCGACACCAGGTAGGCGTAGTAAGGCCCGCCCCTGTAGCGCACAACGTCCCCGTACTTCTCCCGCCCCCTCAGGAACGTCGTCAGCGGGTCGCGCTGGATCGACGGCAGGTCGCCGAAGGGCGCGAGGCTTCGCGGACCGGGCGGAGCTGACAGTCTGGCAGTGGCCATGTCGGATGTATCGTACCAATCCTCGCGCCGCCGAGGCCCGTCAGTTGCCGTCCGGCCTCTCCATAAGCGCCAACAGTTCACGGATGAGGCCGGCCGTGAACCCGTCCGGGTCGGAGCGCTCTGAGTCAGTAGCGTTCTTCAGGGCCGCTTCCCAGGTCAGAAGCGGCGTGACGATCGCCAGGGGCCGCGAGAGCTCATACGCTTCCACGAGTGCAGGCAGCGACGCGAAGCTCTGCCAATGGCTCAGGTAAGCGTCGCGGAGACGCGCCAGCACGGCGTCGCCTTTGGGCACATGAAAACGCTCGCCGAGGTTGACGAACGGCGCCCGCAGGCTCAGGAACGGGTGCGAGATGCTGGCATCGCCCCAATCGAAGATCAGGCAGCGGCCGTCACTTACGAGGATGTTGCGGTCGTGAAGGTCGTCGTGCTGCACCGTCTCCGGAATTCCGAAGGCCGCCAGCCTTTCGGCCGCGCGCAGTAAGGCGGGCCGGAGCGCATGCAGCCGCTCGACCTCCGCCTCGGACAACGCCCCCGGCGCCTGGTCCACTGTCGAGGCTACGAATGCCAGCATCCGGTCCACCAGCGCCGGCATGCGCGCCAGCCTTCGGTCGGGCACACCGGCCGCGAGCAACAGATCGACCTTCGGGACCGACCTGACCTGCGTTTCCGCATAACCATTCAGAATGCGCGTCCACACCTTCTCCGCGTCCTCCCGCTTCAGGGACTCCCGCAGGCGCGTTCCGGCATCCGGCATCAGCATCCAGCCTCGCGCCTCGTCCGCTGCCAGCACCGGCACCACCACGTCCGGGAACCACTCGGCCAGCCGCGCCGTCAGCGCCGCCTCGTGCTCGAGGCCCGGCGGCAGCGCCTTGAAGTACAGGCGCCCGCCCTCGACCGGCACCGTCATCACCGCCGACCACGCCCGCACTTTCACTTCGTCGATGCCGCCGGTGCGCCGTAGACCGGCGGCCGCCAAGCGCAGGTCGACCCAGCGCTCTACCTCTGCCGGCCACCCCGGCGGCGCCCAGGAAGGTGTCCTTACCATGACCCGCAATCTCCCACAAACTCCCGCGGCTGTGCCAGCGAAGGGCCCGGCACCTGTCATTCTGAGGAGCGACGCCAGGAGCGACGAAGAATCCCGGCTGCAGCTTCATCGAAGGAAGCCTGAGGCCCGAGCGCCCACGCCCTCTGGCCGAAATGCCGAAACCGACAAGCCACGTCTGAGCCTCAGTCCGCGAGTGGCGTCTCCAACAGCTCCCGCAGCAGCGCCACGATGAAGTCCGCCGCGCCGGCGCGCTCCCGCCCGGATGCGTTCTTCATCGCCAGGTCCCAACTCAAGATCCTGGGAAGGATCGCGAGTGGCCGCGACAGCTGAAACGCCTCTCCCAGCGACGCCATCGGCGCGAAGCCCAGCCAGCGTCGCAGATAGGCGTCGCGCAGCCGCGACAACACCGGGGCGTCGTCCGCCAGGCCGAAGCGCTCCTTCGTGCTCAGCAGCGCCACCCGCAGGCTAAAGAACGGGTGCGAGATACAGGCGTCGCCCCAGTCGAAGATCACCGGCCTCCCCTCACTCATCAGCACGTTGCCGTCGTGGAGGTCGTCGTGCTCCACCGTCTCCGGCAGTCCGAACGCCGCCAGCCGGTCCGCCCGCGCGACCAGGGCCGGCCGCAACGTCCGCAGGCGCGCGGGCTCGTCGCCCGCAAAGCCGCCGCCCGCGCCGAGGCCCTGCGCGACCACCTCGATGTGGTCCAGCAGCTCCGAAAAGTGCGCCAACCGGCGGTCCGGCACGCCCAGCGCCAGCAGCTCGCTGGCCTTCGGCGCGGCGGCGATCTGCATCTCCGCGTACTCCTCCAGCAGCGCCGTCCACGTCTTCTCGAAGTCCGCGGGCTTCAGCACGTCACGCAGCCTTGGCCCCGCATCCGGCATCAGCATCCAGCCTCGCGCTTCGTCCGCTGCCAGCACCGGCACGACCAGGTCCGGGATCCACTCGGCCAGCCGCGCCGTCAGCGCCACTTCGTGCTCGAGGCCAGGCGGCAACGCCTTGAAGTACAGGCGCCCGCCCTCGACCGGCACGGCCAGCACCGCCGACCACGCCCGCACCTTCACTCCCTCGAGTTCGCCCGTGCGGCGCAAGCCAAGCCCCGCCAGGCGCGAGTCCACCCAGGCCTCGACCTCGGCGAGCCAGCCCGGACGCGCCCAGGAAGGTTGTGTGACCATTGCGCGCCAGTCTCTCACAGCGGCAAGCGCCGGCGTCCGGTCCGCGCACTGTGAAGTGGTGTGCTTACAAGGCACGCGTTTCGCCCTAGAATGGCCGCGGATCCTGCAATCTCCTTCGAGACAGAGGCAAATCATGTATGACGCCATCATCGTCGGGGCCCGCTGCGCCGGCTCGCCCCTGGCGGCGCTGCTGGCCCGCGAGGGCTTGAACGTACTGCTGCTCGACCGCGGCTCCTTCCCCAGCGACATGCTTTCCACCCACTTCATCCACGGTGGCGGCGTCGACCTCCTCGATGCCTGGGGAGTAGGTGACAGCGTCCGCGCCACCAACTGCCCTCCGCTGACCAAGATGACCATGCACTTCGGCGCCCAGACCATGGCTAACGACTTTGTCGACGCCCAGGGTAAAGCCCAGGTCGGCCTCTGTCCGCGCCGAATCCTCCTGGATAACATCCTGGTGAAAAACGCGGTCAAGGCCGGGGCCGAGCTGCGCGAGCACTTCCTGGTTGAAGACCTCACGCGCGACGAAGACAGCCGCGTCACCGGCATCGCCGGCCGCGGTCCGGACGGCAGCCACGTCATCGAGTCCGCCCGCATCGTGGTCGGCGCCGACGGCCTGCACTCGAAGACGGCGCGCCTCCTGGAACCCATCGAGTACAACTACGTGCCATCGCTGATCTGCGGCTACTACTCGTACTTCTCGGGCATACCGCACAACGGCGGCATCGAGGCCTACATGCGGCCCGGCGCCGGCGCGGCCCTGTTCTTCCCGACCAACAACGACACCATGTGCGTCGTGGCCGGCCGGCGACAGCAAGACTTCGACCTGTTCAAGCACGACCTGGAAGGCACGTACTACGACACCCTCGAAAGTGTGAGCCCCGAAGTCGCCGAGCGCGTCCATGCCGGCAACCGCGAGGAGCGCATCGCCGGCGCCGGCGACCTCCCCCACTTCTTCCGCAAGCCCTACGGGCCGGGCTGGGTGCTGGTCGGCGACGCCGGACTGCACGTCGACCCCATGCAGGGCCTCGGCATCACGAAGGCATTCAGCGAGGTGTCCATGCTCGCCCCTGCCCTGATCGCCGGACTCTCCGGCGCCCGGCCCATGGAGGAGGCACTGGCCGATTATCACTCGAAGCGGGATGATGCATGGGTACCGCTGACGATTCAAAATTTGATGGCCTCGACAGGCATGACCGGCGACGCTCTGCCGCCGATCGTGCACTGGTCCCAGACGGACCAGTGCAAAGCGGAGGTCGCGGCGGGCTCGCCTTAACTGCTCAAGGGCTATAGCAGTTAATTGACAGTGTTCCGCCGCTATCCCTATCCTCGAACGATACACGGCGCCGAGCACTCAGCCCTGCGCCGCAGTTTGAATCTGGAACTGCCCGCAGCCGGCGGAATCCAACAGCCGGTGGCGGCGCCGGAGACGGCCAATCAGCGGCATCGAAGACCAGCTCCTAGACTTCATACGCAGCGTATACGACGCCGTCGGCTGGCCGGGCGTCGTCTTCATGATGGCCATCGAGAGCGCAGCCATCCCTCTGCCCAGCGAGCTGATCATGCCGCTCTCAGGCTGGCTCCTGATCAAGGAGAAGGGCCTCGGAGCCGAATGGATCGTCCTTGCCGGCCTCTTCGGCGCTATCGGCAACACCATCGGCTCCCTGATCGCCTACTACGCCGGCGCCTGGGCCGGGCGGCCTCTGGTCCTGAAGTACGGCAAGTACATCCTCGTCTCCCACCATGACCTGGACATGGCGGACCGCTTCTTCCTGCGCTGGGGGGCCTGGGCCGTGTTCTTCGCGCGCCTCCTGCCGGTCGTGCGCACGTTTGTCAGCGTGCCCGCCGGGATCTCGCGCATGCCGGTGCTGCAATTTACGGTTTTCACGTTCGCCGGCGCCTTCCCCTGGTCCATGGGGCTGGCCGCCGGAGGGTATATACTCGGCGAGAACTGGGAAGACCTTCGCGCATGGATGCGCCCGGCTGACGTGCCCATCGCGATAATCCTGGTCCTATTAGCGGCGTGGTACGTCTATCGCCACGTCAGAAGAGCATGGGAGGCGCCGCAACCATCGGGACCTGAGGCCTGAGCGCGCCAGCAGAGGCGGGGTGTTGGTCCGTGTACGTCCCCAAGGGGAGGCTTGCCCTCGGCGAGCCGAAGGGACGCGGGCCTTGGCCTGACAGGCGAAGATGGAAGCCAGAATCCCGCGCGTCGCGCCCCGAACCAGGGGTGCGGCGGCACGTCCCCGCCGTTGGTCCGCCTCCATGCGCTGGCGCATCCTCGCCGCCAGTGGCCTGATCGCCGTCCTCATCGCCATCCTCGCCCGCACCGTCTCCGACTCGGACGGCGCCAAACCGGCCGCCCTTGCGGCCGGCGAGCTTGTCGCCTTTGCCCAGTTCGGCCCGACGTTTGACACCATCTACGAGTCGAGCCCGTCCGGCCTGGGAGCGCGCCGCAAGCTGGCCCAGATCGCCCACGCCCCCGAGTTCGGCATCGTGCCCGCGGCCTCGCCCGACGGCCGCTCATTCGCCTACACCGTGTTGCCGCCATCGACTGTCAACCCCGCGCCGGACGCCCCCGCCGAGCTCTGGGTGGCCGCCCTCGCTGACGACACAAAGCCTCGGCGCCTCGGCGAAGGGTTCGACTTGCTGGTCAAGCCACTCTGGGCGGCCGACGGCCACAGCCTGGTCGTCCGCCGTGACAGCGCTGACGGCGGCTACGAGCTGGTCCGCGTCGACACCGCCACCGGCGCGGCCGCCGGCGCCGCGAGGTCGGCCGCGGCCCTCTTCCCCGTCGGCTTCACCACCGACCTGAGCGCCCTCTACTACGTCACGGTCGACCTGGGCGGGACCGAGTTGCGGCTGTTCAGCTTCGCCGCGAATACCTCCAGCTTCGTCGCCAGGCTCTCCGATGGTCTGACGCGGGAGTGGGTGCTTTCGCCCTCAGGACGGTCCGTCGCATTCCTGGCCCTTGGCGCGTCCGCCGGCGCCACCTCGCGGCTTCAGGTACTGGACCTGGACAGCGGCCTTGTCATCCCCAGCGCGGCGCAGGGCGATGAGTTCGGGCCGGCCTGGACGCCCTCAGGCGAGATTACCATCGGCCGCCTCACTCGCTCCGCCGCGACCACCGGCGTGTACACCCAGAGCGGCCCGGTGGGCGGGCTCGAGAAGGGCTTCGACGTGCCCCTGATGTGGTCGCGCTCGGCCGCGTCAATCGCCGTCCGCACCTTCGACGGCTCTTCCCTGTCCGCCCCGGGCGCCGCCCGTCTCGATGTAATCGCCGCCAACGGCAACCGCAACACTATCGCTACCGGAGAGGTGACCTTCATTGGCTGGACTTATCGCTAGGCTCCGCAGCCACACGCTCGTCCTCGCGTCCGCGGCCCTGCTGGGCATCTCGCTGGCCCTGGTCAGGCCATCGTCCAGCGCGCGGGCCGACTGTGTCTTCCCGACAGCCCCGACGACCTACGAAGGCCTCAAGGACCGCCAGCTATTCCTCAACACTATCGACCTGGCCGCAAACAACATGCTCTTCCCCGGCGACCCCTACTTCGGCATCCCGGACGTCGAGCTGGGACCGCGGAACAGCCGCCAGAAGCAGCCCGGCAAGGTACCGGCGACCCTGCTCAAGTCCGTCGCCTGGATCGAGAGCAGCATCACCCAGGCCGCGCTGGAGGTCCCCTTCGGCTCCATCGGTCCAGCCCTGGTGTCGTTCGACTGCGGCCACGGCATCGACACAGGTCACGACCGGCATGACGATCCCTCTCGGCGACAACGGCCGCGCCAGCCCCGAGCAGGCGCTGGTCGCGACGCACTTCGCCTACAACATCGCCCGCGGCGCCGCCATCCTGGCCGACAAGTGGAACCAGGCCCCGGAGCTGCGCCCGATCGCCGGCACCGACACTAACGGCGTGCCCGAGCTGGTCGAGAACTGGTACTTCGCCGTCTGGAGCTACAACGGCTTCACCGGCCCCGGCGCCGACCGCAGCAACCACCCCATGGACCCGATCTACGGCAGCTGGCCGCGCCCGGCCTACAGCTGCGGCACCACCGGCGACGGCAAAGGCCACAACCGCGCCAACTACCCCTATCAGGAGCTTGTATTCGGCTGCGCCACCAACCCGCCCGTGGTCGAAGGCAGGGCCCTCTGGCAGCCGCTGCCCCTGACTCTGCCAGACCTCAGCGATCAGGCCTGGCGTAATCCGTTGAGGCTGGCCAACTTTGTCTTCCCTTACGGCGGCATGGACATCCCGACTCCCCAGCCCTTCCACCTGGACTCCACGCCCAGGCCCCCCGCCTCCCTTCGCGACCAGGTGCTGGGCTCGCCTCGCCTCTCCGTCTCCAAGGGTGAAGTGAAGCTTGGTGTCGCCGCGGGCAGCGGCTCCACCGTCGAAGTCGTGAACATCGACAACACCGGCACGGGCGTCCTCGCCTGGTATGCGACGGCCTCGGAGCCATGGCTGATCGTCAGGCCTTACGCCGGCGCTGCCGTCGGCCTGGAGCTGCCCTGCGCCCCCAACGTGAGCTGTGACCGCACGGGCCGCCTCGAAGTCAGCGTCGACGCCACCCGTGCGCCTCCCGGCCGCGCCGTGGCCGCTATTCGCATCCAGGCGTTGGGCACCAACCAGACCTTCATCGTCAATGTGGAGGTTTCTCAGGTGATTCGCGTCGGCATCCCCGGCATTACGCGAAATTGATACGCCGTTAACACTCTCCTTATGTAACGCTATCTCCTGATAGCGAATATGGAAGTAACGCTTATCTGTAGCGTCAGGTGCTTTGAAGCCCGTTGACCGCGGTGCACCGCAGAGGACACGTATACCGCGTAGAAGTGCCCGCTCGGCCTTTGCGGCGCACGAGGCGCACAACCGTCGGGCCGAGTGGCGCCACGGAATGGGCCTTTCGGCCCGTGAATCATTCGTTGTAGTCGCGCCTAATGGTCATAGCCTCGGGTAGCTATGCGCAACGGAGGACAGCAAATGTCTGAGTCGAGTTATTGGCAGCGAATCACGCAGTCTCATCTGACGCGCCGCAAGGCGCTCGGTGGGGCCGCGGCCGCCGGCCTGGGCGCTGTGGCGCTGGGCGCCGTGGGCTGCGGCGGCGGCGATAGCGGCGGCAGCGGCGGTGACGGGAACGGCGGCGGCGCCAGCGGCATGCTCGGCCAGCGCGTCGACACGACCGCTCAGGCCAAGCCCGGGGGCACTCTGCCCAGCCTGACAACAGCCGACGTCACCAGCTTTGACCCGCTGACCTCGCCTTCGTTCACCACTCAGGTCATCTCCGGCTGGGTGTACAGCCGTATCCTCAAGGTGGTCCCCGGCTACAAAGTCCCATCGCAGGGCGACGTTGAAGGCGACCTCGCCGACACTTACGAGATCTCTGGCGACAAGCTCCAGATCACTGTCAAGCTCAAGCCGAACGCCAAATGGGATGCTCGCGCGCCCACCAACGGCCGCGCGGTCAGTGCCCGCGACGTCGTCTACTCGTGGAACAAGTTCGCGGCGTTGTCGCCCTACCGCGCCGACCTGGCTTATACCGCCAACAAAGACGCCTCGATCGAGTCGATGACCGCGCCCGACAACCGCACGGTCGTGGTTAAGCTGGCCTTTCCCGACGCGGCCGCGGTCACCATGCTGGCGTCGTCGAGCCACCTCTTCATCCTCCCAGAGGAGGCCGATGGCGGATTCGACCCCAGGGGCGAGGCCCGCGGCTCCAGCGCCTGGGTCATCGAGAACTACCGGCCTTCGACCAACTTTACGTTCGCCAAGAACCCGAACTGGTACCGCGCCGACCGTCCCTTCCTCGACAAATACGACTGGCCGATCGTCAGCGAGTACTCCGCCGGGCTGGCCCAGTTCCGCGCCGGCAACGTCGTCAACTTCGGCGTGCGCCAGGAGGACATCCTTCAAACCAAGCGCGACCTCTCCGACCTGGTGATGCTCCAGGGCAACTTCAACCGCCTCTGGTTCAACTCCTGGTTCGGCTATCAGGGCAACTCACCCTTCAAGGACGAGCGCGTGCGCCAGGCCTGGTCGATGTCCCAGGACCGCGACCTCTGGATCGACACTTTCGGCAACACGCAGCCCTTCGAGGACGCCGGCCTGCCGGTCGAAAAGCGCTGGCACAGTCACTTCCCCTCCGGCATCGACGGCTGGTGGGTCGACCCTCAGGACGAAAAGGCGTTCGGCGCCAACGGCAAGTACTTCGCATACAACCCGGACGAGGCCAAGAAGCTCCTCGCCGCCGCCGGCTTCCCCAACGGCGTCGACGTCAACACCTATTACATCGCGACGCCGCAATACGGCTCCACCTTCCCCAACCAGGCGGAGGTCCAGGCCGGCTTCGCGCGCGACGTCGGCTTCAGGGTGAAGATTGATAACCCCGACTATCAGACCTCATGGTTGCCGAATTACTACTACGGCAAGGGCAACTTCAGCGGCATCGCCATCGGCGCCGACAATCCGGAGCCGGACATGGGCGTGTTCATGTTCGCCCGCTTCCACCCCCAGGGCCCGCGATTCAAGGGGTTCGATCCCTCCGGCGCGAACCCCACTGCCGGCGACCCTCAGGTCACCAAGTACATTCAGGACATCCGCGCCGAATTCGACCCGGACAAGCGCAAAGCAATCGCCAAGCAGTACCAGCAGTACATGGCCCAGAAGATGTACGCCGTACCCTTCCCCGGGCAGGCGCGGCCCTTCTCCCTGGACTGGCCGGCTGTCGGCAACAACGGCGTGTTCCTCTCCGGCTCCCTGTATGCCGGCGGCACAGAGGTCGCGATCAACACCTGGTGGGACCAGACCAAAGCGCCGTTCAAGCGCACGTAGGCTTCGTCCGCGCCGCGAGTGAGAAGAGGCGCCCTGATGGGCGCCTCTTCCGTTTATCCCGGCCACGCTTTGCGAGAACACGCGTTCTGCCCTATCCTCGATGCGTCTCTGAGGAGCCTTCGCAGTGGACGACGCGACGCTTGTCTGGATCCTTGCCCTTCTCCTGGCCGCAGCCCTCGCCGCCTGGGCTTACGCAACCGCCACCAACCACACTCTGAAGCGCGACCTCAACCGCCGCGCCATCGAGAGCTTCAACATTTGGCGCCTCAACGAGCTCGATCACATGCGGCTTGACGAAGCGCGGCTTGCCCGTGACGGCGCCCTAGTCCAGTTGGAGGAGTGGAAAGCCACGTACGCAGCCGATATCCGGAAAGACGCTATCCGCCGCAGCGACAGCGTCTTCCTCGGCAAAATATCCGAGCACTTTGTGCCCTACCTGCCCGAGTTCGAGTTCAACCCCAAGGACGCCCGCTTTCTGGGCAGCCCCGTCGACTTCGTCGTCTTCGACGGCCTCAGCGAGGGCGACGTCCGCCGCGTCTGCTTCGTCGAGGTGAAGTCCGGGCGCTCCAGCCTCAACACGCGCGAGCGGCGCGTCCGCGATGCCGTCCGCGCCGGCCTCGTCGAGTGGCACGAAGTGCGCCCATCCGTCCCCGTCTCGGAGACGGGTTAGGCGGTAAGGTCGCTGGCCGGGCCCCATCCGTTTATCCGTTCGCAATCCGTTGACGATTCCCGCAGGCTCGTCGGCTAAACTCCCCCCAAAGCCTGTTCGGAGGCAGCCATGCTCATCCCACGCGAAGTCCTCTTCGGCAACCCCGAGCGGTTGAGCCCGCGCATATCGCCGGACGGCGCCCACCTGGCCTACATCGCCCCGGACGGCGCCGGCGTCCTCCAGGTCTGGCTTCGCGCGGAGTCCGGCACGGGTGACAAGATGCTCACCGCCGACAAGAAGCGCGGCATTCGCGCCTACTTCTGGACCCACGACGGCGAGCAGCTGATCTACATGCAGGACGCGGATGGCGACGAGAATTTTCACTTCTACGCGGTCAACATCAACACGGACGTTGTCCGCGACCTCACGCCCTTTCAGGGCGTGCGCGCGGAGTTCGTCGCCCTCAGCTACAAGCATCCTCACGAAGTGCTGGTGGCGCTGAACCTGATCGACCGCTCGCGGCTCGACGTCTATCGCGTCAATCTCAAGAACGGGGCCGTCGAGCTCGATACCGAGAATCCCGGCACCGTTGCCGGCTGGGTCAACGATGAGGACCTGCGCGTCCGCGCCGCCCTGGCCTTCAACGCCGCCGGCGGCAAGGACCTGCTCTACCGGCCGGTGGACTCGGCGCCGTGGCAGACGCTGCGAAGTTGGTCGCCTGACGACGAGGGCGGGCCGGAGGGCTTCTCCGCGGACGGCCGGCGGCTCTACATCATGTCCAACCAGCACTCTAACGCGATTCGCCTGTCCGTCCTGGACCTCGAATCGATGCAAGAAACCGTGATTGCCCAAGACCCCGAGTTCGATGTCAGCGAGGTCCTTGTCCACCCCACCACCCGGGACATTCAGGCAGTCGGCTTCTACCGCGACAAGCTCGAATGGCAGGCGCTCGACCCTGCGGTCGCGGCGGACCTCGAGGTCCTCGCCGCCGGGCGCGCGGGCGAGGTCAGAGTCGTCGGCCGGGACATCGGCGACAAAGTCTGGATCGTCGCCTGCACCAGTGACGACGGTCCCGTGTATTACCACCGCTATGACAGGGCGGCTAAGACCGACACCTTTCTCTTCTCACACAAGCCGGCGCTCGAAGGCCTGGCTCTGGCGAAGATGAAGCCCGTCGCCTTCACCTCGCGAGATGGCCTCAGCCTGCGAGGCTATCTCAGCCTGCCGCCCGAACCCGCCGCCGCTATGCCCCTGCCAACTGTGCTCCTGGTCCACGGCGGTCCCTGGGGACGCGACGTCTGGGGCTTCAATTCCTACGCCCAGTGGCTGGCGAACCGCGGCTACGCCGTCCTGCAGGTGAACTTCCGCGGCTCCACCGGCTACGGCCGCGACTTCCTCAACGCCGGCAATCGCGAATGGGGCGCGAAAATGCACGACGACCTGATCGACGCTGTCAACTGGATCGTGGCCCAGGGAATCGCCGACCCGGCAAAGGTCGCGATCATGGGCGGCTCATACGGCGGCTACGCGACCCTCGCCGGCCTGACCTTTACGCCCGGACGTATTCGCGGCCGGCGTCGATATCTGCGGCCCGAGCAGCATCATGACCTTGCTGCGCAGCATCCCGCCCTACTGGGCGCCGATGCTGGGAATGTTTCGCCACCGCGTCGGCGACCCCGACAGCGAGCGCGAGTTCCTCGATACGCGATCGCCGCTGTCGTTCGTCGACCGCATCAAAGCGCCGCTCCTGATCGGCCAGGGCGCGAACGACCCCCGCGTCAAGCAGGCCGAAAGCGAGCAGATTGTAGACGCGATGCGCAAGCGCGGCCTGCCGGTCGAGTACGTCCTGTACACCGACGAAGGCCATGGATTCGTCCGTCCGGAGAACAACCTTCACTTCAACGCCGTCGCCGAGCAGTTCCTGGCCAAGCACCTCGGCGGCGCCTGCGAGCCCCTCGGCGAAATCGCGGGCCACTCGGGCGTGATTCGCTAACGGCGGCCTACGCGGGCAGCAGCTCCAGGCCCGGTACGCGCTCGAAGTCTTTGCGGTCGTTGGTGAGGATGGGGCAGCTGTACACCAGCGCCGTGGCCGCGATCCAGGCGTCCGCCACCTCGATTCGGCTGCCTCTGCGCATCTGGTCGTGCATGAGCTGTGCCCAACGAAACGTGATCGCCTCCGTCGAGCTAACGCCAACCAGGCGGCCAAGAATTTCGTCCATCCGTCGCAAACGTCCAAGGCCCCAATTGCGCCGCAGTGCGATGAATCTGATCTCCGCAACAGCCTGAAATGACACCAGTGCAACCTTCCCATGAGCGAAGGGTTCAAACACCGCGGTCAGAGGGCTCTCAATGACGGAGTACAGGATTACATTGGTGTCCAGGAGTACGTATGGACCGCCAGAGGCCACGCCTTAGTGACCGCGTATCTCGCGCAGAATCGCAAGCAGCTCGTCGATTTTCTCGTCAGCCAGTTCGGGTATTGCGAGATCCTTGAGCGAGCTCAGCGGCTTGACCCCCTGCCGGCGGGCCAACTCCTCGAGGGACGCGTTCTCATAGAACCCACCCCAGGGTTCAGGGTGAGAGGGAGCCCTGGTTGCGGGCACCTTACGCGGCTGGCGGCCTGTGACTTCTTTCTTCGTCTTCACCATGATTCGCACAAATCATATCACCCAGGCATGCGGCCCTCTACCCCTTCCCCAGGTGCCTCAGATAGAAGTTCTCGTAGCTCTCGCGCTCGAACGGCGGGATGCCAGTGTGGCCGCCGGGGTTGATATGCATGGTCTTCTCCCGCGAGGCGAAGGCGTCGAACAGGGCGATACCGCCATCGCGGCCGATGAGCTGGTCGTGCCATTGGAAGACGAACAGGACCGGGATCGTGATGCTCTTCGCCGCCTCCTCGAACGCCGTCGCGCCCGGCCTCAGGCCCGCGAGCCCGAACACCGCCGCCTTCACGCGCGGCTCCGCGGCCACGAACGGCACACCGATGGCGGTGCCCATGGAGACGCCCCAGTACCCGACAGGGCCGTCGCCGACGTAATCCAGCTTCCGCACGGCATCCAGCGCCGCCTTCCATTCGGGGACGGCCTTGAGGCTGCGGCTGGCCATCTCGCCCTCCATCTCGGGTGAACGCGTTTGCGTCCGCGTGCGCATGCGCTCGACCAGCCCCGCCTGGGCCGCCGCCTGCGCCTCCGGTGTGGTGCGGTCGCCGTGATTGGGCGCGTCGATGGCCACGCAGGCGTAGCCGAAGTGCCGCACCATGCTCCGCGACCGCGCCAGGATGCCCTCGGTGCGCTTGTGCTGTGTGCCGCCGTGGCCTTGCAGGATCAGCGGCCTCGGGCCCTTCGCGCCCTCTGGCGCCCAGATGATGCCCGGCACTTTCTCGCCCGCTACCTCGATCTCGAATCCGCGCTCGGTCACGCCCATCTCGGTGACTTCGGATGTGAACTTCATCGTCGCCTTCTCTCTAGACTTTTCGTTGCTGAGTATAGCCGTGGTCACGCCGGTGCTCTTGCCTTCGAGCAGTCCGGCTCCGAGACATCGCGCCGCATCTGCTGACAGTCTCCTTGGCGGGTCGCTGGGGCTTCGCCGAACCAAAGTTCTCCGCGCCTCGGCAGAGGTCACGCCTACCCGCCGCCCGCTACCGCCGCCAGCGGCTCGCTTGCCTCGGCCGCCGGCGCCTCCGGCTTGCGCGCGATCACCAGTGCTCCCGCCCCCAGGAGGTACGCCACCGTAAACGGGATGAACGCCGCCAGGTAGCTCCCCGTCAAGTCGAAGGCGGCGCCGGCCAGCAGCGGCCCGAACGCATTCAGCGTCATCTGGATCGGCGCGGCCGTGCCCCGGATCGCGCCCAGGGCCCCGCGGCCGAAGTAGTCCGCGAACACCACCTGCGAGCTCGTCACCATCAACCCGAACGCCAGCCCATAACCAACCGCGTAAACGATGGCCGTGGTGACCCCGTGCACGTTCATCAGGATCACCATGCCCGCGGCCGAGCCAATGAAGCCGATGACCAGCGTCCAGCGCGCGCCGATGGTCTCGTCCAGCACGCTCTCCAGCAGGCTGCCCGCCCCCGCGAACACCGCCAGCAGGCTTATCACCAGGGCCGCCGACTCCGGCGAGAGGCCCCGGTCGACAAGATGCGGTATCTGGTGCAGGTTCACCGCGCCCCCGGCCCAGGCCTGCAGGCTCACGGCAGCGGTCACAAGCCAAAATGCCCGCGTCCGCACCGCCTCCTGCCGCGTCCAGCTGCGCTCGACCGCGAAGGTCTTCACGCCGTCCGCGTCCAATTCGCCAGGGGCATAGGTGTCGCCGTCCGGGTGCAGGCCCATAGCCTCCGGTGTCGGGTGCAGGAAGCGGAGCGCCGGAACGATGCCCAGCGTCAACACGACAGCCGCCAGCACCAGCCAGGCTTCGCGCCAGCCCCAGCTGCCGATGATCAGTTGCACGCCGATCGGCATGACCGCGAAGCCTGCCCGCGTCCCCAGCGTCGTTAGGCCGACCGCGAAGCCCCTGCGCCGCACGAACCACTTCGAGACCGTGACGCTGGCCGCCAGGTCGAAGAAGCCGGTGGAAACGGCACGGCCGATGGTGTACAGCAGATAGAACTGCCACACGTTCTGGATCTGCGACAGTCCGATCAGGCAGACGCCCATCATCAGCGCGCCAACGGCCACGAAAAGCCTGCCGCCGTAGCGGTCGATCAGCGGGCCAAAGACCGGCGAAAGGAAGGCGCCGCAGAGCGAGCCCGTGGTCATCGCGCCGGAGATCTCGGTGCGGCTCCAGCCGAACTCCTTCGCCAGCTCTGGCATGAATATGCCGAGCACCGGGTTGAAGAACGCCACCTGAGTGAAAACCGCCAGGCAGGCCGCCGCGACCACCACCCAGCCGGGGAAGATGCGCCCGCTTCGTCCCAGCACGATTGCCATAGCTTGCAAAAGTCTATCGACCCGCGCCCAAAGGGCATACAGCGAGCGCTGACCGCTCGCGTCGATCGACTATTGCCCTGCGCTCAGCCCTCTCGCCCTTCTCTCTATGCCTTATGTCCTATGCCCTGTGCCTCATGCCTTGCCGCTTCCACCCGCCTTGATCTACGGTGAGCGTCATGCCAGAACAAGCCCTGCACGGCGAGTCCGAGCTAAGGCGCATAGCCCAAACCGTCATCGAGGCCAGCGATGCCTCCCAGACGGAAGTGCTGATCTATAGCGGCCTCTCGTCACTCACACGCTTCGCCAACAATTACATCCACCAGAACGTCGAAGAGCGCGATACACGCGTCCAGGTGCGCGCCGTCGCCGGCAAGAAGATCGGCGTCGCCGCGACCGACATTCTCAGCGCCGACAGCCTGCGCGACCTCGCGCGTCGCGCGGTGACCCTCGCCCGCCTTCAGCCGGACAATCCCGGACTTCACATCATTGCCGGGTCCGGCGCCGGTCCAGGCGGTGGACGCGTTCCTGCCGCGCACCGCCGCCTTCCTCCCTCAGGACCGTGCCGAGGTCGTGCGCGCTATCTGCGACGCCGCCTCAGGGTCGGCCCTGACCGCCGCCGGCGCCTTCCGCACTTCGCAGTCGGAGATGGCCGTCGCCAACTCGCTGGGCGATCTGGGCCTATCACAAGGACACGGCTGCCGACATCAACACCGTGGTCATGGGCGAGACGTCCAGCGGCCACGCCGAACGCTGGACCATGGACGCGGGTGACATCGACGGCGCCGCGCTCGCCGCCGAGGCGATCGAGAAGTGCCGTCGCGGCGCCGACCCGCGGTCGCTGGAGCCCGGCACTTACGACGTGGTGCTCGAGGAGTACGCCGTCGCCGACATCATGGACTACTTCGCCTACCTTTCCTTCGGCGCTCAGGCATTCCTGGAGAAGCGCAGCTTCATGTCCGGACGCCTCGGCGAAGCAGTGATGGGCGACAACATCTCGATCTGGGACGACGGCCTCTCACGCGATGGCCTGCCGGCGCCCTTCGACCCCGAGGGCGTCCCCAGGCAGCGCGTCGACTTCGTCAAGGACGGCGTCGCCGGTGACGTCGTTTGGGACACCTATTACGGCGGCAAGGGCGGCCACGCCTCGACCGGGCACGCGCTTCCCGCCGGCGAGACCTTCGGCCCGGCGCCGGGCAACATCTTCATGGCCACTGGCAGGGCGACCAAGGAAGAGATGATTTCGTCGGTCAAGCGCGGCGTCTGGGTCAGCCGCTTCTGGTACACCCGTCCGGTGCATCCGCTCAACGTCGTGCTCACCGGCATGACCCGCGATGGCACCTTCCTGATCGAGGATGGGCGTATTGTGGCCCCGGTCAAGAACCTGCGCTTCACGCAGAGCTACCTCGAAGCCATGAACAATGTCGACCTCATCGGCCGCGAATCGAAGCTCATGCCGCTGTTTTTCGGCACCTGTCGCGTGCCGGCGCTGAAGATCAAGCGCTGGGACTTCACCGGCGCCACCGAGTTCTAGACCCCGCGCATGAGAGAACCGCGCCTGTTCACGCTGGAGGAAGCCCTCCAAGCGCTGCCGCGCGTCCGCGACCTCATCGAGAAGATGCAGGCCTGCAAAAATAACCTCGATCGCCTCAACGCCGAGATACAGGACCTGAGCCAGCACTCCGGCACCAACGGCCACTCCGCCGGAGGTCGCATCATTGTCCTGCGGGAGCAGGCGGGGAAGGCCGCCGCCGAGCTCGAAAACCTCATGACCCAGCTCCAGGCCGTCGGCTGCGAGCTCAAGGGCCTCGACCAGGGCCTGGTCGACTTCCCCTCTATGCGCGAGGGCCGGGTTGTCTATCTCTGCTGGCAGTCCGGCGAAGACACCGTCGCCTTCTGGCACGATCTCGATACGGGATTCGCCGGCCGCCAGCCGCTATAGTCGTCATCAGCCGGACCCGTGATCGGCGAGGACTTCAGCGATTGCGTGCCGAGCTTCGGCGACGATGGCGGGACTTATTTCGGTTTGCACGGCATGGCGCCACAGCGGCAGGTTCCCAGCCGCGGCCTCGCGCCCATGTCGCCTGCATGGGTTTCGGCAGCATGCCTCGGACTCAGCGTCCCCATACTGATACGACGGTCTTACCCTCGCCGGTGTACGCTCTTCGATGCCAGTCGTCCCAGCGTTCCTTCAGACGCAGCCCGGCGATCCGCGCCATCAGGTCGAGCTCGGCCGGCCACGCGTACCGCTGGACGACCGGGTTCAGTCGTATACCGCCGCGCGAGAGGGTCACGTGGCTCTCATCGATCATCTGCCTCGCCGGATCGTGCCGAAGCACGTCCAGACGCACCTCGTCCGACCTCGATGGCTTCCGCATCCACGTACTGGTGGTCGCGCAACCGGTAGAGAAAGTCGGGCAGACCGGCCTCGACGACGAACGAGCCGTCGTCGGCGAGATGCGCGGCGACGTTCTCGAAGCAGCGCACCTGGTCGTCCTGGGTCAGCAGGTTGAACAGCGAGTTCCAAACGACGTAGATCAATCGGTAGGTGCCCGGGACCGGCACATCGGCGAAGTCGCCGATCGTCACTGCGATCTGGTCGCCACCCGGCTTCGCCCGCAGCTGCGCGACCATCGCGGGTGAGATGTCGATGCCGTCGACGCGGATCCCGCGCGCGGCGAGCGGCAGCGCGATCCGGCCGGCGCCGATGGCGAGCTCCAGCGCGGGACCACCGCCCGCCAGCTCCTCCAGGAACGCGACGGCCGCCGTCTCGTCGCCGCGTTGCACGTCGCCGTACACCTCGGCGACGTCCTCGCCAAAACTCATGACCGGCTCATAGTCCTTCATCGAAACCTCCCTTCGCGCTAAACCCGCCGCAGGACGTGCAGCAGGTATTCCTTGCGGTCGAGCGGATTGTGGTCCGTCCGCGGCCGCGTCGGGATCGTGCCGGCGACCGGCTGCGTAGCGGTCGAACGCGCATTCCAGCACGCCTTCGCCGCGCGTCAGCGCCGGCAGCTGTTGCTGCAGCTCGTGGACGCGCAGCCGCCGGAATCTCACCCTCCAGCACGTACGACGAACCCCGCAGCTCCTGCGTTTGCGGAACGGCACGCAGCCGTGCCAGAACGGGCACTGTCGCTCCGAACGTGTCTGCCGGGATCTCGAGGTGGAAGCGGTGCATCGGCTCGCACACCACCGTGCCAGCCTGCTTCAGCGCACTCATCAGAACCAGCGGCGTGAGCTTCCGGAAGTCGGCGGCCGTGCTGCCAGGGGCGCGGTAGCCGCTGTCGATCATGGTCACGGTGCAGTCGGTGACCTGCCAGCCGAAGAGGCCCTCCTGCAGCGTCTCGCGGACGTACTGCCCCATGTGGTCGACGAAGGTGTCGACGGTCTTGTAGATGTAGATCGGCACCAGGCGAACGTCGACGTCCAGCCGAAACTCGATGCCCGAGCCGATCGGCGCAGGGTCGAGGCGCAGCCCGACTGTGGCGAGGAACGGGTTCGAGCTGATGGGCGAGCTGTTCCCGGTGACGTTTGCCTTCGTCTTGGCGTAGAGGACCTCGACGGACTCGCCGGTGCCGAAGAGCCGTTCAATGCAGATCGTCGTCGTTTCGCGGAATTCGACGTCGATGTTGAAGTCGTTCGCCAGCGTTGCCTGGATGACCTCTTTCTGCACCTCACCGTAGAGCGAGACGAATATTTCTTGGCGGATATCGTCCTGCCGCAGGTTGATCAGCGGGTCCTGCTCGGCGAGCTGGGCGAGCGCAACGTGTAGCGCACCTTTGTCGGCGGGCCGGCGGGGAACGACGACCGATTCCAGTGTCGGCGGGGCGAATAAGCGGCTCTCGGAGCTCGTTCGCGATACGCCGATCGTGTCGCCGATCTGAATGTCGCCGAGACCCCAGAGCATTCCGATCTGCCCTGCGGCGACCGACGCGCGCTCGACGGCTGAGCCGCGTTCGAAAACGCTGATCGCGGTGACCTTGGCCTCCTTATCCTCGATGTGCAGGCGATCTCGCGTCCGTATTGTTCCCGAGAACATACGGACGTAGGCGATCTTCTCCCTTGCCGGACCGCGTTCGACCTTGAAGACGGTGCCCGAAACAGGGCCTTCGGCTTCGCCTTCGGCCGCGGGCAGCAACTCCGCGATACCGGCAGTCAGCGAGTCGACTCCCGCACCGGTGATTGCCGAGCCGAAGATACACCGGATGCACAAGCGCCCGACTGGTCTGGGCCGCAAGCTCCTCACGGAGTTGCTGGTACGAAACCGTCGTCTCGTCGCCGACGTACAGGGCCAGAAACGCGTCGTCGTGGTCAGCCAGCAAGCCGGCCAGCCTGGCCGTAAAAACAACGTCGTCGGCCTCGTAAGGCGTGAACCCGGCGCTACGCGCGCCAAGGGCGTGGGCCGATCCCATCGGGACGACTGCCGGCGTCAGTTTCTCGGAAATGTCCTGCAGTACCCCATCGTATTTCGCGCCAATACGGTCGATCTTGTTAACGAAGATGAGGGTGGGAATGCTGCAGCCGCTGCAGCGTCCGCATCAATACGCGGGTCTGTGCCTGCACGCCCTCAACGGCCGATATCACCAGGACGGCGCCGTCGAGCACGCTCAACACTCGTTCCACCTCGGCGATGAAATCTGGGTGGCCGGGCGTGTCGATCAGGTTGACCGTGACGTCATCGATGACGAACGACACGACGGCGGACTTGATCGTGATGCCGCGTTGCCGTTCCAGTGTCAGGGTATCGGTCTGGGTGGTGCCGTCATCGACGCTGCCGATCTCGTCGATGACACCGGCGGCATAGAGCAGCCGCTCGGTGAGGGTTGTCTTACCGGCGTCTACATGCGCCAAAATCCCGAGGTTCAACGTTCGCGTCAAGTGTCATGTCCTTTTGATGGGTGGCTCCCTTCCGCGTGGACATGCACGTTTGCCGCATTTCGTTTCTCCCTAGTCGATTTGGCTTCTGTCGAGAGTGTCGCAGATGGCCGCCGCGGATTGCAACCGATTTGGTGGGCGACTCCTCCGGCGAGCTCGCCCCAGGTGCGTCTCTTCTTCCCGCTTCCTAACCCTCACCGCCTCGCATTGTCGTCGTGTGCAGGCCACGCTGGAGCTCGGCGACCAGCTCCTCTTCCGTGCTCACGGCGTCGCTGAGGATCGTGAAGGCGCCGGCCACCTCGCGGGACGTGTGGGCGTCGCTGCCGCCGATGCCGGGCAGGCGGCAGCCGCGGGCCAGCTGGGCCGCGTTCGCGTTCTGCAGGCTGCCCTCGCTGGCGTTGGCGACCTCCAGGGAGTCGAACGCGCCGGCCAGCGAGCCTCCGACCGGCCGGCCGTATCTTCTCGATGGGTGGGCCAGGAACACCAGGCCGCCTTCGGCGCGCGCGTGGGCGGCCAGCGCCTCCAGCGTCGAAAGACCCTTGCGCCAGGTCGAAAGCCCGTACACGAGCACGTGGCCGACCTCTGTAGTCGCCTCGACGCCGCGCAGCACTACCAGACCATGCTCCTTGCCCAGCTCGCGCAGCGCCGGCAGCGGCCAGAGAGCGTCGTGCTCGGTGATGCAGATGCCGTCCAGGCCCGCGGCTTTCGCCGCCCGCACCAGGTCGTTCGGCTTTACGGCGCTGCAGGCCGAGAACTGCGTCGAATGCGTGTGCAGGTCAATCAGCATGGTTGTGCAGTCGAGCAGTCGGGCAGTCCCGAATCGAGATCGCACCAGTCCGGACTGCCCGACAGCCTGGCTGCTCGACTGTCCGGCCGCATCACTCCGCGCACACGCGCTCCACGACCCTGTAGAGGACTTCGACGCCCAGGCGCAGGTTCTTCAGCGAAACGCGCTCGTTGTTGCCGTGCTGCCCGCCCATCTCGTTGTTGCCCAGCAGCATCGGCACGAAGCCATAGGAAGGCACTCCGCGGCGCCGGAACGTACGCGAGTCCGTGAACCCGGCCGAGACGCGGGGCAGGACCGCCGCGTCCGGCATGATCTCGCCGCAGACTTCCTTGATCGCCTTGTGCATCTCGGTGTCCGGCTCCGTCGAAGGGCTCTCCGACCCGAACACGGTCTCGACCTCGACCCTGGCGTCGTCGATAACCTTGCGGACTTCGGCCACGAACTCCTCGTGCTCCGACCCGGGCACCAGGCGGCAGTCGATCGTCGCTTCGGCGGAGGCGGGGATTACGTTGTGCTTGACGCCCGAGCGCAGGCCGGTCGCGCTGATCGTGTTGGTCATGATCGTGCGCAGCTGGCGATGCCGCTCGACCAGGTCCGCCGCCGAGGTCTTCGCCGGGTCGACCGCCAGGTAGCCTTCCTCGTGCGAAGCCTGAAGCGCCTCCAGGACCGGCCCCGTCATCGTCGGCGCCCGCTCCCAGGACTGAATGCGGCCCATCGCCCGCACAATGCGGTCCAGGCAGTTGTCGTCGTGCGGCGCCGAGCCGTGCCCGGGGCGGCCGGTCGTCTTGATCTTCAGCCACAGCGGGCTCTTCTCGGCCATGGAGACGCCGAACAGCGGCCGTTCGACGCCCAGGTAGGTCTCGGCGCCGTAGCCGCCCTCGTTGACCACGAAGGCCGCGTCGTCCATCAGCTCCGGATGGTTCTTGTCGAGCCACTCGACGCCGTAGTCGCTGCCCGCCTCTTCGTCCGCCACGGCGAAGAACCGCAGCGGCCGCTTCAGCTTTGTCCCCCGGCGCTTCAGCTCCAGGAAGACGACAAGCTCCAGGACGCCCATGCCCTTCATGTCCAGCGCGCCGCGTCCCCAGACGTACTCGTCCTTGATCACGCCCGCGAACGGGTCTACCTGCCAGTGCTCGGCCTCTGCCGGCACAACGTCGGTGTGGTTCAGCAGCACCAGCGGCTTCGTGTCTGACGGAGGCCGGAAGCGTCGCGTAGAGGTTCGCTCGGCCCGGCGCCGAGATCAGCTTCGTGCGACTCGATGCCTTCCGACTTCAGGATCTCGGCCAGGAAGTCGGCGGCCAGCTCTTCGTTTCCCGGCGGGTTCGTGGTGTCGACGCGTATGTAGCGTTGGAGGATATCGGTCGCCTGCGCGGCGAGGGCGTCGAAATCAGGGTCGGCCATACTGCTCCTTGAGGCGCTCCCGAGGGTACGGCTATTCAAACAGAAGCCCGTGCGGGCGGCAATGCTGCCGGCACCCGGACGCAGGCCGACTCCTGCGACCGTTCCTGCCCGCCACCCTATAATTCGCCGAAGCAAAAGGGGGCGCGAATGGACTGGCAGCAGGACTACAAAAGCAAGCTCACCACGCATGAGGAAGCCGTCAAGCGCGTCAAGTCCGGCGACCTGGTGGTCCTGCCCCTGGCCGGCCCCAACACCCTGGCGCTGGCGCTCGCCAAGCGCCGCGGCGAGCTCAAGGACATCACCATGCGCCTGGCATCGCCGTCCGCCGACTTCGGCTTCTACGACGCTACCCGACGTCTTCGACGTCGAGTTCGAGCTTTTCATCGGCGACGCCAACCGCCATGTCACCGACAGCGGCCGCGGGACTTATCTGCCCAACGTCTTCTCCACCGAGTTCAAGGCCGGCGATGAGCGCCCGGGAGAAGGCCGCACTCCCGACGTGGTCTTCGTCAACGTGTCGGCGCCGAACTCCAATGGTTATGTGAACTTCGGCGTGCACATGTGGAACAAGCGCGCCTACGCCCGCCGCTCCCGCTGCGTCATCGCCGAAGTGGTGCCGCAGCCGGTCGTCGCCCACGGCGACTGCTGGATGCACGTCTCCGAGATCGACCTCTTCGTCGAAGGCAGCGGCGGCGTCTTCGCCGCGACCACGATTCCGGGAGCGCAGGCGGGACCCATCACGCAGGCCCTCGAGCGCGTGCCGGAGGAACGCCGCGCGGGCATCCGCGCCGTGCTTTTGGCGGCCGAACGCTCTCGCCTGATGGAGATGATGCCCGTCCTCGCGCCCAAGCTGCACGAATACACGCCCGAAGAGCTGGCGCAGGCGCTTCAGGTCACCGTCGGCCCGCCGGAGTACGTCAAGGCCATCTCCGGCTACGTGGCCGAGGTCGTGCCGGATGGCGCCACGATGCAGATCGGCGTGGGCGACCCGGCCCGCTGGCTGGTCTCGATGGGCACCTTCGACAGCAAGCACGACCTCGGCATTCACACCGAGCTTGGCTGCCCCGGCCTCGCGAAGCTGTTCGACAAAGGCGTGGTCACCAACAAGCGCAAGACCATCCACAACGGCGTCGCTGTCGCCGTCGCCTGGACCGGCTGCGACAACGACGACATGGCCGTCATCAACGACAACCCGCACTTTCAGGTCTTCGACCCCGAGTACATCGTCAACGTCCGCACCGTGTCCTCGAACGAGAATATGATCGCGATCAATAACGCCCTGAGCATCGACCTCATCGGCCAAATCAATTCCGAGAGCGTTTTCGGCGGCCGCATGATTAACGGCACCGGTGGCCAGCCGGAGATGCACATCGGCGCCTTCCTGGCCAAAGGCGGCCGCGCGATCACTCTCCTGCCCTCCACCGCCCTCGGCGGCAGCGTCTCGAAGATCGTGCCCCAGCTCGAAGCTGGCGCCATCGTCACGATCCCGCGCTTCTTCGCGGACACCGTGATCACCGAGTACGGCATCGCCCGCCTGGCCGGCAAGACCCACCGCCAGCGCGCCAACGAGCTCATCGCAGTCGCCCACCCCGACTTCCGCCCCGAGCTACGCAAAGAAGCCGAGCGCCTCTGGGCGCGGCTCTAGGCTGGCCTCAGTGGATTGAGGGGCTAATAGCCGCTCGCTGCTCGTATTTGAACCGCACGGAAACTGGCAGCGGCCTTTTTAGATGTCATTCTGAGGAGCGACGCCAGGAGCGACGAAGAATCTCGCGCTTCCCATGACAGGCCCTCCGACCCGCCGAGCCCGGCCGGGTCGTATAATGAGAGCGCCCCGGAGGAACCCTACCCTCCGTAAGACCAGCCCAGCAGCTTCTGCGTCAGCGGCTCCTTCGTGTAGTCCGCGACCTCACCGGAAAGCACGCGTCCGATCACGAGCGTGTGGTCGCCCAGCGCGACCTCCTGCTCCAGCTCGCACTCGAGCCACATCATCGCGGCGCTGAGGATCGGAATGCCCGTCACCTCGCCTTCCCAGAAGTCGACGCCATCGAACTTGTTGTAGATCATCTGGCGGGCGTTCTCGGAGCGGCCTTTGATCTTGGAGGCGTCGCGCGGCTGGCAGAATCGCGCCGCCAGCTCCTTGCTGTCAGCGTCCAGCAGGTTCACCGTGAAGGCCCGCGAATAGCGGACGTTCTTGAGCGTGGTGCTGTTGTTCTCCAGCGACACCAGGACCAGCCGCGGCTGAAATGACACCTGCATCACCCAGTCGGCCATCATGCCGTTGATGTTGTCCTCGCCCCTGGAGCCGACGATATAGAGGCCGTAGGGCATCTGCTCCAGCGCTTCCGCGATCGGGTCCAGCTCGACGCGCTTGATGGTCATGGTGGCTCCTCGTGCCAACGCTTCTCCTCGATTTTAGCAGTCGAGCTGTCGAGCAGTCTGGCAGCCAGGATTTCGGACTGCCCGGCTGCCCGACTGCACTCCTACCTCCCCGTGAACTGCGGCGGCCGCTTCTCGCGGAAGGCCCGCGGCCCCTCGCGCGCGTCGTCCGTGGCCGAGGCGATGGTCTGCAGCCACTGCGCCATCCTCAGCGACGTGTCCAGGTCTACGTCCTGGGACTTGTAGGCCAGCTGCTTGATGTATTGCATCGAGACGCCGGGCCCCGCCGCGAGTTCGGCCGCGAACGCCCGTGTCTCCTCCATCAGCTTGTCGGTGTCCACTATGCGGCTCACGTAGCCGATCGACAGGGCCTCGTCGGCGCCGAAGGTGCGGCTGGTCCACAGCAGCTCCAGCGCCTTGGCCATGCCGACGATGCGCGGCAGGAAGTAGCAGCCACCGTTGCCCGGCACCAGCGCGTTGCGCGTGTAGGCCTGCGTGAAGCGCGCGTCCTTCGCCGCGATGCGGATGTCCGCCATGCTCGCGAGGTCCATGCCCGCGCCCGCGGCGGGCCCGTTCACCGCCGCGATGTATGGCTTGTCCAGCCCCAGCACCGCCCGCCCGACCTTCTGCACCCCGCGCAGGTTGTAGCGCCTGTCGGCAATCGAAGGCGGCCGCTCCGGCGTAACAGGCCCGCCGTCCGAGATCGTGCGGCCGCCCGGCGGCGAGAGGTCCGCACCCGAGCAGAAGCCGCGCCCCGCCCCTGTCACCACGACGACGCGCACCTCCTGGTCCTCCTGCGCCTCGATCAGCGCCTTCGCCATCCCCGCGGTGAGGTCATTCGAGAGCGCGTTCAGCTTCTCCGGCCTGTTCAGCGTAATAACGCCGACGTGGTCCTTGACCTCGTACAACACATCCCCGTATTCGTCCACTCTTGCCTCCTAGCCAGAGAACAATGCCACAGATTGACACTGATTTCACTGATTTATAGCGGAAGATTCAGAATGCGAACCTCTTGACTTGCACGGACGGAGAGCCAAAATTCAACAGCAATCCGACCTTCTTTGAAGTCGCTTTTAGGTAGTTGATCACCTGCGCTTCATGCTCCCCAATAAGACGGCTGACAGCCTTGATTTCACAAATCACAACATCATCAACCAACAAGTCTGCATAGAAACTGCCCACGACGTGACCTTTATAAGACACGTCTATCGGAGCCTCCTGAATTACCAAATGCCCCTTCTCGACCAACTCCTGGAATAGGGCCGTAGCATAGACTTTCTCCAGAAATCCGCTGCCCAGCTCACGGTGAACCTCATATGCGCAGCCAATAATGTCGCGCGTGACCTCCGAGAATTGATAATTAGCTCGCTCAATCATTTGGGCAGCGATTCCATCTGTATGCACTCCCAATCTCCTCCCTCCCCATCACTCCGGCCAAATCAATGAAATCAGTGTCAATCAGTGGCATTTCCCTCTGCTCGCCAGACCTTCACGACCCCGCCCGCGATATACTCCGCGGTCTCCTGCGCGCTGAAGCCCAGCTGCGACAGGAACTCCACGGTGTGCTGGCCCAGCGCCGGCGAGGCGCTGTCCGCCCCGGTGTCCGCGCCGCTCATCTTCAGGGGGCTGTTCGCCATCTTGATCTTGCCCACGATCGGATGGTCCAGCTCCACCACCAGGTTGTTCGCTCGCACATGAGGGTCCTCGAACATCTCCGCCGGCAGCCTCACCGGCCCGCAGGGCACGCCCTTCGCATCGAGTAGCTCGCACCACTCCGCCACCGTCTTCGTGGCGATGATGCCTTCCATCTCGGCCGTGATCTGCTGCATGCGCTCCGGGTCGAGCGAGAACACCCCAAACTCCTCACCATCGACGCGCGGGTCCTCGACGCCGAGGGTGTCCCTGACCATTCGCCGCAGGCGGTTGTTCAGGCAGGCGATGACCATGTAGCCGTCGCGCGCTTCATAAGTGCGGTAGTAGGGCCCCGCTGCGCCGACCGGCCGCCCCGGACGGCGGTCGCCCATCACTTCCTCGAAGGTCTTGCCCGCCCTCCGGCCCTCCTCCAGGTCCAGCACCAGGCGGTCGCGCGCCTCGCGGTCCTCGGCCTCGATCGAGAGCATCGGCCGGTATTGGATAGCGACGCCCGCGGCGAAGAGGCTGCTCTCGATGCGCTGGCCCTTACCAGTGCGTTCCCGCTGGTAGAGGGCGCTCGCCACGGCGAACGCCATGAACATGCCCGACGAAATGTCCGTCACCGCCGTTGTCACGATCGAACGCGGTAGGCCGCTGCCGCCTTCGTAGGCCATGATCCCGGTCATGGCCTGCGAGACCAGGTCGAAGCCCGCCCGCCCGGCGTACGGCCCCACGTTGCCGAAGGCCGTGTTTTCTACGTAGATCAGACGCGGATTGATCGCCGACATGGCCTCGTAACCCACGCCCAGCCTCTCGGCCACGCCGGGGCGATAGTTGTGCAGGAGCACGTCCGCCCATTGCGCGGCGCGGCGCACGATTTCATTCGCCCCAGCCTGCTTGAGGTCAATGGAGATGCTGCGCTTGCCCTTGTTCACGCCGATGAACCCGCGGCTCTCCGAGGGCGCGATCATGTTGGACAGGCGCCAGAAGTCGCCGTGCGGCGGCTCCACCTTGATGACGTCCGCGCCCATGTCGGCCAGCATCTGGCCGGCATAAGGGCCGGCGATGTATTCGCTGAAGTCGAGGACCCGGACTCCCGAAAGCGCACCCTGCATTAGGCATCCTCCCACCGGCATGACGGCGAAGCCGCCGCGGCCCGAATCCGCCGCATTGTACTAAAGGCCAGTGGTCACAAGTCCGGCGCGGCGGCGCGTCCAACCTCCAATCTCCAACCTCCAACCTCCAACCTCCAACCTTCAACTCATCTCGGGCTCCAGGCCGGCTGCAGTGCGCCCTCGCCCACGGTCAAGCGAAGCACAGACGTGCCGTTGGACGCCATCAGGTAGAGGTCGCGCGGGCCCTCGCGGTCGGAGACGAAGACCATGCGGGCGCCGTCCGGGGACCAGGCTGGGCTCGTGTCAGGACCGGGCCTGTCCGTCAGCCTTATGTGGCCCTCGCCGTCCGCCCGCACGCTGTAAATTTCGAAGTCGTTGTCCCGCAGCGAAACGAACGCGATGCGCGAGCCGTCCGGCGACCAGGCCGGGTCCAGCAGGCCCTGCCGCCGGGCGCTGCCCGTGACCCGCCGCAGATCGGAACCGTCCGGACGGATCGTGTACACCGCCGTGTCCTCTTCCGGTTCGGCCGCGAACACCAGCCTGGAGCCGTCACGCGACCAATCGACGTTGGTCTGCAGCACCCTCAAGTCCGGAGGCGTCACCCTTCTGACTTGAAACGACTTCAGGTCGATGACGAAGACGGCGTTCTCCCCTTCCCTGTCCGAACGGAAGGCGATCGAGCGGCCGTCGGGCGACCACACCGGGTCTGTCTCCCTGGACCCTTCGTAGGTCAGCCGGCGCAGATCCGATCCGTCCAGGTCCACCGTGAAGATGTCGAAGTCGCCGTCCCTGTCCGAAGCGAAGGCAATGTGGCGCGCGTCCGGCGACCAGGCCGGGAACAGGTCCTCTCCGGGGTCCTCGGTGAGCCGCCGGTGGCCCCCGCCCTCCGGCGAGGCCAGGTAGATCTCGAAGTTGCCGTCGGCCGTGGAAACATAGGCGATCAAGTTCACCGGCCCCGCCGAATCGACCGCCTCTGACGCAGGCTTGCCGCTGGCGACAAGCGCGACTGCTCCCGCGGCCACCACCAGCGCGGCCACCGCGAGCACCAGCACAGGGCCGGAGGGGCGGGGCATACCGACCGGCATAGCGCCGAGAGTGTACCAGCATTGTCGGTGGTCGCTGGTCGCTAGTCGCTCGTTAGCGCCCTCTCGTACCACACCACCTCGTACCGACCCGCCAGGTAGGCGAGGCCCGCCTCGCGAAAGCCCATGCGGTTGTACAGCGCGCGCGCCGGGAACTGAGGCGTGGAGGTGTTCAGCACTAGCAGTCCGTAACCGTGGTCACGCGACCAATCGATGACGGATTGCACCAGCGCCGCGCCGATTCCCTCGCGCCTGCTCTCTTCGGCGACGCGAAGGTGTATAAGTTCGGCCACGTCGCCGCGCGCCAGCCATTCCGCGGCGCGACCTCAGGTCTCCGACCTCGGGGGCATCGTGGAAGCGTCTGGACGCGATGAGGCCTTTGACTTCGTATCCAGCCTCGGTCCGGCGATCGCGACCCAGAACGCCGGTACTCCTTCTCGATCGCGTCCTTGAGCTCGTATCCCGGCGCTACATGGCCCCATCGGTCGGCCGGCCTCGGCGCCTTCGCCGCGCGCTCCCACATGGCCTCCACCTCGGGTTGGTCCTCGGGCCGGTACGGGCCCACTCGCCCATCCAGCTCCTTCACCTGCTCGAAGTCGCGCGCCTCATACGGCCGAATCGTCGTCATAGCTGAAGTTACTCTCGTGGTCGCGCCGAACAAGGAACGGCGTCCTTCGACGGGCTCAGGATGATCCTGTAAGGCCCCGGCTAAAGCGGCTTCCCTTCGAAGACGAAGCCTAACTCGAATCATCCTGAGCTTGTCGAAGGACGCCGCCACTGTACGAGGCGGCACTCAGGCTACCCTGCTTTTGAACCTGGGATCCTGTGCCGGTCTGGAGTCCACACGGCCGACAAACTTTCGTCACTCCGTCTCCAGCGCCTCTTCCGACACGACGCCGTCCGTGATGCGATAAGCCCGCACCGAAGGCGCCTCCGGTTTGGCCAGCGACACCAGCACATAGTGCGCCGTCGGGTACATGTCCATCGGCGGTCCAGCCCCGCGCCACTGCGACAGCCTCACGTCCGTCGGCGACGGGTAGGCCTCAGACGCGACGTGCGAGTGATAGATCACCATGAACTCGAGGTCCTTCTCGTCGACCTCCTTGTGGAGGTGGAAGAGGTCCTGCGGGTCGATGCTGTAGCGGTAGGGACTGGCCTCAGCGTTGCGGGCACGGTAGAGCGCCCGCGCGACGCCCTCCTTGCCCAGGATCACGCCGCAGGCCTCGTTGGGCAGGTCATCCCGCGCGTGCGCCACCATCTCATCGACCATCGCCTTCGGCAGCCTCAGCGCCAAGCGACCCCCCTCACCATGCCACCGGAACCTGGGGACATTCGAACGTTGGACTGCGAAGACACAGACCGGATCGAAGGTTCCCAGGTTCATTCCGCCGATTCTCAGGTCCCTCTCAGCGCCTACTCCCACTTTCGCGGCTCGCCGTCGTCCTGGCAGGCCGAAGGCGCCAGCCGCATCTGCAGGAACATCCGGCTCGAAGGCAGCGCCACCGCGAACGAGGCCCAGTGTTCGCGCTCGTCTACGGGAAGGCCCAGGAGGTCGCCCGCGAACGCGTGCACCGTCTCTTCCCCCGGAGCGATACCCACGTCCAGCGCCCAACCGCCCTCTTTCTTGACGCGCCCCACCGTGTCCGTGCGGATCATCGAGAACCCCGGCGCCCCCCGATAACGGCCGAGCACCCCCGCCTCGAAGTGCAGCGGCAGGTTCGCGAGCTCCGCGCCCGCCAACATGCGCCGCACAACCACCCGCAGCACAGCGGTCTCTTCGTCCATTGCAAGCTCTCAGCTTTCAGCCGTCAGCATTCGGGTGACTCTGCCCGCTCATTCTGTCACGGAGCCGCATGACAGGGCAGATGTTGCTGAACGCATCGGACACCAGGGCAAGGTTCGAAAACCGAACTGCGTATGCGAGCTAGAGCAGGTGACTCTGCCCGCTCATTCTGTCACGGAGCCGCATGACAGGGCGATGCTGCTGAACGCAGCGGACACCAGTGCCCCAATTCGCGTTCAGGGCCTAACACCTGAACCTGGCGTCTGCCAGCCTCCGAGGCCCAAAAGGCTCGTCTGCTTCCGGACCTGACGCCTGAAACCTGATAGCTGATAGCTGATAGCTTCCTCTACGGCTTCTCGATCGGCACGTCGATCATGCTGCCGTACTCCGTCCAGGAGCCGTCGTAGTTGCGCACGTTGCGGGTAGTCGAGCAGGTGCTTCAGCACGAACCACGTGTGCGACGAGCGCTCGCCGATGCGGCAGTAGGCGATGACGTCCTTGTCGGTCGTCACGCCCTTGCCGCCGTAGAGCTTCTTCAGGTCTTCGATGGACTTGAAGGTGCCGTCTTCCTTCACCGCCTGCGCCCAGGGGACGTTCGCGGCGCCGGGGATGTGGCCGCTGCGCTGCGCCGTCTCCTGCAGGCCCGGAGGCGCCAGGATCTCGCCGTTGAACTCCGCCGGCGAGCGCACGTCGACCAGCGCGCTTGCCGGCGTCGCCGAGTGCTGCCAAGCACCTGCTCGCGCTTCGCGCGCAGGGCAGCGTTCGGCGTCCCTCGCCTTGTAGGTAGTCGTCGGCCCGGCGTCGGCACGTCCTTCGTCGTCGGGCGGTTCTCGTCCAGCCACTTCTTGCGGCCGCCGTCCATCAGCTTCAGCGTTCGGGTGGCCGTACATCTCGAGCACCCAGAAGGCGTAGGCGGCGAACCAGTTGTTGTTGTCGCCGTAGAGCACGATCGTGTCGTCGTTGCCGATGCCGGCCTGGCTCAGCAGGCTTTCGAGGTCGGCCTTCGCGATGATGTCGCGGCGGACCTGGTCCTGGAGCTGGCGACGTCCAGTTGAAGCCGACAGCGCCTGGCGCGTGCCCCTCGTCGTAGGCGTTGGTGTCGACGTCGACCTCGACCAGCTTCACGCCGGCGTCACTCCCGTGCTCCGCCACCCACTGCGTCGAAACGAGCACATCCTGTGCAGCCATGATTAGTTCTCCTCCTGCCAAGAACCGCCAAACGAATTGGAAGCGGGGCGAAGATTGTTTTATCTTTCGCCAAAGATTATCTGACGCCGGGGCGCCCGCACGCTAGTCTACGGCCCGCCCCGTAAGCGCAGCCACACCGTCACGCCCCGTGTCCGCCGTCCGCTTCACCTCATTTACATGGCTGCCCTTCGTCCCACAGCCATGATCAGGCGGCCTAATTCAAACACGCATGCGCCCTCGCGCCATCGGACAAACGTCCCATGGGTCGTCGGCACTCCGCCGTCTAGCAATGTGTGGTGCCGCACGCCTTGGGACCCCTCTCCGTCGACGGAGAGGGGCAGGGGTGAGGTCACGCCTAATTCGCCGCCATCGCAGGGATGCGCGGCCGCAGGAGCCTCAGCACCGGCAGACTCAGTAGTTGGCGCAGCACCGGCAGGTCCGCTACCAGCCGGTTGGTCTGCAGCGCCCCTTGAAGGTTGTCGCGGTAATAGGCCAGAAGCCCAAAGATGAAAAGGATCAGCGCCCCCTGCTTCATGGGGCCGTCCTCGATCAGGCTCTCCCAGTGATACTTCAGGGTGTCCACCTTCAGCTTCTCGCCGGCGAAGGTCTCCAGGCCCATCTGGGAGCCGAGGAAGATGAACGCCGCCACGACAAAGAGGACGAACGTGCCCTGCGGCAGCTTGAGGCCAAACGGTATGAAGAACGGCAGGGCCGCGATCATCAGGATGAACGCCGGGATCACCCAGTCGAAGGTCACGAACGTCAGGCCAAGCTGCTCGTTGATGTCGTGGCCGAGGCTGTTGTCGCCGCCGAGAAGCTCGTGAAACTGGGCCGTGTCGTCGATGGAAAAGTAGAAGAAAATTAGCGCCAGGCCCAGCCAGGCCACCAGGCTTCCGGCGCCGATTTGCTTCGAACGGAAGCCGACAACCGTCATGGTCAGGCCGCAGAGCGCGAACAAGAAAGACGAGTACCAGGTCGGGATGTTCGCCTCCCGATCGTAGTCAAAACGCTCGCGGATCTTCTCGAACGTCGGCGACAGCGAGTTCGCGTCGCGCGGGAAGAGGCAAGTGGCGCCGATGTCGCAGCCAAGATCGCCGATTTCGGCGTAGCCGCGCTGCAGTAAACCGCGCTGGTCCCACTCGATGGCATTGGTGACGGCATCGATGGTGATGAACGCGGCGCTGACCAGGGCCAGCACCGCAATCACGCTGACGATCGAGACGCGGACCTGGAGGTTCATGCGCTGCCGACTCCCTGCTTGCCGGCGATTCGGTCACCAATGCGCCGCAGGTTCAAGCGCCGGTAGAGCTTGAAGGGCATCTTGCGTAGCAGCCTGTCCATGCCGACGCCGTAGATGCCGGGGTTCGAGCTCAGCGGCTCGGCCAGCAGGTAAGCGCCCGCGCCGAGCTTTGGTAGCAGGCCCACGAATGCGACCTTCATGGTGTGAAGCTGGCGGTCGGAGTGCGGGGGCTTGCGGGTGATCAGGCCCTTGATCTCCGCGCGCAGGCGGTGGAACAAAGTCCAGAAGAAGCGTTCGAAGCTGCTGAGGAAGGGGATAAAGATAATCAGGTTCAGCGCGATCTGGATGCCCATGTGGTTCATCGCCGTCGCGACTTCGGGCTGGCGCAATGCCCGGCGCAGGCGCTCCGCGTCTTCCAGCGTCATGCGGCCTTCGTGCACCCACTGAATGATGCCCTTGCGCACGAAAATCTCTGCCCGCAACTGCCCGCTGGCCATGACTCGCTTGAAGCGGCGGATTAGGTCGGCGAAGAAGTACACCGGCCCGAACGCGACGTTCAGGACGCGGCCGAGAAGCCTCGGCTCGCGCGCGTGCCAGCGCTTCACGTACTCGGCGTAAGCGACGGCCGAATCCATCAGGGCCAGGTAGTCTTCGCTGCCGATCTTCTCGCGGATGCGGCGCCCGTGCTTCGACAGGTAAGCCTCGAGGGTGCTGGTGTCGATGTCGTCGAAGTTGGGGAAGTTGCGCTGGCGGATGGCGCTCGTGACCGCGGACATCGGCGTCAGTGCCGCCACCAGGTTGGACTCGAGGTCGATTATCCGGTAGCTGCCGTCCTCGACCTCCATCAGGTTGCCGACGGAGCGCGGGTTGTAGGGGCTGACCTGCCATGTCGGCAGTCCGGCTTCGATGAAGTGGCCCGTGAGGAGCTTGAGGAAGCGCCGGGCGCGGAACTTGTTTTCCGGCTCGTGCCCGATGACAAGCTTGGTCCTGAAAGCGACATCGCCCTCAGGGCCTTCGGCGAGGTCGATCACCGGCGCCACCAGGTCCATGCCAAACCAGAACTTGGTCAGGAGGCCTACGATCACCCGCCTCTCCCGGCTTGCTTCCAGGGCATCGCGGTCGGTGCTGTAGGGGAACGGCGCCTGAAACGCGGCCCAGTACAGTGCACGCACGGCGAACTTGGGTTTGTAGGTCTTGTTGACGATGCCGGTGCGGTAGTCCAGCGTCACCAGGCTGCCCACGCCCTTGATCAGGCGGGTATCTCCCGGTTGCGGCGCATCGCCTTCCGGCTTTGAAGTCGTCTCAGTCTCCGCCATATGTCCCGCCCACTGCCGCGTGTGCGCGCGGCCTTTCAGTCCCACTTTGCCGCGATGGGACTTCCCATGCCCGGTTCTCTGCTCGCGACCTCGCTTCGCCTAGGCTGAGGAATATAGACCATATCGACATTGTCTATCAATAAGAAGCCATCACTTTGTTATGTTCACCAGAAATGGCTAGTCCGGCGCGCAGCGGGTATAGTGAGTCGCGCAAGACGAATCCCGGATCCCCACCTTGGTAAGACGACATCCCTGCCGCCAACCGCATAGTCTTGCCTCTCGCGAAAGGCCGGACAGCCGTGCCTGAACTGCGCGAAGGCGACGCTATAGGCCCGTACGTCCTCGAACGCGCCATCGACAAAGGGGCGTTCGGCAGAGTGTGGCGCGCCGTCGACCCCGCAACGGGCCGCGTCGTTGCCATCAAACTCCTGGCGACAAACGGCAGCAGCGAAGAGCACGCGAAGGCCCGCACGGACCTCGAAAGGCTCGCCGCCGCCGCGGCCCGCGACTCCCGGCACATCGTCCACGTGCTGGCCGGCGGGCTGAAGCCGGTACCGCACATCGTCATGGAGTTCGTCGATGGCACCAACCTGCGCGAGGAGCTCAGCGCCCGCGGCCCCATGCCCCAGGAAGAGGTCATACGCATCGGCCTCGAAATCGCGGACGCGCTGCGGGCGCTGCATCGCGTGCGCATCGTCCATCGCGACGTGAAGCCGGCGAATATCCTCCTGGACCAGCAGGGAGAGGTGCGGCTCACGGACTTCGGCATCGCCAAGATCCTGGGATACGACGAGACCGTGACTCTGACCCAGCAGAACCTGCTCAGCGCCCCTTACGCCGCCCCTGAGGTCTGGGAGGGCGCGCCGAACCCTAGCTCCGACATCTACGCCTTCGGCTCCGTCCTGTTCGAAATGCTCGCCGGCCGCCCGCCATTCCAGGGCGACCTCATGGACCTCTTCCGCAAACACAGGGTCGAAGACGCGGACCTGTCGCACCTCCCCGCCCATACGGCCCCGGCCCTGCGCGAGCTGATCTACCAGTGCCTGCGCAAGACCGCTGCCGAAAGGCCGGCCGACGCCGACGCCTGCGTCCGGCTGCTGGAGCGCGCCCGTCAGGAGCTGCGCCGCGAGCCGGAGCGCTTCGGGCCCTGGGTGCGCCTGGACCTGGCGCCCGAGGAAGACTGGACCTGGCGCTGCCGCCACGAGCGCACCGCGGAGGAAGCCCGTGTCGAAGTGCACTTTGGCGAGGACGAGGCCTACGGCGAGGCCCTGCGTTCGGCCGTTGCCGTAAACCCCAAGCTGACCCCATTCGGAGCTGAAACCCTGCTCGGCATGAACCGCCTCCTGCTGGCCGACGAAGAAGGCTGGCCGACCGCGCCCGATCACAACGTCGCCTTCTGGGTGGCGCGCGGCGTCGAAGACGTGCCTGAGCCGGCGGTCGAGCTCGACCGGCCGCAGCTACTGCGGGCAACCGAGTCCTTCGCGCGCATGATCGAGGCCGCGTCCGGCGGCGGCGTGCGCCTGAGCATCGACCCCGAGCGAGCGACGGTCGCGGCCGACGGCAGCGTCTTCCTCGGCCGCCCGGGCCTGCCTCCTGCGGCGCCGGTGGAGCCGAGGCTCGGCGCCTTCATGTTTCTGCGCTCACTCGCGCTCACTCCCGAAGCCGCCGAGGCCGCTGCCCGCGCCCGCGACCTGCGCGACCTCCGCGAGCGCCTGGCGCGCCCGCCGGCCGCGAAGGGTGAGGCGCGAGAAGAGACGGGCCTGCGCCGGGGCTTGATGTTCATTGGCCTCGGCCTCGTCGCCATCGCCGTGGCGATCGTGGCCGGCTTCCTGATCGCGTCCAGCGAGGGCGATCGGCCGGCGCAGGTGGTCGCCTCGCCCACAAGCCTGCCCGCCCCTCCCGCCTGCGGGGACCTGAAGCTTCCTGCCGGCTTGAAGACCGCGGCCAGCGCCTGCGCCGCCGGCGGCCCTGTGTCCGTCGACTATTCGGCCGACTGCGCCCGCGGCCAGGTTTGCCGGGTCGAGGCCGCGGCCGCGGGCGTAGTTCTCAAAGCCAACGACCAGACCATCGCCTTCGTCGACTCCAACGGCGACCTCTATCTGGGCCGCGAATCCGACCTAAGCTCCGAGCGCCTGCTCCTGGACGGCAAGATTCGCCAGCCTGCCTGGTCGCCGGACGGCCACTATCTGGCATATGTCGTCGCCAAGCCGGCCGGCGAGGCGACTACGACCGAGCTGTGGGTGGTGGACACACAGGAGCCCGGCAGCAGCGCCCTGGTCTTCACTTCGAGCGATGCCTCATCGACGCCGGCAGGCCAGAGACGCCGCATAGCCCAGCCTGCCTGGAGCGCCGACGGCAAGCACGTGTACTTCCGCTGGAAGCCGGCCACCGGCCCGGACGAAGTCTGGAGCGTTGAGCTGCCAGTCCGGCAGGGAGCCATTGATATCCGCGAGCTTCGAGTCTGGAACGGGGCGCCGAAGAACCTGAGCAGCTCCAGCACGCTGGTGGAAAGCCAGCCTGTGCGCTTCGCGTCCTTCTCCGCGCTGCCCGACGGCGCCTTGCTGGCCGAGTACTGCATCGTCAAGGATGGCGCCTGCGGGCTCGGCCGCTGGGATGGCGCCGGATTCGAGGTAATCAAGGCCGCCGAAGCCGGGGCGAGCTTCGTTTCGCCGCTGGTCGTCGGAGACCGCATTCTGGCCCTGCGCATCGACGGCGCCGACGTTGTCCTCGTCGGCGTCGCCAACGCCACCGTCACGCCGATCGCGCGCCTGCCCGCCACCATCGGGCCCGGCCCCATCGACTCTGATGACCTCTCCCTGACGATTTCGGCGGACGGCACCCGTGTGCTCGCGGGCACCGCTGCCGGCCTCAAGTTCGTCTCGCTGAGCGATGGCGGCGTAACCCCCGCGCTCGACGGTCGCTGGGCGGCCTGGTTCAGCCCGCCGTCGCCCGCCGCCGGCGTCTCGCCACCTCCGGCGACCCCGTTCGCCACGCCCGGTTCGACGCCCTCGGCGCCGCCGGCAGCCACTATCCCGCCCGGGGGCGATGCCGACCTGGTGCCGGAGATCGTGGCCGCTACCTGCGCCAGCGGACAGACGTTGACGATCCGCATACGCAACCTGGGGCCCAGCACCGTCGACCGCGTGGTGCTGGTGCGGGTGTCCGCGACCGCCGACGGCGCTACCCGCCAGGGCAACACGGATGCGCAACTCGGCGGGCTAAAGCCCGGCGAGGACAGAGAGGTCAGGACTTCTTACGTGGTCAGGGAGCCTGTGCAGGTCTCGATCGAGTACGCCCGCGACCGGCGCAACGACAACAACGTGGTCACCTGCACGCCGCGCTAGGTCAGGCGATAACCCACGCCGGGCACAGTGACGATCACGTCATCGCCGTTCTCGCCGGACTCTTCGACCTTGCGGCGGACGCGGCGCACCAGGTTGTGCAGCATGTAGGTGTCCCACTGGCCCTTGCCCCAGAGGCGGTCACCCAAAGAAGTGTTCGTCACGAGGTCGCCGGAAAGGTCAGACAGCGCCTCCAGTAGCCCGTACTCCAGGCCGGTCAGCTTTTCGATGGCGATCTTGCCGTCGACCGTGAGGGAGTGCTTGCCGCGATCGAGAGATACCCGCCGCGCGCGGCCGGGGACATCGAAGGCCAGGGTTTCGCTGATCGTGTCGGCGGGCGGGCCCACTAGCAGGAGGTAGGGTCCGACCTGGATTCGAACCTCGCCCTCGGCTTTGAGGACGCCTTCGGCCAGGGTTTCGTCGTTGACGGTGGTGCCGTTGCGGCTGCCGAGATCGCGCACCTCGAAAATGCCGTCATCTCGCAGTGCCAGCTCCACATGACGGCGCGAGACCAGCGGGTGCGAAAGCTGCAGGTCAACGTCTTCGCCGCGGCCGATGGTGATCCGGCCTGAGAAGGTACGCGTAAACCTCTCGGGAGTTCCGGGAAGCGTGACGGCAACGACGAACTCGCCCACCGTGTCTCCTCGCAGGACTGCCGCGATCTTACTATCGATCACTGGGACACTCCTTTGCTACGCCGGGCCGGGAGGACGGAAGAAGGGCCATCCGGCAGGAGGCCACCGGCGAGGGGAGGTAAAACGAGCCGGCAACCCTGGCCTGTCCTCCGCCCTCTCCCGGACCGACGAGCTGACCTCGTCGCCTCGGGCGGGTGGGAGTGGCGCGAGGTCGTACCAAGTCTCCCTGATGAAACTCCGCGATCCCATGAGCCCGACCTATCACCGATCTATCATCCCTCTGTCCTCAGAAGGCGCTGGAGGCCCTGCTCCCACAGGGTTGAAGGGCCCCCGGCCCACTTTCGCTCAACCACGCTTTGCTCTTTCGCTCCCGCTCTCCGATACTCTCGGTCATGGATGTCTCGAGCATTACCGCTCTGGTGACCGGCGGCGCCTCCGGCCTCGGCGAGGCGACCGCGCGGGCTGCTGGTTGAAGCCGGCGCCCGCGTCACCATCCTCGACCGTCCCGGCTCTCGCGGCGAAGAGGTAGCGGGCCGGCTGGGCGCGAACGCGGCTTTCGCGCCCGCGGACGTCACGGACGAAGCCCAGGTGCAGAGTGCGCTCGACCTGGCGGTCGAGCGCTTCGGTGCCCTGCACGCCCTCGTTAACTGCGCCGGCATCGCGATGGCGATGCGAGCGGTAGGGCGCGACGGGCCCCACAATTTGGGCATATTCAACCGCGTGATCCAGGTCAACCTTGTCGGCACCTTCAACGTCATTCGCCTCGCCGCGGCGCGCATGCAGACCAACCCGCCCAACACCGAGGGCGAGCGCGGCGTCATCGTGAACACTGCCTCGGTAGCGGCGTTCGACGGCCAGATCGGCCAGGCCGCGTACTCCGCCTCCAAGGCCGGAGTCGTGGGCATGACGCTGCCCATCGCGCGCGAGTTCGGGCGCTTCGGCATCCGTGTCTGCACGATAGCTCCCGGCGTCTTCGAGACACCGATGCTCGGCGGCCTGAACGACGAATCGCGCGAGACCCTGATCAAGGATGCGGTCTTCCCGGCGCGCCTGGGCCGCCCTTTCGAGTACGCGCTCCTGGTGCGCCAGATCATCGAGAACCCAATGCTCAACGGCGAGACCATTCGCCTGGACGGCGGCCTGCGCATGCCCCCACGCTGACTTTCGGTCATTGAGGGAAGCGAAGGACGGCGCGGGCGTCAGGGGTCGGCAACCTCGTATAAGATACGACGGCTATGCCGGCGCAACCAGGACGCGCCCGCGTGCGCCCAACGCAACCGGCCGCTCAGGAAGGCCCCCTACGTCTCCCGGCGCCTTACGCCGCATCCACCCGCCCTCAGACGCCCGCCAACAGCTCCACCAGTGCCGCCGCCGCCGCTTCCCACACGTCCGCCCGCGTCCTGCCGCTAGACTTCGGCACCGCGAAGCCGTGGTCGGCGCCCTCCAGCAGATGGACGCGGCTGCCGGGGATCAGGCCCGCCGCCTGAGCCAGTTCCTCCGGCGAGCCGAACGCGTCGCGCGTGCCGGAGCAGAAGAGCGTGGGCACGCGCACTTGCGGCAGGTGCTCGTCGCGGCGCTGGTCCGGCTTGCCCGGCGGGTGTAGCGGGTAGGCGAACAGGCCCAGGGCATCGACGGCCTCGCCCGCGGCGACGACCTGTGACGCGATCCGGCCGCCCATCGAACGGCCGCCGGCGGCAAGCCTCGCCCCGGCCGCTAGCTCCCGGGCACGGGCCAGGGCCGCGCGCCAGGTCGCTTCAAGCAGCGCTGGCCGGTCGGGCCCGCCACGCTTGCGCTCCTGATAGAGGAATTGGAAGCGCAGTACGCCGATGCCCTGCTGGGGCAAAACCTTGCCCAGATGCAGCGCGAAGGGGTCGTTGACGTTCGAGCCGGCGCCGGGCGCGTAGACGAAGAGCCAGCGCATGGCTTCCGCGCTCGTGAGCACGGCCGACACCTCACCCTGGCCGGGGACATCGATTTTGAGGCTGGTGTCGCTCACTCGGGCGTGCGAATCCGCTCGACCGCCTCCAGCACTGTGGTCTGGCCCGGCCCCGTGATCGAGATATGGGCCATCGGCGTCGAGGCTGTGGCGCCGTGCCAGTGCTTCTCGTTCGCGGGCACGAAGACGACGTCGCCGGGCTGCACCACGTGCTCCGCCTCTTCCGTAGCGACGATACCGCGGCCCTCGGTAATCACGAGGCCTTGCTCGAAGGAGTGCGCGTGCCACTTCGTACGGCCACCCGGCTTGAACCGCACCAGGCCCATGCGCAGGCTCTGGCCGGCGGCGTCGTCGACATAGACGTGGCGCTCGACCTCGCCGGTGAAGATATCGCCCTGGGCAGGAGTCAAGTTCACGTCGGAGCCGCGGATTACGCGCACGCGGCTACTTCTGCACCTTGATGACTTTGGTGGTGGCGATCTTGTCGGCCCAGTCTTCGTGTTTCGGGTCCCACAGGACCCAGAAGAAGCCAAGGTAGATGGGGATCCCGCTGACGATGTAACCAACGTAGCGAATAAGCGCGCCGCCGACATCCAGCAAGCCACCGCCGTCGGCGCTGACGACCTTCAGTCCCATCGCCATCTTGCCCGGCGTTTGGCCGCTGTTCGTCCAGAAGTAGACGTAATACCCGACGCCGATGATTAGCGCCGCCAGCAGCCCAATTACTTGATTCGTCAGGACAAATACGATGAAGTACGCGACGCCCACGATTATCGAGTCGATCAGGTAAGCGACAAAGCGTTCTCCGAATCCGGCGCCGACGGTGTCACGAGTTATCGTCCCCTGGGCCTCCATTTGCACCTCTCCTTGCACCTCTCCGCGAATTTTCGTCAGGTTCGCGACTCTAACGAGCCTTGTCAATAGCGCCGCGCTCCTCGGCCCGGCAGAAGCCCATGCTAGTATTCGCGAGCAAACCAGAGGAGGAAGCGTTGCCCACCGCGAACATCAACGGCCTCAACATCGCCTACACCGACCAGGGCAGCGGCACGCCCATCGTCTTCATTCACGGCTATCCGCTCAGCAAGGCGATGTGGGAGCCGCAGGCGAAGGGCCTCGCGTCGACATTCTCGCGTCGTCGCGATCGACCTGCACGGGCACGGTGAATCCGAAGCCATCTTCTGGTTGACTACGGTGGACAGCTACGCCGACGAAGTCCGCGGCCTGATGGACCATCTCAGCATCGACAAAGCCGTGATCTGCGGCTTCTCCATGGGGGGCTACGTGGCCTTCGCCTTCGCGCGCAAGTACGCGGACCGAATGCTGGGCCTGGTGCTTGCCGACACACGCCCGCAGCCCGACGCCCCAGAGGGCAAGGCGGCCCGTTACCAGGCCGCCCTCACCGCCCAGCGCGACGGCCCCGGCGCCATCGCCGAGGCGATGATCGGGCGCCTCCTCAGCCAGAGGTCGATGGACGAGCGCGGTGCGCTGGTGGAGCAGGTCAAGGGCATCATCAAGAACACGCCCGTGCAGGGCTTCGCCGGTGACCTCATGACGCTGGCCGAGCGCCCCGACTCCGTGCCGACGATGGCCACGATCAAGATCCCGACCCTGGTGATCGTCGGCGAGGCCGACACCCTCACGCCACCGGCCGACTCGAAGCTGATGGCCGACTCCATTGCCGGCGCGAAGCTGGTAACCATACCAGGCGCCGCCCACCTATCCAACATGGAGGAGCCGGAACAGTTCAACACCGCGCTCGCGGGCTTCATGGCCTCAATCGGCACTTAGCGGGGGCCGCGTGTCGCAGGAGGGCTTCGTCTCGCTCGCCGTCCGCTGGCTGATCCTCGCGGCCGCCGTATGGGCCGCGGCCTGGATACTTCCCGGCATCCACCTCGAAGGCTGGGGCAGCACCCTCATGGTGGCCCTCATCCTCGGCCTCCTGAACCTGCTCGTAAGGCCCATCCTCTTCTGGCTCTCGCTGCCGTTCACCATCGTCACCCTGGGCTTGTTCCTGTTCGTCCTCAACGCGGCCATGCTCATGCTGGCGGACTGGATCGCCAATATCGACAGCAGCATCCTTTTCGAGGTCGATGGCTTCTTCGACGCCGTCTTCGGCGCGATCATCATCAGCGTCGTCAGCTTCATCATCAGCCGCTTCGTGAATGCGGAGAGCATCGCGCGTAACGTCTCTGGGCGCGCCTGAGCCTGCGCGTTGACTCCCCCCTAACCCGAACCTAAACTCAAACGCGTACAACCGAATAGCGGAACGCGAGCGGTGTCCCCGAAACAGCGGGGATGAAATGCGAAGCCGGTCAGAGTCCGGCGCTGTCCCGCAACTGTAGCCCTCGCCCCGGCGAGGGGAGCCAGGCCGCCAGCCACTCGCGCCCGTCCACAGCAGCCTTCGAGGAGAGGCGCGGGACCTCGGCGCTTCCGGCGCCGAAGCTCCCCGCCGCGGCGGGGTTCTTTGTGACTGAGCAGGCTCTACCAGCGCCACCCATCGCCAACCGCGCCGCCGGCCGGACGCGTACGCCCTTCGCGCTGGCCCTGCCCGCGGCCTTGCTCGGCCTCGTCCTGTGTATCGTCATCGGCGCGGCCGTAGGGCCGGTGAGCATCGCTCCCGGCGTCGTCGTGAAGGTGGTGCTGAACCACTTGCTGGGCCTCGACGCCCGCGTCGAGCCGGCGTTCGATGCCATCATCTGGGACATCCGCCTGCCTCGGGTGCTCCTGGCGGGACTGGTCGGCGCGACGCTGGCTTACAGCGGCGCCTCCTACCAGGCGGTGTTCCGCAATCCCCTCGCCGACCCCTACCTCCTGGGCGTGGCTTCCGGCGCCGGCCTCGCGGCCACCATCGTCATCGTGCTAGACCTGCCGCTGGAGTACGCGAACGTGAGCCTGGTGACGCTGGCGGCGTTCGGGGGCGCCCTGGCCGCGGTCATGATCACGTACGCGCTGGCGCGGGTCGCCGGCCACACGCCCACGACCACGCTCATACTCGCCGGCGTCGCCCTGGGGTCGATCGCGGTCTCGTTGATCTCTTACCTGATGCTGGTCGACCGCGAAAGCAGCGTCAGCATCCTCTCCTGGCTGTTGGGCGGCTTCAACAACTCCAACTGGCACGATATGTGGTTCATCCTGCCTTACGCGCTGCCGGCCGCCGTCATCATTTATCTCCACGGGCGGCTCCTGAACGTCCTCCAGCTCGACGAGGGCCAGGCCCGCCAGCTCGGCCTCGACGTGGAGCGCACCAGGGCGGTGGTGCTTCTGGCCGCGTCCCTGGCGGCGGCGGCGGCGGTCGCGGTCGCGGGCATCATCGGCTTCGTGGGGCTGGTGGCCCCGCACGTCGTGCGGATGATGGTGGGGCCGGACTATCGCCGGGTCTTGCCGCTGGCCGCCTTCGCCGGCGCGTCGTTCCTGATCCTGGCGGACGTGGGCGCGCGCATGGTGATATCGCCCGCGGAGCTGCCGGTCGGCGTGATCACGTCGCTCGTCGGCGCGCCCTTCTTTCTTTACCTCCTGCGACGCCAGCGCAAGGCGTTCTTCTGATGCTCCGCGTCCAGGACCTGCATGCCGGTTACAGTGGCCGCCCGGTCCTGCGCGGCATCAGCCTCGAAGTCGCCCCCGGCGAGGTCGTCGCCCTTGTCGGGCCCAACGGCTGCGGCAAGACGACGCTGTTGAAGGCCATCACGAGGGTCTTGCCCTGGACGTCGGGCGAGGTCTTCGCCGGCGAGGCGCCGCTGCGCGAGCCTCAACGTGCGCGAGGTCTCGCGCCGCATCGCCGTGGTGCCTCAGAACCCCCTGCTCCCGATCGGCTACACCGCCCTCGAGGTCGTGCTCATGGGCCGCACGCCACACCTCGGCTTCCTCGACCAGGAGGGCGCGGCCGACGTCCGCCTCGCCGAGCAGGCGTTGGCGCGCGTCGGCGCCTCGCACCTGGCTTCGCGCCCGGTCGACGAACTCTCGGGCGGGGAGCGCCAGAACGTCGTGCTCGCTCGCGCCCTGGCCCAGGATGCCTCGATCCTGCTCCTGGACGAGCCGACCGCGAACCTCGACATCGGGCACCAGATCCGGATCGGCCGCCTGATCCGCGAGCTCGCGGCCGGCGGCCTCGCTGTCCTGGCGGCCGTCCACGACCTCACCCTGGCCTCGCTCTACAGTGACCGCGTCGTGCTGATGTCCGAAGGGCGGGCCGTAACGTCCGGCCGGCCGCAAGAGGTGCTTGCCGAAGATAACCTGCGCCGCGTCTACGGTTCAGACGTCACCGTGCTGCGCGGGCTGCTGCCCGGCCCGGTCGTGGTGCCCTGGGCGCGCGGGCTTGCACCTGTTCCCTGAACCGCGACTTCGGCCCCCGCCCGGCTGTGCTTCGCACGCCACCGGACGCCAGCGGACCTGTGCCCCGCTCGTCATGCGATAGACCGGCGATAGGACTCCACCGGTCAGATTCGCCACTTCGCGCCCGATAATTTCGGAGAAGGCGGCGCCTACCGGGCTCCTCCACTGCCTGCGGGAAGCGACGAATATATTGCTTGCGACAGGGGTTGACAAGTAAGCCCGGGGGGGGGGTGTATGGTGCGGACGGAAGAAGAATCGGGTGGCCCGTGAGTCTGTTTAGTACTGTCCCTGGTGCGCTCAAGTTCCTCTTGCCGCTTGCGGCCGGTGGGGCGCTTGCCGGCGCCATTGCACTCGGAGCGGGCAGCGGCGGTGGCGGACATATACCTACGCCCCTGTCTTCCTCCGGTCAACAGACCGCAACACCAATTTTGGAAGATCAGGTTACAAGCACACCGTCGCCCACGGTTTCACTAGGTACCCAGGTGCAAAGGCCTGTTGACCCGATTTCCGCAGCTCAGATAGGCCGAGCCGACTGTCCTCTCGACTGGTTGGCATGGAAGGAAGCGCCAAAGGGGCGATTCTCAATTTGCTACCCACAAACGCTGAATGACGGCATCGAGGCCACCTCGTACAACAGTGGAACCCACCCTCCCGATGAAGTCCTGTGGCTCCACACTCCTAACTCAACCAATAGAGACACCGCGTCGGTGGTTTTTAGCCTCACCATATCACTCAGCTCCCGGAGCATGTTACGGCCCCAAGGACAGTCATGTCCGGGCCTGGTGCCCGCACAGCAAGGTAGCGGGGTTGAAGGAACGATCACAATAAGCGGCCACCTTGCGCGAACCTGCCAAGCTTCTGGTCAGGACTTCATACAAGGCAAGGCGAGGGAAATCACGGAGCTGTTGGTCGAACTTCCCGTGAAGGTTGGTGCTGACGAGCTGTTTCTGAAGGTGGTTCTTGATTACCAGGGTGGATTGGCGAAAACGGCATCAGAAGCCATGGCCCTCCGCGTTATTCAGACCGTGCTTGTTTACTAGGAAGGGTCAGCGCAAGGATGCGTTTAATTGGCGCCGTAAAGCTCCCACTCGCCTTGACACTCTGTGTTGTCGCAATTTTGGCTTTACCTGCCGCGAAGATCTACGGTAATCACAATGACTTCAAGTACAAATGGCCTTGGCTTCCGGAAGGCAGTGTGGCTTTCACGACGCTGCCCTTTCAGGATCATCATGCGAATGCGCGCGCCTACGACATCGACATTGGAGTCTCTGGCACTCCAACAACGATCGTTTCATCAACGGAAGGCAGCGTCCAAGTAGTAGACGATCAGCCAGACTGCAATCTGGCAGGAAGCTTCGGGAACAAAGTCATAGTCACTGTCGGAGATGGGAACGTTCTCACGTATGCCCACCTCGTTGACAACATCCCGCTACCATTGCCGGATCCACTCCTCCAAGGGGATAAGATCGGCGAGGAAGGTAAGTCTGGCAACTCAATCAACCCTGTCACCGGGAATTGCGTGCCACATCTTCACTGGGAATTTACCTCGTTTCTCCCCACGAAGATCGACAATTTCGCGACGTCGTCGATTCAGATTGGCTCCAACCCTTCCTCGAGCAACGAATTAGTCGGCGGACTCGCGTCTACCGCCGGGCAAGCCATTCGGGCCGAATTCGCTGATGAAGGCGGCTGGGCGACCCTTGGCTGGGTCACCAATGTGGGCCGGGACCTGGAAATGCACCGTTACGGCGCTGGCTGGGAGCAGACCTTCCTCAACCACAACGGCGAGAGCGGCGTGTACGTGCCGGACAGCCTGATCACGGACGCGTTCTGGGTGCAGGCTGAGTTCTGGGCGGCATGGCAGGACGAAGCCGGATACACGTCAATAGGCTACCCGGTTGGCGATCAGGAAAGCGGCACATGTCCCGCCGGCCTTCCGGGAGGCTGCACGACCTACCAGGTCTTCGAATGCGGCTACGTCTGGTCGGACGGCGCAAACGCGCCTGAAGTATTCGCCTTCAGCGGCCTCTATATCCTCACGTCCACGCCGCTCTTCCAGCAGTCGGCCTGCCAATCATGGAGCACCGTCGGCGGCACGCCCACCGGCGGCAGCGAACGCTTACGTTACTTCGGCGGTGGCCTCATGTTCCACGTCGGCGGCGGCGCGCTCAAGCGGTCCACGGACTCAGGCCAGAACTGGAGCTCCCTGACGCCGCCAGCCGCCAACTACATCGCCGTGGACTTCGACCGCTGCGAGGGCCGCCTATGGGGGCTGTGGCGCAACCAGGATTCGACACCAGACTACTTCGTCTACTACAGCGATGATGACGGTGAGGCCTGGACCTCAGCCAGCAACGTGGAGGCCAACCGGACGGCCCTGCGCATCGCCTGCGACCCCGCGGACAAGGACAGAGTCGCTTATACGCGCAAGCGAGGCGTCCCCACCAAGCTGCGGACCGTGGCCACCGACGACAGTTTCGCATCCTGGACCGACAGCGATGACATACCGGGCAGCTCCACACTTCAGCCTGGAATCAACGGCAACATCGTCTGGGCCGCTAACGGTGATCTCCTTGTGACCTTTACCAATGCCTCGAACTCATACCTCAAAGGCTCCGATGCTCTCGGCGCCATGGGGTCCTGGACGACGCGCGTCCAGAAGAGCGGCGCCAAGTTCTGGAATCAGATAATCAGGGCCGGGTCCGGCCTCTTGTTCGCCATCAAGGACCCCGGCAGCGACCACATCTCGGTCTTCCGCAGCGACGATGACGGCGCCACCTGGGACGAGTTCACCGGTCCCGGCGCGGGCACCGGGTCAGAGCTGCTGTCCGTGAAGGGCCTCGCTTACGATCCCGTCGCCGGCATCCTCTACCTGGCCGGCCAGGACGTTGGCTTCCCAAGTGACCCGAACGTCTTTCGCATGTTCAACGCCGCGACCGTCGCGCCTGCCTCGGCGTCGTGGGAGGCGCTGCCCAACCCTTCGGGAGACATTGTCGCCAACCAGCCCCTCGTCCTGCTCTTCGATTGATTACGTATTGATTACGTAATGACTAGCCGTGGGCGCGGCCTTCCCCCTGGACCATTCAGGCCCCATGTCCCGCCCATGCACGTTACCGCAACCCCGCCATCACAGAGTCCAGCGCGGCTCCCGGCCGCTCAGACCTCGGTCAACACCGGTTCGGCCTCCGGCCCCGGGGCCGGAAGCCTGGCCCGCCACAGGGCCAGCAGTGCCACCACAAGGCAGACGCCGGCGCCCATCCCCACCAGGACCGCGCGCTCTCCCAGCGAGTCGGCGAGTATCCCGACCGGCAGGCCGATGAGGCCGTTGAAGCTCCAGGCCATCATCATCAGCGACATCACCCGCCCGAAATAGGCCGGGTGCGCCTCCTTGAGCGCGATCGAGTTGTTGAGGGTCTGGAAGGCGCTGCCGCCGGCCCCAACCAGGACCATCGTCAGCAGGGCGACGGCGAAGGTCGGCGCGATGCCCGTGAGGATTAGCGCTACGCCCAGCAGCAGGCTGGCGACGATCTGCAGCATCGGCGCTTTGGGCGAATCGGCGAATGAGGCCGAGAACAGGCTGGCGATGAGCCCGCCGATAGCGGCCACGGAGACCATGAGGCCGAACTCAGCCTTGCCACCGCCGAGTACGTCCTGCGTGAAGCCGGGCAGCACTACCTGGTAGGGGAACCCGATGACCGTGACCGCGATGAACGACGTCACGATCTGCATCAGCCGCGGGTTCTGGGAGACGTGGCGCAGGCCCAGGCGAATGTCCTGAAGCATGCTGGAGTTGCGCGCCTGGCCCCGGCTGGGCGGCAGTTGGGCCAGCGTCACGACCACGACGACGAATATCGCCGCCATGATGAAATACGTGCCTGCGGCCCCAACCAGCGCCCAGGCCATCAGGCCGCCGGCAAGCAACGGGCCGAAGATGCGCGTGGCGTTCATCCCGACCTGGGTCAGGGCCAGCGCGTTGCCACGCTTGTCCTCAGGCACGATGTCGCCGATATAGGCTGTCCGGGCAGGGCCCAGGAACGAAAACATGGTCCCCGTGACGAAGGCGCCGGCGGCCAGGGCAAAGACCGTGATCGCGTCCGAAGCGATCAGCAGGCCGATGGCCAGCATCGTCACGCCGATGGTCGCCTGGCAGAGCAGCAGCAGGAAGCGCTTCGACACCCTGTCGGCGATGGCGCCGCCAAAAGGCGTGAGCGCGAGCATGGCCACGCCCTGGCCGAACATCACCGCGCCCACGGCGCGGTTACTGCCCGTCAGGTCGAACGCCACCAGGCTCTGCGCCGTCGTCGACATCATGAAGGCGACGAAAGACAACACAGTGCCGATCCAAAGGACCCGGTACTGGCGGATGCGCAGGGCATCGAAAGTGGTGGAGACCCAGTTGGTGGCCGGGGCTGACCAGCCACCGGCCTCCGGCGTAAGGCCTTCGTCCAGGACTATGCCTGCCATCGGCCGTCCGCCTCTCGTTCGTGGTCAAGCATCCACCAATGGTAGTACACGTCCGGCGTTACCCGGGGAGTGCCGGCCAGGAATCGCTGAATTGACTGACTAATGACATGAGCCGCCGGCCGGACGTGGAGGAAACCGGCTGCCCGCTGCCCCGGCCTCGCGGTTCCCAGTGGCCGGTTCGTCAATGTACCCTTCACTCGGACCAGTGCCGGCCGCGGCGCTGGCCAGACGGTGAGGGGGACTAACAATGATTACGGCGCTCGACATCCTGCGCGACGGCCTTCGCGGCATGCACGGCATGCTCGACAAAGCCACATCCGACATGACCGCGGACCACCTGAACTTCCGGCCGATCGAGGGCGGGATCAGGCCCTTCTTCAGCCTCTGGCACTACGTCCGCACCGAAGACAACATCGTCAATTACGTCGCTCAGGGCAGGCCCACGATCTGGCTCGACGGCAAGTATGACGAAGCCTTCGCGCTGCACCGGACTGCCCAGGGCACCGGCATGACCGACGCTCAGGCAGAGCAGATCCGCATCCATGACGTCGAGCGCTGGCGCGAGTATCAGGGCAAAGTCTGGGCCGCGACCGCTGCCTACCTGGACGCGTTAAAGCCCGAGGATATGGAGTCACGGCGCGTGACAATCAAACCACTGGGCGAGATGAGCCTCTGGGCGGGCCTCAACGGGATGTGCCTGAGCCACGGCTACAGGCACGTCGGCGAAATCGAGTACGCGCGGGGCATAATCGGCCTCGGTGGCTTGACGATCTAGCCTTAGGACGCTGGGCGGCGCTTGCGGCGGACGTCGCTGAGGCGGCGCTTCAGCGTCACCGGCAGGTCAGAGTTCGGTTGAGTGCGCAGGCGCTTTCGCGGCTCAGCGCCCGGCGGGCGCGATACCAGTGCCTGCTTCTCCTTGACGGTGGTGTTCGCCTTCGTCGCGAAGGCGCCGAGCTCGGTCCGCAACACCTCTATCTGCAGGCGCAGCATGCCGATCTCGGTGAAGAGGTCGCTCAGTACCTCCTCGTCGAACGGGTCGCCCGGGGCGTCCTCTTCGGCGCCGGCGCCCTCTTCTTCGTAGTCGGGTTCGTGGACCTCGCGCCCGCGCGCCGCGCCCGAGGCCGATGACTTCATCACCGCGGCGGCCAGGTCTTGCGGCCCCTGCGCCAGGTCATCTTCGAGCAGGGGAAAGGCGGCGCCAAGCGTGAATATGCCACCGACCGAGGCCGTCCGCGGCCCGTGGGCCGAAGGCTCGCGCTTGAGGAGAAAGACGGGCGCGGCGCCGTAAGCGCCTGCTGCCATCAGCCCCAGCGCTCCGGCCACAATCACGTACAGAAGGAGGGTGTCCAAGCTCGGACTCCTTTGCCTGCCACCAGGACCCACCGCGCCTCATTTTAGGCGCGGCTTTCCGCCAGACCTATTAGGGAACACCCTTACAAGGCAGTGATCCGTGATCAGTCATAAGTAATCAGTAATTAGTCCGGAACCGGCGCATGCTGTGGCGCGCCCCTTTTTGGCTAGCGAGGCCGCTGTCATTCTGAGGAGCGATGCAGGGAGCGACGCCGCTGTCATTCTGAGGAGCGACGCAAGGAGCGACGAAGAATCTCGCCCGGCGGCTCGCCCGCCCCACCCGAGTCCTCAGCGCCCCTCGAACACCGGCGGCCTGCGCTCGAAAAAGGCCTTGCGCGCCTCCTGCGCATCCTTGCTGGCGAAGGCCTTGCGGATGTTCGACAGCTCGAAGCGCAGTTGCGCCTCCAGGTCGATCGCTGTGGCGCTGGTGACGCCGCGCTTGGTCAGGCGCGTCGTGATCGGCGAGCGTTCCGCGAGGAAGGCGCAGTATTCCTTGAGCCGCGAAGGAAAGCGCTCGTCCTCCACGACTTCGCCCACCATGCCCAGCCGGAAGGCCTCGTCCCCTTCGACGGTGCGGTTCTCGAGCAGGAAGCGCATAGCCTGCTCGTAGCCGACGGCCTGGGGCAGCGTCCATGTCAGGCCGCCGTCCGGTGAGGCACCGATGCGCGGATAGCCGGCCATGAGGCGGGCACTCCTGGCCATCAGGCGCACGTCGCAGGCCATGGCCAACGAAAGGCCGGCGCCCACAGCCACGCCGTTGATGCCGCCCACGATCGGCTTGTCGCACACTTCTCGCAGCACCAGGGCAAAGCGGCCCACCCAACCCAGGTCGTCGAGCTGCAAGTCCAGCGGCGATAGCGGCGCCGCGCTTTCGCCCGCGCCCGAGAGGTCGAGCCCTGAGCAGAAGGCGTCGCCGGTGCCGGTGATCGCGATCACCCAGACCGACTCATCGTGCTGCGCCTGTTCGACCGCCGCGACCACGCCCCAGGCCAGTTCATCTGAGAGGGCGTTCTTGACCTCGGGGCGGTCCATGATGATCGTCCGCACCCGTCCTTCATTCTCCACCCGCAGCACCTTGCTCATGCTGGTTGACCTTCCTAAGGCATCAGACGTCCGTAGGCCGATATCCTCGCAGATTCGGCCTCACGGGAACACAGCCTCGATGGGGTCGAATTGGTGGCCGCCGTGCCAATGCTCAGACGCGGAGGCGGCGGCCAGTGGCTGGTTCGGAGACGATCTCGTGCAGCTTCTGCAGGAAGCGCTTGTTCGCGCCGTCGCCGTTCTCGCCGTAGCTGCTGACCGAATTCTCGATGTCCGTGGTGCAGTCCGCGCAAAGGACGACCACTTCGCCAAAAGCGTGCCAGGAGTAGCCCTCTTCGAAGTCGTAATTGCAGCGGGCGCAGCGAGGCCGCTGCTGGCGCCGGGCGTCGACGCGGAACTCCATCAATGCCGGTCCTCCGCGGGCGGGTGATTCTACGCTGGCAATAATGCCACAAGACGTGGGGGAAATGCGTTAACACGGCAGGCGCGATTGCCGGCTTCAGTCCAGCGGGTACATCACCACCCCGGTCGCCAGCTTGGGGTAGAAGTAGGTGGACTTCTGGGGCATGCGCTCGCCCGCGTCGGCGCAGGCCACCAGCTGGTCCAGACGGGTGGCGTTCAGGAGCAGCGCCACGTCCCACTGCCCCGCCAGCACCGCTCTTGCGGCCTCCTGCGCGTCTTCGGTGAACTCGATCTCCTCGGGGCGGGAGCGGTTGCCGAGCGCTGGGAACAGCGCATGGTGCAGCACGTTCACGTCCAGGCCGCGCCAGACCTCGGCGTGGCCGGCGGGGATGCGACGCCTGACCTCCGCCTCGTCCCGGACCGTCACCAGGTGCAGCTTTCCCGGCTCCAGCCCGATGGCTCCGAAGGCCGGCATCGAGCGCCCCGCCGCGGCCATGGCGCCGGCCAGGGCTTCGACGTCGACCGGCCGCGACGCTTCGCCTGCCGGGCGCACTTCGAACAAGGCTTGCAGGCGCTCGACCGGGTCCCCGAATGCGTCCGGCATCTTCACCAGTCGATGTGTCGGCAGCACCACCAGGCCGGGGTCATCGATGTCGACGAGGGCTGCCAGGACAAAATTTTCCGGCTCCTCGCCCGTCCAGGACCCGGCCCTGGCCTTGACTTCGTCTCGATAGAACAGCGCGGTCTCGTAGCGGTGGTGGCCGTCGGCCACGTAGAGCTTCTCGGCCGCCAGCGACCTCCGCACGGACTCGGCCGCAGCGACTTCGATGGGCCGCAGTGTGTGCCGCTCGCCGGGCAAGGACGCATCCAGCACCGCAGGGCCAAGGTCCGACGGCCCCAGCAACGGCCTCGATGGCTTGCCGCGATACATCGCCAGGATCGGGCTCAGGTTCACGCGCGTGGCCCGTAGCAGATCCAGGCGGTCCGCCTTGGCGGCGGCGCGCGTGTGCTCGTGCGGCAGCACTATGCCTTTGTCCCACTCCTCCAGCCGCAGCCGCCCAAAGATCGCCCGCCGGGTCAACGTCGCTCCGTGCAGGCTGAACTGTTGGTCGTAGGCATAGAGGCGCGGCGCCGCGTCTCGCAGCAACGCTCCCTTGGCCAGCCATGCGTCCAGGTCGCGGCGCGCCCGCGTGTAACGGTTGTCGCCCTCGGCGTCCGCAGGCCGCGCTTCGCCGTAATCGACCCGCGAGATGTTGTAGGGGCTGCGCGACCGCAGCGCCGCCGCCTGCTCCGGCGTTACGACGTCGTAGGGCGGCGCAATCAAGGCAGAGGCTTCGCCGGCCACCGACGGGTTGAAGCGCAGGGCCGGAAAGGGGCGAAAGTCGGCCACGGGCCAATCATAGGATTGGCGGCCGCGAGCAGGAAGCCGCCCGTCCCACTCCTGTCATTGCGAGGCCCTGGATGCCGATAGGCGGAAGGGCCGTGGCAATCCCGGGCACACAGCCGGCACAGAGCCTTCCGTCATCGCCGCGGCCATGCATGCCGGCCGGCGGAACGCGCGGCCTGGTTCCTGTTTCCTATATGCGGCTTCCTGTAGATTTTCCTTTGATGAACCGGTACTGCGTTTTCTGCGAAATCATCGCCGGCCGCGAGCCGGCCGAAGTCCTGTTTCAGGACGAAGAAGTCATAGTCTTTCGCAACCGCCTGCGCTGGGTGCCCGTAATGCTGCTCTCGGTGCCGGTCAGGCACCTAACCCAGGCCGAGCTGTGGACGAACCTCGGCCGTGTGGGCGAGATGGCAGTGGAGATGGGCCGCAAGCACTGCCCCGGCGGCTTCCGCCTGGTCTCGAACTTCGGCCATGACGCTATGCAGAGCCAGGACCACGCCCACGTCCACGTGATTGGCGGCACGTTCCTGGGCGAGTACGCCTGAGGCAGGGGGCAAAGGGCAGCGGGGGCGAAAGTTAGCCCTCTTCGGCCAATACTTGCTAGAGCGCGGGCAGTCCTGCCGCTTCCAGCGTCAAACGCTGGGCCTCGAACGACTCCTCGATGCCCTTTTGGGCCAGGCTGAGCAGGCCGTCCATGGCTTCCTTGTCGAAGGTGCCGTGCTCGGCCGTGCCCTGGACCTCGACGAACTTGCGCTCGCCGGTCATGACGACGTTGAAGTCGACTTCAGCGCGCGAGTCCTCTTCGTAGCACAGGTCTAGCAGCGGGCGGCCGTCGACGATGCCGACGCTGGTCGCGGCCACCGGGCAGCGCAGGGGCAAAGATGCGTAGCTGCCCTCCTCGACCAGCCGCTGCATGGCCATAACCAGGGCCACGTAGGCGCCGGTGACAGAGGCCGTGCGCGTGCCACCGTCCGCCTGAATGACGTCGCAGTCGATGGCGAAGGTGCGCTCGCCGAGGACGTCGAGATTCGCGACCGCCCGCAGCGACCGGCCGATCAGGCGCTGAATCTCGTGCGTGCGGCCGCCGATGCGCCCCTGCACGGACTCGCGCTGAGAGCGCGTGTGCGTCGAACGCGGCAGCATCGAGTACTCGGCGGTGATCCAGCCGCTGCCGGTGCCGCGCAGGAAACCGGGCTGGCGGTCCTCCACGCTCACGGCGCAGAGGACGATCGTCTTGCCGACGCTGATCAGGGCCGAACCCTCGGCGTGAGCCAGAAATCCGACCTTGATGTCGATGGGGCGCAGCATGTCGGGGCGGCGGGCGTCGATGCGCAGCATTTGCGGAGGATTATATCAAAGGCAAGGCTTGGGCCCGTCCGCTAACCCCAGCGAAGGCACTCAGGCGGCGCGACGGAGCCTTGTGGGCTTACGGGCCGGCTCTTTGGGGGTCAGCACGCCGCTCTCATCCAGTTGCTCGCGCAGGGTCCGCAACTCCTGCGTGATCGAGGCGACTTCGGCGCGCAGGGCGAACAGCTCCGAGAACAGCTCATCCACCACGCGCGGCGTCGGCTGGGGCTGGCGCGAGGCCGCGGTCACGGACGCGGGCAACGGCTTCCAGGCGTCTGCCTCCTCGGCCTTCGGCGTCAGGTCCGCGGTCTCGAGGAGGTTCTTCTCTTCGATCTTGATCGGCTGCGCCGCGGGCCGCCTGATGAAGGATGGCGCTATCGCATACAGCGCTACCAGCGCCATGCCGCTTCCACCTATGACGATTAACAGTATGCCTAGGGTTTGCATTGAGGACCTCTTGGGAGATCGTCGGCGCTCGGCGGCCGATCCTGAATCAGGGAAACCGCCAAAGAATTTGGAGCCCGATCGGAACTGACCCCTCGGAGCACGCGGTTGATTTCCGAGTCGCCATCCTCAGGAACCCAATCAGTGAAATCAGCGCCAATCCGTGGCATTCGCCTCTCCCAGCGCCGAGCGTTAAGGCCGTTGGCTCCGGGACTCGTAGAAGCGCTCCAGGACCGGCCCCAGCTCCCGCTTACGCTCCTCCGGCGCCAGGCGCAGGGGCGTGATTATCGCCCGGCTCAGCGCCGAGGCGCAGGCGCAGGCCTCGCGCCCCGGTGGCTCCGAAACGACGCTCGCCACGACCCTGCGCGCGAGGGCGACGTTCTTGCGCAGATTGGCCACAACCAGCTCAATAGAGACCGTCTCTTCGGACTCGTGCCAGGTGTCGTAATCGGTCACGCAGGCCAGGGTGGCGTAACACATGCTCGCCTCCCGCGCGAGCCTCGCTTCCGGCAACGCCGTCATGCCGATAATCGAGGCGCCCCAGCTACGATAGAGCCGCGATTCGGCCCTGGTCGAAAACCCGGGCCCCTCGATGACGACCAGCGTCCCGCCGGCATGGGCCTGCGCGCCCTCGCTTCGCGCGGCGCCGGTCAGAGCGTCACAGAGCACAGGACAGAACGGCGTGTCGAAAGTGATGTGGGCGACAATGCCGCGCCCGAAGAAGCTGGGGTCGCGGCGATAAGTGCAGTCGATCAGCTGGTCCGGCACCACCATGTCCAGCGGAGCGATCTCCTCCTTCAGGCTCCCAACGGCCGAGACCGAGATCACCTGCCGCACCCCCAGGGAAGCCAGCGCCCAAATGTTCGCTTGCTGCGGCACCTCGCCCGGAGGAATCCGGTGGCCGGCGCCGTGGCGCGGCAAGAACGCCACAAGCGCTCCTTCCAGGCTGCCCAGGACGATATCGTCCGAAGGCTTCCCATAAGGCGTGTCGACGGAAATAGAACGCACGCCGCTCAATCCATCGATTTCGTAGAAGCCCGAGCCGCCGATTACGGCGATGGTCGCCTGAGGCTCACTCATACTGAATCAAGCTCCTCACCGGGTACGACAGCCTGCCTCTACCGCCGAGTCCAGTGAGCTCGATCAAGAAAACGAGCCCCGCGACCCTGCCGCCGATAAGCTCGACCAGCTTCGCGGCGCCGGCGGCGGTGCCGCCCGTGGCCAGGAGGTCGTCGACAATCACGACCGTCTGGCCCGGAGCCAGGGCGTCGGCGTGAATGTCCAGCTGGCTCTCGCCGTACTCCAGCGAGTATTCGACGCTCATGCGCTTCGCCGGCAGCTTGCCCGGCTTTCTCACGGGCACGAAGGGCAGGCCCAGCCTCAACGCCACCGGCGTCCCGAAGAGAAAGCCGCGCGACTCGATGGCGACAACTGCCTCTGGCCGCAGCTCGGCCACCGCCTCGCAGTACCAGTCGACCGCCCGCGCGAACGCCCGCGGCTCCTTGAGAAGGGGCGTGATATCTCGGAAGAGCACTCCCGGCTGGGGAAAGTCCGGGATGCCGCGGACGAAAGCATGAAGGTCAGGGCTATCGGTCACAAACGGATTTCAGCGCCCCCAGCCGGATCGGTCAAGCGCCTTCGTGGGCGCAGAGCTCCGCGACGCAGATGTCCCGCACCTCGCCCGCCAGCCGCGGCATGGCCATCCCGGCGGAAAGCGGCACGAAGCGGACGACGGCGCCCGCCACCATCGCGGGCCTCGCGGCGCCTTCGGGCTGGACGTAGACAACCAGGCCGGGTTTGCGCATCTCGGCGACGAGCAGGCGGGTGATGCTGTCGGGCGGCCCGGAGCCGTACGCCAGGTGGTCCGAAAGCTGGTGCACCAGCGCGTCGACGCGCCCAAACCCCGAGAGCACTTCCGCAACCGCTGCCTTGAGATCGGATTCGTCGTGCCAGCGGATGGCACGAGCCCCGGCTGTAATCCCTTCGGCCGCCGCGCGGCGCTCGCGCGAACGCACAGGCACTGAGGCCCACAAGACCAGGGCCGCGCCGGCGCCACCGAGCGCGCGGATCAAGTCAAGGCTGCCACGATGCGCGGCGCCCGTCATCACGATCACGCGCCCGCCCAGCGGCTTTTCGTCCACTCAAGAGCCCTTCTTCAGGAAGCGCTGGTGGCGGCGCGTGCGCATCGTCTGGCTGTCCTTGGGCACGATGCTGATCGAGCCGTCGACCTCGAGCACGGCCATCTTCGCGTCGGCCGGGTTGTCGATGCCGTGCTCCCGCAGGGCCTGCAGCACGTCGTCCACGTCCAGGCCTTCGCGCTTGAGGTTCTGGTCGACGAACTGGCCGTCATTGATCAGCAGCGTTGGCGAACCCTCCACGGCCTGTCGTAGCAGCGGCACGCGTTCTCGCGCCAGGGCCAGGGCAAAGTTCCCCACGATCAGGACGCCGGCCGCGATCAATCCGCCGGTGACGGAAGTGTCCGGGCCAACCATGGCATTCTGCACCGCGTTCGCGATCAACAGGATCACCACCAGGTCGAATGGCGTCATCTGGCCCAACTGGCGCTTGCCCGCCGCCCTCAGGCCGAAGAGCAGCGCCAGGTAGACGATGAGCGTCCGCGCGACAATGCTCAGGCCGCTGATCTGAAGGTCGAACACGCTTACTTCCGGACGATCAGGCCCAGGCTGGCTGTGAAGCCGTGCAGGAACGTGCTCGGGCCCACGGGGCCGATCTCGCCGTTGCAGAAGAAACCCGCCACGGGCACCGGCCCCAGGATCTCCGCCAGCGTCCGCGCATCGTGGTCCGGCGCGCCGAAGAGTCCAACGCCGCGGCCGTTACAGGCGCAGAGCAGCGCCCCCACCACCTCGCGGCCGGCCAGGTCCGTCTTCGCCTGCGCAAGCAGCTCGCGCAGGTCTTCGTCGGCGGCCGCGGCGTCGCGCATCTGGAACTGCAGCGTCTGGCCGGGGCGCGGATAGGCGTTGATCGCGATCACGCCGCGCTCGCGGTCGGCGCCGACAAGGTTGCGGATCAGGAAGTCGCCGCGGCGGAACTCGTCCTTGTACTCATCCGTGGCCAGGCCGACGAGAAGGTTCTGGCGCGCCCGAAGCTGCTGGCCCGGCTCCAGGGCCATCAGCGTTTCGACCAGCACCTCGTACGCCGGGCGCATGCCGATGGTTTCGACCAGATTCTCGGTCGCGCCTGTTATCGTCCAGGGTTCGCCGATCGGGGCCGCCCCCTGCGAGACAACCGGCCGCACCGTGTAATCGCCGCTGAGCACCAGGGCGATGGCGCCTTCGTCAAAGGTCTGGCCGTCCAGGAACAGAGCCGAGCGCGCCGTCCTGGGGTCGCCGGAAGCGACGCCGCCGACAACCGGCAGGCCGGGGAAGAAACCGGACATCGCGATCAGGAAGGGCTCCGTATCGAAGAACGGCTCCGCCAGGACGATCAGGGCGTTGATGTCCGCCAGCGACAGGCCAAACAGCTCCTCCCAGCTCCCGCGCGAAGCCCGCCGCTGCACGTCTTCGCTGAGGATGCGCACGGCCCGCACACGCGCCCCCGGCAGGGCGAACGAAGCCATCGACAGCGCCGCCTCATCCTCGACCTCGCTCAGCGGGCCTATGATCCCCTGCCCGGAGCAGCCCGCGACGATGCCGGCGCCCAGCCTTCGCTTCGCCTCGGCCGCGAGCGCCGCGAAGTCCTCGGCGTAGTCCCAGGCCGCGAACAGCAGCGTCAGGTCGGGGGAGTCGAGGCGGGCGCCTGCCAGCGCGCCGTCCAGCGCCTCGCGCCAGGCATGGCTGACCGCGATGCCCGATGCCGCGGCCGCGGCGGTGCGCGCTTCTTTCACGCGCCCATGGTACGCCCGCCCGGGCAGCCTTGCGCGAATCAGCACGCCTCAACGCTGGCTAAAATGAGGCTCAGGACAAACGGAAGCCAGCTCATACGAACCGGACCGGAGGCTCAGGACGAGTCCTTCCACAAGGTCACGACGAACGGGTAGGGGTTCAGCTTGACCAAGCGAGAAGCGGGAAAGGTCACATTCTGTTCGTGGTGAGGCCCTCGAACCACGGACGGACGCCAGGCTTACTCAGCGCGATCCGGAACTCCCCCTCGCGACCTCCTGCCCGTTCGCCCCTTCGAGAGCCTCAGGACGAACGGAAATGAGGGCTCAGGACGAACGGATAAACGCCTCCGCCTGACCTCACGAGAAGGGCGAAAGATTACATTCCGTTCATGGTGAGGCCCTCGAACCACGGACGGACGCCAGGCTTACTCAGCGCGATCCGGAACTCCCCCTCGCCACCTCCTGCCCGTTCGCCCTTCGAGAGCCTCAGGACGAACGGAAATGAGGCTCAGGACGAACGGATAAACGCCTCCGCCTGACCTCACGAGAAGGGCGAAAGATTACATTCCGTTCGTGGTGAGGCCCTCGAACCACGGACGGACGCCAGGCTTACTCAGCGCGATCCGGAACTCCCCCTCGCGACCTCCTGCCCGTTCGCCCCTTCGAGAGCCTCAGGACGAACGGAAATGAGGGCTCAGGACGAACGGATAAACGCCTCCGCCTGACCTCACGAGAAGGGCGAAAGATTACATTCCGTTCGTGGTGAGGCCCTCGAACCACGGACGGACGCCAGGCTTACTCAGCGCGATCCCGATTTCACGCTCGCTACCTCCTGCCCGTTCGCCTTCGAGAGCCTCAGGACGAACGGAAATGAGGCTCAGGCTCCTCCGCCCGTGCACGTAAGCCCGATCACTTCCTGTCCACCACCGGCAACTCCAGATACGAAGGCCGCTCGCGGTCGAAGTACACGCTGTTTTCGGCCACTACTTTCTCCGGCCCTTCCGGCATGTAGGACGCGTAACCGGTGTTCGGGTTCGGGTCGAAGCGCGGGAAGTTGCTGCTGGAAACGTCGAGCCTGATCCGGTGCCCGGCCCGGAATAGCTGGCTCGTCGACCACAGGTCAACGACGGCCTCGTATGGCCGGTGCCGTTCGACGGCCGACACGCGCGAGTCGGACTCGCGCCGGCTGAGGCGGATGATTCCATCGCAGATGTTCCAGGCGCTGCCGTCGGGCCAGACGTCGACTAGCTTGGCCGTGAAGTCGGTGTCGCGCGCGTCCGTCGAGACGAATAGGTGGGCGAATACCTGGCCTGTGACCTCGAGGTCCTGGCTCAGGGGCTGCGCTCACGAACGTCAGCACATCGCGGCGCCCGTCGAGCGGCTTCTGGTCGTAGGGCCCGCAGGGGTAGTTCACCCACTCACAGCCACCCATCGTGATCACCGGGTCGTTGGGGTCGTAGCGGTACGTCCGCGGCTTTTCGTCCACGGGGGCGGTACGGTTAAGCGTGCCGCCGGCGTGGAGATAGAAGCGCTCGGCGGTCGCGCGCGACAGCGGCCACTCATTTTCGGGACGCCAGACGTTTTCACCCATGACGAAGACCAGCACCGGCGCTTCGTCCATGATCCCGTTGGCCTCGCCCCGCAGCCAGTGGTCAAACCAACGCTTGCGCTCTTCGAACGGCCCCAGCTTCATCAGGTCCTGGCCGTAGTCAAGGTCGCCAACCGTCGAGCGCCCCCAACTGACGTGCTGCCACGGCCCGACGATCAGCTTCTGGGCGCGTCTGGCGGCCTCGGTCTTCGCCTTGGCGCGCAGGCCGGTATAGCTGTCGATAGTCCCCTGGAGGAAGGTGTCGTACCAGCCGCCGGCGTGCAGCATCGGCAGGTCCATCCGCGAGTGCTGGGTGTGGAAGTCGTAAGGCTTCCAGAAGTCCCCGTATTCGGAGTGGCGCATGAAGTCTTCGAACCACTGGTTGCCGAATACGCCCTCGATCGCCTCGAAGTTGCCGTAGGTCCACTCGCGGTACAGAGGTTTTATGTCAAGCGCCTTCATCTGCTCCGGCGTCACCCAGACCTGGTCGCGCGCTTCGGCGAGGCGGGCGTTGCGGGCCGGATAATGCCGCAGGTTGTCCGAAGCCAGGAGAATCGCCCAGGAGACATTGAAAGACAGGCGGTAGGCGCCGCCCTGCCACCACCAGTAGTGGTAAACACTGGCCGGCGCGAACTCCGGGATCGCGGCCGTCAGGTGCGGCGGCGCCGCCGGCGCCACCAGGTACTGCACCGTGCCGACGTGCGACGCGCCCGTCTGGCCGACCTTGCCGTCCGACCACGGTTGGCCCGCGATCCACTCGACGGTGTCGAAGCCGTCGGCCGGGTCGTTACGGAAGGGGTAAAACTCGCCGTCGGAGTCGTAGCGCCCGCGCACGTCCTGCCGCACGAAGGCGTAGCCCGCGTCCGCCCACTGGTTCTGCTGCAGCCGCTGCGCCGTCTTGTCGTAAGGACTCCGGATCAGCACCGTCGGCACCGGATGGTCGACAGCCGGCCGCATGATCGAGGCGGCGAGGCGGGTGCCGTCCCGCATCGGGATCATGACCTGCTCCTCGAACACGTGGGGTTGGCGGCTCTCGTTGGTCACGGCGCTCTCCTCTGCGGTTGCCGGGAGTGTAGCGCCTGCCCTCCGTGCCACGCGAGAAACCCACAAGCACTCGGGACCCTCTCGCCTCCGAAAAGCCCCCTCTCCGTCGGACGGAGAGGGGGTTGGGGGTGAGGTTTCGCGACCGCTCGCATCCGAACGCCTCGGGACTCCCACTCGGAACCCCCTCGCCTTGATGGGAGGGGGGCAGGGGGTGAGGGTTGCGCTACACTAACCCCCGCCGGCCGCCCGCCTCTAGCCGGCACGCCGACGAGCCGACCAGCCGAAAAGCCGAGGACCCCATGCGCTTCCGTTTCTCGCCCGAAGACGAAGCCTTCCGCCAGGAAGTGCGCGACTTCATCCTCACCGAGCTCCCTAAATCGCGCCGCGGTGACGAGGCCTTTACCAAGAAGCTCGCGCGCAAGGGCTGGCTGACGCTGTCCTGGCCGAAGGAGTACGGCGGCCAGGAAGCCGGCCACATCCGCCAGATGGTCTACAACGAAGAGATGTCCTACAACCGCGCCCCCGGCACCAGCATGGGCGCCGACCGCGTGGGCCCGACGATCATCCTCTTCGGCACCGAGGAGCAGAAGCAGGAGTTCCTGCCCCGCATCACCAGGGACGAGCTCACCTGGTGTCAGGGCTTCTCCGAGCCCGGCGCCGGCTCCGACCTCGCCTCCCTCCAGACGCGCGCAGTCCAGGACGGCGACTCCTACATCGTCAACGGCTCCAAGATCTGGACCTCCAACGCCCAGAACGCCGACTACATGATCCTGCTCACCCGCACCGACACCGACGCCCCCAAGCATCGAGGCATCAGCTACTTCCTCCTCGACATGAAGACGCCCGGCATCACCATCCGCCCCCTGGTCCAGCTCACCGGACAGGCCGGCTTCAACCAGGTCTTCTTCGACAACGTCCGCGTGCCCGCGGGCAACATGATCGGCGAGAGGAACCGCGGCTGGTACGTCTCCACCGCCACCCTCGACTTCGAGCGCTCCGGCATCAACCGAGTCGTCGGCGGCCTCAAGTCCTTCGAAGAGACCGTCGAGTACGCCCGCACTACCCCCGCCCGCGAACCCTTGACCGCATTGGGAAGCCACGATTCCGTTCGTCCTGAGCCTGGTCGAAGGGCGAACGAGGCGCCCGCGCCGTTGGGTAGCACAAGCCTCTTCGACGTCCCCCGCATCCGTTACGAGCTCGCCGATATCGGCGTCGGCTTCAACGTCGGGCGACTCATGTGCTACCGCGTCGCATGGATGCAGAGCCAGGGCATGATCCCCAACTACGAAGCCAGCATGGCCAAGATGTTCGGCACGGAGCTGCAGCAGCGCCTCGCCCGCCTCGCGATCAACGCCATGGGCCTCGGCGGCCAGCTCACCGGCGGCCCTTACGCCGTCCTCGCCGGCCGCCTCACCCAGTTCTACCTCTCGAGCGTGTCGCTCACCATCGCCGCCGGCACCTCCGAGATCAACCGCAACATCATCTCCCAGCGCGGCTTCGGCCTGCCGCGGGATTAGAGGTGGGCCTTCGCGATGATCGTGACGAATATGAATTCTTCACCTTCGCCGGCGCTCATCTCGAAATGGAGGTCTCCGGGGAACGTCGCCTGAAGCTCCTCGGGAACCGCGCCGGTGTGGCTTCCGGCTTGCCAACATCTTGCTGGTGGCTTCACGCGAACTGCTGGCGTCGCGAGCTGGCTGAGTCTGAACGGCTCGTCTTTCCAGCCTAATCTGGCGAAGTCCATGTATATCCGAGTAACGCTGGAGGGCATCACCAGTGCCTATAGCTGCGGCCGAGTTGCTTGGAGACGGGTAGTGACCGAGATTGAGTGCGCGCGTATCCGAATACGAGCTTCGCAACGTCGGCAGCTCCATTGCCACGAATTGGCGGCCGAATCCCACTGAAGGAGTCACTGGCACGTGACTCCAGATGCGATTCGCCTCCATGGCGCTCTCGAACGTCAGAGTCACCGACAGTCCGCATCCTGTCCAGTGAGCGAAGAGGCCTTGCTACTGGGAACGCTCGTAGTGCTCGCTGAGCCATTTGCGAATCAGGATCAACGTAGCGATAGGAATCGCCGCGGCATGGACTGGTTCCCAGCGATAATCGTCGGCGTCGGCCTCTTCGCCGCAATTGGCGTCGGCGCCACCTTCTTCGGCAGATGGCTCAGCGGCGAGCACACGCCCGTCGCCGGCCACAGTAGGGCGCGCTTCGTATTCAGCGCCGCGCTCATCGGCGCGGTCGCGCTGCGCATCCTCGTGTTCTCACCGCTGATCGGCGTGGCCATCGCCTGCCTTCTGGTCGCGGCCCTGGTCCTGGCGTTCACCAGCGCCAAGAAGGAGTAGCCGGCGCCCGCTCGGGATCGCCTCTCTTCCGCGCGCACGCTATTGCACCTTTACCGTCCGTTCGAAGTCTGCGCGCCGCGTTCCTGCAGTGAGAGAAGCGCGCCCGGCACTCCGAAAAGGCGCCATCCGCACACCCGTTCGACTTCCCGCTCGCCTGCCCTGCTACAATGCACACCCATCACCCGCCGCGGCGGGTACCCGGGACGGCCAGTCGAGCGGCGGCGAACAATGACCACCACACGCCTCAATCAGCCAAAAGCAGCCCCAGCAGCCGTTAGGCGCCCTCCCGCAGATTCAGATGTCTCGCGAAATCCACGCGAATCGCGAAAAAAACATCAAACTACCAAACAAATTCCCGGACACGGTGCCAAAAGGCCAAAGGCCGCGCTGCCTCCATCCCCCATCCCCCACCAACCATCCTCTTCTCCAATCGAGGAGTTCCATCCCGCCATCCAGACCTGGTTCCGCCGCCCTTCGACGCCCCCACCGACGCGCAGGCCGCCGGCTGGCCCCACATCCGCTCCGGCCGCGACGTCCTCATCGCCGCCCCCACCGGCTCCGGCAAGACCCTCGCCGCCTTCCTCGCCCTGGCATCGACTCGGCCTCGCTTCCGCCAGGCCGACGCCGACGACCCCCAGGATTGGCGGCCAGGGCCACCTCCGAGATTCCGTCTCTACGTCTCGCCGCTCAAGGCCCTCGGCAACGACATCCAGCGCAACCTCGAAGCGCCGCTCGCCGAGATCGCCGAGGTCGCCGCGGAGATGGGCCTCGACCTGCCCCCACATCCGACGTCGCCGTCCGCACCGGCGACACGCCCCAGACGGAGCGCCAGGCCTTCGTCACGCCGCCCGCCGCACATCCTGATCACCACGCCCGAGTCGCTCTACCTCATGCTCACCGCCGCCCGCAGCCGCGAGACCCTGCGCCACGTCCGCACCGTCATCGTCGACGAGATCCACGCCCTCGCCCGCGACAAGCGCGGCAGCCACCTCGCGCTCTCCCTCGCCCGCCTCGACCACGTCGTCGCCAGGCCGGCAACCCGCCCCCGCGCATCGGCCTCTCCGCCACCCAGCACCCCATCGAGGAGATCGCCGCCTTCCTCGTGGGAGAGCGGCGCGACGAAGCCCGCGCCAGCCTGGATCGTCCTGAGGCTCTCGAACGCGATCGTCCTGAGGCTCTCGAAGGACGACAGGGCGGCGGAGTTTCCGCCTCCGACCGCCAGCTCCCGACCTCCACCACCCCGGACGTCGCCATCGTCGACCTCGGCCACCAGCGCGACATCGAGCTCCACATCGAGGTGCCGCCCTCCGACCTCGAGGCCGTCGCGCCGCAGGAGCAGTGGGGCGACATCTACGACCGCCTCGCCGGCTGATCCGCGCCCACCGCACCACGCTCGTCTTCGTCAACACGCGCCGCCTCTCCGAGCGCGTCGCCCACAACCTCGCGGAGCGCCTCGGCGAGGAGCGCGGTCGCCAGCCACCACGGCAGCCTCTCGACGCGACCGCCGCCTGCGCGTCGAGCAGCGCCTCAAGGCAGGGCGAGCTGCGCGCCCTCGTCGCACCGCCTCGCTGGAGCTCGGCATCGACATCGGCAGCATCGACCTCGTCTGCCAGATCGGCTCGCCGCGCAGCGTCGCGACCTTCCTGCAGCGCGTCGGCCGCTCCGGCCACGCCCTCGGCCTGCGGCCCCAGGGCCGCCTCTTCCCCACCACGCCGCGACGAGCTGATCGAGTGCGCCGCCCTCATCCGCGCCGTCCACGCCGGCCGCCTCGACCGCATCGTCCAGCCCGTCGCGCCGCTCGACATCCTGGCGCAGCAGATCGTCGCCGAGGCGCCTGCGAGGACTGGACCGAGGACGCCCTCTTCGACCTCGTTCGCCGCGCCTACCCCTACCGCGACCTCGCGCGCGACGACTTCGACGACATCGTCGAGATGCTGACCGAAGGCGTCGGCGAAGGCGCGGGCCGCGCGCCGCCGCTGCTCCACCGCGACCGCATCAACCACGTCCTGCGCGGCCGCCGCGGCGCCCGCATGACCGCCATCCTCAACGGCGGCGCCATCCCGGAGATCGGCCGACTACCGCGTCGTCGCCGGACCCGGACGAGACCTTCGTCGGCACCGTCAACGAGGACTGGGCGATCGAGAGCATGGCCGGCGACATCTTCCTGCTCGGCAGCCACTCCTGGCGGATCAAGCGCGTCGCGCGCCGGCGAGGTGCGCGTCGAGGACGCCCACGGCGCGCCGCCCACGATCCCGTTCTGGCTCGGCGAGGCGCCCGGCCGCACCGTCGAGCTCTCCAGGAGGTCGGCCGCCTGCGCCGCGACATCGTCGACGGCCTCGACGACGTCGAAGGCGCTGCGCGAGCTGCTCACGAGCGAGTGCGGCCTCGACGACGCTCGGCGCCGTCCAGATCGTCGACTACCTGCGCGCCACGCGCGACGCCCTCGGCCTCGTGCCCACCGACACGGACGTCGTCTTCGAGCGCTTCTTCGACGAGACCGGCGGCATGCAGCTCGTCGTGCACGCGCCCTTCGGCGCGCGCATCAACCGCGCCTGGGGCCTCACGCTGCGCAAGCGCTTCTGCGTCCGCTTCGACTTCGAGCTGCAGGCCGCCGCCAGCGACGACGCCATCGTGCTCTCGCTGGGGCCGCAGCACAGCTTCCCGCTGGAGGAGGCTTCGACTTCGTCACGCCCGCGCAACGCCGAGGCAGTCGCTGCGGCAGGCGATCCTCTACGCGCCCGTCTTCCCGGTGCGCTGGCGCTGGGACGCCGGCCGCGCCCTGGCGGTGCCGCGCTTCAGCGGCGCACGCAAGGTCCCGCCGCCGCATCCAGCGCATGCGCGCCGACGACCTGCTGGCCGCCGTCTTCCCGGCGCAGGTCGGCTGCCAGGAGAACGTCACCGGCCCGCTCGAGATCCCCGACCACCCGCTGATCCGCCAGACCGTGCATCGACTGCCTGCACGAGGCGATGGACCTCGACGGCCTCGTCGGCGTGCTCGCAGCGCATCGAGGCCGGCGAGATCCGCCTGCACGCCCGCGACACGCTCGAGCCGTCGCCGATGGCGCACGAGATCCTCAACGGCAAGCCCTACACCTACCTCGACGACGCGCCGCTGGAGGAGCGCCGCACCCGCGCCGTCACCCTGCGCCGCGCCCTGCCCGAGAACGCCCGCGAGCTCGGCGCCCTCGACCCCGACGCCATCGAGCGCGTGCGCGACGAAGCCTGGCCCGCTGCCCCGCGACGCCGAAGAGGTGCACGACGCGCTCCTCAGCCTCGTCGTCGCTCCGCCGCGACGACGCCCCGACCTGGCGCCCCTGGTTCGATGAGCTGGTCGCCGCCGGCCGCGCCGCCGAACCTCACCCGCTAACCCCTCTCCGTCGACGGAGAGCGGGGAATCGGGACAGGGCGGCGGCCGCAAGCATCGGCACACCTCCACGGGAATCGAGGATCCCTGCTGGTTCGCCGCCGAGAACCTGCGACCTCGATCGAGCTCCTCTACCCGGACGCCCGCATCGAGCCCGCGCTCGACGCCGCCCGAGAGCGCCCTCGTCCGCGTCGAGGACCGCGAGGACGCCCGCGCTCGCGCTGCTGCGCGGCTGGACGGAGGCCCTCGGCCCCATCGTCCGCCGCCGGCGCTCGGCGCGCGCCTCGGCCTCGACGCGCGGAGGACGTCGACCGCGGCACTGCGCAGGCTCGAGGCGCGACGGCTTCGTCCTGCGCGGCCGCTTCACGCCCGGGCGTCGACGCGCGACGAGTTCTGCGACCGCCGCCTGCTCGCCCGCATCCACCGCTACACGCTCGACCGTCTGCGGCGCGAGATCGACCCGGTCTCGGCGCAGGACTTCATGCGCTTCCTGCTGCGCTGGCAGCACCTGACGCCGGACACGCAGCCTCGCAGGGCAAGCTGGGCGTGCGCCAGGCCATCGCCCGCCTCCAGGGCTTCGAGGCCGCCGCCGGCGCCTGGGAGCGCGAGCTCCTGGCCGGCCGCGTCTGCCGACTACCGCTCCTCCTGGCTCGACGAGCTCTGCCTCGCCGGCGAGGTCGCCTGGGCGCCGTCTCACGCCGCGCAAGGCGCCCGCCAACGGCGCCAGCGCCTACGCCATCGCGCGTGACGCCCGATCTCGCTCGCCCTGCGCCCCGACTTCGCCGACGCTGCTCGCCGCCGTCCGCGGCGACTCGACCGCCGCCGGAGCCCAAGACCGGCGCCGCCGCCGAGATCCTCGAGCTGCTGCAGGCAGCGCGGCGCCCTCTTCTTCGACGAGATCGTCAACGGCACCCGGCGCCTGCGCACCGACGTCGAGCGCGGCCTGCGCGAGCTCGTCGCCTGGGGCCTCGTCACCGCCGACGGCTTCCAGGGCCTGCGCCAGCTCACCGGCGGCGTCGGCGCACTCCGGCAGCCGCCGCGTGCGCGCATCCGCTGTACGGCCGCCGGCGGCTTCTTCGCCGGCCGCGGCCCCGCCGGCCGCTGGGCCCTCGTCCACGCGCCGCCGCCCGGCGCCGATCGAGACCGACGAGCTGGCCGAGATCGCTGGCGCGACCTGCTCCTGCAGCGCTACGGCGTCGTCTTCCGCGACCTCTTCCCGCGCGAGAGCTTCACCCTGCCCTGGCGCGACGTCCTGCGCGCGCTGCGACGCCTCGAGGCGCGCGGCATCGTCCGCGGCGGCCGCTTCGTCTCCGGCTTCGTCGGCGAGCAGTACGCCCTGCCCGAGGCCGTCGACGCCCTGCGCCGCGTCCGCCGCGAGGAGCGCACCGGCGAGCGCGTCTGGGTGCAGCGCCACCGACCCCGTGAACCTCGCCGGCATCGTCAGCCCCGGCTTCCGCGTCCCCGCCGTCCCCGGCAAAGGCGTCCTCTTCATCGACGGCCTGCCGTCGGATGCGCCCAACGCGCCCCTTCCCAAAGGCCCCGTAGCTACGAGGCTGGCGCCCCTTGTGGCGTCGCGAACGTAGGGCCGGGCCCACTTCGCCGCCATACCGAGGGACCTAACCAAAGTGTCATTCTGAGCGACGCAAGGAGCGAAGAATCTGGCCCTCCACCGCCAACGCAGCTACTACACGTACATCCTGACCAACCGTTCGGGCACTCTTTACGTGGGTGTAACAAACAACCTTGAGGCACGTCTCGTTCAGCATCGCAATGCAGGCCCTGAGACCTTCACTGGGAGGTACAAGATTGGGCGGCTGGTGTATTACGAAGAGAACGGCGATGTTCGCGCAGGCAATTGCTCGCGAGAAGCAGATCAAGGGCTGGACGCGCAAGAAGAAGTTCGAACTCATCGCTAGTCTCAATCCAGGGTGGCGAGATCTGAGCGAAGATTGGGGCCTGCCCTCAGCAGATTTTGAGCGCCTCGGTGAAAGGGACTAGATTCTTCGCTTCGCTCAGAATGACATTCTTGGCGAATGAGCGCATGGAAGTGCCCGGCAGGGGCTTTGTGCTGCGCTGGCAAGCAAATGCAACCGGCTCGGGCCCGCGCCTCCGCCTCCGGAGTGACCCGCAGCCCCATTGCTGATGGCTCAGCGATGCACCGATCCCCTCGTCCCCTCCTGGTGCAGCCGCTCGGCGCGCTCCTTGATCCCCAGTAGCATCTTGCGCTCCATGACCAGCGAGCCCGGCTCCATGAACGCCGCCATCGGGATCCAGAACAGCGGCCCCGAGCCCGGCAGGCGGTTTCTCGAGACCAACCTGGTCCGGCCGTCGGCCTCCGGGTAGAGGGCGAACGTCCAGGTCGATTTCGCCGGCTCCCACTGCAAGACCAGGGCCTTTTCCGGATCGACCGCCCGCACCGCCAGGCCCTGGCCTTTGTCGTTCAGGCCCAGGAACTCGCCCGGCTCCAGGTGCTGAAATTCCGGCAGAATGCGGTCGGAGTTCTCGATGTCGATGCCCAGCAGGCGCTCGATCCAGTCGTAGGTGTAGGCCCCGGCGCGCGGACGCGGTCCCATCTGCACCAGCCAGGGCCAGATCGCGGCCGGCGGCGCGTCGATGGTTAAGGCGCGCGTCGTCTGAAGCGCGGCGCCGGGCACCAGGTCGTCCCCGGGCAGCGACCGCGCCACCTCCTCCGCCGTCGCGCCCCAGTTCAGGACCCACGGCCGGCCGAACCGGGCATACGCGAGGGCGCCGGTCGCCAGCCCACCGGCCACAAATGCCACAGTCTTCATTCGAGCCTCCTGGTTCAGCCTAGCAGCCCGCCTTTACGCGAATATGCACGGCGCTGCTTATATGGCCTGTCTTCGCTTCGCCGAATCCAACATTCCCTGAAAACCCTCGCCAGGTGCTGCGGCGGCCGCCGGCGCGGTAGTACAATCCCGCCACCGAGAACCGGAGGCGCAGGCATGAAATTCGGCCTCTTCTACGAGCTCCAGCTCCCTAAGCCGCTCGACAACGACCAGTGGGACCCGGACGACGAGCACCGCATCATCCAGGAAACGCTCGAGCAGATCGAGTTCGCCGACAAGCTGGGCTTCGACTACGTCTTCGAGGTACGAGCACCACTTCCTCGAGGAGTACCGCACTCCTCGGCGCCGGAGGTCGTGCTCGCCGCCGCGTCGCAGCGCACGAAGAACATCCGCCTCGGCCACGGCATCGTCCACATGCCGCCGAAGCAGCAACCACCCGGCCCGCGTCGCCGAGCGCATCGCGACGCTCGACCTCGTCTCGAACGGCCGCGTCGAGTTCGGCACCGGCGAAGGCGCCACGATCACGGAGCTGGGCGGCTTCGGCACGCCGCGCGCGGAGAAGAAGGAGGCCTGGGAAGAGGCGACGCGCGAGTGCCTGCAGCATGATGACGATGACGCCCTACCCCGGCTACGAGGGCGTCCACTTCAGCATGCCGGAGCGCAACGTCATCCCCAAGCCGCTGCAGAAGCCGCACCCGCCGGTCTGGGTCGCCGCCTCGCCGGCTGCGAGACCGTGATGGTCGGCGGCGCGCTTGGGCATGGGCGCCGCTGGGCTTCGGCTTCGAGACGCCGGAGGAGGCGGACGAGCGCGTCACGCGCTACTACGAGCTGATCCGCGACATGCCGCCGCCGATCGGCGTGGCGATGAACCCGGCGCTCGCCGACCGGCGGCAACCTGATGTGCGCGCAAGACGAACGAAGAGGCGATGACGCGCGGCCTGCGCGGCGCCCAGTACTTCGGCTTCTCGCTCGGCGTTCACCAACGGCGAGGTGCACCACGGCCGCGACCACCTCTACCGCGAGTTCGCGAGCGCTTCGGCGCCGAGCGGCGCGCGAGACGCCGACGGTCGGCACCGAGCAGGAGCCCGAGGACGAGAGCGCAGCGCACGCTGTTCCGCGCCGGCCGCCGCGGCGGCTTCATCGGCTCACCGGAGTTCGTGCGCGAGAACCTGCGCGCGCTACGAGGACGCCCACCTCGACGCCGCTGATCTTCATCGCTGCAGTGCGGCGACCGCAAGCACGAGCACATCATGGAGTCGCTGGAGCTGTTCGCGAAGGAAGTCATGCCCGAGTTCAAGGAGCGCCACCGCGAGCACCAGAAGTGGCGCGAGCAGCAGCTCGACGGCGTCAAGTTCCCCGTGAACAGCACCATCTAGGAGGCAGAACCCCACCTGAGACCGGCTGACCCTTAGTGAAGGTCCACGGTTCCAGGTTTCCGCGAAGCGCCATGACCAAGCCCTCCGACATCAGCGACCCCGCCTACCGCGGCGCCATGGAGACGGCCGACCGCCTCCTGGACGACGGCAACTACCTCGAAACCGTGCGGAAGTGCGCCGACACCTACGTCGACCTCATCCAGCGCCGTCCGGACATCCTGCGGCCGGACACGCCCAGGCGGCCGTCCGTATGGCCGGGCCTCGGCGTCAAGCTGGAGGTCGAAGCCGGCAGCCGCCCCAACCTCGTCTGGGAGCGCGAGCGCTTCACCATGTCCGAAGCCGCCACTTACCTCGAGTTCACGCTCGACCAGATCCTTCGCGCCCAGCGCACGGAAGCCCCCGCCTAGCGGGCCTTCATCGCGGCGCCTCATTCAGCCAGCAGCCAGCCTCTGTCACTCACGCGCTTTGCCTTACGCCTAGACCCTATCCGAAGCGCTGGTTATGATGCCGCTGATTCAGGATCGCCTCTGGCTGACAACTGAGTATTTAGAACTGATTACTGGGGGTCCACATGAGGGCGCGGGTCGAAGAGCGCTGGGTCAACACCGAGCACCTGCTGCAGCCGAGCGCGAAGTCCTACAAGGAGCATCACCTCTCGGCCGTCAAGAACATCGCCGAGGAGTACTTTCTCTTCCCCACGCCGGACTATCCCCACTACCGCACCTTCGTCAACGAGCCCGAGGTCGAGCAGCGTCTGTTCACGAACTACGGCCGCGAGCTCACGCCGGACATCGTTGTCCTGGAGTGGCCGGAGAAGTTGCCGATCATGGTCGCGGAGGTCCTCACGCCGGACATGATCACGGAGGACAACGCCGAGAACTGGGCCGTCCTCTCGCGCCTCAAAGGCACCACTTTCTTCCTCTACGCCCCTGCCGGCCACGCCGACGCCGTCAAGGGCCTGCTCAAGGCCCGCAAGGTCAAGAACGCCACGCTCCGGACCTGGCGCCACATCACCGGCCTCAAGACGATCGACATCGCCGCTATCAAGTAGGCCGTCAGGCATCAGGCTTCAGGCATCAGGGCCAGCGACGCGGCTACCGGGTCAGAGCCGCCTCTATCTCCTCCCGCCACCCTGCATGCCGGTACGCGAAGGCGCGGACCATACCGAAGCAGCCGCTGATCATCATGTCGCCATGCGGCGCCGCCATGTACGGCTGCAGCGCGCTCCCCACCAGCCGCGACCTCTGCGGCCCCGTCACCGCCACAATCGGCATCTGCGTCTTCGGGCCTGCTTCCTGCTTCCCCCTTCCTGCTTCCTCGCCTGCCCTTCCCCCTTGTTCCCTGTTCCATGTTCCCTGTTCCTGCTCGTTGTAGAACGCCCCATGCCCCTTGGACGCGAACACCTCCTCGTGCCGGAGAGTGCCCGCGACCAGGCGGCGCGCGAAGTCTTCGATCTGAGGCGTCGTCATCTCGCCGGTGTGGTGCTCGAACAGCGAGAGGACGCACTCACCCCGCAGATGGAAGGCCAGCGCGTGCATGTTGCCCAGGTTCAGCACCAGTTGCTCGCCGGCCGAGCGCACCGCGGGGTCTTCCAGCGCACCCAGGGCCGCCGCCGGTCCCGTGTCCAGGAACACCGCCGGCAGGCCATCGGGCAGGCATCGGACCAGCGACCGCGCCCGCGTCAGGTACTCCGGCAGTTCCGCCGGCAGGTAGGCAAACGCCCTCAGGTCATTTTCGCCCTCGATCACCCGGCGCAGGTGGTCGAAGCGGAAGAGGCGGTCGGAGTAACCAGGCGGCGCGTTGCCATGGTCAAGGCAACCGGCCGCGATGCCCTCCCAGTCGCCGCCGACGTCGAACGCCGCCAGCGCGGCGCGAATGGCGTCGAGGTCAAGATCTCGCAGCCTTACATGCGCGCCGCCCGTCGACGCCGCCTCATCGTCCGACACCAGGCGCAGGCCCATGGCTTCGACCTTGTCAAGCTCGTCGTCGAATGTAAGCGCCGCTTCGGGCGTCGCGAAGGCGGGCAAGCCGGCGCGGATATGATCCTCGAGCGCCCAGTGGCAGGGCCCGCCCCCAGCGATCGTGCCCGTAAGCACCACTGCCCGGCGCGCCGTCGTCGCCCGCCGGATCCGCCTCGCCGCAATCGCGGTGGGCGAAGGCATGACCATCTTCAGGCTGTTCTCGACGCGGCCCCGCTGAGTCGAAAAGCAGGATATCCTGGGTCCCCGTCCCGATGTCTACGGCCAGGATTCGCATCTCACCATCGATCCTAGCGCAGCCGGCGGCGCATCGGCCGGCTTCCGGCAGCTAAAGCAGCCGGCGCTACATCCGGACGCGACCTCGAAAGGCCCGTCGTCGTAGAATCTGAGCGTCGGCTCCGGCTCCGGTTCCGGCTCCCCCTCTCCGTTGACAGAGAGGGGACTGGGGGTGAGGTATGCGCGACGTTGTCATGAGAGCGCTCGACACCGCGCGGATGCGCGGCGCCTCCTACGCCGACGTGCGCCTCGTCCACTTCCGCTCGGAGTCCGTCACCGTGCGCAACCACAACGTCGAAGGGCTGGTCGTCGACGAGAACCTGGGCTTCGGCGTGCGCGTCATCGTCGACGGCTACTGGGGCTTCGCCAGCCTCCAACGACCTCACCACCGCGCGAGGCCGACCGCGTCGCCGCCGAGGCCGTCAAGATCGCCCGGGCTTCGGCGCTGGTCGCGCGGCCGCAAGGCCAACATCGGCCCGCCCGTGCGCCACGTCGCGACGCTACGCCACGCCCATCAAGAAGGACCCCTTCGCCGTGCTCGCTCGACGACAAGATCGACCTCCTCCTGCGCGCCACCGAGACGATGCATGGGCGTGCCGCGCATCGTCATGGCCGAGGCCAACATCTACAACCAGCGCGAGATCAAGACCTTCGCCTCGCAGCGAGGGCGCCTACATCGAGCAGGACCTGGTCGAGACCGGCTGCGGCATCGAGGCCACGGCCGTCGACGAGGGCGAGGTGCAGAAGCGCTCCTACCCCAACAGCGTCGGCCGCCACCAGGGCACCGAGGGCTGGGAGTTCGTCGAGCGCTGGGACCTGGCCGGCAACGCCGGCCGCGTCGCCGAGGAGGCGGCGGCGCTGCTCACGCGCGAAGCCCTGCCCGCCCGGCGTCACGACGGTCATCCTCGACGGCTCGCCAGGTCGCGCTGCAGATCCACGAGAGCTGCGGCCACGCCATCGAGCTCGACCGCGTGCTCGGCACCGAGGCCGCCTTCGCCGGCACCAGCTTCCTCACCACCGACAAGCTCGGCGGCTTCCGCTACGGCTCCGACGTCGTCAACCTCACCGCCGACGCGACCATCCCCGGCGGCCTCGGCACCTTCGGCTACGACGACGAAGGCGTGCCGGCCCAGCACGTCGCCGGTCGTGCGCAACGGCCTCTTCCTCGGCTACCTGACCTCGCGCGAGACCGCGCAGCAGCTGCAGCGACATCCGCCCTGACCTGCTGGCGCCGACAGGCGCTCGTCCTGAGGCTCTCGAAGGACGACCTGAGGCGCTGACTCGCTTCAGCAACGGCGCCATGCGCGCCTCCGGCTGGAACCGCATCCCCCTGATCCGCATGACCAACGTCAGCCTGGAGCCCGGCGACTGGACGCTCGACGACCTGATCGCCGACACGGACGACGGCATCTACATGGAGACGAACCGCTCCTGGAGCATCGACGACCGCCGCCTCAACTTCCAGTTCGGCACCGAGCTGGCCCGCGAGATCAAGAACGGCAAGCTCGGCGACCTGGTCAAGAACGCGACCTACACCGGCATCACGCCCCAGTTCTGGGGCACCTGCGACGCCATCGTCAACCGCGACGGCTGGGTCGTCTGGGGCACGCCGAACTGCGGCAAGGGCCAGCCGGAGCAGGTCGCGCACACCGGCCACGGCGCCAGCGCCGCCCGCTTCCGCAACGTGCGCGTCGGCGTCATGCAGTAGGCGCGGGCGGACCGCGGCTCGTTCCGGCGCCGCATAGCCAATCAGGCAATCAAATCTGAGCCCAGCATGCTACCGGCGCTCCGGCGCTCGTCGTACCCGTATCCTGATGCCACCAGACTCGGGAGGAGCCTCGATGCCAAAGACCGCCCTGACCGAATTGCTAGGCATAGAGCACCCGATCATCCTCGCGCCGATGGGCTCGGCCACGTCTGCGGCCTTCGCGGCCGCAGCCTCGAACGCGGGCGCGCTGGGCAGCATCGCCTCGCTCGGGCGGCGCACGGCGGACATCAAGCGCGACCTGCAGACGATCCGGGAGCTGACGGCCGGGCCTTTCGCGGTGAACATGATTCCGCCTGCTTTCGATGAAGACGCGTTCAAGGCCGCGCTCGACATCCAGCCCGCGGTCATGTCGTTCGCCCTGGGGTATCCAGGCGACCTCATTCGGCGCGCGCACGACGCCGGGGCGAAGGTCCTGGTGCAGGTAACCACGGTCGCTCAGGCGGTCGAAGCGGCCGAGGGCGGCGCCGACGCCGTCATCGCTCAGGGCGCCGAGGCCGGAGGCTACGGCGGCATCGTCGGCACGCTGGCACTCGTGCCCCAGGTCGTCGATGCCGTCGCGCCGGTCCCCGTCGTGGCCGCGGGCGGCATCTTCGACGGCCGCGGGCTGGCGGCGGCGCTGGTCCTGGGCGCCGTAGGCGTGAACATGGGCACGCGTTTCCTGGCCTCGAAGGAGGCGCCGATCGAGTCCGGCTGGCAGCAGCCGATCCTGGACGCGCGCGCGGAAGACGCCATCAAGGCCGACGTCCTCAACGACATCAATCCCGTCCCCGGCACGCTTGGATACGGCACGGTCTTGCGGGCCCTGAGGACGCCCTTTCTGGAGGAGTGGAACGCCAGGCGCGAAGAGGCCGCGCGCGACCGCGACGGCCTTCGCGCGGTCCTGCGCGCTCACGCGGACGCCGGCACCCGCGCCCAGGCCATCGTCGGCGGCGGCCAGTCCGCGGGCGGGATCACGGACGTGCCATCGGTCGCCGAGATCATCAAGCGCGTGATCGAGGAGTGCGATCGGGCGCTGGCCCTCAACGCGCGGTAGTCAGCGAACACCGGGTGTCCTGGCGAACGCCTTGCGGTCGCCGGCCCGCAGAGCGAGCTGGCCGGCCTTCAGCAGGTAGACGCGTCCCGCTTCGAGCGCCGCACCGTCAAGCCGGCCAAGGCCGATGTCTCGGTTTTGCGGGCGGAGCTGCTGTGGGTCTACTGATAGCCGTCTTCAGACGATGACCGGCTCCTGGTACGGCCCGAAGACGCCCCGCATCACGTCGGTTACCTCTCCCAGCGTGCAGTAGGCCTTCACGGCGTCCAGCAGCATCGGCATCACGTTCTCGTCCCCGCGGCAGGCCTGCTCCAAGGCGTGCAGGGCACGGGTGGCCGCGGTCGAGTCGCGCCGGCGCCGGGTTTCATCGAGGCGGCGCCTGTGTCGCTGCTCGCCCTGCGCGTCCATTGCCAGGATCGGAATCTCGACCGGCTCGTCCAGCTGAAAGTCGTTGACACCGACGATCGTCCGCCGGCGCGATCCGATCTCGCGTTCGTAGCGATAGGCCGCGTCGGCAATCTCCCGCTGCTGGAACCCGCCCTTCAGCGCCTCGATGACGCCGCCGAGGTCCTCGATCCGATGGAAGTAGTCGTATGCTTCCTTCTCGCTGTCGTTGGTCAGCGATTCCACCAGCCAGCTCCCGCCGAGCGGGTCGACACTGTTGGCGACGCCTGTCTCGTGGGCGATGACCTGCTGAGTGCGCAGGGCAATGCGAGCCGCCTTCTCGCTGGGAAGCGCCAGCGCTTCGTCCATCGAGTTCGTGTGCAGCGACTGGGTGCCACCCATCACCGCGGCCAGCGCCTGCAGGGCCGTGCGGACTATGTTCACCTCCGGCTGCTGCGCCGTGAGCGAGACGCCGGCGGTCTGCGTGTGGAATCGCAGCCACCACGAGCGCGGATTCTTGGCGCCAAAGGTCTCGCGCATCTCCCTGGCCCAGATGCGGCGGGCGGCGCGGAACTTCGCGACTTCCTCGAAGAAGTCGTTATGGCAGTTGAAGAAGAACGACAGGCGCGGCGCGAACTCATCGATGTCCAGCCCGCGCTCGATGGCCCAGCGCACGTACTCGAATCCGTCCGACAGCGTGAACGCCAGCTCCTGCACCGCCGTCGAGCCGGCCTCGCGGATGTGGTAACCGGAGATGCTGATCGTGTTCCACTCCGGCATGTGCATGGTGCCGAACTCGATCGTGTCGGTGACCAGCCGCATGGAAGGCTCCGGCGGGAAGAGGAACTCCTTCTGGGCGATGTACTCCTTGAGGATGTCGTTCTGGAGGGTGCCGCGCAGCTTCCGCAGGTCGGCGCCCTGCTTTTCGGCCACGGCCAGGTACATGGCCCAGATGGCCGCCGCCGGCGAGTTGATGGTCATGGACGTGGACACGCCGGCCACTGGTATGCCTTCGAGGAGCACTTCCATGTCGGCCAGTGAGCTGACGTTGACGCCGCACTTGCCGAACTCGCCGTAGGCCTCCTCGGAGTCGACGTCGTAGCCGTAGAGCGTCGCCATATCGAAGGCGATCGAGAGGCCGGTCTGGCCCTGCGAAAGCAGATACTTGAAGCGCGCGTTGGTCTCTTCGGCGCTGCCGAACCCGGCGAACATGCGCATGGTCCAGGGCCGGCCGCGGTAGCCCGTGGGGTGGACGCCGCGCGTGTAGGGATATTCGCCCGGCAGGGCCAGGTCGCGCTCGTAGTTGAAGTCAGGCAGGTCCGTGGGCCCGTAGAGCCGGCTCATCGGCCGCCCGGACGCGGTCACGAAGGGCACGTCGCGCTCGCCGCCCGAGGCCTCGACCTTCTGGTCCCATACCTCACGCCGCGCCTTCAGTTTTTCGAGTTCACTAGGGTCGTCCATACTGCCCTACTCCGCAGTCATCCGGCTGCTGAGCTTTGCGCTTATCGTAGCCCAGGGAGGGACATCATGGTCCGCTCGGCGGTCGAATCCAGGGGACTCATAAGGATTTCGCGGATTGGGGGAGGATTGACGCGGATTTCTTCGTGTTTTTCTTTCTCTTGACCTGAAGACTGTCGGCGCCAAAGAACGGGCCGGAGCATCGCCCCGGCCCGTCCTCGCAGCTGACAAACGTCGCGGTTAGTCGCGAGGCAGCCCCAGGCCGCGCTGGGCGATGATGTTGCGCTGGATCTCGCTCGTGCCGCCGGCGATCGTACTGGAGACGCTGCCGACGTAGCCACGGGTCCACTGACCCTTGCTCGGTGAGTGCGGAGAGTTGCTGTCCCAGGCCATGCCGTAGAGGCCGATCATCTTCATGGTCGTGCGGGCGATACGCTGGTTCAGCTCCGTCGAGTACATCTTGCACATCGAAGCTTCGTGGTTCGGGATCATGCCCACGTTCTGCATGTGGGCAACGCGGTAGGACAGGATCAGGGCGACGTTCGCCTCGACCAGGCGGTCGACCAACTCCAACCGCACCAGGGGGTTGCTGTTGAGCATCGAGTGGCCGGACTCAACGTTGTCCTTCGCCCACTGGATGATGCTTTCGACCCGCTGAGTCGTGCCGATTGCACTGCCGATGCCCGAGCGCTCGTAGTCCAGCGTGGTCGTCGCGACGTACCAGCCACGGTTGACCTCGCCGATGACGTTTCGGGCCGGGACGCGCACGTTGTCGAAGAACACCTGGTTGAAGCCGGCGGCGCCGCTCATCTGGACCAGGGGCTGGATGGTGATGCCCGGCGTCTTCATGTCCAGGATGAAGTAGGTGATGCCGCGGTGCTTCGGCGCGTCCGGGTCCGTGCGGGCGATCATGAACATCATGTTTGCCCTGTGCGCGCCGGAGGTCCAAATCTTGGAGCCGTTGATCACGTATTCGTCGCCGTCCTTGGTGGCTCGCGTCTGCAGCGAGGCCAGGTCGGAGCCGGAGCCGGGCTCGGAGAAGCCCTGGCACCAGGACTGCTCGCCGGTCAGCATCGGCGGCAGAAATTCGCGCCTTCTGCTCCTCAGTGCCGTGCACAACGATCGTGGGGCCGGCGAGCGGCACGCCGACACGCGGCGCCCGCGCCATCGCGAACTCCTCGCTGAGGATGAACTGCTGCATCGGCGTCATCTCGGCGCCACCGTACTCCTTCGGCCAGGAGGGGACGATCCAGCCGTTCTGGCGCAGCTTTTCGCGCCAGTCCGCCATCGGGCCCGTCTGCCGCTGGTAGCCCTGACCGCCCTGTAGGGTTGTCGGGCGTCCGCGGACCTCGGTCTGCTCTTCGCCTTCGAACTGCTGCGTCTGGCCGCCGCGGCGCGCCGCCGCTGCCTGCTGTCGCAGGTCTGCGGGCAACTCCTTCTCGATGAAGTCCTTTACGGTCTGCCGCCAGGCGGCCTCTTCGGTCGAATCTGTTAGGCGCATTTAGGTTGTTCCTTCTTCGTCGGGCGACTGCCCGCGACCGCACGTCGCGTTCGAAATGTCAGGTTGGAGTCGGATTGGTTCTTGCGCGGTCTCCCCTCAGATTGCGGTTGGGTTTTCTAGAACGGGATTCTAGAGTACTATTCTGAAGATGTCTAGAGGTCGAGGGCCCGGACTCAAAAGTTCTCGCAAAAAGATCCTGGCCGCCGCCCTGGACCTGTTCTCCAGCCGCGGCTATGCGGAGACGACTATCGAAGACGTGCGCGCCGCTTCAGGCGCCAGCACGGGCAGTATCTATCACCACTTCAGGAGCAAGCAGGCGCTGGCCGCCGCCCTCTACATTGAGGGCGTGACCGCTTACCAGCGCCAGATGCTCGATGTGCTGGCTGCGCACCCGGACGCCGAAGACGGCGTCCGGGCCACGGTGCGGAACTATCTGCGCTGGGTCGCCGAGAACCCGAAGCTTGCCCGCTTTCTTCTCACAACCCCAGAGCCGGACCTCCCCAACGAAACCATAGGCGACCTCGAAGACCTCAACGGCTACTTCCTCTCCGAAACGGCAGCCTGGCGCCGTCGCCACCATGTAACCGGCGCCTTGCGAGTCGTGCCCAGCGACCTCTACCGTGCCGTGGTTATCGGCGGCGCCGAGGCTTTCGCCCGACTTTGGTTGGCAGGCACAACGACCACGCCTCTCCAGCAGGCGAGCGACATTCTCGCGGAGGCTGCCTGGCAGGCCGTGCGCCCACCACCAGCCCGGCTTTCCCGCCTGCCGGTCCCTACACCTGTGGGCGCCGCAATCCGAGCCGCATCCGCCCTGGACGAGGCCTCCGACGTCGCCGACACAGCCTGGCAGAGCGCCCGCGTCGAGGAAGAGCCCTGGTAGGCGATTCACGAGACGTTTCAGCGTGGCCGAGATTCGTGCCCTCCTGACGCGAGCCTGCCACTCCTGATATCGTCTTCGTATGAACCGATGGCTCACAGGTCTCTGTGTCGGCGCGGCGCTTACCTTCGCCTGCGGCGACGCCTACACCGCCTCCAAGCCGGCCCCCGCTGGCTCCGCGACACCCGCGACCTCTGCCGATGCCGCCACAAGCCCCTCCTCGCCCTCGACGCCGAAGGACGACCTCCAGATCGTCGAGTTCGCCGTGCCCCGCGGATCGGGCCCGCACGACGTCGCCCCGGCGCCCGACGGCCGCGTCTGGTATACCGCCCAGCGCACCGGCGAGCTCGGCGCGCTCGACCCGAAAACCGGCGCCACAAAGCACATCAAGCTGGGCGCGGGCTCGGCGCCGCACGGCGTCATCGTCGGGCCGGACGGCGCGCCCTGGATCACGGACGGCGGCCAGAACGCAATCGTGCGCGTCGACCCCGTGACTGAGAAGGTCGACGTGTTTCCGCTGCCGGCCGGCTTCGCCGGCGCCAACCTGAATACGGCCGCCTTCGACCGCGCCGGCGTGCTCTGGTTCACGGGCCAGTCGGGCGTATATGGCCGTCTCGACCCCAAGGTGGGCACAGTCGAGGCATTCCGCGCGCCGGGCGGCCCCGGGCCTTACGGCATCATCAGCACGGCCGCCGGCCAGGTCTACTACGCCTCGCTCGCCGGCAGCCACATCGGCCGCATCGACCTCGAGACGAAGCAGGCCACGCAAATTCGGCCACCTACCGCCAACCAGGGCGCGCGCCGCGTCTGGACCGACTCCACGGGCCGCGTCTGGGTCAGCGAATGGAACGCCGGCCAGGTCGGCCTCTATGACCCCGGCGCCAACAGCTGGAAAGAGTGGAAGCTGCCCGGCGCCAACCCCATGGCCTACGCCGTCTACGTCGACGAAGACGACATGGTCTGGCTCAGCGACTTCGGCGCCAACGCTATGGTCCGCTTCGACCCCAAGACGGAGCAGTTCAAGGTGCTGCCCCTGCCCAGCGCGAACGGCAGCGTCCGCCAGATCCTCGGGCGCCCCGGCGAAGTCTGGGCGGCGGAGTCCGGCGCCGACAAGCTCATCCTGATCAAGACCAGGGACTGACCTGCCGCGCCGGCCGCGGCGCCACGGAGCCTTCCCGCGCCGGCGGCTGACATCATCTGCCTGGTGCGCACGCCTCCTCCAGCCGCTGTCGATTGCCTTCGACAGCCGCCTTGGCTTTTTCGCGGCCTCGGTTCCATGAGCGCAGGTCGTCTCCGCTGCCGGACCACCTCTGAATCAGGGCGCGGCCAACCACGCAGCGCTCAGCGGCCGGAATCGATTCAAAGCGCGCTACTATCGACGGCACGGCGTCGGCGCCGAGCCGCGTCAAGTAGGCAGCATCGAACCGGCCGCCGTTCGCGGCGCGGTCGATGTTCGTCGACGCGATCGTGGAATCGGGATTGAGGGCGTCAAGCGCCGCCACGCCTACCAGGGCGATGGCGAGGCATCCCGAGAGGAAGTAGACGCCTTTACCGCGCAGGACCGTGGCGACAAACCAGGCGACCGCGATGCCGAGTGCCGCCAGGAACGCCAGGACGTAGAGCCGCAGTTCGGTGAGGCCGTAGGTCTCCTGGTAAACCCGCATGCGCTGAACGGCCGAAGCCATCACGACGCCGAGCAACATGACAAGACAGAGGCCGAGCACGCGAAACAGCCTGGACCCAGCCGGCGTGCGGCCGCGGGCCCAGTCGACCGCAAGCAGCACGGCGACCAGCAGCGCCGCAACCGCCACCAGTTCGAAGAATCCGCGGCGCGCGTACTGCGCGTAGGTCAGGCCGATCGAGCGCTGGACCAGTTCTTCGCCGCCGAAGAGGTATCGCAGCTGCACGGCAACGAACGCGGCAAAGATTAGCGTAAGCGAGCCCAACACTAGGCCCATTTCGCCGTTGCGCAGCCTCCGCGACTCCGGCACTTCGAAGTCGAGAGCCTCCACCGGCCGGTAGCCGAGGCAACCCCAGAGCAGGCCCGCGGAAACCCAGGCGCAGAACACAGTCCAGCTCACATGACGGCCGACCAACTCCACGTCCGGCCGAAACGCGACCGTCACAAGGTGCTGGAAGACGGCATCCGCGGACACAAACAGGCCGCCGAAGACCAGCACCAGGACGGACGAGAGCCCCAGCCCTCTGGCAATCCATGCGCCCTGTCCCTGGAGCCGGCGCCTGGGCCGCGCAAGGAGGCCGCCGCCATCTAGCCGCAGCGCGCCGGCACAGACGGCAAACATCCCGGAGGCTGCCGCGAGGACGAAGGCGGCGAGGCCAATTCGCTTGAGGCCAGAACCCGGCGCAAGTCCGACCGCGAGTCCAAACATGGCGCCCGCGCCGGCCAGATTGAGTCCCTCGAGGGTTGCGGAGGCCCGCCAGGCTACCACCAGTGTCAGGAGCAGGCTGGCGGCCAGCAAGGCGACTCGCCGCCTGTCAAGCGCCGTCTGCGCGTAGCGGCCAACCAGGAGCACCGCCAGAAGCGCGGCTCCTGACCACAAAGGAAGGTTGATGCCCAGCCGGGCGCCATTGAATAGGGCGTCGCCAAGAACCCCCAGCACCAGGGCGGCGATCAGGCATGCGCCGCCCAGCCGCTGGTCTTTCCGGTCCCGTTCGATGGAGCTGTCCGCATGTGTTTGAAACATGCTCACAAGGCTCCAGCAGGACCGGCCCATTGAAAACGACCTGCGCCTATCCTTCGTCTAACCAAAGCGCGGGAAATGGCCGGCTGCAAGGGACGCCCTACCGCGCGAAGCTGAGCAGCGGATACGCCTCCTGGTACTCCTGGTGCACAAGCTCCACCCGCGGCGCCTGGCGCTTCAGCTCGTCCCGCACCGGCTCGAACGTGCGCTTGGGGTCCACGCCGGTCGCGTTCCAGTCGTCGTGATGGCTGATGATCAGGCGGCGCGGCCGCAGCAAGTCAACCTCGCGAGCCATGAACTGGGCCAGCGAGCCCTGGATCGGGTCGCCGTCGATGTTGCCGCGGCCGGCGGCGGCCAGGATCGCGACGTCGGGCCGCAGGTCGCGCAGGATGCCTGTCCAGTGGCCGGAGGTGTCCTTCCACAGGATGGAGCCTTCGGGGGTCTCGATGAAGTAGGCGAGCGCGCCGCCTTCGCCACGCGGGCGCTGCTGATTCTGGGCGCGATATGCCCGCTGGGCCTCCGCCTGAGGGCCCGGCGCCGTTTCGCGGCGGTTCATCCGCACAGCCAGGTTGGCGGCGCGCTCCTGCAGGGTCATGCCCATGTCGCCCAGGCAGACCACGTCGGGCGGGCTCATACCGGCCCAGATGCAGGAGTGCTGACTCGGGTACACGGTTACGATCACGTCGTCCGAGAGGCGTATTCGCTCGCCGCCGGCGACGGCCATGCATTGTGATTCCGGCACCTCTTCGTCACGCATCAGGCGGATGCTCTCGTGCGAACCGATGACCGTTGCGCCGGTGTTGCGGGCAATGCGCTCCGCCCCCCAGAGGTGGTCGAAGTGCGAGTGGCCTACCATGATGAAGTCGGCGCGGTCGACCGTGGCGGTCGAGATGCCGTTGTCGGGTGCGCCCGGCGGCAGGTCCATGAAGCCGTCCAGAAACAGCACCAGGTCGCCGATCGTGAGGCGGAAAGTCGCGCAGCCAACCCAGTCGAGCTTGATGTCCATGATCGTCCTCTCGTTCGCGGCGTCGCGGGGCGGCCAGATTGTATCCCAAACGCGGACCAGACGGTCAGTTCTCGACCTGCTCGGCCGGAGACCCGCGCTTCACGTCGTCGATGGACAACCTCTCGACGGCTACTTCCAGTTGGCGACGATCGCCTCCGCCACCAGAGAGGCATACAAGCGCACGCCGGCGCCCGTCAGGTGCACGTGATCTTCGCCGAAAAGCTCAGGATGCCCTTCGGTCACCGCGTACCAGTCGACCAGGACTGCATTGGGATACGCGCCAACTCCTCGGCTGAAGATGCTGTTGTTCGAGTCTTGCCAGGGCTTCGGCACGCGCACGTTCACGAACACGACCAGCCGCTCGCCGCCCAGCATCTCCATGATCTGGTCGAACTGGCGCATGGTGAAGCTGCCGTTGCTCCCCAGACCCAGGACGACGACGCTGCCGGCCTGTCCCGCGGCGAGGTCATTGCGCAGGATGTCAATGCCCGTTGACGTCTGGCGCCCGATGTCGGCGTCGACATCGACTATCCCCATCACATAGGCCATCTGCCGCGACGCACCGAGCATCACCGAGTCGCCGATAGCCGTGATGCGGATCCCGGGAGGCATCGGCGCGATGCCGGCGACCGGCAAGACCAGGGGCAGGGGCGGCGGAGCGGGCGGAGCTGGTTCGGCCGTCGCCGGCACTTCCGGCGGAAGAGCGACTGGCGGTTCCGGCGTAGGCAGCGGAACCCCGGGCGCGGGGTCGAAGGGCGGGTCCAGGGCCTGCAAGCCGGCGCCATCCATCAGCAGCGGCGCCACGACGAAGGTCGAGCGGCTGGCGTTCGCCGACTTCGCGCTCACGGCGGCAATCGAAACCGCGAAGGCGACGGCGACAACCGAGCCCGTAATCAGCCCGAAAGCCTTCGTGTAGCCCCAGCTGCGCGGCGCCGGCACGGTCAGCGACCGCCACAACCGCCCCAGGGCGCCGTTTCTCGCCGGTTGTTCGATCAGCCGGTACGACACTTCCGCCACCAGGAGCACCAGGCCGAGGCGCAGCGCCAGGCCGGCTGCTGTTGTCGCGCCGTCGGGTTCGGTAAGAAGAAGCAGGGGCCAGTGCCAGAGGTATATGCCATAAGACCTGGTGCCCACCCAGCGCAACGGATAGATGCCGATTACGCGCGAAAGCGGGCTCCGTGGCGCCGCAACAGCGGCTATTACAGCCGCCGTAGCAGCGCCTGTTATCAGGAACCCGCCTTTGTAAAGTATCGGTTCGTACTGTCCCAGCCGTAACCACACCGCCACCAGCACGCCCATCCCGGCGATGCCCAACAATGACAATGCGGCGCTGCCAGACCGCGGCGCGCTGAAGCCCTGCGGCACCGCGATCGCCAGCGCCGACCCCAGGAGGAGGCCGCAGGCGCGGGTATCCGTGCCGTAGTAAAGCCGGGAGCTCGCGTACACGTCGTTGAACAGCAGCGCCATCAGCGCCGCGGAGCCAAGTGCCCCCGCCAGAATGACGAGCGCGGTCAGCTTCGGTTTGAGGAGCTTAAGCAGGCCCGCGAAAACTAGCGGCCAGACAATGTAGAACTGCTCTTCGACCGCCAGCGACCAGAGGTGTTGCAGCAGCGGCGGCCGTTCGAAGCTCTCGAAGTAGTCCTGGTGTCCGTAGATCAGTTTCCAGTTTGTTACGTAGGCGGCCGCGGCCAGGGAGTACTCACGCAGCTTGCCCAGCTCCGAGGGTTGAAACAGCACGCCGAAGAGGAGCATTGCCCCGAGCAGGCCGAATAGCGCCGGCAGCAGGCGCCGGGCGCGCCGCCCCCAGAAGCCCATCACGCGAATCGAGTGAGTTTCCTGCCACTCGCTGAGCAGCGCCGAGGTGATGATGTAGCCGCTTATGACGAAGAAGACTTCGACGCCCAGGAAGCCGCCCGGCAGCCAGCGCTGGCCGGCATGAAAGAGCACAACGGCGATTACGGCAAGGGCACGCAGCCCATCGAGGCCGGGAAGGTACGGGAGCGCTCTCGCCCTCGTATTCACGGCCTAGACCAGAAATCGAATTGCTAAGCGAAGCCCGGCACTTTCGTCGGTCAGTCCCAGAGGTCGTGCAGGGGTTGCTGGTGGGGGGTTCGGATCGGCGGAAGTCTGCTTTGCTCGCGTGAGATTTGTAGCGTTTCTGCCGATCACGTCCCGAGTATATCCACGGGCAGGGCCGCAATGCTACTGATATACAGGCCAATAGTTGACCAAAGGGAGAAACGATAGACGGTTGACCGCGCCTCGGCGTCGCGCCGATGATGAGCGAGGATGGCGTCGAGGGTCGCGCGGCGCCGATCGCACAGCGACGGAGGCCGCCTTAACCCGCGGCGGCGCGGGCATGAGGAGCAGGCCATGAAGGACGCCGTCGAAGCCTTCGCCCGCGAGTGGGCGGCACACACCGCCGCAGAGCGCATCGAGCTGGTCAGCGCCGCCGATGATGCCCGTCTGACCCGGGAGGCTCTCGCGGCCGGCGAGGTCCAGCCAGTTACGGGCGGCCTCTACTACGCCCGCTCTTACCCCAAAGACACTGCCCGCACTGAGGAACGCACCTTCGTCGCCACGGGCAACCCGCGCGACCGCGGCGTCTACAACAACTGGGCGCCCGCGGACGAGATGGTGCCCAAAGTCAAAGCGCTCATGGCGGGCGCCTCGCGCGGCAAGACCATGTACGTCATCCCCTACCTCATGTCCAACCCCGGCTCGCCTCTCGCGCCCTGGGCAGCCGGCGTACAGCTCACGGACAGCCGCCTTGTGGTCTTGCACATGATCTCGAATGGCACGCGTCGGCATCGACTGGCTCGAAGGCATCGGCGAAGGCCGGCTTCGTTCGCGGCGTGCACGTCACCGGCGACCTCGCCCACCTGGGGCAGGGCACTGCGGATGACAAGCGCCACTTCGTCACGGTCGCGGATCGAGCGCTAATCCTGCACTTCGGCTCTTCCTACGGCGGCAACGCCCTTCTCGGGAAGATCGCCCACGGCCTGCGCCAGGCCTCTTACGACGGCCACGCCGGCGGCCGCTTTCTGGCCGAGCAGTTCATGCTGATCGGCATTCGCGACAAGCACACCGGCGTCACCCACTACGTCTCCGGCGGCTTCCCCAGCGCCTCCGGCAAGACCAACCTGGCGATGATGGTGCCACCGCCGCCCCTCGATCAGCGCTACGAGGTCGAATTCTTCGGCGACGACATCGCCTGGATATACGTCGACGAGGCCGACGGCCGCCTCTACGCCATGAATCCGGAGTTCGGCGTCTTTGGTGTCGCCAAGGACACGAACGAGCGCACGAACCCGAACGCGATGGCCGCGGTGGCCCCGGGCACCAGCGCCCTGTTCACCAACATGGCCTATCACCCGCGGCTCCAGGAGGTCTGGTGGGAGGGCCGGACACCACAGCCCCCGGACGTCTCCGGCTGGCTCGACTGGAAGGGCGAGGCCATCGCGAAGCGCCAGCCGTGGAAGGGCGGCGCCGCCGGGGACGAGTGGGCTCACCCCAACAGCCGCTTCACGACCACGCTGGCCAACGTCCCCAACCTCAGCCCTTCCTGGAAAGACCCCAGGGGTGTGCCGATCGACGCGATCATCTTCGGCGGCCGCGTCCGCGAGCCGCGAGCCGCTGATTCGCGCCCTGCCAAACCTGGCGGCAGCGGTCTACGACGGCCTCACTCTGGGCGCCGAGGCCACCGCCGCGGCCGAGGGCAAGGACGGCGTCCTGCGCTACGACCCGATGTCGATGCGCCCGTTCCTGTCCTACGCCGAAGGCGACTACGCCGGCCACTGGCTCGAAGTCGTCGGCCGCGCCCGCAAGCAGCCGATCTTTGCCCACGTCAACTGGTTCCAGCGCGACGCCTACGGCCGCTTCCTCTGGCCCGGCTACGGCGAGAACCTGCGGGCGCTGCTGTGGCTCCTGGACCTCGCCGACGGCAAGGCCAGCGGCCATCGGACGCCAATCGGCGTCATTCCCGGAGCCCACGAACTGAACCTCGAAGGCCTGACGATAGCGCCCGCCGACCTCGACCGGCTGCTCCTCTACGACCCCACAGAGTGGGGCCCGGAACTCGACAGCCGGGAGACTTACCTGGCCCAGTTCGAGCGCCTGCCGCCTGAAATTCTGCGGGCCCACGCCGATATGGAGGCGGCGGTTCGCGGCGCGCGATAGAATCGGGCACGTGACCCAACTCTTGACGACGCCCTCCAACCCCGCCACGTCCGCAACTGCGCCCCTGGTCGAGACGCGCGACCTCAGCAAGCGCTACGGCGCGCGCGTCCTCGCGCTGGACTCGCTGACTCTGACCATCGGCGGCGGCGTGACCGGCCTCGTCGGCGCCAACGGCGCCGGCAAGAGCACCCTGATCAAGATTCTCCTGGGCCTCCTGGCGCGAACGGCCGGCAGCGCCTTCCTCTTCGGCTTCGACGTCCGCGACCCAGGGCCCCGAAGTCTGCGCCAGTTCGTCGGCTACATGCCGGAGCACGATTGCCTGCCGCCGGACGTCAGCGCTACCGACTTCGTCGCGCACATGGCGCAGATCAGCGGCATCCCCCGCGCGGCGGCCCGCGAGCGCACGGCCGAGATGCTGCGCCACGTCGGCCTGTTCGAGGAGCGCTACCGGGCCATTGGCGGCTACTCGACCGGCATGAAGCAGCGCGTCAAGCTGGCCCAGGCCCTGGTGCACGACCCCCGCCTGCTGATGCTCGACGAGCCGACCAACGGCCTCGACCCCGCGGGGCGCGACGAGATGCTCGACCTGATCCGGCGCATCGGCGCCGAGTTCGAGATCGCGATCCTGATGTCTTCACACCTGCTGGGCGAAATCGAGCGCGTCTGCGACAACCTCGTCGTGATCGACGCCGGCCGCCTGATGCGCGCCGACACGATCTCCAGCTTCACCAGCTCGCTGCAGGTACTCGCCGATCGAGGTGGACGCGATGCAGGACGAGCTTGCTGGACGGTTGAAGTCGCGCGGGCTGCACGTGACACAGGACGGCCGCCTGATCCTGATCGAGCCTCGACGGCAATCAGCCCTACGACATCGTCCGGGACGAGGTCGTCGACCTGCGGCGTCGGCCTCTTGCGCCTGGAGCAGCGCCGTCACCGCCTGGAGGACCTCTTCCGTCCGGAAGTGGGGGACGCCGAGTGGCTGAGCGCGGCGCCGTCCCGCCGGCAGCATCTACGACCTCGGCTATCGCCCCTACGAAGGCGCCCGGCAGGGACGCGGCTACGCCATCGCGTCTCTTTTCATCTACAGCCTGCGGGCGGTCTTCGGACTTGGCAGGTCGGGCTGGAGCAAGGTCTTCCCCTTCGGCCTTGCCGTCATTGCGCTGATACCGGCGGCGATTCAGCTGGGAGTCGCAGCGATAGCGCCCCTGGAGGTCGAAATCATTCGGCCGGAGAACTACTTCGGCTTCGTGCAGATAGTCCTGGCCCTGTTCTGCGCCGTCGTCGCACCGGAGATCATCGGCCGCGACCAGCGGCACCACACGCTGCCCCTGTATTTCTCGCGCGCGCTCGCCCGCAGGACTACGTCGCGGCCAAGGTCGGCGCCCTGTTCGTGGCCCTTCTTCTCGTCTCGATCTTCCCTCAGGCGATCCTCTTCCTGGGTAGCGCCGTAGCCACGGAAGACCTCGTCGGCTACCTGCAAGACAATGCCGGCTGAGTTGCCGCCGAATTCTGGTGAGCTCCGTGACCGTCGCGATGTTCATGGCCGCGGTATCGCTGGCCGATCGGCAGCCAGACGCCCCGCCGCGCTTTCGCGACGGGGGCGGTGCTCGCCTACTTCGTGATCTTCAGCGCCCTGGGAAGCATCCTCGTCCAGACGACGACGGGCGACGTGCAGAAATACATGCTCCTGATCAGCCCCCTCGACGTCCTGGACGGGGCCGTGTATTGGCTGTTCGCGGCGCGGCCGCCGGCGGACTCGGTGCTCGCGGACGCTGGATCTGGCCGGCGGTTGGCTACTTCGTTACGGCAGTCGCCTACACCGCGCGTTTCGCTGGCGTTCCTGTTACCGGCGTTTTCAGAGGCTGGCGGTCTGATGGCGGAGAGTCAGGACGCACCCGTCCCTGCCGTGCGCGTCGCGAGCGTCTCGCGCTGGTACGGCAACGTCGTCGCCGTGAACGACATCTCCTTTGACCTTGGCGCCGGGCATTACGGGCCTGCTGGGGCCTAACGGCGCCGGCAAGTCAACGCTGCTGCACATGCTCGCCGGGCCTGCTGAAGCCTTCGAACGGCGAGGCGCGGGTCATGGGCCAGGCCACATGGATGAACCCCGATATCTACCGCCTGATCGGTCTCGTGCCGGAGCGCGAGTCCGTGTATCCGTTCCTCACCGGCTTCGAGTTCGTGCGCCTCAGCGCGCGCCTCCACGGCCTGCCAGACCCTGACGCCGCCGCCAGGCGCGCCATCGAAGAGGTGGAGCTTGTGGACGTCGCCGGACCGCGCCACCGGCGGCTACTCGAAGGGCATGAAGCAGCGAATCAAGATCGCGGCGGCCATCGTCCACGGGCCTCGAGTCCTGCTCCTGGACGAGCCCTTCAACGGCGCCGACCCGCGGCAGCGCCTGCGCATGATGGACATGCTGCGGCGCATGGCCGCCGAGGGCGCGACTATCGTCTTCTCCTCCCACATCCTGGAGGAGGTCGAGCACGTCGCCGAGAACGTGCTTGTCATCGTCGCCGGCCGACTCGCCGCTTCAGGTGACTTCCACGCCATCCGCCGCCTGATGACCGACCGCCCCCACGCCGTCACCATCCGCTCGAGCGACGACCGCAGGCTGGCAGCCCAGCTCTGATCGGCGAGCCCTCGGTGTTCGGCGTCGAGGTCGACGACGGCCGCCTCTCGGTGCGTTCCTCAGACCTGGCCGGGTTCTCGCACGCCCTGCCCCGGATCGCGCGAGCGACCGGCGTGACGTTATTCGAGATGTTTCCCGACCGACGAGTCGCTGGAGAGCGTGTTCTCTTACCTGGTGAAGCGATGATCGGCTTCATCTTCAGGCTGACCTTGAGACAACTCGCGGTCCGACGCAGCACCCTGCTTGCTCGCCGGCCTGTGCTGCGATCCCGCTGATCGTCGCGGTCGTCTTCCGGCTCAGCGACCCCGCGGTCAGCCCGGAGCGGTTCACGGCGCGGGTCCTCTTCGTCGGCCTCATCGTCACGGCGTGTCCTGCCGCTGACGGCGCTGCTCCTGGGCACCAGCGCCATCGGCGACGAGATCGAGGACGGGACCGTGATCTACCTGCTCACCAAACCGATCCAGCGCTGGCAGATCCTCCTGCCCAAGGTCACCGCCGCCTGGCTGATTACCTCTGCCCTGGTGGTGCCGTTCTCCGTCCTGGCCTGCTCCGTGTCGCTAGAGGGGCGCTCGGAGACGCCGATGCTCCTCGGCGTCGGTGCCGCGCTGATCTTCGGTTGCCTGGCATACACTGCCGTGTTCGTCTTTCTCAGCGTGGCGACGAGCCGGGCCCTGATCACGGGCCTTGTCTACGTCTTCCTCTGGGAAGGCGCCATCACGGCCATCTTCAACGGCACCCGCTACCTGAGCATTCGTCACTACACGATAGGGCTGGCCGATTGGATCGCGGGTTCCATTCCGAATACTTTCGAAGCTTACGTCGGCGGCACGACCGCACTCATCATGGCGGCCATTGCCACGGCGGCGGCCCTGATCCTGGCCAACAGGCGCCTGCAGGCGCTGGAAGTGCGCGAGCCCACATAGCACCGGCCTTGAGTCGCCGCCCTCAGGCGATTCTCGAAGCGGTAAGATGGCGCACATCGCAAAAGGAGGGCGTGAGGCATGGCCCGGGCAGCGGTCAACGGCGTGGAGATTGCCTACGAAGAGGCCGGCCAGGGCTTCCCCCTGGTCTGGTGCCATGAGTTCGCCGGCAGCATGGAGAGCTGGCTGCCCCAGGTACACTTCTTCGCGCGCCGCTACAGGGTGATCACATACAACGCCCGCGGCTACCCGCCGTCCGAAGTCCCTTCCGACCCGGGCGCCTACAGCCAGGACAATGCCGTCGAAGACCTCTACGCCCTCCTGCGCCACCTCGACATCGAGCAGGCGTACGTCGGCGGGCTCTCGATGGGAGGCGCCACGGCGCTGCACTTCGGCATACGCCACCCGGAAATGACGCGCGCGCTCATCGTCGCCGCGGCCGGCAGCGGCAGCACCAATCCGGAGCAGTTTCGCGCCGGCTGCAACGCCCTCGCCGCCCGTCTGGAAGCCGAAGGCACCGCCGGCCTGCGCGACTACGCCATGGGGGCCAGCCGCCTCCAGTTGAGGCGCAAGGACCCCGTTGGTTACAAGGAGTTCGCCGACCTCCTGGCCTCGCATTCGCCGCTGGGCTCGGCGCTGACCATGCGTGGCGTCCAGGCCGGCAGGGCGCCGATCTTCGTCTGGGAGGAACAGATGAAGGCCCTTCGGGTGCCAACGCTGGTCCTGGTCGGCGACGAAGACAGCGCCTGCATCGAACCGGCCCTGTTCATGAAGCACAACATTCCCTCCGCCGGCCTCGCCGTCTTCCCTCAAAGCGGCCACGGCATCAACCTGGAGGAGCCTGCCCTCTTCAACCGCCTGGCCCTGGACTTCCTCACGGCCGTCGAAGCCGGCAAATGGGACGGCCTGGCGCAGGCTTAGCCGCCGGCGGCCGCTACCGGACTCCCCAACGATGGCCTTCCTCCTCCCGTCTGCCTCCGCCCTCCCCTCCGCCCTCCCTTCCGCCTCCGCCCTCCCCCTCTCCTTGATGGGAGAGGGGGCCGGGGGGTGAGGGTTGCGCACAGTCCTCTACTCCCACTTCTCGCCGGACACCAATCGCCTCTACCTGCTCTTTCAGGAGCCGGGCGACCTGCCCAACCTCGAGATCTCCGGCATCAGGATGAAGAGCGCCTCGCCCACCATCACCGCGATCCTCGAAGCGTCGTTGCGCGAGCTGCGGCCGCTGACCGGCGTCTGCCTCGACACCTGCGGCGGCCTCGGCTACAGCGCCATCGCCATGGCACGCGCGACCGCCGTCAGCCGTGTCGTCTGCTTCGAGGTCGACGCCAACGTCATCGAGGCCGTGCGCCATAACCCGGCATCGGCCGAGCTCTTTCAGAACCCGAAGATAGAATTGCGCCTCGAAGACGCCTTCGAAGGGCGTCGACGCCTTCCCGGACGCGACCTTCGACCGCGTCTTCCACGACCCGCCACGGCTCAGCCTGGCGGGCGAGCTGTACTCGGGGGAGTTCTACGCGAAGCTCTTCCGCGTCCTCAAGCCGGGCGGCAGGCTCTTCCACTACACCGGCGCTCCCGGCGAAAAGGCCGGCAAGCGCGTCCGGACGGGCGTGATACGGCGCCTTCAAGCCGCCGGTTTCGAGCAGGTGCGCGATCGGCCGCAGGCGCAGGGGGTGTCGGCGCTCAAGCCCGCACGGCCGCGTGCGTGAGCACGGGCGCGTCCTGGATGACCAGGCCGGCCACCCTGCGCCCGATCTCGACGGCGAAGTTGGTGCCGCGGTCCCAGGGATAGACCTGGCTCATCGACGCGAAGTACAGCCCCTGGATCGGCGTGCGCAACGGCGGGATGTTACGCGAGTGGTCCAGGGGCGGCACCGGCTGCGCGTACGGCGTCTTCCACAGCCACGTTTCGCGCACCCAACTCGGGTCGAAATCGGCATTGAAGCGCTTCAATGCCGGCAGGAAGCGCTCGAACAGCTCTTCCTTGGAAAGACTGAAGTACTCGTGCTCCGGGGCCAGGTAATCGCCGCAGTAGACAATGCGCTCGCCGCCATAGTGCTCCGCGCTCATGTAATTGGTGTGCTCGACAAGCGCCAGGAAGGGGAAGCCCGCTTCCTTGGGGATGTTGTGCCAGTAGAAAGGTGTTAGCTGGCGGTCCAGCGCCAGCACCAGCACCACGGCGCCCATCGATTTCAGCTTCAGCAGCTGGCCCACGTAGCTCTCCGGCAGCTCCTCCGTCATGCGCGCCATCAGGGCCGGCGACGACGTCGAGATCACAGCCCGGAAGCGCTCGACTCCGCCCTTCGTCTCAACTTCGATCTCATCGTCGCGCCGGGCCAGGCGTACGACGGGGGTGTCCAGCCTGATCTCGGCGCCCTGAGCCTGGACGACGGCCGCGAAGCGGTCCAGGAAGGCCTGGAAGCCGCCGGTGAATGTCCCCAGCCGGGTAGTGCGCACGTGCAGGCGCGCCCACATCCAGGCCATGTTCACGATGCCCAGGTTCTCCTCGCCGAACTTGCCGACCAGCAGCGGCTTCCACAGCGCCTCGTACACGCGGTCGCCGAACCACTTGCGCATCCAGGCGTCGGCCGTGATGCGCTCCAGTGGCTGCCAGCGCGGCGTGAAGCGCAGATAGGCCGCGGCCGCGGCGAACCGCGCGGCGTCCAGGGGCGAGAAGTGCCTGAGCACGAACTTCAGGATCGCCGCCGGCGAGTCGAACTGCTCCCAGCGGCCCTGGTAATAGACGACCGTGACCGGCCGCGGGAAGAGCACCTCGTCCCGCCAACCAAGCTCGTCGATCAGGCCGAGAATCGACTTATCGGACGCAAACCAGTGGTGGTAGAACTTCTCCAGCGTCCATTCCCAGCGCTCCGGCTTGAATCCGGACGCCAGGCCGCCGACGTTAGAGCTTCCTTCGAATATCGTGACTTCGTGGCCGGCCCTGGTCAGGTCATATGCCGCGGCGAGCCCGGCCGCGCCCGCCCCGACAATCCCAACCTTCATTCGACCGCCGGGTGGGGCGCAACAGCCACCTTCGCGGGGCCGTCGCCGTCTCCCGTCGGGTCCTGCCTGTCGCCCGGGCGCCCGCCGAGGGCGTCGCTCAAGGAGATTTGCATCGCCCAGAGCAGAATGAACCCGACGATGATCACGGGCCCCAAGAGCAGCGCGTGCAGCGCGATCGCAAAGGCTTCCGCGGAGCCGCTGGCGACACCGTAGATGTCGATCAGCACTGCCTGCGTCGCGACTTCGAAAGGGCCAACCCCGCCTGGCGAGGCCAGCACGGACAGCGCCAGGTTTGCCGCCGCGGCGATCAAGTAGTAGACCTCGATGCCAACATTCAGGTGGAAGGCCTCGCCGACCACCACGTACATCGAGACCTCGACCGTCCACGAGGCGAACGAGAGCGCCAGCGCGATCAGGATGGAAGCAGGGCTGCGCAGCGACTGCAGGCCCTGGAGGAAGCTGTCCAGAAGGCCCTCGATTCGCTCCTCCAGGCCATGAGGCAGCAGGTTCAGCAGCCTCAGCGCCAGGTTTCGCGCCTTGTCGGGCGAGAACGCCAGCGCGGTGAGGACGATGGTGCCGGTGACGAAGACGACACCGGTGCCGATCCCGATGCGCTTGATCGTGGCGTCCGTCCCCGAAAATACGGTCACGGCCGCCAGAATCGCCACCAGCGTCAGCCCGTCGAACACGCGGTCGACCGCGATGGTGCCGAGGGCGGCTGTCTTGCTGACTGTTCTCTCGCTCGCCGACCAGGTAGGCGCGCACCAGCTCGCCCACGCGGGCCGGCATGACGTTGTTTGCCGTCAGGCCCACCAGCACCACCGGGAAGAGGCGTGCCGTCGGGACGTCCTTGACCGGCCTCATGAGGAGCTTCCAGCGCACGGTGCGGATCCAGAAGCCGGCGAAGTACAGGGGCACCGCCGCCAGCGCCAAGGCGTAGTCGGCGCCCCGGAAAGCGTCCATGATGTCGCCGAAGCTGGTGCGGGCGAGGAAGAAGGCCAGAGAGCCGAGGCTGATGGCCAGCCCGAACCAGAAGCGCTTACGCCGGAGCAACGGCGCGGGACCTGCTAGTGCGGGTGATGTTCACTGGAAGAATAATCGGTCACTCCAATAGACGAGTATAGGAACGCCGCTTTCGGGGGGTCAACGCGTCCCCCGTGTTGACACGGATACGCCCTCAGATAAATGATCAGGCTAGACCCCGCCCGATTCCAAATCAGGAGGCGCTGCCGATGTCGGTCCGCGGATACGTCCTCATCGAAGCCGAGGTCGGCAGGTCAAAGAGCGTGGCTGACGCGCTCGTCGCCCTCAAACACCCCGACGCCAAAGTGGTTGGCGTCGACACAGTCACCGGCCCTTATGACGTCATCGTCCAGATGGAGGCGGATGACCTCGACAAGTTGGGCAACACCATTACCGAAGGCATCCAGCACATCGATGGCGTCCAGCGGACGACCACCTGTCTGGCGGTGCGGCTGAGCTGCAGTAATTAGTAATCAGTTATCGGTCATTAGTCCGGAATCGATTCGGGCGCGAATCTGTCTTCCGGTGATCGTGGTCGTTACTTCCCACGCTGGCCCGCACTCGGAACTAATTACTAATCACTGATTACTGATTACTCTCCTGCTAAGATCGGCCTGCCATGATGAAGCCGGCCGACATGATCAGCATCGAAGAGGCGCGCGAGCGCATCCTCGACTTCGTCTCGATCCTGGACATCGAAGAGAAGGCTCTGCCTGACGCACTGGGACAGGTGCTCGCCGAAGACATTGTCTCGCCACTCACGATCCCGCCCCTGGACAACACCGCCATGGACGGCTACGCCGTCATCGCCGCCGACACCGAAGGCGCTTCGCCGGACTCGCCCGTGCGGCTGCGAGTGGTCGGCGAGGTCGCCGCCGGCTACATCTTCGCCGGCCGGGTCGAGCGCGGGACGGCCGTGCGGATCATGACCGGCGCGCCCATCCCGACGGGCGCCGACTCGGTCGTCCCCTTCGAGGAGACCGATGAGCCGCCGGGCCGGAACTTCGGCGCCTTCGCCAAGGCGCCGGAGGCCGTCGGCATCTTCAAGGCGGCCAGCCGCGGCAACAACTTGCGCTACGCCGGCGAGGACATACGGGCCGGCGAGATCGTCCTTCGCGCCGGCACCGAGCTGGGCGCGGCCCAGATCGGCGTCCTGGCGTCGCTGGGCAGCCCAACCGTCAGGGTCTATCGCCGCCCCGTCGTCGCCATCCTCTCGACCGGCGACGAGATCCTGGAGCTGGGGCAGCCGCACGAACCCGGCCGCATCTACGACGCCAACTCCTACTCCGTCGCCGCCCTGGTGCGGGAGGCCGGCGGCCTGCCGCGACGCCTGGGAATCGCCCGAGACACCGTCGATGATCTGACGGCGAAGCTGCGGCAAGGGCTCGACGCCGACCTCCTGATCACGTCGGCCGGCGTTTCGCGCGGCGACTACGACGTCGTGAAGGACGTGCTCATGCGCGAGGGCGACGTCGAGTTCTGGACGGTGCGCATGCGGCCCGGCAAGCCGCTGGCCTTCGGCAGCTTCCGCGCGGGTGATCGCGCGATGCCGCACATCGGACTGCCCGGCAATCCGGTGAGCTCCATGGTGACGTTCGAGCTGTTCGGGCGGCCGGCGATCTACAAAATGATGGGCCGCTCCGGCTGGGAACGCCCGACTCTGCGAGTCGTGGTCGAAGACCGCGTCGAAAACAACGACGGCCGCCGCTTCCTGGCCCGTGCCATCGTCCGCGAGCGCGATGGCCACTACTACGCCCGCCTCACCGGGCCGCAGGGTTCCGGCATCCTGACCTCGATGGCGCTGGCCAACGCTCTGGTGGTCTGCCCCGAGGATGTGCCGGTGCTGGAGCCGGGCCAGGAAGCCGAGGCAATCATGCTGGGGCCGGTGGTGCGAAGCTAAGATGGACAGTTGGTGACGCCGGCGCCTGCCAGCCATCCATCTCGCACGGTCATCTGATCTCGAACCTTTGAGACTCACCGCGGGCGGCGACCCACGTAGCTTCGACATCATCGACCGCGGCCATGTGCGGTCCGCGGCGCAGGTCGGACAGCAGCGACTCAAGCGCCGCCCGCGGCCCCTCGGCCAGCACCTCGACCGATGACCCGTCGCCGAGGTTGCGCACCCAGCCGTTGAGGCCGAGGCCACTCGCCTGCCTCTCGACGAAGAAGCGAAAGCCCACGCCCTGTACGCGGCCTCTCACTATCGCGCGCAAGGCGGCATTCTCGGCACTCAGCGCGGGTTCCGCGCGTAAGTGATGATCCAGGGCGTATCCGGCAGCACCGCGCCGGCGTTCTCGACCGCCTGCTCCTCGACGGCAAAACCCGTCTTCGCGAGATACGCCGTCCATTCGTCAGGCTGGTAGTGCGAGAAGTGGCGCCGTACCTTCACCGGATGGCCGGCCCAGGGCTCAACGAATCCATCGTGGTCGCCGCCCTTCATGCCCGAGTAAAATGCGCCGCCGGGCTTCAGGACGCGCCTGACCTCGGCCAGCGCCATTGCGACCTGGTCTTTGGGCAGGTGCAGCAGGCTGGCGCTGGCCCATACGCCTTCGAAGGCGTCGGCGGCGAAAGGCAAACGCCGCGAGTCTCCTATCAAGGCACGCCCTCCGAGCTTCGGGGCGGCGATCGCCAGCATGGCATGCGTTATGTCGAGCCCGACGACTGTCAGCCCAAGCTCGCGCAGGCCCGGCGCGTCGAGGCCTGGCCCGCAGCCGAGATCGAGCACCGTCCCGCCGCCGCCGGTCATTTCAGCCAGCCGCCGTTGCCGGAGCGCGCGCAGGTCGAAGCGGTGGTTGCGGTTCGCCCAGGCAACGGCGTCACTTTCGTAGGCCGCTCTCGTTGCCAGGACGGCCTCGTCAGGCGAGGAGGTCATCCAGGACCCCGCTCACCACTCCGGCGGGCACGTCGTCACGCACCACCGGCCGCCCAATGGCTTCGAGCAGCACCCAGCGCTGCGTACCGGCGACGATCTTCTTGTCCAGCGCCATCGCCTCACGGACCCGGCTGCGATCCATGCCTGTGGGAGGCCGCGTTGGCAAGCCGGCGCGCTCCAGCAGGCGCCTCTGGCGTTCCACCAGCGCCGGCGGCGTCAGTCCCAGCCGGCGGCCGATTTCCGCCGCCGCCATCATGCCGACGGCGACGGCCTCACCGTGCAGTAGGACGCTGTAGTCGCCGGCGGCCTCGAAGGCGTGGCCGAGCGTGTGGCCATAGTTGAGCAGCTCGCGCTTGCCGCCGGTTTCCTTCTCGTCCTCGGAAACGATTGAGGCCTTGATCTGCATGTTGCGGCGCACGATTTCCGTAGTGAGTTCGGCGTCGAGCGCCAGTAGGTCCTCCAGGCGAGCCTCCACAAGGTCTAGTAGCGACTCGTCCTGGATGAACCCGTGCTTGACGACCTCGCCCAGACCTTCGACTAGCCCTCGACGCGGCAGCGTCCGAAGCGTCGCCACGTCCGCCACCACGGCTTTCGGCTGGTAGAAGGCGCCGACGATGTTCTTTGCGCCGGCGTGGTTGACCGCGGTCTTGCCGCCGATGGAAGCATCGACCATGCCCAGAAGGCTCGTCGGCGCCTGGACCAGGGGCATCCCGCGCAGGTACGTCGCCGCGACGAAGCCCGCCAGGTCGCCCACCATGCCGCCGCCCAGCGCGACGATTACGTCGCGGCGCTCGGCGTGCTCCTCGGCCAGCCAGGCATAGAGCTTGCCGGCCGACGCCAGGCTCTTCGACATGTCGCCATCGGTCGCGGCAGCCTGCGCGACCTCCAGGCCCGCCGACTTCAGGCTGGAGACCGCGGTCTCTCCCCACGCTTTGATGACCGTTGCATCGCTGATGACGAACGCGCGGCGCGCGCCGGTGGCACGCCGGACGTGGTCGCCCAGGCGCTCCAACTCCCCCCAACCCACGTATGCGGGGTAATCGCCGGAGGCCGTGCGCACGATTGTCGCAGCGCCCGGCGCATCGAGGAGCGGCGGCAGATCCGCCGGGGCGCGGGTGAGCGATTCGACCCGACCGGGGCGAGAGAAGGCAGCATGGCCGTGGTCTCGGACCAGGCGCTCAACCTCCTCGGCAACCTGCACCGGCGTTAGGGCGTCGACATGCACCGTGAAGTCGGCCAACGCATACAGGGCCGCGCGCGCCGCCTTCAGCCGCTCGACTTGAGTGCCCGGATTCGGCACGGCAAGAAGCGGCCTCTCCGACGGCGACACACCGTCGCCGGCCCGCAGTCTGGCCGTGATTGTCTGGGGCGTAGCGTCCAGGCAGACGATCACCCCTGCCTCCGCGATCGCATGCCGGACAGCTTCGCTCAGCGTCGCGCCGCCGCCGAGGGCAACGACAATTCCCGCCGCCCGTGGTAAATCGAGCCTGGCCCTGAGGTGCTGCGCCTCCAACCGCCGGAATGCGGCTTCTCCATCGACAGCGAAAATGTCCGGAATCGCGCGGCCCGTGGCGCGCGCGATTTCGGCGTCGAGATCGAAGGTCTCCCAGCCCAGGCGCTGCGCCAGGAGGCGCGCAACCGTGGACTTGCCGGTGCCGGAGAAACCGATGAGCGCCATGGCGCTGATCCCACCCATTAGTAGCGCACCACGCTCACCGCGAACCTCTGCATGTCTCGCACATTCCTCGTGTAGATTGGCTCTCCCCGAGCGACGGCAGTCGCCGCAATCAAAGCATCTCTCGACAAGGCCTCTGGAATGGATGCGCGGATGCCTCGGATCCACGTGGCAACTCTTTGAGCGATGCCAGAGGTGACTTCAGCTTCTTCCAACAGCTGGAAATTGGCCTCGTAGAATACTTCCTCAGTACGGGTGATTCCCCGCCCGACCCACAATTCAAAGACGGTCAGTACGGAGTAGGCACCAGTGAATTCTCCGCGCCGAACCATCTCCCAGATCCGTTCCGCTGCGGGGTCTGCGCGCCTCAAGTCAATGAAGAACGTGGTGTCAAAGAGGGCGTCGGTCACGTGGCATCAAAGACCGCCAATATTTCTTGACATGGCGGACGTACTCTACGCCGGTCGGTTGCGACGGTGCTGTCCCTATGCCTGCCTGTACAATCGCGATGGCCTGGTCACGGGTCAGCTTCGGTACCGGAGTCCCGACTGGCTCAGACAGGATTTTTTTGATCTCCGAATCCTGTTCGGCCAGCTCCTCCAGCTTGGTCTTCTTGGACGACTCTATCTTGCGCATTGAAGCCATAACTTTACTCTAACTCCGCCCGCGGCCCGATGGTCTTCTGATAGGCCGCGAAGTTACGCAACGTCTCCCGAACATGGTCGCCGCCGAACTTTTCCAGCGCGGCGTCCGCGAGGACCAGCGCCACCATGGCCTCGCCGATGACCCCGGCCGCCGGCACCACGCAGACGTCGGCGCGCTCGTAGAACGCGTTGGTGGAGCCGCCGGTGTGAAGGTCGGCGCTGGCCAGCGGCCGCGGCAGCGTCGATATCGGCTTCAGGGCGCCGCGCACGACCACGTCTTCGCCGTTGGTGACGCCGCCTTCGAATCCGCCGGCGCGGTTAGATGCGTGCACCCAGGGCCGGTCGCCCCACTGCTCCCTGGGCAGGATCACGTCCTGCACCTGCGACCCAGGGCTACGCGCGTTGGAGAACCCTGTGCCGATTTCAACTCCCTTGACGGCCTGGATGCTGAGGATGGCCTGCGCCAGGCGCCCGTCGAGCTTGCGGTCCCACTGCACGAAGCTGCCCAGCCCCATGGGCACGCCTGTCGCCCGCACCTCGAAGATGCCGCCCAGCGTGTCCAAATCCTCTTTCGCGCGGTCGATGCGTTCGATCATCAGCTTCTCGGCCGCGGGGTCGCCGCAGTGCACCGGCGAAGCCTCGATGGCAGCCCAATCGGGCTGAGCGGCCGGCGCCGATTCGATTTCGCCGATCGACAGCACCTGGCTGTGGATACGCAGGTGGAACTCCTCGAGCAGGCGTCGCGCGACCGCTCCGGCCGCGACCCTGGCCGCGGTCTCCCGAGCGCTCGAGCGCTCGAGCACGGGACGGACGTCGTCGAGGCCGTACTTCACGGCGCCAGCGAGGTCTGTGTGACCGGGGCGCATCTGGGTCAGCTTCTCGATCTCTTCGTCGATCGGGTCGACGGCCATGCGCTTCTGCCAATTAGCGTTGTTCCAGTCTTTGTTTTCGATGCGCAGGCCAATCGGCCCGCCCATGGTTAGCCCGTGACGCACGCCGCTGACGATCTCGGCAAAGTCTTGCTCAATCTGCTGGCGCTTGCCGCGGCCGTATCCAGCCTGGCGCCGGCGAAGATGGCCTGCGATGTAGTCTTCGCTCATCGGCAGGCCCGCGGGCATCCCTTCGACGATGATCAGGAGCCCCTTGCCGTGGGACTCGCCGGCTGTGAGGAATCTCAGGCTCTGCACTTCTTCACTCGCTGCGTTTCAGGCTTACGCCGATTCGTTGGCGGGCGCGTTGCCGTCCTGCCAGGGAAGCGGCTCGACGGCGTGCACCGCCCCGCTGGTATCGGCGGCGTATCGCCCGCTCGCCGCTTCGATGAAATCGTCCGCCGACGTCGACTCCCAGTCCAGGTCCTCGACTCCTTGCCGCGCGACCCTGGTGCTGAGGATACACCTTGGCTCCGCGCGTCCGGCGTCGTCGCGGAACGACGTATAGACGTCGACCTGGACGTGATCGAGCTTTACGTTGGGCACTTCGTAAAAGATCATGTCCGCGAGCTTCATCGTGATCTTCCTGGCCTCGTCCAGGGCGCTGCTGGTCTCGACTCGGCGGCCCTCGACCAACGAGAACTCGCCTTCGGCGCTGCAGTTCACCCTCGCCCCATCGGAGCTTACGTCGATCAGCTCGACAGTCTGGATGCCGTGCCAAAGCAGCGCCGGCGTGCCCTTGGGGACGCGCTCGTTGTGCCAGTGCTCGATCTCGGTGTCCAGCAGCTCTTTTATGGCGCTGACGTCGCCGCCGGCTACCAGGCCGCGCCAGTGCATTTGGGCCCGCGTCTCCTGAAGGATCACGTAGGCGACCAGAAGCAGCAGGACGGCGACGAAGATCACGCCGTATACCACTCAGGCGCCTCCTGCTCCCGCGCTCAGACCCAGCGCCGCCCTCGCCGCCTCGCGCATCACGTCTACCGGAGGCTCGCGGCCCGTCCAGAGGCGAATCGACTCCGCCCCCTGGTACACCAGCATATCGAGTCCCGAGACCGGGATCGCGCCGGCCTTCGCGGGCCAGCGCCAGAAACGGCGTCTCGGAGGGGTTGTAAACGAGGTCGTAGGCGAAGACACCGGGCCGAAAATGGCGCTCCTCGACCGGCGACTCGGCGGCCAGGCCGGTGTTAATCGTGCCCATTGGCGTCGTGTTCACCAGGATGTCTGCCTGGGCGCAGGCCAGCGTCGAATGCCGCGTCGTGCCAGCCGGCGACGCCGATCTCGAAGTCGAGCCTGGCGACGCCGCTCGCAAGCCTATTCGCGCGCTCCGGCGTCCGATTAGCCACGGTTATCGCCGCGATTCCCGCTTCGATTAGCCCCACGATTACGGCTCGGGCCGCGCCGCCGGCGCCCAGGACCAGGGCTCTCCGCCGCTCTGGTGCGAAGCCTGCCTCGCGCAGCGAGCGCATGAAGCCGTCCTTGTCGGTGTTATAGCCGCGCAATACGCCGCCCGAGGCCCTGACGATGCAGTTCACCGCCCCGATGTCCCTGGCCGAAGCTTCGATGTGGTCCAGCAGGGGCATCACGGCCTCTTTGTGGGGCACCGTCACGTTGGCGCCGAACATGCCCGCCTTTCGCAGCCGCCCGACTGCCTCGGGCAGCCCTTCGGCCGGCGTCACCCATTTCTCGCAGCGCGCTGCGATCCCCATGGCCGCGAACGCCGGCGCGTACATGGCCGGCGTCACCGAGTGCGCGAGCGGATAGCCCAAGAGCGCCGCCGTCTTCACCACATTCTCCGGAAGCCCCCTCTACGCCCGGCGGAGAGGGGGTTGGAGGTGAGGTCAGCGCTGAAAGCGTTCGACGTTGCGCTCGTGCTCCTCGAACGTCGCTGAGAAGGCATGGGTACCGTCCGGCCTCGCTACAAAGAACAGGTAGTTGGTCTCGGCAGGGTGCAGCACCGCCAGGATCGAGTCCACTCCTGGGTTGGCGATCGGGCCCGGCGGAAGACCTTGCTTCGCATAAGTATTATATGGCGACGCCGAGCGCAGGTCGGCCATGGTCAGCTCACGCTTCCAGTAGCTGGAGAGGCCCAGCGTGCCCGGCGCCGGGCCCACGGCGTACTGCACCGTCGGGTCGGCCTGCAGCGCGATCCCTTGACGCATCCGGTTCAGGTAAACGCTGGCGACCAGCGGGCGCTCTTCCGGCACCACGATCTCGCGCTCGATGATCGCGGCCAGGGTCAGTACCTGGTGCGGCGATAGGCCCTGTTGTTTTGCCAGCTCGCGCATGTCCGGCGTGAAGCGGTCGTCCATCGTCTTCAGCATCGCGGTGACCACGTCCAGCGCCGTCGCCTTGCGGGAGAAGCTGTAGGTGGCGGGGAAGAGGTAACCTTCGATGCCTGTGCCCGACGGGCGTGATGACACCAACGCGGAGGCCGGCGTCCCGGGCAGGGTCGCGGCGATTAGCGCCGACATGAAGTCACTGCCTTTGACGATGCCGCGGCGCTCCAGGAGCGCGGCGACTTCCTCCGCGCGCAGGCCCTCGGGAATGGTGACGACGCGGGCCGCCGTGAGGCCGTTGCGAATACGGGAGAGAGCGTCGACGACGCTGGTGCCCTGCTCGAATTCGTACTCGCCGGCCGCCAGGCTGCGCTCGGCGCCGGTGGCGCGGGCCAGCAGGCTGAAGGAGCCGCCGTCTTCGATCACGCCCGACTCCTGCAGGCGGCGGCCGATATCGACGGCGTTCTCGCCGGCCTTGACGTCAATGAAAACCGTCTCGGGGCTGGTGAGGACGCGCACCTGAGCGGCGCGCTTGGGCACGGAGGCCGGCGTCTCTTTGATCACCCAGCCCGCTGCCAATACAACAGCGACCAGGCCTATGCCAAAGAAGGCCGTGTTTACGGCGTTAGTTTTCAAATCGCAGACCCCGACGGCTGTCGAGGTATGCCTGCAGGATTATCGTTGCCGCCACCAGGTCCGTTGCGCCCTTCTCCGGCCGTCTGGCGCGGCCCGCGACCTTGGTCGGGCCGGCCCTGCCGCCCGGAAGGCGCCAGAATTCGGTCCGCCTCCTGGCTCGACAGCCTTTCGTCCCAGAAGGCGACGGGCAAGTTTAGCGCCTTTTCCAGTGCCCGCGCGAACTCTCGCGTGCGCGCGGCCTGCTCTCCGGACTCACCGCTTAGCGAAAGTGGCAGCCCGATCACGATTCCCGCGATCTCTTCCGCCCGCGCCAGGTCGCCGATCTCCGCGCGCGCGACGTCGCGCGCCACCGTCCGCAACGGCACCGCCAGCCGCTGCTCCGGGTCCGAGATCGCGATGCCTACGCGGCGCTCGCCGGCGTCGAGCCCGAGCAGGCGGCCCTCGGCCGGGAGGCTGGGCCCAGAGGTCACGAACACGCCTCCCTCAGCACGAGGCGCTGGCGCCGCCTTAACGCCGTCAGGCCGCGCCGGCCATCCCCCGCCGCGAGCGGCGCCGCAGCGTCAGCGCAATCTCGATCAGAGGCCAGAGCATGGGCGCGAACAGCCAGAAGTCGGCCCACAGAAGCCTGAAGCCGCCGGGGAGCAGAAGAAACAGGGCCGCCGCCAGAATTGCCCAGAGACGCCAGGTCGAAAGCTGAAGGACCAATGCCTCGTGTTCGCGCCACCATTTGTGAAGGACGTAAGACAGCCAACTGGTGCCCAGTAGAGGCCCGAGCGTCTCGGCGTAGGTCGATGCAAACCTTCCGGGCAGGTACTCGGCCACCATGAACCCCAGGGTTATTGCGGCCGCCGACATCCAGAGGAAGCGCTTCACACATAGAGTTTCGGCCCCGCGCGCCAACGAAGAAGGCGTGCGCGCTCAGGCCCGCAGCCTCTCTTCCGCCAGCCTGGCGCCCGCCTGCAGCGCGGCGTCCAGCTTCGACAGGTCGGAGCCACCGCCCTGGGCCAGCTCCGGCCGCCCGCCGCCGCCGCCGCCCGCGGCCTGCGAGGCCGCGCGCACCACGTCCCCGGCCGGCACCTTTCGGGCGACGTCCGGCGTGCTCATGGCCAGGAAGGTGGGCCGGCCGTCGATATCGGCCCCGAGAAGGATGACGGCGCTTCCAAGCTTCGACTTCAGGCCGTCGCCCAGATCCTCGAGGAAGTCCGCGTTCGAGGCGTCGACGCGCGCGGCCAGGACCGCGACGCCATCTACCATCATGGCGCTCGCGGCCAGGCCATCGGCTTCGTCGCGGGCGGACTGGCGCTCCAGCGCCTGCACGCGACGGCGCAGGGCTTCGGCCTCAGCCTGCAGGGCCTCGACCTTCGACAGCGCTTCCGCCGGCGAGGTCTTGAGGGCGGCGCCGACGGCGGCGAGCGTGTCCTCGCCGCGCCGGATGCGCTCGGCGGCGGCGCGGCCGGTCACGGCCTCGATGCGCCGCATGCCGGCGCCGATCGACGTCTCGGCGGTGATGATGATCGCGCCGACGTCGCCGGAGGCGTGGACGTGGGTGCCGCCGCAGAGCTCCTTGCTGAAGCAGGCAGTCGCAGCGCTCGGACGTCGCAGATGCCGACCACGCGCACGGTGTCGGCGTACTTGTCGCCGAAGAAGGCGAGGGCGCCGCCGGCGATCGCGTCCTCGTAGCGCTCCTGCGTCGACATGCACCTCGATGTTGTAGCGCACGACCTCGTTCGCCAGCGCTCTCGACCTCGGCGATCTCGTCCGGCCTCATCGCCTCCAGGTGGGTGAAGTCGAAGCGCAGGCGGTCGGGGCCGACGTGGGAGCCGGCCTGGCGCACGTGGCTGCCCAGCACCTTGCGCAGGGCGGCGTGCAGGATGTGCGTGCCGTGTGGTTGCGCATCGTGTCGGCGCGCGAGCCGGCGTCGACGCGCGCCTCGACTCGTGGCCGGCCGTCAGGCGTCCCTCCACCAGCCGGCCGATGTGCGCGACGACACCACCCTCGCCGACCGCCTGCGTGTCCTCGACGACGAACGCGGCCGCCTCGGGCCAGACGATCAGCTCGCCGCGGTCGCCGACCTGGCCGCCGCCCTCGGCGTAGAAGGGGGTGGTGTCCAGGACAACCTCGACGCGCTGGCCCCGTGCGTCTCGGTGGCTTCGAGCGCGGCGACGGCGCGGCCTTCGGCCACGATCGCCTGCACGCGGCCGGTCGACGCCAGTCGTCTCGTAGCCGACGAACACCGTGGGGTGCGAGCTGCAGCTCGGCGTAGGCCTGGATGCGCTCGGCGTCGCCCTCGAAGCGCGAAGCCGCCCGCGAGCGCTCCCGCTGGGCATCAAGCTCGCGCTCGAAGGCCTCGATGTCGGACACGCTGAAGCCCTCTTCCGCGAGCAGCTCCAGAGTCAGCTCCGGCGGGAAGCCGTGCGTGTCCCAGAGGAAGAAGACCTCCTTGCCGGCGATCTGTTTGTCAGGATGCTGGCGCATGAAGTCCGCAATCTGAGCGCGGCCGGAACCCAGGGTGTCGAAGAAGCGGGCCTCTTCCGCCCGCAGCGCCTGAATGACGAAGTTCGCGCGCTGATCGAGTAGCTCGTGGTAAGGCTTCATCAGGCCAATGATCGCTTCGGCTGTGCGGGCCATGAACTGCTCGCCGGGCTTCAGCTTCTGGCCGAAGGTCGTCGCCCGCCGGATCAGGCGCCGCAGCACGTAGCCGCGGCCTTCATTGCTGGGCGACAGCCCCTCGGCGATGAGAAAGGTCGCCGCGCGCGCGTGGTCGGCGACGATGCGCATCGCGCGCTGCTCTTCGAAGTTCGCATTCGTAGTAGGACTTGCCGGTGATCTCGGCGATCGTGGCGAAGATCGGCTGAAAGAGGTCGGTGTCGTAGATTGGTCGGCCGTACGTTCAGGCCCTGCCAGTCCTTCGGGCTTGCCCTGCCAGTCGACGCCGTCCTGCCAGAGCTTCAGCGTCACCCAGCGCTCGAAGCCGGCGCCGGTGTCGACGTTCTTGCTGCGGCAGCGGTCGGTGCGGGTGCCGTCCTCGGCCTGGTACAGGGTCATGAAGACCAGGTTCCAGAACTCCAGGAAGCGGTCGCACTCGCCGCCACCGTCCATCGGGTTCTCGCAGTTGGGCGCGCATTCGGGTCTCAGGCAGCCTTTGTCGGCGCCGAAGTCGTAGTTGATCTCGCTGTTGGGGCCGCAGGGGCCGACGGGGCCGGAGAACCAGTAGTTTTCCTTCTCGCCGAAGCGCACGATGCGCTCGGCCGGCACCCCGGCCCTGCGCCACAGCTCGAAGGACTCTTCGTCGTCGAGGAAGATCGTCGTCCAGATGCGGTCCTTGTCCAGGCCGAGGCCCTGAGGCCAGGGCGAGGTGGCCAGCTCCCAGGCCCAGGGGATGACCTCCGCCTTGAAGTAGTCGCCGACGCTGAAGTTACCCAGCATCTCGAAGAAGGTGTGGTTGCGCTCGTTGCCGACGTTCTCGATGTCGGTGGTGCGCAGGACACTTCTGGATCGAGATCAGGCGGCGGGCCGGCGGCTCGGCGAGGCCCATGAACCAGGGCTTCAGTTGCACCATGCCCGCTGTTGTGAACAGCAGCGTAGGGTCGCCGACCGGGATCAGCGAAGAGGACGGTATTCGTCTGTGGCCCCTGGCTTCGAAAAAGCGTGTCCAGAGGTCGCGGATGTCGCTTTGGCTCATCTGATGGCGTCCAATCTATAGATGCCACCCTGCCTGCGCGCTGGCAAGGCCTGCCGGCCGGCGTCCAGGGCGTGCGGGTTTAGAGTTCGCGGATGTCGACGGAGATGATCATGTCTGCCTGCCCGGAGTCTGACTGCGTCAGGTCCAGCAGGCTGAGCTTGTTGACGACATCCATGCCGGAGGTCACCCGCCCGAAGATGGTGTATTTGCCGTTCAGAGCCGGGTAGTCGCCATAAGAGATGAAGAACTGGCCGCCGTTGCTGGTGGGCGAGCTGCCCCCCATGCCGACGGCCCCGGTTGCGAAAGGCAGCGCTGTCGTCTCTTTCCTGATCGAATATCCCGGCGAGCCCAGCGCCTGGCAGGCGCCGCCGGCCTTGCACGTGGGGTCGCCGGCCTGGGCGACGAATTTGGAGCCATCCTGGTTTTTCACCAGCTCCATGAAGGGCGTGTTGTTGTAGTAGCCCTCCTGGGCCAGGAAGACGAAGCTGTTCACCGTCTCCGGCGCCTGCTTGGGGTCGAGCTCGATCTGGAACTCGCCTTGCGACGTCTTGACGGTCGCCAGGTACTTCTTGGTGACATCTACTTTCTGGCTCGGCGGTGTGTCGTAGCGCTTAACCGTCGGCGCGGTGCTCGTGCTGGGCTGGGGGGTGGCGGCGTCCGTCGCCTCAGGAGGCTTGTCTTCGATCTCGCCGGCCTGCTGAATGCGCCCGTTGTCGCCCGTCGAACGGTTGCCGGTGCTGAAGCCTGGAAGCACACTCAGCAGCATCGCCAAGCCCATCAGGACCATCGCGCCCAGGAACAGCTTGGGGTTGGTGATCAGGCCCAAAGCTCCGGTGAGCTTCAGCTTGGTGACGTCGTTGTAGTTAGAGTCGTAACGGCGACGGCGATTGCGACGGTTGCTGGGCTGCTGGTTCATGTCCCCTCTCGAAAACTCAGCTTACAAACGAGTATATCAAGCGACGGCCGATGGAACAGGGAACAGGCACACGGAACACGGAACAGGCACGGTATCTGAGGACGCGGGGCAGACGAGAGAGCGGGTCGGGGAATCGTCAACGGATATTGACGGATAAACGGATGGCGGATGGGCCTCGCGTATCCGTTTGTCCGTTCGCCATCCGTTGGCCATCCGGCCTATTGCCTCGATTCCCGGAAGCGCGAAATCGCTGCCTGTACATGATCCATCGACACGCGGCCGGAGCGGGCGAGGTCGCCCAGAAGCTCGGCGCGCGAACGCAGCGCTTCGCGGTCGCCCGCGAAGTTTCGCGGCTCTTCGACCGCCTCGAACCTGTCATTCTGGGCGGTCCAGCGGTACAACGCGCGCCCAACCGGCCGCCCGCCCTCCACTCGGTCGACTTCGTAGACCTCGCTGACCCGGCGCCAGAAGTCCGAGGGGTTAGCGCCGAACAGCTCTAGGTACACCACCAGCCCCACGTTCGACGCCGCCTGGTCGCTGACGCCGTTGCCGCGCGTTACCTCTGCGATGGCGGCGGCGGGCGAAGGCGCGTGCAGGCAGGCTTGGAGCGAGTATCCGGCGTCAAGCGTCTGGAAGACGCGCCGCACGGGCTCGCCCCAGATGTAGCCCGGGACCGGCGCGTCGCTGAACTCCGCCACGACAAGGTAGCCGCCGAGGCGGTCCCGCCGCAGGCGCGCCATCTCCTCGGGCTCGCCTTCGACGATGTGTATCGGCGTCTCCTGGCGCCTCAGCGCCAACAGGGCGTTGGTCGTGGTCGACTTGCCGGCGAAGCGCGGCACCGCGACCGTCAGGAACGAAACCTCTTCCTCCACCGCCGTCCAGAGCAACGCGGCCACTTCCGCGCTCATAGTGCCGTTGCGGATGAGCTCCGCGATCGTTATCTCGGCGGCCATGCGCACCCCTTCCCTGGAATCGCCAACCCGAGTATACGGGTGTGGCCGGCAGCGCCTCTGGTAATATCAGGCGCATGAAGTTGGGCGCGGGCGGCCGAAAGTGCTCCGCGGGCAGGTCCACGGCGGCCTTCCTGCCTTATCAGCATAGGCACGCTGTGGCCTGTCGGACTGCCGGCGAGCGCGCCCTCTAGCCTGCTCGCGCCGGACCTGATCGGCCGGACTCTCGAGAGGCCGGCCTTTTTCTTTGGTTGGAGGACATGGACGAATCGAAATTGAAGGCCCTGCTGGCCCGCCGCGCCGAGATCGAGTTGGAGCTGCGCGCGCGCCTGGGCCTACCCGAATGGTCGAACATCCGTGGCGACGACGTGATCATGCTGGTCGAAGGCCTGGACGCCGACTCTCGCGTCCGCGTCAACGACCTCTTCGTCGAACGCCGCGAGATCGAGGACGAGCGCGCGCAGGCATGACGATTGGCCGTAGATGGGACAGAAGGAGAAAGGCTGGAGACCGGACACGGAATCGGGCGTCCCAGATTCCAAAATCCAACCCCCAACCCCCACATACCCTTGGCCTCATTGGTACCCCCGACAGGACTCGAACCTGTGCACCCGGCTCCGGAGGCCGGTGCTCTATCCAACTGAGCTACGGGGGCTTGCGATCAATCTTAACCGTGGCGCCAATGACCAACAACCAAGACCACAGCCTTGCTTCGCGGCCCAACGGACATGCCTGACCTTGCCCAGATAACCCGCTGGCCGCTTTCCCTCCGGCATCGCGCGCGCGCATTCATGCCGGACCGTGCCCTGGAAGCTGCGCAAAGCTTCCTCCAGACCGAGGCCTCCAGCGGCATCTTCTTGCTGGCCGCGACGGTGATAGCGCTCGTCTGGGCCAATTCGCCGTTCAAGGAGTCCTACTTCGACTTCTGGCACACCAGAATCGTCATCGACATCGGGCTCGTTAGCATTGAGCAGAACCTGCAGGACCTGGTCAACCACGGTCTGATGACCGTCTTCTTCTTCGTCGTTGGTCTCGAGATCAAGCGAGAGCTGGTGCACGGTGAACTGGCTGATCGCCGCCGGGCCATGCTCCCCGTCGTGGCGGCGATGGGCGGAATGATCGCTCCGGCGGCTATTTACCTCGCTTTGAACTCCGGCGGCCAGGGCTCACGGGGCTGGGGCATTCCTATGGCCACCGACATTGCCTTCGCTGTGGGCATCCTCTCCCTCACCAGCGACCGCGTCCCCTTCGCCCTCAAGATATTCGTCCTGGCCTTCGCCATCGTCGACGACATCGGTTCCGTCGTAGTAGTCGCAATTTTCTACACCACCGATCTCGATGCGGCACAGCTGGTTATCGCTTTGGGAGCATTCGTCGCGATTTGGGTCATGCTGCTTTCGGGCGTACGCATCATGTTCGCATACATGCTTTTAGCAGGCCTTCTTTGGATTGCCATGCTCAAGTCAGGAGTCCCGGCAACGGTTGCGGGTGCCGGATTAGGATTGCTTGCGCCTTCTCGGCCCTACTACGACCCGGTGTCGTTCGACAGTGACGTCGGGTCCCTGCTGGGCCATTGGCGACGGGCGAATGCGGACGATGATGCGGGCGCACGCGAGGAGATACTGAGCGAGATCGAGGACCTGGCTCAGGGAAGCGAGGCCCCCCTGGAACGGCTCGAGCGCGCTCTGCATCCGTGGCTGAGCTTCGCCATCCTGCCGCTATTTGCGCTGGCGAACGCGGGCCTCGTCCTCAATTCAGAAGTAATTTCCAACAGCCTTTCAAGCCCTGTTACGGCGGGCATCGTCCTGGCACGCCTGATTGGCAAACCGGCCGGAATACTTGTCTTCTCCTGGCTCGCCGTCCACTTTCTCAAAGCACGGCTACCGGACGGTGCCACCTGGCGTCACATGGGGGCGGTGTCAATACTGGGAGGGATCGGATTCGCCGTATCGCTTCTCATTGCCGACCTGGCTTTTGCCAATGGCGATAGGCTCCTCGCGGAAGCGAAGATCGGTGTCCTGGCGACGCTGGTCGCGACAGGCTTGATCGCGTTTCTCCTTTTGAGGGCTCTGCCGCAAGTCGGCGGAGAGTTGCCCTCTAGGCGGCCTAGACCGCGCGCGACCGCTGGCGATACTGCACCGCCTCCGCCACGTGCGCCGCCGTGATGCCGTCCGACTGCGCCAGGTCCGCGATCGTGCGCGCGACCTTGAGGATGCGGTGGAAGGCGCGCGCCGAAAGCGTTAGCTGGCTCGTCGCCAGCTTCAGGAGCGACCGCGACGCCTCGTCCAGCCGCGTCTGGCAGAAGTCGCGCACCTCGGCCGGCGACATCTCGGCGTTGCTCTGGCTGGAGGCCCCGCTGAAAGCGCTCGTTCTGCAGCGCCCGCGCCTCGTTTACCCTGCCGCGCACCGCCGCCGACGGCTCGCCCGGCGCCAGCGACGCCAGCTTCTCGTAGTCGATGCGCGGCACCTCGACGAAGAGGTCGATTCGGTCCAGGAGCGGCCCCGAGATGCGCCGCTGGTAGCGCGAGACCGTGGTCTCGGAGCAGGTGCAGGCCTTGATCGGGTCGCCGTAGTTGCCGCACGGGCAGGGATTCATCGCCGACGACCAGCATGAAGTTCGCCGGGAAGGTCAGCGAGCCGCTGGCGCGGCTGATCGTGACGACGTGGTCTTCGAGTGGCTGGCGCAGCACCTCCAGCGTCTGCTGGCCGAACTCCGGCAGCTCGTCCAGGAACAGCACGCCGCGATGCGAGAGGCTGATCTCGCCCGGCCGCGGCTGCCTGCCGCCGCCGACCAGCCCCGCCTGCGAGATCGTGTGGTGAGGCGCCCTGAAGGGCCGCTGGCGCACCAGCGGCATGTCGCGCGGCAACAGGCCGGCGACGCTGTAGATGCGCGTGACCATCAGCGCCTCGTCCGGCGTCATCGCCGGCAGGATCGATGGCAGCGCGCGCGCCAGCAGCGTCTTGCCCGCGCCCGCCGGCCCAATCATGAGCAGGTTGTGCCCGCCGGACGCCGCCACCTCCAGCGCGCGCTTCACGTGCTCCTGGCCGCGCACGTCGGCGAAGTCGACGCCGTCATACGACAGCGGCGCCTCCGAGAGCGGCTGGCCCTCGCGGCGGAAGGGCTCGATCTCCTCGTCGCCCAGGAGGTGGTCGATCAGCGCGCGGAACGACCTCACCGGATAGATATCGACGCCTTCGACCAGCGCCGCCTCGGCCGCGTCCGCCGCCGGCACGTAACACCTGCTTCAGGCCGCGCTCCTTGGCCAGCGAGACCATCGGCAGGATGCCGTGCGTCGACCGCACCTGGCCGTCGAGCGAAAGCTCGCCCAGGAACAGCGCGTCGCGCACGTCCGCCAGCACCTGGCCGGACGCCAGCGCGATCCCGATCGCGATCGGCAGGTCGTAGCTGGGGCCTTCCTTGCGCAGGTCGGCCGGCGCCAGGTTCACGACGATGCGGCGCAGGGGGAAGTCGCAGCCCGAGTTCTTGACCGCGGAGCGCACGCGCTCCTTGGCCTCCTGCACGGCCGTGTCCGGCAGCCCCACGATGATGAAGAACACCGCCCCGGAGCCGACGTCGACCTCGACCTCGATGAGCTCGCCCTCGAGGCCGTGCACCGCCGCGGAATACACCTTCGCGAGCGCCATCAGTCGCCCCGTGCTTTCGCATGTATGTTCGACATTACGCGCATTATAGGGAAAACGCGCCCGGAGTACAGGGGCCACAATGGAAAAGTTCTGCGCAGTGTAGCCTCAGGCGCATAGGCCTTCTGAGAGGTGTGTGCAACTCTGCACTCTGCACTCTGCACTCTTGCACTCTCGGCACTCACCCCTCCAGCCGCGGCGCCAGCGCCCAGTCCACGTGCAGCCATACGATGCGGGAGATGCGGAACATCAGGACCATGCCGAGCACCGTAACCATGGCGGTGAGGGCCATGGTTACGGCCAGCGAGGCGCCGGCGACGAATATCAGCGCCACCGCGAACGGCAGTACCGTCAGTACCGCGATGCCGTAGCTGACGTAAATCGCGCCCAGGTAATAGCCGGACTCGGGCTCGAAGTCGAGGCCGCATTCGGCGCAGCGGCGGTTCATGCTCAGCGCGCCGCGGCCGAACAGGGGTTTGAACACCGCGCCCTGGTGACACCGGGGGCACTTGCCCGCCAGCATCGCGCCGAAGTTGATGCCCTGTTTCGTGGCCACGTGCCCAGTGTATTCAAGAAAGTAAAGGGAGGGGCGTTTCCGCCCCTCCCTTTCGACACTCGTTAGGACTGCCTGCTAGTACAGGGCCTCGACGATGGTGCTGATGCCCATGCCGGCGCCGATGCACTGCGTGGCCAGGCCGTACTTCTTGCCGCTGCGGCGCAGCTCCTTGGAGACCGTCGTCACCAGGCGAGCGCCGGTAGCGCCCATCGGGTGGCCGATGGCCAGGGAGCCGCCGTTGACGTTGACCTTTTCCTCGGGGATGTTCAGGTCGCGCAGGGTGGCGATGACCTGGGCCGCGAAAGCCTCGTTGAACTCCACGCGGTCGATCTGGTCAACGGTGATGCCGGCGTGCCTCAGGGCCTTGTGCGTCGAAGGGATCGGGCCAATGCCCATCAGCTGCGGCTTCACACCGGAGACGCCCATGCCGACGATGCGGGCGATGGGTTCCAGGCCCAACTCGCGCGCTTTGTCCTCGGACATGAGCAGGGCGGCGGAGACGCCGTCATTGGTCGGGCAGGAGTTGCCGGCCGTGATCAGGATTTCCTTCTCGCCGTAGCTGACCACGCCCTGAAGCGGCTTCAGGTTGGACAGAGCTTCGAAGTTCGTGCCCGGCGCGGTAACCCTCGTCACGCTCGAACGTGATCATGTTGCCCTTGGAGTCAGGCACCCAGTTGCCTTCGTCGTCGTAAACCGGGTCTTCGACTTCGAGGGCGATGATCTCGTCCTTGTAGACGCCCTTCTCCCAGGCCTCGCCGTACTTCTTGTGGCTCCTCACCGTGAACTCGTCCATCTCCTCACGGGTGAGGCCGTAGACCTCGGCCACGTTCTGGGCCGTCTGCAGCATCGAAACCATCGGCGGAGAGTCCAGAATGTAGTCTGGGAACGGCACCGTGAACTCATTTTTGTGATTGGCGGCCATGTCGCGCTGGCTCTTGATCAGCTCCATGCGCCGCGGCTGGTTGACACGGTTGCGCTGCACGTTACCGCCGCCGCCACCGCCCAGGGTGCGGCCCATGCGCTCGATGCCGAGCGAGATGCCGCAGTCCGACGCGCCGACAGCGATCGATGCGACGATGCGCTGCAGAGTCTCCATGCTGGAACCGCACTGGCGGTTCGAGTTGAAGGCCGAAACCTCCATCGGCAGGCCGGCGAGCCGCGCGACAGAGCCGAGGCCGATGAATTCGCCCGACTGGGCGACGTTGCCAAGGCCCACGTCCTCGACCATCGAGGGCTTGACCTTCGGGTTACGCTCGAGAAGAGTCCGGATCACCGTCGCGCCGATATCGTCCAGACGGGTGGCGACAAGCTTGCCACGGCCGCCGCGCGCGAAGGGAGAGCGGACGCCGTCTACCAGAACCACGTTCCTTAGCTGCATTCAGTAACCTTCTTTCCCCAGATTTGTGGGTGACTGGCCGCTTTCGTGTGCGATGCCCGCGGCCGGGGCACCAACCACTCCTACCCCGCTATCTGCCTCCTTAGGAGCTCCCACGAAAACGCTTTGATTGCCCCATCGGCGCCGCTGGAGGCGCGGCGATCTCGACGCGTACGATACGCCCAACCCCTAAGCTCGTCAATTCTGAGACAGGCCTTCAAAGGCTGCGGCTTCATTGCGCGCGCGACACCCCATCAATGCCGTCCGGCGGCACGCGGCCCATCAGCCGCAAGACCGTCGGGAACACGTCTGAAGTCCGCAGTGGCCCTTCGGCGACGGGGTGGCTGATGATCACCGGCACGTGCATCTGCGGCCGGCATCAGCGCCCCGTGCGTCGACTGGTGCTCCGGGACCTCCCAGCGCGCGCGCAGGTCGTAGCCCTGCCGGGCGCTGATGAACAGGTCGCCCGCGCGCTCCGCCCGGAACAGCTGCTCCAGCTGCACGCCGCGTCCGGCCGCGCGCGACTCGAAGGTCGCCGCAGCACCTGCGTCCGCGTCCAGTCCCTCGAAGCAGCCGCAGTCTCCAGCGGGTCCCTGCCCGGTAGTCGTAGTCGCAGAGGCCTTCGCGCCAGCGGATGCGTGCCTTCGCCGGCCGGCGTCCGCATGACCACGGTGCCATCGCTCCGCCGCCCCGCCACGAAGTCGATGCCGTCGATCGCCAGGAGCGCGTCCGGTAGCTGGCGCGCATCGATCTCCTCCCAGGGCATGCGCGAGCCCCAGCGGTGGCCATGGCCATCGCTGCGGGTCCGCCACGAAAGTAGACCTGGGTCATGCCGTTGCCGGAGACCATTTCGGCGCAGTGGGCGTCGCGGCGCCAGAGCCGCGGGTAGTAGAGGCAGGGATAGCCGAGGTCGTCCAGCTTGCGGGCGATGTCGATGTGCGTGTGCGTGGCCGACTGGCCGTGGTCGCTGCCGATGACCCACAGCGTCTCTTCGTCGCGGCCGCGGCGCACTGAAGGACGCGCGCGGCCTCCGCGATCGCGTCGTCGATGGTCCGGTAGGACTCGATGACCTTTGGCGCGCGCGGAGTGGCGCTCGTGGGAGTGGCCGTCGACGCCGTTGAAGGCGCAGGCGATGAAGTCCGGGCCGTCCCGCACCGCCGACCAGAGCGCGCCGCGCCGCCACGCGGTCGGCGAGGTGCCAGCGGTGCAGATAGTGGCCGATCGCGTAGACCAGCGGCTTGATGCGCCGGGTGATGTCGTCGCCGGGTCGCAGCCCTTGGTCAGCAGGTTGAGGATGTTTCGCGAGGTAGCAGAAGTAGTCGAACCAGGTCGGCCGGTCCGGCAGGTCGGCGTCGAAGCTGGCGCCCTCGATGCCGCTATAGCTGGCGACGCCCGGCCGGGTCCAGCGCGAACCGCCCCGTCGTAGCCCTCGCGCGAGAGCCAGCGGTAGCCGGGCACGTTCGCGGTGCCGGGAAAGAGGCCCATCATAGTAAGGGATGTAGGCCGGGCCCGTGGTCGAGGGGAAGCAGGTGACGGCCTTGCTGGAGGCCACCGCCCGCCTCCGCCAGCGCGCGCCAGCGCCGGCAGTTCCCCGGCCTGCAGCAGCTCGTCGACAGACGTCATAGGTGGCGCCGTCGATCATGACGAAGATCAGCCGGCGATATCGGCTCTCCATTGGCGTGAATCTTAGGGATTTCTCGCCCAGGAGTCATGGCGCTGTCAGGTCGCCGATAGCTCGCGCACCGTCGTAATCAGCCGTTGCTGGTAGGCGGGCCAGTGTTTGTACAGCCAGGCGGCCACCAGGAAAGCGCAGACCGCGAGCAGCGCGCCGGCGATCCCGTCGACGAAGAAGTGGTTACCGGTGATCACCGTCGCCAGCAACATCGCCGGCGGCAGCACCACCGCGATCGCGCGGGCCGCCAAGCTTCGCGTACCGATGAACAGGCCCAGGGCGATGAGGACGTCCCAGCCAACGTGCAGGCTGGGCAACGCCGCGTAAGGGTTCACCAGGCGCGACTGGTCGTACGAAAGCGGCACCGTCATGCCCAGAGTGTCGGCGAATCCCGGCGTGAATCGCGGCGGCGCCACTGGGAAGAGCGTGTACAGGATCAGGGCCACAGCGCCCGAAATTAGGAAAGCATTGCGCGTAATAGCGTAAACCCGAGGGTTCTTGATGAAGAGATAAACGCCACAGGCGATAATCACGGGCCAGTGGCCGTAAAAGTAGATGACATTGAAGACGTGGATCAGCACATCCCAGGAGAACGCCGCGCTTTGCAGCGAAATCTCCTTGAAGATACCCAGGCTCTGCTCCAGCCGGATCATGTCGCGCGGCGTTCTCGAAAGCCTTCTGAGCGTTCGAGACGGCGTGGCTGCGCGCGAGAAAGTAGGGAATGTAAGCGAGCACGATAATGAGCGGCTCGCGCACGTAACGAGAACCAACAGTTCGCTTGATCCGTGCGAGTGCTAACGACACCGCTGCCACCCCTGGCCGCCCTCCACGCTAAAACCTACAGTGCCAATTGTCAACGGATATAGATAGGCTGGCCTAGCATTTGACGGGCGCTCGGGCGCTGCTTTCGCGCGGCCACGCGCGCCAGGGTGTGGTCCGTGCCGCTTGGCCGGATAGTCGCTTGGCAATGAGCGTCTGCCGCTACCTCCCGCCCGGACGCTCTCAATTGATGCGCCGCGGCGACGCGTAAGGGTTGTAACGCGGGCGGCCTAAGGGCGTTTAGGATAATTGGTCAGGGTAAACCCTAACCCCCGTAGCACCGACAATCGAACAAGACTGTTGCTTGCAGGGATGCGAGGCGCCCGCTTCGGCGGGCCGGCCACCAAAGAGGCCAGCGCATCCCTCTTTCATTGGCGGCGCCGCTTCGCATTCCGGATGGGTCTCAGGAGGCCTTATGGAAGCCGGACGCGAAGAAATGATCGTACGCAATCTGCCGCTGGTTTCCTTCGTCGTGGGCAAGATGTCCGGCGAAAACGGTAATAGCGCCCTGGACCGCGAGGACGCCGTCGCCTACGGGGTAGAGGGCCTGATCCAGGCCGTCGACTCCTTCGACCCGACTCGTGGCGTCACTTTTGCCAGCTTCGCGATCCGCCGCATTCGAGGGTCGATTCTCGATGCCATCCGTCGCTTGGACGTGCTCCCCAGGTCCCTGCGCAAGGGCGCCCGTGAGTTGGAGCGCGCGACGATGGAGCTCGCGGTGCAGCTCAGCCGCTGGCCGACGCAGCGCGAGCTCGCCGTAAAGCTAGGCTTGCCTCTAGCGTGACCTCCAGAGTCTCGTCGGCCACTCTTCTTCGCGCGTCGTTTCCCTGGAACGGATCATGGAGGAGAAGAGCAGCGAAGGCGTCCAGTCCCTGGGAGGCAAGCGACCCGGACGAGTACGCCGACCCAGCGGCCGCGGCCGACCGCAGGGCCTCGATGCAAATGCTGGACGGAGCCCTGACAACGCTACCGGAGCGCGACCAGGCGATCCTGCAGCTGCGCTACGGGCGCGGCATGGCCTTTCATGAGATCGGCCAGCTCATGGGCCTTTCCGAGTCACGCGTCTGTCAGCTTCACAAGCGCATTCTGTCCAACCTCAAGACCAAGCTCGTGCGGGAGTTGGACGCGGCCGCCTAGGACTACTCTCGGCACGAAGGCAATGGGCCGATAATTACAACAGCCTTCGCGCTGGAGACGGTCCTTTTATGCCCGCGACCTACGGCGCCGGATACGCCAACCCCTTCGACGCTGAGCCCGAAGACGTTTCGGCGGGCCCGATTCCCTTCACGCGGCTTGTGCCGAAGTCCCAAGCGCGGCGCCTGCTGCTCTTCCGGGCCATGGTTTGCGCGGAGGTCCTGGCCGGCATTGCTCTCTTTCTGGTCAACGCGCCCCATCTTGGCGGCGACTGGCACCTCTTCCTCATCCTGCTGGCGCTGAACCTCATCGCCGAACGCAGCCCCATATCGATCTACGGCGACACGGTAATCACGATCGGATTCGTGTTCACCATGGCGATCATCGCCCTCATCGGGCCGGCCGGCGTCGCCATCGCCGCGCCTCTCGAGGTCTTCGTCCGCCGTGTGGGCCGCAGGCCCTTGCGCGATCTCATCTTCATCCGTGGGCTTTTCCGCGGCGTGGTGATCCACACGCTGGCAGCGTACGCGTTCTTGATTTTCGCGCCCATGAGGCTGGACGGCCTTCAATGGCAGATCGTACCGGCCTGCCTGGCCGGCACCGCCGTCGCCTTCGGGCTTTCGGCGCTCCTGATCACCATCTCGCTTTCGCTGAGGACCAACCAGCCCATGGCCGCGGTCTGGGCCAACCATCGCTGGTTGGCGCCTTATTACCTGGCGTTCGGCATTGTAGGCGTGACGCTCGCCGGCGCGTACTCTGGGCTCGGCTATTGGGGGATAGTCTCATTCCTGACGCCTGCGTTCATGATGCGTTTCTCGATGAAGCTGTACGTCGACAAGACGGCCGAGAACGTAGAGAAGCTCAAGGAACAAAACGCCGCGCTCGAGCGCGCCAACGTCGAGATTCGCAAAGTCAGCGACGAGCTCATCGTGACCTACAACTCCACACTCGAGACGCTTGTGAACGCCCTGGAGGCGCGCGATCAGGAGACCAAAGGCCACTCCGTCCGCGTCGCGCGCTATATGCTCAATATTGCCGAGGCTCTTGGCGTGAGGCCGGGCTCCCAGGATTGGCAGGACATGCAGCACGGCGCCCTCCTGCATGATGTCGGGAAGATCGGCGTCCGCGACGCGATCCTGCTCAAGCCGGCAAAGCTGACCCCGGAAGAGTGGGAGCACATGAGAAAGCACCCGGAGATCGGGTTCAACATCCTCAAAGAAGTGAAGTTTTTGCACGGCGCGGCGGAAATCGTGCTGGCGCACCACGAGCGCTGGGACGGCGCCGGTTACCCGCGCGGACTCAAAGCCGAAGAAATACCACTGGGCTCGCGGATTTTCGCGGTCGTCGATACGTTCGATTCCATGACTTGGGACCGGGTTTACCGCAAAGCGCTAAGCCCGGAGGAGTCACTGCAGGAGATCCTCCGCTGCAGTGGCAGCCAATTTGACCCCCTGGTGGTCGAAGCCTTCCTGGACATCTATGACGCCTGGGTGTTGGAGCACCAACGGCTCGGGCTCGTCAGCCGGCGGGACGTCAGGAACGCCGCTTGAAGGATTTGTTCGCGGGATCGAAAAAGGGACCCGTGGGCCCCAATTTCGGGTCGGTTGTCAGGACGATTTAGTCCTCGTCCCAGCCCCTCTTCGCCACGGTTGGCCTCCTTGCGCTACTCCGACCTGCCAGCCGAGATCCATCCCGGCCGCATACCGGTTATCGGTTATCAATCCCGAATAGTCGGTACTGCCATACTTTCGTAATCTTTCGTTGCCGTGTCAAGCCCTTTGCACGGGTCTGCAATGTGAATTTTTGATTAATCCGTGTGATTTCGCTCACACGCTGGCGAGAAGTAGTCAATGTGAGTCACCCACAGGCCGCGAATTAGGCCATCCACCAGACGCCCAGCGATGCACCTGGCGTCAAAATCCGATGACACTTCGGCGTCTGCAGAGGCTTGACGCAACCAGCGTCCGCCCCCGAAATTCGGGTGTCTCAGTCGGATGCCGGTGATAGAATTAACAATTGCCGAGGCGAGGCTCTCCGGCGCCCCCCATCGGCATCAAGCGGGCGTCAGATGAGCGAGCCGGCGGGAGATTCGCGTTGTCCGAAAAGATCTTCATCGGCGTTGCCTGGCCTTACGCCAACGGGTCGCTGCACCTCGGCCAGATCGCCGGAGCCTATCTCCCCGCTGACATCTTCGCCCGCTACCATCGCGCCGCCGGCAACCGCGTCCTCATGGTCTCCGGCTCCGACCAGCACGGCACGCCGATCACCGTCCGCGCCGAACAAGAAGGCACAACGCCCGCAGGCGATAGTCGAGCGATTTCAGGGCGAATTCGTCGAGTCGTGGGCCCAGCTCGGCATCGGCTTCGACCTCTACACGACCACAGGGACGAAGAACCACGAGCAGACCGTGCACGAGATGTTCCTTCGCCTTTTGGAGAAGGGGCACATTTACAAAGGGTCAATGCTTCAGTTCTATGACTCCCAGGCGAAGCGCTTTCTCCCCGACCGCTACGTGGAAGGCGAATGCCCGCGCTGCGGCTACCAGAACGCCCGCGGCGACCAGTGCGATAACTGCGGCTCCACGTTGGACGCCACGGACTTGATCAACCCTGTGAGCCGCTTTTCCGGCACCACGCCCGAGCTCCGCGAGACCGAGCACTTCTTCTTCAAGCAGTCTGCCTTCAACGCGCCGCTCGCCGATTGGCTTTCGACCGGCAAGGAACACTGGCGCAGCCACGTCCGCAACTTCTCGCTCGGCCTGGTACGCGAAGGTCTCCCTGACCGCGCTCTAACCCGCGACCTGGAGTGGGGAGTCCGCCTGCCGGTCGAAGACCTGGGCGAGGGCAAGCGAATCTACGTCTGGTATGAGGCTCTGATGGGTTACCTCTCCGCCAGCAAAGAGTGGGCTCAGGGCCTGGGCTCACCTGAAGCCTGGCGGGAATTCTGGGAGGACCCCTCATCCAAGAGCTATTACTTCATCGGCAAGGACAACATTGTCTTTCACACGATCATCTGGCCCGCCTGGCTCATGGCCTATGGCGGCCTGAACCTGCCCTACGATGTGCCCGCGAACCAGTACGTGAATTTTGGCGGCGCCAAAGCCAGCACCAGTCAGGGTACGGCGCCATTCCTCCCCGCCTACATCGAGCGCTACGACGCCGACACCCTTCGCTACTACCTGGGCGCGATCATGCCGGAGAGCAGCGATGCCGAGTTCAGCGAGGACGACCTCGTCCGTCGCAATAACGAAGAGCTGGTCGCGACCTGGGGCAACCTGGTCAACCGCGTGATGACCCTGGTCAGCCGCAACTTCGAAGGCAGGGTGCCGGAACCCGGCGTGCTGAAGTCTTCTGACGAAGCTTTGCTGGCGAAGGGCGACGACAGCCTTGTTGCCGTCGGCGAAGCCATCGCCGCCTGCCACTTCCGCCTGGGCCTGCAGACCGCCTTTCGCTACGCCCGCGACGTCAACGCTTATCTGGACCAGGAAGCCCCCTGGAAGGCGATCAGCGCCGGCCGCACAGAGGACGCCGCCCGTGCCCTTTATACCTGCCTGGGCGCGATCGAGGCGCTGAAGGTAGCGTTGTACCCATACCTGCCGTTCTCCTCAGGGGACTTGCAGGCGATGCTCGGCCACAGCCTGCCGATCGGCCCAGACGACACCAGCTCGGGCGCCGTCGACGGCAGCGCTCAAGGTTGGCGGGCGCATCGGCCCGTTGCCGGCACTGTGCTCGGCCCGCCGCGGCCGCTGTTCAAGAAGCTGGAGGCCCTGACGGTCGGAGGGCCGGCGTAGTGGCGCCACCTTTCGTCGACACTCACGCGCACCTCCAGGAACCCGAATTCGCTGACGACGCCGCCGGCGTCATCGAACGCGCGCGCCGGGCCGGTGTTGAGGCGATCATCGTACCCGGTGTTGACGCGGCCACTTCCGAGGCCGCGAGCTGGCTCGCGGACCGGCACGCGGACGTCTACTTCGCCGCCGGCTTCCACCCTCACGAGGCCTCCAAGCTCAATCCCCGAGCCCTCGTGGCCGTCCGTAAGCTCCTGAGCCACCCTCGCGCCGTGGCGGTTGGTGAGATCGGGCTGGACTATTACCGGATGCACTCGCCGCGCGCCGCCCAGCTCAGCGCCTTCGAGACGATGCTGGACCTCGCGCAGGAGGCGGCACTGCCCGCAATTGTCCATTGCCGCGAAGCCGCGGACGATGTGTCCAGGATCCTTCGCTCCTGGGCGCTGCGGCACCGCCCCGCGTACCAGGACCGGCCCCTCGGCGTCTTACACTATTTTTCAGGCACGCCGGACGAGGCGCGCTCCTATGTCGAGTCCGGGTTCCTGATCTCGATCCACACCTCCGTCACACACTCGAAGGCCTTTCTCCTTCGTCAAGTGGTGGGGGAGCTGCCCCTGGAAGCGCTCGTCATCGAGACGGACGCCCCGTATGGCGCGCCCCAGTCGCAGCGCGGAAAGCGCAACGAGCCCGCGTTCGTAACGGAGGGCGCTGCTAAGATTGCGGAGATACAGGGACTTACCCTCGAAGAGGTCGCCCGGGCGACGTCGGCAAACGCGGAGCGCTTGTTCGGGATCCACCTCAGCCGCAAGACCGGACTGATCGGAGCGCCCGTTTGAGCACGCCCGCAGCGACAGCGCTTTACGGACCAGTACAAAAAGACATCGCCCTCGTTGAGAGTACCCTGCTCGCCATCCAAAAGGTGGAGTTCCCGGCCCTGGCGCGAATGCTTGAACATGTGCTCGGAGCCGGTGGCAAGCGCATCCGGCCCGCGATCGCTCTCCTCGCGGGCAAGGTGGAAGCCTACGACCTCGACCGGCTGGTGCCCCTCGCCGCGTCGATCGAGCTTCTGCATTCGGCAACTCTTGTCCACGACGACGTGATCGACGCCGCGGCGACCCGCCGCGGCCGCGCCACGGCAAACGCACTGTTCAACAACGCACCCACCGTCATGGTCGGCGACTATATGTTCGCCCACGCAGCCGAGCTCATCGCCCGCACCGGCAGCATCGAGGTCATCCGCCTCTTCGCCCGCACCCTGATGGAGATGGCCTCCGGCGAGCTCCACCAGGACATGAGCGCGTACGAGTACAGCTCCTCTACCATCAAGTACTTCAACCGCATCGCCGGCAAGACGGCTTCGCTCTTCGCCACGGCCGCCAAGGGCGGCGCGATGATCTCCGGCCTGCGCGAGGACTGGATCGAGGCATTGCGCTCATACGGCGAAAACGTCGGCATGGCCTTCCAGGTTGTCGATGACATACTCGACTTCACCGGTGACGAGGCCGAGATGGGGAAGCCGGTGGGCAGCGACCTCATGCAGGGCACGCTAACGCTGCCTTCGCTCATGCTCATCGACCGCTACCCGGAGAACAACCCGGTGAAGCGCTACTTCGAGGGTCGGAACAAAGCAGAGAACCTCCGCCGCAGCATCGAGATGGTCCGCAGCTCCGATATCCTGGACGACTCCTACCGCGTCGCCCGAGACTTTCGTGACCGCGCCCTGACCTCGTTGGCCGATGTCCCGCGTTCGGAGGCTACAGAATCACTCGAGGACATCGCCGAGTGGGTGATGCAGCGGCGGTCCTAGGAGGCCGGCATGCCTGTCTATGAATACGACTGCGCCGGTTGCGGCAAGCGCTCCGAAGTCTTCCTCAAGAGCGTGAACTCGGCCGGGCCATCGTCCTGTCCGCAATGCGGCAGCGCCAAGATCAGGCGGGCTATATCACGCGTTGTCTTCGTGAAATCCGCCGAAACCAAGCTCGCCGAGCTTGACCCCAAGTACGAGAAGATGATCGACGCCTCCAGTCCGGACCTCTCGATGGACAACATCGTCAAGAACTACCAGCTGGACAGGCCTCTTACTGCGGACGAACGCGGCGCACCCGACTTCTAAGCTCAGCCATAAAGAGAGGGCCCTCAAGGTTAGAGGGCCCTCTTGCCGTTTCTCGACCGTACGTCCTTAGTCCGCGCGCCGCCGCACGAGCGAAGTCCCGAAGAAGAGCCCGCCCGTCACCATCAGCGCGAAGCCGGCAAACAGCAACGTAGAGTTGCGCTGTGCGTTCGGCCCGGAGCCGGCGCGCGGCAGCACTGCCTGGCCTGCCACCTGGCTCGCCGGAGCGGTCGTGGCCGTCGGTACAGGCGTCGCCGCCGGGCAGGTCATGATGACGGTGACCTGGCGGGTCACGCCGCCCGATGTGATCTGGATGATTGCAGTGCCCGCCGTCCCGGCAGGCGCCGTGAAGGTCGCGCTGGCGAGGCCCCCGACCGTTACCGTGTTCGTCGTTATGGTCCCGATCGTGGCCGAGAACGTCACGATCGTGCCGTTCGGCACCGGCTGTCCGATCGCGTCAGTTACGGTCACGACGACCTGAGTCGAGTTGCCGCACACTACGCTGGCGCCCACGTTGATCCCGATTATCGAAGGCACCGTCGGGCAATTGACGCTCAAAGCGATCTGCTGCACAGCGCCGCCTGACTGCGCCGTGATCACGATCGTGCCGGCGAAGTTGATCGGTGGTGTGAGCGTGACTGACGCGACCCCACCGGCCGTAAGCGCCGAGGCGCTGCCGCCCAGGCTGGTGGTGAAGAGCACACTGGTGCCGTCGACGACCGGCACGAGGTTAATGCTGGTCACGGTCGCGAAGACGGTGATCGTCGAGCCGCAAGTCGTCGGGTTCAGGGAAAGGTTCAGGCCGATCTGCGCCGGCGGCCCGACTGTCGCGGTCGCGGTCGCCGTCCTGGTAGCGGTCGCGGTCGCCGTAGAGGTGGGAGTATTGGTCGGTGTGTTTGTGGGCGTGTTTGTCGGGGTGGCGTCAGCGAGGGCGAGCGCGATCCCCGTCCCTGGAGGCGTAGCCCCCGCCGGTGCGGCGTACGCCAGGATCAAGACCAGCCCCACGGCGAAAAGCACGGCGCCAAAGCCTGTCCTGCGGCGCATACCGCGAACCTCCTACTTAGCCGGCGGCGGGGTTGATGTTGAACTGCGCGAGGGAAAGCTGAGAGGCAATACTTCTGAAACCTGCCCAGCCGCGCGCATTCTGCGCCGAATTCGACCGGCGTGGAAGGCTTTTCGACCCCCAAAGGGCCTTCCTTTGCGACTTTTTGGAAATGTTTAACAAGTGTCTGCCAGGACTCGTCCACCCTGCCCTGTGTTGAGACCTCACAACCTCCTTCGGCTGTCTACCGACAATGCTTCCTGACGAAAGGTCCTCGCCGGCGAAGCAAAGAGCGGGGCCTCAGTTGAGGCCCCGCTTCCCAGCGTTCTCTCCTAACGGGTCTAGAGGTTCAAGGGCACCGAGGGCTTGCCGTCCGGACCCATCGCAGGCCCGATGTCAGATCCCTTGATGATGCGCCTCAGGTTCTTGGACTTGATTGCGTTGACCTCTTGACGGTCGCCCTTTTCGCCCTTGGAGAGCGTTGGCGCGGGGTCAGGCTTGTACAGCTCTGGGTGCTCGTTCGCCGGCACGCCGCCGGTGTTCATGGTCTTCACCTCTTTGTCGAGGTGCCAGTAAGTGCCGCGGTCGGGAATCGTGCGTGGATAGCCGTCACGAAACGTAAACGCCGAGAACGAGGTCGGCATGATTCGCCGGGAGTCACGATCGCACACCGGGCAGGGATAATCCTCACCGGCCTCGCGCATCGATCGCAACTGTTCGAAGACTCCGTCGCAGTGCTGGCAGAAGTACTCGTATAGAGGCATCGTTCCCTCGCCGAAATTCAGACTTGGACGCGCGTTGAGTCATTCGAGACGCCCGTCAAGGGATTATACGTTAGGAGAGGCCGGCGTAGATTCCGAGGCTCGCCGCAGGCGTCGCAGGGCGTCCACGAAACGCGCGCTCCGCACTTCGCGCTCGAGGACAAAACGGATCTGGTCGCCGAGGCACTCCTCGATCTCGCGCGCAAGCTCCCCGGTCACTCGCACGCGCGACGCCTCAGCGAAGGTGCCGCGCTCCAGCAACCTCAGTATCTTGAGGCCGTTCACGCCGATCGGCTGCATCTGGACAAGGTCCTGCGTGCACTCCGGCCCGACAACGCCGCCCGCCGACGCGCTCCAGTAGTTCGTGACCGGCTCAAGGCGGCGGTCGCACACCGCGCAGGCATCGAGCCGCGGCCGGTATCCGAGTTCGTCCATGAGCCGCGCTTCGAAAAAGCGCACCGCCAGGTCGAGCTGATCCGTCCGCGCCAGGTTGTCGAGCGCTTCTCGCAGCAGCCGGAAGACCGGCCAGGCCTCCGACCGTTCCGGAAGAAGGCGGTCAACGAGCTCGGCGCAATAAATGCCGCGGCTCAGCCGTTCGAGGTCCTCTCGCAAGGCGGCGAAGCCGTCCAGGGTCTCGGCCTGGGTGACGATGTCCAACTCGCGCCCTTCGGCCAGCATGTATGCGCCGAGCGTCAGCGGCTCCAGATGGCCGCCGAGGCGGCTCTTGGTGCGGCGCACCCCCTTGGCGACAGCGTCCAGCTTGCCCTTGTTCGGCGAGAACAGGGTCACGATCTTGTCGGCCTCGCCCAGCTTGCGCTGCCGCAGGACAATGGCTTCGGTCTTGTAGACGCGCGGCCGCGGCATGGCTCAGGCCGGGAGGCCGAAGTAGAGCGTCCTCTTGGCATGAGAGCCGCCAAAGTCGAAAAACTCGAGCACATCGGTGCCGAGAAGATTCCCGACCGGCGGCGCATCGGATGGTAGGAAAGCAACCAAGACCCGCGCCGTTAGCGCGCGCTCAAACAGTATTTGGATCTCGACCTCAGCCAGTGCGACGTCGGGCATAACTCCGCCAACTCCCAGAACCCGCGTGCGAACGCGAGAATTGAGATCGATACCGATTCGGGCAGCAACCCATTCCTCGATCAAGGTGTGACGTTCGATCCGGTGTCGACCGCCGCGTCTAAAAAGACTTCGCGCCCTGTCACAGGAAACCGGACGACGATCGGCACCGAGGGCGCTCCAACGTATTGGTGCTCGAATCCCAGGTTCACTATCTGACGAACTTCATGCCCTGATACTCTCGGGGCAGCACACGGTGAATGAGAGCATCAGCATGCCCCTTAGCCGAGGCTTCCTCGTGGACACCCAGCGGATCGGGCCCATGGGCGACCATTGAGGAGCCCGCAATCGCGACGTACTCGCCGGCGTATGCGTTATCCAGCCGCGCTCGATTGGCTCCTACCCATTCGATCTCGGGGACCCGGATTCGCTTCACTTTCTTCCCGTCCATTCCTACAGCTCCTGGCGATTCTCCAGCGCCCGCGCCAGCGTCAGGTCGTCGGCATACTCGAGGTCGCCGCCCATCGGCAGGCCGCGGGCAAGGCGCGTCACGCGGACGCCGATTGGCTGGATAAGCCGGCTGATGTACATCGCCGTGGCCTCACCCTCCAGGTTTGGGTTCGTGGCCATTATGACTTCCTTGACCGACCCGTCGCGCAGCCGTTCCAGCAGCTCGCGCACCTTCAGTTGCTCAGGGCCGATGCCCTCCATCGGCGATATCGACCCATGTAGCACGTGGTAGAGGCCTTTGTGGCCCCGCGCCCGCTCCATCGCCAGGATGTCCAGAGGTTCCTCGACCACGCAGATAATCGAGCGGTCACGGGCGTCATCGGTGCAAATCAGGCAGGGATTCGTCTCCGTGGTGTTCATGCAGACGGAGCAGAGGACAATGCGCTCCTTGACCTCGATGATCGCGTCGGCGAGCGCCTGGGCTTCCTCGCGGGTTGCGCGCAGGAGGTAGTAGGCGAGGCGCTGAGCGCCCTTCGGCCCGACGCCGGGCAAGCGATGAAGCTCTTCGATGAGCCGCGCGACAGGCGCCGCCGCGGCGGTCCTTCCCTGGAAGGACCAGGATTCGTTCACACCTCTACCTCTTCTGTTGGCGGCGCGCCGCGCGGTTCAGCGGCGGTGGCGCCGCGCCGCCCTCCGCTGGTCCGCCGGCGCCGGCAGGGCCGCCCAGGCCGGGTATCAGCCCGCCCAGGTTGAGGCCGCCCGCGAGGTTGGAAAGCTGGCCCATCTGGAAGCCCTGGACGCCCTGCAACGCCTCGTTCACCGCCGCCGTCACCAGGTCCTCCAGCATCGAGACGTCGCCGGGATCGACCACGTCAGGCTCGATGTGAAGCTCGGTCACCTTCATTCCGCCGTTGATCTTGATGCGTGACGGCGCCGCCGCCGGCCGTCCCTTCGGCGACGCGGCTCTCCAGGTCTTCCTGGGCCTTCGCCATCTTCTCCTGCATCTGCCCGAGCTGCGACAGGATGTCCCGGTTCATTTCTTACTCCTCGTTCCTGGGGATCACGCGCCCGCCCATCTCTTCCGCCGCCCTCACGAGAGGGCTGCGAGACTTTCGGGCCGTCCACGGCTCCACGGTCGGGTCGTGCACGCATCGGACCTGGACGCTGCGCCCCAGGGCTTCGCTTGCGGCGTCCGCCAGTATTTCGAGGGCCTGGGGCTGCTGCGCCATCTTCAGTATCGCCTCGTGCATGAAGCCCAGGGTGATCATCTGATCATCCGCCTCGATGATATCGCAGGCGCTGTTAAAGAGGGCCCCGACTCTGGTGTCCCTGGCCTTCGTGGCCTGAAGGATGCGTTGCATCTGCTCGCGGACCGCCGCCAGGTCTCCGGAAGCCCCGTTCGGGCCACCTGCGGGTGCTTTGGCCGCCCCTGCATCATTCACTGCCGCCGGGGGCTTCGCCGGCGCCGAATTCTGGCGCGCCGCCGCCGAGGGTGTGGCCGCGGGAGCGTCACGGCGAGGCGCCGGGGCTGGCCGGCTGCGGGCGTGGCGGCGAAGGCGCCGGACGGACGGGAATCGCTGCCGCGGGCGGTGAGGCGGCAGCCGCGGGCGCGATCGCGGCCATGACGCACTCCGCCAGGGCGATGTCCAGCGGCAAGGTCGAGCTTGGGTCCGGCTTCAGGTCCGCCTCTCCGAAGGCCTTGAGCGCGCCAAGCACGACGGATATGGGCGCGTCGGCGACGGCCTCCCGCATCTCCTTCAGCTGCTCCGCGGTCGCCCCTTCGGCGGGCTCGAGGCCGGTCTTGACCAGCATCAGCGACCGCAGCTCTCGCACCAGCTCGCGCTGAAACTGCCGCAGGTCCAGGCCGTCGTCCCTGACGGAGGCGATGATCTCCAGGCCGCGGCCAAGGTCTCCCGCGACCGCCGCGCGTGCCAGCTCGCCCGAACGGGCGTCGTCAAGCAAGCCCAGGCCTGCGCGCACCGTCTCGACGGTCAACTCATGTCCGTAGGATGTCGCCAGCTGGTCAAGGAGGTTCACGGAGTCGCGCAGGCTTCCCGTCCCCTGGCGGGCGATCATCTCAAGGCATCCCGGCTCGCATACGATGCCCTCGCCCTCGCAAATCTGCTCCAGCCGGCGCACGCCGCTGGCCAGGGAGATGCGACGGAAGTCGAAGCGCTGACAACGCGAAACGATGGTCGCGGGCACCTTGTGGGTTTCCGTCGTCGCCAGGATGAAGACCACGTGCGGCGGCGGCTCTTCCAGGGTTTTCAGGAGCGCGTTGAATGCGGCTTCGGTCAGCATGTGCACCTCGTCTATGAGGTACACCTTCTTGTCGCCGGCGCCGGGCGAGAAACCCACCTTCTCCCGCAGATTGCGCATTTCCTCGATGCCGCGGTTGCTCGCCGCGTCCATCTCGATCAGGTCTATTGCCCGTCCGGCGTTGTAGGAGAGGCAGGACTCACACTCGTTGCAAGGCTCGCCGTCGGTGAGGTTGGTGCAGTTCAACGCCTTCGCCAGCACGCGCCCGGTAGTGGTCTTGCCGGTGCCACGCGGCCCCGCGAACAGGTAGGCATGGGCGGTGCGCCCGGAACGCAGGGCATTGCGCAGCGTTGTGGCTACATGATCCTGGCCGGCAAGCTCGGTGAAGCTGCGAGGCCGCCACTTTCGATAGAGGATTTCCGCCAAGGGACACTCCGTCCCGGCGGCTTACCTGCCCGGCGAGGGCAATCCTCGCGGCGGGATGGGGGGCGACGGGAGCGATCCGATCATACGAGCATTCGTGCTAATCAGCCAGCGCGCGGCAGTTCAGCGCTTCAAGTATTTCGGCATTTCAGGCCAACGGGCGAGCGCAAGGGCATCGTGTCTTTGACCCTGGCTGCGTAAGTGCCCCAATCCCCAAATGCTGATACCGTCTACCCATGCCTTTGCCCACAGACCTGCACGCCGGCGCCGGCGTCTTCAGCAGCGACGGCCACAAGCTCGGCGAGCTACATCGTGTCGTCCTGCGCAGGAGCGACCTTATCGCCACGCACGTCGTCGTCGATATCGGCTTCCTGCGTTCCGGCCGCGGCATCTGGCAGGGAGGCGTGGGACTCGACTACGACCGCATCGTGCCAATCGAAGCAGTCGCCTCCGCGGGTGACGATCGTATCGACCTCAAGCTGACCGCGGACGAGTTCAAGCGCACGCCCGAGTACACGATCGATGGGTTCGAAGCACCACAGGACGTGAGCCCCGGCGAATTTGACCTGCCGGACATGATCGAACGCTCGCGCCAAGTATCCGACTACATCGGCAACGTCGGCGCCAACTTCTGGCTGTACGAGAAGCTCAACAAGCCCCTGGACGCCATCGACATCAAGGAAGGCACGCCGGTCTGGCGCCAGGAGCCCCACGACAAGCTCGGCGAGGTCGACCGCGTGCTCCTGGGGCCGGACGGCGTCACTCAGGCCTTCGTCATCCGCCGCGGCTTTCTGCTAAAGCGCGACGTGGTCCTGCCGGTGCGTTACATCACGGAGATCATGGACGACCTCATCCGCGTCCAGATCACGGACGAGCACCTGGAGGCGCTGCGCGACTACGAAGGCTAACAGCCCCCAGGGCAGCGACCTCAACCTCTTGATACAATCCGCACGTGGACGAACATGCACTACGTGTCCTTGAGTACGACAAGGTCCTGGCGCGGCTTGCGAAGCTCACATCCTTTCCGGGCGGCCATGACCTTGCCCTGGAGTTGCGCCCGTCGCCGGACTTCGACGAGGTCCTGCGCCGGCAGCGCCTGCTGAGCGAGGCGATCCGCCTCCGCCGCGTTCGCACGCCTCTGAACCTGCTCAGCGCCGCCGATACGCGCGGCTCGCTGGAGAAGGCCGCGCTCGGCGGCATCCTCGACACCCACCAGCTTCTCAGCGTCGCCACGACTCAGCAGGTTGCCGAGACGCTGAAGGCCGCCATATTGCGACACAAGGAGACCATGCCTCTCCTCGCCGCATTGGCCGAGGTGGTCGCCGAGCGGAAGAACCTTGTGAGCGAGGTGTTGCGCGCGATCGACCAGCGCGGCGAGGTTGTCGATTCGGCCAGTCCCGCCCTGGGACTGGTGCGTCGTGACATCCGTATCGCCCACGATCGCCTGCATTCAAAGCTGCAGGACTTTCTCGGCTCATCGTCCGGCCGGCTCGCGGCCCAGGAGCCGATCGTCACCCTGCGCGACGGCCGGTACGTTATCCCCATCAAGGCCGATTTCCGCGGCGAGGTGCGCGGCATTGTCCATGACGTCTCCTCGAGCGGCGCGACGCTGTTCATCGAGCCCCTGGCCGTCGTGGACCTCGCGAACAAGTGGCGCGAGCTTCAGATCGAGGAGCAGCGCGAGATCGAGCGCATTCTCCGGCGCCTCAGCGGCATCGTCGGCGAGTCGGCGGCGGCGCTCTCGGAAAACGTCACCGTCCTGGCCGAGGTGGACCTTCTCATGGCCGCCGCCCGCCTGGCCGATGAGCTGACGCCGGCGGGCCAGACATCGCTCCCCGACGAGGCCCCGCCCGAGAGCTGGCTGCGCCGCATGCCCGCCGAGTTGGAGCTGCATGAAGCACGCCACGCGCTCCTGGCCGAACCTGTCCCGATCTCGCTGACCCTGGGAGGCGAAGACCGCGTCCTCCTGATCACGGGGCCGAACACTGGCGGCAAGACAGTCGCCCTGAAGACGGTTGGGCTGTTGGTCCTCATGGCCCAGTCCGGCCTGCCGGTGCCCGCCGACGCCTCCAGCCGCATACCGGTCTTCGAAGAAGTGCTGGCCGATATTGGCGACGAGCAGAGCATCGAGCAGTCGCTTTCGACCTTCAGCGGCCACATCAAGAACATCATCGGCCTCCTGGAGCGGGCCGGCCCGGCATCGCTGGCGCTCCTCGACGAGCTTGCGGCCGGCACCGACCCGGCGGAGGGCGCCGCGCTCGCCCGATCGCTGTTGACGCACCTCATGCGCGCCGGCGCCCTCACCGTGGCGACAACGCACCACGGCGAGCTAAAGCTCTTCGCCCACTCCACGCCGGGCGTCCGCAATGCCGCGGTCGAGTTCGACCCGGTCACGCTGGCGCCCACCTACCGCATTACCGATCGGCGTGCCCGGCCGCAGCAACGCCCTTGCCATCGCCGCGCGCCTCGGCCTGCCCGAGTCGATCCTGGCCGAAGCACAGGCGTCGCTCTCGCCCGAGCAGGCCGAGATCGACGCGCTCCTCGACGACCTGCGCCGCGAACGCGACGCCGCCGCGCTCGAGCGCCGCGCCGAGGAGCAGGCGCGCCGGCGCGCCGAAGACGCGCGCACCAAGGCCGAACTGCGGCTCGCGACCATCGAAGAAGAGCGTACCGAGCGCCTCGACCAGGCCGCCCTTGCCCTCGAAGAGGAGGTCGACTCGGCCCGGGAGGCGCTGGCCCGCGCCCAGCGCACTCTGACGCGCCTGCAAGCAGCCGGCGCGACCCCGGAGGAGCTCGTAGAGGCCCGCGAGGCCCTCGACCGAGGCCGACGAGACCGCCGCGCGCATCCGCAAGCGCTCGCGCCGGCGCCGCGCACGGAGGGCGCCCGAACCCGAGCAGATCAAGCCCGGCTACCAGGTCTGGCTGCGCGGCGTCCCCACTCCAGCCGAGGCCTTGACGGAGCCCGACCGGCGCGGCGAGATCGACGTCACGCTTGGTTCGCTGCGTGCCCGGGTGCGGGCCGACCAGGTGGTGCGCGTCGAGAAGCCGGCAGCCCGGAAGCCGGAGTACTCACCGCTGCCGCCACCACCGGCGCACTTTAGCGAGCAGATCGAAGTCCGCGGCCAGACACTGGACGAGGCGCTGCCCAAGGTCGACCAGTTTCTGGACCAGGCCTTCCGCGCCGGGGCGCCGCGCCTGCGCGTCGTGCACGGCAAGGGCACCGGCCGCATGCGCCAGGCCGTGCGCGACATGCTGGCCAAGCACCCGCTGGTGAAGGCGTTCGACTTCGCGGCCCCGAACGAGGGTGGCGAAGGCGTTACCGTCGTCGAGATGGCCATCACGTAGCCACGTGTGGCGCGGCGCGGCGTCGAATGACCGGTGCATTCTTGCACTCGGAGCCTGCGTCCTTCGACAAGCTCAGGATGATTCGCATAGAGCCTCGTCTGAAGGAAAGCCGTTGTATTCCGACGTAAGCCCATGAGGAATCATCCTGAGCTTGTCGAAGGACGGCGCCTCGAAGGCAAGACAAGCCATCTAGCAGCAACGGCCACCATCAGCGAGAATCAGTATCAATCTGTGCCATTCGCCCGAGGACCTATGGCTGACATCAGAGTCTCCCAAGAAAAGCTAATCGGCGCCTCGCCGGACGTGGTCTACGACACCCTGGCCGACTACGAGAACCACCACCCGAAGGTCCTGCCCGAGAGCTTCGTCAACTTCCGCGTCGAAAGCGGCGGCCGGGGCGCCGGCACGATCATGACCTTCGACACCAAGAATGGCGGCATGGTGCGGCACTGGCGCGGCACCGCCACCGAGCCCGAGCCCGGCCGCCTGCTGGTCGAGACGTACGAGAATGGCACCGTCACCAGCTTCTACGTCGACCCGGCCGAGGGCGGCAGCCGTGTGCGCATCGAGACGCACTGGATGCCGAAAGGCCTTGTCGGCGTCTTCGAGCGTCTGATGGCGCCGGCGATGCTGAAGAGGGCCTTCGAGAAGGAGCTGGCGAACCTGGATGCTTACGCCAGAGCGCGCGTTTCGAGTTGACGTCATTCTGAGCGTAAGCGAAGAATCGCCGGTGTTCCGCCGCACGAGCACTCGATTAACAGAGCGCCCCGACGGCCAACGAAGCGGCGCTTCTAACTTCGCCTCAGAATGACACCCTCGGCGACTCCACGATCCTGGCCCAAGGAAAACCGGCAACTGTCCGCTCTGCCTGTCCCCCTCGCTTGGGCGACGGAAACTCTTGGTAGCGGTGCTGCCGGTAGCCGTCAGAGTAAGCCCCGGCGCCTCGCGGTTCGATAACGCGCACGCTGCTCGCCTGTGGGCGGCGTAACAACCGCGCGGAAAACGTGAGCGTGGCTGAAACGAGTATTCAGATGCGGATGGCGCGGACGAACAGCCGCCGCGAATAGTCCCTGGTGACCGAGTCGAATTCGCCTGCGCAGGTGATCAGCGTGATCGACTCCAACTCCGTCGAAACGAGGTTCGCTTGCCACGTCCAGGCGGTGTCGTCGACGGCGTTGACGTACACGCGGCCCGCGACCTCGTAGCGGAAACGCTCGCCACCAACCCACAGCTCGATGATGTCACCGTCGATCAGGCGATCGAGGTCCCAGAAAACGGCCGTGCAAGGTGGCGGGACGGTCCCGTGCCGGCAGGCGCCTGTGCCGTAATCGAGGTGGCCGGAAAAGATGCTGTTGCCGCCGACGCCGGGATAGCCGCCGAGCCCAGGCACTTCGCGAAAGTCATAGAACAGGACATCATCCGGGCCTTCCGGGCTTGCCATCTCGCCCGTCTCGAACGAGAACCGGCTCGTCTGAAACCGTGCGTCGACACCCGCCTTCGGTATGACTATCCTGTCGTCAGGGTGCGCGCCGGGAAGGCGATCCATCGGCGGAGGAGCGACTATCGTGAGTCCGCTGTCACCCCCGCCAGGTTCCGACGAGCGCTGAGCCAGCACGACGAACGCAGTCGCCGCGATCAAGGTCAACCCGAGGGCGAGCGCGACGGCACGCCTGTTCCAATAGTTGGCTGACTTCGCCCTGCATACTTTCAGAATCGGCAGCAACGCACGATTCCTGCGTATGCGCACTTGCGCAGTGTGCATGGGATGCGATTGCCGCGGCCAGCGGCTAATCTATCTCCATGCCCAAGAGCGAATCCTTCGACATCACCACCGGCGTCGACCTCCAGGAGGTCGATAACGCCGTCAACCAGGCCCGCAGGGAGATCGAGAACCGCTACGACTTCAAGAAGGTCACGGCGGAGTTCGAGTACGACCGCGCCGCCCCCAGCCTGAAGCTCCACACCGAGAGCGAGTTCCAGCTCGACGCCATGTGGGAGACCCTCGCCCAGCGCCTGCGCGCCCGCCACGTGCCGCATGAAGAACCTCACCCGCGGCAGCGTCGACAAAGCCGCGGGCAGCACCGTGCGCCAGGAGATCAAAATCGCCCAGGCCATCGACGGCGACACCGCGCGCAAGATCGTCAAGTTCATGAAGGACCAGGGCTACAAGAAGGTCCAGTCCCAGATTCAGGGCGATGCCGTCCGCGTCTCCGCCCCCAGCCGCGACGAGCTCCAGGCCGTGATCAAGGACCTCCGCGCCGAGGACTGGGGCATCGAGCTCAGCTTCGGCAACTACCGCTAAGGTCAGTCATTTCCGCCCGGACGGCCACTCAATTCCAGGCGGGGTTTGGGCGATTTGGCGAGGACTGGAAGCGGGCCATGAAGGGCACGCCTATGCAACCAAGGAACGCCCTCTGAGCGCCGGGCCTCAGCAATGGCTGTGCATTCTTGCAGAGACCTCTCCTGCCGAACTGCCGTGTCGATCACGCGACCTCTGGCCGCAACGCACCTCGAAATTCGCCTTAAATCCCACACCTGATGCCTGGCCCGATGCCTCAGCCGGACGCCTGTACTACAATGCGCCCTGACACCCCGCCTTATCGAAAAGTACGCAAAACTTAGCGAGGAGAACTCCACCCATGGCCCAGGTCGATGGCGGTGACGCTCGTCGCCCGCTTCCTCAAGCAGGAGGGGTCGACGTCATCTTCACCCTCTGCGGCGGCCACATCCAGAACATCTACGACGGCTGCCAGGACAACGACATCCGCATCGTCGACGTCCGGCACGAGCAGGTCGCCGGCCACGCCGCCGAGGGCTGGTCGCGCGCCAACCGCCGCCCCGGCGTCGGCCGTCGTCACCGCCGGCCCCGGCGTCACCGACTGCCGTCACGGCCGTCGCCAACGCCTACCAGAACCGCAGCCCGATGCTCATCATCGGCGGCGCCGCGCCCCTGAACCGACTCGGCCGGGCGCCCTCCAGGAGATGGACACCCTGGACATGATGAAGCCCATCACCAAGTGGGCGGTGCGCGTCCACAACACCAACCGCATCCCCGAGATACATGTCGGAGGCCTTCCGCGTCGCGCATGACCGGACGCTACGGCCCCGTGCTTCCTCGAGATCCCGCTCGACGTCCTCTTCCGGCCGCGTCGAGGAGGAGCAGGTGCCACCGATGCCCTCCGGCTACCGGACCGAGGGCCGCGTGCAGGCGACCCAGCGCCTTGTCGGCCAGGCCGCCCAGATGCTGCGCGAACGCCGAGCAGCCGCTGGTCATGGGCGGCAGCCAGGTCTACTGGTCCGGCGCGCACGAAGCGCTGCGGGAGTTCGTCGAGAGGATCCAGGCGCCCGTCTACCTCAACGCCATGGGCCGCGGCTCCGTGCCGCCAGGACCACCCGCTGTTCTTCCGCCGCACCCGCCGCAACGCCCTGGCCGAAGCCGACGTCATCGTCAGTCATCGGCACGCCGATGGACTTCCGCCTCGCGTACGGCCGCCGCATCCAGCGCCGAGTCCAAGGTCATCCAGATCGACTCGACCCGACCGAGATCGGGCGCAACCGCGGCATCGACATCGGCATCGAAGGTGACGCCAAGCACCGTCCTGAACCAGCTCATGGCCGAGCTGGCGACGGCACGCGCCGCGAGCCACGGCAGTTGGGTGAGGCAGCCTGCGCGAGGTCGAGAACAAGGTGCTGGACCTGCGCCAGCAGTGGCTGAAGTCCGACGCCGTCGCCCATCCACCCGCTGCGCCTCTGCACCGAGATGGCCAACTTCGTCGACGACAACACCATCGTCGTCGGCGACGGCGGCGACATCGTTCGAACCTGCGGCCCAGATGCTGCCCGTGAACAACCCCGGCCAGTGGTACGACCCGGGCCCGCTGGGCACGCTCGGCGTCGGCACCGGCTTCTGCATGGGCATCAACACCACCTATCCCGACAAGAAGATCCTCATGGTCAACGGCGACGGCGCCTTCGGCCTCAACGGCATCGAGTTCGACACCTTCGTGCGCCACAACATGCCCGTCGTCTCGCGTCATCGGCAACGACCGCCAGTGGGGCCAGATCATCGTCGGCCGGTGCGGGCGTACGGCCGCGAGCGCGTCGTGGCCGACGCATCCTGGCGCGACAACGCCCGCTACGACAAGGTGGTCGAGGCCCTGGGCGGCCACGGCGAGTTCGTGACCGAGGCCAAGGATATCCGCCGGCGCCATCGAGCGCGCCTTCGCCTCCGGCAAGCCGGCCTGCGTGAACGTGATCATGGACCAGATGCCTCCGGGCGTCGACGGCGGCTACGAGTTCCTGTAGGCGTCAGGTCTGAGGTATCAGGAGTGCAGTGAGTGAAAGGGCGGAGCCTGAGGCTCCGCCCTTCTGTTTCCACTCAGCGTCGGTTCAACCGTAGGCGCGCCTCTCGAGGCGCGCCTACTGGATTCCCCGGGAGAAAGCTAATGGCCACAGTCCGCTACATCGTCAAAGACGTCGACGAAGCGGTGCGCTTCTACTGCGACAACCTGGGCTTCGCCATCACCAACGACATGCGGCCGGCCTTCTGCGCGGTCGCGAAGGGCGACCTGAAGCTTTGGCTGGCCGGCCCCGCCGCCTCGGCCTCGCGGCCGATGCCGGACGGCCGGCAGCCGGAGCCGGGCGGCTGGAACCGCTTCGTGGTCGAGGTCGAAGACATCGAGGCGCTGGTTCGGCGCCTCAAGGCTGCCGCCCACCCCTTCCGTAACGACGTCATCAGCGGCCCGGGCGGCAAGCAGACGCTGCTCGAAGACCCTTCCGGCAACCCGATCGAGATCTTCGAGCCCGCGAGGCGCTAGAGGGGCGATGTATGTAGTGATGTATAATTGGCGCATGGCCAGAATGGTGCGCAAGCAGGTCTACATCACGGCTGATCAGGAACGCCTCCTGAAGCAGCGGGCGCTCAACGCGGACCGATCGGAGTCTGACCTCCTCAGGGAGGGCTTGGACAGCGTCTTGCGGCCGGAGGATGAAAAGAAGCGGCTCGAAGCATGGCAAAGGGTCAAGCGCTTTATGGACCAAAGGGCGCTTATCAAGGTCCCACAAACGGGACGTAGCTGGACGCGCGAAGAACTGTATGACGAACGCCCCAAGTACCTATCTCGTTGATTCCAACGTCTTTGTATATGCGGTGGATGCGGCGGATCGCCGCAAGCAGCGGGTCGCAAACCTAGTGTTAGATCTCCTCGGGACCGCTAATCGGGGTTCCCTGAGTGCCCAGGTTCTGGGCGAGTCCTTCAACACCATCACACGCAGAATAGCGCGGCCGGTCCCCGCCACTCAGGCAGCAGACGCCCTAAATTCACTCAGCCAGGCACTTGTGATTTATCCCATTACGGCATGGACGGTTCAAGAGGCCTTCCGCGGAGTTGAGCGCCATCAAATGTCATATTGGGACGCGCTCATCTGGGCCACCGCTAAGCTGAACGACCTCTCGCGGGTACTTACGGAGGATATCCAGAGCAACGGGGACGTCGAGGGCATTTCGTTTGTCAACCCTTTCGCGCCGGGCTTCGACGTCAGCAGCCTCTGAGCGGCGAGGCTGAGCCTCAACGCGCGCGCGTTCCGGCCCGATCCCGATGTGACACAATGGTTCGTGACGCATCCGCTGGTGATGCGGCTGCCGCCGGACTCCGAGGCTTGAATAGCGCTACGCCGGCCGCTCCAACAAGCCGACACTTCTGCGGATGGCCTTTCCTCGCGAGGGAAGTGAAAGGAGAGACTGCGTGGAGCACAAGTGGCTCGGCATTCTCGCCGGCGGCGGTCCCGCCCCCGGCATCAACAGCGCGATCAGCGCCGCGACCATCGAAGCCCGCAACCTGGGCCTGAACGTAGTTGGCATCGAAGACGGCTTCGAGCACCTGATCGAGGGCCGCACCGACGCGGTCCGCTGGCTAGACATCGACGACGTCTCGCGCATTCACACCCAGGGCGGCTCTATCCTCAGAACTTCGCGCGCGAACCCGACGCGCGACCCGGCAGACCTGCAACGCGTAGTCGATTCTCTGCAGCGGATGAGCATCCGCTACCTCGTGTCCATCGGTGGCGAGGACACGGCCTTCTCAGCCTCAGAAGTCGCGCGCGCCTCGAACGGCGCCATCCGTGTGGCCCACGTGCCCAAGACGATCGACAACGACCTTCCGTTGCCGGCCGGCATGCCGACCTTCGGCTTCGAGACCGCGCGCCACGTCGGCACCGAGCTGGTCTCGACGATGATGGAGGATTCGCGGACAACCAACCGCTGGTTCGTGGTGGTGGTCATGGGCCGCAAAGCCGGCCACCTGGCCCTGGGCATCGGCAAAGCCGCCGGCGCGACGCTGACGCTCATTCCCGAGGAGTTTCCCGACCACGTGTCCCTGGACGACATCGCCCGCGTCATCGCCGGCTCGATCATCAAGCGCCGAGCCTCCGGCCGGCGCGATGGCCTGGCCGTGGTCGCCGAGGGCCTGGCGGAAAAAATAGACGTCCAGGAGCTGGCGCGCACCGGAGGCGTCGAGATTGCCTACGACCCACACGGCCATATCGCCCTGAACGATATCCCGCTTGCGGCCCTGATCAAGCAGCGCGTCCAGCACTGGTTCAGCCATCATGGCGAACAGATGCCGATGGTTGACGTCACCCTGGGCTACGAACTGCGCTGCGCCCGGCCGATCCCGTTCGACATCGACTACACGCGCACGCTCGGTTACGGCGCCGTGCACTTCCTCCTCGCGGAACCCGCGGACGAGCGCCTGCGCACCGGCGGCTTTCTCACCCTTCATGACGGCAATCTGCGCGTGGTGCCTTTCGCCGACCTGAGCGATCCCGTGACCGGCAAGATCCGCATCCGCCTGGTGGACCTGAGCGCGGAGCATTACCAGGTCGCGCGCGACTACATGATCCGCCTCAAGCCTTCCGACTTCGAAGACAAGGCCAGCCTCGATCGCCTCGCGGCGACCGCAGGCATGACGGTCGAGGAATTCCGCGAAGCTTTTGCCGGGACCGTCCAGATGCTGGACGGCGCCAGGGTCGCTGCCTGAGCTGAAAGAAGGTCTGAGGCCGCCCACCTCGCGTTTATGTCATGCAGGTACGTGAGTCGTAGTGACTTCGGCCAGGACCCGGCCCTGGTCGCCGGTCACAACCGTGCGAATCACGGTGACCCGGCGGCCGCGGCGCACTACGCGCGATTCGGCCTCAACTACGCCGCCCTGCTGGTTCGCGAGAAACACGGTGTGCAGGTCGATAGCCACCATGAACGGGCCCTGGCCGTCCCCATCCTGATTGACGCGGTTGGCCATTGCGGTGGCAGTGTTGTCCGCCAGCGACACCAGGGCGCCGCCATGGATTGCCCCCATCGGGTTCTGGTGGCGCTCCTCGATGGGCATGCGCGCGCGGACGTGGTCCGCGTCCTCTTCGACGACAACGATCCCCAGATTGCGGCCGAGAGGACTCTGCCGTTCGGGCGCGTCTGACTGCGTCACCTGCGCTCCATGAGCTTAGGCTACGCTACCCGCCCCAGGCAGGCTATACCCGCTTTAGCGGCTGCCGCGCAGCCGGGGGTCCCAGACATCCCTCAGGGCGTCGCCGAGCATGTTGAACGCGAACACCGTCATGGTGAGGGCCAGACCCGGCCAGATCGCCAGCATCGGGTAGGTCGTGAATTCACGCGAGTTGTTCAGCATGCGGCCCCAGGTTGGGAACGGCGGTGGCAGGCCGAAGCCCAGGAAAGCCAGCGTCGACTCGACCAGGATCGCGCCGCCGATGCCGATCGAGGCGCCGATAATCACGACGTGCGTGATGTTGGGCAGGATGTGCTTGAAGAGGATGCGCCGGTCGGAAGCGCCCAGCATCACCGCCGCTTCGACGTACTGGTTCTGGCGCACGCTGATCACGGTGCCGCGCACCACGCGGGAGGCCCCAGGCGCACCCAGAATGCCGATCGCCGGGATGAGGACCGCCATGCCCGAGCCAAAGAGGGAGTACAGGAAGATCAGCGCGATAAGCCCCGGCAAGGCCTGGAGTATGTCGACGAAGCGCTGGGTGATGAAATCCGTCCTGCCGCCGTAGTAACCGCTGACCACGCCGGTCACCACCGCGATCGATTGCGAGATCAGGACGGCCAGAAATCCGATGGTGATCGAGACCTTGGACCCGTAGAAGATGCGGCTGAAGGTGTCCCGGCCGAGATTGTCCGTCCCCAAAACATGGTGCGTCGAAGCGCCTTGAAGCCTGTCGCCCAGGACCTGGTCGTCGTACCGGTAGCCGGTGATGTTGTCGGCCAGGCCGATGAACGTCAGCGCGGCCATCGAAACCATGAGGAAGATGATTACGGCGCCGAGTGCACCCAGAGGTTTTCGGCTGGCGAAATGGCCAAAGCCGGCGATCCAGCGCAGCGGTACGGGCGCTTCCCGCCTTGCAGTAATCTCCGGCAGTATGAGGGTATCGCCCGCGACGTTTGTGGCCATGACTACTCCCGGCCTAGCTGTACTTGACCCGAGGGTCGAGCACCGCGTAGGAGAGGTCGACCAGCAGGTTGGACACGACGATGAACGTCGCCACAATGAGGGTTATGGCCTGTAGTACAGGATAGTCGCCCTTCTGGGCGGCCTCCACCACGTAGCGGCCGATGCCGGGCAGCAGGAAGATCGTTTCCAGTACCACGCTGCCGGCGATGATGACGGTTATCTGGAGACCAATGATGGTGATCACCGGCACCAGGGCGTTCTTGGCCGCGTGGCGCACCAGGACGGAGGTCTCCGTCAAGCCCTTTGCGCGCGCTGTGCGGATGTAGTCCTGGCGCAACACTTCCAGCATCTGGGTGCGCATCAGCCGCATTTGGGAGCCGGACAAGCCGAGTCCCAGCAGGATCGCCGGCGTCATCATGATTCCAAGATTCGTCGTTAAATCGTCCATCGGCGACGCGTAGCGGAACGGAGGCGCCCAGCCGATGTAACGCACGCCCACTGTAAGGACAATCAGGGCAAGCCAGAAGCTGGGTACTGACAACAGCAGGATTGCGCCGCCCCGGCCGACATAGTCGACTGCTTTGTCCTGCTTTACCGCCGAAAGGATACCGATTGGTATGCCGAAGCAGACCGCAAACGCCATCGAAAGGAGCCCTAGCTCAAGGCTTACGGGTATCTTTTGCTTGAGGTCGGCGGCCACGGCGCGGCCACTGTAGTAGGAATGGCCGAAGTCGCCGGTCACGAAGCCGCCGATCCAGGTCAGGTATTGCTTCGGGATCGAGTTGTTGAGGCCAAACTGCCGGCGAAGGTCATCCTTAAGTGCCTCGTCACGGGCGCCAACATCTCCGACCAGTCGGTCGACCGCGTCCTGCGGCGTGAGCCGCACGAGCGCGAAGACGAGGAAGCTGATCCCGATCAGAGTAGGGATCATGAGCAAGAGTCGCCGCGCGATGTATGTCTGCATCTACCGCCACCTCCACAGAGACGGAAGCGGGCGTCCCCTAGGGGACGCCCGCAGGCGCCTGAGCAATATCCTAAGCGGTAGCCTTCCAGTAGTGGGTGGTGGACTCGCTCGGCCCGCCGTATGCCGCGGTCTGGAATGCGCCGAAGTTGCGCATGTTCGGCTGCCACAGGGTGAAGGTGCCCCACCGCCCCACGACGGTCGGAACGTAGTACATCTGGTCCGCGACAGCCCGCTGGATATCGTAAATGATGGCCTGTCGCTTCGTGTTGTCCAGCTCGACCTGCTGCTTGCTGATCAGCGCGTCGATTGCCGGGTCGTCCATGCGGCTCTTGTTCTGGTCGCCGGTCTTGCCAATGAGTCGAGACATGTACTCGTCGATGGTCGCGAACGGCGTGTTGTAGCCGTAGCCGATGTGCTGGTAGTTGAACTTCGTGTAGACCTCGGGGAAGTACTTGCTGGTGTAGTCCTCGCTCTTGACGCTCACCTTGAGGCCAATCGCGGAGAGCATGGGCAGCATTGCTTCGGTCTGCTGATCGAAGGTCGTGCCGTAGATCGTGTTCGTCGTGTTGAAGTCCATCGTGTCGCCCTTGTAGCCGGCCGCTTCAACCAGCTTCTTGGCTTCCGCAACGTTGTACGCGAACCACTGTGCGGACGAACCCTGATCCTTGCTCTTCGGGTCCAGCCACCAGAACAGGCCGCCATCGCCCCAGGGGACGCCGGCGTTGCTCCAGCCGGTGTTAATCTCGAATCCCTGGGCCTTCAGCTTTGCCGTCTCACCGAAGGTCGAGATCAGGGTGTCGCGGTCAATCGACATGGAGAGCGCTCGCCGCAGGCGGACGTCCTTCATCGGGTTGCTGGCGTTCGAGAGATTGAAGTAGAACAGGCTCAGCAGCCACGCCGGGTTGCCGGCGAGCTTCTGCGCGTCTGCCTTCTGCCGGGTCACATCGGCCAGGTCCGTGTTGCGCACGGCGAAGACGTCGATATTGTTGGTCAGGAACTGCGCCTGCTGCTGGGCGTAGTCCGGCATGTTCAGGTACGAATAGCCGTCGAGCAGGGGCAGAGTGGATGTCCCCGACGCGGTCTTTGCGCTCTGGTACCAGCTCGGGTTGCGCTTGAGGTCGATGGCCACGGACGGCGTCTGCTTGTCCAGGATCCAGGGCCCAGTACCGACAACGCCATCGGCCTGCTGCGTGTTGAACTCGCCCGTCGCTCCCTGCTTGGACATGATCCAGAACAGCGCCGAAGAGGCCATCAGCTCCTGGAAGGGCGCGTAAGGCTTGGCCAGCTTGAAGACGACCGTGTTTTTGTCCGGTGTCGTCATCGTCGCGCCGAGCGTGGTCTGCATGATGGCGCGGTTTCCGTTTTTGGCCAGGAAGTAGTCGTAAGAGGCCTTGACGTCATCGGAGTCCAGGAGCCGCCCGCTTACGGAGGCCGGACCCTTGGAGTGGAACTTGAGGTCCTTGCGCAGCTTGAAGGTCCAGGTCTGACCGCCGTCGGAGGCCTCGAAGCTCTCTGCCGCGTCACCCGCAACCTTGCTCAGGGGCGGGATCCCGGGGCCGGTATCGAAGCGCAGCAACCGGCTGTACCAGATGTCAGCGCCTACCTGAGCGGTGAAGCTTGTGCTCAGGTTCGGGTCCAGGTTGACCGGGTCCGCGTTCTGGATGGTCTTGTAGGTGCCGCCGGGCTTCGCCTGCGACGTGCTGTCCGCCAAAAGCGGGTCGCTGGACGTGCCTAGCTTGCTATTGTCACTGGTTCCGCCTCCGTCTCCTCCACCTCCTCCGCAGCCCACCACCCCTATGGCGGCAGCGCCCACGCCGACCGTCGCCGCGCCCGCTAGAGCGCGCCGCCTGGTCAACCTCGATTCCATCACCTTTGCCCAGTAGCTGTTTTCGCTCATCCTCCGGATTTGTCTCCTTTCGGCTACCCGCTCCCGGGTAAGAGCCTGAAATCCCACTTGTAATACGTGAATACCGAGCGCAGGGATTCAGCGGGTCAAATCGACGATTTGACCGCGCAATCCCTCGTTCGGGTGGGACTCTACTCGCAATGGAGTCCTCGATCAAGACTTTTGCCTAAGTTTGGATCGTCCCAGGCCCGGCCGGGTCACAATTCTTGTGACAAAACGGGCCTGACCCGCGCCAGATGTGTTTACCCTCGGCGCCCGGCACAGGGCGGCCGCCACCCGCCCGGGGCAAGAGTATGCTTCGTTAATTCGCAATCTCGCCACCGGTGGTGGCATCGTAATTCTTCGTGACAAATCGGCCCAGGGCCGCCGCGGATATGTTCACCGTCCCGCCGACAATCGCCTCCATGGCCAATCCTTCGTCGATCGGGCGGCCCAGGCCGCGCATCACGGACTCCGTGTCGCCGGTCAGGCCGGACTGCGGCACCTCCGCCATGATCCGCGCCAGCTCGCGTGCGCGCGCCATCAGCTGGGCGTCCGGTACCAACTCCTGGATCAGACCCATGCGGTACGCCTCCCGAGAGTCGATCCGCCTGCCCGTCTGGATCAGGTAGAGCGCGTTCGAAAGGCCGACAATCTGGGGCAACCTGTAAGTGCCGCCGTCCACCAGTGGCACCGCCCAGCGCCGGTTCAGGACACCGTACTCCGAGCTTTCGGCGCCGATGGCCCAGTGGCAGGTGAGCATGACCTCCAGCCCGCCGGCGAAGCAGTAGCCGTTCACGGCCGCCATCATCGGCTTGAAGATGTTGGTGCGTCGGGTGAACTTCGGATTCAAAAAGTAGTTGCGGCGGCGCGCGTCGGCGTTGACGGGGTCTTGAGGCCGGCTGTCGCCGCTGTCGCGGATGCGCGACTCGATTGCCTTGAGGTCCGCCCCGGCGCAAAATGCGCGGCCGCGGCCGGTGAGGATCATGACCCGCGCCGATTCGTCCTCCTGGAACCGCGCCGCGGCTTCACCCAGCGCCGGGAAAAGCCCGCCGCCGAAGTTGTTCATCACCTCCGGCCGGTTCAGCGTCACCGTAACAATGGGGCCATCCTGCTCGTAAAGGACCGGCGGTTCAGTTGTCATCCTTTGCCTCCTTCAGGCAACGACGCGGCGCTCCACCAGCGACGCGACGGCTTCGTCCGAATATCCCAGCTCTCTCAGTACCGGCAGCGTGTGCTCGCCAATCGCGGGCGCCGTTTGGGCCAGCTCGATCGGCGTTTGGCTGAACCTCAGGGGGTTTCCGGTCATGCGCGTCCTGCCCAGCCTCGGGTGCTCGATCTCAACGATGTAGCCGTTCGCCAGCACCTGCGGGTCGGCGGCCACCTGGGCATAGCTCTGCACCGGCGCGCAGCGGACGCCAAGCCCCTGCAGCACCTCATACACGCGTCCGGTCGAGTGGCGCTTCAGCGCCTCCCGTATCGCGCCGATGACCTCCTGGATGTGCGCCCCTCGCGCGGCAGCGTCCAGCTTCGCGAATTCGGACAGCTCCGGCGCCGGCAGCGCCTCGGCCAGAGCGCCGAGCTTGGCGAAGTCGAAGCCGCCGATGGTGACGTGGCCGTCCTCAGTGTCGTAGGCGCCCCAGACGCTGCGCGGGAAGAGATGGTGGCCGCGCCCACCCGGCGCCGGTTCGCTGCCCGTAACCAGGTAGTGCGTCATCTCCCAGGCCTGAGCCGTAATCATGGAGCCGAGCATCGAGCCTTCGACCTTCTGGCCCTCGCCGGTGCGAAGCTTCCACACCAGGGCGCTCAGAAGCCCGATCGCCAGCTGCATCGCCGCGCTGAAATCGGTGCTGATATAGCCTGCCGGAGTCGGATAGCCCTCGCCGGTGATCGACATCGCCCCGCTGCGCGCTTGCCCGAGAATGTCCACGCTCTCGAGCTCCGCGTCGGGACCCAAAGCGCCGTATGCCGTGCCCTCCGCATATACGATCGACGAGTTAACGGCGCGCAGGTCCTCGTAGCCGAGGCCGAGGCGCTCCATGGCTCCGACGCGGAAGTTGTGCGCAACGGCGTCGGAGGTCGCCGCCAGCTCAAGCGCGATCGCGCGTCCTTCCGCCTGCTTCAGGTCGATCGCGATGCCGCGCTTGCCGCGGTTCTGGGGCAGGAAGAAGGTGCTCTCGCCCGCGGCCAGCGGCGTCAGCCGCCGTCCCAGGTCGCCGCCGAACGGTTCCACCTTGATGACCTCGGCGCCGAGGTCACAGAGGTAACCGGTCGCCTCGCCGCCAGCAGTGAGGATTGTGAAGTCCAGAATGCGGATGCCCGAAAGCGGACCAGCCACGTTGCGCTCCTGTCGCGGGCAAGGCTAGGCAGGAAGAGGGCAAATAGCAAGAAGTCCGGCGCACTTCATGCTTCTTGGCCCCAGGTCTACAATGCCGCCACAGTCCCTCTAGAGGTGCGCCCATGGCCGCTACCCCCTTCCGCATCCAAGTCCCGGACGCGGTGCTCGCCGACCTCAAGGAACGCCTCGGCCGCACCCGGTGGCCCGACCAGATCGCCGGCACAGGCTGGGACTACGGGACCGACATGGCATACCTGAAAGAGCTCGTCGACTACTGGCGGGACGGCTTCGACTGGCGCAAGCAGGAGGGCTACCTCAATCAGTTCCCGCAGTTCCGCATGCAGGTCGATGGCGTCGACCTGCACTTTGTCCATGTCCGCGGCAAGGGGCCAAACCCTGCGCCTCTGCTCCTCAGCCACGGCTGGCCGGGCAGCTTCTTCGAGATGCATAAGGTCATCGGGCCGCTGTCCGACCCCGCCGCCCACGGCGGCGACCCCGCCGACGCCTTCGACGTCGTTGTGCCGTCGCTACCGGGCTACGGCTTCTCCGGCCCAACGCGGGAGAGAGGCGTCGGCCCGGCGCGAATCGCGCAGCTTTTTCATGGCCTCATGACGGCCGAGCTGGGCTACCAACGCTTCGGCGCCCAGGGCGGCGATTGGGGCAGCATCATCAGCACGACGATGGCGCGGCTCTACCCACAGTCGCTCAATGGCGTCCACCTCAACATGCTCAGCGGACGGCTGCCGCCGCTGGAATCGCCGACGGACGAAGAGAAGGCGCTCGCGGAGAAGCAGGCCGCCTTCGGTCAGGAAGAAACCGGCTACCAGCGCATCCAAGGCACCAGGCCCCAGACCCTGGCTTACGGCCTCAACGACTCTCCCGCCGGCCTCGCCGCCTGGATCGTCGAGAAGTGGCGCGCCTGGAGCGACTGCGAAGGCGACGTCGAGAAGCGCTTTACGAAGGACGAGATCCTGACCAACGTCACCATCTACTGGGTCACCGGCACCATCAATTCCTCGACCCGGCTGTACTACGAGGCCAGCCTCGGCGGGCAGCGGCCGCCCTCGGGCGCGGCCCCGAGCCCGGCGCCACCGATGGCCGCGCGCGTGCCAACGGCCGTCGCCGACTTCCCGAGGGAGATCTACCGCGCCAGCCGCCGCCAGGCGGAAGGCGCCTTCAATCTCACCCAGTGGACACAGATGCCGAGCGGCGGGCATTTCGCCGCCATGGAGGAGCCTCGACTCCTGGTGGAGGACATCCGCAAGTTCTTCCGAACGCTGCGCTAGCCGCGGCCATGCTCCGCGGCCGGTATGGGCTCGGGGCGCCTTCGGCCTGCTACCGCCAGCCGTCAGGGAATGGTGATCTCGGCACGCCCGCTGCTGCTGATCAAGTCGGGCGCCCGCTGGTTGAAGAACAGCGCCGGTTCGGCCACAAACGTGCCCTTCCCGGACGGGCGAGCGTAGTAGATGACCGGCGACCTGGTGCCCTTGCCGAGGCAGAAGCTGACCCTCTGGCCATCGACGCGATAGGGATAGACGACGTTCGGCGTCCCAAATTGACGGTAAGCAGACGCGCCGAAGTTGGTGACCGCCTTCAGGCCCGAAGGCAGCATGTCATCGACCTCATAGCAGCCGTCCGGGGCCTGGGGGCTGATGCTGAAGTCGATCACCACCTTGACGAGGCCTGTCGAGCTCAGGCCGGCGCCCTCCACCGGCAGGATCGCGCGGCTGATGCGCAGGTCGGGGCTCGAGGGTGGCGGCGCCGCGCTAGCGCTCGAAAACGACAGCGACGCCGCCAGGAGGCCCTCCCGCACGTCGAGTCGCAGTCTCTTCAGCTCCGACTCGGACAGCGACCAGGTTCGCGAACGGCCGCGATCGAGCGTGACGTCGATCTTCTCTCCGCCAACCGTAAGGCTGAAGCTCACAGGCTGCGCCGGCAGGCGCGCCAGCCGCTTCTGCGCGAAGCTCAAATCGTCGAGCGCGGTGAGAACGTCCCGCGTCCGATTGTCGCGCGCATAACGCATAAGGGCGTCGGCGCGGCCGTCGCCGATGCCGGCCGCCAGGTCCGCCGCCAGGACAGTGGCCTCGACGATGTCGTCCTGGTCGAGGCCGGCGCGCAGCCGCCAGTACGGGGCCAGCTCTTCGCCGTAGTCGCGCATCAGGGCGTCGAACGTCGCCTTGGCGGCGCCGGAGTCACCGGCCGCCTGCAGGCCCAGGCCAAGGTATAGACGGCCGCGCCAGCCCAGCGAGGCGTCGCTTCCGAGCGCCTTGATGCGCGTCAGCACCGGGTCACCCAGGGCGGCCAGACCGTAGAGGGCTATCGCCTGGCGCTCAGCCGTCTCGTCCCGGTCGTCGGCGACGGACCGCAGCAACGGCCGTAAGGCGTTCTTGCCTGCGAGGTCCTGCGCGACCTCGGCCACGCGCGCGGTGAGGAGCAGGTCGACGCTGGTGAAGGGCAGGAGCGAAAGGCCGCCGGCCTCTGATGTTCCCGGGGCGCGTGTAGAGCTTGGCGTCGAACTCCTCCGGCCGCGGCGGCTCGCCGAAGTATTGGCGTGAGCAGCCTGGCGGCCATCACGCGCGCAATCATCTGGTCCGCGCGGTCACCACGCGTGCTCACGAGCCGCGCCAGCGTCGAATAGTAGGCGCCGCGGCCGGCGTCGACGAACGTGAGCCGCGTCCGGCCGGATGCGCCGGCCTGCAAGTCCTGGACCGAACGCACGTTGTCCACGTAGCGGACCTCGGGCAGGGCCAGCCGCGACCCCACGACGCTGATCTTGCGTACCAGGATGTCCGTGTCGCCGCCGTGCGTCGCCTTAATCGTGATCTCGTGCTCGCCCTCGACGAGCGGCGGCAGGGGCAGGTCAAAGCCTGTGAATGCGGCCGCCTCGCCGCTCAGCGGAGCCGTCAGCCCCATGCCGGCGGCCGTCACTTCGAAGCGCACCATGTCGCCCGCCTTGAGCGCCTCGCCGAAGCCGCGCAGGCGGATGTAAGGCTTGTCGCCGGCCAGGTAGTCGGTATTCAAGGCCGCTTCGACGAAAAATGGCCGCTTCACGACAATAGCGCCGAGGCCGGTGCCCGCCTTCAGGTCGCCTGTCACGCCCAGGGCAGTGACCCGCCAGGAGGTGAGATTGTCCGGCAGCTTGAATTTGACTGAGGCCTTGCCGGCGCCATCGGTGCCCACCGTCTTCGCCAGGGCCACGTCCTCGAAGTTGATCCGCGCTTCGTCGTCACCGCCGCCGGTGTGGGGCGCCGAAAGGACGGCCTCTTGTGGCGTCGCGTGAGAGGCGTAGGTGCGCACAAGGCCAATGGGCACGTTCTGATAGAGACGCGCCAGGATATCCGTCTGGTAGGTGTAGACGTCCCGCACCGCAAACAGGGCCTCGTCGACCACCGCCAGGTTGACCTCGGCGCGCACGGCCTTACCGGCGGCGTCGGTGACGCGGACGGTGACCGAGGCATCCTCACCCGGGCCGTAGGCGGCCTTGTCCGGCGTAAGCTCGATGTTGAGGCGGCGTTCCCGGGGGTCGAACTGCACCGTGAGCGTGCCCGTGCCTTCCGGGCCCGGCTCGAAGTAGCTCGAGCCGTTGAAGTAGACGGCGCGCAGATAGACGCCCGGCACGCGCCCTTCGTCGAAACGAAAGTCCAGGTCGGGCTTGTCCTGGACCGTGGCGGCGAGGTTGCCGCTTTTGGCTTCATAGAACAGGTAATGGTTTGGGCCGCCTGTTGGCAGCGACTCGCCGGTCGACCGGAGCAAGGCCACCGCCACGTCCTCGCCTATGCCAAACGCGCGCGGCGCACTGGGGAAGCTGGTGTCCTCGCGGAACTTGAGGTTGAGCGACCCAAGATTAATTGGCCCCGCCTGGAACGCGCGGCTGTAGGCGTTGGTGCGCACGGCCGCAACGCGCCCGGCCGAGTCCGTCGTTGTTATGTCGAGCTGATAACTTCTGTCTTCGGCGGTTGGCAGGGCATAAGTGAAACGTCCGTCCGGCCCGGTCCTGGCCACGACGCTCTCGACGTGCTCCTGGATGCGGTCGTAGCGGTAGACCTTGCGCGCGATTTTGCTGATGAAGTCGTAGCTCTCGCCGATTTCGACCTTGTTGTAGCGGACCTCGGTGACGCGGATGGTCACTTCCTGGCCCGCCGCCGGCCCGGACGCGTAGGCCGGAAGCCCCTGGGGGTCGCCCCGGGGCACGCGATACATGTCCGCCCAGGTCTTCACGCGCGCGGTATCGATGCCATAGGCGTCGCCCGAAAGCGTGATTACCCCGTTCTCGAACTTCGTGGCCACGCGCATGCCCACCTGCGCGGGAAAGATGGCGATGACGGCGCCGGCGCTGATCTGGGCCTCCTCCAGCCTTAGCGGGCTGGCTTCGATGAGGTTCTGGGCGTAGGAGCTCTGGCCAAAGGAAGAGATCTGGTTCGGCCGCACGGCGGCGGTGAAGGTGTACGTGGCCTTGCCGTCGAGACCGGTGGCCAGCACAGCGCGCTGTTCAGGCGACTGTGAAGTCCCGCCCGCCCTCAGCTCCAATCCGGACACCGGGGTGCCTTCGAAGAAGCCGGCTTCGATGTTCACTTGGACAGGGTCGCCTTCGATGTAGGCCACTCGGTCGCTGGTGACGCTCATCTTGTAGGCGGGCTTGGTGTAAGTGTCGACGGTGAAGTAGCTGCTCCGAATCGTGGCGTCGCCGTGCCGCATCTCGAGCTGGTAGCTGCCGACGGCCAACCCCTCGAAGCTGAAGTCGCCCTCGAACGTGCCCATCGACGACGTTTTCAGGGTCTTGGAGACCGCCAGTTCGGCGCGCTGGCCATAAGGGTCGTAGAAGCCCCGTACGGCCAGCTTGATCTCGATCTCAGGGTTTCCGTCGCGCGGCCGCGCCATGCCCCAGAAGTGGATGGTGTCCGTGGGCCTGTAAATCGGCTTGTCGGTGCGGAGCAGGCTCCAGTAATCGCCGCCCGGCGTTTCATAGTAGGAGTCCGAGTTGTAGTAGCGCCCTTTCGTGTAAAGGACAGGGCTCAGCGGCGCCACGTGGCGGCGGCCCCGGCTGTCGCCGATTATGAAGTAGCCGCGGCCGGTGATTGAGGCGCTACGAGGGTCGGGCTGGATCAGGGCGTCCGCCGGCGTGTCGAATTTGGCGATGCCGTCGCTGCCGCTGGCTCCCAGGCGCCCCTTTCCCGGGCGCTCGACTGTCGCGCCGCTCACGGGGCCGCCGGTCGCGGCGTCGTTTACCCACACCAGGGTGTCCCGGGTGCCGAGGGCGACGTACACCGTAAGGTCTGTCACCTGCAGCCAGGCCTGAGCCGCGAACGCGCCGTCGGGGCCTTTGGCTCGCAGTAAGTAGAAGCCGGCGGGCAACGCCTCCGGAAGGCGCGCATATGGCGCCTGCCCCGCGCCGCGGAACTGTGGCGAGGCGTTGCTTTCCGGCCGCACTGTGACGCTCGCCGCCAGGCTCAGGCGGCCGAGGTCTACCTGCAGGCCCGCGAGCGCCCAGTTCGCCCAGGCGGGAAGGGCCTCCAGCCGGTCGAGGTCGCCGAGGAAGGCGCTGAGGTCGGGATAGACGTAGACGTCGATCGTCGTTTCGCTGCTCCCGGCGGACCCCAGATTCAGGACGGGCGCTTCCCTGGTGGAAGCCGAGTTCATGCGCGACAGGAAGCTGAGGGGCGGGGATGGCGGCAGTACGCCACGCACGGCCGTGCCCGTCTCGAATTGGTAGACGTAGTCCTCGCTGAGCTTGAGGTCGCTGCCGTCGACGGTTATCCCGGCCTTGACCCTTACCGTATAGACGGTGATCGGCCGCAACTCGCGCGGGACGAACACCAGCGTGCGCTTGTGCTGCTCGAAGTGGCCTTCCAGGGGCGGCGTGATCTCGACGTAGTCCTCGGGCCGGCTGACGCCGTCATGGCTGAAGGTGATCTCGATGCCGGTGTTTAGCGGCACGTTGGTGCGCCGTGCTTCTGGCACGGTCGCGACGACGCGCACCGGCGCCTGTACCTGGAAGGCCCAGTTCGCGACGTTGACGCCGCCGCTGACGAAGTCGAAACGGTAGACGGTGTCGGCGTCCAAAGCTGAAACCGGCTGCAGGGCAAATTCGTGATCCGACCGCCGGCCGATGTCGAGTTCGACTTCCGGCCGCACTCGCAGGGCGCCCCGGACCTGGGCGGCGGTCAGCTCTGAGTCGCTCGTCAGCACGAAGCCGGTGTCCGCGGCGACGCCACCGGCGTCCGCCGCCGACGCGCTGAGGGTGAGGCCGGCCGCGTCGAACTCCGCCGCCAGACTCTCGACCGCCGCGGACGGCGGCCCCCCGTCGTGGCCGGCGACCACCAGGACCAGCACGGCCATGACAACGGCCGCTGGGGCAATCAGCGCGAGACGCTTTTTCGAAAACAATGGGGCTCCCCTCGACGCGCCACTCCAGGCGGACAAGCCCTGACGTAATAGCGCGTACGAAATATATAACGCCCACGAGAGGCCTCGGGTTAACGCCGTGCGCCTATCGACCACCTATCAAAGCAGCGGCGGTGGCCCCTTATGCGAGGAGATGCCAGACTGTGGCCGGTAGCGACTGCCTTCGAGGAGCCGAGATGATCCCAGTCAGAATCGAGAATCGTTCGCAGCTCATTTACCTGCTTACGGAGGCCGCGGAGCTGGAGCACGGCATCATGTGCTGCTACCTCTTCGCCAACTTCAGCCTCAAGAACAGCGCCGGCGAGGGCGTCAGCGAAGATCAGGTTGCCAGCATTCGCGCCTGGCGCGGCCTGATCCGCGAGGTCGCCGTCCAGGAGATGGTCCACCTCGGCTCGGCCTGCAATCTGCTGACCTCGGTTGGCGGGGCGCCGCAGCTGCGCCGGCCGAACCTCCCAACCAGCCCGCGCGCATACGGCTCCACCTTCCGCCTGCGTCTGGCGCCTTTCGCGATGGAGGTCCTGGACCAGTTCATCACCATCGAGCTGCCCATGAGCCTCATGGGCCCCGAAGCCGACGAAGGCCGCCCGGCCTCGAGCCAAAAACTCTCCGACGTCTTCTCCGCCGAACGCACTTACGCCACGCAGGGCAGCCTCTACCGCGGCATCGAAGACGGCCTCAAGTACCTGGCGCAGAAGCACGGCGAAGACCAGCTCTTCGTGGGGAACCCCCGCTCCCAAACCGGAGACACTTACTTCGGCGGCTTGCCCGGCCTCATCCCTGTACACGACCTGGCGTCGGCGCTGGAGGCGATCAACGTGATCGTCGAGCAGGGCGAAGGGGCCAGCGTCGACTCTGTAGAGTCGCATTACCACAAGTTCAAGCAGATCCGCGACGAGTACGAAGCCATCCTCCTGGAGCAGCCGGACTTCACGCCGGCGCGTCCCGTGCTGACCAACCCCTACGCGATGCTGCCCGCCGACGTCTCGCGGGAGGAGGCCAGCATCATCGACCACCCGGTCAGCTCCGAGGTCTGTAACCTCTTCGATGCCTGCTATGAGTTGATGGTCCAGATTCTCGGCCGGCTCTTCGTCCACGCCGAGGAATCTGAATCCGAGCTGCACGACCTCTCGGCCACGGGCTCGCGAATGATGGTTGAAGTGATCGAGCCGCTGGGCAGCGCGATCACCCTGCTGCCGGCCGGGCCCGGCCACCCCGGCTGGAACGCCGGCCCGGGCTTCCGCCTCTCCCGAGGCGCCACCATCCCCACGCACAAGACCGCTGCGCGCACCATTTTCCGCGAGCGGCTGACCGAGCTGGCGAATTACTGTCGATTCCTGCAGGCGGAACGGGGCGCGCCGCCGGTCCTCGCATCCGCGCGCGAGGCGCTTACCCGCTTCGCGGACGTGTTCGCGACCGCGTGACGGCGGCTTGCGGCGGCTCCCAGCGACCTTCGTGCTAATTCGGGCAGGCCCGCCCAGACTATTCGACGATTCTTGCGTCCGTCTTCGCGAGGCGCTCTGCCATGATCTGGAGCATGCGGATCGCCAGCTCCGGGTCGCGGCGGATGTGCGCCATGAACACCCAGCGGTCCATGCCCAGGCACTGCGTCGGCTCGACAGCCTTGACTGAGGCCGTCCGCGGCCACTCCCCCAGAAGCGCCATCTCGCCGAAGGGCTCGCCCGTGCCGAGCGTGGCGACGACCTGAGAGCCCTTCATGACCTCGACCCTGCCGGAGAGGATGACGAAGAGGCCATTTCCAGTTCGCCCCTCTTCGACGATGAGGTCTCCGGCCTTGAACGAACGGCGGAAGCAGAACGAGCGCAGGCTCTCGACGGTCTCCTGCCCCAGGCCCTGGAACAGGGGCACCTGCGACAGGGCGTCGACGGCTTTCTCTTCGCTCACGGGCGCAGGCGAAGGCCGGGGCGCCGGCGATGCAGCGGCCGCGACCGGTTGAGGCGCCGCTGCCGGCGTTGTGGCGGCCGCGGCCTCCTCCTCGTAGACCACTTTCTCCAGGCTCAGCTTGCCGTCCACGACTTCGACCGTGTAGGTTTCGAGCGGCATCCGGGCCGGCCCGCGGACTACGTCGCCGGTGGTAACGTCGAACTGGCTGCCGTGGCAGGAACAGATGATCGCGTTGCCGCTGATCGGCCCCTCGGACAGGGAGCAGCCCATGTGCGTGCAAATGTCGCTGAAGGCGTAGAGCTTGCCGTCCACCCTCGCGACCGACACCGCCTTGCCTTCGACCTGGAAGACCGCGACCTTCCCCGGTGTGATCTCGTCAGCCTCGCCGACAATCGTTGCCATGCACTGCCTCCGCCCCGCACGTACGTAGGGCAATTGTCACGGCGCGGCTTCTCAGGTTCAACCCAGAGTGTTCGGCAGGCCGGCGACCTTCCGGTTTCAGAACGTCGCCGGCCGATTCGGGCGCGCCTCAGCCGGCGAAGCCCAACTGGCGCATCATGTCCATCATGTCCAGGATCTCCCACTCCTCCACCACCTTGCCGTCCGCCACCCGCGAGACATTCATGATCCAGCGCAGGTCAACGTGCTTGCCCGTGGCCGGCAGGCCCATCAGCTCGCCGGTGTTCGTCCCCTGGGCGCGAACGCGGCTGAATACCCTATCGCCTTCCGCGAAGATGTCTTCGACCGTCAGCTTCATGTTGGGGAAGGCAACGAAGTAACGCTCGAGGTACGAGACGATGGCGTCCCGCCCCTTTACTTCTTCGCCTGCCGACCCGTGGTAGACGGCGTCTTTGGCGTAGAAGGTCCCCACTGCCGAGACCTGGCCGGTATTGGCGGCCTTCCAGGAATCCAGCACCACTTCTTTTGTTGCTTCTGACATTACGTCCTCCTCTGAATTGGTTCCTTGCTCGGCATGACGCCACTAAGCGCCTCTCAGCCATTCTTTGCCTCGCGGGCAGCGGCGCGCATGGGGTGATCACCCCAAATCTCAGGCGCCGGACGCGGAGCTTAGCTCGCGGGTGAACCGGTGCGGGCGCGCCAGCACCCAGGTCTGCGCGCTATGCGGGCAATTGGCCTATCAAGTCGTGCTGCAGGGCGAAGAGCGTGGCCCCAACTCGGGTGGAGACGCCGATTTTGCCGTAGATGCTTTCGATGTGGTGCCCTACGGTCTTCGGCGAAAGGAAGAGCGCTTCGGCCATCTCGCGGTTGGAGAGGCCGCGGACCGCAAGGCGCAGGACGTCTACCTCGCGTTCGGTCAGGCCGGAAGGCCGGTCTTGCGTCTTCGCGGGCGCCTGGTGTCCGGCCGCCGCCAGCATCGCCGTAACCGCGTCTGGGTCGAGCTTGCCTTCGGCGCCCTGGCGGCGGATGTCATCGGCAGCCTCTTCGGGTGTGTACTTCGCTCGATGCGGCCGCGGCTCCAGGCGGGTCTGATAGGCGTCGGCGGCGGCCAGGATCCGGGCCGTTACCGGCAACGACGCCGCCGCTACGCCGCGATAGCCGGAGCCGTCCAACCTCTCGTGGTGCAGTCCGGCCGTCGGTCCCAGGTTCCCCAGCGCGTTAGAGCGCGCCAGGATCAGCTCCGTCAGCGAAGGGTGCCTCTTGACCCGCGCCCACTCCGCGGCCTCCAGGGCGCCGTGCTTCTCCCAGATCGAGACAGGCACGCCTGCGCGTCCGAGATCGTGCAGAAGCCCGGCCCGTCGCACCGCGGCCACCTCGGCCGCGGGCAGTCCCATAGCGCGCGCCGTCATTTCCGCCAGTGAGGCCACGCCCGGCGAGTGGCCCAGTGTATAGGTTGAGCGCATGTCGACGAAATTCGCGATCGTCCGCGCCAGCTCGTCCAGCTCAGCGGGCGAGATCATCCGCTGCGGGGCGGGCTCCGCCCCGAGCAAGGCGTCCCAGGCTGTCTCCGCGCGAAGTCTGGACAACAGTTGGCCGCCTACCTCGCAGAAGTGCTCGGCCATGCGCGGGTCGTACACGCGCCCTGCGCGGCGGCGCACCACGCTGACCGCGGAATCGACGCCGCCGATCCTGTAGAACACTTCGGCGTCCTGGGCCAGCAAGAACAGGCGCGCCGGCAGGCTGATCTCCTCGCCTTTCAGCTTCCGAGGGCCGCCGCTGCCGTTCCAGATCTCCTGGCACTGGCCCAGGGCCTCGCGGATTTCGGGGCCGACGTTGAGGAAGTCTCCAAGCTGCTCGGCGGCATCGCGGCCGATGGCCTGGTGATAAGCGGGCCCCAGGCGCGCCACTTCCACCACCTTGCGGGCGCGGCTCAGCGGCGCGTCGCCCTGGCCAACATTTCCCAAGATGAAGGCCCCGACCTGGATCGGCCGGCTGGGATCGAGGACGGCTAAGCGCTCGCCGAAGGCGATGTCGTCCTTGACGAACCTCGACATCGCGGCGCCCTGCGCGGCGCAGCCAACGGTCCCGAGAAGCGCGACGTAAAAGACCTGACTGAGCTCGCTCTCATTGAGGCCGAGCTCTTCTCCAAGCCAGACTGCCAGAAGCGCCCGCTGCAGCCCGTGCTCCAGGGGCTGGCCCATCGCCAGGTCCGTTGCCAGGCATAAGGTGCCAACCACCTCGGCGAGGCGCACATTCGAAGCTTCTGCTGAATGACTGGTCATGATTCGTTATGTCAGCGTGGAGATGCCAGCATAGACCGCGCCAGGGCGGCTGGTCGCGCCGAAGCAGCGAGGCGCCGGCCGCCGGGAGCGCATGGCAACGACGCACTGCTAGTCAACGGCCATGCGCAGTGCCCAGTCGCACAGGGCTTCGGCCGCGCCGGGGAACATGAGCACGCCATGAGTAGCGTTGGGTATCTCGCGGAACTCGGAGTGAGGAATAGCTCTGTGCAGGGCCTTTCCATAATCGAATGGCACCGTTGTGTCGGCGTTGCCATGGATCACGCACACCGCCATCCTCAGCTCCCCGAGCCGCGACGCGAAGTCATAGCCGAGAAAGGCCTCGTAGTTGCGGGTCATACCGGTCGAATAGCGAAAGAGGTCGTCGTCGGAGACGTAGGCCAGGGCCTTCATCGTGGCTTCGCGTTGAGCCTGGATTCGTGCCGCCTGCTCCTCGGAGGGCGGGCGCATACCGGCGCCCGCGCCCAGCGGCGGCGGGTTGCGAAGCTGCTCCTTGCGGGCCTCGTAGACGGCCCGGTCGCCCTCCCGGCGGGTGCGTTCGACCAGCTCCCGTCCTTCCTTACCGAAGAAGGTCTCGGACATCAAGTCCGCGCCCGTCTCCATCAGGCAGAGCGCGTGCACGTTCTGCGGATAGTCGAGCGCGTACTGCTGGGCGACCATCCCGCCCATGGAGTCGCCAACCACGATCGAGCGTTCGATGTCCAGGTGGGCCAGCAACGCGCGCGCGTCCGCGGCAAGGTCCGGCAGGGCGTAGTGACCGAGGTCATATTCCGACTGGCCGGCGCAGCGACGGTCATAGACGATGGTTTGGATTCTGTCCCGCGGCAAGACGGCCGTAATCTGCCGCACCTGCGGCACAATCGTCGAGCCCGGCCCGCCGAAGCCGCCATGGATGAACAGCAGAGGAAAGCCGGAACCGAGCGCTTCGTAACTGAGGTCCACGCCGTTCACTCTGGCCCTGGGCATGCCGACTCTCCTCCTGTGGATCAGACATCGACCGAAGCGGTCATGGACGCCGAGATAAGATACCCGATTGCCCGGACTGTCCAGCAGTGTGGCCCGATTCACATCTGAAAAGAGAGAACTCGGCCGCTTGATACCCCCTCGGGGTAGGGGTATAATGGGCCGCAGATTGAAGGGAGCCTGTGCCGTGAACACGAGATTGGGAAGGAATTTCAGGCCCAAAGCTTGCCAGCGCTGTGGCGGCGACGCCTACCTCAGCCGCGGTGAGGACGTTGAGTGGGTCTGCCTCCAGTGCGGCCGTACTGTCGCTGAGCCGGCCCAGGTGCTGCAACTGGACCTGACCGCGAAGGCCGCCCCGGAGACGGTCGCCGTCGCGGCGTCCACGCGCGAAGCGGCCTGACCCCACGCGCTCAGCAGCGCGAACTTGATCTCGAGGGCGTCGAAATCGGCGCCCTCGAATGCTATCCGGCGATAATGGGCGCCACCGGCCAGGGAGGTAGAAGTGGCAGAGATCACCGTTTACGGCGCGCCATGGTGCCCGGATTGCCGCCGTTCGAAGCAGTTCCTCGCCGAGCAGCGCGTCCCCTACGACTGGGTGGACATCGACCAGGACCCGGCCGGCGCCGACGCCGTCCGCGCCAAAAACGGCGGCCGTCAGATGATTCCCACAATCGTTTTCGCGGATGGCTCCTTTCTGGCGGAACCTTCGAACGATGAGCTGGCCCGCAAGCTGGGGCTCACCCTCAAGGCCGAACGCAGCTTCTACGACCTGATCATCATTGGAGGCGGCCCCGCCGGCCTGACCGCGGCCATCTATGGCGCCCGCGAGGGCATCGAGTGCCTTGTCATCGAGAAGAGCGGCCTCGGCGGCCAGGCCGGCGTCACCGAGCGCATCGACAACTATCCGGGCTTCCCGGAAGGCATCAGGGGCGAGGAGCTGGCATCGCGATTCGTCGAGCAAAGCCGGCGTTACGGCGTCGAGCTGCTCTCCGCCGTCGGTGTGGCCTCGATTCGCCGCGAAGGGCATGACATCGGCGTCATGACGGACAACGGCCACATGTACTGGTCGCACAGCGCCATCATCGCCACCGGCTCCCGCTATCGGAAGCTGGAGGTCCCCGGCGAAGACGAGCTTATCGGGTCCGGCATCCACTTTTGCGCCACCTGCGACGGCCCTTTCTACAAGGGCTCGGACGAGCTGCTCGTCATCGGCGGCGGCAACTCCGGCGTCGAGGAGGCCCTCTTCCTGACGCAGTTCACGAAAAAAGTCACCATCCTGGAGCGCCACGAAGACCTTCGCGCCAGCGCCCTCCTCCAGGAGAAGGCGCGCCAGCACCCCGGCATCGAAATCCTGACCGCCACTCAGGTTTCCGAGTTCAAGGGCCACACCGGCGTCCGCGCCGTGCTGGCGCGAGACCTCCGGACAGGCGAACTGCGGGAGTTCCACCCAGCCGCGGTATTCGTGTTCATCGGCCTGACCCCGAATACCGCCTTTCTCAAAGACGCCATCGGTCTCGACCATCAGGGCTTCATCCTCACCGATGACACCTTCCAGACGTCGATGCCTGGCGTATTCGCCGCCGGCGACGTCCGCGACGGCAGCACGAAGCAGCTGGCCGGCGCCGTCGGCGAAGGCACAACGGCGCTTCTCATGGTGCGCAACTTCCTGCGCAAGCTCGGAGACGTTGGCAGGCATGACATAGAGGCGGCCTAGCCAATTCCAACGCGTCCGAGGAAGGGCTACAATTCTGGCATGAGACCAAGTCGAACATCGGCGAAATCAGATAAGCAAGAGGCCATCGAGCTGATCGAGCGGCTGCCCGATCACATTTCGCTCGAGACGATTATCTCCGAGTTGCTTTTCAAGGCTAAGGTGAATCGCGGGCTCGCCCAGATTGAACGCGGGGAGACAGTAAGCCACGAGGAAGTCGAGGAAGAAATGACCAAGTGGCGTCAATCCGCTGGTCGCTAGATGCTCGAGCCGACCTCAGACAGATTAGGACTTACCTGGAGCGGACCTCTCCCGAATTCTCGCTGGCGTTCACCCTCCGCATTACGGACGCGGTCAAAGACCTGGAGACGTATCCGAGGATGGGCCGCATCGTCCCCGAGTTCGATATCCGTCACATCCGCGAAATCATCCTTCAGGGATACCGAATCATCTACTCGGTGGGTATCAGGAATGAAATCAGCGTTGTCGCAATCGTCCGTGGAAGCGTAGACGTCCGCAGGAGGGTTGCGCCCCGGCTCTGGGACATCACGTGACCTTACAAGTCTCCTCGTTCGAGCCTGCCCACGTAGAGGCCGCGGCGCCTCTTCTCGCGGCGCGTCACGCCGCCGACCGCGCACGCGATCCCATCCTGCCGGCGCGCTTCGAAGACGCCGCCGAATGCCTGCCTCACATCGAGGCGCTTTCTAAGAAGGCCACGGGTGTCGCCGCCCTGCGCGACGGCCGGCTCGCGGGCTACCTGCTCTGCGAAACCGGCGACCTCCACGACCCTCAACGCCGTGCCTTTATCCCCCTCCACGGCCACGCGATCGGACGAGGCGAGGATGGCGAAACTTATCGCCAGATGTATGCGGCGCTCGCGCCCCATCTCTTGCGCCTGGGCCTCTTCGACCACCAGGTCGAGATTCCCGCATCGGACAGCGCCGCCGGCGATGCCTGGTTCTCCCTGAGCTTCGGCCAGCGCATGCACATCGCCACCCGCGGCCTGGAGGCGGTTAAGGGCGCCGGCGAAGGGGCCGACGTCCGCCTGGCGGGTCCCGCCGATATCGACGCGGTGTTCGAGCTCTTCTACGGCCTCTGCCGTTACAACACCACATCGCCCATGTTCTCGCCCAACGTCTTCGACATTGCCGCCTGGCGGCGGGAGACGGAGGCTGATCTGGCGAACCCTGCGTACGCGATCTGGACGGCCTACCATCAGTCCCAGGGCGCCGCCGTTATGTTCATCCGGCCGACTCTCGAGAACGTCTTCGACCGGCCGCCGCGGACGGCACACGTTGCCATTGCCTTCGCCCGCAGGGACGCCCGCCATCGCGGCATTGGCAGCGCCGTCCTTCAACATTGCGTGTCCTGGGCGCGAGACAACGGTTTCGAGCGGGTCGCGCTGGACTACCTGACCTTCAACCTCTCAGGCGCCGCATTCTGGCAGGGCCACGGCTTCAGACCGACGGCTACGCTTCTGCAGCGCCTGTTGGACCCTCGATTGGCCTGGGCGGACGGGGCCAACGAATGAGCCTGACCTTTGCGCCCTTCAGCAGAGAGCATTGGCCGGCAGCCGCCGAGATCCTGGCCGCCGGCCATCGCGCGAATCGAGAGCGCGAGCCTCAATTGCCCGAGCGCTATGGAGGCCCGGCCGCGGCGCTGGAGGTCATAGAGAACACACTCAAGGAGGGTTCAGGGGTCGTCGCGGTCCGAGACGGCCGTATAACCGGTTACCTGGCCGGTGTGCTCGAGATCGAAACCCTCGAACGCGTGGCGGTAGTCCTGCCGTCAGGCGCCGCGATCGACCGGGGCGAGGATGCCGGCCTGTATCGGGAAATGTACGCGGCGGCGGCGCAACGCTGGGTCGAGAACGGCTACTTCGTCCACTATGCCCACGTGCCGGCGATGGACGCTGCGCAGGTCCAGGCCTGGTACTCGCTGGGCTTCGGCCGCTACTCCCTCTACAACTGGCGCGGGCTGACCCCGGTCGACGGACCCGAGGCGGAAATCAGCATCCGCCGCGCCGGCGCCGAGGCCATCGACCAGGAAGAGGCCCTGAGGGACAGCCTTCGTCGCTACAACGCCACCTCGCCTATCCTGCACCCGTACGTACGTCCCGGCGCCGACGAGCGGCAGAGACTGTTCGACGCCGAACGGGAGCTGATGGCCAGGCCGGATCACGCGTATTTCATCGCCTACGAGCGCGACGAGGCCGTCGCGTTCATGACCTTTACCCCGCCGCAGCCTGACTACACCCTGACCCCGGACGGCTCGGTCTACCTCCACCTCGCCTTCGTCGACGAATCCGCGCGGTCCGGCGGCGTCGGCGCCGCGATCGTGAATCGCGGCCTGGAGTGGGCGCGCGAGCAGGGGTACAAACTCTGCACCGTCGGCTACTTCTCGCCGAACCTGCTGGGCGCACGCTTCTGGCAGGGCAAAGGCTTCATGCCGCTGGGGCTGTGCCTGGAGCGCCGCATCGACCCGCGCATCGCCTGGGCCAAGGAAGACGAGTAGTAGGGCGTAGAACCTCCTTCTGCGCGCAAGGATGGATTTTGTCATTCCGACGCCAGGAGGAATCCCGGCCGAGGCACCGAGCCTAACCCGACACCCGTTCTCCACGACAGCGTGACCGGGATTTCTCCTCAGGTCGAAATGACCAGGGTGGGCCGCTTACGCCGGTTCTGCCGCCTTTGCCTGCGACTCCAGCTTGTCAAGGCGGTCCTTGAGGCCGCGGTTCTCGTCCCCGAGCTTGTCGACTTCCTCGCGCAACTTCTTCAGCTCATCGCCCTTGTCCTGGCCCTGGCGAATTCGCTGGGCGGCGTCGCGGGCCATGCGGATCACGCGACCGTCGAGGTCCCGCTGGGCGGTGCGCTGCAGATGGGGGACGGCCTTGGCGTCCTTGACGTCCCTGAGCGCTTCGATAGCCATCTGCTGGCAGCGGAACCAGCCGTCATCCAGCAATTCGATCAGCCGGTCGACGATCTCGCCCTTCTCGTTTTCGGGCACGAACTCGGCGAACTTCGCCAGCGCGCCGGCCGCTGAACCTCGCACCTGCTGGGGTTTCCCATATCGAGTCCACTCAAGGACGATGGGCAGCGCCTTCGGGTCGCGCAGTTCGGCCAGGCCGGCGACAGCGCTGCTGCGAATGACCTCGTTTTGCGAGCTCTTGCCCAGGGCATGTTCCAGGGCAACGAAAGCACCCGGCTGACGCGTCTTCCCGACGGCCGCGGCCGCCGCGGCTTCAACGTAATAGCTGGCGTCGCCTTCATATATGAAGCGCTCCAGCGCCTTGGTGGCCCGCTCGTCGCGGAACTCTCCCAGGGCGCCCGCGACGGCCCGGCGGACACGCGATTCGCTCGCGCCGACCGCGCTCAGGAGTTCGTCGAGCGCGGCGCTCGCCTTCGTCGAACCCAGCGCCCGCGCCGCCTCGGCCTGCACGCCCCAAAACGCATCCTCTCGCACCGCCTTGCCGAGCGCCGTGATGGCCTCCGGGTCGCCCTTCTTGCCAAGCGCACGCGCGGCATCGATGCGTCCCAGGACGTCGTCGTCGTTTCCCAGTTGCTCGCGCAGCATCTCGGCCGGTCGGGAGAAGTCGATCGACTTCAGAAGCTTCGTGCCGGGGTCGACTCGCGCCATCTTCGGCTTGGAGGCCAGCGGGAAGTGGAAGGCCTGCTCGCGTTCGTTGACCTCCACCTTGAACGCCTGGCGCTCGCCGGATTCGGAAGTGAAGTCAACTGTCAGGGGCAGGCGGAACACCTTGGCGACGTTCTCGCCTTCCTGCGTCTGCTTGAAGGTCAGCTTCGCGGTCTTGTGCTCCTCGTCCCAGGCGTACTCGGCCTTCAAATCGGGATGGCCGGCGCCGTAGACCCACTGGTCGAAGAACCAGTCCAGGTTGCGGCCGGTCGCGTCCTCGATGGCCCGCTGCAAGTCCGGCGTGGTGACGTTGGTGCTGCGCTGGGTGATCGCGTAGCGGCGGATCGACTTCCAGAAGAGGTCATCGCCCAGTTCCGCCCGCAGCATGTTGAGGACAATGCCGCCCTTCTCGTAGAGGTGGCGGTCGAAGAGGTCGATGGGCGTCGTTGTAGACGTTGGTGACGATCGCGCGGCGGTAGCTGCCGGAGGCTTCGCGCAGGTAGTTGTCGATCTCCACCTGGAGCGTCGTTGCGGTACCAGTCGAGGCCGCGATGGTGCTCCGCCCAGACCAGCTCGAAGAAGGTCGCGAAGCCCTCGTTCAGCCAGCCGTGCGCCCAGTCGCGGCAGGTCAGCAGGTCGCCGAACCACTGGTGCGCCAGCTCGTGCGCGACCAGGCCGTCGGCGTCTTGATCGAGGCGGGCGCGGCTGTCGTAGAGGATAGAGTCCGTGACCGTGGTGGCGCTGACGTTCTCCATGCCGCCGAAGATGAAGTCCTGGACGACCACCTGCGAGTACTTCGCGTACGGGTAGCGCACGCCGATGCGGTCGGAGAACAGGCGCATCATCTCGGGCGTATTCTTGAAGGCCTCGCGGCCATCCTCTTCCTGGCCAACGGGCACGTAATAGATGATGGGGATGCCGTCCCATTCCTCGCGCAGCTCCGAGTACTCGCCGGCGACCACGCTCGTCAGGTAGGTGACGTGGGGGACGTTCTGGCGCCAGTGGAAGGTGCGCGTGCCGTCGGAATGCTGGTCGATGCCGGTCAGCTCGCCGATCGCGACAACGGTGTTCGGCTCGCGCACGGTCACGTGCATCTCGCTGGTCGCCATCTCGTTCGGCGAGTCGTAGCACGGAAACCAGTGGCGCGTAGTCCTCGTCCTCGCCCTGGGTCCAGGCCTCGTAACGCTTCTGGGGATAGCCCTCGTCCGGTTTGATGAAGTACAGGCCACGGCGCGGGCTGCCCGCGAAGTCGACGGTGACGGTCACGTCTTCGCCGGCGCGTCGCGGCGAATCCAGGTCGATGTGGAGACGGCCGTCGGAGAGGCTGTAGCTGAGGTCGCGCTCGCCGCCCAGGGTCACACGCTTGATCTCCAGGCCCACCGCGTCAAGGTCGAACGATGAGACGCCGTCATTGATAGGACTGAAAGTGTGCGCGACCGAACCTTCGATGCGCGCCTGCGAGCAGGTCCAGCGAGAAGTCCAGCCTGACGTGCTTTATGTCGACTGAACGGTCGCGAGGGTAGTGAGGCTTGTCGCCGGGCAGTGGGAACCGCCCGTCGATAGTCACGTAGTCAAGCATTCCGTGGGCGCGGCACCCGAATTCGGTCCCCAGTTCGTCGGTCACGCTGATACCTCCCGCAAGGCGTCGGTCAGCAATCCAGACGCGTCTGCCGGAGTGACGCGGATGGCGCCGAGTCGAGTTGAAGAATGGAGCGGTCCCCCGAGTGCTCGGGCGCCGGGACTAGCCGCCGGCTGCGAGGTCATCCTCGACCATGCGCAGCGTCCGTCCCGAGGTCAGGGCCTTGTGATGGGTCCTGAAGACGTTTGCGAACACATCTCGCACGCCGGTAGTTGTTCCGTCGCGAGCAACCAGCGCTAAGTATACCAGCACCCAGCGCGGCCGCTTCCACAGACTGGCCACGTGCTGCCCAGCAACGCCCCTCAGCGCGGGCTATATCTCCAACACGTTCCCGTCCGGGTCCGCGATGCGCGCGAACGGGACATCCGGCGCGTGCTCGCCTCGCTCGACGACGCTGCCGCCGGACGTCTCGATGTCGCGCAGGACATCTTCCAGCTTCAAGGCGTGGTCAAGGTGCAGGCCAATGTGGCGCGGCCCGCTGCCCGCCTCGGCGGGGTCCAGGAGCAGGCCTACGGCGCTGTCGCTGCCGGGGATGCCGACGAAGACGATCTCGTCCATCCTGAACACCTCTTGCAGGCCGAAGGCGTCACGGTAGAACCGCGCGGCCCGGTCGAGGTCGCGTACCGGCATCACAAAGGCCAGCGCCGTTACCTTGCTCATGAATGCCTCCCTTGGTATCGAGCCGCGGGCTAGTCTTTGGGGTAAGCCGGGTCCGCCTTGATCTTCTCGATCTGGCGGGCGTGGTCGATGTCGTGGATTCGCTGGAACAAGAACCAGGCCCGGCAGTTCAGCTCGCCGAAGAATGGGTGGGGCGCCGTGGGCTCCAGCTTCTCCTGGCCTTCGACCGAACCGACGGCGTGGTCCAGGGCAAAGTTCGCGGCTTGAAGGTCGCGGATTAACTCGGGCATGGTCGCGTTGGCGCGGCCGACTATGCGGCCAAGGGAGATGCCCCTCGCCGGGTCGCCTAGCCCCAGCGACCGCACGCGAAGGGCGCCGCCTTCCTCATTCTGGATGCAGTGACGCAGCACCTCGGCGATGCTCCAGGCGTCTTCATCGCCTGAGCCCAGCGCTGTCGGCTTGAAGCCCGCCTGCGCCTCGCTCACGCCTTCGACCGCCGCCAGAAGCTCCGCGCGGGCATTCTCGACCGGCGGCCTGAGCTCCGTGAAGGTCTTCCTCTCGGCCTGAGAGACCAGGTAGGAGCGCACGCGCTCCAGTTCGGACTGTTCCGCCATAGCAGGCCAATTGTACAGCGACGCGCGCAGGCGGCGCGTTCCTTACCCCGTCTTGCGCGCGAAGTAAACGCCGGCGCCAAGCAGCCCCAGCACTAACACCGCCGTCAACGCCCCGATCGCCATGACTACGCCGTTCGACCCGCCAGTGTCCTTTTTGCCGCCCTGGGTCTGGTTCTGTTGATCCCCGCCCGGGACGGGCGTGGCCGCGTTGCCCTGATTCTGGGCGCCAAACGGGACGATGGTCGGTTGGGCGTTGGCGCCAGAGCCGGAGCCGGAGCCGCCCCCTGAGGTAGAAATCGCTTGCAGGCCCACGCTCTTGCGCCACGCGTTCTCCAGACCCAGCTGGTCAAAGCCGTACACCGCTTTCAGGGCCCCATCGGTGTTGTTGTTCTTGAACGCGGCGATGAACTGGGCGTACTTCTCCGGCCCGTAGGTGTCGATCAGGTACTTCACTGTCGACCAGGCCTGCGCGTAAAAAAGCGAGGTGTCTGTCTGCGTCAGCGCGTTCGAGCTGAGGCTGAAGATCGGCAGCACCTTGTCGCGCTTGATCGCGAGGTCCAGGGCGCCGGTCTCGTCCGGCAGCAAGCCGATTCTGCGCGTACACCGCGGTGCCCTCGTCGACCCAGGCCGGCGGGTCGCCGAACCCGCCTTTGACGGCCGCCCTCATGACGATGTGCGTGACCTCGTGCCGGACGATGTCCAGCGGCTGGCTGTCGCGCGAAACCATGGCGGTGTCCGAGTACACCACCTCGCCCAGGGTCGTAGGGTTGTTCGGGTTCGGCGCGATGCTTCGCGTCGAAAGGATCGCCGGGCGCATTGCCGAAGCCGTCTCGTACGCCCAAACCTTGACCGGGAAGGTGACCCTGGTGTTCAAGATGCCACTCATGCGGTCGATGGTGTCGGCCGCGGTCGTCAGCAGGCTGCGGTTGGTCTGGTCTGAGCCGCTGTAGAAGTACAGCGTGACGCCGCGGTCGGAGATAGAGTCCCAGGTGAAGCGGTCGTCCTTGTAGGTCGCGCGGGCCTGTGGCGTTTCGAGGTGCCCGCCGGCAGCATCGTCGACCGTCCAGGAGTAGAGAATCTCCACGCCCGGCACCATGAAGGTTTGGGCATTGGCGCCCACGCCCAGGGTGCAGTTGACGGCGGCGCCGGTGGTGCATGTCGGCCGCCCGGACACGTTGGCGCCGTCCGGCAGGATGCGGTATTGCAGGCGGACGTTATTGATTTCGGCGCCGCTGGTCACGAAAAGTGTGAATTGCACGCCCTCCGGAAAGCGGTTCTGCACGGTTTGTGCCTTGATCTCGATCCCTTCCGCGGCGGCGCGGCGAGGCTCTGTTGCCGCCGTCGTTGCCACCAACATCGCGATACCAACCGCGAACCCGAAGACGCCTACCAGTTTCACCCTCACACCTTCTCCCCCATCGTCTCCCTAAGGTACGCCTGTATGAAGCCGTCTAGATCACCGTCCAGGACGGCGGCCGCGTTCGAAGTCTCGTAGTTGGTCCGATGATCCTTGACCATCTTATAAGGATGCAGGACGTAGCTGCGGATCTGGTTTCCCCAGCCCATCTCCACATGTTCACCCTTTATCTGAGACTGCTCCTCGGCGCGCTTCGCCAGCTCCTTCTCCAGGAGGCGCGCCTCCAGTACCCTCATGGCGAATTCCTTGTTTCGCGACTGCGAGCGCTCGTTCTGGCAGGTCACGACGAGGCCGCTGGGGATGTGGGTGATCCGCACGGCCGTCGCAACCTTCTGCACGTTCTGGCCGCCATGCCCTGACGAATGGTAGATATCGATGCGGAGGTCGTTGGGGTCCAGGTTGACTTCGACCTCGCCGCTGGCTTCCGGCATGACCTCGACCAGGGCGAAGGAGGTATGCCGAGACTTGGAGGCGTCGAATGGCGATATCCGCACCAGGCGGTGCACTCCCCGCTCGCTTCGCAGCCAGCCGTAGGCGTTGGGCCCGCTGATTTCGACGGTCGCGCTCTTGATGCCGGCTTCCTCGCCCATGGTCGTATCGAGGACTTCCGTGGCGAAGCCGCGGCTCTCGGCCCAGCGCAGGTACATGCGAAGGAGCATCTGGGCCCAGTCCTGCGACTCGGTGCCGCCGGCGCCGGCGTGGATGGCGAGGATCGCGTTTCGCTCGTCGTATGGGCCGCTGAAGGCGAGCTCGTACTCGAGTTTGTCCAGGCGGCCGCGCAATGGCTGCCGTTTCGCTGTCAATCTGGTCGACGATCTCCTGGTCGCCCTCGGCCTCGCCCAGCTCCAGAAGCTGAATTAGCTCGTCGACTTGCTTCTCGAGGGCGCGCCAGGTCTCAATGGTCGTCTTTATGGACGACAAGCGCCGCATCGCGGTTTGGGCGCGCGTCTGATCGGACCAGAAGTCGGGCTTCAGAGATTCGGCTTCGAGGCGGCCTGCTTCGGTTTCGAGCGCGGCGACGTCAAAGACGCACCAGGGCGTGCGAAATGCGCTGCTTCAGCTGTTCGAGGGTTTCGCGGTCTGCCACTGGTGCACCTTTTCGAAGGCGAGGTTTAACCTATTGTAGCAAGCGACGATGCACGACGTCGCCCGACTCACGCCTGAGGCTGAATTCCTGGCGAGCACCGCCCAGCGATCAGATCAGCGGGTTGATTAGCTCCGGGCCGCGGCGGCTGAGGATGCCCTCGAAGCGCCGCTTTACACCCAGGTCGCTGTCGTGAGGCAGGATGTAGAACTGCTCGGCCTTGATCGCGTTGAGGACCTTCTCGGCCACTTGAAGCGGCATCAGTGTGTTGGCCTGGCCGCGCTCGGCCCACATCGCGTCGCGCTGCTTCAGCTCCTCCTCGGTCGGCCGCGGCGCTGCCGTCGGAGAGCTCTTCCGGCCGGTTTCGGATCGAAGACGTGATTCGCGTGGTCACGTGCGCCGGACACAACACGGAGACGTTGACTTTCGCCTCTGCCTGCTTGAGCTGGGTGTGCAGCGACTCGGAGACGCTGACCACGGCATGCTTCGTCGCGCCGTAGATGCCGCCGCCCGGCGTCAGTCCCATGATCGAGGCCGTGTTCACGATGTGCCCTGGTTCGTCCTGGGCGATCATGCGCGGCAAGAAAGCCCGGACGCCGTGGACCACGCCCCAGAAGTTCACTCCAAAGACCCACTGCCAGGACTGCATGCTCTGCTCCCACAGGGCCCCGAGGCCGCCTCCCGACACACCGGCGTTGTTGCAGACGACGTGGACCTTGCCATAGGCGCCGAAGGCCTTCTCGGCCAGGGCGTCGACGGCTTCGGGCCTGGAGACGTCGGTCAGCACGCCCAGGACGTCGAATTCGCGCTGCTTCAGCTCCAGGACCGCGGCGTCCAGGGCCCGCTCTTCGACATCCGCCAGGACCACCTTCATGCCCTCCATCGCAAAGCGCTCGGCCATCCCGCGCCCAATGCCGCTGCCTGCCCCCGTGACAACCGCCACCTTGCCGTCGAAATCCTGCACGTTGTTGCCTCCCGTACGCGTCCTGCCGCGCCGCGAGTATAGCCCGAACCCCAGCCAGGGCAGACCCAATCACCCTTTGTGTTGAGGCGGTCGCCGCCGTCGCCTAGACTGGCGGCCTGAAACCGGCCCGCAGGTCGTATCGCGGCGAGTCCCGCACGCCGGAGAAAGGCAGCGCCACAGTGGGTCCACTGCACGGCATTCGGGTGATCGAGATGGCAGTCGCGGTCCAGGGGCCGGGCGCCGGCGGCTACCTGGCAGAGATGGGCGCCGATGTGATCAAGGTCGAGCCACCCTGGGGCGACGGGAACCGTTTCCATCGCGGCGTGGCCAACAACCTTCCATCCGGTACGCTCGGGACCCAGTTCATCGGCGTCTCCAGCGGCAAGCGCTCAGTCGCGATTGACGTGCATTCACCGCTGGGAAAGGGACTCGCTTATCGCCTGATCGACGGGGCGGACGTCTTCCTCAGCAACTACAGGGAGGGCGCCCTTGAACGCATGGGCATGGGTTACGAGACGCTCGCGGCGCGCAACAGCAAGCTGGTCTACGGCATCGCCAACGGTTACGGCCACAAGGGCCCGGCCGCCAACAAGCGCATGACCGACCAGTTCGCCCAGTCCCGCAGCGGCATCGCCAGCGTCACCGGCGAACCAGGCCGGCCGCCGATCATACCCGGCGCGATCATCGGTGACACTGCCGGCGCCATCCAGCTCGCCATGGGCATCGTCCTCGCGCTCTTCGCCCGGCAAGGCCTGGGCGCCGGCCAGAAGGTGTCCGTGTCTTCCTACGGGGCGCTGATCTGGATGCAAGGCTGGGAGATCAACCACACTTCGCTCACCGGACATTTGCTCACCAAGGATGGGCCCCATCATCCCAACGTGCCCGGCCCTGTCGGCATCTACGAGACCGCGGACGGCGAAGCTTACTGCGTCTCCTTCCCAACGCAAGCCGTGTGGCAAGCGTTCTGCGAATACGGCGGCATCGCCGAGGTCCTGGGCGACGAACGCTGGGACAGCGTCGAAAAGCGCAGTGGCCTGCGCAACGCCGCGGAGGCGGAGTCGGCGGCGCTCCTGAGGCCGCACGTGGCGCGGGGCTTCAAGTCGCGTCCGGCCGCCGAGTGGGACGCCTTCTTCGCCGCGAACCCCGACATAGTCGAGCAGCGTGTACTCGACTATCGCGGCGTGCTCGACGACCCTCAGGCGATCGAGAACGGTTACATCGTCGAGAAGGACATCCCCCACGCCGGCCGCTACAAAGTTGTCGGCATCCCGGTGCAGCTCAGCCGGACGCCCGGCGCGCCCCAGCCCCTCTTCGCCGAACTGGGCGAGCACACCGAAGTAGTGATGGCCGAACTGGGCTACTCGGACGGCGAGATCGCCGCCCTGGCGGAGGAGACGCGTAACGCGCTGGCAAACCGGTACCTGTGAGCCGAGGATCGCAAAAGTCCGGTCGCAAGTGGGCCACCTCCCTAATGCCCGGGCGGCTTCTAGAGTTAGATGGCCTCCAAGCGGTTCGGCTCGCTTAGCCATCATGTGAAAGGCTAAGCTCTAGGAACGGTTAATTCGGCTATTCCCAACGTTCATATTGCCGGCGTATTGCCTGTACGAGATTAGGCCGGGCAATTTGCTCCAGGGCGTTCAACTGCTCTTCGTCAAACTCAGCGAGGAACTCACCGACCAGATCTAGAACCCATCTGTCCCTGCTCAACGCGAGCCGCTCCATCAGATTAAGGCTGCGCTGAAGAAGCGCGGCCATTCCGAATTTTAGTGCGTCTTTGGAGTACTCCGCGAATCTTAGGTAAGCAGCATGAGGCTCAGGTGGCTCCCAAAAATTGTAACCGACGCCCTTATAGCGGAACTCTTCATAGAATTCGGGGAACGCCTCCTTCAGTTCACGAACGGCGTCCTCGTAGACAACAGCTTTCATACCCTGCACCCTTAGCCTAGTGCCGTCCCGGGAAGCGCTTGCGGAAAGGTCGGCTTCTTTCCCAATGCGTCCTGATAGTCATGCAAGAGCCAAAGCCCAACCCGTCTCTCTCGCTCGCTAAGCCGCTCGCCTGGACTCCAACTACTTTCCGCCGGGTGCTTATCACGGCCGATAAGGCATGCCCGTCTGGCCAAGCTGAGAGCGCAGGATTGGCTGTGCGTCCTCCACGAACTCACACAGCAGCTCGCGGGTCTGGCGCGGGTCGATGATGTCCTGGCCCGTTGCTTCCGCGGTGCGAAACGGTGACGCGATGGCCTTGAGGCGGGCCTCGATCTCGAGGCGCTTCGCTTCAGGGTCTGCGGAGGTATCGATCTCGCGACGGTAGGCGGCCGTGGTGCCGCCTTCGATGTGCATCGAACCCCAGGTGGAGGACGGCCAGCAGTAACGGCGGAACATGCCCGTGGGACGGTGATGGCAGGCCCCGGCGACGCCGAAGACCTGGCCGACCACGACCGTCGCCCAGGGCATCTGGCTGTCGCACACGGCCATCATCAGCTGGGCGCCGGCGCGCTCGATGCCCTGTCGCTCCGATCCGGGGCCCACCATCACGCCGGGCTCGTCGGTGAACGTGACGATGGGCAGATGGAATGTGTCGCAGAGCTGGATCAGGCGCACGACCTTGGCGCCGGCGGCAACGTCGGTCGCGCCGCCGAGGAAGAGAGGATTGTTGGCCATCACGCCGGCGGGATAGCCATTCAAGCGGGCCAGCCCTGTCATCCTCGCGCGGCCGTACAGCGGCGCGATTTCGAAGAACGAGCCCTTGTCGACGACCGCGTCGATGAGCTTGCGGACGCTGTAAGGGCGCTGACGCTCTCGGGGAATGATCGAGATAAGGCCCTCATCGCGGCGACCAGGCGGATCGCCGCCGTCACACCGCGGCGGCGTCTCCCAAACGCTGGAAGGGAGGTAGCTCAGAAAGCGGCGCACCATGTCCAACGCCGCCGCCTCCGTGTCCGCAAGGTTATCGACCACACCGCTGATCCGGGTGTGGATCTCGTGCCCGCCGAGGTCTTCCTTCGATATTTCGACGCCCAGCGCCGCCTGGACAACCGGCGGCCCGCCCGGGAAAACCTGGCTCGTGCCCTTCACCATCACGCTGAAGTGAGAGAAGCACACGTTTACCGCCGGCAGGCCGGCAACTGAACCCATCACGGCTGATACGACCGGGACGGCGCGCAGCAGCTTGACGTCGTTCGCGGCCATAGTGTTGCCGTCCGGAAGGTAGGTCCGGCCGATCTCCTCGAAGTGGCGCACGCTGCCTCCCGCCGCGTCCAGCAGGCGAATGTAGGGCAGGCGCCATTCCAGGGCCCGGCGGCTGGGCCCCATCTCGGAACCAAGCTCGCCACCACCCCCGCCACCACTGCCCCCGCGGACCGTGAAGTCGCTGCCGCTGACCACAACCTTGCGGCCGTCCAGCGTGCAAAAACCGGTGACGCCTGCCTTGGGCATGAACCCGGCGAGCACGCCACCCTGGTACGTTGCGGACCCGACAAGGCCGGAGAACTCGCGGAAGGAACCGGGATCCGCCAGCAGGTCGATGCGCTCGCGCACCGTGAGCTTGCCCTGCTCGCGCTGCCGGCGTATGCCCTCGGGGCCGCCCATCTGGCGGGCCAGGGCGAGGCGCTGCTCGCAGCTCTTCGACTTCCGGTTCCCAGGACGCACTCATGGCCGATCTCCTGCCAACGGCGTGATAGTAGCATCAACCGAAGCGCATCGAGACGGCCGCGATGCAGCGAGGCCTTGTTGCCATTCCACCTTCGGCTATGATTGCCGGCATCCGTCGGCGGGAGAAGCGGCATGGAGCACATGACCACCAGCGGCCCGTACGAAGTCGTACTGCGCGAAGGTCCGTGAGGGCACCGTCATCGGCACTCTGGCCACACCGGCCGCCAGCCCGGCGGCGCCGCCCGTGGTGGTCCTGCCCGGGTCTGGTGGCGGAATCCCGGCCCCCCTCGCCGCCGAATTGGCGTCGTTCGGCTTCACCGCGTTGGCCCTGGCCTACTTCGGCATCGAGGCTTTGCCGCCGGAGCTCGTCGAGGTACCGGTGGAGTTGCTCGCGGGCGGCATTGGCTGGCTCCGGCAGCACTCGCCGCGGTCGAACCGGATCGGCATCCTGGGGCAGTCGAAGGGCGCTGAGTATGCTCTCGTGGGCGCCAGCATCCTTCCCGAAGATGTCGCCCTGGTCGCCTACGTCCCCAGCAACGTCCGCTGGCCGGGCATCACGCGCTGGCAGGCCGAGGGTGAACGAAAGGGCTCCTGGACGTGGCGGGGCAAGCCCCTGCCGTTCCTCAACTATGACGTCACGCCCGAGTTCGAGACCGATAGCGCGAGCGGCCGCCCGGTGCGCTTATCGCTCCTCTACGGCGCCAGCCTGGACCAAACAGACGCCGTCGAGGCCGCGACGATCGAAGTCGAGCGCATACGCGGCCCAATCCTCCTGATTTCCGCGGAGGATGACCAGATGTGGCCTTCCAAGCGGATGGCGGACGAAGTGGTCGGCCGCCTGATCGCGAAGAAGCATCCGTTCGAGGTCAGGCACCTCTCCTACGCCGGCGCCGGCCACTTCGCCGGGCCGCCGTCATTCAACGCGCATGCCGGCGGCGGAGGACGCTTCGACCTCGGCGGCAGTGCGGACGGCAATGCCGCCGCCCGGACTGACTCCTGGCCCAGGGTCGTCGAGTTCCTTCACCGCCACCTCGGTTAAGCTTTAATTGACTGCCGGGTCGATTCGGAAACTCCAACAGGCAGGCTCGAGGAAGGCCGCTTCATGTCCGTGATCTCGCTCTCTACGATGTGGGCACAGCAACCACGCTTCGACGATATCGAGCTCTTTCGTAAGGCCGCGGCCGCGTTCGGCTACAACGCCATCGAGGTCAGCCACTCCACGGACCAGCCGCGGCTCGAGCAACTGCTGACAACAGGTCCAATCCCGCTGTCCAGCCTCCACGCGCCGACTCCGCATATGAAGCTGGCCGACGGTCGCCAGAACGGCGACGCCAACCTGGCCGACCCGGACGAAGAGGCCCGAAAGGTCGCCCTCGCACACACCCGGCGCACCCTGGATTACGCCGCCGCGGCGGGCCTGAAATACGTAGTGGTGCACCTTGGCGGCGTCGGGCCCGTAATGACTCCTCACGAACGCGAGCTACGCCGCCTCTACGACGCCGGCACGCACGAGGGCGATGCCGTCGAGGCTTTGCGCGAAAAGTGCCGCCGCCACCGCGCGGAAGGCATCGGCGTCCACCTGGATGCTGCCCGGCGCTCGCTGCGAGAGCTCGCGGAGCACGCTTCCCGGGCCGGCGTCGCCCTCGGCCTCGAGAACCGCTTTCATTACCACGAAATCCCTTCGCCCGAGGAGGCCGAGGCGCTGGTCGCGGACTACCCGAACGAGGTCGCGGGCTACTGGCACGACGTCGGCCATGCCGAAGTGCAGCACCGCATCGGCCTCATCGACCGCCACGCCTGGTTCCCGCGCCTCACGTCGCGCACCATCGGCACGCACCTCCACGACGTCGACGGCATCGGCGACCATCGCGCCCCCGGCAAAGGCGACGTCGACTGGTCCTACATCGCCGCCGGCCTGCCGAAAACCGCCTTGCGCGTCTTCGAAATCAACCAGCACCAGACGGACGCCGCGGTCGCGGCCGCGCCGGAGTTCCTGAGGGCCCGCGGCGTGATCGAGTAGGGAGCATAGGCGCGGGCAGGGAAATGGTATTACACTGGTGGTGACGTAAGATAGAAGGGCGAAGGTAATACCATGGTTTCGGCCACGAAAAAGCGTCCGGCCCGGAAGGCATCGCCTGCGAAGAAGCCTCGAAACAAGGTGTTCCCCGTCTTCCGCGGCGGCATCAGCTACATGACGTCGAAGGGCCAGGTGACTGTGAGCGCCAACCTGCGGGAGGCGCTGGGCCTCAAGACGGGCGATCGCGTCAAGATGATGCTCCAGGACGATGGCTCCGTGAAGTTGGAGAGGATCAAAGAGATCGCCGAGGTTCTTGCGTCCTTCCCGAAATTCGATGGCAAGCCCATGACGGTGCGGGAAATGGAGGAGTTGGCGCAGGAGGAACTGGCTCGCGGCGCAATGAAATACGATCCGAAATGGCAGGCGTGACCCGTCTTGAGATATCTCGACGCCAACGTGCTCGTCCATGCGGCCGCGGCCCAGGAGCCACGGGAACACCGGCTATCTCGGGACTTGCTTGATCGCATACGCCGTTCTCAGGAGGAAGTATTCATCACTGACCTGGTGCTGGCAGAGGTCGCCGCGATCTTGAAAACACCCAGGGCCGGACGCATGGACCATGCTCAAATTCGTGGGTTTCTTGACCCTATTCTGAGTTGGGCCTCTGTGCACCTTGCGGACAAGAGCATCTGGTCTCGCACCCTCGAAATCTTCGTGCAATATCACCTTGACCTCGCCGACGCCCACCAAATCGCCCTCGTTGAACGCGACAGGGAGGGTGGAATCATTAGCTTCGACACAGATTTCGACCGCATACCCGGTGTGACAAGGATCGAACCCTGATGCTCATGTCCAGACTCTTCGGGCACACGCTGCGGGAGGCGCCTGCCGAGGCCGAACAGGAATCGCACAAGCTCCTCCTTCGCGCTCGGCTGGTGGAGCAGCTTGCAGCCGGCGTCTACAGCTACATGCCCCTGGGACAGCGCGCCCTGCGCAAGATCGAGCAGATCGTGCGCGAGGAGATGGACCGCGCCGGCGGCCAGGAGATCCTCATGCCGGCGATTCAGCCCGCCGACCTCTGGGAGGAGAGCGGCCGCAAGGAGTCGATGGGCGAGACCCTGTTCAGCCTCACAGACCGGCGCGAGCGCCACATGGTCCTCGGCCCCACGCACGAAGAGGTCGTGGTCGACCTCTTTCGCCGCAACGTGCAGAGCTATCGCGAGTTGCCGCAGCTTCTGTACCAGATCCAGACCAAGTTCCGCGACGAGCAGCGGCCGCGCATGGGCCTGGTCCGCGGGCGCGAGTTCGGCATGATGGACCTCTACTCCTTCGACGCCGACGCCGCTGGCCTCGACCGAAGCTATCAGGCGATGTTCCAGGCCTACACGCGCGTCTTCGAACGCTGTGGCGTGCCCGCGATCGCCGGTCCAAGCCGACTCCGGCGCCATCGGCGGCAAAGACAGCCAGGAGTTCATGCTCCTGACCGAAATCGGCGAGGACGAGCTTCTCCTCTGCCCCAAATGCAACTATGCGGCCAACAGCGAGAAGGCCGAGCACCGCAAGTTCGCCTTCCCGCCCGAGGTCCCGCGAGCCTCTGGAGGAGGTCAGCACGCCCGGCCAGAAGACGATCGATGACCTGGTCAAGTTCCTGGACATACCCGCCTGGCGCACCCTCAAGGCCGTCTTCTATGCCGCGGACACCGGCGTGGCGCCCGGCGCCGCGAAGGAAGGGCGCCCCGCTTCCAGACGGACCGAACCCGTGTTCGTGGCCATTCGCGGTGACCTGGCCGTGAACGAGATCAAGCTCAAGAACGCCCTCAAGGCGTCTGACTTGCGCCTGATGGCCGACGATGAGGTCCGCGAGCGCGGCCTCGTCGCCGGCTCGGCCTCGCCTGTCGGTCTCAAAGGCCTGCGCGTCGTCGCGGACGACAGCGTCCTCGGCTCGCCGAACCTCGTCGCGGGCGCCAACAAGCCGGACGTGCACCTGCGCAACGTCAACTACCAGCGCGACTGGCAGGCGGACATCGTCACGGATATCTCCCTGGCGCGTAAGGGCGACCCCTGCCCCGTCTGCGGCACGCCTTTGGAGCAGCGCCGCGGCATCGAGATGGGCCACATCTTCAAGCTGCTGACCGTATACAGCGACAAGATGGGCGCCAAATTCCTCGACGCCGAGGGCCAGAGCCATCCTGCGGTGATGGGGTGCTACGGCATCGGCACTACGCGGCTGCTGCACTGTGTCGTCGAGGCCAATCGCGATGAGCGCGGCATCATCTGGCCGGCCAGCGTCGCGCCGTACGACGTGCACCTGGTCGGCCTCGGCCTCGACCGGCCGGAAGTCGCCGAGAAGGCTCAGCGCCTTTACGACGGCCTTAACGATGCCGGGCTGGCCGTCCTCTTCGACGACCGCGCCGAGTCGGCGGGCGTCAAGTTCAACGACGCCGACCTTCTGGGCCTGCCGGTGCGGGTGACGGTCAGCCCGCGCAGCCTCGAGAAGGACGCTGTCGAGGTGAAGCCGCGGGCCAAAGGAGAGGTCGATCTGGTGCCTTACGAGAATGCCGTCAGCCGGATCAAGGCGCTCCTGGACGGAGACTCGAGAGCCTGATCCTTTCTACGTATACCTACTTCGCCCCGGCGCGCTCCACCGACTCGAAGAACTCCGACACCACGCGGTTGAACGCGTCCGGCTCCTCGAAGTAGACGCTGTGCCCCGACACAGGCACCTGCACGAAGCGCGCGCCTGGGATCAGCGTCGAAGCGTGCTTGATGATCTCCGGCGGCGCGATGATGTCGTTCTCGCCGACGATAAACAGCACCGGCACTCGCAGGCCGGCCAACTTCTCCGTCGTCGCGACGTGCCGGAGGTCGCGCTCGCCTGCGGCCTCGCCCCGCGGCGGGTTCAGCGCCATCACGGAGTCATAGAGAAAGGCCGTCTCCGGGCGCCGCTCCTTCAGGGCAGGGTTGTAGGCGCGCCCCTGAAGGGTAAATGGTTGCGGCTGGCTCTCTCGGAACCGGCGCCGCATCTCGTCGAGCACCGGGTCCGTCATCGTGCCGGTGGTGTCGGCCATAACCAACGCCTTCACGCGCTCGGGATAGGCGACCGTGAAGCCCATGCAGGACCCGCCGCCCATCGACTGCGCCACCAAGTAGGCGCTCTCCACCTCCAGGTGGTCCAGCAGCGCCCGCAGATCTTCGGCGTAGGCGTTGCCACCGGGGCCGTTCTCGACCTCGGCCGTGCGCCCGAACCCGCGGTGGTCGAACGTCACGCAGCGGTACCTCTGGCGGAAGTGCGGCACCTGCTGCCACCAGGACAGGTGGTTCCCGCCGGCGCCGTGGGCGAAGACTATCGCCTCGCCCTGCCCGTGCGTTTCGTAGTACATACGGATGCCGTTGACGTCTGCCCAGGGCATGGCTCTCTCCTCAGCGCGACTCGGGTGCGCAGATTCTAGCGGAATTCTTGAAAATGGGACGGGTCAATCAGTAGAAACCGGAAACGATGGGCGCCTTTTCGCCGCCAGTAAGACCGGTCATCGCAAGCTGCCAGGCACAGTGTCGCCGCCTGAAGGTTGCACCTCCACGTCCCTTGATGCATGTTGCATCTGCTTGGCTCAGGAGGCCGCCCGATGAATGACAACGAATACCGCGCCCTGGTCGAACAGGACGCCGCGCACCTGCTCCACCCGCAGTACCACCAGTCCGACCAGCGCAACGAGGTCATCTTCGAACGCGGCGAGGGCGCCATCCTCACCGACGTGCGCGGCAAGCAGTACATCGACGGCCTGTCTTCGCTGTGGAACGTCGCCGTCGGGCACGGCCGCCGCGAGCTGGCCGAGACGGCCGCCGAGCAGATGAGCGAAGCTGGCCTTCGCCAACGGCTACTCCGGCTACTCCAACCCGCACGCGATCAAGCTGGCGGCCAAGCTCTGCGAGATCAGCTACGGCAACATGGACGCCGTCTTCTTCGCCAACAGCGGCTCGGAGGCGAACGAGGTCGCGTTCAAGCTGGCGCGCTTCCACCACTTCCTCCAGGGCAACGGTGACAAGGTCAAGATCATCACCCGTCGCGACGCCTACCACGGCGGCACTCTGGCGACGACGGCGGCGACGGGCATGCCGCCGTTCTGGCGCGGCTTCGGCCCCCTGGACCCGACCTTCATCCGCGCCGGCACCAACTACTGCTACCACTGCGAGTGGAACAAGACCTACCCCGGCTGCGGCCTCGACTGCGCCGTCGCCATCGAAGACACGATCATCCGCGAGGGGCCCGACACGGTCGCCGCCGTGATCGCGGAGCCGGTGCACGGCGCCGGCGGCGTCATCCCGCCGGTGCCCGAGTACTTTCCCAAGCTGCGCCAGATCTGCGACCGCCACAACGTCCTGCTCATCGCCGACGAGGTCATCACCGGTTTCGGCCGCACCGGCAAGTGGTTCGCATTGCAGCACTGGGACGTTGAGCCCGACATCGTGACCTTCGCGAAAGCGGTCACCAGCGCCTACATCCCCCTGTCCGGGCGCCATCGTCTCCAAGGCCATGCACCAGGCGCTGCTCGAACGCGAAGCCGGACCAGCGCTTCATGCACGGCTACACGAACTCGGCCCACCCCGCGGCCTGCGCGGTCGGCCTGCGCAACCTCCAGATCATGGAGGACGAGGGCCTGGTCGAGAACGCCGCCGTCATGGGCGAGCGCCTGCTGCGCGGCCTGCGCCCCCTGCTCGAAGAAGACGGCGTCGGCGAGGTCCGCGGCCTCGGCCTGATCGCCGGCATCGAGCTCGTCGACGACAAGGACAAGCGCCGCCCCTTCCGCGCCGAGCTCAACGTCGGCGGCGCGCCTGACCGCCGCCTGCCGCGAACGCGGCCTGATCAGCCGCAACCGCAACGACAGCTACCTCCTGGCGCCGCCCCTGATCATCACCGCCGACCAGGTCGACCGCATCGTCAGCATCGTCGGCGACTCCGTGCGGGAGGTCGTGGCCTGGGCGCGGCGCCAGAAGCTGGAAGCGTAGGTCGGTTGGCGGCCTGATCGACGGGCAGGCGATGGAGTTCGACTGGGATGAAGGGAATATCGACAAGAACCTCGTCAAGCACAACGTGCATGACTGGGAGATCGAGGAAGCGATGGTCGACCAAGGGTCCATCGTAACAGTGCGACGCGTCGTTCGAGCGGAGCAGCGCCGCATTCTGTTGGGTCGCGTTGCTACGTCCGGTCGATACCTTAAGGTCGTGTTCGCTGTTAGAATCAGAAACGACGTCACGTATTACCGGCCGATTAGTGCCGTGGACATGAGTGACCACGAGAAGAACCGGTATCGCCAGCGACAATGAACAAACCGAAACTAGTCACGCGATTGGAAGACATTCCCGATTCCTTCGAGTCCGAAGACGAGGAGCGGGAGTGGTGGGGAAGTCACGAACTGAGCGACGACGGTAATCGCACAATTGCAGGAGGGCGTCCCGGAAGCGAATGAGGAGCTGAGGCCGCTTTCAGACGCGAATACCGCCGCACGCATCCCGCCGTCCCGCGCCGGGCGGTCTGACCGCGCGAAGGCCTTACGCCGGCTTGAACTTGACCAGCGTCCAGTCCGGCCGTCACGTCGTCGAAGACGGCGGTCAGGCGCATGTCGACCTGCGCTTCGGCCGGCGCGCAGTCGACCAGGTTCGCGATCATGCGCGGGCCCTCGTCCAGCTGCACCATCGCGTAGACGTAGGGCACGTCGTCCTGGAAGGCCGGGTTCGCCGGCTGGTGGATCACCGTGAAGGAGTGCAGCCGCCCGTTGCCACTCACCTGCTGCCACTCGATGTCCGAGTCGAGGCAGGCCGGGCAGACCTCTCGCGGGTAGAAGAAGAACTTGTTGCAGCGGCGGCAGCGCGGCAGCCACAGCTCGTGACGCTTCGCCGCCTTCCCAGAATTGCCGGCTGGCAGGCCAGTGGGCGGGATTCGGCAACGGCTTCTTGTAGTCGGTCGTCATAACATTGGTGACTAGTGGTTGGGTGCTGGAGTCCGACTCCAGACCATCACCCACCATCTGCCTTCCCGTTACATCGCGTTCTCGGACCCGAGAACCAGCGAGCACATCTCGCTCGCTATGCCTCCTCAGCCGTTGACAAGGCAGAGGTCGTTCTTGACCACCTGCCTTTCGCCGGCGCGGCCCATGATCTGCCGCGCCGCCTCGATCACGTGGCGGAAGCCGCCGGCCAGCCCCGGCTGGCCGCTCGATATCTGGCCGCCGTCGGTGTTGATGGGGAACGTCCCTTTGTAGGTTGTGTCGGTGGACTCGTAGAACGGGCCGACCTCGCCCTTTGGCGCCAGGCCGGCGTCCTCGATGGTCATCGCGATCAGGATCGTGTAGCAGTCGTAGAACTCGGCGAACTGGATGTCGCGCGGGCCGTAGCCGGCCATGCGGTAGGCGCGCTGGGCCGAGACGCGCGCCGGCGTGGTGGTGATCTTGTCCGTCTCCCAGATCTGGGCGTTCGCCTGCTCGAGCCCCGCCCCCAGCACGTACACAGGGCGGTGCGGGCCCGACTTCGCGCGGTCGGCGCTGGTGATGATGCAGGCCGCGGCGCCGGCCGAGGGCATCACGCACTCGAGCAGGTGCAGCGGCTCGTTGACGTAGCGCGAATTGAGGACGTCTTCGATGGTGATGGGCACGCCCTGAAAGGCGGAGTTGGGGTTGTTCAGCGCGTTGAAGCGCTGGTCGACGGCCAGCTTCGCCATCTGCTCAGGCTTGGTGCCGTACTCGAACATGTGGCGGCGATACATGAGCGCGTAGCCGGTGCCGGCGCCCTGTGCCGGCCCGAACGGGGCCTCGAACTCGGCGCCGATGCTTCCGGCGCCGCCTCCGCCGCCTCCGGCAGGCCGCGCGCCCGGTGGCCGCGCCGGCGTATTGTCGCGCGCGGAGCCCATGACGATGAGCGCGTAACTGCAGAGGCCGGCGTTGATCGCGGCGGCGGCCGTCGCCACAGAGGTGGCGCCGCTGGCGCCCTGCATGGAGACGCCGACGGAGTAGTTGGGCCTAATCTGCAGGTAGTCTGCCATCGAAGCCGGCGTGGTGTTGCCGCCCTCGACGATCAGGCCGTCGATGTCCGCCTTCGTGAGGCCGGCGTCGGCGATGGCGATGCGCGCGGCTTCGGCGCAGAGCCCGTACATGGAGCGCCCCGGGTAGGTGCGCTGTGTCGGAAGCTCGCCGATCCCGATGATCGCCGTCTGGCCGCGCATGGTCATTGGCCGTTCCAGCTTTGAAATTGGGCGGATTTTAGCACAACAGCGGGCCGACGATTCCCTATCCCCGCGACGACCGCCGCAGCGCGCCGCGTATCGCCGCCTCTACCGTCTCCGGCGCTTCCGCCTCGCCCACCTCGCGCAGGATGCGCTCGGCCTCGTTGCGTGTGTAGCCGAGGCCGACCAGCGCCTCGGCGGCGTCTTTGAGCACGTCGCTGACGGCGGACGCGGCCCCTGCCTTGCCCTTGAGGTCGTAGCCCTCGTCCGCCAGGAGCGCCTCCGCGGTCACCTTGCCTCGAAGCTGTGCGACGATGGTCTCGGCCGTGCGCTTGCCGACGCTCGGAAGCTTGCTCAGCGAAACGGTATCGCCGGCTTCGATCCAATGCGCGATGGTCGAGACGCTCATGACCAGCGCCTTGGTCGCGGTCGTCGGCCCGACGTTCGGCACCGAGACCAGCTTCTTAAAGAACTCGCGCTCCATCTCGCGCTGGAAGCCGATCAGGCGCGGGATCGGCGCGTTCGCGGTGACGAAATAGAAGGTCTCGAGCTCAAGCGCGTCGCCGACCTGGGCCGCCTCCAGCGCCTGCCAGACAAAGGCCGGCAGCTCCACCTCGTACCAGACGCCGCCGACGTCCAACTCGACGCTGGAGCTGGCCTCGTTCTTGCGGGCCACGGTGCCACGAAGGTGCGAGATCATTCCGAGATTGGAGGTCGGAGGTTGGAGGTTGGAGGTTCGGGGTTGAACCGTGGCTGCATAGCCTCGAACTCTTCTTGGTCACTCATCTGTTCGTCCGTTCCTCATCCGTTGATCGATTCGTCCCCTCATCGCTGATCTGTTCCCCATCCGCTGGCAGATTCGCTTTAGCGCCGGCCCAGGGCAGCGACGCGCCGGCTGGCAAGGTGCGTCAGCGCGATCGCCAGGGCGTCGGCGGCGTCGGCGGGCTGCGGGTCCGCGGGCAGCGCCAGCAGCATGCGCACCATCGCCTGGACCTGGCGTTTATCGCTCTGGCCGAAGCCGGCCACGCTGCTCTTCACCGCCGCCGGCGAGTAGAACGAGACCGGCAGGCCGGCCCGCGCCGCCGCCAGCACCGCCGCCGCCCGCGCCTGGCCGATCGCCAGCGCCGACATCGGCGCGACCGACCCCACGAACTGCTCCTCGATGGCCACTTCGACTGGGCCATGCTCCGCGATCACCGCCAACAGGGCATCGTGAAGCCGCAGCAGGCGGCGTTCGATGGGCTCCTTCGCCCGCGTCCGCACCGTCCCGCAGGCCACGTACGAGGGCTTGTGGCCGCCACGCACCAGGCCCCAGCCACACACCGTTAGCCCCGGGTCAATGCCCAACACGAGATCGTCTTGCCTTTCCCCCTGCGCAACTGCCGGAGTGCCCGGCTGCCCGACTGTCGGGGCGGGGTTTGGCGCGGCGGGATTAATCCTGGAAGGCGGCAAGGACGCTGTCCGGGAAGTCCGCGTTTGAGTAAACCTTCTGGACGTCGTCCAGGTCTTCGAGCTTCTCGAGCAGGCGCAAGGTTGAGACGGCGTCCTTCTCGTCCAGGGAGACCGTGTTCGTCGGCACGCGTTCGATTTCGCTGGAGGCGACGCCGACGCCCGTCCCTTCGAGCGCCTTGCGCACGTTCTCCAGGTCCTCCGGCCTGGTATACAGCGAGAGCGTCTCCGCGTCGTTGTCGAAGTCGTCGGCGCCGGCGTCGACGGCGGCCAGCGCGACCTCCTCAGGGTCGACGTTCCCGTCCAGACTCACCGTGATGACGCCGCGGGTGTTGAAGACCCAGGCGACCGAGCCGGCCTCGCCGAGGTTGCCGCCGGAGCGGTTGAAGATGTTCCGCACCTCGCCGACGGTGCGGTTGCGGTTGTCGGTCATCGTCTCCACCATGACGGCGGCGCCGCCGGGCGTGTAGCCCTCGTAGACTATCTCCTCCAGCTGGTTGGCATCAGCCGCGCCCGTGGCCTTCGCGATCGCCCGCTCCATGATGTCGTTGGGCATGTTGCTTTCGCGGGCTTTCTGGATCGCCAGCCGAAGGCGGGGGTTAGCGTCCGGGTCGGGGCCGCCGCCCTGCCGCACCGCCATCGTGATCTCGCGTCCCAGTTTCGTGAACAGCGCCCCTCGCCGCGCGTCCGCGACGCCCTTTGCGCGCTTGATCTGCTTCCACTTTGAGTGTCCGGCCATGAGCTCCTTAGCATCAGACGTGCGTGGTGGTCGGCGCCTATTTTAGCACCGGCGTTCGTGGGCCGGCCGAAATGGTCGCCGGCCTCGTCCTCCGGACTGATTACTGATAACTGACTACTTCTCGCCAAACAGCTCGGCCGCGCTCGCCTGTAGGTCCGGCAATGCGGCCTTGTGAGTGAGGTCGTGGTGCAGCGGCGTGATCGAGACGTAGCGCTCCAGCAATGCCCACACGTCGGTGCCGTCTTCGGCCGCAGCGGGGTCGACGATTAGCCGGCGGCGCACAGCGCCGCTTTCGTCCGTCTCCTCAACCAGGCGCTGGTAGTGCGAAGTCGCCATTCGAGTGAAGCGGTAGCCCTTGATGTCGGCGAAAGGCACGCCGGGGATGTTCACATTGAGCAGCGATTCAGTCGTGAGCTTGCCCTCCGCGGCGAGGGCTCCGAAGCGCTCCACGACCGCTTTCGCCGTCGCCCAGGAAATATCGTCGGCGCGCTCCAGCGAGAAAGCGATCGCGACCAGGCCGCGATAGTGGCCCTGGAGGGCGGCGCCCAGCGTGCCCGACGCCAGGACGCCACGGCCGAGGTTGGCGCCGCTGTTCACGCCGGCCGAGATGACGCCGATGCGTTCGGTCGTCAGGCGGCGCAGGCCGACCTGCACGCAGTCGGCAGGCGTGCCGTCGACCGAAAAGGCCCGCACGCCCTCGACCCTCGGCTCCACCTCATTCACCGTCAGCTCTCGCCGGTAGGTGAATGAGGTCCCCGAACCTGACTGCTCGTGCAGCGGCGCCACGACGATGACCTGGGCCAGGCCCGCCCAGGCCTCGGCCTGGCACCAGAGGCCGGGCGCCTCGATGCCGTCATCATTGGTCACGAGTACCTGGAGCCGCTCGCCGGTCATCAAGCCGAAGTCTACTACCCGCGCCGCGCTAACGCCTAACGGAAGTAGAGGCTAAGATGGTCTGGCCCGGCAGTCCCCGCCTAACCCTGAAAGCCTTTGGTCCTGAATGCCAGACGCTCCCCTGGTCTGCTCCGTCGTGCTGACGTGGAACAACTTCGAGGATACGGACGAATGCCTGCGGTCGCTCGCCAAGCAGACTCATGCCAATCATCGAATCCTGGTCGTCGACAACGGCTCGACCGATGGATCGCCTCAAAGGCTGCGGGAGCTGTGGTCAAGCACCGCGACGTTCCTGCTGTCGGAGACAAACCTGGGATGCGGTGGCGGCTACGCTCTCGGCGCCGAAAAGGCGTTGGCGGACGGTGCGGACTACGTTGCCATCATCGACAACGACATCGTGGCCGACCCGCGTCTGATCGAGACGGCTTCTGGCGCCATTCCGTAACGGGGCGCGCGTCGGGCTCACGGCGCCGATCATGACCTACTACGACGAGCCGGACCGGGTCTGGTTCGCCGGCGGCTCTTACAACCACGTCCTCGGCTACACTCGCCATCCCTACCTCGACCAATCGATTAAGGACCTGGATCCCGTACTCGGCACCGTGTTCGGGACGGACTACGCACCCTCATGCGCCGTCCTCATCAGCCGCGACGCGCTGCGAGACGTTGGCCTGCCCGACGCGCGCTTCTTTTTCGGCCACGATGACGTGGACTGGTGCCTGCGGGCACGCAAGGCGGGCTATTTGCGCCTCGTGGTGGGCGAACCGCTGGTCCGCCACAAGGTGTCGACCACGGGCGGCAAGCGCGGGTCAACAGTCTTCACGGACTTCTCCGCCTATCACCACGCCGAGGGCAGCATGCTCCTGGGCGCGAAACACGCCAGAGGCTTGCGACTGGGACCGTATCTCTTCGGCCAGTTCGTCGTGCGCTTCCCCTACTACAGCCTGGAGATGCTCCGTAACGGGCGCTGGACAGGCCCCTTGTCCTACCTCCGCGGGTTAATTCGCGGCTTTCGCTACCTGGCGTCAAGACAGGGCTGACAAGGCTGTGCCAGAGCCCGCCGTTGCCAATGCCGCCGACCTCAAAAAGGCGTTGATGTTCCTTGGCGGCCTGCCGGTCGCCTGGTTGGTCCCGCCGAAGTGGTGGCCGGCGCCGGCGTCCCTGGCTGCCCGCCTGCCCCTCCTCCGCGCCCGGCCGCGCCGGCGTCTCCAGCCGGGACTGGTCCGGCTCCTCGGCAAAACTGAAACAGAGGCGCTGGCCCGCCTTCAGAGCGCCTACTTCCAGGACTGCCTCTCGACGCTCCGGGCCTGGCGCCCCTGGCCGGCGGGCATCGAGGTGCGCCTGAACGGCCGCGAGCACATCGATGGAGCGCTGAAACAGGGCAAGGGTCTGATCGTCTGGGTCGCCCAGCTAACCTGCGCACCGATAGTCGCCAAGATGGCCCTGCACCAGGCCGGCTTTGAGGTCACTCACCTCAGCCGGCCCTCACATCGCTTTTCCGCGACCAGGCTTGGCATCCGCGTCCTGAACCCGATTCAGACGCGGGTCGAAGCGCGTTACCTTCATGACCGAGTCAACCTTCAGGGCGATTCGTTCACCGGCGCGCTCCTGCGCGTGCGGCGTACGCTCGCCGCCAACGGCGTCATGAGCATCACCGCCGGCGGCCCGGCCGATGAGAAGGTGGCGGTGCCATTTATGGGCGGCGAACTGACGTTACCAGCCGGCGCCCTTCACCTTTCCCTGATCACCGGCGCGCCGGTTGTCCCGCTATACGTCCTGCCGGAGGGCCCCACTACTTTCGAGGCCAGGCTGGAAACCGCGCTCCCTCTCGATACCGTCATCGACAGAGATGCCGCCTACCGCGCGGCCGCGACGGAGTTCGCCTGGCACCTGGAGCGCGTGCTTGAAAGCCGGCCGGATACTTGGGCCGGTTGGCAGGCTTGAAGGGCGCTTGAATCAGGACGGCCGGGCGGGCCAGGCCGGTCAGGCCGGATGGCTGTTCTCGTCGATCGCTTCGAGGTACTTCTTGACCGCGGTCAGGAACTGACCCGCTTGCGCGCCATCCAGCACCCTGTGGTCGAAAGACATGCACAAATTCACCATGCTGCGTATGGCGATGGCGTCGTTGACGACAACCGGCCGCTTCACTATCGCCTCGATCGTCATGATCGCGGCCTGAGGGTGGTTGATGATCGGCATGCTGACGATTGAGCCGAAGGCGCCGGTGTTGTCGACCGTGAAGGTGCCGCCGTCCACGTCCTCGATCCGCAGCTTGCGCGAGCGCGCGCGCTCGGCCAGATCGGCGACGCGGCGGGCGATGCCGGCGATGCTCAGGTCGGCCGCGTGGTGCACGACGGGCACAATCAGGCCCGCATCCGTAGCCACGGCCACGCCGATGTTGATGTCCTTTTTCAGGACAATGCCCTCGTCGCTCCAGGACGAGTTGAGGATCGGGAAGTCCTTCAGGCCTTCGACGGCCGCCCGGATCACGAACGGCAGGTAAGTGAGGTCGACGCCTTCGCGCTCGCGAAACTCATCGCGCAGACGCTGCCGCAGGCGGACCAGCCCCGTCACGTCCGCTTCCATCATCAGCCAGACGTGGGGAATCGACTGGGCGCTGCGCACCATGCGCTCGGCGATCGTGCGGCGCGTGGCCGTCAGCGGTAGGACTTCCTGACTCGAAGCCGGCGCCGCCTCGGGCGGCGGGCCTATCGCCCGCGCCGCCGTCGGCGCCGTCACCGCGCCGCTCGACCGTCCTTCCAGGTAGGCGAGCACGTCTTTGCGGGTAATGCGGCCCAGGAGGCCCGACCCGCTCAGCTGCGTCAGGTCTACTTCATTCTCGCGCGCCAGGTTCAGGACCGCGGGCGAGTAGCGATTGGCGCCGTTGCCGTTGGCGGCTGACGCCCCAGCCGCCGGCCCACCCTCAGTTCCGCGCCCGGCAGTGACGGCCACAGGCACGGTCTTTGGCCCGCCGTTCGTGGTTCGACCAGGCTCACCACGAGCGGTTCGACTGGGTACAACGGGAACGTGACGGGCCGCGGTTGAGTCCGTCTCGACGTAAGCGAGGGGCTCCTCTACCTTCACGATATCGCCTTCCTGAGCCGTGATCCTCAGGCGTCCGGCCCACTGCGAAGGGATCTCGACGTTCACCTTCTCGGTCTCGACCTCGACGACGGGCTCGTCCTCTTCGACCATGTCGCCGTCCTGCTTCAGCCAGTGCAGGATCGTGCCTTCGGTGACGCTCTCACCGACCTTGGGCATGATCAGGGCCTGTTCCGCCATCTGGGGCCTCTCAGTATGCGGCCAGCCGCCGCATCGCCTCGGCGATTTTTTCGGCGTTGGGCAGGCAATAGTCTTCGAGGGTCTTGGCGTAGGGGAACGAAGGCACGTCCGGCGCCGCCAGGCGCGTGATCGGGCCGTCCAGGCTCTCGAACGCCTCCTGAGAGATGATCGCGGCGATCTCGGCGCCGACACCCCCGGTCAGGTTGTCCTCGTGCACGATCAGGATCTTTCCGGTGCGGCGCGCGCCTTCGAGCACCGCCTCGCGGTCCAGCGGGCAGAGGCTGCGCAGGTCCACGACGTGCGCTTCGACGCCCTCGCCGGCCAGCGTTTCCGCGGCCTGCAAGGTCTCGTGGACCATGAAGCCATAGGTGAACACGGTGAGGTCGTCGCCCTCGCGCCGCACCTCAGCTTTGCCCAGGGGCACAATGTGGTCGCCGTCCGGGACGTCATCCTTGATCAGGCGGTAGGCGCGCTTGTGCTCGAAGTAGAGCACGGGGTCCGGGTCGCGGATCGAAGCCCGCAGCAGGCCGGCCGCATCCGCCGCCGTGGCCGGGGCGACGATTTTCAGGCCCGGCACGTGGAAGAACAGCGCCTCGACCGACTGCGAATGGTAGAGCGCCCCGGCGATGCCGCCACCGAACGGCGCCCGCACGACCATCGGACAGCCCCAGCCGCCGTTAGAGCGATAGCGAATGCGCGCCGCCTCGCTGATCAACTGGTTCATGGCCGGGAAGATGAAGTCGGCGAACTGTATCTCCGCCACGGGGAGCATGCCATTGAGCGCTGCCCCGATCGCGATCCCGGCGATGCTGGACTCGGCCAGCGGTGTGTCGATGACCCTTTCGGGGCCGTACTTGGCGACCAACCCCTCGGTCACGCGAAACACGCCTTGCTGCACGTCCTCACCCAACACGAACACGCGCTCGTCCGCCGCCATCTCCTGGTCGAGGACGTCCTTGATCGCCTGGGCGTACTGCTTGACGGTCATAACCTCTTGTCCTCCCCCTCTCCTTGCTCGGCCTCTCCCTCTCCTTTATGGGAGAGGGGGCCGGGGGACGAGGGCTCCGCGAACACGTGGCGCCGCACGTCCTCGGGCGAAGGGTCCGGCTGGGCCTGTGCGTACTCCAGGGCGTCCTTCACCTCGGCGGCGGCACGGGCCTTGTAGTCATCCGCCTCACCCGGTTCCAGCAGGCGATGCTCCTCGAGGTAGTGGCGGTGACGGTCAAGGGGGTCGCGCTTCATCCAGTCGGCAAGCTCCTCGCGCGTGCGGTAACGGCGGTCGTCGTCGGAGCTGGAGTGAGGTACGAGGCGATAGGTCTTGGCCTCGATCAGCTTCGGGCCGCGCCCGGCGCGGCAATCGTCGACGGCCATGCGCATCGTCTGGAACACGGAGACGATGTCGTTGCCGTCAACCGTGGAAGCGCGCAGGCCGTAGCCGCGCGCCCTGTCGGCGACGTTTCGGGTCGGCATCTCTTTCTCCGTCGACTCCGTCAGCGCGTAGCCGTTGTTCTCGCAGAAGTAGATCACCGGCAGCTTGTGGATGGCGGCGAAGTTGAGGCCCTCGTGAAAGTCGCCCTGGCTGGTCGCGCCTTCGCCGAAGTATGCGACCGTAACGTCATCCTCGCCTCGCATCTTCGAGGCTAGGGCGATGCCGGCGGCCTGGGGCATCTGCGTGCCGACGGGGCTGCCGCGGGTGACGATGCGCAGGGCCGGATAGCTCCAGTGGTTGGGCATCTGGCGGCCGCCGCTGTTCGGGTCGTCCGCTTTCGCCAGGAAGTGCAGCATGACCTCGCGGCTGGTCATGCCCAGCGCCAGCACCACGCCGATGTCGCGGTAATAAGGCAGTACCCAGTCGCGGCCCGCCCTCAGGGCGAAGGCGCTGCCGACCTGGCAGGCTTCGTGCCCCTGGCCGGTCACGGCAAATGCCGCGCGTCCCTGACGGTTGAGGATCATCTGCCGGTCGCTGTGCAGGCGCGCGACCAGCATTTTGTAGTACATGTCGAGCAACTGGGCATCGGACAGTCCAATGCTCTGGGCGACGCCCCCGGCGCGCGAAGGAGTTTCGACCACCCGGTCTTCCTCCCTGTGGCGCCCTGATGGGCGCCCTCAATCGATTATAGGCAGGCTAAGGCGCCTCGATACATGATCGGCATATCGGGCATGAAAAGCGCATAGCGAAGCCGCGGTGTTTACGGGTTTGTCGGCACCGACTATCATTGGCAACAACATGAGTCTCATTCGTTGGTTGAAGCGCCAGGCTCGAGTACTTTGGCGAGACATCCGCATCGCAGCCTTTATCTTGCGCCCGCCTGGCACCCTGAAGGGCATCCCGACTGACGCCTCGATTCGACGTCGTGCGCATACGGCACTTGCCTACTTTTTCGGCTGGCTTATGGCGGCACTGCCCCCGATTGCTCTTCTCGTTGCCTTCACGGGCGCACTCGGCCAGATCGACCAAACGACATGGCTGGTCGGGTTCGGCGCGATCTGGCTCTCGATTTACATTCTGGGACGAATACTCTACCGCTATGCGAGCCGCAAGTATGAGGCGAGCGCCATTCATGACCTGATGAAGGCGGTCATTGGGATGGGAGGCCCCGTCGGCCAGCACTTCCGCCCACTTCCTCGGTCCCCCTTTGTAATGGAAGGGCTTGAACTCGTGTTGCCCTCGGGCGAGGGATGGGTGACGACAACGGCTCGTCGCACAAAACGCGCCCAGATGGTCCAATTCTCGTGGTATCCGCCCGAACCCGAGCGCCGCATTTGGGTCCAGGAACGCTTTGGCGTCGCGTTGGTGGTGGTAGTGGCTACAGCGCTGAGCGAACTCAGCTCGCCAGAGAATCGTCTTAGCGCCCTGAGCGAGCGTATAAGCGCGGCTCTGTCCGATACGGATCGTATGAAAGTAGACGCAAAGGACCTCGACGTGACTTACGATGACCGGCCCATTGGTTGGGCGATCTCAGCTCGCTTCGACTGCCAGACCATCGACAGTCACACGGATCGCTGTGTCGCGATCAAACAAATAGTCCGGATGTTCCCGCACCCTTCCAGCCCCTCAATTGTGAGTGTGGGATGTACGCGTCGCTTGCCATGCGACAGCCTCGACGAGCGTGCCCAGGATGCGGAGGCATTTGTGGCCAACGTGAGGCCAGTGACCAATGAACCTCACCCGGCTTCCGTCTGAACCTCTACCGAAGGCCGGATGAATATGTCCTTCAGCCCGCCCTCGACCACCGCGATCACGGCCTGGGCCATTGTCCGCGCGTCGAGGTCGCGGTCGTCGATCGTCGGGTGCCATCGGTCCGGGCCGATGACCCGGACGTGGTCGGCGCGCTGACGGACATCCGCCCAGTCGTAGAAGGGCACGCGGCGTTTGTAGCAGTGCTCGCGCACGGCCTGGCCGAAGAGGGTAATTCTGCGCTCATACTCCTTGAGATTGGTGTCGGGCGTCCTGGGATAGGAGGGTAGCCGGACCAGAAGGTGAGCGCTTTCGGCCTTCAAGACCTCGTCGATAGTGCGGGTCACCGCGACGATCGCGTCTTCGACGGTGATCCGCGGCGCGGTGCCGATGGTTTTGATCAGCAGCCAGCGCGGGAAGCGGTAGACCCAGCCGCGCGCGTCGTCATTGCCATGCGGGCCGCCTCCGGCGAGGTCGCGCCACCACTCCGCGACCTCGCGCGACCAACGGTAGAGCCGCGGCGCGATCTGGCGAATGCGCTCGACCACGTACTCGTTGAAGAACTGGCCGCCTACCAGCCTCAAAACGACGACATCAGGCTGACGCGATTCGAGCGCCCTCGCGGTCCGCTCCGGCATGGACCTTGTGACGTAGATGATCTCGGCTTCGCAGCGCCAGTCGACTTCCGGTTGTGCGCGCCGCAGATAGGCTTCGAGCATCGCGTACTCGGCCTGACCCGCGCTGGTCTCGGCGTAGGCCGTGGTGCTCGATCCGGTTACCAGTACGCGCTGGATTGCGAGCTCGGGCACCGCGATCAGGTCCGCGAGTAATCCCAGGAAATGATCTTCTTGGGCTTGACGCGGATGTAGGCGACACCCGGGCGCGGCTCTTTCGGCAGCTCCGCCTCGGCGACGCCGCGCATTCGGCTTGCCTGGCGCAGCAGCTCCAGGACCCTGGCGGGCTCGCGGACCACGTCGGCCTCACCCTGCACCACAACGCCCTTGAGCGCGCCCATGCCCTCGCCGCGGCCCGTGTCGACCTCCAGGCAGACCTTTGGGTTGCGCTCCACGTTCTTCACGCGCTGCGTGCTCTCTCTGCCACCGATGTAAATCTCCTCACCGACGACGAAGAAGCCCAGCGGCACCGAGTGGGGAAAACCGTTCTTGCCGATGGTGGTGATCACCATCATTCCGGGCTTGCTGTTCAGGTAGGCGAAGGCCTCTTCTCTCGTGAAGGAACCCGGCATTTGTCACCTCGTAGACCTTTACGCACCGATAGGCGCGTCGCCTGATGATGCGATGCTTCAGCGCTTCCGGCAAGGGGAACAAACCGCACTCCCCAAGCGTCAGAATTGCAGTGCGAATCAGCCCAGCCGTAGGCCGCGCCTTCCAGCCCGGCGCCAATCGTGCGCGGGGCCTTCCAGCCCGGCGGCCAAACCCGAGCAGGCCTGCGGGCGAGTAACCTGAGGATGATCGTAATGACGAAGCAGTTGGTCCTGGCAGCCGGTGGCGTCCTGGTCGTGGTCGCGCTGGCCGTTGCCGCCCTTACGGGCGCCTTCGCGAATGACGATGGCGCGTCAGGCGATAGCGCCGGCCGTCCCGGTCCGACCCCGAAGGCGGGAAGCCCGACAATCGACCCCGGCATGGGCAACGGCCGCCCGCCGGCCACCGCAGTGCCGGGAATCGCGGTTGGCGAGCCGACGCCGCCGCCCAACCGCCCACCTTCCGGCCAGGACACCGCGACGAGGCCCGCACCGGCAGTGCCCGCGGCGCCAACGGCGCCGGCACTGCCAACACTTCCGCCCGGGACGGTGCGTACGATGGCGCCCATCGAGTCGGCCAAGGTCGCCGTCCTCGAGTCGGCGCCTCCTCAATATCGCCTTCAGGTCAAGGCCGGCCTACCCAGTGGCTGCGCCAAACCCGGAGGCTACGAGGTCACGAAGTCGGCCAACGACGTCCGCGTCACCGTCTACAACACCATGCCCACCGGCAACCCCGTCTGCACCGCCATCTACGGCACCTACGACGTCAGCATCGATCTGGGTCCAGGCTTCGTCGCCGGGCAAGAGTACAGGGTCAACGTCAACGGGACGCAGGTGACCTTCCGGGCGCAGTAATGCCGGTTGCCGCGGGACCGAGGTCGCGTTCTTTGCAGGGCGGTGAGCACCGGCGGCTGTGAAATGTAAGGCTAGGGCGAGCCGTTCTTGCCCGAGTCCGCCACCCTGAAGGCGATGTGCGTCGAGTGCGACGGCGCCTGCCGCCGGCGCTGCCCGGCGTCGAGGGTCACGGCGCCGATCTGCCGCAGCAGGCCCAGGGTGTCGGCGCTCTGCCACATCTCCACAACGCGGCCGCCCTCGATGCGGTAGACATTGACGCCGCCCCACGTCACCCGCTGGCCCGAAGCCGGCGCGCCAGCGTACTCGCCCAGGTGGGTCGCAGCGGTGGTCCAGCGCGCGGCCACGCGGCCGCCTTCGGCGACAAGCTCCTCGACGTGGCCGGTGGCGTCGGGAAACGCGGCGAAGAACGCCGGAAACTCCGCCGCGAAGTCGTCAAAGCTCGCTGGCTGGCCGTTGAGGTTGAACTCGCCGGCGTAAATCGCGCGCAGACCCTCGATGTCCTTGCGGTCGGTCGCCGCGAAGAGCCGCCGTACCAGATCCTTGTCCGCTTCGCTCATGTCGGGCTCAGTATAAAGTGGCGCGGCCCGAAGCCCTCGCGCCTTCAGTCGTAGTCTTCTCTCGACCGGAACCGTCCCCGCCTCAGTGGCCGTGCGCGTACTGGCCGGCGTAGCCGAGCGCGGAGAGCACGGCGTCTTCGCGGAGCTTCATGGCCTCGCCCATGGCGGAATCCGCGTGGTCGTAGGCCAGGACATGCAGGATTCCGTGCACCAGCAGGTGCGCCACCTCCGCGGCCACCGGCCTCCCGGCATCGCGGGCCTGGGCCTCGGCAACTGGGAGGCAAACCACGATTTCCCCCAGCGACGGCTCTTCATCCGGCGACTCCACGAAGGCGACCTCCGACTCGCCGGATGCGAACGAGAGCACGTCGGTCGGTTCGTCGCGGCCGCGATAGAGGCGGTTGAGCTCGCGCACCGTCCCGCCGTCCGCCAGTATGACCTCGACACCTACGTCGACCGCGACGCATTCGGCCGCCATGGCCGCGCGGGCAATGCGCCGCAGTTCCGCGGCCGTCAGGCGCCCGCCGCACTCGGGCAGAATGCGAATCGAGACCGGATTGACCCTTCGCGTCATCGGCGGCCCGCCTTTTCCTCGACCGGCTGTCCGCTCGGCAGCGCCGCGGAGATCGCGCGCCCGGCGACGCAGGGCCCAGCGGCGGACTTACTGCGAGAATACCTGGGCCGCGTCCCGCGCGGCGTCCATCAGCGGCGACGGGACGATGCCGAAGAAGATGATGCCCGCCACCGCGACCGCCAGGGCAAGCTTCAGGCGCGTACGAGGTCGGCACGCCCTCTCGCGTCGCCGGCTCGCCGAGGAACATCGAGCCCGGCGATCGCGCAGGTAGTAGAACGCTGAGACGACGCTGTTGAGCACGGCGATGATCACCAGCCAGACCAGGTCGCTCTCGACGGCGGCGTTGAAGATGTAGAGCTTGGCGATGAAGCCCGACGGTCGGCGGGATGCCGGTCAGCGAGACCAGCGCGAGGGCCAGCGCAGCAGCCAGACCAGGGCGCTCGCTGGCACAGGCCGGCGTAGTCGGAAATCTGGTCGCTGCCGGTGCGGTTCGAGATCGCGATGACGACGATGAAGGCGCCGAGGTTCGTGACCGCGTACGCGCCGATGAAGAAGAGGACGCTGCTGGCGCCGGCGCTGAGCCCGCCGACGGCGGAAATCGCCGCCAGGCCGACCATGAAGTAGCCGGCCTGCGCGATCGAGCTGTAGCCGAGCAGGCGCTTGATGTTCGTCTGGACCAGGGCAAGCAGGTTGCCCACGGTCATCGACACCGCCGCGACGATCGGCGAAGATGTCGACCCAGTCGTTGCTGATCGCTCGCGTCGGGCAGACCTTCGAAGAAGATGCGCAGCACCACGGCGAACGCCGCGGCCTTGCTCGCGACGCTGAGGAAGGCCGCGACCGGCGCCGGCGAGCCCTCGTAGACGTCCGGCACCCACATCTGGAAGGGCACGACCGCCATCTTGAAGCCCAGCCCGGCGATCAGGAACACGCATCGCGAGCACGCAGGCCGGCGCCGCATGTCGTCGCCGCGCTCGGCGATCACGCTCGCGATGCTCGCTGGCCCTCGGGCGCCGACCAGCCGCGTCGTGCCGGTCAGGCCGAAGAGGAACGCCATGCCGTAGAGGATCACCGCGGACGCGGTCGCGCCCGAGGAGCAGGTACTTCATACCCGGCCTCGGTCGAGCGCTCGTCCCGCTGCAGCGCCGCCATGATGTACTGGCTGATGCTGGTCAGCTCCAGCGCCACGAAGATCAGGATCAGGTCGCGGCTCGAAGCCAGCAGCATCATCGCCGCCGCTGGCGAAGAGGACGAGCGCGTAGAACTCGGCCTCGTCGTCACTCGAAGCGCTTCGCGTAGTCCTGCGAGGAGAGGATGATCGCGGCCGCGATCGCCGGCGAACAGGAAGAAGAAGAAGTAGCTGAAGTCGTCCAGCACCATCGAGTTCGCGAAGGCGAATCCGCGCTCGTCGCCGTTGAGCAGCAGACAGCCGCCCAGATCGCGGCAATCGCCGGGCCCAGGAGCGCGAAGCATCAGCAGCGCTTGCGCCGCGCGGCGCCGGCAGCAGCTTGCCGCTGCGGCAGGAAGTCCCAGACCAGGATCAGCGACGGCCACGCCGGCCATCGACCAGCACGGGCCCGATGCGGTCGAGGTCGTCCAGCATCGCCTAGCTGACCCCCATCGTGCGCGTGCACGCCGTTCTCGAGCACGTCGACGATCGTCGCCGGGTAGATGCCGACGCCGATGATCACGGCGACCAGCGCCGACCATGCTGACCTGCTCCCACCAGTTCGTCGTGTCCGGCAGGTGCGCCCAGCGCGGGTTCGCCGGGCCGAAGAACACTCGCTGCACCGTCCAGAGGATGTAGCCCGCCGAGAGCAGGATGCCGATCACCGCGAACACCGTCGGCACCTCGAAGCGCGTCGACGCTGCCCAGGAACACCAGCAGCTCGGCCACGAAGCCGGACATCGTCGGCAGGCCCAGCGACGCCAGGCCGGCGATGACGAAGACGGTCGCCGCGATCGGCATGACGTGCGCCAGGCCGGACAGGTCGCCGATCTGGCGCGTGTGCGTGCGGTCGTAGATCAGGCCCACCATGACGAAGAGCAGCGCCGTGATCGTGCCGTGGGTGAACATCTGCAGCGCCGCGCCGGTCAGCCCTACCTGCGCCCAGCGCCGAGACGCCGAGCAGCACGTAGCCCATGTGGCTGACGCTGGAGTAGGCGATCAGGCGCTTGAGGTCGCGTCTGGCGCACCGTCAGCACGGCGCCGTAGATCACGCTGACGGCCGCCAGCGCCGCCAGGTAGGACGTCGAAGTTGTGGAACTGGTCCGGCAGGATGCCGACGAGGATGCGGATCAGGCCGTAGCCGCCCATCTTCAGCAGGACGCCGGCCAGGATCACGCTGACCGCCGTCGGCGCGTCCGTGTGGGCGTCGGGCAGCCAGGTGTGCAGCGGGAATCACCGGCAGCTTGATCGCGAAGGCGGCCAGGATCAGGAAGAACACCGCGTTCAGCGAGATCGCCGCGCTGGTGATGTCGCGCCTGCGCCAGCTCCTCCATGTCGAAGGTGCCCGGCGAGAAGCCGAGCACCAGGAAGCCGACCAGCATCAGCGCCGACTGCCGGCCAGCGTGTAGAGGACGAACTTCATCGCCGAGTACTCTTTGCGTCCCGTCCCCCAGATCGAGATCAGGAAGAACATCGGCATCAGCTCGCAGCTCCCAGAAGAGGAAGAACAGGATCAGGTCCTGCGCCACGAACACGCCCATGACGGCGGTCTCCAGCACGCAGCAGCCAGGCGAAGTACTCGCGCGGCCGCAGCGTCGACGTTCCAGGAGACCAGCATCGCGACCACGAACAGGAAGCCCGTGAGCAGCACCATCGTCGCGCTCAGGCCGTCGACGCCGACGAAGTACTGCACGTCGAAGCCGCGTCGGTGTCGATCCAGGTCGTGCGCTCGGACGAACTGCAGGCCGGGTCCTGCAGGTCCAGGTCGAAGACGACGTAGCATGACCAGCGACGAGCACCAGGTTGACGCGGCGGCGACCAGCGCGGCGACGTACTGCGCGCGTGCTGCTCCTGCTCCTGCGGCAGGAGCATGCAGGCGAGCGGCGCCGATCGACCGGCAGGAAGATCAGCAGCGAGAGCAACTCATCCTCCTCACAGCGGGCTCAGCACCAGCACGAGGATCGCCGTGAAGACCGAGGCCGCTGAAGCGCGACCGCGCCGTAGGTCTGAAACTGGCCCGTTCTGCACGTAGCGCAGCGCCGCTCGCGCTGCTGCCGCGCGCCGCGTGCCGACGCCGTTCACCGGCGCCATCGACGACGATGCGGTCGAACCAGCTGCAGGGCGCCGCCGAGCACCTGGTAGAACAGGAAGCCGACGATGACGCGCTCGTACAGGCACGTCGAAGTAGTACTTGTTCTCGAGCAGCGTGTGGACGGCCGCGAACGCCGCGCTGCAGGCTCGCCGCCGAGACCAGCTTGGCGCCGTAGATCACCCAGGCCAGGCCGATGCCGGCCAGCGCGATCAGCCGTCGAGGCGACCGCGATGCCGCAGCTGGAACTCGCCGTCCTCGAGCTCGAGCTCCGCGCGGCAGCGCGCCGAGCAGCAGGTGCTCGACGTCGTGGTCGAGGCCGCGAACTGCCAGGCAGGTCGACAGCCCGGCGAGGACGACGACGACCGCCAGCGACGATCAGCGGCAGCGTCATCACCGGCGGCGACTCGTGCGGCGTGCGTCGTGCGCGTGCTGCGTCGTCGCCTGGCGCGCCGTCGTCTCGCGGCTCGCGCGCCGCCGCGGTACTCGCCGCACGAAGGTCATGAAGATGACGCGGAACATGTAGAACGCCGTCAGCCCGGCCGTGACCAGCGCGATCCAGAACAGGTACTTCTCGTGCGCCCAGGCGTCGCCGAGGATCTCGTCCTTGCTCCAGAAGCCGGCCAGCGGGAAGATGCCCGGCCAGGCTCAGGCTGCCGATCACGGAAGGTCGCGAAGGTGACCGGCATCGTCTTGCGCAGGCCGCCCATCAGCCGCATGTCGAAGGTGTTCGTCGCGTGGTTGACGCTGCCGGCGCCGAGGAAGAGCAGCGCCTTGAAGAAGGCGTGCGTGAACAGGTGGAAGATCGCCGCCACGTAGCCGCCGACGCCCAGCGCCAGCATCATGTAGCCGAGCTGGCTGATCGTCGAGTAGGCCAGCACGCGCTTGATGTCGGTCATCACCAGGCCGATGCAGCGCGGCGCTGATCGCCGTGATGCCGCCGATCGCGCCGACGACGGCCATCGCGTCCGGCGACTGCGTCGAAGACCGGGAACATGCGCGCCACCAGGTAGACGCCGGCCGCGACCATCGTCGCCGCGTGGATCAGGGCGCTGACCGGCGTCGGGCCTTCCATCGCGTCCGGCAGCCAGACGTGGAGCGGGAACTGCGCCGACTTGCCGGCCGCGCCGGCGAAGATGCCCAGCGCGAACAAGGTCAGCGTCGTCGCCGCCGATCGCGCCGGCGACCGCCAGCTCCTGGATCTCGGCGATGTCGAAGGTGCCGGCGTGCGACGTAGATCAGCAGGATCGCCAGCAGGAAGCCGAGGTCGCCGAGGCGCGTGACCAGGAACGCCTTCTTCGCCGCCGCGGCCGCCGCCGGCCGGTCGAACCAGAAGCCGATGAGCAGGTAGGAGCAGAGGCCGACCATCTCCCAGAAGACGTAGATCAGCAGCAGGCTGTCGAACAGCACCAGCCCCAGCATCGAGGCCGTGAACAGCGACATGTAGGCGAAGTAGCGGCAGTAGCCGCCATCGCCGTGCATGTAGCCCTGCGAGTAGATCTGCACCAGGAAGCGAGACGGACGTGACGACCACCAGCATGATCGCGGTCAGGCCGTCGACGTTGAGGCCGACGTTGATGTTGAGCTCGCCGAACGCGCAGCCACTCGTGCGCTGCGCGAAGGCGAGCGGTGGCCGTCCGCCTGCATCGAGCTGTCGAGCACCCACAGCGACAGCACGAACGACGACGCCGATCGGCGCAGAACGCCGATGTAGCCGCAGAACTTCGACTGCGACCGCGGAGCACCAGGACGATCAGCAGACAGCGACGATCACCGGCAGGCGCAGAAGATCGCCCAGACCGCCGCTTCCGGGATCTGTGTCCAGCATCTAGACCTTCCTCATGATCTCGACGGCGACGTGCGTCTTGGAGTCCGGCACCCAGATCTCGCGCGGCTCAGCTGCCAGCGAGTCCGCGCGCCGGTCAGCGGCGGCACAACGCGCACGGCCACGCCTTCGGCGTCGTACAGCTCCTTCCAGACCTGCGCCACGTAGCCGTTCTCGACCGTCATGAACTTAGCCCACATGCGCCGCTCACCACTTCAGCATGTTCAGCTTGTCGACGTCGATCGACTGCCGCAGGCGGTAGACCGACACGGCCAGCGCCAGCGCCACCGCCGCCTCCGCCGCCGCGACCGTGATCACGAAGACGGCGAACACCTGCCCGTCGATCGGCCGCGGCGACTCGACGAAGCGGGCGAAGCCGATCAGGTTCAGGTTGACGGCGTTGAGCATCAGCTCGATGCCCATCAGCACGCCGACGGCGTTGCGCCGCGACAGCGCCACGTACAGGCCGATGCTGAACAGCAGCGCCGCCGACGACCAGGACGTGCTCGAGGTCGATCATCGCCTGGCCTCCTCCGCCTGCCCGGGCCGCACCAGGATGATCGCGCCGACCATCGCCACGACCAGCAGGACCGACGCGACCTCGAAGGGCAGGACGTAGGGGTCGAGCAGCGCCTCGCCGATCTCGCGCGCGGTCGTGCTCGAAGCGGTCGTCGTCGACCTGTCGCCCAGTCGGTCTTCGACGCCCGACGAAGATGATCACGGCGCCCACCAGGCCCGCGAGCGACGCTGATCGGCGCCGCGTACGAGCACCGGCGCGTTGTCGCGCGCCGAGCGCGGCGTCAGCAGGATCGCGAACAGCATCAGCACCGAGATCGCGCCGGCGTAGATCAGCACCTGCACCACCGCCACGAAGTCGGCCGAGAGCGTTATGTAGAGGCCGGCCACACCGATGAAGGAGAGGATCAGGAACAGCACCGCGTGGATCAGGTCGCGCACCATCGCCACCATCAGCGCGCTGCCCAGCGTGACGACCGCCAGCACCCAGAAGGCGACGACTACCGCGGTGTCTATCCATGCGCCTCCTTCGGTCAGATCGCTGACAGCCGGCTACGAGCCCGATCGGCCGCCCTGTACTCGCCGGCTCATGGCCGGGTCAACGGGCCTGCGTCGCCGGCGCCGGCAGCGAGGGCACCTGAATGTCGTGCACCAGGCGCACGCGGCGCGGCAGGCGGTAGTAGTCCTGGCCGTGATCGATCCGGAAGAAGCAGCATCAGCATGCCGATCGCCAGGGCGAGGTTGATCAGCGCGTACGCGCGCCAGCACCCAGTCGTCAGCTCGCAGCTCTCGCCAGAGCAGCACCTCGACCGCGACGACGGCGATGTTGATCAGCGCCAGCGGGATGAGCATCTTCCAGGCGAACGCCATCAGCTGGTCGATGCGCAGGCGCGGCAGCGTGCCCCGCAGCCAGATCAGCCCGAAGTAGAAGAAGTAGATCTTGCCGATGAAGATGATCCACGGCGGGATCCACTCGTCGAGGCCGAAGAGCGAGTAGCCGCCGAAGAACAGGCTGGCCATGATGCCCGACACCGCCAGCGAGTTGATCAGCTCGACGGCGTAGAACAGGCCGAACTTCATGCCCGAGTACTCGGTGTGGAAGCCGGCGACGATCTCCGACTCCGCCTCGGCGATGTCGGCGGGCGTGCGGTTCAGCTCCGCCGTCGCCGCAGATGGCGTAGATCAGCAGCGGCAGCGGCAGCAGGAAGGCCAGCCAGACGTCGTAGTGGCGCTGCCAGTGGACGATCGCCGGAGAGGCTCATGCGTGCCGGCGAACAGCACCGGCGCCAGCAGCGCCAGCACCAGCGGTATCTCGTAGCTGATCACCATCGCGATGACGCGCATGGCGCCGAGCAGCGCGTACTTGTTGTTCGAGGCCCAGCCGGCCATGAAGATCGCCAGCGACGTGATCGACGAGAGCGCCAGCAGGTAGAGCACGCCGACGTTGAGGTCGGCGTAGCACCATGTCCGGCGCCCAGGCGAACACCGCGAAGGTCAGCATCGCCGGGATGAAGACGAGGATCGGCGGCAGGTTGAAGAGCGCTCGGTCGCTCGGCCGCGTCGGCTGCAGCACCTCCTTCTGGATCAGCTTGATCGCGTCGGCGACCGGCTGCAGCAGGCCCAAGGGCCCGACGCGGTTGGGCCCGCGGCGCACCTGCATGCGGCCGATGATCCGGCGCTCCAGCCAGACGTTGACCAGCGCCCCGAGCCCGACGAAGGTCAGGATGCCGACGCAGCCGATGATGCCGCTGACGCAGGTAGACGATCCAGCCGTCGACGTTCGTCGTCGAGCCAGTCGTAGAGGTCGCCGAAGCGGGTCGAAGTCGTACCACGTCGTCGAGCAGCGGCAGCTCAGCGGTCGATCTCCCCGACGTTGATGTCGATGCTGCCCAGGGTGACGATCGCGTCCGCCAGCGGCTGGCCCACGACCATGTCCTTGCAGCACGGTGAGGTTGATGAACGAAGGCGAGCGCACGTGCCAGCGGTACGGCGTCGGGCCGCCGTCGCTGACCAGGTAGAAGCCCAGCTCGCCCTTCGGCGACTCGATGCGCGCGTAGGCCTCGCCGGGCTCGCGGCCTCAGCGCCAGCGGCACCGGCGTGCTGACCGGCCCGCCGGGCAGCTGCTCCAGCGCCTGCTCGATGATGCGCACGCTCTGGCGCATCTCCTCCAGGCGCACGATGAAGCGGTCGAAGCAGTCGCCGTCGTGGCCGACCGGGATGTCGAAGTCGAAGCGGTCGTAGACGCAGTAGGGGTCTGCCTTGCGGATGTCCCAGGCGATGCCGCAGCCGCGCAGCAGCGGCCCGCTGGCCGAGGCGTTGATCGCCACGTCCGGCGTCAGCACGCCGACGTCGCGGGCGCGGGCCAGGAGGATCTCGTTGTCGAGCAGCAGCTCTTCGTACTCGGAGATGCGGTCCGGCATCTCGTCCACCAGCGACGTCGATCGCCGGGTACCACTCGTCCGGCACGTCGAACGCGACGCCGCCGATGCGCATGTAGTTCGTCGTCAGGCGCGCGCCGCAGGTCATCTCGAACAGGTCGAGGATCTTCTCGCGCTCGCGGAACATGTACATGAGCGGCGTCTGCCAGGCGCCGCAGTCGTTGACGAAGGTGCCGTTCGCCATGCAGTGCGAGGCGATGCGCTGCAGCTCGGCGAAGATCACCCGCAGGTATGAGCCGCGCTCCGGCACCTCGATGCCGGCCAGCTTCTCGACCGCCAGGCAGTAGCCGAGGTTGCCGGTCATCGCCGCCAGGTAGTCCATGCGGTCGGTGAAGGGGATGTTCTGCGTGTAGGTGCGCTCTTCGGCCAGCTTCTCCATGCTGCGGTGCAGGTAGCCGAGCACCATCTCGGCGTCGATGATGCGCTCGCCGTCCAGCGTGACGCGCAGCCGGAAGACGCCGTGCGTCGAAGGGTGCTGCGGCCCGATGTTGACGACGTAGGGCGGGGTGTGCAGCTCGTCGTCACGACGGCGGCTCCGTCCTCGGCTTCGGCTTCGCCGTCCGGCTGCGCGGCGCATCGTCGCGGCGTCCGCGTCTCGTGGAGCCGCCGCCGCGCACTCCGAGCGTGGCCGCCGGCCGGCTCCTCGCCGCGCTCCGGCTCCGCCAGCGGCCTCACCGGTGCGCCGTGCACCGAGGGCGCCTGCGGCCCGCCGGGACTGCGGCCAAGGTCGGGGTAGGCGCTGCTGGCCCTCGGGGAACTCGTAGGGGAAGCGCTGCAGGCCGGGCTTGAAGCCGCCCGGCAGGGCCAGGAAGTCCTTGCGCAGCGGGTGGCCCGGGAAGCCTTCCCAGAGGAAGATGCGCTTGCAGGTCCGGGTGGCCGCTGAAGGCGATGCCCATGAGGTCGTAAGACCTCGCGCTCCTGCAGGTGCGCGCCCGTACCAGACGCCGACATCACCGACGGCACGACCGGCCTTCGTCGTGGCTGGCGCGCGCCTTCAGCGTCAAGCGTGTGGTTCTTGGCCAGCGACGAGAGGTGGTAGACGACGTCGAAGTGGTCCATCCAGTCGACGCCGGTGCAGGCTGTTGAGGTACTTGCAGTCCAGCTCAGGGTCGTCGCGCAGGAACAGCGCCACCTCGACGATGCGCTCGGCGGTCACGGTCACGGCAACGTCATCCGTGCTTCGAGGACGGCCTCGGGAAAGCGGCGGACGAATCCGCGCGGCGACGTCGTCGCCCTGCGATGGCGCTGTCGTCATCGCCACTCCAGCGCGTGCTTGCGCCAGGCGTACACGTAGCCGACGACCAGGATGCCGATGAACGTGAGTCGCTTCGACGAAGCCGACGACCAGCTGGTCGCGGAAGGCGACCGCCCAGGAGTAGAGGAAGACGACCTCGACATCGAAGATGACGAAGAGCAGCGCCACGAGGTAGTAGCGGAAGTTGAACTGCACCCAGCTGTCGCCCTCGGTCTCGACGCCGCACTCGTAGGTGTCGCATCTTCACCGGGTCGGGCGCCTTGGGCCGCAGGTTGAGAATCCGGAAGGCCAGCGACGCGGCCAGGGGTAATGCGGGAAACAGGAGCGCGAAGAAGAAGAGAATCCCTACTCGGCCGAACTCGTCCAGCACGGCGACTCCCATCCCTGGCGCCGGGCGCCGACTTTGTGAATTACGTCCCTAATTCGGGCGGAATCATATCACCGCCCCTATCTACGAACAAGGCAAAATCGAATCCGGACCAGCCGGCATTGAGGTCATCTATGGGGCGGCGGAAGCGGACCGCGCGCGGCGCCCAAGGCGCGCCCGCTCAGCGCTGCGCGGGCAGCTGCGATCCGTCTGACGCGCGGCGGCAGCCGGCGGCCGGATAGCGGTTCAGGCCGCGCGCGCAGCCTATCCGGACATCTGTTGGCGGCTGTTCAGGCGGCCGCGGGCGGCAAGGTCTGCGTGGTCATCGTAGGTGCGGGCGCCGGCCGCCGATAAAGCTCGCTGTATGGCGTCGTCGGCCTGCCCGCCGTGTGTGCCTTCGGCGCCTGGCCTATTAGCTCCAGGCCGCAATCCGGGCACGCGAATGTCTCCCGACTGGTTTCCGTACTCTTCCCTGTCATTCCGTTCCCCTATTTGCGGCGATCCCGCCGCCCAGATTCGTCAGTCCTCTGGACTGATTGCCCGGCGCCGGCCGGACACGAAAAAAGCCTGCCTCAATGCAGGCCGTTCATGGCATCGGAGTCGGGAAGGGTCCCGGCATGGATCAGTGCCATGCGGCCTGCTGGTCCATCCATGAACCCGTCTGTTCCTTCAGAGATTGGAACGCAGGATACCCGCCAAGTGTTACGGATGTTTCGTGAACAAGGCCACAAAAGCACGTCACGGGTCAGGCTGCTCTGGTGCTCCGGGCCGGAGCCGCGCTCCGCTTATAGAAGACAGAACCGCCGTCTTCCCAGACCGAAATCGTGATCCCGGCGCGCGTGGCCGCCCGCCGCAGCTTCTGCTTGACCTGGCGCGCCGTTTCCGGAGCCTTGAAGGCCATCTCGGCTGTGTCGCCGTCCTTGAGTTGGCTGATGAGGTCGCCGAGGGTGGGCTTCGCGCGCTTTTTCGCGATCTCGGTCGGCTTGGGCCAGACGTCGGTGGCGCGGGTCAGCGCCGTCTCGATGAGCGCCTCGGCCTCGTCGCCATCCACAGGGTATGTCGCGATGCCGAGGCTGATCGACCAGCCTTCCAGGTCGCTCAGGAGACGCCGCGCCGCCACCTGGGCGCCGTTTTCGTCCGTGTGAGGCAGGCAGGCCATGAACTCCAGCGTGCCGACCCGGGCTGAGATGTCTACCGAACGAAGGTGGTGAGCGACCTCCTGGGCGAGCTTCCATTCGCGCTCGGAACCCCAGGTGTCCTTCTCTCGGGCGCTGACCGGGGCCGAAACCCGCAGCAAGGCCATCGGCACGCCGTAACGCTTGCAGCGCGTGATCTCCTCGGAGACCCGCAGGTCGAAGTACCACTTCTGCAGCAGGCCCGTGGCCGCATCCTGGATCGATATCCTGCGGCCCTCCTGGATGCGGCGCTCCAGAATGCGCCCGGCGCTCGCCCGCGATCCGGCGGACGCGCGGCTGATGGCGCCGAGGCGCGCCGACACGAAGCCGGCGTAGGCGGCGGTCACAAGGACCGCGACCGGCGCCACGATCGCGCCCGGAAGCACAAGGCCGGCGCCGAACGCAACCGCCACCAGCGACATCAAGCCCAGAGACCGCAGTGAGAGCACGATCCCGGCACCTTCGCGGAAGGCTCCTTTACCGATTCGCCACCTTCTTAGTCGTTCGTGATACTCCGCATTTAGGTATCGGCTAAATCCAGACCAATTTGATGGGTGACACCTCCGCCAGCACCCGGCACGCCGCTTCCGGCTAACCTGTAGAGCATCGCCACCGAGGAGGGGACCACGTGAACCGGCCACTCGCGGAGATGTTCCGCTACAACAAATGGGCGAACGAGCGCCTGCTGGTAGCCTGCCGCGGGCTAAGCGATGCTCAGTTGGACGCGAGGCCACCGGGCATCTCCAGCTCTCTGCGGACGCTCTTGCTTCATGTAGTCGGCGGCCAGCAAACCTTTGTCCTGCGCACGAACGGCCGTCAGCACGAAGGCGAGTGGACCGGACACAGCCTCTGGCCGGGCTTCGACGCCTTGATCGACGTCGCCCGCAAGACCAGCGACGACCTCATCGCAATTGCCGAAGCCTTGACCGAGGACGCAGATGTCTCGCTGCCATACATGGATAAGTCCTACGTCTACCCAAAGAGCTTCTTCCTCGTGCACGCCTTCGAACATGGCGTCGAACACCGTACCGAGATCAAGGTCGCGCTCAACCAGATAGGCGTGGAGACGCCGGACCTCGACGGCTGGCCGTATGCCGAAGCCGCTGGTTACGGGATGGAGGTGTAAGAAGCGGTGTCAGAATTAGCCGCCGAGTTCATCCGTCAGAACAACTGGGCCAATCTCAAGCTGATCGCGCTCTGCGAGGGCCTGGACGAAGCCCTGCTCAATGCCTCCGTGCCCGGTACGTATGGCCGTTTGCGAGACACGCTCGTCCACATAGTCGCTTCGCAAGAGTTCTACATTGCGCGTCTGGACGAAATAAGGCCCCCAAGTTGGCGGATCGCGGAGGACCAGCCCTGGCCCGGCTTCGCCAGGTTAAAGGAGTGTGCCGCCGAGTTCGGGAGACGCCTGGAAACGCTGGCAGTGGAAGGGCGGGCGGGCTGGCGTGTCGATTTCGATGACAATAACTGGCGCACCCAGGCTTCCGTGATACTCGTCCAGGCCGTCAATCACTGCGTCGACCACCGCTCTCAGATCGCCACGATCCTGTCGCAGGCCGGCGTCGAGCCAGCGGAGTTGGACGGCTGGGCCTGGGGTGAGGCGACCGAGAGAACTGTCGAGGCCTGACCGCCGCTCACGCCGTCTGGTACTGCCTGGGCAGCGTCCTCTGGGGCGTGATCAGGTAACGGGTGTCGGACCCATCCAGGATCGCCGGCCAGTCGATTGATTTCGCGAACAGCTCGCCCAGGCGCTTGAGGTTCGGAATGGCGCTGATGTCATCCTGCCCGATGCCGTGCTTGAGCGTCGGGTCGAGCTGGCGCAGGTCAGGCGCCAGACGGTACAGCGGCATGTCCGGAAAGTGGCGCTGGACAATGTCTGTCTGCTGCTCGTTGGCGGAGTCCAGGAGCTCGGAGATGGTCCACTTTATCCAGGCCAGGATCGGCAGAAGGCCGCTCGGGTTCTGGTAGGAGTCGAAACGGCCTGTGCCAAGCGAGACGACCGCCGTGTCCGCCGGCGAGTAGCCGTCGTGGTAGAAGAAGGCCTCGACACACGCCTGGTACACGGGGTTGCCGGCGACGCCGACGCCGCCATCGACCAGCCTGCCGACGGGCTTGTGCCCGGGCGGGGCGTTCGGCTCCTCGACCAGCCAGGGGTCGAAATACGTTGGCGCGACGGCCGAAGCGGTGACGCAGTCGAGCAGCCGCAGCTTACCCGTGCGTTTCGAGTTCTTAGCATTGTCCTTGACGAAGTACCACGGCATGCCATCGACCACCCGTTTGCCGGTGATCATGAGGTCGATCGGCGAGTCGTTGAGGGACCAGAAGATGCTGTCGCCCGCCTCCGAGGCCAGCACCTCATGCAGCTTTTTGGCCGAGTACATCCGCCCCAGGAAGACCCGCTTGATCATGTTGTACCACTTCTGTGGGAACACTTCTTCGGCGCGGTTCAGGTAGAGGTGAAGCATCTGCGTCGCCGGTATGCCGGCCGCGATCCCGGCCGCGATGATCGCGCCCGTCGACGTGCCGCCGACGAAAGAGAAGGTTTCGCGTGCCGGCTTGCCGGTGACCTCCTCGAGCTTGATCAGCATGCATACGGGAATAATCCCGCGAATGCCGCCGCCATCTATCGAGAGCAGGAGTTTGCGGTCCGCCATGCAAAGGCCTCCTTAGAGCGCAAGCACCTCATCGTATGCGCGGACGACCCCTGGTCAAGGCAGATTGGCGCCGGGAGAGATTACAGATCGTGCCGCGGGACCATTGCCGCCGGTCCGGTGAGGGCCTGCTTAGAGCTCATCGTCCGAGAGCGAGTCCAGATAGCTCTGGCCGTGGTTCGTCAGCTCGTAACCCACCTCCAGGCTCAGCGTCAGGCCCAGCGCCTTCAGCTTGCGCACGCTGACCTTGAAGTCGGCCCGCGGCCAGCCGATATCGGAAGCAAGCTCGGTCGAGACCACGCCGGGGTTGTCCTCGATTAGGCGCAGCGCTGCCAGTGTCCAGGGGCCGCGCGGCGAGGCGCGGTCGAGACGCTCCAGCTTCTTCGCGACCTCCGCCAGCGGCAGCCGCGGCTTCTCCGGCGCTTCGTCCAGGTGGTGGAACCGCACGCGGTACAGCACCGTGTCCGGCGACACCACGGCGCCCGTATGGCTTCGGGCCAGCTCCACCAGCGCCTGCGCGTCCGGCAAGCCGGCCTCGCGCGCGTCGGCGTCGGTCACGTCCGCGACCCGCACCTGCCCCACGTCCTCGACATGCACGGCCCCGCCCCAGCCGGTCGCGTACGTGTTGCCGGCCTTGACATGCGCGTACTTCCACAGACGCCAGGTCACTGTTAGCTCGCCGGAAGCCACCCGCGCATGGTCAGCGGAATTGAAGGCAACCACGAGGGAATGATGCAGGCTTGCAGTCGAGCAGTCGAGCAGTCCTAAGACGAATCGAAACGCGCTTCGCGCCATCGGCCGGCGAGGACGTGCTTCCTGCCACCGCATCCGGACTGCCCGACTGCTAAACTGTATAGGCCAGCAGGACGGGCGGCCGCCCTGACGAAAGTTGGGGAGGAAAGTCCGAGCTCCACCGGGCAGGGTGCTGGGTAACTCCCAGGCGCGGCGACGCGACGGAAAGTGCCACAGAGACAGACCGCCCGGATTGGAAGTTGGGCTTGGACTCTGGACTATGGGTCGGGACCCAGATTCCAGAATCCAGATTCCAACTTCCAATTCAGGTAAGGGTGAAACGGTGCGGTAAGAGCGCACCAGCGGTGAGGTGACTCACCGGTCCTTCGCGAGAAGGATCCTTCGTGTCGAGTTCGCTCGAGATTGAAGGACTGGGCAAACCCCACCCGGAGCAAGACCGAATAGGAGGGCATTACGGACGCCCGGCCGGCCCTCGGGTTGGTCGCTTGAGGCCTCGGGTAATCGAGGTCCCAGATAGATGGTCGCCGCCCCAGCTCTCTCTGGAGGGCTGGGGGCACAGAACTCGGCTTACAGTCCCGCTGGCGCTTACGTGAGGCGCCCTTCCCGCGAAGGGCGCCTCTCCATGTCGAAGGAGCACGGAACCTGGAGCACGGGACCAGGGGACAAGGCAGAAGCGGAAACCGGTTCTCCTCCGAATGCTCTTCCCGGTTCCCTCTTCCCGGTTCCCTCTTCCCGTTCCCTCTTCCCTGTTCCCGTTCCTGCTTCCGCTAGAATGCGCCCACTTTGACTCTCAGGGGGACAGGCATGATCTACGAGCTCCGCATCTACACCGTGCATCCCGGCCGCATGGGCGCGCTGCAGGCGCGCTTTCGCGACCACACGGTGACGCTGTTCGAGAAGCACGGGATCAAGAACATCGGCTACTGGACCAATGTCATCGGCGGCGCCAGCGACGAGCTCTGGTACATGGTGGCCTTCGAGAACCTCGGTGACCGCCAGAAGGCCTGGGCCTCGTTCGGCGCCGACCCCGACTGGCAGAAGGCCCGCGCCGACTCCGAAAAGGACGGACCCATTGTCCTGCGCATCGAGAACCGGATCATGGCCCCGACCAACTTCTCGCCCTTGGGCTAGAGAAGGGTAAGGTGTGAGCGTGAGGTATCAGGCCTGTCACCCGAAGCCTGACGCCTGCCACCTACACGAACAGGCTTACGTCGGCGTCGGCGGCAAAGTCCAGGAACGCGGCCGCGCCGCCGATGTCCAGGCCCTCGAGGATGTCGGCCTCGTCGACCTTCATCACGCCCATGGTCGTCGAGCAGGCGATCATCTGGACGCCGGTGTCGCGGCAGACCTGGATCAGTTCGTCGACGCTCGGCATCCTGGCCGCGTCCATCCAACCCTTCATCATCCTCGTCGCCATCGCTGTCATGCCGGGGATAGCGCCGATCAGGTTTGGCACCGGCACGGGCATCGCCGGGTTGCCGAGAGGCGCCACCTGCAGGTGCTGGTTGCGCTTGCGGTTGATGATGTCGAGGCCGTAGAAGGTGAAGAAGATGCCGACCTCCCAGCCCATGGACCCGGCCGTCGAAGCCAGGATCAGGGGCGGGTAAGCCATGTCCAATGTGCCCTTGGAGGCGACGATCGCCAGGCGGCGCTTGCGCCGCTTCGGCTTCGCCTCGGCCCTGGCTGCGGTCAGCGCCCGCTGGTTAGACTCGACCAGCTCGGCGAACTTTCGCGCGACGATCTCGTTGATGCGCGCCTCGACAGCGGGGGCGAGGGTAGTGGTTGTGGACTCCCCGTTTGCGGTCATTCGTCTTCCTCAGCGCTCTTGCGGAAGTAAAACTCGAACACGCCGGCGCTTTTCACGGTCTCAAGAAGCTCGTGCCCGGTGTTGCGGGCGAACGCCGGCATGTCCTGGACGCTGGCCGGGTCCGTCGCGAGCACCCTGATGACCTTGCCGGCATCGATCTTGTCCAGCTCCTGTCTCAGCCGCACGATCGGCATCGGACAGAGCACACCGGTGCAGTCGAGGACGTAATCGGCCGAGGGGGTCGCTGTCATTTCGGGTCACCTCACGCATGGCATTCTCAAAGATCGTAGCAGACGCGCCCTATTGTGGCTCAGTGAGCTTTCCGCACCTCTTCCGAGCGGTTGAGGACGATGCCCAGTGCCAGGGCGAGGACGCCCAGCGACGAAAACAGGATGCGGATGTCGACGGCCGATGCCAGGATCCCCATCAGCAGGAAGCCGATGGGGCGCACGCCGAGGGTGGCGGTGTAATACGTCGCGGAGATGCGCCCGCGTTCTTCATCGGTGGTCGACCCCTGCAGCAGGGTCGCCTGGGCCACGCTCAGCGTGCCGATAGCGCCGCCGGCGACGACCATGGCGGCGACCGGCGGCCACAGCGTCGGTGGCCAGGCCGCGACAGCGACCACGGCCCCCAATATGAACACTGACAGGATCGTCAGGCGGCCGAGGCCCAGGCGCCGCGAGTTCGCCGGCGCCGTCAGCGAACCCGTGATCGACCCCACCAGGAGGCCGATTACCAGCAGGCCGAAGTAAGGCGTGTCGGCGTGCTTGACACCCCTGACGAAGAGCGGCATGAGCATTTCGATCGGCGCGATGATCAGGTTCAACGAAAAGCCGAGGATTATGGCCACTTTCAGCAGGTCCGTGCGCATGATTCGCTGCAGGCCGGTCTTCATCTCTTCGGTCACGCCCAGAAACGCCTGCATGACGCCCATGGATGGAGGCGCGATGACCGGCGGCTGCCGGTAGCGGATGAAGAAAACGGTGAATGCCGAAATGAGGAAGCTGGCGCCATCGACCAGCATCAAGGCGGCCGACCCCAGCACGCTGACCATGACCAGCCCGACCGGCGGCGCCACGATGAAGCCGATGTAGCGCGACACCTCCATCAGCGAGTTGGCCGAGCGCAGGTTCTCTTTCGAGACCAGGTTCGGAAGCAGGGCCGCCCGCGCCGGGTTGAAGAAGTTGGCCAGGGTGGAGCTGAGGAAGATAACCGAGTACAGGTGCCATGTCGTCAGCGCGTCGAAGTAGTAGATCGCCCCCACGGACAAGAACGCCAGGCCCCTGATCGAGTCCACGGCGATGATCGTGAGACGGCGGTCCCAGCGGTCGACGAAGACGCCGCCCAGTAGTCCGAACAAGAGCATTGGCAGGAACTGAATGAAGAAGGCCAGCCCCAACTGGAATGCCGAGCCCGTTATCTGAAGCACCAACCAGGGCAGCGCCAGCTGGATCAGGCCGTTGCCGATCTCGGAAGCGAACTGCCCCGAGAAAAGTAAAGAGAAGTCGCGCGTCGAAAGCGCCGACAGCAGCCCCGACCTCGACAGCGCCCTGGAGATGCGGACTCTCCGCGGAGCGGCTGCCTCGGGTTCGGCTACCAGAGTCTCATCGGCGGCCGGCATTGTTATGGGAGTGCCACCAGACTTCTATCGTCACCGGAGCGCACTCTGACATGAGCTGGCGGGGATGCCATAGGTCGATTATATCCAGCCCCCCCACTTCGACCCACGCACCGGCGATCGCGGATCACCTGCCTTGGAAGTTCGCCGGACGTTTCTCGGCGAAGGCCTTCGGCCCCTCGCGGGAGTCCTCGCTCAGTCTCACGGTGCGTGATATGAGGCCTTCCAGGCGCAGGCCATCGTCCAGGCTCATGTCCAGACCGCGCATGATCGCCTCCTTGGTTGCGCGCACGGCCAGGGGGGCGTTGGCGATGATCTGGCGCGCCACCTCTTCGGCCGCCGCCATGACCTGCTCCTTGGGCACCACGCGGTTGACCAGGCCGGCTTGAAGTGCCTCTTCGGCGGTGATGTGCTTGGCCGTGAATATCAGCTCCATCGCCAGGCCGACCGGAATCGTTCGAGGCAGGCGCTGCGTGCCACCACCGCCGGGAATGATCCCGCGCGAAACCTCGGTCAGGCCGAAGCGCGCGTGGTCGGCGGCGATGCGAATATCGCAACGCAGGGCAAGCTCCAGGCCGCCGGCGAGGCAGTAGCCGTTGATCGCCGCGATAATCGGCTTCCAGGTCACCATCTCGCCGCCGGGCCCTGTTGGAATCTGGGCCATCGACTGCTCGCCGGCCGCCTCGGCCTCGCGCGTCGCGCTCATGTCCTTGAGGTCCGCGCCGGCGCTGAACGCGCGCTCGCCCGCGCCCGTAACGATCGCTACCCAAGCGTTGGGGTCTTCGCGAAAGTTGCGCCAGGCCTCGCTCAGGCCCTGGCGGACGGCGCCGTTGAGGGCGTTCATGGCCTCGGGCCTGTTCAACGTTATGTAAGCTATGCGGTCGCGTACCTCATAGAGGACTGCCTCTGGCATCGAGACCTCCGGACGGGGCGCTGCGGGAAGGTGTTGCCTGAGAATGGTGCATGGTATTCTCGCTGTCAATCCAGCCGGGAGCTCATTACTAGAAGAGGACCCCTTTGGCGACAGACGTACGCTCTCCTACCACCGGCATCGTCATTGAAATCAAAATCAACGTCGGCGACCAGGTCAGCATCGACGACGAAATGCTGATCATCGAGTCGATGAAAATGCACATCCCGGTGACGGCGCCTGAGTCAGGCCAGGTGCGGTCAATCGCGGTCAAGCAGGGCGACCAGATCGGCGAAGACGACCTCGTAGCGACTATTGGCTGATCGATAGGCGTACGCAATATTCCGGACAGTAGCGTCGTGATACTCTCTTCTTGGCAAGCGCCCTAAGGAGACGACCATCGCGACCGTAAGCTTCTCTTCCGTCCAGGAACGCTTGTCCGCGCTCAGAGAGGCTGAGCCGGACGCGGACTGCGCCGCTCCCGCGGAAGTCGAAGCCTTCGTCCTCGCCATCGGCGACATCCTGGGCGACATCGGGGCGCGCTTCCCGGACCTCAGCCTGGAGCAGCAGCGCTATCTGCGCGAGGCGGCCGGCCATCAGGTCCACGCCGCCCAGGACCGTCTGGAGCGCGACCGCCACGAGGCCATCGAGATCCTGGAACGCCTCTTCCGCATCGGCAAGGCGGCGCAGCCGCACGGCCGCTACGACGGCGAGGTCGTCGGCTTCTCTACCGGCCTGCTCTCCGACCCCTTCTTCGAGTGGCTGACCAGGATCTACCTGCCCTGGCTGGGCAAAACCTTCGACGCCCAGAGCCACACCGGCGACAACGTCTTCGTCGACAACGCCTGGTCCAAGGCGACCGGCAAGCTGGGCTGGCCCGAGTACCGCGTCCAATGCGATGACGACCCTCCGGGCACGATTCGCGTCTTTCCCTTCGAGAGCTACGTCGCCCCAGGGATCGAAGACCCCGACACCGCCGTCCTCAAGATCGACTACAGCGACAGCAAGAACCCCCTCCCCGTACGCCGGATCGTCGACGAGCTCGTCGAGCTACCCGGCGGCTACTGCCTCGGCAAGGCCCACATGCGCGGTCTGCGCCATGTCCGCCGCGTCGCCTTCTTCGGCCTGGTGCCGGCCGGATTCGCCGCGGCCCCGCCGCCGGAAGAAACCGACGCCGTCGAGCACATAGCCGCCAACACCTAGGCGGCGCCGTCCCGCTCCTGAGCAATCCCGGTTCGACCAGCCCCGTCATCCGGTTGCCGAGGATATCGTAGGCGATCCCCTCCCGCGATCCGTTCGGCAGTTCGCAAAAGCGCCGTGGGCCGCCGAAGATCCTGTCGCGGAGGATGAGCAGGCTGCACGGATATTCGAACCTCCCGGACAACTGGTGGCACTTCAGGTACTGTTATCTATGCCTTTGGGCTGGCTGCGAAATGCAATCAGTAAGTGTCGGAGGGAGGCTCACCATGGCCAAGCTGATCTACTCGGCGATCACCTCGCTCGACGGTTACGTGGCGGATACGGATGGCAACTTCGATTGGGCCGCACCGGACGAGGAGGTGCACACCTTCATCAACGACCTCGAGCGGCCGGTCGGCACTTACCTCTACGGGCGCCGGATGTACGAGGTGATGGTCTATTGGGAGACGGCGAACAGCTTCGCCGACGAGCCGCCCGTGATGCGGGACTTCGCGGCGATATGGCAGGCCGCCGACAAGATCGTGTACTCCAGGACGCTGGAGATGGTATCCGGTGCCAGGACGCGCATCGAGCGACGCTTCGACCCCGAAGCGGTTCGGCAGATTAAAGCGCAAGCGGGAAGTGACATTGGCATCGGCGGCCCCGGCCTGGCGGCCCATGCTCTCGAAGCCGGGTTGGTCGACGAGTTGCACCTGTTCCTCGTGCCCACGGTGGTGGGAGGCGGCAAACAGTCCCTCCCCAGCAATGTCCGCCTGAAGCTCGAACTGCTGGATGAACGCCGTTTCGGCAGCGGTGTGGTTCATCTCCACTACCGCACCATGGTGTGAGAAGGCGGGCGACGCCGCCCGGATGCCCTGGCTTAATCCGCGTCAAAATGCGTGCAGCCGTCCTGTGCGCTCCGGCGGTAAGATGCCCGCGACTTCTGACGCGGGAGGCCTTCGTGCGCAAGGTGGCAGTCGGCGCTGTACGGATCGTCTCACTCTGCGACCAGGTGCAGGGCTATGCGCCCGGGCGCACATATCCGGAGGCTGGCGATGCCCTGGCTCGCTTCCAGGACCGCCTGACAGCCGACGGCCTTCTGCCCCTGAACTTCGGCTGCTTTCTCGTCGTCGCCGATGGACGTCGCGTGCTCGTCGACACCGGCCTGGGCCCGTCCAGCGATGGGCGCTTGATGAGCGAGCTGGAGGCGGCCGCGGTCGAGCCTTCCGACATCGACGCCGTGTTCTTCACCCACCTTCACGGCGACCACACCGGCTGGAACGTCGACGCGGCGACCGGCCGCGCGCGCTTCCCCAAAGCCCGCTACCTGGTGCCGAAAGGCGACTTCGACCACTACCGGTCACAAGATCGCGTCCCCGGAAGCTTCACCCGGGACGTCCTGCCTCTGTACGAGCAGGGCCAGGTCGACCTGATCGAGGGCGAGCACGCCGTCTCGGAGTCTTTGACCACCATGCCAACGCCCGGACATACACCTGGTCATACGAGCCTGCTGGTTGCCTCCCAGGGCGAACGCGCCCTCATCCTGGGCGACGTCCTGATCTCGACCATCGATGCCGAAGAGCCGGCGTGGAAGAGCAGCTTCGACTTCGACCACGACCTGGCCCGGAAGACGCGCCTTGCAGTGCTGGACAGCGCTGAAGCCGACGGCCGCTTGATCGCGGCCAGCCACCTCCCGGACCCCGGATTCGGCCGCATAGCGCGCCTCGAAGGCCGCAGGTTCTGGCAGGCCATCTAGTCGCGCAGAAGCTCGGTCACGGTCACAAGCCTGAAGCCCCTGCCCTGGAGGTCGCGAATGATCTCGGGCAACACCGCGGCGGTCTGGGTGCTACCACAGTGCTCGACGATGATGGCGCCGTTCTTCGCGCCTTTGTTGACGTTCGCCCTCACCTCGGCCGCGCTGATCTCGGTCCAGTCACCGGAGTCCTGGGACCAGAAGATCTCGTAGCCCCAGCCCATGTCCTGTATCAGCTTGAGGATGCGCCCATTCCGGGAACCGAACGGCGCCCGCCACAGCGGCCTGGTGCTTACGCCGGCGATCCGATTCAGGGCTTCTTCGCCACGCAACATCTCGTTTTGAATCTGCGCGTCGCCCAGGGTCGCGAAGTCGGGATGAGACCAGCTGTGGTTCGCGACCTCGTGCTCGGCGGCGATCTGGCGGGTCAGGTCCGGATATGCCGTGGCCCACTGGCCGGTGATGAAGAACGTGGACCGCACGCCCCCGTCACGGAGCGCCTTCAGGATCGCCGGCGTGGGCACGCCGGAGGCACCGCAGTCGAAGGTCAGCGCCATCTCTTGCCGGGAGGCATTGCCGGTCACGACCTCGCCCGGCGCGCGGCTGACCCGCGGCAGAGGCGTTGCCGTCGGGCTCGGCAGGACCGTCGCCGTCGCGGCCGGAGGGAGCGGCGAAGCCGTCGCCGATGGCTCCGGCGCCGTTGTCGGTGTGGGTGCGGGCGGCTCAGTCCGAGAGCAGGCGGAGAGCGCCAGGCAGGCGAAGGCCATCAATGCCAGCTTATTCGGCGCCAAAGTACGCCCTCAATCCCTCGAACAAGCCCCTGGCGATGACGTCGAGGGAGTCGGGCCGCATGAAGAAGCCTTCCACGACGGCCGGGTTCGAGAGGAAGTCGACCTCCACCAGCACGCCGAGGTATGTGCCGGCGTGAAGCGACATGGGGTTGTTGCCATTGGTGATCAACCGGTAGCAGGCGGCGCAGTTCGCCGGATCGAAGCCGTGGGCGCGAATGATCGCCGCGTTGTTCGCGAGCAGGCGGCGCGTCTCATCGGCCGAGTAGCGCTGGTAGGCGTCGCTTCTCGCCCCCCGGTCGATCCCCTGATAGCCCACCGACCTCATCTCGGACAGCAGGCCGGCGATCAGGGTTGATGCCAGACGCTTGCCCTCGTCGCGGCGGGTGCCGCCGTCGGTGTAGTACGCCTCCGTCCCCCGCACCGTCTGGTCGTCGAGGCCGTTGAAGTGGATGGAGACCAGGACTTCGGCGCCAAAGTCGTTCGCCCAATCGATACGTGGCTGAATGCGCTCCGGCCCGTCCTCGGCTGCCTGCCCCGAAGTCCGGACGCGGCCATCGCCGGTGTAATCGTAAGGCTCTCCCTGCAAGCCGCCGCCCTCAGTCCGGGGCCTGCGCGTCACGCAGACCAGGGCGCCGCCGCCCTCCAGCAAGTCCTTCAGGCGGTAGGCGACGCTTAGCGTTAGCTCGTGCTCGACCAGGGGGACGCGGTCGAGGGGGTGCGTGGGATGGCGCCGGCGCTGGTGTGGCCGCTGGCGCCGGGCACCCAGCGGGCATCGTGCCCCGGGTCCAGGCAGATGCGCCGCCCGGACAGGGGCCCCGCCGCCAGGGCGGGCGCAGGTTCGGGCGTTGGCTCCGGAGCGGGCGCGATGAGGGCCGCCGCGGGCGGCTCCGTCGCCGGTAGCGCGAGCAGGGGAGCGCCGGAGGCGGCCGGACCCGAGGAGCAGGCCAGCAGCGCGAAGGCGAGCGCGAGGAGCAGCGCAACGCTTGCGAATCCTGCGGCAGCGCGGCCGGGCGCGTTCACGTTCGCCTCTCTCAGGGTAGGAGGGCTGCGTTCACGGCCAGGTGAAGTTCGTGTAGGCCCAGTTCAGGAGCAGCCGGGCATCCTCGTTGCGGACGCTGGAGTTGAGCACCACCACGTAGAGACGGTGGCCGTTTCGGCTGGCCGAGGCCGCGAGCGTTGACCCGGCGCTGCGCGTGTAGCCGGTCTTGATGCCGTCGGCGCCGCCGTAGTAGCCGAGGAAGGTGTTGATGTTGGCAAAGGACAGCGCGCGCGAGCCCCGCGCGCTGTAGTAAGGCGTATTCACGATCTCCTTGAAGCCGGGCAGCGTCATCGCATATCGCGATAGCATCGCCAGGTCGTAGGCGGAGGTCACGTGGTCACGGTTACCCAGCCCGTGCGGGTTGGCGAAGTGGCTGTCGCGCAGGCCAAGACGCGTCAGGAGCGCGTTCATCTGGTCGACGAAGGCGAAGTCGGAGCCGGCCACGAAGCGCCCGATCGCCAGGGCGGCGTCGTTGCCCGAGGGCAGCATCAGGCCGTAGAGGAGGTCACGAAGGCGAAAGCGGTCGCCCGGCAAGATGCCCATGACCGTGCTGCCACGCATCGCCGAGCTGTCGACGTCGATGTCTACCCAGGCGTCGAGGTCGCCATGTTCCAGCGCCAGGATCGCGGTGGCGATTTTCGTCAGGCTGGCCGGCGGCAGGGCGACGCGCGCGCCCTTGTCGTAGAGGACGGCGCCGGACGCCTCGTCGACCAGGACCGCAGCGAGGCCGGCCACGGCAGGCGCGGGCACGCTGTTGCGTTGGACAGGCGCCGCTGCCCACGGCTCGGGCGCCGGAAATACCGGCGCGGCCGGGACCACAGCCACGGCAAGCGGCGGCGGGTCGGATTGTTTCTCGACCTCGGCGGCCGGCGTCGCTGTGGCCGCCGGCGAGGCAACCAACGCCGGCCCGGCGGAGCAGGCGAGAAGGGTAAGCGGCGCCAGTAGCAGGCAGGCGAAGAGCAGGACTGGACGCAAGTAATCGGCCTCGGCGCGAAGGTGCCTCAGGCTAGCATGGTTGACACATTATCGCCAGGCGCGTACGCGGGTTCGTTATGTGGAGTAAGAGCGGCGGCGACGCCGGTGATGCGCGTTCGAAGGTTGCCGCTCCTCGGGGTCCAGCGGGCGCGACACGAATTCGACGTCGTACGGGTAGGCGACGTGGCCGTACGCGGTCACCTCGCGCGTCGGGAAGCGCCTCACCTCCTGCCCGTCCTTGTCCAGGCACAGAAGCGTCTCGCCGCGGTGCGCGAAGGTCACCGCGTCCTCCACCTCTTGCCTCTCGCCGTGCCGCAAGTACACGAAGATCACGATTACTCACCACCCCGCTTGTAGGACGATCTTTCCACGGGCCGCGTTCTCTCTACATAAGCGCCTAACCAAACCACAAAAAGGATGCATTACGCCTCCCGGAGGGATAAGCGCCGGGTGACACCCTGATTCGGTTTTGTTCCCCTGAGCGCGGTCCTGTAACCGGATTCGCAACGCTGCCTTCTCTAGGCTGGGAGCTAGTCGCGCGCTTGCGCGGCGCCCCGCAAATTGGAGCTAACCAGAAAGCCCAATGCAATCGCCCCTGAGTCACGCCCTTCCGGCCGCACGCGCGCGCGCGGCGCCACCCTGGCGACGGCCGCGGTCGCGATAATCCTCCTCTGGCAACTGATCGCCGTTGCCGGCAACTACCGCCAGATCGCCAAGGACTATGAGACCCCGTTGCCTCGCCTCGGCGGCAGCGACTTCCCCGCCTTCTACATGGGCGCGGAGCTGTTCCTGCAGGACCCGGCTCGCTCCTACGAACAGGCCTCCCAGGCCCGCACCATCCTCGAGGCCAAGGGCTACGGCGGCGACCTCTCCCAGGACTCGACCTGGTATCGGTATTACAACCCGCCCGCCTACTCGCTGCTCCTGGCGCCCCTCACGCTGCTGGACGTGCGACAGGCGTATTTGGTGACGGTGGCGGCGAACGTGGGCGCCCTGGGCGTCCTCATCTGGCTGATGGGCAGCGTCCTTAGGTGGCGCCAACCTCTGACAGCCCTTGCCCTCGCCGGCCTCCTTGCATCTGAGCCGCTGCGGTATGCCTTCTGGCACGGACAACCGAACCTCCTGCTCGCCATCATCCTGACCGGCGCATTCATGCTCGCCGAGCGTCGCAGAGACGGCCCCAGCGGCGCGCTGCTCGCCCTGGCCGCGATCAAGCCCCAGTGGCTTCTGCTGCCGGCAATGTCGCTGATTCGGCTCCGTCCCAGGGCGGCATTGACCTTCGCTGCCGTCATCGCGGTCGTGCTGCTGCCCTTCGCCCTGCTCGGCGTGCACGGCACGCTGGACTGGGTGCGCCTGGTGCGCTCCCGCGGCGACGGCGACGTCCACGACGATGGATTCGCCGAGGCAATCCTGAGCTGGTCCGGCTTCTTCAGGGCCTACTCGGGCGCCGTGCGGCCGGAGGCATGGCTGGCTTTCTCGATCCTCACCGCCCTGGCATACCTTCCCATCTGGATTTCGCGCCGGAGCGACCTCCTGCCGCCGGCCGCCGTCCTCACCACGTTGCTGGTCGGGCCCCATTCGCATCCCCAGGACTGGCTCCTGGTGGCGCCGGCCGCCTGCTTTGTGCTGCGAGACCAGGCTGGGGCCCGCCTGTGTGTCAGCGGCGCCCTGCTTCTGGCCCTGCTCTTGTCGCTGAACACCTGGACCGGCCTTGCCTATGCCAGCCAGGCCGTCTACTGGCCGACGTTAGCCGGGTTCGCGTTGCTCCTCTGGCTGTGGGCGCTCACCTTCGAACTGGACGCTCGCCTGCTGGCAGCGGCAACACGGTCGACGGCCTGGCGTCCCTCGTGGCCACCTTTGCGGGCCGCCTGGCGGCCGGGCGATTCGCGGCGAAGCGCGGTCCGCACTCAGACGTCGCGTTAAGTTCGCCCGCGGCGCCGTCGATTCTATTTGACGAGGCGTGTACAATGCTGCACGGTGCCCGGCTGGCAACCGGCTCCTTTGTGGCGGGGACTGTGAGGTACCGGGCATCGGCAACCTGCCCAGCGTACGCAACCCGCGTCCGCTCTCCCTTCGACGATCTTACGGAACGCGCAGACGGACAGGCCTGACCCGCCAGGTCTTTCATCTGTTCATCCTGCTTCTGACGGCGGGCGCCGCCGGCTATGCCGCGACGCACTCCTACAACCCCGGCTACGCCCAGGGCGGCGCCGGCAGCGCCGGCGGCGGCTTCTCCTACACCGGCGTGGTCGCCTACTCGGCGACGGCCGAAGCGCACGCCTTGTCCCTGGCGCCCCAGACCTTGCCGCTGGCTACCGGTGCGCCGCCTCAGGCCGTCCTTTCGGCCGCGTCCTCATCCGGGAACGATGCGGTCCGCCTGGCCGCGGCGCGCGCCCCGGACCAGTTGACACCGCAGCCCTCGCCGACACCGGCGGCCACCCCAACCCCGTCGATACCCGACTGCGACCGCGGCGTCAGTCCGTTGTTCTGCGTATACACCGTCCGCCCGGGCGACACGCTCAGTAAGATCGCCACTCAGTTCGGGCTCAAGGGAAGCAGCGGCGTCGCTCCCTGGGAGCTGCTGGTCCAGAGCAACAAGCCGGACATCATCAGCTCTGAGGACCCCATCCAGCCCGGCCAGAAGCTCCGCGTACCCCTCAAAAACGGGATCGTGCATACGGTCCTGACCGGAGAGTCCCTGGGAGAGCTCGCGGCCGATTACGGCGTTACCGTCGCCGCGATCACGGCTGCCGGCAACACCGCTGCCGCCAGCGGCAGCCTGACCATCGGCCAGGACGTGCTGATCCCGGACCCGGCGAAGCTTCCGGCGACGAAAGTAGCGGAGAGCCCCGCGCCTGCCGCCACCCCGCCCGCCGCCGCGCCCGCGGCTTCGACCGCGACCCCAACGCCAACCAGCGACGACGATGACTCCGGCGTCCCGGCGGTGCCGCCGCCCATCACCTCGGCTACGGCAGCGGGCTCGGCCACGCCCGTGGCGACCGCCGGCGCCGGCACGCCATCGCCGACGCGGACGCCGGCAAGGGCGACTGCCACACCGGGCAGGAGCGTCGCCGGGTTCATTTGGCCCGCTACCGGCCCAATCTCCAGCTACTTCGGTCCCAGCCATCCCCTTGGCATCGACATCGACTTCTTCGCGAACGCCAACCAGCCCGTGGTCGCGGCGGCCGCCGGGACCGTCACCTTCGCGGGCGGCAACACTTGCTGCTCGTACGGGCTATACGTGGTCGTGGACCACGGCAACGGCTACACAACTCTCTACGCTCACTTCTCCCGGATCGCGGTGAGCCAGGGCCAACTCGTAGCTCCAGGACAGGTGCTCGGCAACGGCGGCCGCACCGGCTACGCCACCGGCGACCACCTCCACTTCGAAGTGCGGCTGAACGGCGCGGTCATAAACCCCCTCAGCGTCCTCCCCTAGCTCGTCTCCACGCCGCCCGGATCCTCAACTCTGGAAAGAGGCAGTCATTTGAAATCTACGTCACCGCCAGGCACGGGCAGGCCCACGCCACGGGCCCGGCGCCCCAATTCGAGATGGCGAATGCGAGCTTACGCAGGGCAAGGGCCGTGGGCCTGACAACCAAGGACGCTGTCGCCATGTGCGCCGTGCTCAAGGGGGCGACGATGGACTATCCTTTCGGGCCAGAGGTCCTGGCACTCCGCGTGGGCGGAAAGATATTCGCGCTGGTTTCAGAGACGGAGCCTCAGGTCAGCTTGAAGTGCGACCCTGCGCTCGCCGAAATCTTGCGCTGGAACTTCACGGCCGTCGCTCCCGGCTACCACCTCAATAAGCGCCATTGGAACACCGTGACCCTGGACGGCTCGATCCCCGACGCCCAGCTCACCGAGATGATCGAGCACTCCTACAACCTCGTCGTCGGCAGCCTCCCCCGGAAGCAGCGCACCAACATCGTCGGCTGATCCACGATCGCCGCCTGATTCACGAGCCTCGGGGCCGGCTGTAAGTGGAGCCGGCGTCCGTACCCGTTCCTCCTGAGGCTCTCGAAGGGCGAACGGACGCCCCCCTTACGAGCCTAGGTCCGAACGCGCTAACGGAAGCGCGACGCCCGTCCGTGGTTCGACCTGACTCACCACGAACGGAAACAAGTTCGGGAAAAGAAAGAGGACCCTGATCGGGTCCTCGGGTTCGGCTCAGGCCTCGACGGCGACCGGTTCCGCCTCTACAGGCGCGCCGCCCTCGTCCGGCCAGGCGCGCTTCTTCTGCATCTCCCGCGGCGGGTCGATATAGATTGCGCCCCAGCCGCAGGCAGTCTCGCACAGGCGGCAGCCGGTGCATTTGCGCTCGATGACCTTGGATACGCCGAAGAAGTCGCCGACCTTCTCGCCGGAGACGTCGAGCTCCAGCGCGTCGAAGGGGCAGACGTTGATGCAGAGCTCGCAGCCTGAGCCGATGCAGTTGTCGTCGATGACAATGGCCTTGGGCCATTCGCGCCGGGGGAAGTTCTTGCCGACGTCCCCCAGCTCATCGAGGATCGACTCCGGCGGGCATACGACCGCACAGGCGCCACAATCGATGCACAGATCTGGGTCGATGACGTGGATCTGGTTGCGGACGCCTGTTATCGCCTCTGTGGGGCAGCGCTTCGTGCAGGCGGTACAGCCGATGCACGTTTCGATGATCTTGTAGGTCAAGTGCGCCTCCCGGTACCTAAAGATCGTATGGCCGCCCCACCGGCCTGTCAACGCGAGTATATGGTGTCTGTGAAGGCGGGAACAAGTTGGGGACGGGTCGGACACCTGCGCCAGGCATGGCCAAAATTGGTAAGGGCAATGAGTGAATTGACATTCCCGATAGACCAGCGTATAAGCTCGGCCTAAGGGCCGGACACAAGTCACCCCCGGCCCGTTCTTTTTGAAGGGAGCGTTTCATGTCCGAATCCAGCTACTGGCGGTCGTTCCAAAACTCACGCCTCACTCGGCGCCGTGCCCTTGGCGGTGCGTTGGCGGCAGGGTCGGCGGCCGCGGCCCTGAGTATGGTCGGCTGCGGCGGTGGCAATGACAGCGGCGGCGCTGCCAAAGAAGAAGCCAAAGGCTCCGGCCTGACCTACACACCGGTCGACACCACCGACAAAGCCAAGGCTGGTGGTGACTACAAGAGCGTCCTGGCGACAGACGTCGTCACCCTGGACCCGCTCTCGGCCGCGACCTTCAATACCCTGGACATCGTCGCGGCCTTCACTTACCCGCGTATGCTCCAGTTCTCCCTGGTCAAATACCCAAATAGCAACACGGGACAGGTCGAAGGCCAGCTGGCCGAGTCTTACGAGCTCAGCGCCGACAAGCTGCAGATCACCTTCAAGATTCGGCAGGGGATGAAGTGGGACCCCAAGGCGCCTACGAGTAGCCGCGCGATCGACGCGCGGGACGTGGTCTTCAGCTGGAACAAGTTCGCGCAGGTAAGTCCCCTGCGCCCGGACTTCGCCTACAGCACCACAAACCCCACTGCCCCCGTAGAGTCGGTGTCCGCGCCGGACGACAAGACCGTGGTCTTCAAGCTGCACCAGCCGGACTCTTCTATCGCCCACCTGTTCGCGACGTCGGTGCTGCTCTACATCATGCCGCGTGAATCCGACGGCGGCTTCGACCCCAAAGGTGAGGTCCGCGGCTACGGCCCCTGGCTTCTAGAGGAGTACCGGCCTTCGTCGTCGTTCACCTGGCGCAAGGCGCCCGACTACCATATCAAGGGCAGGCCGTTCCCGGACAAGATCTCGCTGCCGATTGTGCCGGAGTACGCTACGCGACTGTCTCAGTTCAAGGCCGGTAACGTCTACGTACCCGTCCATCGTCAGGAGGACATCCTTCCTGCCAAGAAGGACACGCCCGCCCTGAACCTGCTGCAAGGCGCCGACTTCCCCAAGACGCCTTGGTTCATCTCCTTCGGCTACGAGGGCAACTCGCCCTTCAAGGACGAGCGCATGCGCCAGGCAGCCGCGCTGATGATCGACCGCGAGACGATCACGGACGTCACCAGTGACCGCAAGAAGTTCGAGGACCAGGGCCTGCCGATCCCGGTGCGCTACATGAGCCTGATCGGCACCGGCTGGGAGGGCTACTGGATCGACCCCCAGGACGAGAAGAAGTTCGGCCCCAACGCCAAGTACTTCACCAACAACGTTGCCGAGGCCAAGAAGCTGATGGCCGCCGCTGGATTCGCCAACGGCGCCGACACCTCCTTCTACTACAATTCCGGCCAGCAGTACGGCACCGCTTACCTGCAGGTGGCCGAGATGCTCCAGGGCATGTGGAACGACGGCGGCATGAAGGTGAAAGGCGACCCGCGCGAGTACCAGAACGACTGGCTGCCGAACTACTACTACGGCTACGCCGCCGGCAACAAGGGTTGGAGCGGCGTCAAGTGGATGGCCGAGCGCTCCTACCCCACAGTTGCTTCGCAGCTGTTCGCGACCGTGCACAAGGACGGCCCGCGGTTCGTCGGCATGACGCCGGATGGACGCAATGCCCAGCAGGGCGACCCCCAGGTGAACTCGACCGTCGACAAGATCCGCGCCGAGTTCGACCTGCAGAAGCAGCAGGCGCTGACCCAGGACCTGATCAAGTACATGGCCGGTAAGGCCTACTACATTCCCAGTCCCTTCCCGGTAGGCACCCCGGGTTTCAGCGTCTACTGGCCGATCGTCGCCAACCTCGGAGCGTATCGAGGCTTCTCGGGCAGCAACACCGCCCTGGAGACCGCAATCAACTACTGGCTCGACACATCCAAGCCGCCGGTCGGGACCGGCTAGCACCGCATCGCAAGCGCAAAGGGGCCCCGGCATGTCCGGGGCCTCTTTGTTATGTCTTGTTATGAGGCCGCGCCTTCGGCGTTTCCAGAGGTGACCCGCGTTCCTAGGGCGGGCTGTGACGAAGGGGCGGCTTTCGGGCCGTCCCTTCTACTTTGGCGCCGCGACCACGTCCTCCGGCCCGAAGTAGGGCTTAATTACGTCCGGCACCGCGATCGAGCCGTCCGCTTGCTGGTAGGTCTCGATGACCGTGGCCAGGAGGCGGGGCAGGGCCACGCCGGAGGCGTTGAGCATGTGCGGGAACTCCGGCCGCGAGGCTTTCTCGCGCCGGAAGCGGATGTTGGCGCGCCGCGCCTGAAAGTCGGTGCAGTTGGAGCAGGAGCTGACTTCCAGCCACTCGCCCGCGCCCGGCGCCCAGATCTCCAGGTCAAAGCTCTTCGCCGCCTTGAAGTCGAGGTCGCCGGTGCATAGCTCCAGGACGCGATACGGCAGCTTCAAGGCCGTGAGCACGTCGGCCGCGTCGGCCATCATCTCCTTGAGCGCCTGCTCGGAGTCCTCCGGCAGCACGTAGCGGAACAGCTCCACCTTGTCGAACTGGTGGCCGCGCTTGATGCCTCGCACGTCGCGGCCGGCGCTCATGCGCTCGCGGCGGAAGCAGGGCGTGTAGCCGACGTACTTCAGCGGCAGCGTCCCCGGGTCCAGGATCTCGCCGGCGTGGAAGTTGGCCAGCTGTGCCTCTGCGGTGGGTATCCACCAGAAGTCGTCTTCGGCGTCGTGGTACATGGTGTCGCGAAACTTGGGCAGGTGGCCGGACTTGACCAGGTTCTCCTCGCGGATTACGGCGGGCAGGTACAGCTCCGTGTAGCCGTGCTTGCGGATGTGCAGGTCCAGCATGAAGGCGATGAGCGCCCGTTGCAGCCTGGCGCCGCCTTCGCGCAGGACGTAGAAGCGCGAGCCCGCCAGCTTCACGCCGCGCTCGAAGTCGATGATACCCAGCGCTTCCCCCAGCTCCCAGTGCGGCTTCGGGTCGAAGTCGAACTCGCGCAGCACGCCGACGGTCTCGCGAACGACGTTGTGGCCCTCGTTCGGACCGATGGGCACGTCGGCCGCCGGTATGTTGGGAATCTCCAGCAGCAGCGCGTCCAGCATCGCGCTCGACGTCGTTCAGGTTCTTGTCCAGGCACGTCGATGGCGTCGCTCAGGGTCTTGCCGCGGGCCTGAAGTTCCGCGCGCTGCGCCGGCGTCGCCTTGCCCATCTCGCGGCCGATGGCGTTGCGCTGGGCCTTGAGGTCGTCCGCGCGCTGGATGAAATCGCGGCGCGACTCGTCCAGCTCCAGGATGCGGTCGATGGGCGCGGGGCTATTGCGGTCCGCCAGCGCTTTCTTGACCACGTCCGGGTGCTCGCGGATGAACTGCAGGGCGATCATGGGTTAGGCGTTGGACTTTGGAATTTGGAATTTGGGGCGATCAACCCTTACCCCCGGCCCCTCGCCCATCAAGGAGAGGGGAGGCGAGAGGGCGACTCGTTCGCCCGCCCGCCGTGCTTCCTGCTTCCTGCTTCGCGCTTCCTTCCGTCACCCTGCGGATCGCCTCCAGGCCCAGGGCGCGCACGTCGGGCGCGAAGGGCATGACGGGGCCGCATTCGCCGGCGTGGGACAGGCCTTCTTCCGTGCGCAGGGTGACCTCGTCCACCCAGTGGATCGGGCTCTCGGGGTCGTGCGAGCGGCCGGGGAAGCCGGCGGTCAGGCGCAGAAAGTAGACCAGGTCAATGTGTTCGTGGCCAGGCTCGACTGGGCACACCAGGACCGCAAACGGCGCCTCGAGCTGCCGCGGGCCGCCGGCGTATTCGACCCGCGGCGCCAGCGGCACGACCTCAGCCTCGATGTCGAACTCCTCGCGGATTTCGCGCAGGACGGCTTCGACCGGGTCCTCGCTGGGCTCGATGTGGCCGCCGGCGGGCAGCCAGGTCTGAATCTTGCGGTGCCAGTGCAGCGCCGTCCTGCCTTCGTGCACCACGAAACCGGTCACGGTGAGATGGCGGTCCATGCGGATCATTGTAGGTGGGATTTGGAATCTGGACTATGGACTCTGGGAGCGAGAGATTCAGCGGCGGACGATGGCCAGGATCAGGATCGCGCCGACCGTCGCGATGAGGATGCTGCCGAGGAGGTTGGACGCGCCGCCGAGGCCCAGCAGCGAGAAGACAAAGCCACCGACCAGCGCGCCGACCATGCCCAGAAGGACGTTCCAGAGGATGCCGCGGCTGGCGCCCATGATGCTGGTAGCGATCCAGCCGGCGGCGAGGCCGATGAGTATCCAGGCGATGAGGCCGGGGACTTCGATTGTCATCCCGCGTACGGTAGGGGCGGCGTCGGCGTGAATCAAGCCCTGTCATTCCGAGGGCGCCGCAGGCGCACGCATTTGTCATTCCGAGGGCGCCGCGTCCGAGGAATCCCGGCGGCCCTGCGAGCCGTATGCGCGGCCTGTGCCATAACAACGAGCGTTCGGGATTCCTCCGTCTGGTCGGAATGACAGGCGCCGGGTCGTCTAGGGCCGCAACCCGACCAGCCGCAGGTCGAAGTCTCGCAGCGTCTCCAGCACCAGGTCCGCCTCCGGCAGCGGCGGGAAGGCGGTGCTGGAAGCGCGCACCTGGACCGCGTACATGCCGGCCGCCTTCGCGGACCGCAGGCCAGTCGGCGTGTCCTCGATGGCGATGCAGGCAGCCGGTTGGACTCCGAGCTTCGCCGCGGCGAGCAGGTAGAGGTCGGGCGCGGGCTTCGGGTGCTCGACTTCTGTGGCCGAGGCGAACGCGTCGAAGGCGTCGCGCAGGCCGATCCCGCCCAGCAGCGCCTCCACCCACCCCATCCACGACGACGACGCGACGGCGATGGGCACGCCGCGCTCGCGCAGGGCCGCTACCAGCTCCACAACGCCCGGCAGCGGCTCTCTGAGCTTCGAGAGGCGGTCAACCAGCACGCGGTCGTAAGGCCCGATGTAGTCGTCGGGGCCGCCTGGCAGGTCAAGCTCGCGGATCAGCAGCTCCCACGTCGCGCCCACGCCGTGGCCCATCATCCTGGCGTGCAGCTCCTGGGTGACCTTCTTGCCCAGCGGCTTCAGCACCGCGTCGACCGCGTCCGCGTACGTCGGCTCGCTGTCGGCCAGGACGCCGTCCATGTCGAAGATGACCGCCCGGAAGGTCATTTAGAGGGTGGACGTTGGAGATTGGATCGGAGATGGGAAGACGTGGACAGCAGCCGGTGCCTCCGGTCCAACTTCCAACGTCCAACTTCCAACTATCTCTTCTCCCTCAGCACCGGGAACAGGATCACCTCCCGGATCGAGCGCTTGCCTGACAGCAGCATCACCAGGCGGTCGATGCCGACGCCGAGGCCGCCGGTGGGCGGCATGCCGTGCTCGAGCGCGATCGAGGAAGTCCTCGTCCAGAAGTTCGGCCTCTTCGTCGCCGGCGGCGCGCAGGCGGGCCTGCAACTCGAAGCGCTGGCGCTGCTCCAGGGGATCGTTCAGCTCCGTGTAGGCGTTGCCCAGCTCGAAGCCATCGGCGAAGATCTCGAAGCGCTCGACGTAGCGCGGGTCGTCGGGCTTGCGCTTGGCCAGCGGCGAGAGCTCCACCGGGTAGTCGGTCAGGAAGGTCGGCTGGATCAGCTTCGGCTCGACGAAGGCGCTGACGACCTGGTCCAGGAGCTTGCCCCAGCCGGCGCCCGTCTCCGGCTCCAGGCCCATCTCCTTCATGCGTATCTGCAGGCTCTCGATGTCGCGCGTACTGCTCCGGGTCGAGGCCGGCGTGCTCGATCAGCGCCTGGCGCATCGTGACGCGGCGCCAGGGCGGCGCGAAGTCGATGGCGTCGTGCGCCTCGTGCTCAACCTTCGTCGAGCCGGAGGCCTCGATGGCGACGGCCGCGACCATCAGCTTCGCACATCGCCATGACGTCGTTGTAGTCGGCGTAGGCCTCGTAGCTTTCGAGCATGGTGAACTCGGGGTTGTGCTTGAAGCCGACGCCCTCGTTGCGAAAGATGCGGCCGATCTCGTAGACCTTGTCGAAGCCGCCGACGACCAGGCGCTTGAGGTACAGCTCCGTCGCGATGCGCAGGTAGAGGTCGCGGTCCAGCGTCGTTGTGGTGGGTGATGAAGGGCTTGGCCGCGGCGCCGCCCCAGTGCTCGACCAGGATCGGCGTCTCGACCTCGATGAAGCCGCGCCCGTCCAGGAAGCGCCGGATCGCGGACGACGACGCGGCTGCGCAGGAGGAAGAGCTCGCGCACCTCCGCGTTGGCGATGAGGTCGCGGTAGCGCTGGCGGTAGCGCTGCTCCACGTCCGTGAGGCCGTGCCACTTCTCCGGCGGCGTCTGCAGCGCCTTCGCGAGCATCGTCAGGTGCTCGGCGTCGACCGTGATCTCGCCGGTCTTGGTGCGAAACAGCGGGCCTTCGGCGCCGAGCGATGTCGCCGAGGTCGACGTCCTTCAGGGTCTCGAAGCCGTCCGTCGCCGAGCTTGTCCAGCCGCGACGAGACCTGGATGCGCCCGCTGCCGTCGCGCAGGTCCAGGAAGGCGGCCTTGCCCATGCGCCGCAGCGCCGTCACGCGGCCGCCGACCTTCGCCCGCGGCGCCTCGCCCTGCGGGCCGGCCTCCCAGGCCTCGAAGGCCGCGACCGCCTCGGCGTTGGTGTGGCTGCGCTTGTATCGCGGCGGGTACGGGTCGATGCCGCGGTCGCGCAGGCGCTCCAGCTTCGCTACCCGCTGCTGGTAGATTTCCTCTTCGCGCGTGGGCATAGGTTAAGGATAGGGGAACACGGGAACAGGGAACATGGAACAGGGCAGAACGAAACGAGCCGCACGATCCCGCCGCTCCGTTCCTCGGTGTTCCTTGTTCCTGGTTCCGTTGTCCTAGCTGATCCCCGTGACCGTGAGTCTGGAGGACGCCCGCGGCACCTGCACCTGCACCTCGTCGCCGACGCGCTTGCCCAGCAGCGCCCGGCCGACCGGCGATTCGTTGCTGATCAGGCCGTCCGTGGGGCGCGCTTCCGCCGGCCCGACGATGGTGTAGGTCATGTTCTTGCCGTCGCGCCTTGACGGTGACCTTGGAGCCGAGCTGGACGCGGTTGGCGTGGTGCGCCGCCTCTTCGTCGATGACGGTGGCGTTCTGGAGCAGGTGCTCCAGGGTCATGATCCGCCCTTCGACGAAGGCCTGCTCGTTCTTCGCCTCTTCGTACTCGGCGTTGTTCTGGGCGCTGGCCAGCTCCTTGGCCGCGTGGATGCGGTCGGCGACCTCCGGCCGGCGCACGCTACGCAGGTGCTCCAGCTCCTTTTCCAGGCGGTCGAGACCATCGCGGGTTAGAGGTGTTGCCTTTTCGGCCATGGTTTTCCTTGAGGTAAAGCTGGCCCTTCCAGCGGACTAACAAAACAAAAACTGAGGGCGGCCCTCAGTCGACTGGCGCATCTCGTGATGGGGCGATTATAGACGTAGCCGAGAAGGCCTGTAAAGGAAACAAGGCTAGCCGGGGAAGGCTGCGATGCGCTCGTAACGCGCTCCGCCGGGCCCCAGGTGGCTGCGCATGAGGCTCACGCCTCGCACCGCCAGAGGCCCGGCCCGCGGCCGGCGCCAACCCCGCGCTGGCTTCGCCGACCAGCGCGCGCTGCTCCCGGCTCAGGTCATCCGGCAGGCGGGCAAGCGTGAGGTGTGGGCTGAAACGCCCTTCGCGCTTGAACCCGGCCGACGCCAACCACGTCTCCAGCGCCTCCGCAAGCTGATACAGGCGCTGGCGGTCGCCGACGGTCGCGCCGTCGACGCCGGCCCAGATGACCCGCGGCCCCCGCCGATCGCCGAAGGAGCCGGCGCGGCCCATCGCCAGGGTGAGCTCCGGCATCGGCGCCGTCGCGCGGGTGATTGCTTCGAAGACCGAAGGAAGGCGGCTTTCAGCGACCTCGCCCAGGAACTTGAGGGTGAGATGTATGGCTTCGGGCCGCACCCAACGCAGCCTGGGGCCGGCAAGTGCCTCGATGCGCCCCTTGAGGTCGTCCTGGGCCGTTCGCAGCGCCAATAGCCAATCCGCCGGCAGCTCGATGGCCACGAACAGGCGCATAGCCGGCTCTCGCAGCGACGTCATCGCAGGCCCAGCAGCCGTTCGGCGTTGCCACCGAGGATCAGGCCGGCCTCCTCCGTCGTCAGGCCGGCGCCCTCGGCCTCGCGCCTCGCGGCCGCCTGTGCGAGACCAGCGGGAAGTCGCTGCCGAAGAGCACTTTCCGCGCGCCGACGCGGTCGACTACAGCGCGGTAGACAGCCGGCGAGTACAGAAGACGCGAGGCCGCGGTGTCGAAATAGGTGTTTTTCAACGCGGCTTCGACCTCGGGCATAAGGGTGTAGAAGGGCAGCCCGCCGCCCCAGTGGGCCGCGATCAGCACCACGTCAGGATGCTCGCCGGCGAACTCGTACCAGGTCATCGATGCGTCCGCCTGACTTGCCGGCATAGAGGTGCCCTACCGGCTCCGAGGCATGAACCAGCGCGATGAGGCGATTGCGTCGCGCCACGTCGCCGATCTCGCTGCGGGCCGGGGCGCCCGCGCCCGCCGCAGCCGCAGTCTTCAGTCTTAGTTCGCCGACCCCACGCGCTCCCAGGGCGGCGCAGCGGGACGCCTCGGCCCCAGGATCGGCATCGGGCGCCGAACTCAGGCCGCAAAATGGCACCAGACGCCCGCCACTGCGGCCGGCCGCCTCCAGTATGTAGTCGTTCTGGCGCCGGCATTCGGCGCCGTCCCGCCAGGCGAACCCCAAGACCACGGAGACATCGATTCCGGCCGCGTCCATGCTCCGCACCAGGTCCTCAGCCGACGCCATCTTCGCCTTTTCGTCACCGTACATCTCGGCGAAGGCGGCGTCCCTCGCGGCAAGCTCCTCCCTCGCTTCGATCATCGCCGGTGGAAAGACGTGAGTGTGGAAGTCGACAATCACCGGCCAATCTTAAGCAGACGCCGATTGTTGAGCGAAGTGGTCAACAAAGGCATAGTGCGGACGGAATGCATGAGGCATAACGCGAGGTGGCAGGACGGTCCTGGCCCGGCTTATGCGTCGTGCGGTATGCCTTATGGACTACCTCGTCTGGCCGGGCCTGGTGCTGCTGGGCATCGTTGTGGGCGCCTACGGCACCATGATCGGCGCCGGCGGCGGCTTCGTCCTGGTGCCGGTGCTGCTTCTTCTGTACCCGAGCGACTCGCCGGAACTGATCACCAGTATTTCGCTGGCGGTGGTTTTCGTGAATGCGTTCTCCGGCACCATAGCCTACGTGCGTCAGCGGCGCGTGGACTTTTTCGCGGCCAACATGTTCGCCGCGGCGACGATTCCAGGCTCAATTGTCGGCGCGCTGGTCGTCGGCTTGCTGCCACGAAACGTATTCGATGTCATCTTCGCTTTTGTGCTGCTCGCGGTCTCGGCGCTGATCATCTTGCGCCCTGCGGCGCCCGTGCAGGCGCGGCGCGAACGCCGCGGCGAGATCACCCGCATGCTCACGGATGCCCACGGCGACAGCTACATTTACTCCTACAACCCCAGGCTTGGCGTCGCTTTGAGCGTCCTGGTGGGGTTTCTGTCCAGCCTACTTGGTATCGGCGGCGGGGTGATCCACGTGCCGATCATGGTGCTCCTGCTGCACTTTCCGGCCCATGTGGCCACCGCGACCTCCCAGTACGTACTCGCGGTCTCGGCCTTCAGCGGCACCCTGGTACACATCTCGACCGGGGAGCTTGCCGGTGGCCTCGGCAGGGTTGCCGCGCTCTCGGTCGGGGTCTTCGCCGGGGCGCAGCTCGGCGCCCTGGTCTCCATGCGCGTGCGCTCTGACCTCCTGATCCGGCTGCTGGGATTCGCCATGGCCGCGGTGGCGGTGAGGCTCCTGCTGGGCGCGGCGTTGTGAGGCTTATTGTAGGCTGCGGGCCACGTCCAGGATCGCGCGGCGTTGCAGCGGCGGCCCCTTGGCCAGCACTTCGTAGTGCAGGCCATTGCGGTCCCAGATCAGGTGGTAGGTAGCCTTACCGGTGCCTTCGTTGATCTCGATCAGGTCTGCTTTTACCCCGGGGAACAGCTCGTCCAGGACGATGTGAGACGCGCCGGCGGGGTCGGCGTTGATCAGCGGCGCCACCTGGGACTGGCTGATGCGTGAGCTCGAAGGGCCCGTCATAGGTCAGCGTGACGCTTTGCTTGCCGGCCGCGCCGACAACCGCGACGCTCGTGAGCCCCTGGCTATTAGGCAGCTTGCAGGGGTAGAGGATCGGGAAACCGGCTTGCCTCCCGCCCTCCGCCATCAGCCCGGCCTGGCGACTGCCCTCCGCCGGCATCGGACAGTCGCTGGCGACGTCCGCCGACTCGCAGGTGTAGGCCAGGAACACCGTCAGGGCCACGCCGGCGGCGGCGAGCACGTATTTTACCGGTCGCGGAAGCTTAAACGCCCGCGTAGCTGTGCAGACCTGAGATCAGAAAGTTGACGGCGAAGTAGGTGAACAGCACCGCGCCGAAGCCCACGACCAGCAGGTAGGCGGCGCGCTTGCCCTCCCAGCCGCGCAGGCCGCGGGCGTGCAGGTAGCCGGCGTAGACGAACCAGGTGAGCAGCGCCGAGGTCTCCTTCGGGTCCCAGCCCCAGTAGCGCCCCCAGGCCGAGTTCGCCCAGTAGGCGCCGAGGGCGATGCCCAGGGTCAGCAGCGGGAAGCCGACCAGCACCGACCAGTAGCCGATCTCGCCCAGCGTCTCGCCGTCCGGCAGGCGCGCGAAGCGCCGTCTCGCCGCCGTTCGCCCTGCAGCAGGTAGAGGACGGCGGCGCCGAAGGAGATCGAGAGGGCGCTGTAGGCCAGCATCATCGTCGTCACGTGCATGCCGAGGATGCGGTTCGCCTGCAGCGCCGGCACCAGCGGCTTGATCTCGGACGGGAAGAAGACGCAGCGCGACGGCCATCATCGTCGCCGCGACCGGCAGCATCACGGCGCTGACGGCGCGCTCCTTGAAGCCGCCTCGAAGACGACCGTGAACAGGACGATGCCCCAGCCCAGCGCGACGGTGTACTCCCAGAGGTTGCCCAGCGGCGGCCGCTCCGACGGCGATGGCGCGCGAAGACGATCGAGGTCGTGAGCAGCGCCAGCGCGATAGAGCGCGGCCGCGGTCGCGAATCCGGCCAACGACGCCGGCACGGCCACGCGCACGGGTACGGTCACCGGCTGGCGTTGGTCGCGGCCTGCCGGTAGGTGGTCCAGGCGCCGACGGCGACGAGGACGTAGGCGATCGCGGCCGCAACGGCGAATCGAAGCCGCTGAGGAAGGTGTAGTAGGCTAGGTGCTCGATTCTGCCGCCCCCACTGGAGCCGCTTCCTGCGTGCACGCGCGGCCGGCGCTTCGTCCCTGCTGCTGCCGCGGCGGGCGGCCGATGCGCACCCGCTTGAAGCTCTCGAAGGCCGCGGCCGCCCGGCCGCCGGCCCCGCTCGCGCATGACGCTTGAGCATCTCGTCGCGGTCGCGAGTCGAGACCTGGCTCGCATGACAAAGGATAGCGTCTACTTTCGTCTCGATGAAGTCGCTGATGTCGACGAAGTAGTCGGCGTCGTCCGCGCCCGCCAGCAGCATCTCGTTGACCTGGTGCCGCGCCCAGGCCCTCCGTCGGCGTGCTCCGCGTAGTAGAGGTGGTCGCGCACCGCCGGATAGACGGCGTCGCGCACGGCGATGCCGATGTTGCGGTGGTCGTTGTGGTTGAAGCCGGTGCGGAAGCCGTCCCAGGTCAGCACCACGTCCGGCTTGTAGTTGCGCAGCAGCCGCACGATCTGCCCGCGCAGCTCCGTGTTGTCGTCTGCAGGAAGCCGTCCGGGTAGCCGAGGAAGAAGACGTCTTTGACGCCGAGGACGCGCGGCCGCCTCGCGCTGCTCCTCCTCGCGCATCGCGGCCAGCTCCTGGCGCGTGAGGCCTGTCGTGCGTGCCCTTGTCGCCGCTGGTGGCGAGCACGTAGTAGACGGTCCAGCCCTCGGCGCACCACTTCGCGATCGCTGCCCGCGGAGCCGAAGTCGATGTCGTCCGGGTGGGCCATGATCGCCATCAGGGTCTTGGGGCCTTCGGCCGAGCGGCGGCAGCTTGCGGCGCCGGCGGCCGTTCGCCGCCGGGCGCGGAGCCGCCGTTTCGCCTGAACAGCGATGTGAGGTTGAAGGCCATGGCTGTCTCCTAGCGACCGGCCGGCGGCTTAGCTCGGGCGGCCAGTCAGCGAAGAGTAGACGTCCAGCACGCGCGCCGGCGACGTTCTCCCAGCGGTAGCGCCCGACGACCTCGCGCGCGGCCTCGCCGAGGTTGCGGCGCAGCGGTTCGTTGTCGAGCAGCAGCTCGATGCGCTCGGCGAAGGGCTCCGGGCAGAGCCACGGGATCAGGTAGCCGGTCTCGCCGTCCTTGACGGTGCCCGTCAGGCCGCCGACGCGCGAGGCGACGACCGGCACGCCGCTGGCCATCGCCTCGACGGCGACGAGGCCGAAGCTCTCGTAGTGCGAGGGCACGACGCAGACGTCGGCGGCGTTGTAGTACAGCGGCAGCTTGTCGTGGTCGACGGCGCCGACGAAGGCGACGCGGTGCTCGATGCCGCGGTCGCGCGCCAGGTCGCGCAGCTCGGCGACCTGCGCCTTCGAGCTCTCGTCGCCGCCGACGATCAGCACGCTGCACTCGACGTCGCTCTCGAGCATGGCCGCGGCGTTGATCAGGATGTCGACGCCCTTCAGCGGCTCGATGCGGCCGACGAAGAGGATGATGCGTTCGCGTCTTCGAGGCCGAGCTCGCGCGCGCGCGTCTTCCTTGTCCATCGGGCGGAAGCGGTCGAGGTCGACGCCCAGGGGGATGACGCTGACCTGCGCTCGGGGTCGGCGCCGTAGAGCTGCACGCAGCAGCGACTTCTCGTGCTCGGTGGCGCAGATCACGCGGTCGGCGCCGCGCGATCACGCGCGCCTCGGCGTCGATGCGCAGCGCCGGTCTCGTGCTCGGACGAGGCTGGCGCGGTTCTTGACCTCGCCCAGGGTGTGGAACATGGTCACGTGGGGGACGCCCCAGCGCTGCCTTGAGACGCTCGCCGACGAGCCGGCGAGCCAGTAGTGGCTGTGGATGCAGGTCGTACGCGGCGCCCTCCGCCGTGACGAAGTCGAGCGATGGCGCCGGCGAACTCGTCGAGGTGGCTCGAAGAGCTGCTCCGGCGACAGCGCTCGCAGCGGCCCGGCGCGCAGGTGGATGACGCGCAGGCCGGGCTCGACCTCGGTGACCACCGGCGTGACCGCCGAGGTCGCGCGGCTGAAGATGTCGACCTCGCAGCCGCGCGCGCACAAGCTCTCGCGCCAGCTCCAGGACGTAGACGTTGAGGCCGCCGGCCTTGTTGCCGCCCGGACGCGCCAGCGGCGACGTGTGGGCGCTGATGACGGCGATGCGCCTGGCTTCGGTCATGTAGCGCCTCACCACGCAGGCGGTAGATCTCCTGGTCGCGCGCGCCGAGGTCGTACTTGTAGGGCTCGTTGCCGCGCAGGAAGTCGAGCGACTCCTTGCCGTTCTCGATCGCCCATTGCAGGCACGAGCGCCTTCGACAGCAGCCCGACGGAGAGGCCGGAGAACTCGGGTCGTAGCCGGAGTTGTACATGTAGAGGCATGCTGCCGGCGTCGAAGCAGAGCACGGACGGCGGCCGGCTTGCCGTTGACGCGTGAGCATGAACAACCGGACCAGGCCTTCGCGCGAGAGCGCAGAGGCCATGCGGCGGAAGAACAACGGCCATGTCGCCCGTCATGAAGTCGGTCTTGTCCTGGCGGCTGACGCGTGTGCAGGTCGCAGGAAATCGTCCATCGCCGCGTTCACGCCGGCCTGGTCTTCGAAGACCGACAGCTCGACGTCGGCGCCGCTTTCGAAGAGGCGGCGCATCTTGCGCTTCAGCTCGTGACGGTCTTTCTTGTCGAGCGACGCCAGGTAGTCTTCCCAGGTGTCCGGCAGCGCCAACCGCGGCGAGACGGCCTCGCGCTCCTCGCTGAAGCTGTATCCGTCTGCTGTCGGCGAGTTGCTTCAGGGCGGCACGGGTGGGCGATGACTCCATGCAGGCCCCAGAGGTCCAGCTCCGCCCAGTCCTCCAGACAAAGGCGCCTCCAAAGGCACGCGTAGGCCGCCTCAGCCTGGCCTGGGTCGACCAGCGAAGTCCATGAAGTCGCAGATGCTGCTGTCACCGATGAAGGTGAGGCGCTCCTCGTCGCGCATCATCGGCGCGACCGCCTGCGGGTCATCGTCGCCGCAGGTCAAGAACAGCGGCTCGTAGCGGTCGCCGAATTCGGCGAGCCAGGTGCGCAGCCAGATCGGGTGAAGGAAGACGTGACGTTCGGCCCTTTGGGCCAGAATACAGTCGATATCGGAATCGATGTCCCGGACCCGGGCGCCGGAGGCCGCTCCAACCATGAAGGCTCCAGTCGACGCGCCCGGCGGCAGGCGCGTTCAAATAAGTAGATGCGGCCAGGCCGAGGGGCCGGGCCGAAGCACTGTAAATTGTACGGTGGCCCCCCGAAGGCGTCAACGCGAAGTCGCGAACCCCAGGACCGCCTCGATGGCGTCGAGGCGGGCCGGCGACTCGAACTGCTGGCCTTGCAAGCTTTCGGCGGTGTCGGGGTCCTTGAGACCGTGGCCGGTGATGATGCAGACGCAGGCGCCGCCGGCGATTCCCGGCTGAGTCTTCACCGCTTTGATCAGCCCCGCTACCGAAGCGGCCGACGCCGGCTCGCAGAAGATGCCCTCTTCCCGTGCCAGGCGGCCGTAGGCATCGAGGATCTCCTCGTCGGTCACGCTGTCGATGGCGCCGCCGGATTCGTCGCGGGCGGCGACGGCGTTGCTTCCAGCTCGCGGGGTTGCCGATGCGGATCGCCGACGCGACGGTCTGCGGGTCCTCGATCGAGCTGGCCCGAGGACAATCGGCGCCGCGCCGGCCGCCTGGAAGCCCATCATCTTCGGCAAGCGCACGGACTGGCCTCGCTCGGCGTATTCCTGGAAACCCGCCCAGTAGGCCGTGATGTTGCCGGCGTTGCCGACCGGGATGAACAGGTGGTCCGGCGCCTCGCCGAGGTCGTCGACGATCTCGAAGGCGGCGGTCTTCTGGCCGGCGATGCGGTACGGGTTGACGGAGTTGACCAGCGCCACCGGGTGCTTCTGCGTGAACTCGCGCGCCAGGCGCAGCGCGTCGTCGAAGTTGCCGTCGATCGCGACGATCTGGGCGCCGTAGGCAACGCTCTGGGCCAGCTTGCCCATGGCGACGCTGCCCTTGGGCAGGAAGACGTAGGCCTGCAAGGCCGCAGTGGGCCGCGTAGGCGGCCGCGGAGGCGCTGGTGTTGCCCGTCGAGGCGCAGAGCACGGCCCTCGCTCTCGGCTTCCATGGCCTTGGCGATCGGCGACGACCATGCCGCGGTCCTTGAAGGAGCCGGTGGGGTTGCAGCTCTCGAGCTTGAAGTAGAGCTCGTCGATGCCCAGGGAGGGGCCGATGTGGCGGGAGCGCACCAGCGGCGTGCTGCCTTCGCCGAGGTCGATGATCGGCGTGCGGGAGGTCAGCGGCAGGAAGTCGGCGTAGCGCGCGAGGACGCCGCCTCGCGGCGGGCCGGAGGCGCTACTCCTCTGCAAGGCTGAGGCCACGGCCGCGGATGTCCCGCATTTCTTTCTCCAGCGACGCTGATCTGGCGCTTGCGAACGTCGGCCTCGAGGTCGCGCAGACCGAGCGCAGATAGGTCACGAGATTCCTCGCGAAAGCTCGTGACCTTCTCGTCCAGGCCGCGGACGTCGTCCTGGAAGTTCTGGATGCGCACTTCGATCAGGCTGATGCGCTCCGCCTGCTCGGTCGCGATCTCCTTCACGCCGTCCATCTCGAGTGTTAGCTCCGTCAGGCGCTCGTCGTGCCGGGAGCGCTCCGCCTGCACAAGCTCCAGCCGGTCGTCGATGCGGTCGACGCGTCCCAGTTGCGTCCTCAGGGCGTCGATCTGGTCCTCCAGGCGCCGGACCATCTCGTTCAGGCTGTTTGTGCGCTCCTTGTGCACGTCATCCTCACGCTGGAGGTCGGGGATGGCGGCGCTAACCCGGGAGAGGTCCTGGTCCAGGCGGCTCAGCGTGGTCTGAGCGCGCGATTGCCTGGTGTCGGAGGCTTGCATTTCGGTCTGCAGCGCTTCCACCTTGACCTGAATCTGCGACACGGTCTCCAGATTGATGGCGGTTACGTTCCTCGACGCTGCCGAAGCGCTCCTGCCAGGCGTCGATCTGGCGCTGCATTTCCCCGAAGCGCTTTGTGGAGTCGTTCTTTTCCTGGCGCTCGCGTTCGGCCTCGGCGAAGAGGCGGCGTTCTACTTCTTCGCGGCTCGTCCGCAGCGAGTGGATGTCATCGTGCACGCGGGTCAGCTGTTCGCGCACCAGCTTGCAGCTCGTCCTGCAGGTGCAGCAGCGCCGGCGCCGCGGCCTCGATCTGGTCCAGGCGGGTGCGCAGGACGGTTCGCTTTGTCCGAGGCGTCGGACGCGACCGCGCGGCCCTGGTCTGTGCGCCTGCTGGGCAAGCGCGAGCTTGCTCTTGATCTCCGCGATCTCGCTGTGCACCCAGCCGAGAGTGTCGCCCGTAAACGGGACTTCGCGCTGGGTCGTCACAGCTCTTCCACCCGGATGAAGTTGCCGATCTCCTGCACGGCATCGAGCATCTTGTAGCCGCACCAGCGCCTCTTGCATCGAAGCCTCCGCGCCTCGATGCGTCATGATAACCAACTCGGCGGTCTGCGCGTCTTCGTCCGCCTCTTTCTGGATCACGGAGGAGATGCTGATCTCGCGCCTCGCCGAGGCATGTGGGCGATCTGGGCCAGCACGCCCGGGCTGGTCGGCGACCGTGAGGCGGATGTAGTAGCGCGTGCGCAGTTCGCTCATGGGCAGGATGAGCGCCGGGCGCTTCTTCGCCGGCATGCACCTCGCGCCGCCCGCCGATGATGCTCTGGGCCGCGTCCAGCACGTCGGCGATGACCGCGCTGGTCGTCGGCAGGCTGCCGGCGCCACGGCCCTGGAAGTAGCACGCGGCCGGTGAGGTCGCCTTCGACCTGCACGGCGTTGAGCACGCCATCGACCTTCGCCAGGGGCGCGTCCAGCGGGCACCAGGGCGGGATGGACGCGCGCCTGAATGCCGCCGGCCTCGGCGCGGGCCAGGGCCAGGAGCTTGATCGCGTAGCCCAGCTCCTGCGGCGTAGCGGAAGTCGCGGGCGGTGAGCTTGGTGATGCCCTTCGCGGTAGATGTCCTCCAGGCGGACCGGTGTACGGAACGCGAGGCTGGCCAGGATCGCCAGCTTGTAGCGCGCGTCCTCGCCCTCGACGTCGTTCGCCGGGTCGGCCTCGGCGTACCCGAGCTGCTGCGCGGCTTCGAGCGCCTCGCGCGAAGTCGGCGCCGTCTCTGCTCATCGCCGTCAGGATGTAGTTGGTTGTGCCGTTGATGATGGCGGCGAGGGCCAGCACGCGGTTAGCGAGCAGGTCCCGCTTGAGCGGCGCGATGATCGGTATGCCGCCGCCGACACTGGCCTCGAAGAGGATGTCGACGCCGTGTTCGCGCGCCAGGGCCAGAAGGTGCGCGCCATGCTTGGCCATGACCTCTTTGTTGGCCGTGACCACGTACTTGCCGGCGTCGAGAGCTTTCGAGATGAATTCGAGCGCCGGATGCTCGCCGACCCAGACCTCGACGACGATCTCGATCTCGGGGTCGTCCAGAATGTCGGAAGGGTTGGTGGTGAGAAGCTCGCGAAACTCCCCCGGCAGCCCTGGCCTGACCTTGCCCAGGTCTCGTACCAGGGCGCCCTTGAGGACCAGGGGCGATCCAAGCTGGCGGGCGTAGACATCACGCTTCTCGGCCAGGATGCGGGCAACGCCGCTGCCGACGGTGCCGACACCGATAAGGCCAACGTTGACGGCCTGGCGCCCGGCCATTGCACTAGCTCCCGACCAGGTTGCGGCCGATGCGCGCGATCTGGTCTTCGCTCAGACGTGAGGTGGACGCGGACTTCTCGCGCGTATCCCCTATGAGATTGTCGTAACTTCTGGCCGCGATTCGAGACTTCTGAGCCGTATCGATGGGCCGCGATTCGCGGCCGCGCGCCAGGAGGATATACCAGCCGTTGCGGTCCTGGACGGGTTTGCTCACCTCGCCAACGGGCTGGCTGAACAGCGCCTCGGCCACCTTCGAAGTCAATTCGCCCTTCGTGACCCATCCAATCTCGCCGCCGGACTGCTTCGTCTCGTCGATGGAGGCGTCGAGCGCGACGAGGTTGAACTTCTCGCCCGCATCGATGCGCGCCTTGGCCGTATTAGCCGTGGTCTCGGCGGAGGTGCGGATGATCTGGGCGTCAACCTGCTCGCCTTCGTTCGGGACCGCCTGCTGGAACTGGTCCTGGAACTTCCTCTGGATCAGCTGCGCGGCGATGATCTCGCGGTACTCCTTTACGGGCAGGCCGCTCTTCAGCACCTGTTGCCGGTAAAGGGCGGCGAAGGTGTTGCGGTCGGCGTCGCTTTGCAGGCCGAGGCGGTTTCGGATGTCGGCGTCGATATCGGCGTCAGTGGCGGTCACGCCCTGCGCCTTGCCGGCCACGCGGGCGAGCTCCTCCAGCTCGATGCTCTGGAGCGACGTGACAACGACGTCCTGCAAGGTGCTCTGCGGGGAGATGTTGCCGTTGTTCAAGTCCGCCAGGACCCGCCGCTCCAGAAAGGCCATGTCGAACTTGCGGTTGCCGACTGTAAGCACAGTCTCGTGCTTGGGCGCGATGCGGTCGCTGTAGTACCCCCAGGCGATGAGACCAATCGCGAACAGGACCACCGCGCCGATCAGGGCATAGAGAAGCACCGCATTGCGGCGATCCTCGTCCATGCCTTCCCATGGGAAGCTGCGGCCCGCGACGGGGCTTGCTCTGCGGGTCAAGACTGGTTAGTCCCCTTCGGGGTTATTTTCCGGCCGAGCGGCGCAGGCGATCAACCGCGCGAAGGGAAGACGCCGGAAATACGGATGTGCTCGGACGTGAACGGCAGCAGGGCAAGGTGGCGCGCCCGCTTCAGCGCCATCGTCAGCTCGCGCTGGTGCTTGGCGCAGGTGCCCGTCTTGCGGCGCGGCTCGATCTTGCCCCGGTCGGAGACGTAGCGCCGCAGCTTCGACGGCTCCTTGTACTCGATCACGGCGGTCTTATCGGCGCAGAAGGCGCAGACACGGCGCCTGCCGCCAAAGCGGCCGCCGCCGCCGGTACGGCGTCGCGGACGCTCCTGCGACCGGTCCGGCGGCCGATCTTGCCGCGGGGCGCCGCCACCGCCGGCGTCGCGGTCCTGCGGTGGCTGACTCTGCTGTTGTGGTTCTTCGGTTGCTTCGCTCACTTGCTCGAAACTTCCTCCGGCTCCCTTATGTCTCTACATCATACCTAGTCGAACGGCAGATCTTCCGGCTCGATGTCGCCGATCGGTTCGTCCGTGAGCGGGCCGGCCCCGGGCGGCCTGTCCAGGTAGAGCACGGAGTTGGCGACCACCTCTGTGCGGTAGCGCTTCTGTCCGTCCGGGCCGTCCCAGCTGCGGTTGATCAGGCGGCCCTCGACGTAGACCTTGCGGCCCTTCTGGAGGTTCTGGCCGACAGTCTCCGCGAGCTTGTTCCAGGTCACGATCGTGAACCATTCGGTCTCGTCCCGGCGTTCGCCTTCGGGCGTCCGAAACGTGCGGTTCACGGCCAATCTGAAGTTGGTGACGGCGTTTCCGTTTGCCGTGTACCGCATTTCCGGGTCCGCGCCCAGGTTACCGATGAGCATCACTCGATTCAGGCCGTCCGCCATCCGCGTATCCCTTCGCTCGCCTCGGCGAGCGCTGCGCTACAGCCGCTCCTGCTATTCGCCCTTCCTGATTATCAGGTGGCGTATGACTTCCTCCGAGATTCGCAGGTTGTTCTCGAGGTCAACGACCTTGTTCGGGTCAAGCTTCATCTGGGTGACGACGTAGGTGCCTTCCAGGTGCTTCTTGATCGGGTAGGCCAGACGGCGCCGTCCCCAATTGTTGACGTCTACCACTTCGCCGCCGCGCGTCGCGATGGCCTGTTGGACGCGGTCGAGGCCGGCCGTCAACGTGTCATCGTTCAGGTCAGGGCTCAGAATTACAACCAGCTCGTACTCGTGATCGCCTTCGGGCAAGCTCGGCTCCTCGGTCAAAAAGTGACCCCGGCTGAACGTACGCCGCCGGGGACCGCATAAACGAATGGCGGGCAATAACCGAGCCATTCTAGGTTTTCACTATCGGCAAAGTCAATCGAAGCAGCTCGCTCGCGAGTGTCTTCTTGGGTTCCCCAAGGCGTCATGCTAAAATTGCGCACGGTAATTGATAAGGTAACTTATCAATGGGTGGAGGTGGGATGGACCCCGCTGCACGCACTAACCCGCCGCGCGCGGGCCTGTTTTTGGCCGTCGTCGCCGCGGCCTTCGTGGGCGGAGCAGCTTCCGGCGCCGTGGTGAGCTTCGCTGTCGGCGGGCGCGGTTCAGGCTCGGAAGGCGATCCCGCCCAGACCGAGCGCCGCGTGCTCGCCCGCGAAGAAGACGCCGTCACCCAGGCTATACAGGACACCAGCGCATCTATCGTCACGATAATCAACGAAAAGCCCGCCTCACAGGACGGCCAGGGCAATATTGTCCAGGGTGTTTCGGTGGGCACGGGTGTGATTGTCGACGACCGCGGCTTCGTGGTGACCAACGAGCACGTCATTCATGAACCCGGCAAGCTCAGCGTCGTGTTCCTCAACGGCGAAGAACGGCCTGCCAGCGTCGTTTCCGACGACGCGCCCTTCACCGACCTTGCGGTCCTCCGCATTCCTGCCGGAAACCTGAAGGCCCTGCCCTTCGCCGATTCGACAACCCTCAAGCTCGGGCAGACGGTGGTCGCTATAGGGAGCGCCCTCTTCGAGTACAGGAATAGCGTGACCGTGGGCGTGATCAGCGGCCTCAACCGCCGCTACCTGCGCGAGCAAGTATTCATGGAGGACCTCATCCAAACCGACGCCGCCATCAACTCCGGGAACTCCGGCGGGCCTCTCCTCAACACGAGCGGCCAGATAGTCGGCCTCACGACCAACGTCGTGCGCCGCATCGGCGCCACGACTGACGTCTACGGCATCGCCTTCGCGATCTCCAGCCGCACGATGCAGCCGATCGTGAGGTCGATCATCGACCGCGGCAAGTACACCCGGCCCTACATTGGCATCGACCACCTCGAAGTCGACGCCACGGTCGCCGCCGAGAGGAACCTGCGCGTCAACTACGGCGCCCTGGTGCAGCGCGTGGTCGCCGGCAGTCCGGCGCAGGCGGCCGGGATCAGGCCCGGCGACGTCATCCTCCGCGTCGGCCGCTCCGACCTGGGCGAAGACCTGCCCTTCCTCAACGCGCTCTCTCACCTCAACCCCAGGGACAAGGTGGCGATGCAGGTCCTTCGTGACGGGCGCCCCCTGGACCTGACAGTCGAAGTCGCTGAACGATGAACGAACCTGGACCCTTTGACCGCATGCTGGAGTCTTCGGCGGCCCGCGATGGCACCGCGCGCACGGTGCTAATCGCCATGGGCGTCCTTGGCCTCATCCTCCTGGTGCTGGTCTTGCCACCGATCTCCCTGCTGGACAGCAGCGGCACCGACAAAATTCCATCGGGGACCAACTCAACCGCGGCCGCCGGCACGATCAAGCTACCCAAGGTCCCGGACGGCTATGAGGCCTTGAGCCAGCTCATCCGCCCCGGCGCGGGCAAGGACCAGGGGCCGGTGGAGATGACTGTCGGCCTGGCCCAACCCATCTCCGACGGCCGCAACCTGGGCTTGTACACGTATCGGGACGGCAAGTGGGAACGCCTGGCCGCCGCGACGCTGACCAATAACGGCGCCTCCGCCCGCGGACAGGTCAGCGCCGTCCCCGCCAATGTGGCGGTGCTGCGCCGGAACGCCAGCGCGGTCAACATCAGCGGCTGGGTCGTGCCCGGGGCCCAGGTGGACCCCGGCGCTATCGACGTACTTACGACCCTCAATCCTGTCGATTACTACCCGTCCGCGGACGGGACGGTACTGGGCACGGCGACGTCCCTGAGCTCCACCGGCAAGACCATCATCCCCACCGTGCGCGCCACCGCACCGCGCGAAATCGACGCCGTGAACACGATCCTGGCGACGCCTCAGCTTCGCGATGCCCACATCAACGCCCTGGTGCAGCTATCACTGCAGCCCGGTTACTCGGGCGTCGACCTGGATTACGCCGGCGTGGCCCTGGCGCGAAAGCCCGACTTCACGTCGTTCATCACGGTGCTCGCCGAACGCCTTCACGCCGCCAACCGCCAGCTGACACTGACCCTGCCGACGCCCGTGAAGGCCGGCATCAACTGGGACACGGGCGCCTACGACTGGAAGGAGGTCGGGCGCGCCGCCGACCTGATCAAGCTCGCGCCCGAGCTGGACCCCAGCATCTACTACAAGCGCATGGAGGAGGTCGTCGGCCTATCTCAAGCCGAACGTCGACCTCCGCAAAGTGGTCCTGGTCGTCGGCCGCACGAGTAAGGAAAAGGCCAGCAACGGCATCCGCCAGATGAACCTGCGTGAAGCCCTGACGCTGGCGACTGCCCTGGAAGTGCGTACCGCTTCGCCGATCGCGCCGAATTCGTCCGTCCTCATCGTCGGCAAGAACATCTTCCAGGACGATGGCGCCAGCGGTGTCCGTTGGGACGAAAACGCCTTCGCCGTCTCGTTCGCCTATCCGGGCGTCGGCGGCCAGCACACGGTCTGGTTCGAGAACAGCCTCAGCGTCGCCTTCAAGCTAGACTTCGCCCGCCGCTCCGGCCTCGGCGGCGTTGCACATAGATGACGTCAGCCTCGACCAGCAGTCGTCGTCGCTGTGGGAGCCGTTGCGTGACCTACGTAGAGAGCGGCGCGGTGAAGCTGGTGCAGCCCAACGGCGTCCTCCTGCGCCCTACGTGGAAGACCCAGGCCGGCGCCATCGAACCGAATCAGAAAGGCAACGTCGTCTGGAAGGCGCCTCGCCCAGGCCGGCGTGCTACGACGTCTCGCTGATCGTCAGCGACGGCGTGGTGCTGGCGACTCAGAAAGTCGTGATGGACGTGCGGCCCGCCCAGGCCGCGGGTTCGCCCACGCCCACGGGCACCGGCACCCCCAGGCCCAATACGACCGCGACCCCGACGCGCTAGTGCCGATCCGAGTGATCGCCGGCGAAGCGGGCGGCAGGCTCCTCAAGGGCCGTATCGCGCCCCGGCACGCGTCCCACCTCCGACCGCGTGCGCGAGGCCTTGTTCGCGATCCTGGAAGCCCACGCGGCCGACTTTTCGGCGCGTCCTCGACCTCTACAGCGGCACGGGCGCGATGGGCATCGAAGCGCTGAGCCGCGGCGCCGGACGCTGCCGACTTCGTCGAGGCCGACGCCCGGGCCTGCGAGGTGATCCGCGAGAACCTGAGGCTCACTCGGCTATCAATCCATAGCCAAAGTCCAGTGCGCTCCGGTCGGCAAGGCCCTCGGGCGCCTCACAGGGCCGTACGACGCTGGTAGTCGCTGACCCGCCGTACGAGTATGATCGGGCCGAATCCGAGCTTGCGGGCCTGGTCGATCGCGGGCTGCTCGCTCCGGAGGGGATGGTCGCGGTCGAACACTCCCGAGCGCAAGGAGTGGCCGCAGGAGCTGGCGGGACGGCCCCGGCTCCTCACCAGGCGGCACGGCGATACCGTCCTGACCGTCTACAAGTAAGGAGCAGAGGTTGGGCAGAAGGGCAATTTTCGCCGGGCACATTCGATCCGGTCACCAACGGCCATCTGGACATCGCGCGCCGGGCGGCCGCGCTGTTCGACGAGCTGGTCGTCGCCGTCTCCGCTTCCGGCCGCGACGCCTCTTTACCACCGAAGAACGCGTCGAGATGTTTCGCGAGGCGATCAAGGACCAGCCTCACGTGGAGGTCAAGGTCCTGGACGGCCTCCTCGTCGACTTCGCCCGCTCCGAACAGGGCCGGCGTGCTCGTCCGCAGCATGCGCGGCGGCACCGACTTCGACTATGAGTTCGACATGGCGTTGATGAACCGCAAGATGGCGCCGGAGATCGAGTCCCTCTACCTGATCTCGAAGCTGGAGAACCTCTACATCAGCGGCACGCGGATCCGCGAGGTCGCCACGCTCGGCTATGACGTCTCCGACCTCGTGCCGCCTAACGTCGACCGGGCACTGCAAGGAAAAGTTCCGCCGGGACTAGCGGCCACCTATGGACATTCTCCACCTCATCGACCGGCTGGAAGAGCTCGTCGCCGAGGCGCGGCGCATGCCCATCGGCCAGGGCGTCGTCATCGACAGGCGCCGCCTCCTCGAGCTCATCGACCAGATGCGCTCTACGGTGCCCTGGGAGATCAGAGAGGCCATCGAGCTCGTCGCAGAACAAGGACTCTCTCCTCGAAGAGGCCCGGCGCGAAGGCGAGGGCCTGATCCACAGGGCCGAGATTGAGGCCCAGGAGAAGCTGGAGGAGACTGAGCTGGTGCAAGCAGGCGGAAGTCCAGGCCGAAGACATTGTCCGGCGGGCGGAGGAACGCGCGCAGGCGCTCTCGATGAGGCGCCGGAGCAGGTCAAGGCGCGCATGCGTCCAGGCCGAGCAGGACGCGACCAACCAGATGGACGAGGCCGACCGCTACGCCCTGGAGATGCTGCGCCGTCTGGAGTCACAGCTGCTGGCCTTCTCCAGCACCGTCCGCGCCGGCATCGACTCCCTTGCCGGCGCCAGAGGCGAAGAGCTGGAGGGCGAAAGCGCCGCCAACCAGTAGACGCAGCGCGGCCTCCAGGCCGAACCCCGAAGTAAGATACCTTCGCGAGCCTGTCGTAACTCTCGGGCCCCAGCGAGCGCAAGAATGCATGACGTCTTCCTGGTAGCAGCCGCCTTTCTCGCCTCCTCAGTCGAAATGGTGGAGGCGCTCACGATCGTGCTGGCCGTCGGGATCACCAGGGGCTGGCGCTCGGCCCTGATCGGTGTCTTCACCGCGCTCGCCGCCCTTGCCGTCGTCGTCGCCGTCCTCGGCAAGTCCCTCGACGAATTCGTGCCGATAGATGTGCTGCTGGTGGTCGTGGGAGCGCTGCTCCTTGTGTTCGGCATGCAATGGCTGCGCAAGGCCATCCTTCGCGCGACCGGGCTCAAGTCCCTGCACGATGAAGACGCGATTTTCGCCGAGGAGCTGGAGGGGCTCCGGGAGGAGCCGGTCACCGGCCACGACTGGACCGGCTTCGTTGTCTCGTTCAAGGGCGTCTTCCTCGAAGGGCTGGAAGTCGCCTTCATTGTCCTCAGCTTCGGCGCCAACTCCGGCCGCTACGATCTGGCCAGCGCCGGCGCACTGGCCGCGTTCGTAATCGTCGCGGGGGTCGGTATCTTCGTGCACCGGCCCTTGAGCCGCGTCCCGGAGAACTCGATCAAGTTCGCGGTCGGCGTGATGCTGATGGCCTTCGGCACCTTCTGGGGCGGCGAAGGCATAGGACTCGAGTGGAGCCTGCACGAAGCGATGATCCCGATCCTGGCCCTGTTCTACTGGGCCGCCGCCACCGGTATCATCGCCTACCTGCGCCCTCGGGTCAGCGCCAGCACCAGCGGCGTGGGCGCATGAAGTACATCGCCGGCTTCTTCCGCTTCTGGTACGACTTCATTGTCGGCGACTCCTGGGTGCTGGCCCTTGGCGGCCTCGCCGTCCTTTCATTCGGCTACCTGATGGTCGAGGCGGGGCTGGACGTCGCGGCGGAGGTGACGCTGCCGCTGATCGCCATCGGCGCCGTTGCCGGCAGCCTGCCCCGCAGGCGCTAGCTAGTCTTCGACGAAGACGCGGTCCGGATTCGCGGGGTCGAATTCAGGCGCGAACACGGACAGGAAGACGAAACGCGGGCTGTTGGGCGTGGGTCCATGCACCGTGCCGGAAGGAGCGACGACGATGTCCCCCGGCCGCACGCGCTTGACCTCGTCGCCCAGGCGGAACTCGCCTTCGCCCTCGGCGACGTAAATGATCTCGTCGTGATCGCGGTGAATATGGGCCCTGGCGCCGCCCTTCTCGCGAATCTGGGTGACGTTGGTGCTCGAATGCGGCGTATGCGCCAGCCAGTTGTTCTTGAAGCCCTCGCCTTCGGGCAGCGGGTTGCTGCCGTCCACCTCACCGACATTCCAAATGCCCGAACCGTCCATAACACGCTCTCTTTCTAGCGGCGGGCGACGTAGACAACGAAGTCTTCCTGCCCCGCCACGCCCTGGCCTTCGAGCGAGTCCTGGCGTTCGATGGCCCGAAAGCCGGCATCGCTCAACAGTGAATGATAATCAGCCTCAGCGTACGCCTTCGTCGTGATCGAGTGGGCCACTACAGAGGCCGTCGAGGTATCGACCACGAAGTAGCGCTCCGTGGATACGCCTTCGTCGGGAAGCCAGGCGCTCTCCCGCAGCAGCAGGTGCGCTCTGTCCGAAAAGAGCCCGGTCGCGTGCGCCGACCAGCCGCCCGGGCGCTCCCCGATGCGCGTGACGGCTGCCTCGGTGTGGACTTCGAGCACGGCTGCGGCGCCGGGCGCCATGACTTCGGCCGCTGCCGCCAGAATCGCCGGGGCCTCCGAGGGCTCGAATGTGTTGAGCTCGCCCGAGATCATCATCACCAGGTCGAAGGGGCCGCCGAAGGCGCCCGCGCGCAGGTCCGCCAGCCTGTACTCACACGCCAGGGCTTCGCGCCCGGCCTCAGCCCGCGCATACTCAATGGACGCGGGCGAGAAATCGACGCCGAGGCAACGGTGTCCCTTTCGCGACAGGCGTGAGCAGTAGAAGCCCGGGCCGCAGCCCAGGTCGAGCACGCGGCTCGGCCGGCCGCCCAGGACCTCGGCGTCCAGCCAGGCGACCTGCCGGTCGATCGTCTCGAATCGGCGGCTGGCGCGGTCGTGCGCCTGGGAGAGGTGCTCGCGCAGCATTCGGGCGCCAAAACCCGGCTCGTCCCAGGGCAGCCTTTCCCTGTTTGGCCACGGCGCCGGCGGGCCGCGGCCCACCAGCCGGCTCAAATCCCACGCGGCCGACAGGTGGCGTTCCCTCAGCCGCGGCGCCGCGAGGCGACGATGTCGTAGACCCGCCGCAGCTCCGGCACGGGGTCGGCGTGCTCGTCGACACGGATGTCGAAGCCGTATTGTTGGCCGGGCGCGGGCGAGGTCAGCAGCGCCGCCGAAACGCGGCCGCGCTTGTCGCCGCCGGCGGCCTGGCCGGCCTCGAGCGCCCTCAGCAGGCGTTCGGCCAGCGGTACGGCGGAAGCGGCCTCATAGGCCTCGGCCATCGCCGCGATTACTTCGGGCCCGGTGAGCATGTTGCCCTGAACCGAGTACTGCTTTTCGGCGCTGGGCTGGTGGCCGAACCAGTCGACGCAGCTTGCGCCCGAAAACGCGTGCACCCGGCCCTTGGCGTCGACGCCGCCCCACTGGCGGCGCGCGGAGTCATCGTCTTCGCTGAGCAGAGCCTCCAGGGCCGCCTCGGGGCTGAGGCCCATCGCCAACAATGCCAGGCCCTCGCTGCCCAGGCTTACGTTCACGAACGACTGCGTCGCGATGGCGCCGACTTCCGGCAGGACGTGCGGGCACAGCGCGCCGACGCACGGTACGGCCGTCGAAACCGCGACCCCCAGGACGCCGCTTTCCGGCTCGCGGGCCACGATCGAGAAGGTCATGCGCCGCCAGCTTTCTTCGCCTTTGCTTCTCCCTGCCTCGTTATCTCTTCCACCAGCGCGGGCATGACTTCACCCGCCGGCCCGCGCAGGACCACGTCGCTGTAGGCGCTGAGCGGCGTCTCCAGGGGATTGACCTCGATCAGCCGCCCGCCGTTGCGGCGCACGATCATCGGCACGTCGGCCGCCGGATACACCACCGCCGAAGTGCCGATCACGACGCAGCAGTCGGCCCGCCGCGCCTCCGAAAACGAGCGCTCGATGGCGTCGGCGGGGATCGGCTCGCCGAACATGACCGTATCCGACTTGACTATGCCTCCGCAGTCCGGGCACTGCGGCATGCGATCGGCCGCGGCGCCGAACTCTTCCCGCTCCCAGCGGCGGCCGCAGCCGATGCAGCGCCACTTGTAGCGGTTGCCGTGAAATTCGCTGACGTTCTTCGAACCCGCGACCTGGTGCAGGTTGTCGATGTTTTGCGTGACCACGTGGCGCATCACTCCCAGGCGTTCCAACTCCGCGAGCGCGTAATGCGCCGGGTTGGGTTGCGCCGCGTCCCAGGTCGCGCCGCCGCCTCCGGCCTGCGCGGCGACCCGCTGGCGCCACCATGAATCCGGGTCTTCGAGGAACTGCTGGTACTGGTTGTTGGGCGGTTCGCCCAGGCGCGTCCAGAGGCCACCCGGGCCTCTGAACGTCGGTATGCCGCTCTCCGCCGAAATTCCGGCGCCGACGAGCGAGATCACGTAGCTCGACTCGACCAGGAGGCGGGCGGCATCTCCGATGGCGCGGTCCATTGATTCGCTCACGTATGGATCATAGCGCCTTGAGAATCACGAACCGCTGACGGCTAATCACGGAGCGCCGCCTCCACCGCCGCGATCGTCGCCTCGACGTCTGCCACCGTATGCGCGTCTGAGACAAAGGCGGCCTCGAACTGCGATGGCGGGAAGTAGACGCCACGTTCCAGGAGGCCGTGGAAGAAGGTTGCGAAGCGCGCGGTGTCTGCCTTTTTGGCCGTCGCGTAATCCGTGACCGGCCCCTCACTGAAGAAAGGCGTCATCATCGAACCCAGGCGGTTCAGCGTCAGGGGCAACTCCGCGCGGCGCGCCGCCTGCACGATGCCAAGCGCCAGGCTCGCGGCCCTGGCGTCGAGGTCCGCGTAGAAGCCGGGGCGTTGCAGCAGGCGCAGGGTCGCGATGCCGGCGGCCATCGCCAGCGGGTTACCCGAAAGCGTGCCGGCCTGATACACGGGGCCGCTGCGGCGCCACCATCTCCATGACGTCGCGCCGGCCGCCGTAGGCGCCGACGGGCAGGCCGCCGCCGATGACCTTGCCAAGACAGGTGATGTCCGGCGTCACGCCGCACATCTCTTGATAGCCGCCGAGACCGGTGCGGAAGCCCGTGATGACCTCATCGAAGATCAGCAGGGCGCCGTTGGCGGTGCACAGCTCGCGCAGGCGCTTCAGGAAGCCGTCCGCGGGCAGCACCACGCCCATGTTCGCCGCGACGGGCTCGATGATCACGGCCGCGACCTCGCCGGCGTGGCGCTCGAACGTCGCCTGCACCGCCGCGGCATCGTTGTAGGGGGCGACCAGAGTCAGCGCCGCGAAGGCCGGCGGCACGCCGGGACTGTCCGGCAGGGACAACGTGGCGACGCCGGAGCCGGCCTGCACCAGCAGGCCGTCGGCGTGGCCGTGGTAGCAGCCTTCGAACTTGAGGATCTTGTCGCGGCCGGTGAACGCGCGCGCCAGCCGCAGCGCGGACATCGTCGCCTCCGTGCCGGAGCTGACGAAGCGCACCATTTCGATCGACGGCATCGACGCGCAGACCAGCTTCGCGAGGACCACCTCCGCCTCGGTCGCGATGCCGTAGGTGGTGCCGCGCCCGGCGGCCTCGCGCACCGCGGCCACAACCTCAGGATGAGCGTGGCCGAGGATCAGGGGGCCCCAGGAGCCGCAGTAGTCGATGTACTCGTTGCCGTCCGCGTCCCTGATCCGCGAGCCCGAGGCCGAGGCCACGACTATCGGGTCGCCGCCGACGCCGCGGAACGAGCGCACAGGACTGTTCACACCGCCCGGGATGTAGCGGCGCGCCTCCGCGAAGATTTCGCGCGAGCGTTCGTGTTTGGTCATAGCTGTTTCAAAGCCCTGGTCCGCCACTGTATGACGCACCCGCGGCGGCGGGCTATCCCAGTATCTCCAGCAGCGCGTCCAGGCTTTCGATCTCGAAGTCCGGCGGCGGCAGCTCACGCTGGGGCCTTTGCGCCGCTTCGGTCTCGCCGTCCGGCCGCCCGGCGTCTTCCAGGGGACGCCTGCCCTTGCGGTTCACCCAGGCGGCGTGCATGCCGGCGTTCTTCGCGCCGGCGATATCGGCAAAGCGGCTATCGCCCACGTAGAGGATGTGTTCGCGCGGCACGCCCAGGTCCCGGCTCAGGTTCTCGAAGATTGCGACGTGGGGCTTGTAAGCCTGAGCGGACTCGGAGGACACGACAACGGGAAAGGCGAAGCCGTTGATCGAGAGCGCCGGCCGCAGGAAATTGTCGTCCGCGTTTGAAAGCAAGGCCACTGGCTTGCGCCGGCTCAGGCTCTCGACCACGCGACGCGCCTCCGGGAAGGCCTGTGCGCGTCCGAGCAACTCCACCAGGCGCTCGTAAGCCTTGCGCGGGTCGCCCTGCACGCCGAACTCCTCGAAGCAGATCGCGAAGTGCTCCGGCCACTCTTCGCTGTAGGGCCGGAACGGGGGCAGGGGCCCGTCCATGGCGCGGTTACGTCCGGCCGAAGGTGTGTGGTGCTCCGGGTGTGGCGGGATCGCTTCGGCCTCGCTCAGGGGGCCGGGCTCATTTTCAGTGTCGAGGGTCACCGCCGTCTCTCCGGGAGTGACGGCGACGGTGCCGGTGTCGCTGGTGCGGCCGTCCTGGGCAAGGCGCCGCCAGACCTCCATCCACTTGTCGTAGAAGGCCTTGCCTTCGATGGCGAGGCCCTGCTCCGAGCAGATCTGGCCGTAGGCGCGGGCGAAATGGTCGTCGCCAAAGTCGATGATCGTGCCGAAGCAATCGAACGTGACGGCCTGGATTTCCGGCTTCATTTAGGCCAAAGCTTACCCGTTCTCACCGGCACCGGCGAGCGTCTGATACGGGTAGAGCCCCGTCCTCAGGATCTGGATGACCCGCCGGTCACCGGCGAAAGGCAGGTCCGGCACGGCCTCCAGCGCGAAGAACTCCGCCGCGTCAACGTCATCGCCAGGCTCGATCCGTCCCGCCACCGGTTCGACCCTGAAGTAGACGCCGACCACCGGCCTGCCCTCGACCTCGAAGCCGCTGTTCGCGTCGATGAGGCTGGCGACCTCGACCTCCAGGCCCAGCTCTTCGCGGGCCTCGCGCACCGCGCACTGCTCGATGGTTTCGTCCTCTTCGCAGAAGCCGGCCGGGATGTACCAGCGCCCGCGGAAAACGCTGCTCTTGCGCCGCGCCAGGAGGATGCGGCCGCCGTCCAGCACAATCGCGGCGGCGGCGGCGATGGGATTGTGGAACCAAGCGCGGTCGCAGGCCGCACAGAACTCGCGAGCCCTGCCGCCGATTTCCCTGCTGGTTAGCTTCGCCGCGCAGCGAGGGCAGAAAGTGAACCTTGCCATCCGGGGCTAAGGCTCGCTGTCGAGGCCGAAGAGCTCGCGCGCCGCTTCGATGTGGCGCTGGCCCGCCGGTTCCTTGAGGCGCGTGACCGGCTCGTGCAGGATGCGCTTCACGATCGCCCGGCTCATCGCCTCGATGCGCTTGCGATCGGCGGGGGTCAGGCCAGGCAGGCGCGCCAGGGTGCGTTCGACCTCCAGCTCGCGCGCCCGTTCGGCGCGGCGTCGCAGGTGGGCGATAGTCGGCGTGGCCGTGTCCTGCCGCAGCCACTCGGCGAAGCGCGCAACCTCCTGGTCGACGATGGCTTCGACGGCCTCGACCTCGCGCAGGCGCGCCTGTCGATTAGCCTCCGCCTGCGCCTGCAGGTCGTCGATGTCGAATAGACGCACCCCAGGCAGCCCGGCGACCTCCGGGTCGATGTCGCGCGGCACCGCGATGTCTACCAGGGCAAGCGCCCTCTGCCGCCGCGAGGCCATCGCTGCTTCGACCTGGGCGCGGTCGATCACGTGGCCGGATGCGGATGTGGACGAGATGACGATATCCGCCTCGCCCAGCAGATGCGGCAGCTGTTCGAAGGGATAGGCGAAGGCGCCCAGCTCGGCGGCGATGTCCTGCGCCCGGTCAAAAGTCCGCGTCGTCACGAGGATGCGGCCTGTCCCGGCGGCGGCCAGCGCCTGCGCTGTCAGCCGCGCCGCGTCTCCCGCGCCCACGACAAGCACCGTCCGGCGCCTCAGATCCCCGAGGGCCTGCTTCACCAGGGCAACGGCGGTCGCGCTCACGGAGACACCGTGGGCGCCGACCTCGGTCTCGGCGCGGGCGCGGCGGCCGGCGCGGATGGCGCTGTGGAAGAGGCGCGCCAGGGTTGGATTGCTCGCTTTTGCGGCCGTGGAGGCCGAAAATGCGCCGCGGACCTGCCCCAGGATCTCAGACTCCCCCACCACCAGCGACTCGATTCCCGCCGCCACGCGGAAGAGGTGCGCGGCGGCCTGAACGCCGTCGGCCTGATAGAACTGGGCGCCTTCTGGGCCTTGTTCGCCCTTCGCGGCGGCCAGCGCGGCGATCACGCGGCGCCTCTCCGGGACGCTGTCCGACGTTATGTAGAGCTCTGTGCGGTTGCAGGTCGAAAGCAGCACCGCCCCTGCGAAAGAGGCGCGCAGGCTTGCCAGCGCCGCAGGCAGCTCCTCCGCCGTGAATGCGAAACGCTCCCGTAGCGCGACGGGCGCCGTTTGATGGCTCAGCCCCGTAAGACTGATGTTCATCGCTTCTCGGCTGCCGCGGCCTCCGCGCCGGGCGCCCGTTCGTCCTCGTATTCCAGCCCAACCGGTATTACGTCAGCGACGCCCAGCGCGCGGACCAGCCGCGCCCTGGCCTGGCCCCAGCGCCTCTGCGCCAGCAGCGCCCGCAAAGGGCCATCGATGGCTCGCTGCCAGGTCTCGGCGTCTGGCATGACCCCCTTGCGCCGCAACTCCGCCCGGACCTCGCTCAGAAGGTCGGCGAGGCCGGCGAAGTCCTCCGAGAGGTAGTCGGTCAGCTCCTCGCGCAGGCGCCGCGCCAGCGCCGGGCTGGCGCCGCCGGTGGAGGCCGCCAGCACGATCTGCCCCTGGCGGACGACCGCCGGCAGGATGAAGTCGCAATTCCTGGGGTCGTCGGCCGCGTTCACCCAGATTCGGCGGCGCTTGCCTTCGGCCGCGACTTCGGCATTCACCTTGCCGTCATCGGTGGCGATCATCACGAAGTCAAAGCCGTCCATGTCGCCGTCGCGGTACTCGCGTTGGATCCAGGCGATCTTACCTTCGGCCAGCAGCGACTTGAGCGAGGGCAGCAACTTCGGCGCGACCAGCGTCAGCCGGCCCGCGGCTTCGGCGCGCAGCAGGCCGCCTACCTTTTCCTCCGCCACGCGCCCCCCGCCGACGACAAGCACGCGCCTGCCGGTCATGTCCACGAAGATCGGGTAATAGGCCAAGTCGATACCCCGGAGGTAAAGCGTACCGCTTTACATTATCGCGCGGCCAGCGCCCGGGTAGGAGGCATCAACGCGTCGCTCTCCCTCGATCCCCCTCCCCTTGGTGGAGGAGGGGTTAGGGGTGGGGGTTGCCCCCGAGCCCCTGGATCAGCTGTGACCCTCGCGGCGGAAGCGCTCGCGGGCCATGGCCGACATCCGCTCGGAGTCGCTGAGCTCGGCGTCCTCCAGCTCCTCGTCCGGTTCCGGCGTGTCGATTTCGGCGAGCTCGCGCTGGAAGCGCTTCGAGGTCGAGTCAAGGCCGGGCCCGCCGAAGGACTCGGCGCGGTAGGCGTTGTTGAGGTGTAGCATTCGGTCGCGCGCGTCGAAGAAGCCCAGCGGTTTCTTGTTGGGGCGAGGCTTGCCGGGCATCAGTCGTTTTTCGCGCGGCCGGCAGGGGTCGCCAGCTCTTCGTAACCGGCGGCGATACCGAGAAGGACCTGGTCGCCCAGGGAATGCACCTGCCCGCAGGCGTCCAGCGCCTCCTCCATCGGCAGGGCTTCGCGCGTCGATGCCTGGCGCGTCGTTTCGTCGATACTCTTGCGGAAGCCGATGTAGGCTTCGACGGCGTCGGGCAGCAGCAGCCCGGCGCCGATCAGGATGCGCCCGTAAGCGATTCCGATGTCATGAGCTTCGTCGAGCAGACCGGGGCCGCGCGTCCGCTTGTCCATGTACTCGCCCACCATCTCTACCAGGCGGCGGCCCAGGGCGCGAAAGCGCCGGTGGTCGTCATCGGAGAGCGTGTTGTACCAGCCACCTTCCTGTGACTTGGCCCGCTTCAACTCCTGGCGGATCTTGGCAAAGGCCATGCGGCCGATCTGGGCGTTGCGGCCGCGGCCGTCGCCCGAAAGAAGCTCCTGGAGATTGCCCAGGGAGAAGCGCCGGTGCCCTCCCGGCGTGCGGTAGACCCGCAGGCGGCCGGCGTCGGCCCAGCGCCTCAGCGTCGACTCATCGACGCCCAGGATGGCGCAGGCGCGCCCCAGGGTGACCCAGCGCCCGTCGTCCGTTGTCGCGGCGACGGCGGTCGTATGCGCATTTACGGACAAAGTTGGCCTCGTTCCCTTGTAGGACGCCACCGAATCGCGGTATTGGCATCGTAGGCAGGCGATCAGGGCCTGTCAAACGCTAAATCGCTCATTTCTAGCCGCCTGCCGCCGAATTTCACACCTGAAATGCGCCATAATCGTCCGCCCGCCTCTATTTCGCGCCACAAACCCCACGAGTCCCGAATCTGGGTGAATCTCGGAGCGCCGGTGCCCGTCTTGTGAAGGTTAGCCGCGCCGGGTGGCGCTATTCCGGTCGGGCCACTCGGCCGCATCGTGGTCCAAGGGCGCCGCCGGACGCTCCCAGCGCGCCGGCGTCTCCGAAAGCCGGGCCGCCGGCGATAGAAAGCGCAGGCGGCCGAAGGGAGACGCTGCCTCGGTCATCAGGTCCTGCACGTCCTCGTACGTGGGGTCAGTCGCGGTCTTGGGGTCGAAGGCCTCGACACGGCCCAGGCTCTCGATCCAGCGGCCGGTCTGGGCCAGGGACACGCGCACCAGGTAGCTTCCACCTTCCTGAACGCGACGCCGCAGCGCCACCATCGTCGCGAAGGCCAGCAGGTAGCCCGAAACGTAGTCGATTGCCTGAGCCGGCAAATGCCTCGGCGTCGTTTCCGGCTGCGCTCCCAGTCCCGATCCTCGACTGGAGTCGTCCGCCAGGTCTCCCCAGCTGTTTTCGTGGACCAGGCCGCTGACCGACTGCACAAGGCTGTCGAAGCCGCGGCGATCTTGCCAGGGCCCTTCATGGCTGTAGGCGCTGAGGGACGTGTAGACGATTCCAGGACGCAGCCGCGCCAGCGCTTCCGGGTCCAGGCCGCGACCTGCCAGCGTGCCCGGCCGGTACGACTGAAAGAAAACGTCGCCCTCGCGGATCAGGGAGAGCAGTCGCTCCCGCGCCGGCGCGTCCCGAAGGTCCAGCTGGGCCGCGAGCTTGCCGTGCCCCGTATCGACATCGACGTCTGGTTGCGCCGGGAGATGAGGCGCCGTCAGGTGCAGGACGTCGGCGCCGTGCTCGGCCAGCGTTCGCGCGCCGGTCGGACCCGCGAGCACGCGCGTCATGTCCAGGACCCGAACGCCCGAAAGCGGGCGGTCCCCCTGCGGCAGCGGTTCGGGCGCGCTGTCGCCGATCTTGATGACTTCGAACAGCGGCAGCCGCGCGACGGCCCGCGCCTGTGGGTGGGCGCGCCATTCGGCCGGGCTGCGCACCATGGCGGCGCACATTCCCGCCGCTGCCAGCGCATCCTCCAGCGGCTGCGCCTCCCAGGCCGCCGTTGCCGCGGCCACGGCCGCGCGATTGCCATCGCAGCCCAGCAGCGCCAGGACTCCGGCGCGATGGTGCGGGTAGTTGCAGTGGAACTGCACCCAGCGCCCGTCCTTCGTGCGGTAGAAGCCGCTGATATCGGCCCAGGGGCTGCCGGCCGGCTTGCCATCGATGCGCAGGTAGGTGCCGCTGCGCAGCGCAGCGGCCGCATGCCTCATCTTTACCTCAACGCGCTGGCCGCGGCCCGTGCGCAGGCGCCAGAGGTCCGCGGCGGCGACTCCCGCTGCCGCGATCGAAGCGGCGCCGGCGGTCGCCAGGAGGAAACGCGAAGGCAGAGCCGGCTCCGCGCCGGCGATCGAGACCTCGCCCTCGTCATGGAAGTCGCGGCCGGTCAGTTCGAGGAGTTGGTGAAGCGCACCTTGTGGAGTCTGAGCAGGCACGGGCTAATTCTAAGGCAGCCGTCCGCGCCAGGAGGACGATGGGAGGGCCTTCCGATCCCTTCGCGCCGGGAGCGGGCGGCGCCCCGGTCAGCCCGCTCTGCCGGATGCAGGTATGGCTTTCGGCTTGCCAAGATCGCCGTCGGGTTAGAGCGCGATGTCGCCGCTGGGCCCGTGCCACTCGGCCCCGGGCTCGAAGCCGCGCCAGTAGTGGTTGATGTGGACGACGCCGGGACCGGCATCGCTCTTGCGGGCCAGCGCCTCCAGGTTGCCGGAGCCCGGCGGACCGTAATTGGTCTGGATCAGGCCGGCGGCGCCAAAGATAGTCATTGGAAACGGCGCGATCACCGCCACGGGGTCCCAGATCAGGCCGGGCGTCGAGTTGTCGCGCATGACGTGAGTCAGGTGGCCGGGCCCGGCGACAACCGCGTGGAAGTTGCCGTCCGCGGTCTGCACGAAGCCGGGCACGCCGTCTGGAGACGTCGGCGGGAAGGCGTTAGGCAGGAAGATCTGGACGGGGCCGTGCCAGCCGTCGACGTCGCGCCAGAACAGGCCCATGGTCCGGTTGACTCCCGAGCCCAGCGTGACAAAGACCTCCAGGTTGCCGGCGCTGCCGCCGTGGGCACTGGCGCCGCTGTTTTGCAGCATCGCAACGCCGTTCACCGGCCCGGCGCCTGGGCCGAACACCGTGGGGCCGTGCCAGTCCAGCGTCGCCGAGTCGTTGTCGCGCCACCAGTGGCCGATGCCGCCGGCAGCCAGCGGCGCCACCATCTCGAAGTTTCCCTTCGACCCGAAGCTGCCCTGGATCAGCGCGGGGTTATCGGTGACCCCGCCGGCGATTATCGTGGGGCCGTGCCAGGTATACGGCGGCTGGTCCTCGCGCCAGAAGTGGTGGACCTGGTCGCCCAGCCTCGCCACCACCTCCAGGTTGCCGGGTCCCGTGCCGAAGTTGCTCTGGATCAGCGACGGGCCAACGTACGGCGCCGCCGCAAAGAACCCGTTCGAATGCCACGGCAAGGCAGGGTCGTCGTTGTCACGCCACACATGCGCCAGCCCGGCGGTCTTGCCGGGCAGCACCGCCTCGAAATTGTCATGAGCGCCGAACGTGCCCTGGATGAAGAAGCCGCTGCTGCGTGTGGGCATGACTCCCTCCTTCGGCAAGAGAGTCTACGCCGCCGAGATTTCTGTAATGCGCGAGCGCTACTTGCGGTCGGCCTGCCTAGGGAACCCGCGTCCAGACGTGGCCCGACGAGTCCGCCATCTCATTCTGGGTAGCGCTCAGGGGCGGAAAACGGAATAAGGCCGCGGCGAACCCGCTGCTGCCGTCGCTGCAGCGGTAGAAGAACAGCGTCGACAGCGTCTTCGGCCCGGTCATGATGCCGATGCCGGTCGCCGCCACCGACTTGATGGCGCCGGGAACCACGCTGTGACAGAACAATCGGTCGTCGGGGTCCGCCAGGCGCAGCACCACGATGGCGCTGCCTCTAATCGAAAGATGCGCGTCCGGCATGGTCTGCCGCGACGCCGCCTTCCAGTCGCCCGCGAACGGGCTCGGCGCTAACGCCTCCGCCGGCCTCGATCCCATCTGCAGGACCGCTACCATCACCAACGCCACGATACCCAACATGGCGCCCGCTCGTCTCATGTCTTCACTCCGGTGCTGCGCTCCCGCGTGAGGCGCGTAGTTTCGCATCACCGACCGCCATTGTCGAATAACAGCAAGGCCGCCCCCATTCGAGGGGCGGCCTTGTTCACGCTCGCTCGCTCTCCGCCTTCCCTCTCTCCTCCCCCTCTCCGCCGGGCGGAGAGGGGGCCGGGGGGTGAGGTCAGCTGGCGATGAACAGCGGCGCCAGCACCAGCGTGATCGTGCCAGCAGCTTGACCAGCACGTGCAGCGAGGGGCCGGCGGTGTCCTTGAAGGGGTCGCCGACGGTGTCGCCGACGACGGCGGCCGCGTGGACGGCGTGCCCTTGCCGAGGACGTTGCCGGTCTCGTCCTTCAGCTCGCCGGCTTCGATGAACTTCTTGGCGTTGTCCCAGGCGCCGCCGCCGTTGTTCAGGACGGTGGCCACGAGGATGCCGCCGATCGTGCCGACGATCAGCAAGCCCGGCGACGGCCAGCCAGCCCGAATCGTGTCGTGATCGCCGGCGTGCACGGCCGGCCACGCGCATAGCGGAAGACCAGGCCGACCAGCGATCGGCATGCCGACCGCCAGGAGCCCGGGCGCGATCATCGCGCGCAGCGCAGCCGCGCCGTGATGTCGACGGCGCGGGCGTAGTCGGGGCGCGACGTGCCGGCCATGATGCCGGGGTCCTCGCGGAACTGGCGCCGCACCTCTTCGATGATCGCGCCGGCGACGTTGCCGACCGACGCGGATGGCCAGCGAGCTGAAGAGGAAGACGAGCATGACGCCCAGCAGACCGCCGACGAAGACGTCGACGTTCGCGAGGTCGATCGGCAGCTCGGCCGTGAGCGGCATCTCGAGCCGCTCCTTGACCTTGTCGAGGTAGGCGCTGAACAGCAGGAAGGCGGCCAGGCCGGCGGAGGCGACGGCGTAGCCCTTGGTCAGCGCCTTGGTCGTGTTGCCGACGGCGTCGAGCGTGTCGGTGATCTGGCGGGCGCTCTCGGGCGCGCCGGAGATCTCGGTGATGCCGCCGGCGTTGTCGGTGATCGGGCCGAAGGTGTCCATCGCCAGGATGTAGGCCGCCGACATGAGCATGCCCATCGTCGCGACGGCCGTGCCGAAGATGCCGGTCGTGAACGCCGGGATCGCCGTCGTCGACGTCCGCGTTGCGAGCCGAGGAGGAACGAGACGACGAGCGCCAGTGCCGATCGCGATCGCCGTCAGCGGCCGTCGTCTCGAAGCCGACCGCGGTGCCGATGATGATGTTCGTCGCCGGGCCCGTCCGGGAGGCGCTCGGCGATCTCCTGCACCGGGCGCCAGGAGCCGGCCGTGTAGTACTGCGTGATGTAGACGAAGGCGATGCCGGTGACGATGCCGACGATGCCGCAGAAGAAGAACCAGTACCAGTCGTCGCCGAGCAGGACCTTCGTCGCGATGAACAGGCCGACGACGGACAGGACCGAGACGACGTAGTAGCCGTAGTTCAGCGGCGTCATCGGGTCCTGGTTGCCGTCTTCCTTCGTGAAGAACGGCACCGAGGTGAGGCCGACGATCGTCGCGAAGATGCCGAACGAGCGCAGCACGAGCGGGAACATGATCCACTCGATGTCGCCCGTCACGGTGTAGATCGCGACGCCCAGGATCATCGCGCCGATGTTCTCGGCCGACATCGACTCGAACAGGTCGGCGCCACGGCCGGCGCAGTCGCCGACGTTGTCGCCGACGAGGTCGGCGACGACGGCGGCGTTGCGCGGGTCGTCCTCCGGGATGCCCGCCTCGACCTTGCCGACGAGGTCGGCGCCGACGTCGGCGGCCTTGGTGTAGATGCCACCGCCGAGCTGGGCGAAGAGCGCCACGAAGCTGGCGCCGAAGCCGAAGCCGACGATGAGGAACGGCGCGATCGCCTGCGGGTTGCCGAGGACGTCGCTGTAGACGAAGAAGATGCTGGAGACGCCGATGAGGCTCAGCGCGACGACGAGGAAGCCGGAGACGGCGCCACCGCGCAGCGAGACCGTGATCGCTTCCTTGAGGCTGTTCTGCGCCGCCGCGGCCGTGCGGACGTTCGAGCGCACGGCGATGAACATGCCGATGTAGCCGGCGAGGCCGGAGCAGAACGCGCCGACGAGGAAGGCGATGCCGGTCAGCAGGCCTTCGGTCCAGCGGCGACGACCTCGACCGCGCCGTAGGCGACCTCGCCGTCCGCGTTAAGGACGATCTCCTTCACGCCGTCCGAGATCGACGCCGACGATGACGCCGACGACGACGGCCGTGAGGACGGCGAAGATCGCGATCGTGCGGTACTGGCGGCTGAGGAACGCCATCGCGCCCTCGAAGATCATGCCGCCGATCTCCTGCATCGCCGGCGTGCCCGTGTCGCGGCTGAGGACGTCGCGCGCCAGCCACAGCGCGAACAGCACCGCGACCGCGCACGCGACGGGGATTATCCAGACAAGATCCATACCCGACCTCCCTGTCTTATACGAGAAGCGGGACCTTCTCCGGCCCGCCGGCGCCCTTCGGCTTCGGATGTGGACTTTGGATTCTGGAATCTGGGTGCGAACCCAGACAGCCGTCCCGCCCGAAAGACTAGACGGAATCTACTGAAAGCGCTCAGTTGGAGCAAGGCGGAGCGGAGCCATCCCAGGGAGGCGCCGAAAGCGTAGAGGCGCGTCAGCCGCAGCCCCGCCTTCGGCCTCTGACTGGCTGTCTGGCTGACCAGCTGACGTGCCGACTCGCTACTTCTCCAGAGTCAGGGCCAACTCATTGCTGCGCACCGGCTCGCGCAAGTCAGGGCTTCGCAACTCTACCGTGAGCACCAGCGTGTCCGGTGCGGCGCCGACGTACTGGCTCGTGAACCAGAGGCCGATGGGCAGGCCGTAACGCTTGCCGGCCTCCAGGTCGCCGAGCTTCCAGACGCGCGCCTTGCCTTCGAAGTCCGTGGAAACAGAGGTCACCGTGCCGATGCCGAGGCCAATTTCCGTCTCCCCGGCGTGTTCCGAGAGGCGGATGACCGCGTTGTGCAGGACGGAGTCGCTGTTATTGGTGACGTAGACGATGGTCTTGACCGGGTTCGCGCCGTCCTCATGCCCGTCCGCGGCCAGCGCCACCGCCGACCTCTCCGATGACCAGACGACATGCACGCCGTCGGCGCCGCCGCCGCCATCGAGCGCGAGAATGGCCGCCGTGGACGCGGCAAGAAGGAGAGTGGCGAGCAGCAGGAGCTTGCGTGCCATTACAACCAACAACGCACCTTAAGGGAGCCGCATTACCCCGCGAAGCTGGGCGGCGCGTTCGAGGCACGGACGCTGCTGGGCCACCAGGACGGTACGTCTCTCGGACGACATATTTGTCGACCTCGACGAGGATGGACGACTGGTGGGCATCGACTTGATATCGGCTTCGCGGACGGTCGGCGACCTGTCGCAACTCGCCCTGGATACGCTTGTCGGCGTCAAGGAGGCTTCTGAAATACTCGGTGTTCGCAAGCCAAACTTCATCCGCGACTACGCCAACAAACCGGGCTTCCCCCGCCCAGTGGCAGAGTTGGCAACGGGACGAGTCTGGATGAAGTCTCAGATCGAAGGTTACGCGCGGCGAAAAAAGCGCAGCGAACCGAGATCCGCGAGTGTCGGCGCGCGCCCTAAACCGTGATCTCTTCCCCGCCGTCGACGCCGATAACGTTGCCCGTCATCCAGTAAGTGCGCTCGTCCGCCAGCGCCGCAATGCACCTGGCGACGTCTTCGGGCGTCGTCGAGCGGCCGCTGGGGTTGGACTGCGCCGTCCGTTCGAGCAGGTTCACGCCTTCGGGGATGCGGCGCAAGGCCGGCGTGTCCGTGACGCCGGCGCGGATCGCGTTGGCGGTCACGCCCATCGGCGCCAGCTCGTAGGCCAGTTGGCGAATGTGCGCCTCCAGGGCGGCCTTGGCGGCGGAGACGGCGCCGTAGCTCTTGATCACGCGCGTCGAGCCGGAGCTGGTCATGGCGTAGATGCGGCTGCCACGGCGCAGAAGGCCCCTGGCACAGAGGTCCTGGCTCCAATAGATCAGGCTGTTCGCCATCACGTCCAGGGTCATCTCCATCTGGCGCTGGTTTAGCGCCGCTTTCGGCGTCTCCGCGATCACCGGCTGCAGCGTGCCGAAAGCCAGCGAGTGCAGCAAAATCCGCACGAAGGAGTCGGTCTCGCGTGCCTTCTCGGCCATCGTCTCGGCCGCGGCCGCGCGTTTGGCGGCGTCGGCGGCGTTCATGTTGAAGAAGACGGCCTGCCGGCCCTGGGCCCTGACCGCCTCCATTACGCGCTCGGCGTTCGCCACGGTCGAACGAAGGTCCAGGTGGACGCCAAAAATGTCCATGCCCTGTCGGGCCAGCTCGACGGCAGTGGCGCCGCCGAAGCCGCTCGACGCGCCGAGGATCACCGCCCAGCCGCTCAGCCGGCCCTCATTCGACATCTTCATCATCCTCCTGCACCTCTTCGGCCTCCGGTACCACCGGTGTAGGCCCCTGGTACACGCCTTCGGTCGCAAGCACGGCCTCCAGGAAGGTACCAACCGCCTCGTCCTGGCCCGCCATCTTCGCACGTACCGCCTCGAACAAGGTGGCCGTGTCCAGGAGGCAGTAGCGCATGGCGCCGGCAGCGACCTTGAGCGCGTCTTCATACTGCTTCGCCCGGCCGGCCGGGGGCATGTCACGGTAGCCGTTGATGACCATCAGCGCCTTCGGGGCCTCCTGGCGCTCGGCGATGTGCCGCTCGATGCGGTTGCGCAGGCGGTAATGGGGCGCCAGGCCGATCGACTCGGCGCTGCCTTCAGTCTCGACCAGCACCTGCGCGCCGCTGTATGAGAATGTGGCCGCCTCGTCCGCCTTCGCGAAAGATGTCATGCCCAGCAGCGTCAAGGCGTCTCGGACGGGCAGGTCCAGCCCGTACTTGCCTTCCTGCCAGAGAATGCGCCGGTAGCGGTCCAGGCCGCGGTAATTGACCTTCGCCTCGTCGACCTCTTCCTCGAAGGCTTCGAGCTTGCTCTCGGCGAGGTCGACTCGCTCCTTCGCCGCTTTCGAGGCCCGGGACTTCGAAGCCGGAGACCCAGGCCGGGGCGGGGCCCTCGGCCGAGATCAGAAGCGTGTTGCGGATGCCGCTGACCAGCGCCGCGGCCAGGCCGGTACGATCTCCCGTCGAAAGCCGCGCCGGCAGCGCCGGCAAGAACACCACGCGCCCGCCGCCGACCGCCAGGTCGACCGCCACGGCGGGACCGCCGGGGCTGCGCGCGATCACCTTCGCGGCGTCGCCGAAGCCGGACGCGCCTTCGGCGAAGATCGCCCGATACTCCACGGACGTGCGGTGGCGTTCAAAGAAGTCCGCGAACGGGTGCTCGTAATCGGTCGCCAGCACCTCGGTGCCGCCGGCCGGTTTCAGGTAGGACGGCCCGTAGGAGGCGCCCGCGGGGGCGGGCAGCCAGTAGTAACGGTGCGCGCCCGTGAACCCCGACACCTTTGGGTGGGCGACGTCCGGGTAGGCGAAGCAGACGACCAGCCCGCCTTTGCCCAGCAGGCGCTCGGTCTCGCCGGCCCTGCGCTTCAGCAGGTCCGCCAGGCCAATTGTGTTGGCCGTCGTCGGCCCGTTCTCGACGGCCTCTTCGTTGTAGGAAGTGAAGCTTGTGCCGTCCCGCACGACGCCCTCGATCATGTCCGATACGGCGACTGCCGGGTCGACGACGATCGCGTCGTAATCGAAGAACGACAGCGCGTTGGCCCAGCCGTAGTTGTCGACCTGCTGGTCCGGGATCGCCATGCCAAGCGAGAGTATCCGCATCTAGGCGCCTTCTCCCAGGTCCAGCCCGCGCAGGTAGCGCTTGAGGTCGGGCGCGATGTCGCCGCGCTTGAGGCCCACGGCGACGTTGCCGGTGATCAGGCCGTAGGGCCGCCCGACGTCAAAGCGCTCGCCCTCGAACTGGTAGGAGTACATGCCTTCGCCTTCCGCCAGGACGCGCATGGCGTCCGTGATCTGCATCTCGCCGCCGTGCCCGCGCCCTGCCCGCTCGATCGCTTCGAACACCGCCGAAGTGAACAGATAGCGTCCGACAATCGCCATCCGGCCCGGCGCGCTCCCCTGAGGCGGCTTCTCAACCAGGCGCCGCAGGCGCATCACACCGGCCTCGAGCTGCTCGCCGCTCACGATACCGTACTGATGCGTGACCTCGGCAGGCACCTCCTCCACTGCCACGACGCTGGCCTGGTGGCGGTGGAAGGTCTCTATCAGGCCCTGGGCGACAGGTTTCTCGGCGAAGACCACGTCGTCCGGCAGGAACAGGACAAAGGGTTCATCTCCGATCAGGTGCTGTGCCGTGAGCACGGCATGGCCGATGCCGCCCATCTCGCCCTGGCGCACGTAGGCGAAGTTCGCCATGTCAGAGATCGCCCGCAGCGCTTCGGCGCCCTCACTGTCGCCCTTGGCCTCGAGGGCCAGCTCGACGTCGCGCGAGCGGTCGAAGTAGTCCTCGACGGCGCGTTTGCCCATGGACGGTGACGATGATCACGTCCTCGATTCCCGCGGCCACGGCCTCTTCGACCGAATACTGGATCACGGGCTTGTCGACCAGGGGCAGCATCTCTTTGGGCTGCGCCTTGGTGATGGGGAGCAGTCTGGTGCCGTAGCCGGCGGCCAGAATGACGGCCTTGCGTACCTTGGCTGGTCGAAGGGCCTGTTCTGAGCCTGATCGAAGGGCCAGTGAAGCACCTCGAAAAGCGAAATTGGCGGGCCGGGGTCGCGGCAAATTCTAGCATGCGCCCTCCGCTGCCCTGGTTGGCCACCCTGCTACCAGGACACCAGCACGCAGTTGTGACCTTCGCGGCTGATGGCTGATAGCTGATAGCTGTATATTAAGAGCCGCGAGAGCGAGTCCATCGCCCTCGCCTCCCCGCCAACCCCGACCGCAAGCGCACTAGCCCCACTCAGGAGGAGAAATGTACTTCGCCAGTCCCCTGCTTCGCGCCCTGGACCGCGTCTCGCCGCCGGAGACCGTCTCGGCTCACTGCGACATCCCCTGCGGTATCTACGACCCCCACGCCGCCCAGGTCGCCGCCCTCACCGTCCTGCGCATGGACCAGCTGATCAAGGGCCTCGACAGGGCCAACGCCGACCAGGCCGCGATGCAGATTGCCCGCTACACCGCCACCAAGGAAGCGCACGCCGAAATCTGCAAAAAAGAAATCGACATCCTCTGGCACGACTACTTCCGGCCGGAGCACCTGGAGAAGTACCCGGACCTGCACACCAAGGTCTGGATGGCCAACAAGCTGGCCTCCCGCAACAAGCAGAACATCGATGAAGCCGCCGCCAACGAGCTCCTCAACGCCGTCAACGAGATCGCCGAGATGTTCTGGGCGACAAAGAACGTCCCGACACGGCGCGGTCCGTCCAACCAGACGGCCGGAGGCGAGTTCGTCTACACGGCCAACTAGGACTGGTAATCACAAGCCGGTAGGTGGTGATGGTGGGAAGGGGGTTGGATTCAGACCCTTCTCACCATCACCAACCTCTTGGCATTTCCGGCCTTGAAACGCTTTCTTCCCGCCGTCGCCACCCTGCTGGGGCTCGGCGCCATTGGCGGCGCCGCCTTCTTGCTCGCGACCCGGCGAATGGTGGTCGAAGGCCGCAGCATGGAGCCCGCTTATAGCCGCGGCGACCGCGTCCTCGTCAATCGGCTGGCCTACGCGCGCTCGAAACCCCTGACCGGAGACGTTGTCGTCGTCCGGCGGCGAGGCGAGCCGAAGGCGCACATCAAGCGCATATCGGCGACGCCCGGCGATCAGGTCGAGGCCTGGAACGAGACACGCAGCCTGGGCCCGGACGAATGGTGGGTGCTCGGCGACAACCCGGAGGAGAGCACGGACAGCCGCCAGTTGGGCCCTGTGCTGACTCGTGAGATTGCCGGCAAGGTGATTCTCAAGTACTGAACAGGCCGCTGAAGCGCGCCTTCAGCGCCGCCACGGCATCGCCGCGCCCGGCTTCATGGCGGCGGCGCATGACCCCGAGCAGGCGCGCCAGGCCGTAGTGCCGGACGAGCTCGCCGTCGATTGCATCTCCGGCCATCTCGTAGCCTTCGACGGCCGGCGCAAGATATCTCTCACCCTCCCAGAGCCAGAACCCGCCCATCTCCCACTCGGGGTCGCCGGACTCGCGGTCGCCGAAGTCGATTATCCCCGTCAGGCTGCCGGACCTCGGCTCGACGAAGATGTGAGAGCGGTCGAAGTCGCCGTGCAGGAGGCGGCCCCGTGTCAACGCCGGCACGCGTTGGACGCCTGACTTCAGCCGCGCCAGGACGGCCATGGTCTGCGGGCCGTCGATGACGCGGTTTCGCGCCAGGACGGTGACCGCGCCCAGCGCCCGATCCTCGATCGTCTCGGCCCAGACGGGCGATTCGCCGCGGACCTCTCCCGTCGCGCAGGTAGAGGTCCTCGTCCAGCCTGGCGAAGCCCTCGACCTCGACCGCATGGAGGCGCCGAATGAGCGCGCCGGCCTCGCGCAGCACTTCGGCCTCGCGTTCCCAGCCCAGCCCGGCCTCTTCCAACGCCACGCCTTCGACCATCGACATCACCAGGAAGCGGAAGGGAAAGTCGCGCTCTGAGCAATCGAGGTGCAGCACTTCCGCAACCGGCAAGCCGGCCGCTCGCGCCTGCGCCATGGCCCAGGCTTCCAGAGCGAGGGCGTGGTCACGCGACGGGTCCTGCACCTCCGCCTTGAAGTACACGGTCCGGTCTTTGACCCGCGCTTCGAAGACGACCCTGGGAAGCTTGGCTGGACGCTGGAAGAGGGCGAACGGCGGCGTGCCTGGTCGCGCGCTGCACCGCCCTCGCCACCAGGCTGCCATCGATCGCCATCGGCAAGTCGTGCGCGGTCACGGCGCCAATCCTACAGCCTCGGTAAGCGGGGCAGCCGTGATAGTGCCAGGGGAGGCCGAGCGCTATATTCGCCGTGATGGAGCTCGATGCGCAGATTCATCCAGGGAGGCATGAGTGGACCGACTCGAAGGGCGCGTAGCCCTGATTACCGGCGGCACCAGTGGCATCGGTGAGGCTACGGCCGAACTGTTCGTACGGGAAGGCGCGCGCGTGGTGCTGACCGGCCGCGCCGAAGAAGATGGGCGCGCAATCGAGAAGCGTCTCGGCACAAGTGCCCGCTACTTCAAAGCAGACGTGACCCGCGAGGACGACATCAAGGGCGTCCGTGGACTTCGCGACCTCTACGTTCGGCCGCCTGGACATTCTCTTCAACAACGCCGGCGCCGGCAGCGCGGCGGCATCGAGACGCGTGACCCAGGAGGACTTCGACCGCGCGTTTCAGCTCCTTGTCGGCGGCGTGGTCTTCGGCATCAAGCACGCGGCGCCGGTCATGAAGGAGCAGCGGTTCGGCCGGATCATCAACAACTCCAGCGTCGCCGCCCTCCGTACGAACCTGGGCGGCTACCTCTACAGCGGCGCCAAGGCCGCCGTGACCCAGATCACCCGCGCCGCCGGCCTGGAGCTGGGACAGTTCGGGATCACCGTGAACGCAATCTCGCCCGGCGCCATCGCCACGCCGATCTTCTACGGCGGGTCTGTCGTCGCGCGCCGGCGCGAGGCGGCGCACAACGAGGCGACGATGGCCAAGCTGATGGGCAACCTGGCCAAGGCAACGCCCCTGCACCGCGCGGGCCTCCCCATCGACATCGCCCGCGCGGCCCTCTTCCTGGCCAGCGAGGACGGCAGCTTCATCAACTGCCACGACCTCGTCGTCGATGGCGGCATGACCGCCGGCCCCCAGCCGGTGTACTGAGAAGCTGTCAGCACTTCAGCTTGTCAGCTATCAGCCAGAGTGGGACTCATGCTCGGGCGTTCCCTGTCCGGCCGAAATGCTAACGGCTGATGGCTGACAAATCGCTTCGTCGTCGAAGGAGGCTATTGAGGAAGCCATCGGCGGTTAGCTATCAGCGAGACTGTGGAAGTTCCGCCCAGGCGTTCGCTGTCTGGCTGAAATGCTGATGGCTGATAGCTGAAATGCTTCTCTTACGGCCGGAAGAAGCAGCGCCCATCGTGCCCGCGCTCCGGCATCGGCGTCGGGCAGGCCCAGGCGGCTTCCCCCAGGTCGGTCGAGGTGAAGCTCTTGTGGCAGTAGTGGCACTCGAGCTGGCGGTGGGCCACGGTGCCAAAGAACGGTGGAAACAGCGACTCGAGCTCGAGTCGGATCGGGTCGCCCGCGGGCAGGAACTGCGAGAAATCGCCGGTCGGCTCCGAGCGCGGCATGCCGCCCTTGTCGGAGGCCCTGATCTTCTCTTGGAGCAGCATCAGCCCGGTGAGCAGCGACTCCGGCCTTGGCGGGCAACCGGGGACGTAGACGTCCACTGGTATGACCAGGTTTACGCCCGGCAGCGTGCTGTAGCCGAAGGCGAAGGGGCCGCCCATGGTGGCGCAGCCGCCGAAAGCGATGACCCACTTGGGCTCGGGCATCTGCATGTACACACGGCGGACGGACGGCGCCATTTTCCAGGTCACGGTGCCGGCCACAATCATCAGGTCCGCCTGCCGCGGCGAGGCGCGGAAGATCTCGGCGCCAAAGCGGGCGATGTCGTAGCGGGAGGTCGCGGAGGCGATCATCTCGATGGCGCAGCAGGCCAAGCCAAACATCGCCGGCCACAGCGACGAACTGCGCGCCCAGTTGAGCACGTTGTCTACGCTGGCCAGGAGGATGTTCTTCTCCAGGTCCTCTTCGACGCTGGTCGAAATGATCTGCAGGCTCTCCTCGGGCACGCCGCCTCCCTTGCGGCCATGAGGCATGGCCACGTTTCGCATTCTAGTGAGGGGCCTCTGTAGGTACAACAACAGCGCTGGGCGCTCGAAGGCACGCGAATAGCAGGCCTCCGCGGTGTCGATGCTCACGAACCGGGGATTCACCCCGGACCGTCCAGTTCGTACCATACGGCGAGGAGCTAGCCGTGGTCATCGGCCTCAATTGGAACCTGGACGACGCCGTCGACCCCGAATTCGGCGCCCTCTTTGCCGAAGCATTGGAATCGGATGGCCTCGCCGGTCTGAGCGAAGTCCTCACGTCCGACGTCAACTGGCACATCACGGCCGGGCGGCTGGCCGGCACCTACACCGGCATCGAGACCGTCACCGAGCTGTTGGGCCGCATGAAGGCGCACGGCATCCGATTCGCCCTCTTCGATACGCTGGTCAGCGACGCCCACTGCGGCCTGCTGCTGGTCTACGAACGCGAGGCCGGCGGCGAAAAGCGCGACGCCTACGGCATGTGGCTCATGCACGTGGACGCGGGCGTGGCCAGCGAGTGCTTCTGCTACTTCGAAGACCAGGCCGCCTTCGAAGCGCTGGTCGAAGGCCTCTAGCAGGCCCCTCCTGCCATTCCGGCCCTGGGTTTGTCATTCCGACGGCAGGAGGAATCCCGGCGGGGCTGGTGAGTCTGTCATTCCGACGGCAGGAGGAATCCCGGGCGGGCCTTCGAGATTCAAGAAGACCAGGCGCAGTCTCGGGCGCGCAGCCGAGATTCCTCCTGCCGTCGGAATGACAAAAGGCTGAACCGTCTCCGAACTCCGCTGGTTGTGAAGGGCCGGGATTCCTCCTTGCGTCGGAATGACAGAATGGCCCTTAATGACAGACTCACCGGGCGTGAGGTCAGGTGCCTCGCGCCGGGCGGCGTCAGCCGGTGGCGCCGGCCAGGGGCGAGAGGGCGCGCAGCTTCGTGACCACGCGCGGCAACACCTCGAGCAGGCGGTCGATGTCCGCCCGCGCGTTGTCCTTGCCGATGGTGACGCGCAGGCTGCCACGGGCCGTCTCCGCGGATAAACCCATGGCCGTGAGCACGTGCGAGGGCTCCAGCGAGCCCGTGGTGCAGGCGGAGCCGCTGCTGGCGGAGATGCCGTTGAGGTCAAGCTGGATCAGGACCGCCTCGCCCTCGACGTTATCGAGGCAGCAGCTGTAGCTGCCGGGCAGCCTGCGCTCGGGGTCTGATGTGCCCGTGAGGCGCACGCCGGGCAGCCGCTTCGGTAACTCCGACCACAGGTAGTCCCGCAGCTCACGCTCGCGCGCGTTGCGCTGCACGCGCTCCTCCATCGCCAGCTGCAGCGCGCTGGCCAGGCCGACGGCGCCCGCCAGGTTCTCGGTGCCGGCGCGGCGGTTTCTCTCCTGGCCACCACCGACCACCTGGCCGGTGAACGGAGTGCGCTGCCGCACGTAGAGTGCGCCCGCGCCCTTGGGCCCGTAAAACTTGTGCGCCGTGATCGAGAGCAGGTCGACGCCGAGCGTGTCTACTTTTATGTCGAGTACGCCCGCGGCCTGCACCGCGTCCGTATGGAAGGCGATACGGCGGTCGAAGGCTTTCACCACGCCCACCAGCTCGGCCAGCGGCTCAATAGTCCCGACCTCATTGTTGGCGTACATCACCGAGACCAGTGTCGTATCGGGGCGCAGCGCCCGCCGCAGGTCTTCGGGGTCGACGAAGCCCTCGCGGTCGACAGGAAGATACGTGGCCTCGAAGCCTTCGCGCTCCAACTGCTCGACGGCGTGGAGCACCGCGTGGTGCTCGATTGACGTGGTTATGACGTGCTTGCCGCGCGCTTGCGCCGCGAAAGCGACGCCGCGGATGGCAGTGTTATCGCTCTCGCTGCCGCCGCTTGTGAAGATGACCTCGTTGGGCTTCGCTCCCAGAATCTCGGCCACGGTCCGGCGGGCGCCGTCCAGCGCCTTCCGCGCCTCGCGCCCTTCGAAGTAGATGCTGGAGGGATTGCCCCAGGCGATCTGCAGGTAACGAACCATCGCCTCCACGACGCGCCCGTCGATCGGCGTCGTCGCTGCATGGTCCAGGTAGGTGCGATGGTCGTCGTCCACCATTCAAGTTTACCGGGTTCCTCAACCGTACGAAGCGCTTATGGCGTCGGCCCTTCCTGTTCCCTGTTCCCTGTTCCCTGTTCTTCAGAAGTTGACCGCCTGCCCGGCGGCAAATAGGATGCCGCCGTGGAGAGCACTCGCTCTAAGATTCTCGATATCCTCAGGCTCCATCCCGAAGCGACAGTCGATGACCTGACGACGGCGCTCGGCCTGGCTCAGGCCACGGTGCGCCGCCACCTGGACATCCTCCAGCGGGATGGCTTCGTGAAAGTGCGGCCTGTGCGCCGCGAGACCGGCCGGCCCCACTACGCCTTCTCGATCACGGAGACCGGCGAAAACCTGGTCCCGCAGCACTACGTCCGCATAACCCATCGCCTGATCGACGAGATCATGGCCCTCGCCCCTTCGGACACCGCCGGCAAGTCGGGTCGCCAGCTCGCGGCCGTCATCTTCGAGCGAATGGCGGAACGCATGGCTCAGGCCTACGCCCCTCGCGTCACCGGACGTACCCTGCCCGAGCGCGTGGCACAGGTCACGCGGCTACTGGGCGACGAAGGCATCGCCCTCGAAGCGATAGAGGAGGGCGGCGGCATTGTCCTGATCGGCCACGGCTGCCCTTGCGCGCGGCTGGCCGACAAGGGCCCGGACCTGTGCGCCTATGACCGGCACCTGATCGCCCGTCTTCTGGATGCCGAGGTCCAGCCGCTGGCTCAGGGCTGGCCGGCCGGGGCGTCATGCGCCTACGCGGTGCGCGAGCGCGCGCCCGCGCGCTAATGATGCCGTATACTGTGGTTGCTGCCGCAAAGCGGCGGGCTGCGTTCGCTGCTAACGGGTAAGGAGAACTGGCATGGTCGTCGAATCCGAAATCGTTACAGTCACCGATAAGGCCGCTTCCAAGGCCCGCACCATCCTGGCCGAGCGCGGCATCGAAAACGGCGCCCTGCGCGTCTTCGTCGTCGGCGGCGGCTGCTCCGGCTACCAGTACGGCATGGCCATCGCCCGCAACCGCGAAGAGGGCGACCTCGCCATCGACGCCAACGGCGTCACCATCCTGGTCGACGAAGAGAGCGTGCCGCTACTCCAGGGCGCCGAGGTCGACTACGTCGAGGACCTGATGAAGAGCGGCTTCACGATCTTCAACCCCAACGCCGTCAAGAGTTGCGCCTGTGGCTCCAGCTTCCAGACCGCCGAAGGTGGCGGCCAGGCCAAGGCCTGCTGCTAAGAGCGAGGCCGATCGTGACATCGAAGACCGCCCCAGCTGGGGCGGTCTTCTTTTGACACGCGGCGGTGATGGCCCTCGAGCGCTTGAAGCATTGGTGGATGCACTATTCGACGGTAGTTGCCCTGCGCATACGTGGAGAGTCCACATTGAAAGTCAAAAATCAGCCGCCCGGCGTGAGCCAGCCCTGCTCCGCCTGCGGCAAGGGTTGGGAGCACCACTCGGGGAGAGGCCCATGTCCCTGGTGGCGGGCCTGAGCGCGAACCGGCATTCCCCGACTGCCCGACTACCCGGAACTGTGGCACAATCAACCTTCAGTCTTAAAGCCAACCCTCCAAACGCTAAGGAGCTCGTCATGACAGCCTGGATAGTCGTCGGGTCGCCGGAGAACTTCGAGATTGCCCGCGAGCGCGGGTTCGATATGTTCGGCTTCAAGAGCACGCGCCGGCGCGAGTCCGCCGAGATGAAGAGCGGCGACAAGCTGATCTTCTACCTCACGGGCGTCATGAAGTTCGGCGGCATCGTGACCGTGAAGTCAGACGTCTTCGAGGACCACACGCTGGTCTTCAAGACCGAGAAGAAGCCCGGCGAGGACTACCCGTTCCGAGTGAAGACCGAAGCCGACCGCGTCCTGGACAAAGATCAGTGGCTCGACGTCAAGGACTACGCGACGCGCCTGGAGATGACGCGCCGCCGCGGCGAGCACTGGCGCCTCGCGTTCCAGGGCAACCTGCACAAGCTCGGCGACGAAGACTACGCCCTCTTGCGCAAGGAGGTCGACGCGGCCGCGAAGGTGAAGGCCTGACCGCGTCCTGCGGCGGACAATCAGCGCACTCGCTCCGATTTCGCGAAGGAGGTCGCCATGTACAGCCAGAGGGTTTCGCTGTTCCCCGCACCCGGCAAGAATGCCGAGGTGCGTCAGATTCTCGAAGAGCGCACGCGCCAGCGACAGGCCCATGGTGTGCGGGCTTCGCTCGCCTCGTCGGCGTTCGCGGTGGAGCCGTGCTTTGCGCTTACCACTCAGTTCGAAGACCTCGGCGCTCTCGAGACATATCGCGACAGTCCTTTAGGTCAACCCGACCCGCGAGTTGCTTCGTTGACCGGCCAGCCCGCGCGGCTGGAGCTGTACGAGATTCTGCTTCAAGTGCCCGCTGCCAGCACGCCAGCCCGCTTTCTGCAGCGCGTGACGATTACTCCGCTGACAGGCAAGGGGCCCGTCGTGCAGAACTTGCTCGTGGAGCTGGTGAAGGGGCGGCAGGCGGACGGCGTGCGCGGAGGAGTGGCGATACAAGCCGCAGGCCCTGGCGCAAACGACCTGGTTGCGACGATCGTGCTCGGGAGTCTCAGCGAGTTCGGGCAGCTACGGGTGCGAAATCAGACTGACACGGCATTCCAGCAGTTCGTCGGCAAGCTCGGTGAATTGACGTCGCGGCCCGCAATCATCGAGCTCTTCGAGATCGTGGTGCCCTTGCCACCGCGCTAGTCGCCAGGCAGCTCGGCGCAGCGGCACTGGCCGAACGGCGCGAGGACGTACCGCCGGGGCCCCGGGCAACTCCTACGGAAAGTCACGCCTAAACAGGGCAAGCTGCTCCGCCCAGAGGCGGTCGACCAGCCTGTCCGGCGGCTGATTGACGTCCCGAAGCGTTAGGACCTGGTCGCGCCGAACAGCGACCTTGAGGGCGCACCCTTCGGCAAGCCCCAGGGGCAGCAAATCATCCCGAAGGATCACCTGGTGATCTTCGGCCAGGCCATAGGTCATGTACTCGCCCAGGCCGTCGATGATTTCGCCGCGGCGCAGGTCGCGCTTCGCCGCCGCAACGACACCGGCGACCGGCCCCGCCCTTGGCGTGGCTGTGGCATCGCCGAACAGGACGGCGCGCGCTACGGATGCCGGCGTCTGTAGATGGCAGAGGTGGTAGGGCTGGTAAAAGCTGTAGAGAGGGCCGGTTCCCAGCTTGTACAGCTCCAGAAAGTGCCTGTCTTCGACATTAGTCGCCGCGCCGAGGACGAAGACGCCGGGCGCTGGTTTGGCCCCGACAACGTAGTCGACGATGCCGCCGCCGGCTTTGAGCGCCTCGTAGTCGTAGACGCCCGTCAGCTCGTCGACGTGCCCTTCGAAGCGCAGGCCGTTCATTCCTCGCTTCGGCACGCGCATGCCTGTGGCGTTCGCCACAACGGCCTGTTCGAACGAGACCTTCGTCCCGTCGGCGAAACTCGTGACCATGGCCGGACGCTGACCCCAACGGGCGGCGAACTCTGCCTGGGTTGCGGGAGTGCGATAGGGGTCGTGAAACCCCTTGATGTTGCCGCAGACCAGCGGCATTAAGCCCATGCCTTTCACGAACCTGTAGAGGTTGACTTGTACGCCCGGCTGATCGCCGTCGCTCGCCGTGTAGACCACGCCGGCGGCGTCGGCGTAGGTCTTCAACATCGGCCCTACCGTGGCATCAACCTCCGCGTTCATCAGAATCACGTGCTTGCCATTCTCTATCGCGCTGAGCACCGCGCGCGCCGCGTACTCGATTGTGCCCGTAACCTCGATGATCGCCTCGACCGAGGCCGCCCGGCACAAGACTTCGGGGTCCTCGCAAACCGCGACCCCACCCAGAGCAACCGCCGCGTCGATTGCGGCTGCGCTTTCGGCGCGGGTAACCCCTGACGCGCCGGCCAGCTCGAACGCTCTCACGGCGGTCTCGGGATGGCGATTGGCAATCGCCACCAGGCGCATGCCCGGCGTGCTGCGCACGATCTGCCGCGCGATCGCCGCGCCCATGAAACCGGCGCCGATCATGCCGGCCCTGATTGGATTCCCGGATGCCTCGCGCTCTTCGAGGGCGCGGTCGACGATTATCAAGGGCCACCCCGCCCGTGCAGTGGTGGTTATGTTAAAGGAGTGAAGGACGCTTGCGTAGCCGCGCTCCCCAGGCGCCCTTTCAGATGGTCGCCGAGACGGATGGCAAGCGCCACAATCGTTAGGGTCGGGTTGGCCTGGCCGGATGTTGGGAACACGGAGCTTCCCGCGACGAATACGTTCTCCGTCCCATGGATTAGACAGTCGCTATCGACGACACCACTGTTGGGATCGACGTTCATTCTTGTCGTGCCCATATGGTGAAATGAGGGCCACGCGGGCGGGCGGCGCCGCTGATTCGTCCGAAATCTGCTTGTACCCGAGGCCCCGGAAATCTTCCTCGACGATCCTCGTGGCCGCGGCGAACGTTTGCCACTCCGCCGCGGACAGGCGCCAGCGAAGCTCTGCCTTCGGCTGGCCAAAACGATCACGTTTTCGCGACAACACAACCCGGCTCTCCGGGTTCGGCGCCTGCTCCAGCTTCACAGCCAGCCGAAAGACGTCTGTCCCGTCCCAGCGGTTGCGCACATATCCCATACCGGCACTAAAGCTGGTCGCTGGAGAGCGCAGTATCCGCGCTATGTCCCGTAGAGCGCCATCCGGGACCTTGCGAGTCTGGTACGCGTGATACAGCCTGGCCAGCGACAATCCGGACGCTGAGCCGAGCGCCGCCGTCGCGGGGTCCGCGACCAGCGAGATTTGGAGGAGACCCTGGCGCTCCCGCACCTCCTGGCGAATGCCGGCCGTAAGAAGCAAGCGGCTCCCATTGTGCTCTCGAGGCCGAAAGATCGCTCCTGCGGGAAATAACGCGGCCCGCGTATTCAGGGCGGGATGCTCCATGAAGAACCGGCCGATGTTGTCATTGGCAGGCATTGCGCCGCCAGCGCTCGAGGATAGAAGAAGCAGGCGGGCATTCTCGATTCCGCCTCCGGCCAGGACAAAGAATCCGGCCTCCACGCGGAATTCACGGCCCTCGGGCGAAGTCACCAAAGCGGAGACGGCCCGCGTGCGCGTGTGCTCGTACTCCACTTTCAAAACCGTTGCCTCAGTGATAAGGGTCATCCTCGGCAGCGCGGCAAGCTTCCGAGCTTCCCGGTAAAAGATGTCGGGGTCGGCCATCTGTATGAGCAGGAACTCCATCCGCTGGCCGATGTCCGGCGCCTGGCCTGGCTCGAAGAGTCCTTCCCAACCGTAGTCGCCGACGCGCAGTCCCAGAAAGGACTCGGCGCGCTCGTAAAAGGGCTCGAGTTCGTCCAGGCTGAGCGGCCAGCCGCTGTAGGGGACTCGTTCAAGGCGTTCGAAGTCGGTGGCGTCCAGCCGGGCCATCCGCACGCCGGCGCCGCGGACGTCCTTTGTGTCCAGCGGGAGCCAGTGGCGGGACGTGCCCCCGACCGCCCTAATCCGAACCCGATCCAGGGGCAGGAATGGTTCGCCGGTAGATGAGCCGCGTGCCAGCCGCTGAGCCTCTGGGCCCGGCTGCAACCCGCCACTCTCCAGGATCAGCACGCTTGCGCCTGTCCCCGCGAGCTCGCGCGCCACTGATATTCCCGCCGGACCACAGCCTATGATGCAGACATCGGCTGTGGCCGCGGGACCGGCCGAGACGTCACGGGCGCTTCTGATCACCGCGGTAGTCTATCGGGAAGTCGACTTGGCTGAACAAGTGGCGAATAAGGCAAGCGCAGGGCCCGTTTGGTCCGTGGTCCTGACCTGGAACAATTTCCTAGACACCGACGCGTGCCTCCGCTCTCTGGCCGGTCAAACCTGGCCAGACCACAGGATCGTCCTGGTGGACAATGGATCAGACGATGGCTCCTTCGAGGCGCTCAGGAAAAAGTGGGGCGGAGCCGTTGAGATCGTGAGGAACGACCATAACGCCGGTGTCCCCGGCGGCTACAACCGCGGCATTCGCCACTCGCTCGACGCGGGCGCGGCTATTGTCGGCCTCTTCAACAATGATGTCATCGCCGCGCCTGAGACGATTGAGCGTCTGGTCCTGAGCCTTCGAGGCGGGGAATGGGGCGCGATCTCCCCCGTTCTCACCGGCGTCCAACCGGCTAAAGCGATATGGTTTGCTGGAATCAAGTATCACCCTGTGCTCGGATACACTCGAAACCTTCAACGAGGCCGGTCAGCGTGCGAAGCAGGAATGACGCAAGGACACGTATTCGAGTCTGATTACCTGCCCTTGACTGCCTGCCTGCTGACCAGAGAGTCGATCGAGACTGCCGGGCTACTCGATGAGCGCTTCTTCATCAGCCACGAGGACGTCGAGTGGGGGTTGAGGGCCAGGCGCAAAGGGATCCGGCTGGGGGTACTCGCGGCGCCTCTGGTCGCCCACAAGGTATCCGTCAGCGTGGGCTCAGCGGGGCCGGACTTGCCCAGCCCGTCCCTGGCTTTCTGGCGCGCCAGAGGGAGCCTGCTGGTTGGGGCGCTGCACTTCCGCGGCCGGTCGCTGTTCCCATATCTCCTCGGCCAGTTTCTGCTCTGCTATCCCTACCAGTGCCTGCGAATGGCGAGAGCCGGGCGCTGGACATCGTTGCGGGCCTACCTCAGGGGAATCCTTGACGGCTCGAAGGAGCTTGTCGCGGCACGCCGGGGCCGGCAGGTGGCGGCGGCGGGGACTGAACCCTGATGCAACGCGAACGCCTGAGCGCTGAGCCGCTGCCGCCGTCAGGCTGTAGTGTCCTGCCACGGCTTTTCGCCAAGGTTTTCGAATAGTCGCAGAAGGTAGCCGTCCGGGTCCTGCAGCCAGAACTGCCGGTTGCCGGCTAAAACGTCGTCGCGGCGGTACCACCTGTCCTCCAGCGGCAGGAACAGCGGCCATGCGGCCGCCTCCACCGCCTGGTACAGAGTCCGCACGTCGCCGACCTCGATCTGGAGGTTGACCCCGCGGCCGAATGGGTGCGAAAGCTCCGCCGTCAGCAGCGTCCTGCCACCCGGCTCCTCCAGCATGATCTGAGCGCCCTCGCGGTCGAGGAAGGCGAAAGCCTCCTCCGGCCGCTGGTAGACCACGGAGAATCCCAGCAGACCGACATAGAACTCAAGGCTACGGTCGAGCCGCGAGCAATAGATCTCCGGGATGAGTCGAGCGAACTTCACCAGCCAACAATAGCGCCGCGCGCTCTCGCCGCAAGCTGACCGCGACTCTGACCAACGAAACGCCTTCGGGTATCCTGATTCAAATGGCATCGACTACCGAGCAGGCCGAAGCTGTCACCTCGCCCTTCATGACGGCGCTGTCGCGGCGCGTCCTCCTCAGCGACGGCGCCATGGGGACGGTGCTGCAGGAACGCGGCATACCCGTCGACGCTTGCCTCGAGCAGGCAAACGCCGAAAACCCCGACCTTGTGCGGCAACTCCACCTCGAATACATCGAGGCCGGGGCCGACCTCATCCAGACGAACACGTTCGGCGCCAACCGCTTTCGCCTGGAGGCTTACGGCCTTCAGGACCGCGCGGCGGACCTGAACCGCCGCGGCGCCGAAATCGCCCGAGAGGCCGTCGCGGCCGCGGGCCGCACCGTGTTCGTCGCCGGCGACGTCGGGCCCCTGGGCCGGCAGGTCCCCGAGGATCAGGCCCGCGCCGCCTTCGCCGAACAGATGACGGCGCTGGCTGGCGCGGGAATCGACCTCTTCCTCATCGAGACCTTCACTGCCCTGCCCGAGGCCGTGCTGGCCGTCCGCACGGCGCGAGAAGTAGCGCCGCGCCTGCCTGTCGTGGCGCAAATGAGCTTCCGCGCGGACGGCAAGACTGCCGACGGGCACAGCGCCGCGCGAGGTGGCGCTGGCCCTGCGCGAAGCCGGCGCCGACGTGGTGGGAGTGAATTGCGGCGACGGGCCCCCGCAGGCATTGCGGCGTGGTCAAAGAGATGGCCGAGGTCCCCAGCCTGAAGATATTCGCGCGGCCCAGCGCCGGCCGCCCGACCCTGATCCAGCGCCGCGTGGTCTATCAGGTGACGGCCGAGTACATGGCGGACTACGCGCGCCGCTTCGTGGAGGCCGGCGCCGCGATCGTCGGCGGGTGCTGCGGCACCTCGCCGCGCCACATCGGCGCCATGAAGCGCGCCCTGGGAGCGCCCGCGGCCGCCGTGGTGGTGGTAGCGCCCGATGAGGCGCCTCAAGCGGCCGAAGAGCCGCGGACGCTGCGCCAGAAGCTGGCCGCCGGCCGTTTCGTTGTCAGCGTCGAGATCGACCCGCCGCGGGGCCTGGCGGTCAAGCGCACAGTCGAAGCCGCGATTCTGATGAAAGAAAGCGGCGCTGACTGTGTCAACGTCGGCGACAGTCCCATGGCCGAAGTGCGAATGAGCGCCATCGCCATGGGCTCGATCCTGCGCCAGCAGGCCGGCGTTGAGGTCGTGGTCCATTGCTCGCCGCGCGACCGCAACATCATGGCCCTGCAGGCGGACCTGATGGGCGCTCACGCCCTCGGCATCCGCAACATCCTCTGCGTCAAGGGTGACCCGCACGCCCTCGGCAGCTATACCAACGCGGCCGCCGTCTGGGACGTGAACGCCCTGGGGTTGATGCGCATCCTGCGCGGGTTCAACGCCGGCCACGACGCCATCGATAAGGAAGTGAAGCCCGCGACGCGCTTTTTCATCGGCGCCGCAGTAAACCCCTGCGCCGAAGATGTCGATGCTGAAGTGAAGCTTGTGCGCCGAAAAGTCAACGCCGGTGCGGGGTTCATGATGTCGCAGGCCGTATTCGAGCTGGAACCATTGGAGCGCTTCCTGGACCGCCTTGGCGAGCCGCCGTTGCCGATAATGCTGGGACTGTGGCCGATCCAGTCATCACGCCAGGCCACCTTCCTCAACGAGCGCATCATGCCCGTGCCCGACTCCATTCGCGAAGCCATCGATAAGGCCGGTGACGGCGCCGGTGAGCTCGCCTCGGAAATGACCGCGCGACTGCTCGAACGCGTCCGCCCGCTTGTCCGGGGCGTCTATTTCATACCATCCTTCGGCCGCTTCCAGGGCATCGCGGACCTCGTCCGCACGGCCCGGGGACTCGCGGGGTAAGACCATGCGCCGCCGACTCCTGACCTGGCTCGCAGCGGCGGCCGTCTTCGCCGCCTGTGGCGGCGGCGCATCCCCTGCGCTCCGCCCGGAGCCAACGACGGAGCCCGTCAACGCTCCGGCGTTCGACGAACAGGGCCTGGTCGGCCGCCCCCAGAGCCGCACTGGCATCGGTGAGGTGCAGCAGGCCTTCGACCGCTACGGCCAGGCCAGGCCCGCGCTCACCGAGCTCTATCAGGCGCAGCCATGGTTCAAGGACGGCCTCAGCCGCGACGAGGCGCTGTTCGTCGAGCGTGGGCTGGCGTTCGTGGCCAAATACGATGGCCCTCGCCCGGCCCAGATCGACCAGGCGACCATCGAACGCAAGCTCTACAAGTACGAAAAGGTCCAGGTCCAGCAAGGCGACATCGAGCTGCTGCTGATCTACCAGGCGGGCCAGGACGCCGACCGCGAAATGCTGGTGCTGAAGCAGGTGATCCCGGTCCTGGAGCAATTGCTAGGCGTGCCGTTTCCGGAAAAGGTCCTGACCGTTGTCAACGGCAACTTCGAGATCAATGACTTCAACGAGGGCCAGTTCATCCGCATCGCCGCCTGCTGCGTCAACGCCCCCTTCATCCTCGCGCATGAGCTGGCGCACTCTTACTGGTCAATTGGCCCTTCGTGGCTGAACGAAGGAATGGCGGACATCTACGCCAACTTCGCTCTGGAGGAGCTGAACCGCCAGTCTCCCGCCGGCTGGCGCCGCGTGCCTGTCGACATGGACAGCTATTACAGGTCGCGCAAAGCCGATGTCGATGCCGGCCGCTTCCCCAATCTCACCCTGCCGCGGCGATTGGCCTCGGACGGGCTTTATGAAGTGGCGGACGTGTTCCTGCTGGACATCCGCAACCAGATCGGCGCCGAAAGCTTCGCCGCGGCGGCCGCGGACATCTACCTGACCTCCGACTTCGGCAGGTACATCCTGCGCGAGAAGCGCATCGAGGACATCTTCCTCAAGTTCACGACAGGCGCGACCCGAGAGACCGTGATGGCGCTGTTCAACAAGCAAGTCTGGGGCGACAGCGGTGAGCGCTACCAGCGCCTGGCGGAGCAGGATGCCGGCCAGCCATAAGTGGCATAATTGACAGGTGGTTACTCAGGCGATCTCAGATCTGACCGCCAGTCAGGACATCGTACCGGCCGAACTCGCCCTGGCGGTAAAGTCCGCTATCGTTGAACGCCTTGACAAGTGGGGACGGCCCGCTCGGCTTCGTACCTTCATCGACACAGACCGGGAATCAGGCTGGCGACAGCTGCTCTTCGAAGTCAGCTCCTCCGTCCGCGACGAGGAGCGCGTGTCTCTTTGGAATCTGCTATTGGCCGATGTCGAAACCCTCTTCGAAGGCCTTGCTCAGGAAATGCACAATCACAGGCAGAACATCGGCATCTGGGTGAGGCCTGAGCACTGATCTTGGTCGAGCCGCTCGCCTACATGGAGATCGCTCAACGATTGGCAGCCGCTCGATCCGCCGGCGAGCCGGAGATTCGGACCGCCATCAATCGCGCCTACCTTGCCATCCACCTCAAAGCCCAGTGGGGTCTCGAGAGAGCGGGCATTTATTCAGCTTCGAGGTCCGCCGCGGATCACGGAGGCGTGATCCGCGCACTCCGCGCAAACAGGCGCACCGCTGCCGCGGAGGCTCTGAACGGTCTGCGTGCGCTTCGCGAACGAGCGGATTACGAGGTGGATATCTTCATCGCCAGGTCTCATTGGGTCGAGGCCGACCGCCTGTCTCAGCTCGCAAAGCGGTTGCTCCAACCAGACTGGGCCTAGAGCCGCACCACCTCCAGCCGGGCGCGAAGCTTCCGCGCCTGCCACAGGTGCTCCAGGTCGTGCTCGTGAAGCTCTCGCACCAGGTCGAAGATGCTGATCCGGCCTCGATACGGGTGTACCCCGCGGCGCTCCCAGTCGGAGTCGTCCAGAGACCGCAACAGCCAGACAGTGTCCTCGCGGGCCGTCTCCCACTGGTAGAGGAGCTCCTCCAGGGGTTCCCGCGAGTAATCACGCTCGTAGGGGAGCACGTCGACCGGCTCGTAAGGCAGGTCCGGGTTTTTGCGCGTGGAGACCAGTTCGATCTGGCGCCGGTACATGTGCTCCGCGTCGCGGAGGTGAGCGGCAACCTCTTTCAGGCACCACTCGTCACGCTCAGGCCGCCACCTCAGCGCCTTCTCCTTCACCCCCGCGAACTGGCCGTATAGCTCGCCGGCGGCTTCGCGGACTGCCTTCATCAGCCAGCGGCGCTGTCCGGCCTCGACACCATAGTCGAACATGCCTTGATTCTAGACCTGACTCGAATCGACTGCCTATAGAGGACCAGGAGGCTGCGCCTTCTCTAAAGGCTCAGGCCGCTCGTGTGCGCCCGGGCATCTCCGACAGGCCAATCGGCAGCAGGCCTTCGCGGTAGAGGTCAACCGCGGCGCTCACAACCCTGGGACTGAATTGGCTGCCGGAACCGGCGGTCAGCTCTTCGAGCGCGGCGCTGGGCGCCCTGCCCAGGCGGTAAACCCTGTCGTAGACCATGGCGTCCAGGGCGTCCGCGACCGAAGCAATTGCTACCGGCAGCGGGATCTCGTCCGCCGACAGGCCGTCCGGATAGCCGTGCCCATCCCAGCGCTCGTGGTGCCAGCGCGCGACATGGCTCGCCAACTCAAAGGCAGGGTACTCGCGCAGCAGCCGATGCCCCCAAACGGTATGGCGCTTGACGACTTCGAACTCCTGCTCCGTCAGGTCCTGGGGCCGCGCCAGGACTTCGGCCGGCACCCTGTACTTGCCGACGTCATGCAGCATGGTCGCAAGGCCGATGTCAGACGCTTCCAGCGCCGAATAGCCCAGGCGGCGCGCCAGGCTCTCGGCGACGGCCCGCATGCGTTCGAAGTCATGGCTGAGCACGCCGGCCTGCGCCTCGACGACCCATGACAGGAGCCTCACGCCCTGGCGATGAGCGGCCTGGAGCCGGCCGGCGCCGCCCTGGAAGTCACGCAGGAGCATAGCCATGCTGAGGATCGCGGAGACCTGCGATGTGATGCCCATCAGGATTTGCGCGTCGGTCGCGCCGAAAGCCGCCTCCTGACGGCTTGCCACGGATATGGAGCCGATGAGCTTGCCCTCCCAGAACATTGGCGCGATCATCACCGACCGCATGCCGATCTCGCGCATAATAATGCGCTGGAACTGCGCCATCCGCGGGTCTTCTTGCGGGCTATCAATTATCAGCGGGCGGTGTGTCTTCTCGAGGATCTGGGGGATCGGATGGCCCGCCTTGATGTACTCCCGCCTGGCGGCAATCCAGGGTCCCCGCACCTCCGGCGGTATCGGCGGATAGGCGACAACAACGTCGCGGCCCTCCGTAAGCCAGGGGTTCATCATGATCTCGACGCCGTCGTAGCCGCCGTCTTCGGCCAGGCGCTCGCAGACGTAAGCCAGCCTCTCGCTCGGGTCTCCGGCGGACGACAGTGCCGGCACCAGGTCCGCGACCACTCGCACCGCGCGCTCGCCGCCCATGCGGCGGGTCGCGGCTTCGACGGGCCGGACGGGGCGGCGCCTCTTGTCCGCGTACATCGCCGCGTCCGCGAGGGCGATTAGCTCTTCGATGCGCGAGGACTGCGAGGGGTAGAGGCTGTAGCCGATGCTGACGACAATGGTTATCCCCGTGCCCGCCTCCGGGTCCTTCAGGCCCGCCGTCTGGATGGCCGCCAGCACTTCCTGACGGTAGGCTTCGGCCGCTGTCTGGCCGGCTCCAGGCACAATCGCCACGAACTCATCGCCGCCGTAGCGGCCGACGATTGCGTCGCGGCGCGAGAGAGCATCCTTCACGGCCATCAAAACCTGGTCGCCAAACTGATGACCGTAGATGTCGTTCGCGGCCTTCATGCCGTCGATGTCCAGCATGACCACGGCGGCCGGCGCGCTCGGGGCGTCGCTACTCACCACCCGGCGCAGCTCCTCGACGATGGCGCCGTGGTTCAGCCCGCCGGTCAGGGAATCGACCCGGGAACGGGCCCTTTCCAGCTCCAGGGCGCGCTCGAGCTGCAGGGACTTGGCTTCGACTTCCAGCTTGGACTCGGCGAGGTCCGTGTGGGCCAGCGCCAGCTGTTCGTTCAGCGCCTCCAGCTCGCGAGTGTGCTTGCGCACGGCGGCTTCGGCCAAACGCCGGTCGCTTATGTCCCGGGCGATGCCCTGCACGGCGGCCGCCTGATCCCCTTCGAACACCAGCCTGGAGCTGACCTCCAGCGGCACGACGCGTCCGTCTTTGGCGATGATTTCGATGTCGTAGGTGGTTTGCGCTTCCGTGCCGGCCAGCTTGCGGCGAGTCATCGCCAGGGCGTACTCCAGCATTTCCGGCCGGACCAGCTCGGCTATCGATTTGCCCAGCATCTCGGACTCCGTGAACCCGGAGGTGCGGACGCCGGCCTTGTTCATAGACGTGATGCGGCCTTCGAGGTCGTGGGTGTAGACGATGTCCGTCGCGTTTTCGAAGAGCTCTCGGTAGCGTTCCTCGCTTCTGCGCAGCGCCTCTTCGGCCCGATTTCGTTGCGTGACGTCGACGGCTACACCCATGAGCCCGGCGATCAGGCCATCCGCGGCGCGCAAAGGCTCCAGGTGGGTGTCGAAGCAAAGGTCACCCATGATCAGCTCCGCCGAGACCGATTCCCCGGCCATCGCCCGCTCGAAGCTGGCGCGCACCTCCGGGTTGTTGGCGAAGGCGTCATAGGCGGAAAGCCCGTCGATGGCGCCCGGTTCGAGGCCGAAGGCGGCGAGACCTCTGCCCTTGGACAGCGTGAACACGGCTTCGCGGTCGAGGGCGAACAGGATAAGGGGGGCGCTCTCGATGACCGCGTTCAAGCGGACCTCGCTCGCCGTCAGAGCGTCGTTAGCCTTCTCCAGCGCTGCTGTGCGGGCCTCCAGATCCTGCGAGAGGTAGTCGCTCAACTCCTCCGAGCGCTTGATCAGGGAAACGGCCATCATGTTTACGTCCGCCGCCAGGTCCGCCATCTCGGCCGGGCCGGTTAGCGGGGCGCGGGCGTTGAAGTCGCCGGCCGCGATCATGCGCGCGGCCTCCGCGACGCCGCCCAGGGGCTTCACCACCCAGCGAAGCGCGGCATAACCAGCGGCGGCGAGGAGCATCAACCACAGCGTGCCGATGAGTACCGCGGCCCCTTCCCAGTCGGAGCGGGATATCTCGGACTCGCTGAGCGCTTCGTTCAAGCGCAGCCGCTGGCGCGCAACCTCGCCCGCAAGCTGATCGACGAAGGCGTCGGTATCTTGAGTCAGGGCGTTGGCCATGGCCGCGCGGGCCGAGGCGCTGTCGCCTTCGACCATGGCGGTAATCACCGGCGCCCAGGCCTGGACCAGCCGCGAATGGGCCGCCAAAAGCTCCTTGACTCGCTCTTCCTCTTCGGGGCCAACCAGGCGGGCGTTCTCCGTGAGCAGGCTGAATGCCCAGTCCACGCGCGCCCGGGCCTGTTCGAAGCGCTCGACGAAGCGCTCGTCCGCAACGCCACGCGTCGATAGCAGCACCAACCACTCGTTGAGGTATTCGGCGCGAATGTCTTCCAGAAGGACGGTTTCATGCGCCACCTGGGTCACGTTGTCGTGGGTCCGGACGCCACTACGGATGTTGGTTATGGTCAGGTAGACAAGCAGGCTGGTCGCACCCAAGATCGTGAGGATCGCGGTGACAATCACCGTGCGGATCGAAAGGCGCGGCGAACGATAAAGATGTGGCATATCTCGTATCAGTTTCGGCACGTTGGACTCGCATCATGAGGAAATCAGACCCTGGCGCGCCTCGCCGGGCCTCCGCCGCGGTCGTCCTCGATCCCGCCCAGGCCTTCCTCTTTGGTTACGACCGCGAGCTGCCCTTGCAGGCCGCCGTCCGGTCCGCGAACGAGCGCGGTGCCGTCACCGTCAAGCTCATCGACTACCTCAGTTCCGGCCCCGCGCGCGTGCCGGCATTACTCGCCCTGCCGGCAGCTTCCAACAGCCCAGCAATCTTGATTCAGCACGGCGGCGGCGAGAGCAAGGATGACCCCCTGATCCGCCTGCTCCTCAGCCGCTGGGCCCTGGCCGGTTTCGCCTGCCTGGCCATCGACGCGCCCGGACACGGCGAGCGCTCGCTGGGCATCGCGGGCCCAAGGCGGGGCTTCCACGAATATCTGCGCGCCCGCGTCCAGAACGTGATCGACCTTCGGCGGGCCATAGACCTGCTCGCCGCGGAGACGGACTGCGATCCGGCGCGCCTCGGCTATTGGGGCGTGAGCATGGGTGGCGGCGTGGGCATCATGCTGATGGCCGCCGACCCGCGTGTCCGGGCGGCCTGCCTTTGCCTCGCCGGCGCGCGCTCGCGAAGGTCGTGGCCGGCCGCGGCCGCCGAGACTCAGGACTTCGTCGCGAAGAACCTCGACCCGCTGGCCCTGGCGCCGCTGATCGGCGAGCCGCGAGGTGCTCATGCTCAACGGCGAAGCCGACGAGACCATTCACCGCAAGGACGCCGTCCGCCTCTTCGAGGCCCTGCCCGGGCCACGCGAACAGCGCTGGTTCAGGGCCAGGCACCACGTCACTCCGGCGATGCTACGGGCTTCGAAAGAGTTCTTCGAAAGAGTGCTGGTCTAGCAGCGCAGGCGGTGGACGGCGTTGGTAACGCTGATCGCTACCTGGTGCATGATCCGGTCGCTCGGCTCGCCGTCCTCGAGCACGTCGACGCTGCCGGGCAGTAGGGCATCCAGGTACGCGCCGAGCACGGAATCGACTATCTCCTCGGCGGCGATCTCCAGGCCTTCGTCGCGAATGACGCCGCGACGGCAATATATCTCCAGGATGCGCAGGATGGCGCCGGCCCAGCGGTTTACGGCCGCCCGCCACTCCTCCACCGCCTCGCCGCCTTCGCTCTCGGCCAGGGCTTCGACAAGCAGCACCTTGATGAAGTCGCGGTTTCGCGAGAGGACTCTCAGGGCCTGCAGGCTGACAATCTGCAGCTGCTCTTCGGGGTCAGTGGCCGGGTCCAGCGCCTCCAGGTCCTTGAGGGCGGCGATGATGCCGCGCTCCTCGAACAGCGCTCCCAGGAGGTCGCGCTTGGAGGCGAAGTGATAGTAGATCGCGGCGTCCGTAATGCCGACGGCCTGGGCGATGTCGCGCACACTTGTGCGCGCGTAGCCACGGTCTGAGAAGAGCTTCAGGGACGAATCGAGAATCTGTCGCCTGGTCGCCGGCCCCTGCCGCGGCCGGCGCCGATGGTGCCGCGGGTCACCGACAGTGGGTTCCGGCATAGTTCTCGCGAAGCTTACGGGGACAGAACACTAGTGTCAAACGCCCAGTTTTACCCAGATTCACGGAGGATCTGCCGCGATTCTTCCTGCCAGCGCCCGAACTCCGCCTCCGGGTCTTCGACGCCCAGCTCGTCCGCCGCGCGGCGGCGGGAGTGGATGCCGGCCGCCACCAGCCGCGCCTCGTCCGCGACGAGCCGGCTGCGGTCCACCGGCAGCAGCGGCCCCCAGACGACGCGCGAGCGGTAGGGCGCGTAGCCGCACGCCGGTGTACTGCTCCAGCAGCCGCAGGACCATCTCGTTGCGGCGCTTGAACGCCGCCTCGCGGATCAGGCGCTTGCGCTGCACCTTCTTCAGCAGCGGGTCCAGCTCGATGTTCAGCGCCACGCCGGAGAGGCCGCGGCCGTTGTCGCCGAACGACGTGCGCGGCGACTCGCCCAGGTCGTGCAGCGTGCGGTAGACCAGGTCGACGTAGTCGACGTGCAGGCTGCACGCCGCCGCCCTGCAGCAGGTCCAGCAGGTAGGCCCGCGCCCGCTCCGGCAGCTCCCACACCGCGCCCGGCTGCACGGCGATGTCCTGCGACTCGCGTGACGTTCTCCAGCACGGCGATCGGGTTGCCGGACAGCTCCAGGATCATCGAGAGCTGCGACAGCGCCCGGTTCAGCTCGCGCACCGACTCGCGCACGGCGTCGATGTCGCTCACGCCCCAGAACTGCTTCGGCTCGCGCAGGTTCGGGTAGATGACGAAGGGGATGAAGCCGTACGGGTTGGCTTGCGCCTCGATCAGCGCGCCGTCCAGCCACAGCTCGAAGTCGCGCCGTCCGTCCACACCTCGACCACGCGTGTGCCGCGCCGCCGCGGCTCGGCCTGAGCCCGTCGCGCGACGGCCCGTTCGACCGCGCCGGCGCCGTACAGCAGTCGCGCCTCCTCGTCCGACGAGCTGGTAGCGGCTGGCGACGCGCCAGACCCGCGAGACGTCGTCGCCGAGCCACCAGGCGAAGAGGCCCTGCACGTCCGGCGCCGTGACGCGCACGCGCCGCTCGAGCGGGTCCCACGTCACCTTGTAGGCGCCGTCGCCCAGGACCGACGCGTCGATCTCGCTGTCGAAGTCGAGCTGGGCCAGGTTGTTCGCGTCGTAGACCTCGCGCCAGCGCCTGTCTCGGCGCGGCGCGCCCGCTCCTGCGCCTCGGCCGAGTCGTCCTGCCGGGTCGACGACGAAGTGCAGGCCGCGACATCAGGTACGACGCCGTCTTGTCGATGATGCGCCTTCGCGTAGTTGAAGACCAGGCGCCGCTCGCGGCGGCGCGGCCTGGCCCGGCCACTGCTGGCCGCGGTAGAACGCCAGGTTCTCGCGGTAGCCGCGCAGCCGGGCGCCGTCCAGCCGCGCGATCTGGTCGATTACCGGCGGTCGCCGCGACGGCTACCATGTCTCCTCCCTCCCGCCGATCGCGCCCGCGCCAGGACGCGAAACACTGTACGCCGCGACACGCCGAACCGGTGCGCGATCGCGTCGATGGTCAGCCTCTCGCCAGCGCGGCCACGCAGGATCGACGAGTCGCGGCCGCGGCTGACGATTCTGCGCACGCCGCCCGGCTCGTCGTAGCGGCAGCGCACCAGCGGGCAGGTCAGGCAGCGAAGGTGGATGTCGCAGCCGGTGTCCAGCGTAGCGCGTGTGCTCCGGCAGCGCGTCCCGCGCGGCCGGGCCGCCGCAGCGTCTCTTCGACGCAGCCGCCTTCTTCGAACGCGCCTTCACGCTCAGCGGGCTTCAGCGCCTTGTCGCCGCCGCCTGCCTGCCCGTCTGCCGGGCGCCGAAATATCGCAACCATGCGGGGCCTCCTATTCCAATTCGTCCGCCGACGCGGCCACGAGCCGTGCGCGGTCCGGCGTCCTGGGCCGCCGCGACCGTCAGCGCCAGGCTGATCGACGTAGTCGTCGTGGCCGTCACGCGCGTCGACGAAGAAGTTCAGCGTCCGGTTCGGCGCGATAACGGCCTGCGGCACAGCGCCAGCTGGCGCCGGCACTCAGCGAGCTCCGACGCGTCCGACGCCGGCAGCCGCAGGCGGCCGCTGTTGACCGCCGCCAGCAGCTCGAAGCCGAGCCGCGACTTCGACTCGGCGCTGAGCTTGACCGCGTCGACGCGCCAGGGACCCAGCGCTCGCCTTGAGGAGCGCCGCCACCGGCTCGCCGATGCCCGTCGCGTCGACCGCCACCTTCGCCGACGCGCCAGGTCTGGCTCAGGAGAGACGCCAGGGCGCCGTGAAGCGCCGCATGTGGCTCGCCCGTCCAGGCGTAGAGGCGCACGACCTCGATCTGAGGCGCGGCAAAGGGCAGTGCCCTATCGGCCGGCCGCAGACGCGCGATCGTCAGCACCGTCGAGTCGTGGCCGCCGGCCGCGGCGCCGCTCTCGGCCTCGCCGGCGACGTCCAGGCCGGCGACGTAGACGTCGCCTGCCAGCGGCGCGTCCAGCCAGGCGTGGCCGCCGCCCAGCAGCGAGAGCTGGGTCGGGCTGAGCAGGCGCCCGGCGCCGGGGATGGTCTCGAGGCAGTACTGGGTCAGGAAGAGCGGGTGGGTCGCGCCCAGACTCGCTCGCGCTCGGCGCTCGACGAAGCGCGCCGTAGCGCCGGCATTGAACAGCGGCCACGACCTGCCAGTCGTACTCGAAGTGGCGCTGGCGGCCGTCGCGGCGCTCGGCCTCCAGGTGCGTCTGCTTGGCTCGCTCCAGCAGGCAGGCGTCGTCCCAGGCCGTGCCGTAGAAGCACCGTCGGCGCCGCGGTGCTCGCGGCCATCGGCCGCAGCTCCTTGTCGAACTTGTCGACGTCCACGTCCTGCGCCTCGTCGACCTCGAGCAGCAGGTCCGCGGTGTGGCCGACGACGTTGCTGTGCTGGCTCGGCCGAGAGGAACAGCTGGCGCGCGCGCCCCAGGCGGACGATGTGGCCATCATCGCGCCGTGCCCACGGCGCCAGGCCGGCCGAGCGCAGGCGCTCCCACAGGCGCGAGATGCTGATCTGGCGCCTGCGGCCGCAAGGTCGGGGCGCATTTGACCGCGGTGCGATCGACTGCCCAGGTGACGCGCGAGCAGCATCACCTCCAGCTGTGCCGAGAGCTCGTTCTTGCCGCCCTGGCGCGCGATCTCGATGGAAATCGAGCCGCCGTCCGGCATCGCGACGGCCCGCAGCACGGCCCGAGCGGCCTCCCGCTGGTAGGGCCGCAGCGGCGGCATGCCGCCGGCTTGAAAGGGCGAGCCTACACGCGGGCCGGGCCTTCCAGCCCGGCCGCCGCTTCCTGCTCGGATGGGATCCGTTCGGCCGCCCCCGGCGCCCTTCGTCCGCCGGCTCTTCGCGCCCGCGCCGGCCTCGGCGCCTGCCGCGCTCATGAGAGCAACCCCAGCAGCACCTGGGCCAGGACGGTGCTGGCGATGAAGAACAGCAGGCCGTTGAGCCGCGTCTTGACCTCGCCAATCTCGGACTCCAGGCTGCGCAGCCGCTCCTCTACCGAGGCCCGAAACGCCGCCTCTTCGACACCGCGGCGCGACCGCGATCGGCCGCGGCCCTCCTCCACCTCATGGCGCCCCGGCGCTTCAACGACCATTTGGCTCACCGCCTTCCAGCCACCTCATGTCTTCCAACACCTGCCTGAGGCTCGCCTGCAGCTGCTCCTCCGAGCCCGGCCCGAGCTTGTACTTCGCGGCCAGCGCCTTCGCCAGCAGGTCGATGCCCCTGACCATGAGCCCGAAGGCATCCGCCTCGGCTTCCGTCCCGGCAGCCCCGGCAGCCCCTCCGGCTTTCGCCTCGGCAACACCAGCGGCACCTGCGGCGCCGGCGCCGCCTTCCTGCGCCTGGATGGCCGTCCGCAGCCTCAGCCTCAGCACCGCGATCTCCTGGTCGATGCCGTGGACCCCCAGCGCGGCTGCGAAGTCGGCCCGCTCGGCCTCGCTCAAGGCTTCGTCGTAGAAGCTCTTCAGGCGTTGCGATGGCGTCCTTCTCGCAGCCTTAGCGGGCATCGGCTTCTCCCGGCACGTCCTCACCCGAGAGCAGGTCCAGCAGCGCCGCCAGGGACTCCGGCGGCAGCCTCTCCGCGACTTTCGCCACGCCCAGGAGCAGGTACAGGGCAACGCGTTCCCAGTCGCCCTGCCGCACCGCCAGCGCCAGCGCCGTCATCGCCGCGCCCCCAGGCCTTCGCGGCCGCGGAAGGCCAGCACCGAAATCGAAACGACGGCGGCCAGGAGGAGGCTGCGCAGACCGATCGTTGCCATGCTCTCCAGTGCGCTCGCGGGCTGGCGCAGGATCGCCAGATAGAGCAGGGCTTCGAGGCTCAGGGCCGCGTTCACCAGCACTAGAGTCCCGGCCGCGAGGCGTCGCGGCCGCGCTCCTGAGCCCGCCCGGGTCGCGAAGAAGGCAGCGTTCAGCGCGCCCAGAAGTCCGCAGGCGGCTGCTTCCACGGTGCTGACCCGTTCGATAACCTGCATGTGGCCTCAGCCTCCTGGCCGCCACAGTAGTACATATGTTCTATTCTGTCCATCGCTCTCTGACACGAAGTTCCCCTTCCCTCAAACCGCGCGAGTTTGACTCCACGACCGAAGGGACTACGATTCGACTGTGGACGCCCCTGACTTCCTCAACCGCTATCGCCGGGACATCGACGCCGAAGTCGTGCGGGCCGTCCCCTCCGATTCGGCGCTCCTCTACGAGATGGTGCGCTACCAGTTCGGCTGGACCGACGACGGGCACGCCCAGCTCTGGGCAAGTGCCTGCGACCCTCGCTCTGCCTCTTGGCCTGCGAAACCCTCGGCGGCGACGTCGCTGCCGCTCTGCCCGTCGCCGTCGGCATCGAGCTGCTGCACAACTTCTCGCCTGATCCACGACGACATCGAGGACGGCGACGAGCTGCGCCACCACCGCCCCACGGTCTGGAAGGTCTACGGCCGCGAGCGCGGCGATCCTCGCCGGCATCGCGCTCTGGACCCTGGCCTACCAGACCCTGGAGTCGGCCGCCGGAGCGCGGCGCTGCGCCCGCCCGCGTGCGCGACGCCCGCCGCAGCGTGACCGACGCCTGCAACGAGATGATCGAGGGCCAGCACCTGGACCTCAGCTTCGAGCAGCGCGCCGACGTCACCCTCGCCGAATACACCGGCATGATCTCGCGCAAGACCGGCGCCCTGTTCGCCGCCTCGCTGGCCACGCGGCGCGATCATGGCCGGCTCCACGTCTCGAAGAGGCCGCCCGCCTTGGCGACTTCGGCCGCCAGCTCGGCCTCGCCTTCCAGATCCGCGACGACATCCTCGGCATCTGGGGCGAAGGCACCGCCACCGGCAAGCCCGTCGGCGCCGACATCGCCAAGCGCAAGAAGTCGCTGCCCGTCGTCCAGGCCTTCCAGCAGGTCGTCGGCCCCGACCGCGACGTCCTGCGCAACGCCTACGCCAAACCGGAGATCGACGAAGGCGACATCGACGACGTCCTGGACGTCCTACAGCGCTGGAACTCCCGCTACTTCGCCCAGGGACTGGCCGAAGACCACCGCGCCCGCGCCATGGCCGCCCTGGCCCAGACCGCGATCCCGCCGACCAGCCGCTTCAAGTTCGACGAGCTCACGTCTTTCATCCTGGAACGCGAGTATTAAATTCGCATGTCGGCTCAGGCGCAGGGCCTAAACTAGACTGCAAACCTCGGCTCAGCCGTATATTCTCAGCCTGTAGGAATAGCGAAGGAGTGCGTGACATGAAACCCGTCCTGATCATCGGTGGCCTGGCTGCCGGCCTCGTCGTACTCTCGGGCCTCGCCCGTCGGCGCCGCCGGCGCAGCCCCATGCGCAAGGCCCAGAAGGAGATGCAGCGCGCCGTCGGCGACATCAACTCCGCCCTCGACGACCTCTCGCTGAAGGCCCGGAAGCTCACGGGCGAGTACAAAGAGAACGTGGAAGTCCAGATGCGCGCTCTGGAAGACCGCAAGTCGGACCTCGTGGAGCGCATGAGCGAGCTTCTGGCGGGCGCCAAGAAGCAGAACAAGAAGGCCGAGAAGCTCGCCGCCGAGGCCGAAGAGGCCGAGCGCGAAGTCGTCGCCGCCGGAACCTAGCTTTCAGCTTTCAGCCGTCAGCTTTCAGCTGTCAGCTAGTGTGGCCACTTTCCGTTCGCCCTGAGGCCCTCGAAGGGCGGATGGATGGGCCCTACCGTTCGTCCTGAGGCCCTCGAAGGATCGTCCTGAGCTCGTCGAAGGGCGGACGGACGAGGCCGCACGAGTGGCCATTCCGGATTGCCCTCTCCAGGCACAGCGCCCGTTCGTGGTTCGACCTGGCTCACCACGAACGGAAGTTAGGGCTTGCTGATCTCGGCAAATCTTCGCGTTTACGGACCGTCTAGCCCTACTTCCCGTTCGCCCTGAGGCCCTCGAAGGGCGGACGGATGGGCCCTACCGTTCGTCCTGAGGCCCTCGAAGGGCGGACCGGGCCCTACTTTCCGTTCGTCCTGAGCTTGTCGAAGGGCGGACGGACGAGGCCGCACGAGTGGCCATTCCGGATTGCCCTCTCCAGGCACAGCGCCCGTTCGTGGTTCGACCTGGCTCACCACGAACGGAAGTTAGGGCTTGCTGATCTCGGCAAATCTTCGCGTTTACGGACCGTCTAGCCCTACTTCCCCGTTCGCCCTGAGGCCCTCGAAGGGCGGACCGGGCCCTACTTTCCGTTCGTCCTGAGCTTGTCGAAGGGCGGACGGACGAGGCCGCACGAGTGGCCATTCCGGATTGCCCTCTCCAGGCACAGCGCCCGTTCGTGGTTCGACCTGGCTCACCACGAACGGAAGTTAGGGCTTGCTGATCTCGGCAAATCTTCGCGTTTACGGACCGGCGGGCCCTACTTTCCGTTCGTCCTGAGCTTGTCGAAGGGCGGACGGACGAGGCCGCCCGGGCGTAGATCCGCAGCGCGCTCCACGGGCGCCTGGTGCCGGTCGTCGCCTATGCCACCAGCGCCCGCAGCGCGTCCCTCACCCTCACGCCCGCCTCCAGCACCACCTCCGGCTCCACCTCCCCCGGCATGAGATGAATGTGCCTCGCACCCGCCTCGACATATGGCGCCAGGAACTCGGCCACGCGCTCCGCTGTCCCGTAAGGCGCGTAGCGTTCGAACGATTCGAACGGCTGGCGATAGAAGTCCTCCATGCGCGAGCCCAGCAGAGCGCGCGCCACGTCTTCGTCCTCATGCACGCCGGCCCAAACCTGCAGCCCCATCTCGATCGCTTGCGGGTCGCGCCCGGCCGCCAGGGCCGCCTCGGCAATGCGCTCCTTCGCTTCGACGAAGCGCCTGGGCGAGACCCATAGCCCCGTCCAGCCATCGCCGAAGCGCCCGGCCCGCTTCAGGGCCGCATCCGACCGCCCGCCGACGAAAATGCGCACGCCCTGGGCGCTGGCCGGCTTCGGCTCCAGGCCCACCGCGTCCAAGCGGAAGTACCGGCCTTCGAAGGTCACCTTATCCTGCGTCCATAGCCGGCGCAGCAGCGCCAGCGCCTCGTCCGCGCGCCGGCCACGGGTCGTCGGGTCGATGCCCAGGGCGCGGAACTCGCCCGGGTCCTCCCCGCCGATACCCACGCCCAGGGTGAATCGGCCGCCCGAGAGCTGGTCCAGCATCGCGCACTGTAGGGCCACCGTCAGGGGATGGCGCAGCGGCAGCAGGTAAACGCTGGTGCGCAGCAGCAGGCGGCTGGTCACGGCCGCGATCGGCGCCAGGTTTAGCAGGCCGTCGTTCCCCAGGCCGTGGAACGTCACATGGTCGCCAGAAAACACGCCATCGATGCCCGCCGCCTCTGCCCTGCGCGCGTTCTCGAGCACCGCCTCGGCCGGAAGGCCCGCGCGCACGTTCCAGCTTCCGGCGGGCAGTAGGAGCTGCGGCATCTGCAGGGCCATGGCCTGGACTATGGACTATGGAGTATGGGAGCGAAAGGGCGTGCTGGAGCCTGGGATGTGGAATATGGAATTTGGACTTTGGGTGAGGAGACCCCTCAGGCCGAGTATCTCCCCGGCTTTTCCCTCCTAAATTCCATATTCCATAATCCAAATTCCAATTCCTAGATCAGCCCCACAACGTGGCGCGCGATTGCAGGGCTCGAAGTCAGCCCCGGCGACTCGATGCCGCCCAGATGCACGTAGCCACGGTCGTGCCAGATCAGGAAGTCGGCCATGTCCTCGCCCGGACGCTGCAGCTTCGGACGGTACCCGACCTGTCCCGGCGCGATGTCTTCGCGATTCAGGCGCGGCAGGAAGCGGCGGGCCGACTCCAGGAAGGCGTCGCCGCGGACGTCGTCCGCGCGGTAATCGAGCGCGCAGCCATCGTCCAGCCACTCCGTGTCCGGCCCCAGGTGCGCGCCACCATCGATGTCGATCGTCAGGTGCACGCCCAGGCCGCCCTGGCGATGCTGGGGCACAGGGTAGATGAGATGGCGCAGACCGCGGGCCTTCTCCGGCGTCACGATGTCGTAGTAGCGGCCTTTGTTGACTCCCTGGCGCAGTCGCGGGACCGCGTCGCTGCCGTCGAGGCCGTAGCCAAGCATTGCGGCGACCTTGTCGGCGGCGAGGCCGGCGCTGTTGACCAGCACGTCGCACTCTAATTCGCTCTCAACGCGATCCGCGTCGCGCACCTGAAGCCGAAAGCCGTCGCCATCGCGCTCGACGGCCGTCACGGCGTGCTGGAGAGCGATCATGCCTCCACGCGCGCCGATCTCGGCGGCCAGCGACCGCATGTACCCGGACTGATCAACGACTCCAGAGGTCTCCGAAAACAGCGCCGCCACACAATGCACCTCCGGCTCCAGCGCGTGAGCTTCCGCCACCGTCAGGCGCTTCACGCCGGGTACGCCGTTAGCCTCTGCTTGCTTCCGTACGCCTTCGAGCGCCTCGACCTCGTCCTCGACGGTCGCGACCATGATCTTGCCGATGCGGTTCGCGCGCACCGAGTGCGACGCCGCCCACGTCGTACATGAGGCGATTGCCCTCGAGGCAGAGCAGGTGCTTCAGGCTGCCGGTCGGATAGTAGATGCCCGAGTGGACGACGCCGCTGTTGTGCGAGCTGGTCTCCAGCCCGACGGCGTGGTTCTTCTCGAGCACGATGACCTGGTCGCGCGAGGCCAGCTCCACCGCCACCGCCAGCCCCACCGCGCCGCCTCCGACGACCACAATCACGTTATGTCTCACTCCTGCGAGGCTGACGGCGCGTACCAGCAACCGGCCCCTCGTACCTCCGACCCCCAACCATTGCCAACCTCTCTCACCGGTCCATCCTTAACCGTCCGTTCACCGGCGTTGACCTCACGTTAACGTCCGCCGCCTAGGATTCAGACGTGACAGCTCCCGGCCGAACCCAAAGTGCCCATGACCTTCCCTGGAACATCGCCAACTCCCTACGGCCGGGAGCTGTTTACCTCCACAAGGGGCTCCTTCGGAAGGCGCCTCGCCTGAAATTCGCGCCGTCTGCTCGTCCGGCAGCCATGCCGATGTGCCGGCCGAGACGGCAGACCTATCTCGAAGGCGCCACAAGCGTCAGCCCGCCGTCCACCGGCAGGACGACGCCGGTCACCCATCGCGACTCCGGGCTCGCCAGGTAGACCGCGGCCCAGCCGATATCCCAGGCATTGCCCTCGAACGCCAGCGGCGCCGTCTTCGCGCGCAGCTCGCGCCGCTCAGGCGTCATGCCTCGCGCCACCATCGGCGTGTACACCGGCCCCGGCGCGATGCAGTTGACCCTGATGTTGTCCGCCGCGTGGTCGACGGCCATCGCTTTCGTCAGCGCGATCACAGCTCCCTTCGACGTCGAGTAAGGCGTCAGCCCCCGCGGCCGCAGGGCCGACAGCGAAGATATGTTGATGATCGAGCCGCCGTGGCCTGCGGCCTTCATCGCCGGCACGGCGTGCTTCGACATCAGGACCATGCTCTTCACGTTGACTGACATGACCCTGTCCCACATCTCCTCCGTCACGTCGACCACGGTCACGTTTCCCATGCCGATGCCAACGTTATTGTCGAGAATATCCAGCCTGCCCCAGCGGCTCACGGTCTCCTCGACAACGCGGCGACAGTCGGCGTCGTTAGTGACGTCGGCCTCGACAGCGAACGCGACTTCCTCGCCGGCGCCTGTCGCCAGGCGTTCCTTGATGATCATCTCCAGCGTCTCGGTCGCGCGGTCGAGGTGGTTATCGACCAGCGCCACCTTCGCGCCCTCTCGCGCGAAGAGGACAGCCGTCGCGCGCCCATTCCCGATCCCTGGCCCGCTGGACCCCGCGCCGGTGACGATAGCAACCAGACCTTCGAGCCGCCCGCTCATCGCGCTCTCCCTTGATTTTGGGGCCGGTTCCGGCTCACGCTTCTGGCCGACGAGCCGAAAAGCCGACAGGCCGACAAGCCTATCGCCCCTTAAACTCCGGCTTGCGCCGCTCCTTGAACGCCTGCGCCCCCTCCAGCACGTCTTCCGTTTCCAGCATCTTGTTGTAGAAGGCGCCTTCCAGCTTCATCGCCTCCTCGAAGTCCATGTCGAAGACGCCACGATATGCCGCTTCCTTGGTCGCCTGCACCGCCAGCGGCGCGTTCTCGCAGATGCGCTCGGCCATCGCGAACGCGGCCGGAACCAGCTCGGGCAGCGGCACCACCTTGCTCACCAGGCCGATGTCGAGCGCCGTCTGCGCGTCGATTGCATCCGACAGCAGGAGCATCTCCAGCGCCCGCCCGAACGGCACGTAGCGCGCCAGGCGCTGGATCTGGCCGCCGCCGGCCAGCAGCCCGCGCTTCGCCGCCGAGGTCCCGATGCTCGCGTTCTCGGACGCGATGCGGATGTCGCAGGCCAGCGCCAGCGCGAATCCGGCGGCAAGGCAGTGGCCGTTGATCGCGGCGATGATCGGCTTCCAAACGTCCTTAGGCGTAAATTCGCTGCCGGGCGGCAGCACTTCCTCGCCGCGCTCCCTGGCGGCGCGATAGTGCTCCGGCGAGCCCGGCGCGCCCGCCGCGAGGTCACGGCCCGAGCAGAAGGAGCGCTCGCCCGCCCCGGTCACAATGGCGACGCGTAAGGTCGGGTCGTCTCGGAACTCCTTCCAGATCGCGCCCAGGCGCAGCATCATCTCGGTATCAAGCGCATTCAGCTTCTCCGGCCGGTTCAAGGTAATGAGCGCGATCTGGCCTCTGCGCTCGAAGTCGATGGGCATGCGTGTCTCCTGGTTCGCTGAAGTGCGCAGGCATTGTAAGGCAGGGAGATGCGCCTCGCCGTTGACCCAGACCCGTGAGCCACTAATCATGCGTCCGAATGAACGCCGACCTGTTGCTCTACCACGGCACCGACTTCGAGAGTGCGAAGAGTATTGAGGCGAAAGGCATTGACTTCGCCTTTTCCAGGAGCGGCCTCGACTTCGGCGTTGGCTTTTACACCACTACCTCGCGGGTCCAGGCTGATGACTGGGCGATCAGGAAAGCTGGAACAAGACGACGGCAGCCTGCGGTTCTCACATTCGTGATTGGCTGGGATCGACTCGTGAGGCTGGACACATTGTGGTTCGTGCGCGCTTCAGAAGATTACTGGGGTCTGGTGGACTACTGCCGACAGGGGGGAATCGCCCACGGACCAAGAGGCTGGTACGATATGGTTGTTGGCCCAGTATCAAGACTCCCGGGCAGCAAGGCGACTATGTCAGATTCGGACCAGGTTAGTTTTCACACGAATGAGACTCTTGCCTTGCTAAACACTGCTATCGTAAGGAGTGACGGATGAGGTCAACGCAGTTAATCCAGAGAAGCGAGCAGTTTTGGAAGGCTGTGAGACTTTGCCTCGAGGAGTTTTACGCTTATCCGCCGAACGCGGCGAAGCGAAGGATATCTGAGTACATCAAGGTTATCAGCCCAACGGGTAACCTCTCGGACGAAGACGTCGTTTATCATTACGAGCCATTCAATTTGGCGTCTGATCTGGCTGGCCAAGACATGAATATCGAGGATCACCGCGACGAGTACGCCGCGATCATTCGTCGCGCGACCGGCCCCGATAAAACCGCTCCTACCGGATAACTCCAGCCTCCCGCAGGCCCGCAATCTCCTCCTCCCCGTAACCCAGCTCGCACAGGATCTCCTCCGTGTGCGAGCCCAGCACCGGTGAGGCCGTGCTCGTCTCCGTCGGCGTGTCGCTGAAGCTGATCGGCGGGCCGACCATCTTCACCTTCCCCAGGTTGGCGTGCTCGACCTCGACGATCAGGCCGTTGGCCCGCACCTGGGCGTCGTCCCACAGTTCCTCGGGGAACAGCACCGGCCCGGAAGGCACCCCGCATCTGTCCAGGTGAGCCAGCCATTCCTCGACGCTGCGCTCCAGGAACGCCGCCTCGCACACCTCGACCAGTTGGCGGCCGATTTCGCGCCCTCGCTCGGTCGCTGGCGCGACCTCCGGGTCGCCGCTGTAACGCGGGTCCTCGATGCCCATGGCTTGCTGGAACTTCAGCCGTAGCGCCGCGCTCAGGTTCCCGACCGCGATGTAGCCGTCCTTGCAGGCGTAGGTCCGGTAATAGATGTTGCCGGGCGAGTCCGCGATCGCGGCGCCGCCGCGCATACGCACCTCGTTCACCTTTTCCCTGAGCTCGGGATACGTCTGCGCTTCCTCGCGCGCGCGCCGGACGCCCTCCTTCATGCCCTCGATCTTCTCGTGGTCGATGCCTTCGATCGAGAAGAAGCGGCCCGGCTGGAGCACCATCGCCGTCCCCAGGAGCGACGTATCGATGAGTTGCCCTTTGCCGCGCTTCTCGCGGTCGTAAAGGCCCGTCGTCACCGCCCAGCAAACTACCAGCGCCGAGGTGAAGTCGGCGATCGCAGTCGCCATCGTCACTGGGAACCCGCCGCGCTCGCCGCCCCAGCTGGTCATGATGCCGCTGTAGGCCTGGCTGATGATGTCGTATCCGGGCCGGTTGGCGTGCGGTCCCTTGCGGCCGAAGGCCGTGTTCCAGACGTAGACGATACGCGGATTGATCTTCGACAGCGTCTCGTAGTCCATACCCAGGTTCTTTGGCGTGTCCGGCCTGTAGTTCAGGACCACCACGTCGGCCGTCCGCACCAGCTTGTGGAAAACCGCCTGGCCGCGAGGGTCGCGCAGGTTGAGGGTGATGTCCTTCTTGCCGCGGTTGAGCTGCATGAAGCTGCGGCTCTCCAGGGGAACGAACTGGTTCTGCACCCGCCAGGCCTCTCCCGCCGGCGGCTCCACCTTGATCACCTCCGCGCCCATGTCGGCCAGCATCGACGTCCCGTAGGGCGCCGCGATGATCTCGGTGCAGTCGAGGATGCGGACTCCGGCCAGCGGACCAGGCATGCGTGACCTCCCTGGGCAGACTCGCGGATGCCCGATCATTGACGCGCGCGGCAAGGTTGTCAATCTTGGCATTTCGGCCAGTCGGCATTTCGGCTTGTCGGCCAGAAGGCCGGAAGGTTGCTCAAAACCGGTGTACAGGCACCCGGCGACAATTCGGCCGAAGCCTGGCGGTCTGGGAGGCCTGAAACCGTGGAGGGCACCAGACCCCATTTCTGGCCGACAAGCCGACTGGCCGACAAGCCGACTGGCCGACCAGCCACTCTTGACAGCACAAAAACCTTTCGTGCACAATACTTTTGTGCCCAAACCTTTCGTCGCCTATTGTTTCGAGGGCTAAAGGATAGTGAACAATCCTTCGTCGCAGGAACGGCTGGCCGCGCTCCTCTGGCGCGCCGCCCGTGCCTCCACCCGCTACTACCAGGCACAACTCACCGAATGGGACCTCACCACACGCCAGGCGTCCGCGATCCTCGCCCTGGTTGAGGCGCCGGGCGTGACTCTCGGCTCGCTGGCCGAGGCCCTGCGCGCCGACCAGGCGACGGCTTCCTCCGTAGTAGACCGTCTGCTCGCGGCCGAGCTGGTCAAGCGCGAGACGGACCCCGCCGACCGGCGCCGCGCCCGCCTCTACCCCACTGATAAGGCGCTGCGGATCGCGGAGAACGTCGCCCGGGCGCGGCACCGCACCGAAGAGATGCTCGAAGCGGCGCTCGGCGCGACGACCGCCCACAAGCTCAAGAAAGTCCTCACTGAACTTAGCGAACGTTTGGAGCGCGAGGCCCTGGCCGCGCAAGCCGAAGGCTCCGCGCTTAGCCTTCCGAAGGGCCGCTGACTCTTGATCAAAAACCTCTGGCGCCTGCTCACCTTCTGGAAACCGCACTGGCTCGCCGTCCTGATGGCCTACGTCACCCTCTTCGCCGCCACCGGCCTCCAGCTCTACCTGCCCGACGTCTTGCGCCATGCCATCGACGACGGCATCGGCGCCAATGATGTCGCGGTCCTGCGCAGGTCCGCACTCCTGATCCTGGCGATCTATGCCCTTCGCAGCGTTTTCGCCTACTTCAAGAGCTACCTGGGCGAGTATCTCTCGCAGCACGTGGCCTACGACCTGCGCAACGACCTCTACAGCCGCATCCAGTCGCTCAGCTTCTCCTTCCACGATAAGTCGCAGACCGGGCAGCTCATGTCCCGCGTCACCGCCGATGTCGAGACCAGCCGCTCAGTTCCTCAGCAGCAGCCTCCTGCGCCTGTCTTTGACCTTCGGCCAATTCGTCATCGTCTCGATCATCATGCTCAGCGCTGAACTGGCAGTTGGCGCCTTATGGTCCTGGTTTGCCTGCCCGTGGTCCTCTGGATCTCGATCTCAACCAGCCGCAAGCTGCGTCCCATATCGTTGGGAATCCAGCAGCAGACCGGCGCCTACACCGCCGTCCTGCAGGAGGCGCTCGCCGGCATTCGCGTGGTCAAGGCCTTCACCGCCGAAGAGCGCGAGTACTCCCGCTTTCGCGCCGCGAACTGGGCCGTACGCGAGCAGAGCCTCGAGTCCAACCGGATTTCAGCCTTCCGCCAGCCGATGCTGATCTTCTGCCTGCGAGCTGCTGACGGTGGCCATCCTCGGCGTACGGCGGCCAGCCTGGTTATCCAGGGCCACATGACCATCGGCACGCTCGTTCGCGTTCGTCCAGTACCGGCTCCAACTGGCGCAGCCGATCCGCGATGATCGGCGGCATGCTCAATACTTCGGCCCGAGCCGAAGCGGCTTCGCAGCGCATCTTCGAAGTCCTCGACACCGAGTCCGAAGTGCGCGAGCGCCCGGACGCCTATCCCCTGCCGGACGTCCAGGGCCACGTCCGCTACGAACACGTCAGCTTCGGCTACGGCAAGACCCTCAAGGTGATCGAGGACATCAACATCGATGCCCAGCCCGGCGAGACGGTCGCCCTGCTGGGGCCCATCGGCAGCGGCAAGACGACCGTCCTCAACCTGCTGCCCCGCTTCTACGACGTTACCGACGGCCGCGTCACGCATCGACGGCCACGACATCCGCGACGTCACGCTGGACTCCCTGCGCGCCAACGTCGGCATCGTCATGCAGGACGTCTTCCTGTTCAACGCCACCATCCGCGACAACATCGCCTACGGGCGGCCCGGCGCCACCGACGAAGAGATCGTCGAGGCGGCGAAGATCGCCCGCCTGCACGACTTCATCATGACCCTGCCGGAGGCATACGAGACCTGGGTCGGCGAGCGCGGGATCACGCTTTCCGGCGGCCAGAAGCAGCGCGTCTCCATCGCCCGCACGCTGCTCCTGGACCCGAAGATCCTCGTCCTGGACGACTCCACGTCCAGCGTAGACATGGAGACCGAGTACCTGATCCAGCAGGCGCTGGCGGAGCTGCTCAAAGGGCGCACTGCCTTCGTCATCGCCCACCGCATCCGCACCATACGCAACGCCGACCAGATCCTCGTCCTCAAGGACGGCAAGATCGTCGAGCAGGGCACGCACGACGAGCTCATCGCCGTCGACGGCCTCTATAAGGAGATCTACGACGTCCAGCTGCGCGACCAGGAAGAGCTTTCGACGGCGACCGCCGCGGCTGATGCGGCCCATGCCTCCGCCGCGGGCGCGGCCGAATCGCCTCGCCCTGAGCTTGCCGAAGGGCGGCGCCCTGAGCTTGCCGAAGGGGGCGCGGGCTAATGGGCATGTGGGGTGGGGGTGGAGGCGGCGGTGGCTGGGGTGGTGGCGGCGGCATGCGCGGCCCCGGCATGGGCGGCGGCGGCGGCGGCACGGGCATGCGCCGCAGCGACCTCATGGCCAGCGACGAGGACCTCGGCAAAGCCTTCGATTGGAAGCTGATGAAGCGTCTGGTCGGGTACATGGCGCCGTACAAGCGCAAGGCCAGCATCGGCATCGCCGCCATGCTCATCTACCAGATCGCCAACATCATGCAGGTCACGATCCAGGGTGCCGCCATCGACGCCGTCACCGCCGGCAACGAAAGCCGCCTCATGACCATCGTGGCCTTCTACTTCGTGACCCTGGTCGTGTCCTGGCTGGGACAGTACCAGCAGGTCTATCAGATGACCTGGGTCGGCCAGCACGCCCTCTACCAGGTCGCCGGCGACATGTTCAACCACATCGTCCGGCTCTCGCTGAGCTTCTTCGACCGCAACGAGACCGGCCGCATCATGTCGCGCGTCCAGAACGACGTGACTGTGCTGCAGAACCTCCTCAGCAGCGGCATCGTCAGCACCATCGGCAACATGCTCTCCCTGGTCGTTCGTCATCGTCGTTATGTTCATCATCAACGTGAAGCTCGCCCTGATCACCTGCTCCGTCCTGCCGGCCTTCGCGTTAATCGCTCCTCGTCTGGCAGGGCTTCGCGCGACGCAGCTTCCGCCAGGCGCGCGCGACCATCTCCGTGGTCAACGCCAGCCTGCAGGAGAACGTCAGCGGCGTGCGCGTGATCCAGAGCCTGGGCCGCGAGGGCAGGAACTTCCGCCAGTTCGAGGAGGCCAACGCCGCCAACCTGGAGGCCAACCTCGGCGCCAGCCGCGTGTCCGCCGCCACGCAGCCCATGGTCGAGATCATCTCCGCCATCTCGCTGGCCCTCGTCGTCTTCTTCGGCGGCAAGATGGTGATCGATGGCCAGATGACCATCGGCGGCGTGTTCACCTTCGCGACCTACGTGAACCGCTTCTTCGAGCCGATCCGCATGATCACGCAGCAGTACAACCAGCTCCAGCGCGCGACCGTCGCCGCCGAGCGCATCTTCGAGATCCTCGACACGCAGTCCGAGGTCGTGGACAAGCCAGACGCTATCGAGCTGCCTCGGAGCTAACCGGCCAGGTCACGTACGACCACGTCCGCTTCGGCTACGTCGAAGGCGTCGAGGTGCTGAACGACTTCAACCTCGACATCCAGGCCGGCGAGCGCGTCGCCTTCGTCGGCCAGACCGGGCGCCGGCAAGAGCACCATCATCAGCCTGCTCATGCGCTTCTACGACGTCACCGGCGGCGCCATCCGCGTCGACGGCCACGACATCCGCGACGTCACCATGCAGTCGCTGCGGCGCCAGATCGGCATCGTCCTGCAGGAGCCGGTGCTCTTCTCGGGCACCATCGCCCACAACATCCGCTACGCCGAACCCGACGCGACTCGACGAAGAGGTGGAAGCCGCCGCCAGCGCCGTCGGCGCCGCACGATACGATCATTCGCATGGAGAACGGCTACGAGACGCTGGTGAACGAGCGCGGCGTCGGCCTCAGCATCGGCGAGCGCCAGCTCATCGCCTTTGCCCGCGCCCTGCTCGCCAACCCGCGCATCCTCATCCTGGACGAGGCCACGGCCAACCTCGACACGACGACCGAGCTGGTCGTGCAGCGCGGCATCCAGCAGCTGACCCGCGGACGCACGGCCCTGATCATCGCCCACCGCCTCTCCACCATTCGCGACGCCGACCGCATCATCGTCCTGGAGCACGGGCGCATAGTGGAGCAAGGCACTCACGACGAACTGATCGCCCTCGGCGGCCTCTATCACCGCCTCTATTCACTTGGCTTCCAGCAGGCCGGCTCGGCCCGGGTGGCCGCGAACGGCGGCAACGGCGCGCACGCGGGCGGCCGGCGCGGCGCGTCCGCCGCCGTCCTCAAACCCGAAGGGGCAGACTAGCACCCCGCAGTCCCCTGGGCGCACCGCTTTTCACTTTCATTTGACCGTCCCGTGCCCTCGTGACTCACGCGTCGCACCTCCCGCGCCTATACCCCAGGTCTAACCCCCCATACCTGAGCACCTATCCGCTTGTCACATCCGCATCCCTCGCATATTCTGTCTGCCACGCAGCAGCCAATCTGTGCTCAGAGGCTGATCGCTGACTGCTGGCAGCACCAGTAGCCGAAGCCGCGCCCGAAGGATCGAGACTCGAAGGCCGACTCCGACTGAGCAGGACCCGCCGCGGCGGGGTGGAGTTGCCCCGCCACGACGGGGCGGTAGACCCGCGGTGGCGGGCGTCCTTGGAGGGCCTTGGCGTGGCTTACGATGACAAAACGCTCACGTGTGTTGAGTGCGGCCGCGAATTTCTCTTTTCGGCCGATGATCAGGAGTTCTTCGCTTCTCGGGGCTACCTGGAACCCAAGCGCTGCCGCGGCTGCCGCGCCAACCGGCGCACGGACTCGGGCGGCGGCGGCGGCCCTCGCTCGGACGCGCCTCAGGTCGCTCGCGCCCCGCGCCAGCTGTACGACGCTGTCTGCGCCAACTGCAGCCGTCCGACCCAGGTCCCATTCCAGCCGCGCGGCACTCGCCCCGTGTACTGCCGTGACTGCTTCCAGACCATGGGCTCGCCGGCGCCTGGCCCGGGCCGGTTCTAAGCGATTCGAGCGCTCGGTTTGGCCCATGTGGGCATGCTCCGTCCTCAGGGGCGATTGTGACTGCTGGCCTTTATGACGGCGTGCCCGTATCTGATTGACCTGTTTCGGGCCCCTCTGTTATAGTCAAGCGCAGTCTTGAGGAAGGTCACTTCTATCGTTCATAAGGGCGGCCGGCGATAGCGCGCGAACTCCGCGTCAATGAGCGCATAAGGGCACGGGAAGTCCTCGTCATTGGGGATAACGGCGAACGCCTCGGCGTGGTGCCCCTTTACCAGGCCCTGGAAATGGCACGCGACCGCGATCTTGACCTTGTCGAGGTCGCGCCGACGGCTAACCCCCCCGTGGTCCGCATGCTGGACTACGGCAAGTTCAAGTACGAACAAGCCAAGAAAGACCGCGAGTCCCGCAAGGGCCAGCACTCCTCTACCCTGCGCGAAATCCGCATGCGCCCGACAACGGACATTCATGACCTGGAGATGAAGGCCAAGCTGGCCGAGAAGTTCCTCAAGGGCGGCGACAAGGTGAAGGTCACGGTCATGTTCCGCGGCCGCCAGATGGTCCACCCCGAAGTAGGCCGCGGCGTCCTGGACCGAGTAGCCGACAAGCTCAAGGAAGTGTCCGTAATCGAAAAGCCCGCTAATATGGAAGGGCGCTTCCTTTCGGTCATCCTCGCACCCGGCAAGGAGAAGGCCGTCAAAGAAGCCGCCGCGCCGGCCGCCAGGGAGCCGGCGCCCGCCGAAGCGCAACCAAACTAACCAACGCTCCGCATTCGGGCGTGGGGGACGAGTCGAGCGATGCCCAAGCTTAAGACGCACAAAGGCGCCAAACGGCGCTTCTACATCACCGGCACGGGCAAGGTGATGCACCGCAAAGGTAGCCGCAGCCACCTGCGCACCCGAAAATCAAAACGCGCCCTGATCAAGCTCACCGGCAAGATGATGGCGTCCAAGCCGATGCAGAAGCGCGTCCACCGCCTGCTGCCTTACGGCGTTTCCTGAGCCACCTCCAAGGAAGGTAGATTGACATGCCGCGAGTCAAGAGAGGCGTAACCGGCCGAGCCCGCCACAAGAAGATCATCACCATGGCAAAGGGCCACAAGGGCCAGCGCCATCGCCTGTTCCGTCGCGCCAACGAATCCGTGCTCCACGCCCTCGATTACTCCACCCGTGACCGGTACGACCGGCGCGGCCAGATGCGCCGCCTCTGGATCACCCGCATCAACGCCGCCGCCCGCCTCAGCGGCATCACTTACAGCCAGCTGATCAACGGCCTCAAGCGCGCCGGTATCGAAGTGGACCGCAAGATGATGGCGGACCTCGCCATCCGCGACGAAGCCGCCTTCGCCTCCCTGGCCGGCGCCGCCAAGGCTGCCCTCGTTTAGTCCCAACGTCCCAAGCCTGTCTACCTCGTTGAATAGGCGCGCCATCAACGCTTGCTGCGGTTGTGACCTGGTTCACAACGTCGGCGGGGCGTGCTGCCATAACATGGATTGAGGAGCACCGCATGCGAGGCCGTCGCTCGCCAGCGGTGCCAGTCCGATTCCGCGGGGAGACACAAATGGAGCGAATTCAACCATTCTTCCGCGAGGCAGGTGCGGGACTCGGCGTTGTCTGCCTCCACGCTAACGCGAGCACGTCCGGTCAGTGGCGCGCGCTCATGGAGTTGCTCGCCCCGGAGTTCCGGGTGCTGGCGCCGGACTTGTACGGCAGCGGTCAGAGTCCCGAATGGCCTTCTGACCGCGTGATTAACCTTCTTGACGAGGTAGCGTTCATCGAGCCGGTTCTTCAGATAGCGGGGCGTCCAACGGCCCTGGTCGGGCATTCGTACGGTGCAGCTGTCGCCCTGATCGCGGCCATCGCGAATCCGGGACGAGTGGGCGCCCTGGCCCTGTACGAGCCGACACTGTTCTCACTGATCGAGGCTGACTCGCCCCCTCCGAACGATGCCGATGGCATTCGTGAGGTGCTTGCCGAAGCGTCCATTTCTCTGGATGCGGACGACCGCGAGGGCGCTGCCGAGCGCTTCATCGACTACTGGATGGGCACAGGCAGCTGGGAACAAACGCCGGAGCAACGAAGGGCCCCCATCGCCGCCTCGGTGTCAAACATTCGCCGTTGGGGCCACGCCCTGCTCACTGAGCCGACGCCCCTGGCCGCCTTCGAAGCATTGGACGTACCGGTGCTCTACATGGTCGGTAAGCGCTCCCCAGCCTCATCTCGCGGCGTCGCGCGCAAACTCGCAGGGGCGCTGCAGAGGGTCGAAGTGATGGAATTCGAAGGCCTGGGCCACATGGGACCGGTTACCGATCCCGGCCCCGTCAATGATGCGATCGCCAGGTTCCTCGAACAGCAATTCAAGCGGGCGCAAGCCGCTTGAATCAGCGCCGCCAAGCGCGGACCGTCGCCGCGACCATCGACGAAGAGCAAGCGCGATCTCGGCCGACGGCCGCGCGTGTGGAGTCGCCCCTTCCTGGGAGCGCATTCACGCCGGGCGCGAGGCCTTTGGATCCTCGTCTGACACATGCGACGACGCCGTTTGGGTCGCCGCTATGATCCTCTGATACGCTCTCGAAAAGCATCATCGGAGGCCACCCGTACCCCTATTTCGCAGGACTTCGAACGCTGTCACCACAGCGGGGGCCATTCCAACTGCTCCGTTTACAGCCGCGTCGCGGGGATCAGAACTGCCATCCGCTATGATGACGGGCGCAGCGCTCGTGGCCTTCGCCGCGCTCGTCGTGGCCCTGCCGCTGGCCGTCTACTGGAAGTCGATGTCAGACTTCTTCATGCTGGACGATTTCATCTGGCTCAAAGCCGCCTCCAGCCACGGCGCCCTGGACCTTCTCCGCCGCGAAACCTCCTTCTCGACGCCCCTGGACCCCTTCGACTACCCCACGCCTTACATCCGGCCCCTAACAGACGCCTACTTCTGGGTAACCTGGCGCGTCTTCGGCTTCGACCCCACTGCCTACCACGTCCTCAACCTGGTGATGCACCTGGCCATCGGCGTGGTCGTCGCCGTGCTCGGCTGGCAGCTCTCGCGGTCCCGGTTGGCCGCGGCCGGCGGCGCCCTCATATTCCTGACGCTGCCAACCTATAGCTTCGCCGTGAGCTGGGTCTCCGAAGTCACGGACCTGCTCTCGGCGCTCCTTTATCTCCTGTCCCTGTGCCTCTTCCTCGCCTACCTGCGCCGCACCGCCCGCGACCGCCGCGGCATCTACGCCGCATCACTGGCCGCGTTCGCGCTGGCCTTGCTCGCGAAGGAGCCCGCCGTCACACTGGCCGGCGTCGCCGGCCTGATGGCGCTAGCGGAGGCGCGCGACCTTCGCCGGCCGACGCTCCGGCGGGTCGCGCTAGATGTCCTGCCTTTCGTCCTGCTCGCCGCAGCCTTTTACTTCGGCGTCTATCGCCGCGAGTACAACACGATCTCCGCCGATGGCGCCTACCGCATCGACCTGCGCCTGTTCGACAACCTGTGGACTTACATCAAGTGGATGGCCTTCCCGTTCGGCGCTACTGAAGACTTCGCGGCTCTACGAGTGGCCGCCGCGCTGGCATTCTTTGCCGCGGGCGCAGCTGCCCTGCTCAGCCGCCACCCGCCGCTGTCATTCCTGTTTTTGTGGACCTTGATCTGCCTGGCGCCACTCTCCCTGTTCGAGCATGGCATCGACCACCGCTACACCTACCTGGCCTCCGTCCCGTTCGCCCTGTTCGTCGCCAGCGGCCTCCAAACAACCCTGAGCGCGGTCCTGAAGGCGCCGCGACGGACGGCCATCGCCTTCGGCGCCTGCCTGCTGGTCTTGGTACCTGCACTCGCGCTCGAGGCTCGCTCGCGCCAGGACTATGCCCATCTGCAGGCCGTTTACTACCGTCACATCTTCGAAGACGTGCCGCGGCTCTGCGGTCCCCTGCCCCCGGGCAGCCGCATCGCTCTCGTAGGCAGCCCCGCGCTCGACCTCGTCGGCATTGATACGCAAGTGGCGCTCAACTTCAGCTACGACCGCGTGGCGGTGAAGCGATACGAGACGCGCGCGGGCATCCCGGCGCAGGCCTCGGGCGAGCAGGTCTGCGTGGCTTCGTACGAGCGTGGTGGATTCGTGAGGCTGGAGTGAGTGCCGCCGTTAGGCGTCCGGAAGCGCTAATCGGCCACTAAGTCGCGGCCCGTGAACAGCTAGCGCCAGGCGATTGAGTATGTCCTGGCCAATCAGAACCAGAGGCCGGCCCTACCCGCCGCGCAGCTCCGCCCCCACCTCGCGCTCCAGTCGGTGAATGATCCGACGGCGCGCGTCCGCCACATCAGCGTCCGTCAGCGTCCGGTCCGCCGCCTGGAAGGACACCGCGAAGGCCAGCGAACGCTTGCCGCGCGCCAGCATGCTCGCCCTCATAAACGTCGAAGAGGCGCACGGCTGCGACCAGCGAGCTCGCGGCAATGAGCTGCCGCACCGTCTCGGACGGGACAGCGGTCTCGACTGTGACGGCGATGTCTTGCGTGACCGCGGGGAAGCGCGACAGCGCTTCGTGCCGCACCTCCTGCGGGAGGGCCGCGAGCAGGCGTTCGACGTCGATATCGAAAAGGAAGGCGGGGCCGGCGATGTCGAACTTCGCGGCCAGGTGCGGGTGGACCTGGCCCAGGACACCGGCCGGCTCGTTGCCGGCGTAGATGGCCGCAGTGCGCCCACGCAGGAGGCCGAACTCGTCTTCGGCGCGGTACTCGATCCGGGCGCCGATTTTCTCCATCGCCTGCTCGACCATGCCCTTGGCGTCGAAGAAGTCGACCGGCTCGACTTCCGGCTCACCCCAGCGGCCGACTCGATGGCCGGTCACGATGCCGACGATGCGCTCGCGCTCCTCGGGCAGGTCACCCTCCTGGCTGTACAGATAGATGCGGGCGCTCTCGAACAGGGCGACCATGCCCCTTCTCGAACCGCAGGTTGGACGCGGCCGCCTGGAGCAGGCTCGCCCGCAGGGAGGAGCGCATAACCACGGCCTCGCTGCTCATCGGGTTCTCGCAGGCGCATCGGCGGGTGCATCTCCAGGACGTCCTCGGGACGACGCGCCGCCAGGATCTCGTTGTTGGTCAGCGGATAGTTGATGACCTCCTGCAGCCCGGCCGCGACACAGGCGTCCTTCAGGCGCTCTCGCAGCTCGCGCACCGGCGCGCTTACCGGTGGCGGAATCGCGCCCGCCAGCGGCCAACGGCTCGATGCGGTCGTAACCGGTGACCCGCGCAATCTCCTCGATGACGTCGTCGGCGATGTTCACGTCCGTGCGCCAGTAGGGCGCGCGCACGACGTAGCGGTCCGGCGGCACCCAGCGGCAGCCGAAGCCCGAGGTCGGTCAGCGCCGTCGCGCACCTGGGTCGAGGTCACGTCGACGCCGAGCACCTGCTCGATGCGCTCGCGCGTGACTACGACGCGCGTGTCCTTGCGCTTCTTGGGGTACACGTCGACCAGTCCCTTGGCCGCGCGGCCGCCCGCGATGTCGACCAGCAGCTTCATCGCCCGGCGGGCCGCGTGCAGCCGCCAGCTCCGGATGCAGGCCCTTCTCGAACCGGATCGATGCCTCCGTGCGCAGGCCCAGCGCTGCTGCTCGGTGCGCGCGAATGTTCACGGGGTTGAAGTTCGCCGCCTCGAGCAGCATCGTCGTCGTCGCCGGCGCTGACCTCGGCCTCGCCGCCGCCCATGACGCCGGCGACCGCTTGCGCCTTCTGCGCGTCCGCGATCACCAGCATCTCCGGCGTCAGCTCGCGCTCGACGCCGTCCAGCGTGCGCATGACGCTCGCCCGGACGGGCGCGGCGCACGACGATGCGCTGGCCGCCGAGCTTGCGGAAGTCGAACGCGTGCAGCGGCTGGCCCATCTCCAGCATCACGTAGTTCGTTATGTCTACGACGTTGTTGATCGGCCGCATCCCGGCCGAGAGCAGGCGCTCCTGCATCCAGTCCGGCGAAGGCCCGACCTTGACGCGTTCGACAATGCCGGCGATGTAGCGCGGGCAGAGGTCGCGGTCTTCGATCGTCACGGATGTCTTGCGCTGAAGCCGCGAGCGCCGCGTTCTCCGGGTACATGCGCTCCGGCTCGCGCACCTTGCCGTGCGTCTGGGCCGCGACCTCCCAGGCCACGCCCAGGATCGACATGTGGTCCGGCCGGTTCGGCGTGACCTCGATGTCGAAGATGGTGTCGCCGAGGTACTCGCGCAGCGGCGCGCCGACGGGCGCGTCCTCGGGCAGCACCAGGATGCCCTCGTGCGCCTCGGACAGGCCCAGCTCCTTCTCGGAGCAGCACCATGCCCGCGGACTCGACGCCGCGGATGCGCGCCGGCTTCAGGACGGCCACTTCGCCCGTGTGCCCGTCGCGCAGCCTTGCGCCCACGGCCGCGAAGGCCACCTTCTGCCCCTCCGCGACGTTCGGGGCGCCGCAGACCACCTGTCGGTTGCTCAGCGCCGCCCGACGTCGACAGTCACCAGGCGCAGGCGGTCGGCGTTGGGATGCGCGTTCGACCCGCGTGACCCGCCCGACGACGACGCGATTCCCACTCTCGCCTCGCGGGATGATCACTCGCTCCACCTTGACGCCGGCGATCGTCAGCCGATCGCGCCAGCTCCTGCGGCGGCAAGGACAGTGGGACATACTCAGACAGCCACTTCAGCGAAACCAGCATCGGCGTCTAGAACTGCCGCAGGAAGCGCAGGTCGTTCGCGTAGAAGTAGCGTATGTCGTCGATGCCGTGGCGCAGCATGGCGATGCGCTCGACGCCGAAGCCGGCCGCGAAGCCGGTGTAGCGGTCGGCGTCGTAGCCGACGTTCTCGAGGATCTCGCGGTGCACCATGCCGGCGCCCGCCGATCTCGAGCCAGCCCTCGTTGCCGCAGGAGCGGCAGCCGCCGCCGTCTGCAGAGGCCGCACTGGATCGTCGACCTCCGCGCCCGGCTCGACGAAGGGGAAGTAGTCGCAGCGGAAGCGCACGCGGCCGGTCGCGGCCGAACAGGGCCTGCGCCAGCTGGGTCAGCGCAGCCCTTCATGTGCCGCATGGTGATGCCCTCATCGACGGCCAGCAGCTCGACCTGGTGGATCATCCACTCGTGCGTCGCGTCCGTCGCCTCGTAGCGGTAGACGCGACCCGGCGACAGCGACGCGGATCGGCGGCTGGTTCTTCTCCATGAAGCGGATCTGGTTCGGCGACGTCTGGGTGCGCAGGAGCATGCCGCGCGTGCTCCGACTGCTTGTAGTCGAGCCAGAAGGTGTCCTGCGTGTCGCGCGCCGGGTGGTGCTTCGGGAATGCGCAGCGCGTCGAAGTTGTAGTACTCCCACTCGACCTCGGGCCCTTCGGCGACCTGGAAGCCCATTCGCCGTCAGCGACGCCAGGATGTCGCGCATGCGTCTGCGTTATCGGGTGCAGCCGCCCGACCAGGCCCTTGCGTCCCGGCAGCGTGACGTCGATGGCACCCGCTTCCAGCTCGGCGACCGCCGACCTGCGTCCAACTCCTCGACGCGCTCTGCCAGCGCCGCTTCCAGCTCGTGCGCTAGAGCGTTCGCGCGCGGCGCCGACCGCCGCGTCGCTCCTCGATCGGCAGCTCGCCGAGGCCGCGCAGCACCTGCGTCACGGCACCCTGGCGGCCGAGGTAGGCCAGGCGCCAGGCCTCGAGCGATTCGGCGCCGGTGGCCGAGGCCAGTTCGGAGAGCGCGCCTTCTGCCAGAGTTCCTCGAGATCGATGTCAATAGGCCTCGTCGAGACAGGGCGGCGGGGTGTGAAATGCGATGGGCGTTTAACCGAATTATCGTCTCACCCGCCTCTCCGGTCAACGCGAATCGGCCCTTTCGGCGCCCGCAATCGGCAGCCGGCCTCGCGTGCGCCAAACGGACCGCAGGCTTAGTGGAACAGCTTGTCGATGTCGGCGGCGGGCACGATCTGCAGCCTCGTTCTTGGCCGCGTCCACTGAACACGAAGCCGCCACCCGGGATCGCTGCCACGCCGATCGGCCGTGAACCGTCGGACGGCTTCCAGGTCCTCACGGGGCCGCGGAGCGTCGAACAACATCAGCAGCCCCTGGGCCGGCTCGCTGGCCAACACGCGGCCGTCGCTGAGGACGGCCAGTAGGGCTTGTCGATCGCGTCCTGGCTCGCCCAGCCCGCCGCGAACGCGGTCTGCGACGCCATGTCAGGCGAGAAGCGCTGGATACGCTGGTTCCAGGTGTCGGCGACGTAGCAGGCTCCCGGCGGCATCGAAGGCCAGGCCGACCGGCTCGTCGAACTGGCCCAGGCCGTTGCCGCCGCTGCCTATCGAGCGGATGAGCTGCCCCGTCTTGCGTGTAGTTGAGCGATGCGCTTGTTGCCGGTGTCCGTGACCCACAGCGTGCCGTCCGGCGCGAAGGCGATGTCGCGCGGGCCGAACAGCTCGTAGCGGCCCTGGGTTCGGCCCGACGTAGGGCTCCCCCCAGGCCGCGACGAACGTGAAGTCCGGGCTGAACTTCTGGATGCGGTGGTTCCAGGTGTCCGCGACGTAGATGAAGCCGTCGCCGTCCACGGCGACGGACCAGGGCTCGTTGAAGCGCCCGGGGCTGCCGCCGCCGCCGCCGAACATGCCCACGAAACGGCCCTGCGCGTCGAACTTCTGAATGCGGTTGTTGCGGCTGTCGGCCACCCAGACGTTCCCGTCGCTATCGACGAAGACGTCCGCCGGCTGAGGTGAACTCGCCCTGCCCCGTCCCCAGCTTGCCGACGACGATGCGTCCGTCGTCCAGCGTCACCGGCTCCGGCGCAGGCTTCAGGCGGCGTGCTCCGCACGTCGAAAGCAGAGAGTGTCTGCGGGAAGTAGGCCACCGCGTTCACGGAACCGGTGTGAGTGCCGTCGTCGGGGAAGCGGTGCAGCCAGAACCGGCCCAGCTTGTCGAAGCTGCCGGTGTCTGGCTGGGGAATCGTGACTGGTCCCAGGTCCAGCAGCGGGTTCGTGTACTTGTCCCAGACCTTTGCCGGCGTCTGGTCCCGGTAGGCCTCCTCCATGAACCACCAGCGGTGCTTGTAAGGCGTGGTGTTGTAGCCGTTGGGGTCGATGGCGCCGATGTTGGACTGCGCGATCAGCAGCACCGCGTTCTCGGGCGGCTGGAAGCCCGGCGTGATCGCCGGGTACTGGACGTCGTGGTAGTCGCGCAGGTACCAGGCCCAGGGCCACGAGAAGCCGTCCGTCGCGTCGACGACGATCGGCAGGTTGCAGGCCCAGGCCGCTCTCCTTGGCCAGCGCGTCGATGCGGTCGCGGAGCTTCGGAATGTCGGGCGAGGTCTGGGTGTAGACCATCATCTCGACCGGCGTGTCGTCGTGCTGGAACGAGACCATTGTCCCCGCTCGCACGGTCAGGAACAGGAGCAGGGTTATGCCCACGACCAGCGCGCCTCGCGCGCCGGAGCGCCAACCTTCGGAGAACAACAGGAAGGCGGTGCCGCCTATCGCCCCGAAGAGCAGCACGTATCCGGCCGTGCGCAACGGGCTCGTGTCGAGGGTGACCAGCATGAAGATCGCCGCCGCCGAGATCGCCGCGAGGCCGCGCCAGCGCCTGCCAGTTGACCTTCGAAAAGTCAAGCTCGTCGATAGCTTTCGCCAGCACGACGCCGCCGATCAGCGCCAGCGGCAGCGCGATGTGCACCTCCAGCCAGGGCATCTTCTCGCCGGCTATCGATAGCCCGACGAAGATGCCGGCCAGCCAGAACAGCAGCCAGCGCTTGAAGGAGTCGCCCTTGCAGGGCCAGCCAGACTGCGCCGCCGAAGGCCAGCAGCATCGGCAGGAACTCGTACAGCGGCGTCATCAGGCCGTAGTAGTAGAGGGGCTGGTTGCCGCGCTTCTCGTCGTGCTGCTCCAGCCAGTAGTCCAGCGAGCCCCAGATGCCGGAGAAAAACCCGCCGTGCCCCTGCCAGAAGGCGCGCGTCCAGGGCGCCGGCTGGACGGTGAAGAATGTCGTGTACAAGCAGCACGTAGGGGACGTAGAAGAAGCCGGCCGCGATCGCCCACACCTTCGGCCTCCAGAGCAGGCCAACGTAGACCGAGACCATGAGCAGGATCACTACCGTGTCGATCCGAAGGCTGTCTTCCGGCGTGGCGCCCGTCACTGTGGAGAGCGGAGAGTAGCCTTTGTCGCCGACGAACGGCAGCTCCTGCACGCCGGCCGCGAACTGCGGCAGCGCCAGCGTGCCGAGCAGCACCATCACATCCCCGATCGGCGGCAGCTTGATCCGGCCGAATGGTTTCGCACCGAGAAGCGGCCACAATGCCGCAATCAGCCAGGCGACCGGCATCAGGATCGCCGTCCGCGCCGCGACACTGAAGCTGTCGACCTCTTCTCTCTCTCGGCGCTTCCCCAGCTCCGACCGCCAGCATCAGGTTCGACGAAGACCAGCAGGATGGCCACCGTGATGAAGGTGACCTCCTTGCGTGGCGAAGCTCAGCGCCAGCAGCGCCGCCATGCCGTAGAGCCAGCCGTCGCGCTGCTCGTCCAGGTAGCGCCAGACGCAGATCACCATCGCCCAGCGTCCAGACCGCCATCCAGGTCTCGTTGCGGTCGAAGCGGCTGAAGTAGAGCAGCGTCGGCGAAAAGCAGAGGAAGCACGGCCGCGATCAGCACCGCCTTCATGCCGATCTGCTTTCGCAGCAGGTACGGCATCCCGACGAGCACCGTCCCGAACAGCGCCGGCGCAGCCGGGCCGTGTAGTCGGTGTCGCCGAAGAGGAAGATAGACCGCGCGCCGAGAGTGGAAGAGGAAGGGGCCGTGCATCAGCGGGTCGTGCTTGTAGCCCTTGCCGTCCGCCAGGTAGTAGCTGAACTGGGCGTGCAGGCTCTCGTCGTGGTGCAGCGCCCTCGCGCCGAGGTCCCAGAAGCGCAGGGCAAGCCGCGAGCGTCATAAGCCCGACGATCGCGATCACGTCCCAGTGCGCGATCACCCACTCGATCGCGCCTCGACACGCGTCGAGGGCAAGGCGAAAGTGCGCCGCCCCAGCGTCGCCTCAGCCACGCCGGCGCTCACCGAATCGCGCTCCAAGGCCGTCGCGAGCTGACACGCGGCGGCGCGCCTCCGTGGGCCGCAGGAGGGACATCACCGCCCGCCCACGTTCGCGCCAGGCTGCTCGAGGGGAAGGCGATATATGGCCGTGACGCCGTTGTTGTACACGGACTGCAGGCCGGAGAACTTCTGGAGGCTCTGCGGCGGGGTACTTTGCGCGCTCCACGTTTCCCACTACACATACGTTACACCGTATTTTCGCAGGATTGAAACCGCGTCCGCCAGTGACTCGGTTGTGTAGGCCGTATTGACATCGGCCTCCCGCGCCTGCACAAGCTCGTCCTGCGCGACCCCACTGGATCTCGTGGCCGGGCCAGCCCAGCACCGTAGGCACGCCGCTGCGCGCCGACATCCGCCCGCCCAGCGAGTACGAACCCAGCACGGCCTCGACGATATGCTCGTCCTGGCCGGCGAAGTTCGCGCAGCCAGTTCACAGCCCCGGCCTCATCCGGCTGGCTGGCCTTAACCGTAGCCAGCCCGTCCAGCGTCCGGTTACGTCCTTGCAGTCCGTTCGTGCGCGACAGCGTCGCTCCCAGCGGGTAGAGCAGCGCCCCGAGCGATGACCAGCGCCGCCAGCCCGCCCCAGGCGCCGCGCGCGAACTCCGGCGAAGGTCCGCGGCTGCGCGGCCCACTCCTGCACCAGCCAGTAGGCGCCGTAGGCCCCGGCGCAACCCAGCAGCAGCCACGCCTGGTAGTAGAGCTTGAACACGGTGTTCAGCCGCGAGCCGAAGAGGTCCTGCACGAAGAACAGCTCGGTGCCGAGGATCAGCAGCATCGCCGATCGTCATCAGCGCCAGCATCGGCGTGAGGCCTGCGCGGTCGCCCTCGTCCTCTTCCTGCGATTCCGACCGCGCGCCATAACGCCAGCAGCGCGACACACAGAAGCCCGCGCCCGCAGAACAGCACCGTCAGCCAGTTCCAGCCGCGCGCCGAAACCGCGTCCGTGATCGAGCCGCCGTCATGACGCGAGCAGCAGCGCCCACACCAGCAGAAGCGCTACCGGCACGCGAAACCACGGCCGCAGACGCGCGTCGCTGGTACGCGCGTCCTGGTCCGCTCAGCACTCGGACCAGCGGCACGGGCAGCGTCAGCAGCGACCAGCGGGCAGCCCAGAACAGCGACGCTGTGCAGCGGCCGCGTCGCGCCGTTGCTCACGGCGTCGAGGCCGCCGGCCTGGCTGCCGAAGGTCACGTAGAAGGGCACGTAGAGCGATGACGGCGACAGCCGCCAGCGGCAGCACGAAGCCCGCCGTGCGGGCCAATCGCCCGCGAGAACGAGCGCCTGATCTCGGACGTTGCGGCAGCAGGACCAGCAGGGCCAGCAGAAGCGCCGAAGGTCGGCAGGTCCCAGGTGTTGAGGAAGCCCAGGCCGCCGAGCAAGAACGCGCTCAGCAGCAGCAGCATCGCCGGGCTGGCGTCCAGGTGTCGAAGCTCAGCGGCTCCTCCGAGCGCCAGAACGCGAGCGCCGAGCGCCAACGACCGTCAGCACGAACGGGATCGCCATGACGTGCGGGTGCAGGTCGCCCAGGAGGAAGCTGAAGAACGGGAACTCCGTGATCGAGTCGGCGTCCGGCGAGATGCGCGTCGCGCGCCACCACCACCAGAAGCTCGACTGCTCGTCGGGTACTTGAGGCATACCACGGCAGTCAGGCAGGCGTCGCTCTCCTGCGCCGGTCCAGGTCGTCGATGTCCATCGAGCTCGACGACGCCGTCCGAGCCCAGCGCCGTTCGCCCTGCGCGAACTCGAGCACGCCCTCGAGGTTGCCCAGGACCGCAACCAGCACCGCCGCCGCGCACGCCGGCCGCCAGCGCCGATCTGGAACGTCGCGCGCCGCACCAGAAGCCACCAGGTCGTAGCCGAGGCCGAACGCCGCCGTCACCGCCAGCGCCGCCGTGCTCGCCAGCCCCAGGTTGAAGGCCACCGACGTCGGCACGCGCCGCCAGCTTGCCGAGCATCGCCTGGATGCACGTAACCGAAGTAGTAGTAGCTGACGTCGAAGCCGGACGAGCCAGGGGTCGTCCGGCGGGTAGTAGCGGCTGCGGCCGGCCGCGTTGAGGAACATGAAGTCCATCGGCTTCTCGGTGCCGGCGATCTCCGGGATGAAGGACCGCAGGTACGCCGCCGAGCGAAGAGCCCGACGCGTGAACACGACCTCGACGGCGATGATCACGCCGCATGCGCTCTCGCAGCGCCGCCAGCGATCTCGCTCAGCGCCGGCGCGGTAGATCAGGGCCGAGATCGACCGCCAGCAGCGATGTAGCACCCAGACGATGCTGCCCGGGCCGGTTCGGCAGGAGGTGCGCCGACAGCGCCAGCCAGAACAGGTAGCCGCCGAGCAGCAGCCCCACCGGCTTGGCGAAGGCGTAGCCCCGGCCGGGCAGGCGCCGAAACAGGACGAAGCGCCAGCGGCAGCGCGACCAGGCCCACCGCCTCGACCACCAGCCACCAGCCAAACGTTTCCCGGAACATCTACTTGCTTATCGGCCTCGCGGCCTGCTTTGGATCATGGCCCAGGAGGCACAAGCCGGCGTCCGCGAGACGCCGCCGCTTCGTTCGCTCGGAGGAAGGCAGGGGGCGCTCACTCGAACAGCGCGTCGACGAACGCCTCCGCGTCGAACGGGCTGCAGGTCGTCCTCGCCCTCGCCGGTGCCGACGAAGCGCACCGGCAGGCCCAGCTCGTCGCTGATCGCGAAGACGATGCCGCCCTTCGAGGTGCCGTCCAGCTTCGTCAGCGCGATCGCCGTCACGTCGACCGCCTCGGCGAAGGCCTTCGCCTGGATCAGCGCGTTCTGGCCGGTCGTCGCGTCCAGCACCAGCAGCACCTCGTGCGGCGCCGTCGGGTCGCGCCGCTCGATGACGCGGCGCACCTTGCGCAGCTCCTCCATCAGGTTGAACTTGGTGTGCAGCCGGCCGGCCGTGTCGATGATCGCCACGGCGGCGTTGCGGCTCTGGGCGGCGCCGATGGCGTCGAAGGCGACGGCGCCCGGGTCGGCGCCCTCCTTGTGCGCGACGACCTGGCGCGCCCACGCGCTCGCGCCCAGTCCTTCAGCTGGTCGATGGCGGCGGCGCGAAAGGTGTCGCCGGCGCGCCAGCGACCACCTGCTCGCCCTCCTTGCGTAGAGGTGCGCCAGCTTGGCGATGCTCGTCGTCTTGCCGGTGCCGTTGACGCCGACGACCAGGATCACGCCCGGCCGCGGCGGCTGCGTCACGTCTTCGCCCCAGAGCGCGCCCTTGAGGGGCACCGCCTCGAGGATGGCGACCAGCTCGTCCTTGAGCAGCTCGCGCACCTCGTGGGCGTCGCGGACGCGCTCCTTCTCGACGCGCTCGCGGACGGCTGTCGAGGATCTTCTCGGTCGTCTTGCACGCCGACGTCGGCGCCGAGCAGCACCTCCTCCAGCTCCAGCCAGAGGTCCTCGTCGATCTTGCCGCGGTCGAGGATGCCGGTGATGCGCCCGAACCAGGTGCGGCGCGTGCGCGTCAGCGCCTGCTCGGTTTTCTCCTCGGCGATGCGTAGCGCCTCCGGCGAAGGCTCTTCGGCGACAATCGCCGGCTGATCAACCGCGATAGCTTCGCCGGGCGCCTCTATCTCGCTGTCAGGTTCGGCCTCGGCGACATGCGCCTCTGGCTTCGGGCGGCGTCGGAAAAACGGCACTAGGCGCTACCTCCGCCCTCGATGATACCGAACGAGAGGCAGGAAGTAGGAGGCCGGCGACTGAAGCCAGTCGGAACCCCCGCACAGCCGGGCGGAGAGGGGGCAGGGGGTGAGGCCGTCACTCCGGCGCCGGGTCGCCCAGCCGCAGCGACAACACCTTCGACGTGTTGTCGGCGCCCATCGAGACGCCGTAGATCACGTCGGCGGCCTCGATGGTGCGCGGGTTGTGCGTGATGATGATGAACTGGGTCTTCTGCGCCAGCTCCCGCAGCGCCTCGACGAAGCGGCCGACGTTCGCCTCGTCCAGGGCCGCGTCGACCTCGTCCAGCACGCAGATCGGCGACGGGTGGGCCTCCAGCAGCGCCAGCAGCAGGGCCAGCGCGGTCAGCGCCCGCTCGCCGCCGGAGAGCATCGCCAGATCGCGTTGACGCGCTTGCCCGGCGGCTGGGCGATGATCTCGATGCCGCTGTTCGCGAAGTCGTCCGGGTGCGTCAGCTGCAGATGCGCCTTGCCGCCCGCGAAGAACGGCTCGAAGTAGCGCTGGAACTCTTGTCGACGACGGCGAAGGTCGCCTTGAGCCGCTCGCGGATGTTCGTCTCCAGCTCGTCGATGGCGCCGAGCAGGGTCTTCTCCGAGCCGGTGAGGTCGTCGACCTGGCCCTTGAGGAAGTCGAAGCGCTCCTTGCTCTCGCCGTAGTCCGCCGGCGCCTGCTCGTTCACCGGCCCCAGGCCGCGGATCTGACGCCGCAGCTCGGCGATGCGGTCGCGCAGCTCCAGCGGGTTCGACGGCCGCTCCGCCGCGGATCGGCGGCAGGCCCTGCGGCCGATGCCGGGGCGTCCGTCATGGTCACGACTGCGTGCCCTTCGGGACGGAAGCCCTCGCCGGCCATCGGCGTCGCGCAGCGACTCGATCTCGTCGTTGCGCAGCTTGAGGCTGGCCTCCGCCTCCATGAAGGCTCGCTCGGCCTCGAGAAGGCGCGACCGGGCGGCGGTGAGCTGCTCGCGCATGCTCTTCTCGCGCCCCTGCAGGTGGCTGAGCTCGCCCTCGGCCGGCTCCATCTCCGCCAGCAGCACCGCCAGCTCTTCTTGCGCTTCTGCAAGCTCGGCCGATTGCGCCTCGATGCGGCCCGCGCAGCGTCTGCACCTCGCCGTCGAGGGCCTTGTTGGCGCTCATCGCGGCCCTTGATCTGGGCGTCCAGCCGCGTCATCGAGGTCGCTGCAGCATCTCGACCTGGCGGGCCAGCGATTTCGCCTCGCCTTCGAGGTCCGCGTGCGCCGCCGCGGCCTCGGACACCGCGTCGATCGCCTGGTTGCGCCGGTTCGAGAGCGCGGCGGCGGCCTCCCGGTCCTTCTCCAGGCCTTCGCCGGCCGGTTTTGACCTCCGCCAGGGCCCGCTCGCGCTCCGCCCGCAGCTCGTCTCGCCGCTGCCGCCAGTCGCTGTGGCTGGCGTCGCCCCGCCGCAGCTCGGTCCAGAGGGACCGCGCCTCGCTGCGCAGCAGGATCAGGCGGCCCCGGTTCTCCAGCAGGCCGTTCTGCCGCAGCGCCAGCTCCTCACGCAAGGACTCGCAGTCGCGGCTCGGCGCGGCCGAGCGCGGTGCTGGCCCCGGTGAGCGAGTCCTGCTCCCGCTTCAGACGCGCCTCGATCTCATCCAGCCTGCGTGTTCGCCAGGGCGATTTCGTTCGGCAGGTCGTCCAGCTCGCGCTGGCGGCTGAAAGACTCGGCCGAGACCTTCGTCACGCCGCCGCTGAGCGCCCCGCCGGGTCGCAGCAGTACACCGTCCATCGTGACGACCGCGCCCAGGCCGCGCCGCAGCACCTGCTGGGCCAGCGGAAAGCTTTCGACGACGATGGTCCGGCCCAGCAGCGCGTCGACCAGCGGACGGAAGCGGTTCTCGCAGCGCACCAGCCGCGCGGCGACGCCGACGATGCCCTTCTCGCGCATCAGGTTCAGCGGCGGCGATCGCCCGCAGCGCGTCCAGGGGGTAGATGAGCGCCCGGCCGGCCTCGCGCGTCTCCAGCACTTCGATGGCGTTCATCGCCGCCGAAAGGTTCTCGAACACCAGCGCCTGGACGTTTTCGGCCAGCGCCGCTTCGATCGCGCGCTCCAGGCCCGGCGGTACGCGGACGATGTCGCGCACCAGGCCCACCAGGCCTTCGGCCGCCTCATGCGCTGGCCCTCGCCATCGCCCATGAGGGACGCGCACGCCGGAATCGACGCCCTCCTGGGCGCTCTGGAGCCGGCGCAGCAGCTCCTGTCCGCGCCTGCAGCTGGATCAGGCGCGAGCTCGACTTCCGTCCCCTGGCCTTCCAGGCTCTGGACCGACGTCCGCCCCGCTTCGACCATCGCCACCAGGCCGCTGCGTTCCTGCTCCGCTTCCGCGACCTCGCGCTCGAGCGACCCGACGCGCTCGCGGTTGACCTTGAACTCGCGGCCGAAAGACGCGAGCTGGCTGACCAGCTCTCGCTTCTGGCTCTGCCGCCGAATCGCGTCAGCACTGGACACGATCTTCCTCGCCGCCCAGGCGGTTGAGCGCGACCTCGGCCTCGGCCGCGGTGCGCTTGCGCCCGCTCGATGCGGTCTTCGGCCTCGGCGATGCGCCGCCGCAGGCCTGCGTTCTCCTGCTCCAGCGCGTTCAGCTCCTGCCGCCGCGTCTCGATCAGGGCCTTCGCCTCGTCGATCTCCGGCTTGAGGCCAAGCTCGCGCTGGCGCGCCGTATCGAGGCCCCGCGCGAGGTCGGCGCGCTCCGCCTGCAGGGACTGCGTTTCCGCCTCCAGCTCTCGCCGTCGCGCCGCGTGCGACTCGATCCGCTCGCCGTCGAAGCCAAGACGCTGCTCGACGTGTGCACGCGGTCGCTGAGCTCGCGTTCGCGCTTTCGGCGGCTGGAGAGCTCGCGCTCCTGCTCTTCGACGGCGGCGCTCAGGGCCGTCAGGCCCTCTTCGCAGGCCTTCGCGTCGCGTTGGGCCAGTGTGAGGTCCTGCTGGCGCTGGTCGAGGCCCGCCCGCGCGCCGGTCAGCGCTTCCTGCGCCTCGCCCCAGAGGTGGCCATAGAGCTCGTGCAGCGCCTCGGCCAGCTCGCGGGCTAGCCCTTCGTGCTCGGCGGCGCGCCCGGCCTGCCGCTCGAGCTGCTGCAGCCGCGGGCCGATCTCGTCCAGCAGCAGGTTCACGCGCTCCAGGTTCTCCCGCGTCGCCGAGAGGCGGTCGCGCGCTTCGTCCAGCCGGATGCGCAGCAGGCGCACGTCGGCCGCTTCTTCGAGCAGGCGGCGGCGCTCCTCCGGCCGCATCACCAGCACTTCTTCGACCAGGCCCTGGCCCATGAAGGCGTAGCTGTTCTGACCCACCTGGGCGCGCAGGAAGAGGTCCAGCACGTCGCGCAGACGCACCTTCGACTTGTTGATCAGGTATTCGCTCTCGCCGCTGCGGTAGGCACGCCGCGAGACCACGACCTCGGAGTAGTCGACCGGCAGCCAGCCCTCCGCGTTGTCGAGCGTGATCGACACCTCCGCCATGCCGACGGCGGCCTTCTGGCTGGAGCCGGAGAAGATCACGTCCTCCAGGCGCCGGGCGCGCAGGTTGCGGGCGGCCTGCTCGCCCAGCACCCAGCGCAGCGATTCCGCGACGTTGCTCTTACCGGAGCCGTTCGGCCCGACGACGGCCGTGATCCCCGGCCCGAACTCGAACAGCGTCTTTCCCAGAAAGCTCTTGAACCCCTGCAGCTCCAGCCGCTTGAGGTACATCAGGCCGGCCCCGCCGAATTTGGGCCGCTGGGGGGGCGGTTCCGCATCCCCCCAGTATTGGGGGCCAGGGGGCGAGTCATGGGCTCTCTCCTTCGCCCTGCCCCTCCGAAGCCAGCTGCTCCAGCGCCCGCCCGGCAGCCTGCCGCTCCGCCTCTTGCTTGCTCAGCCCGACACCGCTCGCCAGCACCTGCCCGTGCACGCTCACCTCGACGGTGAACACCTTGCGGTGTTCGGGCCCTTCTTCATGCACCGTCCGATAGACAGGCGCCCGCTGCCAGCGGGCCTGCACCACCTCCTGCAGGCGCGACTTTGGGTCGATAGGCGTCGGGCGCAGGTTGAGGTTTCGGATCTCCTCGCCGATGGCCGAGAGAATGAATTTGCTCGACTGCGTTAGCCCGCGGTCGATGGCGATCGCCCCGACCACCGCCTCGAAAAGGCCCGCCAGGTTCGCCGGCCTGTCGCGGCCGCCGGCCGCTTCTTCGCCGCGCCCCAGCAGCAGGTACTGCCCCAGGCCGATCTTGCGCGCGAAGTTCGCCAGGCTGTCGCGGCGCACCAGGTGGCCGCGCCACTCCGTCAGGTCGCCTTCCGTGCAGGTCGGGCAGTCGCGGAACAGCCGCTCGGCGACCACGTAGCTGAGCACGGCATCGCCGAAGAACTCCAGCCGTTCGTTGGACTCCAGGCCTTCGGATGGGAATTCGTTAAGGTATGAACGGTGGACGAAGGCCTCGCGCAGCAAGGCCTGGTCCTTGAAGTGGATGCCGATGCGCTCTTCGACGTCGGTTTCGAGGGTCATGAAAGGCCACCCTCTAGAGAGGCCGGACGCGAGGCGCGTCGATCCCTTGTCAGTGTTTTGAGGAGTCGCAAGTAGACCTGGCATGGGTGGGCGAGCACCCGATATTTCTCCCTCAAGCCCGCGAATTCCCTCTAGGAGCGGGGAAGCTAGGCTCCAATCCGACAGGATTGCTTATGACGAGTATGCCGAATTGAAACCCCTTGAGTTGACCGGATCATAGGCGTCGGCAAGAAAGGGTGTCAAGGCAAATCTGGACCAAGCGTATAATCAGAATAACAGTTTTGCGATGAACTTGAACCCGGCCGCCCTTCTGGAGACCTTCCGAAATCAGCTTTCCGAAGCGGAAAGCGCCGCCGTGCGCGACGCCATCGCCGCCGCTCTCGAAGCCGATGCCCGCCTCTGGCTCGTCGGCGGCCCTGTGCGCGACCTCATCCTCGGCCGCCGCGTCGCCGACATCGACATCGCCGTCGACGGCGACGCCGAGGAGTTCGCGCTGCGCCTGGCGGCCCGCACGGGGCACAAGGTCGTCCGCCACGGCCGCTTCGGCACCGCGACCCTTCGCGCCGAGGGCTTCAGCATCGACTTCGCCCTCACGCGGCGCGAGACTTACGCGCGCCCCGGCGCCCTGCCTGATGTCGAACCCGCGGGCATAGAGGAGGACCTCGCCCGCCGCGACTTCACCGTGAACGCGATGGCGCTGAGCCTGGCCCCCGCCTCCGGCGACCTTCTGGACCCTCACGGCGGCCGTCCAGACATCGAGGCGCGCCTGATCCGCACTCTGCACGAGCGCGCCTTCCAGGACGACGCTACGCGCATGCTTCGCGCCTGCCGCTACGCCGCGCGCCTCGGCTTCGAGGTCGGCCCTCAAACGGCGCATCTGATTCGGCGCGACCTGGCATACCTCGATGCCATCTCCGGGCCGCGCCTGCGTCGCGAGCTGGCTCTCCTGTTCCGCGAACCAGAGGCGCCGGCCGGCGCCGAGCGCGCGCAGGACCTGGGAATCCTCGGCCGCATCCATCCTCGGCTCCGCCTTGGCGGGCGAGCCGCCAGCGCCTGGCGCGAAGCGCTGGCCGGCGAACGGTACGCACCCGTGGACGAGCTCGGCTTTGGCCTGGTCTCGGACTGCGCTTCCCAGGGAGACGTCACTTCGCTATCCGCGCGCCTGCACCTCACCGCCAAGGTAGAGCGCGCCCTGACCGACATCGTGCGCCTGCAAGATCTGTTCGCTAAGCTTGAGCATCCGGCACTCTCGGCGCCGGAAGCCGTCGACATGCTGGCACGGTTCGCGCCGGCAGCAGTCTGGGCGTTCGGCCTGAGGGCCGTTGACCCGGTGCGCGAAGTCTGCCTGAACTATCTGGCGGCGTGGCGGCGAGTCAAGACCAGCCTCAACGGCCGTGACCTCCAGGGCCTGGGGCTTGCGCGCGGCCCCGAGATCGGACGAGCGCTGAAGCTACTGCGGGACGCGAGGCTGCGAGACGAAGTGGGCACGAAGGGGCAAGAATTGGACTTGATTCGGCGCGAGTTCGGCCTTCCCGGGCCATCCCAATGACCGCGGCCGCCTGCCCGATCTGCGCCGAAAGCCTCGATGGCCCCAACGTGGCCAACTGCCTGTCCTGCCGCCGCGACTTCCACCTCCAGGTGCGCATGGACGTCGAAGGCAAAGACTGCGGCGAGGTCTGGCTGCACGAGGAGCACATGCACCTCATCTTCGGCTGCAGCGAGTGCATAGGGGCCGGCAACTTCGGTGGCGAAGCAGGGAGTCAAGGGGAGTACCGCTAACCATGGCCAACCGACGCCGCCGTCAACCAGATCAAGCCGACGTCGAGTGGAATTTCATCAGCTTCCCTACCCTGGTGGGATTTGTCGCGGGCATGACCCTCGCCTGTCTTCTAATCGCGTTCGACTACGGACGGCTGCTGCCGGGCGTCCACACTTTGCTCTGGTACGTGAGCCTGATAGGTATCTCATTCAGCCTTGCGCACGTGATCACCCGGCATATGGCGCGCCGCCGCTTGAACCAGCGTCGCGATAAGGCCGAAGAGGACGAACGCGAACGCCGCGCCCTGGCCGCCCGCGCCCGCGCCGCGGAGCAGGCCGCCGAAGGCTCTTCTCCCTCCCAGCCCCGCCGCCGCCGCCGGCGCCGCGCCTGAGTCACCTCTGCACTCTGCGCTCTGCACTCTGCTACTCTGCCTACTCCCCCCGCCCCATCCATATCCCCCGCACCGGCTTCCCGGCCAGCCCCACCAGCGGCCATGGCGCCTCCGCCCCCAGCATCGGCCTGTAGCCGAGCCGCAGCCAGAAGTACACCGCTAGCCCTCTGCCTTCCGGCACGGGCGCCAGGACCCGCCGGACCGCGAAGTGCTCGAGCAGCCACGTCTCCAGTGCCAGGCCAGCCTCTCCGCCCAGTCCCCTGAAGCGCTCGCCCGGCTCGATCGCGATCAGCGGCACGCAGGCGTCGCCCTGCTCTGGAAGTCCCACCAGCGCCACCGCCAGGCCGATGGCCTTCCCGTCCGCGTTCGAGATCAGCGTCGCCTCGCCGCCTTCGACGTGCGCCTTGAGGTCCGCGAGTTCCCACTCGGGCGCCACCGCCCCCACAAGCCACGCCATCGCTTCAGCATCTGCGGAATGCGCTGCGGTCAACCGCAGACGCGCGCTCTCGGCGGCATCTCCGGGCCCGAACAAAGCCAAAGTCCCCTCAGCCGGCAAAAGCGCTCAGACTCCCACCCTCCCCCTCTCCGTCGACGGAGAGGGGGACCGAAGGGGTGGGGTCAGCCACGCCTCGACCGCGCCGGCGACCTCGCGCGACGCCAAATCGCGCACAGTGCAGTGCGGTAGAGCCCGCAGGAAGGACTCGCCGTACTTGCGGCTGCGGACGCGCTGGTCCAGCACTATCAGCACGCCGCGGTCGGTCTTGCGTGCGGATCAGGCGGCCGAAGCCCTGGCGGAAGCGCAGCACGGCTTGCGGCAGCGCGTACTGGTCGAACGGCTCGTCGTACAGCGCCGAACGCGCCTGGTAGATCGGGTCCGTCGGCACCGCGAAGGGCAGGCGCACGATCACCAGCAGCGACAGCGCCTCGCCCGATCACGTCGACGCCCTCCCAGAACGACGCCGTGCCCAGGATCACGGTGCGGTTGTTCTCGCGCAGCGACGCCAGCAGCTGCCGCGGCGAGCCGTCGACGCCGTGCGCCAGCACGAGGATGCCCTCGCTCTCCAGCGGCGCCTTGATCTGGTCGTACACCGCCATCAGCGAGCCGTAGGACGTGAACAGCATCAGCGCCCGCCCCTGGCTGGCGCGGCAGGCCTCGACCAAGCAGCTCCGACGTCTCTCGCACGAACTCGCGCTCGTTCGGCTCCGGCAGGTCGCGGGGCAGCGCGATCAGCGTCGAGCTCGGGAAGTCGAACGGCGACCCCAGCAGCAGCTCCTCGGCCTCGTCCAGGCCGACGCGCTCGCGCAAGAAGTCGAACGACCGCCCTGAGCCCGTCGAAGGGTCTGAGCCTGTCGAGCCTTCGGCGCTCAGGGTCGCGCTCGTCAGTACCACGCTTGCCTTCTGCCTCGAAGAGCTGCCGGCGGAGGATCTCGGACACCTGCAGCGGCGCCGTGCACACCGCGACCTCGCCGCTGTTGCGGTCGCGCTCCAGCCAGCAGATCAGCGCCGCATCCTCGCGCAGCAGCGCGGCACCAATGCCTTCGATGTAGCCGTACGCCAAGCTGGCGCAGGTCGGCCACCTCGGCGGCCAGCGCCTCCTGGTTCAGCAGCCCCTGGTCGCCGGCTTCCAGCAGCCCGCGCAGGTCTTCGAGCAGCGAGAGCACCTGGCCCAGGGCGTCGTGCAGGTTTTCGGCCGCGATCTGCGACGTCCGACCACAACGGCTGCACCCGCGTCGAGCGCGTCACCAGCAGGCGGTCGCTCGTTCTCGCCCTCGGCCTGGCCGCGCTCGCGCAGGACGCGATTCAAGCAGCCGGAAGGGCTCGCTTACCCGCGGCCGGGCGCGACCGCCCGCCTCCAGCAGCGCCGAACCGATACCGGCGAGGTACGCGCCCGCGTCCCAGGATCTCGCCGCCGCGCATCGCCTCGGTCAGCGAGTGCGACCAGGCCGCCGCGGTCGGAGGCCCGTTCGCCGCCGACGCGGTCGAGGAAATCGTTGACGTCGCCCTCCTCGGCCCGGAACGCGAGGCGGCTCGTCGCCTCGTCCTCGAGGTTGTGCGCCTCGTCGATGATCAGCCGCGAGTACGACGGCAGGACGTGACCGCCGGTCGCGATGTCGGACAGGAGCAGCGCGTGGTTCACGACCAGGATGTGCGCCGCTTCGGCCCGCCGGCGGGCGCGCAGCAGGAAGCAGGTCCCCTGCTTCACGAAGGGGCAGCCGTTCTGCAGGCAGGGCGTGTTCTCTGACGAGAGCTGGGCCCAGGCGGCGTCGTAGGTGGAGTGCAGGTTCAGCTCGGCGCGGTCGCCGGTCTGCGTCTGCGGTCAGCCAGACCAGCAGCCGCGCCTGCAGCCGCGCGTCCTCTTTGGTCACAGGCGGCGTGAATCGGGCGGCGTTCCAGCGCTGCAGGCAGAGGTAGTTTCGGCGCCCCTTTAGCTGCGCGATCCGCAGCGGCATGCCTTCCGCGCGCTCCACCACCTCCTGCACCACCGGCAGGTCCTTCGCGATAAGCTGCTCCTGAAGGCCGATCGTGTCGGTCGATACAAGCACGCGCTCGCCGTTGCGCAGGGCGTGCAGGGCCGCCGGGAGCAGATAGGCTAACGACTTGCCGACGCCTGTGCCAGCTTCGACGACCAGGTGATTGCCCTCGCGCAGGGCATCGGTGACGGATGCCGCCATCTGCTCCTGCTCGGCCCGCCGTTCGAAGTCCGCGAAGTGCTGGCGCAGCTTGCCCGCGGCGGCCAGCAGCGCCACCGATTCGGCGGCGGTGACCTCGCGCCCGTCCTTGATCGGCTGCGGCGCCCGCGGAATTTCCTGTGGCTTCGCCAGAATCTCCTCCGTCACCACGCCCGGCGCATCTGTCCTCGCGCCGCCGCCCGCGGCCAGGACTTCGCTCACTACCGCCCCCAGAGACCAGCTCCCTGCCAATGCCAGGCGCTCGACCTGCTCCAGCAGCCATCGCGGCAGTGCCGCGAGCCGCTCCCGCAGGGCCAGGAAGACCAGGCGTGTCGCGTCGGCGTCGGTTTGCGCTCGGTGCCAGACCGGGAACTCGACGCCCAGGTGGTTCGCGAGTCCGCGAAGGCTGTAGTCGCTGAGGCCCGGCAACAGGAGCTGCGCCAAGTCGAAGGTGTCGATGCCGGCGGCGGACGGTCGGATGCCCTGCTTGTCCAGAAACGCCAGGTCGAACTCGACATTCTGGCCCACGATCGGGCTGTCGGCGATGAACTCGCGCAGCTCGGCCGCTATCGCGGCGAAGCGCGGCGCCGATTCCAGCTCCGCCGCCATGATCCCGGTCAGGCGCTCGATGAAGTACTGCGGCGCCTTGAAGGGCCGCACCAGCGTCTGGTACTCGCCGAGAACGCCCTCGAGCGTGAACGCGATCGCCCCGACCTCGATGACTTCATCGCTCTCGGGGTCTCGGCCGGTGGTCTCGGTATCGAGCGCGACGTAGCGCTGTGCGTGCGGGGGGGACACATGGCCTCCTGGGCCTAATCGAACATATGGGCGAACGTGCGGCCATTCTAGCCCCCTGCCGAGGCGCGAAACAAGCAGACAGCAAGCGTATTCTTCCCCGCATGACCGTTTTCCCCGCGGAGTTGCTGCCACTGCTGGAACGCGAAGTCCCGGACGCGCGTCCGAGTGAGGTCCAGCTCCTCGGCGAGGGTTGGAACGCGGTCGCGTGGCGCCTGCCGGCGGCCGGCGGCGATTGGGTGGTCCGCGTGCCAAAGCTCGAGTATGGGCGTGGTGAGATCGAGCGCCAGACCTGCCTGGCGCCGAAGCTGGCGGCCGCCGGCATCCCCGGCCCGCACGACTGGCGCCTCCTCCGAAACGCGGATGGCTCCGTCGCCGCCGGCCTCTATCGATATGTCGAGGGATCGCCGGCGCCGCGCTCCGGTCGACGGGCGCTGACGGCGCTTGCTCCGCAGGTCGCCGGCCTGCTGAACCGGTTGCACAGGCTTCCGCACGCAACCGCTCTCGAATGCGGCGGCGGCCTCTGGCCGGTCTGGCCGGGCTTCTACTTCAAAGCTAATGTCCGAAACCGTCGCCGCTATCGGCCCGAAGAGCGCCGCCCTGGTGCAGGACCTGGGTGCGGAACTGGCCCCGGCGGTCCAGACGGCCCCTGACCCTGTCTTCGTCCACGCCGACCTGGCGCCCTGGCACCTGCTGCTCGATGCGGACGGGCGTATCGCCGCCGTCCTCGACTTCCTCGGTCCCGTCATCACCGACCCGGCTATCGACTTCGGCAGGCTGGTGCAGCACTGGGGCGCCGCCTTTGCCGAGGCGGTCCTAGATGGTTACATCTGCGAAGTCGATGCCAACTTCAGAAAGCGGATGGCGCTCTACGCTCTCCTGGAGCCGCTCAAGACAGTCCAGGCCGGATTGGCGCGAGGCGAGCCAAAATGGGTCGACTGGGGACGTCGCCGCCTGGCCGCGCAGGCAGCACGCCGGCCGGAGAGCTAGCCGGCCGTCGCGAACGCCCCTGCGCGCATGACCGGCGCCGTGACTCGCACAAATCCAGCCGTACGCCGCCTTTTCAGCCGAACGCGCGCTGTCCGGGATTCCTCCCTCTGGTCGGAATGACAAGATTAGGGACGGCAAACCAGTTACGGGTCGATTCGACGATTTGAACGCTCGGAACTCCGCGGCTGAAAGCTGACAGCTGATGGCTGAAAGCCTTCCTACTGTTCCAGCGACTCCTCGTGGAATTTGGTCAGGTTGCCCTTCGCCAGGTCGTGGGCGGCGTAGATGCGGCCGGCGTGCAGCTCCTCCAGCATCTCATCCGTGGTCGTCAGGTCTTTCTCGAAGACGGTGCAAAAGTAGCCGATACCAGAGGTCGAGTGGCAGTCGCTGCCGCCGGTGCCGGGCTTGCCCAGGACCTTCGCGACCTTGAGCGCGATGACGTTCTCGCGCGGCGTGTTGCAGCCGTTGAGCACCTCGATGCCGTGCACGTGCTCGAAAACCGGCAGGTTCGCCAGCTCCTCCGCGATCATCGGCACCGGCTTCTTGCCCTGGCGCATGAAATGCACGGGGTCGAACCAGTGGCGGAACGGGTGGGCGACGATGATGAACCCGCCGACGTCGTCCGCGACCCGCCGCAGCTCCGAGAGCCTGCGGATGCCGGGCGCGTAGCCCTTGAGGCCGATCGCCAGGATATGCCCCATGTCGGTCGAAACTTCCATGCCGTTGTTGATGAAAAGCGGCGCCTGCGCTTCCTTGAAGCGGTCTAGCGTGAACTGGTCCCAGATCCGGTCATGCTCGGTGATGTTGACGCCCGTAAGGCCGACGCGGTTTGCCTCTTCGGCCAACTCCTCCGGTTTGAGGCTGCTGTCGTAGGCGCCCAGAACCGTGTGCATGTGCATGTCGATGATCGTGCCCGGCATTATCAGTCCTGTCCTAGCGGCCGGGCATCCCTGGGGGCCAGGGCCGTTATCGGGTTGGCTCATAATAATACGGCCCGTTGATTACGAAGAACCGAACTTGCTCCACTGCGCCATGTACGGCATCAGCCAGCCGAACATCAGGGTCAGCGCCAACCCCACGGCCAGCGTCTGCATCCGAAAGCGCGCGAAGATTATCGCGACCGGCGCCAGCGCGGCCAGCGCCAGCCCGGCCACGAAGAGGCTGAAGGCAATGTTAGGGCTGCCGAGCGCCTCGCCGGCGTCCCGCATCGCATACAGGAGCAGGCCCAAAATCAGCCCGATGCCCGTGCAAGCCAGGATCAGCGCCCCGTGCAGCACGAAGACCACTGCCGCGACCGGCGCCTCCGGCGGGTACATTCGCGCGGCCAGGGCGCTTGACGTCCGCAGGCGGGCCAGCGCGAACGCCAGCGCCGGCGCGCCGGCCAGGGCCAGCATGTAGCCGCAGAGGAAGCCCGCGAATACTTCACCCACGGCTCACAGCTCCCTGACCCGAAGGGCCTCCTCCCGGCCCAGGAAGCCGCACTCGCGGACCTCTATGCCCATCCACTCCAACAATCCTAGCTCTCGCGCCGCCAATTCCGCCGGTGGCCGCAAGGCGAAGAAAGCCGGCCCGCTGCCCGCCAGGTGCACCTCGAAGCCGGCCCTCGCGCAGGCTTCCATCGCCAGCGGCAGGTTGTCGCCGAACGCATCCGCGTGCTTGTCGAACACGTTGCGGCCGTCCGTCACCAGCGCGCCTCGCATCGCGATGTCGTCGATCATGCCGCGCGTGCTGGTTCCGGCGCTGTAGTCGGCGACGGTGAGGTGGCGGTACATGGCCGCTGTCTTGTCGGGCAAGGTCTCCGTCGGCAGAAACAGCGTCACCAGGCCGGCCTTGCAGTCCACCAATGGGTCGACGCGCTCGCCGCGGCCGCGGGCCAGGGCCGTGCCGCAGTGGATGAAGAACGCGGCGTCCGACCCCAACTCCGCCGCCGTGCGGCACAGGGACGCGGCGTCGCGGCCCAGGTCCCAGAGCTGGTTGAGACCGCGCATTACGGCCGCCGCGTCCGAGCTGCCGCCGCCCAGGCCCATGCCGGCTGGGATGTGCTTCTCCAGCGTGATCTTGACGCCGGCGGGCTCCCTGGCCCAGTACGCCATCCGCGCCGCCGCCCGGTACGCCAGGTCTTGCTCCGGGTCGGGCGGCACGCCCGCCGCCGCCGGCCCGCCGCACTTCGAGGCCGATGCCCTCCGCTTCCTCCAGGATCACCAGGTCGCAGAGGTCCAGCGTCTGCATGACGCTGGCGATCTCGTGATAGCCGTCGTCGCGCTTGTGCAGGACCTCCAGCGTGAGGTTGATCTTGGCGGGCGCCAGCAGCTCAATCCGCGAAGGCATCGAGGCTCCTCTTGAGTCTCAACCACTCATCGATGGAGAGCTCCTGCGGCCTGCTGGCCGGATTCAAGCCGGCGGCGCGAATCGCGCGCTCGGCGTCCGGGGCCGGGACCTTCAGGCCGTTGGCGAGGGCATTGCGAAGCTGCTTTCGCGGGGCGCTGAAGCCGGCCCGCGCCACCTCGAAGAAACGCGCGCGGTCTTCCGCCGGCACCAGCGGCCTCTCGCGCACGTCGAGCCGGACCACCGCCGACCGCACCCGCGGCGGCGGGAAGAACGACCCTGGCGCAACCTCGAATAGCTTCCGGCCGGTCGCGTAGACCTGAACGCCTATCGCCGCGAGGCCCATCGCGCCCGGCGAGGCCAGCATCGAGTCGGCGACCTCTTTCTGCAGCATCACGACCAGGCGCCGAGGTGGCAGGTCAGACTCCAGCAGGCGGCGCACGATCGCAGTGCCGGCGTTGTAGGGCAGGTTCGCGACCACCACATAAGCCTCCGTCCCGAAGAGCCGCCCGGGCTTCACCTCAAGCGCGTCACCCTGCATGACCTCAACGTTGGTAGCGCCCGCGAGGCGCCGCTTCAGGCCCTCCACCATCCCTACGTCAAGCTCGACTGCGATGACTCTCGCGGCGCGTCCGGCAAGCTCGCTTGTCAGGTCCCCAGGCCCCGGCCCCACTTCGAGCACAGGCTCCGAGCCGGTGAGTTCGGCGCCATCGACAATGCGGCGAATGATGTTGCGGTCCGTAAGGAAGTGCTGGCCGAGGGACTTCTTGGGCGCGGGCCGCGACCGGCGGCTGAGGCGTCCGGTGTCACGGTCCGCGCCCGCGGCGATCGCAGCCTGAGTTCGCTTACGGCGAGAGGAAGAAGACGTCGAGCCAACCTGTCGGGCCGTCCGGCGTGACTCCATCCGGGTACCCCAGGTCGATCATATTCCCAACGATGCCGCCACCGGTATCGCCGGCGATCGCGAAGCCGTAACCGGGGATGTACATGCCGCGTCCCCAGCGGAATCACGTTCGGGTCCACCGCCACGATGCCCTTGGTCACCGGCACGCCGGAGGCCGTGATGCCGTAGTGCGGGTCGGTCGCGGGACGGCCGGAGCTGGCGGCGTTGTACCAGGTGGCGTACATGCGGTCGATCTTCTGGACCTGGAAGCTGTCGGGCTGAAGGCCGGTCGCGCGGACGCTGGAAGCCGCGTAGTAGATGACCGTGTCCACGACCTCGGGCTCGAACCAGTCCTTCAGCAGCTTGCGCTCGGTCTCGACACCGTCCTCGATGACGATGCGGAATTCGGTCAGGTGCACGCCGTTGCGGCCCTGGACGGTCGCGCGTCTGCGTCCCCTGCAGCCCCTCGTCCGGCCGGAACACCGTCTTGCGGGCCACGTCCTCGCGCTCGATCAGGGACTTCCCGACGACACGCACTAGCCGCGCCGTCATGCCGTTGAGCACCTGAGTGTCCAGCCCGGGTTCCACGCGGTCTTCGGGGCCTAATGCCAGGCCGTTTTCGGCCAGCGCGTCCTTCAGCAGCTTCTGGTGCGTGTACACGACGCGGCTGCTGGCGCCGGTGCGGATGGTCACCGCGGCGGCATGGTCGACGATCACCTGCTGGCCCGCGACCAGCTCCGAGGTCAGCGCCGGGAACACGTCGTCGGCCGGGCCCAGGCGGATGCCGGCGTCGCGCAGCGCCATCGCGATGGTCGGCCGCGCCGACTTGAAGGAGATCGGCTGGCCGTCCTCGACGATGGTGAATGGCACCGCCCGGCTGATGCTGAGGCTCACGCCCGTAGCGCCGGCGGCCACGGCCCCGCCCTGGGCGAAGGCCACGAGGCTCGCGCTCGGCAGCGCCGCCAGGGGCCCCGGATACAGTTGCTCCTTAACGCCGACTTCGACGCCGTTGTAGGTGATGCCGTCGTAGGGGCTAACTTCGACTCCCACCTCGTCGAGCAAGCCCTGCACCGTGAGAGAGCGCGTGCGCCAGGACAGCAGCTTGCCATCGACCTCGATGGTTACGGGGATGGCGCGCTCGATGCGCAGGGCGCCGTTTTCCTTGACCACGACGTCGTTCGCCTCGCGCGAGATGCCGGCCATCTTGAGGATGGAATCGAGGTCGGTGCTGCGGCTGACGATGGTCTTCTGAGAGCCATCCGCCTCAACCGAGACGTGCTTGGGAGGGAAGATGAGGAAGGAAAGGACGCCGGCAGCGGCCAAGCAAACGAACAAGGCTATGCGGAGCCGAGCCCGAGAGCTCTGGATCGCCGATGCCGATGCGATCCGGACTTGGCGCTTTCGCCGATCGCCTGGACGTCCTTCCCCCGAAGGACTTTCCGGCTGGCCCAAGCGGCCTCCTCCTTAGGCAAACGGTCCATCCCGTGGAGGACCGGACAGACAAATTGGCCGTGCACCCGCTGTCGATCTGGAACCGGGCTTGCCGCCGTCCGCCGGCTCAGGCCAGGTTTTCCTGCGGCACCCGAAGGTATCTACTTACCGCTGCTTCCTTCCGGACCTGACGGGGTTCGTAGCCCTTCGCCGCGCAGGACCAAGCCCTCAACGCCACGTAACATTAGCAGTCCCCGGATGCCTAGACCTCGAGCGGGAATTCAACCCCGCTATAGCGGGTTGCGGGTACAGGGCACCGCTAGCTCCCCGTCTAGCACGACCAGTGGCATCCTCTCACCCTCGTTCCGGCGCGTCAAGGAAGGTGCGTTAAGGAGTTGTTACAGCCGCGGGCGCCAAATGCCCAGGCGAATGCCGTGGACCTTCCTAATTTTGGACAATCGTCTTTCCATTGGCGCCTCGCTCAGACCTGCTACGATCGTGGCGCCTCGTCCCGCCCCTGGGTTGCGAATTCGAGGTGGGGGTCGGCTACGCCATGCGTGTGATGGTCACCGGCGGCACCGGATTCGTCGGCTCCCACTCCGTCGCCGCCCTGCTTGGCGCCGGGCACGAAGTCCGCCTCCTGGTGCGCTCGCCCGGCCGCATCGCGCCCGCGCTGGCCCCCCTGGGCCTCGACCTTTCAGACAGGCGCATCGAAGTCGCGATTGGCGATGTCACTGACCAAGCGGCTGTCGAAGCGGCCCTTCACGGCTGCGACGCCGCCCTTCACGGCGCCGCCGTCTACTCCCTTCACCCCAGGCAGGCCGATGAGATGGGACGCACCAACGTCGCCGGCGCCGAGATCGTGCTGGGCACGGCAGCGCGGCTGAAGCTCGACCCAATTGTCCACGTTTCGAGCCTTGTCGCCCTGATGGGACGCCGGGGCCAGCGCCTCTCGACAGAATCTGAGCCGGGGGAGGGCGGCGGCGCCTACATGCGCTCCAAGGCCGCGGCCGAAGTAGTTGCCAGGCGCATGCAGGCAGAAGGTCACCCGATCGTGATCACGTATCCCGGTAGCGTTTGGGGCCCGCACGACCCTAATTACGGCGAAACCTGTGTCGGCGTCCGCTTCGCCCTCCAGCGCTGGTACACACTCGGCGTCAGCGGCGGCCTCGGCATCAGCGACGTCCGCGACATCGCCCGCCTGCACGCCGCCGTCATGGCCCCGCGCCGCGGCCCGCGGCGCTATCTGGGCCCCGCCCGTTACACCACGTTCTCCGAGATGATGCGCATCCTCGCGAGGGTCACCGGCCGGCGGCTCCCTTGCCTGCCGATGCCCTGGTGGACCCTTGACGCCTCGATGCGCGCGGCGGACGTGGCGCAACGCTATTTGCCCTTCCGCATCCCTTTCAACCACCAGCTCGCCCACAACTTCGGCCTTGCGCAGCCGGTCGACGATGGCAGCGGCCGTCAGGCCCTCGGCAGCGAACCCCACACAATCGCAGAAACCGTGCGCGACACCGTGCGCTGGCTGGCGCAGACGGGTTACATCTCCCGCGCCCTCGCCGGCAGCGCGGCCTAGGCGGGAGCCGGCGCGCCGCATCCGCCTCCGCCTCCGCTTCGCGTCCCCCTCTCCGTTGACGGAGAGGGGGTCAGGGGGTGAGGTCCGCCTCCGGATTCACGCAGTGAGCCGGCCTTCGCCCCTCGAAGAACGCGATCAGGTTATCGACCGCCAGGTCCGCCATCTTCGTCCGCGTCGCGACGCTGGCGCTGCCGATGTGCGGCGTCATCACCAGGTTGTCGAGGCCCAGAAGCGGGTCGTCGTGCGGCACCGGCTCGACCGCCGCCACGTCCAGCCCCGCGCCGGCAATCTGACGCCGCGACAGCGCTTTTACCAGCGCCGCCTGGTCGACCACCGGCCCGCGCGTCGTGTTCACCAGGAACGCCGTCGGCTTCATCAGCGCCAGCTCGCGCTCGCCGATGAGGGCGCGTGTGCCGTCGTTCAGCGACACGTGCAGGCTGACGAAGTCCGATTCCCTGAGCAGAACGTCGAGCCCGCGCCATTCGACGCCCAGCTCGCGCTCCAGCGCTTCCTTGCGCTCGCGCGACGTATACAGCAGCCGCATGCCGAAGCCGCGCGCCCGCCGCGCCACCGCCTGGCCGATCGCCCCCAGGCCGACGACGCCGAGCGTTGCCCCGTGCACGTCGCGCCCGAGGAGGAACGACGGGTGCCACGGCCCCCAGCCACCCTCGCGCACCGCGCGGTCGCCCTCGACCACTCGCCGCGCGACGGCCAGGATCAACGCGAACGCCAGGTCGGCCGTCGTTTCGGTCAGCACGCCGGGCGTGTTGGTAACCAGCACTCCCCGCGCCGTCGCCGCCGGGACGTCGATGTTGTCGAAGCCCACCGCCATATTGCTGACGATGCGCACCGACGGCGCCGCGTCCAGCAGATCGGCGTCGACTCGCTCCGTGAGCATGGTGAGCAGGCCGTCGCAGGCGGCGGCAGCGCCCGTCAGCGCGCCGACAGGCGGCGGCTCCTGCTGCGTCCAGAGGTCGACCCCAAAGCCCGCGTCCTTCAGGCGCCGGACGCCTTCGCCCGGCAGCTCACGCGAGACAAAGATGCGGGCTTTGGCCATGACTCGCTACGCCGCGGCCTGGGCTCCCCAGGTGGGCTCGCCCCGGACCAGCAACCTTGCCTTCTGCGCCATGGTGAAGGCGAGCCCGAACATGACGACGGCCATCGCCGGGTGCACAGCGTTGACCCAGCGGCTGACGTCGTCGCCATCCTCAGGGTCAAGCCACAGCGGCTGCAAGAAGACCATCAGGAACAACAGTACCGTCAGGCCGATGAACGTCCATCTCATGCGGCCGACAAGGGCAGCGACGAGCATGAGCAGCGGGATCAGGTGCATCACGAAGAATCCGAACTCCCTGTGCGGGTCCAGGTCTGAGTTGAAATCACCAAACATGCCGATCCCGGCGAGATACACCTGGATGACAACTCCTGCCAAGAACAGATAAGCCAGCCCCATAAAGACCTGGCGCGCGACCTTCATGCCCGACCTCCGACTAGATACTGCTCGCCGATGCGGTTACTGACGGCCGGCGCGGCGCTGGTTGGGCTCGCCCATGCCCTCCGCCCAGCGCGGCTGATAGCCGGACACACGCCCCGAGATCTGGTCGACGTGCATCCGGTCGTGCCGGTAGTAAGAGCGTAGCCATTGCATCACTGTCAGGCTACCGAAAAGCCGGTTGGAGGCCTTGCGTTCGTACTGCTCGGCCGTAATCGAGTGCATCAGGGCCAGCGTCTTCTCCCGCTGCGACACCAGCTCGCCGATCAGCGCCTCGAGGCCGGCCGAATTCGCCTCTTCCAGCGCCACCGCGGGCCGCTCCGGCACCACGCCCGCCAGGTCCGCCCCGTCTTCTTCGAGCGCCTTCTCGACCCAGGCCCGATACGACGTCTCCATCGAGGCCAGGTGCGCCAGCTGCTCCTTGGCGGTCCACTGCGCTTCACCCTCGGCATTCTCCGGCACGAACAGCGCATCCTTCTCCGTCAAAGACCGGGCGAGCGTCAGCAGCCTGTCGCGCTCCTCCGTCATCTTCGCAAACAGCTCCGTGATTTGTTCTTGCGTCGCCATCGCACTAGCCTCTCAGGATTTCAGCGTTAAGGAGGGCCATCACCCTGCACTCGGCCCTCCGCATTCCGCTTATGCGTTATGCGCTAAAGCGCTATGCGTTATGCCTTACCTTCCCCCTCAGCCACCCGTCCACCTTCGGCGCCGTCTCGCGCACGGCGCGCTCACTGTACACCAGCCCCCAGTGGCTCGCGCCCGGCACCTCGAGCATGTCGCCGCCGAGGAACAGCGCCGTACGGCGGTTCATCTCCGGCGGGAACGCCGTCTCGCGCTCGCCGTAGACCACCAGCGCCGTCCCCCGCACCGAGCCGGCCGGCACGTCGATGCCCCGCTTGCGCTGCCGGCGCGCGAAGCCGCTCTCCAGCGCGCCCGCGCTCTGCCGCAGGACAGCCGAGCGCTCTTGATCCGTGAGGTCGAAGGTCACCTCACGCGAGCGCTCAGTGTCGTCCGGGTAGACGCCGTACAGCTCGGGCCCGAACGGCGTGCTGGGCGTCGCGCGCACCTCTTCGGGGTCGCCGCGGCCCTGCACCTGCAGCGGCGGGCTCGGCGAGAACAGCACCAGCGCCGGCGTGTCTTCGTGCGTCGAGGCGTACATCATCGCGACTAGGCCGCCCATGCTCCAGCCGATAAGCACCGGCTCCGCCCCCAGCCGCGCCCGCATCTGCTCCGTCACCGACTCCACGTCGCCGACGTAGTCGTCCATGGTCACGGTCGCGAAGTCGACCGGCAGGCTGGCGCCGTGGCCGCGCAGGTCGAGGACGTTGGCGTCCCAGCCCAGCGCCTTCAGCTCGCGGCGCCAGAACTCCCACACCCAGGCGCCATTCGCCGCGCCGTGGATCAGGAGCAGGGGTGGCAGGGTCACAGGACGGTGATGCCCGCCGCCTTCGCCGAAGTTTGCATTGGTACGTCATTGCACGCCAGCGCCAGCTGGAGTCGGATGGCGACCTCGACGTAGGTGGCGTCGTAAGGCGTGAGGTTGTGTTGAATCGCCGCTGCAAGGGCCTCCACCGGCGTAATGGACCCGGCCCGGCCATCGACCTGAATCGGCAGCGAGTCGAGCGCCTGGGCAAACGCCAGGGCCTCTGACGGGTGACCCTCCTTTTGCGCTCTCCCGCCAGGAGGCCATTCGCCACCTCCAGTGGCCAAATTGTGGAGACGATGGCCCCCGCCTACTGGAAGACCTCGTCAGTGAGCATCCATCGCAACGCCCTGTCGCCCGGCGAATGGCATCGGGATCAAATTCGCCGACTACCGCCTCATAGACTTTGGCACTGGGGTTGGAGTCATCCGTCGAAGATATTTCCGCGCGGATGGCCCCGACATCGTATCCACTCGATTGGACGCTCACGACTCCGCCGTATCCGGCCAGGACCGTGTAGCCGCCGAATTCTTCGGTCGCGCCATTGCCGACGAGTCTGTCGCCACCCGCAAACAAGCGCCGAAGCTCATCGTCATCGAAGATGAAGACGGAAGCCCGGGTAATGTCGTTGTAGGGAAGCAGCCGCAGTAGCCGGACGAAATCGTCGTCATCACTCCGCCGGCGTTCGCGGGACTGGAATACAAGAAGAACCGCCGCGGCAAGGCTCAACGCCGCCGCAAAGAATACCAGCGAGGCGAAGATACGAATTCGCTGCGAAGCGAGTCGCTTCATTTGTGTATTAATCATACGGCGATCACGACGGCGCATCTCGATACGCGCCGTCTCTGGACCCCGGCTTACTTCTGTGGGAGGTTGCTTTACGCCTACCCCTACCTCCTCCCAATCGGGCGTGTACTCCACGTCCATTGGCCCTGTGCACTTCAGCAGCGGCCGGATCAGCATGTTGTTGTCGTACTGCTCCATGATCTCCGTGCACCAAGCCCGGCTCGCCGCCGATCGCGCGAACCCTTCCCCCATCTACTCGATGTGCCAGGAGGTTGAAGCTCCGAAGGAGTTCGTCCGGCGAGATGGCCCGCGGAAAGCGCGCGTCAGGATTCGGCCATCCGTCGATATGTCAATCGTCGAGGCGTCCGGCCATGGGCCCTCGACCACGGCGTGTCGACTTCAACGGCGCTCGAAGCAGGCTCTCGTTGGCCTCGCCTGTGCGGGCGTGCTGTGGAGAAGCAGCAGCGCCGTGAAAGGCGCGCCGTCTTCGAAGCTCGGAAGCCGGTAGCCTGCACAGGTACGGGAGCAGCAGGCCTTCAGGAGCCGGCAATCGGTAAGGGCTCCACTCAAGGCTACCGCAAGGTCAGATGCTTTGTTCCAGGACAGTGGAGCCTGGAGCGACAGTCTTCCAGTCTACCGCCTGCGACCTCGGCCACGACCGAGAGTGCAGTAGCTGACATATGCCGAGACCGCATTCATCGAGTCGAGCGCGTTCACCATGAGCACAACGTCCCGGTCGTCGGCGAGCGAACGACGAGCTCCCAGCGGCCGCATCTAGCATCGTCCTCGATGCCGGCCGACCAGGCTGTGCGCATTACGTAATCCGAGGAAGCGGCGAGCCGGCCGCCTACGCCCATCTCGTCGAATGCAGGAGCCTGCAGCCTCGTGACGCAGGTTCCTCTGGAAGTCCTCTCCCCAGGCAAAGTAGGCCGCTGCCTGCGTACGTGCGCTCGACCGCCTCGATGCCGCACTCCGGGCAGTGCGAGATGCGATCCCTCACGAGCTTGCTATCGAAGTTGCCGACCACCGCCTCATATCCGGATTGGGACCCGGCCCGGCATAGGCGTAGCCAGCGACATCTGTGAGCCCATAGCCAAGGGTCTCTGGCGGCGATAAGGCCAGCGAGTAGGGTCCACAAGCCGACTCAGACGTGCCGAGCTTGCCGGAATAGCCAGTACAAGGGCAAGGCCGCTCATTCGGGGACGCGCTCGACAGGCTCCACCAGGACTCATCACGCGTCGGAGGGATCGACCTCGGCAGGTACTCCATGCAAAGCGAAGCCGTCGTAGTCGGTCAGTGAAATATCGAATCTGGTCGCCGTGGTGTCGGGGATCAGCGCCAGGAGGCGCATGAACGTGGAATCGCTCGGAGCGTCCTGTTGGCGATTGCCATCGGAAGGGAGAAAGGCCAGAACTAAGGCTGCGACGCTGATTCCGAGGCCCGCCAGCCCGCCGAGGACCCGGATTCTAGAAGGGGACATCACATTACCTACAATCGTCCCCGATTATACCACTTTCGACGTTAGGTTGTTACTTACGCCTCCGATCGGCGTGTACTCCACGTCCGCGTACCTCAGGACGGTTCCGGCGGTCGAGTCAAAGTACTTGAGAGTGACAGCGAGAACAGCAATGCCGACGATTGCGCATGCCGCGGCGGCAATCGCGAGAAACGAGAAGGGGACATCACATTACCTACAATCGTCCCCGATTATACCATTTTCGATTAGAGGCTGCTCGAGAAATGCGGGCCTCTTTCAGAAGCCGCGAAACGAATGGCCCAGAAATTGGCGACCCATGAGGATTCGGGATTGGCAAGCGGAAGCCGCCGCGCCGCATGAATTCATGACTGCTGCCTGCGAATGGGCCGGAGAATCCTAACGCGCGGAGCTTTGTGATGAGGTCGCGGCGGGAGATGGGTCTTGCCACCTCTTGCCTCCAAAGTTCAAAGAAATGCCCGCGACCTCGGGCAGTTCGTCATCGTCCCTGAGTGAGGCCACCAGCCACTCCTCGAGCGCGTCCTTGAGGTCGGCCACAGCGGCCTCCTGCGAGGAGCCTGAACCGTAGGGCCCCTTCAAGGCGTCTATTGAGCAAAAGTACTCGCCATCAGCGATCTTCTCGCACCTGGCTAGCTTCAGGGCTGCTTCGACGTAATCGCGAAGAACACTCATGACCAGATTGTACCCCTGGGACACTAACCCTTACGCCGCCCGATCGGCGTGTACTCCACGTCCATGGGCCCCGTGTACTTCAGCAGCGGCCGGATCAGCATGTTGTTGTCGTACTGCTCCAGGATCTCCGTGCACCAGCCCGGCACGCGCCCGATCGCGAAGATCGGCACGAACATGTCCTCGGGGATGCCCAGGAGGTAGTACACGGAGCCGGCGTAGAAGTCGACGTTGACGTGGATGCCGTGGCGCTTGTAGCGCGACATCGCCTCTTCGACCGCCTGCAGGATCTGGTACCACTCCGGCTTGCCCATGCGCTGGCTCAGCTCGCGGCTCTTCTCGCGCATGTGCCGCGCCCGCGGGTCTTCGACCTTGTAGACGCGGTGGCCGAAGCCCATCACGCGGTTGTTGCGGTCCTTCTGGCGCGCGTTGACGTATTCCTGCGCGTTCTCCGGCGTCCCGATCTCCAGCACCATCTTCATCACGTTCTCGGCCGCGCCGCCGTGCAGCGGCCCCTTCAGCGTCCCGATCGCCGAGACGATGCTCGAGTGCATGTCCGACTCGGTCGATGCGGTCACGCGTGCCGGCGAAGGCGGAGGCGTTGGCGCCGTGCTCGGCGTGGAGGATGAAGTCGAGGTCCATGCAGGCGACGGCCTCTGCGCTCGGCGCCTCGCCCGTGAGCATGTAGAGGAAGTTGGCGGCGTGCGGCAGGTCCTCGCGCGGCGCCACCGGCTCCAGGCCCTTGCGGATGCGCTCGTGCGCCGCCACGACCGTCGGCGTCTGCGCCGTCAGGCGCTCGGACTTGCGCAGGTTCGCGGCCTTCGACATGTCCTCGGTGTCGGGGTCGAACGTGGAGAGCGACGACACGCCCGTGCGCAGCACGTCCATCGGGTGCGCGCGCTGGTTCAGGCGAATGGTCTCGATGACCTCGGGCGCGATCGCGCGGCTGCGGCGCAAGCGCTTGTCGAAGGCGTCCAGCTCCTCCTGCACCGGCAGCACGCCGTGGATCAGGAGGTAGCAGACCTCTTCGAAGCTGGACTTCGCCGCCAGGTCGTGGATGTTGTAGCCGCGGTAGAGGAGGATGCCCTGCTCGCCGTCGATGAAGCTCGACTCCGTGCGGTCGAGATAGACGTTCTTCAAGCCCTTGTTCAGTGTCTCCGATACCATGACGGCGCCCTCCGCGGCTCTTGCAGTGCTGGAAACGATTCTGGCGGCGGTCTCTCTCCAATCGAAGAATATAGCATCGCCAATCCTGACCACGTCAGGACCGGTCGCGCCTCACGACCAACGCGTCCGCGGACAGGCTCCGACAGTCGGGCGCCTCTCGGCCCCCGGAATTGGAGGTTAGGGGAAGAGATGCGGCGGAAGCGCCACAGTCGTAGAATGCGACAGTAATCGACCGCTACGGAGTCCCCGCGATGGTGTTGGAACTCGATATCCTGCCGGACCATCCCCAGGACGGCTATGACACCCTCAGGGCGGAAGCAACCCGCCTCGCCGGCGACCCTAAGGACATAGTCCGCCGCGTCCTCGTGCACCGCGACATCTACGCCGACTCCGCCGGCAATCACACCTTTCCGTTGATTGCACTGCACGGCGCGCTCTGGGCGGCCGGCTTCTTCGAGACCACCGGCCGCCTTGGCGATGCTCTCAGGGCCCGCTACTTCTACGATTCCCGCGAACGCGAATTCAGGATGGGCCTGCTTGACGGTTTCGCCGAAGGCTTCAAGACCGTGAACCGGCAAGTCTTCATCGATACCTTCACGAATTATTACTACACAAAGCACTACGGCGAGCATCCGGCGGCCGCCGGCCTGCTCCACCCGGAGCTATTCGAAGCCCTGATTGCCGTCCACGAAGCGACCCGCTCCGGTACCGGCCTGTCACCGGCACGAAAGCGCCAGGTCTTCCTTCAGGCACTCACATACGAGCAGGAAGTCACGGTTGCGCCGGGCGTTCAGGTTGAGATCGACAAGTTCGACTGCCCGATTCTGAAGTTCCTTTGTTTGAAACCGATAGTCCACCTGGAGTTCTTTCCTCGGACTACGTTCTTCTTCTTCCGCAACTTTGCCGACAAAGATGAGCGTCTGGACAAGGCGGCCCGTTCATACGACATAGCCGCGCGCGCCGGTTGGGACTTCGTCGAGCGGGCAATGCGCTCGTCCAGATTGGTCACCGGCTACCTTGCCCGTGCGGCCGAGAGCCCGGAACAACCGCTCCCCGAAAAGCTCGGCGCCTGACCAGCTTGCCCGCCGCCTGGCACCACACGCTCTGGCCGACCGGCCGACTAGCCGACAAGCCCACCAGCCCTTAAGCTTTCGCCATTCCGCTCACCGCCCTCGGGAGGCCTCATGGGCATCCTCTCCGGCCTCAAGGTCGTCGACGTCACGCGCGGCACCGCCGGGCCGCTCCTAACCCAACTTTTGGCCGACATGGACCCCGAGATGGTGCGCGTCGACACGCCTGGCCACCTGGCACGCAAGCAGCAGGGCTACCAGGTGCGCCTTCGCGGCCGCCGCAGCATCGGCCTCGACCCCGCGAGGCCTGAAAGCCGCGCCGTGCTCGAACGCCTGGTCCGGGGCGCGGACATCGCTGATCTCAGAGCCGGCGCTGGACGGCGCCAACCCCGTGCCCTGGGCCTGGCCGGAGCTGGCAGCGATTGAACCCGCGCCTCATCTTCTGCCGCATCACCGCCTACGGCGACGAAGGCCCCGAGGCCGATGGTTGGGCCGCGGACCACATCGTGGCGGCAAAGTACGGCGTCTATGACCAGCCCGGCTGGCGCGAGGGCCCCACCTACCTCACGGCGCCCATCCCCAGCCTGGGAGTCGCTTTGCTCTGCCTGCAGGCCATCGGCAACGCCCTCTACGCGCGCGAGAAGAGCGGCCTCGGCCAGGAAGTGACCACGTCGCTGCTCGCCGGCGCTCTGGCCTACATGCCGGGGATCGTCAAGGCCAGCATCGAGCTACCGCTGCCCGATCCGGGCCTGTTCTCGCGCAGCCCGCTCGGCGGCGCGCCCTTCTACAGCATCTATGAGTGCGGCGACGGCAACTGGCTGCACTTCGGTTGCCTTACCCAGGCCTTCCAGCAGCGCGCCATGGCCGCGATCGGTCTGCACGACGAGCTCACCGCGCTCGGCTTCGGGCAGGGCCGCCAGGCCGCGCCGGAGATCAGGGAGCAGGTCGTCGGCCTCATAACCACGCGCATGAAGGAGAAGTCCTTCGCCGAATGGGCCGCCCTTTTCGAGGAGCGCGACATCCCCCACGCGCCCTCTCAGTGGACCGAAGACCTCCTCGACGACCCCCAGGTCCGGCACGAAGGCTTGGTCGCCCGCTACGAAGACCCGGTGCTAGGCCCCATGGAGCAGATGGGCCCGGCGATCGTCTTCGACGACGCGCCTGCGGCCCAGCCGGGCCCGGCGCCGTTGCCCGGCCAGCACAGCGACGCCATCTGTCGCGAGCTTGGCTTCTCCGGCGCCGAAATCACCGCCCTGCGCGCCGCGGGAGCGGTCACATGAGCGGCCCCCTCGAAGGCCTGCACGTTATCGACCTGTCGCAGGTCATCGCCGGCCCCTACGGCAGCGCCGTGCTCTCCCACGCCGGCGTCGACGTCGTGAAGGTGGAGGCGCCAGGCGGCGAGACCGGCCGCAACCTCGCCGGCGGCTTCTTCGGCTACAACCGTGGCAAGCGCGCTATGTGCATCGACCTGCAAAAGCCCGAGGGCCAGGCAGTCTTCCAGAAGCTGGCCTCTCAGTGGGCCGACGTGATCGTCGAGAACTTCCGCCCCGGCGTCGTCGAACGCCTGAACGTCGACTACAAGACGATCTCGGCCCTGAACCCGCGCATCATCTTCGTCAGCGCTACGGCCTTCGGCTCCAGCGGCCCCTATCAGCACAGGCCCGGCTACGACCCGCTCTTGCAGGCCATGACCGGCGTCGAGCGCGCCCAGGGCGGCCGCCACAACCCGCCCGGTGTTCCTGCGCATCGCGATCACGGACCTGACCACGGGCCTCCTGCACGCGGGCGCCATCTCGATGGCCCTCTACCATCGCCAGCGCACCGGCCGCGGCCAGCACGTCAAGGTCTCGCTGATGCGCTCGGGCATCTTCATCAACGGCGACGCCTTCACCCGCTACCCGGGCCGGCCGGCACGCCTGCTGCCCGACGCCGGCCAGCACGGCCTTGGCCCCCTGGACCGCATGTACAGGACGAGCGACGGCTGGGTCTTTCTCCTCGTCGAGGACGACCAGGAGCGCTGGCAGCGCCTTTCAGCGCTGGCTCAGACCACCGGCGCCCTCGCCGACGCCCGCTTCGCATCGGCCGAGGGCCGCGACGTTCACGCCGATGACCTGGCGGCCGTCCTCGAGAAGCTGTTTCGGGCAGAGACGACCGCGGCCTGGCTCGAACGGCTGGAGGCGGCCGGCGTACCCGCGGCGCCGGTCATCGAAGGCTACGGGCGCGCCTTCTTCGAGGACGTGCAGCCAATCCTCAACGGCTACACCGTCCACGGCGAGCACGCCGAGCGCGGTCACCTGGAGCAGACGGGCAACTACATCGGCTATTCGGGCACACCAACGTCGCAGGAGGGCCGCGCCGCCCCACTTCTGGGACAGCACACGGACGAAATCATGGCCGAGCTCGGATATCCGGCCGCGGACATAGCGCGCCTTCGCGAAGCCGCGGCTATCGCCTGACCTGCTCGTTCATCGCGGCGATGACCTCGCCCAGCACGTCGTGGTCTCCGGCCTGCGCCGACCTGCGGCCTCTGTCCTCGACGGCCTCGGGCCCGGTCCGGCCGAGCATCGCGACGAGGTCGCGGTTCAGAAGTACTATCGGCCCGCTGTAGAGATGGGCTTCGCTGCGGAACAGCTCTGCGTTGGTTAAAGGGAAGAAGCGCGCCAGCCCCGAGCGTACCGGGTCCGTAAGGTCGCTGTTCGGCGCCAGGTGCACAAGCCCGGTCGCGGCGAACGGTGGCAGCAGGGCGAAGATATGCAGTCTCGAGAGCGGCGGCCTGGGCATGCCGGCGCGAAACTGGCGATGCTTGAGCTGGTACTCCTCCGACTCCTGCGGGATCGCTGCGACAATGTGACGCTTTTCGACGACGATCTCGGGCAGCGTGGCGATCAGCTCGCCTTTGAGGCCGAACACGGAAGCCTGGTTCAGGCCGACGACGTCGGCCAGATTGTTGAGGACGTCGCCCAGCCTCAGCTTCTCGCTAACCTGATCGGTGACTCCGAAGAGGCGGTAGCCGGGTAGCAGGAAATCTACAGGGAGGCCAGATGGCCCGTTCGCGACCATAGTCCCGTCATCGTCGCAGGTCTCGCCAGATTATCGGCAAGTTGTCGGCGCTAATCAGGGCCTGGGGTGGCCGGGCGTAGTACCGCCGGGGTCGCTATCCGCGTCATGCCGCCCTGGCATCCAGACCAGGGCGCGGATCGCGTTGAGCGCCTCCCGTCGCACCTCCGCCAGCAGGCCGACCTTTGGCCGATTCGGGTCCGGCGCGAAGGCTCCGGCGCGCAGGCCGGGCTGCGCCGCGGCAAGCTCTCCGCCCAGGAGCAGGATGAAGGAGGCCATGTAGACGCCGGTCAGGAACAGCAAGATACCGCCCAGCGAGCCGTAGAGGACGTTGTAGGAGTTGAAGTTGGCTACGTAGATCGCGAAGCCGTTTTTCAGCGCCTCGAACAAAAGCGATGCCACCAGGGCGCCGAGCCAGACGTCACGGAAGCGCACCGGCACCGACGGTACAAGGCGGTACAGCGAAGCGAACACCAAAAACGACAACAGCGCCGGCAACACGTAGGGGACGATGCTCCAGAAGGGCCCTGTCCCGCTGGATAGCGGGCCCAGGGCGTTGTCGCTGGCGTCTCGCAGCGCCCGGATCGCCGCCGTTCCCGCGACCGAGGCGAGCACCAGGACGCCGAAAGCGCTCACCATCGCCAGGTCCACCAGCTTCTGTTGCAGGTAAGCCCGCTGATGAGGGACCTTCCAGATGATGTTCAGCGCCTTCCTCACGGCGCCAAACATGGCCGAGGCGGACCAGGCGCCGAACAGCAGCGAGAACACTGTGAGAGAAGCGCTGGCTCTGGAAACGTCGTTCAGGGCGTCGCTGACAATGTTGTCGTAGCTAACCAGCACGTCTTCCTCGACCAGCGTCTGGCCGCCGACCTGCGCCCGCCCCAGCCCGCTCAGGTCATCCGCTACCTGCTGGCGTTGCGCGTCACTCATCGCGTCGAGGGCCGAGCGCGCGTCGGCGGCCTGCGCCGGCGTCAGCTTGTCGCGCGCCTTGGACTCGTCCAGGGCAAGGCTGACCTGGCCCTTCTCGATGCCGATGGAATCGACGACGCGCTGCACCACCTCGGACCGCAGATGGTCGTCGCGGATGACCAGCCCGAAGACGGACACCAGGACGAAGGTCAGGGGCACAATCGAGAACAGGACGTAGTAGGAGATAGCCGCGGCCAGCTGGGGGCAGTTGTCCGCGCTGAACTGCCGCGCCGAATGCTTGACATAGCGCCAGAACGCACCAACACGCATCGATTCCGACTATGACAGTCGGCAGCTTGAGGTGTCAAAGAAAGTGGCTCCGATCGCCGGCCCGGAGGCCCTTCCTGGGGCAGGTGAGGCCTGGAGCCGGGCGACTTCCTGGTTCTTGCCTGCTATTCTGGTTATGGTAATTACCTAGGAGTTATTGACACCATTTACGCCACATGCTAACTTGCCGCCGCTACGGAGCAGGGCCGGCAATTCGTCTCTGAGCGGAATGCCGGCGCTTTAGTAGTGGACTGAAAATGTCGTGGGCCGCTAGCTCAATGGTAGAGCAGGTGACTCTTAATCACCCGGTTCCAGGTTCGAGTCCTGGGCGGCTCACCAAAGTTATGTAAGATATGGCCGCCTCGGGCTCAGGGGAAGTGTCGGAACTGGTAGACGAGCATGACTTAGGATCATGTGCCGCAAGGCGTAGGAGTTCGAGTCTCCTCTTCCCCACCAGGAGCAGCGTTCTGAATCCGTCCGAGCCCAACGGGAGGGCCCGGCGTCGAGCATCGAGAGCCAGCCCTCAGGGCAAGGGATGGCAAAAGGGGGACTGATGCCGCCTCTGCTGCAGGTGAAGGACCTCAGGACCTGGTTCTACACAGAAGAAGGGATCGTCAAGGCCGTTGATGGCGTCACCTATGACGTCGCCGAGGGTGAGACCCTGGCGCTGGTGGGCGAAAGCGGCTGCGGCAAGAGCATTTCCGCGCTCTCCATCCTCCGCCTGATCCCCATCCCCCCGGGCCGCATCGTCTCTGGCGAAGTCCTCTTCGAAAACGAAGACCTCCTCAAGCTCAGCGAAGAGGAAATCCGCCACATTCGCGGCAACAAGATATCCATGGTCTTCCAGGAGCCTATGACCTCCCTGAACCCGGTGCTCACCATCGGCAAGCAGCTCACGGAGGCCATCGAGCTTCACCTCAAACTCGACAAGCAGGCCGCCACCCAGCGCGCTATCCAGCTCCTGGAGATGGTCGGCGTGGCCGAAGCCGAACGCCGGATCAACGACTACCCCCACCAGTTCTCAGGCGGCATGCGGCAGCGCGTGATGATCGCCATGGCCCTGTCCTGCAACCCCAAGCTCCTCATCGCCGACGAGCCCACCACGGCCCTCGACGTCACCATTCAGGCGCAGGTGCTGGAGGTGATGGCCCGCCTCAGCCGCGAGTTCGGCACCTCGGTCATCATCATCACCCACAACCTCGGCGTCGTCGCCCGCTACGCGGACCGCGTCAACGTGATGTACGCCGGCAAGATCATCGAGTCCTCCACGGCCAGCAACGTTTACGCCGACCCGCGGCACCCCTACACGCTTGGCCTGCTAAACTCGGTGCCGCGCCTCGACCAGGGGCACGGCGAAAAACTGATCCCGATTGAGGGCCTGCCGCCGGACCTGGCCCAGCTTCCGCCGGGTTGCTCGTTCTACCCGCGTTGCGTTTACCGGATCGATAAGTGCAAAGATGAGTACCCACCTCTCGCGCTCGTGGCTGAAAACCACTACGCGGCCTGCTGGGTAGACGTGCGAGAGGGGAGGCCTTCGAATAATGGCAACTGATACCAGGTCCCACGCCACCAATACACAGGCAGCGCTCGGTGACATCCTGGTCGATGTCAAGGGCCTGAAGATGCACTTCCCGGTCACGGCCGGGTTCATCTTCCAGAAGGTCATCGCCGTCAACAAGGCTGTCGATGGCGTCACTTTCGACGTCAAGCGTGGCGAGACAGTCGGCCTCGTCGGCGAGTCCGGTTGCGGCAAGTCCACCACCGGCCGCGCCATCCTCCAGCTTTACAAGCCCACGGACGGCGAGATCTTCTTCGACGGCACCGACCTCAACAAGATCCACGGCAACGATCTGCGGCTGTTCCGCCGCAAGATGCAGATGATCTTCCAGGACCCCTACGCCTCGCTGAACCCGCGCATGTCCGTGCGGGACATCATCGGCGAGCCTCTGGCCATCCACAACCTGGCCAAGGGCAAAGAGAAGAACGAGCGGGTTGCCGACCTCATGAAAATCGTCGGCCTCAACCCCTACTACGCCAGCCGCTTCCCGCACGAGTTCTCCGGCGGGCAGCGCCAGCGCATCGGCATCGCCCGCGCTCTCGCCGTCGAGCCCGACTTCATCGTCTGCTGACGAGCCCGTCTCGGCGCTCGACGTCTCCATTCAGGCCCAGATCATCAACCTCCTGGAGGAGCTTCAGGAGAGCTTCAAGCTCACCTATCTGTTCATCGCCCACGACCTCGCGGTCGTGCGTCACATCAGCGACCGCGTCGCCGTGATGTACCTGGGCAAGATCATGGAACTCGCCAACCGCGACGAGATCTACGACAACCCACTGCATCCCTACACGAAGGCGCTGCTGTCCGCAGTGCCGATCCCCGACCCGCTCCTGGAACGCAAGCGCGAGCGCATCATCCTCACCGGCGACGTGCCCAGCCCGCTGCGCCCGCCGCGAGGCTGCGTCTTCCACACGCGCTGCCCGATCGCAATCGACGAATGCCGGCAGGAGATTCCGGAGTGGCGCGAGGTGTCCCCCGGTCACTGGGTTGCCTGCCATCGGGTCTAGTCCTTGCTAAGGCTAGCGAGTAATATCGTCCCAAGCTCGACCAGCCTCGGGATGGTGTAACTCGTCAAGTGACAGTAGACCAGCTTCAGACCTTTGACCCGTTCGCCAAAGAGCTAGCCTACGTCCGCGTCAACCAGCGGCTCATCGACCGCACCCTTCGCCGCCTCAGCGGTTGCACCTACGCCCGGCTCCTGGACGTGGCCGCCGGCACCGGCCTCATGACCAGGCTGGCCTTCGAGCGCGCGAAGTCCCTGGGCATCCAGCTCGAGTCCACCCTCATCGACCTCGACCTGCCGGCGCTCAAGATCGCCCGCCAGGAGGTCGATAACCCGGCCGCGCGTTACGTTGTGGCCGACGCCGCAAATCTGCCCTTCAACCACGAATTCGACCTCGCGATCTTCGCCAACTCGCTCCACCTCCTGGATGACGACGCCAAGCGCGCGGCGCTGCTCGGCGTGAATCGCGTGCTGGAGCCCGGCGCCGTGCTCGCCGTCAACACCACCTTTTACGATGGCGCCTACCCAGAAGAGAGCAAGCCCTTCTACAGCCGCTGGATCAGGCGCTCCGTGGCGGAGGTCAACCGCCGGCTGCCTAACCGCAACAAGGGTGCGCGCTCCCAGGCCATGGAGTCACTCACCGCGGACGACTACAGCCAGCTAATCGAGTGCGCTGGATTCAAGATCGCCGAGACTCGCGAGCGGCGCGTCCTCCTCAGCCAGGCCGCCGTGCGCGCCATCTGCGGCTACAAGAACTTCGCCATGGGCGCCCTGCACGCGACCGATGAAGACGCCGAGCAGGCTGCCAGGTCCTTGCAGGTCACGGTCCAGCAGACGTTTCGCGAGCTCAAGATGAAATACCTGCCCCGCAACTGGCTTGAGATCATCGCCGTCAAGGCCTAGCGGATCGAACCGCGGAGTCATGGCCGGGACCAGGAGCGTGCTTGTCGCCGGCGCCAGCAGCGTCCAATTCCCGATCCCCCAGCCTGAGATCGCGCTCCCCAACCTTGTCAAGCTGGAGCTCGAAAGCAGCGACCCAGGGAGCGTCTGGCAGGCGCCGGCCGCCCTCCTCTACCCGACGCCCACAATGCCGGAGAGGGCCATGGCGTTGCTCGATCGGCACAAGCCGGACGCGCTTTACTTCATCTGCTCCGCCATCTACGCCGAGGAGACCGTCCTGTTCAGCATCCAACGCCGCTGGCCGCGCCTCTACGGCGCCGCCAACGCCATCGAGAAGCGCCTCGAAGGTCCGGCCGGGCAGCCGCCGGCCGGCGAGTCCGTGAGGGGCAAGCTGTTCGAAGTCTTCCGTAAGAGCGCAAAGCGCCTCACCGGTGTGGCGCCGCTTGTAGACCTGGAAGCCGCCATCGACTCGACCGTGCGCACCTTCCGCGCGGTCGCCGCCCTTCCCAACCTCAGCGTGGTCTGCAGGCTGTCCGCCGGCGGCGTCCGCGACGAATCTCAAACCCGCGAGATCAGGCGCCGCGTCGACGAATACAACCGGGCGGTCTCGGCTGAATGCCGGTCCCTTGGATTCACGCCTCTGGACCTCGTCGGCGAGATGAGGCACCAAGGCCTCGAGTACACTTACGAACCCGACCGCATCCATGGCAATCTGGAAGCCAGGCGCTTCAGCGCCCGCATGGCCGCGGCGGCCATCCTCAAAGACCTTGGTCTCCCGCGGCAGGAGGCGTCTCCTGTCTGAATCCGCCGCCCCTATCGATCAGGACAGGAGCCTCACGCCGGAGGGGACCGGGCCGCAGGCGGTCTCGACCAGGAGCGTGCTGCTTCTCGGGCCCAGCGGCATCCTCCTTGTCGAGGGCCACGCCGGCGAGACGATGGGCGACCATCTGCGTGACGCACTTCAGCGAGGCCACCCCGACGTCGAGTGGACATGCGATAACGGCCTCCTCTTCGTCGGAGAAGGGATGGTCCGCAGGGCCCAGGCGCTCGTAGAAAAGCACCGGCCGGACGCGGTCGCCCTGCTCCTGGGATTGCCGGCCTTCGCCGATGACTTCGTGGTCAATCGAATTCGCCGCATCCTCCCGCCCGCCTACCCCTTCGCGCTGCGCCTCAGCGTGCTCCTGAAGCGCGCCGCCGGAGGGCGCAGTGAGGGCGCTCCAGGGCTGCGCGGGCTCATCTTTCGCCTGCCGCACCGGCTCGCCCGCGCGCTCTTTGGAGCCGACCCCAACATGGACGTGGCCACGGCCGTCCGCTGCGCCACCGAAGCGATCGACGCCCTCGTCCGTATCGAAAACGTGACCCTGGCCTGCCGCCTCAGCTTCCCGGTGCCCTTCTACCAGGACCGCCTCGGCGAGCACCTGCGCCGGGTCGCCGAATTCAATGCGGCAATCGCCGCGCACTGCCGCGACCGCCGTATACCCTTCTATGACCTGGCCCCGGCGCTGGCAGAATCGGGCGCCGCGGTTGGATTCGTAGGCGATGGCGTGCACCCGGATCGCCGCACTCAGCAGTTCGACATGGGCACGATGGCTTCCTATCTGTCCCAAGCACTGCTCCTCAACTGAATCGCGAAGCACAGCGAGTCTGCCCTTGACTGAGGACCCGCGCCCATCCCGCATAGAGCTTTCGGCGGTGTTCGGGCCGGAGCCCACCACCACCCCAGGTGAGGCGCTGTCCTGGGGCGAGGTCGAACGCTGGCTGCAGCAGGCTACCGAGGTCTGGGTGGTCAGCGTCCGTCCGGACGGCCGGCCCCATGCCGTCCCGGTAGACCTGGTGTGGGTCGATGCCGTGGCCGTCATCGGCGCGCCGCCGTGGTCACAGCGGGCCAGGAACATAGAAGCGAACCGCGAAGTCGTCCTGCACCTGCCTGGAACCGATAGTGTTGCGATCCTCGAAGGCAGGGCTGAACCCTTGATCGCCGGGCCGATGTTGCAGCGATTTCTCGAGATCGCCGCAGAGAGGTACGGCGCTGCCGCCTGGAAGCCCGAGCAACTCCTTGGCGCCACCTGGTACCTGCGGCCGCGGTCTGTGATCGCCTGGCGCGTTAGCGATATGCGAAACACCGCTACCCGTTGGACCTTCTCCGAGCCTGACGCCTAACTGGTAACGCCTGACGCCTTCCACACCGTATGCTGCGGGTCCCAGTCTCCGTGGCTGGTCGTGCGCGTGAGCATCGCTGACTCGATTAGGAACTCGAAGAGACGCTGCTCATCGAACTTGGGATCGCGCGGCGCCGAGGAGCGCTCCTCCCAAAAGCGGCGGTCGGCGGCCTCGCGCAGCGCCCCGTCAGTCGAGAGCCGTGCTTCGCCGGTGAGGTAGATCGCGTCCTCGTTCTTGTCGGGCGGGAAGCAGTGTAGGGCGTATCGCGGGTCACGAATCAGGTCATTGGACTTGGGCGATGGGATCAGGAAAGCCATCAGCCGGCCCTCGAAGATCAGGGGGCACATCGGATGTACGCGCGGCCCGCCGTCCTTGCGCACGGTTGACAAGAACGCCAGCCCGACTCCGCCGAACTGATAGAAGAGAGCTTGCCCCGCCTCCGCCAGATCCGGCCGCGCTTCCTGGAACTCCGCCCATGTGAGCATGCTTGAAGTCTATGGGAAATCACGCGGTTTTCGCGAGGCCTGAGCAGATCCGTAAGGCCCGAGTTGCGGACTGTCGCTTAAGGCCCGTCCGGAAGACCGCCCTCTGGCCGACCAGCCGACAAGCCGACAAGCCGACTGCCCTGTACCATGGACTCGAATGCAAATCGACCGCATCCGCAACTTCTCGATCATCGCCCACATCGACCACGGCAAGTCCACCCTCGCCGACCGCCTGCTGGAGCGCACCGGCACCATCGGCGTCCGCGAGGCCACCGCCCAGTTCCTCGACACGCATGGAGCTCGAGCGCGAAAAGGGCGTCACCATCAAGGCCAAGGCCGTACGCATGGCCTATCGACGACCGCGCCGCACGGGCCAGCGACTACGAGCTCAACCTCATCGACACCCCCGGCCACGTCGACTTCGCCTACGAGGTCTCGCGCGCCCTGGTCGCCTGCGAAGGCGCCCTGCTCGTCGTCGACGCCGCCCAGGGCGTGCGAGGCCCAGACCCTGGCCAACCTCTACACCGCCCTCGAGAACGACCTCACCATCATCCCCGTCATCAACAAGATCGACCTGCCCAACGCCGAGCCCGAGCGCGTCGCCGAAGAGCTGGCCCGCATCGTCGGCTTCAGCCTGGACGAGATGATCTACGCCTCCGCCAAGGAAGGCATCGGCACCGACGACGTCCTCGAGGCCATCGTCGAGCGCATCCCGCCGCCGCAGGGCGACCCCAAGGCGCCCCTGCGCGCGCTGATCTTCGACTCCAAGTACGACTCCTACAAGGGCGTCATCGCCTACGTCCGCGTCGTCGACGGCGCGATCGAGCCGCGGCCGAACGCTGCGCCTCATGGCCGACGGACAAGGCGCGTCGAGCCGATCGAGATCGGCGTCTTCGCGCCCGACCTGCGCGAGTCCGACGGGCCTCGCCTGCGGCGAGGTCGGCTACGTCGCCACCGGCCTCAAGAGCATCCGCGAGTGCCGCGTCGGCGACACCATCACGCTGGACGACAGGCCCGCGCGCCGAGCCGCTGCCCGGCTACCGCCCGGCCAAGCCCATGGTCTTCGCCGGCCTCTATCCCGCCCAGGCCACCGACTACACCCTCCTGCGCGACGCCCTCGAGAAGCTGCAGTCTCAGCGACGCCTCGCTTACCTTCGAGCCCGAGTCCAGCGTCGCGCTCGGCTTCGGCTTCCGCTGCGGCTTCCTGGGCCTGTTCCACATGGAGATCGTCCGCGAGCGCCTGGAGCGCGAGTACGACCTCACGCTGATCTTCACCGCCCCCAGCGTCGAGTACAGGTCACGCGCACCGAACGGCGGCGAGATGGTCCTCGACAACCCGGCCGAGCTGCCGCCTCCGAACGAGATCGCCGAGATCCGCGAGCCCTGGGTCGACATCTCCATCGTCCTGCCGGACCGCTTCGTCGGCGCCGCCATGGAGCTGACCTCGACTCGCCGCGGCGCCTACAAGCGCATGGAGTACCTGCAGACCGCCGCGGGCGAAGGCGGCGTCGGCGAGTCGCGCGTCCTGCTCGAGTACCACGTGCCCCTGTCCGAGATCCTCACCGACTACTACGACCAGCTGAAGTCGCGCACCCAGGGCTACGCCAGCCTCGACTACACCTTCGCCGGCTACGAGCCCGCCCGCCTGGTTAAGCTCGACATCCTGGTCAACGGCCAGCCGGTCGACGCGCTTTCGATCATCGTCCACCCCGAAGAAGCGCAGTACCAAGGGCCGCGAGCTGGTCGAGAAGCTGCGGCGCCTCATCCCGCGCCAGCTCTTCGAGGTGCCGATCCAGGCGGCCATCGGCGGCCGCATCATCGCGCGCGAGACCATCCGCGCCATGCGCAAGAACGTCCTCGCCAAGTGCTACGGCGGCGACGTCACGCCGCAAGCGCAAGCTCCTGGAGAAGCAGGCCGAGGGCAAGAAGCGCATGCGCCGCGTCGGCAACGTCGAGATCCCGCAGGAGGCCTTCATGGCCGTCCTCAGCCTGGAGCGCTAGCCGCGAGATTGCTTTTTGTGCCGCATCTGTAACGCCGTCGGACCGATTTCCCCCATCCGCTCCCGAAGCCGCCACCGTATCTCTCATGGCACCTCATCTGGAACCAGCGGAGAAATTCTTATGCCACGAATCACCGCAGCAGTCGGAGCTATAGCCCTGTTCGCCGCCCTCGCGGCCGCCTGCGGCGGCGGGAGCGACGAAGAGTCATCCAAGCAGCTGACCCTGGGCGCGCTCACCGTCTCCGACCACGGCACCAAGGACATCACCAAATCCTCCACGTTCGACGTCGAGGCCGATGACTTCTACTTCAGCCCAACCTTCCTCAAGGGCAACGCCGGCGAGAAGGTCACCCTGACCTTCGAGAACGACTCCAACAGCCTGCACAACGTGAGCATCGCCGCCCTCGGCATCGACAAGGACATCCCGGCCAAGGGCAAAGTGGATGTCAACGTCACCTTCCCCAACAGCGGCGCCGTCCTCTTCGTTTGCAAGTACCACACCGGCCAGGGCATGAACGGCGAGCTGCTGGTGGGCGACGCCACTCCTCAGGCGCTGGCACCGGTCTCCGCGACCGTCAAGATCGCGAACTCGGGCACGCTGGGCCCACTCCTCACGGACGGCGCCGGCCTCAGCCTCTACACGTACAAGAACGACGTGCCGAACAGCGGCAAGAGCGCTGTCAACGGCAACCTCGCGACCGCCTGGCCGCCCCTGGTCCTTGCCGGCGGCAGTCCTGTCCCCGCGTCCGGGCTTACCGGCGAGCTCACCTTGATCACGCGCGACGACGGCACCAAGCAGGTCGCGTACAAGGGCATGCCCCTCTACCGCTATGCCCGCGATACCAGCGCCGGCGACACGAACGGGCAGAACGTCGGCGGCGTCTGGTTCGTCGTTGCTCCGTAATGCCGCGTCCATTTGGCCCGCCTGGGATAGGTGACTGTGTAGGGGGAGGCCTGAAGGCCTCCCGCGGGGCGGGGTGGGGCGGCTACAACAGGCGCGCGGCCGCCGGCAGCCGGCACCAGGCATGCCTCGTCATCGTTCTTCACCGAGTTCACCCGCGAAGACATGGGCGTCGCGATTAGCAGGCCTTCCGGCGCCGGCACCAGCAGCTTCGATAGCTCCTCGACATCTTCATCGCGCGGGTTCAGCCACGCCTCGACCGCATCCGCGGTCAGGATCACCGGCATGCGGTCGTGCACTGGGGCCATGAGGCCGTTAGGCCCCGTCGTCACGATGGTGAACGTGCGCTGGCGTTCGCCGGGCGCCGGCTCCCAGCTCTCGTACAGGCCGGCGAACAGCAGAAGCTGACCGTCGGCGCGATGAAACCACAGCGGTTGGCGGGCATCCTTCGCGCCCGTCCACTCGAAGAAGCCGTCCGCCGGAATCACGCAGCGACGGCGGCGGAAGGCGTCGCGAAACGGCGGCAGCTTCGCCAGCGTCTCCGATCGGGCGTTGATCTGGGCCCCTGCGCGCTTCGCGTCCTTCGCCCAGTTGTTAACCAGCCCCCACTTCGCCGGCAACAGCTCCCGGTCCTCGTAGCGCACCCGCACGATCCAGTGCGGGTCCGTGGGCGCGATGTTGTATCTCGGCCTGTACACGTCCGCGGGCAGCTGCTCGATGGGGACGCCCAACTCGTAGGCCAGCTCTTCCCGGTCACGACGGCTCAGGGTGAATCTGCCACACATAGTCAGGGTACAGGAGGCAGGAAATGGGGAGGCAGCCACCGGGAAGCCTGAGGCAAACAACCGCATCGCCGGTCGGCTTCCTGATTCTTGCTTCTTGCTTCGTTCACTTCAGCCGCTGCTCGAACTCGGCCAGCTTGCGCTCCAGCGCCCGCTGCCGCACCGCCACCGCCAGGTCACCCCGCGTGCGCTCCAGGATGCCGCGCACGCTGTCCGTGGTCCGCCGCAGGCCGCCGGTCATGGCGTCCGGGTAGTCGAAGGTGACGAGGTTGGCGTATATCTCCTCCATGACGTCGAGCGTCTCCTCGCAGTGCTCGACGTCGCCTTCGCGCAGGGCGTCGAGCAGGTGGCGCCGCAGCTCGCCGACGACCTCGCCCATGCCGTTGAGATAAGCAGCGACCCCCACGTCGAGGTCCTTCGGCGACGGGACGTCGCGCCCGGCGACGATGGCCAGCGTGATGCTGGCTTCGGCGAACTCCTTCTGCGAGTCGTGGACGAAGCCGGCGTGGAAGATGTCGGGGTCAGCCGGCCAGCGCCTGCTTGGCCTCGGCCAGAAGAGTGCCGGCCTTCGCGACCAGCGTCTGCGCCGTCACGAAGTCGCCCCTGTGCACGGCGCGAATCCCGTTGGCGGAGTTGCGGATGGCGTCGCGGCAGCGGCTCAGGGCAGCCTCGCGCGCCTGGTTTTTGCTCGCCAGCGCCTGGCGCGCGGCCTCCGAAATCGACTCGATGCCAGGCAACGCGCGCCGCACGTCAGTCGTCGAGGGGCGAGGGGAACTGGCCCTCGCGGGCGGCGTCGATCATTTCACGGGCCTCGTCCGGCATGTCCATGCCGTACTCCTCGAACTTGCGCTCGGCCCAGCGGCCGATCTGGCGCGGGTCGCGGTACTCGGAACCGTCGTCGCTGCTCGGGTCGCCGTAGTCATCGATCACGGACTGCACCGTGCGCCCAATGCCGAACTTCGAGATCGCCCGCGCCACGTCCGAGGAGCCGCAATGTTCGCATTTCACCGCGCCCACGTCGGACGAGACCGTGCGCACGAAGACGTTCGTGATCCGGTTGCAGCTGGCGCACCTGTACTCGTAAATCGGCATCAACTCACTCTACAGGTCATCGAACCCGCCATCATCGTAGTCGTCAGCCCCGCCGAAGTCGCCGTCCAGGCCTTCGCCGCGCTCCATCTTCTCGACCATCTCCTCGAAGTCGGCGCCGCCTTCTTCGCCCGTCTCGCGCTGCATCCGTCGCATCCAGGCCGCCATGGCCCTAGGGTCGTTCTCGTCGAAGCCCGACATCATGCTGTCGTCGTCCAGCGAGCCAAAGTCGCCGTCCGACTTCAGCACCACCACCTTCGAGATCAGGCGGCGCAGGTTGTCGCTGCCACAGCGCTCGCACCTGCCGCTGACAGGAGAATTGATGGAGCGGACGAAGACCGATATGCGGTTGTTGCCGCAGTTATTGCAGGCGAATTCGTATATCGGCATGGCCGTTGAAGTATAGCCAACCAGGCGACGCAGGCTGAACATCTCCGGGCCTCCCGGCTCCCCCTTGCCCTGCCTTTGGCAGCAGCGGCGAGGCTGGCGCCTCCAACCGCCGTGCTCAGCGGCGCTCGGCCGGCCCAAGGAGCCGGCCGGTGCATCGAACGTAACCGCGGGCCAGCCCCCATAATCAGGCACACAGGAGGGACGCATGAACGGACTCGCGGGCCGCACTGCCCTGATCACCGGCGCCAGCCGCGGCATCGGCGCCGCGATCGCCGCCGCCTTCGCCAAAGGCGGCGCCAACGTCGCCATCAACTACCACTCGAACCACGACGCCGCCCAGAAGGTCGCCGAAGCCTGCCGCGGCCTCGGCGTAAAGGCGGAGGTCTACCAGGCGGACGTGACCGACTTCGCCCGGTGCAGAGCTATGGCTGAGAAGGCCCTGACTGACTTCGGCAAGGTGGACATTCTCGTGAACAACGCCGGCATCGGCAGTGTGGCCGTCGGGAGGCGGCCGGTCGTCGATACGCCACCCGAAGATGTGCTCAAGCTTATCGCCCACCACACGATGGGCAGCCTGCACATGTGCCAGCTTCTGGTGCCTCAGATGCGCGCACTCGGCCGCGGCGACGTCATCATGATCTCGTCCCAGGCGGCACAGTCGCTCGGCGCTAACGCGGTCACCTACAACGTCGCCAAGGCCGGCATGGAAGCCCTTGCCCACACGCTGGCGAAGGAGGAGCGCCACAACAACATCAGGGTCAACATCGTCGCGCCCGGCCTCGTCGATACGGACATGGGCTTCAACCTCATGAAGTTCAACAACCCCGCCCTCTCGGACATCCACCAACTGGACGAACGCATGCCCTTCGGCTTCGTCTGCGAGCCTGCGGACATCGCCAACGCCGTCGCCTTCCTCTGTTCGGACGAAGGCCGCTACATCACCAACGAGCGCATCACGGTGAACGGCGGCGGCTTCTAGCCTTCCGAGGCGCCTTACCGGCCCGGGATTTTGGAGAGGGCTGGCTCGGTCCCCACCGCGGCCAGAATCGCGGTCGCGAGCTGGTCCGCCTCGAAGCTCCTGGTGTCGTGGTCCAGGTGGATCCCATCGCGAGCGTGCCCGCGGCTTCTTCCGGCTGTCCGCAACCCCGCGGCCACGTCTACAACCTGCATGTGGCGCTGGAGGCAGAGGTCGGAGATCGCGCCCCTGAACCGGGTGAGGCGCTCCTCGTACCTTGCGGCGCGCTTCCGCGACGCCCTCATGCCTCCGACCGGCAGGCGCACGAGCACGACGGTCTCCTCAAGCCGCGCCAGTGCCTCCAGGGCCGCCGTCGTGTTCTCAATCGCGTGCTCGACCGAAATCGACGTCTCGCCACCTACAATCGCGAGCCCAATTGCCTCTGGGATGCGGTAGATCAGGCTCCGAGGCGTGATCTGCGGTTCCGATTCTCCCCCGGCCGCCCGCTTCAACTTCTGGCTGATCTTCAGCGCCAGGCTGTAGATCGCTGGCCAGCGCCTCTTGATCCGGTTGGAAACGAATTCGTAGGTGAAGGGATATGCGGCCAGCGCCACCACGACAACGTCGGACTTGCCCTCGCGCGCAAGCTGCACGCTCGTATCCGCCATCGACCGGCTCGGTTGCGCGGCCTCGGCCCGCACCGTCCATTCCCGGGACCCGGCCGCGTTGAGGCGATCCTGGACGAGACCGCCGAGATGGCGGCCGCCGGCAGAGAAGTTGACGTTGCTCGATCCCAGGATCAGGACAGTTCGCGACCCCACGGCGGTATCATATCCTCTGACCGCGCTGTGTCTGGCCGGGAAGCCCGCTTCCCGCCGCCTACTCGCCCTCGATCGCGTTTTCCAACTGCTCCACGCGCATGACGCGGCCCTTGCGGTCCAACTCTATCACCACCATATCGATGCGGTGGTTCGGCGGCGAATCGGGGTGGGCCGCCAGGTACTCATTGATCGTGTCGATCAGGTGTTGTCGCTTGCGGACCGTGATCGACTCTTCGGGGGCGCCAAAATCTCGGCTCTTGCGGCTCTTGACCTCCACGAACACAAGATCCTCGCCGCGCGAAGCTATGAGGTCGATCTCGCCCACGCGCGAAGACCAGTTGCGTTCCAACACGGTATAGCCGTGGGCTTCGAGGTGGTTCGCCGCCACCCTCTCGCCGAAATCGCCAAACGTCCGGTTGCGGCGCCTATCCGGCGGCATGGTCGGCGACGATGCCGTCGCGCCCTTCTTCGAAAGGCAGGCCCTGCGCCGCCAGCTGTACGCGAGGCCAGCTGCGCCGGTGCTGCGCTGAGGCCCCGTAGCGGCCCAGGCGCTCCAGGTGGTCGCGGGTCGCGTAGCCTTTGTGCCTGGCAAACCCGTACTGGGGATAGAGCAGGTCGAGTTCGCACATCAGGCTGTCGCGCGCCACCTTCGCGACTATCGATGCCGCGGCGATCGAGGCGCACAGGGCGTCGCCATCGACGATCGCCTTCTGCGGATGCGGCGTCTTGATCCCCGTAGGCCCGTCGATGAGGACGAAGTGAGGCCGCAGCTTCAGCCCGGCCAGCGCCCGTGTCATCGCCATGCGGTTAGCCAGCGTAATCCCCCAACCATCGATTTCGGCGACCGACGCCCAGCCTACTGCCCACGCCAGGGCCTCATTCCGAATCAGCTCCGACAGGCGCTCTCGCTCCGGCGCCAGCAGGACTTTGCTGTCACGCACCTCGTAGAGCCATGCCGGCCGAGAGCAGGGATCGACTATGACCGCGGCCGCGTAGACCGGGCCGGCGAGAGGGCCGCGGCCAACTTCGTCCACGCCGGCGACGAAGCGCCGCCCCGAGGCCCACAAAGCCTCTTCCTCCCGTATCGACGGCTGGATGCGGGTGCCGGCCGCCATCTTGGCCAGAGTGTAGCACCGCAGCCGCACGCGCCGTAACCCCGTCGCCTCCGCGCCGGTCGGGGTGGCGTCATCTGACCTACCTGTCCTTGCTCCCCGTCCCCTTGCCCGCGGAGGGCGCCGAGCGCTCCAGCGGTAGGAAAGTCGCGCCGAATAACGAGGGCCGGTAGTCGTACAGGGCCGCCGTCCCTCCGGCCGCGTCCGGCACGATGAAGAAACTGTAACCCTGGCTGCGCAGAGCGATGAAGGCATCGTACGTAAGGAGCCAGACGTAGTGAATGTCGCGCATCGTGTCGACGGCCTCGCCGCGGTCGGAGAGCATGCTGATGGCTTCGTAGTCGCGCTCCAGGATGCGCAGGTCCAGGCGGTCGCGCTCGCGCAGCGCCAGTTGTGGGTACACGAAGCCCGCGATCACCACCGAGTGGTCCGGCACCTGCGCCCTCATGATGTCCGCGACGAACGCGCGCTGGTTGTCCATCGTCTCCGCGTTCGACAGCAGCAGGCCCTTGCCGATCGTCGCGCCGCTGAGCGCCCTCGGGCTGATGTCGTCGCTGGGCGTCGTTATGTCGACGACACCAGCGAGGATTATCGCCGCGACCACGCCCGTCAGGACCGTGCGCGTCAGGTACTTTCCCAGGAACAGCAGGCCGAAGGGGAACACCGGGATCATGTAGGCGATCTCGTGCGGCAGCCGTAGGAACGAGGCTCCGTAGAGGCCGATGAAGAGCAGCCAGGCGCCGACCTGGTGGTCGTGCAAGATGTCGTGAGGCACGCTTGCCAGCCGCCGCAGCGATAGCGCCAGTCCCGCCAGCACCGCGAAGCCACCGACTATCCCCAGCGCCTCCTTCCCCAGCAGACGGACGACAACCTGGTACTCGACCGCGGCATCGTAGAAGTTCGCGAACTTGATCCCGTAGGTCGCCAGCACCGGCGCGAACGCCAGCATCGCCGTGCCGGCCGCGGCCAGGCCGAAGGGGATGACCTGCTTCCAGAACCCGCTCGTGGTAGGCCCTTTCGAACCGCTCGTGGTGAGCCCCGTCGATCCGCTCGTGGTGAGCCCCGTCGAACCACGCCACATGAGATACGCTAGCGGCACCCCGACGATGAAGCTCTGCAGCCGGAAACCAATCGCCAGGCCCCAGAAGACGCCGCCCCAGACCGGCCAGCGCCTGATCACGGCGTAATACGCCGCCAGGATCGCCGTCAGCGTCCACATGTAATCCATGGTCGAGACGCTGTTGATGAACAGCAGCGGCGTGAAAGCGAAGCCCACCGTCAGCACCGCCGCGTTCGGCATCCGCAGCTCCGAGCAGATGCGGGCGAAGATGTACACCCCCAGCAACGCTACCAGCGCCGTGGCCAGGTTCGCCGCCACCCAGCCCAGCGGCACAAAGGGCGCGATCGCGAGCTCGTGCAGGGGGTTGCCCGGAAGGCGCGAAGGGAAGTACTTGCCCTGGTCGACAAGGAAGTGTCCGGTCAGGGCCACCCGCCAGGCGTCGGGGTCGGTGCCGTAGCCGTAGCCGAGAAACGGCGCGCGCGCGATCAGGAACAGGGAGGCCAACGCGGCGAACGGCGCCGGCCGCGAGAGGTCCAGGTTCGCCAGACGCTCCAGCGTTTCCCCGAATCCCGAGCCGGCCTTGGCGATTGGCTGTGCCGTCTCCATCAGCGCGGGAGGATGATGCCGCCGGCCGAAATGGCCTCGCGCGGCGATTGCTGCGCTGCCACCGGCAACGCCGTCGAGGGCCCCGGTTTGAAGTCTTCTGCCGAAATCGGCTTGCCCTCGACGACCTTGAGGATGGCCTGCATTAGCGTCCCTTCCGTCAGGGCGCCGACCAGCATCAGCTTGTCGTCGATTAGCGTTGCCGGCGTTGCCGTGACGCCGAGGCGTTGGGCCAGCGCCGGGAACTCCGCGATCTCGACCACACCGCAGCCGATGCGCGCTGAGGATAGCCCCAGCTTGAACGCCAGGCGCGCCGTCGCGGGGCTGTTCGCGCACGTCGGCGTCACGAACACCGTCAGCGTCACGTCCTGCTTGAGGCGCTTGAACTGCCGCGACGTCTCCGGCGCCAGATCCACGCTCGGCCGCGACGCGTCGATGATCGTGTCGATGAAGCCGGGGAATTGCATCCCGGACGGTATGCCGGCGAAGCGCACGGGCCGGTTCGCCTGGCCCCTGATCGCGATCCCCGGCACCTTGTCGATGCCCAGCTCTGCCGCCAACTGCGGTTCCGAGGCCAGCTCGCGTTCGGTCAGGGAGATGCGCTCGCTCAGGTGCGCGATCTCCTGCAGGATTGCGTGCACGTCCTCGCAGTGGGCGCAGTCCTCGCGCCCGGGGACGATGACCCTGGTCTGCCGCTGCGTGAAGTAGTCGATGCGCACGCGCCCGGCAAGCTCCTGCTCGAAGCGGCGGCGGATGACCTCTTGTTCGCGCAGGGGGATCAAGGGGTGCTAGCCTTTTCTGCCTCACGCAGCTTCTGCCAGACCGCGAACAGCCGGTGGAACGTCGTAAATATAGTCATCACGGCCAGCAGCCAGAGTACAAAGTCCAGCACCTCAAGCGCTATCAGATCCGCCGCTATGAGTCCTACCGTCAGCGCCACGATCCGCACGAAGCGGGTGAAGATGCCGTCGTATAGCTCAACACCGATGCCCTCGGCGCGCGCGCGCACGTAGCTGACGCACAGCGACCCCACCACGGCCGCGAAGGCCAGCATGCTGTAGAGCTTGTCGCCCTGGTCCAGGTAGAAGTACAGGATGCCGCCGAGCACCGCGCCCTCGAACAACCGGTCGATCACGGAGTCGAACACGGCGCCGAACTTCGTCGCCTTGCCGGTCGCGCGCGCCAGCGTGCCGTCAATCGCGTCCAGCGTCGCCGCCGCGATCAGCACGATGCCGCCTGCCAGCAGCTCGCCGCGGGCGATTACGTAGCCGGCGACAATGCCGCCCGCAAGCTGCGCCACCGTGAGCATGTTCGGCGTGACGCCCAGCCGCGCCAGCACCGCCACGATCGGCGAGCGTCACCTGGCGGGGCAGCGCGCGCGGCATGCTTATCTGCACTCAGGCCTCCACCAGTTCCGGGTGGCCCCTGCCGGCCAGCCGCTTCTCGTAGTCCAGCCGCTCGTAGTAGGAGAGCACCCGGCGCGAGACCCGTTCCCAGCTGAAGTGCTGCGCCCGCTCCCGTCCGCGCTCGCCCATGTCGTGCCGCAGCTCGGCGTCGCCGGCCAGCCTCGTCAGCGCTTCCGCCAGCGGCTCGCTGTCCTTGGGCCGCACCAGCGAGCCTTCGACGCCTTCGGTCAGCACAGCCGCGAAGCCTTCGATGTTGCTCGCCACCACGGGCAGGCCTGCCGCCATCGCTTCGAGAAGAATGATGCCCTGGCTCTCGTTGCCGGTATTGGGCGCGCAGAAGATGTGGCTCGAAGCATGGTAGCGCGGCAGCGCTTCCAGCGGCGCGAAGCCGGCGAAGACCACATCCTCCAGCCCTGTCTCGCGCACCCAGCGCTCGTAGCCCCGCCGCTGACGGCCGTCGTAGGCGCCGACTACGATCAGCCGCGTGTCTGGCCGCTGCGCCTTCACCTGGGCGAAGGCGCGCAGGAGATAGCGCAGCCCCTTTCGCTTCTCCAGCCTGCCCACGAAGAGGATGTTCACCTTGCCGTCATCGAGCTCCGGCAGCGGCGCGTACTCCGCCGAGAAGCGCTCGACGTCGACGCCGTTAGGGATGACGTTGTAGTAGCCGGGGAAGTGCGGCTGCACCAGGTGCATCGCCGCCGGCGAGACGGCGATCTTGCCGTCCAGGCGGCGGAAGCAGGACTTGAGGATCCGTCTCGTGTAGATGTAGAGGCGCGCCGGGTTGTCCCGGGCCGCATGGAAGGTGCCCACGTTCACGGCGTCCGAGAAGCGCAGGAACTGGATCGGCAGGAAGGACACCAGCGGCTCGTGGACGTGGACAACGTCGAAGGCCTCTTCGCGCAGCACGCGCCGGATCGGCTTCGCCAGCCGCGGCGCCATGGTCATGCGCGCGATCGACCCGCCGGCCGAAATCGACATCGGCCGCCCGATCGCGATCGCGTCTTCGCTGAGCTTGTTCAGGTCGCTGATCGGGCCGATCGTCCGCACGTCGTGCCCCAGCTCCACGAAGTGCTTTGCCAGGTTGAAGACGTGCGAGTTAACCCCGCCCGCCACCGCGAGGTCGTACGGCGACACCAATGCGATCTTCACGAGACGTACCTGCTGACGAAGCTCCAGGCCGTGCGCCGCCAGCCCAGCTTCTTCGGCGTCGCCCGCAGGCCCGCGACCGGCAGAGTCAGCACCTGGAGCCGCCGCGCGGCGCCAAGCGTCGCGCGTTCTCCGGCGTCCGCTTCGATCGCGCCGGCCGCGAGCGCGCGTCGCAGGTCGTCGGCGCGTCGAGCCCTCGTAGCGGGTGAAGGCGCTGCCGATGGCCTCGCGGTAGTGGGCGTCGGAGGCGCCGACGCCGGGCAGCCGGTAGCGTTCGGCGTTCAGCCGCCGCGCTTTCGCGAGGAAGAAGCGGGCCGGCGGCGCCGCGGTTCGCCAGCTCCAGGGCGTCAGGCAGCAGGCCCGCCGCCGCCAGCCGGTCCAGCGTCGCGGGCCCCAGGCTGCGTGTCAGCCAGCTCATGGGATGTGGCGCGAAGCAGATGCCGCCCTGCGCCCGTACCGCCTCTACGGTCTCTTCGATGCGCCGCAGGCTCGGCACCGGCCGCTCCAGGAACAGCGCCACCAGGTGGCCCTGCAGCGTCGTCACCTCCTCGCCCGTTACCACTTCCAGGCGATAGCCGCGCCGCGCCGCCAGCTCGCGCGCCCGCATCGACGTCGACAGGTCGTCGTGCTCCGTGACCGCGATCGCGTCCAGGTCCGTCGCCCGCTCGGCATGCTCAACCACGGCCTCGACCGAATCGAGCCCGTCGCCGTCGGTCGTATGGATGTGGAGGTCAGCCTTGCCCATCAGAGGTCTCTAGTTCTCCGCCACGCCCTTCGGACGCCTGCCCCGAGGCCGGCTCAGGGGAGGGCGCACGACGAGGGCGTGTCGCCTTCCGATTCCCGCTCTCCGTCCGGTTTCCCTTCTCGTTCGTCGGCGAGGAAGCCAGCGTACCAGCGTCTCCATCGGCCGTCCGACTCCGGCTCCTCTTCGTCGGTGAGGATGCCGGAGGACCAGCGTCTCCCCCATCCGCCTTCCCGTTCCCCTCACCCCTCGTGGGAGCGGGGGCCAGGGGGAGAGGGTTCATTGTAGCCCCGAGCACGGGCTTGCCTTTCACGCCCCGCTTCGCCGACGGCTCCCTCCAGATGCGCTCCAGGACCATCCACTGGCCGGGGTCGGAGGCGATCCAGGCCTCCATGCGCGCGATGATCAGCTTCGCCGTCTCCACCGCGTCCTGCTTGGAGTCTCCCGTGCGCACCGGCTCCAGCTGGTCCTCGAACACGATCTCGTAGCGCCGGCCGACGCGGCGGCAGTAGGCAGGCTGCAGCACCGCGCCCGTGCGCAACGCCATCTCGGCCGCGCCCAGGGGCATGCCCGTGACCGCGCCGAAAAAGGGCAGCGGCGCGCCCGAGTCCTGAATGTCGCGGTCGCCGGTGATCGCCAGGGTGCCGCCCCGGCGCAGGTGCGCCAGCGCCCGCCCGATCGCCTTGAAGCCGACTTCTTCGTAGCGCACGCCCTGCGATTCGCGCAGGCGGTGCACCAGGTCCGAAAACGCCGGCGGGTTCAGCGGCTCCGATAGCACCAGCACGTCCAGCCCCATCAGCGCGCCGATCTGCACCGCGATCTCGGGGTTGCCGAAGTGCGCCGTCGCCACCACCGCGCCGCGCCCGCCGGCCATCGCCGCCCGCAGACCCTCGATGCCCGGTGACGGTCATTTCCTGTGACAGCAGTTGCTCCGGCTTCGTGCGCGGCGTGCGGATCAGGTCGGCGTAATAGCGGCAGACGTTGCGGAACACCTCTCGCGCCGCCGCCGAAACCTCCATCTGCGAGGCCTTCGCCCCCAGCACGTGCCGCATGTTGTCCTCGACGTCCGCCCGTATGCCCTTGCGCAGCGCGAAGGCCGCATCCCCCACCCACGCCGCGATGGCGTACGCCGCCCCCTTCGGCAGGCGGCTGAAGAGCGCATTCGCCAGCTCCAGCGCCAGGTGGTTCAGCCTGTCGTCGAACCTCACCTCCCAACCCCCCTCTCCGTCCGACGGAGAGGGGGGCTTCCGGACGGTGGAAAGCAGGGCTTTCCCGAGGCTCGGAGGGGAGGGTGTCTTGAGACCGTAGGAGCCAGCTTCCAGATTTTCCACAGGCACCGCGCCTTCCGTACTCCCCCTCGCCGTCGGACGGAGAGGGGGTTGGGGGGTGAGGTCTCTCCACACCGGCCGGAACGCGAACCACTGGTCCGGGTAGCGCCGCACGAAGCCCTCGAACGAGCGCGCCACGGCCTGCGTCAGCGCCGCCACGTCCGCGTCCTCGTCGCCCGTCGGCTCGAAGCGCAGGCCGGCGTCGATCATCGGCAGGAAGCGGCGCGCGTCGGCCGGGTCGCGCGCGATCGCCGCCGGCACCAGGCGCGCGCCCGTGCGCAGGGCGATCTTCGCCGCCGCCGGCGACATCTCGGCCGGGGCGCCGAAGAAGTCGACCATGATCCCGTCCGCCGGGTCGTCGACCATGTCGATGAGCATGCCCAGGACCTCGTTGCGGGCCAGGCAGCGGAAGGTCGCGATGCGGCCGTTCTCGGCCGGGATGATGTTCATGCCCATCTCGCGCCGGAAGCCCTGGATCAGCTCGTTGATCGGCCCCCACTCCAGGGTCTTGGCGATGACGTTGGTCTTGTAGCCGCTGGCCGCCATGACCGCGGCGCCCGTCTCCTGCTGGCCGAAGTGCAGGGTCACGAAGATGGTGCCCTTGCCCTCCGCGACCACGTCCCTCGAGCGCGTCCCAGGCGTGGAAGTCGGTGCGGGCGCGGATCGCCGCCGGGCCCAGCGCCGGCAACTGAAACAGGTCGATGATGTACTTCGCGTAGCCGCGGAACGCCTGCCGCGCCGCCGCCTCCGCCTGCTTGCGGTCGCCGACGACGCGCTCGAGGTTAAGGATGATCTTGCGCCGCGGCCCCCGGAACAGCACGAAGCACGCATCCGCGAACACGGCCGCGACGGCGTACGCCAGGCGCGTGGACACGTGGCGCCGCGGCAGCAGCAGCCCCGCCCGCGAGACGAAGTACAGGAGCACCCACTTGAGCCTGAGGAGCGCCGCGCTCACGCAGGCATTGTATATGGGGGTGGGCTATGGGGATGAAGGGCTTGGGCCGCCAAATGCTCTCCGCAAAGCCGGACTGTCAGGTCGCCAAATTGACCAGTTCAGCCGTCTTCGCCGCGAGATCCAACAACTCTTGAGACCGCTCGACGTCCCTAACCCACTCCGGAGGAAGTGCGTCGATACCAACCGTTGCACCAATCAGCGCGCCTGCGAGTGTGGCGATGCTGTCGCTATCGCCATGCGCGTTGGCACCTTCAAGGATCGCGGATCGCGCGTCGATGGGATGCCGAGCCAAGACGAACACGGCTGCCGCGATAGCCTCGTGTGCCGCCCATCCCTGGAGACGCCGGAGAACCACCCCCGGGTCTGTTCCAGCGTACGCCTCGTCAATCGCCTCAAGCATCATTTGTGCGGTGGGCAGGCTGTGGCGCGCCGCGGCATCCACCATCGCCTGGAGGATCGTATCCAAGGGTTGCACGGCTAGCGCTCTCGCAACGCCGATGGCCATAGCGGCACAGGCCGCGAGAGCTATTGGGTCTCGGTGCGTCATCCCCGAATGCTGAACCGCCCACTCCTCAGCCATCGCCAGATTGTCGGCGAACACAAGGCCAAACGGATAGGCTCTCATGACGGAGCCACAACCGCCGGCCGTGGCGCCTCCCGCGACGGACCAGTGAACGCCTGACGCGAGTTCCGCGGCGCCGGCCAAGCAGGCGTTCCCGGGCGCTCTGTGTCCTCCCTGGGGATTCACCCGCCATTCGACGAACCCGCCAGCCATGTCCGCCATGACAGCCTCTAGATCACTCCCTGCTTGCCGTCCCTTGACCAGCGACCGAAGCACGACCTCGGCCATCTGGGTGTCGTCGGTGTAGGGAGCAAACGTTCGCCCATCGCGCTCCCACCGTAGTTCGTAGCCTCGGACGCCATCTGGGGGGAATCTGCGCCGAATGGCGCCAGCGCTCAAAAACTCCGTCGGGTGCCCCATGGCGTCACCTATGGCGGCGCCGAGAATTGTGCCTGCGATGCGGCCCTTTATAGTGACTTCACTCACAGACCTAGCTGCTCCTCAGCCCGACACGAAGTCTTAGGCTTATCTGCGACGATTAAGCTCGTCAACCTTGGCTTCCAGGCGGTTTAGGCTTTCGATCACTTCCTTGAGGGCGCCGTTTTCGTCCTGAGGCCCAACCAAGAACGCGGCGACGTTGGCCGTAATCAAGCTAAAGAGGCTAATCCCGACGAACATCAAGAGCACAGCGATTCCACGCCCTTCGGGTGTTACGGGGAATTTGTCACCATAGCCAACCGTTGTGATCGTCGTGACTGCCCACCAAAGGCCGTCGTCAAAGCCTTGGATCGTACCGTTGCCACCATTTTCGAAAAGGGTCACCACACTAGCTGACGCGGCGACCAGGACCAAGCCAACCAGAAGGGCATATTGCAGACCATGGTCCACCAGCACGGCACGCGCGGAGTGTGTGGCCCGCGCAGTAAAGGAGACTAGCCGGACGGCGCGGAGGGCGCGAAATGCGCGGGCTGAGCGGACGATTCTTAACGGCCGCAAGAAGGGCACCGCAACGATCACCGCATCGAACCAGTGCTGTCGCAAGTACTGGCCACGCGCCGGTGACAGGTACGTCTTGATCCCTAGTTCCAGCGCGAATATTGCCCAGATCGCCCAATCAGCGGCGAACAAGGCGTCTTCTAGGTTGCCCGAGACGTTAACCACAAACGGGACAAGCAATAGAGGAAGCATGACCACTGAGAGCACGAGCATCGGGATTTCCGTGCGCTCCGTGGCGTCGAAGGCGGTTCTGCGGCGGTCTATGTCCATCTGGGCGGCGATGGGGCGATAACTCTATCCACAGCCGGACTATACGGCAGCGACGAACCACCCCACAAGATGCGAGTTCCGCCTCACATTTCCATCTACGGAAATCTGATCGGTCGAAAGCGGCGTACCGCCCTCTGGCGGATGATGAGATACCCTCGTACCCTGCATATGGTCTTCCGTGCCGAAACGGCCGGGACCGCGCCGCGCGCTGACGGCACGCATGCCCTCGGGACACGAACCTGTCCCGCTCGGCCAGGAGGATGGACATGACGACAACTGAACGGCCCACTGCCGAAACCCTGGGCCTGAACACCTTCGACCAGGCCGTGATCGCCGACCCGCATCGCATTTGGAAGCGGTTTCGGGCGGTTGACCCGATGATCTGGTCCGAGCAGAGCAACGGCTGGTTCCTGACCAGGTACGAAGACGTCAAGGCGGTGCTGCGCGATCCGGCCCGCTTCTCCAGCGAGCGCGGCGGCCCCAATGACGCCCGGCGCAATCAGTACGCGGCGCGCGCCGCCCTCGCGGGACAGTCGCCGGCCGCGATGCAGGCCAACTTCGGCCGCACCATCCTCAACAGTGACCCGCCCGACCACACGCGCCTGCGCCGCCTGGTCGACCGCCTGTTCACGCCGAAGTCGATCATGGAGATGGCGCCGCACGTCAACGACATCGCGCATGCCCTCGTTGCCGAAGCCGTGGCCCGCGGCCCCGTCGTCGACGTCATGGACGACCTGGCGGGGCCGCTGCCGACCATCGTCATCGCCGAGATGCTCGGTGTTTCGACCGAGGACCGCGACAAGTTCAAGCGCTGGTCGACCTCCGTGACGGAGCCCTTCCGGCCCGAAACCACGGCTGAACAGGCCCAGGCCCGCATCGCCGAGCTCGGCGAGTTCACCGAATACCTGACACGAGAGATCGCCAGGCGCCGCGAGCACCCTACCGACGACCTGATCGGACGCCTGGTGGCGGCGCGCGACCAGGCCGACTCGCTGTCGGAGGGAGAGCTGCTGTCCTTCATTCGCCTCCTCCTCGTCGCCGGCAACGAGACCACGACGAACCTGATCGGGAACGCCGTGCTCGCGCTCATCGACCATCCGCAGGAGCAGGCCCGCCTGCGCCGGAACCCGGAGCTGATCGACAGCGCCATCGAGGAGTTCCTGCGCTACGACGGCTCCGTCCAGTTCACCAGCAGGCTTGCGAGCGCGCCCGTCGAGATACGCGGCCGCAGCTTCGAGGCGGGCACCAACTTCATCACCGTCCTGGCCTCGGCCAACCGCGACGAAGACGTCTGGGAACAGCCGGACGATCTCGTCCTCGACCGCCAGCAGAACCGCCACCTGGCCTTTGGCGACTGGATCCACGTCTGCATCGGCCAGCACCTGGCACGGCTGGAGACCAGGACTTCGATCCCGGCCCTGCTCGAGGCCCTGCCCCGGCTGCAGCTGGCGGTCCCGCGCGACGCGCTGGTCTACCGGCCCCAGTTCAACCTGCGCGGCCTGTCGCACCTGCCGGTCCGGGACGCGGTTTAGGCGCGGCCGTGGCGGCGCCCTCCGGCAAGCTCGTCGTTGACCTGCAGTCCTGCGGCCGCACGGGCATGTGCGTGTTTCGCTACCCCAAGCTCTTCGAAGAGGACGAAGGCGGCTTTCCCGTCGTCCAGATTGACAGCGTCGAAGGCCTGAGCGCGCAAGAGGTCAACGACATCATCGGCTGTTGCCCCACGGGCTCGATCTCAGTGAAGGACGAAGGCGAGGGCTAGCTCAGTTCTGACCGCGAAGCCTGGGGGGCAGGCCGGCCGGCGCCCGCCTCCAGAAATTTGCCGCGCTCCATCTGCCGTCTGCGAAGCCCTGCCTGCGGTTGCGACTTTGAACCACGAAGCTGCTCGATGGCCAGACAGACTGTAGACAGAAAAGTCGCCGTTGTGCTTGCATGCTTTGCTCACACGCGCCGAAACCCCTCGTGTTTGGCGCCTTGACAGGTCTGGAGGGTCCCAAAGATTGCTGACAACGAGCCGATCCCCTGGGTCGGAGTGGCGGAACGCATCAGCCTCTATGGCCCTATGCTCTGGATCGCGGTGATGGCCATTTCCCTTTTGCGGGTTGGAGGCACGCCAAGGGAAAGCGGATAAGGAACTTGCGCCATGCAATCCCCAGCTTCACGCCACGTGCCTGCGCAGGATCGCGTTGTTGGGTTCGCGCGAATGGTCCGCGACGTCGATCCCCGTGTGATCGATACAGCGGTCGCCCTGGTGCTGACCGCGGCCGCCCTCGCCATCGTCATTGGCAGGCCCGATGGTGACAACGATTTCCGAGCCGACGACTTTCTAGGCACTGCCCTGGTGCTCATGCAAACGCTGCCCCTGGCCGTGCGCAGGGCCTTTCCTCTGGGCGTGCTCGCCGTCATCGATAGCGCTCTCGTCGCGCATTCCGTCCTGGGTTATGAAGTAGTGCAAGCAGGCACTTTTGGCTCGCTGGTAGCGGTCTACGGAGCGGCATCACTGAGCGACAACCGCGGCAGCATGCTTGCCGCCGCGATTACGGCGGCCGGGATCGCCGGGTTCTATGCCACCAACCGCGGAGACTGGGGCTTGCTAGACGTTGCGACGACTAGTGCCACCTGGGCGGTGGCCTGGTTTGCGGGGACATTCGTGCGGCTCCGTGGCGAGCAGGCGGAAGCCGCGGGTGCGCGCGTCGCCAGCCTTGAGCTCGAACACGAGGCGCGGGCCCGCGAGGCGGTGGCTGACGAGCGGGCGAGAATCGCGCGAGAGCTGCACGACATCGTCGGTCACGCGCTCAACGTTATCGTCATCCAGGCGGCAGGTTCGCGGCGGGTCTTCGATTCCAGGCCCGAAGTCCCACGCGACGCTCTGGCTTCTATCGAGTCAACCGGCCGCGAAGCCTTGTTTGACATGGAGCGCATGCTGGGCGTCCTGCGAACCACTGAAGTCGATGACCCAGCGTCGGGTCCGCAGCCCGGGCTCGCACAGCTCGATGGTCTTGTGGCCCATGTTGCCGAAGCAGGCATTCCTGTGGAGGTCATTGTCGAGGGAGATCGGCTGGAAGTCCCGGCGAGCGTGGAGCTATCCGCCTACCGGATCGTACAGGAGTCGCTGACTAACTGTCTCAAGCACTCGCGCGCCTCGCACGCCACCGTGATAGTACGCTACCGGCCGGAAGACCTGGAGGTTGAGGTGATTGACAGCGGACGTGGCTCATCGGAACACCAGGGGAAAGTGAACAAAGGAGGTCGCGGACATCTGGGGATGCGGGAGCGCGTTGCCCTGTTTGGGGGAGAGATCAGCATTGGCCCGATTTCTCCGCCGGGTGGGTACCGCGTGTGGGCGCGGCTTCCGTTCAAGAGCTCGCCACGATGAGCATTCGCGTCCTGCTTGCTGATGACGAATCCCTCGTGCGGTCCGGGATCCGTCTGATCCTCGAGTCTGAGGCCGATATCGAGGTCGTGGGGGAGGCAGCCAACGGCGTCGAAGCGGTGGACGCGACGAGGAGGCTGGATCCGGAAGTGGTCTTGATGGACGTCCAGATGCCCGTCAAGGACGGGCTGGCAGCTACCCGCGAGATCGCCGCGCTGGGCAGGACCGAGAGCTCTCGCGTAATCATCCTGACCACGTTCGAGCTCGATGAGTACGTCTACGAGGCTCTGCGCGCGGGCGCCAGCGGCTTCTTGCTCAAACGGGCGCCGCCGGCAGACCTGATTTCCGCCATTCGCGTCGTGGCGGCGGGCGAGGCGTTGCTGGCGCCGTCCGTCACTCGCCGCCTCATCGACCGTTTCGCTTCACAGCCGTCACCTCGCGGCGCGGACCTCAGACTACTGAAGGCGTTGACCGAGCGCGAGCGGGAGGTTTTCGAACTGATCGCTCAGGGGCTTTCCAATTCGGAGATCGCGGACCGTCTGTTCCTGACAGAAGGGACGGTCAAGACGCACGTAAAGCACATCTTTGACAAGCTCGAAGTCCGAGACCGCACTCAGGCCGTGATCCTCGCCTACGAAGTGGGCGTGGTTAGACCAAGAGCCAAGTGACTGCCGGGCGACGCCGCCTACCCCTGGAGTAAGAGCCACAGCCGGCGCGCACAGGCGCTAAATCATCGCCTGCAGGCCGAAGGGCAACTGCCTAGGCCAGGGCGCCCAGGTGCGGTACGCCCCAGGGGGGAGAATGCCGCGAGAGATCTCCCTTGGGTTGACATTAAATTGCCTCCTCCGGGCGACGACAGCCCAATCGCAGGGCCGTAGCTTCGCTGGTGAAGTCTAACGACCCATCACAGGAGGCTAATGATGGATGGTTCACAGAAGCAGACTCGTTTCGGCGCCAACGGTGACGGAAGTAGAGCCGGCGCCGAGGGACATAATCCCGGTTTCACCGGCAGGATTACTCGCGCCGCGGCGCTGCATCCCTGGCGCGCGCTGGGCGTGTGGGTACTGCTGGTGATCGCCGGGTTCGGCGCATCTGGTGCGATGAATGTCTCGTCTGGCACCGCCACAGCAGGTACGGAAGCAGTCACAGCCAGCAATCTCATCAAGGAGCGCCTGCGCGCGCAAACCCCGCCCGAGGAGTTCATCATCGTCGAGTCACAGACCAGGACCACTGACGAAGCAGCCTTTGCGGACTTCGTCCAGTCACTCGTGGATGAGATGCGAGGGCTGCGTGAGGTCGACTTAGTAGAGAGCTACCTGGACGGCGGCCAGGGCCTGGTCTCAGAGAACAGGCACGTGGCCCTCGTGCGGGCAACGCTTGCGGGTGCTGAAGAGGACGCGGCCGACACCGCCAAGCCCCTGGTAGCCGTGGTGCGGAAGGCAGACGGGAGCGATGGCTTCCGCGTGAGCACGGTCGGCTTCGGTAGCGTGGCGGGCCAAATAACCTCGTTGCTGGAAGACACTCTGAAGCAGGGCGAAATGATCGGTATCGGCGTCGCGCTGGTCATTCTTCTGCTCGTGTTTGGCGCAGCGGTTGCAGCAGGCTTGCCGATCATGATCGCGCTCCTTGCCATCTTCGTCGCGGTCGGCGCTACCGCACTCGTTAGCAACGCAATGGAAATGGCGGACTTCGTGGTCTTTATTATCACGATGATCGGTCTCGCGGTGGGCATCGATTACTCACTGTTCATCGTCCAGCGCTTCCGCGAAGAACGGGCCGGCGGTCAGCCAACGATAGAGGCGATCACGACGGCCGGGGCGACGGCCAGTCGCGCGGTCTTCTTCTCCGGCATGGCCGTGACGATTGCCCTGGCCGGGATGCTGATTGCGCCTGATCCTGTATTTCGGAGTTTCGCCATCGGCGCGATGCTCGTCGTAGCTGTCACGGTACTGGCAGCGCTGACCCTGCTCCCTGCTCTGCTAGCGCTTCTGGGCGACCGTGTGAACTGGCTGACCCTGCCATTCATCGGGCGCCAGACCGGGGCAACGGGCACGGGCGGACTCTGGGGGCTCGCTACCAGGATCGTAATCACACGGCCGGTGCTCAGCGCGCTGGTGTCCGGAAGTCTGCTCGCCGCCGCGGCATGGCCCGCCCTCAACATCAACCTGGGCACGGTCGGAATCAGTACTCTGCCCGAAAACAGCGACCCGCGTCACGCGTTCGATGTGTTGAACCAACAGTTCTCAGACGGCGTACTGACGGCCGATGTTGTTATCCAGGCCGCCAGTGTGAATGCTCCGGAGGTTCAGAGCGGCATCGACAAGCTGATGGCGGCGCTGAACGAGGACGGGTTCTTCGGCGCTTCGACGATTGAGGAGAATGAGACCGGCGACCTGGCACTGCTGACTGTAGCGATGCCTGGTGACTTCTCCAGTACCGAGTCAAAGTCCGCCCTCGAACGACTGCGCGGCGATTACATCCCGGCCGCCTTCCACAACGGCACGGCAGATGTCTTCGTCGGTGGACCGACCGCCGAGAGCGTCGATTCGGTCCAAATGCAAAGGGATTACCTGCCATTCGTATTCACGTTCGTGCTCGGCTTGAGTTTCCTCTTGCTGCTGGTGGTATTCCGCTCGATCGTGGTGCCGCTGAAAGCGGTAGCTATGAACTTGCTCTCGGTGGGCGCGGCCTACGGCGCTCTGGTCCTGGTATTCCAGGAGGGCGTTGGGACCGGAACCCTTGGCTTTCAAAAGTCCCCTGTGATCGAGTCCTGGCTGCCGCTGTTCCTGTTCGCAATCCTGTTTGGGCTATCCATGGACTATCACGTGTTCCTGCTCAGCCGGATCAAGGAGCGATACGATGAGACCGGCGACAACGGCGCTTCAGTCGCATACGGCCTGCGACAGACGGCAAGCATCATCACCGGGGCGGCACTGATCATGGTCGTGGTGTTCGCCGGAATGGCTTCCGGCGAGCTGGTAATCTTCCAGCAAGTGGGCTTTGGTCTAGCGGTGGCAATCATTGTTGACGCCACGATTGTCCGCATGGTGCTGGTGCCCGCGTGCATGGAGTTGCTTGGAGACTGGAATTGGTACTTCCCGCGTTGGCTCGCGTGGCTACCCGATGTTCAGGTCGAAAGCAACCAGGAAATGCCTGCGCGGTTGATTCCAGCCGCTTTCGATCAGGCGATTGGGGGCGGCCCCTAAGCCGCCTCCCTCAACCGCAAGTCGCAACTTAGCGACAGGACCGAACGGCTCAAATGAAAGTGGCCCCCGTTGACGGGGCCGCTTTCAAGCTGGTTCAGTCTCGGGCCGGGTGTCCATTTGGCCTGGGTGAGCCGCGAAGCAAACTACATAGGCTTTGCCGCGGCAATTTCGGGAGCGCTCGTCGGCGCCTGGTTTGCGTTTAATACAACTGAAGGGGTTCGCGGCCGTGCTAACGAGACTCCTGGGCAGGTCTTGACGGCCAACCTGGCCCTAATCGTCGTCGATACCGCCTGGGACCGGTCGGGGCGGGCAGCGTCTCCGCAACGCGCTCGCGGCCAGGGCCGCCAAGGCTGTTGAGGGCTTAGGCCGCTACGTTTCGCCCCTGTGCCTTTCCCCGCGAGCCCTTTGCATTATCGCGGGAAAGGACAGCTTGCTTCGGCTAATCAGCACAGCGGAGGCGCCCTCTCATGCGCCTCCGCCAACAACGCCGATGTACCCCGCGCTCAAGGCCCCTCGCAGCGTAGACTGCGCAGTGGCTGTCACGGTGGCTGTAAATTCGCACTGGACAAACAATCCGCCCTCCGAAGAGGGCGTTTCTGGATTCGAGAATCCTGGTGGAGCTGGGGGGATTCGAACCCCCTACCTTTTGACTGCCAGTCAAACGCTCTCCCAATTGAGCTACAGCCCCAGAGCCACAAGCGTATCAGAGCACTCGCCCACCGGCCAGTCGGTGTAGGGCCTCAGGCGTCAAGGCGTCAGGCGGCGTGCGTGAGAGGTAAGGGACGGTATCGGTCGAGCAGTCTCGCAGCCGAGCCGGAGTGCGCGGCCGCGTTCCCTTCCGGACTGGTCGACTGCTGGACTGCTGGACTACCGCCCGCATTGCTCGTACCCTCCTCGCCAGAGGAGGCCCGGAATGCTATTCGAGCTGCGCCAGTACAAAATTCGCGAAGGCCGCATGGACGACTGGGTCAGGCTGATGGAGGACGAGATCATCCCCTTCCAGGTCGCGAAGGGCATGGTCATCCTCGGCAGCTTCCGCGGCGAGCAGGAGCCAGACACCTACGTCTGGATTCGCCGCTTCGCCGGCGAGGACGAACGCACCCGCCTCTACGCCGACGTCTACCAGAGCGACCACTGGCGCGACAAGATCGCCGCCCCTGTCGCCGAGATGCTGATCCGCGAGGAGATCAAGGTCACGCGGCTCACTCCGACGCCCAAATCTCCCATCCAGTAGGCATGAGGTACGAGGTATGAGGGTCCGGGGTCCGAACCTCATACCTCACACCTCATGCCTCGGATTGCCTCCCGCTTACAACGCCCCGTACCAGGCGGCGATCGCCCGGCCGATCTCTGCCGGCGAGTCCTCCTGGATGAAGTGGTTGCCCTTCACCGTGACCTCAGTCTGGTTCGGCCAGGTGCGGCAAAACTCGCGCTGAGGGCCCGTCAGGATCGAGCCTGGCTCCGCGTTGACGAATAGCTTCGGCAGCGGCGAGGCGCTCAACCAGGCCGCGTACGCGCCGACGATGCCCGCGACGTCCGCCGGCTCGCCCTCGATCGGGATCTCGCGCGGCCAGGTCAGCGTCGGCCGCCGCGACTCCCCCGCTTCGACGTAGGGCGCCCGGTACACCGCCATCTCAGCCTCAGTCAAGCCACGCAGGACGCTGGCCGGCAAAATGCGCTCGACGAACAGGTTGCGCTCCAGCACCATCTCCTCGCCGCCCTCGGAGCGCATGCCCTGGAAGATGCGCCGCGCCCCCTCCGGCCACTCCTCCCAGGTCACCGGCCGCACGATGCCCTCCATATAGGCGATGCCCTTGACCGCGTCCGGATGGCGGTGCGCCCAGTGGAAGGCCAGCGCCGAGCCCCAGTCGTGCCCGACAAGCGTCACGCCCCGGTCCAGGCCCATCGCCTCGAACCAGGCGTCCAGGTAGCGGGCGTGGTCGGCGAAGCGGTACGAGCCCGAAGGCGCCTTGCCCGAGCGCCCCATGCCCACCAGGTCCGGCGCCAGGCAGCGGGCCAGCGGCTGGACGTGCGGGATCACGTTGCGCCAGAGGTAGGACGAGGTCGGGTTGCCGTGCAGGAATACCACCGGGTCGCCGCGTCCGGCATCGACGAACGACATCGTCGTGTCCAGCACCGGGATCGAGCGTCGTTCGAAAGTGTCGGCGGCGGATGGCGTCGATTCGGTCACTGGGCTTCCTTCGCGGCTATTCGGACCAGCGGACCTCGGCCTCGCCGTTGCGGCTCACGGCCTTGTCCAGCGCAGCCAGCAGCTCCGGCGGGGCGCCGTTCTCGCGCAGCATCTCCACCGTGTCCTTGTTGATGAAGTACGAGCGGTCGGCGGCGTACTCCTCCTCGAGCTGGTCGATGAGGTAGTCGACGTCCTCCTCGGAGACATCGCCGAGATACTCGCCCGTCTGGTCGTCGAAGAGCCGAATGGCGCGCCTCCCGCTGTCGTCTGCAGGCGACGATAGCAGACGGGCTCTGACCTTGGAACCCTCGACTTTCAGCGCGCTCTCGCCCTGACGGAAGCGTCGCGCCGCCCATCTCGATAGACGGACAGCAGGCCCGCGACAGCGAGAACAGCCGTCCGCGACCGATAGTTGGATCGAAGAGGAGACAGTCGGCGGACGGTATTACAAATGTCACATTTGAACCCAGAGAGTATTGACAGACAGGCCGAAGGGGGGGGGTAGACTCCCTGCGGAAGAAAGGGTCGCACGCATGCCTTCGTTCCCCGCCTTATCAGGACTGCTGAAGGTTGCTGTGCCCGTCGCCCTGGGCGCTGTCCTTGCGGGCGTCCTCGCCTTAGCGGCAACAGAAAACGGAGGCAGTGGCGCCCCGGGTCCGCTCGCCAGTGCGGCAACGCCCACCCCCATTGCGGAAGCGCGTCCGACTCCTCCTGAGCCGCCCGCCACACGGGACGTGAACCAAATCCCGCCAGATGGTCCGGCCCTGTCGGAGGTCAACCAGGCTCAAGCGGCATTAGCCGCGGCTGGTCGCCGCTGTCCTCCTTCCTACCTTTTTTACGACTCGCAACTCTTGGGGGGCAACTTCTGTTACCCGCCTACATGGACCCTCGTTTTTGGCGACCGGCCGGTGCTGCCGCCCGCGCAACGCCCCGACGGTTATGCATCTGGTCTCCTCCTGGTTAAAAAGGATGCCTCGGGAAAGGAATTAGCTAGGGTCGTCATACAGCTCACATATGACCCTCGCTCGCGCCCGCTCGATTGTCCACAGGCAGGCCAATTTCAGGCTGGCTCATTGGCAGGAAAAGTCTGCTTCCGCGAAAGAAGAGTTGACAACTACAACAGCGTTCCAGAGGGTTCAGCGCGCATTATCAATGTCGGGCTTCCTCACAAGCTCGACCTTTCGGCTGAGACGAAGGCTGCAGTCGAGATAGCCGATCAGACGCCCGGCCAAGCAGCCGTTAGGTTTTCGAGCCAGGACCAACAGGAGGGTCTCGCGATAATCGCGAGCATCCGATTCGGGCCCTAAGTAACGCGGAATGGGGCATTGAGAGCACAGGCAAGGAGGCCCTCGTCAGTGGTGCGATCTACAGTCCTCGGCTTGTCGATTACCTTCACTCTGGTTCTCCTCGCTTCTCTGCCGGTGCTGCCCGCAGTCGCTCATGGTTCACCGCCGAATACGTACGAGGCATGGCGCCTTCCTTGGTCCGAAGGCACGCACGAGAGCCGGCAAGCAGGGTGTACTGTGTCTGATCCGGAATGCTCGGGGCACCAAGGAAGCGATTCGTGGGCCCTCGACTTTTCTACGATGAACAGACGCCAACCGGTTAGGAGTGTCGGGAGCGGCAGCGTCATTTATCGCGATGAGGTTCCGGGGACTGGATTTGGGCGACATGCCATTGTCACTCATGGCGCCGGCTGGGTGTCGGTCTACGCTCACCTTTGTTCCTGGTTGACATTTGTGGATCTCAACGAGCCAAACAATCCACCCGGGGAGGGACAGTCGACTGCAATCCCGGTCACTGTGCATCAAGGAGACTGGCTCGGTGGCGCTGGCAACACGGGAAGGGTGCTGTACGGCGACCCCCTACAGGATGTGCCTCTGGATCAGCGCTGCGTAGACCAGCCAAACGGCACGCTGCTGGGCGGCCACCTTCACTTCGTAATGCGACTGAATGGCGTCTCGCAGAACGCAACCTTATCTGGATGGACGATACAACACCTGAGCGACGTGCCTTACCCTTCTGCCGGGCAGGAGCACTTCTCCAACAATTCAGGTCCCGGCTATATGCAGGACATCAATTTCAGCACCGGAATGCGAGATAAGTACGGCCAGCTATTTGGCGCACCAGGGTCCACGTATTCGACAACATCCGGCCCCTGCGGCGACACTTCTCGATGGGTGCATAGCTGCGCAGCGGGCGCTTGGCCCGGCAATCTCGTCACACAGAACTTCATTAACGGTGGAACTATCCCCAGCTCAATCACGAGCGGCGTCAATACCGGGGACTACTGGCTGGTCTCGGGAGCTATTTGGAAGGTTTACGGCAGTACGGCCGGCCAACCGGTCAAGGACATCCTTGGGCATCCCGCGGGCGACGAGCAGGCCTGTGCCCTGCACGTCAGGTGCCAGTTCTTCGAGGGCGGAATTGTCGAGAAGCTCACGGACAGGAACTTCCAGTATTTGTACCAGTGCTCGGGCGTTTCCTGCACGTACGTCACCAGCTTCTGTTACTCAGACTTAGCGGGCCAGGACATTTGCGGGACCGTCTCCGCGCCCGAGCTTTACATCATTACCAGTACGCCCGCTTATCGCCGCCTTAATGCCGCCGGCGCCTGGGAGGAAGAGGCCGGCCCGCCGCCACCGGGCAGCGACCGCTTACGCTACTTTGGCGGCGGCCTCATGTTCCATCGTGGCAACGATGCATTGTGGCGCTCCACCGACGCCGGCGAATCCTGGGCCGCGGTCACACCGCCCGCATCCGGATACAAGTTCATTGACATCGACCGCTGCCCAAATGGCAGCCTCTGGGCGATCTGGCGTGAGAGCGCTGGGGGCGTCCCGGACTACTTCATCTACTCCAGCGTCGACAGCGGCGCCACCTGGGCCCTTAGACACACTCCGCCCGCCGACCGGGCTGCCCGCTTCATCGCCTGTCATCCCGAGGACAGCAATCGAATAGCCTTTTCCATCAACGCTAATAACTCGGGCACCAGCCTCAGGGTCGTCACCAGCAGCGACGGCGGCGTGACCTGGACCGATGGCTCTGCCATACCTCCGACCAGCGGGCTTCAGACAGGCTCCCAGGGACAGCTCGTTTGGACTTCGTCAGGGAGGATCATCGAGACTCACACTCGGCTCGGGGCCAGCGTGCTCAACACCTCCGACGACAATGGCCAGACGTGGACCACTCGCGTCAGCCTTAGCGAGACCAAGTTCTGGCGCCAGGTCGTGCGCGGCAGCAACGGCGTCATTTTCGCGCTCAAGGACCCGAATACGAGCACCGACAACGCTGCGCTCTATCGCAGTGTCGACGGCGGCTCGACGTGGGAAGCCATCAAGACGGTCAACCCCGGTGTTGCCGCCGATGTCAGGTTGCCCAAGGGGTTGGCGTATCACGCCGCCAGGGACGAGCTCTATCTCGGCAGCCAGGACGAGGGTAACGTGTACCGCCTCCAGAACGCATCCGTGGTCTTCAGCGAGCACGCTCACCTTACCTGGGAGGCGTTCACCGACCCTGCCGGTAACCTTGCAGGCGAGCAAACCATCGTGCTGATCTTCGATTAGGCCGCCCAAAGGCACCGGCGTCCAGGCGCGCAGCCATTATCCCTGCGACGACAAGCTCCTCCCTGCGCGTACCATTGGCTTGTGGAATCCGACATCCAGGACATCGGCCGCCGCCTCCTGCAGGCGACCGAGCACCGCGAGCCATTCACCCTCAGCCCCGAGTGGTGGCAGGAGCGCCTGCTGGACTGGGCCACCAGCGACCCGGAGTTTCGCGTCAAGCTGCTGCGCTTCGTCGACGTGCTGCCGGCCCTGCGCAGCGCGGCCGCGCCGTCGCCGACCACATCCGCCAGTACTTCCGCGGCGACGCTCGCCGGCCATCGTCCAGCTCGGCTCCGAGCTCGCCGGCCAGCCGGTGTTCCGGCCCGTCGTGTCGCGCATCGTGCGCCAGGGCGTCTACGCGATGGCGCACCGGTTCATCGCCGGCGACACGCCGGAAGAGGCCGTGCCCCGGCTGCGCGAGCTGGCGTCGCGACGGCGTCGGCTACACCGTCGACCTGCTGGGCGAGGCGACGCTGTCCGAGGCCGAGGCCGACGTCTACCTGCGGCGCTACCCGAGCTGCATCGAGACTCTGGCCGCGAAGGCGCCGGGGCCGGAGGGCGGCGTCTGGGCCGGCGTGCCGCCGCGTCAACATCTCGATCAAGCTCACCGCCCTCTACTCGCAGTTCGAGCCGGCCGCGCCCGAAGCGGTCAGCGCGGCCGTGCGCGAGCGCCTGCGGCCCCTGCTGCGCCTGGCGCGCGAAGCGCGGCGCCTTCGTCAACGTCGACATGGAGCAGTACCGCTTCAAGGACCTCGTCCACGCACGCCTTCGCGGACGCGCTCACTCGAGCCGGAGTTCGCGCGACTTCGCGGACGTCGGCATCGTCGTGCAGGCCTACCTCAAGGACGCGGCGGAGGACATCGCGCGACTGCGAGCGCTGGCGCGAGCGGCGCGGCGCGCCGTTCAGCGTGCGGCTGGTCAAGGGCGCCTACTGGGAGGAGGAGCGCATCGTCGCCAGCCAGAACGACTGGCCGGTGCCCGTCTTCGAGGACAAGGAGGCGACCGACGCCTCCTACGAGCGCTGCACGGACGCGCTGCTCGCCGCCTGGCCGCACCTGCGGCCGGCCTTCGGCACGCACAACCCGCGCTCGATCGCCCAGGCCGTCGGTCAAGGCGCGCGCCGCGCGGCCTGCAGGACGCCGACATCGAGTTCCAGATGCTCTTCGGCATGGCGGAGGAGCTGCGCGAGGCGGTCGCGCACGAGGGCTTTCGCACGCGGGTCTACGTGCCGGTGGGCCAGGTCATCCCCGGCATGGCCTACCTGGTGCGCCGGCTGCTGGAGAACACGTCGAACCAGTCGTGGTTCGTGCGCGAGGCCGCGGCCGGCGTCGGCCGAAGACCTCCTGGCGCCCCCGGCCGCGCTTCGACCGGACGAGCCTCGCGCGGGGCATCTCCCGGACGCGACCGGCGACAGCGACAGCTTCCACAACGCGCCGCCGGCCGCAGTTCTTCGCAGCCGGAGCAGCGCCGTCGAATGCGAGGACGGCGCCTTCGACAGCGCCGGCGCGAGCTTCGGCGCACGAGTACCCGCTCCTCCTCGGCCGACGAAGCGCATCAGCCGACCGCGAGCTGGCCGAGGTGCGCTACCCGGCCGACCCGTCAGCCTGCTGCTCGGCCAGGTCGCGCAGGCGACGCCGCGAGACGTCGACGCGGCGGTCGCGGCGGCACGCGCGGCCTTCCCGGCCTGGCGCGACCGCCGGCCGTCCGAGCGCGCGCGACATCCTGCGGCGCGCGGCGGCGCTGCTCTGGAGCGCGCCGCTTCGACCTCGCGGCGCTGATGGTCTACGAGAGCGGCAAGCCCTGGCACGAGGCCGACGGCGACGTCATCGAGGCGATCGACTACCTGCGCTACTACGCCGGCCAGGCGGAGCGCCTGCTGGCCGGCCGCAGGTGCTGGGCGACGTGCTGGGCGAGGACAACGAGTACCTGCGCGAAGGCCGCGGCGTGGCCGCGATCATCGCGCCCTGGAACTTCCCCCTGGCGATCATCTGCGGCATGAGCCGCCGGCGCCCTGGCCGCGGGCAACTGCGCCATCCTCAAGCCCGCGGCCCAGTCGCCGCTCATCGCCGCACGAGCTCGTGCGAGGTCCTGCGCGAGGCGGGCGTGCCCGCCGGCGTCGTGCAGTACCTGCCCGGGCCCGGCAGCGAGGTCGGCCAGGCGCTGGTCGAGCACCCCGGCGTCGACGACGATCGCCTTCACCGGCAGCAAGGAGGTCGGACTCGCGATCATGCGCGCGGCGGCTGAAGTCGCGACCAGGCCAGCGCAACGTCAAGCGCGTCATCGCCGAGATGGGCGGCAAGAACGCGATCATCGTCGACGACGACGCCGACCTCGACCAGGCGGTCGCGGGCGCCGTCATCTCGGCGTTCGGCTACGCCGGCCAGAAGTGCAGCGCCTGCAGCCGGCTGATCGTCGTCGGCTCGGCCTACGACGAGACGCTCGCGCGCCTGGGCGCCGCGGTCGAGAGCCTCGTCGTCGGCCCGCCGCACGACCCCGCGACCTTCGTGCCGCCGGTGATCAGCGCCGAGGCGCGCGACAAGATCGAGGGCTACATCGAGCGCGGCAAGCAGACGGCGACGGCTGCTGGTCCAGGGGCCGCGGCCGGCCGGCGACGGCTACTACGTGCGCGCCGACCGTCTTCGTCGACGTCGCCGCGACGACCCGCTGGCGCGCGAGGAGATCTTCGGGCCGGTGCTCAGCGTCTTCCGGGCGCGCGACTTCGACGAGGCGCTGGACATCGCGCTGGACTCCGAGTTCGCGCTGACCGGCGGCGTCTACTCGCGCAACCCGCGCAACATCGAGCAGGCGCGGCGCGAGTTCCGCGTCGGCAACCTCTACATCAACCGCAAGATCACCGGCGCCGTCGTCGGCCGGCAGCCGTTCGGCGGGCTGGCGCTGTCCGGCGTCGGCGACAAGGCGGGCGGGCCGGACTACCTGCTGCAGTTCCTGGAGCCGCGCGTCGTCTCGGAGAACACGATGCGCCGCGGCTTCGCGCCGGAGGGCCATCCGGCCCACACATCGCCTTAGAAGGTCGCCGGCGGCCGATCGCTCACCTTCGCGCGCGGGCCGTCACCTTCGGTGCGGCCAACGCTGGCCCTTCGCGGGGAATGCCGGGCATCGGCGGCGAGACGGCGCACGAGGTCGGGCAGGTCCTGGACCTCGAACGGCATCTCCAGGTCGCCGTCGGCCCCGAAGTCCGCGCGCGCAGCCGAGCCGTCTAACTCCGGGGCTCGTTGCCACAAATCGATGACCCTGGAGCCATAGTCCGCCTTCCAGCCGCCCACCCAGGCCGCGCCGTTCGCGGTCGCGGCGTCCCGGTGTAGAACGATTACATCCGGCCGCATCGCGTCAAGCACGCCTTTTGCCGTCTCCGGCGACTTCGCCCTGGAGACGAGGCAGCTATCGGTCTCCAGGACCAGGACCAGGAGACGGCTCAGCCACTCGTCGAGCACCACAAGCACAACCCTCGGCGAGACAGACGATTTCACCAGAACACCTCAATGCAGCCGGCCTCACCCCGCTTGCATGAGTGTGGGTTTCAGTGACTTGAGGGGAAATCGCAGGTTCGCCCCGCGGTATAACGGACGGATTACAGGCCGTAGTCCGCCAGGGGCAGTCCTGACGGACGCGCGCTTTCGACCGCCACCGCGTCGCAGCCCACCCAGGATGCGGCCTCGCGCAATGCCAGGGCCAGATGCGGCGTCCAGCGCGCATCCTCCAGGGTGACCTTGCGCGCGGTAAGCGTCCTGCCTTCGCGCTTCGGGTCGACGCGGCCAACGATGCGTCCTTCGGCAAGGAGTGGCATCGCGAAGTAGCCGTGCTCGCGCTTTTCGCGCGGCACGTAAGCTTCCAGGACAAAGGTGAACCCAAACAGGCGCGTGGTCCGCTTCCGCTCCCAGACCAGCGAATCGAACGGTGACAGCAAGGTCGTGCGGCTGCGGCCAACCGGTGGGTCGACCAGCGCGGCGGGGAAGGCGTAAGCCGCGTCCTTCCAGCCCTCGACTTCGACACACACAAGGCCGAGGCCGGCGATTGCGGCCTCGACCAGCGCCGCCGTCGCCGCGGCGCCGCCCGTTCGCGTCGTCAGCCGGAAGTAGTCGATGATGTCGCGCCGCGTCCCGATGCCGAGAGCCCGCGCGGCGACGCCGACGAAGTAATTGAAGCACTCCTCGTCGGCGGGCTCGTGCGCCAGCAGCTCCTTTGGCAGGGCGCGCTCGGGCAGGTCATAGACGCGCTTCCAGCCGCGCCGGGACGTACAGATGACCTCGCCGCTGTAATACAACAGCTCGATAGCCCGCTTCGATGCGGACCAGCTCCACCAGCCCCCCGTCCCCTCGCGGGCGCCGCCGAGGTCGGAAGCCGTAACCGCGCCCTCGCGCAGGCGGGCGCGGACCTCCTGGATGGTCTGGCTCGGCGCGTCGAACCAGTTTTGCCTCCTCACCCTGTGGGCCCGCCGGCGAAAGCTGAAATAGGGCCAGGCCTCGACCGGAAAGATGCAGCCCGCGTGGCCGTAGTATTCGAACGCCGTGGCCGGCGCCGACCAGTACGCCGACTCGATCTCCGCCCGCGGCGTCGGCCCCAGCCGAGCATAGGCGACAAGCTCATGCGACCGCGCCAGCACCGAGATAGTGTCGAGTTGCACCGCGCCCAGCGAGCGCAGCATCGATGCGCACCCTCCCCTCCGATCCCCCCTCCCCTTGATGGGGGAGGGGGCCAGCGGGAGAGGGCAACAGCCCCTGGGCGCGAATCGCGATCGCGCGGGCTTCCTCGATCGAGATGCTGGCGACGGGCTTCGGTTGAGGGGCGGCCATGTTCGCGATGCTAGCCGATCGCCCCTGATTCACGCATGGCCGCGATGGCATCGCCGGTATAGCCGATCGACGCCAGGACCGCGTCGGTGTGCTGGCCCGCTCGCGGCGCCGTCGAGCGCACGGCGCCGGGAGTGTCGGACAGCTTGGGGCCGATGCCGACCTGCCTCACCTTGCCGAGCTGGGGGTGGTCGACCTCGATGACCATCTGGCGCGCGATGTTCTGAGGGTCGGCAAGGGCCTCGTCCAGGCTGTAGATCGGGCGCGGCGCAGATATCGGTCTGCTGCATGATCGCGAACCACTCGTCGCGGGTCTTCGTCTTGAACGTCTCGCGAAAGAAGGCGAAGGTCTCCGGCTGCTTCTCGCGGTTGTTCTGGTGCGGCAGCAGGTCTTCGCGGCCCAGGGTCTTGCAGAGGTTGGCCCAGAAGTGCGGCTCCAGGCTGCCAAGGCTGAGCCACTTGCCGTCCGCGCACTCGTAGACGTTGTAGTGCGGCACCAGCCCGTTGAGCATCGTCGCCCCGCGCGCCGGGGCCTGCCCACCGGCGAGCACCGGGCCGATGGCGCTGGCCAGCAGGTAGAGCACGCCGTCCGACATCGCGATGTCAACGTACTGGCCGCGGCCGGTGTGCCCGCGGGCGACGATCGCCGCCAGGATGGCGAAGGCGGCGTGCAGGCCGCCGCCGGCGAAGTCGGCCAGCAGGTTCATGGGGATCGCCGGCGGCGAGTCCGGCCAGCCGGTCAGCCCCAGGGCGCCGCCGACGGATATGTAGTTTATGTCGTGGCCGACGAGCTGGGAATACGGGCCGGTCTGTCCGTAACCCGAGAGCGAGCAGTAGACGACGCGCGGATTGATCTTGCTGATCGTTTCGTAGTCCACGCCCAGGCGCTTGACCACGCCGGGCCGGAAGCCCTCCAGCACAACGTCGACGTCGCGAGCCAGTTTGTAGAACACGTCGCGGCCTTCGTCGGAGCGCAGATTGAGGACAATGCTGCGCTTGTTGCGCCCCAGGGCGTTGTACGCCGGCCCGCGCGCGAACTGCGCCGCCTGCTCTGGCGTGGCCGCCGGCCTTGCGGCGCCGCCGCCACCCGGCCCAATCCCGCGACCCGGAAGCTGGTCCGGCGGCGCCTCGACCAGCAGGACATCGGCGCCGAGGTCGCCGAGGAGCATCGAGCAGAACGGGCCCGGCGCGAGCCGCGAGAGGTCGAGTATCTTGATCCCTTCGAGCGCCATCGTCATTTGAGAAGGCTCCTTCGGCTGGTACGAATTGCGGAGACTGGCCGGCCGCGAGGCCGTAATCGCGCGGGGTGGCCCTAGTTTACCGTCGCGCCGCGGACCATAGAACCTTTACAAGCAGTCGACAGGTGCCCGTTGCCCGATTGCGGGATTCCTCGCATCATTGTCGCCACGCGGAGGTAGCCCCAATTGCCACGAATCGACGTCCTCATGGAAGGCTACTCGCTCGTCACCGACGCGGGCATCATCGGCTTCGGCGCCGTCGTCCTCATCGAGGGGAAAGGCGGGTCCTCTTCGAGTCCGCCCACGTCGGGCGCCGATCACTACCGCGCTTGCGCCTTCGCGACCGCCGGCGCGCGTTCGTGTCCGGGCCGCATCTCAGCCACTCCTGGGTTCATGCCCGGAATCGAGACGCAGAAGCTCAGCTAGCCAAGTGCCCCTCCTCCGCCTCCCCTCCCCCCTGCCTGGGAGAGGGGCCGGGGGAAAGGGTTCAGGAGGTCCCATGCCCGACTACCGCAGCATCCTCTACGACGTCGAAGACGGCATCGCCCGCGTGACCCTTAACCGGCCCCAGTACCGCAACGCCCAGAGCCGCACTCTCCTGGAAGAGATGGACGACGCCTTCTCACGCGCGGGCGACGACAGAGACGTGCGCGTCATCATCCTGCGCGGCGAGGGCCAGCACTTCTCCGCCGGCCACGACCTCGGCACGCCCGAGCAGGTGGCCGACCGCCAGGAGCGCCCGGACGAGGCCGGTGTGCGCGGCCGCTTCAAGCGTGGCTATGACCTCTTCGTCGATATGTCCCTGCGCTGGCGCGACAACCCCAAACCGACCATCGCCGCCGTGCAGGGCTACTGCATCTTCGGCGGCTGGATGATCGCTTCGGCGATGGACCTGATCTTCGCCGCCGACGACGCGATGTTCCTGGCTTCCGCCTTCCAGTACTTCACGCCGCCATGGGACCTCGGCGCGCGCAAGACCAAGGAGATCCTGTTTGAAAGCCGCTTCATCACCGCCCAGCAGGCGCTCGAGTACGGCCTCGTGAACCGCGTCTACCCCCGCGACCAGCTCGACGCGAAGGTCATGGCCTACGCCCGCCGCGTCGCCGACAACGACCCCTTCCTGGTGCGCATGGCCAAGATGGCGGTGAACCAGACACAGGACATCCAGGGCTTCCCGGCCGCCATCCGCGACGCCTACGCCCTCTACGTCATTCGCGCCACGGGAGAGTCGGACCCCGGCGCCGTCGAGATCGAGCGCCAGGAGGGCCGCCGGCGCCGCCCGATGGTGCAGCGCGCCATCGACAACATGCGCGAGGACGACTAGCGTCGACACACCGTTGCGGGCGCCTTTCGCTGGCCGCTTCCTTTGCAGGGCCTCTCGCAAGAGGCGTCTACAGGAAGCCCTGCGCGCCAACGGCTGCTCCGTCGCCGTCCCTGCTCTTCCAGTACGCGCCCCGCCTGCCGCGCTGACTCCTCCCGGCGAGTCGCCAGCCCCAGTACCAGCGCAGCTGGACTCGCCTTCGGATCCGCTCCGGACAACCAGTGAAATCTGTGTCAATCAGTGGCATTTCTCTCCCGCTCGGACGATCTGCGAAATCCGCGTGAATCCGCGGCAAATGCCCCGGCTCAGGACCAGCGCAGCTCGTACAGGCGCACCGGACCCTCGAAGCCGCGGATGTCCGAGTCGCCCAGGTCGGAGAACAGGAAGCCCTTGCCCGCCGCCAGCTGGCGCACCACGTCCGTCACCACTATTTCGCCGCCTCGGGCCTTCGCCGCGGCGCGGGCGGCCAGGATCACCGCCGACCCGAAGAGGTCGTCGTCCTCGGCGATGGGCTCGCCGGCGTTCAGGCCAATACGAATGCGCAGCGGTTCGTCCGCGGTTTCGCCGCGCGAGCGAAAGTCGCGCTGCATGTCGATCGCACATTCCAGGGCCTTGAAGGCCGACCCGAACGACGCCATGAAGCCATCGCCCAGCGTCTTGATTTCTGTGCCTTCGTGATGCTTCAGGGCGTCGCGCACAATTGCCTCGTGCTCGCGCAGGACGTCGCGGCGGCGCTCGTCGCCCAGGCGACGCATCAGGGCCGTGTGCTCCTCGATGTCCGTGAATAATATCGTCACGATGCTTGCCTGACTCGGATCAGCCGCCGCCTTCGGCGCGCCTTCTTCGCCGAAAAACTCGCGCAGGATGCGGAGCACGGCGTCGCCGTCACCGGCGGAGTAGATCATCTCTTCGCCGGGAAGAAGCTGAAGCTGGGCGCCCGGTATCTGCGAGGCGAGCGCGAGGCCCCAGCCGGGCGAATATCGGCGGGCATCCTTCCGATAGAGGAGCAGGGTAGGGCAGCTGACCAGGGCCAGACAGTCGGAGACGTCGAAGTGTCCCTGGGCTTCCAGCATTCGGCCGGCCGCCTCCGGCGTCAACGCATCCCTCACCAGGCGCGCCCAAATCGACGCGCTTTCGTTGCTCCAGCCGAACGAAGTCCGGGCGAGCGTTTCGAGGTAAACCTCCCAACTGGTCTCGCGCAAGGACCGGACGGCCGTTATCTGGGCCGAATCGCGGTCGGCGGCGCGGGCGTACGAGTGCCAGAGCACCATCTTTCGTACACGTTCTGGATGCCGCGCGGCGTAAATGATGGCCGCGAGAGACGTATGGTAGAAGCCGAAGATATTGAAGCTCTGCAACTTCAGCTTGTCGGCGACGGCCTCCAGGTCGCGCACGTGGCCCTCGAGCGAGACATCTGGCACGTCGCGCTGGGACGACCCACCGTCGCGAGAGTCGTATAGCACAACCGTGAAGTCGCGGCTCAGCGCCTCGATCCAGCTGCTTGTGCTCCGGAATCTGCAACTCACCGACCAGATTCCCAAACGCCGCCGGGGGCGTGATGACCAGGGGCGGTCCGCGGCCGATAGTGGCGAACGCGATCCGAACGTCATCGCTCGTGCGGCTGTATTGAAGGATCGGCTCCATGGCGCCATTGTACGGGCGCGCCCCTGGGTAGGGATGTTCGTCCCCGGATCTCGGTTGGCGTATTCTCATCAATCATGAACAAGCTGTTATTCCTGGCCTTCCTGATTGTCAGCGGCATCGCCTTCGTCAGCCTGCGCGGGCAAAAGCTCAAGTTCGAAGTCGAGTTCGAGATGGAGCCTAGAGCCGGCGACGAGGAGTAGCGCACCCCTGCCGTCGTGCGAGGGATGACGGTCTCTCGCTCCATCCGACCCCCGACCACCATCTGCCACACCCATCAACTCGAACTCCGGCCCCTCCTCCGCTCCTACTACAATGTCCCCATGCCTCGCGCCCGACAGCCTCGCCTGCTGAGCCAGCCGCCGGAGCCGGAGCCGGACGCGCTCGACCCCAACGCGCCGCTCGCCGCCCGCATGCGGCCGCGCAGCTTCGACGAGTACGTCGGCCAGGAGCACCTCGTCGGCAAAGGGCGCATCCTGCGCCGCCTCGTCGAGGCCGGCCAGCTGCCTTCGATGCATCCTCTGGGGGCCGCCCGGCACCGGCAAGACGACGCTGGCGCGGATCATCGCCTCGATGTCGAACGCGCACTTCGTCGCCGTCTCGGCCGTCTCCGCCGGCGTCGCCGACCTGCGCCGCGTCATCGCCGAGGCTCGCGAGCGCCGCGCCTCAGAAGACCATCCTCTTCATCGACGAGATCCACCGCTTCAACAAGGCGCAGCAGGACGCCATCCTGCCCGTACGTCGAGGACGGCACCGTCACCCTGATCGGCGCCACGACCGAGAACCCGTCGTTCGAGGTCATCGGCCCGCTGCTCTCGCGCTCCCGCGTCTTCACGCTGCACGCCCTCGACCGAGGAGAACATCGCCGAGCTCGTCCGCCGCGCCCTCGACCGACTCCGAGCGCGGCCTCGGCGGCCCTCAACGCCGTGATGGACGACGAGGCCATCGAGGCGCTCGCCGAACTCCGTCGGCGGCGACGCCCGCATCGCCCTCAACGCGCTCGAAGCCGCGGCGATGTCGGTCGCGCCCGGCGCCGATGGCAAGCGCCCGCGTCACGCGCGACGTCGTCGAAGAGGCGCTGCAGCACCGCACCTACCTCTACGACCGCCAGGGCGACGCCCACTACGACACGATCTCGCGCCTTCATCAAGTCCCTGCGCGGCTCCGACCCCGACGCCGCCCTCTACTGGCTCGCGCGCATGATCGAGGCCGGCGAGGACCCGCTGTTCATCGTCCGGCGCATGGTCATCCTCGCCGCCGAGGACGTCGGCCTCGCCGACCCCCAGGCCCTGGTCGTCGCCGACCGCCTGCCAGCAGGCCGTGCACTTCATCGGCCTGCCGGAGGGCTTCTTGCCCATGGCCGAGACCGCCCTCTACCTCGCCCTGGCGCCGAAGAGCAACAGCGCCGGCGACCGTCCTACGGCGCGCGCCCTCGCCGACGTCGAGGCCACCCGCAACGACCCCGTGCCGCTGCACCTGCGCAACGCCGTCACCGGCCTCATGCGCGGCATGGGCTACGGCCGCGGCTACCAGTACGCCCACGACTACGAAGGCGGCGTCGCGCCGGACCAGACCCACCTGCCGGAGCGCCTCAAGGGCCGGCGCTACTACGTCCCCCGCCCCCTGGGCCGCGAGCGCGAGATCTGGGAACGCTACGAGAAGGAGCGCAACGGCGAACTCGACAGCCCCTGGACGTCTTGCTCAGCTGTCCTTCGGAGCTAAATTACCTGTATGAGTACTCAATCCGATACTGAGCATTCGTGCTGCCAGGACCATTCCCGCCCGCGAGATCAAGCGACGCGGGATGGCAGCCTTGATGACGCCCTGTGCAAGGGCCTGTCCACGTTATTCGGAATGACCGCCCAATGTCCGTAGTGATGCATGACGAGGCTCATTACCAGGACTGATGGAGGACAGCGCTGGCTTCGACGTCCGAATCAAGGCGTCGATGAAGGATTACAAAGGCGGGCGCAGACCGTACTTCGACAGCGGAGGAGATAATTCGCGATTCGACCTTGAATAGTGGCCTTACTCGGTCCGTTACAGCCAGATTCCTCGACGACTTCCGCCGCTTCGTGCGAAGACACCGCAACTTCGGGGCAGCTCGCTCGCACTCTCGAGACCTGGAACGAGACCCTTTCCCTCCGAATTCGCGTCCACCGTTTCAGGCACGCTCGCGAGGAGTCCACGCGGCTGTCATTGACGGACAGGCTTATCGTCGTGACGTGTTCGCATGAACGCCGTGCGCGGGGACGATAGAACTCATCGACATTGGCAGCCACGAAGACGTGTACGAGTAGCAACTTAACTTAACGGTAACCGGCTTCCGCACCCTCCCGTGATACCATGGCTGGCGGACACGGAGGTGCCCCCTTGACCGAACTCGAAGCCGCCACTGAGGGCGAGACCATGACGCCGGAGGTCCCGGCCGAAGAGCACGAGTGGCATAACAACCACAACGGCGAGCTCCCCGACACCCACACCGTCTCGGCCCTGGAGCTCGCCCACAAGGCCGTCAACAAGTTCCCGGACCTGGCCAAGCGCTACCAGAAGTACATCGGCACCGCGGCCGTGCTATCGTCCGCCGTCATCGTCCTGGCCAGCATCGCCATCTCCAAGCGCCAGCACAGCGGCCAGTCAACCGAGCGCATCCTGGCCGAGATCACCCCCGAAGAGATCGAATCGATGGCCTCCCAGCGGGTCGAGAACCCGAAGAAGCCCCGGCGCGGCATCATCCGCTTCCTCCCCTGAGCCGCAAGATCGAAGCAATGGCCGCGTCCGGCGCCAGGCATCTGCTTGCGCGCCATTCGCATTGGTTCCGCCCTTCGCGCGTCGTTACCGTTTTGTGTCCCACGTCACGCCGTTGCTCTTGCCACGAGACGCCCGCCGGTTCATGATCCGCCGCTAGAAGCCTCACGGGCTTAGGAAACGCCACTTAAGAAAAGAGGACGCATTGGTCTCCAGCTACAGCGAAGACTTCACGGTCACGTGGAAGGACCCGGCGGACGCCGCCATTCCCTGGACGCCGGACCTGATGCACTTTCCCCGGCCGCTGCCACCGCTGACCACCGAGGTCCTGCGCGGCGCGATCGAAAACGTGTTCAACGGGCGTTTTATCTCGGTGAATGGCTACGCCTTCATGCACAACTACGCCCCGCCGCCGCCGACACCCGAGGTCATTCAGCGCGGCGCGGTCACCGTCTGGCAAAACGAGTACCTGCCCCTGGTCAAGACGGCGATCACCAGGACGCGCACCACCGATTACGACGGGATGAGCGCGGTGCAGTTGGCCCAGGCACTGCCTCAGATCATCCGTGACGCCGTCGACGCCTTCCGCTACACGATGGTGGTGGTATTCGGCTTCATGATGCCGACGATGCAGCTTGTCGCCTTCTGCGAGCAGGAGTTGGGCGAGGAAGGCGAAAGGCTGCTCGTGACGATGCTCCAGGGCTTCGAGAACGAGAGCGCCAGCGCCGGCGCCGGCCTGGCGCAGCTCGCCGAAAAAGCCGCTTCCCTTCCCGCGGTCGCGGACGCCCTTCGTGCCGGCCGCTATGGGGACGTGCCCCGGGTGGCAGGCGGCCCCGAGTTCATGGCCGCCTTCGATGACCACCTCAAGGAATACGGCTGGCAGGCCGAGAGCTGGTCCCTGGTCCACGTCCCGACCTGGATCGAGGAGCCCGAGGTCGCCTTGATGCTCATCGGCCGCTACATCTCCGACCCGGCCAGGTCGCCCAGCGCGTCGATCCAGCGCGCCATCCAGCAGCGCGAAGACGCCGCCCGCGAGATGCGCGCGCGTTTGAGCCCCGACAAGCTGCCCCAGTTCGAGGCGATGCTCCAGACCGCCCTGTCTCACGTCAGCATCAGCGAGAGCCGCGCCCTCCATCAGCTCCTGATAATCGGCAGCCTGCGGGTGCCGACCCTCGCCATGGGGCGAAAGCTCGTCGCCAACGGCTCCACGTCGCAGGCGGACGACGTTTTCTTCCTTCACCTGGACGAGATTCTCAAGGCGGCCGAGTCCCCCGATAGCGGCCTGAAGGCGACGATCCATAAGCGGCGCGCCGACCTGGCGAGGTGGGAGAAAATCTCGCCGCCGCCCTTCCTCGGCGCTCCGCCCACCATGGAGGGCAGGCCGCCGGAGGTGATCGCGATGATCACCAAGTTCCTCGGCATCGGCCGCCCGCCCTCGATGGAAGCGGGCATTGTGACCGGATTCGGAGCAAGCAAGGGCACCTACCGGGGCCGCGCCCGCGTCATACACGAGCTCCGCGACGCCGGCCGCCTGGAGCCCGGGGACGTGCTCGTCTGCTCGACCACCGCGCCGCCCTGGACGCCCCTGTTCGCGATCGCCGGCGCCGTCGTCACGGATACGGGCGGCATCCTCTCGCACTCAGCCATCTGCGCGCGCGAGTACGCTATCCCCTGCGTCGTCGGCACAACCACTGCCACCCAGAAAATTCCGGATGGCGCCATGGTCACGGTCGACGGCTCCAAAGGCATCGTGACGATCGAGGGATGACCCCACTCGCCCTCAACTTCGGACGAAGGCTGTCCTGAGCCCCGCGGAATGACTTGTCCTGAGCCCGGTCGAATGACTTGTACTGAGGTGATCGAAGGCTGTTCTGAGCCTGGTCGAAGGCCCGTCCAGAGCATGATTGAACACGCAAGCCGGGAGTGGGGACCTGTACGCCTTTGACCTCTGCGTAACCATCGCCGCGGCGCCTTCCCGCGTCTGGCGCGCCCTCTGCGACCCTGCCGAGGTCATACGCTGGGACAACGCCGTCGAAGCCGCAATGGACGCGCCGCCTGACTACCCGCGCCCAGGCCAGCACGTCCGCTGGCGCTATCGCGGCAGCCCCTTCGGCCTCCTGCACGACCGCCCGCAAGAAGTTCAGCCCAACGGCAAGCTGCGCTCCCTGCTGGCCCTCGGCCCCTTCCGCTACGACGAGACCTACACACTGCAAACCGCGCCTGAGGGCTGCCGCCTCACCGCGTCGCTTGCCGTCCGCACCGCCTTGCCGCTCATCGGTCCGCTTGTGGACCGCTTCTACCTCGGCCCCTCCACTCGCCGCGCGTTCGAGGCCTCCCTTGCCTCGATCAAGGGCCACTGCGAACCCGCCTAACCCTCGGCGCGACTTTCCGCCTGCGCTCTCGGTCCCGCCTCAACATAGGCGGGCAGGCCTCGTGGACGGCGCCTCTGACGCTCAGGCAAACTGCGCGGATAGCACAAAGATTTCGCGGATTCCTCCCGCCTCGGGACGCCAGCACTTCCGCGAAATTCCCTCCCCAATCCGCGCCATCCGCCTGAGACTCCCACCACACGCCAGCCGTTGCGGTATGCTCCCTTCATGTCTGAGACTGCCTCCACTCCCGGCCTCGATGTCGCCGTCGGCGGCCTCACTCCGGCCGAGGCCTGCGCCGTGTGCGGCACCTTTCTCGCCTCCAACCGGCGCATTTCCGTCGTCGAAGCAACCCAGCAAGACCGCGTGCGGGCCGAAGCCGCCGCCTGCCCCATTTGCATCGAGCACTACGGCGCGGACGGCGTCGCGGTGCGGCTCTGGCCGGAGATCTGTCACTGGATCCCGCTGGGAGTCTTCCGCGACTGCCAATGTGAGACCTGCACCGGCCAGATCGAGTTTCGCTTCAACGCCGGCACCGATTTCTACGACTAACCCTCGATAGCCATCCGCAATCCGGCAGGCCGCGCGACTCTCGCATCCTGAATCGACGCCCGCCTAACCTGTTGCCAATACCTCATCGCAGATTCCCCTGCTGAGGTCATTGAACATGAACGAGCGCTGGGACCTGACGACCCTTGCCAACGTCCGCGGTATCGATGTCTACTCTGCCGACGGCGAGCGCATAGGCAGCGTCCAGGACATCTACTTCGACGACATCTCGCGCGAGCCGGAGTGGATCGGCCTCGGCGCCGTCTTCATCGGCGTCAGGAGCTTCGTCGTCCCCGTTGAAGGCCTGCGCTACGAAGGCGACCATCTGCAGGTGCCGTTCACCCGCGAACGCATCCAGAACGAGCCCGACTTCGAGCCGGCCGAGAGCCTCGACCTCGAGGCCGATATGGCCCTTTCAGACTACTTCGGCATTGCCGGCGACCACGAACACTCCACGCGCATAGCCCGCCCCGGCGACGACTATCGCGGCCCCCACTTCTAGGGCAGCGGCCGTCCTCATCATCGCCTCCCTCTCTCCTCCCTCGTCTCCTCCCCTCTCCGCCTCTCCTCCGCCTCTCCCCTCCGCTTCTCCTCCCCCTCTCCGTTGACGGAGAGGGGGCCGGGGGGTGAGGTCAGATCCTGCCGGAGTCTCGCTTCCACCAAGGGCAGCACCGCCAGCCAGACTAAAAGCAGCATCGCCGCTGGCGGCGTCCAGAACTGGGGCGAATAGCGGCCGAATGCCGGCAGCCCGGCGCTGGCCGCGATGTGGAGCAGGGCCAGTCCTGCCAGGGTCGGTATTTGCGTCGCAGCCGGCGCGGGCCGGAACGCGACCAGGATTGCCGCCGGGACCACAAGCACCCAATCGTAAATCAGGCTGTGGAAGATCAGCAGTCCGCCCAGGATCGAAGCCAGTGCGGCCACCGCCGGGTCTCCGTATCGGGCCGCCAACGCCGTCGCGACCCCCGCCACAATCAGCAGAGGCAGGACCTGCGTCAGTCTCACGTCGTGCCGTGTCAGCTGGATCAGAAATCCCTGAAGGCTGTACATCAGGCGGCCGTCGCCGCGCTGAAGAGCATCGGCGTCGGCCTGTCGGCTGAGGAGGCCCACAAAGTCGCTGAAGGCGTCCGTGCCCAGAATTGCAAACGGCAAGAGAATGATCGCGCCCGCAACTACGGCAAAGGCCGCCCAGCCCGCCGGCCTGAGGCCCTTGAGGAAGGCGAACGCCGCCGACGCCAGCATGAACTGCGGCTTGATGGCCAGCAGTCCGAATCCTAACCCCGAAGCCAGTGGCATCGTCCGGAAATAGACCAGGCCGGCGGCCAATCCCGCCATCATCGGTATCGTTGGCTGGCCTACCTCCAGGGCGATGTGGATCGGCCGATAAGACACTACCGCCGCGAAGGTGAGCAGGACGAAGGCGGGCTCTCTGGTCTGGCCGCGCGAGATCAGCGCCACCGCCGCCACGAGGCCGAGGCTGAGCGCCGTATATGGGCCGTAGCCGGCGCCACCGCCAAATGCCGCGAGAGGCGTCCACAAGTACGCCAGACCCGGCGGGAAGACGAACGGCCCCGATGGGCCAAATACTTCTCTCCGGTAGCGGGCCCTAAGGGCCGGCGGGTCATAGAGAAGCTCGCCGTTGCCGTCGAGGACGACCGTGGCCGCGCCATCGAATACGGTGTAGTCCAGCCGCGAAAGGCCGCTGCGCTCGGTGACGTGCTGAAACGTCTGGGGTACAAACACCGCCGCGCGCCAGCCAAAATAGCAAAGGAAGGCCACCACCGCGGCCGCGATTACGAGTTCACCGAGCGTCGCGCGCCTTGCTCCCAGCGCCACGTCCATAGCGCCGGATTTTACGGTTATTTAACAATTAGCGGTAGTGGCGCGGCCGCAACCTTACTCGGCCAGCCAGCGCGCGGCTTCCGGGGCGTGATAAGTGATGATGATGTCCGCACCCGCACGCTTGATCGCGGTCAGCACCTCCAGGGTCGCGCGGCGGCCGTCGATCCAGCCGTTCGCCGCCGCGGCCTTGATCATCGAGTACTCGCCGGAGACGTTGTAGGCCGCGATCGGGTGCTCGAAGCGCTGCCTGGCCTGGGAGAGCACGTCCAGGTAGGCGAGCGCCGGCTTCACCATCAAGATGTCGGCTCCTTCTTCGACCTCGGCTTCGATCTCGCGCAGGGCCTCGCGCGCGTTCGGCGGGTCCATCTGGTAGCCGCGGCGGTCGCCGAATTGGGGCGTGCTGTCGGCAGCGACGCGGAACGGGCCGTAGAAGGCCGAGGCGTATTTCGCCGAATAGGCCATGATCGCCGTTGACGTCAGGCCCGTGCCGTCCAGGGCGGCCCTGATCGCGGCCGTGTGGCCGTCCATCATGTCGCTCGGCGCCACGATGTCCGCACCCGCTTCCGCCTGCGACACAGCCGTCCGCGCCAGCAACTCCAGCGTCGCGTCGTTCTCGACCTCGCCCGACGTCGTGAGAATGCCGCAGTGGCCATGGTCGGTGTACTCGCAGAGGCAGACGTCGGTGATCACGCACAAGCCCGGGTCGGCGTCCTTCAGCTCGCGCACCGCCTGCTGGACAATGCCGTCGCCGGCGTACGCCTCCGACCCCAGCGAGTCCTTTGCGGCCGGCAGCCCGAACAGCAGCACGGCCGGAATCCGCAGGTCACGGAGCCCGCGCGCCTCTCCGGCGAGCTGGTCCAGAGACACTTGGTACTGCCCCGGCATCGCCGAAATCTCCTGGCGCACGCCCCGCCCGTGGGTCACGAACAGCGGGTATACGAAGTCGCGCGGGTCTAGCCGCGTCTCCGCGACCAGCGAGCGCAGCGCCTCCGTGCGCCGCAGGCGGCGGAAGCGGGCGAATTGGGTTGGCAATCGTGTGATAGTGGTCATGAGACTTGCTAGAGCGTCATCACTGGCGGACGCAACTCGCGCCGGAGCGGGTCGAGCTTGAAGCCGAGCGAACTCAGCGTCGTCGCGCCCAAGAGCGCCGCATCTCCTTCTTCACCAAAAATGACGTTGGCGACCCCGGTCCGTCCACCCATCCGGATGCCCGCGATCCCTCTTTTGCGCACGACGGTGGAGCCATCAACAAGGTGAAACGCTTCGGTCGAAGCCGGCGCGATGCCTAGTCTCTGCATCATCCCCTCGGGCACGACTGAATGGATCGTACCAGAGTCCACGAAGAGTCTCACGGTCTCACCCCGGCTAATGTCGGCTGGATTCGTAAGCTCTACGCGGACGAAAGTCACCACCATGGAAGAATCATAGCGCTGACGATGCCTGCAGCATCTCCAGCAGCCCCTCCGGGTACAGCGGCGCCTCACCCTTCACGAACACTTCCAGCGCCACCCACAGCACCGGGAACGCGGCGCCGCCTTCGTCCGCCATGACCTCGTCGCCTTCGTACAAGGCGGGGTCAACCAGGCTCCCCTCGTAAAGCCAGACGAGCTCATGGCCCGGCTTGCCCATATACGTGAACAGGTTCTCGAACACGCCCAGGAGCCGCAGGGCCTCGACCTCCGTGCCCAGCTCCTCCTTGATCTCGCGCGCCGCCGCCTCCTCGGCCCGCTCGCCGAATTCGATGCCGCCGCCCAGCGGCCTGTAGAAGACCTGGCCCTTGACGTGGTCGAACCCGGGCGCCACCAGGATGCGGCCGTCATCGCGGCGAAACAGCACCAGCGCCAGCGGGCGGATATGCGATGCCGGGCCCAGCTCCAGGCCCACTAGCTTTGCCGCGCCTCGAAGTGGCCGCGGAGGGCCTCGACCAGCGCCTCGATGGTGTGGACGGACGGCTCAACCTTTACCCTGAGCCCGAACTCGCGCGCCGTTGCCGCCGTCACGGGGCCAATGCAGGCTACCGTGGCCGTCTTCAGCCGCTCGAAGTCAGGCCCGAGCAGCGTCACGAGGTTTCGCACCGCGGATGACGACGCGAACGTGACCACGTCGATGTCACCTCTCTGGATTATGTCGAGCACGTCCCGGTCCACCGATCTCGGCGCCCGGGTCTCGTAGAGGATCACCTCGTCCACGGTCGCGCCGGCGCCCCGCAGGCCTTCGGCCAAGACGTCGCGGGCGTCAGCCGCCCGCGGGTAAAGGAAGCGCGCGCCCTGAAGCGCCTGCGACGCAGGCACGCCGGTGCGCTGTGCCCACTCATTCAGCGCCTCGATCAGGCCCTCGGAGGTCGATTCCGCCGCGACCAGGTCGGGCGCCAGCGAGCGCTGGCGCAGCGCCGCCGCGGTCGCCTGGCCGATCGCGGCGATCAGGCACTTGAACACACGCGCGTCCCAGCCGACCCCGACCATGTGGCGGAAAAAGTGCTCGACACCGTTGACGCTGGTGAACACGCACCAGTCGTATTCGCCCAAGCCCAGCGTGCGAATCGAGCTCCAGATATCCGCCTCGTCCGCCGCCACGAGCTCAAGGGCCGCCATCTCCAGCGGGCGGGCGCCGCGCTCGCGCAGGAGCCGCGACAGGTCGCTCGACTGCTCCCGCGTGCGCGTCACGAGCACCCGCTTGCCGAAGAGCGGCTGGGACTCGAACCATGACAGGCTCTCCCGCAACCGCCCGACCTCACCGATTACCGTCAGCAGCGGCGTCCCCAGGCCGGCCTCTCGCACGGTCGCGAATATCTGGCCCAGGGGCGCCGATACGGAGCGTTGCTCCGCCGTGGTGCCCCACTGGACGCTGACGGCCGGCGTCAGCGGGTCGCGCCCGGCCTCGATCAGCTGTCGCGCAATCGACTCCAGCGCCGCGCCGCCCATCATGATCACGATGGTATCAACGGCCTTCGCCAGTCGCGGCCAGTCAACGCTGGCCTCCTCCTTCTCGTCGTCCTCGTGGCCAGTGACGACGGCGAACGACGATGCGATGCCCCGGTGCGTCACCGGCACGCCTGCATACGCGGGCGCCGCCACGGCGGAGGTCACGCCAGGCACCACGTCGAATGGGATGCCAGCCGCGGCCAGCGCCAGCCCTTCTTCGCCACCCCGCCCGAAGACGAACGGGTCGCCGCCCTTGAGCCTGACCACGCGCTTGCCTGCCCGCGCCTTCTCGATAAGCAAGGCGTTGATCTCGTCCTGGGACATCGTATGGCCGGCCGGAGATTTGCCGGCGTAGACCAGCTCGGCCGCGGCGCGGCCCAGCTTCACGACTTCAATGCTCACCAGGCGGTCGTACACCACCACGTCGGCGGCCGCCAGGCGGTCACGGCCGGCAAGCGTCAACAGTCCCGGATCGCCGGGGCCGGCCCCGACCAGCGACACGAAGCCGCGCGCGCTCACGAGACCGCGCTCACGCCGGCGGCGCGCATAAGTTCGTCTGCCAGGCGCGTGCCCAGGGCTTCCGCCTGCGCCACGCCGCTGATTACCTCGCCGCGCAGGATGCGTCCGTCCTCCGTGCCCAGGACCGCGCGCAGGCGCAGTTGCACGCCCTCTAGCTCGCCGTACGCCCCTACCGGCAGCCGGCAGCCGGCGCCCAGGCGTCGCAAGTAGGCGCGCTCGGCCGTGATCGCGGTGCGCGTGACGCTGTGCTCGATTTTCGCCAGCAGCGCCATGGTTTCCCCATCGCCTTCCCGGCACTCGACCGCCAGCGCGGCCTGTCCCACCGCCGGCAACACGCTGGCCACGTCGAATATCTCGGCCGCGCGTCCCAGCAAGCCCAGCCGCTCCAGGCCGGCGGCGGCCAGGATCACGGCGTCGTATTCTCCCGATTCCGCCTTGCGCACCCGCGTATCGACGTTGCCGCGAATGCTTTCGAGGCGCAGGTCAGGCCGCAGGGCCAGGACCTGAACCGACCGCCGCCGGCTGTCCGTGCCCACGCGAGCGCCCGGCGCCAGCTGCGCCAGCCTCACGTCGCCGCGGCTCACCAGGGCATCCCGCACGTCGCCGCGCTCCAGCACCGCGCCGATGGCGAGGCCGCCCGGCGTCAGCGCCGGCATGTCCTTGAGGCTGTGCACGGCCGCGTCGATCTCGCCGCTGAGCAGCGCCGCCTCGATGTCCTTGACGAACACACCCTGGCCACCGACCTCCTCCAGGGAGACATCCTGGAGCCGGTCGCCCTCGGTCTTGATGACGCGTACCGCGACTTCAATGCCGGGGACGGCGCGCCGCAGCGCCACGGCGACGATGTCCGTCTGGCGCAGGGCCAGGGCGCTACCGCGAGTGCCGATGCGGATGCGTTCCATGGGATAACGATTCTAGCGCAGTGCTCGTCTCCCGGCTTCAGTTGAAGGGATTATGGGATTCGCGACGTCAATAGATCGCCCTGGCCACGCGGAATTTTCGTCGAAAGATAGGCCGAATGGACCTTTTTTGGCCAATCGCAGCGACGTACCGTAGCAGTGGAGGAAGGAATCAATGAAGGGAACCAAAACCCCGATCAGAGTCCTTTACCAGGTCTGGCAAGTTGACATTTGAAGCCCTGCGGGTTCGGCAGGGCGGCAATAAGGCCCAGGTCCGCAAACCATAACAGCGCCAACAGAGCGCACGCCTAAGGCGATCAAAACTGCGGATAAGTGGCTTCCCTGAAAATATGGCCGAATCATGAGAGACCGGGTGAAGACACCCGGTTTCTCTCTTTGATCTCGATTCAGTCCGGTCAACGTCCGGCTTGTCCGAAATGAAGAAGCACGTCCTCCTCGGCCCGCGTGAGCGTGGCCAGGCCGCGCTGCTGGAACCCTGGGGCCCCTGGCCTCACTTTGCCGCATAATCCTCGAACACCCAAAGGCGGCAGAACATGCTCATCGTCGATTCCCAAGTCCACATCTGGGGCGCGGACACGCCCGAGCGTCCCTGGCTTCCCGGCCGCGCGGCCCAGGCCCAGAAGCCGTATCCCGTCGGGGCGGAAATGCTCCTGCCGGAGATGGACGCGGCCGGCGTCGACCGCGTCGTCCTGGTGCCGCCGTCCTGGGAGGGCGACCGCAACGACCTGGTGCTGGAGGCCGCGCGCCGGCATCCGGATCGCTTCGCGGCGATGGGCCGCATGGCGGTCGAGAAGCCTGAAAGCCGCGGGCTGATCGCCTCCTGGAAGGACCAGCCGGGCATGCTGGGCCTTCGCTTCACCTTTCACACCTCTACCCAACGTCCCTGGCTGACCGACGGCACCGCCGATTGGCTCTGGCCCGCCGCCGAGAAGGCCGGCCTCCCGATCATGGTCTTCGTCCCCGGCTCTGTGCCCGCGATCGATGCCATCGCCGAGCGCCACCCCGGCCTGAAGCTGGTGATCGACCACCTGGCCCTGGCCGCCGGCAAGGACGACGAGGCCTTCGCGGACCTGCCGCTGGTGCTGCGCCTCGCGCGCCTCTCGAACGTGGCCGTGAAGGCGTCGGCGCTGCCCATTTACAGCTCTGAGCCTTACCCCTACGCCAACATCCACAAGTACATCCGCCAGGTCTACGATGCCTTCGGCCCGCGCCGCATGTTCTGGGGCACGGACTGGACGCGCCTGCCCTGCACCTGGCGCGAAGCCATCACCCTGTTCACGGAAGAGCTGCCCTGGCTCGGCGACGACGACAGGGACTGGATCATGGGCCGGGCCGTCTGCGAATGGCTGGGGTGGCCGGCCTAAGCCTCACGCGCCGACACGCCGGCTCCAGTAATCGAAAGCACTCCTACGGCTCTAGCCGCGAAATATCAGGGAATCTGTCGAAGTCCGTATCGTACGAGTAGACGCGGGTTGCCCCGTCATGCCGCATCGCTGCGACAATTACCGCGTCTCCGAATCCCAGATTAGTCGACACGTAGATGTCTAGCGCGGCGATCAGAATGTTCCTATTCTCGACTTGGAAGCGAGGTAGCCTGAGCAAGGGGGTAAGAAAGTCTTGAATCTGTGCGCGACTTAGCCGGTAGAGTCGCGGGGACGAGAGGACGAATACGGCGTCTGCGATAACGGTGTCGGGAGCAACCAGGACGGCCGATCCTTCCGCTACCTTCTCGAACAGCTTCCTGGAGGCGGCCTGTTTCACCGGGTCGTCGCCGGTGAGGAGCCTTATGAGCACGTTAGTGTCTAAAAACGGATCATTCATCGCGGCGACGGTACTTACCCTCAAGCGCATCTTCGCGCGCGATTTCCAGCACTTCCTTCCATGGCATCGGCTTCGGGAGCGAACCCGCCGCACCGGCCAGCGAGGCAATGGTGGGGTACTTGGGCGCCCTCAATTGAACAACACCGTCCGGCTGCACCACGAAGGCTATCTTGTCGTTCTTCTTCAGGCCGAGGTGCCGTCTCACTTCCGCGGGAATCGTAACTTGGCCTTTGCTCGTAATCGTCGAGATTATTTCTGCCATGTAATGCACCTCCGAGCGGAGTAATGAAATCATATCATGAGGGAGGTGCCGGTACTGCGCGCCTTACCCTAGCTTCTAGTCGGTACAAAAAGGGGAGGGCCTTTCGGCCCTCCCCCTTTGCATGCTTGCGCTTGAGCGCTTACCCCGCGGCTGGAGCCCTCGATGGGCGGCCGGGGATGTCGATGTCCGCGGCCGGCGGCGCCGGGTTCGCCAGGTCGCGGATCAGCGCCTGCGGGACCAGGCTCGCCAGCTCGTCGATGGTCCACATGCCCTGCTTGTTGATCTGGCGCAGCGGCGACTCCTCGTGCGCAAGCGAGATCGGCCGCCGGCGACGTAGAAGATCTTGCCGTTGATGTTCCAGGCCGCGTCCGTGCAGAGCCAGACCACCATCGGCGCGACGTACTCGGGCTCGCGCAGGGCCGCATCTGCGGCCGCCGGATGTCGGCGACCGGCGCGGCCGCCGCGGCGCCTCCGGCGCCGATGCCGGCGCGGCGCGCGCAGCTCGCGGCCGTGTCCGGCACCGTCGCCGTCATGCGCGTCGCGGCGCCGGGGGCGATGGCGTTGCAGGTCACGCCGTAGCGGCCGAGGTCGCGGGCGACGACGCGCGTGAAGCCCGGCGATGCCGGCCTTCGCGGCGCCGTAGTTCGCCTGCCCCGAGTTGCCGCGCAGGCCGGAGATCGACGAGAAGTTGATGATGCGGCCGTAGCGCTGCTGGCGCATGAGGATCGAGGCGGGCTTGATCGTGTTGAAGTGGCCCTTGAGGTGGACGGCGATGACGTCGTCCCACTCCTGCTCGCTCATGTTGAAGATCATGCGGTCGCGCAGGATGCCGGCGACGTTGATCAGGATGTCGATGCGGCCGAAGTTGTCGAGCGCCGGTCTTGATCATGTTCTCGCCGCCCTCGACGGTCGCGACGGTGTCGAAGTTGGCGACGGCGTTGCCGCCCTTGTCGCTTGATCTCGCTCGACGACCTGCGCCGCCGGGCCGTCGTCGTGGCCGGAGCCGTCGACGTTCACGCCGGGGTCGTTGACGACGACGTTCGCGCCTTCGTGCGGCCAGCAGCATGCGCGACGCCGCGGCCGATGCCGCGGCCGGCGCCCGTGACGACTGCGGTCCTGCCCTCGAGTCGGTCTGCCATTGTCGCTCACCTTCCTTCGCTGTAGGCCTGCGGCTGCGAGCCGCGGCCGGCCGCCCGGGATCGTCGAGGTCGGGCGGCGGCGGCGCCGGGTTCGGGATGCCCGGCCATGAGCGATCGCGGCACCAGCTGCGTCCAGCTCGTCCAGCGTCCACATGCCGGGCTTGAAGATCGTGCGCATCGGCCAGCGGGTGGTTCAGCAGAGACGACCTGGCCGCCCGACGACGTGGAAGATCTGGCCGTTGATGTTCCAGGCGTCGTCGCGTCGCCAGGAAGCAGACCATCGGCGCGACCGTCTCCGGCGCGTCGCGGCATGCGACCTGGCCGCGCGGCGCCGCCGGACGGCTGCGGAGCCGCGGCCGCGCCTGCGATGCCGGCGCGCGCCGCGCAGCTCGCGCGGGCCGAGTCGCGGCGACGCTGCTGCGGTCATGCGCGTCGCGGCGCCGGGCGCGATCGCGTTGCAGGTCACGCCGTAGCGGCCGAGGTCCGGGCGACGACGCGCGTGAGGCCGGCGATGCCGGACTTCGCCGCGCCGTAGTTCGCCTGCCCGGCGTTGCCGATGAGCCCGGACGTGGAGGAGAAGTTGATGATGCGGCCGTAGCGCTGCTGGCGCATGAGGATCGAGGCCGGCTTGATCGTGCAGTTGAAGTGGCCCTTGAGGTGGACGGCGATCACGGCGTCCCACTCCTCCTCGGACATGTTGAAGATCATGCGGTCGCGCAGGATGCCGGCGACGTTGACGAGGATGTCGATGCGGCCGAAGGTGTCGAGCGCGGTCTTGATGATGTTCTCGCCGCCCTCGACCGTCGCGACGGAGTCGAAGTTCGGCGACGGCGGTGCCGCCCGCGCTCCTTGATCTCGTCGACCACCTCGTCGGCGGGGCCGTCGTCGTGGCCGGTGCCGTCGACGTTCACGCCGGGGTCGTTGACGACGACCTTCGCGCCTTCCTTGGCGGCCAGCAGGGCGATGCCGCGGCCGATGCCGCGGCCGGAGCCGGTGACGACGGTGACCTTACCTTCGAGCCATCCGTTTGCCATGGAGTTCCTCTTTCCTCTTTCCCTCGCCGGCGGGCCGGCGTCCTTAGCGCTTGGGCAGCGCGACGACCGCTGTGCCCGGCGTGGTCTTGATGCCTTCGGCGTTCTTGGGACGGCCGTTGTCCTTGCCGGGGCCGGTCTCGGTCCAGATGTCCAGCTCGACGAGCGCTTTGCCGCCTTCTTCGTACTTCTTGGTGACCACGCCGCGGCAGATGATGTCCTGGTTCGGGTAGTCCATGCCGCGGTAGGAGCAGCCGTAGCGGCACGATCTGGCCCTTCGTCGCCCACCCAGTCGTGCAGGAGCTGGCCCAGGAAGGCGTTCTTCAGGGCGCCGTGGACGATGATGTCCTTGCAGGCCCGTGCCCTTGGCGAAGGTCTCGTCGTAGTGGATCTGGTAGAAGTCGCCGGAGCCGGCGGCCCACTGCACCAGCTGCTGCGTACTGCAGTTCTTGACCAGCCGCGGGATTTCGTCGCCTTCCTTGAGGTCGTTCCAGAAGACCTGGTCTGCCATTTCTCTCCTCCGGCCTAGTAGTTGAGGCTGGTGCCGTAGCTGCGGGCCACGACTTCGCCGTTCTGGTTGGTGTAGGTGCTCTCGCGGCGCGTGATCAGCATCTGGCCCAGACTGCTCGCCACCTGCTCGATGCTCGACAGTCTTGCCGACCGAGGTCAGGACGTCGCCGGCGCAGATCGGCGTGCCGGTGAACTCGTACTCGGTGCCGCCGTTGAGGACGCGCATCGGCCGTCCGCCGGCGCCGGTCCGTGGCCCGCCGCCACCCATTGCCGCGGCCATCGCGCCCATCCGCGCCGGATTGAACGCCGGCGTGCCCAGGTAACCCGGAGGGCAGACCAGGCTACGGTAGCCGCGCGCCTTCGCGGCGTCTTCGTCGTAAAAGATGGGGTCTGTGTGGCCGACCGAGCGCGCGTACATGCGGATGCCGGTCTTGTCGACCTCGGAGCGCGAGGGCGGGCCCTCACGATTGATCGACGCCTTCATTTCGTCCGTGATTAAAGAGGGCGCTTCCTGGGTCACACACATTCCTCCTGGGTGTGAGAATGCCGAATCAAGACACACGAGGACGCAGTCGCGGGGCGACGAAACTGTACGTCACGCTTACGTGAGTGTCAATGAAAACGCCAGTCTCCGCTCCTCGAAATCGCCCCCTCCGCTCTGCCTTCCAACGCGCCCCGGTCGGCCCTCCGCGTCCGCCCTCTCCGCCTCCGCTCTCCCCCTCTCCGCCGGGCGGAGAGGGGCGCGGGGGTGAGGTCATCGCGTCCAGGTGGAGCCTTGAGGTGAGTCCGCGATCTCCACGCCCAGCGCCGCCAGCGCCTCTCGCGCGCGGTCCGCCAGCTCGAACTGCTTCTGCTTGCGCAGGTCGGCGCGCAGCTGCACCAGCAGGTCCAGCAGCTTCCCTTCGATCGACGCCTCGGACTGGTCGCTGCGCCGTACCGCCTCGACCAGCGAGAGCAGCTTCAGGCGATCGTCCTGGGGCAGGCCGGCCGCGCCTTCGACCAGCCGCGCCAGCTCGCCCAGGTGGTCGGTCTGGCCGCTGGCCGGGTTGTCCGAGAATTCGTAGCCGGCGCGCGACGCCGCCGGGTCGAAGGTCGCGGTCACCCGTCGCTCGGAGCTCGTAAAGGCGCCGAACGGGAGGCTCTCGCCCGCTTCGACGCGGCGGCTCTCGCCGTCGCCGATGAGCGTGATCCCGGACTGGCCCAGCACCCGCGCCGTCTCCGTCTTCGGGTCGAAGGTCACGGCGGTATAGGCGTCGATGCCCACGATCGTCGTGTCCGGAGGCAGCAGCGACTGCAGCGCGTCGAAGCGTTCGGCGCCGACGTAGCAGTAGCGGCTGTCGAAGTTCTCGCCGCCGGAGGTGTCGTCGAAGTGCGGCACAATCGCCAGGTTCAACCCCAGCCGCCCGAACAGGTCCAGGCCGTCGACCCAGTGGGGGTCTTCGCCGACCTTGAACATTTCGTACACCGGCATCGCATAGCGGCCCAGGGCAATCGAGGCCGCGCTGGCGAAGAGGATGTCGGCGCCGGCCTCGAACCGCTGCACGACCGCATCCCAGACCGGCGTGTCGCGCCAGTGACGGGTGGCATAAGTCGGGCTGCCAGGGCCCGCGAAGACCAGGTTGGCGCTTTGGATGTCGGCGATCGCCGCCGCGACGCGCGCCGGGGGCTCCTTGTCGCGATGGCGGAAGCGCGCGACGCGAAGCTCGAGCTGGAGGTAGTGCTCGTAGTACTCGACGGCCTTCTCGACAATCCCGTCGGCGTTGCTCTCGTAGCCGGCAGTGGTGTCGAGGAATACCGGCTTCGGTTTCACGCCCAGGCCAGACAGCACCTCGCGGTGCACGCGGCTCATGGCGGACATCAATTCGCCGGCGCCAACGAGTGTGATCCTGCCGGTCATGGTGATGCTCTCCGGGCGGGGCGTCCTCAGCGGACGGTCGAGCCGGATCGGCTCGTACGGGCCAAAGTATAGGCCATCTCACCTGGGCTCGGGCGCCTGCCGTATTACGATTCGCCGCCTTGCGCGAGGGTCCTTCCTTACGTTCGGGCGTCGAAATCATCGAGGCCGCTAAAGGACATTGGTTGTATGCTCCGCCTCACACCGTTCTGGAGGTAAGCATGGCAGTCCGCCTCATCGTCACGTTCACAGCCCTGCCCGGCAAGGGCGCCGACTTCGCGAAGGCCTTCGCGCCGGTCATGGCCGACGTCCACAAGGAGCCCGGTTGCGAGCAGTACGAGCTCTTCGTCAGCCATGACGACCCCGACAAGCTCGTCCTCCTCGAGCGTTGGGCGGACCTCCCGACCTTCGACGCCCACAGCGCCGCCAACCGCGCCCGCGGCCCCTCGCCCACCGCCCCCTTCCGCGGCGGCCCCGCCACCCTCGAACGCTTCGACGTCGAGTAACGCCCTCTGAACCCCTCGCCCTCCCCGGGAGAGGGGCAGGGGAGAGGGTCCCCAGCGTCCCAGCGGAGAGGGCCGTGCTACAATTGAGGCACGAAGGGACACTGCGGCGGGACCCCCGTTTCGGGGGTTTCGTGGCGTTCAGGAGACATGCTCGACAAGCTCAAAGTCCTCGAAGAACGCTTCGAGGCCCTCACAGAGGAGATGGCCCGGCCCGACGTGGTCGCCGATTACCAGCGCCTGCAGACGCTGGCGAAGGAGCGCGCCTCGCTCGAAACCGTGGTCACGCTCTACCGCGAGATCACAAGCCTCGCCTCCCAGCTCGAAGACGCGCGCACCCTGCTCAACGAGGGCTCCGACCCGGAGATGGCCCGCCTGGCCAGGGAAGAGGTCGACGCCCTCGAAGAGGAGCGCCTGAGCGTCGAAGAGCGCATCAAGCTCGCCCTCCTGCCCAGGGACCCGCACGACGAGCGCGACGTCATCGTCGAGGTGCGCGCCGGCACGGGCGGCGAGGAAGCCGGCCTCTTCGCGGGCGACCTCTACCGCATGTACTCGCGCTACGCCGAGCGCAAGCGCTGGGGGGCCGAAATCATCTCCGCCAACGAGAGTGAGAAGGGCGGCTACAAGGAGGTCGTCTTCGAGCTCCACGGCAAGGGCGCCTTCTCCCGCCTCAAGTACGAAAGCGGCGTGCACCGCGTCCAGCGCGTGCCCGAGACCGAGGCCCAGGGCCGCATCCACACCAGCGCCGCTACCGTCGCCGTCCTCCCCGAGGCCGACGACATAGAGGTCGACATCGACGAGAAGGACCTGCAAGTGGGACATCTTCCACTCGGGCGGCGCCGGCGGCCAGAACGTGAACAAGGTGGCCACGGCCGTACGCGTCACGCACCATGCCCAGCGGCATCGTCGTGCAGTGCCAGGACGAGCGCTCCCAGCTCAAGAACAAGACGAAGGCGATGGTCGATCCTGCGGTCGCGGCTCCTCCAGGCCACGCGAGCAGGAGCAGGCCGCCAAGATCTCCGACAGCCGCCGCTCCCAGGTCGGCGGCGGCGACCGCTCGGAGAAAATCCGCACCTACAACTTCCCGCAGGACCGCGTCACCGACCACCGCGTCGGCTACACCCGCCACAACCTCCAGGCGTTCCTCGACGGCGACATCGACGACGTCATCGACGCCGTCGCGACCGCCGACCAGGCCCAGCGGCTGGAAGACTCGCTGGAGTGAACATCGCCCAGGCCCTGGCCGCCGCCAGGCAACGTCTCGGCGAAGGCAGCATCGACGACCCCGGCCTGGAGGCCGAGGTCCTCCTGCGCCATGCCCTCGGCCTCGCCCGCGAGGCCTTTCTCGCGCGCCTCGGCGACGATGTCGGCGCCGAAGCCGCCTGCCGCTTTGAGGAGTACGTCAGCCAGGCGCCTGGCCCATGAGCCCAGCGCCTACATCACCGGACACCGCGAGTTCTTCGGCCTCGACTTCGAGGTCACTCCCGCGACTCTGATCCCGCGACCGGAGACGGAACTGCTTGTCGAAGCCGCGATCGAGGTCGCGAAGCCGCGCGGCCGCATCCGCCGCGGGCCCGTCATCGCCGATATCGGCACCGGCTGCGGCGCCATCGCCGTCGCCCTGGCCCTCCACGTGCCGCGCTCCGACATCCATGCTGTCGACATTTCGGCCGCGGCGCTGGACGTCGCCCGAGGCAACGCCGAGCGCCACGGCGTCACCGACCGAATCTACTTCCACCGCGGCCACCTGCTCACGCCTCTGCCCGAATATGTCGACGTCCTGGTCGCGAACCTGCCCTACGTCACGACGACCGATTGGCAGCGCCTGCCGCCTGAGTTGCGCGAGCACGAGCCCCGCGCCGCCCTCGACGGCGGCCCGGACGGCCTCGATGTCATCCGCGAGCTCCTGGCCGAAGCGCCGCAATTCCTCCGCCCCCGCGGCTGCGTTTGCGTCGAGTTCGGCGCCGGCCAGGCCCAGGCCGTGAAGGACATCGCCCGGCCGCACTTCCCCGGGCACTCCCTGGAAATTCGGCGCGACCTCGCCACCCTCGACCGCGTCCTCGTCATCGCGCCTCAGGCGTAGCGGCGACCTTCAGGTCGCCAGGGGAGGGGTAGGGTCGGGCCGCGGGATGGCTCCCTTGTCACCGGCCGCCTATCTGGGTCGTGCGAAGCCGGCCCGGCAGCTAAAGCGGCCGGCGCTACGTTCGATCCCGGTCCGAATCTGCTTCCCGCTTCCTATAATCCCCTCATGCCCGAGCCCCAGCGCCTGGACATCCCCAGCCCCCGCGGGCCCGTCGCCGCCCTCTACCACCCCGCGCGCGATGCCGGCGCCGCCATCGTCTGCGTCGGCGGCTTCGACGGCGGCTTCGACGGCCCGGCCGACGGCCTCTTCCCCGCCCTGGGCGAGGACCTGGCGCCTCGCGGCATAGCCGTCCTGCGCGTCGACTTTCGGGACAGGCGCTCGCCCGGCATCGTCGCCGACGGCGCCGCGGACGTGCTCGCGGCGGTCGCAGAGCTGCGGCGCCGCGGTGTCGAGCGCATCGGCCTCGTCGGCCACAGCTTCGGCGGCGCCGTCATGATCGCGGTCGCCGCCGCGACGCCGGAGGTCGTGACTGTGGTCACCCTCTCGGCCCAGACCGCGGGGGCCCAAGACGCGCCGAAGCTGGCGCCCCGGCCCTTGCTCCTGATCCACGGCCTTGACGACATCCGCCTTTCGCCGGACTGCTCCCGCTACCTCTACGCCATCGCCGGCGAGCCCAAGCGCCTCGTCCTGCTTCCCGGCGCCCGCCACAGCCTGCGCCAGGCCTCGGCCGAAGTGCGCTCCCTGGTGCGGGACTGGCTGCTGGAGACGCTGGCGTAGTGACGTGGCACTTCAGCATTTCAGCAGGTCAGCAATTCAGCCAGAGAGGACCCTCCCTCCACTTTCCGGGCTTTAATGCTGACCTGCTGAAATGCTGAAGTGCTATATGGCCTTGACACTTTCGCCCGTAGTGCTAAATTGGCGCCCAGCGACAGTTCTCGGCGCAAGGAGGCAGGTCTTGGCCGCCCAAAGTGGACGCATGGAGCTTGGCCTGGAGGAGTTCTCCTCCCCCATCGCAATCAAAGCCGCGATCGCGGAGTTCATCGCCACCGCCATCTTTGTCTTCGTCGGTGTCGGCTCCATCGCCGCTTTCATCCTTAGCTTCGGTGGTGGCGGCGTCATCGGGATCGCCCTGGCGCACGGCTTCGCCATCGCCCTCCTCGCGGCCAGCATCGGCCCGATCTCCGGGGGAGCGATCAACCCGGCGGTGACCTTCGCCCTGGTGATCACCAACCGGATCACAATCAGCCGCGGCGCGATGTACGTCGTCGCCCAGCTCCTGGGCGCGGTTCTCGGTGCCTTCTTGTTGAAGGCTCTGCTTTCGAACGAGTTGTTGGACTTAATCCCAGGGGCGGGCGGTCACTCCTTAGCTAAGGCAGTGGTTCCAGACTTACCGGGAAATGTTAAGCCCGTGAGCGAGCTCACCGGCATGGGCGTCGAGGCGGTCCTTACCTTCGTCCTCGTCTGGACCGTGTTCGCCACGGCCGTGTCCCCAAAGGGCAATCCGGCCATCGCCCCGCTCTACATCGGCATCGCGATCACCGTCATTCACCTCGTCGCTGTGCCCATCACCGGCGCGGGCGTCAACCCGGCGCGTACGTTCGGCCCCGCGGTCGCGGGCGTCGGCGGGGCAGGCGACACCGGCGTCTGGGACGACCACTGGGTCTACTGGGTCGGCCCCCTCATCGGCGCGGCGGTCGCCGGCCTGCTGTTCTACGTCCTCTACCTCATGGAAGACGAAAATGCCGCGACGGCAGCGGCGCCGGCTCCATCGACCAGCCTTTAACCACTCACCCCGCTCGCTCGTCGGCAGGGCAGGACGCGCTTCCTGCTCTGATTCTTCCTGACTCCGGCGCCTGTAAGATGGCGCCATGGAAGAAGAGGCGGTCGAAGTCCTGGTCGAGATCCCGCGCGGCAGCCGCAACAAGTACGAATGGGACGAAGGCCGCGGCGTCCTCCGCCTGGACCGCACGCTCTTTTCCTCCGTCCACTACCCGACCGACTACGGCTACATCATCGACACCCACGCCGACGACGGCGACCACCTCGACGCCCTGATCGTCGTCGAAGAGCCGACAGTCCCCGGCTGCCACGTTATGGCCCGCCCGGTCGGCGTCCTCTACATGCGCGACGAGAAGGGCGGCGACACCAAGATCATCGCCGTGCCCGTCGCCGACCCGCGCTTCAACGACGCCAAGGAGCTGTCCGACCTGCCGTCACACTGGCAGCTCGAGATCCACCAGTTCTTCACCACCTACAAGAACCTGCAAGGCCTGGAGGTCGACCTCCGCGGCTGGGGCAATGCCGCCGACGCCTGGCAGGCGATCCGCGAGGCGCGCGAGGCCTGGCGCAACCTCAAGCACGCCTGAATGTTGCGGCATCGGCCGCTCGGCCCTACGATTCCTCCCAGCGCGATGATGCCCGCGTCCCTCGCCTTCGCGAGGGGAACCGTCCGCACCTGGACTGATGGCTTCTACCCCTGGTAGAGGCCATTTCTTTTGGGGGAGGCGCATTCTGGACCGCATCGTCCTCATAGCCATCGCCGGCGCCGCCGGGGCGGTGTCCCGCTACAAGGTCCAGGGCTGGGTCACGGACGCCGTCGGGCACCCAACCCTCTGGGCCACGTTCCTGGTCAACGTCAGCGGCGCCTTCGTCCTCGGCCTGCTCATCGCCATCGGCGAAGGCCGCTGGAACCTGTCGCCGCTGACGCGCACCACCCTGGCCGTCGGATTTCTCGGCGCCTACACCACCTTCTCCACACTGATGTTCGAGTCGGTCGACCGGATGGAGGTCGGCGACTACGAGGCAGCCGCTGCTAACATTATCGGGAGCGTGGCTGTCGGCCTGGTCGCGACTTACGCCGGCCTGAGCCTTGGGCGCGCTATATGAGCGACATGAAGATCGTTGGACCCGGCAAGCAGCTCCGCATCTTCATCGGCGAGAGCGACCGCTGGCGCCATCGCTCCCTGGCGGACGCGATCCTGGAGATGCTGCGCGCCGAAGGCCTCGCCGGCGCCACGGTCACGCGCGGCCTGGCCGGCTTCGGGGCCAACAGCCGCATCCACACCGCCCACATCCTGCGCCTGTCCGAAGACCTGCCGATCGTCATCGAAGCCATCGACCGCGCCGACCGCATCGAACAGGTGCTGCCGAAGCTCGACGAGATGGTGAGCGAAGGCCTCGTCGTCATCTCCGACGTCGAGGTCCTGGTCTACCGCCACCGCGGCGAGGACGCCGAGGCGGAGGAAGCGCCCCCCTAACCCCAAATCCTGGGGGACCGGAGCGACGGTGTTCACGTCCCGCTCGTGCCACTCCCCATCACTTGGGCTGTGCCAATCCGTGGCATTCACTTGCGCGAGAAGCGGCGCGCCAGCTCGTCGGCGCTGAGGTGCAGCATCGTCGGGCGGCCGTGCGGGCAGGTCTGGGGCAGCTCGCACTCCTCCAGCTGGCGGAGGAGGTCGCGCATCTCCTCCGGCGCCAGAGCATCTGGCCGGCGCGCACCGCGGCGTGGCAGGCCAGCGACGCGGCGACGCGGTCGCCGCGGGTCCGCCGGCGCGTCTTCGCGCGTCAGCAGGTCCAGCAGCTCGACGAAGGCGCGCGCCGGGTCGTCCGGCCGCATCGCCGCCGGCGCCGAGCGCAGCAGTAGCCGCCGGGACGCGGTTGCGCCCGCCCGGCCCGAACGCCTCGACCTCGAAGCCCAGCTCGCGCATCAGCGCCGGCCGAGCGAGTCGACGAGCGCCTGCTGCAGCGGCGTCAGCTCCAGCACCACCGGCGCCAGCAGCGGCTGCGTCGCCGGCGCGCCGCGGCCGTCTTCGAGGCGCCAGATAGCGCTCGAACAGGACCCGCTCATGCGCCGCGTGCTGGTCGATGAGGTAGAGGCCCGCCGGCCCCTCGGCGATGATGTAGGTCGTGCCGGCCTGGCCCAGCGGCCGCAGATCGGCAGCCGCGGACATCGCGCCGGCAACGCCTCCTGGCGCGCCCGTCGCGGAGCAGCTGCGACTGCGCCGGCTCCGGCCGCACGGCCGGCGCGAACTCGGGCTCGGCGCCGCCACCGACGCGGCGAGGGCCGCGGCCAGCCGGGGCCGCGTCGTAGCCGGCGCGGCGCCAGCCGGCCAGCGCCGCCGCGAATCGGCCGCTGCACCAGCGCGAACACGCGCCGCTCGTTGCGCAGCCGCACCTCCGCCTTCGCCGGGTGCACGTTGACGTCGACCTCCTCCGGCGGCAGGCGCAGGTCGATGACGGCGATCGGGAAGCGCCCGGTCTGCAGCAAGCCCGCGATAGGCCTCCTCGACGGCGAAGACCAGGGAGCGGCTGCGCACCCAGCGGCGGTTGATGAAGATGGTGACGTAGTTGCGGTTGGCGCGCGACAGGTGCGGCGGCGCGAACAGCGCCTCCAGCGCGGTGCCCTCGGACTCGTCGGCGACCTCGAGCATCGCCGCCGCCGTACCGCGCGCCGTAGACGCCGGCAACGGCCTCGCGCCGGCTAGCCGCAGCCGCTGGTCGCGAACGTCTCGCGCCCGTCGAGCCGTCAGCGAGAACGCCACCTCCGGGTAGGCCAGCGCGTAGTGGCTGACCACGCCGCGATCTGGCGCCGCCTCCGACGCCGGCCGAGCGCAGGAACTTGAGGCGCGCCGGCTGCTCGCGGAAGAGGCCCCGCACGCTGATCGACGTGCCCGGCGGGGCCGCCCGCCGCGCCCCGACTCCACGACCGTCGCCGAAGCTCCAGCCGCACCCGCGCCGCCGTCGGCGGCGTCCGCCTGCGCGCGATACCGCCTCTACTTCCGCCACCGCGGCGATGCTCGGCAGCGCCTCGCCTCGGAATCCCAGGGTGGCGATGTGCGTCCAGGTCGGCGTCGGTCGGCAGCTTGCTGGTGGCGTGGCGCGCGAAAGGCCAGCGCCAGCTCCGTCGGCCTCGATGCCGCAGCCGTTGTCGACGACGCGGATCAGCGCCACGCCGCCTTCGCGACCTCGACGCTGATCCGCGTCGCACCGGCGTCGAGGGCGTTCTCGACCAGCTCCTTGACGATCGACGCCGGGCGCTCGACCACCTCGCCGGCGGCGATGCGGCTGGCGACTTCGGGCGGGAGGACGCGGATGGCCACGGCCGAATTGTAGCGCAAACGTTCGTGCCCGCCGCCATGCCGCGGCCTGGACTCGGGGTTTGAGGACACCAAATTAACCCCAGGCCGCGCCCCAGCGTTGTCATAGGAGACCTATCATGGTTACGTTAAGTACGCAGTAATTCGGCAACGAGTCTATAGTGCGCTTGTTTCCTATCGCGCTCGCCATCTTTGTCGCTCTCGCGGTCGCGGCTCATCCGCCGCGCGGGCCGCTGCCGCGCCCGCTTCCCGACCTCACCTCGCCCGCCGTCCAGACCGAAGTCCTGGTCCACGTCACGCCGCGGGCCGCCTCCCTGACCGACGCGATGCTCGGGCGCCGCCTCGGCGTCGAGGTCCAGGGACGCATCGGCGACCTTGGCGTTATCCGCGCCCGCCTGGACGCCGGCGAGACGCCTGCCGCAGCCGTCTCGCGCCTGTCCCGGCTTCCCTGGGTGGCCTTCGCGGAGCCCAATCACCTGATCAAGGCCGCCTTCGTGCCTGCCGACCCGCTGTTCAGCGGCCAGCATGCCTACCTCGATGCCGTGGAGGCTGGAGCGGCCTGGGACGTGGAGCAAGGCAGCGAGTCCGTCATCGTTGCCGTCCTCGACTCCGGCATCGACCTCGAGCACGAAGACCTGGCCGACAAGCTCTGGACCAACGCCGGCGAGGCGCCGGGAAACAGCTCCGACGATGACCACAACGGCTGCGTCGACGACGTCCACGGCTGCAGCGTGATCACGCCCGAAAAGGCCGACCCATCCTGCAACATGCAGGCCACCGCCGGCGTCCGCGACGACAACGGCCACGGCACATTCGTGGCCGGCATCATCGGCGCCGGCGCCAACAACGTCGGGATCATTGGCGCCGCCCCCGGGGTCAAGATCATGCCCGTGAAAATCCTCGATTGCCTCGGCGGCGGCACGGCCGCGGACGCGGCCCAGGGCCTGCTCTACGCCGCCAGAATGGGCGCCCGCGTCGCCAACCTCTCCTTCGGTGCCGACGGCGAGTCGTTCACTCTGCGGAACGCGATCCACGAAGCCCACGATCGCTTCGGCATGGTCATCGTCACCGCCTCCGGCAACGAGGGCAGCAGCCGCGTCACGTTCCCCGCGCGCCTGCCCGAAACCATCGCCGTGGCCTCTTCCGGCACGCCCCAGGACAGCGACGCCCGTTCGCCCTTCAGCGACTGGGGCCCCGAGGTCGATGTCGCCGCGCCGGGCCTCAACATCATCAGCAGCGTGCCGGCGAACTTCTGCAACGTTACCTGGCTCTGTGTCCAGAATGGGCCTTACGCCCTGGCCAGCGGCACCTCATTCGCGGCGCCCCTGGTCTCGGCCCTGGCGGCCCTGCTGGTGTCGCACACCCCTTACCTCAGCCCGGAGGCAGTCGAGCGGATCATCAAGTCCACCGCCCAACCGCTCCCCGACGGCACGACTCCAAACTGGGACGGAGCTGGGCGCATCCGCATGCGGGCCGCGCTCAACGTCCCCCGCTACTATCTGGGCGCGCCCGGCACGAGCAAGCAATGACGCCGAAGGCCTGGGCCGCCCTCTTCGCGGTCGGCGGCATCTGGGGCGCGTCCTTCATGTTCATCGACGTCGCCGTCGATGAAGTGTCGCCGCTGCAAACCGTGCTCTTCCGCACCGTCGGCGGCGCCTTCGTGCTGTGGCCGGTCGTGGCCCTGAAGGGGCAGCCGCTGGGCCTCAACCGCCGCCTCGCGGGCGTCCTCCTGCTCCTCTCGCTAGTGGGGACGCTGGCGCCGTTCCTCCTCATCACCTGGGCTCAGACGCGCATCGAGAGCAGCACCGCGGCCCTGCTCAACGCCACCATGCCCCTGTTCACCCTGGTCCTCGCGGCTGCCGTCCTGCGCGATGAGAGGGTAACGGGCCGGGCGCTGGCCGGCGTCGCCCTCGGCGTCGGCGGCGTGGCGCTGCTCTCCGGCGGCTCCTCCGGCGGCTTCGACGGCCGCTCGTTGGCCGGCGAAGGCGCCGTCATTCTGGCGATGCTCTGCTACGCCGCCGGCAACGTGATCGTCCGTTTCCTCGTGCGCAGCCTCGATAGCATCGTCGTCAGCGCCTCCCAGATCGGGATCTCGGGGGCCATCGCGGTCGCCCTCTCGCTGGCCTTCGAGCCGCCGCGGTTCGACCTATCCCGGGACGCGTGGGCATCGCTGGCCGCACTGGCCTTTCTGGGCACAGGCGTGGCCTACGTCTTCTACTACTGGCTGATCGAGCATGCCGGCAGCTTCAAGGCCTCGCTCGTCACCTATATCATTCCCGTCGTCGGCGTCATTCTCGGCGCCGCAGTCCTCGAAGAGTCGATCACGGGCGCGACCATCGCCGGTGGCCTGCTCATCGCCCTCGGCGTCGCCGTTGCCACAAACGCCCTGGCCGGCGGCTGGCGCTCGATTACCGGCTCCAGGCCTGCCGCCACCGCGGCCGCGAATGACCGCACCTCCTCCAACATCTAAGGCGGCCCGTCGGGCCACCGACTCGAACCGGCGCGCTCGGATGTGTAGGGGAGGCCTTCAGGCCTCCGGCGGGGCGGGGCGAGTGGGCCGCCTTCCTTATCTCGAGAAGCACGTACACCCGGCTCGCGACAACCCCCACTAACTCGCCCTCTTAACCCCTGAACCCTTGCGCTTAGAGCGTGGACTCCGGGCCCCCGGCCTGCTTAGGATTGGTCACATGACTACGCCTACGGACGAACGGCCGCCGCCCGACGCCGCTCTCGTGCTCGCGAACTGGCACCACGAACTGGACGCCGCTGACCTCTACACGTATCTCGCCGGGCGCGAGTCCGACGAGCAGCGCCGCGCCATCCTCAGCGAGATGGCGGAGTCCGAGGTCCGCCACGCCGGCGTTATGGAGCGCGGCCTGCGCCAGCTTGGCGTGCCCCTGCCCGACCACAAGCTCGGCGCCCAGACGCGCGCCGTCAAGACAATCGCCCGCGTCTTCGGCAACCGCATGGTCTACCCCATCCTCCACGGCATGGAGATCGCCGGCACTGCCGATTACGCCGCGCAGGACGCCGCCACCGCGGCCCTGGCCCCGGACGAACGCTCCCACGCCCGCGTCCTCGGCGCCCTCTCCGAAGGCGGCCGCACCGAGCGCTGGCACCGCTCCGGCGGCGGCGGCACCCTGCGCGCCGCCGTCTTCGGCGTCAACGACGGCCTGGTCTCCAACCTCAGCCTGATCATGGGCTTCGCCGGCGCCTCCGCCGATGCCAGCGTTCATCCTCCTCGCCGGCCTCGCCGGCCTCCTCGCCGGCGCTTCCTCCATGGCGGCGGGCGAATACGTATCGATGCGCGCCCAGCGCGAGCTGTTCGAGCGCCAGATCCAGCTGGAGGCGGCCGAGCTCGCCGTCACCCCGGACGAGGAGTTGGAGGAGCTGGCGCTGATCTACCGCGCCAAGGGCGTCCCCAAAGACGAAGCCGAGGCCCTCGCCCGCCGCCTGCTCGAGGACCCCAAGGTCGCGCTCGACACCCTGGTGCGCGAGGAGCTGGGCCTCGACCCCGGCGAGCTGGGCTCGCCCTGGGGCGCCGCCGCCGGCTCCTTCCTCGCGTTTGGTTTCGGCGCCCTGCTGCCGGTGATCCCGTTCTTCTTCGGCGCCAGCACGCCCTTGATCGTCCTCAGCATCGCCCTCGCCGGCGCTGGCCCTGTTCGGCGTCGGCGCCACGCTTTCTATCTTCACCGGCCGCAACGTCTTCTTCAGCGGCGGCCGCCAGCTCCTGATCGGCGCCGTGGCGGCGTCGCTCACGTTCGCATTGGGGTCGATCATCGGTGTGTCGGCGGCGTAACCGCCCGTAGGCAGGCTGCCCCTGCTTGCGGCCTCGCTGCGACCGTGGCGGTGCGCCTGAGGACAGATCCGACGGACTAGCCGTCTCTTCTTGCCCTCTCCGTTCGCGGCGCCGAGGTGTGAGCCGCCCTTCGCCTTGAGCTCGTAGAGCTTCGTCAGCGCCTGCAGCGGCGTCAGCGCCGTCGAGGTCCAGCGCCGCCAGCTCCGCCTCCACCGCCGACGGCGTCTGCGCGCCAGCAGCGGCAGCTGCGGCGCCGGCGCTCGCCGCGCCGCCGGCGCCGTCGCGGCGCGCCGCCTCCAGCGCCGCCAGCACCTCGCGCGCCCGCTCGATCACCGGCGCCGGCATGCCCGCCAGCTCGGCGACGTGGATGCCGTAGCTGCGGTCGGCGCCGCCGGCGACGATGCGGTGCAGGAAGACGACCTGCCCGTCCTGCTCCGTCACGGCGACGCTGAAGTTGCGCACCCGCGGCAGCGTCGCCGCCAGCTGCGTCATCTCGTGGTAGTGCGTGGCGAACAGCGTCTTGGCGGCCCGCTCCGGCCGCGCGTGCAGGTACTCGACCACCGCCCGCGCGATCGCCAGGCCGTCGTAGGTGCTGGTGCCGCGCCCGACCTCGTCGAACAGGACCAGCGAGCGCCGCGTGGCGCCGCGCAGGATCGCCGCCGTCTCCAGCATCTCGACCATGAAGGTCGATTCGCCGCGGCGAGGTCGTCCTGGGCGCCGATGCGCGTGAAGATGCGGTCGACGACGCCGATGCGCGCGCTGGCCGCCGGCACGAAGCTGCCGATCTGCGCCAGCAGCACGATCAGCGCCACCTGCCGCAGATAGGTCGACTTGCCGGCCATGTTCGGCCCGGTCAGCACGACGATCTGCGCCTCGCCGCTGTCGAGCGCCGTGTCGTTGGGCACGAAGCGGCCCTCGCCCAGGCTGCGCTCGACCACCGGGTGGCGGCCGTCGTGGATCACGATGGCGTCGCCGTCGTCGACCTCGGGCCGCACGTAGCCGTAGCGCGCCGCCGTCTCCGCCAGGGCGCTGAACACGTCGATCTCGGCGACGCTGCGCGCCACGGCTGCCTGCAGCGCCGTCCGCCAGCGCCGCCAGCTGGGCGCAGACCTGCCGGAACAGCGACGCCTCCAGCTCGCCGATCGCCTCGCGCGCGCCGAGGATGCGCTCCTCGAGCTCCTTGAGGCGCGGCGTGACGAAGCGCTCGGCGCCGACCAGCGTCTGCTTGCGCTGGAAGTCGTCCGGCACCAGCGCCAGGTTCGCCTTGCTGACCTCGATGTAGTAGCCGAAGACGCGGTTGTAGGCGACGCGCAGCGAGCGGATGCCGGTGCGCTCGCGCTCCGCCGCCTCCAGCTCGGCCAGGGCCCGGCGCACGTCGCCGGTCAGCGTCGCGCGCCTCGTCCAGCTCCGGCGAGAAGCCGGCGCGGATCACGCCGCCTTCGCCGACCAGCGGCGCCGGGTCGTCCGCCAATGCCGCCGCGAGCAGCGCCGCCGCCTCCCGCGCCGCCGCCGTCTCGCAGGCGACTCCGTACGCCTCTCCAGCGGCTCGAGCAGCGCCTGGATACAGCTCCAGGCCGCGCCGCAGCGCCGCGAGGTCGCGCGGCGTCGCCGCTCCGGCCACGATGCGGCCCACGATGCGCTCGACGTCCGGCATGTCCCTCAGCGCGTCCCGCGCCTGCGCCCGCCACAGCCCATCGTCGTAGAAGCGCTGGACGCGGTCCAGTCGCGCGTTGATCGCCGCCGACGTCGAGCAGCGGCTGGCCCAGCCAGCGCGGCAGCAGCCGCGCGCCCATCGCCGTGCGCGTCGCGTCGATCACGCTTCGGCCAGGGAGCCCGCTTCGAGCCCTCCCGCGGGGAGGCGAACAGCTCCAGGTGGCGCCGCGCGCTCGGCGTCGAGCACCAGGAAGCGCGACGGGTTGTAGACGCGGAGGTCGCTGACGTTGGCCAGCGCCGCCCTCTGGTTGTCCGCCAGGTAGGCCAGCGACGGCGCCGGCGGCGGCGACCGCCGCGCGGCTGCCCGCGCAGGCCGAAGCCCTCCAGCGAGGCCACGCCGAAGTGCTCCCGCAGCCGCCGCTCCGCCTCGTCCGCGTGGAAGAAGCGGCGCTCCAGCGGCGTCACGAGACGCCTCGCACGGCGCCGGCAGGTCGACGCCCTCCGGCACCAGCACCTCCGCCGGCCGCAGGCGCGCCAGCTCCACCGCCAGGTCCGCGTCCGACACCTCGGCCGCCGCGAACTCGCCCGTCGTGACGTCGACGTACGCCAGTCCGTGCCTCGTCCGCTGCGCCGGGCGCGACCGCCGCCAGGTAGTTGTTCACGCCGGCGCTGAGCAGCTCCTCCTCGACCACCGTCCCCGGCGTGACGACGCGCATGACCTCGCGCGCGACGAGTCGCGCCCGCGCGATTCGCCTTGCCGCTGGCCTGCTGCGTGCCGGACGGCTCCATCTGCTCGCAGATCGCCACCTTGTAGCCGCGGCCACGAGCTTCTTGAGGTGCGCCTGCAGCGAGTGGTGCGGCACGCCGGCCAGCGGCACGCGCAGGTCCTTGCCCATCGGCTTCGACGTCAGCGTGATCTCGAGCTCGCGCGCCACCAGCTTGGCGTCGTCGTCGAAGGTCTCGTAGAAGTCGCCCAGGCGGAAGAAGACGATCGCCTGCGGGAAGCGCCGCTTGATGTCGAGGTACTGGCGCCGGATCGGCGTCGCCGCGTCACTCATCGGCTGGGCAGTGGTCGAACATTTGGCCTAGTTTAGGCCAGCGCGCCAGCGTGCGGAAGCATGAGATGCTGATGTGCAGAGCGACTCACGCGGATTTCCGCGGAAGATTGCCGCGGATGTCTCACTGTCTCGGAACCCAGAAAAATCTCTACCTAATCCCGTGTAATCCGCGTAATCCGTGTGAGCTTCGGCACTCCGAGACCGCCTGACGCGGCCGCCTGGTGGGGCAACGCGAGGCCCGTCGCGGCAGGGCGATTCATAGTCCGCTCCAGGAGCCACGCGTTCACGTCAACGGCCGCTTCGCCGGAATCCCCGCGCGCCGCGGATAGCGCTCCGGCGTGGGAGCGACCTTGCGCACCAGCACCAGCGTCTGCGCCGGCCCCGCCGGCGGCAGGAACGGCTCGGCGCTTACCAGCTCGCCGCCAAGTTCGGCCAGTGCGCGCGCCGCCTCCCGCACCTCCCTCGGCCCGGCGCTGCCTTTCGGCGCCGCGAGCCAGCCTCCCTCCATCACGAAGGGCAGGGCGTATTCGGCCAGCACGGCCAGCGGCGCCACCGCCCGCGCCAGCGCCAGGCCGTAGGCCTCGCGATGCCCCGGCTGGCGGCCCCACACCTCCGCCCTGCCCTCGAGGACGCCGGCGCCATCCAGGCGCAGGGCAGCGATCACCTCACGCAGGAAGCGGCAGCGCTTCTCGTTCGATTCAAGCAGGGCGATGGTTGTCTCGGGCCGCGCGATCTTGATCGGAATGCCGGGAATGCCGGCGCCCGAGCCGATGTCTATGGTCATGTCGGCATTCGCCGGCACGCCCCTCTCCTCGAGCGCCCGCGCCAGGGCCAGCGACTCCAGGAAGTGGCGGCGCTCGATCTCGGCGGCGTCCCGGACCGCCGTCAGGCTGAAGCGCGCGGCCGCGTCCAGGATCATGTCGCGGTAAGCCGCGAACGCCTCGACCTGCGCCGCGCTGAGGTCGAATCCCAGGGCCGAGGCCTGATCGCGAAAAGATGGGGACGGCATAGGGAGATGTTAGCCAAAGCGTGAGGTCAAACCCCAACCCGGCCACATCGGCCTGCTCCCGTAGGCAAAAACCCCTAAAAGGAGCAGCCGCGATGCCGATATTCACACACGATGCCCGAGATCACTCCCCAAAATGTGGTGCTGGCGCTGGCCGCTCTGTTCCTGGCCACGGCCTTCGTCGGCCTCATGCCCAGCACCTTCAACCTGCTGCGCCGGCGCCGCCTGGTGACTCAGCTCGCCCGGCTCAAAGTCGAGGAGGATGCCGCCAGGACACTCTTCAGCCCCGTCCTGACAACGCCTCGCCGTCACGACGAAACTCAGGACGAGGACGAAGGCGTCGTCTCCGCGGCGCTGCCGCTAGAAGTCCGAGAGCCGACGCAACTCTATCCGGCGCAGGAGATCAGGCTCGTCGACCTCTCCCCGGCGCCCGAACCACAGGCGGATGAGCTCGCCGCGGCGAGCGCGGACGACACCGAAGCCGTCAGCGAGATCGACGCCGAGCTGGAGTCCGCGGTCGACGACGCATCGTCTCTCGACACCGCGGCCGAAACCCCGCCGGAGGACGCCGGCGCCGAAGACGACCTCCTCTCCCTTTTCCGCGAGACCAGGGTCGCGTCCAGCACGCCCGCGGCGCTCAGCGAGGCTTTCGAGCAGGTGAGCGCGCAGGACCTGGTGGCGCAGGCGCGCGAGCTTCGCGACCTTCTTCGCCGCTCCGCTTAGGCAGCCGGCGCCCTTCCGCGCCTTCGCTTCCGCAACAAGAGGAACACGGCTCCAGCCGCCTCCGGCAGCAGGTTTTTCAGAAGCCAGGCGGCGTCGTGCCTGCTCCGGCCCGCCGGCGGTTTGGTGAACGGCGCCAGCCACGGCAGGCGGCCGCCGGCCCAATGGTCCGCCGCCAGGTGCGATAGATAGCCGAGCGCGAAGCCGCGCGCCTTGCGCCGCGGTAACGTCGCCCCGGCGATGCCGCAGGCCAGGGCCACGAACGGCAGGCCGTGCGCCAGCCAGCGGCCGGACGGCATCACCCTGAACACCCAGGCCCCGGTCTTGTCGATTACGTCCGGGACCAGATTGCCGGCGATCGCGGCGCCCGCGTCGGACGCGGTCGCGTCCGCCAGGCCGGCGGCGATGGCGATGTGGCCGAAAAAGAGCACAGGGACAAGGTATAAGCGTCCGGCGCCGGGAACCAGCCGCCCTACCGGCCGATGATCAGGGCCCGGGGGCCACCGGCGTCATGACCGGCCGCCTGTTGATGAAGGTGTGAATCATCGTCGAGCAGAACAGCGCCGCGGCGGCCATGACCACCAGTAGAGCGAACAGCACCCGGAATACGTCGATGCCGGGCACCGCGCCCGCAGAGTTGAGGATGCCTCCCAGGACGCCGACCCCGACGATGCTGCCGAAGTAACGCATCATCGACATCGTGCCCGCCGCCGATCCCGCCAGCTCGCGCGGCGCCGCCTCGACCGCGGCAGTGCTCGCCGCGCCGCTGCCGAGACCCGAACCCACGCCCAGGACCGCCAGTGCGCCGGCCAGGTACAGGTTGGAAACGCCGCTGCTCAGGCCTGCAACCAGCATCGCGGCGCCGGCGACCTGGAATGCGGCCCCAATCAGCGCCGGCAACCGGCGGCCGCGCCGGTCTGAGACCACGCCGCTGACCGGGGCCAGCAGGCTCATCAGGATCGACAGCGTGCCGATCAATACGCCGGCGGTCGCAACGGGCTTGCCTTGCACCTCCTTGATGAAGAAAGGCACGGCCAAAAGGGTGGTGTACATGACCAGGTTGCTGAGCAATATGTACGTCGTCGCGCCGAAGTAGGAGCGGTTGCGAAACAGGCTCCACTCCGCCAGGGGTGTCCGGCTCGACGCCTGGCGGAGCGCGAAGAGCGCCGTCAGCACGGTCAGGATCACGATCGAAGCAGCCAGCACGGCCGTCGATTCGGCGCCCTGCAGGTCGCCGAGGACCTGCGTCAGCGCGATGAGAATGCCCGCCAGAAGCGCCGCCCCGGCCCAGTCGACCGCCGGGCGCGCCGACGAGGGCCTGTCCTGAAAGTGGAGCAGGAAGAGGCACAGCAGCGCCAGCCCCACCAGGGGCACGTTCACCAGGAACAGCAGCCGCCAGGAGCCCAGGCCCAGCAGTGCCGCGCCCAGCACCGGCCCCATCGCCGCCGAGAGGCCGAGCGCCGACCCAGTGAGGCCGTTGGCCTCGCCCAGGCGTTCGGACGGCACCGCCTCCCGCACCATCGCGCTGCCGTTAGGCAGCACCGCGGCGCCGACCAGCGCCTGCGCCGCGCGTAGCGCCACCAGCACCGGGAACGAAGGCGCCAGGCACGCGGCCAGCGAGAAGCCAAGGAAGGCGATCAGGCCGGCGCGAAACACCCGCACGCGGCCCAGCTGGTCGCCCAACCGCCCTCCCAGCGGCTGAGCCACCGCCATGGCGATCAGGTAGGCGGACACCAGCCACGTGACCGACGCGTGGCCGACGCCGAAGTCCTGCCTGATGTCCGGCAGCGCCACCGCGATCATGGTCGAATTCAGGGGCGCGATGATGCTGCCCAGCGCGACCGTCACCAGCAGCAGGGGGTAATTCAGGCCGCGCGCGGCCGGCTCAGGATGAGCAGCCTTACCATCAGCCGCGAGCGTCAACTGCTGTCGCCGGCCTTCGGGCTGTCGACCGTGAGAGGCAGCACGCCGCCGGAAACATGGAATCTGCTTGCGTCGGTCAACGGGCGCTCCGGATCGATGGCGAGTGGCGCGAGCCGCGCCTTCCGAGTATCCGGGGCCGGGGAAGGCCGGCGCAAGAAAGGGTACCGATCACAAGCCGAAGAATCCGCCACGGCGCGGGCCCGCGTAGGACAGGGTGGGAGTGAAATTGCCGAAGGCCGCCTCTGCCGCGTTTTTGACTGCGCTCTGCGTCCTCTGCTTCGCCTGTGGCTCCTCGAAAGGCCCCGCCGCGGCCACCGTTGCCGCCAGCGCGACTCCAGCGCCCGCCACCCGGTCACCGGCTCCATCCCCGGCGCTCACGACGACTCCTCCTCCAGCCTCCACGGCCGCGTCGACGCCACCGCCAGTGGTGGCGACTCCGGCGACGCAGACCCAGACTCAGCCAACCGCCGCGCCTCAACCGGCGCAGACGCCGCCGCCCGCGTCCGGCGGCGCGCCCCCCGGCCCCGTGCGCCTGGAGGTCACGGCTTCAAACATCCAGTTCGACAAGCCCGAGATGCGGGCCAAAGCGGGCGCCGACGTCACCGCTGTCCTGCGCAACAACGACGCCGGCGTGGAGCACAACCTCACCTTCAGCGTCCCCAACCTCCCTCACGGCGACACCTGCGCCGGCCCGTGCACCACCACCCAGTCCTTTACCGCGCCGGCCGCCGGCCGTTACAACTTCTTCTGCAACATTCACTCGACCATGCTCGGCGACTTCGTCGTGGAGTGAGGCGCGAGCCTGTCGCGAGTTCATCACTTCAGCCGGCGCTTACGGGCTGAAATATTCGAGTGTGCGGTGCTTATCCGCTGCGACCCTCAGGCGTTACTGCCGCGCCCGACCCTTTCCTCTAGCTTCGCCCTTTCGTATGCTGACCGGGTTATGAGCACCTTCACCGCGCCCGTGGAAATCGGCGATTCTGAGGGCAGGACCTGGGCTCAGATTGATGCGATCGTCGACACGGGCTCGACCTACACCTGGGTCCCGCGGGACATCCTCGACTCCCTGGGAGTGAGAGCCCGCTTTCGGCGCGAATTCGAGACCGCCGACCAGCGCGTGGTCACCCGCGATCTGGCGATAACGATGTCGCGCTTGAACGGTCAGGAGATGCCCACGATCGTCGTCTTCGCCGATGAAGGCGGTGTTCCCCTCCTCGGCGCCTACACGCTCGGAGGATTCGGACTCGCCGCCGATCCCGTTAACGGACGATTGATCCCGGTGCGCGCTCTGGCAATGACCAGCTTCTACGGCGCCGCCCGCACCACCGAGGCCACGCTGGAGGTCCGCCACCTGCTCGAAGGCCTCGTGCCCGGCCACGGCGACATGCTGGAGGGCCTGCACCGCATCCAGCATCACTACGGCTACATCCCCAAAGCTTCGATTCCCGCCGTCGCCCAGCACCTCCGCATCCCCGAGGCGCGCGTCTACGGCGCCGTCACCTACTACTCCGAGTTCCGCGAGACGCCACCGCCCGACACGACGATCTCCTGGTGCAGCGGCCCCGCCTGCTTCGTCAAAGGCAGCGAGAACCTCAAGCTGGTCCTGGAGAACATGCTCGGCTGCACCTTCGGCGAGAAGCACCGCCGACAACAAGATCGGCCTGCACCTGGGCCAGTGCAACGGCACCTGCGACAACGCCCCCCAGGTCTGGGTCGACGGCAAGGTCGTCGGTCCGCTTACCGCGGCCAAGACGGTTGAGCTTGTGCGCGAGCTTCAGGAAAGGCGATCCGCCGGCCGGCGCCAAAATGACCTACGAAGACCTTGTGCGGCAGGCCGAACCGGCCCGAAGCGCCGCCTCGAAGCGCTCGACAAGCCGCGCGTTCTCCGTCTGCATCGACACCTCCAGCATCGCCGTCGGCGCCATCGAGACGCTGGACGCCCTGCGCGCTGAGGTAGCGCGGCGCAGACCTGGACGTCGAGGTCGTCAGCGTCGGCGGCAACGGCCTCTCCTTCGCCAACCCGGTCGTCACAGTCCACCGCCAGGCACCCGGACGGCCGCATGCGTCAGTCCTCTACCAGCAGGTGCACGCGGCCGACGCCGCCGCTTTCGTCGACTCCGTCCTCGTGCACGAACGAGGACGACAACCGCTGGACTGCTCGGCGCCCTGCACGGCTCGCCCGGGGCGCACGTCCCGACATGGACGACCACGGCTGGTGGTCGATCCAGTCGCGCCGCCTCATGCAGGACATGGGCGTCAGTCGACCCCGAAGACATCGACGAAAGCATCGCCCGCGGCGCCTACTCCGGCCTCGGCGCGCCGCATGGGCATGACCCAGGAAGAGGTCATCGCCGAAGTCACCGGCTCCACGCTCGGCGGCCGCGGCGGCTCCTACTTCCCCACCGGCCGCAAGTGGGACTTCCTGCGCACCTCGACCACGACCCCCAAGGCGATGGTCTGCAACGCCGACGAGGGCGACCCCGGCGCCTGGGTCAACCGCATGACCATGGAGAGCGACCCTCACGCCCTGATCGAGGGCATGATGATCGGCGGCTGGGCCACCGGCGCCGTACGACGGCTACATCTACATCCGCGAGGAGTACCCGCTGGCCTTCGAGCGCGTGAAGCGGCCGTCGACGCAGGCCTACGAACGCGGCGTCCTCGGCGAGAACGTCCTCGGCACGCGACTTCGGCCTTCGACATGAAGGTCGTGCGCGGCGCCGGCAGCTACGTCTGCGGCGAAGAGTCCGGCCTCATCGCCTCGATCGAAGACGCCCGCGGCATGCCCAAGATCCGGCCGCCCTTCCCGGCCGCTTCCGGCGTCTTCGGCCAGGGCACCAACGTCAACAACGTCGAGAGCTACCACACGGCCGCCTGGGTGCATGCGCTACGGCGTCGAGAAGTGGACCGAGGTCGGCACCGAGCGCAACGCCGGCACGATGATGTTCTACACTCTCCGGCGACGTCGCAGCGCGTCGGCTGCTTCGAGCTGCCCTTCGGCACCACGGTGCGCGACGCATACGAGGTCTGCGGCGGCGGCGCTCCGCGAGGGCCACAGCCTTCAAGGCGATCCAGCTCGGCGGCCCGCTGCTCGGCATCATGCCCGACCTTCACGCTCGACCTGGGCATGGAGCCGGAGGCTTCCGCGAGAACAAGCGCGGTCGGCCTCGGCGGCGGCGGCTTCGTCTTCCTCGACGACACGCGCCTGCGTCGTCGACCTCTGCGCCCAGTTCGAGTGGTTCCTCGAGGACGAGTCCTGCGGCCGTTGCACCACCTGCCACGGCGGCACCCAGCGCATGGTCGAGATCATCCGCCGCATCCAGCGCGGCGGCGGGCGCGAGTCCGACATCGGCAAGTTGCGCCTGCTCGCCGACGACCCTGCGCTACTCCAACTGCGTCCACGGCCAGTTCGCACCCGTCGACCATCGTCAACGCCCTCGACTGGTTCATGGACGAGCTCGAAGAGCACATCTTCGACCGCCGCTGCCGCGCCCAGGCCTGCAAGGACATGATCGAATATACGATCACCGCCCCCGCCGACCCCAACCTCCCGAAAGCCGCCGACTACTGCCCGACGGGTGCCATCGTCCCGGCCGAAGGCGGTTACACGATCGAACAGTCCCTCTGCGTGCAATGCAACGTCTGCCGCGAGATCGCCCCGGACGCCGTGGCGCTAGGCGACCGCTTCCCCCTGGGGATGGGTGCGGCGCCGGAGCTCGTGTCCGTCCAGCCCGCCCAGCGCTAAACGCTGTCATTCTGAGCGAAGCAAAGAATCGCTCCCTACCGCCTGCTGTCGTTCTGAGCGAAGCGAAGAATCGCGCCCTACCGCCACAGGCCGTCCGCGCCCCGCCTGCATGCTATGATCCGCCTCGCGCCACCGCCCGGGTCGGACCCGCGCGCTCACAGGAGGTGACGTTTTGGCCGTCGACCCGCAAACGATCCTGGGCTGGCTCCGCCGGCTAATAGCCCTCGATACCTCGGTCTTCGACGAGATCAAGGGCAACCCCACCTCCACCATCCCGGCCGTCGCCGTCGTCAGCGTCTCGATCTTCCTCTCCGGCGTGGGCGGCTGGCTCTGGTGGGTGGTAAAAGGCTATCCAGACTCCGGCGACGTCCTCGTCAAGTCGGTGCTTCTCGGTTCGGTCCTCGGCATCGCGCTGTGGCACATCCTCTGGATGTTCCTGGTCTACATCATCCTCACCCAGTTCTTCCGCGAGCGCGTGTTCCTGGAGCAGCTTCTGCGCGTCATGGGCGTGGCGATGGCGCCCCTGAGCCTGACCCTGCTGATGTGGGTCCCGCAGGTGTCGCTGGCGCTCGGTTTCGCGCCGCTCGTCCTCGCCTTCGGCCTTTCGCTGATCGCCATCAGCCGCGTGACAACGGCCGACCCCGCCCGCGTCCTGGCCGCGAGCTTCGGCGGATTCGTCGCCTGGGCCGTGATCATGTCGCTGCTCGTGAGCAGCACCAACCTTTACGCGCCTGGGGTCTTCCTCATGGAGGCGCCGGCCGATGCCAAAGCGGACTTCGTTGACTTCGCCCGGGACAACGGCCTCCAGCCCTAGGATCTGCATTCGCACTCGCGCCCATGAACCCAGCCGTGCTCGCCGAGTCGGATAGGCGCGCTTACCAGGCGAACATCGCCCGGTTCTTCGTCTACTCCACGCTACAGAACTTCCAGCTTTGGATACCGATCTGGATCATCTACCTGCAGGAGCAGCGCGGCCTTTCGCTAACCGAGATCACTTTCCTGGACGCGCCGTTCTTCCTCAGCCAGGTCCTGGCCGAAGTGCCGACCGGCGCCCTGGCCGACCGTTTCGGCCGCAAGACTTCGCTGCTGCTCGGCGGCGCGGTAGTGACCATTGGCGTCTTCGTCTTCGGCATTGCAGACAACTACCCGCTGATCGTGACTTCCTACCTCTTCTGGGGCATCGGCATGACCCTGCAGTCCGGGGCCGACCAGGCCTTCCTCTACGACAGCCTCAAGCTCCTGGGCCGAGAGGCCGACTACAGCCGCACCTACGGGCGCCTCAACGCCGCGACCATCGTCGCCAGCATCCTGGCCGGCCTCATCGGCGCGCCCCTGGCGGCGCAGACCAGCCTGGCCACGCCCGTGCTCGCAAGCGCCGCGATCTGCGGCCTTTCGGCGCTCGTCGCGCTTACCTTCCGGGAGCCGCCGCAGACGGAGGACCGCCTGCCCTACCTGCAAACGATCGCCGCCGGCGTGAGCGAAGTATGGCGCCGGCCCGCCATCCTGGGCGTGATGGCGTTCAGCGTGGTCTCGATGATGGTGTTCTTCGTGCCGCAATACTTTCAGCAGCCGCTCCTGAAGAGTCACGACGTCTCGACCGCCAGCCTGGGCCTCTTCCTTCTGCCCGCGCGCCTGACCGCAGCCACGGTCTCGATGGGCGCCCATCGTGTCGAAGCGCGGTTCGGAGGGCGCACGGCGATAGCGCTGGCGCCGGTCGTCGGCATCCTGGTCTGCTTTGGGCTCGCGGCCTGGGACTCGATTTATGCCTTCGCTTTGGTCTCCGTCGCGGCCGGGGCCGGCACTTTGCGAATGCTCCTGATCTCGAACTACATCAACTCTCGCATTCCCAGCGAGCAGCGGGCGACCATCCTTTCGATCTTTGCCCTGGCCGCGGCGCTGTTCTCGAGCCTGGCCCTGCCGGTCTGCGGCTACCTGGCCGACCAGCATTCCTTGCGCTTCCTCTACGGCGCCGCCGCCATCTTCTGTTCCCTCACTCTGCCTTTCATCCTCTTTCTCTGGCGCCGCGCCGAACGTATCGAAGCGTCGTCCGGCGCCACCCCGGTCCCCGGCCCCGAGTTCACCCCCGCCGGCTGAGGCGCGCGTGCGGCGCCTCCCGGATACCCGTTTTCGAGCGGCGCAGCCTCTGATCCCCCAGCATTTGGCGCGAGGCACAGCCTCTGATCCCCCCAGTATTCGCGGGCGAGCCCCGCCTCTGATCCCCCAGCATTTGGGGCGAGGGGGTTGTGCCAAACTGACCTATGGCCTTGCGCCTCCCTCCCGACCAGGACATCATCATCGTCGGCGCCACCGGCGACCTCACCCGGCGCAAGCTCCTGCCGGCCCTGTTCCACCTCTTCCTTCGCGACCTCCTGCCGGCCGGCTCGATCGTCGGCTACGCGCGCACGCAGTGGTCGGACGCCGACTTCCAGCAGGCGGCGCTTGAATCTGTACGGGAGTTCGGGCCGCTTGAGTTCGACGAGCGTGTGTGGAAGCGCTTCGCCGCGCGCCTGAGCTACGTGCCCGCCGGCGACGGCCTCGATGCAGTCAAGCGGCGCCTGACTCAACCGCAGCGCCTGGTCTACCTCTCCGTGCCCGCTTCTGCCTTTCGGCCCTACATAGACTCCTTCGTAGCCGCGGACCTGGTCGAGGGCACCAGGCTGGTGATCGAAAAGCCCTTCGGCCACGACTACGCTTCCGCCGTGGAGCTGAACGCGATCCTGCACGAGCATTTCGCCGAGCCGCGCATCTTCCGCATCGACCACTATCTCGGCAAGGAGACGGTCCAGAACATCCTCGTCCTGCGTTTCGGAAACTCGATTTTCGAGCGCATCTGGAACCGCGACTCCATCGACCACGTCCAGATCACCATCGCCGAGCAGATCGGCATCGAAGGCCGCGCCGCCTTCTACGAGGAGACCGGCGCCCTGCGCGACATCGTCCAGAACCACGCGATGCAGCTACTGGCCATGCTGGCCATGGAGCCGCCGATCGCCTACGAGCCGGAGGCAATCCGCGACGAGCGCTTGCGGCTACTTCGCGCCCTGCGTCCGGCCGCTCCGGGCCAAGCCGTGCGCGGCCAGTACACCGCCGGCAAGATCGACGGCGTCGCCGTGCCGGGCTACCGCGAGGAGCCCGGCGTCAGCCCGCACTCAACCACGGAGACATACGCCGCCCTGAAGCTCGAGGTCGACAACTGGCGCTGGGCCGGCGTGCCTTTCTTCGTGCGCACCGGCAAGCGCCTCCCCCTGCGCGACACCGAGATCAGCATCTGCTTCAAGGACGTCCCCAAGCGCTTTTTCGAGGAGATCGAGTGCGCCGACATGCCCCAGAACCTGCTCCGGATCGAGATCCAGCCCGAGGAAGCCGTGAAGCTCACGGTGCTGGCGAAGATCCCGGGCCCGGAGATCAACGTCAAGCCCGTGGACATGGAGTTCAGCTACGGCCACTCCTTCATGGCCCAACCGGCCGAGGCCTACGAGCGCCTGATCCACGACGCCATGAGCGGCGACCAGACCCTCTTCGCGCGCGCCGACGGCGTCCAGCGTGCCTGGCAGGTACTCCAACCGGTGCTGGACAGCGTCACGCCGGTCCATCCATACCCCGCCGGCTCCTGGGGGCCGCCGGAGGCGGACGGCCTTATCGCCCCGCGCCGCTGGCTCGATCACTAGCAACCGAGGGAAAATGCTCGTGGTGGCAAGGCGGAGGAGTGGTCCGACCACCGACCACCATCACCACAATCCCAAAGGAGCCGCCATGTGCCGCAGCATCAAGCGCCTTCGCGAACGCGATGAGATGGCTTCCGAAGACGAAATCCGCGCCGCCGCCCTGCAGTTCGTGCGAAAGGTCAGCGGCTTCTCCAAACCCACGAAATCGCACGAAGCCGCATTCGCCGTGGCCGTCGACGAGATCAGCGCCTCTTCTCAGCGCCTGCTGGAGACAGTGACCCGCCAGCTCGCGGCCAAAACCTAGCGCCGCGGGGCAGGGTCTCGCGATAATAGAGGTCCGAGGCCTCGGCCCCGATACCTCCTTGTCGGAAGATGGGCCCCGCCGAGCCGGCAGCCCGCTACCCGCCGGACGTCTGACGCGTCCAGGTGGCCATGTCGAAGTAGTCGCGCCAGGCCGCGATCAGGCCGCCCGCGACGTCGAACACGCCAGCCACCGGAAGCTCGACATTCTTGCCGGCGATGACAAAGCGGTCGAGCCGCTCAGTGAACACCACCGCGTCGGCCGCCGCGATGTTCAGCATCTCGAAATCGACGGTCTGCGCCGGGTTTAGGAAGCGTTCCAGGACTGTCTTGATCGCGGCCTTGCCCTGCACGGGTGGGCCGGGCATGTTGTGGTAGACCGCGTCGTCGGCGAAGAAATTCAGAAGCTCCTCTGGGTCGCGCCGGCTGAACGCATCGCAGAACCGCTGGATCAGGTCGAGACCGTCGCTGGACATCGCATTCCCTCCCTCAAAGGCCGCAGTGCGCCGGCCGCGCCCGCGGCCACTCGCCGGCCGTCGCACCGATCTTAGTCGAGATCAGTTCGTACTCGCTCGCGTCGGCGACTACGAACTGGTCGACGACCGCCCATCAGAGCGCGAGCCGCAAACCCCTGGCCGAATTGGCGAGAACCCTAGCATGGCGGCGGACGACCGTCACGCGGCTTGTCGGAAATTCTTGGTCAAGAGGGGTGCGTCATGCCAGCATCGCGGTGGTGGCGCCAGGCCAGGCGGCGCCCTTGGGCTAAGGCGTGTTCGACAGACGCTCCTTTGTCTTCACGTCGGCAAATTCCTGGAGGGACACGTCGGACCTCATGGCAGAAATCAGGACGACTGATCGTCTGTACGCAAACCCTCTGGCCGACAAGCCGAAGTGCCGACCAGCCGGCCAACCAGCGCTACTCCTGCTGGTAGTACTCCATCCCCAGGTGCGTGATCTGCTCCTCGCCCATCATCCAGCGCAGCGTGTTCTTCAGCTTCGTCTGCTGGATGAAGAGGTCGTGCTCCGGGTACACGGCCGGCGCGTGCTGCGGGCTCTTGAAGTAGAACGAGAGCCACTCCTGGATGCCCTTCATGCCCGCGCGCTGCGCCAGGTCCAGGAAGAGCGCCAGGTCCAGCACGAGCGGCGCCGCCAGGATCGAGTCGCGGCAGAGGAAGTCGATCTTGATCTGCATCGGGTAGCCCAGCCAGCCGAAGATGTCGATGTTGTCCCAGCCCTCTTTGTTGTCGCCGCGCGGCGGGTAGTAGTTGATCCGCACCTTGTGGAAGATGTTGCCGTAGAGCTCCGGGTAGAGCTCCGGCTGGAGGATGTACTCGAGCACGCCGAGCTTCGACTCCTCCTTCGTCTTGAAGCTCTCCGGATCGTCCAGCACCTCGCCGTCGCGGTTGCCGAGGATGTTCGTCGAGTACCAGCCGCTGACGCCGAGCATGCGCGCCTTGAGCATCGGCGCGATCACCGTCTTCATCAGCGTCTGGCCGGTCTTGAAGTCCTTGCCGCAGATCGGCACGCCGCGGTCCGTCGCCAGCTTCACCAGCGCCGGGATGTCGACCGTGAGGTTCGGGGCGCCGTTGGCGAACGGGCACGCCCTCCATCAGCGCCGCGTAGGCGTAGAGCATCGAGGGCGCGATCGTCTCGTCGTTCGCCTCCATCGCCGCCTCGAAGTTCTCGAGGTTCGGCGTGCGCCTGCGCCTCGCTCCATGAAGATCTCCGTCGAGGCGCACCAGACCATCACCAGGCGGTCGCAGTCGTTCTGCGCCTTGAAGTCGCGGATGTCCTGGCGGATGCGCCTCGGCCAGCCTCCATCTTGGTGCCGGCCGTGCTTGACGTTCGTGCCGTCCAGGCGCTTCACGTAGTAGTGGTCGAAGACCGCCGGCATCGGCTTGATCGTCTTGAGGAAATCGGCGATCGGCTCGATGTGCTCGTGGCGGTCGAGCACGCCGCACTTCAGCGCGGCCTCGTAGGCGTTGTCCGGGAACGGGTCCCAGGCGCCGAAGACGAGCTGGTCGAGGCCGGCCAGCGGCACGAAGTCCTTGATCAGCGGCATGCGGTTCTCGGTGCGCTTGCCGAGGCGGATCGTGCCCATCTGCGTGAGCGAGCCGATCGGCGACGCCGCTGCCGCGCCGCGCGTGCTCGACGCCGGCGATGAACGGTCGAGGCGACGGCGCCGAGGCCGACGAGCAGGACGCCGAGGCGGCCCTCGGCCGGGGCGATGTGGTTGGGCTGGGGTGTCGACGAAGTCTTTCGCTTCCAAGACGACACCTCTCTGGCGGGCGAGCGACATCAGCGGCTGGTGCCACTGCGCCGGGATGCGCCCGGTGCTGGCCCAGTGCTCGATGGTGCTCTGGCGCTTGCCGAGCAGGCCGGCGAGGGCACTCTGGCCGCCGAAGCGGCGGATGACGCGCTCGGCCGGGTTCTCTGCGCGGCTAGGGGCCATGCCGTGCATGATAACGACTTTTTCGTTAGTTGGGAAGCCTGGCCGGTTACCAGACCGAGTGCCCTATCATGGCTCGGGCCAGTCGCGCTCCACCTATGACAGCCGAACCAGAACCTCCGCGCCTCCTTTTCATCGCCCTGGATGCACTGCCCTGGAGGCTCGTACGCGAAGGCATAGACGCTGGCGAACTGCCTCACCTCCAGCGCCTCCGTGAAGACAGCGAGTTCGGGATCGTCTCCTCCGAGGCGGATTTGTTCCCCGGCAGCGTGTGGCCGACATTCTTCACGCAAAGCCCGGTGGGAGAGCACGGCGTGCATCACCTCATTCAGTGGGACAGGCATGCGCGAAAGCTCGAACGGGCCTCCCGCGTCGCACCAACCCGGCCCTTCTGGCAAAGACTCGCGGAATCGGGAATCCCGACAATCGCGCTCGACGTGCCGTTCTCCGACACCGGCCGAAGTACGCCCAACGCGACCGAGGTCATCGGCTGGGGTATGCACGAGGGCGTTTGGAAGTCGTCCTACCCCGCGCACCTGCTCCGCCAGTTGAACAGGCGGCACGGGGTTGCCGCGCAAGCGCGAGAAGGCCCCGGAGAGCGACCGGACAGCGAAGTGGTCAGCGAACTCGGGGGCCTTGTCGCCGATGTGGGCCGCCGCGTAGCCGTCGTCGAGGACCTCGCGGCACGCTTTCCCTGGCGCCTGCTGATCGCCGTGTTCTCAGAGACACACCGTGCCGGCCACTGGTTCTGGGGGACACGCGGCACGGGTGCCCCCCAGGGCGGCGTCCGCCGCGTGCTGCGTGCCTTCGACGGCCAAGTACCCAGGCTGCGAAGCCTCTTGCGCCCGCAGGACCAAATGGTTGTTTTCGCAATCCATGGCATGGACCAGACATTCGACGTAGATCGGCTGGGCCAGCTCGCGGTCGCGCACATGTTCCAATCGGACGCGCTGCCCGCCGCGCCGGTGCGCGACCCCGTCCTCATGTTGCGCAATCTCCTGCCGTCGAGACTCGTTCGTACGGTCGCAAGGCGGCTTCCGCAGCCCCTCTACAACTGGACCTACCAGCGCCTGCAGAACAGCCGGCGGAACTCGATCGGGGCCGCATGGGTGCCACACCCGCTCGACCACCTGCTTTTCCTCTACGCGAACACGCCCCTCGGCGCGGGCGACGCCGAGCCTTCCCAGGAGGCTCTCGCACATGCGATCGATGAGCTTCGCGGAGTGCGTACCGCCACCGGTCAGGAGGTCGTAGAGACCATCGTGCGCGCCAGAGACTCCTACCAGGGCGCTCGGGTCCACCTGCTGCCGGACATCATCGCTAAGCCTTACCAGCGTGAGATTGGCCCCGAGCTGACGCTCGCGGATGGCTCGCGTTTTCGCGTTCCGCGCAACAGCTCCCGTGACGGCGACCACGTCGCCGAGGGGTTCTACCTGCGCTCCGGACCCGGCATCGAAGCCGGCCGCGAAGGCCCGAAGATTGCCGGTGAGGACCTTGCCCGTTTTCTCAGCGCCTCAGCCGGCTTAGACCTGTGATCGCTTGGCGTCCAGCGGCTGGTCCGGCACGTAGATCTCCTCCTGGCTGCCGGGACCGTATTGCCTGATGCCGTCCTTGAGGCCCCGCAGGTAAGCTCGGACGCTCGCCCAGCGCCGTGCGAGCGCCAGGGTAGCGACGTTGTACGGCAGGCGCAGGCCCAGCAAGCCCGCGTAGAACGCGAAGGCGCTGACGCCACGGAAATGCTTGTGGCCGATGAGCACACTCCCGGTAGCGTGCATGTAGGCAGCCCGTGGCGCGAGCAGGTTCGAGCCTCGGATACCCGACGTCACCGAGACCTTGTGCCGCACCAGCGCACGCCCGAGCACGCTGCACTGGAATCCGGCCGCGCGCGCGCGCAACGACCAATCGACGTCGTCGTGGCCGAAGAAAAAGCGCTCGTCCAGGAGCCCCACGCTATCTAGCGCGGCCCGGCTGACCATGGAGGCGCACGTTGGCACGTAGTCGCTGGCAAACACCGAGCCCGCCCGAGCGCCAAGGGCGGACATTGGTCGATTCCGCATCCTGTTGATCGAGACCATCAGGCGCTTCTGCTGGTCGACCCACCCAAACCAGATAAGGTCGGGACGGTCGTAATAAGTCATCACCGGCACAGCAATCGCGGTCCTCGGTTCCCGTTCGAATACTCGAAGCAGTGAGCTGACCAGGTCGGGCTCCGCCACAATGTCGTTGTTGCAGAGCAGGGCGTAGTCCGCCCCGGACGAAAGAGCCTCCTGCAGTCCAGCGTTGTAGCCTGCGGCCACGCCGAGGTTGACGCCGGTCTCCAGGAAGTCAACTTTGCTGGCCCAGCGTTGCTTTAGGCCCGCGAGCGAGTCGTCGCTCGAACCATTGTCGACCACGAAGATGCTGTGATCTGTGTAATCCTGGTCAATCAGCGACGCCACGCACTCGCTGGTATCCCTGAAGTTGTTGTACGTGAGGACAATCGAGACCACGTGCACGGGGATCTAACCTGAGGCTAAGAGTTCCTCGACGGCGTCATCATACTTGAGGGCGATGGGCCGCCGGGGCGGATGATGCGCTCAGCCGCGTTTGCTTCGCGGACGACAGCCATAGGGAACGCAAATTTCGTTGGGAGCAAAGCCCGGCGTCGACGCGAGGACTACCCCTGCTGCCTGACCCTGGCGAGTATCACCTGGTGCCGCTCGCCGGCAGCGTTATCGATTTCGTCAAGCACCACCTCGAAGCCGGCCGCCTCAACGATTTCGCGATTGCGCCTCGGGCCATAGTGGCTCCAGTGCATCTCGGCGCCGTGGAAGTCTGCCTCGGATCCCTCCCACTCACCGCCGCCCATCGTGACCAGGAGGGCGCCCCCGCCGGGCAGGAAGCTGCGCAGCGTGGCGAACAATGCGGCGTGTTGATCCCTGGGGGTATGAAAAATCGCGTAGAACGAGACGATCCCGCCGACGGAGTACTCGCCGGCTGCAAGCTCGCTCATGTCGCGGACTTCGAACGTGGCCTCAGGCACGTTGCGACGCGCCAGGTCGATCATCCTCGGCGAGATGTCGATGCCTGTGACGTCACAGCCGTGGCCGACGAGAAAACGGTCGACCGGCAGGCCGGCGCCACAGCCGACGTCAAGGACCTTCGCTGCCACCGGCAGGATGGCCGCGCAACGCTCCAGGTACTCGAGGCTGGCGAAACGGTCGCGTTGCGCCGCGTACGCGTCAGCGATGCGGTCGTATGCATCCCGGACTTTGTGGTTCACGCGACTGTCCATGCCTTCATCGATGCGAGGCCAAGTCGACTCGAAACCGGGGCCACGCCCCCGGAGACTCAATCCCGCATCAGGTCGTTGATGCAGCCGGAGAGGTGCTCCCCCTCCACCTCTGCCACCACCAGCGTCCCCGGCCGCCGCGTGTCGTAGATAGGCACCGAGTAGCCGTGCGTCGTGCGCGCCTCGCCGCGAAGCTCGCTGCCGTCCGCCAGCTCCAGCCGGAACGAGCGCCGCGGCCCGCGCGGGTCGATGTCGAAGCCGGTGACCGGCGTGTTAACGCCGTCGCGGCGGACGTAGCCGGTCGCGCGCAGCGGCCCTCGCGTGACGACGAACGCCAGGTGGTCGCCGCGCAGGGTGCAGTAGGTGAAGGGACGCAGAAAGCGCGGCTGCTCCTGGTGCTGCTCGTGCCACTGGCCCAGGCCTTCGAACTTCAGCTCCGCGCCGTCCAGGTCGGCGCTGACCTTGACCCGCCCCAGCAGCTCCACCCGTCCCGGCACTGTGGTGCCAGAGGCACCGAGGGGCTCGAACGTGGCCACGAGGTTGAGCTCGTGGCCTCCCTCGCCGTGTTCAGGGTGCGCCTCCTCATGGGGCATGGCGCTGATGCTGACGCTCGCCGCCGAAGGCGACTCCCGCCGCCCGGCGCGCGTCATCGACATGTCGGCGTCGCTTTCGAGCCTGTAGACTACGCGGTCGCTATCGACCGGGGTGACCTGGCCGTCGCAGGGGAGGTAGTGGTCGGTATAGGCGTAGACCTTGCCCGGCAGGAACACGTGCGCCCACAGCCAAGCCGTCCGCTCCGTCGGGTAGCGGCACAAGCGCACCACGAACCCCGTCTCGCCGTCGGCGCTGACGCAGTCCAGGTAGACGGACTCGCTCCAAAGCTGCTGGTCCCTGAGGTGGTCGATTCCCGGCATGGCCGGCTAGTTGTACCACAGTGCTTCCTGTGGGCGCTTCTCTCTGGAGGCGCCTGCAGACGACGCGGATGCCTGCCAAACCGCCTCCGCCCCTCTCGACATCCGTTTATCCGTTCGAATCCGTTGACGATTTCCTGCCGTTTGAAATGCGCCGCCCAGCGTCTAAACTGAATCCACCAATGGACGCCGATACGCGCCCCAACGCACTCACTCGCCGCCGCCTTCTGGCGTTCGGCGCCTCCCTCGCCGCCGGCCTACCGGTCTCGATCGCGATCGCCGGATGCGGAGGGAGCGAGTCAAGTGGCGCAGCCAGCACCTCCGGCGATGCAGGCTCTGACCGTGCGCCCGCTGCGCCGGCGGAAGCGCCCCCGCCTCCTTCGCCCACGCCCGAGCCCTTCGTCGTCGCGGAAGGCGAGCAGCGCTTCGCGATCATGCCCGGCACGAAGTACGAGACGCCCTTCTACGTCTTCGGCACCGGCCGCCCGGGGCCGATCGCGCTGGCCCTCGGCGGCGTGCACGGCAACGAGCCCGGCGGCTGGCTGGCCGCCGACCGCGCGGTCGACCGCGTGCGCCCGACCGCTGGCGCACTGCTGATGATCCCGCACGTCAACAAGGTCGCGATGTCCCTGTTCGAGCGCACGACGACCGAAATCGGCGACGTCAACCGCGCCTACCCCGGCAACCCCGACGGCACGCCCGCCCAGCGGATCGCCTTCGAAATCACGAATGTCATTCGCGACTACCACGTCGACCTGGTGGTCGACATGCACGAGTCCTGGGCGTTCTACAAGGACAGGCCCCAGAACGGTACCGCCTTCCTGGGCCAGACCGTGGCCACGAACGGCGGCGGCCGCGGCGCCGACCTGGCTCGGGCGTCGGTCGAAAGCGTGAACTCGCGCATCCTGGCGTCGCAAGAGGAGTTCTTCTTCCGCGACCGCTTCGGCTCCAACCAGGCCGCCGCCCCCGGCGTCCAGAACGGCCCCTCGCCCGCGGGCGCCTCGGCGCCGAACGCTGCCAACCCCAGCGGCGTCAGCAGCTCCAGCCTCGGCCTGTCGACCTTCGTCCCCGGCGTGGTCGCGATCCTGGTCGAGATGGGGCAGCAGCAGTCCCTCGAGCGTCGCATCGCCCTGCACGTCGACATGCTGCAGGAGTTCCTGCGCCGCGACGGCGTGCTGGGCTAACGCATAGCGCATAAAACATAAGACATAAGCGGAAGCGGACCCGGATTAGGCGTTATGCGCTATGGCCTACTTTTCGCTCAGCTTGGTCTTCCGGAAAGCGGCCTCGACGCCGGGGAGGCGCCGGCGTCCGGCCTCCGTGCGCGGCGTTCCGCCGCCTTCGCCGGCAAAGCCGGTCGAACTGGTCACGTACGTGTGGTAGGCCGCGGTCACGCCGGTCGAGTAGCCCTGCATGTCCCAGGCGTTGTTGATCGAGAACTTCAGCAGCCTCAACCCCAGCTCGCTGTTCTCGGCCACGCGGCCGGCGTAGGCCAGAGTCTCTGCCTCCAACTCATCGCGTGCGTAAACGCGGTTGACGAAACCAAGCTCCTTCGCGTCCTCCGCCGTGAGAAACCGATTCTCGAACAGGACCTCCTTGGCCTTCTTCGGCCCCAGGTCCCAGGGCGCACTGAAGTACTGCAGTTGCGACGGCAGGAACAGGGCGTCGTCGGAGGCGAAGACCAGGTCCATGGCCGCCGCGAACATGTAGCCGCCGAAGATGCAGTAGCCGTGCACCATCGCGATCGTCGGCTTGCGCAGGTTGCGCCAGCGCAGGGTCGCGTTCAGAAACAGCTCCTCGGAGCGCGCGTAACGGCCGGCACGATTGTTCGGGTGGGGGCGCGCCTGGCGGTCCGCCTGCTCCGGCGGCGAGCCGATGTCGTGGCCGGCGGAAAAGCAGACGCCGTTGCCGGAGAAGACAACGACCCGAACGTCATGGTCGGCCTCGGCGGCATGGAAGGCGTCGTCCAGCTCCTCGATCATGATCCGGCTTTGGGCATTGCGGTACTCGGGCCGATTCATGATCACGCGGGCGACGGCGCCCGGCTCGTAGATGATCGATTCGTAGGACATGCGCGCCTCCGGGTTAGGTGTATGGATTTGGGAATTCAGGCGTCGAGGCCGGCGTGCAAAACGTTGCCAGCGGGCCTAATCTCCCAGCCAGGTCCCGAGTAGGCGCATTCTAGGCCCGACGGCCAGAAATACGAAATCTGGAATCCCAAAGCTCGGGTTCCAAATTCCATAGTCCAAATTCCAGACCCCAGGCCCCCTAGTGCGTGTGGCCGCCCGGTCCGTGACTGTGGCCGTGTCCTTCGCCCCCTGCCGGGGTTGCCGGCGTGTCGCTCGGCGGGCTGTTGGGATCGCCCTTCACGAAGGTCATTGGCATCGTGAAGACCCGGTCCGCCGCCGTGCCGTCGTCCGGGCAGGCTGCCGGGTCGGTGGCCTGGCTGATCGGCCGCGAGACCTCGAAGGTGCGTCCACATTGACCGCAGCGAAAATCGTACTTCGGCACTCGCGCCCTCACTTCAGGAATCTGGCATGCGCCAGCCGTTGCTCGGCGACGCCATTATCATCACCCGTGCCGCCATTTACGAAAAGCCTCTAGCGTGCCGCCGGTCAGGGCGCCCGATCCAGGCGCTCGCCGCACACGAAGACCCTGACGACGGCCCCATCACGCATGCGGCCCACCAAATCGACGACCTCGCCGGCCAGGGCGTCGTAGAGGCGGTCACCGATCTCAACGCGAAGTTGCGCTTCGCGGCTGCCGTAAGCCGCCGCCAGCCGCTTCAGCGTCGAAACGGCGCTGGCCGCTTCTGTCCGCACGCGGCCCAGGCCGGCGTGCCCGAACTCCTCGACCAGCGCGCCAAGATCGCCTTCGCTCGCGGAAATCAAGAAGGCGAAGCGGCCGCCCGGCCGCAAGACGCGGGCACACTCGCGCGCCAGGAGACGCGGCCGATAGCTGAAGCCGTCGATACAGATCATGCCGTCGAAGGCGCCATCGCGAAACGGCAAGCGGCCGGCATCGGCCTGGACGGCGTCACCACGCGCGGGAGGCGCCAACAGCCGCGCCGCCCTGGATGCGTCGACGCCGGCGACGCGGGCGCCGGTCAGGCTCGCGAACCGGCCGGCCAGGCCGCCAAGGCCGCAGCACAGGTCAAGGACCCGCGCATCGGGCCGCGCTCCGCAAAGCTCCGCCAGGCGGGCCAGTTCTTCGTCGCCGGCATAGCCGAGCTGATGACAGAACCCGTCCCCGTAGACCTCGCGCCCCGCGGCCGCGAATGAAGCGCTCGCGGCCAGGGCGGCGTAAAAGGCGTCGAAATAGCGCCCAACCTCGCCCGCGCCCGGGAGGCCGGATCGCGCCGCGCCCGCCATCACCGCTGTGACGGTAGTTCTGCCTGCAGGACTCGGCGCAACCACGCCGCCTCGGCCGAGACGTGCGCCAGAGCGTGGTCGGCGACCAGCCGGCCGCTCGATCCCGCGGGGTGGCCGTCGCGCAGGCGCTTCAGCTCTGGGACGCGCTCGCTCAGTGGCCTCCAGGCGCCGCGCCAGGAGTTCGCGCACCTCGGCCGCCGGCAGGGCCCGCGCGAAGAGAAGGCCCTGCTCACCCGCGTACACCGGCAAATCCGCCGACCTCAGGTTCTCTCGCAACAGGGCCAGGAATCGCTCTCGGCCGGCTTCGGTCAGGGTGAAGACCTTGCGCTCCGGTCGCCTGCCCACGCGCTCGGCCGTCACAGTCACCAGCCCCCGCTGCGCCAGCCGGTCGAGGGCGCTGTAGGCCGTCGAAGGTCTCAGGCCGGCAATTCGCGGCAGGCGGTGCTCGATGACCTCATTGAGCTGGTAACCGTGCATGGCTGAACCAGAGAGCAGGCCGAGGAGAAGAAGTTCGTGTTCCATATTCTCACGTTGACTAGTCGAGCTCGATTATCCTATGATCGGCCATCCGCTGACAAGCATCGAGCGAGGTACTGCCCATGATGGCACACGGCGTCGGCGCCGCCGACTGGGGTGACGGCAAAAGGAGAGGCGTCTCCTGGGCATCGGTAAGGCGCATCCTGGCCTACGCGCGGCCCTACAAGACCCTCATCGTCATCACTTTCGTCCTGGTGCTCGTGGCCTCGGGCTTTGGCCTGGTGCCGCCTCTCCTCATCCGCCGCGCCATCGATACCACGATCCCCGCCGGCGACAAGTCCGAACTGGTCCTCCTGGTCGTCGCCATGGTGGTCACGCCGCTTCTCATCGGCCTCGTCCAGGTCGCGCAAAATTGGGGCAACACGATCATCGGCAATCGCATGATGCTCGACGTGCGCAAGGGGCTATTCGCGCACATGCTGCGCATGCCCCTGCGCTTCTACACCATGACCCGCGCCGGCGAGATCACGACGCGCCTCACGAACGACGTTAACGGCATCCAGCAGGTCGTCACCACCACCTTCACCAACGTCATGACCAACGCCGTCACCGTCGCGACGACCGTGGCGCTGATGTTCTGGCTGGACTGGCGACTCTCCATCGTCTCGGTCATCGTCCTGCCCTTCTTCGTCCTCGCGACCACCAGGGTCGGCGACCTCAGGTTCCAGGTCGCGCGCCGCGTCCAGGCTGCTATGGGAGAGATGACGTCGCTCATCCAGGAGAAGTTGAACATTTCCGGCCTGGTCCTGATCAAGACATTTGGCCGCGAGCCGCAGGAAGAACAGCGCTTCGACCACATCGCCGAAGAGGTCATGAAGGGCCAAGTCACGCAGAGCATGGTTGGGCGCTGGTTCTTCATGTTCAGTTCGCTCTTCGGCTCGGTGTCGCCGGCCCTGATTTACGGCTACGGTGGCTGGCTCGTGATCAACGGCGAGATGACCATCGGCGCCGTCGTCGCCTTCGTGGCCCTGGTTAACCGGCTCTTCATGCCGGTGTCACAGCTTCTCACGGTGCACGTCGACCTTTCGGGCTCGGTCGCGCTGTTCGAGCGCATCTTCGAGTACCTGGACCGTTCGCCCGAGATCGAGGAGAAGGCCGGCGCCATCGACCTGCCGTCGGCGCGCGGACTGGTCGAATTCCAGGGCGTGTCCTTCGCCTACGAAGCGGACCAGCCGGTCCTGCGAGAGGTCGGCTTCCGCGCCGAGCCCGGCCAGCTCGTCGCGCTGGTAGGGCCTTCGGGCGCCGGCAAGACGACGGTGACCTACCTCTTGCCACGCCTTTACGACCCGCAGGCCGGCGCCATCCGCATCGACGGCCACGACGTCCGCGACCTGAAGCTGGCCGCTCTCAGCGCCAACATCGGCATGGTCACGCAGGAGACGTTCCTGTTTCACTCCTCCGTGCGCGACAACCTGCGTTACGCCAGGCCAGACGCCACCGACGAAGAGATCGAGCGCGCGGCCACCGCAGCCTACATTCACGACGTCATCGCGAAGATGCCGCGAGGCTACGACACCCTTGTCGGCGAGCGCGGCTACCGCCTGTCGGGCGGCGAAAAGCAGCGCCTGGCGATCGCCCGGATCATCCTCAAGGACCCGCGCATCCTGGTCCTCGACGAAGCGACGAGCTCGCTCGACAGCCACAGCGAGCGCTTGATCCAGGAAGCCCTGGAGCCGCTTCTCCGCAGCCGCACCTCGCTTGTGATCGCGCACCGCCTTTCGACGATCCTCGCGGCCGACCAGATCCTCGTCATGGCCGGGGGCCAGATCGTCGAGCGCGGCCGCCACGAGGAGCTGCTGGCAGCGGGCGGCCTCTACGCGCGCCTGTATCACGAGCAATTCAAGGATGGCGCCGCCGCCGTGGATACTTCGGCGGCGACTGAGCCAGAATCGGTGGCCGCGCCGGCCGCCCTCGCGGCTCATGCGATGCCGGCCGCCATGGCTGCCCCGCATGGCCCGCCTTCGCATCACGGCAATGGCGGCATCCACGGCGCCGATGGCCCCGGCCCCGGGACGCCTGGGCCTTGAACGGGCGGTTCGGGGGCTTCGTCTCAGGCCTGGGTGAGGGTGGCGCCTTCTTCCTCGAAGAACTCCTCGCGCCGCACGTCCATGAGGACGAAACTGTACTCGCCCCGGCGCGACGTGCCGTAACGGCGAAAGCCGGCCTTCTCGAAGCAGCGCTGGGCACGGCCGTTCCAATCGAGCGTCTTCAGATAGACGCGGTCCAAGACGGTGTTGTCGAAAAGGTAGCGCACGAACGTCCGGATCAGGTCCGTGCCGTAGCCCTTGCCCCAGTGATCGCGCAGGCCGATGGTGACGCCGATCTCGGCCTCGCGCCGCTGGTAATCGACGTTGTAGTACATGACGTTGCCGATGTGCCGGCCTTCGACGTCTTCGACGCCGAGGGTGCGCCTGTACGGGCTGGGGTAGGCGAGCTCGTCGCCGAAGATCGCCATGTACTCGGAGAAGCTGCCGCCGAAGGGGCGGGCGGCGTCGAAGGTGGCCAGCTCGGGGTCGCGCCGCCAGTCGAAATCCTGCGGCGCGTCGGCGCTGGTCTTGGCTCGCAGGATTATCAGCGCCCCGCGGGCCAGCTCGCCTTCGACTGCCGTGCTCACGAAGCCGCCTCCAGGTCACGCTCCCGGATCAGGTCGGCCGCCTGGCGCAGGACCTTAGCCTCATTCGGATAGCTCATCAGCCTGAGCGCATCTCCCACGGCGAACCATCGTACTTCATCGAATTCGTGGTCGTGTAGGGCCGGATCGCCGCCTGTTGGCCGCATCAAGAAATAATGCACGGTCTTGTAATAGCGCACGCCCTCCTTCGGGCGCGAGAACCAATACTTCACGTCTCCAACCACGGCTTCGGTCTCCACGGTGACCCCGGTCTCTTCCCGGACCTCTCGCAGGGCCGCCTGCTCGATGGTCTCTCCCTCTTCGGGCGTGCCCTTGGGCAGGGCCCAGAGGTTCTCGGCATGGCGGCCGCAAAGCAGGACCTCGATCTGGTGGTCCTGCCCCTTCCGCCAGACTACGCCCCCGGCGGACACCGCCTTCTCAGTCCGAAGCTTCACCATCAACGCACGCCCAGGGGGTTGTCCCCGAATTCGATGTTCGCAATCGCTTCCCGGATATCGTCCCGCAGATCGTCGTCGCCCTCGAACAGGAGGTTCTTGAGCGCCACCTTCGCGACGTTGCCGCCAATCTCGCCCATGGCCGCGACGGCCGCGCGCTGTACCTCCGGATCCGGATCGTACTGCGCCATTTCCATGAGCGGCCCCACCGCCTTCTCATCGCCGAGAGACCCGGCCGCGAAGGCCGCGGCGTGCCGCATCTGCGGTGATACGTTCTCCATCTCTTTCATCACTATCGGCAGCCAGACTTCGTCGCAGCTACGCCCCATGGCATCGACGGCGCCAACCTTCAGCCAGAGGCTGTCGCCCTCTTCGTAGACGCTCTCGATCAGGTTCTGCGTGTCCTCACCGCTGATCGCTGCCAGGGCCTCGAGCGCCCGTGCCCGCACCATCTCGTCTTCGTCGACGTCCTCTACGGCCTCGGTCAGCGCGTCCTTCACCGACAGCGAGTCCTCCGCCGTCAGGCGCTCGAACTCCGCTGCCAGTGCATAGTGGCCCAGGGCCACGGCCGCCTCGCGCCGGACCTCCGCGTCGTCGTCCTGGCCTAGCATTTGGATCAGCCGCGGAATAATGTCCGGCTCTTCGTACTCAAAGAGGCCCCGCAGCGCCGCCTGACGAACGGCCGGGTCGCCGTCATCGAGGCCAATTTTGAACACGCGGTCGAAGTTTAACTCCACGTTGTCTTCGGTCAGGTCGGTCATGTCCGAAAGCACCGCCGTGCGCCGCGCGGGGTCAACCTCGCGCCAGGTCTCGGCGAAGTCGGCCGCCTCCTCACGTGAGAGGTCACCGAAGCTGATCAACTGCTGAGAGGTGAGCTTCTTGGCCGGATCGGCCAGATCGCGAAGGCTATCTTCAAACGCCAATAATCCAATCTCCAGTCGCGGTTCTGAATCTAAGTCCAGCCTAGCAGGCTCCAATGGACTGTCAAACCCAGGCCAACCGCAGGACAACGCCTGCTGCCAGAGTACCCGCGGACGTTCAGGCCCGCGCGAAGTCCTGGCCCTCGCCGCCCTCGCTGGGAAACTCCATCTTCGGAGCACGCCGCATCAGGGCTGCCATGGACAGCCGCGGGTCCTTGCCCTCGAACAGCACGGTGTGCAGCTCTTCCGCGATCGGCATCTCGATCCCCAGGCGCCGCGCCGCCGCCACGGCCGCACGCGTTGTCCCGACGCCCTCGGCTACGCCTCCGAGGCCGGCCTGCCGCTTCCGCTAGCGCCTCGCCCGCGGCCAGGGCCAACCCCAGCCGCCGGTTACGCGAAAGGTCGCTCTCACAGGTCGCGATCAGGTCACCGACTCCCGCCAGGCCCAGGAAGGTGGTCGCCTTGGCGCCGCTGGCGACGCCAAAGCGCGTGATCTCTGCCAGGGCGCGCGTCATCAACGCCGCCTTGGCGTTTTGGCCGCTGCCCAGGCCATCGGAGATGCCGCAGGCTATGCCAACGACGTTCTTCAGCGCCCCGCCAATCTGCACGCCGGCGATGTCATCGTTGCCGTACACCCTGAACCGCTCGCCCATGAAGGCGGCCTGCGCTTCTCGCACGCGGCCGGCGTCCGGGCCCGCAATCACTGTCGCAGCCGGCAGCCCGGCCGCGATCTCGGCGGAGAAGTTGGGCCCGGAAAGCGCGCAGATCTGCGCCGGCGCCGATGCCACAGTCCGCGATCACCGCCGACATCAGCCGGCCGCTGTCCGCCTCCAACCCCTTCGTCGCGCAGACAACGGTCGCGGCGGGCCGGACGAACGGCTGGACGCGCTCGACGTTCGCCTTCATGCTCGCGGCCGGCACCGCTATCACGACGATCGAGGCGGACGCCAGCGCGTCCGGCCGGTTACGTGTCTTCAGGCCGGCGGGAAAGCGCAGGCCCGGCCGGAAGCGCTTGTTCTCCCCGTCCGCCCGCAGGCGGCGCGCTTCCTCCACCGTACGACAAAGCAGAAGAACGTCATGGCCGTTTTCGGCCAGGAGGGCCGCCAGGGTCGTGCCCCAGGCCCCGGTCCCGACGACCGCTACCGTCGCGATTTGCCGCCTCCTAGGCGGTCGCGCGGCGCTGGCCGCCGCGCCCGATTTTCGGCTCAACACCGGCGCGCAGCCGCCCAATGTTGTCCTTGTGCATCGCGATGATTACCGCCGCGCCGGCGACAGCCGCGGCGGCGTAAGCCCAGTCATGCCAGCCCAGCGCCGCGAAAGCCACGAACACGGCCGCGGCGGCGGCGGCCCCTGTGATCGAGGTCGCCGACATGTACTTCGTGCCCATCATCACCAGAAGGGCCGGCGGGATCACGATCAGGCATGCCAGCGGGTTTAGCGCCACCAGCACGCCCGCGCCGGTGAGAACGCCGCGCCCGCCACGAAAGCCCGCCGCGGCGGGCCAGATGTGTCCGGCCACAGCCGCCAGACCCCCTGCCGCCTGGGCCCAGGGGTCATCCGTATACAACAGAGGCAGAAGAGCCGCGACCAGCCCCTTCGCGAAGTCGCCGGCGAAAATGGGCACCGACCGCCGCAGCCCGAGCACGCGCAGCGAGTTCGTGAACCCCGTCTTGCCGCTGCCGTAGTCCCGCACGTCGACGCCGCCGAGGGCGCGCGTCACGAGCAGGCCGACCGGTATCGAGCCCAGCAGATAGCCGCAGATGACGGCGATGGCGACGTCCAACTATCCCTCGCCCCTGCTCCGGAAGATCAGGCGGATGCCGGCGCCGCGGAATCCGAACGCCTGGCGCAGAGAGTTCTCAAGATACCGGCGGTACGCGGGCAGGGCAAGCTCGGCGTCGTTGACGAACAGGACGATGGTCGGCGGCTCTACTTCGGGTTGGGTGGCGTACAGCAGCTTCAGGCGGTGTCTGCCCGTCAGGGGCGGCGGGCGCCGCGCCATCGCGCGCCTCAGGTAGGCATTCAGCTCGCCGGTCGGCAGCCGGCGCGCCCTCTGCTCGCCGGAGGCCAGCACCTCCCGCAGCAAGTCCTCGAGGCCTGTGCGTTCCAACGCCGAAACCACGGCGACCACCGCCCACGTCACGAAGCGCAGCCTGCCGCTGATGCGCCGCATGAATCGTTGTTTGTCCAGAAACTCGCGCATCAGGTCCCATTTGTTCGCCGCCACGATCAGGCCGGTGTTGGCCTCCATCGCCATGCCGATGATGTGCAGGTCCTGCGCCCGCAGCCCCACCGATGCGTCGAAGACGCAGATCGCGATGTCCGCCCGCGCCAGCGCGTCCTTCGCCCGCAAGACGCTGTAATGCTCGATCGAGCCCTCGATTCGGCCGGGACGCCGCATGCCGGCCGTGTCGATAAGTGTCAGGCTGCGGCCTTCGAACTCGAAGGCCGTGTCGATGGCGTCGCGCGTCGTGCCGGCGATGTCGCTGACGATAACCCGCTCTTCGCCCAGGATCGCGTTCAGGAGCGCCGATTTGCCGACGTTGGGACGGCCGATAATCGCCACCCTCAGCGTCCTGGTCTCTTCCTCATGCTCGGGCACCAGCGGCAGAATCTCCTCGATCACGTCCAAGACTTCGCCCACCCCGGTCCCGTTAGTGGCACTGACGGCCAGCGGCTCGCCCAGCCCCAGCTCGAAGAACTCGGTGGCGTCCAGCTCGCGCCGCTGGTTGTCGGCCTTGTTGGCGACCAGGATCGTCTTGCGCCCGGACTTCCGCAGCATCTGCGCGACCTCGACGTCCGCCGAGGTGATCCCGGCCTTGACGTCGACCACGAACAGCAGCAGGTCCGCTTCTCCCACTGCCACGTCTACCTGGTCGCTGATCTTGTCCATGTACGCGCCCGATCCCTCGATGCTCGTCGGCTCCGCCAGGCCGCCGGTGTCGATCAGGTCGAAGGTGCCTGCCCCGCCACTCGACCTCGCCCACCACGCGGTCGCGCGTTGTCCCGGCCGTGTCCTCGACGATCGCCCGCCGCTCGCCGATCATGCGATTGAACAGGGCTGACTTGCCCACGTTTGGGCGGCCTACCAGTGCGACGACGGGTTTGCGCGTCGGCCATCTCTTCGGCTTTGTGTGCGCTCTGTCTCGCTCATCGTTGCAGTGACACCGTGATCTGCTGCGGGTCGAACGCTACCACCAGTACGCCCTCCGGCACGCTTATCGTGGGCCTCAGGACGTGCACCCCCTCGGTCAGGCCTGCCAGGTTTACCGTCACCTTGACCGTCGCCGAAGTCAGTGCCCGCAGCGTCGGCAGCTCGCCCGAAAGGCGCAGGGTCACGTTTGGCGTCTGGAAGACCGGTTTGAGCCCCTCCGGCGTGTTCGACGGCTGGACCGTGACGGTGGTGCTGATCTCGCCCGGCGCCGGCGCCACGCGGATGCGGACCGTGACCGAATCGCGCGGCGACTGTATGCCGGCCGGCAGGCGCAGACGCACCTGCCTGGTGGTGTCGGCCTTGAGGCCGGTCACGTCCACCGGCTCTGTCGAGATCGAGGGCAGCGCGTTCAAGTATCTCCAGCGGCCCGGCCAGGGGAATGACCGGCGGGTCGCTGCTCAGGCCGATAACGTTGTAGCCGTCCGCGGCAATGCCCTGCGCGGAGGGCACCACCGTGACCGGCAGCGTGATCTCCTGCTGGTTCACCGCGACCTTGATGTCGGACGTCCCCGGGTCAAGCCTCACGCCTCGCACCTCCGCGCCGCGGGCGTCTTTCGCGACCAGCTGGTACTGCTGGCGCAGGCTCACGCGCAGGCCGGTCAGGTTCACGTCCGCGGCCGCGAAGCTAACCAGGCGCACCAGACTCTCCGCGCCGGTGACCCTGACCTGCGCCGGGTTGATCTCAGCATCGCCAGCCGTGAACCCCTGGGGCACGCTGCCTACCGGGTTCGCCTGCACGGGCACGGTTTTCGAAGTCAGCGGCTCCATGTTCACAGTCACTACCGCCGGCTCCACGCCGACGATCTCGACGTCGCGGTTGCCGATCACGCGGCCGATCACGCGCTGGTCCGAGGTGCTCTGGCGCTGGCCGGACATGTCCACCTCGGCCCGGAAGTCGGCGGCCGTCAGCCGGCGCAGGGTGTCCTCCGGGGCGCTGATCCGCAGGTTCACGACCGGGTCGCGGATACTCGCGACCGCCAGGCCGTCGGGCACATTCACCGCCCGCACCTCGATCGAACCGCTGAAGACCTCGACCTTGTTCGGGTTCTCGGCCTCGGTCACCACCACCCACAGCGCCACGGCGGCGGCCAGCGAGACCACGGCAAGGGCAAGGGGGGTGGCGATCCTTCGCCACCGGTATGTAGGGCCGGTTTGCATATCTTTAGCTGGCCAGTACGGGTCTGAGTGGCTGCGTCCCCGCGATCAGGGCCTCGAGGGTCGGCCGGACACGTGCGTCGTCACGCAGGCGGATGAGGCGGCCATCGGTCGCGACCGATATCCCGCCAGACTCTTCCGACACAACGATCGAGACGGCGTCTGTCCGTTCGGTTATCCCAAGGCCCGCGCGGTGGCGCGTGCCCATTCTCATTGTACCGGCGCCATCGGCCAGCGGCAGAGTGCAGCACGCGGCGACGACCCGGTGGTCGCGCAGAATGACGGCCTTGTCGTGCAGCGGTGAGTTGGGAAAGAAAATGCCCTCCAGAAGCTGGGCCGAAAGCTCCGCGTCCAGCCTCACGCCGGTCTCGATGTAGTCCTCCAACCCCGTCGAGCGCTCCAGCACCACGATCGCGCCGTGGCGCCGGCGTGAAAGCTCGATCACGGCCGTGGCGACGACCTCGGCTTCGACGCTGCGCTCCGTGTTCGAGAGCCAGGCCCGAATCGGGGTCCGGCCGGCGCGCTCCAGCGCCCGCCTGATCTCCGGCTGGAACACCACGATCGCGCCGACGACGAGGCCCGGGAGCGAGTTTCTGAGAATGAAGTTGACGACGCTCAAGTCCAGGACCTGTCCGAAGAGGAACAACAGGCAAATGATCACAACGCCGCCGCGCAGCAGAGTCATGGCAGTGGTGCCACGAAGCGCCATGAGCAAGGCGAAGATGACAGTCGCGATGATCAGAATGTCGAGGGCTGCCGCGCCGTCAAGGCGCTGCAGCGTATCGCGAATATTGTTGAGGAACTCGGTCATGGCGGCCCCGGCCTAAAGCGGGGGAAAGTCCCCCATGATCAACGCCAGCAAGCGCCTTCTGGGCATGCAGCCGGTTCTCGGCCTGATCGAAGACCACCGACTGCGGCGCCGTCGATGACGTCGTCCACGGTCTCCTCGCCGCGGTGCGCCGGCAGGTCGTGCATGAAGATGGCGTCGCGCTTCGCCAGGCCCATCAGCTCCTTGTCGACCTGGTAGCCGGTGAAGGCCTCCATGCGCTGCCGCCGCGTCGACTCCTGCCCCATCGACGTCCATACGTCGGTGTAGACCACGTCGGCGTCGCGGACCGCCTCTTCCGGCGACACGCAGGTGTGAATTGCGCCGCCGGTCTTGCGCGCCCAGACCCGCGCCGTCTCCAGCGACCTCGGGCGGCAGCGCAGTAGCCCTCCGGGGACGCGATGGCGAACTTCATGCCGGCCAGGCCGCTCGCCAGGGCCAGCGAAGCCGAGACGTTGTTGCCGTCGCCGATGAACGCCAGGTGGACGCCGTCGAGGTGGCCCTTCTTCTCGCGGACGGTCAGGAGGTCGGCCAGGGCCTGGCAGGGATGCTCGTCGTCGGAGAGCGCGTTCACCACTGGTACGTCGGCGGCGGCTGCGAGGTCGTACAGCGCCTGCTGGGCGTACGTGCGCGCGACGATGCCCGACGACGTAGCGGCTGAGGACGCGGGCCACGTCCGCGACCGGCTCGCGCTGCCCCAGGCCGACCTCGGCCTGCGACGAGGTAGATGGCGGTGCCGCCGAGCTGCTTCATGCCGACTTCGAAGCTGACGCGGGTGCGCAGGGATGGCCTTCTCGAAGAGCATGGCCATGGTCTTGCCCGCCAGCAGCCTGGGGCGTGCCGTCCCGCTTGAACGAGAGCGCCGTGCGGATGATCTGCTCCAGCTCATCGGGCGTGAGGTCGTTTATGGAAAGGAGGTCGCGGCCCTTCATCGCACCAGCCGTCGGGGTCCGCCTGGCGGACGAAGTTCACCGATTATAGCATCGCAATTCCGTAAAGCCTTGACGCCTGGGCCGGTAAGTCGTAAACGTTCGGCGGCGGGGACGCATGATCTTCTCTTCCTGGCCCCAACGTTACTGGTTCGCCGTGCTGGGCGTGGCCCTGGCCGCGCTCGCGGCCGGCCTCGTGGTCGCGAGCCTCACCGGGGGCTCGCCGCGAGGGCATCGAGTTCGCCTACGGCTCCGGCCTGCCGGACGGCAGCCCGATCCGAGTCCAGCTCAGCGGCGCGGTCGTCAACCCCGGCGTGTACACGCTGCGCGAAGGTGACCGCCTCGTCGACGCCCTCGCGGCCGCCGGCGGCCCCTCCGGCGATGCCGGCCTCGACAGCCTGAACCTGGCGCGGCGCGTCCGCGACGAAGAGCGCATCGACGTGCCCCGCCTGAACGGCGCGGCCGCGGGCACAGGCGGCGCCGGCCTCATCGCCGGCCGGCTCGACATCAACACCGCGACCGAGAAGCAGCTCGATGGCCTGCCCGGCATCGGCGAAGCGTACTCACGGCGCATCGTCGACTCTCGCAAGGTCGATGGGCCCTACAAAAGCACCCAGGACCTGGTGGACCGCAAGGTCATTCCGGCGGCCCTCCTTCTCCAGATCAGCGACCTCATCGCTGCCGGCCCGTGATCCTTCTCTTCCTCTCAGTAGCCTGGCTCGCCGGCCTGGCCCTTGCCGCTGCCGGCCATCCCGGTTGGGCTCTGGCGCCTGTCCCGCTGGCGGCGGGCGCGGCCGCGGCCGCGATATCGAGTCGCCGCCCCGGCATCGCCATGGCGATTGCCCTCTGCGCGGCGCTCTGCGCCGGCGGCGCGCTCTGGTTTCAGCACGCCGACACCGCCGCCCACCGTGGCGTCGCCATATTCGACGACCAGTCGCGGACGCGCGTCCGCGGTATCGTCGACGACGACCCCGAGGACCGCGGCGCCACCCAGCGCTTCCGGCTCAAGCTCCAGGAGCAGCAGGTGGGAGGCGAGTGGCGGCCTGCCGCCGGGACGGTGCTGGCCACAACGCGCCCATTTCCCGAGTACGCCTACGGCGATCGCCTGGAGCTGACCGCCCGCCTCGAGACTCCGCCCACCTTCGAAGGCTTCGACTATCGCGAGTACCTGGCCCGCCGCGGCGTCGGCTGGCTGGCGCTGTACCCGGAGGTCCAGCGCCTGGGCACGGGCGAAGGCGATCCGCTGAGCGGCGCGATCATCGCCGCACGAAGCCGGCTCGGCGCTGCGCTGTCCGGCGCCCTTCCTGAGCCCGAAGCAGCCCTCGCTCGCGGCATGCTCCTGGGGCAGCGCGCCGCGATTCCGCGCGGCCTCACGGACGACTTCAACCGCGCCGGCATCTCGCACCTGATCGCGATCTCCGGCTCGAACGTCAGCCTGGTGGCAGCGCTGGCTGTCGCTCTCCTGCGGCCACTGGCCGGCCGCCGCCCAGCCGTCCTCGCCGCGATGGCTTGCGTCTTCGCGTTCGTGCTCCTCGTTGGTGCCTCGCCGCCGGTGTTGCGGGCCGGCGTCATGGGCGTCGTCATGCTCGGCGCCATCCTCGCCGGCCGTCCCGGGAGCGGTCTCACGGCCCTCGCCTTCGCCGCGGCCGGCCTGACCGCGCTCCAGCCCCTGGCGATTCTCGATGTCGCGTTCCAGTTGAGTTTCGCCGCGACAGCCGGCCTGATCGTCCTCGCTCCGCTCATCAGCCGCGGCATTCATCCGGTGTTCGAACGCTTCCTTCCGCCTTCCCTGGCCCTCGGGCTCAGCGAAAGCATCGCGATAACCGCGGCAGCCGGCATCGCCGTCTTCCCGATCACCGCCGCGAACTTCGAGCGCGTGTCCCTGGTCGCGATTCCGGCGAACATCGTCGCGGTGCCGCTTTTCGGGATGATCATCGTCACCTCTGGCCTGACCGCGGCGGCGGGCATCGTCTCGGCCGGAGCGGCCGGCGCGATCGGCCGAATCGCGGAGCTGCCCTTGTGGGTTCTAATCGAGATCGCCCGCGCCGGCGCCTCGATTCCCGGCGCGTCGCTCTCGATTTCAGGCGTGGGCACCGCCGTCGCGATTGCCTTCTACGCCTCCATCGGCGCGCTGACCTTCGTCGCCGGCCGCCGCCACGTCGTGCCCATCACCGGCACCGAACGGCTGCGCATCCCCGTACTGCTCGTGCCCGCCGGCCTCACCCTGATCGCGGCAGCGGTCGTCTGGATCCGCATTCTCGTCCCCGATGGCGGCGACCTGCGGGTGACGGTGCTCGACATCGGCCAGGGCGACGCCATCCTCATCGAGACACCGGCGGGCCGGCGTATCCTCGTCGATGGCGGGCCTAGTGGCCCGGCGCTGCTCAACGCCCTCGACCGCGAGCTGCCGTCCGGCTCCAGGAGCTTCGACCTGGTGGTCCTGACACACCCGCAGGAGGACCATGTCGCCGGTCTCGTGACCCTCAGCCGGCGCTTCGAAGTCGGCGCGGCCGCGGTAAGCGGTTCCGACAGCAGCCTCGGCTCATACCAGGCCTGGCTGAGCGAGCTCGATGCGGACGGCACCCCCGTTGAGGTGCTGGAGGCCGGTGAGGTCGCCGACCTCGGCGGCGATGTCCGCATCGAAGTGCTGGGGCCGCCGCAGGTGCGCCTCAAGGGCACCACCGACGACCTCAACGCCAACTCAGTCGTCCTGCGCCTGACGTACGGCTCCGTGAGCTTTCTCTTGACCGGCGACCTCTCGCGCGAGGGCGAGGAGGCGCTGCTCGCCGGCCGCGGCGACGTGCGCGCGACCGTCCTCAAGGTTGGCCATCATGGCTCCGACGGATCTTCGAGCGAGGCCTTCATTTCGGCCGTCCATCCCGCCATCGCCGTCATTTCCGCCGGCGCGAACAACACCTACGGCCACCCGTCACCGACAACGCTTCTGCACCTGACCGGCGTACCCCTCTACCGCACCGACCGCAACGGCGCCGTCCATTTCCGGACCGACGGCAGGCGTATTGTCGTGAAGGCTGACCGCGGCTCCTACCAGCTCGTGCCGGTCTCGGCTGTCAGGTGAACTACTCGCAATCGCTCCGGCCAAATCAGTAAATCAGTGTCAATCTGCGGCATTGCCCTCCCGCCACGCGAGCTTCATCGCCCTGACAATCTCGCCGGCGTCCTCGTCGCGAAGGCAGCGCGGGTCGAACTGGACGATGCCCTCGCCCAGCCGGTGGGGCCGGGTAAAGATCGGCGGCTCGTTCGCCTGCAGCGCCTCCGAGAGCGCTCGCGCCGCTTCCGGCGAGGCCATAGGCAGCCCCAGGCGCTGAATCGGCCGCCCGGCCTCGTCCTCGATGCGCAGCATCGAGATGCCCGCGAGTCCGGCGAGTCCGGCCTCCAGCGTCTTCAAAAGAGCCTCTTGCCGCGCCCGCTCAGCGGCGGGGTCCACCTGCGAGTACTCGCGCAGCGCCGCCATAAGGCCGGCGACCTGCTCCTTGCCAACCTTCATCGCCCTCGCGATGCCGCGAGTTTGGGCCCGGCACCAGCTCACGTAGGGCTCGCGGCCGGCGATTATGCCGCTCACGGGCGCGCCGATCGCCTTTGTCCCCGAATAAATGACCAGGTCGGCGCCCAGCGCCGGGTACGCGCGCAGGTCCTCCTCGGCGGCGCAGTCCATCACGAAGGGCGCTCCCGCCTCTCGCGCCAGCCGCAGGCAGGCCTCGAGCTCCAGCGACGCATTCTCCCGGGTGTGGTGCGACTGCACCCAGAGGAAGCAGGCTGTGTTGGGGCCGAAGCAGGCCGAAACGTCGCCGGTCGTGACGTCGCCGCGGCTGCCGGCGGCGCGCGCCAGCCCGCCGCCGAGCGCGATCATCTGCTCTACCGGCGCTCCGAAGTTGATCAGGTGGCCCGCCTGCACCACCACCTCTCGCCGCGATGCCTTGACCTGGGGGACCTGCGCCACGAGCCCGGCCTCGCCGCGGGTCACGCAGCCCGCTACAGCGATCGCAATGCCCGCCGCCGCGCCCGCCGTTATGTAAGCGCCTTCCGCACCGCAGAGGCGCGCGATCTCGGCTTCGGCTTCGGCCAGCATCGCGCGCATCTCGATGAACCGCGTGCCGGCCTGGTCCATCGCCGCCCGCACCCCCGGCGAAAGCACGCTGCCGCCCAGGGCGCTGAGATGTCCGGCGGCATTGATCGCGCCGTTCACACCGGCGTCCCCGCCACGTGCCACTCGCCGCCCACGACACAGCCCACCGGCTGGAACCAGCGCTCGCACGTCAGCCGCTCTCCGAGCGAATCCTCGACTTCGATCCCGCGGTCTTCGAGCCGAAAGGCGGTGAGAGTCGCCGCCGCCCCGACCTCGACCGGCGCGCCGTAGTCCAGCAGGCCGAAGGCGCGCGCCGGCGCCACCGTCACCGCCGCGACGACTTCGTCCGCCGAGACCCCAAGCGCGAGCATCTTCGACATCGTGCGCGCCAGGCTCACGACAGGCGCCTGGACGCTGGATGCGTGCAGGTCCGTGCTGATGCTCCATGGCCTGATGCCCGCCTCCAGCAGCTGCCGGCAACGACGGAATGAGAAGCTCGACCGCCCGTGCCCGACGTCGAGCAGGACGCCGCGCTCGCAGGCGCGCCGCAGGGCCGGCAGCGGCGCCCCGCCGGCCAGGGTTGCGCCTTCGGGCTTGCCGTGAGCGTAGTGGGTGATGATGTCGCCCGGACGCAGCAGGTCGCAGACGTCCGAGAGGGCGGGCGGCGGGTTGCCGACGTGCACCATCAGCGGCACGCCGTGCCGCGCCGCCACCGCCTTCGCATTCTCAATCGCCCTCAGCGCGGCCTCGCCGAGCACGGACTGGCTGGCCTGGACCTTGATCCCGCGCACGCGCTCTGGAAAGCGCGACAGCGCCTCGTCCGCGGCGGCGCCGCTGACCTCAGGCGCGGGCCCTTCGCCGCGTATGCCGCGGCTGTCGATGTTGGCCAGCGCGAACACCCACGGCCGCGTCTCGAGCAGGGCCTCCACCTTTGCCGGCGGCGCCGACCCCGCATCGACCAGCCCGCACACGCCCTGCCCCGGGCCATATGTCAGCGGGTCGATCCTGCCCGCCGCCGCGGACCACGCGACGTGGACGTGCGAGTCGACCCAGCCGCTCGATACAAACGCGCCGTCGCAGTCGATCTCCCGTTGGCCGCTGAGCGCGCCGGAGATTGCGGCGATGCGTCCATCCAGGATCGCGATGTCACAGTGGGATTGGCTGCCAAAGATAAGGCAGTCGCGCAGGACCAGTTCGAAGGCCGCCTCAGACATGGTCGAAGGCCTCGCGCACGCGGACGAAGCGCTCGTAAGCGGCGTCATAGGCCGCGACGTCGGCGTCCGGCTGCATTTCGTGGACTCCGCCGGTCATCGCCCTCATCGCCGGCCGCATGTCAGGCCAGATCCCCGCGGCCACGCCCGCGAAGATAGCACCGCCGCGGCACCCCTCCTCCACGCCGGCCCAGCGCACGGGCTTCGCCAGCGTGTCGGCCAGGATGCGCCGCCAGAGCGGGCTGTACGTGCCGCCGCCGGTCAGGTAAACGTCGCCGTCCGGCAGGCCGCCCGCCAGCAGCGCCTCGCGCGCGGCCCGCAGCGCGAAGGCATTGCCCTCCAGGACGGCGCGGTAAAGGTGCCCCGGCCGCGTGCCTCGACGGATGCCGGCGAACCCTGCGCTGACGCCGGCGTCCGGGCCAGGCAGTATGCGGCCGCCCATCTGGGGCAAGAATACGACCCCCTCCGCGCCCGGCGGAAGCGCCTCCGCTTCCAGCGCCAGCCGCGCGTGAGTCGAGGACAGCGTGCGGGCGATCCAATCGACGGCATAGCCGCCGAGCGTGACGTCGGCGCCGTACGCCGTCAAGCCCGGCAGTACCGGCCAGAACCGGTTCTCCTTGCGCGAGGCGTCGTCCGTGATGATGCGGTAGACGCTGTTCGTCCCCAACGTCACCGAGTGAGCGGAGGCCCGCGCGGCGCCGGCGCCCACGGTGGCCGCGGCGCCGTCATGAGCGCCGGCCGCGACGGGGATGCCGGGACGCAGCCCCATCTGGGCCGCGGCCGAAGTCCTCAACCTTCCCGCCTGCTGCCACGGCTGCCGTATCTCGGAAAGGTGCACGGCCTCCAGCTCGGGCGCGCTGATGACGCCCTCCGGCCAGGCGTCCGCGCCGATGCCGGATGCCGGGTCGGTGACGGCGTGGCCGGTCATCTGAAAGACGACGTAGTCCTTGGCCACCATCGCCCGCGCCACCAGGGCGAACTCGCGTGGGTGCTCGCGGCGCAACTGCAGGACGGCGGCCAGAAAACGCAGGCCGTGCGCCCCGTAGGCGCTGCCGGCCAGCTCGACAGCCCGCGCGCTCGACTCCCTGGAGGCGGCCAGGCCGCTGGCGACCGCGATCGGCCGGCCACCGCGGTCGAGAAAGACCCTGGTGCCGCCCCGGCCAGCCAGACCGACGGCGCACACGTCCAGGGCCAGGGCCGGATGGGCGCGGCTGAGCTGGCGCACGCAGCGCACCACCGCCCGCCACCAATCGTCCGCGCCCTGCACCGGCGTGCGGTATTCGATGCGGGCCACGGCCAGCTGGCGGCCGCCCTCGTCGAAGGCCGCCGCCTTGGTCGCCGTGGAGCCAATGTCGATGCCAAGGAGCACGGGCATGGTCTTCGCCGCTAGCGTATCGCTCGCGCGACGCGCGGCCACCGCCGGGCGCCGCATACGTCAGTCCAGTTGCAGCGCCGGGTAGTAATTCTCCGGCGCCGATCTTCTGGACGTCGCTGAGCCAGTCGCTGTCGTACAGCTCCGTCGGGCCCTGTTCCGGATTCGCGAGGCTCCACGCCTGGCGCTTGTAGGTCCAGTTGTCGGGCTGAAGCCGGTGCGCCTGGCGGAAGTGCCCGGCCGCGGCCTCCTGCTGTCCGCCGCGGTACAGATGCTGCCCCAGCTCGAAGTGCGCCGCCGCTGCTCCTTCTTCGTACGGGCGCGGCCGGCTGCGTTCCAGCACCTGGTCGGGAGCGAGCGCGTAGCGGCTGTCGGCGCCGTTCTCGGCCCAGTCCCGCAGCGCCTCGGCATACTTCGTGCGGTCAACGCGGAGCTTCGCCGCCTCGGCCAGGACGGCCTGCATGTAGTCGGACATCGGCGGCACCTGGGCAGGCGGCGCGGCAGCCTGCGCCGGTGGCGTCGGATTCGGCGGCCGCGGCGCGAAGGCCGGCTCCGGCGGGCGCACGATCATTCCCTCCTCATCGATCCACACGCCCGAGGGCACGTTGACGATGCCAAACAGCTCGTCGATCAGATGGCCGCTGTCGATTAGGGACGGGTGCTCGGGATGCGCCCTCTGCACCGAACGCCGCGCCGCTTCGACGTCGATATCCAGCGCGACGGTGACGATTTCGAGGCCCTGGGGCCGCAGTTCCTGTCGCAACGCCTGCCACCCGGGCAGGTCAAAGCGACAGCCTCACCACGATGCCCAGGCGACCAGCACCACCTTGGCGCCGCGCAGGGAGCTGAGGCTGAACTCATTACCGTCGAAGTCCGGCAGCACCACTTCCGGCGCCACCGCCGAAGTCAACGCCTTCCCTCCCGCCTCCGGCCCCAGGGCCCACAGACCGGTAGCCCGCGTCTTCGATTAGCGGCATGCCCAGGCGCTCCGCCAGCACCCGCGCGTCGATCGCCGCGCCCGCGACACCGGGCAGAGGGATGCAGATGTCGCCCTTGCAGGCGCCTCCGGCTTGATCGCCCAGCCCGTCCTGCGCTCCAGCTCCGCCGGCTCGATCTCGAGCTTATCGAGGATCACGAAGCACACCGCCCTTCCGCGGACGGTCGCATCCGTGGCGCTGATTATGCAACAACCCTCACCCCCGCCCCTCCCCGATCAAGGAGAGGAGGGCTTCCGGAGGCTTCGTCGCCTCCCCTCCCCTTGATGGGGGAGGGGCGGGGGGAGGGGGTTGACCGCCTACCTACCCGGTATGCATACTCAGTATCTAGTCATGAAATACCCGCTCCTCGCCCTGCTCGCGGCCGGCCCCGCTCACGGCTACGAGCTCAAACAGAGCTTCGAGAGGCGCTTCGACGCCGTCTGGCCGCCGGTGAACATCGGCCAGATTTACAGCACGCTCCAGCGCCTGGAGCGGGACGGCCTGGTGCACGGCTACGAGGTCGAGCAGTCCGGACGGCCCTCGAAGCACGTATTTGAGGTGACGGAGGCGGGCCTCAGGATACTGGCCGAGTGGCTGCAACCGGGCGACCCCCGGCCCGCGGGTGCGGGACGAGTTCTTCATGAAGGTGGTGCTCGCCCGGCTGGCGGGCATCGCGGACCCGCTCGTACCTGCTGGAACGCCAGCGAGAGTCATTCTTGCAGGAGCTACGCGACCTGAATGAGCTGGCCCTGCGCCGCAATGGCGCCTCCAGCGCGGTCACGCTCTTACTTATCGAAGGCGCTGCGCTTCACATTCAGGCCGACCTCAAATGGCTGGACCTGTGCGAAGAAAAACTGAGGGATGGTGAGTCGCTATGACCGAAATTCTCAACACCAGGGGCCTGAGCAGGGTCCACAAGGGCCAGGGCGCCGACGTCGCTGCCCTCAGGAGCGTCGATTTCAGCGTCCAGGCGGGCGAGTTCGTCGCGATCATGGGGCCCAGCGGCTGCGGCAAGTCCACCCTGCTTCACCTTCTCGGCGGCCTCGACCGGCCCACCGAGGGTGAGATACACCTGGCCGGCAAGCGCGTCGACAAGCTTTCGGAGTCGGCCTGGGCCGTCATCCGTCGCAAGCAGATCGGCTACATGTTCCAGTCGTTCAACCTGATCTCGAACATGTCGGCCGCCGACAACATCGAACTGCCCGCGCTGATGGCAGGCCACTCGGCGGCCGAGGCCCGCAAACGCCGCGACCAGTTGCTGGCCCAGCTTGCCATCGTCGGCCAGGCCGGCCTGGCCCCGGGAAGCATGTCCGGCGGCCAGCAGCAGCGCGTAGCCCTGGCCCGCGCCCTGGTGAACCAGCCCGACCTGCTGCTCGCCGACGAGCCGACAGGGAACCTCGATTCCCAGAGCACGCGCGAGGTCATCGCCATCCTGCGTGAAGCCCACACCCGCGGCCAGACAGTGGTCCTGGTGACGCACGATGCCAACGTCGCCAGCGCGGCCGACCGCGTGGTCCGCATGCGCGACGGCCAGATCGTCGGCCAGAGCCGCATCGAAGGCCGCGAGCCCCCGAACGACATCCTGCGCTCGCTGGTGGAGCTGGAGGCTTAACAATGCTCAGGGCCATCACTCGCAAGGCCTTCGCTGACCTGCGCGGCCGCCCGCTTCAGGTCGCGCTCCTGTTCGCCGTCATCGCCGCCGCCGCCTTCACGCTGTCTCTTGCCCTCAATGTCCAGGGCAGCGCTGCCCGTCCCGCCGACCGCCTCCGTGACGAGAGCAACGGCGCCGACCTCTGGATCAGCACCATCACTCCTCAAGGAGACGCCGAAGTCCTGAAGAGCCTGCCTTCCGTCGCGGAGGTTTCCGGTCCGTACCCGGTCTCGTGGACTAACTACGGAATCAACAACGCCGGCAAGAAGCAGCAGTTCGCCCTCATCGGCATGCCCGAACAGCTCCCAGCCTTCGACCATCCGGTGGTCACCGACGGCCGCTGGCTCAGCGCCGGCGGCGCGGGCGAGATCGTGGTCGACCGCGGCGCCGCGCGCCTGTTGAAGCTCAGAGTCGGCCAAAACGTCGAAATCCTCACACCCGGCGGCCCTCAGACGTTTACCGTCGTCGGCTTCGCCGTCCCCACCGGCAGGGCGCCGGCGCCGATCAACGATCCGGCCTTCGCATACGTCCTCCCGCAAGCCCTGAGCCGGCTGGAGCCCAACGCCGTCTTCGGGGCCTCGCCGCAGTTCCCGCTGCGCACCGGCGTTCGTCTGCGCGACCCGAACGCGCTGCCGGCATTCTTCCAGCAGGCCCGCGTGCTTGGCCCCTTCGACATCCGCACCTGGACCGACATCCGCCAGAACATCACCGAGTCCAACCAGTTCGACGTGATCTTTCTCAACGTTTTCAGCTTCTTCGCCCTGGTCGCGGCGGGCCTGATCATCGCCAACGCCGTCGGCGGTCAGGTTCTGTCGCAGCTTCGTGACACCGGCATCCTAAAGGCGATCGGCTTCACCCCGCGGCAGATCACGCTCAGCCTCCTGGTCCAGAACCTGGCCGTGAGCCTGCTTGCCGGCGTCGTCGGTATCGCCCTGGGCCTGCTTGTCGCGCCATTCTTCCTCGAACGCAGCGCCGATATCCTCGGCGTCCCGGCGTCGCCCGCCCTGAACCCGGCGTTGCTCGCGATCACTTTCGCCGCGATCACTGCCCTGGTGGCGCTCTTCACCCTGTTCCCGGCCTGGCGCGCCGGACGCGTCGGCGCGATCGCGGCGCTCAACGCCGGCAGCGACTCCGGACCCGGCCGCCCGTCGCGCCTGGCATCGATCGCGTCCCGGCTGGGCCTGCCGCGCGTCTTCGTCGTCGGCGTCAAAGACCTGGCGCGCCGGCCCGTGCGGACGCTGATGACGGTCGCCGCCCTGGTCCTGGCCGTTGTCACCGCCACCTTCAGCCTGGGGATCGAGTCGACCTTCAAGGCCACGATGTCGGACGCGACCGTCATCGGTGGGCCGCCCTACCAGGTCGGCGCCGACCGCGACCTGATGCCGGACGCGGAGGCGCGTCGCCTGCTGGAATCGCGGCCCGAGGTGGAGAGCTACCTCGTCGTCTATAACACGGACGGCGCGGTCAACGGCCAGGGCTTTGACCTGCGCGGCTTCGAAGGTGACATGAACAACCCCCGCTGGGCGATGCGCGAGGGTCGCATGCCGGTCGCCGCCGGCGAGGCGGCGATGAGCACGCAGCTGGCCACGAAGGTCGGCCTCAGGGTCGGTGACACGTTCAACTTCAACCTGTTCGAACCAGGTGCGCGGATCCCTGCCACCGTGCGCATCGTCGGCCTTTACGCCGATGCCGAGGGAGAGGTCCTGACCGTGCCCCGCTCTATGCTGCCCCCGGAGGCCAAGCCGACCGACTATTTCATCCACACCAGGCCCGGCACCGACAACAGGGCCTTTGCCAGATCGCTGTCCGCGGCTTCTGGCGGCAATCTTGACCTCGAGGTCCTGACCGAAACCATCGCCGGCATCCGCAACCAGTGGCGGCCGGTGATCTTCGGCCTCAACGGCGTCCTCTTCCTGATCGCTGGCCTGAACCTGCTCTCCAGCATGCTCCTCAGCATTCGCGAGCGGCATCGCGACTTCGCCGTGCTCAAGACCATCGGCTTTACGCCTGCCCAGGTCACCCAGACCGTATTCGCCGGCAGCGCCGTCCTCGCCATCGTCGCCGTGGCCGTCGGCCTGCCCGCCGGCCTCGTCGCCACGCGCGTCATGTTCGACGTGCTTTCCAGCGCGGCCGGCATCGGCACGGGTATCGGCAAGATGCCGGGCGCCCTCTGGCTGGCGCCCCTCATCCCCGGCGCCATCCTCGTGGCCGCGCTCGGCACCATCATCCCTGCCCGGCGCGCCGCCTCCGTGCACATCGCCGAGTCCCTGCGCTACGAGTAGGTGGCGCCGGAGGAGGGTAGTGGTGGTGGTCGGGGTCGGAAGTTCGGAATCCGACGCCAGGCCACCATCACCACGCCCTGACGCGTGCCTCGATCCGCCTCCCCTCTCCCTCCCTGGGAGAGGGGCCGGGGGAGAGGGTTCGCGCTACAATCGCCGTCATGGACGCCGTCTACTTCCGCACCCTGTACGACTACAACTACTGGGCGCGAGATCGCATCCTTGGAGCCGCCGCCGGGGTTTCGAAGGACGAATACACGCGGCCTAATGGCTTCACCTACGGCAGCCTGCGCGGCATTCTCGTGCACACGCTCTCCGGCGAGTGGGTCTGGCGCAGCCGCTGCCAGGACGGCATCAACCCTACCACCCACCTCTCCGAGGACGGTCTCCCCACGCTGGACAGCCTCGCACGGCGCTGGGCCGAGGAGGAGGCGAAGATGCGCCGCTTTCTCGCTGAGCTGGCCGGCGAGCGACTTCGGTCTTACCTTGACTATCAGTCCTTCGCCGGAAAGCCCTACACGAATACCCTGTGGCAGGTGATGGCTCATCTCGTCAACCACGGCACGCACCATCGCAGCGAAGCGGCCGAAGCCCTGACCATGCTCGGCCACTCACCCGGCGATACCGACATGATCGAATACTTCCGCGGCGTGCCCGCCGGCTGATATGGACGAAGCCACCCTGGCCTTCGTCGGCGCGGCCCGCGTCGCTCGCCTCGCCACCGCCGGCGCGAACGCGCGGCCTCACGTCGTGCCCGTCTGCTTCGTGATCGAAGGCGAGGCCGTTTACATAGCCCTGGACGAAAAGCCCAAGCGCGTGCCGCCCGAACGCCTGCGCCGCGTGCGCAACATCCTCGAGAACCCTCACGTCCAGCTCCTGATCGACCACTACGAGGAGAACTGGGCACGCCTGGGCTTCGTCCAGCTGTCCGGCGAAGCCTCGCTCCTGGCCGGTGGCCCGGAGCACGCCGCGGCGCTCTCGCTTTTGCGAGCCAAGTACCCCCAGTACAAACCCATGGACCTGGAGTCACGGCCGGTGATCAGGATCGCCGTAACGCGCGTTACAACCTGGCGGGCCGCGCGCTGACGATGGCAGCCAGGATTGACATCGGTAGCTTCGCCCTATGAAGATCACAGCCCCATGACGGCTCGCCCTCTGCCGCAAGATGCTCGCCGGCCCGTCCCGACAACGCCGGCGCGCGCTCCCACGCCCGGCCGCGGGCCGCTGGCCGGTGTCCGCATCGCCGACCTCACCTGGCTCCTCGCCGGCGCCGGCGGCCCGCGCATGTTGGCCGCCATGGGCGCCGAAGTCATCCGCTGCGAGTGGCGGGCTAACCTGGACTTCCTGCGTTCGCTCGGCCAGCCGAGCGTCAACCTGGGCCCCAACTTCAACGACATCAACCCCGGCAAGTACGGCGTAAGCCTCAACCTCAAGCACCCGGAAGGCATCGATCTGTTCAAGCGCCTGGTCGCGGTCAGCGACGTGGTCATGGAGAACTTCAGCGCCGGCACCATGGAGCGCCTGGGCCTGGGCTGGGAGGCCTTGAGGGCCATCAACCCGAAGGTCATCTACATCCAGGCCTCGGGTTGGGGCGCCACCGGCCCTTACAAGGAGTTCCAGAGCTACGGCCCCACGGCCCAGGCCGTGTCCGGTGTCACCTCCCAGTCCGGACTGCCGGGCCGCGAGCCGGCCGGTTGGGGGTTCTCCTACCTGGACCACCACGGCGGCTACTGGGTGGCGATGGCGACCGCCATGGCGCTATTCCAGCGCAACCGCACCGGCAAGGGCGCCTACGTCGATATGGCCCAGGCCGCCAGCGGCATCTTCCTCACCGGCACCGCCGTGCTCGACTACTCGGCCAACGGGCGCTCTTACCGCGCGACGGGAAACCGTTCGCCTTACCTGGCGGCCGCGCCCCACGGCGCCTACCCCTGTGCCGGCATCGACCGCTGGATCGCGATCGCGGTGACCTCCGAGGACGAGTGGCGCGCCGTGGTCGAGGTCATGGGCAGCCCAACCTGGGCGCAAGCCGAAGAGTTCACGACCATGGGCCGCCGCATCGAAAACCAGGACGCCCTGGACGCCAACGTCGCCGCCTGGACGCGAGACCGCGACCGTTACCAGGTCATGGCGGCGCTGCAGGCGCGCGGCGTCCCCGCCGGCGTCGTCCAAAACGGCGAGGACAAAGTCGAGACCGACCCGCAGCTCAGGCACCGCGGCTTCCTCGTCGACCTGCCGCACTCTGAGATGGGGACAAACCGCGTCCAGAACGTGGCCTTCAATTTTTCAGCCATGCCCGTGTCCGTGGGCGAACCCAACGGCCGCGGCGCGCCCTGCTACGGCGAAGACAACCGCGCCGTCTACGGCGGTATCCTCGGCCTCAGCGACGCCGAGATCGCCGGCCTCGAACAGCGAGGCGCGATATGACCTCGCGGGCGCCGGACGCGGCTTTCCATCCCCTCGACGGCGTGAAGGTGCTGGAACTAGGCGGCGAGCGCGCCGACTTCTGCGGCCGCCTCCTGGCCGGCGCCGGCGCCGACGTCGTCAAGCTGGAGCCTCCGGGCGGCTCCGTTACCCGGTGCCATAGGCCCCTTCTACGAAGATGTCGAAGGCCCCGAACGCAGCCTCTACTTCTGGCACTACAACCTCGGCAAGCGCGGCATCATCCTGGACCTGACCCGTCCGGCGGGCCGCGAGACCTTCCGCCGCCTGGCCGCCTGGGTCGATGTGGTCCTCGACGGCCGCGGCCCGCCCGAGGTGGACGCCCAGGGCTTCAGCCGCGAAGAGTTGCTGCGCGAGAACCCGGCGCTCGTGGTCTGCTCGATCACGCCCTTCGGCTTCGACGGCCCCTTCCGCGACCATAAGGCCACCGACCTGATTCAGCTTGCCCTCGGGGGCCAGATGATGATGTGCGGTTATGACCCGCCGGGCGAATACGACCACACCAACCCCTCCGCCGCCTACGACACGCCGCCTATCGCGCCTCAGATGTGGCAGGCCTACCATACGGCCGGCGTCCAGGCCGCCGCGGCCATCGTCGCGGCGCTGTTCAGCCGCGACATGACGGGGCAGGGCCAGTACATCGACTGCGCCGTCCACGACTCCCTGGCCGGCTGCACGGAAAGCGGAATGACCGCCTGGATTTACAACCAGCGCCACACCTACCGCCAGACCGGCCGCCACGCCGGCATTGCCATCGGCACGCCGTCACAGCTGCCGACCGCCGACGGCCGCTACGCTCAGGCGTCGATGATCGGCTTCGGCACCTGGGACCGCCTGCTGTCACTGCTCCAAGGCGAGAGCCTGGCGACCGAACTGGCCGACCCCAAATATGCCGACGTGACCTATCGCCGCACGCCGGAAGCGGCCACGCGCGTGGCCGAGGTCCTGCAGGCCGTGGCGCTGAGCAACACGTCCAAGGACCTGGTTGCCAAGGGCCAGGCCGCGGGCCTCGCCTGGGCCCAGGTCGTGCGCCCGGAAGAGAATCTGGACGACCCCCACTGGCAGGAGCGCCGTATCTTCCAGAAGGTGCCCCACCCCGAGCTCGGCAAGTCCTTCGACTACGTCGCCGTCCCCTGGCTTTCCGAGCAGGCGCAATGGAAGGTCGGCCCGAGGGCGCCCCTGGTCGGCGAGCACAACCACGAAGTCCTGGTCGATGAGCTGGGCCTGACCGAAGCTGAGTTCGCCGTCCTTCAGCGCTGACGCCCCACACCTCACACCTCCCCGTATAATCACCCCGCATGGAAAAGGTGGTCATCGACATCGGCTGCGGCGAGCGCAAGACACCCGGCGCCATCGGCATCGACATCGCGAAGCTCAAGGCCGTCGATATCCTCGGCGACATCACCTTCGGCCTGCCCTTCAAGGACTCCAGCGTCGACGCCGTCCATGCCCAACACGTCCTCGAGCACTTCGAAGACCTCGTCGGCGTTATGCGCGAGGTCTACCGCGTCTGCAAGCCCGGCGGCCGCTTCTACGTCACCGTGCCGCATTCCAGCTCCAACTTCATGACCTGGCGCGACCCCACCCACAAGCGCGGCATCAACCTCAGCACCTTCGAGTACTTCGACCGCCAGACATTCGACGGCGGCCTCTTCAGCTACTACTCCGGCATCAACTTTCGCCGCGTGTACGCGCGCCTGCGCTTCGTCTCCGGCGGCAGCAAGGGCCGCTACTCGCGTGGCCGCCGCTTCTACTCCGCCCTCGTCACGGACGTGCTCGAAGCGCTCGCTAACCGCAGTCCCTACGCGCAGCACCTCTGCGAGCGCTGGTGGGCGCAATGGTTCGGTGTCGCCGAAGCCTACGCTGTCCTCGAAGCAGTGAAGTAGGCGATGATTCCCCAGATGACCCTCCAACCTCACCCTCCCGCTCCGGACTCCCCTCTCCCTCACTGGGAGAGGGGCCGGGGGAGATGGTTCCCCGATCCCAGGGAGCGACAAAGCATCCCGCCCGCCACATGCAGCGCCTCTTGGGAAGCGCCGTGAACATCCTCGAAATCCGCGACCTCAAGCTCGAAGGCGTCAGGGTCATCCGCTTCGGCCGCTTCCTGGACGACCGCGGCTACTTCACGGAGCACTACCGCAAGAGCGACCTCACGTCCCTGGCCGAAGCCGGCATTCCCGAATTCGTCCAGTGCAACGAGAGCTTCTCCCATGCCGGCACTGTGCGCGGCCTCCACTTCCAGTGGGACCCGCACATGGGCAAGCTGGTGCGCACCCTACGTGGCCGCCTGATCGACCTGGTGCTCGACATTCGGAAAGGCTCGCCGACGTTCGGCAAGGTCATCGCTCATGACCTGCCGGCGCTAACCGACCGGGACTACGACGAGTGGATCTGGCTGCCGCCCGGCTTCGCTCATGGCACTGTTTTCACCGAAGAGTCGCTGATCGAGTACTTCTGCACCGGCGAGTACAGCCCGGCCACGGAGGCCGGCATATCGCCCCTGGCGGAGGACCTCGATTGGTCGCTGTGCTCGGCGGGGCTGAGGAAGCTCTTCGAGGACATCGCCGGCTCAACTCGCCTGATGACCGAGAAGGACCGCAACGGCTACTCGCTCACGGCCTGGACAGCCAGCCCCCTCTCCGACAACTTCGTTTACGGGCAGCTCTGAGTTTCGCTGGGCCGTGCCGAAGGCTCCCAGGCGTACTCCCGATCTCTGCACCCGCCGATTCGGCGACACAGCAGCAAATCACGAAACCTCGATCTTGCTGTCTCACTGCTTCGGCCCGAGGACGGGTCCGTCGCCGATCGTGAAGTAACCGGCCGGCGGGCTACCGGCATGGCTATCCGCGTACGCCTCGGCCGCGGCGGCCTGCGCGGCGGCCGCGTCTTTGTCCTTCTTGCTCTGGCTCTTGGGGACGAATACCGTGACCGCATCAAAGCCGGTCTGACCGGCGCCGTCCGACACTCGCACGATAATCAGGTAGACTCGCCCGTCGCCGGTGCCCGCTCGCTCGCTCCGCAGGCGCAGGTCCACCAGGCCGATGTCTTTCGCGTCCGGCGAGTGCGGCGGGTTGGGAGTTTCGTCGTCCTCATTGCTGAAGACGAGCACCTGGAAGGTAGCGGGCGCCGGGCAGGCGCCATCATCCGCCGTCGCTGCCAGGCCCACGTTCACCAGATCATGGTTGTTGGGCCACAGCATGGTCGTCGCCAGGGTGGCATCAACGGTCGGCGCCGGGTTGTCCACGGTGGTGCTCGCCGACGCCGAATCATTGCTAGAATCGCCGTCGATCTTGGCGGAGGTGACGGTAGCGCTGTTAACGATGACTGTCGCGTCCGCGACGTTACACTTCGCCGTCGCGACCAGGGTGAGTGTCCTCGTGGCGCCCGCCGCGACGTTGGCGTAGGTCGCGCTGCGCGCGTTTCCTGAGCCACCGCAAACGCCTAGCGGGGCGTTGCAGGAAACAAAGGTCAGTTGCGGGGGCAGCGTGTCGTCCACGGTCGCGGAGGCGTCACTGGGTCCATTGTTCCTGATCGTTATCGTGTACGTGAGTTGCTCACCGGCGGAGACCGGGTCTGGACTATCCGACTTGGAGACAACTTCAAAGTCCGCGCAGGCGTCCCACGACTCCAGGGCAGAGCGGATCTGCTCTCTCAGGAGCTCCGTCCCAATCGTGCGAATGTCGTCCACGGAGAGCGCGGTCGCGGCGTTAATGAAGACGCCGAATACGAACTGCCGGTCGTCGTCGTCGCAGTTGCCGTCGAGGAAGGGCAGTTGCGCCCAGCCGGCATCGGACCTGTACTCCAGGGCATCCAGAGTGTAGCTGCCAGCCTTGATAGCCGACTGTCGCGCTGCTTTGAAGTCGTTCAGGGCGCCGGCGGACAGCGCCAGGCCCGCGGCCTCCTGGTCGATGATCGCATTGATCCGGCCGCCATCGCTGAGCATGATCGCGTACGCGTCGTCACGGGTCGGCGGCACCAGGAATCCGTTCGCCACCGCCTCATAGAGCTTGCCGGCGTCGACCAGCGTCAGTTCGTTCGGGTTTGCGACCGCGGCGGCGCCGCAGCCCAAGGGTGAATGGTTCAGCCCGGTGTCGTTCATTCCCAACGTCGCCCGCGTCGCGTCTATATTTGCGTCGCCGAAGAAGTCGCGCATGGCCTGCGTCCAGCGATTATCAGACGGCTGCATCATCGCCGTCAGCCCAACTTCCAGCGTGTCTGAGGCCGCTCCCGTCAGGTCCGGGCAGGAGCCGGTCTGGTCCGTGAACCAGGGGATTTGGGTAGCGAGCGTCACCGGCTGGCCATTGAACATCGTCCCGTCCTGAACCTGCTTCATTACGTGGAAATGGATGAGGGCCTTGATCGTGCTCGCCGGCTCGAAGACAAAGCTCTCGTTGTTGGCTGCCAGTACGGCGCCGTTGACTTCCTTGAGGTAGAGGCCAACCGTCCCGCCTGTGGACTGATCCTCCAGGAGTTGCAGCACCCTATCTTCGGGGTCGTCGGCCGAGACGGCCCTGGGCGCCGTTGACGCCGCTAGACCAATCACCAGGGTCAAGCCGAGAGACAGGCGGGCCAGTTTTTCGAACACGTTACCCTCCGGAGCGGACCTGTATGCGCTTTTGAAACCGCGCCAAGCCTCGCATTGCCGGAGTGACAGCCGTGTATCTCGACTAAGGTGAGAGATATCTCAGAACCATCGCAGAAATCTCGGCCGAAGAAGTCTCCCACCTCACACCTCAGGTTCTATGGCCTCCAATCTTCGGTATACAATGGTGCGAAAATAGTCGCCTCTACGAAGCTCTGGCTCCCGTCTCCCGGCCAGGGAGAAGCGCCGGAGAGGGTATATGAAAGGCAAAGCGTGCGCGTCTTAGTAACTGGTGGCGCCGGCTACATCGGTTCCGTCCTTACCCGCCAGTTGGTCGACCGCGGCCACCAGGTCCGCATCGTGGACCGCCTCTACTGGGGCATGGCGCCCCTGTCGGACGTGGTTACCCAAATCGAGATAATTCACGCCGACATTCGCGACGCCCAGGACGACTGGTTCAAGGACGTGGACGGCGTCGTCCACCTCGCGGGCCTGTCGAACGACCCGACGGCAAACTTCGACCCTCAGGCCAACTGGGAGATGAACGCCGACGCGACCGTGACGCTGGCGCAGGCCGCGCGCCGCAATGGCGTCCAGCGCTTCGTCTTCGGCTCCAGCTGCTCCCTTTACGATGGCCTGCCGGACGGCGCCACCTATGACGAGGAGGCGCCGATCGCGCCCCGCGGCCCCTACGCCGAGTCCAAGCGCTTCGGTGAAGTGAAGCTGCTCGAGATGGCCGGCGCCGACTTCTGTCCGGTCGTCCTGCGACAGGGCACCGTTTTCGGCTGGAGCCCGCGCATGCGCTTCGACCTTGTCGTGAACACCTTCGTCAAAGACGCGCTCTCCAGGGGCCGCCTCCTCCTTCACGGCGGTGGCTGGCCTTGGCGGCCTCTGGTAGACGTGACCGACGCCGCCTCGGCCCAGATCGCCAGTCTCGAAGCCCCGGCCGACGACGTCCGCGGCCAGATCATCAACGTCGTCCAGGCGAACTATCAGGTGCGCGAGCTGGCGATGCTCGTCGCCGGCTCCGTGGGGCTGGTCAGGGGCCACGTCGACCTCGAGACCGCGCCCGAGCCGCCGATGGTCCGCAACTACCGCTGCTCTAACCAGAAGCTGGTCCAACTCCTGGGCTTCACGCCGCGCCGCACCGTCCTGGAGTCTGTCGACCACATGGTCAGCGTCTTCGGCAAGCAGGAAAAGATCGACTACACGCACCCGCGTTACTACAACATCGACTGGATGCTCCTGCTAAACGAAGTGCACGCCGGCCTGCACCCGTTCGACTACGTCCTCCGGCGCGGCGAACCTGGATCGCTGGCCGAATAAGTGCCGCGGACAGCGCTAATCGGCAGCAACGGACAGCTTGGCACGGACATCACGCGCCTCTGGCCGGATTCGCCCGCCGGCCGGCGCGGCGGTGAGCTTATCGAGCTCACTCACGCCGACCTGGAGGTCGCTGACCTGGAGCAGGTGCGCTCGGTGCTTCGCGGCATCGGCCCCACCCGCGTCATCAACACCTCCGCCTACCATCGCGTGGACGACTGCGAGACCTACGTCATCGAGGCCTTCCGCGTAAACGCGCTCGCGCTCAAGCACCTCGCCGATACCTGCCGCGAGCTCGGGGCGAGCCTCATCCACTTCAGCACCGATTACGTCTTCGACGGCGAGAAGGGCGTCCCTTACCTGGAGACGGATCCGCCAACGCCCGTCAGCGCTTACGGCGTCTCGAAGGCGGCGGGCGAGCAGATCTTGCGCTACGCCCTGCCGGACGACCACCTCCTGATCCGCTCCTCCGGGCTGTACGGCCTCGCCGGCGCCAGCGGGAAAGGCGGCAACTTCGCCGAGGCCATGCTCCGTCTCGCCCGCCAGGGACAGCCGATCCGCGTGGTTGACGATCAAGTCTGCGCCCCAACATACACTCACGACCTGGCCGAGACGCTCTTCGAGGTCATCGAAGCCGATGCCCGCGGCACAATCCACATCACCAACTCGGGCCAGTGCTCCTGGTATGAGTTTGCAGGCGCCATCTTCTCGCTCCTGCGCCTTCACCCCGACTTCGGCCCCATCTCTTCGGCCGAATACGATGCGCCCGCCAGGCGCCCCGCTTACTCCGTGCTGGCGAACAACCGCCTGCGCGACCTCGGCATCGCCCAGCCCCGCCCCTGGCGCGACGCCCTGGCGGACTACCTGCGCCAGAAAGGCCACCTGGAGGCCTGACGGCCGCGCGGGGAGCGCATCGGTCACGAGGCCGGCTCCGCCGATGCGCCGCCAACCGCTACAGTTAGCGGGACATGGCCCACGGCCCCAAAGACAACGCCGACCTGCTGACCCCTCGCGAGTCCGAGGTCCTTGACCTCATTCGCGAGGGCCTGACCGACGATCAGATCGCCGTCCGCCTCGACGTCAGCCCTACCGGCGCCAGGTACTACGCCACCGAAGTCATGACCAAGCTCGGCGTCTCGACCCGTGAGGAAGCTGCGCGCTGGATCCCGCCCTCGCCGCCCGGCCTCGTGAGCTCGCTCGCCCTCTCGCTCAGCCTTCGCCGGTTGCGGCGCCTCCGGATCACGCCCCTGAGGGCGATCGCGCTCTTCGTTGTGCTCGCAATCGCCGGCTTCTATGCCTACAGCCTGTTCATCTACGAGAAAAAGCCGGCGGACAACAGCCAGGCGGTCGCCTGGCTGCAGGTCGACCCTCCACTGGGCGATGTCCGCGAGCAGCAGCACCCCTTCGCGGGCGCTGTGCTCAGCGGCGAAGACGTCTGGCGGGCATACGTGGTCGAAGGCGCCGGCCCGCCGCGGCGGGTCCTCGAGACCAGCAGGATGCTCTCCGGGCCGCCGGTCTGGTCGGCCGAGGACAGCGAGATCGTCTTCCCTTTCCTGTCGCAGACGGCATCGGGCTCCGGCAGCCAGAGTTCGGCCGGTATCGTCACCGGCTACGTCGCCATCGACCGCGTGACGGCGCGGACGCTCTGGGAGCGCGCCTTCTCCGGCGGCGCCAGCGCCAGGCTCTCGCCCGCCGGCGACCTCCTCGCTCTCACGGTCTCGACGCCCGTGGGTGGACGCACCGACGTCTACGTTATCGACCCGGACGGCACCAGCATTCGCCTTTCCACGACACGCGGCCAGACCTCGAACCCCATCTGGTCGCCGGACGGCAAGCGGCTCCTGGTCAGCGTGATCGAATCGGGAACCACCTCGGTCAACCGCTTCAGCTTCGTAGTGTCGCCCGGCGAGGGCGGCGTCATTGAAACGGGGCGCCTGGGCCAATTCGCGGCCTGGTCGCCGGACGGCCGCAGGATCGCCGGCGTCCAGGGCGAAGAGCTCGTGATCTTCGACGTCGAGAGCCGCGGCGAGTCCCGGCTCAACCTTGGACCCAGGTCTGGCGGGAACCCGGCCTGGAGCCTGGACGGCCGCACTGTCACTTACAACGGGGCCATCGTTGCCGCCGAAACCGGCCGCGAACTGCCCGCGCCCGGCCTGAGGACCACCGCGGCCAGCCTGTCGCCCGACGGCAAGTGGTTCGCGATCGGCAGCGATTCGACGGCCTGCGCGCGGCCGTCCTCCGCTGATACCCGGTCGACGCCCACCCAGAACCAGACGCGGCTGAAGGAGGTCGCGACGGGCCGCGAGACGCTGGTCTTGAACTGCGCCGAAGGCTTCTTCACATATCAGCGCTGGCTCTCGCCCGGCTTCCTCTTGCTGGGCGGGTCTGCGTGCGCGAATCCTTGCCTCAGGCCGACAACCTCGGTCTTACTCGTAACCCTCCCGGGCGCGCGGTTCCAGCCTCTGACCTCGGGGCCGGAAGAAGGAGCGGCTTTAGCAGTATCGCCTGACAACCAGAAGGTGCTTGTGTCGGGCTCGGAGCTGCGCCTCTTCTCGGCGGACGGCGCCCCGCAGCGGCGCATCCAACCACCCGAAGGTTTCATCGTCACGGCGGTCTCCTGGTCGAACGACGGCTCGGCGTTCGCTTACGTCACCGCCCCGCGTCTGACCTCCCAGGCGCCTGGAACGCGTCCGGCCGGTGGCGTGCCCTGAGCTTCCGGCCGCATTCGCCTCTTGACCGTCCACCCGTCCCGCGGCCACCCTAAGCTCGATGCCCGACCGGCCCCTCATCGCCTTCGACGCCTCCTCGGTGCCGCCGAACCCCGCCGGGGCGGGTATGTACACGCTCAACCTTGTCCGCGCGCTCGGCCGCGTCGACCACCACCATGATTACGTCGTCTTCGCCCGCACGCATACGCTGGCCCACCTCGCGGGCTTGCCCCCGGCCTTCGAGGTCGTGGACATCGGCGCGAAATCGCGCGCCCGGCGGCTGCTCTGGGAGCAAGCCTGGTTGCCATTCGACCTGAAGCGCAGAGGGGCAAAGCTGCTGCACTCGCCCCACCACACCACGCCGCTCCTCTACTCTCCCTGCCCCCGGGTCTTGACCGTGCATGACGTGACATTTTTCATCCTGCCGCAACGTTACCCCCTGCCGCGGCGCATGTACTTCCAGCTTCTGACCATGTTCTCCGCCCGCCGCGCCCGCGCCGTCATCGTCCCCAGCGCCAGTGTCGCCGATGAGGCGCGAAGCTTCCTCGGGCTTACCTCCGCGCGTCTCGCCGTCACCCCGGAGGGCGTCGACGCCGCCTTTCGGCCGTTGGACAAGAAGGAATGCGCCCGAATCGCGCGCGAGCGCTACGGCCTGCCCGACGGCTACCTCCTCAGCCTGGGGACTCGCGAGCCCGGCAAGAACCGTGAGGCTATCCTCTGGGCCATGCGCTACCTCATCGACCTGGGCGCCGACCCGCACCTGGCCGTCGTGGGCCAGGCCGCCTGGGGCACGGAGCAGGAAGAAGCGGCGGTCGAACGCCTGGGCCTGCGCGCGCGCGTGCACTTCACCGGCTACGTCCCTCAGGATGACCTGCCCGCGCTTTACAACGCCGCCACCGTATTCCTCTTCCCATCCCTGTACGAGGGCTTTGGCCTTCCCGTCCTCGAGGCCATGGCCTGCGGCACGCCGGTTGTGACTTCCAACGTCTCCGCCCTGCCCGAAGTCGCCGGCGACGCCGCCATCCTGGTCGACCCGCCCGACGCGCACGCCATCGCCGACGCCGTGAACTTGATCTGGACGGATGGCGCGGAAGCTGCGCGCCTGCGCGAAGCCGGCCTCGCGCGCGCCGCGAAGTTCACCTGGGACGCCTGCGCCGAGGCGACGCTGTCCGTCTACCGCCGGGCCCTGGGAGAGAAACCGTGATCGATTTTCTCCCAGCCGTCTCGGGTGGGCATTTAGCCGTCCCGCGTAGGGCCTCAGCCGTCCGCTGTAGGTGCTTCTCGCGAGAAGCACCGCATCCCGATCCGGCTCGAGTCACGGGCCATGGTCAGCCCACCCGTTCGCGGCCGGCGACCCCAGGCGGTCCGACGTGATCTCGATCGTCATCGTCAGCTTCAACGCCCGCGAGCACTTGCGGCGTTGCCTGGCCTCGGTCTACGGCCACCAGGGTGGCGAGTTCGAGGTCATCGTTGTCGACAACGCCTCCTCCGACGGCAGCGCTGACCTCGTGGCCGAAGCGTACCCGAAGGCCAGGCTCGTCCGGCACGCGAAGAACCTGGGCTTCTCTACCGGCGCCAACGCCGGCGCCCGCCAGGCCGGCGGCGACGTCATCGTCTTCCTGAACCCCGACTGCACCGTCGATGCCGACGCTTTCAGCGGCCCCGCGACGTTTTTGCGCGACAACCCGGACGTGGGCGCCCTGGGCATCAAGGTCCTGGACCCTTCCGGCGCCCTGCAGCTTTCTGTGCGGCGATTCCCCGGCCTCAGCATCGCGATCTTCAACCGCTATTCGATGCTTACTAAGGTCTGGCCCTCCAACCCCATTAGCCGCCGTTACCTGATGTCAGACTGGGACCACGACAGCATCACCGACGCCGATTGGGTCTCGGGGGCCTGCATCCTCACCACCGCCGCCACCGTCGCCCGCATCGGCTACTTCGACGAAGGCTACTTCTGGGGCTTCGAAGACGTCGACTTCTGCCGGCGCGTCCACGATGCCGGCCTGCGCGTCGTTTACTTTCCCCATACCAGCGTCCATCACGAGATCGGAGCCAGCGCCCGCAGCGTCCCATCGAAGGCGCTCATCGCCCGCCACCGCGGCATCTGGCGCTACTACCGCGCGTATCTGCGCCGCGGCGTGCCCATAGACGCCGCCGTCTTCGCCGGCGTTTGGCTCCGTTGCGCCGCCATGCTCACCTCCGGCCTCCTGCGCCGCTCCCTGAGAACTTCCCTCCTTCCCCTTCGCACTCCCATGCCCCTTCCGACTCCCCTCCCGCTTCCGACTCCCCCTCTCCGCCGGGCGGAGAGGGGGCCGGGGGGTGAGGTCAGTCCCGCTTGCGCACGGCCGCCAGGGTCGGGCTGTTCCACATCGAGACCAGGTAGCCGAGGCGGCCGAGGATCAGCGCCACAAGCAGCGCCAGGCCGGCGAAAATCGCCAGTTCAGCCGCGAGCGAGCCTGCATAGTGCGTGCCCAGCGCCGCCAGGGCAAACAGGGCCGAAACGCCGTATAGCGCGGCCAGCACACCCCGAGGGCCCAGCTCCAGTTGCTCCAGCCGGTGATGGATGTGGTCGGTGTCGCCGATGAAGGGATGCCGCCGGTCCAGGCCGCGCCGCGCGACCGAGAGCAGCGTGTCCAGCACCGGAAAGCCCAGCGCCAGGATCGGCACGCTGATGAAGACGCTGTCTTCGACCCCGGTCGCGCCGCGGATCGAGAGCGTCGCCAGGATGAAGCCGAAGGTGAGCGCCCCGCCATCGCCGAGGATCAGTGAAGCGGTAGGCAGGTTGAAGGGCAGGAACCCCAACCCCGCCCCGGCCAGGCCCACGCACAGCAGCGCGACCGCCGGGTGCCCGGTATCGGCCGCCACGGCGGCGAGGGCCGCCGCCGCGAAGACGCTGACGCCAGCGCAGACGCCGTCCTTGCCGTCGATCAGGTTGACCGCGTTGGTGAAGAACACGACCCAGAGCAGGGTTGCCGGCAGGGCTAATACCCCGAGCTCAAGCGTGCCTCCCCAGGGGAATCCGATTGAGTCGAGCTGATAGCCGGCGGCATAGACCGCGAGGGCGGCCACAATCTGGCCGGCCAGCTTCTGCCACGGCTTGATCGCCCGCCAGTCGTCGATGGCGCCGGTCAGGAACACCAGCGACACGGCGCCCAGGTAGCCTAGAAACTCCAGACGCTTCGGCTCGAAGTACTCGGCCGCCCTGTCCGAAACCAGAGTCGCCAGGTATGGCGCGATCGCGAAGGCGGGCAGGATCGCGAAGCCGCCGACCTGCGGCGCCCGCCCGATGCTCCCCCGAAGCCCTCCCAGTGACCATCCGGCCGGCAGCCGCGGCAGCAGCCACTGAATGCCGGCCGAAAAGCTCAGCGCCAGGGCAAAGCCGATCAGAAGGACTGCGACGTAGGGGTCCATCGGCCCTTACTCTAGCACCTGCTCCGGCGGCGGCGGGCAGCCGCGGCCGCGGCCGGCGTTACACTTCCCTCAACGGCGCCGCGGGCGATCGGGCATCGTCGCCAGGCCTGTGCGGTGCGCCCACGCAATAGGGCGCGTCAAGCCGCCGCAGACGCCTGAGAGCGCGTTACCGGCCCGCGCCGGTCCGCGCGAGCCGCACTCTCGCGGCTCGCGATGGCGCCATCACGGTCGACGCGCTTGACCATCCTCAGCGACATTTCCTCGACGCGTTCGCGGCCGCCATCGTCGTCGTAGCGCCACCAGCCGTTGAGGAACGGCCCGCCCACGCGCCTGAAGCCGATGCGGTGATAGAGCCTGCGGGCCGGGTTATCGACGCGCACTTCCAGGTGCACCGAACGCAGCCGCCGCGACCGCGCCTCTTCGACAACGTGCCTGACCAGCGCGCCGCCGACGCCGCGATTGCGCCACTCCGGCCCCACGTCCAGCGCGAACAGGTGCATCGACCGTGGCGGGTCGCCGGGCACATACACGCTCACCGTGCCGACGATGCTGCCGCCCAGGTCCGCGACCAGGATCTCGCGGTAGCCGAGCTCCTGCTCCCGCCAGCGCGTCTCGATCTGGGCCAGACTGGTGCCGTCCCACACCGCCGCCGCCAGCTCCGGTATCTCCTCGAAGCGCAGCGGGCGGATGATGGCGCCGCGCGCGCGGAGATCGGCAGGGGGCGGTCGTGTCGTGGAACGCATCGAGTTCACACTACAATACCCACGGTTGACTCCCCTCCACGCGCCTGCCGATAATCCCACTCACGTTAGTTAGTGTTACGATGACACTAACTCCTGGAGGCGCCTCTTGCGGACCCTACGGGTTGCCCTCGCCCAGATAAACACCACCGTCGGCGACCTCGAAGGCAACGCCCGCCTGATCCTCGATTACACCGAGCGCGCGAAGGCCCAGGGCGCCGACCTCGTCGCCTTTCCCGAGCTGGCCCTGCCCGGCTACCCGCCCGAAGACCTGCTCCTGCGCCGCACTTTCATCGACGACAACATGCGCGGCGATGCGCAAGCTCGCGTGCGCAGGTCCACGGCATCACCGCCATCGTCGGCTTCGTCGACTTCGACGGCGACATCTACAACGCCGCCGCGGTCATCGACGACGGCCGCATCGCCGGCGTCTACCACAAGGAGTTCCTGCCCAACTACGGCGTCTTCGACGAGAAGCGCTACTTCCGCGCCGGTTCCAGCGCCCCAGGTCTTCGAGATCGCCGGCGCCAGGGTCGGCGTCAACATCTGCGAGGACATCTGGTACGCCGAAGGCCCCACCCAGGCTCAGGCGCTGGCCGGCGCTGAGGTCATCATCAACATCAACGGCTCGCCCTTCCACAACGGCAAGCGGCGCTCGCGCGAGCGCATGGTCGCGACCCGCGCCGCCGACAACGCCGTGCTCATCTGCTACGTAAACCTGGTCGGCGGCCAGGACGAGCTCGTCTTCGACGGCAACAGCATGGTCTTCGACTCAGACGGCGAGATGCTCGCCCACGCCCCCGCCTTCCAGGAGAGCCTGCTCGTCGTCGACCTCGACGTCGACGGCCTCTACCTGCGCGCGCCTGCACGACCCCCTGCGCCGCTCCGAGCGCCTGGAGGCCGCCGCGCGTGACGTCGAGCAGCGTCTTCGTCTCAGGGCCGTCCCGGCGAGCCTCGCGGCCGCGCTCGCGCGAGCGGCGGCCGATCGCCCCGTTCTCGGACGACGACGCCGAGGTCTACGACGCGCTCGTCACCGGCACCCGCGACTACGTCCACAAGAACGGCTTCGAGACCGTGATCGTCGGCGTCTCCGGCGGCATCGACTCCAGCCTCGTCGCCGCGATCGCCACCGACGCGCTCGGCCCGGAGCATGTCGTCGCCGTCTCCAACCCTTCGCGCTACTCGTCCGAGGGCTCGATCGCCGACGCCAAGCGCCTGGCCGAGAACCTCGGCATCCGCTTCGATGATCATCCCCATCGAGCCGGCGCACGCGGCCTACCTGCAGATGCTGGAGCCGCCTGTTCGCCGGCACCCAGCCCGGCACCGCCGAGGAGAACATCCAGTCGCGCATCCGCGGCAACATCTGGATGGCGCTCTCCAACAAGTTCGGCTGGCAGCCGGTGCTGACCACCGGCAACAAGAGCGAGATGGCGACCGGCTACGCGACCCTCTACGGCGACATGGCCGGCGGCTTCGCCGTGATCAAGGACGTGCCGAAGACGCTGGTCTACCAGCTGGCCCGCTACCGCAACGCCGTCGCCGGCTACGACCTCATCCCCCAGGCCGTCATCGACAAGCCGCCGTCCGCCGAGCTGCGCCCCGACCAGCTCGACACCGACTCGCTGCCGCCGTACGAGGTCCTCGACCCGATCCTCGAGGCCTACGTCGAGGACGACCGCAGCATCGAGGAGATCGTCGCCATGGGCTTCGACGAGGCCGTCGTGCGCACGCGTCATGCGCCTGGTCGACCGCAACGAGTACAAGCGCCGCCAGGCGCCGCCCGGCATCAAGATCACGCCCCGCGCCTTCGGCCGCGACCGCCGCCTGCCGATCACCAACCGTTACCGGCCCTGGTAATCGACTCCCTCTACCAGCCACGCCATAATTGGCACGCACGCGGGCTATACCGAATCGTTACCGCCGGCGGTTCCAGTCGCCGTCGAAGGAGAGAGATGAGCGTTTCCTACCTCAACGCCAGCCCGTACATACCGGTGAAGGATGTAGCGGCAGCGATCGCATTCTACGAGGGAGTCCTGGGCCTCGAGGTCCGAACGCGCTTCGGCGACCCCTTGAGTTTCGCCATCGTGGCCGCGGAAAGCGCGTCCATAACCCTGACCCTCGACACGAATGGCTCGATCGCCGGGCGCGCGACTTGCTACCTCACAGTCAGCGGCGTGGACGAGCTTTTCGAACGCTGTAAGGCAGGTGGCGCTAACCTGGACAGCGATCTGGCCGTGCGCGACTACGGCATGAAGGACTTCATAGTCCACGACCCGGACGAGAACCATATCCTCATTGGGGAGCGCGTCTAGGCAGCCACTGTCGAAACACTCCCGCGCTTTTGACCCAGCCTGAAAAGGCTCAATCCGCGTGAGCGCGAGATCGAAGGCCTCATGTCCGAACACAAGCCACTGGAGTTCTGGGAAATCTGGTACCCGCGCGCTACCGCCACGGGCATGCTCATCGGCCGCGGCATGCTGGACCCCACGGACGTCCTCATCGCCCACGCGGTGCCCGACGTAATCACCGTCGAAGTCAGCTCGCGCGAGGGACAGCGTCTGGCATACGGCCGCCAGCTCGAGCGCACTCTGGACTCGCCGATGTGCCGCCTCAGCCGCCATGGCGAGCGCATCACCCGCGAGGACATCTGGCCTACCGAGGCCGACTACGGCACGCCGGTGCTGCTTCCCGGCGGCGAAGCTGGCATCCTGCTGTCCTGGTGGAATGCCGCCGACCGCAAGGAATGGCGCTGGCAGGTGGAGTTCTACAACTCGCGCAGGTGAGCTTGTCGAAGGGCGAACGGGCGCGCATTTCGGGCCGGCGTGTCCGGGACCGAGCAACCTCATTTCCGTTCGTCCTGAGCCAGCGCTACGCTTCCGCTCGTCCTGAGCCAGCGCTACGCTTCCGCTCGTCCTGAGCCAGCGCCGCACTTCCGTTCGTCCTGAGCCAGCGCTACGCTTCCGCTCGTCCTGAGCCTGTCGAAGGACGAACGGGCAGGGGCTGCCGAGACCGCGATCCGGATCGCTACTTGCGTGAGCCCCTCATCCGTTCGTGTTTCTACCAGGCTCACCAGGAACGGAAGGTGCTCTCTTCAGATCCGACGCTCCGAAGCCTTGTTCCGTGTTCCCTGTTCCCTGTTCCTAACTCTCGACTCTCGCTTGACTCAAGATAGGGGCCGCCATAGGCTTCGATTGAGCGTCGCATCACAATTGCAAACGGTGCGCCGCGTCCCGAAGAGAGGCAGGCTCTGACGCGACGCGCACACCATCGATCACGCGGCTAGCGGCGAGCGGCTAACACATGACAGCCTTTCAGCGACTTTGCCTCGCGACCACGGCCATCGTCTTCGTGCTAATCATCATCGGCGGCACGGTCCGGGCCACCGATTCCGGCCTCGGCTGCCCCGATTGGCCCCGTTGCCACGGCAGCTTCATCCCCAAGATCGAGAAGCACACGCTGATCGAGTACTCACACCGCCTGACCGCGTCCGTGGCCGGCCTGATGGTCTTCGCGATCGCCGCCTGGGCCTGGAAGTCCTACCGCGACATCAAGTCGATCTATTACCCGGCTGTCGCCACGTTTGTCCTCCTCCTCGTGCAGGGCGGCCTCGGCGGCCTCACGGTGGTGCACGAGCTGCCGCCCGAGATCGTCACGGTCCACCTGGCGACTGCCCTGACGCTGTTTGCCCTGCTCATCCTGGTCACCGTCTCGGCCTTCGGCGAAGCGAAGACGGTACCGCGCCTCCAGGTGTCGGCCAACCTCTCCGGCCTCGCGATCGTCGCGGCCGGCCTGGCGGCTGGCCGTCATGCTTCTCGGCGTTTACGTCGCGGTCTCTGGATACAGCCTGGCCTGCGGTGGCTGGCCCCTCTGTAACAGCCAGGCCGTGCCGACGCTGTCGTCGGAGTCCGTGCGGATGGTCTTCATCCATCGCCTGCTGGCGTTGGCCCTCGGCGGTGTCCTCCTGACTCTCGCCCTCAGCGCCAGGCGCGGCCCAGGCGCATCGAAGCAGGCCGCGGACCTGACGCTGGTCGCCTTCGCCGTCTACGTCGCCCAGGCCCTGGTCGGCGCCGCCAACATCTGGACGGAGGTCGCGGACGCCGCCCAGATCGCCCACCTGGCGGTGGGGACTATGCTCTGGGCCGTGCTCGCCTACCTCAACATCCGCCTGTTCGACGTGCCCGCGCTGATCGAGGCCGGCGCCTCGCGCCGGGCCGCCGCGCCGCGACCTCGTGGGGGCAGCGCGATGACCGCGCCCGCGACTTCGATCGCGACCGTCCCGCGCGTCGAGCTTCGCGGCTGGCGCGCCACCATCGGCGCTTACGTCGCCCTGACCAAGCCGCGCATCATCGAGCTGCTTCTCGTCACGACGCTTCCGCCGATGATCGTCGCCGCCGGTGGCCTGCCGGGCCTCTGGCTCATGCTCGCGACGCTGGTTGGCGGCTCGCTGGCCGCGGGTGGCGCCAACACCATCAACTGCTACCTCGACCGCGATATCGACGCCATCATGCGGCGCACGCGCCGGCGCCCCATCCCATCCGGCCAGATCTCGCCCGACAGGGCGCTGGCCTTTGGCATCGCGCTGAGCATCATCGCCTTTACGTCTTTCTGGCTGTCTGTGAACCTGTTGACCGCCGGCCTCGCGGTCAGCGCGATCCTCTTCTACGTCTTCGTCTACACGCTCTGGCTGAAGCGCTCGACGGTCGAGAACATCGTCATCGGCGGCGCCGCCGGGGCCGTGCCGCCGCTCTGCGGTTGGGCCGCGGTCACCAACTCGCTGGACGCCGCGCCCTTGATCATGTTCGCGATCATCTTCCTCTGGACGCCGCCTCACTTCTGGGCCCTGGCCATCGGCTACACCTCTGACTACGCGCAGGCTGGCATCCCGATGCTGCCGGTCACCCGTGGCGCCGTCGAGGCGCGCAGGCGTAGCCTCGTCTACGCCGTCGCTACGGTCGCGGCCTCTCTCAGCCTCTATCTGACCGGCGACGTAGGGGAGTTCTATCTCGTCGTGGCCGCCGGCCTCGGCGCCGCTTTCATCTGGCTCAGCTGGCGGCAGATGCGGGTCGCGACCACAAAGGCCGCGATGGGCTTCTTCCGCTACTCCATAACCTATCTGGCCGTTATCTTTGTGGCGATGATGTTAGACCAGTTCGTAAGGTTCTAGGTTCAGGAGAAGGGAATGCCTCAGGTCCCTAACAACCTCAAGTTCGGCATGCCGATGATGGTCGTCTCGCTGGTAACGTTCGGCGTCATCTTCTGGGGCTTCGCCCAGCTCATAGGTGAACCGGCAAAGGCCGCTCCCCAGGAAGTGGTCGAAGATAGTGGCGGTGGTGGCGGCGGCCCTTCGTCGGTGACGGTCGTCGCCAAGAACCTTCAATTCGACAAGCGCAACCTCAGCGCCAGCGCTGGCGCCGCGTTCACCATCACCCTGAACAACCAGGACCCCGGCGTGTCCCACAACATCGCCTTCTTCACCAGCCGCGCCGCGACGGCCCCCCTGGTCCCCGATGACGCGAAGACACCGCTGGCAGCCGGCGTCAGTCAGCAGACGGTGACCTTCACGCCAGCCCGGGCCGGCAACTTTTTCTTTCGCTGTGACGCCCACCCGGACATGAACGGGTCCTTCGTCGTCCGCTAAAGCGCGCCAACGCGTCACCACCATGCCTTCGGACGCCGAAGGGGCCCTCGAAGGATCGTCCTGAGGCTCTCGAAGGATCGTCCTGAGGCTCTCGAAGGATCGTCCTGAGGCTCTCGAAGGACGACTCCGGGGCCGACGTCGAACACGAACCGAGCCGATCGCACTGCTGAGATCGTCCTGAGGCTCTCGAAGGACGACTCTGGGCCGCGGCAATCTGAGTGCCCGAAACGCCAGACAGCACCTGACAGAAGCGATCTTGTACGGCCGATACGGGGACGCGGGCGGTCCTACGCCACTCGCGTGGTCTTGCCGGCCTTCGCGGCCTTCTTCGCCTTCGCCCTCTTGAACGCCGTCAGGCTGGTCACATTCGACTGACCGATCGTCAGCGGCGACACGTCTTCCAGGAAGACAGGACCGCGACAGCGCTCGCAGCGCAGGCGCTCGCCGGCCTTAGGCGCGGCGCCCGAGAAACCCTGGCGCGGCACGAAGTTCGTCACGCGCAGGGGCTCATCTTTGGGGCCGATAATCTGGCCGCTCACGTGGCCGCAGTAATAACACTTGACGTCGGCTGTAACCTGCATCCCTGGACCTCCAGCTTGGCTTGGGCGGGCTTCCGTACCCGCTAAGGATAATTTTCGGCACGTTCCAGCGCGGGTTTAGCGGACTCACGCCCGCAAGCGGCCGGATCGTCGAAAAATTAGGGATTGTCCGACTCCTCGGACGCCCCCGCTACCAGCGACCGATTCCCCGCGCCTATGGCTACTTCCAAAACATATCGGGTGCTATAATCGCCGCGGCTCCAGGGTCGGAGCCCAGCGACCCGCCTCGAAACCTCTGCCCTGGCCGAACCAGGGTATTTTGGTGAACTCAAGACTTCGGTTTCTGGGAGGATGGCAGTGAACGACACTATCGCCCGGGGACTCAAGGACGTAGTCCTCGACACCACCGAATCGAGCTTTATCGATGGTGAGCAGGGCATCCTCCTCTATCGCGGCTACTCGATCCATGACCTCGCCGCCGAAGTCCAACTTCGAGGAGGTCAGCTACCTTCTCCTCCACGGCAGCCTGCCCACCGCAGGACGAGCTCGACGCCTTCAACAAGCGTCTCGACGGCCACCGCGCGCCTGCCGCAGGAGGTCATCGACGTCATCCGGCTGGTCAAGGACGCGCACCCCATGGACGTCCTGCGCACCGCCGTCTCCGCCGCTCTCCGCCTTCGACCCCGACACCGAAGACAACGTCGCCGCGAAGCCAACCTCCGCAAGTCGGAGCGCCTCACCGCCCAGTTCCCCACCATCGTCGCGGCCCACCACCGCATCCGCCACGGCCTCGAGCCCGTCGCGCCGCGCGACGACCTCGAGCCACGCCGCCAACTTCCTCTACATGCTCGACGGCAAGGAGCCGACCGCCGAGGCCGTCGCGGCCATCGACCTCGACTTCCTCCTCCACGCCGAGCACGGCGCCAACGCCTCCGCCTTCGCCGCCCGCGTCACCGCCTCGACCCTCAGCGACATGCACTCGGCGATCGTCACGGCCATCGGCACGCTCAAGGGCCCGCTGCACGGCGGCGCCGCCGAGGCGGTGCAGAAGATGACCGACGAGATCGGCGACCCCGACCGCGCCGACGACTACATCAAGCGAAGCTGGACCGCAACGAGCGCATCATGGGCTTCGGCCACCGCGTCTACCGCGCCGAAGACCCGCGCGCCCGCCACATGCGCGAGCAAGTCCAAGCACCCTCGGCGAGAAGCTCGGGCCACAGCGAGTGGTACGAGATCCTGCACGCAGGTCGAGAAGGAGATGGCGCCGCTACCAGTCGCGCGGCATCTTCGTCAACGTCGACTTCTACGCCGGCTCCGTCTACGCACCTGCTCGGCCTGCCGGAGGACCTCTTCGTGCCGATCTTCGCCATCGGCCGCATCCCCGGCTGGTGCGTCGAGATCCTGGAGCAGTACGACAACAACATGCTCATCCGGCCGCTGCTCAAGTACGTCGGCCCCATGGACCAAAAGTACGTGCCTCTGGGCGCCCGCAAGAACAACAAATAGCTCTGTCCGCGCCGGAAACCCCAGAGGCCGGTCGTAATCGACCGGCCTCTGTGATTGCCTCGCCGCGTGTCACGAGCGTAACGCCGGCTGCTTCGGCCGCCGGGCCCGTGTCTCGGGCCACGGATCCGCCGGCATCTGTGCCGTGTTCATCCCCCTGTTAACATCTGCGGAAGGTGGTGAAATCCGCGGCCAATTGTTCGCGGTAGCGGTCGCTCAGGCCTTGACGCTTTCGACCTTGAAATGGATGGTCCCGCTCGGCGCCGTCACGTCGACGTCGTCGCCGGCGCGGCGGCCGACCACGGCCTTGCCGACCGGCGACTCCACCGATAGCCTGCCCTGGGTCGGGCTGGCCTCGCGGGCGCTCACCAGCAGATAAGTTAGCTTCGAGCCGGAACCGACGTTGTGGAGCACCACCGTCGTGCCCAGTTGGGCGATGTCGCCCTGCCTTGCCTCGGAAATGAGGACAGCGTTGCGCAGCGTCTGCTCCAGCTCGCGGATGCGCGCCTCCAGCTGGCCCTGTTGCTCGCGGGCGGCGTCCAGGGGCGCGTTCTCGCGAAAGTCCTTGTCGGCCATCGCGTCGCGAAGCTCCAGGGCGATTCTCGGGCGCTGGCCCTTGAGGCCTTCGAGCTCCTCGGTTAGCGCCTGCAGGCCGTCGGCCGTGAGCTGCACTTCCTGCTTCTGCTCCAAAACCGCGGTCCCGCGGCTCTTGTTCACGGCGCTGCGACGCACGCGCACGTGCGTGACCAGGCGATCCGGCATCAACTTTTGCTTGTGGGCGTAGTTCAGGAACGACTTCAGGGCCTCGGCGCGGGAATTCGCGTTGGGCGCGTTGGCGCCGAATGTCTCGACGTAAGCTTCGACGTCTGGGGGCCGCAGGTCCGCGACCAGCTTCGCGTCCCCCACCCAGCGGGCGAAACGCAGGGCCTCCTGCACGTACAGTTGTTGGTCGCCCGGAATGCTGTGAATGAAGAGCCTTGCGGCTTCGCTGACCGATGCGTTATCGTTCGCCACTACTTTTGATTCTGATAGGCGATGACGGCGGTGTCAAATCCGTCACACAATCAGTGTGGAGCCCTGGGCCCGAAAGGGCGCCGCAGGCGCGCGAGTGAGCCTGCTACTGCCCGCCCTCGTGACGGCGTTACCGCTCCAGCAAGCCGCTGTGGGCGATGAGGAAGTAGCCCGCCCCCAGCAAGGTCACTACCAGCAGCGGCACAAGATCGATGCCCACCGGGACGCCGAAACCCGCCAGGAACCCTATAAGCGTCGCGAACGGTATCCAGGTCAGAGCCCTCATCTCCACGCACCTCGTGACCGTCTTTAGAGATGATCGGCGTCACCATCAACGCGGCGCATAACCCGAAGGGCCCGCACTCTAACAAGGTCATTCAGCGCCGCAAGGCCACGGTCCTGGGAAATGTCAGACAGACGACAGGCCCGCGTCGGGGGCCCGGCCGGTTCACAGCGGTTAGCATCTGTGCATGCGGTTACTTCTGGTCCTCGCGCTCCTGCTCTCCCTCGCGCTCGCCGCCTGCAACGGCGACGGCTCCTCCCCGGCGGCATCTGCGACTCCCGGCGTGACGGCTTCGGCGAGCCCTTCCCCACCCATCGACGGCACCATCGACCCGCTAGGCGCCGGCAGCACCAATCCCGTGACCGTAAAGCCGAACCCGGACCCGCCGGTCCAGGCGATCACGCTGACCGACGTGCGCATCGGCCTGCACCCCGAGCAGGGGGGTTGGGACCGTATCGTCTTCGAATTCGACCGCGACCTGCCCGCGGGCGAGATCAGTTATGTCGACAAGAGCCAGGTCGTGAGCTGCGGTCCGGGCGAAGTCGTCCCGATACAGGGACAGGCCGTACTTTCGGTGCGCCTGCTGGCACAGGCCCACAACGACGCCGGCATGTCGACAATCGATCCGCGCGACTTCCCCGGCCAGGGCGGCGTGATCACGGAAGTGAAGATGTATTGCGACTTCGAGGGGCACGTCAACTATGCGATCGGCCTCAAGGCCAGGCAGCCCTTCAAAGTGACGACGCTGACCAACCCCAGGCGCCTGGTTATCGACATCAAGCAATAGGGACATGCGCCCGCGCCTGCGCGCAGCCGGTAGACACACGATAGGTACGCGAAGGCGAAAGGGCGGCGCCGCTTGGCTACCCTGATGACGTGCGCTCCTTCATTACTGCGTGTGCACTCCTCGCGCTGCTGCTGGCCGGGTGCTCCGGCGAGGATGGTCTCACCGGAACCGGGCCCTCGACTCCCGTGTCTGCCTCACCCACGCCCATAGCCGAGGACCCGCGCGACATCCTCATAACCTGGACGCCCGCCGAGGCGCCTCTGTTCACGGCCGAGGAACAGATTTTCCCGTCCGCCGACTTCTACCCGAACGTCCCGCGCGAGCGTCTGGTGTGGCGGCTGTACCAGGCAAGCGTCGCCGGCGGCGAGCCGGTGTTGATGTACGAGGGCCAGCGCTGGTTGTTCGACTCCGTGTGGGCGCCGGACGGAAGGTCGCTGAGGGTACGCTACTCTGCCGCCGCGGCTGTGCCGCCCAACGGCCCCAATATCGTCGCCGGGATCCTCACCTTCAACCCTGACGACTCGGGGTCGACTCCGGGCGAGGCGGCAGTGCAGGCGGGCGGGCTGAGCGCGGTCAGCTTCGCACCGTCACCAGACGGCCGCACCATCATGCTGGCCCGCGCGACCGCCATCCCGACGCCTGCGGACCTCGCGGCGGCCGGGCCGGGGCAGGGTTTCCACCCTCCGATGGAGGTGACCCGGGTCGATGTCCTCAGCAAATCCAGCTTCAGGCTCGGCGGCTTCCAGGGCACAGCGTGGCCCCTGTCCGAGGGAGGTTGGTCACCGGACAGCCGGTTCTTCCTGGCCTTCGCCTCACAGACCGGGATTGTCACAAGCCCAACCAGCGGCGACTTCTACTCCGTGCCGGTGAGCAGCGGGCGCGCCCGCTACGTCGCGTCCGGGACATCGCTGCGAACCGCCTGGTCTTCGACCCAGCCCAGCCGGCTCGCCTATGTTGACGATGCGGGCGCACTCTGGCTCTTCGACGCCGGCACCGGCGGGAACAAGCGCTTGTCGGCGGATGGGACTTTCGACCAGGGCACCGAACCGCGGTGGTGGCGCGACGGCAGGAACGTTCAGATCACGAATCGAGTGGTGGACGTAACGACCGGCGAGACTGCCACTTATCCGACGAACCAGCCCGGCGCCTTCTACCCAATCTCTCCCGACGGCCGTTACATGCTCACAGCCGACGACCCCACCTCTGACGACGCCGGCCGCTGCCCTTCGATATCGCCGCCCGACAACCATGTCTATCTGTACGACAGGACAGCCAACCAGAGCAGGTTGCTGAAGGACTGCGACGGCAGATTCCTGTACTTTTTCGACTGGCTTGCAGACAGCCGACACGCGGTCATGCGCCAGTCGCCGTGCGCGGCCTGCGACGGCTTTGCGGTCGGTCTTCTCCTGAAAGACGTGCTCCAAGGTGGTGAGGTGCAACTGACATCGGGCCTTGAATTTGGCGCCTGGCCGATCCTGTCCCCCGACGGCCTTATGGTCCTAGTCACAGGCGACAAGCTCCGCATCTACACCGAAGACGGCGCGCTGCGCAGGGCCATTGACGTCCCGGAAGGCTTCAGCGTGACGTCGGCGGCCTGGTCGCCGGACGGGAAACGCTTCGCCTACGTGGTCGGGCCGAAGGGAGTGGGCGGGAATTAGTTCAAGTGGCGTAGCCCGCGCTCAGTGCATCCAGGGCGTGTAGGTGATGCCGACGAGCAGTCCTTCAGGGCTAAGGAACCTGAGGACCGTCTGGCCCCATGGCTCTTCTTTGGGGCCGGCCAGTATTCGCACTCCCCGCTCCCCAAGCTCTGTCGCCGCCTCGGCGACGGCTTCCTTGCTCTCGAGGTCGAACTCGATGCTGCCCTGGGGCGCGGGCAGGTCTGACGGCCACTGCCGGACTCCGAATATCGCCTCGGCGGCGTCTTCCAGCGTCCACAGCCCGAAGTGCTTCACGCCTTCGAGCTCATTGGTACTGACGTACTCCTCGTCGGGCAGCGGCAGGCGGAGCACATCGCGATAGAACGCCACACTCTCCGCTTTGTTCCTGACGATCGGCCCGAAGCCGGCCACGAATCTGATGTCCACTGTGCCTCTCCACCGCCAGATTTCTGACTCGAGAATACTGCCGGCTTCCTGCAATCCGCTTGTCGGTAGTCTCAGCCGTGGCCACAAGTCGTACACTAAGGCGCCATGAGCGAAGCAAGCGAGCCAATCTCGGTCATCGTCATCTCAGACTTCGTCTGACCCTGGTGCTATGTCGGCCTCGTGGAGGTCGAGCGGCTCAAGCGTGAGTACGACGTCGAGGTCGAGTTCGCTCCCTTCCTCCTCGACCCCTCGACCCCGCCCGAGGGCAAGCCGCGGCGCCAGATGTCGCAGCCAGGAAGCCCGCCCAGCGCGATGGAAGCTCGCGGCCAAAACCTCGGCATCCACTTCTCCCGCGGCCGCACCCACACATCGAACTCGCACCTCGCGCTCGAAGGCGCCGAGTTCGCTCGCGAGCACGCCCTCGGCTGGGAATACCACAAGGCGATGCTCAAGGCCTACTTCGACGACCTGGTGGACATCGGCAAGGTCGACACGGTGGTCAGCGTCGCCGCAACCATCGGCCTGGACTCCGAAGGTATGCGCGACGCACTCGAGAAGCGCGCCTACCGCGAGCTCGTGGACGAAGGCATCGCCTGGTCGCGCTCGATCGGCGTCACAGCCATCCCCACCTTCGTTTTCGACGAGCGCTTCGGCATGGTCGGCGCGCAGGAGTTCGAGGCCTTCCAGGAAATGATGGCGAAGATGGGCGCCAGGCCTCGCGGCCAGAAGAGGTAGCTGCAGACCTTCAGGTCTGCAGAGTATCTTCGGTGGCTTCTTGCCTGCGCCCGGATGCCGATGCACACGCGGAAACATTCGCCCGGCCGGCCTTCGGCGGTCACGCGCGGAGACTGCCAAGTAGGTCCTCGATCGCCTGAATGACGGCGTCGGGACATCGGAAATGGATAGTAACGTGTCCCGTGTCGACAAGGCGGACCTCGCCGCGTGCGACTGACCCGGCCAGCGCCGTGTAGAGCCGATGCTTGCCTTCGATCTCCTCGCGCAGCAGCGAATCGGACTCACCGATCGACACCGCACGCTTGAAGTCATCGGTCCCCATAGAGCAGAGGATAGTCAGCGGTACGTCGGGCGTCGCTCCCGCGTGACGGACCTCGTCGTAGAGCTGATCCACGTTCTTCACCTCCTGGATACCCGCCCACAGCCATTCGAGACTGACGTGACGTTCGATGAGCACCTCGCGGATCTCCTCGGGCCAGTCGGCCATCTCCTGCGCAAATAGACCGCGGTACAGCTCGCGTGCACGCCGGACAGTTGGCACGCGCAAAAGGAGACCTCGGCCAAGAGCACTCCGGAGAGCACCGCCGATAGCGAGGCCCACGAGCCCGTTGAGCTGCTTCTTGGCGGACGTGACAATTGAATCGGTCAACTTGCGGTAGAGCGGCTGGTCTGGGTCCCGCGCCCTGCGCATCTCGTTCAGTTGCTGGGGCATGTAGGCGTCGTAGTCCTCATGTGCGGGATCCAGCAGGAGCAGGGCGGCTATCTCGTCGGGGAAACGCTGCGCGTAGTGGCGTGCATACAGGCCGCCGAGGGAGTGGCCGACCAGCAGGTAAGGAGCCGGCACACCGGCGGTCCGCAACAGCTCTCGCAGCTCGTCGGTCACCTGGGCGGAGGTCCGCGGCAGGTCGATCCGGTCGCTCCACCCCGTTCCGGCCCGGTCGTAGAGGACGCTCGTTGTGAGCTCGGCGGCTCGCTGCTGGACGTTCAGATAATCAAGACCGACCGTGCCACCGCCGGACAGGAACACCACCGCCGGGCTGCCGCTGCCCGATCGGTGCAACAGCAACCGCCGGCCTCCGACGTCGTAGAACCGCCCGAGCGGAGGCGTCGCCGCGGTCACCGTCCCGGGCCTCCCCGCTAGTTCACGTTCCATCGCCAGCCTCCTTCGCATCGTAGGACTATTCTCAATTCTGAGAATAGTAGCAGATGTGAGAACATAGGGCGATGGACACGCTCGAACTGCTCCTGCATCCGGTACGACTACGCATCTTGCACTCCATGTCCGGCGGGCGGATTCGCACCACATCCGACCTGTGCGCGAGCCTGCCCGACGTCTCGAAGGCGACCGTGTATCGGCACGTCGCCCTGCTGGTCGAAGGAGGACTTCTGGAAGTCGCCGGCGAACAGCGGGTTTACGGTGCCGTCGAACGCCAGTACCGGCTGCACCGACCACCGGTGATAGACCGGGACACGGCCGCGTCGATGTCGCTCGAAGAGCACCGCCATGGGTTCGCAGCGGCTATGGCCGCGCTCGTCGCCGAGTTCAACACCTACCTCGACCGCGAGCACGCCGACCCGACCGCCGACTCCGTGGGCTACCGGCAGATTCCGCTCTGGCTCAACCAGGACGAAGTCGCCGAACTGGTCGGCGAGATACGCAGGCTTGTCGTGGCCAACATGGAAAACAAACCCGGACCAGACCGGAGCCTTCATTTGCTGAGCCCGATCCTGTTTCCGATCGAGGAACTACCACAGCACAGGACTGACGAGCGGACCGACGACGGTGAGGGCCGGGCGAAGGGAGGACGACGCGCGGACTAGACCTGTATCCCCCCACGTCTGCAGACCTGACGGTATGCGCTACTTTGCCGATCCGGAGCTACCTTGTTCGATTGAATGTGGACTCCGGACGCTCGGAGTCCCAAAATCCAAAGTCCAGACTCCATTCCTTGATCCGGAGGAGCTCCCATGACCATGGTCAGCACGAAACCGCGACGCAGCATCTGGATGAACGGCCTTCAGGCCGACGAGCCCACCGAGGAGCAGCGACAGCAACAAGCGCTGAGCATGTCGAAGCGCCTTGGCTTCGAGGTCAAGCTGCCGCCGATCCCTCGCGCCGAAGACCTGCACGCTGCGCGCTCCGCGGATCAAGCCACCTTCGAACCTCGAAGACTTCTGCCTCACCGATAACTACGAGCGCGCCCTCCACACCAAGGGCGACCGCCTCGAGGAGATCAGGGGCCTCTTCCCGAACCCGCCCGACGTCGTCGCCCACCCGCGCACCGAGGCCGAGCTCGAAGCCGTGCTCGACTGGTGCTCGACCAGGGGCTACGCGGCCATCCCCTACGGCGGCGGCTCTTCCGTCGTCGACGGCGTGACGCCGCCCGAAGGCCACGAAGCCGTCGTGACCATCGACATGGACCACTTCGACCGCGTGCTTGAGGTCGACGAGACATCGCGCGCGGCCCGCATCCAGGCCGGCGTCTACGGCCCCCACCTCGAAGACCAGCTGCGGCCCCGCGGCTACACGCTGCGCCATTTCCCCCAGAGCTTCACGATGTCGACACTCGGCGGCTGGATCGCGACGCGCTCCGGCGGCCACTACGCCACCAACCACACCCACATCGACGACTTCGTCGAGTCGACGCGCATGCTGACGCCGAAGGGCTGGTGGGAGTCGCGGCGGCTGCCCGGCAGCGGCGCCGGCCCCAGCCCCGACCGCCTCGTCATCGGCAGCGAGGGCATCCTCGGCATCATCACCGAGGCCTGGATGCGCATCCAGGCCCGCCCCAAGTTCCGCGCCACGGCGCCGCTTCGCTTCAGCACCTGGGAGGCCGGCTACGAAGCCGCCCGCCACATCGTCCAGGCCAAGCTCTGGCCCGCGAACCTGCGCATCCTCGACCCGGAGCTGGCGCAGGGCAGCGCCGGCCTCGACGGCAAGACGACGCTCTTGATCGTCGCCTTCGAGTCGGGCGACGTGTCGCAGGAGTGGCCGCTGCGCCAGGCCATCGCCATCGGCCGCGACTCCGGCGCGACGGTCGACGAGGACGAAGTCGCCATCGACGAGGAGGGCCGGCCGACCGGCCGCGAAGGCGCCGTCGGCGCCTGGCGCGACGCTTTCATCCCCCGCGGCGGCGGCGTCTCGACCGGCATCGGCGCGGTCAGCGGCACCTTCGAGACCGCCGATCACCTGGGACCGCTGGCCGGCCTTCGACGCCGCCATGCGCGAGACGGCCCTGCGGGCGTTGAAGGAGATCTGTGGCGGCGGCACCGTGAACTGCCGCTTCACCCACGTCTACACCGACGGCCCCGCGCCCTACTACACCTTCGCCGGCGCTTATCGAGCCGGCCTCGGCAAGAAGGACCAGGACGCCTTCAAGGCCGCCATCTCGCAGGCCATCATCGACAACGGCGGCACCATCACCCACCACCACGCCGTCGGCCGCCTGCACCGCCCCTGGTACGACCAGCAGCGCCCGGACCTCTTCGCCGATGCCCTCCGCGCCGCCAAGCGCGCCGTCGACCCCAACGGCGTCCTCAACCCCGGCGTGCTCATCGACCCGTAAACGAAGGCTTGCGGCCGTCGCGTTTCACGTCCCCTGTAGTCGCCTCTCGCGAGAGGCGACTACAGTCCGGCCCTTCTACGCCCTGCTCCTATGCGTGCACCATGACAAACTTGGCGACCGAGGGCACGCCACCGCGCAGAAGAAACAGCATGTACCGGCCCGGCGGCGCGACGAAGCCGCTCGGAGGGGCCTGCAGGAGCAGGCCGCCGGCAGGCCGGCCGAGGATAGTCAGCCCGACGTAGCGCTGGTCTGGGTTGAAGGAGTGCGTTGCGGAGCCGCAGCGCATCATCACGGCCTCGTCCACCGTCGCCGAGTCCGGCGTGGTCACGTTGAAGTCGGCGCCATAGGCGACATCCCCCGGCGCGTTGGCGATCGCCGGCCGGGGGCCCGCGAACAGGTAGGGCGGGCTGAAGAACTCGACCCTGAGCTGTGACTCGTGGAAGGGGTCAGGGTTCCACATCGAGTCCGTGCCCGCGGTCATGATGCGCCCGTCGGCCAGGAGCAGCGCCGTGGCGTGATACAGGCGCGGCACCGCCATCCGGCACATCTGCGTCCAGGTGTTAGTGTCGGGGTCGTAGAGCTCGGTGTCGTAGACGGGGTTGGCGCCATTGTCGGCGATGCCCGTGCTGCTGCCGTTCATCACCAGCACCTTCCCCGTCGGCAGCAGGACGGCGTCGGGCATGACGCGCGGCCTTGCCATCGAGGGCGCCAGCAACCATCCCGGGTTCGGGGCGTCGGTGTCCATGACCTCGCAGGTGTTGGTTGCCGGCGTCCTGACGTCGGCGCCCGGGGCGCCGCCGCCACCGAAAACCATGACCCTGGCCCTGTAGGGCACGGGCCCGCCGGGCTTCAGTGGCAACAATACCGACGTCCCCTGCAGATGATAAGTGCGCCCGTTTCGGTCGGGCCTGCCCGCGCCGCCGATTACCGGCCCAACGAAGTCCATCGCGTCGACGTCGAAGAACTGCGTCCGTTCTCCGGCGTGGATGAACAGACGGCCGGCCGGCAGCACGAAGACGAACGGGAAGGTCATCAGCCCCGCCTGGGCAAGGAGTCCGGCAGGCTGGGGCAGCCCTGAGCCGACCCCCGGCGTGAAGACCTCATAGTTCGCGTTCCCGCCGCGAGAGCCCAACGGCGAGAGATCCATGCCGCCGATGATGAACACGCGGCCGTCGTTGAGCGTCACGCAGGTCGGGTACCAGCGCCCGACCTGGAGGTTGCCGGCGTGCTGCCAGGAGCCGCCACCGGGGCCGCCGGGCGTGAAGATGTGGAGGGCCAGGATGCCGGGGAATTCGCGCTCGCCTCCGCCGACCAGCAGTCGCCCATCTGCGAGTTGAGCGTGGCCGGCACAGAACAGGTTCATCGGGGCCGGCGTGTTGACACCAGGCTTCGTGATGGCCCCGGTGTTAATGTCCATGACGACCGAATCTCCGAGAGGTTGAGGCTCCTCCGTGGCATGCTCGCCGGGGTTCAGGTATGTGAAGAAGAGGACCTTGTCGTCGGGCAGGACGGCAGCATGAATGCCGACAATGCCGGAGTTGAAAGCGGGGATGTCCCAGCGGCCGGTCACGCGGCGGGTTCGGGACGGCGGGCGGTGGCGGCGGGTAAACCTCATAGGGACCGCGGTTCACGTCCCAGTAGATATCGCCATTCTGGAACTCGCTCACCCTCGCGTGGCCGTGCATGCTGTCATGCTCGTCGCTGGTCGGGTAGCCCAACGGCCCTCCTTCCCAGCCCAGCGCGCCCCACCTGATCTGGATCGAGCCGTGGATCTCGTGGGCGCCAGTCGCCGGGTGCCAGTAGATGGAGCAGCCCTGAAAGTGGTTGAAGCGCCCAACGCCATCCGGCGCAGGCTCCTCATCGGTCTGCGGATAGCCGGCGATGCCCTGCTCCCAGCCGAGCTCCTCCCACTTGTCCCTGATCGCGCCATTCACCGAGTGGGCTCCCGTCGCAGGGTGCCAGTAGATCGAACCGTTCTGAAAGTGATTGAAGCGCCCGACGCCGTCCGGCGTGGCGGTCTCATCGGTGAGCGGGAAGCCGAGGAAGCCGGCCTCCCAACCCAGGTCTTTGTACTTGTCCTTGATCGCGTGGTGGACCTCGTGCGGGCCGCTGTGCGGGTGCCAGAAGATTGACCCGTTCTCGTAGTGGCAGAACCGCCCGCTACCGCCCGCCGTGGCTCCTTCGGGAATGGTCACGGCGCCCAGAAGACCACCCGGCCCGCCAAGTTCGGCGTATTTGTCGTCTATTTCGCTCAAGTTCCACGTCCTTTGTGGTTGGAAGGCGCGCTACAGGGATCGGAGAGTACGCCACCCAGGCCAGGGTCGCGATTACAATTTCGCCAGCGCGGCGGACTCCGGCGCCCCGAATGCCGCCATCCGCTATGATTCGCGGCGATGCCAGACACGCCCGTGATCATCGAAGTCGTGCTCAACGGCGCCACGCCGAAGAGCCGCAACCCCAACGTGCCGCGCTCTCCGGCCGAGGTCGCCGAAGACGCCGTCCGTTGCATCGACGCCGGCGCCTCGATCGTGCACAACCACACCGACGACCCCGTGATCGGCGGCAGCGGCGTGCATGACCCCGAGCCGTATATCGAGGCCTGGCGAATGATCCTGAAAGCGCGCCCGGGCACGCTCCTGTACCCCACAATGGCCGGCGGCGGCCCCCACGTGACGGTCGAGCAGCGCTACTCTCACGTCCTGGCGCTGGCCGACGCCGGCGTGCTCGGCCTGGGCCTGGTCGACCCCGGTTCGGTGAACTTCGGCGGCGTCGATGCCGACGGCCTGCCGAATCCCGTCGACGTCATCTACCAGAACACCTACCGCGACGCCCGCTACATGTTCGAGAAGTGCAACAGCCTCGGCGTCGGCTGCAGCATCTCGATCTTCGAGCCCGGCTTCCTGCGCGTGGCCCTGGCCTACCATCACGCCGGACGCCTGCCGCCGGCCATGATCAAGTTCTACATGAACAACGCCACGCGGGGCATCGGCTATGGCCTGCCGCCGACCCTGCCCAGCCTCGAAGCCTACCTGGCGATGCTCGAAGGCGCCGACGTCCCCTGGCTGGTCTCAGCTACCGGCGGCGATGCCGTCGGCTGCGGCATCGCCCGCCTGGCGATGGAGCGCGGCGGCCACGTGCAGGTTGGCCTCGAGGTCTACGGCGGCCCCGGGACGCCCACCAACCTGGAGCTTGTCCTGCAGGCGGTGCAGGTCGCCGAGCAGGCCGGGCGGCCCGTGGCGTCAACGGCGCAGGCGCGCGAGATTCTGGGCGTCACGTGAGCGCCACTGCACCTCTGCCTGCCCCGAGACCGTTCGCGCCGCTCTGCGAAGCTCTCAATCCAGCCGTCGGCCGAAGCTCCGGCCTCCGAATCCAGCTAGTGGAACCAGTGCCAATCGGGCACTACTCCGCCATCACGCAAAGCGCCGCTTCAGCTCGCCCATGCGCGCCTCAAGGTCCACCAGGGCCGGGTCCGGCGAGGTGTCCGGCCGCAGCACGCGCCCGAGGAATTCGAAGCCCTCCCGCATGCGCGGCGGCACCGTGCGGCCGACGTGGTTGGCGCCGCGCACCAGGTGGTACTCGTGCTGGATGCCGGCGTCCCAGAGGACGCGATGCATGAACTCCGTGGCCTCGTGCAGGTTGTACCAGTCCTCGTCACCGGCCTCGATGTAGATTTGCAGGCCGGAGGCGATGATCGCCTCGGCATTGCGCATCGCGATCGTCGCCGGGTTGTTCGTGGACCAGTATTCGGAGTCGAAGGGATGGCCGAAGATCGACTCCATCAGGGCCGGGCCGCGCCAGAACTTGGCCCGCGCCGGCACGTCCTCCCAGCGGTGCGCCGGGTCGATGCCCGGCTCCAGCGCCACGACCGCGCGGAAGCGCCCCGGCTGCTTTAGCGCCATGCGTAACGCGCCCATGCCGCCCATCGAGATGCCCATCACCAGGGTCTGCTTCGGGTCCACGCCGGCGCCGTACTCCTTGCGCACATGGTCCGCGAACTCGCCCAGCACGAAAGTCTCCCAGCGCTGCGACCCGTCGCGATAGTCCATGTAGAACGAGCGTTGGGCGCTCGGCGTCGCCAGCACCAGCGGCGGGATCACGCCCGCCGCCCACTGGCCCTCGATCAGCGCGCGCATGTTCGTCAGGAACGCGCGGCTGCCGCCACCGCCGTGCAGGAACAGCAGCAACGGCAGCGGCCCCGCGGCGCCCTCCGGCCTCAGCACCGCGTACTGCACCGGCGAGGGCACCAGCGCGCTCGCCAGATCGGCCTCGATTAGCTCTGTCTTGAAATCGGCCATGGCGTCACAGAGTGTAGCGCAGAGTGCAGAGTCCAGAGTGCAGTTTCCCGGACGGCCTCGGCGACGCTGCCCGATTGCCCGATTGCCCGATTGCCCGATTGCCCGATTGCCCGATTCTCCGTACGCTTCCGCCGATGGCCCTCGAACCCGGCTTCGTCGAGACCAACGGCATTCGCCTGCACTACCTCGCCGCCGGCGACTCCTCCGCGCGGCCTGTCGTGCTCCTGCACGGCAACACCCACTGCGGCGGCATCTGGGCGCCGCTGATCGAGTCGCTCGCGTCGCAGGGATATCGCGCCTATGGCGTCTCGCTGCGCGGCCACGGCCTCTCCGACAAGCCCGACTCCGGCTACGACTGGATGAGCCTCAAGGACGACACCATCGGCCTGCTCGACGGCCTGGGCATCGAGAGCGCGCTGTTCGTCGCTCATTCTCGTGGCGGCGGCGTGACACTGGCGACGGCCCTATACCACCCTGGACGCGTCCGCGGCGTCATCGCCTACGAGCCGACGGTGCCGCTGCGGCGCGGGGACGGCCCGCCCGCGAACATGCGCGCCCCTGCCGGCCTGGTCGAGCGCACCGAGCGCCGGCGCACCCACTTCCCCAGCCGCGAGTTCCTCTTCGACTACTACCGCCAGCGCGACATCTTCAAAAACTGGCGTGACGACTACCTCTGGGCCTACATCGACCACGGCCACGAGGCAGTCGAAGGCGGCGTCGAGCGCCTCTGTCCCGGTTGGGTCGAAGGCAAGCTCTACGAGGCAATGGTGGACGACTCCGCCTGGCGCGGCCGCACCTGCCCCGGCGTCCCCGTCTCCCTGATCTTCGGTGACTCCAGCGGCCGCATGGCCCCCGGCCGCGACCCCGCCGGCCCGATCCAGGCCGTCTTTCCCCGCGCCACCGTCGGCGTCATGGCCAACGCCAGCCACTTCGGCCCCATGGAGCATCCGGACGTCTGGGAGCGCCTGGTGCTGGAGTTCGAGAGCCAGATCTGACGGAGGCGTTAATTGCCGCTTCTGCGTCTGATGTTCATCCTCCCGATTGCCGCCGTCCTGGGCCTCGCATGCTCTCGAGGTGACGATTCCGTGGCCGGCAGGACCCAGGGCGCTGGACCACCGACCGCGCAGGCGTATTCGAGCGCGACCGTTTCGCCGGCCGTGACGCAGCTACATGCGCCGGCGCTCCCATTGGCCGCTGACGCATATACCAGTTTCACGGCGCTGCAACTGACATCGGGGGCGGTCTGCAGATTCGCACCCGGCGCAACGCTGGCCATTGGCCACGCACGTCTGAACTTCTACTGCGACGATAAATCCTTCCTGTTCGGTCCATTCGACGAATCCGGGCCACAGCTTCTGACGGCGCGCGTGGACCCTGTCGACCTCGAGGTTTGGCGGTCGTGCGTCAACAAGCTACCTGAGCCCGGCACGCCCACTTGGGGTTCCGCTGCGGCCACAAGTGAAGCTGCCAACAACGCTCGCTGCGACGCCATGGCTACGGCAAAATTCACCATTGTGGCGGTCAAGTCAGTGTCGCAGACATGCGTTGGCACTCCGCTGGGCCGAAAGGTGGAATGTTGACCGAATAGGCCGTGCGCAAACACCGGTTCCGGCCCCGGTCACCCAGATCACTTTGATGGCGCGGAGGAGCGCATAGGCTACAATCGCTCGGCCACTTTGGTGATTTGATCATGTCCGCTGCGCCAGTCCAATTGAGACCCCTGTTGGCCATGCTGCTCGCTGCCGCCCTCGGCACGGCTGCCTGCGGTTCAGGAGTGGAAGAAGAAAGGCTGGCCAAGGACACCAACCCGCCTCCGCCGCCGGTTATCAAGGCCGCGACTTCAATCCCTGTGCCAGGGAGTCTTCCTGCATATAGCTTCGGTAGCACCTACGACCGCGTAGTCCTGGACTCAGGCATCGAATGCGCGCGGTTGGAAAGGGCCGTGCTGCGGCTCACCGGAGAGGACGAGAACTATTCCTGCGACGATGGCTCATTGCTTTTCGTGAGCGGCCTTGGTTTCTACAAGCTTCCCCGCGAAGCGGAAAAGACCTGGGCCGCCTGCAAAAGAGCGTCAGGGATCTACGACGAATCGCCGCCGTCTGACCAGGCACGAAAGCGCGTTGCTGCCTGCGACGCCGACGCCGGTAACCACCTGCAGTCCGTCGGCATCTCACCCGTGCGCGTGTCCCCACCGCTATTTCGCTAGTCGTCCTATCAGAGTCTCAAGCGCAACGGACACTCGGCGCCACATCGCCGTCCCTGTCGGTGCTTCTCGCGAGAAGCACCGACAGCGGGCCTGCAGCCGCGAGCCGGGCCGCCTCAACCGTTCGAGCGCCAATACAAACCCCCTCTCCGCCGGGCGGAGAGGGGGCAGGGGGTGAGGTTACGCCCTCTTGCCGCTGAAGCTGCCGTTGCCGAAGCTGCCGAACTGCACTTCGCCGTTGAGGTTGTCGCCTTCGACCTTGCCTTTGAAGGCCAGGGTCATCGCCCCCATCGGGCCGTTCATGTCTACCTTCCACTCGAGGTTGTCGCCATCGACCTTGCCGCCGGTGAAGTCCTGCGGCCCGGCTTGGCCCACCCACGACCCCGCGAGGTCGGCGCCGTTCGTCTTGAACTCGACCGTGGTGTCGCGCGACCCCATCGGCGTGTTCATCGTGATTGTCCACTTACCGTCGGCTGCCAAGTAGCTCCTCCTTAGATCGACTGCTCTCCTTATTCGACGGCGTGATTATATACCCAGGTTTAGGGAGATTTCGAGCCTAAAACCCGGTATCCGCGGCGTTAGTCGGCCGGAGCCAGGCCGCCATCGCCGGTGTTCGGCGGCTGGATCGAGAGCACGCTCGAGGTCAGGGGCGGTGGCGGCGGCGGCACCGGCGTCGACGAAGGCAGCGGCGTGGCCGTCGCGGGCGGCGTTGGTGTCGCCGTCGGCGTCGGCGACGGAGTCGGCGTCGGCGGCGTGCAGTTCACCGTGACATCGTCCGGGCCAACGTTGCCGGGCTGGTTGGCGGACACGGTCACGGCGACAGCGTTCTGGCAGGAGGCGATTAGCGTCAGCGTCACCGTCAGCGGCTCCGACACCGTGTCGTTGTCGAGCGCGCCCGTGTCGACATTAATCGACCGCGTCGTCTGGCCGCTCACGGCGCCGATGCCGGTGCCGTCGCATTTGCCCGCAACCTGGTTGGCGCCGACGCCGCTACAAGCGGTCACGCTCAGCGTGCTGCCCTGAAGGTTGGACTCGATGACCAGGATGCCGTCGTCGTCCTCAGCCGTCACCGTGATCGTCAGCGGCTGCCCCGGCCCGAACGTCGGCAGCGAGGAGGTGACTCCGGCGACGTCCGCCAACACGACCCTGGTCCGGCCGGGCGCGGGCGCCAGCGCAAGAATGGCGACAAAGAGTCCGAAGGCGAGGATGGCCGCTGACAGGAAGCGTGGACGCATCTCAGTATCTCCCTTCGATTGGAGCAATAGCTCCCGCCCGAGCCGGAGACATCCTAACACACGCTCCGGCTAAACTGCCCAATCGCCTTCGCATTTGCACACAGGCAAGACTCACGCCGAGGACGCGGATTACCGGAAGGGATTACGCGGATGTCTACTGTTTTTGGACCCAAAAGAAAATCCGCGAAATCCTCCGGCTCCCCTCCGCGCAATCCGGGTGAATTCCGGGCCGCACCCCCTCACGCCGCGGCCTGGATCGCTGTAGGCGCCTCTCGCGAGAGGCGCCTACAAATACGGACCGACCGAAAGCCGGCGTCGCTAGTCGATGATCGAGGTGTAGATCGTCGCCCTCAGCTCCCGCCGGAACGCATACGCACTCGAAGGCAGAAGCTGCGTCAGGAACACCATGATCAGGTCCTCCTGCGGGTTGATGAAGAACGCCGTCGAGGCCGCGCCGCCCCAGTAGTACTCGCCCGGCGTGCCGATGATCTGGGCCTTCGCCGGGTCCATCAGCACCGCGAAGCCGAGACCAAAGCCGATGCCATCCATGGTCGTCTCGTTGAAGCGCGACATGCCGATCGAGGCCAGGTCGCCGCCCTCCGGCAGGTGGTTCGTCGCCATGAAGTCGACCGTGCGCTTGCCGAGGATGCGCGCGCCGTCGAGCTCGCCGCCGTTGGCTAGCATCTTGCAGAAACGCATGTAGTCGGCCGCGGTCGAGACCATGCCGCCGGCGCCGGAGAAGTAGGTGCGGGGCTTCGTGTAAGGGCTCTCCGCCGGCGCGTCCTGAAGTATGTAGGAGGGCTCGTTTTCGCCGCCGCGGCGGTAGCAGGCAGCGAAGCGGTCCTTCTCCGACTCCGGCACCTGGAAGCCGCTATCGACCATGCGCAGGGGCTGGAAGATTCGCTCCTGAAGGAAGCGGTCGAAGGGCAGGCCGCTGATTACCTCGCAGAGGTAGCCGACCACGTCCGTCGAAATCCCGTAATTCCAGCTCGTGCCGGGGTCGAACTGCAGCGGCACCGTGGCGACTTTTCGCACCATGTCGGCCAGCGTGTGGGCGCCTTCCTGGCCCAATCCGCGCACGCCCGCGCGGCGGAACAGCTCCGAGGTCGGCGACGCTTCGGGCGCCCCCAGGCCGCCGGCCAGGCCCGACATGTGCATCAGCAGGTCGCGGATGCTCATCGGCCGGGCCGGGGCGCGCAGGTCCGGGTCGTCGGCGCTGCCGCCGGCAAAGACCTTGAGGTTCTTCCACTCCGGGATGAAGCGCGAAGCGGGGTCGTCCAACTGGAAGCGGCCTTCTTCGTACAGCGTCATCAAGGCGACGCTGGCGATCGGCTTGGTCATCGAATAGATGCGGAAGATGGTGTCCGGCGTCATCTCCTTGCCGGCTTCTTCGTCCATCTTGCCGTACGTCTCGAAATGCACGACCTTGCCGCGCCGCGCGACCATCGAGATCGCGCCGGGGATCTTCTTGTCGTCGATGTAGCCCTGCACCAGCCTCGACACGTTACCCAGCTTCGAGGTCGACAGGCCTACGTCTTCCGGTTCGGCCTCGATCAGTTTCGCGGCTTCCAGCGTCTGGACCACTTCAGCATTCCTTTCTCGAGTCGCGCGGGGATGATGTGTGGCTGCAAGTCTACTGCGGCGCCGGCCGGAAATGTAGCTCGCGCCGAAGCGTAAGGGCGCTCCTTCAGCACTCGCTTTGAGGTCGCCGGATGGTCCGTCCCGGCCGCTCGGGAATGTCGGGACGAACCTTGAGGTCCGTCCCAGGGCGGGGAGGGGGCATCGGCAGTCGCCCAGGCCTCGTACCGGACTCACGGCCATGCTGGACAGCACGCCCCGCTTCCACCCACCGTGACGGACCTGAAGTTCGTCCCTACCCGCCCCGTCTGAGGAGGTGGTCCCTACCCCGAAAAGCTGACAACGAAACGGGAGGACGGCCCGCCCGAGGGCCGTCCTCCCACCAAACGCTCCCTGGCTATACCAGCCGGGTCCTAGGTCGACGGCTGGGCCAGCGCTTGCTCCTTCATCCGCTTGAACTCTTCGTCAGTCAGAGTTCCCTGGTCGTGCAGCCGCGACAGCGTGTCGATGTCCCTGGCCGCGCCAGAGGGCTGAGCGCTCGCGTAGCTCGGCCCCGAGGCGTAGAAGGTGGAGGCCGAGTCCTGGGGGACCCAGGAGTCATAGGTCTTGGGGCGGACAAGGAAGTAAATCAGCACGCCGAAGAGCGGCAGGAAGAGGATCAGGATCAGCCAAGAAGCTTTGGCAAGCCCGCTGAGGTCACGCCTGCTGAACAGGTCGAACAAAGCGAATCCCCAGAGAAAGATCACCGGGATGTAGAACATGAAGATCATCACGCCGTACCAGAAGTCGCTCACGCTTTAACCTCGCGCTGGAGTGTTGCCACCACCGTAGCGGTTGTGGCCGCGAGGCGAATCGCGAAACCTGGCCGGTTTCGGCGCCGTACGGATCGCTTGCGCCGCCGTTTCAGACTCGCGGCCAATTCCACGCGGACGCAATGCGGGCCGCCCTCGCCGGGACGGCCGCCGCGTGCCAAATTCGCATAACAAAGGTATGAAATGGTTTGACAAGCGTTGCGGTTGGTCCTATTCTCCCGCCAATCGGGACGGTGTTCCGCCGGGGGAATCGTGACAGGCTACATCGCAAGGCGAATACTATCGTCGGTTCCCGTAATCATCCTCGTCTCGATGCTGACCTTCATGGGCCAGGCACTCATTCCCGGCGACCCGATTTTGGCCGTGATCGGCGCCGACGAAGCCTCGAACCTTGGCCAACTCGGGCCCGAGGTGTTGCAGCAGAAGCGTCACGAGCTGGGCCTGGACCAGCCTCTGCCCGTCCAGTACGCGAAATACGTCGGCCGCGTAGCCCGGGGCGATTTCGGAAAGTCGTTCCGAACACGCCAGCCTGTCATCGACACGCTTGGCCGCCGTCTCTCGGTGAGCCTCAAGCTCAACCTCATTACCTTCACGATCAACACCACGCTCGCGCTCACGCTGGGCACTGTTGCCGCCCTCTATCGCGGCAGTGTTATCGACCTGCTGGCAACCGGCTGGGCCGTCATGGGCGTCGCCACGCCGGGCTTCTGGCTCGCCATCCTGCTCATTCTGGTGTTCTCCGTCCAGCTCGGCTGGCTGCCCGCCTCGGGCTGGGTGGACCCCCTGGACGATCCCGTCAACGGTGTGAAGCACCTGATCCTGCCGGTGCTCTCCCTGGGCCTGTTCGGCTCCGCGACGATCATGCGCCAGACTCGCTCGGCACTGCTGGAGGTGTTGCGCCAGGACTACATCGTCACGGCCCGCTCCAAGGGCCTGGCCGGCAACGTCGTCATTGTCCGGCACGCCCTCAAGAACGCCATGCTGCCCGTGGTCACGATCATCGGCCTCTCGCTGGCCGGCCTCCTCGGCGGCAGCGTCCTCATCGAGCGCGTATTCGCGATTCCCGGCATCGGCCGCCTCGCCCTGGATGCCACCACCTCTCGCGACTACCCCGTAATCCAGGCGATCGTCCTGATGGCCGCCCTCGCCATTGTCGTCGCCAACCTGATTACCGACATGCTCTACGCCTACCTGGACCCGCGCATTCGTTACGTCTGAGCCACATGGCAACCCAGATATCCATCGAGCAGCCCCTCCAGATAGGGCTCCCAATTGAAGCGGAGCCTTCTCGCGGCGCGCTGCGGTCTTTTCGCCTCTTCATGGCCGACCCCAAAGCAGTGGTCGCCAGCGTCATCCTTACCTTCTTCGTAGTGGTCGCGATCTTTGCGCCGCTCATCGCTCCTTACGGCGAAGACGAGCAGAACCGCCGCACCAGCCTCCAATCGCCATCGATGTCGCATCCATTCGGCACTGACCGCCTGGGCCGCGACGTCTTCAGCCGCATCATTTACGGCAGCCGCGTGTCTCTGCGCGTCGGCATCATCGCCGTTGGAATCGCCGCCGCGATCGGTATACCAATCGGGCTCGTGGCAGGCTACACGGGCCACTGGCTGGATGAAGTCCTGATGCGCGTCGTCGATGCCTGGATCGTCTTCCCGAACCTCATCTTGCTCCTCGCGATCGTCGCGATTCTCGGGCCGGGCACCACGAACGTCATGATCGCCATCGGGCTGAACACTTTCCCCATATACGCGCGCCTGATCCGCGCCCAAACGCTATCCCTCAAGGAGCGCGACTTCGTCCTCGCCGCCCGCACCCTCGGCGCGAAGGATTCGCGCATACTCCGCAGCCACGTCTTGCCCAACGCCATCCAGCCGATCATCGTCCAGGGTTCGCTTGCGGTCGGGGCGGCCGTACTCGCTGAGGCCGGGCTCAGTTTCCTGGGCATCGGCGTGAAACCTCCCACGGCCACGTGGGGCGTGATCATCGCCGAGGGCTTCCCCCTGATTCGCACCAACCCCTGGATGTCCGTGGCGCCCGGGGTAGCGATTGTCCTCTTCGTCCTCGGCGTGAACCTTCTTGGCGATCGCCTTCGCGACGTGCTCGACCCGCGATTGCGCGGCTCCAGGTGACGTGGCCGAGAACGGGGTTAGATGTGCGCGCTGTCTGGGGCCTTAGAAGGGAGCGAACCAGCCTGAATTACGAAGTCAAACCTCACCGTCCGACCTCGCCTACGCCAACTGGACAGCAGGCGAGGAAGGAGTCCTACGGATAGGGAGCAAAGCATGGAGGTCCGTAATGGAATCTAGCTACTGGACAAAGGTTTTGAACGCGCGGGTGGCCCGCAGGCGCGTCCTCGTGGGCGCCGGCGCCGTCGGGATCGCCGGTGTGGTCGCCGCTTGTGGCGGCGGAGCGGCGATAGCGGCACTTCCGGCTCGCAGAGCGCGAGTCAGGGCAGCACCAGCGCCGCTAAATATGGCGGCACAATAAAGGTCGGATATAGCGGCGCCAGCATCACCAACTTCGACCCGCACTTCGGCGCCTCGGGAGCGGAGCACCAGTTCTTCTTCCCCGTAACAGACCCGATCGTCGGCTACGACCAGAAGGGACAGTTGGACGCCTCGATCTCGCTGGCCGAGAAGTGGGAGCTGACTGAGCCCACGAAGATTACCCTCAAGCTGCGCCCAGGGATCAAGTTCCAGGACGGCACCGATTTCACCGCCGATGACGTCAAGTGGAACATCGAGCGCGTAATCGACACCAGCGGCGCAGGCCACGCCTCGCAGCGACCTCGCGTCGATCGAGAGCGTGCAGGTCGCAAGCAAGACCGAGGCCATCCTCAAGCTGAAGGAGCCCAGCGCGCCGTTGCTCACGAACTTCGGCGACCGCGGCGGCCAGATGCTGTCGCGCACCGCTTTCGAGAAGGGCGGCAAGGACGTCTTCCGGCGCGGGCCGGTCGGCACCGGCGCATACACGCTCAAGCAGTGGAGCGACGACGCCTACCTGGTCTACGAAAAGAACCCCAACTACTGGCGCAAGGACGCGAAGGGCGGCGCACTGCCCTATCTCAACACCATCCGCATCGAGATCATCCCCGACGCCACCGTACGCACCGCCTCGTTCGAGGCCGGCGACGTCGACGTCCTGATCGGCGCCTCGGCGGTTGACGAGAAGCGTCTCGTCGCCGAGAACAAGTACCAGGTCGTCAAGTTCAACGGCAGCGGCACCAGCTTCTGGTACATCAACCACGAGTTCCCGCCGCTGGACAACGTCTGGTTCCGGCGCGCTCTCTCGGCTTCCCTGGACCGCCAGAGCTACGTCAAGAACTTCCTCACCGGCGAGGAGACGATCGTCACCGGCTTCGCGACACCGGCTACCTGGGCCCACGACGCCACCATCGTGAACTACAACTACGACCTCACCAAGGCCAAGGACTACCTGCAGCGCTCCGGCCTGCCGCAGTCCCAGTGGAAGATCCGCACGCAGCCCTTCGGCACCACGATCAGCGGACGCGGAGCTTGTTCTGGGCCGCCAGCGCCAAGGAGGCCGGCATCATCTTCGACTTGGCCGAGCCCGAGCGCGACGGCTGGACGAAGCGCGTCCTCAAGGGACTCGGCGGCGACGGCAGCGCGGCGATGTACGTAGCCGGTCTGTCTCTGCGCGTGGACCCGGACGGCCATCTGGGCCCCGTTTACACGCAGAAGGGCGCCTACAACTCCGGCCAGTCTCCGGTGCCCGGAGACGGAGCCTCTGATCGTCAAGGCCCGCCAGACCTACGACCTGAACCAGCGCAAGAGCTCTACGCGGAGATCCAGAAGAAGGGCGTCGAGAACGTCTACTCTGCCGTCATGTTCACCTACGGCCTCTCGAGAGGGTTCGCGCGCAAGAACGTCGGCAATTTCGAGGCCTACTTCGGCGGCGAAGGCAAGCCGCGGTTCGCGAACCTCTGGGTGTAGCGCCCCGGCCGGAAAGCGCTACTGTTGTAGCTGTGCGGGCCTGATTCGGGCCCGCACAGCCGCGCTTGATGTATATATGTGTAAGGCTCGGCGCCACACTGACCGCGGCGCCCTGGAGGAGTTCCGTCTTGACCTGGCAGCCAGAAGTCGACGAAATCGAGCGCCGCAAGCAGATGGCCCTGAAGATGGGCGGCGAGGCCCGCATCCAGGACCAGCATGACCGCGGCAAGCTCACCGTCCGCGAGCGCATCGACGCCCTCATCGACCCCGGCAGCCTGCGCGAGCGCATGACGCTCGCCGGCAGCGCCGTCTACGAAGACGGCAAGCTCGTCGACTTCGTGTCCCGCCGCAACGTCTTCGGCCTCGCCCGGCTCGACGGCCGCCCTGTCGTCGTCAGCGGCGACGACTACACGGCGCGGCCGGCCAGCGGCAGCGCCGGCGTGCAGCGCGGCGGCGGCGGCGGTGGTGGCGGCGCCTCGCGCTCGACCGGCCCCGACTACATGGCGCTTCAGCTCAAGGTGCCGCTGGTGCGCCTGGTTGACGGCTTCGGCGCCGATATTCGCGGCACCCAGGGCAGCGGCGTCACCCACATACCGGCCATGGCCTGGGACACCGTGACCGCGATGATGCAGGAGGTGCCGCTGGTGTGCCTCGCCCTCGGTTCCGTCGCCGGCGGGCCGGCGGCGATCATGGCCGGCTGCCACTTCTCGATCATGGTGCGGGGGATGTCGCAGGTCTTCGCGGCCGGCCCGCCCGTGGTCAAACGCTCGCTGTATCTCGACATCGACAAAGAAGACCTTGGCGGCTACAAGATTCACTCCCGCGCCAGCGGCCTCATCGACAATGACGCCGAGGACGAGTACGACGCTTTCCGCCAGACGCGGCGATTCCTCTCGTACCTGCCAACGAACGTCTACCAGATGCCGCCCGTGCAGGAGTGCGTCGAGGATCCGCCGGACCGTCGCGACGAAGAGCTGCTCTCCTTCATGCCGCGCGACCGCTTCAAGCCCTACAACCCGCGCAAGATGATCGACCTCATCGTCGACAGGGGCTCCACGTTCGAGATCGGCCGCTACTATGGCGGCGCGCAGATAACAATGTTCGCCCGCATGAACGGCAAGCCCATAGGCGTCCTGGCGAACGACCCCGTCGTGCACGGCGGCGGTATGGAGGCCACCGCGGCGCAGAAGCTGGAGAAGTTCGTCGACCTCTGCGACACCTTCCATCTGCCAATAATCAACTTCGCCGACCAGCCGGGCTTCGTCGTCGGGCCGCAGTCGGAGAAGTCTGGCACGCTCAAGCAGGGCGCACGCGCCCTCACCGCGATAGAACAGGCCACGATCCCCTGGGCCACGGTCATCGTCCGCCGCCTCTACGGCGTCGCCGGCCAGGCCCACCAGGCCCACACCCGCTGGGTCTACCGATTCGCCTGGCCCTCCGGCGAATGGGACTCCATCCCCATGGAGGGCGGTATCGCCGCCGCCTACCGCCGTGAGATCGAAAACGCCCCCGATCCTGAGGCGCACCGCGCCAAACTCGAGGCCCAGCTGGCATCGATCCGGGGGGCGTCCTTCCGCACGGCCGAGATCGGCGGCGTCGAGGACATCGTCGACCCGCGCGAAACCCGCCCGATGCTCTGCGAGTGGGTAGACCTGGTCTACCAGCAGCTGCCCCAGGACCTGGGCAAGAAGCTGCGCGGTATGAGGCCCTGACCTCCTCCGCTCGCGGGTCCGTTGGGGTCCCGGTCCGCTTCGTCCGCCAACCGGCCTGCAACCATCATGTGGCTTCAGCCGGCCAACAGGCGTCCAAGCCTGGGCTGATTCGTGCCTTCCCTCACCCTTGAGGGGAGGCCGCCAGGAATGACAGGATCGATTCCGAACTCCCCTCCCTTGAGGGGGGGCCGGCCGGAATGACAGCTTTGATTCCGAACTCCCCTCTCCTTGATGGGAGAGGGGCTGGGGGAGAGGGTTATGCGCGTTCTGGAGCTGACGGACAGGGAAGAAGCCGCCGCCTTCTGCGGCAAGCTCTTCCGTCGCTGGGGCGCGGACGTCACGAAGGTCGAGTCCCCGAATAGACCCGCAGCCGGCGCGGCACCTGGACGTCTACCTCAACGGCGGCAAGCGCCGTTTGCCGCTGGACGTCCGCGGCGGCGCTGGCGCGGACGCCCTTCGCGCCCTGGCCGCCGGCGCCGACGTCGTGGTCAGCGACTACTCCCCGCGCGACGTTGAAGCTCTTGGCCTGCTCGAGCTTGGCGGGGCCAGCGGCGCCCCTGTCCTCGTCACGATTACCCCTTTCGGCCTCAGCGGCCCTTACCGCGATTACGAAGCCACGGCCTCAACCCTCCTCGCCCTCGGCGGCTACACCTTCGCTCATGGGCGACCCCGGCCGGGCGCCTTTGACCATGCCCGGGAACTATCCCTACTACCAGGCCGGCACCTATGCCTACCTCGCGGCCCTGGCGGCCCACCTGGCCGTCCCCCAGCGCGGCGCCTCCACCATCGAGGTCAGCATTCTCGAGTGCCTGGCCAGCCTGCACCAGTTCACGGATACCATGTGGCTCTTCGGCGGGACCGTCCGCAGCCGCCACGGCAACCGCTGGGAGAACCTCTGCCCGACCACTCTCCTGCCCTGCAGCGACGGCTGGTACGGCGTCAATATTCTCCAGAACTTTTGGTTCCCCTTCGCCCAGATGATCGGGCGTTCCGACATCGCCGCCGAAGGCGAGCTCTCCACCAACCTCGGCCGCATGGACCATCAGGACGAGGTCGAGGCCGAAATCACCAAGGTCTTCTGGGACAAAGGGCGCAAGCAAATTTTCAAGGAGGGCCAGGAGGTCTGGCGCGTCCCCGTCGGCTACGCCGCCACGATGAGCGACCTTCTCGACGACCCCCACCTCCTCGACCGCTCCTTCATGCGCCCCGTCTCCATTGGTGGTTCGCAGACGCTGCTGAGTCCCGGCTCGCCGTTCCGCCTGGTCGACGAGGGCATACCCGACGAGCCGTCGCTGGATACGCCCGCCTCGCCCGCAGCTCCACTCGACGTTGCCACGGGCCCGGCTATCTCAACCCGCAAGCCCGCGAGGCCCCTCGAAGGTGTCCGCGTCCTGGACCTCACCCGCATCTGGTCCGGCCCGCTCGCGACCCGGATCCTCGGCGACCTCGGCGCCGAGATCATCAAGATCGAGGCCCACGAGGGCCGTGGCGGGGGCGGGCCTGCCGGCGTCGCGACCCGGCGCGCGGCCGGAGCGCCTCCCGCGCCTTCGGTCCAGAACCCCTGGAACCGCCAGCCGCTGTTCAACAAGCTCAACCGCAATAAGAAGAGCCTCGCCATCGACCTCAAGGCCCCCAAGGGCCGTCAGATATTCCTCGACCTGCTCAAGGTCAGCGACGTGGTCATCGAGAACTTCAGCGCCCGCGCCATGCCCAGCCTCGGCCTCTCTTACGAAGAGATGAGCGCAGTCAATCCGCGCATCATCTACCTCGCCATGCAAGCCTTCGGCCGGTTCGGGGCCTACCGCGATTACGTCGGCCTCGGCCCCAGCATCGAGCCGGTTACCGGTATGCAGGCGATCATGGGGTACTCCGACGACGAGCCGCGCGTGACCTCGAAAGCCCTGACCGATGCCATTTCCGGCGCCACGGCGGCATCGGCCGTGATCACCGCCCTCCAGCGGCGGCAGGAGCGCGGCAAGGGCTGCCTGGTTGACCTCTCGCAGCACGAGACCGGCATCACCTACCTGGGCGAGTTCGTAGTGGAAGCCCAGCTCAACGGCGCCGAACCCGGCCGCATCGGCAACGCCCACCGCGACTTCGCGCCGCACGGCGTTTACCGCTGCGCCGGCGACGACAATTGGATCGCGCTCGCCGCCCGCGACGACGCCTCCTGGCTCGCCCTCCGCGAAGTGCTGGCGAGGCCCGACCTTCGCGACGACGCGCGCTTCGCATCGCCGGCGGGCCGAAAGGCCAATAGCACGGCCCTCGACGCCGAGATCGAGGCCGCGACAGCCGCCTGGGAGAAACGCGACCTCGAGCGCGCCCTGCAGGCTCGCGGCGTGGCGGCCGGCGCCGTGCTCTCAGCGCCGGAATACCTCAGCGACCCCCACCTGCATGACCGCGGCTACTTCGTCGAGCTTGACCACGCCGAGGCCGGCCCTTCGACCTGGGACGGCTCCCCTCTGAAGTTCAACGGCGACCGCGGCTACGCTGACTTCACTGCCGCGCCTCTGCTCGGCGGCGACAGCCGCACCGTCCTCCGTGACCTGCTCGGCCTGAGCGAGGCCGGCCTGGACGCCCTGTACGCCGACGGCGTGCTGGCGGAAGCGCCGCCTTCGCGGATCGCATCGCAGTAGCCACTCGCAATCAAGATCACGAAGGCGGTCGCGGCAACTGCGCCAGCTGAATGAATGCGACGACGAGCAGCACCGCCGCCAGGCCGATCAAGCCAAAGCGCACGTTGTGCAGGGGAAAGTGGGTGCTGATCCCCACCAGGAAGAGCACGCTGGCCAAAAAGACCGTGGTGCGGACGTACTTGTCCGAAGTCTGGCCGGCCTTAGTACCAGTCGAAAACGCTGCTTCCGCTTGTGAGTCAAGCTCGGTGGCCTCGGCAAGGAGGGGCTGCTCATATTCGGGCATGAACGTTGGGCCGGGAGGCGCAGCGGGATTGGTATCGGGATTCGTCGCCATCCAGGCGTCGAAGGCCACCCGGAATTCGGGCCGGAAACGCCGCTCCGCGATGGCAATTGCCTGCTGGTTCCCGGCCGTAAAGGCCGCGAACCAGGCCTCGAACGTCGAAGAGTCGAAGTTACGCAGCTCCATCGCCTCCAGGCCGGCGCGGTTTGCCTTCGCCCGCAGCGCCGAAGCCTCGGCGAGGTGCACGGACGCCTCCGTATTCCACTTCGCCGCCGCGTAGCCCGACCACGCCGCCGTGAGTGCGACCACCGAAAGGAGGACCGCTTCCGCGATCGATAGCGTGCGGTCCCGCCGTTGGGTGCGAGCTTCGCGGCCGGCCTCGTGGCCATGCTCGCCGATCTGCTCGCCGATGGCGCCCGGGGTCAGTCCTTCAGGCACCCGTTCCATGTTGCTCTCCGGCGATCACGGCCGTTCCGCCCGCCCCCTGCCCAGATTGCTGACCAGCACGGCGATGACCGTTACCAGGTAAAGCTGCCCGATCAGCGCCTCGATGATGGCCAGGGTGCGGCCGGCGTTGTGCGCGGGCGTGTAGTCGCCGTAACCCAGGGTGGCAAGCGTCACGTAGCTAAAGTAGAGGCGGACCGAGGGCGTGCCGTCCGTGCCCTGAGTGAAGAACGAACCCGGCCCCAGGAGCGCCGCTGCGCTGTAAACGAAAGTGAAGAACATTCCCACGGACAGATAGATCGAGACCGCCCCGACCACCGACTGCCCGTTGACCTCTCCCTGATCCGCGACGCCAACGCCAATCGCCAGGCACGTCCCAACAATGAAGACAGCCTGGACCAGCCAGGTGATGGCCTCTGCCGCAGGGCCCGTGGTCACCAGTTGCATTAGGGCGATGGCTGTGGCCGCCACCGCCATCGTAGCCCCGGTTGCCGCGTCCTGACGCAGGCCCGTAGTCCACAGTGCCGCGATCAGCGTGCCTCCCTCGATCAGCACCAGGACGCTGCGGGCCCAGGCTTCGTTGGGCGCCAGGGCGGTGAACGCGAACGCGGAGACCACGAGCAGGAGCACAAAGCCAAAGCTGTGGCTGGCTTTGAGGCGCCGCAGCCGCGAGCCGGGACGAGCGCGAGCGGAGGGATTGCCTGCCGGGGCTCCGTTTTCGCCCGCCGCTTGCCCGTTGCCTGGAGGCGCATCGGCCACCGGCGGCCGCTTCCTTACCCGCCACCTGCCGCCATGGTCAGCGCTTGCGGGCTTCGATTCACCCATTCCGCGGCCGCTCCCGTGATGGAGGCCGCTTCAGGCGGCCTCGGCCGGACGGGGCACGCCGAGCCTCTCCGACAGGTGGTCGCCAACACGGATGGCGTTCGCCATTGCCGTTAGCGCCGGATTCACGGCGCTGATGCTCGGGAAGAAGCTGGTGTCGACGACGTAGAGGTTGTCGACCTCGTGCGCCCGGCAATTGGCGTCCAGGACCGAAGACGCGGCGTCGCTGCCGAAGCGACAGGTGCCCGCCTGATGGGCAACCCCGGCCACGGGAATGTCGGTCTTCATGTAGGCGTGGCGCGGGAGAAGGTGCCCTTCGTGCATGCCGATGCCGCCCAGCAAGGATTGGAGCTTGCCGTACAGGCGCTCCTTGGGGACGTCGTTGGTCGCCTTGTACGTCAGCGTTATGTCGCCTTTATCATTCACCGTGACCCGATTGTCCGGCCGCGGCAGGTCTTCCGTGGACAGCCAGAAGTCCACCGAGTGCTTCGCGATCGTGTCCAACGTCCACATCGGCGCCAGCATGGTCTCGTGCGGCTTTTCGCCGTGGAACATCGCCGCCTGGGACTTGCCGACCATCTGGATGCTGCCCAGCGGGTACTCGAAGTCGTCGCTGCCGAAGTAGAAGTCGTGCACCGCCAGCGTCTTCTGGAACACGGTCGGATTCTCCTCGCGCGAAAGCGCCAGCACGGCCTGGCAGTTGTGGAACATGTAGTTCCGGCCTACCTGATCGGAGGCGTTGGCCAGGCCGTTGGGATGCTTGTCGCTCGCCGACATCAGCAGCAGCTTGGCAGAGTTCGCAGCGCCGCAGGCCACCGCGAAGATGTCGGCAGAGAAGTGCTCCGTCGCGCCATCGTGCTCGACGACCACCTCGGTGACGGCATTGCCGGCCGCGTTCGTCTCCAGCTTCACCGCCCTGGCGTTGGTAAGCAGGGTGACGTTCGCGGACTCCAGCGCCGGCCGTACACCCAGGACGTCGGCATCAGACTTCGCGCCCAGCGGGCAGGGGAAGCCGTCGCAGTCCTGACAGCGCACGCAGACGCTGTACGGCATGTTCGCCTCGTCGAGCATCACGCCACAGGGCGCGTGAAACGGGTGATAGCCGGCCCGCGCGAGGTCGTCCGAGAGCCGCTGAATCCTCGGTTCGTGCGACACGGCCGGGTACGGATACGGCGCGCTCGCCGACGGCTCGGTTGAGTCTTCGCCGCGCGCGCCGTGCACCTGGTACATCCGTTCCGCCCGTGTGTAGTAGGGCTCCATCTCGTCGTAAGAGATAGGCCACGCCGGCGAGACGCCGTCATAGTGGCGCAGCTCGCCGAAGTCCTCTTTGCGCATGCGGTAGAGAGCGGCGCCGTAAAGCTTCGTCGCGCCGCCGACGAAATAGTGAATCTGGGGCTGGAAGGCCTTCCCCTTGCCGTCGTACCAGGTGTCCGGCGACACGTAGCGGTTACCTTCGAAGACGTCCTGGGCCATCCAGTTCTGGGGTTCTCGACGCAGCCAGTCGCCGCGTTCGATGAGCAGGATGCGCTTGCCTGACGGCGCCAGTTGCCGGGCGAGCGTCCCGCCGCCGGCGCCCGTCCCAATGATGATCACGTCGTAAGAGCTCACCCCAGCTCCTCCATCAGTTCCGCCATGATGATCCGGCCGGCTGCCTGAATGAGGGCCAGGTGGGAGAAAGCCTGCGGGAAGTTCCCGAGGTGGCGCGCCGTCCCGGCATCGAACTCCTCCGCGTAAAGACCGAGGGGTGATGCAACTCTCAGCAGCTTCTCCATGAGGTCGCGCGCCTGCTGTAGCTCGCCGATAATTGCCAGCGCCGAGACCAGCCAGAAGGAGCAGATGAGGAAGGTGCCCTCCTTGCCGGACATGCCGTCGTCCGTCTCATCGGTCTTGTAGCGCAGGACAAACCCGTTATCAGTCAGCTCGTTCGCGATAGCCAGCACCGAGTTCTTGAGGCGTTCGTCGCTAGCCGGCAAGAAGCCGAAGAGAGCAGCGAGTAGCGTGGAGGCGTCGAGCGCGTCGGTGCTGTAATGCTGCCGCAGCACTCCCTCGTCCGTGAGGCCGTGGGTCAGGATGTCATCCTTGATTTCCTCTGCGGTAACGCGCCATTCAGCGGCGCGCTTGGCATCACCGCGGATTTCGGCCAGCTTCGAAGCGCGGTCCATCGCGACCCAGCACATCAGCTTCGATGACACGTAATGTTGGGGCGCACCCCGGGCTTCCCATATGCCCTGGTCGGGCTCGCGCCAGACATTCGTCGCTACCTCCGCCTGTGCTTCGACAATCGGCCACAGCCTTCTCGGTAGCCGCTGGCTGCGTCTCGTGTGCAGCAAAATCGAGTCCAGGACGGCTCCGAAAACGTCGTTCTGGCGCTGGTCGAAGGCCGCGTTGCCGATCCGGACCGGACTGGCTCCGGCATAGCCGGAGAGGTCCTCGCGGAAGCTCTCTGTCAGGTCGCGGCGTCCGTCGATCCCGTACATGATTTGCAAGGCGCCGCGACTGTCGGGCTCCAGGTCACCGACGAACTGCATGAAGTCGTTGGCTTCCCAGTCCAGGGCAAGATAGTGCAGCGCCTGCAAGGTGAATGTGGTGTCCCTGATCCAGGTATATCTGTAGTCCCAGTTTCGTTCGCCTCCAGGCGTCTCCGGCAGCGATGTTGTCAGCGCTGCCACGGTAGCCCCGGTCGGCAGATAAGTCAGGCCCTTGATCGCGAGAGCAGAGCGCATGATCGGGTAGCGCCAGCGATGGTCGGGGATGCGCGCGCGTTCCAGCCACCCGCGCCATAACCGCGTCGTCTCCTCCACTCTGGCCTTGGCGTCTTCTACGTCGACCGGCGTTCTCATCCCGTCGGCCCACGAGAGGCAACAAAAGAGCTCCTCGCCTTCTTGGAGGTGATGCCGCCCTCGCACGCGTCCGCCTTCGATGCCAAGCCGGACGCTGGCGGCCAGACGAAGAGTGTTGCCGGCTCCCTTGACTTCGGCGACGAATCGCCCGCCATCGGTAAGGCTCCAGTTGCCCGGAGTGCGCCCGTAGTCGAATACCGGCTCGCAAACCAGTTCGACCTCAACGTTCCCCCCAATGCACGTGACCGTGCGAATCAGCATGTGGTCAGCGTCGTAATCGACAGGCGGACGTGTGTGGGGTGTGACCGTGTCGTCGTGGTTGGTGATCCCCATCGTGAGGCAGTCGCGCACGACTATCCACCCAGCAGGCACGCTCCAGGATGTTACGAGAGTATTGGTACCTGGTTCGTAGTGTCTCTGGGTGGGGACATTGGTCCCGAACGGTCCGATCCTGAAGCTCCCGGCCTGCCGGTCCAAAAGTGCGCCAAACACACTGGGGGAATCAAACGCAGGCACGCAAAGCCAGTCGACGGAACCGTCCGGCGCAACCAGCGCGCCGGTATGACAGTTGGATAGAAATCCGTAATCGGCGATCGGAGGAAATGGCGAAGGTGCGGCCGCGCTCTGTTCGGCGGATACCGGGCGCCGCGCGGTTCGGCTCGTCGTCTTTCGCGCGCTTCTGACTTCAACTGCGCTCATGCTGCCTCCCAGACCTTCCGCCAGCGTTCATGGCCGCGCATCAGCCTGTCGGCCGCCGAAGGTCCCCAGGTGCTTTGCTGGTAGACATGCACGGGCGGGGGCGCATCGAGCAACGGCTGCATGATCCGCCAGGTTTCCTCGACGCCGTCTTGCCGGGTGAAACGCATAGGGTCGCCGAGCATTGCGTTGTGGAGCAGGACTTCGTAGGGTGTAGCGCCCTCGCCGCCCTCATCCGAGAACTCCATGTCGAGCGTGATCGCCTGGGGACCGGGCGCATCGCCCCTGCGCGCGTCTACGCAGATGCGGATGCCCGTCGACGGATCGAGCTTGACTATCAACTGGTCGGGCTCCGGATGGCGGTCGCCGGGAAACGAGAACTGAAGCTTGGGTGGCTTCTTGAAGATCAGCCGTATCTCGGTCTCGGTCACGGGAAGGCGCTTGCCGGTGCGAATGAAGAAGGGGACGCCGGACCAGCGCCAGTTCTCGATGTCCAGCCTCAGGGCTGCGTAGGTCTCGGTGGTCGAATTCGGCGCCACTCCGTTTATGCTCAGGTAGCCGTCGTACTGGCCTCGCACATAATGGGCTGGTTCCGCCTCCGGGATCGACTGCCAGACCGCCATCTGGGCCGACTTCAGGGTCTGGGTGTCGCGGCCGGCCGGCGCTTCCATCGCCGCCGCCGAGACCACCTGCATCAGGTGGTTCACGATAACGTCTCTCAGGGCGCCTACCGGGTCGTAGAAGTGGCCCCGGTCTTCGACGCCGAAGCTCTCCGCCATCGTGATCTGGACGCTGTCCAGGTAGTTTCGATTCCAGACCGGCTCCAGCATTGAGTTACCGAAGCGCAGATACAGGATCTCGGCGATGCCCATCTTGCCCAGGAAGTGGTCGATCCTGAAAATCTGGGACTCGTCCAGGTAAGTGTGCAGCTCGCCCGCCAGGTCTCGGGCCGACTGCGAGTCGTGCCCGAAAGGCTTCTCGACAACAACGCGAGCGTCTTTGGTGAGGCCGGTGTCCGAAAGCCCCTTGACCACGGTGCCGAAAAGGAACGGGGGAATTTCCAGATAGAAGACCGGCTTCAGCGCGCCCCGCACGGACGCGGCCACTCGCTTGTAGGTCGCGGCGTCCTTGAAGTCGCCCTGGACGTAGGCAAGCCGGTCCGCGAACCGTTTGAACATCCGCGGCTCGATCTTCTCGCCGGCCGCTTCGATGCATTCGCGGGCGTGGTCCCTGAGACGCTCGATCGTCCAATCATCGACGGCTACGCCGACAATCGGCGTGTCCAGCAGGCCGCGCCTTTCCAGCCTGTAGAGCGACCGGAAGGTCATCACCTTCGCCAGGTCGCCGGTGATTCCGAAAATGACCAGGACGTCGCCGGCGCCGGCTGTCGCTTCGGGGCTGCTCTTCTTCGTTCCCAGGACCGTTCTGGCCACGTTTCATCCTCACAGGCGATCAACTGGCGACGCGCCATCGCGCGCTAACTGATTCTCATTCGCGGCTGCCCGAAGCCGGGTTAGGATGCACGCCTTACTCGTATAGATTGTCTTGAAAAGCTTCGCGCCTGTTCGCCAAAGGCACCCGCGGCGAGAGTTCCGGCGCTTGCGCCCGGCCCTGCCGAAGCTCGATCGCGCGATGGGCCTCCGCCGGCCCCAGCGGCCGGTGCGAAATGACCAGGACCGTCCGCCTCGCCAGAAAAGGCTCCAGCGATTCCCATATCTCGGCTTCCGTGCGCGCGTCCAGGTTGACGGCCGGTTCGTCCAGGATGATCAGGGGAGCGTCTTTGAGGACCATGCGCGCGATCGCCAGCCGCTGGCGTTCTCCCCCGCTGAAGAGCAGGCCGTTTTCGCCGATCAGGGTCTCGTAGCCCTGCGGCAGCCCTTCGATGAACTCGTCGATCAGCGCCGTGCGGCAGGCGCGGGCGATCTCGTCGTCGGATGCTTCGGGCTTCGCCAGCAGCAGGTTATCGCGCACCGTGGCGTTGAACAGGTGCACGTCCTGGGGCACCACGCCGATGCAAGCGCGCAGAGTCTCAGCGTCGAACTCGCGCGCGTCGCGCCCGCCAATCCTGATCTCGCCGGCCTCGTACTCCCAGAACCGCAGCAGCAGATTCACAATCGTCGACTTCCCGCAGCCGCTTTTGCCCGTAATCCACAGGCGTTCGCCCATGGCCACGTCGAAGCTCAGGCCCATCAGCACCGGCGCGGCGTCCTCTTCATAGCGAAAGACCACGTCCCTGAACTCGATGCCGAATTCGGCGGGCGGCTCAGCCGGGCGCTCGGGTTCGTGGACTTCGGCCGGGGCATCGATGAGTTCGAATATCCGCAGGGACGCGGCGCGCTCCACCTCCCACTGCTGAAGCGCCCCCGGTAGCGGCTGCAGGGCCTCGAAACTCGCCAGGGCGGCGAGCGGCACGGCAGCGAGTAAGACCGGCGCCAGACTGCCTGAAGCGACCAGGCCCACCGCCAGGAACAAGACGCACAGGCGAGGCCAGCCCGGCAAGCAAGGCGCCGGCCGCGTTGCCGGCCCCTCCGAGCACGGCCATGCGTTGCTCCAGGCCGTCCAGTTCTCGCCCGCGGGCCAACAGGCGGCCTCGATGTTCCGCCGCCCGGTCGAAGATCAACAGGTCGGCGGCGCCCTGAAACTCGTCTACCAGGGAGGCGGTGAGCTCCCCCCGCGCAGCCACGAGCTTCGTTCCGGGGACGCGCCCCAAGCGGCGCATGGCCAGCGGCAGGCCCGCGCCCGCCAGGAGCAAGAACGCCAGCAGAGGCGGCGCCAGGGAGGAGTCCAGGCTGCCGAGCAGAGCGCAGGCGAACACCACGACAAACGCGGCAACCAGAGGCGGGGCCAGCACCCGCACGTAGAAGTTTTCCAGCGTCTCGATGTCGCCGACGCTGCGGCCGAGCAGGTCACCGCTGCGGTAGCGCGACAGCCGCGCCGGCGCGAGCGGCTCGATCGCTTCGTAAAACCAGGCCCGCACGTGGGCAAGGATCCGAAATGTCGCTGTGTGAGTGGTCAGGCGCTCGAGATAGCGCGAACTCGCCCGCAGGATCGCGAACAGCCGCACGCCGGCAAGGGCAAGCGTCAGTTCCGCGACCTCGGTCGCCAGGGCCGCCTTCGCGATCAGATACGCCGAAGTGGCCATCAGCGCCACCGCCGAAGCCATTGCGACGAGTCCGAGTAGCGTCGCCAGCCCTACCCACCAGCCGAAAGGCGCCGTCAGCCGCAGCAGCCGTCCGAAGGGGCTCATAACGCGGCGTCCTCGGAGGTCCCGCTGACGGCCTGGAGCTTCAGCCCGGCGCCGAATGATGGCAATTGGTGCGCGCCGATCTCCGCCGCGCCGCCGTCCTCTATCAGGAAGGCAACGTCGGCCCTCCGCGCGATCTCCAGGTCGTGCGAGATGACGAGCGCGGTCTTGCCCCGTCCCAGGTCTTCCAGCGACGCCATCAACGCCGCCCGGCTCTCCGCGTCCAGGTGGGACGTCGGTTCATCCAGAATGAGGATCGGCGCGTCCTTCAAAAACGCCCTGGCGATGGCGATTCGCTGTTGCTCGCCGCCGCTAAAGCGGGCGCCGTCTTCCCCCACCATCGTCTCGTATCCACGCGGAAGGCGCCGGATGAAGTCGTGCGCGTGCGCGGCGTCCGCCGCCGCGGCCACCTCCTCGTAGCTGGCGCCGGGCCGGGCCAGCCTCAGATTCTCCATCACCGTCCCGTAGAAGAGGTGCGGCCGCTGGGGCACGCAGGCCACCAGCGACCGCCAGCTCCGGCTGTCAATCGCGCTCAGCTCAACCCCGCCGGCCGTGATCGACCCGCCGTCCGGCTCGATGAAGCGCAGCAGGAGATTGGCCACGGTGCTCTTGCCGGCGCCCGTCGGCCCGATTAGGGCCGTCCGCCTGCCGCCCCGTATGGTCATCGAGAAGTCGCGCAGGACGGCGGCGCGGCCGCCCGCATAAGAGAAGCGCACGCACTCGAAGCGAATGTCCCCCCGCACCCGCGGCGCCGGCCTGCTGCTGCGCGACTCGCCCGCGGCCTCCGGCGCCGGCGTGTCCAGAATCGCCAAGACGCGTTCGGCCGCGGCCTTTCCGGCCGCCCCCGCGTGGTAGCGCCCGGAAAGCTGACGCAAGGGCAGGAAGAATTCCGGCGTGATGATCAGGACCGCAAGCGCCCTGTCGAACGGCACGCTGCCTGCCATCAATCGCAGGCTGATCTCGACGGCCACCAGCGCCGTCGCCAGCGTGGTGCCCAGCTCCAGCACCAGCGTAGTCTCGAACGCCGTGCGCAGCACCTGCATCGTCGTGTTGCCGTAGTCGCCGCTGACCCGGCGAATGTTTTCGACCTGCTCGCGGCTGCGGCCGAACATCTTCAGCGTCGGCAGGCCCTGCAGCATGTCCAGGAAGAACGCGCTCATCTGGCCCATCTCCTGAAATCGCCGCGCCGGTTAGCTCCTTCGCCCGGCTGCCGATCAGCGCCAGGAACACCACCAGCAGCGGCCCCGTCGCCAGCAGCACCACGACCGTCAGCGGGTCGAGCACGAAGAATCACGCGACGCTACCAACAGCGGCGTCAGGACCGCGAGCGCGCGCAGCGGCAGATAGGCGCCGACGTACTCGTTGAGGTCCGCGAGGCCCTGGACGGCCGTGTTCACCAGCTCGCCGCTACGCTCGCCCCGCAGATAAGTCGGGCCCAGGGCCGACAGGTGCTCCGTCAGGTCGGCACGCAAACGGCCCTTCAGGGCACCCGCGGCCCTCTGCCCCAGCACGTCGCCGGCGAAGATGAAGATGCACCGCGACGCGAGCAGCAGGAGCATGAACCCAAACAGCGGCCACACGCCGGCCGCGGTCTGTCCTTCGACGAAGACGCGGCTGACGAGCCGGCTGAGCATCCATGCCTGGGCAACGACCAGGCCCGCCACGGCGACCCCCGCCGTTATCGCGAGGTAGAGGTAAATGCGCGCCGGCGGGCAAAGCTCCAGCAGCCGCCCTTCGGCCGAAGTCTCGCGGCGCGGGGCCTGGGCCACCACCCCTTCCGCCCGTCCGCCGACGACGCGCTGAGCCTGCACGTGGCCTAGTAGCTGTCCGGCCCGATTTCCGTCTTGCCGCGGAAAAAGTAGTAGACGCCCGCCGTGTACAGCAGCACCAGCGGAATGCCGATGACCGCGGCCACCAGCATTATTTGGAGTGTGTTCGAAGCCGAGGCTGAGTTGTCGACGGTGAGATTGTAGTCGTCGTTCACTGTCGAGATCAGTAGGTTGGGATACATCCCGACGGCTCCCGAAAGCAGAAGCAACGCAATCATCGCGCTGGAGGCTACGAAGGCGGCGAAGTCCTTTCCTATCCTCAGATAATGGGCGGCCAGGATGAAGGCTGCCAAACCCGCCGCCGGAAAGACATCCGGCCAGATATCGTTCAGGTAGCGGTCGCTGACTTCGTCTTGAGACAGCGCCGTCGCGATGACCGAGGCGGTCGTCAGGGCGAAGAAGACAAAGAGCAGCCGCGGCACGAAGCTTCGCAAGCGCTCATGCAGCGCACCCTCGGTCTTCATCAGCAAGTAGATCGATCCCTGCATCGCGAACATTGCCACCGCCGTGACTCCCACCAGCAGCGCATACGGCGTCAGCAGATCGATCAGGTTGGCGTTGATCTCGCCGTCCTTGTCCAGGTTGACCCCTGAGACGATGTCTCCGAAGGCCACGCCCAGGAGAAACGCAAGCCCCAGCGAGGCAGCCGCAAAGACCGCGTCCCACGTACGTCGCCAGCCTGCCCCGGCGCGCTTGGTCCTGAACTCCAGCGCGCACGTGCGCAGGATCATCACGAGCAGCACCAGCATGAACGCGAGATAGAAGCCGGAGAACAGCGACGCGTACGCCGGCGGAAACGCCGCGAACAGCACGCCGCCGCCGAGGACGATCCAGACCTCGTTTCCGTCCCAGACCGGCCCGATGCTGTTGAGCACCAGCCTTCGCTCCCGGTCCGTCCGCGCGACGACAGGTGCAGGATGCCCACGCCCATATCGAAGCCGTCCAGGATCAAGTAGCCGGCGATGATCGCCACGAACAGCCCGAACCAGACGTCGCCCAGACTCAAGAGCCTGCCTCACCTTCTTCGACGGCAACGGCCTGCGAAGCCCCGGCCGCCGAGTCGCGCCCGCCGCGGCGGCGAAATATCTCCCTGAACGTGTCCGGCAGCGATGACACCGGCACGGTTTCGGCCTCCTCCAGCGACTCCGGTCCCTTCTGGATGCGGGCGTTGAGCAGGAACAGGAAGAGGACCAGAAGCAGCGTATAGAGGACGACGAACATCGCCAGCGAAGCGGCCACCTGTCCGGTTGTCAGGCTCGGCGACACGCCGTCCGTCGTCTTGAGGACGTTCCAGACCACCCAGGGTTGGCGGCCTATCTCGGCTGTCCACCAGCCGGCGGTAATCGTCGTCTCCGCGAAGACCACCATCACCACCAGGACCCACATCGCCCAGCGCCACTCGAATATCTTTCGCTTCCAGAAGTACAGCCCGGCGCCGGCGACCCCGACCAGGGCGAAGATCATCGCGAAGTTGATCATCCAGTGGTACGCCTGGAATACGAGGTTGACGGGCGGCCAATCGTCCTCCGAGAAGGACTTGAGTCCCTTCACCGTGGCGTCAGTGTTGCCATACGAAAGGAAGCTCAGCAGGCAGGGGATGCCGATGCCTTTCGTGGTCTGGTCTGACTCGTTTACCCAGCCCACCAGGAGCAGCGGCGCGCAGGACTTGTCTTCCCACAAGCCCTCCATCGCCGCCAGCTTGACCTGCTGGTTGTTCGTGACTTCGACGGCCTGGTTGGCGCCGAAGATGACCAGGTTCAGCACCGCCAGTACCGCGAACGCTGGCAGCGCCAGCCCGAAGCCGGCCTTCGCAAACTCGATGTGGCGGCCGCGCAGGATGTAGAACGCGCTCACGCTCATCACCAGCGCCGCTCCCGCCGTCCAGGAGGCCACGAAGACGTGCAGGATGTGCGGTATGAATGAGGGCGTGAACATCACGTCCACGAAGCTGGTCATCTCTGCCAGTTGGGCGCCGTTCTGGGTCACGATCTTGTAGCCGTCCGGCGTCTGCATCCAGGAGTTGGCCATGATGATCCACACGGCGCTGAAGTGGGCGGCGAACACCACCACGGCGGTCGCGCCGAGCCACAGCCGCGGGCCCAGCCGGTTGCCGCCGAATAGCATGAGGCCGAGAAAGCCGCCTTCGAGGAAGAACGCGAATATGCCTTCGGCCGCGAGCAGGCTGCCGAACACGTTGCCCACGAAGCGCGAGTAGGCGGACCAGTTCATCCCGAACTCGAACTCCTGGACAATGCCCGTCGCGACCCCCAGCGCGAAGATCAGCCCGTACACCTGAGTCCAGAAGAACGAAAGCTGGCGCCACTTCGGGTCTTTGGAGCGCGCGTACTTGATGCCGATGGCGACGAGCATTATGCCCAGCCCCATCGAAAGCGGCGGAAAGATGAAGTGGAAGCTCGCCGTGAGCCCAAACTGGATCCGCGAGAGCTGCTCGACGTCCATGCCGGCCGGTCTAACGCCCGCGCCGTTCGACCGCGCTGGCCCTGGAGAGCGTGGCGCCCACCTGATCGCGCGCGGCCGACGCAAGTGTCGAAGGCGTGCTCAAGGCCGCTATGCCACCAAAGTGCGCTTGCCGCGGTCCTGCGAGACGGCGTTCCAGCCCCAGTCCAGGATGGTCAGCCCCTTCTCCTCGCCGCCGGAGAGGAGCGTCAGGTGCACTCCCAGCCAGGCCAGCCAGGCCGCCTTGCCGGTCATCGTGCGGCCGGACTGGAACTGCACCACGGCCGCGCCCTGCGCCACCTGCGCCATCGTCCCCTTGTCCTTGTATTCGAACGGCTGCGGCTTCTTGCCCTCGACCTGGCGAATGATGTTCTCGCCGGCCGTGAATCCGGCCTGCTGCGCCACCGACCCCAGCTGCGGCAGCTGCTCTTTCGTCTTCGAGTCCGTGATCATGGCGATATCGCCCACCACGTAGACCTCTGGATGGTCCTTCGAGGTTCAGCTCCGGGCCCACCGTCGACGCGGCCCTTCGCCAGCTCCTCTCCCAGCTCGCCGGCGATCGGGTTGGCCTTGATCCCGGCGCCCCAGATCAAGGTATGCGCCTTCACTTCGTCCCCGGATTTGAGGTGGACGCGGGTCTGGTCGATCCCAGTCACGCCTTCGCCCAGGTGGACTTTTACGCCTCGATCCTCGAGCGCTTTCTTCGCGTAGTCGCGCAGGTTGGGCTTGAAGGGGCCAAGAAGGCTTGGGCCAAGCTCGTAGAGGTGTACCTCCGCCTCGTCGACCGGCAGGTTCGGGTAGTCCTGCGCCAGCTCAGCCTTGAGCAGGTCCGCCAGCGCACCCGCCGTTTCAACACCCGTGGCGCCGCCGCCGACCACACAGAACCTCAGCGCGCCGTCGTCCACCAGGCGCGGCTCCTTGTCGGCGGCCTCGAAGCAGCCGAGAATCTGCTGCTTCAGCTTCAGCGCGTCGCGCATGTTGTAGAGCGGAAACGCGTTCTCTTCCGCCCCCTTTGTCCCGAAGAAGTTGGCCACCGCGCCCAGCGCGACTACCAGATAGTCGTAAGGCTCGGGGCCCAGGCCCTCGGCCGTCACCTCTTTCTTCGCGAGGTCAATGCCGGTGACCTTTGCCTGGTGAAAGCGCCAGTCCGGCCTCTCGTGCAGCAGTTCGCGCAGGGGAAAGCCGACCTCGCTCGGCCCGAGCTCGCAGGTCGCGACCTGGTAGAGCAGCGGCAGGAAGGTGTGGTATTCATTCTGGTCGATCAGGGTTACCTTGACCGGCGCCTTCTTCAGCTTGCGCATCGCGCCCAGGCCTGCGAACCCCCCTCCCAGGATCACCACCCGCGGTTCGTCTGGCATGGCAGCATGCCGCCCTTTCCCAAATTGTGCGCGCTTTCCTCAACCCGGCGGCGCCGTGCGACAAACTTATGGACGCGGCGGCTGGGGCGTCCAGCGCGGGATTTCGAAACATTGCGTCATTTTCAGATCAAAGCCGCAGCTGAGGCGGTTTCTCCCGCTGGGCGCTCCTTGTCGCGCCCAACGCGACGCAAGGCAGGGCCTGAAATCCGCGCGAACCGATTCCGCCCTAGCGGCCGAGCACGAGATCGATCCCAGAGAGCACGAGCCCCAGCTTCTCTGCCGAAAGCTTGCTCACGCGTTCAGTCAGGAGAGCCTTATCGAGCGCAACTATCTGCGAGACGTTGGCCACGGAGTCCTTAGGAAGCCGGGTAATTCCGGCTTCCAAAAACACATTGGCAGGAGCGTCCGCCCACCTCAGGTTACTGGTCAGTGGCACGCAGACCGCGGTTGCAAGGCGGCTGCGGTTCAGGGCGTCACCCTGGACTACGACTACCGGTCGCCGGAAACCAGGCCCGGATCCGGTTGGCTGCGGCAAGTCCGCCCACCACACCTCGCCCTGGGCAATCACCACTCAACTCGCTCCAGTACTCGGCGGCTGGCCGCAGCCAGGAATCCATCGCCCTGCGACTGAATCTGCTCGCACACGCGGTCCATAGCCTCCGTTATCTCATCCAGGCCATGACGGGCGGCGTACTCACGCAGGGCGGCACTGTACACCTGACTTCGGGACTTTTTCTCGCGGCGCGCAAGGCGCTCGATCTTCTCGAACACATCATCCGGAATGGACACTGCCGTCTTCATACCAGGAGTATAACCGCGCCACCACGGCCGCTACAAGAATCCGCAGCCATTCAGTTGCCCCTGGCTCCAGGCTCCCTTACGCTGACTTGCGCCGGGAGCCGCACCCCTTGTGACAACCCTACTGACGCAGTCCGTGCACCGCATCGTCGTCGCCACCGACCGCTCTCCCTCCGCGGACGCCGCCGTTCATTGGGCCGCGACCATGGCCGAGAGCCAGGGCGCCGACCTCGTCGTCGTGCAGGTCATGGTCCCGCCGCTGCCCGCCAACGGGACCGAGGCCAGGGTCGACGAAGAGCTTATGGAGGACACGACGGCGAGCCTGGTGCGCTTCGCGCGCGAGCTCGCCGGCAGCCGCGGCCATGCCCGCGTAGTCGTCGACGATGACCCTTCGACCGGCATCCTTCGCGCGGTCGAAGAGGAGGGCGCCGACGCCGTCGTCGTCGGCAACCTTGGCATGAGCGGCCGCAAGGAGTTCCTTCTCGGCAACGTGCCTAACCGCGTCTCCCACAACGCCCGTTGCACCGTCATCATCGTGAACACCGCCAACGGCGCCTCCGTGCCGGTGATCGAGGAGCGCGGCGTCACCCGCGAGCGCCGGCTTCTGCGCCGCGCCTGGCGCCTGGGCCGGATCATGGTCCGCGCCGGCATGCGTGAAGTGTTGACGCGCCCGGTCAACGATGAAGAAGCCGTCCGCGAGCGCGCTCGCCGCCTCAGAGAGGCCCTCGACGCCTCCGGCCCCACCTTCGCAAAGCTCGGCCAGATTCTCTCGACACGCCCTGACCTGGTGCCGCCTTCCTTCCTCGAAGAGCTGCAGACGCTTCAGGAGCGCGTCACGCCGCTGACCCAGCAAGAGGTCGTCGCCGCCATGGAACGCGAACTGCGCGTCCCCTGGGAAGACGTCTTCGCCGCCATTGAGCCGGAGCCCCTGGCGGCCGGCACCATCGCTCAGGTCCATCGCGCCACCCTGGAGTCCGGCGAGCGCGTGGTGGTGAAGGTGCAGCGGCCGACTGCCGAGCAGGACATCATGGATGACCTGGGCCTGCTGGAAATGTTCGTCGAGAAGGCCGGCGGGCGCCCCGCCTTCAAGCGCGTCTTCGACCTGCCGGCGATCATCGACCACCTCTCGAAGTCGCTGCGCCGCGAGCTCGACTTCCGCCAGGAGGCCGCGAACATGCGGCGCATGAAGCACGTCCTGGCGCCCTACAGCCGTCTCGCGGTCCCCGACGTCTTCGACTCTTACTCGACCGCGCGCCTGCTGGTGATGCAGGAAGTGCAGGGCGGCGCCGTGACCTCCGCGCCCGAAGGGCCCGAGCGCCGCGAAGCCGCCCGGCAGCTCCTGGAGTCCTTCTACAGCCAGATCCTCACCGAAGGCTTCTTTCACGCCGACCCTCACCCGGGAAACCTCAAGTGGTGGGACGGCGTCATCTACTTCCTCGACCTGGGCATGGTCGGCGAGGTCGAACCATCGATTCGCGACCTGATGCTCCTGTTGCTGCTCGCCTTCGCGCAGGAGGACGCCTCCTTTCTCTCCGAGGTGGTGCTCATGCTCGCCGGTGGCGGTGACGCCAAGGCCGGCGCCAACGTCAACATCGGCCCCTTCCGCGAGGAGGTCGGCGTCCTGGTGCAGAAGTACCGTCGCATGTCGCTAAAAGAGCTTCAGCTGGGCCCAATGCTCCAGGAGATCACCGGAGATCGGCCTGCGCCACAACGTCCCCGTCCCTGCCTCGCTCATGCTCAGCGGCAAGGCCTTCGCCCAGATGCAGCTCGTCGCCGCCGAGCTCGACCCCACGCTCGACCCGTTCGCCGTCGCCGGCACGTTCGTGCTGCGCCACACCCTGGGGCGCCTCTCCAACGTCGCCGACCCGCGACGGATGATGTACGAGGGCCAGAAGGCCTGGGTGCGCGTCATGCGCTTCATCGAGGCCATCGAGGGCCTGACCGGCGCCCGGCCCGGCGGCAACCTTCAGGTGAACTTTCGCGGTCTGGAGAACCTGGAAGAGACGGTCGGGCGCTCCGCCCGCCAGCTTTCACTCGCCCTGGCGATCAGCGCCTCCATCGTCGGCACGGCAATGTCCGCGAACTCGCAGCGCGTCCCCAAGTGGCTCCCCGCGGCCCTGGGCAGCGCCGGCACGGCCATGACCGGCATGCTCATGCTCGAACTGCGCCGCAAGCCCCGCAAGTAAGCCGCGCGCCCCACAGCATCCGCCGTAACTGCGCGTCGCGGCCGCCTCAGCCCCCCGGCCCCACCAGGATTGAGGCCAGGGTGTTGCCACTCGATGCCGGCGCTGCGCTGCGGGCCCATCGCCCTCCTGTCCCCCAGGATTGGGGGTTAGGGGGCCTCCCCCTGATGTGCGTGCTGGTGCTCCAGATGCGCCGTCGGCAGGAACTGGCGAAACAGCCGCCGCCCCAGGCGCGAGTGCTCGCGCTCCGGCCGCTTCTCGCCGATGCGGTCGATGGCGCGCTCCATCACGAAGGCGATGCCCAGCATCAGCGTCGTCAAGAGCGCCCGGTCGACGCCGTTCGCCAGCCTGTCCCTGCGACTCATGCCCGCAGTCTACTGCCGGCAGCAGTACGACCGCGATCCGAAGGTCGAAAGGTCGCGCCCGGTCGGCCACAGTCAACCCGGAAGGTGGCCGCGCCAATGCCAAGACTACCCGGGTTTGTTGCCCTCTTCGGTTCGCCTCGACCTAAGTCGCTTTCGGGCTGCCGCGACCTGCCGGCACCGGCCACTAACAGTTTCCTGCTATCGTCTGGCTATTTCACTGCGCAGGTGGCCGCATTTAGGCGCCAAAGAATCCCAGCGGGCTGGGATGGCAGCGATCTCCCGCGGCGAGACACTCATCTCGCAAGGCAGAGAAGGCAAACAGCCAAAGGAGGGCTCACATATGGCAAGGGACACCGCCCACATCGGCACAACTTTCGGCAAGGGAACAGTTCACAACACCGGAAAGGAAACGGAAATGGCTATCAGCACTGTTGGTTACCCGAGGACCGCTCGAAAGCTACACCTCAACCCTATGGCCGGCGCGCTCGCCATCGTGGCCCTCGCGGCCGCGGCGGTTGGCGTCAGCCAGTTCGCGATGGACGGCAGCGGCGCTCCCAACACGGCGCCCGGGACGGCATTCGCGAACCTCTCGCGGGTGGTGGAGCCGCACGACTACCAGCTCTATCTCGTCGCGACGGAAGAGCAAAAGGCCGCGGTTATCCAGGCCATGTTCGACGCCCAGGCGATCCGCGACCAGGTCGAAGGCGCCGAGCCTTTCGCCTACGAGGTCATCGTGATCAGTGCGGGCGCGCCGGACGCCGGCCTCCAGGCCGCCGCCGACATCCAGGCGGTGCGGGGCCAGGACGGCCTCCCCTTCACCCTTGTCGACCTCCGCTAACCCTCCCCTTGCACGGAGAGGGCCCGCTCCGGCGGGTCCTCTCCGTCCCCACCCCGGCCCAGGCGCGGGCGACCGGCTACTTACCCGTCCGAACAGCTTGACAGCGATGGTAGTATCAAATGCCCCTCAGGCCCGCTCGGCGAATTTCCTTCGCGGACTCACCTTCCGTCTTAGGCCTGCGTTCACTGGAGGGTCTCATGCCACCACCAATGCCTAAACACCTCGCCAAAGGTGGCGTCGCCCAGATGCTGGACCAGCGCTACGGCGACGAAGCCGGCGCGCTCGAAACTCTAAGAAAACTCAGAGCCAGGGACGCGCTCGGTGTCCCGACGCACAAGCTCTATGACATCGGCACCATGGAAGCAGCCGGCAAGGTAGCCCTGGACCTTGCCGGCAATCCCAAGGATCCCACCGGCATAGGGTCCAAGGAGCACCTTCGCGACCACTGGCTCGGCGAGAACGACTACATCGACCCGGCCAAGGAGTCCACCGGCTGGTGGCACAACTATAACGGCGACCCTGAGGGCGTCTTGCGCGAAGGCCTTGAGAGGGCCCTCGAGGTCGCTCTGGGGATCGACCACGACCCCACAAACCCACACCCCGAAACCCAAACGCGAAACCGCATTAAAACCTCAGCGCCTGGGACTAATTCCACTTCCGGGGGGTTTTTCCACTCCCTGACAAGCCTGTTCGGCGGGTCTTCCGCTGCGCAAACAGCCGAGGGTGCGGAGGCCAACCCTCCGGCTGAGGGCGCGGGCGGCATGCTGCCCATCGACACGTACTGGATCTGCGGGCTACCGAAGTTCGAAGTCTACGTGTGCTGGAATACCCACCAGGTCACATTCATCATCCTCACGCCAGGCTTCAGCTACACCGCCACCGACCCGGAGGGAGACGATCCCTGGGTCGAGGACTTCCCCACAAATGAGATCGCGGCCCCGCACGTCAACCAGGACGTCATGAGGCGCCAGGCAGGCATCCTGTTTGTCGGCCAGAACGTCGATCAATCCGACACCACGATCGCCAGGATGCTGCCCGGCGTATTCGTCAATAACCTGCACGACGCGGCGCCGCCCACCCCCAGCCGGAGCGGTATCGGCGCTGCTTGAGGAAACGCGATCGCGCGTCTCCTCTGAGAAGGAAGGATTCCCATGCCCAGCCATGCCGACCTGGAAACGGCTTTGAAGCAGTTCTTCTCTCAGCTGCCCCCGGTACTGAAGGAACTGCAGGCAATGTTCCCAGACCTGCTCGCGGCCAGAGAGCACCACGACGCGGCGAACGAAGCCGTGATCATGGGCGCCTTGCAGGCCAAGCTCCACGAAATCACGACAAACGACCTGACCTGGAAATCGGACGTTTTCGCAAACCAGGCCGCGGACACGGATCAGACGCTCTGGTTTCTCAAGGGCCTTGTCTCGGGCTTCCCCGACCTGACCACAACCAGCTTCGAACTCGGCCGAACCTTTGCGACGCCGGCGCCCGACTCAAACCAGATCGCTTTCGAGTTGTTTTTCAGCGGCGCAAACACCGGCCGGCTGCCTAACGTAGGGCGCACAAATCGTTCAGTAAAAGTCAAGGCTTTCGGGGTCGCCACGATGGAAGGCCCAAAAATCCAGGGACTCGATACCACCTGGAACTGCGCCCACATCCTGGCGCAGCTTGGCGTCCGCCCCCACATGCGCGCCGACCCGCCGCATCGCTGAGGACAGCACAACTCGTTTGGGGGTGACGTGGACGCTATGGGGCCGTGGCCATTAGCATTGCGCTGAGACTTGCCAGGTCCGCCAATGTAATGGTCACGGCCCGAAACCGCACCACCGCCAGCGCGCCACGCCACCCGCCCTTCGTAGGACGCGCTCGTGAAATGGAATCCCTCACTGCCTGCCTGTCCCGCGCCCTGGAAGGTTCGCCGCAGCTCGTGCTCGTGCAGGGCGAACCGGGTATCGGGAAGACCCGCCTGCTGCGGGAGTTCGGGGCCGTCGCCGAGGCGCGCGGCGCCGGCGTGGTCCTGTCCCGCTGCCACGAGAACCTGCGCCTGCCCCTCCTCCCGTTCTCGGACTCCCTTTTCCCCCTACTTGAGGCCGCTCCCGGCTGGGACCGCTCCATTCTCGCCCGCCTCAGGGGCCAGCAGGCCGACGCCGGCGACCGTCAACTCCAGAAGGCGGACCTCTTTCTGGCCGTCTCGAAAGCTACCATCCAGCTGGCCCAGGGCCGGCCGCTCGTCCTCGCGATCGACGACCTGCAGTGGTCCGACCGGTCCTCGCTGGACCTGCTCGAGCACTTGGCCTTCAACCTCGCCGACGCAACGCGCGCCCAGAAGATCCCGCTGCTTGTCGTGGCTACACACCGCCGTTCCGAGCCCGACAGCGCTTTCGCCCGGGCGCTGGTGCGCTTCTACCGTGAGGAGATCACCAGCCGCATCGACCTCCACAGCTTCAGCGTCCTCGATGTCGATGCCCTCATCCGCGGCATGGGCGTTGGCGCGCCCACCCCGGCCCTCGTCGAGCAGGTCCTGACGGCCAGCCAGGGCAACCCCTTCATGGTGATCGAGTTGGTCAACGTGATTCGCGACGGACAGCCTGGCCGGACAGCGACGTTGGCGGCTCCCGCCGACCTGCGCTTGCCCGCCGAGTTCACAGCGCCGGCCCTGCAACGCTTCGGCGCGCTCAGCGAGGACTGCCAGGCTCTTCTCACCCAGGCGGCCGTCCTCGGCTTCAGTAACTCAATGCAGGCGCTCGCGGCAGTCGCCGGCCTGGACGAAGACCGCCTGCCTGACCTCGTCGCCGAGTCCGAGCGCGAGGGCCTCCTCGTTGCCGAAGGTGACAACTACCGCTTCGAACACCCGCTGGTGCACCTCGCCGTCTACCGCCGACCGCCGCCGGCCCGCCGCAGACAGCTTCATGCACATACCGCTGTGCGCATCGAGGATCTCTGGGGTCCCGAGGCCGAAGATCACGCCACCGAAATCGCCGGCCACCTCATCGAAGCCGGAGCCGAGGCCGACAGCGCCCGCATGCTGAAGTATGCCGCCAGGGCCGGTGACGCGGCCTGCTTCGGCTTCGACTGGACAGACGCCGCCCGGTTCTATGAGGCTGCCATCGCCGCTGCCGGGACGGGAGGCTTGGGCGTAGCGGAGCAGGCCCGCCTCAACTACGCCTGTGGCTACGCCTATCTCAGGGACGGCAGCATTCCAGCTGCCCACGAGAAGTATGCGGTCGCGGTCGAAGGCTTCCGCGCGCTCGGCGACACGCCAATGCTCGCGCAGGCCCTGATTGAAGAACACAGCGCGGTCCTCGAGGCAGCGGGGCCCGGAGGCTCGGTAGACCCGCATCCGCTGGAGGAGCTCCTCGCAACACTCGACAACCGTCCCGAGATCGAGGGCCCGGTCTCAGCTCAGTTAGCGGATGGCTATCTCTTCACTGGAAATCCTGAGCTGGCCCAGGACCGCGCCACCCGCGCGCTTCAGGCCGCCGAGGGCATCGGTGACAACAAGACGGCGATGTATAGCCACCTCACCCTTGCTCGGCGGGCGTACCAGACCCTGCACCTCAGGGACTCGTGGGAGCACTATGCATCGGCACTCGCCGACTCGCGCGAGCTCGGGGACCAACTATATCGGGCAGTCCCTCTGGCCAGGGCCCCACAGGCCCTGCTCGCCCTGGGGCGCCTCGATGATGCCGAGGAGCTCGCCACGGAGGGCCACGACTCCGACAAAGTGAGGGGCTTCTACGGCGATGCAGCGTTGACAGCCGCCGTCCTGTCAAACATTGCCGCCATCCGCGGCGACTTCCGCAAAGCGGACCAGTACGGCCAGGAAGGCGTGCTCCTCGTCGCCAGGTCCGGTTACCGCTGGGCCGTCTCGCCGGTTGCGGGCGCCTTGACGGCCGCACGCTATCCTGTTGGAGCCCTTGCGCAGGCCGAAGACGCGCTCAACTGGGCATCGTCCGGCGGCGCGCATCGCCTGCGCCGCCTCATCGCAACCTACAGCGCCCTCGCACGGGGAAGCCCACTGCCTGCTCCGGAATCCGCTGGCCCCAGCTGGCGGCAGGACCTCGACTACTTGCCGCACTTCATGGCCGCCATCGAAACTGCCAGCCTCTGCGGCGACCCCCCAGCTTCGATCGAGGCATACGCCGCTCTGAACGCCGCCGCGGCCGAAGGCCTCCTATTCCCCATCGGCGTTCCATTCCTCGTGCCCCGCATTCTCGGCCTCATGGCCGCGTCTCACGGCCTGGACTCAGAAGCCGAACCTCACTTCCGCAACGCCATCGAAGTAGCGCGGTCTATAGGCGCCAGGGTCGAGCTGGCCAGAAGCCAGCTCGACTTCGCCCGCTTCCTCCTGCGCCGGCCCGGCAGCGGCAATCGCCAGCGCGCGATCGACCTGGTGGAGGAGGCAGTGCCCGTCCTTCAGGAGCTTGGCCTGGAGCCGTTCCTTGCCCTCGCCCGGGGCCTTGCCGGCGACCTCGGTGTGCAGCTGGTCGCGGAAGTGCCGGCAGCGCCTGCGACTATTGCCTATCACGACCAGGCCGTCCTCGAACAGGCGGCGGAAGGCCGCGACGAGCGGCAGATCGCCGAGTCGCTCACCCTGAGCCAGGAGACGGTGCGCTCCACTCTCTCCAGGATGCGCCGCAGGCCGTCGGAAGCCCCAGCGACCGCCGGACCGCAACCTGGCGCACCCGACGAGGTTCGCCACAGCATCGCCGTAATTCTGTTCACGGACGTCGTCGACTCGGTCCAGCTCAACGAGCGCCTCGGCGACGAGGCAACTCACGAGCTGGTCCAGACCCTGCACGCCCGCCTCCTCGACGCCATCGGGAGCAATGACGGCGACGCGGCGCCAGGGGTGCTCCTCGGCGACGGCCTGCTCTCGACGTTCGCCTCCGCCAGCCAGGCCCTGACCGCCGCCGTCCAGATCAGACGCATCGCTGAGGAGCACAAGGTCAGGCTCCACATCGGCCTCCACGCCGGCGACGTCATTTGGGAGGGGGACAAGGTCTCCGGCGGCGCCGTCAACCTCGCTTCCCGGGTCCGCGACGCCTGCCCTCCCGGCCAGATCCTGGCCTCGAACACGGTCCGCGAGCTGGCGATGACCTCTACAAACGTCACCTTCGAAGACCTCGGCATGCACTCCCTTAGAGGCGTCACCGAGCCGCGCAGGCTCTTCGCCGTGCGCGTCTTTGAGCCGAAAGCGCCGCAATATCCCGACCGGCTCTCAGGGCGCGAGGTCGAGGTCCTGCGCCTGCTCGCTCAGGGCAGGAGCAACCAGCAGATCGCGGACGAGCTCGTTATCGCCCTCAACACTGTCCTCAGACACGTCAGCAACGTCTATGCCAAGACCGGCGCCGCCAACCGGGCCGAAGCCGTGTCTTACGCCCATCGCCACAACCTCGCGCCCTGACCCTCACCCGGTGCCTTCGCCAATACCTGTGCGCGGAGAGTGCCCACCACGGCGGGCCTCTTTCGTCCCTCACCAGAACGAACCGGATTGCAGCAGGCCATCCGCTTTCGGACTGACCACTGACAACTGACAACCGGCAACTTCCCGTGCTGGCATCGACCCTCGGCCCTCTGTTAGGCTTGGCCACAATGAACGCGGTAATCCTGGTCGGTGGCGGAGGGACACGGCTCAGGCCCCTCACCTACACCGTGCCAAAGCCGCTAATCCCCGTCATCAACCGCCCCCTCATCTCCCACCTGCTCGACAACTTGCGCCGTCACGGCGTGGACCGCATCGTCTTCGCCGCGTCCGCCGGTGAGAGGCGGATCGAGGAGGTGCTCTCAGACGGGGCCGGCAGCGGCCTCGACATCACCTACTGCTACGAAACGGAGCCACTCGGCTCCGGTCTTGCTGTCAAAGAGGCGGCGAAGGGCTTCACTGAGGCCTTCTTCGTCTGCAACGGCGACGTAATCAGCGACCTCGACGTCGCCGATATGGCCGCCCGCCACAAAGAGCGCGGCGCTATCATCAGCATCGCCCTGGCTGAGGTCGAAGACCCCAGCGGCTACGGCGTCGTCGAGATGGACCGCACCGACCGCATCACCCGTTTCGTCGAGAAGCCCCCCCGCAGCGAGGCGGCCAGCAACTTCGCCAACGCCGGCACCTGGCTCTTCGAGCCCGAGGTCCTCCAGCACATACCCGACGAGAAAATGGACCGCTCCCTGGAGCAACTGGTCTTCCCATCACTAATCGCGGAGGGTTATCTGGTGATGGGTTATCCGTCCAACGCCTACTGGATGGACGTCGGCACGTCCGAGAGGTATATCCAGCTTCACCATGACCTGCTCAGCGGCCGCATTCCCCAATGGCTGCCCGGCGACCTCAAGGACGGCCAGGCCTCCATCGGCGTCGAGAGCCAGGTCTGGCATGACGTCGTCATTCAAGGCCGCGTCATCATCGGCCGTGCCTGCCGCATCGGCGGGCTGACGACCATCGCCGGACCAACCGTAATCGGTGACCGCTGCGACATCCGCGACAACGCGACGATTCAGCGCTCCGTCATCTGGAATCAGGCCAAGATCGGCGCCGAGGCCGTCGTCCGCGACTCCGTCCTTGGCACAGGTTGCTGGGTCGGCGACGGCGCCGTCGTTGAAGACTCGGTCCTCGCCGATGGCGCCAAGGTCAAGCGCGGCGTCCACCTCGGCCCTGGCGCCCGCCTTGAGCCCGAAGAGGTCGCGACCTGAAAGGCCCCTGCACATCTCGCAACCAGCCTCGCCGACCGCAACTCCCCTCTCCGTCGACGGAGAGGGGCCGGGGGTGAGGTTTGCCCATCGCCCGCTGCCTCTGGTGCACAAGCCCTCCCCTCGAAGACCTCGCCGTCCAGAAATGGCGCGGCGAAGAACGCGAGCGCGTCACCATCCCCCTCTGCGGCAAACACCTCGAGCGCCTGCGCAAGGCCGGCGCCAAAGGCCGCGAGCACAAGGGCTGGTGGTACAAAGCCGGCTGGTGGACCTGACGCAACGCCGTAACGAGCACCGGCGGCGATGTCCACCAGTCGGACCGCTGCCATCTTCCGCCTCGGCCCCGCTACGCCGGCCGCAACCATCAAAGTATCGCGCCCATCCTGTTCCCTTTCGATATGCTTTCCTCTAAGATATGGCCACCTCGGCCTGAGTCCGAACCACCCCGCATAGAGACCCATCGACTCGCCCGGCGGCGATGAATGATCCCAGAGGCTCTCTTTGCTCCGCGGTGGCTCCTCCTCAGCTTCTAACCGGCTCCTGCTGCACCTTGGCCTCGGCCTGGCCTTCATCGGCTTCCTGCTCTGGCTGGTAGCGCTCGACGCCGCGCCTCTGAGCTCACGCGCCGCCGCGCCGCCGTTCGGGGCGCTGTACTGCAAATTCCTGGCGCCATCGTCGCAAAGCGAGTACGGCTTCCCCGCCGGTTCGACCTTCAGTTGCTTCATCATCGACGCCCAGGACCTGACTTCGTCATCACCCGGCACGATATCGGTCACGATTCGCGGACCAGGTATCGCCGAAGCCACCAAAGATGCCGGACGCGTGACACCCTGCCAGACGCCTTTCGACACCACCGAAGGGCCCTGCTATGCCTTCTCGTATTCGCCTCCGGCGACCGCTTGCGGCACGGCTGAGGTACTTTACGGCGACAACCTGCGCGCGGCGACGAACGACATCCTTGCCGACGGCGCGCGCGACTTCGCGCCGAGCGCGGCGGCCGGCTTCGCCTTCCTGGATGCCTCAGGCGAGCCCGTGCCGTGCCCCGGCGCGCCCACTACCACTCCGACACAAACCGCAACCGCCACCGACACGCCGACTGACACCCCAACTCCCACTCCAACACAAACCGCGACCGCCACTGCAACGGACACCCCAACTCACACACCAACCCCCACCGACACTCCTACCTTCACGCCGACAAGCACGCCCACCGACACTCCGACTCATACGCCAACTGCCACGCCGACCACCACCCCGACCGACACTCCGACTCATACGCCGACTCACACGCCCACCGCCACCGACACCCCCACTTTCACTCCGACAAGCACGCCCACGCCGACGCCCACTGCCACCGACACTCCGACTCATACGCCGACTCATACACCAACCGCAACCGACACGGCCACCTTCACCCCGACGAGCACGCCCACGCCGACTCCGACCTGGACGAACACGCCCACGCCCACCGCCACCGACACTCCGACCTTCACCCCCACAAGCACGCCCACCGACACTCCGACTCATACGCCAACTGCCACGCCGACCACCACCCCGACCGACACTCCGACTCATACACCAACCGCAACCGACACGGCCACCTTCACCCCGACAAGCACGCCCACGCCGACGCCGACTCACACCCCCACCGCAACGCCGACTCCGACCTGGACAAACACGCCCACGCCCATCACGCCGACCGGCACGCCGACCCACACCCCAACCGCCACGCCCACCCACACGGCGACTCCGACGGCTAACCCGGCCGAGTCGGCGTCGGCGACTCCAACCCCAACCCCAACTCCGACCTCTACCGCGACGCCGACGGCGCCGGCCGCAGCGGCTGCGACGGCCAGCACAGCGACGCCGCCTCCGAGCCCGACCACGACCACAACGCCAGGGCCAGAGCAGGGAACGCAGCCAAACCCGGGGTCCACCGCCGTTGCGCCGACCGCGACATTGACTCTCACCGCCGCCGCCACCGCGGGCGAGTCCGGCGCGAATCAGGGGACCACGGCCACGCCCACTACCGCTTCGGGTGAGCGGCCGGCGACCTCGCTCCCGGCCGCCACGGCAATCGGCGCCGCTTCGCCGAGCACAACCCCGACGCGCACACCAACGGCGCAGGCGGGCGCGCCGCCGCTACAAGGCGCGGTGGGTCCAACTGGCGCAGCCGGGAGCGAGGCTCAGGTGCGCGGCGCGGTCGCGGCCGACACCAGATCGGGGGACGGTCGCATGTCGGACGCCCAACTCGCGGCCCTTGCGTTGGCAACGGCGAGCCTGCTCGGCGGAGGCGCGCTGCTGCTCGCCGTCAGGCGCCCGAACCGCCGCGGCCGCGCCTAGCGTCCGGCGCGCCCTCCGGCCGTCCGAAACGTAGTGAAGGCCGCCGGGCGGGCATCCAGCTCCGGACGTAGCGCAGGCTGCTTTTAGCCGCTGGCATGCCGGGGGAAGCTCCGGACGTAGCGCAGGCTGCTTTTAGCCGCCTGGCATGCCGGGGGAAGCTCCTACTTTCGGGCGTTACAACCGGAGCGAGGTTAGCCCGCCGCCCAGCGCTTGGCGACGTCCTGGAGCTGGTCGCGCAGCTGGTTCTTGGCGAACTTGCCGACGCTGGTCTTCGGCAGCGATTCGACGAACAGGACCTCGTCGGGCAGCCACCACTTCGCCATCTTGTCTGACAGGAAGGCGTTGATCTCGTCCTTGGTGCACTGCTGACCAGGCTTCAGCACCACGGCCGCGACCGGCCGCTCGTCCCACCGCGGATGCGGCAGGCCGACGACCGCCGCCTCGAGCACCTTGGGGTGGGCCATGATCGCGTTCTCTAGCTCCACGCTCGAGATCCATTCGCCGCCCGACTTCACCAGGTCCTTGGTGCGGTCGACGAGCTGGATGAAGCCGGTGGGGCCGATAGTCGCGACGTCGCCGGTGCGCAGCCAGCCATCGGCGGTGAACTTCTCGGCCGCCAGTGGGTCGTGATAGTAGTCGCCGGTGATGTAGGGGCCGCGCACCTGCAGCTCACCGAAGTCGACGCCGTTCCAGGGCAACTCCTTGCCGGCCTCGACGTCGACGATGCGGCATTCGACCGTGGGCACGATCTGGCCCTGCTTGTAAGTGGCCTTGCGCGCCTCGTCGGGCTCGTCGAGCAGCGTCGACGGCACGCGCGTGAGTGAGGCCAGGGGCGAGGTCTCGGTCATGCCCCAGGCGTGGATCAGCTCGACGCCGTGGCGCTTGAGGCCGTCGATCAGCGTCGGCGGCGCGGCCGAGCCGCCGCAGAGCACGCGTTCGAGCTTCGGCAGCTTTGCGGCGCCGCTTTCGAGCAGGTTAAGGACGCCCATCCAGATCGTGGGCACGCCGGCCGAAATCGTGACGCCCTTCGGCGTTGAGCAGGTTGACGACGCGCTGGGGGTCGAGGAAGCGGTCGCTCATCACCTGCGCGGCGCCGGCCAGGGTACAGGTGTAGGGCAGGCCCCAGGCGTTGGCGTGGAACATGGGCACCGCGTACATCACGGAGTCGTGCTCGCCGACGGCGGCGCTATTGGGCAGGCAGGCCACGAGTGAGTGGATGACAGTCGAGCGGTGGCTGTAGACCACGCCCTTGGGGTTGCCGGTGGTGCCGGAGGTGTAGCACATGCCGGCGGCCGTGCGCTCGTCGACATCCGGCCAGTCGAAGCCGTCGCTGCCGGTCGCGAGGAAGTCCTCGTAGTCGACCGTCTTGAAGGCGCTGGTCTCGGGCAGCGGTTCGGGGCACTCGTTCGCAAGTACCACCAGCCGCACGCTGGGGACCTTGCCCGCGAGCTGCTCGAAGATGGGGTAGACGGAGCGGTCGCAGAAGACGATCTGGTCCTCGGCGTGGTTGATGATGTACTCGAGCTGGTCCTGGAACAGGCGCACGTTGAGCGTGTGCAGCACGGCGCCCATCGACGGCAGGGCGTAGTAGCACTCCAGGTGGGTCTGCGTGTTCCAGCCGAACGTGGCGACGCGGTCGCCGGCCTGGACGCCGGCCTTCGTCAGCGCGCTGGCCAGGCGCCGCGCCCGCTGCGTCACCTCGCCGTAGGTCGAGCGCCGAGGTTCCCCGGCCTCGCGTTGGGTGACGACCTGGCGGTAGGGGTAGAGCTTTTCGGCCCGCCAGAGTATGGAGCTGATCTGGAGGGGCCGGTCCATCATGGTGCTGGGCAGTGAGGGCATCGCCTGAACCTCCCGAACTCGGTAGCGGGATATTAGCACTGGCGCCGGGGCCAGCGCCCTATAGTGTCATTCTGAGCGCAGCGAAAGAATCGCCGCTCTTTCGGGCGAAGGCAGCGGACACAAGACCTGCCACCTCCACGTCATGCCGGCCCATCCGAAGGTCCAAGGAGCCACCCATGCAAAAGATCACCCCATTCCTGTGGTTCGACAACAACGCCGAAGAGGCCATGACCTTCTATACGTCGATATTCAAGGACTCGAAGATCGTGGATGTGAGCCGCTACGGCGAAGGCGGGCCTGGCCGCAGCGGCACCGTAATGACGGGGACGTTCCGGCTGGCGGGCCAGGAGTTCATGGCCCTGAACGGCGGCCCGGAATTCAAGTTCACGGAAGCGATTTCCTTCTTCGTGAGCTGCGAGACGCAGGAAGAGATAGACGACCTGTGGAACAAGCTCTCGGCGGGCGGCGAGGAAAGCCAATGCGGCTGGCTGAAGGACAAGTTCGGCCTGTCATGGCAAATCGTCCCTCCCGTCCTCGGCGAGCTGCTGGGGGACAAGGACCCTGAGAAGGCCGGCCGCGTCATGCAGGCCATGCTCCAGATGCGCAAGCTCGACATCGCCGCGCTCCGCCGCGCGTACGACTCATAGCTCTGGGTAAATGCGGAGGCGCTCGGCCCTACACGTAGAGCCGAGTAGCCGCCGGAGCCCCGCGATTGCCAACTCGTTCGCGTCCCAGCGGCGCTGGGCCTATCAGGCTGCTGGCGTCGCGCGCTAAGAGGCGTTCTCTGGCGGCGGCGGGATGAGCCGCCCGAGCGCCGCAATCAGTTCAGGCACCTTGGAGGTTACGATCTCCCGGATGATCTCCTGGTCTACCTTCGTATAACCGTGTACCAGGATGTGTCGAAGCCCCACGATCCGCGCCCACTCGATCTCCGGCTGTCCCTCGCGAAACGCGCGCGGCACCTGACTCGCCGCCTCGCCCACTATCTGGAGCGCCCGCTCGACAGCGAGGCGCAGCTTTTCGTCACCCATGTACTGGCTCAGCGAGGCCGGGCCGACGAGACGCGTCACCGTCTCCGCGTAACGCGCGCATATCCCAGAGCAAGGAAGCAGTGCGCTCGTCAGGCTGCATATAAGACGGTCAGGTCGCGCGTTATCGAGGCTCGCTTGAACGGGTTTTCGATTGGTCCCTTGGTCATCAGGTCCACGTCGCGCTCGAATATGCCGGCTAACTCCAACTGCATGTCGACCAGGCCCCAAGAGCGAGGGCGGTTGCCTTCTTCGAATTCGACCATTACGTCGACGTCGCTGTCGGGGCGCATGTCGCCACGGGCGGCGGAGCCGAAGACGGCGAGCTCTTTCACGCCCCAGCGCTCGCAGAAGTGCGCAATGGCTTCCGCGGAGACGTTAAGGCGGCCGAGTATGTCGGTTGCGGTCATGGCCGTAGTCTAGCGGAAAGCCTCTGTCCGTTGCCGGAGCCCGGTCCTGAGCTTGTCGAAGGGAAGACCGTCGGTGAGGCGCTCCTCCGGCTGAAATGCCGAAATGCTGAAATGCCAAGGCGCCGGGGAGGGACAGGGCGGACAGGCAGCGCGCGGCGTGACGGCGAACACGATTCCTTTACCTCCCCTAAACCCCGCATGCGCTACGATTAGCCCCAGACCATGACCACGCCCGCCACCGCTTCCGCCCGCACCCTCATCCGCTTCGGCACCGACGGCTGGCGCGCCATCATCGCCGACGACCTTCACCTTCGAGAACGTGCGCTACTGCGCCGAGGGCGTCGCGAGCTATCTGCGGGCCGCGGGGCTCGCCGGCCGCGGCCTCGTCGTCGGCTACGACACGCGCTTCGAGTCCGATGACTTCGCCAGCGGCCACGGCCGAGGTCGTCGCGGCGCACGGCATCGACGTCTGGCTGTTCGACCGCCCGGCGCCGACGCCGGTCGGCTGCTACGCCGTGGTCGAGAAGGAGGCCGGCGGCGCGGTGATGATCACGGCGTCGCACAACCCCGGCATCTACAACGGCTTCAAGTACAAGACCGACGTCGGCGGCAGCGCGCCACCGGAGGTCGTCGAGCCGATCGAGGCCGGGCTCGACGAGGCGCAGGCGGCGGCAGGCCGGGCGACCCGGGAACAGCGGCACAGGGGACAGGGGCTGCGGGAGCCAGCAGGGGCCGCATCCAGACCTTTGACCCGATGCCGGCGTACGACGCGCACGTCGCGCACGCTGGTCGACCTGGCGGCGCTGCGCGACGCCGGCCTGACGGTCGTCTACGACGCCATGCACTCCACCGGGGCGGGGATTCTGGCGGCGGCTGCTCGCAGGCGGCGCGCACGCACAGCGCGTCACCGAGAGCTTCGCGGCGAGCGCAACCCCGCCTTCCCCGGCATGACGTCGCCTGAGCCGATTACCCGCAACCTGACGCAGTTGGCCGAGACGCGTCGTCGCCGGCGGCGCGCACGTCGGCCTGGCGACTGACGGCGACGCCGACCGCCTCGGCGTGATCGACGAGCACGGCGGCTTCGTCGACCAGCTGCAGACGTTCGCGCTGCTCTGCTACTACCTGCTCGAGTATCGCGGCAAGCGCGGCCCCCTGGTGCGCTCACTCACCAGCACGCGCATGGTCGACAAGCTCGGCCCGCCTCTACGGCGTCCGACGTCCACGAGACGCCGGTCGGCTTCAAGTTCCTGGGGCCGAAGATGATCGAGACGGGCGCGATCGCCGCGGGCGAGGAGAGCGGCGGCTACGCCTTCGCCGGCCACATCCCCGAGCGCGACGGCGTCTTCAGCGGCCTCATGTTTCTGGACCTGATCGCGCGCTCCGGCAAGACGCCATCCGAGCTGGTGCAAGAGCTCTACGCGAAGGTCGGCCAGCACTACTACGACCGTATCGACGTGCACCTGGAGCCGGCCACGCGCGACGCGGCCATCGCTCGCGTCGCGGCCGCGGACCCGAAGGAGCTCGCCGGCGTGCCCGTGGCCTCGAAGGACACGGCCGACGGCTTCCGCTTCGAGCTCGGCGACAAGGGCTGGGTGCTGCTGCGCCCTTCCGGCACGGAGCCGCTGCTGCGCATCTACACCGAGACCACTGACAGAGCGCTGGTGCAACCGCTGCTGCAGGCCGGAAAAGCGCTGGCGGGCCTGTGAGGACGCGAGTGCAGTCGGGCAGTCGGGCAGTCGCGCAGTCCGGAACGCCGGACTCCAGCGCTTCGAATCCCTCGGCTGCCCGACTGCCTTCCAGTCCCTCGGGACTGCTCGACTGCTCGACTGCTCGACTGCACTCCAGGGCGCTGCCATGACTGGCATGCTGGACGACCCCAACGCCTGGAAGCGCATCGACGTCGACGGCTCTTACGAGCGCATACACGGCCTACCGGAGCAGTGCCTCGAGGCCTGGCGCGATTCGAAGGACCTGGCGCTGCCCGCCGGGTACAGCGAAGTCGACAAGATCGCCGTCGTCGGCATGGGCGGCAGCGCCATCGCCGGCGACTTCCTCCAGGCGATCTGCTTCGACGAAGGCTCGATGCCGGTGAGCGTCCTGCGCGGCTACGACCTGCCGAAGTGGGTCGACGCGCGCACGCTGGTCATCGCCTGCAGCCACAGCGGCAACACCGAGGAGGTCCTCTCCGCCTTCGAGCAGGCGATGGCGACCCCCGCCAGGAAGCTGGTCATCACCACCGGCGGCGAGCTGCGAGAGGTCGCCGCCGAGCACGGCATCCCCGTGTACGCTTACAGCTACCCCAACGTCCCGCGCGACGCCTTCGGGCACGCATACATGCGGCTCCTCGCCGCCGCGCGCGCCCTCGGCGCCATCGCCATCGACGATGGCCGGATCACCAGGGCCGTCGCGGCCATGGGCGATGTGCGACGGACCATCGAATCCACGGTGCCCGAGGCTCTGAACGCGGCCAAGCAGACCGCCCACAGCCTGGATGGCCTGCTGCCCTTCATCGTTGGCGGCGGCTTCATGGGACCGGTGGCGCGACGGTGGCGCACCCAGCTCAACGAAAATGCCGACGTCTTCGCGGTCTGGGACGAGCTGCCTGAGCTGGACCACAACCTCGTCGTCGGCATGACGCACCCGGCCGAGATGCTCGCCTCGACGCGGGCCGTCTTCCTCGACCACGAATCGCTGCACCCGCGCATCCGTCTCCGCTACGGCCTGACGATCGAGATATTCGAACGCCACGGCATCTCCTGCGAGCGCCTCGACTTCTCGCAGCCCGACCGCCTCGCCGGCCAGCTCTGCGCCGTCTTCTTCGGCGACCTCGTGAGCTACTACCTGGCCATGCTCAAGGGCACCCGCCCGGTCGAGATCGACAACATCAACTGGCTGAAGGAGAAGCTGGCGGCGGAGTAGGCTTGTCGGCATTTCGGCTTGTCGGCACTTCGGCCAGAGGGGAAGGGAGCTGCAGCCACCCTGACACCATAAAAAGACCGGGCGAGTGTTGCCCGGTCTTTTTGATTTGCCTCTGATGCTGGCCGACAAGCCGAAATGCCGACCGCCGACCAGCCCTCCGCTACCGCTTCGTGTACTGAGCGGCCTTGCGGGCCTTCTTCAGGCCGTACTTCTTGCGCTCTTTCTCGCGGGCGTCTCTGGTCAGAAGGCCGTTCTTGCGCAGCTGCGGCTTGAGGTTCTCGTCGAACGCGACGAGGGCGCGGGCGACGCCGTGGGAGATCGCGCCGGCCCAGCCCTGCACGCCGCCGCCTTCGACTTTGACCTGCACGCCGAACTTGCCGGCGTTACCGGTCGTGTTGAGCGGCTTGAGGGCGGTCTCCTGCAGGAGCAGACGCGGCAGCGCCTCTTTGAGAGGCCTGCCGTTGACGATGACTTCCTGGGCGCCGGGGTAGAGGCGGACGCGGGCGGTCGCCCTCTTGCGGCGGCCGGTGCCGGCGAAGTATTGCTGCGTTGTCACTCGGGCTTGGTCTCCTTATGGCTCTTGCCGGTACCGGCGTTGACCTGGGCCTCGTGCGGATGCTCGGCCCCGGCGTAAACCTTGAGGTGTCGAATCTGCTTCCGGCCCAGGCGGCCCTTGGGGATCATGCCCCAGACAGCCTCGCGGATGACGCGGTCGGGGTGCTTTTCGAGCTGGACCAGGATCGGCGTCTCTTTGAGGCCGCCGAGGTAGCCGGTGTGGCGGCGGTACAGCTTCTGGTTGACCTTCTGGCCCGTGAGCTTCACCTTCTGGGCGTTGGTGACGATGACGAAGTCGCCCATGTCCAGGTGAGGCGTGTAAGTGGGCTTGTCCTTGCCGCGCAGGGCAATCGCCACCTGAGTGGCCAGGCGCCCGAGCGGCACGTCCGCCGCGTCAAAGACGCGCCACTTCTTGTCGATTTCGCTTGCCTTGAGTGCGTAGGTTTTCACAAACGCTAATCCTATCAGATGTGGACCCATAGCGCATAACGCCGGATCGCTCCGGTCCCCTTATGCGCTATGCATTATGTCCTATGCGTTATGGCGTGCGTTACGTTGGTGCTGGCGGTGGGAGTCGAACCCACGACCTACCGATTATGAGCCGGTCGCTCTGGGCCTCTGAGCTACGCCAGCGCCCGATCATGGTAGCAAGGAACGTGACAGAAGGAACAGAACGCAGGCGACGCGACGGTCCCCCACAGCGAACCGCTCCCACGGCCTACAGAACTAAAGTCCGATCGGCGCGGCCCCCGGCGTATCTGGAATCCACCAAACCTCGAAAGAATCTCACTCTATCAACGGCACGGGCTTCGGGATAACGGGCGACAACAGGCAGGTGACTAACCAGTCACGCCGCTGCTGCGCAGTCGCTTTGACAAGAGGAGGCGCCCGTCAGGACCACCATCCTGCCCTTAATGCGGCCGCGCGGCCGACACCCGCGATCCCGCGCCGCCAGACCTGGATGCCGTCAGCGGTCACTCCTCCCTGAATGCCGGCAACGCGAATCCGAAGTCGCTGCCACCGCCCGGCCGCGGACGGGCCCAGAGTCGCCCGCGTTGAGCCTCGATCACACGCTTACAGACCGCGAGCCCGACACCGATGCCTGCCGCCTCGCCGGCCGTGCGCGGCGATCGGAAGAAGGGTTCGAAGATCAGGTTGGATTCTTCGGGCGCAATTCCCACACCGCGGTCCATGATATCGACCCTGACCTCGTCGCCTTTGCTCGTGATCCTGATATCGATGGGCGCGCTTTCTGGGCTGTACTTGTCCGCATTGCTGAGGAGATTGTTCACCACCTGCTCCACGTAGTCCGGCGATGCCAGCACCGGCACGTCGCCGTCCTTCGACCGCACTTCGATGGCCCTGCCGGGCTGCTTACGGCGGTAGTCATCCACAACGCGCTGGACTATCCGCGGCAGGATGAGTGGCTCCAGCTCCATCTCGTGACCTCGCTCCAAGCGTGCCAGGATGAGCATGTTGTCGATCAGGCGTTCGAGGCGGCCTGCATCGTTGTAGATGTCGTCGAGCGCCTGATTTCGTGTCTCCGGATCTATCTTGTCGAAAATTCGCCGCAGGATGGCGGAGTTGCCCACGATCGTCGTTATTGGCGTCTTGAGCTCGTGAGATACCAGCCCCAGGAAATCATCCTTGGCGGCGTTGGCGTGCCGGAGGTCTTCGGTGGTCTCGAGCAGCTCGCTCAGAAGTCGCGCGTTGTCGGCGATGATGCCCGCCCGCGCCGCGAATTCCGCAGCGAGATCGGCATCGGCCCGCGTGTACTTTCGGCCGGAACGCGTCGTGGCGAATGCGGCCAGGCCTATCGTCGCGCCACGCGCGACCAGAGGAAGGCAGATCGCCGAACAAACGCCGATCGTCAGGGCGGCCTGGGCTTGCTCCTCCGCTGGAGCGCAGGCTCTGGCGAGCTCCGGCGTGATCTCCGGGATAAAGACATGCTTGCCGCGCATCAGCAAGTCCCAGACCGTCTCTTTCGAGCCCGGGTGAGCCTGCCAATTGAGCAGTCGTATGCGGCCGATCGATTCCCACTCCTCATCGTCGGCTCCAGCAGGCTCGACCTTGAGTTGCGATGAGGTCGAATCAAGCCAGGTCACGACACAAATGTCACCCAGCTGCGGTACCGCCAGGCGAGCAACCTCCGAAAGGACTTCCCGCCCGCGGAACGAAATCAATTCTTTGCTGACCTCTGAGAGGAACCGTTCCCGCTGTTCCTTATCCTGCAGCGCCTGTTCAGCCCGCTTCCGAGAAGTGGTCTCGTTGAAGAGGACAGCGACTGCCACGATCTCGGCCGAGCTGTCGCGCACGGGCGCTGCACTGTGGTCCCACCAACGCAGCACGCCTGGCTCCGCAGGCGTCTCGCCGGAGATCTCTTCAACCGGCATGGGACGCCCGGTGGCCCAGACCTGGCGGTAGCGGGCCGCCGCCGCCGGCCCCACCGCCGGCAGGACATCTTCGAGGCGCCTTCCCAAATGCGCCGCAACCGGCAGTCCGTTAATTTCCGCTGCTGCCCCATTGATGCGGATGTACCGCATTTCGCGGTCAAACAAGGCGACCGCGGTCGGCGCTGTGTCGAGGACCGCATCCACAAGTGCCCGGGCGTCACTGGATTCTGTCAGGGCTCGTGCCAGCGCCTCCCTTGTTTCGACTCTCTCCGTAATGTCCATCAGGATGCCGACCATCCGAGTGGGTTGCGACCCTGTCTCCGGCAGGAGTCTCCCGCGTCCGTAAAGCCAGCGGACAGCACCTTCGGCGAGCACAATCCTGAATTCTGCGTCGATATCGCGCTTTTCGCGCGCCGCCGCTCGAAATATCTGGATCAGGCGTTCGCGGTCCTCAGGGTGAACACGGTCCACAAACGTCTCAGGTGTTGCGGCATCGCCAGATTCGAGGCCAAAAAGGCCCTCTGTACCTTCCGAGCGGATCACACGCGTGCTCAGGTCCCACTCCCACATTCCCAGCCGCGCCGCGGACTCGGCGAGCCGAGTCCGTTCGTCGCTAGCGCGCAAATCTTCGAGGCCCGCGACCTGATACGCGTCCTCGACGTCAGTGGTTGTTCCTATCCATTCCAACACTTCGCCCGACTCCGACTTCAGCGGGATTGCGAAAGTGTCGCAGTGGCGCCACGATTGAGAGCCCGCATGCCAGACGCGGGCCGGAAAGGAATGAGGCGCCAGCGCCGCGAGCGCGGACTGCCAACTCTGGACCAAGGCATCGCGGTCGTCCGGATGCACCATCGTAAGAAAGCCTTGACCGCCGTAGTCCGGCCAGGTCTGGCCGGTGTAGCGTTCCCACGCCGGCTGCGCGTCAACAATCTGCGCGTTGGCATCGGCGACCCAGACGATGGAAGTGGTCGCATCGGCAAGCGAACGGTACCGCCGCTCGCTGACAAGAAGGTCCTGCTGAGCCTTCATCCTCTCAGTCAGGTCGTGCACGATCCCCGTGAACACGCGGCCACCGTGTAGCGCCACCTCGCTAACAGCAAGGCGGATCGGGAATTGGGAGCCGTCCTTCCGGCGGGCGGTCACGTCCCGGCTCGCGCCGATGATCGTCGCGCGCCCGGTCGCCAGGTATCTCTCGACAAAGTCCTCATGCTGGTCCCGGTATGGCGAAGGCATCAGGACACGGACATTGCACCCCGTAACCTCCCAGGCTGCGTAACCGAAGAGACGCTCGGCCGCCTCGTTGAATGACTGAATGATTCCATGCTCGTCGATCGTGATGATCCCGTCTTGCGCGGCCTCAAGGATGCCCCGCGCCCGCGCTTCGCTCTCGGCCAGCGCCTCCTCAGAACGCTTCCGATCGGTTTCGTCGGCGACCAGGGCAAAGTAGCCGCGCACCTTCCCATCCGGCGCGAAGTCGGGCACATAGTCCGCGTGGATCCATCTGGTGCCGGCGTCCTTGTACGGGAGCAGCGCTTCGTAGCGCACGCGCTGCCCGCTCAGTGCTCGTTCCACGTTTTGCCGGACGGCCTCGTAAGCTTCCGTACCCAATACCTCCTCGATTCGGACGCCACTGAGTTTCCGGCGGTCGCGTCCGAACCAGGACTCGTACTCGAGGTTGTTGAAGGTGTAACGCTGCTCGGCATCCACGTAAGAGATCAGGACGGGCATGGCATCGGCCAGCATGCTGAGCCGAGCCTCGCTTGCCGTCAGGTCCTCCAGAAGCGACTTCTGGTGCGCCACCAGGTTGTCAGCCTGCTGCTTCCTCGTTCGGGCGGCGTCGAGCAGCAAGCAGGCGCCAACCGACGTGGTAATGCCGATGCAGAGCCTCACGAATGACGAGGCTTCGATCGCAAGCTGGTTTCTGGGCTCAGCGATGAAGACCCAACTGAGGATTGCGGCCAGCGCCGTCACGATGAGCGCGAACCTCAGACCGGCGTACCAGGTCACGGCCAGCATGCCGACCACGATCAAGGAGTACGAGGAAACCGCGGCCAGTTCCGACGCAGCGATCGCGCTGCCAATCGCCAGCACCGCGGCCACGGTCGCAGCCAATTTGCGCTGCCATACTTCCGGCGGGTCAACTACCCGCGAGACCGCCCGATGGACGCGCGCTAGAAAGCTTGCCGGCCGCTCCAGGCCCCTGGCAACGGATGCCGAGGAGGGCAAATCGGTTCGCGCCTCTTCGGTGTGTTTCGTCATCTGGTTAGACAGCGTCCATTCAGCGCGATTCGCGTTACGGAAAGTGATCATAACAAGGCCATTCACAGCAGCCATAACAAATTCAACCCATCTAGTGGGCCGCATGCAACGAAATCGTCGCTTTCCGCCAATATCAGGTTGGCGGATTAGACATCAAGCGAATGACATAAACCAGATGACAGGTAACAGACAGCAGAAACAGACAACACACCAGGCGGGAGTTGTTCTGCGTCGATCACACCATCTTTGGCAACACCTGCTCCGTGAACAGCATGAAGCTCTGGTGCGACAGCGGCGAGCACATGATGTACTCCAGTCCGATCTCCTCCCGCAAACGCGCCAGCTCGTCGACCACCTTCGCCGGCGTGCCGTAGATGATGACGCCGTCCATGTAGCGCTGCACCGGGTCCTGGCCGCCGGGCCGCCCGGGCGCGTATGAGCCGACGGTCCACTTCGCGCCCTGGCGGGCGACTTCTTCGGCCTCGGCTTCGGTCTCGGCCAGGGCGATGAGGCGGGCTGTGGGAATCTCGCGGCCCTCGGTTGGGTGGCCGTGCTCGCGCAGGGTGCGGAAGTAGAGGTCGCGCTTCTGGCCGATCTCCGCGTGGCCGGCGTGCGGGTCCATCAGGATCGAGTAGCCCTTCGTCGCGGCGGCGACGATCGAGTCCGGGGAGGTCGCGGCCATCCAGTAGGGAGGATGCGGCTTCTGGGCCGGCTTCGGCAGCACCTCGATGTCGTCGAAGTCCCAGTACTTGCCGTGGTAGGTGAGCCTGTCCTGCTTCCAGGCCTCGACCACCACTTCGAAGTGCTCGCGAAAGCGCTCGGCGCTCTCCGCCGGGTCGACGCCGAAGACCTGGAACTCGCGTCGGTCGAAGCCGCGGCCGGCGCCCCAGTTGACGCGCCCGCCGCTAAAGATATCGAGCAGCGCCACCTCTTCAGCTAAGCGCAGGGGATGGTAGAAGGCCGCAAGCGTCACCGCCGTGCCGATGCGCAGGCGCTTGGTGCGGTGCGCCGCCTGCAGGCCCATCAGGTGTACGGAAGGGCAGACGCTGTAGGTGTTGAAGTGATGCTCGGCCAGCCAGACGGCGTCGTAACCGGTCTGGTCCATGATCTCGATGCGCTGCAGCGCCCGCTCGTACACCGTCTCGAGCGGCAGGCGGCGCTCAGGCCAGGAGAAGAACTGGAGGACGCCCGCTTTCATGGGGCCTCAGCTTACAGCTATCAGCCGTCAGCGGTCAGCCATCAGGCAAGAGGCCCTGCATACGACACGCGCCCGCCTCCCACCTCCGATCCCCCAAGCTTGGGGGCCATGGGGTCTACGCGGCGCCTCCCGTCTCCTCCCGCCTCCGGTTCCCCCAGGATTGGGGGTTAGGGGGTCTCAATCCGGGCCGCGCGGGTGGCGGGCGCGCAGCCAAACATAGCGCAGAATCGCCAGCCAGAAGGGAGAGCGAGGACGGCCGTGGAGGGCGATCAGAGCGTCGCGCAAGCCTTCGCGCAGCGGCGGGCCGTGGCCGAAGTAGCCGGAAACCGCATCGACCTGCGTCAGGGCCGTTAGTCCGCGTTCGTGGGCCTCACCGTCCTCGTTGCTGAGGGAGATCGGCCGGCTCAGCCGGTCGACGTTGTTGATTGCCATATCGCCGAGGAAGAGGGCTCGCTCCGGCTCCAGATAATAGGCAACGCTACCCGCGGTGTGCCCGCCGCAGTGCACCACGCTCACACCACCATCGAGGAACTCACCACCATCGAGGATCACGTCGACCCTCGAAGCGCCCGCGCCAAGCGTCCCGCGCACGAAGGCGCCGTCCGGCCCCGAATCGACGTCGCCGCGATGGGCGAATACGCGAGCGCCCGTCGCCTCGCGCAGAAAGGCGGCGCTGCCCGAGTGATCCGGATGGCGGTGTGTGAGCAGGATGCGCCCCAGCGCCTTTGGACCATGTCCAAGCGCCGCCATGAAGTCGATTACCGCCTTGCCCGAACCCGGCAGCCCGGAATCGATCAGCGTGAGCGGCTCGACCATTACCAGGTAGGCGTTGCCTCCCCTGATTCCGGGCACACGATGAACTAGCGATCTATGTTCCAATTAGCTCCTCTGGCCCACCTTCTCTTGCATCCGTCAGTCCCCACGCATAGGGGTTAGCGGCCGGCTCACCGCCCCTTCCGAAGCCCCCTCTCCGTTGACGGAGAGGGGGTTGGGGGTGAGGTTACAGTTTCATCCTATCTTTGCCTCGGCACTGAATCCGGCTCCTATGCCTGTCGAAAATCATAAGAGGAGGGCGCATGCCCACGCGGCTCACTCATACCGGCCATCGAGAGGCTCGCAGCAGGCTCTATCTGCTGGTCTTCTGGGCGCTCGCCCTGACCGTACACCTGAGCGTTCTCCACCAGCAGGATCGGGCGGCCGATAACCTGCAGGCGCTGCTCTTCCTGGCGGCCGCGCTGGCCGGTTCCCTGGCGCTGCACCTGGGCATGGCCGAAGTTCCGTCGCGGCCGCACTGGCGGCGTGCCGCCTCTGACGAAGCGCGGGCGGAGACGCCCTCGGAGCAGCTTCTGCGCGTCAAGATCGAACGCAAGCGCCAGCACGGCCATCCCCTGGCCATCCTCGTGGCCGAGATCAGCATCAGCCGCTCATCGACCACTTCGGCCAACGAAACGCGCAGAGTCATCGCGGCGGCGCACGAGCTTCTGCGACGTTACATCGACGACGATGACGGCATGGCGCGCCTGTCGGGCAACCGCGTCGCGGCCCTGATTTCCGGCTCCGTGAACATGCACGAGCTGGAAAACATGCTCGACCGCCTGAACGAGGACATGCGCGCCTGGACACGCTCATCCCTGGGCGCGATGGAGCTGAACGTCGGCGTCGTGCTCGATTGGCAGGGGCGCGCCTCGACCGACCACCTGCTAACCCAGGTCAACATCGCCGTCCGGCGCGCCGCCATCTCCGGCCGCGGCCGCTTCATACTGACCGAGTCCGCCCCCTGACCCCACCCTTGCTGCCACCGCAGGAGTCGGCCTAAGGCGGCTTCGGCCACATGGCCCTCGTGGAGTCGTCCAGTCCCCTCGGATTGGGGTGACGGGGCCGCTTCACCGCCCGAGCCCTCCCGACCTCCGGTCCCCCAGGATTGGGGATAGGGGGCCGAAACCCGCCGCTTGGACTAAGATCGGGCCGTGGCACCGCATCTGACGCGAGACGCCCGGTTTGGATATATAGCCGCCGCGGCCGGCATTGGCCTGCTCAGCGCGTTGCTGTCGCCGTTTCCCGATGATGTTGGCCTGGTCAACGTTGGCCTGCTGTTTCTACTGCTCACCCTCGTCGTTTCGGCCACCTGGGGCCGCTGGCCCGGCATCTTTTCGGCCGTGTTGGCCGACCTGGCGTTGAACTTCTTCTTCATCGAGCCTCTGAATCGCCTCAACGTCGCCGACGAAAAGAACGCCGTCGCGCTGGTCATCTTCCTGATCGTGTCCGTGGTCGGCAGTTCCCTGCTGGGCGCGGCGCGTGAGGCCGCCGCGCGGGCCAGACGGCGCGAAGAGCAAACCGAGGTCCTCCTCAAACTCAACCGGGCGATGATCGGCCAAACGCAGCCGGAAGCGGCGTTGGCGGCAGTCTGCCAGCAGGTCGCGGAGGCCTTTGGGGCGTCGGCGTCAGCGGTTCTGGCGAAAGCGGGCGGGGCCTGGACGGTCCTGGCGGTCGCCGGGGCCGAAAGCGCGTCGAGGCTGCCGCCGCCGGACGAGCGCGAAATGGCCGAGCGCGCGATCCAGCAAGGTTCGATCGAGTCGGCCGGCGGCAGCGGCCTGCGCCGGTCGCGCATGGCGCGTATTGTGACGCGCTGGCCGGCATCCACCTCACGCCAGAAGTCCGTCGTCGTCGTGCCGCTGCAGGTTGGGCAGCAGTCGCTCGGCGTCCTCAGGCTCGATGGCCCCAGACGCGATGCCAACGATGACGCGCCCGAGAGCCTGCTCAAGGCCTTCGCCGGCGAGGCGGCGCTGGCCCTGCAGCGCGTGGAGCTGGCGCGCGAAGCCGCCCGCAGCCAGGCGCTCCAGGAAGCAAGCGACGCCAAGACCACGCTGATGCTTTCGATTTCACACGACTTGAAGACGCCCCTGGCATCGATCAAGACCTCAGTGTCGAGCCTCCTCGACCGCGGCGTGTCCTGGTCGAAGGACGACGTCGAGGCGTTTTTGGAGACCATAGATTCCCAGGCGGACTACCTGAACCGAGCGATCTCAGACATCCTCGACCTCAACCGTGTCGAGTCCGGCGCCGTGCGGCCGCTCCTGCGACCCACCGCGGCCATCGACCTCCTGCAGGACGCTGCCGAGCGCGCGGCGCCCGGCCTCGGCGACCATCATCTGCTGGTCGAGGCCGGCGAGACGCCGGCGATCTCGGTCGACGCGTCCCTGGTGGTGCAGGCGCTCGTGAACCTGATCGAGAATGCCGCAAGGTACTCGCGCCCCGGAGGCGACATCCGCGTTTCAGCAAGCGGCGATGGCGCCGAGGTCGAGCTAGCCGTGGAGGATGAAGGGCCCGGGATCGCGGCCGAGGACCTGCCCCACATTTTCGAGCGCTTCTACCGCGCGCGGAGGCAGGTTTCGGGCGTGCGCGGCAGCGGACTGGGGCTCGCGATCGTAAAAGCCTTCGTCGAGCTCAGCGGCGGCACGGTCTCGGTGGAGTCTTCGCCCAAGGGGTCGCGCTTCACTCTGCGCCTGCCGGCCGCCAATGACGTGAGGAAGAGCGCATGAGCGGCGCCCGCATCCTCGTCGTCGATGATGAGCCCCAACTCAGGCGCGCGGTGCGGCGCTCGCTGGAAGGCCACGGCTACCAGGTGCAGGAGGCCGAAGACGGCGCTTCTGCCCTGGCAAGCTTTCACAGCTTCAAGCCGGACGTCGTGCTGCTGGACCTGATGCTGCCGGATATGACCGGCGTGGAGGTCTGCCGCCGCCTGAGGAGCCTTCGCGACACGCCGATTATCGTCCTCTCCGTCGTCGGCGACCAGGCGACAAAGGTCGAAGCGCTGGACCAGGGCGCCGACGACTACCTGACCAAGCCCTTCGGCGCCGACGAGCTCCTGGCCCGAATTCGCGTGTCGCTGCGGCGCGCAGGGCCGTCGCATTCCGGCCCTACGATTCGCTTCCAGGACCTGGAGATCGACCCGGCCCGGCGCATGGTGTGGCTCTCGGGCGAGGAGCTGCGCCTGACCCCCACCGAGTACAGCCTCCTCACCTACCTTGCGGAGCACGGCGGCAAGGTCCTCACGCACCCCATGATCCTGCGCGCCGTCTGGGGCTCCGAGTACGCCGATGACACTCACGTGCTCCGCACTTATGTGAACCAGCTGCGCTCCAAGCTCAAGGACGACCCCGCGAATCCGCGTTTCATCCGCACCGACCCCGGGGTCGGCTACCGCTTCGCCGAACCCGACCCGAATTCCTGACAACTTCCGTATACAGGCATTACCAACCTCGGACGCCTCCCTGACAGGCCGCTCGCTACGCTGGACTGGTGTAGGGCGGAGGTCGCGAGATGCGCCTGGTGATTGTTGGAGAGGACCTGCCTCAGCTCATGCGGCTGGCCGCCGCCGCCGGCCGCGACTTTGGGATAACCTCCCTGATCCACACTGAGGACGTCGCGCGGAGGGCCGCTGAATTCAGCGGTGACGATGCCGCCGTCCTGGTGCTATGCGACCCCCCGGGCCGCGGCCCGGAAGCATATGCCGTCGCCCGCCCGGCGCGGACAATCATCGTCAGCGACGACCCGCCGAGCGCGACCTTCGCAGCCGGCGCCATCTTTCTGCGCCGCGCCGAGGCCGTCGCCGCACTCAAGCCCGCCATTCGAAGGCTGGTCTACAGCAACGCCGAAACCGCCCGCCCGCCCCCAGCGCCGTGGCCGCGCTGGTCGCGCGCGCGCGGCCATCGCCCCGCCGCCATGACCTCTCGGAGCGCTCGTTGAGCGAGAGCGAGGTCGAGGCGCCGCATAAGCCTCCCTCACACGCGAACGGCGACGACGACAAGCGCGTCATCCGCCTGCCGCGGCGCTCTGAATCGCAGCCGGAGCAGCCGGAAGTCATGCACGGGTCCAAGCCCGGCCAGAAGAGCGTGCGCCTGATCCGGCCAAGCGAGCGCCGATTCCAGAGCGACGACGAGGGCAACCTGGTAGCGACAGCGCGCGCAATCGCGCCGCGGACCCGCGCCGAGCGCATGTGGCGCGGCGTCCGCCGTGTCGCCGTCGGCTCGCCGATCTCGTCCGAGAAGAGCGAAGAGCAGCGCCTCTCCAAGATCAAAGCGCTGGCCGTCTTCTCCTCCGATGCTCTCTCCTCCAGCGCCTACGCCACGGACGAGATCCTCATCGCCCTGGTCGCCGCCGGTACGGTCTCGCTGGTCTGGTCGCTGCCGCTGGCGGGCGCCATCGCGCTGCTCCTGGGCATCGTCGCTATCTCGTACAGGCAGACCATCCGCGCCTACCCCAACGGCGGTGGCGCCTACATCGTCGCGAAGGAGAACCTGGGCGAGATCCCCGGCCTTACGGCGGCCGCGGCCCTCGCCGTCGACTATGTCCTCACGGTCGCCGTCTCGATCGCGGCGGGCGTGCTTGCCATCGTCTCTGCCTTTCCCGAGCTCGAAAGCCTCAGCATCGAGATGGCGGTGTTCTTCATCGCCGTGGTCACGCTGGCGAACCTGCGCGGCATCAAGGAATCCGGCACCGTCTTCTCGATTCCCACATACGGATTCATCATCTCTTTCGTAGCCCTGATCGGCTTCGGGCTGGTCCGGGCGATTGCCGACCCCGGCCTGCACGCCGAGCCCCCGGAGTCGATCTATCCCGCCGGCGCATCGGCTCTGACAGCGTTCCTGGTCTTGCGCGCCTTCGCCTCCGGCTGCACCGCCCTCACGGGGATCGAGGCTATCTCGAACGGCATCCCCGCCTTCAAGAAGCCCGCTTCACAGAACGCCGCGACCACGCTCGTCTGGATGGCCGTGATCCTGACAACGCTGTTCCTGGGCATCACGATCCTCGCGCACATGCTGGACGTCCAGCCTGCGGTCGACGTATCGGTGGCGGCCCAGATCGGCAGGACGGTTTTCGGCGACAGCCCGCCTTTCTACATCGTCCAGGCCTTCACGGCGCTGATCCTGATCCTCGCGGCGAACACTTCTTACGCCGACTTCCCCCGGCTGGCCTCGATCCTGGCGCGCGATCGCTTTCTGCCGCACCAGTTCACCTTCCGCGGCGACAGGCTGGCCTTCTCGAACGGCATTCTGGTGCTGGGGGTCGCCGCCTCGGCGTTGGTCGTCGTGTTCCAGGCCGACGTCACGAAACTGATCCCCCTGTACGCCTTTGGCGTGTTTGTGTCCTTCACCCTTTCTCAGGCCGGCATGGTCGTGCACTGGTTGCGGGTCAAGGAGCAGGGCTGGCGCCGCAGCGTCGCGATCAACGCCTTCGGCGCCGTCTCGACAGCCGTCGTCGCCGTCATCGTCGGGGCCACGAAGTTCAGCCACGGCGCCTGGATCTCGATCGTGGCGATGACCGTGCTGGCGCTCCTTTTCTGGGCGATCAGCCGCCACTATGCGCATGTCAATCGCAGGCTCAAAGTGCCCGAGGGCCTTGTCCTTTCGCCCGGCCGCCACAACGGCCAGACTCTGATCGTCCCCGTGGAAGGCATCGACCTGGCGGTTCTGAAGACGCTGGAGTACGCGCGCTCGCTCTCACGCTCCGTGACCGCCGTGCACGTGACCGACGACATCGAGGAAGGCCGACGCTTCCGCGAGCAGTGGGAATCGACGATCGTCGACGTGCCGCTGGTGCTCATCGACTCGCCCTACCGCTCCTTCGTGGCGCCGATCCTCTCCTATATCGACGCCCTCAGCGCAGCCGACCCGTCGCGAGTGGTCTCCGTGGTGCTGCCGGACTTCCGCACGGCGCTGCCCGGCACCGGCTGGCTCCACAACCAGTCCGCCCGCCGCCTCAAGAAGGCGCTCCTGGACCGCCCTGACTCCGGCGTCATCGAGCTGCCTTACGACCTTACGGGGACGTAACCCTCTCCCCCGGCCCCTCCCCAATCAAGGGGAGGGGAGGCCGCATGTCTGACATGGCGCGTCTCAGTCATTCGGCGTCCCTGTCATTCCGACGTGAGGAGGAATCCCGGATAGATCGTGGTGCATGCGCCAGGCGCTGTTTGGATGAGCGAGCCTCGCCCGGGATTCCTCCTCGCGTCGGCATGACAGAAGAACGTCCCTCGTGGCCAGCCACCCACACCTTTCAATGCAAAGCGACCGCATCTAGGCGCTAATGCGCCGCGATGATACTATCGATACAAACCGACGCGTCGGTCGCATTTGCATGACGAACGAGCAGGCACGGGCGAAGAAGCGGCACGAAAGCATCCTCGATGCGGCCCTGCGCGTGTTCGCGAAAAAGGGCTACCGCGACGCCGCCGTCGACGACATCGCCGTCGAGTCCAAGACGTCGAAAGGCGGCGTCTACTTCCACTTCCCCGGCAAGCAGGCGATCTTCCTGGAGCTGCTGGACCGCACCGCCGCCCGCCTGCGTTCGAAAATCGAAGAAGCGATCGCGGCCGAGACCGACCCCATCCGCAAGGCCGACGCCGCACTGCTGGTGGTCCTGCGCACCTTCGCGTCCCACCGCGCCCTGGCCCGGCTGTTCATGATCGAGGCGCTGGGCGCCGGCAAGGAGTTCCACCAGCGCCTGTCTCAGATACACGAAGAGTTCGCCGCCATCATCAAGGTCCAGCTCGACCAGGCGGTCGCCGAGGGCGCGATACCGCCGCTGGACACGCATGTCGCGGCCACCGCCTGGTTCGGCGCCCTCAACGAAGTGATGATGCAGTGGCTGCTCTCCGGCAAGCCGGCGCGCCTTCAGGACGCCTACGACTCGCTTCGTCCCCTGCTGATCCGCAGCGTCGGCGTCATCGAGAGCGCGCCCCAACAGACCTTCGAGGATCAACTCAGGACGGCCCTGGAATCGACGCTCTCCCGCGCGCTAGAAGCGGCGCGCCGGGACCACCAGCCAATGCTGGCCTGCGTGACGCTGCCCTGCCCCGGCTTCGACCCGATATCGGTGTACACCAACGCGGCGGATTCGCGGCGCATCTTCTGGCAGCAGCCGTCCGAAGGCGTCGCCATGGTCGCCGCCGGCGAGGCCGCCCGCATAACAGCGAGCGGTCAGTCGCGCTTCGACGACGCGCGTACGGAATGGCGCCGCCTCGTCGAAGGCGCCGTGGCCAACCCGGCCGCCGCGCCGTTCGAGGCGCCGGTGGCGCTGGCCGGCTTCGCGTTCGCGCCCGCGGCCGGAGCCCAGGACCTGCCCGACTCGCTACTGGTCGTGCCGCGCCTGCTCTTCACGAGCCTGGGTCGCGACTCCTGGTTGACGGTTGCGACGAAGATCGGCGACGCCAGCGATCTGGCCAGGGAATCCGCCCTCATCCAGGACGAAGTCGCCACCATGCTGCGGCCCGCCATCGTCGCGGACGCGGAGCCGGCCGGCGTCTGCCTGGTCGACACTCACGACCGCGAGCGCTGGCAGGCCGCGACGGCCGCCGCCATCGCCGAGCTTGGCACGGGCGCCCTCGAAAAGCTGGTGCTGGCGCGCGCCGTGCCGGTGCGCGGCGACGTGCCGATCGACGTGACCGCCGCGCTCCAGAGACTGGGCGGCCGCTACCGCACCACCACGGTGTTCGCGTTCGACCTCGGCGAGGCCGTGTTCTTCGGCGCGACGCCGGAGCGACTGCTGCGTATCCAGGACGGCGTGGTCAGCGTCGACTGCCTGGCGGGCTCGATTTCGCGCGGCGAGGGCGAGGCCGATGACCGCGCTCTGGCTTCGAGACTCCTGCACGACCCCAAGGAGCTTCACGAACACAAGGTCGTGGTCTCGGCCGTCGAAGAGGCTTTGTCGCCGCTGTGCGCGACGCTCGAGTTCGGCCGCGCGCCGCGCATCGTCAGCTTCCCCAACGTGCACCACCTCTACACGCCCGTCAGCGGCACCGCCATGCCCGGACACGACGTCTTCGAGTTCGTCGAGAGTCTGCACCCGACGCCCGCTACCGGAGGCCAGCCGCGGCAGGCTGCCCTGGACCGCATCCCGCGGTACGAGACCTTCGACCGCGGCTGGTACGCCGGGCCCCGTCGGCTGGGTCGACGCGGCCGGCAACGGCGACTTCGTGGTCGCGATCCGCTCCGCGCTCGTCGAGGGCAACGAAGCGACCCTCTACGCCGGCAGCGGCATCATGGCCGAGTCCGACCCCGCCCGCGAGTACGACGAGACGAACGTGAAGCTGCGCGCCATGCTCTGGGCCCTGGGAGGCGAATGATGGAGACGAACGCCGTACGCCCTCCGCGCCTACGTCGGCGCCTTCGTCGACGAGCTGGCCCGCGCCGGCGTCACGGACGCCTGCATCTGCCCCGGCTCGCGCTCGACGCCGCTGGCGATGCTCCTGCGCGAGCACCCTGGCATTCGCACCTGGATGCACCTCGACGAGCGCTCGGCCGCTTTCTTCGCCCTCGGCATGGCCAAGGCCAGCCACAAGCCCGTCGCCGTGCTCTGCACCTCCGGCACCGCCGCGGCCAACTTCATGCCGGCCGTCGTCGAAGCCCACTACGGCCAGACGCCGCTGCTGGTGCTGACCGCGGATCGCCCGGCGGAGCTGCGCGACGTCGGCGCGCTGCAGACAATCGACCAGGTGCGGCTTTACGGCAGCCACGTCAAGCGCTTCGAGGAGATGCTGCTGCCGGAAGCGACGCCACTGGCCGTGCGCCACGCGCGCACGGTGGCCGACCGGGCCGTCGCCGACGGCGCTGAGCAGCCCCGCGGGGCCGGTGCACCTTAACTTCCCGTTCCGGGAGCCGCTGATCCCCGCGCCGGCGGAAGAGGCAAGCGCGGGCGCGCCTGTGGTGGAGGCACCGGCCGAACTGCCTCGCATGCTGGCGGGTTCCGTTGCCGGCGATCTGATAGAGAGGCTGCTGCCCACGATTCGCGGCATGTCTCGTGGCTTGATTGTTTGCGGCCCCCAGGATGAGGAGGGCTTCGCGACGTACGCCGTGCAAGCCGCCGAAGCGCTCGGCTGCCCGCTCTTGGCGGACGCTTTTTCACAGACCCGGCGGCCTGCGACCGCGGGCGCGCTGGTCATCGACCGGTTCGACGCGTTCCTGCGCCGGGCCGAGGTTGTCGAATCACTTGTCCCCGAATTCGTCATCAGGACCGGCGCGACGCCCGTCTCTAAGCCGCTGCAGCAATACCTGGAACGGCACCGCGCGGCGCACCAGGTCGTGATAGCGCCTCCAGGCACTTGGCCGGACCCAGGGGGTTCAGGGACGGAGTTCATTTGGGGTGAGCCCTGGCTGGAGCTGGCCTCTATCGAGGCGCTCTCGACTCTGTGCCGGGACACCGCAGATCCAGCCGCGCGCGAGTCCTGGAATGACACCTGGCGGCGATCGAATGAGATAGCTGACTTCGAGATTGAGGGAGCGCTGTCCGGCCAATCCTGCATGTCGGAGCCCCTGGTCTTCCGCCGGCTGGCAGAGCTCGTGCCGGAGGACACCATGGTCTTCGCTGGCAACAGCATGCCGGTGCGCGACCTCGACTCCTTCTGGCCGGCGAGCACCAAGCGCGTGCGGTTCATGGCCAACCGCGGCGCCAGCGGCATCGACGGCGTGGTCTCGACGGCGCTGGGCGTCGCGGCGGCCAGCGACAAGCCCGTAGTGCTGGTCATCGGCGACATCTCGCTCTACCACGACATGAACGGCCTCCTGGCCGCGAAGCGCCACGGCCTCAGCGCCACGATCGTGGTCATCAGCAACGACGGCGGCGGCATCTTCTCCTTCCTGCCCCAGGCCGAGCGCGGCGACGGCTTCGAGGAGCTGTTCGGGACGCCGCACGGCCTCGACTTCAAGTACACCGCGGCGCTTGTACGGGCTCGACTACTCGTGCCCGGACGACGCCGGACGACTTCGACGCCGCGGTCATGCGCTCGCTCGGCAGCCCCGGCGTGGCCCTGATCGAGGTCAAGACGGACCGCGACGAGAACCTGGCGCTGCACCGCGACATCTGGGCGAAGGTGGCGGCAGCGTTGGCGCGCGAGCGGGAACCCTCACGCCCAAACCCCCTCTCCCGGGGAGGGCGAGGGGGCATCGGCAGGGGTCGAGGTGGCGCCGTGAGGCTCACGGTCAACGGCATCACGCTGAACGTGGAGACGTGGGAAACCTCACCCCCCAACCCCCTCCCTTCGACAGGCTCAGGGCGCAGCTCCGTCGACGGAGAGGGGACTTCCGCGAGCCGGAGGTGCCGGAGGCACGCTGATGTCCTGCACGGCTTCACCGGGCGCGCCTCGAACTGGACGGCGCTGGCGCAGCGGCTGCGCGGCTTCCGGATCGTCGCGCCGGACCTGATCGGGCACGGCGACTCGGATGCGCCGGCGGACGCGGCCCGCTACAGCATGCGGGGCTGCGTCGACGACCTGGCGGCCGTGCTGGACGCGCTCGGCATCGAGAAGACGGCGCTGCTGGGCTACTCCATGGGCGGGCGCACGGCGCTGCACTTCGCCCTGGCGTACCCGCAGCGGCTGACGGCGCTGGTGCTGGAGAGCGCCGCACCTGGCTACGCCGACACGGCCGAGCGCGCGTCCCGCAGCCAGAGCGACGAAGGCCTCGCCGCGCGCATCGAGCGCGAGGGCATCGAGTGCGTTCGCCGACTACTGGCAGGCGCTGCCCCTTTGGGACAGCCAGGACCGCCTGCCGCCCGAAAAGCGCACGGCCCTGCGAGGCCAGCGCCTGCGAAACTCGGCCACGGGCCTCGCGAACAGCCTGCGCGGCATGGGCGCCGGCGCCCAGGAGCCAGTGCTGGACCGGCTGCACGAGATCGATGTACCGACGCTGTTCCTGGCCGGCGCCCTCGACAAGCGTTATGTCGAGCTGGCGCGCGAGATGTCGGCGCGCGTGGCCGGCTCCGAAGCGCGCATAATCCCTGACGCCGGCCACGCGGTCCACTTCGAGCAGCCGGACGCGCACGCGGCCGCCGTATCCGAGTTCCTGTCGAAGAGCCTGCGGGCGAACACACTGGAGGGCGTGCGATGACGATTACCTGGGAGTCCGCTCACAGCTACGGCGATATCCTCTACGAACGCGCCGAGGGCATCGGCAAGATCACCATCAACCGGCCGGAGGTCCGCAACGCCTTCCGCCCTCAGACCCTGTTCGAGCTCTCCGACGCCTTCAAGCGCGCGCACGAGGACCCCGAGGTCGGCGTCATCATCCTCACCGGCGCCGGCGACAAGGCCTTCTGCAGCGGCGGCGACCAGCGCATCCGCGGCGACGGCGGCTACGTCGGCGACGACGGCGTGCCGCGCCTCAACGTCCTGGAGCTGCAGCGCCAGATCCGCACCCTGCCCAAGCCGGTCGTGGCGATGATCGCCGGCTACGCGATCGGCGGCGGCCACGTCCTGCACGTGGTCTGCGACCTCTCGATCGCGGCCGACAACGCCGTCTTCGGCCAGACGGGCCCCCGCGTCGGCAGCTTCGACGCGGGTTACGGGTCATCGTTGCTGGCGCGGCTGGTCGGCGACAAGCGCGCCAAGGAGATCTGGTTCCTCTGCCGCCAGTACAACGCCCAGGAAGCGCTGCAAATGGGGCTGGTGAACGCGGTGGTGCCGCTGGAACGGTTGGAGGAGGAGACAGTGCAGTGGTGCCGCGAGATGCTGGAGAAGAGCCCGCTGGCCCTGCGCTTCATCAAGGCAGCCTTCAACGCCGCCGAAGACGGCCTCGCCGGCATCCAGCAGCTGGCCGGCGACGCGACCCTGCTCTACTACCTGACGGACGAGGCCAAGGAAGGCAAGACGGCGTTCCTGGAGAAGCGCAAGCCGGACTTCTCCGCCTTCCCCCGCTTCCCCTGAGATTTCGATTTCGGGAGGACCGCCGATGCTGGTGACGGGCGTCCGCCTGATGACGTTCGAGATACCGTTCGCGAAGCCGTACGTGACCTCGCGCGGCGCCGAATCGACGCGGCAGCTTCTGATCGTGCGCCTGCAGACCGACGGCGGCGCGATCGGCCTCGGCGAGGCATCGGTCGTGCCCGGCGAGTCGACGCCGTTCGCGGAGGTCCTGGAGGCCGCGCTGATGCTTGCCGCCGGCGCGATCGGCCGCACGGTCGGCAGCCTCACTGCCTGGGCGCCACCGCCCGAGTTCCCGCCCGCCGCCGTGCTCGCCGCCGAGTCCGCCTTCGATGTCGCCGAGTTCGACGCGACGGCGCGCGCCCAGGCCCGGCCTGTCGCGGAGCTGCTGGTCGCGGAGCCGGCCCGCTCCGTGGCCGTGAACGCGCTCATCGCCGCCGCGACCCGCGAAGGCGCCGAGGCCGAGGCGCGGACGGCGACGGAGCAGGGGTTCGCGACAGTGAAGCTAAAGGTCGGCGCCCGCACTTTGGGCGAGGAGTGCCGCTTCGTAGCCGGCGTGAGGCAGGCAGCCGGCGACGACGCGCTGTTACGGCTCGACGCCAACGGCGCCTGGGATGAAGAGACAGCCGTCAAGACAATCCGCGCCCTGGCCGAGTTCGAGATCGAGCTGGTGGAGCAGCCGGTGCCCCCGGGCGACATCGAGGCCCTCAAGCGGGTCAGGGAGTCGGTCACGGTGCCGATCGCGGCCGACGAGGCCATCGTCGACTACGCTTCGGCCATGCGGATCATCGGGTCCGGGGCCGTGGACGCGGTTGTGCTCAAGCCGCTAAAGCTCGGCGGCATCGGCCGCTGCCTCACCTTCGTGACTGCCGCGACGTCCGAGGGCGTAGACGTGATCGTGACGACCTCCATCGACGCCGGTGTCGGGACCGCGGCGGCGCTGCACCTCGCCGCCTCGCTGCCCCCGGGAGCGCCGGCGGCCGGCCTCGCGACTTCCTCCTACCTCAAGACGCGGCTGACTTCTCCGGCGCCGGCCGTCGAACGCGGGCGCATGCGCGTGCCCCAGACGCCGGGCCTGGGCGTCGACCTGGACCCGGAGGAGGTGGCGTTGCACTGCACCGGCACCTCGGACTTCTCTTGATGGAGGCGCCGGGCCCCACCCACATGCCCGATTGGCTGCGGCAGTGCGCCCTGGTCTCGCCGGCCAAGCCCGCCATCATCTGCGCCGAAGGTACGCTGACCTTCGCCGAGCTCGACGCCAGCGCCGGCGGCCGTTGCGGGGCGGCTGCGGCAGGCCGGCGTGCGCCCCGGCGACCGCGTCGCCCTCCTCGGCGGCAGCGGGTACGACTTCGCGCGGGCGGCGTTCGGCATCGGGCGCGCCGGGGCCGTGCTGGTGCCCCTGAACGCGCGCCTCGCACCCGCCGAGATCGAGTTCCAGCTCCGCGACTCCGAGGCCTCCTGCCTCATCCTCGCTGCCGATGCCGGCGATGGCCTAACCCTGCCTTCGGGCCTGGCGAGACTGCCGCTGGCCGAGATTTTCTCCGGCGCCACTGGCGCGGCCTTCGAGCCGGGGCCGGTCGACCTGGCCGCGCCGCACACGATCATGTACACGTCCGGCACCAGCGGCCGGCCCAAGGGCGCGGTGCTGACCCACGGCAACTTCGCCTGGAACGCGTTCGGTTCGGCCCTGAACCTGGGCCTGCGCGACGACGACCGCTGGCTGGCCTGCATGCCCCTGTTCCACGTCGGCGGCCTCTCGATCCTCCTGCGCGGCGTCCTTTACGGCATGACGGTAGTCGTGCAGGACGGCTTCGACGCCGCGCGGGTCACTCGCGCTCTGCGGGACGAAGGGATCACGATCGTGTCGCTGGTCGCGACGATGCTGCGGCGCCTTCTGGACGAAGCGCCCGAGGGGCCGCTGGGTCCGGACCTGCGCTGCCTGCTACTCGGCGGCGGGCCTGTGCCGGAAGACCTGGTGCGCGAGTGCCTGCGCCGCGGCATTCCCGTCGCGCCGACATACGGGCTGACCGAAGCGGCCTCGCAGGTTTCGACACTCCTGCCGGCCGAAACAGCGCTGAAGCCCGGCAGCGCCGGCAAGGCCCTGCCGCCGGTCGAGCTGCGCATCGAGGCCGTCGAGGGCGAGGCCGCGGCGGCGGGCGAGGCGGGAGAGATAGTGTTGCGCGGCCCCACGATCGCCGCCGGGTACCTGAACCGGCCCCGGGAGACCGCGGTGGCCTGGCGCGGCGGCTGGTTCCATACCGGCGACTTCGGCTATCTGGACGCGGACGGCTACCTCTATGTCATCGACCGCCGCGACGACCTCATCGTCACCGGCGGCGAGAACGTCTATCCCGCCGAGGTCGAGGCCGTGCTGGAATCGCATCCGGCGGTGCGCGAGGCAGGCGTGTTCGCGCTCGCCGACGCCCGGTGGGGGCAGCGCGTCGCGGCGGCCGTGGCCCTGCACCCGGGCAGCGAGCCCGTCACCGAGGCGACTCTGCGGGCGTCCTGCGGCGAGCGCCTGGCCGGCTACAAGGTGCCGGCGTCGGTGCGCTTCGTCCAGGAGCTGCCCCGCAACACGGCCGGGAAGCTGTTGCGGCGCGAGCTGCGCGCCATGTTCGAGGGCGCGGCCGGGCCCCATAATGGCCTTCCACCCCCGTAAGCTCGGGCTGATTGGCTGTCTGAGGTCAGAACCGTGAACGACGCATCTCGGACGCGGCCGGATAGGCCGGAGCCGCTATTCGGCTGGTTCCTGCCGATCGACGGCGACGGCTACCACATCGGCGCCCTCAGGGCCGAACGCGAGCCCGGCCACACCTATCTGCTCTCGGTCGCGCGGGCCGCCGACGCCGAAGGCTACGCCAACATGCTCGTGCCCACACGCCTCTCGAACGGCTCCTTCGAGGAGACGGCGCCCCTAGCGGAAACCTGGACCACGGTCGCGGTGATCGCGCCCCAGACCAGCCACCTGCGCTTCCTCGTCGCGGTGCGGCCGGGCATGGTCGCGACCGCCCTGTTCGCGAAGATGGCCGCGACGCTCGACCAGGTCAGCGGCGGCCGCCTGGACCTGAACATCGTCCCCGGCGGCATCGAGGGCGACCTCGAGAGGGCCGGCGAGTCCGCGGGCCACGACGACCGCTACGAACGCGCGGCCGAGTTCATCGAGGCCTGCCAGGCGCTCTGGCAGAAGGGCCGCGCCACATACTCAGGTCGCTATGTCAGGCTGCGTGACGCTATCGCGTCGCCCGGCCCCGTGGGCCCGCCGCCTCGCATCTACACCGGCGGCGCGTCGCCGGCGGCGCTGGACCTGGCGGGGCAGTACGCCGATGTCTTTCTGGCCTGGATTCAGCCCCGGGAGCAAATGCAGGCCCTGGTGGATGCGGCGCGGTCGCGCTTCATCGGGCGCGGCCGTCAGGCGCGGCTGGGCCTGCGCACCCACGTCATCCTCGGCGAGACGGAGAGCGAAGCCTGGGCGAAGGCCGAAGACCTGCTCTCCCAGGCCCACCCGCTGGTCGAAGAGCAACGGCGCGGCTCGGGGCCGGTGCGGATGGTTGGCCGCGCCGCCCAGACGCGCGCCGCCGAAGACTACCGGCTCTCGGACCGCCTCTGGAACGGGATCAGCCGCGTACGCGTCAACCTCGGCACGGCCATCGTCGGCACGCCGGCGCAGGTCGCGGACGAGCTCGTCGAGTACTGGCGCCTGGGCTTCGACGAATTCATCCTCTCCGCCTACCCGCACCTGGAGGAAGCGGGCGCCGTCGCGCGCACGGTCCTGCCACTCGTGCGGGAGAGGATCGCCCTCGAGGCGTAGCCCAGCCGCCGTAGCGGGCCAGCGCCTCGTCGCTCCGCGCCGTGATACCGCGACGGGTCTATAATCCGCCGCAACGCACCCGCACATCCCGAACATCGACCCCGATGGAGGCGTCTCATGCCGGCCGTAGACTTTCAGATCACCAGCCGCGCGCCCTTCGCCGGGGGCCGCGCCTTCGGCGAAGTGGGACCGTACGAGCAGATCCGCGCCCTCGTGACGTTCGCCGTCGACCCGGCCAGCCCCGCCAACCAGCGCATCGTGGACGTCGGTCTCGCGCCTCGCGACGCGGCCGGCAAGGTCCGCTTTACCGCCGACCTCGCACTGCTGGCGCCGCGCGACGCGGAGCGCGGCAACGGCAGGCTGCTGGTCGACGTCACCAACCGCGGCAGGCGCCTGGCCTTTCGCTTCAACCGCGCCCCGCCGGACGCCGGCCTCACCGCCGAAGGCCACCCCGGCGACGGCTTCCTCTTCAACCGCGGCTGGACCCTGGCCTCGATCGGCTGGCAGCACGACGTGCCCCGAGGCGGGCCGGCGCTGGGGCTGGAAGCGCCCGCCGTCTTCATCGACGGCCGCCCAGTCGAAGGCCGGGTCATGGTCGAACTGCGGCCGGCCGTCGAGACGACGACGCAGCTCCTGTCCGACCGCGGCCATCGCCCCTACCCCGCGGCCGACGTCGATGAGCCCGAGGCGGTCATGTTCGAACGCGAGTGGGAGGACGGCCCGGACATCGACATCCCGCGCTCGGCCTGGCGGTTCGCCCGCCCGGCTCAGGACGGGAGCATTGTCCCCAGCACGGACCACGTCTATATGGAAGGCGGCTTCCAACCCGGCAAGCTCTACTACCTGATTTACCGCGCGACCGGCGCTGTCCTCGCCGGCTCAGGCGTACTTTCGGTCAGGGAGTTCGCTGCCTTCCTGCGCCATCCTTCGGCGCTCAACCCGCTGACCGTGGCGCCCGACTACGTTTACGGGTTCGGCGTCTCGCAGACCGGCCGGCTTCTGCGCCAGTTCCTCTACGACGGCCTGAACCTGGACGAGCAGGGGCGGCAAGTCTACGACGGACTGCTGGTGCACATTGGCGGGGCGATGAAGGGCCAGTTCAACCACCGGCTGGCCCAGCCGTCCGTGCAGTCCGCGCCGGGATTCGGCTGCCTGTTCCCCTTCGCCGATGAGGTCTCGAAGGACGCTCTGACAGGCCAGACCGACGGCCTGCTGCGGCGCCAGCGTTCCCTCGGCGGCGTGCCGAAGGTGTTCTACACCAACAGCTCCAGCGAGTACTGGCGTGGCGACGGGTCGCTCTTGCACATCGACCCCGCGAGTGGCGCCGACCTGGCCGCGCAGCCGGAGACGCGCATCTATCATTTCGCCGGCTCGGCCCACGTGTCCGGCTTCTCGCCCAGCCGCCAGAAGCCCCTCGAAGCGACGATGATGGGCCGCTATCCCGGTAACGGGCTGGACATTGTCCCGCTGCTGCGGGCGGCGCTCGTCAACCTGGACCGATGGGCCGCCGAGGGCGTCGAGCCGCCGGCCGCCCGCCATCCCCGGCGCTCGGACGGCACCGCGGTGCAGCGGGCCGAGGCGCTGGCGGCCTTCCGTGACCTGCCGGGGCAGGCAGCTGCCCGACCCCGCCAGGCTGCCGCTGGTCCGCACCGTCGACCTTGGGCCGGACGCGGCCGCGGGCGTTGCCCGCTACCCCCTGACCGAGGGTGAGGCCTACCGAGTTTTTGTTTCGGCTGTTGACGGCGACGGGAACGAGACCGCCGGCATCCGCCTGCCCGACCTCACCGTGCCGGTGGCGACGAACACCGGCTGGAACCTGCGCCACCCGGACATCGGCGCGCCGGAACTGCAGTTGCCGCTCCAGGGCTTCAGCCGCTACTTCGCCGCCACCGGGGCCCAGCGGGAACGCCTCGGCGATCCGCGCGCTTCGCTGGAGGAGCGCTACAGCAGTCGAGATGCCTATCTCGAAGAAGTGCGCGTCGAGGCTAACCGGCTCGCCGCGCAGGGATACCTACTCGTCGAAGACGTCGAACTGGTGGTCGAGAATGGCGCGGCGCGTTGGGACGCCGCCGTCCGCAACGGGGGCCGGGACATCGAGGCGCCGCTTGTCTGGTGGCAGGAGTCTGTGCCGGTGGCCGGCTAGGGCAGCTTGCTGGACCAGATCGACCCCATGGCCAGCCCGGCGAGGAGAATCAACAGCGCCGCCCCTCCGAAGAGGAAGGTAACGTCGATTTCCTTCTCGAAAACGAAGCCCTCCTTCGCCAGGTCGCGATAAATCTGGTGGAGGTCCTTCGAGTTCTTGGCGCTGAAGTACTCGCCGCCGGTCAGGTCGGCGATGCCCTTGAGCGTCGTCTCATCGAGCCTCATAGAAGGCCCGCCAAACCCGAACGAGCCGCCCTGCACGGTGCCAAGGCCCACGGTATGGGCCTTGATCCCTGTGAGCGATATCTGACGCGCGATTTCCAGCGGGTTCGGGCCCGTCGTGCTGGACCCGTCCGACAAGAGGACGATTGTGCCGAGGGGCTTCCCTGTGTGGCTGATGTTCACCGGCGGCGCCGCGGGCGGCCCGCCTACCGATGACAACGGATCATCGGCCGCGGAGGACGACAGCGCTTCGAAGGCCACGCGCAGGCCGTCGCCAATGTTCGTCCCGCGCGTCAGCGGCAGGATGCTGACCGCCGCGAGCACCTGCTTGCGGTCTTCCGTCGGCGGCGTGACCAGCACTGCCCCGGCGCTGAACGCGACGACGCCGATCCTCACGCCTTTGGGCTGCTTGCTTACGAACGTGCGCACGGCCGCCTTCGCCGCGTCGATCCGGCTGGGCGCGACGTCGGTCGCGCGCATCGAGCCGGACACGTCGATCGCCAGGACCACTGTGCCGGAGGACTCCGGGTCCGGCACGGTCGCCTGCGGCCGGGCCGAGGCCACGAAAAGAGTGCTGATGGCGAGAAGGTAGAGCGCGGCCGGTGCGTGGCGCCGCCACGGCGAGGCCCGCGTGGCCGCTTCCCGTACAAGCATCAGCGAGGAGTAGCGCAGCGTGTAGCGCCGGCGCCGCCGCTGTCCCCACACGTAAAACGCCAGGAGCAAGGGCACCAGCACGAGGCCCAGAAGTGCGGATGGCTCAGCGAAGCTCATCTATGCGCTGTTCCCTCTTCTCCCAACTCCGGTCCCCCTCCTCGATTCCGAACTCCGGTCCCCCTCCCCTTGATGGGGGAGGGGTTAGGGGAGGGGGTTGCGCTTGGGCCACGTGATGGCAGGATAGCGTAACCGGCGTGCCCCAATGTTAAGCGTGGCGCGGCGGCTCCTCGGCCTCGTCCGCGTCGTTGCCTTCGACGGCTGCCTTGAGGTTGGCCAGGCCGACGACCAGCATCACTTCGTAGTTGCCGCGCAGGTGGCCGAAGGTGAGTATCTGGTAAAGGCCGTAGCGAAAGCTGAGCGGGTCCAGCCGGGCCGTGACTTCGCAGTGTCCGTCGACGCCTTCGATGCGGTAGCTCAGGCGGCAAGGTATGCCGCCCAGGGCGACCTTGAGCGAAAATCGCTCCGGCCAGTGCGACTCCTCGACCGCGAAGGCGGCCTCGCTGCCTTCGCGGAGCTCCGACCACAACGCGTCCCAGATCGCCTCCGGCTCCGAATGTATGGCGAATGTCTTTTCGATGGCCATGGTTGGAAGGACTGAGGTATGAGGCGTGAGGTGTCAGGCCTGAGGCCCTGGCGCCTCCGACACCTACTGATTCTAGGGCACGCGCCGGGCGCTCTTGTGCAACCGGCTGATGCGGCACATTCTGGGGCGGGCCGCACCCGCCGTCCCAACAGGCTGTTCGAGGAAGGTGATGATGGCCGCCAATCTGACCGAGGCCCAGGAAGACATCCGCCTCTCTGTGCGCCGCGTCTGCGAGCAGTATCCCTCCGGCTACTGGCGCGACCTCGACCGGCGGCACGAGTATCCGGAGGCGTTCGTCAAGACGCTGACGGAACTGGGGTATCTCAGCGTCCTGATCCCTCAGGAGTACGGCGGCGGCGGCCAGGGCATCACCGAGGCCGCTGTCATTCTCGAAGAGGTCAACCGCTCCGGCGGTAACGGCGGCGCCTGCCACGCCCAGATGTACACCATGGGCTCGCTGGTGCGGCACGGCAGCCCAGAGCTGAAGCAGCGCTATCTGCCCTCGATCGCCTCGGGAGGGCTGCGGCTGCAGGCCTTTGGCGTCACGGAGCCGGACGCCGGTTCGGACACGACCAGGATCCAGACGCGCGCCGTGCGCGACGGCGACAACTTCGTCATCAACGGCCGCAAGGTTTTCACGTCGCGGCTGAAGCAGTCGGACCTGATGGTGCTGCTGGCAAGGACAACGCCCTTCGAAGATGTCGCCCGCAAGACGGACGGCATGTCGCTCTTCCTCGTCGACCTTCGCACCGCCGGCAGCGCCATCGAAGTCACGCCGATCGAGATCATGTTCAACCAGCACACCAACGCCGTGTTCTTCAGCGACCTGGAGGTGCCGGCGGACAACCTGATCGGCGTCGAAGGCGCCGGCTTCCGGCAGCTTCTCGACGGCCTCAACGCCGAGCGCATCCTCATCGCCTCGGAGGCGATCGGCGACGGGCGCTGGTTCGTCGAGACGGCCTCCCGCTACGCCTCCACGCGGGAGGTCTTCGGCCGCAAGATCGGCGCCAACCAGGGCGTCCAGTTCCCAATCGCCCAGGCCTACGCGAACATCGAAGCCGCGAGCCTGATGCGATTCGAGGCGGCGCGGCTATTCGACGAGGGCCTGCCCTGCGGCGCCGAGGCCAACATGGCGAAGCTCCTGGCCTCGCAGGCCTCCTGGCAGGCCGCCAACGTCTGCCTCAACACTCACGGCGGCTACGGCTTCGCGGTCGACTACGACGTCGAGCGCAAGTTCCGCGAAACAAGGCTCTTCGAGATCGCCCCCGTCAACAACAACCTGATCCTCTCCTACCTGGGAGAGCACGTCCTGGGGATGCCGCGCTCCTACTGACGCGGGCGACACAAGCTTCGAAGGCTGGGAGGCGCATGATGACCAACGTTCGTGAGGGATGGACCGGCCGATTCCTGGAGGACTTCGCCGCCGGCGACGTTTACCGCTGCCGCTACGGCCGCACGGTCACGGAGACCGAGAACATCCAGTTCACGCTCCTGACCAACAACACCAACCAGATCCACTTCAACCGCGAGTACGGCGCGCGCACGGAGTTCGGCGACTGCCTCGTGAACAGCCTGCTCACGCTCTCGATCGTCACCGGCATGACCGTGGCCGACGTCAGCGAGAACGGGTTCGCCCTGGGCTGGGACGCGGTCACGCTGCCCAACCCCGTGCGGCCCGGCGACACCCTCTACGCCGAAACCGAAGTCCTGGAGGTGCGGGAGTCGCGTTCGCGGCCGGCTCAGGGCATCGTCAAGGTGCGCACCCGCGGCCTCAACCAGCGCGGCGAAGTCGTCGTCGAGTTTTCGCGGCAGATCATGGTCTGGAAACGCGGACAAGGCCCGCAGGCCGCCTTTCCGCAAGCCGCGACCCCCTAACCCTGAGTAGCGGCGGCGCAAAGGGGGAGAAGTGGAGCCCTAACTCCCCTCAGGCGGCCGCTCGGCCCGCAGGCGCCGCGCCAGCAAGAGCAGCTCGCGGTCGCTGTACGTCGGCTGCCCCGGCACCATCAGTTGGGCCAGGGCGTTCACGGCCGATTTCGTCGCCGAGACCGACATCGGGTCTTTGGCCAGGAGGCGCAGGGCGAAGGCGCTCGCGTAGGGCAGTGCCTGGCCGTCCGGGACGACGCGGTTAACAAAACCCCAGTGCTCCGCCTCGGCGGCCGAAAAGCGGTCACAGCCCAGCACCAGCTCCTTCGTCCGCGCCGGCCCGATCTCGCGCACCAGGCGGGGCAGCGCGTTCCACGTCAGGGGGATGTCGAGGTCAACCTCGGGGATCGAGAACCAGGCCGACTCCGCCGCGAAGCGCATGTCGAGGCAACTAAGCAGGACGACCGCGCCGCCGACGGCGAGGCCGTTCACCGCGCCGATCGTGACCTGGTCCAGGCCCTCCAGCAGCTCGGCCGTGCGGCTGCCGGTGCCCGCCAGCAGGCGTTCCTGCAGCACGTTGGCCGAGTTCTGCTGCGCCCGCATGGTCGAAGTAGCCGCCGAGCCGCGCGGCGTGCGCGAGCTGCCGATGTCCGCGCCCGCCGAGAACGCGCGGCCGGCGCCGGTGAAGATCACGACGCGCGTCTCGTAGTCAGACTGCAGGTCGCGGCAAAGGGCCTGCAGGTCCGCGTGCACTTCTGTGTCGATCGCGTTCAGCTTCTCGGGGCGGTTCAGGGTCACGGTCATGAGCCCGGCGGGGCCGGCGGACCTTTCGACATGCAGCGTTGTCACAGCTTCGGCTCTCCTTCAGCGCCTGAGCGCGAACCCCAGGGACGCGGTGAGGTTGATGTAGCAGACGGCGGGCAAGTCAATTGTCACCACCGCCGGAAAGGCCTCGCTTGCGGCGCCAATCGCGGCGATCAGGCTGCGCGGGTCCGAGACCCGCCCGAAGACAGGGGCGCGATCAGCAGCGCTGCCAGTGCGGGCAGAATCAGGCGCAGGAAGGGCCAGCGCGGTCGGCGTTCATCGTAAGTGGCGTCATCCGGCCGGCTGTTGTGGCTGCCCAGTGCTCCCGCCCCCGACTCAGCGACAGTGATTCGCGTTGGCGCTGATTATCGTCTACGCGGGGCGAATGTCAACGTAATGTTGACGTGGCCGACGCTTATGGGATCGAAATGTAGGGTGGAAACGATTCAGCGTTGAGACGCTGGCGGGCCTCCGCGGCTTGGTCGTCGAGATTGCTTGCTTCGTGGCGGCGGAAAAGAAAGCCCTCGGCATTGGGCCGAGGGCTTCGATTCATCTTGCGGGAGGGGGATTTGAACCTCCGACCTTCGGGTTATGAGCCCAACGAGCTACCGGACTGCTCTATCCCGCAATCTCCGGCTCCGCCTCAGTTCACGTCCCGTCTGCCAGCGTTACTTCGCTGATCGAACCGTTCGTCGCGTTTCTGGCGAACTCGGTTCCTTCGTTCCTGTTGGTCAGGTCACCGCGGGTCAGGAACCTGAAGCCGGGATTTGAGCGCTTCCACAGCGCGTTGCTGGGACAACTCTCATCACCTCCGTATCTTCTTGTTTCCCTTTCCTCCATATCTATTATAAGCCTTTTTCGCCTCGCCGGCGCGTCAGCAATCGAGGTACAGGATGTCTTCTGTGCCCGCACCATGGGTCGTATGGCAATGCGCGTTTGGGCGCGCGCGGGGTTAAGATCACGGTAGAGCGAGATTGCTCCGTCACCCTCGCCGGAGGCCAAAGCCATGTATGAAAGGCTACTCGTACCGCTCGAATCGGAGCCGGCCGAAGTCGCCCTCCACCACGCGAAAGCCATTGCCCGCAAGTTCGATTCCAAACTGTTTGTTGCTCTACGTGCACTCCGACGACGGCGAACGTTCGCGGACTGATGTCAAGCGCTACCTGAATTCGATCTGGGACCGGCTTGAGCGGGGTCGACGTTGAGGCAGCGGTCAGGACCGGCCCGGCGGCGGGACGAAATACTGCGCCCCGCAGGCCAACAAAGCGCGCCGCTTATCGTCATGAGTCATGGCCTGACCGCGTATGAGGCCGTGCCAGGTGCGACGTTTCGCACGAGGTCGTGTAGCAATCACACGTACCCATATTGCTGGTTCGGCCCGCCAGGTTCCGCACCGCCATGTGACTGACGTCGCGTCACTGATGCTCTGACAAGGCGGCGAGGAACGCGTCCTCCAACCTCGTCCATTCCAGGTGAAGGGTCCGCTCCTCGCGGTTCAGCGACCAGAGTGCGATTCGAGCGCGCTCAGGTGTCCAGGCCTGCGAATGTATCTCCATGATTTGCTCGTGGATTTCGATCAGTCTCGCGAGCACCGCGGCGGCTTGCTCTCTGGCTTCGTCGCAACTCATGGTTCCGGCGCGGCGCCCGAATTGTGCAGCCGCCGCTAGCCGCCGGGATGGTGAACGGCTGCTTGCGTGACCGGGATCGCGACCTCGCTGAAGAATAGCCAGAATCCAACGGTATCCGCGCCACGTCGCATAGGGACGACTTGGAATAGCCTCAATCCTTCTTTTCCCATGTCCTGGACGAGTTCATCGACATAGCGCTCAACCGAAGTCGGCTCGTCGATCGGTACGTAACGCGCCCTCTGATTCGGGGGTGAAATCGTCTGCTCCATAGTCAAATCCTCCTGTATTGACCCGCGACCTCGCGCGGCGGCTAAGACACGCCCGCGGTATCAAGGCCGTCCAGAAGCTTCTGGAGGGACGCGTAATGGAAGCCGACCATCGCGACCGCGACGGTGAGGGTCAACTGAGCGCTACTCGGATCAGACTCACGCTGAACCAGGGCGCTTATCTTATCTCGCTGGCTGTTCACCAACTCCTGCACAAGACCGTGCGGCTCCACCCGCCCTTCCAAAATGTCCCGAGTGTCCTGGAACCAGGCCCAAAAGCTTGCAATCTCCGTATCCCAGTCAAGTCCGTTTGCGATGGAGAATGCCTTCGGCATGTGGTCACCTCGGATCAGGTGTCGCTCGCAGGGCATGCGCCTCCCTGCATCATCAACTTACGGCCTCGACCGCTCGCCTGTGATGGGCCGAAATACCCCAGCTCACGAGCCAAACGTCCTTCGTTACCGGTCCATGGGATGTCAAGCTGAAAGTGCGCCAGCAAGCGGCGGCTGCACGAAAGTTGTGCTTGGCGTAAATGACTCCAGATGAACCGGAGCGCTCCCCTCGCGCGGGCCGCCGATTTCGGTGCGCTGACGACACTCGGACCGGGTGGCTCGCCACAGATCTCAGCGATATGAGACGAGTACGACGATGGCGCTTCCTACTTCTGGAAGGCGCCGACACGGTCAAGGTCAAAGCTTGCCGGCCCGGCTACGGGCAGTAATCTGCATCGCCAAACATGAGGGACCCTACCTGTAAGTCGTACCGGGGTGGGCCATGAGCATCGGCCCGTCGGCATCGGAGTCGTTTTAGAGCCAAACGGCACTCAAAGGGGCCATTGAGCCCTTTCAAGCCCTTGCCCCGCAGTGTCACATTGAAACCAGAAACCGCACGGAGGCGGGGCATGAAGAAGTTCGGATTCCTGGCGGGGCTGGTCGCCATCTCGGCGTTCGCCATAGCCGCGGGGCGGTCGATACGTTCAGCCCTCACGTTCGAGGTTGTGAAGCATACGCATCTGGGACACTTCGAAGAGCACTCCCACGAGGCGGTTGTTCATGAGCATGAGCACGCTCATGTCACTCACAACCGCCGTCAGGGCGTCGACGAGATGATCGGGGAGTGGGAACATCTCACGTCCACGCATGCGCACCAGCACAATCATGCCGTCGTCAGTCATGCCCATCTGCCACATGAGAACGCGGAACATGAGCATCTCGGCGAGGCGCACATCCACGACCACGGCCACCCGGCCACATCGTAGCGGGTTGCCGGCAGGGGAAATGAAGGGGCGCTGAACGCCTAGCCGATCGAGCACCGACCCGGAAGCGTTTCACGTGGTCGCGCTTTGGCGCCTTTCGGACTCTGACACTCTACGGAGAGCAATCATGACGTTTCGAGACCGGACCGATGCGGGACGGCAGCTGGCAGAGAGCGGTCAAGCGGCTTGGTCTCGAGCACCCGATCGTCCTTGGGATTCCACGCGGGGGCGTTCCGGTTGCAGTTGAAGTCGCGCGCGAGGTAGGCGGCGAGCTTGCCGTTATCGTGGCACGCAAGCTGGGCGCCCCCGGCAACCCTGAGCTCGCGATTGGCGCGACCACGGCGGAAGGAGCCTACTATCTCGATGCCGAGACAGCAACGATGGCCGGCGCAACCGACGCTTACATCGCCGCAGAAAAGGAGCGGCAGGCCCGCGAAGCAACGCGGCGAGAAGCGCTGTTCGATTCGCACCGCCGGCCGCCCCTCAAGGGCCGAAACGTAATTCTCGTCGACGATGGCGTCGCCACTGGTTCCACTGCTATTGCGTCGGTAAGAGCGGCCAAGGCTGCGGACGCCGCACGCGTTGTCATCGCCGTGCCGGTGGGGCCGCCTGGGACCATCGAGGAACTTCGGCGCGAAGCTGACGAGGTCGTTTGCCTCCATGTAGATCCGGGATTCTGGGCGGTCGGACAGTATTATGACGAGTTCGAGCAGGTTCCCGACGATGAAGTCATACGCGTCTTGCGTTCCTTTGAGCCCGTGGCCGCCGGCGACCGCTCCCGTTCCTTCACAACGTACCGCGGTGACATCAGGCTGAATGGACGCCTGGCGACGCCAGCAGGGTCAGGTCCATTCCCGGCCGTCGTCTTCGTGCATGGCTTGGGCAGCAGCAAGGAATCTCCACGTAATGTTGTCATCGCCGAAGCCCTGGCTGACGCCGGCATCGCCGCTGTCCTCTTCGACCTCAGCGGCCACGGCGAGTCCTCCCGCGATCCCGGAGACGGCGTCGCGTCATATGTGCAGGACCTCCGCGCTGTCTTCGACTGGGCGCAAAGTCAGGCGGTGCTTGATGGGGGCCGCCTGGCTGTCGCTGGCTCCAGCCTCGGCGCAGTGGTCGCGCTCCAGGCGGTGATCGAAGGCAAAATACGCCCCAGGACCATGGTGCTGCGCGCGCCTCCGGCCGAACCCGACCAGTTCCGCCTCCTCAATGTGCCTTCTCTTATTCTGATCGGCTCTGAAGACCCCCTGCTCCCCGGGGCAGTAGCCGGCGCCAGGCTGAGCCGTGCTGCGGAACTCTCCATCGTCGCCGGCGCGAGCCACCTGTTCGAGGAACCGGGCACGCTGGAGGAGGCGCTGCAGCAAACTGTCAGCTGGTTCGAACGCACGCTCCTACCGGGTGGCCGCCAGGCCGGCCTCAAAGCTTCCTGACGCTTGTCGCAACGAAAACCCAGGTGGCAGGGACGCTATGGCACAGCATCAGGATAGGCCGGCAGGCGAACTCGTCCTGATTGGCGGCTCCGCCAATCGGCCTCTCGCGCAGGCAATTGCGGACGAGCTCGGTGTCCTGCTATGGCCGGTGGAGATTTCCCGCTTTCCCGACGGCGAGGCTCATGTACTCGTGGGGGCGAGCGTACGCGACCGCGATGTCTATGTAATTCAGCCAACCAGCACACCAGTTGATGAGAATCTGATGGAGCTCCTGCTTCTGGCGGATGCCTGCTTCCGCGACGGCGCCGCCCGTTTGACCGCCGTCATTCCGTACTTCGGTTATGCGCGGCAAGACCGTCGAGCGAAGGGTCGAGAGTCCGTCGCCGCCCGAGTCGTGGCCGACATGCTGGGAGTCGCGGGAATTGACGGCGTCATCGGTCTGGACCTGCATTCGCCGGCAATCGAGGGATTCCTGTCGGTTCCATTGGAGCATCTGACGGCCGTACCGACGATTGCCTCAGCTCTGCGGTCGGCTCGCAGGGACGACAGTGTGGTCGTCGCACCCGATCTGGGTGCCACGAAACTGGCAGAGCGTTATGCCCAGATACTCGAGGTTCCGGTGGCAGTCGTCCAGAAAACGAGGCTTGGGCCCGAAGAGGTCAAGGCCACCGCTGTTGTAGGCGATGTGCGCGGCAAGTCGCCGATCATCGTCGATGACATGATCAGCACCGGCGGGACCATTGAAGCGGCGATACATGCGCTGATGGACGCGGGCACAACCGGCGAGGTGACAGTTGCCGCTACGCATGGTCTCTTCGTGGGTGAGTGCCTTGCGAAATTCGCCACTCTGCCGCTCAAGCAGCTGATCGTGACCGACAGTGTCCCCGCGACCTTGGCGGCACCACATCTCGAGCGTGTGATCGTTGCTTCGCTCTTCGCCGAAGCAATCGTCCGGATTCACGGCAGCCAACCGGTTAGCGGTTTGCCCGAGCCCGCGGATTAGGGAACTAGTGGCCTGGACGAATGTGGCCTGTATCAGCGAGATGGGTAGGCGGGTGGAACCACGCTGCTTCGCACCCCGCCACTGCCTTTCGTATTGGCCTGATCGGGCGCGCAGGTGACACTAGGCCGTCATGGCGATGTGGGTCCGAGGACAGTCGCCGGCTCCTTACAAGGCGGCAGCGTAGCGGCTTCCGAGGCGGGTCAAGCCCAGGCCACCTGGACGACTTCTATGGGCTCGGAAATTCCCTTCAGGGTGACGGTGCGAGGCTCCCCGACCTGTGGGCGGCCGGCGGCCGTCGGCCGGCTGGCCAGTATCTCGCCGCCCTCGGCGAGAGCCGCTATGCGAGCCGCCTCGTGGACTCCTTTGCCCGTAAAGTTACGTCCCACCTGGGTGGCGCCGGAGGCGTGTACGCCGATCCGCACCTGAGGGGCAAATCCATGGGCCTTGCGGTGTTCAGCCAGCGTGCGCTGAATAGCGACGGCGCAGGCTATGGCTGATTCGGGACTGTCGAACCCCACGAAAAACCCATCGCCCGTCGACACAACTTCTTCGCCCTGATGTGCGAGGAAGAGGGAGCGGAGAGTTTGATCGTGCCAGCGGAGCATCGCCTCCCACGCGTCGTCACCCAGCGCCTCAACCAGATTGGTCGACTTCACAATGTCGGTAAACATGAAAGTCTTCATCACCCGCCGCGTCTCTCCGCCGCTACGCGCGCGGAGCTGCCATGGGAGAAGCTCGGCCACATCTTCAATGACTATGGCCTGGGTAGGACAGGAAAGCGCAGCTTGGCGCAGCAGCTCCTCGTCGACGGTGGAAGGGTCCACAAGGTCGGCTTTAGCGAAATCACCCTTGAGCCAATCAAATGCAGTCGGGGCCAGCGTGATGCAGTTGCCCGCGCCGATGCAGCGATGACGGTCAATCCTGACGTTGAGCACGATTAGATTAGCTTTCCCAGGAGCGCCGCGGAGGTCGCGTCCGCGCGAGAGGACACTCCTATTTTCGCGTAGAGATCGATCAATTGCCGGCTTACCGCCTCTTCAGTGCTGCCAAGCGCCTGCGCGATTTCGAGGTTAGTGTTGCCCTCCGTTAGCAGCCGAAGGAACGCCAGGTCCTCCTGTCGCAGACTTCCACCGTCCTGGCCGTCAGCGTCCAGGTTTGGGCCAACCGGCTCATCGAGTCCGGTCAGCCTGGTCAGTTCGCGTCCCGTTGAGTTACGGAACCACAGGGCGCGAATATTTTCATCGATCAGGTGGCCGGAGAGGAGAGCAAGAGTCAAGCGCAACCGCGCTCGCAGGCGGGTCACCTCGGCTTCATTCCCGGCCGCAAGTACCGCCTCGGCAGCAGGCAGGAGAATCTCCAGAAACGAATCCTCCCGTTGCGCATGGTCAAGCGCCTCAAGAGCAGACCGCCCAAACTGAAGCGCGTCCTGCCGGGCGCCGCGGGCAGTGGCGACCCGGGCGAGTGCCGCATCCGCTTGAGCACCCCACGGCGGATGCCCAGGTAAGAGTGGGGCCAGGGCCTTGACTTCACGGGCTGCCCGCTCGCCCAATGCGAGAAGCTCTTGATCACCTCGATCGGCCCCCAATCGGGCGGCCCCAAGAGCAAGGAGGGCAAGCGTCTCGCAGCGAGCCGCCGGACGCCCCTGATCCGTCGCCAGCCGCACAGCTCGCTGGAGAAGTTCTTGCATCCCCTCAGCATCGCCCGCGGCGGCCCGGACCGAGCCACGCCAAACGTCGAGTTGGCGGGCGCGGTAAGGTGTCGGTTCAGAAGCAGCGATGTCACTCGCCCTCACCAGCCATTGCTCGGCGCTCTCGATCGAGCCAACCTCGGCGAAGGCCATCGCCACGCCCCCTGCCGCGGAGAACTCCAGGGAGCGGTCGCCCAGCGTCTGCGCCGCCGTGTAAGCTTCTTGGCCTTTGGCAATAGCTACATCGGGAAACACCTTGGCCCGCGAGTACACGTGCGACCCGAACAGCATCTGAGCCTCGGCGAGAGCTCGCTCGCTCTCATTCGTAAGCGATTTCATGCGTGTCGATAGGCGGCGAATCTCCTCGATGCGTTTGGCTGAGCCGCCCAGGTGGATCTCGGGGCCCCAGCTCATCCAGGCCATCGCGATGATCGTAGACATTGCCCCCTGGCGGTCGCCTAAACGCTCGTAAATCTCCAGAGCCTCTGTGAAGCGGGCGCCGGCTTCCATCGCGAACGGTGCGATGGGCAGCGTTGGCAAGATGTCATCGAGTCGTTCACCCGCCGCGATGCGCGTTAGTACCTCCGTATGCTCTCCCGCCTGGATCATCTGAACAAACCAGGTTCGAAGCCGGGACACTGCAATGATGCCCAACTCACGAACGGCGGCAGCGAGCCGCGACTGATCGTCAAGGCCACGGGCCAGCCTTGCCGCATCCTCAAACGCTGCCGCGCCGCCATCGATGTCACCCTCAAGATGCGTCTGCGAGTATCCCTCTCCAAGGTCGGTGCGCAGAAGGTCCTGGCCCAACTCCAGGCAGGCAGCCAACTCAGATTCGAGGTCGCCCCGCTCGGCGGCCAGCACCCGGACCCTCTCGGCAATTTCCGATGCACGTTCGTGTTCCCGCGACAGCCTCAGAGCCGCCGCCCGCCGCAGCATCACGTCGAGCTCCAGGTGCGAGTCACCAAGTGCCTCCGCCAGGGCCGCGAGTTCCGCTAAACCCTCCAATCTCTGATTGGGACGCCGGAGCATTTCCAGCGCATCGTCACGCAGGCCAAGCAACGCCACGCGGTCAAGGGCCGTGGAGGCCACCGGATGCGCCATTTCGACAAGGCGCAGCGTCTCCTCCGGCGAATTGGCCTTCAGAGCCCGGCGCGCGGCTTCGATTGAGAGACGAGCGCAAAGCTCTGTCTGTCCGGCCAAAAGTGCATGCTGGGCGAGCAGTGGCAGGCTCTCGGGTGGAGGATCCTGGTTGGCCGTCAACATTTGCACTATGGCTGCGTGGATCGCACGCCTCCGCGCTGAAGACAACGCGCTGACCGCGTGCTCTCTGATTTGTCCATGCGTGAAGCTGAAATCGGCAGCCGCCGCATCCGATTGCGGGACAAGAAGTCCGGCTCGAACCGCCGGTTCCAGGGACTCCGCGAGCGCATCCGGTAGTTGAGGCGGATCCCCGAGTATTTTCTTTACCTCCAGCAGGTCGCGCAGGCTGAAGTTTCGTCCCAGCACGGCTGCTTCGCCGAGGTTTGTTCTCGTTTCGTCTGGTAGCCGAGTTGCGCGACGCTGAATCAGAGTACGCACCGCCGAAGGCACAAGTCGCTCGGCGTTGCGGGCCAGCGTCCAAACGCCGTCGATCTGCTGAATCAAGCCGGCGTCTCGATAGGCGCGGACCTGCTCGCCAAGAACGAAAGGCACTCCCTCCGCCTGTGCATGCATCGTCGCGGCGGTCGTCAAGTTAATCGGGCCGCCAAGCGTCTGCTGCAGAAACTCGGTCGATTCCACTTGGCTGAACCGGCCGAGCCTTAGCCGACGCAGTAACCCCATCCGTTCCAGGTCTGCAAATAAGGTAACGGCTTCATTGACGAAGGCGACTTCGTCCCGGCGGACGGCAAAGACCAGGAAGATGCGGCTCGTGGCGGCGGCCCTAACGGCATACCGAAGCATGCGAATACTATCCTCGTCTGCCCACTGCAGATCGTCGATGAGGAGTGCCAGCGGCCGCTCAGACGCCAGAGCGCCCAGAGCGATGACAGCGAGGTCAAAGGTGCGCATCACCTTTTGATCCGGGGGGAGGTTCGCGATGATGGGATCATTGCCAGACAGGGCGTCGGCAACCCGCTGCATCGGGGCCTCGCTTCGCGTGCCCTTTGCCACGTCTAAGGCCGTGATTGAGCCGAAGATGCTCCGTGCGAGCAAAAATGGTCCGCGTATCTCTTCATCCGCCGTGACGGCGATCGTGGCGAATCCTCTACCGCGCGCAAGCTCCTCGATGGCTAGCAGCATGCGGGTCTTGCCGATTCCGGGTTCACCCTCCAGGGTGATGCAGGCCATGCCGCTCTGTGCTGAGGCCATTTCCTGTTCGACGGCCGCCAATTCGAGGGGACGGCCGACGATGGATCCGGTGATTCTTCCCGCATACAGACTTAATGAGCAGAGAGAAGCGGTATCGGCCAAGGTTGATAGAGCGTCGGTCATCCCGGGTGTCCTTGTTCCGTCTCTTCCGCCACCACGCCAGGCCAGTCGAGAACTACCGCCAGTTTCGATTCTACGTTACATGGTTCCAAGACGAAGGTCGTTCGGGAGTCGAACACAACAGGCTCGAGCGTCTGCTCGGGCGTGCGCCTACACTTCTTCGCCATAGCGGTTACCGGGAGCCGTTGGTATGCGAACAGGTGGAGACATGCCAGGGCCGTCCAAGGAACGGCCTGGCATAGCCCCCGCTGCTCGGATGCGAGGCCAGCGCCTTATCTGAGGTCGGCAGTATCCGGGAGGAAACTGCCCATCTGCCTCTCAAGCTGAGCGCCCATTTGGCAATTGACCACCCCGAAGTGCTCAACAATGCTCTGCGCTCTGGTCATGGCCTTCTGGAACTCGGGTGACCCGAGAAGAGCGTCCAGTTTGGCCTGCTGACCGCGGACGAGGACGAACCCGCTCAGTTCGCCGCCGTGCGGCTGAAGGAATACAGGCTCAAAACCCTCCACATTGCCTTGCTGGACCTGGCCGCCGAGCAGCGCGAGGAGTTCCTGGAAGACCTTTACGGCCCCTTCCTCTCTACCGCGCGTCGGGAATCCAAAGCCGATGAACAATCCAAAATCTGCCATCTGACACACCTGCCTTTCGCGAGAGGAATACAGTAGGAGCAAGCTCAGCGTCTACCACAGGAATTGCGGGCCCTGCAAGGAATTATCTGGCCTGCAGACGCCTTGCGTCCCTACGAAGCCATAAAGTCCCGCAGCGAAGGGACTAAGGTGCTTGAGTAACCTGGCGTGAGGACGGAGCTACGAGAGCGGCCACCCCTCCGGGACCTCTTTAGGAGGCCAAAGATTAATGCTGCGCTCTCCCCTCAGGATAGCCTGTGCGGCAGAAGTCTCCAGGTTTTGTAGCTGCCTCAGGGCCAGGTCGCATTGGGCACGGACCTCCGTCGCCAATGTGGCACCGACGCGAGCGCAGATAAGGCCCCAGACGCCGGATTGGACGAGAAAGTCAGGCGAGTGCGGCCAGCCAATGAAAGCAAGTGACTGTGGCGCCCCGAGCGAGGGCCGCCGACGATATAGCCAACTAAGTCGTTCTGGGGCCGATCCGGCCGGCTCAACGATCTGGATTAGCGGCGCCTCTCTATCGTTGGAACGGGCGTCGACCAGCAGCCGCTCGTGGATGTGGGCAAAGCCAAGGGCAAAGACGTCAGCGGTTTCGATCATCTTGCCGATCTCTTCTACGTCAACGAGAATGCCGCTATCTCCGTACATCGTTCGCGCCCTTGCGTAGGGCTTCATCCTTTCAACTCACACTCTTGGAAGACTCGTCCTGTGGCCACGCCCTAGCCTGCCTGCCTGTGCCAATAGCCTCCAGGTCTGCCTTCGTAGCGCGTGGGCTCTCCCCTGCCATACGGTCCTCGGCGCCTCCCCCCGGAATCGAAGCGGACCTGGACGTGTGCAACCCGCAGAGCGGCCGCCCGGCATTTGGGGCAAGGGCAACTCGAGCTGCAACCCGCGGTTCGGAATGGGCTAGCGTTCAAATTATCCTTCTTCCTCTCGCATCCTCGATGGGGCAGCGCGGGTTCGTGCGCTTCGGAAGCTTGCGTCCCTCACGGGGCCAAACGATTGGGAGCATCGAAGGGCAGAGAGCCGGCCAATTGGTCCCGTTCGCTGAGATTCCCTAGTTGCGACTCGACCCTTCGATGACGTCCGCCGGCTTTGGCGTTGCCGTGGATCGCGCACGAGCCTGGACCGCACCTGCTGCCGTCCTGGGGATAGACCGTCTGCCAAATGCCACGGATAAGCTTCTCACAACGACGACAGGTGGCCTCGGCCGGCTCTATGACGGGCTCGCGCCAGCTGCCGTGCACCCGCGGCCACGAGTGAAAACCGAGGCGACAGAGGACGGACATCTTTAGTCTCCTGAACTGCCAGCCGGCAACGCGGTCGCGACGAGCACATGTTCGGCATGCGTGCCGTTCACGTGATCGGCGCGCTCGACGAACTCAACGGCCTGGCCTACTTGTATCGATAGAAACCCGGCGGGATCGTCGAATGAACTGGCATTGAAGAAAATCTCACGCGAGTCGCCCCGAGGACGGATCCGGCCCCACTGCGATCCGAATGAACTTACGACCTTGATCACTAGCCCTTGAGTCAAGCGATGGACTCGCTTTCTGCGCTGAACTTATGCACCGTCAACCAGACCGTTACCTCCATAGATGGTCCGCGCCCAAGCGGAGGCCCCATCCTTCACCCGACTCGAGTAGGAGTCGGCCTGCGGGCTGCCGCCCCCCAGTCACGCTCTTTAGAGGTAGCTTCTCGTGCTACTGAATGCGGGGCCGGCCTCCAATAGCCGGCGATGCCCGATTGGAACTCTCTGCCCTGGAAGACGAAGTTGCCTGCGCCATCGAATATGTCGAGGCCGGCCGTCGCGTTGGGAAAGTCGGTCGCATAGCGTTCAAACCTGTAGTCGTCTAAGGTCGATGCTTCCAGCCCAGCGAAGTGAAGACCGACCATTCGGGTCATTTCCTCGCTAAGACGACTTCTCTCGTTGGGTATGTCATCCTGGTGCCTCTTGGCTTGGAGCGAATCCACGGCCTTACGCGGCATTGTCAATGGCATCTAGCCACCTTCTTCTCAGGCTTGTGCTTGCCTGAATGGTCTTTCGAAGTTTGTTCAGTGCGGGTTCTGCGTCGGGGGCACGCGCGCGTCCCATATGGCCGGCGGGCGGGCGCCGACGAAAATCCGCTCCGACGGGGAGGGTGAACCTGCCCGATGACTCCTTCAGTCAAGGCATGAACAGAGTCTCAAGTCCAGGTCACACTGCATGTGGAACCACACCTCCTCTGGCCGAGGCTACACAACGAAGTTGCCCTTAGTGAACAGAGGGGTCGGCTTTGGAAAGCTGGCAGGTCTGCGAGCTTGGGGGGTCTGGGTTGAGGTGTTTAGTATAGACGATTACCCACTTTTGGATATAGCTGCCTCAATCAAGAGGTCGGCCTCAGGTCGGAATCTCTGATCCGCTTGAAAATCTAAGAGCTTGAGCGCTGCTTACCGAAAGGTCAAGGACGCAATTCTTCGTCGGCGCTAGGGCAGAGGCGACGCCGGTGCTGTGACGCCGGCAATCGGAAGTAAGGCGCATCATCCTAACCTTCCCTCATGGACAATGAGCGCCAAAGCCGATGTGCCGGCTCGTCGGAGGTTAGCGAATGCGTATGTGGGAAACTGAGAGGCGAGACTGTAGGCTCTCAAACCGACCTCAATAATGGCACCGTGCTTACCCAGACTGCGGCCAGACGACGTCGAGCGCGGGCCACGGCGGTCCTTCCCGTAGGGCGCTAAGGAGCTCTTGCCCTGCTCGTTGCCCGTTCGGGAATTGGTCTCCTGGATCAAAGCGCCACGTGGCGACCATGGCGAGAACAAGGCTCCGGCACTCGCGGAGCAGTGCTTGATCAGCGTTCGGATAGCGCTCGCTGACTTCTTCTGGCACATGGGCGAGGTCGAATTCGACTGGCCCACGGCAACACGTCTCGAGGTCTATGAACATCGGCCCGTGCTTCGTGCTGAGTACGTTGCCTGGGTGCGGCTCGCCGTGCAGAAGCTGTTCAGCGGCGCCGCACTCGCCGATTACCCGTCTCCGGCTTTGCAACGTGTCGCTGAGAAGCTGACGGTCCGCGTCGGTGAGCGCCGGAGTGCGGTCGCGTCCCGCCACGAGTTGTTGAGCCTCTGCGACCCGATCTGTGAAGTGTGGCGTCGTGACATAGAGCTTTCGCATGCCGGCATGCAACCGCTCGAGCGCATTTGCGTAGTCGGCTGGTGATACTTCCCGAGGTGTCACAGGGTCGTAGTAGGTCCACAGCGTGACGACAAAGCCGTCACGCTCGTAGGCGCGTGGCTTTACCCGAGGTTCAAGAGCAGCCACAGGGGTCTCAGTTTCGGCGAGTCGTTGAGCCATCTCAACTTCAAACTGTGCGGCCTGATGCCCTACATGTGCGACCCGAGCAAGGACGTCACAAGGCAACAGGCGCACAGCGAGCCTGTTGGAGTCGTGAAGGACGATTGCGTCGTCGACTGTCAGGTCAAGCGCTGATGCGGTCGACATGGCCGAAGCCACCGCACGCGGAACCTCTGATGCATCCATATTGACTCTTCCCTTGGCTCTTGGGCCATTTCGCTTTCAAAACGCATGGTGCCGGGAGTGGGGATCGAACCCACAAGACCTTGCGGTCGGCGGATTTTAAGTCCGAAAAGGTAAAACTGCCAATGCAATTGCCCGGTTGAATTGGGCCAGCCAGGCCAAAACGATATTCGGTTGTACGAATCCTCTGTTCATGCCCCAAAGGCACCTAACGAGCGGATTTGATTTTCATCCGCTCGTCTAATTATCCCGCCGCGGCCAGAAAAACGAAGTACCTAGAGTGGTAGTTAACTCGAAGAACTTGGCGGCCTTGTAAGTGCCCACATTCACCTTGGTAAACGGCCTTGTCGATCTGAATCTGGAGAGACAAACCCAGACCTCACTTCGGATGAAGCGTCCATTCAGGAGGTTTCAAGTGATAGGTTCCTTTGAGAACGAGAATGCTGACGATTTCACTCTCGCGGTCCCTCGGCCTGGCGGCGGCCGCCTAGTTCTGCCCCAGATTGGCGCGCTTGTATGGACCCGTGTGATTCGGAGCTCCGGCTCAGGACCTGCTTCTGCCCAGGCCGACCATCTGGCGGAATCTCCTGCGGCCTGTTCCAAGGGCTCCACGTGGAGCAACAATCTCAGATTGCGTAGAGTATGAAGACAGCCGCCGTGACTAGGACAACAACGGCAGCGGTGCCGAACTCGGCGACTCGGTCACGCCGACCGCTCAACTGGAAGACGATGAAGACCCACAAGGCCGCGTACTGACTCACGAAGTCGAGTTCCACGTCCAGCACGTTCTTCGCCAGCACGGCTTGCACCATGAGTGCAACCGCAGCGACTAGAGCGACTCTTACCTGCGCATCGCCGAAAGCTTCTCGAATACCATGATTCTTCATTCGACCTCCCCCCTTCGAAAGCTAGCGTGACTGCAGCATGCGCTACCGTCGGCCAAGTGCACACTGCTATTGGACCCCTAACTGGGCTGCCGAACAGCCTCAAGATCAAGGCGTATGCCGCAAGGCTCTTCGTTAACGCTACGGTAGCAAGGTTGGTAGCAAAACCGCCCAGACATACTGAAAGGCCCCCTCTTTGGAGGGCCTTTCAGATTCGATTCTTGGTGCCGGGAGAGGGGCTCGAACCCTCAAGTCCTTGCGGACGGCGGATTTACGTTCGAATCCACGAGATCGATCTCGTCCAGGTGTTCACTCGGAACTGGAAGCTCAGCCTTGGGATAGGAGTGCGTCGGCCGCATTTGTTGTGTGGAGCGTACTCGGGCGCATCGCTTCAACTCCTCATCCGTCCGGTGCGTATTTTGCCTTCGAGATCGTTTGGCGCGGTGCTGTCTATGGGATGGTGGACCCCCTGCTACTAAGCGCTTTTCCGGGTTTGGTTGCGTGGCGCCTGAAGCGCGGTGAGATTGCCGGTCTTGGTCGGCGCGTCGCGTATGGCGCGCTTACCCTGCTACTAGTGATGGTCATTACTGCTACGTACCACGCGGGCTACAAGGACCTGCGTAACTCAAAGGGGATTTCTCAGCCCGAAATCGGCAACACGATCATTTCCCTGCCTGTAATCGTCTCGGCTAACCCGTTGGGTTCCGTAGCCGCACATGTGTCTATGCACCTCGCAGCAGTTACCCATTCGTACGAGAGCAAGGACAGGTTGCCGCCACAGACATTTGTCGAATCAGACAAGTAGAAGCTCCACTCCAACTTCTGACGCCCTTGCGAAGCGGAGGGCGTCAGTCTTGCGTAGTTAATCGGTCGACGGGGCGACCTGCTTTCAGAGAAGCAGACGATCTGCTTCCGGAAATGGGACCTTTGAATCTAGCTAAATCTAGGCACAGAGATGACGCCCGAAGATGGGCGACTGAATCTGGAGCGGGGGACGGGACTCGAACCCGCGACAGCCTGCTTGGAAGGCTGTCCGCCGCGAAAGGCGCGGCCCGGCAGAATGTGGCCGCTGGAATGGTAATCCGCCGTTCACGACCAGATACGCGAGATGCCTGGCCGGACTCGACGCAGCAGCCTTTGGTGCGTCACTAAGAGCCCGGCGAAAACGAATCCGCTGTTTGGCGGACTAGTGGGCTGTCTGGCCATTTGCTGGCAGCCATCAGAGGTTTGCTGAGGTTTTTGGATTCAGTTGGTGCCGGGAGTGGGGATCGAACCCACAAGACCTTGCGGTCGGCGGATTTTAAGTCCGCTGCGTTTGCCTGTTTCGCCATCCCGGCCCAAGGCAATCATACAAACAACGCTTGAGGACAACCGGCTCGCTGGCGGCGACACCAGGCAGAGTTGTGCGCACCTAGACGTCAGGAGGCAGCGCCAGCCTGAGCGGCCGTCGCCGCTCGAAGGCAACGTAGTCCTCGTAGCCTGCCCGGCGCGCGAACGCGGCCGCCTCGGCCAGCCGGAAGCCGACGAGCTCGGGCACGTGCGCGTCCGAGGCCAGCGTGATCGGCACGCCGGCCGCCCGAGCCGCTTTCAGAATGCGCGCGTCCGGGTACAACTCCGCCACCGGCTTGTTCAGGCCGTTCGTGTTCACCTCCAGCGCCAGGCCGTTGCGGGCGGCCGCCGCCACCAACCGGCGGTGAAAGGCCGGCTCGTCCGGCGGGCGCAGGCCCCACACCTTGATCACGTCCGGGTGCGCCAGCACGTCCACCAGCCGCGCGCCGGCCAGGTCCTCGATGAAGGCGGCGTATTCGTCCCAGACCGCCGCCACGTCGCGGCGCTGCCACTCGTCGAAAAACGCCTGCATGTCGATACCGAAGGCCCCCAACCAGTGCACGGAGCCGAGCACGCAGTCCCAGTCGTAGGGCGCCAGCAAGCGCCGCAGGTCCTCGGCGCGGCCGGGTATCCAGTCCATCTCCAGGCCCAGGCGCACAGGCAGGCCGTCCGACTTCGCGTCTTCGATCAGGCGCGCGTATTCGGGCAGTGAGAGGTTGACGTGGTCGCGCCAGTAGTCGCGGGTGATTGCCGCCAGGGCGGGGTTGGGGTCGGCGTCCCACCAGCCTTCGAGCAGGTCGAACGCCTCGCGGAAGCGGAACAGGTGCTCCGTGAACACGACCACGTCGACGCCGTTGCGCCGCGCGTGCTCGACGTACATCTCGATGCGCGCGCGGTCGACCGTCGGGCGCTCGCCGTGGGGCTGGAGGTGCGTATGGGAGTCGACCAACATCGCTTGCCCGTCTCCCGTTCTTCGAGCGCTAGAGACCCTAGCGGCAATCGGCGGTCGCCATAGAAACGAAGAAAGCACCCCCGTGGTGCCTTCCTCCTTCAGAACCTCCCTATCCCTTCAGAATCCCCTCTCCATCGACGGAAGGGGCAGGGGGTGAGGTTTGCTGATTATTTGGAGGCGACGGGCGGATTCGAACCGCCGATCGGGGTTTTGCAGACCCCTGCCTTAACCACTTGGCCACGTCGCCCTTCGACCCGCTTCAGGACCTGAAGGCGCCTCGAACGCGGCCGTATTACTTGGTGCCGAGGAGGGGATTTGAACCCCTACGCCCGAAGGCACGGCCCCCTCAAGACCGCGTGTCTACCAATTCCACCACCTCGGCGGGTGGCGCCCTTCACTGTGAAGGACTATCGGCAACGGAGCGCCAGCCGGGAACACTCGAGGCAAGCGTGCTGGCAGGAGTGGAAGGACTCGAACCCGCGACCGGCGGTTTTGGAGACCGCTGCTCTACCAACTGAGCTACACTCCTCCGCCACGACGAGTCTATCAATTACCAACCTTCGCCTTCAAGCGAATCGGTAACTATCCGAACTCGCGTCCGGCGCTCCAGACGGCTTGACAGTACGATGCTCGCGGTTACTATTCATCCTACAGGGTGAATATGTCCTCCGCAAACACACCATCCCAGCTTGACCAGACCCTGGCGGCCCTGGCCGACCCTACCCGCCGCGCGATCCTGCGCCGCCTCTCCGCCGGCGAGGCCAGGGTAACCGAGATCGCGCGGCCCTTCGCGATTTCCCTCAACTCTGTCTCCAAGCACATCCGCGTGCTGGAGCGCGCCGGCCTCGTCCGCAGACGGCGCGCCGGCCGCGAGCACATCCTCGCCTTCGAGCCGGCATCCCTGGGCGAAGCTGCCGCCTGGATCGAGGCTCAGCGCGCCTTCTGGACCGCCGGCCTCGACACCCTCGACGCCCTGCTCCGGGAGCAGGATCGCGATCCCCATGATCGACTCGATCAGCAAGGACGGCTAGCGTGAGCACACAACCCCAGGTCAACGTGCGCGTGCAAAAGAGGTTCGAAGCCTCTCCCGAGCGCGTCTTCGACGCCTGGCTCGACCCGCTAATGGTCGGCCGCTGGATGTTCGGCCCGGCCGTGCGTGACGAAGAGGTGGTCCGCCTTGACCTGGCCCCGCGCGTCGGCGGCTCGTTCTCCTTCGTCGTGCGGCGCCAGGGCGACGAACTCGACCACATCGGTGAGTACCTTGAGATCGACCGCCCGCGGCGCCTGGTCTTCACCTGGGGAATTCGCCAGGACTCGGGTGACAGCAGCCGCGTAATCGTCGAGGTCGTGCCCTCGGGCTCCGGGTCGGAGCTCACCCTGGTCCATGAGTTGGACCCGCATTGGGCCGAGTACGCCGCCCGCACCGAGGCTGGCTGGAGCCACATGCTCGCGAAGCTTGAGGAAGCGCTGGCGTAACGTGCGTCAGTGCGAAGAGGCCGTCGCGGCCGACGACGCAGCCTTTTGCGCGTCGTCTTGCATGCGTGCGGACGAGATTGCCACGGCCCTTCCGCCTCCGGCGTCCAGGGCCTCGCAATGACAGCAGCCCGGGCCCGTGTCATTGCGAGGAGGCCGTCGTCGCCGACGAGCAACCCTCGGCGCTCTGTCCGCCCTGGCGCCACGTCCGATAGCCAACCCCCCCCCGCCTCCACCCGTCCCGGACCTCGCGATGTCCCCCAGCGGTCTATCCCTGGGCCGCCCTCAGGCGCTGATATTCGGCCACGCCGTCGCCGATCAGCCGCGCATACAGGTCTTCCTGGCCGGCGCCGTTGTATATGCGGGCGAACGTCCGGTAATCGCCCCGTTGCAGGGGCTCCACGCCTTTTCGGCCGCGCACGTACGTGAAGAACCCTTGAATCTGCGCCCGCAGGTCCGTCCTGAATGCGTCGAACATTGCCTGGACGCTGGCATAGCCGATCTCGGCGAAGTTGAAGCCCATGATCTGAGTCAGGCCCATGCTGATCGACGTCTTGGCCGCGGTGTCATCGAGGCCGCAGGCGAACTCCAGCGCCTCCCACTCGCCTGCCTGACTCTGATGACAAAGCCTCCAATCGATATCGGCTGCCGGCCGCCAGAAGTGCTGGCTTCCGTCCCAGCGCTTCGAGGGCTCGAAGGCGAAGAACTGGCGGTACGTCTCCTGGTGCGATCGGCCCCACTGGTCGTAGAAAATGTGGTTCTCGAAGCGAATGATCATGCGCCCGTCCGGCCCCAGGGCGCGCCCGCCCGACTCTGTCGCCAGGACCGCGACCGCCACGCCGGGGTCAATACCCAGCGCCGCCGATAGCTCTTGCAGCGCGCCGCCGTAGCGGTTCCAGATGCGCCCCGTCACGAAGCCCGCGTCCAGGCGGCCGGCGGCGGGCGCTTCGAGCGTGCCGGTCGCGTCCGGCGCCGCGGAGGGGGTGCTGACGAGAGGCTGAGGCTGCGGCGGTGCTTGAGGCAGGGCCTCGGCGCCGGGCAGCCCGGTGTGGGGCACAACGAAGTCGACATGAACATAGCCGGGCTGGCCGGCGACCGTTACCTTGAAGTAGTCGCCCTCGCGGCCAAGCACCTCCAGCCTGGTGCCGGCGTCCAGGACGCCGATGACCTTCGATTCCAGGCTGGGGCCATCGCGGAAGTTGGGGTGCTCTCTAACGACGCCTGGCAGTCCCATACTCACCCCCTGACGATGCGCAACGCTTTTCTGTGGCTTGGCCTGCTTACGAATAATGTTGAGTTACTGGCCTTCCCAGGTGACGAAATTCATTTGCAACGACCGCGGACTCCCGGCGAAATCGGTCTTTGTAATCTCGAATTCGGCAAGGCGACCCTTGTTGGTGACCATGCAGACATGTGAGCCGACCTGGACGTCCGAGGACACCGTGAGTATGTTGCCGACTTTGCCGTTGACAGCCGCGTCCGCGCACACGTCATGACCGCCAGCCTTGTCGGCGACCCGGACGAAGCGCGCATCGAATGTAAGGCCATCGCCATGCGAGAGGCCGGGCTCCAGGACAACGCCATGCACGGCCTGGCGCACCACCAGATCGGCGTCTCCGGCGGGCTGTGAAGTCCCCAGCACTAATAGGCTCCCGTTGTCGAGGTCCAAAGCCTGTCCCGAGTTTCCTGAGGAAACGGGAATGGTCCTGGTCCCGTGCGCGATCTCTTTCGCCGCCTCGACCTTGCCGCCGCCCGGCCCGGGGTCAAGCTCGATCTCGAATAGTCCCGGTATGCCCATTTTCTTTACGGCGGCTCCCTGGGCGAGCTCGAAAATGATGATCAGGACGACGACGGCCGCCAGCCCGACCTTCGCCAGGTCGACAATCGACGTCGATGTTCTGTCGCCCGCCATTTGCTCTTGCGTTCTTTCGTAGGCGATCGCCGATCAATCGGAGGAGCCTCATATTACCGCATCAGTCAACCTGGGTAAGGCAAACCTCACCCCCTCGGTCCCCCTCTCCGTCGACGGAGAGGGGGAAGGCCGGAGGAGAGGGGGAGGGGGAAGGTCGAAGGGGAGGGGGAGGGGGAGGGCCGGACGAGGTGCCCAAGGCAGCATGCCCAAACCGGCGAATGCCTCTATCCTGCCTTTGTGCCGGCAGACGACCCCCTGGAACGCGCGCGCGGCGGCGATCTGGCCGCCTTCAATGCCCTTGTCCTGGAAAATCAGGGGATCGTGTTCAACGTCTGCCTGCGAATGTTGGGCAGCCGCCAGGCGGCCGAAGACGCGGCCCAGGACGCCTTCGTCTCAGCCTGGCGCAATCTCAAAGCAATGCGCGGCGAGCAGTTCCGGCCCTGGCTCCTGCGAATCGCCTCGAACGCCTGTAGGGATGAGTTGAGGCGGCGCGGCCGGCGGCCGGCCGCCTCCCTGGACGCCGCGTTCGAAGAGGGCATGCCCCATCCCGCCGACCCCGAGCCGGCGCCGGAAAGCGCCCTGCTCGGCGCCGAGCTCAGGAAGGGAATCGAGGCGGCTCTCTTGCAGGTGCCCGAAGACCAGCGCCTGGCGGTCATCCTCTGCGACGTCCAGGGCCTGCAGTACGAAGAGATAGCGCTGGTCACGCGCGCCAACGTCGGCACGGTGAAGTCGCGGCTCAATCGCGGTCGCGCCCGGTTGCGCGGCCTTCTTCTTGCCCAGCCGGAACTTCTGCCCGCCAGCTTTCGTCCTAGATCAGAGGAACCGACGTGATCTCCCTGATAAGCAGGCTGTGGAAGTCCCACCCCGTCTCTGATTCAGAGCTGTCCGCCCTGACGGATGGACGCTTGGACGCGCCGCGCGCGGCCGAGATCGACTCCCACGCGCGGGCCTGCGAGGCCTGCCGGGCGACGCTGGCCGAGCTGAGGTCGCTGAAAGCGATGCTAGCGGCGCTGCCGCAGGTTCGACCCCAGCGCTCGTTCGCCGTCACGGAAGAGAGTCCGGCGTCGGCCGCGGCCGGACCCGCGCCGGCGCGCTGGCCCGGCCGCCTGGCCTTGATGCCGGCGATGGCATTGGCGGCGCTGGTGCTGCTGCTCGCCGTGGACCTCGCCCAGTTCGGCGGGAGCGACAGCTCCGGCAACTTCGCGGCCACAACGTCACAGAAGTCGGCCGAGAGTGGGGCCGGCGGCCTGACCGCGCCGGCCGCTTCCGGCGCCGCCGCGGGGCGCGACAACGCCGCGCTGGCTCCTCCGGCACCGGCAGGCACGCCGGGAGTTGCCGCGGCCGCTTCGGCGGCCGAGCGGCAGGCGCCACCCAACGCCGCGGCGGACTCCGCCGGCGCCGCCCCGACGCAGCCGGCGCCCTCCGCGCCGTCCGCCACCGGCGAGACCCACCCGTTCGGTTCAGAGGACGCGAATGGGGGTACGAACGCGATTCGCGTCCTCGAAGCCGCGGCCGCGGCGCTGCTGGTAGCGTCGGCGGCTTATGTGTTCTTCCGAAGCAGGCACGCGGCGTAGCCGCGATAGCGAAGGAGTTGGAGCGATGCGTTTAAGGATGATGGCTTTGATGGTTGCCAGCGGCATTGGCGCTCTGGCGCTGTCCGCCTGCACCGGCGAGAAGGGTGACACGATCGTCAACACGCCGGGGTCGACGACGACAGGCATAACTGTCACCGGTGAAGGCGAGGCCTTCGGGCCGCCAGACCTGGTGAACCTGCAGATGGGAGTGCAGGCAGAGGGCGCGACCGTCGCGGCGGCGCGCGAAACGGCCGCGAGCACCGCCCAGGCGGTCATCGACTCCGTCAAGAAAAACGGCGTCGACGCCAAGGACGTCCAGACCGCCCGCTTCGACGTGACGCCCCTCTATGACAGCAGCAGGAACGGCCTCCAGGTCATCCGGGCCTACCGCGTCACCAACGTGCTCTCCGTGAACATCCGCAAGGTCGATAGCGCCGGCAAGATCATCGACGACGCGGTCACCGCCGGCGGCAACAACGCCGTCGTCCAGGGGATCTACTTCACCATCGACGACTCGGAGAAACTGCGCGAGGCCGCGCGCGAAGACGCGATGAAGGAAGCGCGGGCCAAGGCCGAACAGCTGGCGAAGCACGCCGGCGTCAAAGCCGGCAAGCCGATCTCGATCGCCGAAGGTGGCGGGTCCATCCCCTACAACGTCGGCGCCGACGCCGCCTTCGCCCGCGCCGCGGCCGACACTCCCACGCCTGTCGAGGCCGGCCAGCTCCAGGTGCGGGTCTCGGTGACGGTCCTCTACGCCATCGAATAGGCATTCTTCAGACGAATAGGGCATTCTTCAGGGTCCTGAGGCCCCGTTTCCCGTTCGTCCTGAGCCTGTCGAACGGCGAACGGGCGAATACGTGACGAGCCCAAGCTCGGGACGCGCTCACGAAAACACCGCTGCCAGTCCGCGTACGGAGCAACGTCGCCATCCTCCTCCCGCGAACGCGGCGAACCCTGTATTCTCGCCTCACTATCAGAGGAGGCCGCGCCGTGGTCCTCAGCGACGGCACCATTCGCGAAGAAATCGCCGCCGGCCGGTTGGTCATCGACCCGTTCGAGGACCGCTATATCCAGCCGGCCAGCGTCGACCTGCGCTTGGGGCGCGAGTTCAGGGTCTTCCGCAACTACCGCCTGCCTTACATCGACGTCAAGAAGGAGATGCCGGAGCTCACCGAGGTTGAGAGCATCGACGACAATGTCCCCTTCATCCTCCACCCGGGCGAGTTCGTCCTGGCCGTGACCCTGGAGCGCGTCGAGATCCCCGCCGACCTGGTCGGGCGGCTGGACGGCAAGAGCTCGCTTGGGCGTCTGGGCCTGATCGTGCACTCGACCGCCGGCTTCGTGGACCCAGGATTCAAGGGCCGCCTGACCCTGGAGCTAACGAATGTCGCCAACCTGCCCGTCACGCTCTACTACGCCATGCCCGTGTCCCAGATTTCCTTCTCCCGCCTGACGGCCGCGGCGGAGAAGCCCTACGGCGCCGGCGCCACCGGCTCCAAGTACCAGGGCCAGACCGGCCCGGAGCCCAGCCGCTACTACCTCAACTACGCACCGAATCCCGAGGCCTCGCGGCCCGTCTCGAGGCCGCACCGACGCCCGCCCGGGTCGCCGCGGCGCGGTCAGGGCGGGCCCGGCGACCGGCGACCCTGATGAACGAAGCACCCTCGCCCTTCATGGCCCGCGCCCTGGAGCTGGCGCGCGAAGCCTTGGGCCGCACCAGCCCCAACCCAGCGGTCGGCGCCGTCGTCGCGCGCGACGACGTCATCGTCGGCGAGGGCGGCACGCAGGCTCCGGGTGGTCCACACGCCGAGGTCGTTGCGATGCGGGCCGCAGGGACGCTGGCCCGCGGCGCGACGCTCTACGTAACGCTGGAGCCCTGCGGCCACCACGGGCGCACGCCCCCTTGCGCCATCGCGATTATCGAGTCCGGCATCGCGAAGGTCGTCTTCGCGATCATCGACCCCGACGCACAGGTGCAGGGCCGCGGGCGCGAGATGCTCCTCGCGGCCGGCCTCGAGGTCGAGGCCGGCGATGGCGCCGACGATTCCGCGCGCGTCCTCGAGGCCTACATCAAGCACCGGGCCACGGGACGGCCGTTCGTCGTCGCGAAGTACGCCGCCAGCCTCGACGGCAAGATCGGCGCTGCCTCCGGCGATTCGCGCTGGGTCAGCGGCCCCGGCACCCTGGCCTGGGCGCACGAGATGCGCGCCCGCATCGACGCGATCATGACCGGCGTTTCCACGGTGCTGATCGACGACCCCCAGCTCACGGCGCGCCCCGGCGGCGTCGAGGCCGAACGCCAGCCTCTGCGTGTGGTCGCCGACAGCAAGGGCCGCACGCCCACCCGCTCCCGCGTGCTCCAGGGGCCGGCGAAAACCATGCTCGCCACCACGGAAGCTGCCGGTCACGAGTGGCGCGTCGCCGTAACGCGCGCCGGCGCCGAGGTCCTCGTCCTGCCGGCAGCCGACGACGGCCGCGTCTCCTTGCCTCACCTCCTGGACGAGCTCGGCCGCCGCGGCGTGCTCACGCTGCTCGTCGAAGGCGGCGGCGTCCTCCACGGTTCCTTCTTCGACCAGCGCCTGGTCGACAAGCTCCACGCCGTCATCGCGCCGATCGTCGTCGGAGCCTCGACCGCGCCGGGCGCGGTCGAGGGCCGCGGCGCCAACCTCATGCGCGAGGCCGTGCGCCTGCGCGGCCTTGCGGTCGAGCGTCTGGGCGAGGACGTCCTGGTCACGGGCTATCCGCTGTGGCCGAACGCCCACCCACAATCGGGGTTAAACTGAAGTTGATGACTCTTCTCGATCTCCACTGGAAATTCTCGATCGAAGACTTTCGGCGCATGAGCGAAGCCGGCATTCTCCCGAACGACGAGGGCGAGATCGAGTTCATCGCCGGCCAGGTGATGGACTTGCATCCTCCTGGACCCCATAAGTTCAGCGTGGCGGACTATTGCAAGATGGCGGAAGTGGGGATTCTTCAGGAGGACGACCCTGTCGAGCTAATTGAAGGAGAAATCGTCGAGATGGCGCCCACCGGAAGCCGACACTTTGCGGCGGTCAATCGGCTCAACAAGCAACTGGTCATTCAGGTCGGCGCTTCGGGTATTGTCAGCATCCAAAATCCCGTACTCCTCAACAACCTCACCATGCCCGAGCCGGATCTGGCCGTATTCACTCCAAGCCCGGACGATTACGAAAGCGGGCTGCCTGGCCCCGACAAGGTCCTCCTCCTGATCGAAGTGGCCGATAGTTCGCTCCAATACGACACGCGACAGAAGCTCCCTCTTTATGCCGGACAAGGTATCGCCGAGTACTGGCTTGTTGATCTTGTCCGCGCGAGGATCGATGTCTTCAGGCACCCCTCGGTCGACGGATACGCCGAACACCTGACGTTCCGTGGTGAGGACGAGGTCTCGCCTTCAACGTTGCCTACTGTCAAAGTCCGTGTATTGGACATCCTCGGCTAGCAGGGATATCCAATCTTGGGCCTTGACCAACCACAGCCCTTGGTAATAGCCTTGGTCTGACTTAGTGTCATGATGACACTAAGTCCGGAAGGGCCTCTCTTGTTCACAGGCATCGTCGAAGAGGTCGGCACCGTCCGCTCGCATCGCGCCCGGCAAGCTGGTGATCAACGCCAAGAAGGTCACCTGGGGCACCAACCTCGGCGACTCGATCGCCGTCAACGGCTGCGACCTCACCGCCGTCTACTTCGACGAGGACGGCTTCCACACCAACGTCATCGACGAGACCTACGCGCGCACCAACCTCGGCGACCTCAAAGCCGGGCGACCCGGTGAACCTGGAGCGCGCGCTGACCCTGGCCGGCCGCATCGGCGGGCACCTGCGTGCGCGGCGTCATCGAGCACACCGGCACGCTGGACTCCTTCACGCCGGCGGAGCACTCGATCGTCGCGCGCTTCAACGCGCCGCCGGAGATCCTGCGCTACGTCATCGTCAAGGGGCCGGTCGCCATCGACGGCATCTCGCTGACGGTGATCGACAAGGACGACGACGACGCTTCTCCGTCGGCCTGGTCCCGTACACGCAGGAGCACACGAACCTCATGAGCCGGAAGCCGGGCGATCGAGTAAACTTGGAATCAGACATCATCGCCCGTTACGTCGAGCAGCTGCTCGACGAGCGCTACCTGGAGGGCGTCAGCGAGCCGGGAGAAGGACTGAGCCTGGGAACTGATCCGAGGCGTCGGCCAGCACAGGCTCGGAGGCCGGCCCTCGCAGGTGCAAGCCAGGCGCACGCATGGTCACGGCCGAAGAAGCAGCGCAGAGACAGCGTCATGGCGACCGTCGAGGAGGCGATCGAGGAGTACCGCGCCGGCCGCTTCGTCATCATCATCGACGACGAGGACCGCGAGAACGAGGGCGACCTCACGATCGCCGCCGAGTTCGTCACGCCCGAGCACATCAACTTCATGGCCACGCTACGGCCGCGGCCTGATCTGCATGCCGATGACCGCCGAGCGCGTCGACGCAGCTGGGCATCCCGATGATGGTCGACGCCAACAGCTCGCACTTCGGCACGCCGTTCACGGTGTCCGTCGAGGCGCGCGCCGGCGTCACGACCGGCATCTCCGCCGCCGACCGCGCCCGCACCGTCCAGGTGCTCATCGACCCGAGACTCGACGCCGCGACGACCTCGTCGATGCCGGGCCACCTCTTCCCGCTGCGGGCCCGCGACGGCGGCGTGCTCGTGCGCGCCGGCCAGACCGAGGCCGTCGTCGACCTCTGCAAGCTCGCCGGCCTGTACCCGGCCGGCGTGCTCTGCGAGATCATGCACGCCGACGGCACGATGGCGCGCCTGCCCGACCTCAAGCGCTTCGCCCAGCGGCACCACCTCAAGATCATCAGCGTCGAGCAGCTCATCGCCTACCGGCAGCAGCACGAGAAGCTGGTCGAGCGCGTCGCCGAGACGGTCATGCCCGACGCCGCACGGCACCTGGCGCGGCCATCGCCTACCGCAGCGTCATCGACCCGGACGAGCACGTCGCGCTGGTCATGGGCGACGTCGACGACGGCCGGAGCCGGTGCTGGTGCGCGTGCACAGCCAGTGCGTGACCGGCGACGTCTTCGGCAGCATGCGCTGCGACTGCGGCGAGCAGCTCGAGCAGGCGATGCAGATGATCGCCGAGGAGGGCCGCGGCGTCATCGTCTACATGCGCCAGGAGGGCCGCGGCATCGGCTTCCACAACAAGCTGCGCGCCTACAAGCTGCAGGACGACGGCCTCGACACGGTCGAGGCGAACGAGGCGCTCGGCTTCGCCGCCGACCGCCGCGACTACGGCATCGGCATGCAGATCCTCGTCGACCTGGGCCTGCAGCGACATCAGGTTCCTGACCAACAACCCGCGCAAGCGCGCCGGCCTCGAAGGCTACGGCCTGCAGCATGGTCGAGCGCGTCCCGATCATCGTCGAGCCGAACGAGCACAACGTCCGCTACCTGGAGACCAAGGCGCGAGAAGCTGGGCCACCGCTTCGACGACGACCCGATGAACATCGATTAGGGTCGCCGGGCGGCGGCCAGGATAGTCTTGGGGATGTTCATCAGCATCCTCAGCCTAACCTCCCGCGTTCCAACAGTTTGCGCACGTGCCTCGTTCTTTTGGGGGCAGGTCATAGCGATTCGCTCGTCGTTACGCGTGGACCGTGACTCGTACTCATTAGAGTCCAAGATCAGCAAACATAAAAATCATCCAGCCCAGAAGAAACAAGCAGGATATCACCATCTTTACTGGCATTCCCCAAGGGGTGCGCCTCCAAATCAAATACAAACCAAGCGGCACGAGCAGGAGAAGTACAACGCCAAGAGCGATTAGCATTTATCCTTCGCTTTCCGTTCGCATTAGAGGACGCTGCAAGCCGTGAGTTAACATTACCGCAATTAATTGTTCGGACTTATGAACTAGAGACACACTGCCAGCAGGGCCCCAAGGACGAAAAGAGCGAGCACCATAAGAACTAATACCACCGGATGCTGACGTGAAAGGTCCCCGCCAAACACATCTCTTATTTCTCGATTTCCAAATGGTCGAACTCCCCACTTCAGGAACCACAACGGGAGCAATATTATGCTCACCAAGACTATGGTGACAATCTTGTGAGCGTCCATTCCAGGCGCAGAAGGCGGCTAAAAACACCCTTCTGCAACAGAGGCCCCTGTTGCTACCTGGTCAGCGGTGTTTAGCACGCTTGGCACACTACCAGACGCGCCGTTGTTTCTCAAGATACTTAGCATGAGACCTCGTTTATCTCATTCAGAATCGCCGTTCCGCACGGACCTGTAACCGCGTTGATTACGTCGTTTATTTCCGGTATGCATTCAATCCCGAGTAGGTCCTCGGCGGGGCAGCTGCCACCCCGTCTCCGCTGCCACGACTTGCCACCACGAGGCGATTCACCTCGTCGTAAGAGTAGTTCTTCGTACCTATAGCATCGACCATCTGGGTCCGGCTCCGAACGGCGTCGCAGGTCCCTGTCCGTCTGCGCGCCGGACGCGCCCGCTACCTGAAGACGAAAGCGGAAGAGCTGGGCCCAACGACGACTGAAGGCGCGGGGGCTGTAGGGACGCACCATCATACGCAACCGCGAAACGATCTTCGCGGCTCGCGCCTACCCCGACTCCAGCACCAGCCCAAACACCCTCGTGGCGATGGTTCGCGCGGCGCGTAGCCGCGCCGGCTCGCCTGGATTCGCCGTCAGCTCCAGCAAGCGGCCCACCGCCAGCGGCAGATTGAAGCCGGACTGCAGGCAGCCCGCCAGCGAGGCCGCGTCCGACAGCCGCACGCCCGCAATCTCGAACGCCTCTTCCGACGTCGCCTCTTCGACGGCCGCGAGGCGCTCCGAGAGCAGGCGCGCGGCTTCGGCCCAGGTCCGCAGGCCGGCCTCGTCGTAGTCCCAGTCCTCGCGGTGGTTGCGGGCGACCAGGTAGAGGCGCAGGGCGTCGGCGGGATAGCGGTCCAGCAGGTCGGCCGCGAAGACCATGTTGCCCAGCGACTTGCTCATCTTCTCGCCGTCCAGCCGCACCATGCCCGTGTGCACCCAGTGCTTCACGAACGGCTCCTTGCCGGTGAAGCTCTCCGTCTGCACGATCTCGCAGTCGTGGTGCGGGAAGAGCAGGTCGCGGCCGCCGCCGTGCAACGCGAACGTCTCGCCCAGGTGCTTGATGCCCATGGCCGAGCACTCGATGTGCCAGCCGGGGCGGCCGCGGCCCCACGGCGACTCCCACCAGGGCTCGCCCTCCTGCCAGCCCTGCCAGAGCACGAAGTCCAGCGGGTCGCGCTTGCGGGTGTCCTGCGGGCCGGTTGCCGTTCTGGTTGGCGATGCGCAGCTTCTCGTCGTAGGGCAGGGGGAAGAGCTTGCCGAACTGAGGCGCCTTCGCCACTTCGAAGTAGACGCTGCCGCCGCTCTCGTAGGCCAGGCCCTTCCCCAGCAGGTCGGCCGTGATCGTGCACATCTCGGCGCAGTGCTCCGTCGCCAGCGGGTTCACGTCCGGCGCCTGGTTGTTGAGGCGGCGGTTGATCTCGCGAAACTTCGCGGCCTCGGTCTGGCCCAGCTCCTTCCAGTCGCGCCCCAGCTCGCCCGCCTTGCGCAGCACGTCGTCGTCGATGTCGGTGACGTTCTGGACGTACTTGACCTCGTGACCCAGGAAGCGCAGGTAGCGCGTGAGCACGTCGAAGAAGGTGTACGTGAAGGCGTGGCCCAGGTGCATCGCGTCGTACGGCGTGATCCCGCAGACGTAGAGCCCGATGGGCGAGTCCGCGGGAATGGCGTCGACCTTGCGTGTGAGCGAGTTGTAGAGGGTGGGAGGCGGCGCCAGAGTCACGCGCCCGATCTTAGCAGCACGCGGCGCGCGGGCAACCCCCTACTCTGGCCCCTCCATCCTGTCATTCCGACGCAAGGAGGAATCCCGAATAGGGCCCCAGGCCATTGGCGCCGAGGAGTTCACAGGGGGCGTCGCCGGGATTCCTCCTTGCGTCGGAATGACAGCCCGCCACGTCGGAATGCCAGGCTGGGCGCGGCGCATGCCGCCCGCTCCCCTCCGGAAGCCCCCTCTCCCTCCCTGGGAGAGGGGTTTGGGGGAGAGGGCTACTCCCGATACGTCTGGCCCTGCCCCTCCTGGCGTGTCTCGCCGAAGCTGCGCGGCTGGTCCTCCGCCGGCGAGGCGCTCTCGGCCTGCGTCCGCGCCTGCTCGAACGAAGACCTGCTTTCCTCTGGCCGCGATTCCGCCTCGCCGGGCGCGGCGCTCGGGTTCGGCTCGCCGCCGCCCTGCGACTCGCGCGGCTGGCCGTAGCCCTGTCCGCCGCTGTAGCCGGAGGACTGGCCCTGGCCGTGCTGCGAGGTCTGCCCCTGCCCAGACCCGGACATCGCGCCGGGGCCTATCGGCCGCTCGCCGCCGCCCGCGACCTTGATCTGCTTCGCGCGCTCGTGCTCGGACTTCGGCAGCTTCAAGACCAGGGCGCCGTTCTCGAACCTGGCATCGGCGCGTTCAGCGTCGACTCGGGAGGGCAGCGTGATGAAGCGCTGCATTCTGCCGTAGCGCACCTCCTGGCGGTAGAAGCTCTTCTCCTTCGCTTCGGACTCCTGGCGCGTCTCGGCTTTGATCACAAGCATGTCGTCATGCACCGAGACATCGATGTCGTCCGGCTTCGCCCCGGGCAGCAGCGCCCTTACCTCGATTTCGTTCTCAGTCTCGCAGACGTCGACGGGGAAGGAGAGCGTGTCCTCCACCCCGCGCAGGAACCGCCAGGGCCGCGCCAGGCCTTCCTCGAAGAAGCGGTCCATCGTGCCGCCGAAGTCGCCGAATGGGTCCCAACGCTGCATCGTCATTGCAGTCCTCCTCCGGGATGTTGGCCTTTGAGGGCATCTTCGACCCGGCCCGCGTTTGGGCGTCATGCTTCGCCCGCCATCCGGCCGAAAGGCCGCATATCAGTTCGGCCGCGTCCACCCCCTGACCCCCAATCCTGGGGGGTCCGAAGGCCCGTCCTCCTCCCCATCCGGGAGCCCCTCTCCGCCGGGCGGAGCGGGGTTGGGGTGAGGTCACGCCATGCGGCGCAGGCCGGGCTGGGTCGCGAACGTGACCAGCGACACCACCGTCAGGATCGCCCCGGCCGCGACCATCGTCGCCGTGGCGCCCAGGGCTCCCGCCAGCGCTGCCGCCAGCAGCCCGCCGAGCGGCGAAAAACCGACCATGCCCAGGCTCTGGATGCTCATCACCCTGCCCATGACCGCGTCCGGCGTGTGGGACTGGATCAGCGTGCGGTTAAGGTTCATGAAGATGCCGCCGCCCATGCCCCAGACGAACATCAGCAGCGCCAGCACCTCGAACGAGTGGGTGATGCCCATCAGGGCGACGTCGACGCCGCCGATGGCCAGGTTGAGCACGAACCAGCCGCCCTTGCTGCCGAAATCGCCGATCGAGGCCAGCACCAGCGACGTCGCCAGCATGCCGACTGCCATCACGCCGAAGAGCATCGCGGCCGCGAAGGCGCCCTTGTGCATGTCGTCCTTGACGATCGGCGGGATGAGCGCGAACACCGGCCCCAGCATCAGCAGGCCCGAGAACATGAGGGTCACGATCAGGCCTTTGATCTCGCGATTTTTCATCACGAAGTCGAAGCCTTCCGCCAGCTCTCGCAGCGGCTTGCGCATCGGCCGCGGCGGCGACGCCGGGATTCGCAGTGGCAGCAGCGCCACCAGGCCGATGGCGTAGGCGACCGCTTGCAGCCCGAAACCTGCCTCGATTCCCCAGAGCCGGATGGCCGCGCCGCCGAGGATCGGCCCGCCGATCATCATGAAGTTCTGGCCCATGGAGCTGAGGACAATCGCGTTCATCAGCTTGTCGCGCTCCACGATCTGGGGCAGAACGGCGGTGCGCACCGGCGTGCCCATCGCGACGGCGGCGCCGGTGCCGGCGGCGACGAGCAGGGCCAGGCCGGGCGTCATCACCCCGGCGACGATGAGGGCGGTCGCGACGCCGATCACCACCAGCGACGCCACTTGCGTCGAAATCAGCAGCGAGCGGCGGTTGATCCTGTCCGAGAGCACGCCCGCCGGCAGCATCAGGAACATCGCCGGGATGCCGAGGGCGAAGGTCATGATGCCGCCCCAGCTTGCCGGCTGGTCCAGTGCATCGATGACCAGCCAGACGAAGGCGAAGCGCTGGATGCCCTGCACCATCGAGAACGAGAGCGTGTTCAGCCACAACAGGCGGAACGCCGGCGACTCGAACGCCTCCAGCGTCTTCAGCGCCCCGCGGCGTGGCCCCGCATCGACCGCCGCCGCCCCCGTAAGTCGCCGCTCTACGCCCTTCGCCATGATTTCGCGAGTATAGATCGGGCGCAGGAAGCAGGGAGCAGAGACGGGAAGCGGCCGGCTTCCGGTCCCAACACAAAGAATCGGCGCCATCCTGCCCGGTAATCCGCGAAATCCGCGTGAGAATCCGGCCGCCGGCACGTCCGGCGTCCCGCTTGCATTTGCCCTTCCAACCAGCGCCCGGGGAAGGAGGCGCTCTCGCGTCCCAAACACAAGAATCCGCGCCATCCCTCCGTCCGCGAAATCCGCGTGAGTCTCCCCGCCGCCGCCCCCGGCCGTGAGCCTGACCCTGGATGTCCAGACAAGGCCGCGAGGCTAAACTGGCCTGGGTTATGCCATGTTGAACTCGCATCGCTTCACCGGCGCTTCTGCCGGCCCACCCCCCGCATCCCAGCCCACCGGGCGGCTCTCTGTCCTGCGCAACCGCAACTTCACGCTGCTCTGGGCCGGCCAGGTCGTCTCCAACGCCGGCTCCTGGATGCAGATCGTGGCCCAGGGCATCCTCGTCTACCAGATGACCGGCTCGCCGTTCTACCTTGGGCTCGTCGGCATGGCCCGCGCGATTCCCATGATCGTCCTGCCGCCGATGGGCGGCGTCATGGCCGACCGCATGCCGCGCTTGAGGCTCTTGAAAGTCACGCAGAGCGTCGCGCTCGTTTTGGCGCTGGTCCTGGCCGTTCTGATCAGCGCCGGCGTGGTCCAGATCTGGCAGATCGTGCTCATCAGCTTCCTCTCGGGCGTGGTCAACGCCTTCGACCAGCCCTCGCGGCAGGCGCTGATCCCCGACCTCGTGCGCCGCGAAGACCTGGCGAAGGCCGTGGCCCTGAACTCCTCCGCCTGGCAGGGCGCCTCGCTCTTCGGGCCGACGCTTGCCGGCCTCACAGTCGCGACCGTCGGCATCGCCGGCGCGTTTTACGCCAACGCCTTCAGCTTCCTGGCAGTGGTCCTGGCGCTGTTCATGATGAAGGGCGTCCCGGAGCGCACCGCGGCGCCCTCCGGCAAGGGCCTGACCGACGACCTCTTCGCCGGTCTGCGTTACGCCCGCGCGACGCCCCTGATCTTCGCCCTGATCTTGCTCTCGGCGGTTACGAGCATCTTCGGCCGCTCCTACCAGCAGCTCCTGCCGGCTTTCGCCAAGGACGTATTCGACCAGGGCAGCTTCGGTCTGGGCCTCATGTACTCTGCGCCCGGCGCCGGCACGCTGTTCGGCGCGACCGCGATGGCCGCCCTGCCGGACATCAAGCGCAAGGGCCTGGTCTTCCTGGTCTCGATGGTCCTGTTCGGTGTGACCCTGATCCTGTTCACGCTCATCCAGCACTTCGCCCTGTGCATCGTCCTGCTGTTCCTGGTCGGCGTAACGTCCCTTGTCTTCAGCTCCTTGATGACGACCATGCTGCAGCTGCGGGCCTCGCCGGACATGCGCGGCCGCGTGATGAGCCTGGTCACAGTTACCATGCAGGGCTTCGCACCCTTCGGCGCCCTGCTGACCGGCGCGATCGCGACGGGCATCGGCACGCCTGAGGCCGTCGAGCTGTTCGCGGTCATCGTCGTCGTCTCGGCCTTCATGGCGGCAGCAGCGTTCCCCCAGGTACGGAACTTCCAGGCCGAGGGCGAAGGCCCGGCGCCGCCTTCGCCCGGGGGAAGGCGGGACCCGAGGGCCCTCGTGGCCGGGCCAGGGGGCCGCTACCGGCCGGCCGTAGGGCCGCATACGGGCGCCGTAAGCTAGGATTTACCGCAGCATGCGAATCGAGATACGAAGCGGCGGCATGGGCGGCCCGTCACCGGAGCCGATGTCCGGCGGCCCCGGCGGTTGGCGCCGCGGCGGCCGCAACGCCCCCCGCCCCACGCGCCCCGCCTGGCCGACGATGAAGCGCGCGCTGCCCCTGCTCTGGCCTTACAAGGTTTCGGTCTCCGGCTACCTGACCGCGATCGTCCTCTCCTCGCTCACCGGCCTGGCGACGCCCCTGCTCACCCGCGCCATCATCGACGACGCCATCGGCGGCGATGACCAAACGCTGCTGGTCATCCTCGTCGCGGCCTGGCTGGGCATCGTCCTGGTGCAGGCCGGGATCACGACGGTGCAGTCATACCTCAGCAACACCGTCGCGCACGGCATCATGTTCGACCTGCGCAGCCGCATGTACCGCCACCTCACCGGCATGTCCATGCGCTGGTTCACCGCCAACCGCACCGGCGAAGTCCTCTCGCGCGTCAGCAGCGACGTCTCCGGCATCCAGGGCGTGATCAGCGACACCATGGGCAGCGTGCTCGGGAACCTGATCACCGTCGGCAGCACCTTCGCGCTGATGCTGGTGCTGGACTGGCGCTTCGCGCTCTTGTCGCTCATCACCGTGCCCATTTTCCTGATCCCCGCCCGCCGCGTCGGCCAGATGCAGCGGGCGCTCGTCATGGAGACGCAGGAGCAAATGGCGGGCATGAACGCCCACATGCAGGAGACGCTTTCGGTCAGTGGCGCCCTGCTGGTGAAAACGTTCGGGCGCCAGGAAGAGGAAATCGATACTTTCCAGGAGACCGCGGGCAGCATCCGCGACCTCAACATCCGCCGGGCGATGATCGGCCGCTGGTTCGGTATGGCCATGGGCCTATTCGGCTCCGTGGCGCCGGCCCTGGTCTATCTCTATATGGGCGGCCAGGTCATCGACGGCCAGGCCTCGGTCGGCGACATGGTGGCGCTGGCCCAGCTGCTCACACGCCTCTTCGGCCCGATTTCGTCGCTCATGGGCCTCAACGTGACGGTGCTCAGCTCCATCGCCCTCTTCGAGCGCATATTCGACTACCTGGACATGGACCAGGACATTCGCGACCGGCCCGGCGCCGCTGCCCTTCCGGCCGTCGAAGGCCGCATCACCTTCGACCACGTCAACTTCGCCTACGTCCAGGGTTACCCGACCTTGATCGACGTATCCTTCGACGTGCGGCCGGGGCAGTTCGCCGCCCTCGTCGGCCCCACGGGCGCCGGCAAGACCACAATCGCCTACCTGGTGCCGCGCCTCTACGACGCCGGCGACGGCCGCGTCATGATCGACGGCCATGATGTCCGCGACGTTACCCTGGCATCGCTGGGCGACAACATCGGCATGGTGAATCAGGAGCCCTACCTGTTTCACACCTCCATCCTCCAGAACCTGCGCTACTCCCGTCCCGACGCCACGGACGAAGAGGTCCAGGCCGCCGCCAGGGCCGCCAATATCCACGACTTCATCGCCGGGCTGCCCTGGGGCTACGACACAATTGTCGGCGAGCGCGGGTACAGGCTCTCCGGCGGCGAGAAGCAGCGTGTCGCCATCGCCCGCGCCCTGCTCAAGGACCCCGCGATCCTCATCCTCGACGAAGCGACCTCGAGCGTGGACTCGGAGACCGAGCGCGTTATCCAGGAGGCGCTGGCGCGCCTCACCCGCGGCCGCACCGTGCTGGCGATCGCTCACCGCCTCTCGACCATCGTCAACGCCGACCTCATCCTCGTGGTCGACCAGGGCCGCGTTGTCGAGCAGGGCCGTCATGCAGAGCTGATCGCTCTGGGCGGCCTCTACGCGCGCCTGCACGCTCAGCAGTTCGGCACGCCCGGTGGCGCCGCGGCCGCCCCTGACCCCCTTCCCGCGGGCTAAGCGCGCCCCAGCGTAGCCTGAGCCGCCGCCGCCAAGGCAGTCGCAAGCCATAGCCTCAGCCTGACGATGCCCCCGTAATGGCGAGTTCTCGGCTCACCACCCCTCGGCCCATCGACCACGATAACTCTAGGACGCAATCGAGAGAGCGCCCCGCGCCGCCGCACACGTCCCTGGGACAGGTGAGCAGCGCCTCCGCAGGAATAGAGGCAGTCAGACCTTATGGCCGACACGAACGGGCTTCATCGCGACATCCTCCCCATTCCGGACATCACGCACCCTTCACTCACGACATACGACGCCAAAGACCCCGACACAAAATTCGCGCCGATTACGCCCTTGCGGCCTCCCAAGGCCGCACCTAACGTCCTGATCGTCCTCCTGGACGATGTCGGCTTCGGCGCCGCCAGCGCATTCGGCGGACCCTGCGCCACTCCGAACGCGGAGCGCCTGGCGTCGGCCGGCCTCAAGTACACCCGCTTTCACACGACCGCACTGTGCTCACCGACGCGAGCGGCGTTGCTGTCGGGCCGAAATCATCACTCCGTCGGCATGGGCGGGATCACCGAGATCGCCACGTCGGCGCCCGGATACAACTCGCTGCGGCCCAACACCGCGGCGCCGCTGCCAGAAACCTTGAGGCTCAACGGCTACTGCACGGCGCAGTTCGGTAAGTGCCATGAGGTGCCCGTTTGGGAGACCAGCCCCATGGGCCCATTCGACCACTGGCCCCATCCCGGCGGCGGTTTCGAATACTTCTACGGCTTCATCGGCGGCGAGACTAATCAGTGGTATCCGGCCCTGTATGAGGGCACGACGCCGGTCGAACCCAGCCGCACTCCGGAAGAGGGCTATCACCTGACCGAAGACCTCACCGACAAAGCCATCACCTGGGTCCAGCAGCAAAAGGCGCTGATGCCCGACAAGCCATTTTTCATGTACTTCGCTCCCGGCGCGACGCATGCGCCCCACCACGTGCCACCGGAGTGGTCCGCCAAGTATCGCGGCAAGTTCGACCAGGGCTGGGACCGCGTCCGCGAGGAGACCTTCGCACGGCAGAAGCAGCTCGGCGTGATCCCGGGCGATGCCCAGCTGACGGAGCGTCCCGAGCAGATCCCGGCCTGGGAAGAGATGCCGGCCGACCTCAAGCCGGTGCTGGCCCGTCAGATGGAGATATACGCCGGCTTCCTCGAGCACACGGACCATCACGTCGGCCGGCTGCTGGACTCCATCCAGGATCTGGGAGTTCTCGACGACACCCTGGTCTACTACATCATCGGTGACAACGGCGCCAGCGCCGAAGGCGACCTCCAAGGCTGCTTCAACGAGCTCATCAACCTCAACGGCGCCAGCCAGCTTCAGACCACCGAGTTCATGGTCTCCCGCATCGATGACTTCGGCACGCCGAAGGCATACAACCATTACGCCGTTGGTTGGGCTCACGCCATGTGCACGCCTTACCAATGGACCAAGCAGGTCGCATCGCACTGGGGCGGCACCCGCAACGGCACCGTCGTGCACTGGACCAACGGCTTCAAGGCCCGCGGCGCGGTGCGGAACCAGTTCCACCACGTAATCGACATCGCTCCAACCGTCCTCGAGGCAGCCGGGTTGCCTCAACCCACCTTCGTCAATGGCGTCCAGCAGAAGCCGTACGAGGGCGTAAGCATAATCTATGCATTCGACGACGGCTCTGCGCCGGAGCGCCACGAGACCCAGTATTTCGAGATGTTCGGCAACCGCGGCATCTACCACAAAGGTTGGACCGCGGTTACGCGCCATAGCATTCCCTGGGACCCCGGCGTCCTGCCGCCATTCGACGACGACGTTTGGGAGCTGTACGACACAAGTAAGGACTGGACCCAGGCTCACGACCTGGCCGGGGAGCTTCCCGAAAAGCTCCGCGATCTACAGCGCTTGTGGCTAATCGAAGTCGACAAGTACAACGTCCTGCCACTCGACGACCGGCGCTACGAGCGCTTCAACTCCGACCTCGCCGGCCGCCCGACGCTGGTCAAGGGGAACTCGCAGATTCTATTCGGTGGCATGGGAAGGCTCAGCGAGAGCTCCCTGTTGAACCTCAAGAACAAGTCTCACTCAATCACCGCCGAGGTGGACATGCGCGAGCCCGGCGCCAGCGGGGTGATCGTCGCCCAGGGAGGGGAATTCGGAGGCTGGAGCCTTTACCTGGCGGACGGCAAGCCCAGCTACTGCTACAACCTCTTCGGACTGCGGCGCTTCAATGTAGAGGGCAGCACGCCCGTCAGCGCGGGTAAGCATCAGGTCCGCGCGGAGTTCAATTACGACGGTGGCGGCCTGGGGAAGGGCGGCACCGTCGCCCTGTATGTCGATGGCAGCAAGAGTGGGGAGGGCCGTGTCGAAGGCACGGTGCCAATGATCTTCTCGGCCGACGAGACCGCCGACGTCGGCGTCGACAACTCGTCTCCGGTGGCCGAGTACGCCACGGCCGACACGCACTTCAAGGGACGCATCAACTGGGTGCAGCTTGACGTCGGCGACGACGATCAGGACCACCTGATATCGCCTGAAGAGCGCTACCGCGTGGCGATGGCTCGCCAATGACCATGCCAGCACTCGGCCGGACGAAGAGCCTTCGAGCCAGCTGTCCCGCACTTGTGCGACAAAGGGCCGCCGCGATGATGGCCCGCCAGTAAGGGTAGCCGCGCTGCCGGGCTTCCGCGCGGCGCAGATGAAAGGAGGTACGCAATGTCGTACCAGCAACAGCCAGGCAGCGGATCGGAGATACCAAAGGAGGCACAGGAGGCCGGGGCCGACGCCGCCCGCGAGGCGCAGGGCGGCGCACAGCAGATGTCCCGGGAGGCCCAGGGCGGAGCCCAGATGGCCTACCAGACCAGCGCCGGGGCCGCGACAGAGACCGGCGCGATGGCGGCCAGCGAGCCAAGCGTCGGCGGCATGACGCTCGGCCTGGTGACGTTCGCCGGGGTGATGATGATCATGGGCGGGATTTTCCACTTCTTCGCCGGACTAGGAGCGACGATCAACCCCGACCTTTATCAGCTCAGCCGGGCCTACGCCTTCGACATGAGCGTCGATACGTGGGGTTGGCTGCATATCTTCGCGGCCATCGTCATGGTGCTCGCCGGGTTCTACGTCTTCACCGGCAACCTCCTGGCGCGCATGATCGGCATCGTGGTCGCGCTGGCGAGTGCGGTGGTCAACTTCGCCTACATCCCGTATTACCCGGTGTGGAGCCTGATGATCATCGCCATCGACATCGGCGTGATTTGGGCCCTGGCTACCTACAGCCACAAGGACGCCACCAGCCTGACCGAAGGCTACTAACCGCGGACAATAGCGCCGGCTGAGGCGGGGCGAGTCAATTTGGCTCGGCCCGCCTCAGCTTGCCCGCGCCGCCACGCTCCGTCATTTGCGACGCCCTGGATGCCGAAAGGCGGAAGGGCCGCGGCAATCCCCGCGCTGCTACCGATTGTCCAATGGCGCTCCCTCGCCACGCTACTTCCGATTTCGATTAGAATGACCCCACCCCCGCAGGAACTCGCTTACACACCCCAAGAGGAGAACCACCATGAAGGTCGGAACTGGCGTTGGCGGCTGGCTGTCTCAGGTCCCGGAGATGGCGCGTCGCGCCGACGAGATGGGCTATGACTTCGTCTCCTGCGGCGAGCTCTCGCACGACTCCATCCTGACGATGACCGTCGCCGCCCAGAACAGCGAGCGCGTGGAGCTGCAGACCTCGGTCACGATTGCGTTTCCGCGCAGCCCATTGGTGCTCGCCTACGAGGCCTGGGACCTGCAGGCGTTCAGCAAGGGCCGCTTCTCCCTCGGCCTCGGCAGCCAGGTCAAGGGCCACAACGAGCGCCGCTTCGGCATGCCCTGGCAGCCCGGGCCCGCCAGCCGCATGAAGGAGTACATAAAGTTCCTCAAGGCGGCCTGGGACACCTTCCAGAACAACACGCCGCCCAAGTTCGTCGGCAAGTACTACCAGTTCACGCTCATGACGCCCAACTTCAACCCCGGCCCCATCGACTTCCCGCGGCCCAAGGTCATGCTCGCCTGCGTCGGCGACGCCATGGCCCGCGTCGCAGGCGAGGTCGCGGACGGCGTCCTGCCCGCACGGGTTCATGACCGACAAGTACATGCGCGACGTGGTCCTGCCCAACGTCAAGATCGGCCTGGAGCGCTCCGGGCGCGACTGGACGGACATCGAGCTTTCCGGCGGCGGCTTCACGGTCTTCGGCGAGAACGACGCCGAGATCGAGCAGGGCCTCGACCGCCTGCGCCAGCCGATCTCCTTCTACGGCTCCACGCGCAGCTACCACGAGGTCTTCGAGGTCCATGGCCTTAAGGACCTTGGCATGCAGCTCCACAAGCTCTCGCTCGAAGGCAAATGGGACGAGATGCGCGGCATCATCCCGGAAGACGTCCTTCGCACCTTCGCCCAGACGTCCACTTACGACAACCTGCCCAACTTCATGCGCGAGCACCGCGAGTACGCCAGCCGCACCGGCTTCGGCATGCCCACCCGCACTCCGGCCGAGCGCGAGCGCTTCCAGCACATCATGGCCGAGGTCAAGAAGGTGCAACTCCCCGGCGTCCCTCGCGGCCTCGAGATCAAGAAGGAGGCCCGCGCGGGGGCCTAGCTCCTGTTGTCATTCTGAGCGCCCATTTGTTGTCATTCTGAACGCAGTGAAGAATCGCCGCTCCCTCCGGGTCCACCGGGGGCGGCGATTCTTCGACCCACACCTACAGAATCATCCTGAGCCTGTCGAAGGACTGAGCCCGTCGAAGGACTGGGCCCTACCCGAAGGACTCCCAGCCACGCGCCTTCCACCACCCGGCTGTCTTAGGGCGGCACCGACTTCAGCCAGTCCCACACCGCCTCAACCGCCTCCACGGCGGTGAAGCTGTCCAGCAGCTTCAGCCAGTGGATGACCACCTCTTGCGCCTCTTTCGCCACCAGGAGCACGCCGAGGCTGATCGCCAGGTTCTTCGTGGTGAACTGAAAACTGGTCGGCAAAGACCGGCTCGCGCCTCCGACGCCTGCCCCCGATCCCCGCGCCGGACGCCAGTGCGGCAGGCTGGCGACGAACAGGAACCAGAACTCGAACAGGTTGGGGAACGCCACCAGGACTTCGCGCTCGCCCGTGACCTCGAAGGCCACGAAGCCCGCCAGGCGCAGGCCATACAGCGCCACAGCGACCGAGCGCGCAGGATCCGGCCAGCGCAGCGCCACGACCAGAAAGCAGATCAAATACACCTGGTCCAGCCACTTGTCGAAGGCCTGGTAATTGCTGACGCCGCCCAGCCGCAGCAGGTTCATCAAAAACAAGTCGCTCAGGTCCACGAGGACGGCGATTATCCCGCCCACGAAGGCCCAGCGCAGGACCGGCAGCGAGCCCAGGACCCGCACGATCGCGATGATTAGCTCTTCGACGCTCACGGGCGGATTAGGCATGAGCAGGGGCCAACGAGCAACGGGCGGCGGAAGAGCGATGAGCCCACGGCTGGCCGATCACCGCTTCGACCCAATCGGCGATTAGCGCCTATCATCTCCAGCGATGCGCTCCTCGGACCAGGCTCGGCCACCACCGGCGCCCTCGACCGCTAGCCCGATCCGGCGTCCGGCGAGGCCGCCCCGGCTCCGGCTCCGTTCCCGCTCCCTGTTCCCTGGTCCGTGTTCCCTGCTCCCTGCTTCCCAGTTGCCCGATTGCCCGATTGCCCGATTGCCCCGATAATCAGCCCGCCCCCGTCCATCAAAGCCGCTTTCCCCAGGAGGCCTGCCCATGTCCGAAGCCCAGACCGAACCGCCGATCATCGTTGACCGCTACGGCAGCAGCGACCAGATCGGCCGCATCACCCTCAACCGGCCGCAGGCCCTGAACGCGCTCAGCCCCGACCTCCTCTGGGAGTTCGAGAACGCCCTCCGCGAGTTCGAGTCCGACAACAACGTCAAGGTCATCGTCATTCGCGGCAACGGGCGCGCCTTCAGCGCCGGCTACGACCTCATGGGCGGCGGCCGCCGGCAGCCGGGACAGCCTTCGCCCGTGGGCGGGCAGCGAGACACCTACGAGGCCCTCCCCGGCCGGCGCCTGATCATGAACACCCGCACCAACATGGTCCGCGTCGCCGACATGTACCTCTACTTCTGGAACATGGCCAAGGTGACCATCGCCCAGATTCACGGCTACTGCCTCGCCGGTGGCTGCGAGCTGGCTATGAACGCCGACCTGGTGATCGCCGCCGAGGACGCCCAGATCGGCCACCCCGGCGCCCGCTTCAGCACCTCCCGCACCGCCGCCGGCTGGCCGCTGATCATCGGCATGCGCCGGGCCAAGGAGCTTCTGCTCACAGGCGATACAGTCAGCGGCCGCACCGCCGAGGACATGGGCATGGTCAACCGCGCCGTCCCCGCCGACCAGCTCGAAGCCGAGGTCGAGCGCTGGGCGGAGCGCATCTCCGTGAACTCGGCCGACCTGCTTGCGCTCAACAAGCGCAGCGTCAACGCCTTCTTCGAGCCCCTGATCTACCAGGGCGTGCACGCCGCCACCGACACCGACGCCATGGGCGGCAGCACCGAGCAGAACTACATGTGGTCCGACAAGATCCGCGATGGCGGCATGCGCGAAGCCATCTCCTGGCGCGACGGCCGCTACCGCGACGCGCCCCAGATCCACTGAGATCGGCGTTTCGGCTGGTCAGCACTCCAGCCTGTCGGGCAGAAGCGGAGCCGGCGAAATGGCAGGGGCGAGCACTTGACGGTACACGTTGCCCTGCTGCGCGCGATCAACGTCGCCGGCCACGCGAACGTGTCGATGGCGGACTTGCGGGGGCTCTTCGAAGCGATGGGCTTCGAAGGCGTACAGACGCTGCTTCAAAGCGGGAACGTCGTCTTCCGCAGCGAGGGCAAGACGGCGCTCGAGCTCGAGGCGCTCCTCGAAAAAGAGGCGGCCGGCAAGCTCAGCCTCAGCACTGACTTCATGGTGCGAACGGGTGGGGATATTCAGGCGATTGTGGCCGCCAACCCTTTCCCGAAGGAAGCGTCCGATGACCCCGGCCATCTGGTGGTCCAATTCCTGAAGGAGGCGCCAGGCGCCGACGCCGTCCGCGCGCTGCAGGCGGCGATCCCCGGCCGGGAGCTCGTGCGGGCGAAGGGCAAGGACCTCTACATCACCTACCCGGACGGCATCGGCCGCTCCAGGCTCACGACCAACCTCTTCGAACGCAAGCTGGGGACGCGCGGCACAGGGCGCAACTGGAACACTGTGCTGAAGCTGGCCCAACTGGCCGGCGCCTGAAGGCCAGCCCCTTTGCCGCCCCTCTGACACAGGCGCCGCGGGCCTCCGCTACAATTGGCCAACCGCGAACCCGGAGAGAACAAACATGCCGGCGTCCGACCTCACGTCACTCAGTCTCAGCGAAGCCTCCGCCCTGATCGAGAAGCGCGAAGTATCGCCTGTCGAGCTGGTCGACGCCGCCATAGCGCGTTCCGAAGCGCTGGAACCGAAGCTCCACGCCTACATCACCCAAACCTTCGACACGGCGCGCTCCGAGGCCAAGAACGCCACCGACGAAATCGCCGCCGGCAGGCGCCGCGGGCCCCTGCACGGCCTGCCCTTCGCCCTCAAGGACCTCTACGAGACCGCCGGCGTCCGCACGACCGCCGGCTCGAAGCTACGCGAGCATTACGTCCCGATGGACGACGCGCGCGTCGTAACCCTGCTGAAGCAGGCAGGCATAGTCCAGCTGGGCAAGCTCAACATGCACGAGTGGGCCCTGGGCGCGACCAACATCAACAAGTACTTCCCTTCGCCGCTCAACCCCTGGGACACGGGCCGCATCACCGGCGGTTCCAGCGGTGGCTCCGGCGTCGCCATCGCCGCCGGCATGTGCCTCGGCAGCCTCGGCAGCGACACCGGCGGCTCCATCCGCATCCCGGCCTCGCTCTGCGGCGTCACCGGCCTCAAACCGACGTTCGGCCGCGTCAGCCTGCGCGGCGTCGTGCCCCTCTCCTGGTCCCTGGACCACTCCGGCCCAATGGCACGCTCCGCCCGCGACTGCGCCTTGATCCTGCAGGCAATCGCCGGGTTCGACCCGCTGGACGCCGGCAGCGTCGACCAGCCCGTCGATGATTATGTGAAGGACATCGACGCCGGCATCCGCGGCCTGCGCATCGGCGTGCCCACCAACTTCTTCTTCGATGAAGACGCGGTGGACGCCCAGGTCGCAGCCGCCGTCCGCGAAGCGATAAAGGCGCTGGCCGGCCTCGGCGCCGAGCTACGGCCGGTCGAGGTGCCGAACATCGTCGCCGGCGCCCGTGCCAACGGCACCATCCTCATCGCCGACGCCGCCGCCTACCACGAAGAGACCATCCGCGACCACCCCGACGACATCCAGGACACGGTGCTCGCGAGGCTGCAGGGCGGCGCCAACGTCGGCGGCCCCGCTTACGCCCGCGCCCGCCGCACGCAGTCCGAGTTCAAGGCCGCCCTGCGCGGCCTGTTCGCGACCATCGACATCCTCGTCGCCCCCACCACACCCGTGGCCGCGCAACCCTTCCCCGAAGGCGACAACGTCGCGACAACGGGCGCCTTGACGCGGCACACCGGTCCCTTCAACGTCGCCGGCCTGCCGTCGATCTCGGCGCCCTGCGGCTTCTCGAGTGAGGGCCTGCCCATTGGCCTGATGTTGACCGGGCGACCGTGGGAGGAGGCCCTGGTCCTGCGCGCCGCCCACACCTACCAGGGCGCGACCGACTGGCACGCGCGCCGACCGCCGGTCTAGATCTACATCCGAATGTAGCGCCGGCCGCTTTTAGCTGCCGGACTGCGCTTAGGCAATCAATGTTCGTGTTCGCTGGCCATGGCCTTGAAGAAGTCCTCCAGCGTGCGCCCGGACTCCTCCTGAAAGCGGTCGTCCAGCACCTGCGACTCGACTACGCGGTCCAGGCGGAAGTCGCGGAAGTCCGTGCGCAGCTCACACCAGGCCGTCAGCGTCCAGGTGGACCCCCAGAAGAACAGCCCCAGCGGCCGCACCACCCGTTCCGTCTCGGCCTCCTCGGCGTCCCGGTAGTTCAGCCAGACCTTGCGCCTGTCCTCGACCGCCTTGCGGTACTCGCCCAGGCGGGCCAGCACCAGCGGCCGCACGTGGAAGCCCGGCGCGTAGAGGCGGGTCGCGTCCAGGCGGAAACGCAGGCGCTCCGGCAGTGCCGCCTCCACGCGCGCCATCGCCTCCTGCGCCGCCTTCGCCAGAGCCGGGTCGGCCCAGCTGGAGACGACTCGCATGCCCAGCACCAGCGCTTCGATCTCGGCCTCCGTGAACATCAGCGGCGGCAGGTCGAAGCCGCGGCGCAGCACATAGCCGACGCCGGCCTCGCCTTCGATCGGCACTCCCGAGGTGACCAGGTCGCGGATGTCGCGGTAGACGGTTCGTTCCGAGACCTCCAGCTCCTCCGCCAGGATGTGCGCCGTCGCGACCTTGTGGCGGCGCAGGAGCTGGATGATCTGGAACAGGCGGTCGGCGCGGCGCACAGGCTATACCGTTTGCCGCTTCGCGATTTCTTCCTGGAGGCGCGCGGGCGGCGGCCGGCACCCGCAGGCCGCCGTGTGCGCCAGGTGCCACTCGATGCGCTGCGCGATCGTCGCCTTTTTCGGCATCGGGTGCGCCTGGTGCCAGTCCTTATTGATTGTCAAGCTTCACCACTTGGGCTTGACCGCTGGGGCCGGCGGCGTGGCCATCGCCTCACCCGCCCGCTCCAACCTCTCGCCGAGCCTCACCAGGGCATCGCCCAGTACCATAGACGCGCTCCGCCGTGGCAGACGCGATGCCTCGATCTCGTGCATGATCCGCGCTCGTTCGCGGACGCGGGGCTCGTCGAGCTCGGCGAGCTTTCTGTGGACGTAATATTCGATCTCGAACATGGCCGGCGCCTACTCGCCCTTGTACTCGATCAGCTGGCAGTAGTTCCCGTCGGGGTCCAGGAAGGTCGAGATGACGCCGCCCCAGTACTCCTTACCGGCGCTGCGAATGAACTTGACGCCGGCGCCTTCGAGGCGTGCCTGCTCGCTGGCAAGGTCGTCGACAAACAGGTCGACCAGGTAACGCTGGGGCTCTTTGGCGCGTCCTTTCGTCTCGCTGTGGCCGTCGAAATTGATCACGGCGCCTGCCGCCTCGAGCGCCCCCTCGCCGAAGCCCTCTTTCGCCGGCAGCCCGACGACGTCGCGGTAGAACTCCAGCAGCTTCTGCGGCTGCTCGCTGGTGATGTTGAGGAGGAATGTCCCGACTTTCATTGTTCTCTGCGTTTCCTTTCGCTGCACTTTTGGTCTTGAGGAAGAGGTTACGCGCCTGCTCCTGCCAGCATAGTGTCAGTAGGGCAGATTCGATAGTGGGGTCTGCTGACAGCGTTGTGTCAGGAGATGTCAGGGCCTGAGCAGAATTGGCCCGCGAATCGGAGCCTACGCCTTGAGGCTCGCCCGAATCTCCTTGAGTGCGTCTACGTTCGGCTTGTCCGGGCCGCTGCCGTCCATGCCCGGCACCTCCAGCAGGAAAGGCAGGTCCTTGAACGCCGCGTGCGCCATGATTCGCCCGAAAGCCTCCCGGCCGATGAGGCCGTGGCCAATGTTCTCGTGGCGGTCCAGGCCCGATCCCAGCGCCGACTTCGAATCGTTGGCGTGCACCGCGACAATGCGGTCCCAGCCGACCTCGTCCCGGAACTCCTTCATCGCCAGTTCCAGGCCCTCGGCCGTCGAAAGGTCGTAGCCGGCCGCATAAGAATGCTGGGTGTCGATGCAGACGCGCACGCGGTCCGAACCCACCTGGCGGATGATCCGGCCCAGGTCCGCCCACTTGGAGCCGATGTTGCCGCCGGCGCCGGCCGAATTCTCCAGCACCAGGAGCACATCTTCTGGTGTCTCCGCCAGCACCTCCGCGCAGGCGGCGCAGATCTGGTCGAACACGGCGTCGAGACCGGTCCCTTTGTGGCTGCCGATGTGGAAGATCACGCCGCGGATGTTCATCTCGCCGCAGGTGCGCATCGCCGACTTGAGGTTGGAAGTCGACCGCAGCAGCATCGTCGCGTCCGAGGCCGCGAGGTTGATCAGGTAAACGCCGTGAACAAACACGGGCGTTATCGGCGAGGCGGCCAGCCGCGCCTTGAACTCGTCCGCTACCGCGGGCTCGACCTTCGAGCTGCGCCACTGCTGCGGCGGCGTGAGGAAGATCTGCATCGCCTCGGCGCCGACGTCCATCGCGCGCTGAAAGGCGGTCAGCGGCCCCCCCGCGGTCTTTACGTGTGCCCCGCATCTAACCATGGCCGGATCATGCTAGGCGGGCGCGGCGGAGGGGTCAAATTGGAGGTTGGAGGTTGGAGGTTGGGCCGGGAGGGTGCCGTTGGCCGCCTTCTGGGACTGAGCGCGGTTACATCCAGGGTGATGCCGGTCTTGCGGCCCTGAAATGGCGAATTACAGGTTGGCGGTCGCCCCAACCGGTCTGCTAATCCAATGAAAAGGCCGTGCCTAAGGGTCAGGTCAAGACAGCGGGCCCAAGGAGTGCAGCATGCCAAAGACGGACAAACCCAACATCCTCATCATCTGGGGCGACGACATCGGCTGGTTCAACGTCAGCGCCTACAACCACGGGGTCATGGGGTACCGCACGCCGAACATCGACCGGATCGCGAAGGAAGGGGCGATGTTTACCGACTGGTACGGCCAGCAGAGCTGCACCGCCGGCCGCGCGGCCTTTATCACCGGCCAGTCGCCGATCCGCACCGGCCTCACGAAGGTCGGTTTGCCCGGCGCGGACCTGGGCCTGCAGCCCGAGGACCCGACGATTGCCGACCTGCTGAAGCCGCTCGGCTACAGTGACCGGCCAGTTCGGCAAGAATCATCTCGGCGACCGCGACGAGTTTCTGCCGACCGTGCACGGCTTCGACGAGTTCTTCGGCAACCTCTACCACCTGAACGCCGAGGAAGAGCCGGAGAACGCGGACTATCCGAAAGACCCCGAGTTCCGAAAGCAGTTCGGTCCGCGCGGCGTGCTTCACACTTACGCCGGCGCCAACGGCGCCAAATCCAACGGCGCGCGCGCCCAGCAGATCGAGGACACCGGCCCGCTGACCAAGAAGCGCATGGAGACGGTTGACGAGGAGTTCCTCGACGCCAGCCTCAAGTTCATCGACAAGGCGCACAAGGACGGCAAGCCGTTCTTCGTCTGGTGGAACTCGACCCGAATGCACGTCTGGACGCATCTGAAGAAGGAGTCGGAAGGGAAGACCGGCCTCGGCATCTACCCGGACGGCATGGTCGAGCACGACGGCCACGTCGGCAAGCTGCTCGACAAGCTCGACCAGCTCGGCATCGCCGACAACACGATCGTCATGTACTCGACGGACAACGGCGCCGAGGTCCTCAGCTGGCCGGACGGTGGCATGACGCCGTTCCGCGGCGAGAAGGACACGAACTGGGAAGGCGGCTGGCGCGTGCCGCGCCATGATCCGCTGGCCCGGCGTCTTCAAGCCGGGCACGGTGTCTAACGAAATTCACGCCCACAACGACATGCTCCCGACGCTCGCTCGCGGCCGCGGGCGAGCCCAACATCGTCGAGAAGCTTAAGAAGGGGCACAAGGCCGGGGATAAGACCTTCAAGGTCCACATCGACGGCTACAACCTGGTGCCGTACTGGCAGGGCAAGGCCGGCGAAAATCCACGGCCGGGCTTCATCTACTGGAGCGACGACGGTGACCTGATGGCGCTTCGTTACGGCAACTGGAAGGCTCACTTCATCGAGCAAAGGGCAAAAGGCATGGACGTCTGGGTGGAGCCGTTCATGCGGCTTCGTGTCCCCAGGATCTACAATCTGCGCAGCGACCCATTCGAGAGGGCCAGCGAGGACGCGACCGTGTTCTACGGAAAATGGCTGGCCGACCGCATGTTTCTCCTGGTGCCGACTCAGGCGCTCGTCGCACAGTTCCTGGAGACCTTCCAGGACTTCCCGCCACGGCAGCGGCCCGCCAGCTTCAGCATCGAAGACGTGCTGGAGAAGGCCAGGGAGCACGAAAAGGCCCTGGCAGGCGCCGCCGTCGCCGCGTCGAGGTGAGCCGCGCCGCCCGAGAACCCAGGCCGTGTGATTCGGCGACCGGGTCGAAAGCTGGCAATGCTAGAGGGCCGCTCGGGCAAGGCGGCCTGGATCGAGGAACGCCGGCAATCGCTGCGCCGTCAAGGCTTGCGTTGGTCTGGTCGAAGGGCAGGGGGCAGCCCCACGCGCGCGGTTAGCGGCGCGACGTTAGGTCAGGCCGGCGAGCTGGTAGGTCTTGCCCTCGGTCTTGATCGAGGGGGCGATGATGATCTCGGCCTCCTGGAACTCGCGGATCGTGCGGGCGCCGCACATGCCCATGGCCGTGCGCAGGGCGCCGATCAGGTTCTCGGTGCCGTCGTTGCGGGAGGTCGGGCCGAAGAGCACGCGCTCGAGCGTGCGTGTTGACGCCGACGGTGATGCGGGAGCCGCGCGGCAGCTCGGCGTGCGGCGTCGCCATGCCCCAGTGGTTGCCGCGGCCCGGCGCTTCGGCCGTGCCGGCGAGGATCGAGCCGAGCATGACGCGCGTCGGCGCCGGCGGCGATCGCCTTGCAGAGGTCGCCGGACTTCTGGATGCCGCCGTCGGTGATGATCGGGACGTAGCGGCCGGTCTCGCGGAAGTAGTCGTCGCGGGCGGCGGCGCACTCGATCGTGGCGCGAAACCTGCGGCACGCCGATGCCGAGGACCTCGCGGCTGGTGCAGATGGCGCCGGGACCGACGCCGACGAGGACGCCGGCGACGCCGGTCTCCATCAGCTCGCGCGTCGCCGCGTAGCCGACCGTGTTGCCGACGACGACCGGGCATCGGCAGGTCGCGCGTCAGCTTCTCGAAGCGCAGGCCCTCGAGGCTGTGGGAGATGTGGCGCGCGGTCGTGACGGTCGACTGGACGACGAAGATGTCGCAGCCGGCTTCGACGGCGATGGGGGCGAACTTCTTGGTGTTGGCCGGCGTACAGGAGACGGCGACGGTGATGCCCTGCGTCCTTCATCTGGCGCACGCGCTCGGCGATGAGCTCGGGCTGGATCGGCTGGGTGTAGACGTGCTGCAGGAGGGCCGTGACTTTGGTCTTGGAGGTCGCGGCGATCTCTTCGAGGATCGGCGCCGGGGTCGTCGTAGCGGGTGTGAATGCCTTCGAGGTTCAGGACGGCGAGGCCGCCGAGGCGGCCGATCTTGCCGGCGAACGCCGGGTCGACCACGGCGTCCATGCGCGGCGGCGATGATCGGTATCGGGAAAACAAAATCCCCGAGCGTGAGCGAGACGTCTGTGAGCTCGGGTTGACCGTGAAGGTGCCGGGGACGATGGCCACTTCGTCGAACCCGTAGGCGTGCCGCATCGTTTTGAGGGACATGCCTACGTCCGGCCTGCCCATTATTTCCATTGCCGTCTTCATGCTGCCCACCCCCCTGTAATATTCGGAAAGAGTATCGCCGTACTGTGGAAAGGTCAACCTTTCGGTTATGTTGCTTAAGCCGATTACCCGAAGGGAAGGAAGCAGGAAACGGGAAGCAGAAAACCGGAAGGAGACTCCGCCACGTCTGCTTCCTATCTCCTGCTACCTGCTTCCTCATTCGCCATAGATGGGCACCCTCTACGTCGTCGCGACGCCGATTGGCAATCTGGAAGACGTTACGTTGCGGGCGCTGAGGGTGCTTGGAGAGGTGAGCCTGGTCGCCGCCGAGGACACGCGCGTCGCCAGGAAACTCCTGGAACGGCACGGGATCGCGGCTAAGCTCATAAGCTTCAACGATCATAACAAATCGGCCCGCATCCCGGGCCTGCTCGACGCCCTCTCGGAGGGTGACGTGGCTCTCGTTTCCGACGCCGGCACGCCGGCGATCAGCGACCCGGGCGTCAGAGCTGGTCGCGGCCGCGCGCCAGGCCGGGCATACGGTAGTCCCGCTACCAGGCGCGTCGGCGGTGGTCGCGGCGCTTTCGGCCTCGGGCCTGCAGGCGCGCACGTATCGCTTTCTCGGCTTCCTGCCGCGAGAAGCAGGGCCCCTGCGCCGCCTCTTCGACTCTCTGGCCCTCGAGCCGGACACCGTCGTCGCATTCGAATCGCCCAACCGCGCCGGCCGCGCCCTGCGCCTGCTGGCCGAAACGCTTCCCGATCGCCGCGTCGCCGTCTGCCGCGAGCTGACCAAGCTGCACGAAGAGTTCTTCGTCGGCACGCCCGCCGAGGCCATCCAGCACTTCAGCGACTTCCGTGGCGAATTCGTGCTGATAATCGAAGGCGCCCCTACCTCGACGCCGGCCGCCGCGGCGGACGAGGACACCGTGCGCGAAGAATTGGCCCGCATGCGCGCGCTCGGCCTCACGCGCGCCCAAGCGGCGGCACTCCTGGAAGGGCGGCACAAGGTCCCCAGGCGCCGCCTCTACCGGCTCTGGCTGGACGCCGGGTGAGCCGATCGGGACGCGCGTTCAGAAGGCCGACTCGAGAATGTGTCATTGCCCGTGCCTTGCACACGACCGTCCTTCGACAGGCTCAGGATGATGCTCGGATGAGTCGCGTCTGAAGAGGGGAACTCCTCCTCTTCCGCACGTTCGTTTCTTCAGCCGAGGCCCTTGAGAGTCATCCTGAGCCTGTCGAAGGACGGCTGCCGCGGGAGTTGCGCTGAACGCGACAGATGTTGCAGCGCCTCCCACCTTAGACCTCAGACTTCACACCTAAGACCTCACACCTAAGACCTAAGACCTCACACCTCACACCTCACACCTCACACCTCACACCTCAGACCTCAGACCCTGACGCCTGACCGCTGACAGCTCTTCTACGCCAGCAGTCTGTAACCCGGCCGCCCTTCCTTCGCCATCTCGTAAGTCAGTGGGTCATGCGACTCGAACATGCCGTAGGTGGTCTCGCCGTCGCAGATCACCTCGCAGTGATGGTCCGCGGCGCCGGCCAGCAGGTGGCGCACGTCGGCTTTCGTCGTGTCGTAGGTTTCGCCCGAGACCGCGTTGTCGCCGACGTACATGCCGTGCCAGATATCGCCGTTAGGCGTGCCGCCCTCGCGCCCGCCGTACATGCCGCAGCGCAGATAAGCCGTCTGCTGGCCCAGTCGCTTGAAGTGCAGCTCTCTGGTCTCGCCGGTCTGCAGGGTCACGCCGACGATGCCGCCGGTGAAGATGTGCGTATCGGGTTCGAAGGTCAGACGGCGCTCCTGCCGCACGATGTTTCCCGCCTGCGGGCGCGTGTCGCCGAGGTTGTACAGGACCCGCGCGCCCCAGACCGACCAGTCCTTGAACTCGACCCAGACGCCGCCCGTCGCGACGCTGGTGCCCTCGGGATTGATCATGTGGCCCTTGCCGCCGACGCCGTCGCGCACGCCCCAGTGGTGGTCGCGCGATCCCACGTAGGCGTCGGTAGTGATCTCGAACCGCTCCCCTTTTACAGTGACCGTGCCCTCCTGCCGCCCGAAGGACTCGTAGCCACCCAGGAAGCGCGTGGGTTGCATGATCGCCCGCTTCGTCTCCAGCCAGCGCAGGTCGTAGGCGATGCCGTATTCATTCTCGTCCAGGGTCAGGCGCCACTCCTTGAAGGCCTGAACCGGCTCGAAGTTGATCGGCCCTACGCGCATGTCGAAGCGGCTGGGCTTGATCCGCCGGTGCGCGCGGACAGTCGTGTGCTGGCCGCGCAGGTTCACGATCGAGTAGGCCTCGACGGTGCTGAGGTTCGGATAGAGCCCGAAGCCCGTGACCACGAACAGGTCGCCCTTCTTGTCCTGAGCGGTGAACCAGTAGCGCTCGTACGCCCGCGCATCCGTCGTCGCCTGAAAGCGCATGTCGCGCTCAGACCACTGGTGGACGGGAAGCTCGTCCAGCGCGTCCATCGGCGCGTGCTCAGGGCTCACCTGATCTCGAATGTCATAGCGCTGGTCGGGCATGTCGGCTCCCTCGGTGGTGCTACGCGGGCTGGCTGGACGCGGGGCCGCGGGATCGTACCACTTCGGAAGTCATCAGTAATCAGTTGTCAGTAATCAGTCCAGAGGGGGAGAGGCGGGCCCTGCTCCATCGCACGTGGGCTCGAGGCGGCGAGCAGCGGGGCGGATAGAGGAATCTGACGTCCTCCGCCTAATACTGATTACTGATTGCTGGTCGCTTGCCGGTCACTCAGAAAGTCAGCCGGTGCGCGCGCCTATCACCCACCAGCAGGCGGCGCTCTTCCCCCTCCGGAATGACAACTGATTACTGATTGCTGATGACTATTTTGCTGGTCCCACGCTGGAAGGCGCGCAGATGGTATATTCTCGGCGCGGCGGGGGACAGTGAGGTGCTGGGTTGGGCTGGAGCCGATTTCGGCAGGCTCTGGCGGGAGTTGCGCTCGCGGTGGCGGCGGTCATGGTCGCTGCTGGGATTTGGGCGGACCCGGCCAGGGCGGTTGTGACACTTCCACCCGGGTTCGTCGATTCGACGGTTGCTGGCGGTATCTCGTTACCTACCGCCATGGCCTTCGCCCCGGACGGACGGATATTCGTGGCGCAGCAGACAGGTCAGCTGCGCATCATCCAGAACGGAGCCCTCCTCGCCTCTCCTTTCCTCACTGTGACAACCGATTCCGAGGGTGAGCGCGGGCTCCTCGGTGTCGCCTTCGACCCTGCTTTCGGGCCTAATGACCCTTACGTTTATGTCTATTACACCGTCCCAAGCTCTGTGGGACCCCCGATAGTTCCGCCTCACAACAGAGTGAGCAGGTTCACGGCGAACGGCAACCTGGTGGTCACGGGGAGCGAGATGATCCTGTTGGAGCTGGAGAATCTGAGCGCCGCGACGAATCACAACGGCGGCGCGCTCCACTTCGGATTGGATGGCAAGCTCTACGTCGCCGTCGGCGAGAACGCAAACCCGGCATTTGCTCAGACACTCGCGAACAGGCTCGGCAAAGTGCTTCGCATCAACAAGGACGGCACCATTCCCGCCGACAATCCTTTCTTCAATACGGCCACAGGCAACAATCGTTCCATCTGGGCCCTCGGCCTGCGCAACCCGTTCACCTTCACGATCCAGCCCAGCACCGGCCGCATCTTCATCAACGACGTCGGCGATGTCGGCGCTGCGGCACGGGAGGAGATAAACGACGGCATCGCCGGTTCGAATTACGGCTGGGATACAAACCTGACCCAGGGGGACAGCGACAATCCAGCTTATCGCGATCCGCTGTTCCATTACGGGCACACCGCGACGGCGCAACATCCCGGCGGATGCGCAATCGCCGGAGGTGCCTTCTACAACCCGTCTGTGCCGCTGTTCCCGGCGTCCTACACGGGAAAGTACTTCTACGCCGACCTTTGTGGAGGCTACATTCGCACGTTCGACCCTGCCGCCGGGACGACAGCGGCGTTCGCTTCGGGAATCTCTAACCCGGTGGACCTTGCGGTGGGGCCGGATGGCGCCCTGTACTATCTCGCCCGGGGCGGCGGCGGCCTCGTGGGGCGGATCGCGCTCAGCGTCCCCGCTGCCCCAACCTGGGTCTCCGCCACACCAATCTCGACGACGCAGGTCGCGCTGGCCTGGAACGACAACTCCAACAACGAAGAATTCTTTATCGTCTATCACTTAGAGTCAAACGCGTGGGTAAACATCGCCACGCTTTCCGCCGGTACTACGAATTACATAGCGAGCGGCCTGGCCCAGGGTACCTGGCACAGATTCTTCCTCCTCGCCTGGAATCCATCCGGGGCCGCTCTGTCTCCCGGGCACATTGAGGTGAACACCTTGTCCGCGGCGCCCGAGCCGCCGACGCTCGCCTCAGCCTTCGGCATCTCCCAGACCCAGATTCGGATCACCTGGATCGACAACTCCGACAACGAGTCGGGCTTCCGCATCCTGCGCTGGACACACGGTTCCACTCAGACAGACTGGGAAGTCCGCGGCAACGTGGGGGCCAATGTCACCTCATTCACAGACACGGGCGTGGCCCCCGGAACGTTCCACACCTACTGGGTGTGGTCGACCAACGCCGCCGGCAATGGACTGCCACCCGTAGGCATCGCGGGCGCTTCCTGGCCGTAGGCGCGGGCCTACACAGAACCTTGCACTGCGGAGCCGGCTGTCACTCGGGCCGTCAAGGGGCGCATACCCGCCCAATTCAGATTCGATGTATTGGTAGCGGTACGGGGATTCGAACCCCGGTTTGAGCCTTGAGAGGGCTCCGTCCTGGTCCCCTAGACGATACCGCCAGGCTCGCTCGATGGCTGGGGAGGGAGGATTCGAACCCCCGCATACGGATCCAGAGTCCGCTGTCCTACCACTAGACGACTCCCCAAGGGCACTTCAAATTTACCATGCAGCGCCGAACGGGCGAAAGGCCACGCGCCACTCCAACCGAAACGAGCGCCCAAGGCGCGCGACGTCCCGCCCTTGGATCGCCCTCCTGCGGCGATGCCGTTACCCGCCCCGGCCGAAGCTCGAGATCGAGGTCTCCTTCTGGGTGATGAACTCCAGCAGCGCCGGCCGGCCCTCCTCCGTCGCCGCGATGCCGCGCTTGATCGCGGGCACGATCTGGTCCGGCGACGTGATGCGCTCGCCGTAGCCGCCGAGCGCGCAGGCGAAGTCGGCGTAGTTGCCGCTGATGTCGGTCGAGCGGTACTTCTCGGTCGAGATCGGCATCACCGGCAGCTCGATGGCCATGGAGATAGTTGTTCATCAGGATCGAGAGGATGGGGATGCGCTCTCGCGCCGCCGTCTCGAAGTCCATGCCGGTCATGCCGATCGCCGCGTCGCCCCAGACGTTCATGCAGAGCTTGTCGGGGTGCGCCAGCTTCGCGCCCATCGCCAGGCCCAGGCCGTAACCGAGCTGCGTCGTCTTGCCCCAGCCGATGTAGCTCAGCGGCGTCGTCGGCTCCCAGAACGGTGATAGCTGGTCGCGCGGGCTGCCGGCGTCGTGCGTGATGATGCTGTTCGGCACGTCGACCGTGTGCATCAGGTCCCGACCACGCGGTAGGGCGAGATCGGCGTCTCCTCCGAGGTCAGCTTCGGCATCCAGGTCTGCAGCCATTCGGCCTTGGTGCGCGCGATCTCGGCCGCGATAGCCTGGGCGCGTCCCTTCGGCCTGCCCTTCAGGCGCTCGCGTAGCTCGGCGTTGAGCGCCTGCAGCGTCAGCTTGGCGTCGCCGACCAGCGCGTAGGCCGACACGAACGTCCTTGTTCAGGTCCATCGGGTCGACGGTGTTGTGGACGAAGGTCTTGCCCGCCGGGAAGCCGGATGCCAAAGCTGGTGCGGCTGAAGCTGGCGCCGACGCCGAAGATGACGTCCGCCGTCCTGGACGATGTCCCACACCTGCTCCGGCATCGCACGCCCGCCGGAGCCCAGCGACAGCGGGTGGTTCTCCGGGAAGGCGCTCTTGCCCTCCAGGCTGGTCGTGATCGGCGCTTCCAGCAGCTCGACCAGCTCCTTGAGCTCGTCCCAGGCCTCGGCGTAGTGCACGCCCTGGCCGGCGTAGATCAGCGGCCGCTCGGCCTCGATCAGCGCCTGGGCCGCCTTCGCGACGTCGGCCGGGTCGGGCCCGAAGCGGGTGCGCGTCGTCGGCACGTAGTCGCCGACCTCGACCTCCTCGCGCCAGACGTCGCCCGGAATCTCGACCAGCGTCGGGCCGGGGCGGCCGTTGCGGGCCTGCGTGAAGGCGCGCCGCATCGCCTCCGGCACCGCACTCGCGACCGTGACCTGCTCCGACCACTTGGTGACGTTGCGGTAGTTCAGCGCCGAGTTGAAGTTGGGGTAGACGTTCGTCAGGTTGCGCCCGTAGCCCGCCGGCACGAAGACCATCGGCACAGACTCCGAGTACGCCTGCGCGATGCCGCCGAAGGCGTTTTCGGCGCCGGGGCCGTTCTGGCAACAGAAGACGCCGACCTTCTTGCCGGAGCTCAGGCGGCTGTACGCGTCCGCCATGTGTATGCCGGTGCGCTCCTGCCGCACGATGATCGTGCGGATGTCGGCCTGCGCCGCCGCCTCGATCAACTGGTTCACGGGGTACGCGATCAGGAACTCGACCCCCTCGCGCTTCATGATCTCGGCGATAGCATTGGCGACGCGCATGGCTTGCTCTCTCCTCGTCTCATCAGCCCGTCCTTGTCGAAATCCATCTGGAGGTTCCGATAGATCGTCCTGAGGCCCTCGAAGGGCGACCGGGACGTGGGGGGCGGGGTCAGTGCCCGCATTGTAGCGGAACGCCGGAAGATGCCGGCCGTCGGCGTCCTTTCGTGCGATGGGAGTGCCTCGGACCGGCGCGCGATCAGAGGTCGGCACCAGCTGGAACGCGCCCCAGACGCACACGGCCGTCGATATCCACCCAGTCGTGGCCGGACGCTACGGGGCAACCGTCCGGGCGCTAGCGCAGCCCGCCGTCTCCCGTGTTCGGAGGTGTGATGATGCCCGTCCCCGTGCTCGGCGGCACGACCGCCGGCTGCGGGGCAGCCGCGGCCACTGCCGCTCGATTGCGCGCGGCCGACTGCGACGCCGCCGCCGCAATGGCCCCGATGGCGCCGCCCACGTTGGGCCTCACCGCGCGCTCTTGCGGCAATTGCACTTCGAACGCGCCAATGTCACACACGGCCAGTTGGTCCCCGTTGCCGTCTTGCGGCCGGAACACGCCCCGCTGGTCCGTCGAGGGGCAACCGGTGTTGTTGGCATGGTCGATCGCGGGGCTGCCCGGCAGCAGTGCGTGGGTGGCGGTCGGCCCGCCGTTGTTGGCCAGCGGCCCCAGCAGCGGGTCCACGTTGTTGCGGTCGCCGGAGGCGTTGAGGCCGCAGGAGCCGTCGTCGTCCAGGTTGTTTCCCAGCGATGTGAAAGTGCCATCGCAATTCGCGGTGGTTGTGTTCGCCAGGACAGTATTGAGAAGGCTCACGATCACGCTCGCGGTCTGGCTCCTGATCGATGCGCCGGAACCCTGGTTGCCCGTGAACGTGCTGTTGACAATCGTCGTGGGCGCCGCCTGGACGTACATCCCGCCGCCCAGGTTGGCGCTGTTTCCTGACAGGGTCACGTTGACAAAAGTCGCTCCGGAACCACCCTGAAGATAGACCCCGCCCGCAAATGAGTCGGAGGTATTGCCGGAGATCGTCGTATTGCTCACGGTCCCCGGGCCCGTTTGGATGAACAGGCCGCCGGCAAATGCATCAGAGTGGTTGCCTGCGATTGTGCTGTTCACAATCGTCATCTGGCCCGAGACGAAGACGCCTCCGCCGAACGCCGTGGTGCTGTTGCCGCTGATCACCACGTCTGTCATCGACAGCACGGTTGCGTTGATGCCGCCCCCGAAGGCCGTGCCGCCACCTCCCGTGACCGTGAGGCCGCTGATCGTCAGGGACGCGGTACTTACCAGCACCGAACCGAGGCCATTGCCGTCGATCGTGAGGCTTGCCGCGCCCGGCCCGCTGATGACCAGCGCTTCGCTCACGGGCGGCAGCGGCGCTGCCAGCTCGATCCTGCCCGTAACCCCGATCGTGATCGCGTCGGCGCCGGGGTTCGCGTTCGCGTCCAGGATCGCCTGGCGCAGCGAACCAGCACCCGAGTCCGCCACAGTGGTGACGGTAAACGTGGCCGCGACCGAAGCCCTCGGCATCGCGACCAGCATCACTGTACAGACGGCAGCCAGCCCGGTGAGGAAGCGCATCTTCATCATGTATTACATCTCTCTACTACCAAACCCTGCATTCGTTTCCGAAGTGTATCACTCCTTGCCACCCCTCTACGCAAATTAATGCCACTTCCTCGGTCGCCACTCCGCCCCCACCCCGCGAAATCTGCGCCAATCCGCCGCCAACCGCCCCCCGCGCCTTCCGGCCACAAACCCCCAAAGTCCGAATTCCTGATTGCAGCCATCTACCCCGTCACGGCCCCTTCCGACGCCGACGACACCAGGCGCGCGTACTTCGCGAACACGCCCGTCGTGTAGCGCGGCGCCGGCGGCGACCAGCGCTCGAGGCGCTGGCGCAGCTCGCCGTCGCTGATCCGCACGTCGAGGCGCCGCTTCGCGATGTCGAACTCGATCGTGTCGCCGTCACGCACGGCCGCGATCGGGCCGCCCGACGGCGGCTTCGGGCGCCACGTGGCCCGCCATCAGGCCGTGCGTCGCGCCCGAGAAGCGGCCGTCCGTCAGCAGCGCCACCTGGTCGCCGAGGCCCTGCCCCACGAGCGCCGCCGTCACGCCCAGCATCTCGCGCATCCCCGGGCCGCCCTTCGGCCCCTCGTAGCGGATGACGACGACGTCGCCCGGCACGATCTGCCCGCGCCGTGCACCGCCGCCATCGCGTCCTCCTCGCGCTCGAAGACGCGCGCCGGGCCGCGGATGCTCATGCGCTCGTGGCCCGCGACCTTGATCACGCAGCCTTCCGGCGCCAGGTTGCCCTTCAGGATCACCAGCCCGCCCGTCGCCTTGAGCGGCCTGTCCAGCGGCCTCACGACCACCTGGCCCGGCGTCTCGCGCGCCAGCGCGCGCCTCCTCGCCGATCGTCTTGCCGCTGACGGTCATGGCGCCGGCGTGCAGCAGGCCCGCGTCCAGCAGGCGCTTCGCGACCAGGCGGATGCCGCCCGCCTCGTAGAGGTCGTTGGCCACGTAGCGGCCGCCCGGCTTCAGGTCGGCGCAGCAGCGGCGTGCGCTCGCTGATGCGGTCGAAGTCGTCGATGTCCAGCGCCACGCCGGCCTCGCGCGCGATCGCCAGCAGGTGCAGCACGGCGTTCGTCGAGCCGCCCGACGCGCAGCACCGCCATGATCGCGTTCTCGAACGCCGTCGCGCGTGATGATGTCGCGCGGCCGCAGGCCTTCGCGCAGCACCTCGACCGCCTGCCGGCCGACCTCGAACGCCGACCTCGTCCTTGCGCGGGTCCATCGCCGGGACGGCGTTGCGCTGTCGATCATCGACATGCCCAGGAACTCGATCGCCATCGACATCGTGTTGGCCGTGTACTGGCCGCCGCAGGCGCCCGCGCCGGGGCAGGCCGACGCCCTCCAGCGTCGCCAGCTGCTCGGCGCGTCATCTTGCCCGCCGCGTACGCGCCGACACGCCTCGAACACGTCCAGGATCGTCACGTCGCGGCCCTTCGAAGCGGCCGGGGTAGATCGAGCCGCCGTAGAGGACGACCGAGGGCAGGTTCAGGCGCGCCAGGGCCATGACCGTGCCCGGGTTCGTCTTGTCGCAGGCCGAAAGCGCCACCACGCCGTCCAGCAGGTGCCCGCGCGTCACCAGCTCGATGCTGTCGGCGATGACCTCGCGGCTGATCAGCGACGCCTTCATGCCCTCGGTGCCCATGCTGATGCCGTCGGACACGGCGATCGTGTTGAACTCCAGCGGCGTGCCGCCGGCGGCGCGGATGCCCTCCTTGACCTTCTCGGCCAGGCGCCGCAGGTGGAAGTTGCAGGGCCCGATCTCGATCCAGGTGTTCGCGACGCCGATCAGCGGCTTCGACAGGTCCTCCGGCGTCAGCCCGGTCGCGTACAGCATCGCGCGCGCCGGCGCGCGGTCGGGGCCGTCGAGCAGGGTGCGTGAGGGCAGTGGTGACTCGAGGAGACTGGGCGCAGGTCTGGTGGTGAGGCTGGTCATGGTCGCGGCTCCGAATCTGAAGTACAGGCATGATACGCGCAGCGGCGACATTCAGAATCACCCTGAGGCTCTCGAAGGGCGATCGCGAATCGCAAAAGAACCAATTTGTCTTGACAACTCACGATCCACAGTTTGTGAATCCTGCGAGACCGCCCGGACTTCGACGGGTTCACTCACATTACGGTATATCGGTCGTCTCGGGGCCAACCGATCTCACCCAGAGGTCGGATGCCCAGATGCAGACCGCCCTTCGCTAACCTGGTGTCCGAGACGCGATCTTCGCGCGCGCGGCCATTCTTGTCGAAGATGAGAGTCAGGAAGCCTTTCTACTTGGTGTTGCTCCGACCCTCGGATTTGACTTGGATGCCACTGGTATCTCTGTCATCAATGCCGGAGGAGAAGGAGGATTTACACCGCTTCGGGTTCTGCTAGATTCCCTCGATATCCCATACCTATGTGTCAAAGACAAGGCATGGGGAGACGCGGACAAGTTTCCGCGCTAACGTTTCTTTGCATTTGATATGGAAATCGAGGACTTTGACTGGACCAATCCGGCCTCAAGGAGGAACGGCAACTGGTCACTCGGGAAGTTGGCAAGAGTAAGCAGCGGATTTTGCGGGCGCTTGCCCCGAGGCTGCGCGCGCAACAAGTACCAGACATCTTTACCGTCATCTTAAGGGCAGTGTCGAGCATTGCTGGGGCAATCTAAGTAAAAGTCATCCTGCCACGTACACCGGATTTTCCCGATCTCGGGCCGCCCCAGCAAGCCAAGAAGTGCCCAGCACTGACGGCGCCCCCTTCGAACACTTGTACGATTCCATTTCCGGGCCGCCATCTCGCCCGCGGTGCTACATTTACCCCATGACCACCGTCGCCGGCATCGAAATCCTCGCTGAGGACCTGGCCGCGTTCGCGCGCCGCTGGAAGGTCGCCGAGCTCGGCCTCTTCGGCTCCGCCGCCCGCGGCGAGTTGCGGGATGAAAGCGACATCGATGTCCTCGTAACCTTCGCGCCCGAAGCGGGGTGGGGCATGTTCGACCTCGTCCACATGCAGGACGAGTTGGCGGCGCTTCTGGGCCGCCCTGTGGACCTGGTCGAGCGCGAAGCTGTGGAAACGAGCCCCAACTACATCCGCCGCAAGAGTATCCTTGAGTCTGTCGTGCCCCTGTATGCAGAATCGCGATGACGCATGGCTCCTGGACATGCTGCTTGCTGCCCGAAAGGCCCGCGGGTTCGCGACCGGTATCGGGCGCGCCCGCTTCCTGTCTGACGAGGTCTTGCAGAACGCGGTAATGCGCCAGATTCAAATCGTCGGCGAAGCCGCGAATCGCGTCTCAGACTCGACCCGAATAGCGAATCCGGCAATTCCCTGGCACGAAATCATCGGTATGCGAAACCGCCTGGTCCATGATTATGTGAATATCAACGCCGCCCTCGTTTGGGATGTTGTCCAGACCGACCTCGACCCGCTAATCGAAAAGCTCGGGGGCCTGGTGCCTCCCGAAACGTAATCTGTACGCCTCCGCCTCCGCCCCTGGCCGACCAACCGACCAGCCGACCAGCCCCCTCTGTGACCTCCGCCGCTGACGGCCACCTCGTCAGCGCCCATAATGGCAAGTCGCGCCCGTCACACACCTGAACGCCCTCCGGCCTCTGCCTCCGCCTCTGGCCGACCAGCCGCCCTTCGAGAGCCTCGGTCCTTCGAGAGCCTCAGGATGGCTTGCCTAGAGAGCCTCCGCCTCTGGCCGGACAAGCTGAAATGGCGAAATGCTGAAATGCTGAACTCTGCCAAAATCGCCATGCTCGCGGGCATCCCCGAAGCGCGCGTCCAGAAATGGGCCGACGCGGGGCTGTTCGCGCGCGTCCGCGAAGGCACCGAGGCCCTGGTCGCGCGCGCCCACGTGCTCTCGCAGCTCGAACGCGCCGGCGTCTCGCTGGCCGTGATGCAGGCCGCCGACCGCGAGGACGTGCTGGCGCGCGCCTACATCTTCGAGTTCCTCCAGGTCGCGCGCGAGGGCGAGAACAGCTTCCACCAGGTCCGCGAGCGCTCCGGGATCGAGGAGCAGCTCTTGCTGCGCATCTGCGACGCCCTCGGCATCGACGACCCCAGCTGCTTCTCGGACGCCGAGTCGGCAATGCTCGAAGCCCTGGGCGAGGCCATGCGCGAAGGCCTGCCGCGCGGCATGGCCGTCGAGCTGTGCGAGGTCTGGGGCGCCCAGATGCGCTTCGCCGCCCACGCCGAGGTCATCAGCTACGACGTCAACATCTCCTCGCCGGCGATCAACAGCGCCGCCTCGCCGATCGAGGCCGCGGTGAAGCTGGCGCCGCTGACGCGCGCCATGCTGCGGGTCTCCGACCTGTACCCGCAGGCGCTGCACCGCCGCCACCTCCTGCAGGCCACCAACCTGACCACGGACACCTTCCTCCTGGAGCAGGCGCCGAACGCCCGCATCCTGCCGCCGGGCGAGGTGCTGATCAGCGTCGGCTTCGTCGACCTCACCGGCTACACGACGTTGACGGAGGAGGAAGGCGACCGCCAGGCGCTGGCCTACGCCAGGCAGCTCGAACGGCTGGTGCGCTCGGCCTCGCACGCCCACGACATGCGCATCGTCAAGCGCCTGGGCGATGGCTTCATGGTCGGCGGCAGCTCCGTGGCCGAGATGCTCAGCGGCCTCCTCTACGTCGTGCGGGCGGCCGCAGAGCGCGACGACATGCCGACGGCGCGCGCGGGCGTGGCCTTCGGCAGCGCGGTCTCGCGCGGCGGCGACTACTTCGGCCACACGGTGAACCTGGCGGCGCGGGTGCTGGACCAGGCGGACCCGTCCGAGGTCCTGGTGACGGACGACTGCGTCGAGCAGGCGCGCAGCGGCCCCTTCACCTTCCACGAGCCGCGCGACGCCACACTCAAAGGCATCCGCGAGCCCGTGCGCCTGTGGCGCGTCGAGTCGCTCAGCGGCCGGCCGGTGTTGGCCGCTGAGTAGCGGCGGCGCCCCTTCCGATCTGTCATTCCGACGGAGGAGGAATCAGGGAAAGCGCGGTCTATCGGCAAAGGTGTCCTGTCGCAGGCAACCTTCGCCTGTCATTCCGACGGAGGAGGAATCCCGGACTGCCCGTCCTACCGCCGTGAGGCCCCGAGGACAAACGGAGCCTCATCTGTCATTCCGACGGAGGAGGAATCCCGGACGGCGCGTCCTAATGCCGTGAGGTCATCTGACCGAGGTAGGCACCACCGGGATTCCTCCTGGCGTCGGAATGACAATTCAGAGGTTGGCGGCCTTGAAGTGAGCCGTTATCTCCGGCCTCAGGTCGCGCCAGGACGGACTTGCCGACCCGATGAGGTCTACCTTCTTCGAACGCCGCCAGGACTTGACCTGCTTCTCCCGAGCGATGCAGTCCAGGACTTGCGTATGCCATTCGTAAAACACCAGTTCGGTGCAGCCGTACTTTGAAGAGAAGCCGCGCAGGAGTCTCTGCCTGTGTTCCGAAACCCGCCTCACAACGTCATTGGTCATTCCCACATACAGCGTTCGGGAGGGGCTGCTCATGATGTACACGTGGCAGTTGCCGGCCACTATGCCTCCAGCTGGTTCTGTCATTCCGACGGAGGAGGAATCCCGGCCCGCGCCATCTACCGGCACCAGTGGCCTATCGCAGGCACCCTTCGCCTGTCATTCCGACGGAGGAGGAATCCCGGAAGGTACGCCCTTCCGCCGTAACGTCTCCTTGACCAAAGGAGGGCCTACCGGGATTCCTCCTGGCGTCGGAATGACAGAAGCCGCGCCTAGCGCGCCGCGGCGGCCGGCGCGGCGATGCCGAGCTTGCGCGCCAGGAAGCCGTCCAGGGCGGCGTTGTACTGCTTCGCCGCCTCGTAGTAGACGTTGTGCGGCGCGCCCGCGATCTCGGCGTACTCGGCTCCGGGCACCAGCGTGCTCAGGTTCTTCGAGGACGGCACGGCGCGGTCCAGGGCGCCGGCGACACAGAGCATCGGCGACTTCACCGCGCGCACGGCCGCGATGAGCTGGTCGCGGGCCATCGGCGTGGCGCGGCGGCGCGGGTTGCGCATCGCTTCCAGGCGCGTCGCGGTCGAGCGGATGCGCAGGTAGCGCTCGTACATGCGCGGCTGGGCGGCCTTGAAGCCGTCCGTGAGCGAGTCGCCGATGGGCAGGAAGAGGGTGTCCTTGTCCAGCGGGCGCGCTTCGGGCATGCCGGCGCCGTTGGTCGGGGCCTCGGGCGCGATGCCGCTGCCCGAAGGCACCAGGGCGGCGGCGGCGTCCGGGTGCTTCGCGGCCCAGCGCACGATGGTGTTGCCGCCCATGGAGTTGCCGGCGAGCACAGGCCGGCGGATGCCCAGCGCGTCGAGGAAGGCCTGCAGCTCCTCGGCGCGGTCGGGCTCGACCTCGTCGCGCGGTGAGTTCGAGGAGTGGCCGTGGTTCACGCTGTCGTAGGCGATGACGTGGAAGCGGTCGCGAAAGTGGGCGAACTGCTGCCACCAGGCTTCGCCGCAGGAGCTGTTGCCGTGGAGAAAGACCATGGCTTGCGCGCCGGGGTCGCCGTCTTCGACGTAGTAGATGTCGGTGCTGTCGACTTCGATCCAGGGCATGGGATGTCTCCTTTAGTGAGCCTCAGGGATGGGCGGATGATTGATCGCTGACGCGGCGGCGTCAAACCTCACCCCCGGCCCCTCTCCGTTAACGGAGAGGGGAGGAGGGAAGGGAGGCAGGAACGGAGGAGGCGAGGCACTGAGAGTGAAGTGAGATGCGTTGCGCGCGCCCGCGAAGGGATTGCGGCGTACCCTTGAGGTAGACCTTGCCGGGGTCGCTGGTGACCGGCGTGGAGGCGAGCCATGACCCGATACCTTGTGCTGGCGCACCAGACCTCCGCCAGTCCAGAGCTGGTCGCCGCGCTGCGGGAGATTGTGGCGGGCGACGCGGCCGCCGAGTTCACTCTGGTGGTACCGGCGACACCGCCCGGCCTCCTTGTCACGCCTGCGGAGGGGCAGGCGCGCGAGATCGCCCTGCGGAAGGCCGCCGAAGCGCGCGACGCTCTTCGAGAGTCGGGCCTGCAACTGCTGGACGCGCGGGCCGGCGCGGCGGCGCCCCTGGAGGCGATCCGCGAGGAGCTTCGAAGGCGGCCGGGACAGTACGACGCCCTCGTAATCAGCACTTACCCGGCCGGCATCTCGAAGTGGCTGCGTCGCGACGTGGTCGAGGAGGCGCGGCGCGAGTTCGGCCTGCCGGTGACGCACGTCGTGGCGCGGCAGCACCGCCGGGCCGCGGCCGAAACGCCGCTGACGGCGGCTCCGGGCCGCGCGGCCTGGGACCTGGCCGGCCTGGCCCGCTGGCGCAAGAAGCCGGTCACGGGCGCCCGCGGCGAGGACCTGGGCCTTGTCGACAAGATCCTCTACGACTACGTAGCCGGCAGCCCGGTATGGATCGGCGTCCATGCCGGCCCTCTCGGCGTCAGGACGCTGCTCCTGCCCGCCGAGCGCGCCCTGCCGGACGAGGATCACTTGACGGTGCCCTACGCGAAGGAGAAGGTCGCGGACCAGCCTCATATCGACGTCGGCGAGGGTTTCGACAGTGAGACTGACGAGCACGAGATGTGCGACTACTTCGGCCTGCCGTTCGACGCGGACGCGGACATCCGCGTGCTTCACGCCGACGACGAACTGCCGGGCTCGTTTCGCTACGGGGGCACGCCGTAGCAGGCGGATTCGCCCACGCGCTGTCATTCCGACGGAGGAGGAATCCCGGACTGGGCCGGCTACCGCCGCGACCGTCTCTACCGTCGGCAGGCCGCGCCGGGATTCCTCCTTACGTCGGAATGACAGCCGCGGAGGACGGGGCGAGGGAAGGGGCCGGTCACTCCTCGTTGGCAGCCTTGAGCATCGCCTCCAGGACCTCGTCCAGCGACGGGTCGTCGTCGCGGGAGGTGAGCGCCCCGAGGGGGGTCGAGCCAACGAGGCGGTAGATGTCGGCGGCGCCTTCGAAGAGGTGCGGCGTGAGGCCGGCTTCGGCGAAAGTTGCGGCGATTTCCTCCATCTCGGCCACCCAGCGGCGCGCGCGCCGCGGCATCGTGGGGATGCCGCGCATTACCTGGGCGGCGATGCGGCTGGATTCGAGCTCGCGCAGGAGGGCGTCCTGCAGGCCGAGGGCCCTCGCGGTAGCCAGCAGTCCCGTCCAGAGCGCCGTCGTGCCCTTGGTGGAGGCGGCGTAGACCATCTTGAGCCCCGAAGCCTGCCCGACCTCCTGCCCCACGACGCGTACGTCGAGGCCACGCGGGCGCAGAGCCTCGAATGCGGCCGTATCCGGCCCGGAGCAGAAGAAGCGCGTGCCGCTGTCCGGCCCCCGGGGCGGCCCGCCGATGATGCCGGCGTCGATGAATGCCGAGCCGGCAGCGCGCACGATGCCCTCGATCTTGGCCGCGGTGGCCGGCGATACCGCGTTGCAGTCGACGTAGGTTACCTGCGCGCCCGTGCGCCGCAGGCTGCGCGCGACCCTCTCGGCGATGGCCACGGCCTCGCCCGGCGGCAGGACGGAGAGGATCAGGTCGGCCTCTTTGACCACGTCGTCATAGAAGCCGGCCTCGCGGATTCCGGACTCGAGGGCGCGAAGGCGGGTGAGGTTACTGCGGCCGTCGAGACAGGTGAGCACGTCGAGGCCGGCCTTGCGCAGGACGCCGCCGATGCCGGCGCCCATGTCGCCGGGGCTGAGGATCGCGACGTGTTCGATGTCAGGCATGAGCCATTCTAACCTCACCCCCAACCCCCTCTCCGTCAACGGAGAGGGGGCTTCGGAAGGGGAAGCGGAGCAGACCGTGTGCGTCGCGGCCATATGCCGTCAAACGGAGAGGGGCTTCGGAAGGAAGGAGGAGCTAGGTGTGCCTCTTCTGGCGCGAAGGCATCCGCCGCGGATCCCGTCAGAAGAAGACCTGGGTGGCGACGAAGTCGGCGATCTCGTCGTCGGAGAGGCCGATGACGTCTTTGGCGACGTACATGGTGTGCTCGCCGAGGAGCGGCGCCGGGCGCTCGGGGCCGCCGAGAGTCTTCGACATCTTGAATGGGGGGCCGTCATAGGCGGCGCGGCCGGTCTCGGCGTGGTCGAGGTAGACGTAGTAGCCACGGGCCTTGAGGTGGACGTCGTGGTCGAGGACGTCCTCGGAGGTTTGGACGGCGCCGGCAGGGACGCCGGCCGCCTGGAGACGGCCGGCCAACTCGTCGGCGCCGTATCCGCTGGTTGAGGACGCGAGCAGGCGTTCGAGGTCGTCTTCGTTGTCCTTGCGACCGGCGAGAGAGCCGAAGCGCGCTTCCTGAGCCCAGGCAGGGTTACCGAGGACGCCTTTGAGGGCTTGCCACTGCGCGTCCGAAGACACCGCGATCGCAATCCAGCGGTCTTCTTCGTCAGGGGGCGGCCCCATACCGATCGGGGCCGGCGCGCCGGGTACCGGCTGGGTGGTTGGCCGCGAAAGGCAGGGGAAGACGCCATGAGGCGCCGCGTCTTCCTGCCGGTTGCCCTGCCGCGTCTGGATGCGCCCGTTGGCCGTGTAGTCGATGACGGCCGGGCCGACGACCGGGATGGTGGACTCGATCTGGGCCACCTCGATGTACTGGCCGCGGCCCGTGCGGCGCCGGTGGCGCAGGGCCGCGAGCACGGCAATCGTCTGATGGCCGGGGTTAATTACGTAGTCGGGATAGTTGGTGCCAACACCGATGGGCGGCCGGTCGGCATAGCCGGAGAGGTGGCTGAGACCCGTAATCGGGGTCATCACGGCGCCGAAGGCTGAGAAGCCACGATGCGGCCCTGTCGTCCCGGCGACTGGCATGCGGACGAAGATGACGTCCGGCCGGACCGCCGCCATGGCCTCATAAGTCAGGCCCCACTTCTCGAAGACGCCGGCCTGGTAGTTCTCGACCACGATGTCGCTCTTCGCGATCAGGCGCAGGGCAACGTCCAACGCTTCCGGGCGCGACATGTTGAGGGTGAAGCTGAGCTTGTTGGAGTTGAAGTTGTTGTAGTAGCCGCTGACGTTGTAGCCGGTCTTGCCCGGCGGGAAAGGCTGGACCATGCGCAGGCCGTCGACGCGCGCCTCGGACTCGATCCGAATGACCTCGGCCCCGTACCAGGCGAGCGTCTGGGTGCCGATGGGACCGGCGCCGTACCAGGAGAAGTCGGCGACGCGAATACCTTCCAGGGGAAGTGACAGGTTGCCGCCTCGTTCGAAGCTCATATGACGCCTTTCGCCTTCAAGTCCGAGAGGTCCGCGGCGGAGAGGCCGAGCTCGCCGTAGATCTGGGCGTTGTGCTCGCCGAGGAGGGGAGCGCGGTGGCGGACGCGGGCCGGCGTTTCGGTCAGGTGGTAGGGCGAGCCAGGGAACTTAATGGTCTTGCCCAGCTCTGGGTGCGGCACGTCCTGGAACCAGCCGCGCGCGATGAGCTGCGCGTCTTCGACGATATCGCGTGCGTCGTTGGCGGCGCCGATCAGGAAGCCACGGTTTTGGCCCTCGACGTACGCTTCGCGCTTGGGCTTCGTCTTGAGGAAGACGTCCGCCTGGGCGCTGACCTTACCCATGTGCCCCATCATCCGCATCATCATGGCCGGGTCGCGGGCGGCGGCCCTGTTGGCGGACATCGCCTGGAGTTCGGCCAGCACGCCCGACTCCACAAGGTCGCCGGCCATGCCTTCGGACGCCATCCACTCGACGAACTCCGAGAGAGGCGCACCGGCGCCGACCAGGCCGATCATCGAATACACATAGCCGTCGGCGACCTCCTGCAGTCCGCCGAGCCGGATCGCCACCTCTGCGCCACCAATGCGGCGCCGGGCGCGGTGCAGGAAGTCCCACGTCTGCATCGCCGTCTCCTGCGCCATCGAAAGCGACTCCTGGATGCTCACGTCTACCCACTGGCCTTCTCCCTGAAGGTCGCGCGTCGTCAGGGCCAGGAGGCTGCCGATCGCGGCTTCGACGCCGGCGCAATAGAAGGCCTGGCTGGGGTAGGGGCGATACGGCGGGCGGTCGATGAAGCCGGACATCGTGAGAATTCCAGACATCGCCAGGTCGACGAGGTCGCTCCCTTCCCAGTCCGCGTGGGGGCCGGTCTGGCCGAAGCTGGTAACGCTGGTGAGGATGAGGTCCGGTTTTAGCTTCGTGAGGTCCTCGTAGCCGAGATTCAGGCCGGCGAGATAGCCGGGCTTGAAGCTCTCCACGATGATGTCCGCCGTCGCCGCGAGCCTGCGAAAGAGGCCGCGTCCCTCCTCCGACTCGAGGTCAAGGGTGATGCCGCGCTTACTGGTGTTGAGGTAGAGGTGGAGTATGCCCGACTCGGCCCCGGCGGCATCGTCCACGAAGGGAGCGCGGGCGCGGATCGCGGAGCCGGCCGGCGGCTCGACGCGGATGACGTCGGCGCCCAGGTCGGCGAGGAGCTTGGTGCAGTAGACACCCTCCTCCCCGGCGAGGTCCAGGACGCGGACATCATCGAGCGCGGAATCAGTGCCTGTGGTTGGAAGCAAACCTCACCCCCCGGCCCCCTCTCCGTCAACGGAGAGGGGGAGGGCCGGACTAGCGCGGACTTATAACGAGACGGTGACGCGGCTGGCTGAAAGCTCCGCCAGGACGCGGGCGGCGCCTTCGACCATCTCCTCCAGGACCTCGCGGGCAGGCCGTATCTGGCGGAGCATGCCGGAGATCTGGCCGGCGGGGTTCATGGTCAGCTCCGGGCGGCCGGAGACGCGCGCGGCGTTGGTCACCCGCCCGGAGACGACGCCCTGCAGGCCCATGGGCAACGCCTGCAGCCCGGCCTCCTCCCAGTACTCGATCAGCGGGTTGTTGATGTTGCGCATGGTCTTGCCGGAGTAGAGGCGGGTCACGCGCGTGTCTTCTTCGTTCGCATCGACGATGCGCTGCTTCAACTCGGGGAAGAGGTTGGCCTCGTGCGTCGCCAGGAAGGCGGTGCCGACCCAGACGCCCTGGGCGCCGAGCGCGAGCGCGCGCGGCGACGCCGCGGCCATCGCCGACGCCGCCGGCAACGACGACGGGTGTCGGGGAGACGGCATCGACTACCTGCGGGGTCAGGGCGAAGGTGCCGATGCGGCCGGTGTGGCCGCCGGCCTCGTAGCCCTGGGCGACGACGACATCGGCGCCGCCTTCGTTCACCCGCCTGGCGTTCTTGACGTTGCCGACAAGGGCTACGACCTTGGTGCCGACCGCATGGAAGCGTTCGACGTAGGGGGCGGGGTTGCCGAGCCCGGAGGCGAAGACGGCCACCCTCTCTTCGACGATTGCCTGGACCTGCTGGTCCTGGCGGCTGAGACGAGCGTTTCCAGCGTCAGCCGCGGCCGGCCGCTGGGGGACGGCGGCGTGGAGGAGGCTGCTGGAGCTGAAAGTGCTCGATGGCGCTGTCCGTCCAGTCCTTGTACTGGGAGGGAAGCATGTCCAGGGGAGAGCGCGGGGAATTGTCGCCGCCGTTGGCGGTGGGCGCCGGCGCCTCTGCCGTGTTGCCGGGAAGGAGGATGTCGACGCCGAAGGGCTTGCTGGTCAGCAAGCGGATCTTCGCGCACTGCTCGTGTATCTGCTCCGGTCCCAGGCCGGCGGCGCCGAGGACGCCGAGGCCACCTGCCTCGGAGACAGCCGCCACGAGCTCCGCGAGGGCGGACCCGCCGCTGCCCGCGCCCATGCCCGCGAGGAGGATGGGGTATTCGATGCCCAGGAGATCACAAAGAGCTGTTCGAAGGACAGGCCTGCCCATGTATTCGTCTCCTTCCGGTCGTGCGCCGATTCTAACCGTCGCACGCGTGGGCCACAACGGGAAAACTGCTAACACTCCCCCTGAGGTCCAGGCAACCGTGGGCGTAGACGTGCCGCCTGGTGCGTTTCGGCGGGCGGGCGCGGCACAAATCCGGCCGGCGCCGCCGGTCCGTGGCCGGATTCCAACCAACAATCACCATCTTCATGAAAACCAGGAGGTGCGCCGTTACGAGTCGCGGTAGAGGCGGTCGCGCGACTCGCGAAAGGCCTCCCACCCCTGTTCACGCAGGACGCGAATGTGCTCGTCGCCGGCCTGTGTCTGAGCGGCGACTTCCTGCACCGCCGGGTCGTTGCGGTAGTTGAGGGCCTCGCGGAAGCCGGCGAGCTCGAAGGCGCGGTTGACCAGCACCTTGTTCTGGCGCACGGTGCGCTCCGAGAGCGAGGCCAGCTTCAACGCGATCTTCTCGGCTTCGGCGAGGACGTCGTCGTCGGCCACGACGCGGTTCACGAGGCCAAGCCGCTGCGCTTCGCGGGCGTCGTACATCTCGCCCAGAAGCAGGAGCTCTTTGGCCTGCTTGTGTCCCGCGGTGAGGAAGGGAGTGATGAGCACCGGCGGCCCGAAGCCGTGGCGGATCTGAGTCTCGCCAAACTGGGCCGACTCTCCGGCTACGGTAAGGTCACAGATGCCGGCCAGCTCAACACCCTGGCCAACGGCGAAGCCGCGGACGGCCGCGATCACCGGCTTGGGCATCGACCAGATCTTTAGGTAGATGTCCATGGCCGGGGGCGTGGTCTGGCCGTCCTCTGGCGGACGCGACTGCAGGTCGCCGCCGGAGCAGAATGCGCGGCCGGCGCCGGTGAGGATGATTGCTTTTACGTCGCTGTCGGCCTCAGCCTCATCGAGCGCCCACTTCAGGCGGCGCAGGATCGACCAGTTAATCGCGTTCAGCACGACCGGGCGGTTCAGGGTCACGAGGGCGTAGCCCCGGCGCTTCTCGAAGAGCACGTCGTCCAGGGAAGGCGGCGGGATGGGCAGCCCTCCATCGCCGGTCAGTTGTCGTTCCTGGGTCATGAGGGGCCTCCGGGCAGGGCAGAGTGAGCTTCAGATGTTGTAATAGCCGCGCCGCGCCCGCAGGGCTCCGGCGGCGCGATCCAGCCGGTTCGCGGTCCTAGGCCCGGGCCGGGAATATCTCCATGAGGACGAAGTTGGACGCCGTCGGGTGCACCCAGACGTTGGCCGCCCCGGGGGCGCGGGTGACGCGGCCGCCGCCGGCCTCGACCTGCGTGGCGAAGGCTTCGACGTCGGCAGCCTCGAAGGCCAGGAGATACATGCCCTCGCCGTGGGGGTTCAGGGGGTTGGCCCGTTCCTTCATCAGGCGCGAAATCGGGCTTTCCTCGGTAGCAGGGCAGATGAGGTGCATCGCCGTCTGGCCGGCGTAGCCCATCGGCACAAAGTTGAAATTACCGATGCGGTTCAGTGCCTTTTCGCCGGTCGGCTCCATGCCGAAACGCTTCTTGTAGTTCGCCACGGATTCATCGAGGTCGTGGACCGCGACCGTGTAGTGACGGAATTTGAGCATCATTTCTCCTCAGGGCATGAAAGGCAGGGCTCGAAGGCGGGCGAGCGGATTATAGCAGTGGTGACGCCGTGGGGCGGGCGAAGCGGGAGCCGCCAGACCGAAGTCTCGGAGGGCCGGAGGGATCAGGACTCCTGGTCAGTAAGCTCGACAGGGGCGAGCGGCGCCGGCGAAACGTCCTGACTTTCGGCGGACGGCGCCACCGAGTTGTGGCGGACGAGGGGCGACGGGACGATATAGCCGGTGGCGATGAAATAGACCACCCAGACGCCGAACACGGTGTTGAGGCTGATTTCGACCAACGAGCGGCGCCTGATCCAGGAAAACATGCTTCTGGCTCCCTGAGGAGATGACAGATTATGCATCGCCGCGGCCGCGCAAGCTATAGCCGCGGCCAATCGGCCGTTAAAGTTTCGTCAATATCATATTCGGCGGTTTTGTAACAGGCGCAAATACTTCCGCGCCATAGGTGCAACAAAGTAGAGTATGGCAACGCTTGGACACAGCGCGGAGGCTGATGCAAAAACACCGGGCCGTCGTCATCATCCCCACTCACAATGAACGAGAGACGATAGCTGAGATCATCCCCCTTGTCCTGGCCGAACAGGAACGGCTGCCTGCGCTCGAACTCAATATTCTGATTGTCGACGGCGCTTCGACCGACGGCACCATCGAGTACGTTTCCGGCCTCAGCCACGAGAACCCTCGCATCAACCTGATGATTGTCGGGCGGCGCGGGCTGGGTCTGGCGCTGATGCAGGCCCATCAACACGCACTCAATGAGCTGCGGGCGGATTACATCGCCCAAATGGACGCGGACCTGTCCCATGCCCCAGCGCGGCTGCCGGCCCTGTTCGAGGCGCTGCTCGAAGGTTATGACCTGGCACTGGGCTCGCGATATACAGAGGGCGGCGGCACGTCAGGCTGGCCGGTAAGCCGGCGGCTGCAGAGCCTTGTCGCGAACAGGTTCGCCAGCCTGGCGTCCGGCCACCCTGAGCTGCGGGAGTGGACTTCCGGGTACCGAGCGTTCAGCGCCGACCTCTACCGCCGGCTGGACCTGGACGCCATCCGTTACGACGATTACACGCTGCAACCGGCGCTGGTGCTGGAGGCTCTGCGCGCCGGGGCGCGCGTCCGCGAGGTGCCGATAACGTTTGTCGACCGCAAGTGGGGCAAGTCCAAGCTGCCCCTGTTCCGCTACACCTTTCACCTGACAAAGCACTTCCTCGGCGCTCGCTTCAGGCGAGCGCGCCGAGAGCCTGCCCCGTGGCCGCTGCGCGTCCCCGAGTAACCGCCGCGGTCTGCGCCTTCAACGAAGCGGCGAACATCGACCAACTCCTGCGCATCCTCCTGGGCCGCGACGCCGGTACGTTCGACGAGCTCATCGTCGTCTCTTCAGGCAGCACCGACGGCACCGACGAGATCGTCCGCGGGATCGCGGCCTCCGAGCCGGCCCTGAGGCTGATCCAGGAGGCGGAACGGCGCGGCAAGGCGAGCGCGGTAAACATCGCGCTCAGGGAGTCGAGCGGTGAGGTGGTCCTGCTGATCGACGGCGACTGCCTTCCCGGCGAGGACGCGCTGGCGGCTCTCACCGGACGCTTGAGCAAGGACGGGGTTGGCGGCTGCGGCAGCCGCAACTGGGTGACGAACGCGCGCGCGAGCTGGGTGGCACGCGCTTCGGCGGTGCTCTGGGAGCTGCACCACCGCGTCAACCTGCGGCGGCCTGTCCTTGGCGGCGATATCGTCGCCTTCCGCAGGCTCGTCGAGTCGATCCCGGCCGAGACCGTAAATGACGACTTCGCTATCGAGGCCGCTTTGGCGGAGGCGGGATACGGCATCGAATACGAGCCGTCCGCCCTGGTGCTGATGCGGGCGCCGGAAACAGCGGCCGACTTCATCAAGCAGCGGGCCCGCATTCAGGCCGGTTTCGGGAGAGAGGGGTCGCGGCGCCGCAAGGCTACCCGGGATGCGGGTGTTGTGTTGGGCGCGATAGCGGGGTTCGCTGTCCGCCGCCCGCAGGAGCTTCCCTGGCTCGCCTGCCTGTTGGTCCTGGAGGCAGTTGCCCGCGCTTCGATATACGTAAACGCAATCCTCAGGCGGCCCGCGTACTATACTTCCTGGGAGCCAGCGCGCAGCTCCAAGGGGAAGGTTTCGCAATCTAAAGACCGGGAGCCAACTCCCTGATGACGACCTCCGCCCGTCAATCCACCCTGGCCGCCAGCTATCCAATTCCAAGCGCCCGCGACACGAGGGCTTCCTTCGCGACTTCGCCGCGGCTGTTCGCGGTCAACGTCTGGCGCTACCGGCAGCTTTTGGGCCATCTCATCAGCCGCAGCATCAAGAGCCAGTTCAAGCAGTCATTCCTGGGCTATGTCTGGCTGTTCGCCAACCCGCTGGCGCAGTTGGTCATTCTCTCCTTCGTATTTTCGACCCTGTTGAAGACGCCCAGCCAGGGCGTGGCGTTTCCGATCTTCCTCTTCGCCGGCCTGCTGCCCTGGATTTTCTTTTCGAGCGCCCTGCTCTCCTCCACGGAATCGATATTGGGCGCCTACAACCTGGTCACCAGCGTCTACTTTCCGCGAGAGCTACTGGTAGTCGCGGCAGTGCTGGCGCGCATTGTGGACCTCGCGGCTGGCACGCTGCTTCTGGTCCTCCTGCTGTTGGTCCACGACCAAAGCCTGAGCGCGAGCGCCCTGTGGTTGCCGCTGGTTTTCGCCGTGCAGCTCCTGTTCACAATCGGGCTGAGCCTGCCTCTGGCGGCGCTGAACCTCTTTTTTCATGACGTGCGCTTCCTGGTCGGCGTCGGGCTGAATCTATGGTTCTTTCTCACGCCTGTTATGTACCCGGTGGATGTTGTGCCCCAGAGCTATCGCTTTCTCTATGAGCTGAACCCTAACGCGCGCTTCATCGAGGCTTACCGCTCGTATCTCTACAGGGGGCAGTCGCCGGAGGTGACCAACCTCCTGCTGGGTTTGGCCATGGCGTTGCTGACCCTGGCAGCGGGGTACTTCATCTTCAAAAAGCTGGAGCCCGCGTTTGCGGACCGTATCTAGGCCAACCGCCCGGACGGCCACGGTTATCGCGCCGTCAGCCGGAAGCGAGCCTTCGGCAGACGCCGAAGCGCCGCCGGCCATCGAGTTTGCCGGCGTGGGCAAGCGTTTTCGGTTACAGCACGAGTGGACGCTCCTGGAGTTCATCCCTTCGCTTCTGCGACACCGCTCCTGGTCGTCGCCCGTTCTGGGCGCTGCGGGACGTTACATTCGATGTGCGCCACGGCGAGAGCCTGGGCATTATCGGCCGCAACGGCAGCGGTAAGAGCACGATCCTGAAGCTGATTGCCGGGGTCATGGTGCCGACGGACGGCTCGATCAAGGTCTCCGGCCGGGTCTCGCCCCTGATCGAGCTCGGCGCCGGATTTCATCCCGACCTCACGGGGCAGGAGAACGTCTACCTCAACGCGTCGATCCTGGGGCTCTCGAACGACGACATCCGCGCGAACATGGAGCGCATCGTCGAGTTCTCCGGGCTGCGGGAGTTCATGGACACTCCCGTCAAGCGCTACTCGTCCGGCATGTACCTGCGCCTGGCTTTCGCCGTCGCCGTCCACGCGAACCCGGAGATCTTGCTGGTCGACGAAGCGCTGGCGGTTGGAGACGAGCAGTTTCAGGAGAAGTGCGTCGAACGCATGGCGGACCTCAAGTCCGGCGGCGCTACCATCCTGCTTGTCAGCCACGGCCTGGAGCTGGTCGCGAATTTCTGCGACCGCGTCCTTCTGATCGATTCCGGCCGCCTGGCGATGGACGGCAGCCCGTCCGAGGTGATCGCGGGCTATCATCGAATGACCCACGCCGCGCCCGCACCGGCAGTGGTCTGAGGCAGGAACGCCCTTGTCAGAGGCAGGACCCGGACAGCGCCTGGACGTCACGATGACCGCCGTTGGCTCCGGCCGCCAGCTGCGGTTGGGCGCGCTCGGCGTGCCCGCGCTCCTGATCTGCTTCGGCCAGGAGACGCAGGCGGGAATCGATGCCGTGGAGACGGCCGCGCGTGAGCGCTACCCGGGGCCAGAAGACTTGCTCATCGGCCACGTCGTGGACCTGCACAAGATCCCCGGCCTGCTGCGAAAAGTCGCCGAGGGCGTCCTTGGCGGCGAGCACAAGAAGGCCGTAGAAGCGCTGGAGCCCGGCAAGGAGCCTGCCGACTTCGTCGTCATCCTCCCGGATTGGGACGGCTCGGCCGTGCGCAAGCTCGGGCTCGAAGACGCGACGAAGGCGCTCGGCCTCGCCCTTCTGGATACTTCCGGCCGCGTCGAGTGGCGATACCAGGGGCCGGAACCCGCGGCGGCGCTGCGAGAGCGGCTGGGCCCCCTTCCCTAACCCTTCCCCCAGGGAGCGGGAAGGGCATCAGACGGGGAAGCGAAAGGACCGGAGGCCAATCAAGATGAAGGGAGCGGCCCACGCGGGCCGCTCCCTTCGTACTTACGCTTGTGGCGCGGGTCAGCGCGCGAGCTTCATGCGCAGGCCAAACGCCAGGCCCGCCACAACGGTTGCGGCGGCGAGTGCCAGGCTGATCGACCTGTGGAAGGCGGTGGACGCGGAGCTGAGGCCGGCGTCACCCGTGTTCGGCGGCGAGATGCCTGTGCCGACAACGACCACGCCTGCCATGCCCTGGTCCGCATGGAGGACGCAGAGGTAAGTGTAGGTGCCAGCCTTGGTGAAGGTCAGCGCGAACGAAGTGCCCGCCGTCGCCTCGGGGCCGGTGCCGACGAAGCCGGAGTTAACGTAGCCAGTGCCGGCGTACTGGCCGCCCGCGGGTACCACCGGGAAGAGCACCTGCGGGTTCAGGACCAGCTGAGGCGGCCCGCCCGCTTGCGGCTTGGGTGTGATCAGCTCGGGCGTTGCCGCGCCGGACGTCAGCGTGATTGTGTGCGGGACGCCTGTGGTGTTGTTCCAGGTGACCTTGTCTCCGACCGCGATCTCGATGCGGGCTGGCAAGAAGCGCATAACGTCGGTCTGGCCAACCGAGGGGCCGGTGACGACCGTATTCTTCGCCGGCTGGATGGCCGCGATCGCGGCCTCGCCCCTGGCGATGCCCTGATCGAGCAGAGTCTGAGCCTCGGCGTCACGCTGTGCCTGTGTGGGCACGTTGACGCCGGCGCGCAGCACTTGCACGTTCCCCGTCATGCCCGCGTGGATGGCGCAGATAAAGCGGTAGCTGCCCTCCTTGGGGAATGCGACGGTGAACGCCTGGCCCTTGGCCAGGATTCCGGAGTTCACGAAGCTGGTGCCGTCATAGCTGGCGGCGCCGGTAGCCGGCGAAGCAAAGCCGACCTGGGGATTGACGATGATTGTCGGCGGGCCCGCGACGGGCGCCGGACCGGGAGCCGGCATCACGAAGGCCGGGTCCGGCTGTCCGGGGATCGGGAAGGTGACGGTGTGGATTTCTTCGTACGGGTTCGTGAACTCAACGGTGTCGCCAACGTTGACGAAGATCACGCTGGGCAGGAACGCGTTCACGGAAATGCCCGCGCGGCCGCCGCCGGCGAAGTCCGTGTACTTCACCGCGGCGCCGGTCGTCGACACATGGCCAACGGCGAAGGCGCCGGCGAGGGTCGCGACTCCTACCACGGCCGCAAGGGCGGCAAGACGGGTGTTTCGCCGCAACAGTTCGAGTTTTCGCATTCTGGTTACCCTCTAGCTCTGGATCAAAGACGGTGGGGTGTGGTTACGGTTGGCTGCGAAGCACTCCTTTCTCTAGGCCATTCAGCGGACTATAAACTGGCCGGTCATGTCGGCGGGATGGACGTCACAGCGGAAGAAGTATGTGCCCGGCTGCGGCGCTGGGAACGACAGGGTGAAAGAGCAGGGCGCGGTGCAGACGTTCGAGCCGGCGCCGGCTATCGCCTGCGTCGCGTTAGAGTCGGTGTAGACGGCGAAGTTGTGCCCGATGCCCGTGTCCTGATTGCTTACGCTGACGGTGACTTGGCCGCCGCCGGCTACGGTCAGGCTGCTGCGGTTGAACTGAAGACCGACGACCATGGTGATGCTCGCGGACCCGGCTGCGGCGGCCGGGGGGGCGGCCGGCGCGGTGCTTGGAGGCGAAGGCTGAATGGCCGTGCCTGGAGTCTCGGTAGCGGCGGGAGGAGGCGCCTGAGTAGACTCGAGCGCAGTGGTGGTGGCCGGAGGAGGAGGCGTGTCCGAGGGTATTACGGACGATGATGGACTGGGCATGGGTACGGAGGCGCCTTTGCCGCCAGAACAGGCGGCCACAAATAGCAGGCAAATCCAGAGCGCTGGGGAGAGGCGCAGGCCGAAAATCTTTCCAGGACAGTCGCTGTCGGTTACAGGGCTCGCCCTAACTTAGTTAAGGGCGCGCCCAGGATCAACTCGCGCGCTCACTTTGTAACGCCACCGGGGGCCGGTGGAGCCTCAGCGGTAGGCGGTGAGGACGGCCATGGAGGCCACGAGCCAGGCGACGACCGTGAGCAGCAGGGGTACGTCCTTGAGCAGCACCTCCTCCGGACTGCCGCCCTCGTTGCGCGTGTGAGACAGGAAGAGGTAGCGAAAGAGGCCGTATATCACGAAGGGAATCGTGACCATCATGGCGTGGTTATCGGGCAAGTTGGGCGCGGTGAAGGTGTAGAGGGCGTAAGCGATGACGGTCGAAGCCGTGACCATGTCGATCATCTGGTCGACGAAGGCCGGGGTGTAGTGCTCCAGCGTGCGCCTGTGGTCGCTGGCCGCGTCCTGGAGCAGGGCGACCTCAGCGCGACGCTTGGTGAGGGCGAGGAACAGGGCGCCGAGGCCAGTGACCACGTACAGCCAGGGCGAGATCGGCACGTCGATCGCGTAAGCGCCGGCCATCGCCCGTAGGACGAAACCGGCCGCGATCGCCATCACGTCCAGGATGACTTCGTGCTTGAGGTAGAAGGTGTAGGCCTGCATCAGCGCCAGGTAGCCCACGACGACCACGCCCGTGCGCCAGTCGATCGCGAAGCCGCCGGCGACGGCTATGGCGGCGATGCCAGCGGCCCAGATCCAGGCCGCGCGCACCGGTAGCTCGCCGGAGGCGATGGGCCGGCGGCTCTTGCGGGGGTGTAGCCTGTCGCTCTCGCGGTCACGGATGTCGTTGATCAGGTAGTCGGCGCCGGAGGCCAGGCAAAAGACGATCGCCGTCATGGCGGCGCGAAACACCAGAGGCAGCCAGGACGATGGGTCTTCGGGCGTCCAGTACTGGTTTACGGAGAAGATGAAGGCCAGGAACACGATGCCGCTCTTCGTCCACTGCTTGGGGCGCATGGAGCGGACGACCGCCGGAAGCTGCGCGATTGGCGAGCCTGCTTTCTCTCGGGCCGGAGCGACGGTCGCGGCGATGGGGCGGGTGGCGGAATCTTCAGCCATCTTTCGCGATCATATCTGCCGCCTCGTTAAAGGGTCAAAGCAAAAGCGTAAATTTCGCGGCGGCGCCGCGGGCACTATCGCAGCCGCGCGCCGTATCAGAGGGCCAACGGCGAGGGCTTATTGGCGCCCTGCTCCCCCTGGCGGCCGCGCCCCAGCAGCAGCGCCGGCACGATCGTCGCGAAGCAGAGCAGGCCTGTCGCCAGGAAGGTGTCGCGGAAGGCGCCGACCTCCAGCCCCCTGAGCAGGTCGGCGTAACGCGGGTCATCCAGGGGGATGAGGCCGGCCTCGGCGTAGAAGCCGCCCAGGCCGCGCGTGGTCAGGAGCGCGACGCCGACGAGGGCGCCAATGAGGCGGACCACGGTCAGGAGCGAAGACACCGTCGCGCGCTGACCTTCTTCGACCTCGTCCATCACGGCGCTGTTGATCGGGGCGATGACCAGGCCCAGGCCCAGGCCGGCGACCAGCAGCGGAATCGTGAAAGCGATCGGGCCCGGTGATTCGCTCCACTGCGACATGCCCATAAAGCCGGCGCCGGCCAGCGCCATCGCTATCGTGGCGGTGCCGCCGAAGCCCAGGCGTGACGAGAGGTAGCCGCCGGCCAGGGCGCCGAATGGCAGCGCCACCGTCAGTCGCATAAGGTTGAGGCCGCCTTCGATGGCCGAGCCGCCGAGGACGACGTTGGTAAACAGCGGTATGTTCACCATGGCGACGATCAGCGCGCCGCCGACAAGCGTATTGGTGACGAAGCCCGCCGCCAGCGGCTTGCGGCGGAAGAGGTTGATGTCCACCAACGGCTCTCGCGCCCGCCACTGCCACCAGACGAACAGGGCAAAGAGGCCCGCCGCCGCGCCGTAAAGGAGCGCCGTCGCGGCCTGCGAACGCGGCTCGATGGGGTCGTTTGTGAGGGCGAACGTGAGACAGACAAGGCTGGCCCCGATGAGGGCCGCCCCGGCGTAATCGATACGGCCGGGCTTGCGGGCGTCCATAGTCTTCGCTTCCTGCCACATCAGGAGGACGATCGGCAGGCACATCGGCAGGTTGATCCAGAAGAGGCCGCGCCAGCCGATCAGCTCGGCCACGCCACCACCCCATACGGGCCCGATGAGCCCGCCGGCCTCGGACGCCGCCGCCATCGCACCGAGGCCGAACGCGCGGCGCCCGACGGGCATGGTGTCGGCGACGATGGCCATGGCGACGGGCACCACGGCGCCGCCGCCGACGGCCTGGACGGCGCGGGCGATGGTCAGCATGGTGAGGTTATTGGACACGGCCACCCACATAGAGCCGAAGATGAAGAGCACGATCGCGGCGGTGAAGACACGGGCATGGCCGTACTTGTCGGAGATGCGGCCCATCAGCGGCATCGCTACGACGTAGCCGAGGATGTAGCCGTTGACGATCCAGGCCGCGCGGAAGAACTGGTCCTGCGGCAGGCCGACGCCCTCGATCATCCTCGGCAGCACGGCGACGACCGACGTCTGGTCGTCCGCGGCGAAGAACACGCCCAGGGCTGCCAGAACCACGATGCGCGCCGCCCTCGGGTCCGCGCGCAATCCGGTCGCCTTAACGGCTATGGCGTCGAGGGCGTTCACTTCGGTTCTTCGATAGTCACGGCCGCGTCGTACTTCGAGAGCTGAATGATCCGCGCGATGTCCTTCGGCTCGTCCGGTGTCAACGGGCCTTTGAGCTTGGCCTGCCGCAGAAGGTAGTCGCCCTTACCGATCCAGGTCTCGACCTCGACTGTCCGGCCGGAGTCGGCGAACCCCAGCCCTTCCTTGAGCGAGTCCGTCGAAATGGTGCCCTTGATGTGGTAGGTGTCGACGCCGTCGATCGAGTCTGACCCCACCAGCCGCGGGTCGCGAATATCCGTCGCGACGGCGTTCACGAGTGCCGCCGGATTGATTATGTCGAGTATCGAGGCGTTGCCCGGCGCCCTCTGGAACTCGCGCGTGAAGGGGTTTGTGATCCAGGTCTTGTCGCCGATTGCGACCACCTTCACTCGAAGGGTCGTAGGGCCGGCCTTGGCCTGGGCTTCGGCGGCCAGCTTGTCGGGCATCAGGAAGTCGCCTTCGGCCTCTGTGAGCCCCAGGCCGAGAATGATGGGCGTTGAGCCGTTTTCGTGCTCGAGCTTGAAGTGGAAGCTCTTTACGGACTGGAACCGGTCCGCCGAGCGCGAGAGGACCTCCTCGGCGCTGACGCTACCGTTGTCGGAGCTGCCACCGCCGCAAGTGACGAGCGCCATTGTCAGCAGTGGCAGGAGCAGGGGCAGGAGCCAACGGTTCATGCCCGCATTATCTCCCGCCGGCCTATGGAGGTGGCAAACAGTAACTCGCGGCGATGTAACATCATTGCGGATCAAACCATGTCCGAAGTCAGCATTGAAGCGCCACTAGTGAGAGTCGGCCTCCGCTCCGGAAAGCTGGAGGTGCGCGCGGTCGAAGGCGCGCCGCTCGCCGTCGAAGGTGGCGGCAAGCTGTACCCGAAGGGCGCCGCCGGCGAGTTCGTGATCGTGGCGGCGAGGCTGTCCTCGAATCTTGTCCTGACTTGCCCGCCCGGCACGCACCTCATTGCCGGCTCCGAGTCCGGGGACATCGACATGCGAGGGGAGCTTGGCTCGGTGCGCATTACGACGGCCAGCGGCAAGGTCAGCATAGAGAAGGCCGGCCGCGTGGATGTCCGCACGGGGACGGGCTCGGTTGAGGTGGGCGCCTGCCGCGAGGTCAGGGTTACCACCGGCACCGGCAAGGTCACAATTGGGTCGGCCGAGCAGGCGGAGATTTCGAGCGCGACGGGAGCGGTCCTGGTGCGGGAGGCGGGGCGCGTCTCGGTTCGGACGGCGAAGGCCGCGATCGACGTGACCGTGAAGGGAGACACTGCGGTCGAGAGTCTCGGCGGGGCGGTGACGATTCGCGTGCTCGGCGGCCTGCGCCCTTCGGCGCGCCTGCGCAGTCTTGACGGTCGGATGCGGAACGACTGTCCAGCGGGCGACGACATTCGTGTCAACGTCCAAACAATCAAAGGCGACATACAGGTGGTGCCGGCTTGACGTTCGCCACCGCGGTGAAAGGCGCCATCGCGTTCACAGACATCGTTGGTTTCACCGAGTTCACCGCCCTCAGGGGCGATGCCGAAGCGATGTCGCTGCTCTCGGTCCAGGACCGGCTGGTGCACGAGGCCCTGCCGGAGGGCGCGCGCATCGTGAAGGAGCTCGGCGATGGGTTGCTCCTGTGGTTTTCGGGCGCGGCCGGCGCCCTGATAACCTGTCTGAACCTGCAGGAGGCGTTCGAGGAGGAGACGGCGCGCAGCGGCCTGCCGCTGTGGGTGCGGATGGGCCTGCACTGGGGCAGCCCTACCGAAAGGGGCCGCGACCTCATCGGCCATGACGTCAACCTGGCGTCGCGAATCGCGGCCGTCGCCGGCCCGGGCGAGGTCCTGGTGTCGGAGCAGGCGATGCTAGCCGCCGCACCCGACGCGACAGGCGTCTCGTTCGAGGAGCTGGGGCCCGTGATGCTGAAAGGCATTCCCGCGCCGGTGGCGCTGTTCAGGGCTAGGCGGGACTGAGCGCGGAGTGCGGAGTGCGGACATCCGCCCAACTTCCGCCAATGCAACATCACACAGGTCGCGGGACCTGTACTCTCAAGCCTCCCACCTCACACCTCTTACCTGAACCACCTTCCTGCTATTCTGGCTGGACATGGCCATTGCTTCGAAAACGAAGGCTAAGGAGCGCATCGACGCCCTCCTGGTCGCGCGCGGCCTGATCGAGAGCCGCCAACTGGCGCGGGCCGCGCTCCTGGCAGGCGACGTACGGGTCGACGGCCGGGTTGTGAGCAAGCCGGGTTCCCTGGTGGCTCAGGCGGCGGCGATCGAGGTGCGGAGCAGGCCCCGGTTTGTCAGCCGTGGCGGCGAGAAGCTGGCCCACGCGATCGAGGCCTTCGGCATCGACCCGGCAGGAATGACCTGCCTGGACGCGGGCGTTTCGACGGGCGGCTTCACGGACTGCCTGCTGCAGAACGGCGCCCGCAAGGTCTATGCCGTAGACGTCGGCTATGGCGTGCTCGACTACGGCCTCCGGAACGACCCGCGCGTCGTGGTCATGGAGCGCACGAACGCCAGAGACCTGTCGCCGCTGCCGGAGGCCTGCGACCTGGCGGTCGTCGACGTTTCCTTCATCGGGCTGGATAAGGTGATTCCCGCGATTCGCCACTCGCTGGCGCCGGAGGGCGAGATAGTGGCGCTGGTAAAGCCGCAGTTCCAGGGCCGCCGCGATGAGGTCGGCAAGAACGGCGTCGTCAAGGACCCGGCGCGACACGCGGCCATTCTCGGCCGGTTCATCGCCTGGTGCGCGGGCGAAAGGCTTCGCCTCCTGGGGCTGACTTCATCGCCGCTTCTGGGGCCGGCGGGCAATCGCGAGTTCTTCGTGCACCTGCGCCTGCCGGGAGCAGCGTCTTGAGTACCCGAGCGGCTCCCAAGCGCGTGGGCATCGCTTTCAATCCCCAATCGGAAGACGCCCGAAACCTGGCGCTGGAGATTGCCCACGACATCTCAGCGGCCGGGCCGGACACCTGGCTCACGGACCTCTCGCAGGAGCGCGACCATGACAGGGTCGCGGCCAGCGACCTGATGCTGTGCTTCGGCGGCGACGGCACGGTGCTGCGCTGCGCCCGCCTGGCGATCGAGGCCGAGCCGCTGATCCTCGGTGTGAACATGGGTCGCCTGGGCTTCCTCACCGAGATGGAAGGCTACGAGGCCCGCGCCCGCCTGGACGATATCCTCGGCGATGGCGGCCGGGTGGAGGAGCGCGCGCTACTGGAAGCGACCGTCTCCAACACGAGCGAGCGCTTCTTCGCATTGAATGAAATCGTCATTGGCCGCGCGACCCTGAGCCGCGCGATCCAGCTGGCCGTGGACGTCGATAGCGTCCGCATCGCCGACTATCGCTGTGACGGCGTGATCGTGGCAACCGCGACCGGGAGCACGGCATATGCCCTCTCCGTGGGCGGGCCGATCTTGCCGCCGGAGTCGCACGACCTGGTCGTGGTGCCCGTGGCGCCGCACCTGGCGTCCCAGCACGCCGTGGTCCTGCCCGAATCGGAACTGGTCCACATCACGCTGGAGCCGGGGCAGCAGGCGGTGCTCAGCATCGACGGCGAAGGCGACCTTGCCCTGCAGGAGCACAATACCGTCATCGCCAAGATCAGCCCCTACCACGCGCGGTTCCTGCGCTTTCGGCCGCGGACGGACTTCTACCTGCGCATGTCGGCCCGCCTGGGGTGGGCCAGGCCGGCGGGCAACGCGGGGCCGTTGCCGGCGGCGGCCGAAGGACTGACACGATGAGCCACCCCATAGCCCGCAAAGCGCGGCTCGCGGACGCGAGGGAGATCCACGACGTGGTGAACTTGTTCGCCCAGCGCGGCGACATGCTGCCGCGCACCATGGGCGAGGTCTACGAGAACCTGCGCGATTTCTTCGTGGCCTATGAAGGCGATAGCTTCCTGGGTTGCGTGGGCCTGCACGTGATGTGGTCAGACCTGGCGGAAGTGAAGTCGTTGGCCGTCGTCGAGGCCGCGCAGGGTAAGGGCATCGGCTCGGTGCTGGTGAAAGCTTGCATCGAGGAGGCGCGGGACATCGGCCTGGGGCAGATTTTCGCGCTGACCTATCGCCCCGCCTTCTTCGAGCGCCTGGGCTTCGAGATCGCGGACGTGATGACGCTGCCGCGCAAGGTCTGGAACGAGTGTTACCGCTGCCCCAAGTTCCCCAGCTGCAACGAGATCGCATTGACGCTGGACCTTGGCCAGCCGGCGGGCGAGGCGGCCACGTGAGCCCCCAGAGGCGCTTTCCGGTGTTGATAGGCTCGCAGGACGTCTATCAGGGACGGGTCGTGCGTCTGAGGGTGGACACGATCGAGATCGCGGACGGGCGCGACGTCCGCCGCGAGGTCGTCGAGCATCCGGGCGCGATTGTCGCCGTGCCGGTCGACGCCGAAGGCCGCATCCTCTGGGTGCGGCAGTACCGCTACGCGATCGGCCGCGACCTCCTGGAGCTTCCGGCGGGGACGCTGGAGCGCGGCGAGGACCCGGAGGACTGCGCGCGGCGCGAGGTGGCGGAGGAGACCGGGTTCGCGCCCAGCAATCTGGTTGGCCTGGGCGGCTTCTTCAGCGCGCCCGGCTTCTGCACCGAGTATCTGCACGCCTTCGCCGCCAGCGGCCTGCTGCCGGCCGAGGACGCAAAGCAGGACGAGGACGAAGACATCACGCTGGTGCCCCTGACCCTGGCCGAAAGCCTGGCTGCCATCGACGCCGGCGAGGTGGAGGACGCGAAGTCGTTGGCGGCGCTGGCGCTGTACATGCGGAAGCAAGCCGCGGCGCAATAAGTCGGTGGCAAGCTCGGCGAGCATTCTCAGACGCGTTCTGTCGGGCGTATCCGACGCCGGCATTCGCTTCGTCGATCTCACTCAACTCCTCAACGCGATGGGGTTTGGTGAGCGGATCCGGGGCGACGATCACATCTTCCATCGTGAAGGTGTCGCCGAGATCCTCAACCTGCAACCCCGGCGAGGGCTGGCCAAGCCTTACCAGGTGAAGCAAGTCCGGAACGAGTCGTAAAATATGGGGTAGGAGCCGACGTTGGACTTTAAGTATGAACTGGTCATTTGGTGGAGCGAGGAAGACCAGGCCTTTCTTGCCGAAGCGCCAGAGCTGCCCGGATGTATGGCTGACGGCCTGACCTACGAAGATACCGTCAAAAACGTCAGCGTCGTAATTCAAGAGTGGTTGGAATCCGCCCGCGAGCTGGGGCGTGAGATTCCGGCGCCGCGCGGCCGCCTCCTTTACGCGTAGGTCACCTCTTGGCCTCGCACCGGGCTACTCAACCTCCTACCCACCTTGTTGTCTTCCACACGCCGGGGCCGGCCTGGGCGAGCTGCGTCTCGTTCCGAGACCAGCCGGGCGTGCGCGACCACATGGTCCACTAGGCCAAGGCGTTCGAGAACGGACGCTTGTTCCTCGGTGGGCCGTTCCTGGACGACACCGGCGGCATGATGATCTGCCGCGAGGGGGTTAACCGCGCCGAGATCGAGGACTTCGCGGACGATGACCCGACAGTCATCAGCGGCCTTCTGCGTTACGAGATCAAGCCGTGGATGGCCGGCATGAGCGCGGAATAGCCGGCGCACGCGTAGCTACTTGTTCTGGTCGAGCAGTTCGAAGTAACGCTGGCGGCTCATGCCGGCGGTGTGCATATTGGCAACAATGAAGTCTACGGGGATCTCACGCCAAGTCGGTATGACGACAGGCCTAGTAGCGCCCTGCCGGACGTAAGCGCGATGATCGCCCTTCTGTCGAGCGAAAACGAAGCCATCCGCCTCGAATATTCGTTCTTGAACCCGCCAGTGCGTTGACCTGAGAGTCGGCACTAAGCTGGGACTTCAACCACTCCGATAGTCATCTTGACGAGCGGAGGCTCCCAAACACCATCGACGAGCCGGTAACCGCTCTCCTGCAGGACCTGGTCAAGAGTGCCCATGTCACGAGAGACTTCAAGGAAGAGCTGTAGCGCCTCATCTAGATTGCGCTTCGCCTGATCCTCGTCCTCTCCGGCGCTCACAACATCCAGGGGGCGCGCACAAGCGATGATCAGATTAGTTTCCTGGTCCAGCCAAAGACACGCGTCGTAGCGAACCTTCAATGCTTGCTGCGTAGCCATGCTTCATTTTACGCGCTGGCCGGGCGGAGGCGGAGCATGTCCACCTCGTCCGACTCGATCTCCTGGCCGCTGCTGGTCACGAGCAGGGGCCGGCGGCGGTGCGCGGATGGTCTCGCCGTTGACGATGCACTTCTGCACGTCGGTGCGCGACGGGATCTCGTACATCACGTCCAGGAGCGTGTCCTCCAGGACGGTGCGCAGGCCGCGGGCGCCGGTCTTGTGGTGAATCGCCTCTTCGGCGCAGGCCTCGAGGGCGTCCTGCGTGAAGACCAGCTCAACGCCGTCCAGAGCGAAGAAGCGCTGGAACTGGCGCAGGACCGCGTTCTTCGGCTCCGTGAGGATGCGGATCAGGATGTCCTTGTTCAGCGACTCCAGGCCGACGACCAGCGGCAGGCGGCCGACGAACTCCGGGATCAGGCCGTAAGCCAGCAGGTCGTCGTGCGTGACGTGCTTCATCAGCTCGTCGATGCGCTCCTGGCCCTTCTTGCTGTCGAGGTCGGCCTTGAAGCCCATGGCGCGGCGGTCGCGGCCGAGGCGCTTCTCGATGATCCGGTCGATGCCCTCGAAGGCGCCGCCGCAGATGAAGAGGATGTTCTGGGTGTTGATCTGGATGAAGTCCTGGTGCGGGTGCTTGCGGCCGCCCTGCGGCGGCACGTTGGCGATGGTGCCCTCGATGATCTTGAGCAGGGCCTGCTGCACGCCCTCGCCGGAGACGTCGCGCGTGATCGACGGGTTGTCGCTCTTGCGCGAGATCTTGTCGATCTCGTCGATGTAGACGATGCCGCGCTCGGCACGGCTGACGTCGAGGTCGGCCGCCTGGATCAGGTGCAGGAGGATGTTCTCGACGTCCTCACCGACGTAGCCGGCCTCGGTCAGGGCGGTGGCGTCGGCGATCGTGAAGGGCACGTCGAGGATCTTGGCCAGCGTGCGGGCCAGGTGGGTCTTGCCGACGCCGGTGGGGCCGACGAGCAGGATGTTGCTCTTCTCGAGCTCGACGTCGCCGCGGGCCGCCGGTTGGCGTTGACGCGCTTGTAGTGGTTGTAGACGGCGACGGAGAGGATCTTCTTCGCCTGCTCCTGGCCGATGACGTACTCGCTGAGCTGCTCGTAGAGGGCCTTGGGCGGCGGTACCTTTTGGCCGGTCTTGGCCTTGGCGGCGCCGCCCTCCTCTTCGATGATCTCGCGGCAGAGCTCGACGCATTCGTCGCAGATGTAGACGGCGCCGGGACCGGCGATCAGCTTCTTGACCTGGTCCTGGCTCTTGGCGCAGAACGAGCACTGGTACTGCAGCCGGCTCCCCTTTGTTGTTGCCATAAGCTCCTCCTGGCCCGTCCGCTAGCTCGACTGCTTCGACAGGATCTCGTCGATCATGCCGTACTCCTTGGCCTGCTGCGCGTCCATGTAGAAGTTGCGGTCAAAGTCGCGCCGGATGCGCTCCGGGTCCTGGCCGGTGTTTGCGGCCAGGATGTTCCGCAGCAGGTCGTTCACTCGCAGCGTCTCCCGCGCTTCGATCTCGATGTCGGACGCCTGGCCGCGGGTGCCGCCCATGACCTGGTGCATGTGGATCGTGGAGTTCGGCATGGCGTAGCGCTTGCCGGGCGTGCCGGAGCTTAGCAGCACTGTCGCCATGCTGGCGCAGAGGCCGACGCAGTAGGTCGCGACGTCGCAGCGGTTGAGCCGCATGGCGTCGTAGATCGCCAGGCCGGCGTGCACGGAGCCGCCGGGCGAGTTGATGTAGAAGCAGATGTCGCGGTCCGGGTCTTCGCGCTCCAGGTGAAGGAGCTGGGCGATGATGACGTTCGCGACCTGGTCATCGATCGGCGTGCCGAGGAAGACGATGCGCTCCTTGAGGAGCATCGAGTAGATATCGTAGACGCGTTCGCCCCGCGGGGTGTTTTCGACCACGGCGGGGATGATATTTCTCATACCTTCAGTCATTCGCTGGATTCCTTACCAAACTACTCGGCGGCTCGCCTAATGCGAGGCGCTAGTCCGACTCTCGGGGAGCGGCGCGGCGCTTCTTTGGCGCTTTCGCCGGCTCGGCCCTGGCCGCGGGACCATCGCTGCTTGCCAGCTCTACCAGTTTATCCAGGGTCTTACGTGTCAGCAGGCTTCGTTCCACCGTAGCGTGTCCGTTTTCGGTGCCGAAGACCCTGCGGATCATGTCCGACTGCTCTCCAGCGGAGACCGCCATCCTGTCGATCTCCGCGTCGATTTCCTCATGGGTCACCGTAATATTCTCGGCGTCGGCGAACTGCGTCAGCACTAGCGAGCGGCGCAATCTTTCCTCGGCCGCTTCCCGGACCTGCGCCCGCACCTCTTCTTCGCTCTTGCCGATGCGGGCGATGTAGAGGTCCTGGGCGCGGGGATCGCGCGGGTCTAGATTCGCCTGCTCGTCCAGGATGCGGTCGATCTCGCGTTCGAGGAGGACGGCCGGGTACTCGATCGTGGCCTGCGCCACCAGCTTTTCGACCAACTCGTTGTGGTAGGAGTGCAGGGCTGCGTCTTCTTCGGCCGCCAGGAGGTCGCTGCGCAGGCGGTCGCGCAAGGAATCGACGTTGTCGAAGCCCTCGCCGACCTCTTTCGCGAAGTTGTCGTCCAGCTCGGCAAGCTTCTCTTCTTTCACCTCTTCGACCTTGACCTGATAGGTGACGTCTTTGCCGGCGATGCGCTCATCGGCGAGTCCGGCATCGGCCCTCACGGAGGTCGTCATCTCGGCGCCTTTTTCGAGGCCGACGATGCTGTCCACGAGGCCGGGGAGCGAGCCCAGGGACTCGTCCGTGAGCCTGAACTCGATGTCCTGCTGGTCGAAGAGCTTGGCGCCATCGACCTCGGCCGTGAGCGAGCCGCGGATGATGTCGCCCTTTTGGGCCGGCCGCTCGACGGGCTCGACTGTGCCGTAGCGGCGGCGCAGCGTGGTCAGGGTGTCCTCGATCTGCTCGTCCTTGATGTCGATGGGCGGCTTGGGCAGACGCAGGGCCTGATAGTCGCCGAGGTCGATCTCGGGCCGCAGAGGGACAGTCGCCTTGAAGACGAAGGGTTCGTGGCTGACGATCTCGAGCGCGGGAGTGGCGATGGGGTCGAGCTTCTGCTCTTCGATGGCTTCGCGATAGACGTCGGGCACCAGGATGTCCATGGCCTCGTCGAGGAGGCGGTGGCGGCCGATCTGCTTTTCGATCATTGGCCGCGGCGCCTTGCCCGGCCGGAATCCGGGAATGCGGACGCGAGGCGCGAGCTTGCGGTAGGCCTTTTCGACCGCCTGAGTGTGGCGTTCGGGCTCTACCTCAATTTCGAGCAGGACCTGACGTTGTGGTAGGTCTTCTGAAGTAACTCGCAAGGCTGAAATGATTATACCAGCCGGAAGGAAAGGAGCCAGGAAGCAGGGAGGGAACAGGGAACAGGGGAACAGGAAACGGGAAACGGGAAGGGGAGGGTGAGGGGGAAGGTCGGAGGGCGCTATCCGCTTTAGCAGTTCGTTATCCGGTGACGATCGGCCCAGGCGGCGCCTTGTAGGCCCGGCCCAGGAGCCGCTCCCTGAGGCCACCGTCCGTGGCCATGTCGATCGCGGTCCAGGCCAGCAGCAGGGCGCCGTCAAGGACGGCCTGGTCGCCGGCCTCCATGATGGTATGGGCCGCGAACTCCGGCTGGTGGTTGCTCGCCGGCAGCGACTTGATGCCGATGGCAGGGTGGATGGAGGGGATGACGTGCGAGACATTGCCCATGTCGGTGGACGCGGCGGCGCGGCGCAGGAGCGGGCTTAACTCCAACAGCGCCCGGCCGGCCGCGCGCGCGTTGGCGGCGTACAGGGCTACGATCTCGGAGTCGGCGCGGACGTCTGCGTAGGGAGGGTCGGCCTTGACCTCGAGCCGGCAGCCGGTGGCGAGGGCGCCGGCTTCGAAGCAGCGCATGACGCGCGCCAGCACGTCTTCCATCTCCTGGAGGGTGGCGCCGCGGACCATGTAGCTGGCGATGGTGTGAGCGGGCACGATGTTAGCGGCCTCGCCGCCCTTGGTGACGATGCCGTGCACGCGGTCGGAAGGGCGCAAGTGCTGGCGCAAGAGGCCGATGGCGGTCTGGGCCACGGTCAGGGCGTCGGCAGCGTTGATGCCGGCCTCAGGGAAGGCTGAGGCGTGCGCCTCCTTGCCGTAGTAGTGGACCTCCAGAATCGAGGCGGCGATCATCGGCATGTCGGCGGCATCGAACGGGGCCGGGTGCACCATCATCGCGGCGTTGACGCCGTCGAAGGCGCCGCGTTCGAGCATGATGATCTTGCCGCCACCGCCCTCTTCGGCCGGCGTGCCCAGCACGGATACGGTGAGTCCGAGCTCGTCGGCCAGGGGCGCGAGCAGGAGCCCGGCGCCGAGCGCGGCCGCGGCAATGATGTTGTGGCCGCAGGCGTGGCCGACGCCGGGAAGGGCGTCGTATTCGGCGCAGATGGCGATGTGCAAGGGGCCGGAGCCGGCGACCGCGCGAGAAGGCCGTCGGCAGGCCGCAAACCCCGCTTTCGACGGCGAGGCCGCCGGCCGCGAGGGCTTCAGTCAGCCAGCCGGCCGCCTTGTGCTCATGAAACGAAAGCTCGGGCGAGCCGTGAATGCGGTGGCTCACCTCGATGAGGCGCGGGGCGATCTCCTTCAGGCGCCGGGCAACGGCTTCTTTTGCGTCCATCGAGCGGAGCATATCGCAAACGGCCGCGCGGGGACGCCGCCTCGCTAGCGCGCTTTGGGCGTGAGGATGTCCGTCAGCGCGTCGCCCAGCAGGTTGAAGGAGAAGTAGAGGGTCGCGACTATGCCGCACCGGGAAAGCCAGAAGCCACGGGTACGCGTTCAGCTGGCGGATACCGCTGCCGTCGAAGATCAGGGCGCCGTAGCTGGGGTGCGGCGGCTGAATGCCGACGCCGAAGAAGGTCAGGGCGATCTCGGAGCCGGCGATACCCGCCAGGCCCAGCGACATGCTGACGATGATGATGTTGCTGACGTTCGGCAGCAGGTGGCGAAAGAGGATGCGCGGGGTGGAGGCGCCTACGGCACGCGCCGCCAGGATGAACTCGGTCTCGCGCAGCGCCAGCACCCGCGATCGGATGATCCTGGCGCCGCCGACCCAACTGAAAAGGGATAGCGCGCCGAAGATCAGGAAGTAGTCCGGGAATCCGGATGCCAAAAATCCTCCGATACCCGTGACTCGTTCGAACTCCCGGCCCAGAGAGTGGATCCGGTCCTTCAGAGTCGCGTTGATCAGAGATCAGCATCAGCAGCGTCGGTAGGCCGGCAAAGAGGTCGCCGATGCGCATGATTGCCGTATCGACCCAGCCACCGACGTAGCCCGACAGGAGCCCAAGGCCAATCGCAAAGGAGCAGCCCGCCCGAAGGCCAGGGTCAAGAATGTAACGATCACCGTAGTCTGGGACGCCCAGATGCAGCGGCTCAGCAAGTCGCGGCCCAGGCGGTCGGTCCCGAAGGGATGGGACAAGAGACGGCCCGTTGAGCGCCTGCTCCAGGTTCTGGTCGGTGTAGCTGTGGATGGGCAGGACAGGCGCGAGAATGCCGGCCAGGTAGAAGAGCGAGATGAAGGCGATCGCCGCGATGGCGATTCTCTTCTTCGCCAGCCGTCTTGCCGCCACGCCCAGCGGCGACTCCGTGCGCATGAGGGCGAGGAAGGTGATCAGGGCGCAGGGATAGATCGCGCCGATGGCCACCGAAATGCCGTGGCCCAGGCTATCGAATACCGTGACGACGGTGAAGAGCAGGACCTCGACGGCCAGGAACGCAGGCAGGCTCCAATAGGTCAGGAGCGAGCGCGACGGTGGTGCTGCCCCTTCAGACTGTTCCCGCGGCGGCGCGACCGGTTCAACTTCGAGCGCCATACCTGATCCTCGGGTCGATTAGGGTGTAGGCGATGTCGATGGCGATGCTGGCGAGGGCGAAAGTCGAAGCGCCGAGCATGACGATGGCCATGATCATGTCGTAGTCACGGTCGTTGATCGAGCTCACCGTCAGCAATCCGGCGCCCGGGATGCCGGTGAGCGTCTCCAGGAAGAAAGAGCCCTCCAGCAGGCCGATGAGGGCGAAGGCGATGATCGTGCTCAGCGGCAGGAGGGCGTTGCGCAGGACGTGGCGCCACATGACCACGAACTCACTCATCCCCTTCATCCGCGCCGTGCGGATGTAGTCCTCATTGAGGACCTCGAGCGTGAAGCTACGTACGAAACGGGCCCAAGCCGCAAATGCGGGCACCGTCAGGGCGATGAGCGGAATTATCGCTTCCTTGCTGACAACCCCCAGACAGCTATAGCTGTCCCCCAGGAAGGTCAAGTTTATGGGACAGTCCTGGGGCCAGCCGCGGGCGGGCAGGACTCCCAGCTTGAGCGAAAAAACCAGCCAGAGAGCGGGCACCCAGAGGAAGACCGGGATCGACGAGAAGAGCAGGAATCCACCGATGGAGGCGGGGTCCGCCCAAGTACCTTGCTTGCGCGCGGCGTAAATCCCGGCGGGGATGCCCACGAGGAGGGTTATGCCCAGAGCAACAGAGTTGAATTGGAAGGAGCGCCAGATGGCGGGGAAGAGGACTTCCCTAACTTTACGGCCGCGGTAGGCGTAGCTCTCGCCGAGGTCGCCCTGCGCTACGTGGGACATGTAGATGGCGTACTGCCTCCACAGCGGCTTATCCAGGCCACGTTCGGCGCGAAGGCGGTCACGTACGTCAGGGTCGCGGAACTGGCCCTGCAGCACGCTGATCGGGTCGCCGGGACCGAGGCGCGCCAGTGTGAACGTGACCGAAGACACGACGAACAGGATCACGGGTACCCACAACAGGCGCCGCATGAGATAAGGAAGCGTCCCCTGCACTGATCCTCCCATTCAGGGAGGCCGCCCTTGATGGGGCGGGCGGCCTGTGCGCCGAAACTACTTCTGAATGCTCACGTAGCGCAAGAAAGGGATCACGATCGGGAGCGGCTCCCAGCCCTTCACGTACGGCTTGACAACAAAGTTATCGCGGCCGAAGTACAGCGGAATCCAGGGCAGGTCCTTCACCAGCACTTGCTGCGCCTGCTTGTACAGCGCGAAGCGCTTCGTGACGTCCTGTTCCGTACGCGCCTGCTCGATGAGCTTGTCATAGTCCGCGTTCTCGTAGTGGCTGTTGTTCTGGCGGCTCTTGCTGTAGAAGAGGATGTCCAGGACGTTCTCCGGGTCCGGGTAGTCCAGGATCCAGCCGGAGTCGAACATCTGCAGGCGGCCACGGTCAAGGTCGTCGATAGAACGCGGCGGACTCCGCCTGGGCTATCGAGACGTCGACGCCAAGGTTCTGCTTCCACATCTCGATTATCGCCTGGGTGTCGACGCCGACGTTGGCGCCGCCGCCACCACCGACGGTGAGGGTGATCGGTGGCAGCTTGCCCTGATACTTCGATTCCTGCAGGAGCTGCTTGGCGCGCGGCGGGTCGTAAGAGGGAGTCTTCGAGGATTCGTCATAGCCAGGTGTGCCGGGCAGGCAGAAAGCCGTTCGCGGCGACGATCATGTCCTTGTAGACCACCTTGACCAGCTGGTCCTTGTCGATCGAAATGGCGAAGGCCTCGCGCACCTTGGGGTCGTCGAACGGCGGCTTCTTTGTGTCGAAGCCGATGTAGCCGATCGATAGGTTCGCGCCCTGCTTGAAGTCTTTGTTCAGCGGGTCGCGGGTGCTCCGCACCCGATCGATGTCGTTGATGCTGATGCCGGAGACGTCGATCTCGTTGTTCTCGTACTGGGTCAGCGAGGAGCCGCCGGCGAGGTTGTAGAGCACGCGCTTCACGTTGGGCGCGCCCAGGTGGTACTTGTCGTTGGCCTGGAGAATGATGCGCTCGTTCAGGCGCCACTCCTGCAGCTTGTAGGGGCCGGTGCCGTTGGGCTTGCGCGTCCAGTTGCGCGGGTTGGACTCGACCTGGTTCTTGTCGACGACGAAGGCCGTCGGGTAGGTCATCTTGGCCAGGAAGTAAGGCTTCGCGTCGTCGATGATGATCTTCAGGGTGGAGCTGTCGACCACCTGGACGCCGGAGATCGACGTCGCGCGGCCGCGGGCCATGTCCTTCGCGCCGACGATATCGCCGAGGTAGGCTTCGGCCGTGGTCGAGGCCGTAGCGGGCCTGGCGGCGCGCTCCATCGAGTACTTGAAGTCGTCGGCGCTGACCGGCCGGCCGTCGTGGAAGAGGGCGTTGCGGCGCAGGAAGAACGTGTAGGTCTTGCCGTCCGGGCTGATCTCCCAGCGCTCGGCGATGTCGGGAATGATCTTGAGGTCACGGTCCAAAGAGACCAGGCCGCCGAAGATCTCGACGATGTAGGTCGCCGAGCCGGCGTCGCCCGCCAGGGCGGGGTCGAGGGTAATCGGGTCGCGAGCCCAGTAGCCTGAGGTCGCCGGCGCCGGCGCCCGAGTTCGAGGAACCGGAGTTGTTGTCCCCGTTCTGAGTGTCCGAGGCCGTGCTGCCGCCGTCGTCGCCGCCTCCACCACCGAGCACGACTATCGCCAGGACGCCGAGCGCGATCACCAGGGTGGCGATCACCCCGAAAAGCGCGAGCACTGTTTTATTCATCGCCAAAGCCTCCCTATCCCCACGCACACCAACACTGACACACCCCAACTGAAGTGTGTCTGGCATTACTAGGTACGAATGTTAGCAAACGCTGGTTTCGCGATTCCACTATGGACTGATTCAAAGCGCGATTCTCCTCTGCGCGGCCGCTGTAGACGACTTCTTCACGAATTAGTTACGTCCGGCTGGTATCGCCGTGACGTGGCCTGTGGCCTCATAAGTCAATGAGGCTTGCCGAATTTTCGGCGGCCGCGCCGAAGTAAGGAGCCTGCACCCGCGACCAATGGCCGACACTCTTCCCCGCCTAGCCGGCATCACGACGGTCGGACCCGGCCGGCGGCCTCGATTGCGGTCCTACGCCGTCCCAACCCTTATCGCCGCGGCAATCGCGCTGGGCTGCCTGGTGCGCGCCTACCACGTGCTTTCGGCGGGCTTTCCGTTGAACGACGGCGGCCTGTTCTATGCCATGACGGAGGACCTGAGGCACAACGGCTACCGCCTGCCGGAGTTCACCAGCTACAACCAGGAGTCGATTCCGTTCGGCTATCCGCCGCTCGGCTTCTACGCCACCGGCTTCGTGGCCGGTGTTACGCCGCTGAGCCTGCTGGACGGTTTCCGTTTCCTGCCGTTGCTCGCGAGCTGCCTGACGATCCCGGCCTTCTACCTGCTCTCGCGGCGCCTCATGCCCTCGCAGGCGGCGGTGGCGGCGTCCGTGTTCGCGTTCGCGCTGGTGCCGCGCAGCTTCGTCTGGATGCTGATGGGCGGCGGCGTGACGCGCGCGCCCGGGTTCCTGTTCGCGATCCTGGCGCTGGTCGTGGTGCAGCGGCTCTACGCCGAGCGCAGATGGGCCTGCCTGCCGGCGGCGGCCGCGCTGTGCGCGTTGACGCTGCTCAGCCACCTGGAGGCAGCCTGGTTCCTGGCTGTTAGCATCGGGCTTTTCTTTCTCGCGTTCGGGCGGCATCGGATGGGAGTGGCCGCATCGCTGGCGCTGGCGGGCTCGACGCTGCTGCTGGCGGCCCCCTGGTGGGTCGAAGTGCTCTCGGACCACGGCACAGGGCCCTTTCGCGCCTCGTTCGAAACCGGGGGGTCCTTCTTCACGGACGCGGCAACGCGGCGCTTCATCTTCGTAAGCCTGGCGCGTGGGGCCGCGACGAGCGAGCCTTTCTTTCCCCTGATCGGCGCTTTGGCGCTGCTAGGGGCTATCGTCTCGCTGGCTACAAGGCGCTGGTTTCTGCCGGCGTGGTGTGTCGCGATCGTCCTTCTGGACGCGCGGGCCTTCCCGACGTTCACGACAGTGCCCGTGGCCATGCTGGCCGGCGTGGGCCTGGTGGAGGTGGTGCTGCCCGCCCTTGTCCGCGCGGGCCAGGCCCAGGCGGTCAACGGCAACGGAAGGACGCCCGCCACTCTTGCGGCACCGCGGGCCGCCGGCCTGGCGCTGCTGGCGTTCGCAGCATTCGCCACGTTCGCGGCGGTCGAGAGGGCGCCCGGCATGGGTGGCGAAGGCGAGTACCTGAGGGGCCTCTCCCGCGATGAGCGCCGCGCGATGAGCTGGGTCTCGGCCGAGACGCCGGCAGAGGCCCGCTTCCTGGTGGTGCCGGACACCTCCTGGGAGACCGCCCGCGCGGCGGAGTGGTTTCCGCTGCTGGCTCAGAGGGTGAGCGTCGCCACTGTGCAGGGGTCGGAGTGGCTTCCGGACCAGGAGTTCGGGAGGCGCGTCGACGATTATTATTACGCGCTGGACTGCGGCTTCAAGACGTCGGTCTGCCTGGACCAGTGGTCACAGGCGACGGGACGCGCCTTCAGCTACGTTTACGTGCGCAAGACCAACATGGGCCAGTGCTGCGCCACGCTGGTGACCTCGCTGCGTGAGGACGTCCGCTACGCGGTGGTGTACGACGGCCCCGGCGCCACGATCTTCGCGGCCGCCTCAGGCCCACCCGCGGTGTCGACCGAGCACAAGGAGGACGTGCCGGCGGGGCCTTAATGCGTAGGGCATAAGGCATAAAGCATAAAGCGGAAAGCGGACCTGACCCGTCGCTCCGCTTATGCCTTATGCGTTATGCCTTATGTCTTCGGCAGGCTCGCCAGGTAGGCCTGCAGCGCCGGGTCGGTCCAGAATTGGCCGGCCAGGACTTGCTGGGCGATGCCAGCGGCTTCGACGGCGGCCTTGTTGGCCGCAGCGGCCGTGGCCGGATCGCCGGCGGCCCCTGAGAGGGCGGCGTAGGCGTCGAAGGCCGAACTGAGGGCGGCGTCGGCGCCCCTGGCCGCGAGAGCCGGCCGGACGCGGTCGAAGGCGGCCCTGGCGGCGGTCACGGCCTCGGAGGCTGCGCCGTAGCTGCCGGCGTTCCAGGCCGCGAGGCCGCGGCGCAGTTGGACCTGCATCTCGTTCAGCGCGCCCAGGTAGGCGAGATCTTGCTCCGTGTAGGTGATCTTCGTCAGGTCGGCGTTACGGGCGGCGGCATTGAGGAGGTTGACGGCGTAGTTGTAGCGCTCTGTCACGGCCGCGACCAGCGGCTTAAGTTCATCGGCTGTAGTGGCGGGCTGCTGCATTCCGGCGTCGGCCGCGGCGATCGCCGCCGCTACCTCCTGCTCGACCGCTGCAGACCGCGCTTTGATCAGTGGGTAAACGGCGGGCACGCCGCTTTTGAAACTGGCGAAGTACGTCCGCGCCTTGGCCGCGTCACTCGAGGTCAGGGCCGACGTCACGATGCGGAGGTCGGCGCGGACGATGCGCAGGGCCGCCAGGTCGTCGAAGAGCGGCGTCATCGCCGGGCCCTTCTCGCTCAGCGCGACGGCCTCATCGAATTTCCGGGCAAGTTGTTCGGCCAGCGGCACAAGCTCAGACAGGCCTGGCTGCGGCTTGGCGAGGCCTTCGGCGATCCGCGCCTGCAGGTCGGTCTCGAGCTCGCCGTAGAGCTGACGCGAACGGACATTGGTGTACACCTCGATGCCGTTCCAGGCGGCGTCATAGGCCTCGTACGCGGCCCTGGCGGCCGCGACGTCGCCTTTCTTCAGGGCGGCGGCCAGCGCGTCCGCCGCGGGCTTCGCCGCCTTCATCAGGGCGGCCTCTTTCGTCGTCGAGGCCGAGGTCCCCGCGGCCGCCGACGGCGATGGAGACGCCTGGTCCGAGCCGGAGTCGCCGCATGCCGCCAGGCCGGCGCCGAGGGCCAGGGTGGCAGTGAGGGCTAGAAGTGCGCGGAAGAAGGTCATGCTGATGCTCCTTGAGAGGACGTGCTGAAGGCGAAAGCGCTATTCGGCGGCCACGGCTGCGGCTTTGGGCAGCGAGCGGAGCGCGCGGTCGCTGATCCGGCCGCGGACCACCGCCGCGAGACCTGCCAAAATCAGGAGCGCCTGAGGGATGGTCGTCTGCCAGGTCGGAAAGAGGCCCAGGGTCTCGTTTTCGGGCAGATAGCTCGCGGTCTGGGCCGAGATCACGTCGGCAATCTGCATCGCGTGGATGCCCGTGCCGATGAACTTGAAGCAGAGGTAGAAGGTGAGGACGCTCGCGACCGCGAAGAAGGGCCGCATCGGGATGCGGATGCCCGCGGCGACTAGCAGCACGCCGAAGGCCGTGAGGAAGGTCGCGCCGATGCCCAGCCCCAGGAGGAGGTCGCCGGCCGAGATTCGCCCGGTCATGCCCAGGAGGAACAGCACCGTCTCGCCGCCTTCGCGGAAGACGGCCAGGAATGACAGCAGGGCCAGGCCGAGGAGGCTGCCCCGGGCCAGCGCCCTGGAGGTGTTCTCGCCGATGTAACGCTGCCAGGCGCCGAGGCTGGATTTGCTGTGCAGCCAGAAGCTGACATAGAGCAGCATCCCCGCGGCGAACAGGCCGGTGATGCCCTCCATAAGCTCGCGGTTGGCGCCGCTGAAGGCCTCGTTGAACAGGACGTGGATCGCGACGCCGAGGGCGATGCTGGCGCCGAGGCCGGCGCCGGCCCCGGCCCATATCCAGCCACCCTTGTTGTCGTTTCCCGACTTTCGCACGAATGCGAGGAGCGCGACGACGACCAGCAGTGCCTCGAGGCCCTCACGCAGGACGATGATCGTGGCGTCGAAGACCTCGTAGTCCCCGGCGTCCCGGTAGGGCTCCAGGCGCAGGCGCATCTGGTCCAGGAGCGAGACCGCCTCAGCCTGCTGCTTCGAGAGCGCGGTCGAGATGCGGGCCATGTCGTTTTCAATCTGGCGGTAGTCGGACGACGACCTGGTTTTGACTTCGCCTTCGACGTCGAGCCAATTGTCGCTGAAGGTTTCGAAGCGGGCGGACGCGGCCGCGAAGTCTCCGGCGGTCACGGCGGCTTCGGTCTCGTTCAGCAGGACCAGCAGCGTCGATATTGTTGGCTTGCCGCTGGTCGCCGTCGTCGTGGCGGTGGGCGCGGCTGCCGCAAGCGGCGGCAGGCCCGCGACGAAGCGCTGGTTCTCCTGGTCGAGCGCGGTCAAAGCCGCCAACACCTCGTCCTTGTCGGGCCGCGCGGCCGTGAGGGCGACGCCGACCTCGTTCATGCGGGCCTCGATCGCGCGGTAGGCGTCACGCGACACCTCGCGCACGCCGTCCTCGATCTCGAACCAGCGGTTCTCGTAGGCCCTGTACTCACGCAGGGCCCCGCCGAGATCGCCTGCCTGGGTGGCAGCGATCGCTCTCTGGACGATGACGTTGGCGGCCCGCAAGTCGTCCTGAGGGCCCGCGGCATGCGCGGACGGCAGGAAGGCGAAGCCGAGGATCATCGCGGCGGCCAAGTAAGCGAGGAGAGGCTTCATGCGGTCCCTCCAAGGGAGTTGGCCGCGCAGGGAAGCAGTCTCTAGCACGGCTAGTTAGACGATACTAATCTCCGTTCTTAGTGTAAAGACATTTGTCTGAATTTTGGCACGACGGTGTCGTCCGATCAGAGCCATTCGGCAGTTGTGATCGCGCGGCCTCAGGCATAGCGTAAGAGGGGCGCGGAGGTTTCCCATGTGGATCGAGGCTGAGAGCGAAGACCGAATGAGGCGCCTGTTCCGGCTGAAGGAAGGCATTCCCGTGCTATCGGTTTACGCCAGCGTGGAGAAGGGGCTGGCTCTGCATCACGGGCACGTCGCCGCGCTCATGGACTTGTTGCGCGAGCTCCGAGAAAGCACCGCTACGGATTTGCGGCCTGAGTTGGAAGCGGAATCCTCCAGGATCCTCGAATTCGTTCGCACGGACTACATCCCCAGAGGGACGGCTTTGGCAATATTCGCGAGCCGCCGGCGGCGGCTTTGGGAGGTATTTTCGCTCCAGCTTTCCCTGCGGCCAATCGCCCGATTCGGCGCGCGCCCCTACATGGCGCCACTTCAGGCCGCGATGGACGACAACCCCAGGACAGTGGTGGCCCTGGTAAACAACGAGAAGGCTCGAATCCTAACGACGGTCCTGGGCGAGATTGAGGGTGAGGAGCGGATCAGCGATCCGGTGCCTGGAAGGCAGCGCCAGGGCGGCTGGTCCGCCTTCAAATATCAGCGCGACCATGAGCGCCACGTCCATACGCACCTGGTGAATGTTGTCCAGACTCTCGTGGACATGGACAAGCGCCGGAAGTTCAAGCGCCTCGTAGTCGCCGGCACGGACGAGGCCACGGCTGCCGTCGCTTCAATTTTGCCGAAGTCTCTGCAGGCAAAATACTCTGGCTCCGTCCGCTCCGAGATGTTTGCCACTGACGATGAGGTGGCGAAGGCAGCATTCAGATTGGCAGAGGAAGCCGAGCGCAACGAAGAGCTGCGTTTGGCGGCCGCGGCGCGTGACCGAGCCCTCGCGGGAGGCCATGCCGCGCTCGGTTGGGATGAGACGCTGCAGTGTCTCAAGGAAGGGCGCGTGCATCAGCTTCTCATTAGTGACACGGCCGCGGGGACCGCCAAAGGTGACGAGGCGTTCGACCTCGCCTGGGAGACTTCAGCCGGAGTCGAACTGGTCCACGAAGAGGGCGCGGCCATTCTCCAGCCATATGGCGGAGTCGGCGCGATTCTTCGGTACTGAGCTATGTACTGGCGTGGGCACGCCGGCAAGGATGAGCATGACATCGCACGGGAACATCCGCCGCAAACCGGTAGCGTTCGAAGATCGCACCACTCCCGAACAGAGGACGTTCGGCGTGTACCTGATTAGATCGCCGGCCACCGGCTTTTCGCAGACCTTCACAGGCTCCTACCGGGTGGCTCGCAAACTCGCGCGAAGCAGGACGCAGTACGGCGACACCGAGCTCATATTCCTCGAAGCTCAGGACACCCCTGCGGTCGACTAATCCGTCCGCTGGGCGAAGCGTCTCGCCTGACTTGAAGGCCCAAGCGTTAGCCGCCGCCGAGGGCGCGGCATGGCCACGTTGACTGAACGGATACCGCACGGTGATGGCGCCGATACGCTTGTCGGTTCGGTCGTAGTGGCGTGGACTTTGCCTACCTCGTCTCGACCGGATACCTGTCCCGCCAGGTCAATGCCGGCGCCGGCAACGAAAAAGGCGCCTCTCGGCGCCGGCAGTGTCTATGGAGCGGAAGACGAGATTCGAACTCGCGACCCCCTCCTTGGCAATTATCCGGGTCCGATGCAGGCTGCTATCGAATCTGGAGAAGCCCGTTTTCAGCATGCTAGCTGCTAACAATTAGGGGGTCGCGAGCCGCTCCAATTAGGGGGTCGGCTCGCGCCTAACGTTAGCAGAGGATGCGCCTTCGTCAAGGACTTGAGAAGAGCCAGGTTGAGAGGGTTGCACAGACCGCGTGGTTTTTCCGTTCCGTCGTCATCCGATGAAGTGCGCGGTGGCCGGGATTTGAGCGCCGGTCTCAACGATAAGGAGCTAGGAGCTCTACGGACGGCGGGCGTTACTAACGGAGTCCGTCAGAGCCTGGCATCCTCTGGGCACATCTCGATCAACGCCTCCACCTGCGCAGCTCGCCAAATCGGATCACTCGAGAAAAGTGGCGACGGCAAAGCATCTGCGGCGTTAGGTTGGAGCACCAGGATTGGTGTACCCGCATGGAGTGCCTCGTCGACCTCCCAGCGAACCCAAGAGCTGGTCGCAGTCGTCGGACCAATGATGCAGACAAGGGCGCCTGCCGTCGCGATCCTGGGCGCGATTTCGGCCTTCAGGGCCGCGGCTTCGCTGGCGCTTTCCTGCACGCGCATCCGCTGGTCATACGAATCGAGGTCGCCGTTCGACAAGGCGAGGCGAGTGGCCAGCAAGTCAGCCGTTGCGCGCTCCCGGAACTGATAGCTCAGAAAGACTCGGATCATGCGGTGCGGCGCCGTCGCGGGCGAGGAAGACGTGCCCGGATAGCCGGGAGCGACGGCTATCCGGGCGCGGCATTAGCTCTTCTTGCTCTTGTCGAACCAGAGGTGTGTGTAGGTCTGAGCGCGGCTCCCGCTGACGCGCCAAAGTCCCCGGTTACCAACCCAGGGCCAGGTCAGGTTGTACCCAAGGGCAGACCCGGGCGCGATCATCGAGGGCATGGTCTTCGCCGCGTAGCGCTGAAACTCCTTGATCGCCTCGATGCGCTTCTCTCGGTTCAGTTCCTTGCGCTGCTTCTCGACAAGGGCATCGATCTGCGGGTCCTTGCTGCCATGCCAGACACGAATGCTGGCGCTGTGATAGTAGGCCTGGAGGTGGCCATCGATCTCGGGGTACGTGTTGGCCGAACCCTGGACGATGCCGTCGTACGTCCCGTTGCCGTAGTGGTACTTTCCGGGGTTCGTGGAAAGCCACTCAGTGCTGTAGTCGGGCGTGTTGAACGTAAACTTGAAGTCGCCGTTGGCCTCCAGCATGCCCTTGAGCACCTCGGCCTGGCGCGTGTACGTCGCCGAGTAGCCGTTCGGCGTGTAGCTAAAGACCGACTCGATGGCCTTCGTGTTGCCCGCCGCCTGGAGGAGCTTCTTGGCCTCGGCGGGGTTGTAGGCGAAGTTCTTCGCGCCCTCTCCCAACTCCTTCTCGTTCTTCGGGTCGATCCAGTAACCGTCCTCTCCGGACGACACCTGCGTGTGCCAGCGTGTCTCGGCGGTGAGGCCGTCCCTGGCGAAGTTGGAGACGTTGAAGAAGGTGTCGATCCAGAGGTCGCGGTCGATGAGCATCGAGGTCGCCCGGCGCACGCGCTCGTCGCGGAAAGGCGAATCGGCCTTGTGGCTGAAGCCGATCCAGGGCGTTGTGCCCTTCGTGAACGCCTCGTCGCCGAGGAGGATGAGCGTCGGCAGGTCGCGCTTGGTGGAAATAATATCTTCGGCACGGACGTCGTAAGCCCAGAGTTGGCCGGACCGGAACTGAGCCATGCCCGTCGCGTACTCCGGGATGATGTAGAGGTCGATGCCGTCCAGGTGCAGGTTTGCGGCATCGAAGAAGTCGGCGTTGCGGCGGAATTCGTAGCTGACGCTGCGGCTGTTTTTGTCCAGGCGCCAAGCGCCGCTGCCCCGCATGTCGCCGCGGACGTCGAAGCCGCCGTCGGCCTCCTTCGGCGTGATTGGCATGTGGCGGTAGTAGCCGAGCATCTGCAGGAGGGGCGCGTAGGGGAACGCGAGCTTCATCACGACGGTCCGGTTGTCGGGGGTCGAAACGCTCTCGATCGGGGCCGTCTTGTCCGCCGCGTAGGAGAGGATCGTGCGGCTCGAGGACTTCGCCGCGAAGACATCCCAGCTGTACTTCACGTCCCCGGCGTCGACGACACGGCCGTTCGTAGGCGGGCGCGCGTCCAGCTTGGAGGGCCGAATCTTGAAGGTGTACTGAAGACCGTCCGTCGAGACCTCGAAGGACTCGGCCGCATCCGGTTCGACTTCGCCGGTGTAGGCCGCCGGAGACTTCACCATCTTGTTCCGCACAAGGAACGGGTAGGTGAACCCGGTGATGACGGATACGGCGGCGTTGTTGCCCGCGAGGCCATCGAAGTTGGCAGCCTCTGTGGTCACAAAGTGAGAGAAGATGCCGCCCTTGACCACCTTCGAGGTGCTGTCGACCGGCTTGTTGATGAGGGAAGAGGCTTCTTCCTGACCACTGTCGTCGCTGCCTCCTCCGCAACCCACAGTCCCCAGCGCGGCAGCCCCGATGCCGGTCGCGGCGAGCCCCGCGACAGCCCTCCTGCGAGTGACTTTCGTCGACCAATAACCGGCCATATTTCTCAGCTCCTCTTGTCAGACGCACGTCGCACAATTCCGCGACGTGGGCTATAACGCCTTTCGAACGAGCGTTAGATGACCGCGAGGTTAAGTCCTGTCCTGGAGGTTGTCAACTGGTCCTTAGTATCGCTGGCGTCTTGCGGCAGCCTCACAAGTCCGCTCAGACTGTCCCTGGACGAGCACTGGAATGCCGGTTCGTTTGCTCGCCTGTTCGCGACCAATCGATGAAGCGACGTGAGGCCTGGAATGCCAAATCTGACACGAGACAACTACGCCGAACTTCTCGTGGAACACCACGAGGACGGAGTCGTCCTCGCGACTCTGAACCGCCCGGAGCGCTTGAATGCCTTCAACGGCGACATGCGCGCCAGCATCCGCCGCCTCATCCTCGATGTCCGCGCCGAACCATCCGCCAAGGTCCTCATCTGGACCGGCGCCGGCCGGGGATTCTGTTCCGGGGCGGACCTCAGCGGTGATTCGCCCGGCACCTGGCCGGCGAGCGCGGAAGAGCCGATGTTCGCCTGGTGCCTGGACCTCTTGACACTCGGCAAGCCGACGATCGCAGCAATCAACGGGCCTGCCGCCGGCGGAGGTCTGGGGCTGGCGCTCCTGTGTGACATCAGAATCTGTTCTGAGTCGGCGCGATTGGTGCCGGTCTGGCTGTCGCGAGCAATCCATCCCGACGACCTCATAACCTGGACGTTACCGCGCCTCGCCGGGTACAGCAGAGCCCTGAAGTACCTCTGGCTGGCGGAGGACATCCGCCTCGAGGAGGCCGAGCGCATCGGACTCATAGATAGCGTGGTACCGCCTGGAGACCTACTGCGGGAGGCCCTCGCCCTCGCCCGCCGCCTGGCCAAAGGTCCCTCAATGCACATGGCCCTCACCAAGCAGGCCGTCCTGAAGGGCATCACCACCAACCCATGGGACGCAGCCGTCCTTGAACACTGGTCGATGTTGAAATCCGCGGGCTTCGCCGACACGGCGGAAGGTCGCGCCGCGTTTCGGGAGCGGCGACAGCCGGACTTCAAAGGGCAATGAGCTTGACGGACTCGAGTCGCCGGAGGACGGCTGCTTGCCTATGCGATCTCCAGGCCGCGCGGCACGCGGGGAGTCTCCACCTTGCGCAGCTCGCCAACTATGTGGCCGAGGCGCTCCCTATCGCTCTCGTCATTGACTCTGAACGAAAAGTTGATCCGGGAGGCATACTCCCTGTGTTCCCGGATAAAGTCAGGCAACTTGTCATAGGTCGAGGTTTGGGCGAAGCCGCGCAGGACTTCCTCGGGGATTGCTGCTCGCATCTCGTCCCACTTGCCCTTGACGGAGAGCGCGTGCAGGCGCTCTCCGAGGTCACGCCACCCATGGACGTCGAACACCTCGTGATAGCTCCTGGTGGAGCCGTAGTAGGAAATCGGCTGACGTAGACGCTCCAAGCCCTGCTCGATCTCTGACTCGGTCTCGCCGAAGACGGTCATCCCTCCACCACTCAAGTCGATGCTCGACCAGTCCCGGCCTCCGCGCCGCAGGCCGATCCTGATGTTGGGCAGGACAACTTGCCGCATATACGCATCGGTTGTGAAGGTGTGTGGCGCCACGCAGTCGGCGACCTCTCCGGCTACGCGCGCCATGGCGTCGCCGACGCACGCAAGCGAGATCTTTGGCCGGGAAAGTCGATCGGACCGGCGTTCGAATTCGGGTTGACTAGCGTGAACTGGTAGTACTTGCCCTTGAAGGCTGGCGGCGCTCCCGTCTGGAAGGTGTCCCAGACGGCTCGCATCATCCGGATGTACTCCTTCATTCGGGTGGCGGGCCCGGGCTCCCACTTCATGCCGTAACGGCGCTCGTTGTGACCCTTCACCTGGGTACCCAGGCCAACTGTGAAGCGTCCTGCGCTCAGCTCATGTGCCTGTGCCTTGACCCAGGGGTATGCAGCTTCGCCCGTCTGCATGATCACCGGCACTTCGGGCCGGAGTTCACGCAGGGATTCGATGACGTGCCAGCCCGTCCGCCTGGGCATGTCCATATCAGTCACGAGCAGGTCCAGCGGCTTGCTGAGGTCCTGGATGTAGTCGATTGCCTCTTGCCCGTCGAGCACGCTGATGAAGTTGAGGCACTCGTGCTTGAATAGGCTGATTATCCGGTCCAGATAAGCCGGAATGTCCTCGGCAAGGAGAACGTGCATTAGCTGGCGGTCATTCGTGCCACTCTCGAAGCCCTGGCTCAATGGATAGACCTTCCTGTTTTGTTATGCGCTAAGGTGCCCGCGATGTATTCTCGACGAAATGAAACCCAGCGCGGGAGGACCATGGTGACTTTGACCAGGCGCCGCACCAAGGGTGAGCTTGCCACGGTGCCGGCCGACGTGGAAGGCCCGCCGCGAGACGTCAAAGACCGCATATACGCCGCGGCCTTAACGCTCTTCGCCCAAAAAGGCTATGCGTCCGTGTCTGTACGAGAGATTTGCCGTCTCGCGCAGGCCACGCCGCCGATGGTCTACTACTACTTCAGCAGCAAGGATGGGCTGTATCGGGCAATTCGCCGGGAGAGCCAGCAGATCCGCAACGCGAAGATCGCCGAGGCCGCGCGTGCGAAGGGGACGCCGCTCGAGCGCTTACGCTTCGTCCTCCAAGCATGGGCAGGCGTCGGCGATGACCCGGCGCTACGCGACCTGCGGCTCTTCTTCTCCCGAGAACTCTTTGGCCTTGACAGCGATACTTACGCAAGGCGCGTGGAGGAGTCGGACCGCCGGTTCCGCCAGACTCTCAAGGCCATCATTCAAGAGGGCATCGACTCCGGCGTCTTTCGGCCCGTTCGCGTTGAAATGGCTGTCCTCGCAATTCGAGGCATCCTCACCACGTTCAGCCGCCGCGCCGCGCTCGGAGCGCCGGTGACGCTCGAAGAAGGCGTCGACCAGGTCATGGACACCTTTGTCTACGGCCTTGCTGTGCGCGCTGACACGTCCCCGACACGCAACGGTCACTCGACACCGGCGGCGCTTAGAACACCGCGAGTTCGCCCCCTCCAGCCACCCTCGGCGTGAAGCAAGAGCTTGGCTACCTCGTCGAGCTTCGATGGCTGAAGGAGCGCGGAAGGCATTGCATCCAGCCGTCACCTGTGGCTCGGCATCGGAAGCGATCAAGGATTGACGGACGAGCCAGGGGCACCCTAAGATGCGGGCGCTTAACGAGCGTTAGATTTCAGTCTTCTCACTGGCGAGGCTCTCATGCTCGACATCAATGGCAAGTACTGCATCGTCGGCGTGGGTAACACGGACTACGGCCGAACCCCCGGCCGCAATGCGGTCACCCTGACCGTAGAGGCGATTCGCAACGCCATCGACGACAGCGGCGTCGACAAGGCGGACATCGACGCCGTCCTCACGAAATACCCCACATCGAACTTCCAGGGTCTCTTCTCGGCGCGGGTTTCCCAGGCGCTGGGGATCTACCCTCGCGTGACGGCGACCCTCGACCAGGCCGGTGCAAGCAACATCAGCCTCATCGCCTACGCAATCATGTGCATGGAAGCAGGGCTCTGTAACGTGGCCACGGTCAGCTATGGCGATAACCCCCTGACCAGCGGCCGCCCCTCCTACGGCCGGAGGCCGGCGGCGGAAGCCGCCCGCGGCCCCACGTACGGCGGCGACGAGGCCGTCGCCGGGCATGTCTGGGGCACCCTGTGGTTACGCCATGATCGCGCAGCGCTACCGCCACGAATACGGACTCAAAGAAGAGCAACTCGGCACAATCGCCACCACCTTTCGCAAGCATGCCTCCATGAACCCGAACGCCCAGTTTCAGGAGCCGTTCACCATGGACGAGTACTTGAGTGCTCGATGGGTTGCGGAGCCGTTCCGCCTCTTCGATTGCTGCCCGGTTAGCGATGGCGCCGCCGCGGTCATAGTCACCAGCCTCGAGCGGGCGCGAGCGCTCAAGAAGAAGCCGATCAAGGTAATGTCCTTCGCGCAGGGACACCCATCCTGGGACCTTGCGCAGCGCGAAGTCTGGACCACCTCTGGGGCAGCCATCTCCGGACCCGCGGCATTGAGGGCTGCCGGCATCAGCGTTGAGGACGTCGACTTCGCCGAGCTCTACGACTGCTTCACCATCGTGCCAATCGTGACACTCGAGGACTACGGCTTCTGCAAGAAGGGCGAAGGCCCGGACTACATCAGCGGCGGCCGGATCGGTCTGCAGGGGGACCTGCCTCTCAATACATCCGGTGGTTTACTCTCGGAGACCGGCATGCCGGGCATGCAGCTCATCGTCGAGGCCGTACGTCAGCTGCGGGGCGAATGCGGCCCGCGCCAGGTGAAGGATCCGGCGATCGGCATCGTGAGCAACCAGGGCGGCGTGATGACGACGCACGCTACGCTGATCCTGAGGAATTGAGATGACCACCGAGTACGCCAAGCCTCTTCCTCAGCCGACAGACGACAACGGCCCTTACCTCGAAGGCCTTCAGGCCAGGGAGCTCCGGCTACAGAAGTGTGGCGGCTGCAATCGCTATCGATATCCCGCAGCGCGTTTCTGCCCTTACTGCCTCTCGGACGAAGCTGTGTGGGAGAAGGTTTCGGGCGCTGGCACCGTGTACAGCTTCATCATCGTCCATCAGCTCTATCATCCGGGCTTTCGCGACGACATCCCCTACAACGTCGCCGTTGTGCAGCTCAATGAAGGGCCGCGCGTCACATCGAACATCATCGGATGCGCAAACTCGGACGTAAAGATCGGAATGAAGGTGACAGCTGAATTCGTCGCCGTGACGCCCGAAGCGTCGCTGCTGAAGTTTCGGCCGGCCTGAAAGGGGCAAAGCATGGACCTTAAGCTTCCCGAAGAGACCAAGATGATTTGCGGGGCCATCAGACGGTTCGTCCGAGAGGAGATAATACCCCTTGAAGACACCGAACTGGATGCGGATGCTTATGAATTGCCCGAGGAACACGAGGAACGGCTGCGTCCGATAGCCGAATCCACCGGGATCCCCGGCGCCCAGGGCCTGGACACGAAGACACGCGTGTTCATGGCTGAGGAAATGGCCCAGCACCGTGCCGGCCTGTACGCTCCCTGCTATGGCCTCTTCCGCGGCGCGGGGGGTGGCGGCGAAGGCGGTGGCGGCGGCGGCTTCATTGGCCTCACCGAACCGAGCGGCGGCTCCGACCTCGCTCGCGCGATCCGCACTCGCGCCATCCGCGACGGCGATGAGCGGGTCATCAACGGCTCGAAGGTCTTCAACTCCGGCGCCGATACGGCGTCGATGGGTACCGTTTACGCACGCACCGGCGACACTCCCGGTCGCGAGAGCATCAGCGCCTTCCGCGTGCCCACAGACACTCCCGGCTTCGAGGTCAGGCGCCTGATCCACGTCCTTCGCTCCCATTACACGACAGAGCTATCCTTCACGGACATGCGCCTGCCTGCTGGACCTGTAAGCGACATGGCCGGGGCGCTGGACGGAGTCCGCATCCTCGACGTAAGCGACGGCATGGCCGGTGGCTATTGCACGAAGCTGCTTGCCGCCCTCGGCGCCGAGGTCGTCAAGGTCGAGTTGCCGGGCAAGGGCGACTCCATCCGCAGCATCGGTCCCTTCAAGGACGACCTCCCGCATGCGGAGACATCAGTGGTCCACCTCCACATCTCAATGGGCAAGAAGAGCATCACGCTGGACCCGTCGTCCAGGACGGAGATGGAACTCTTGCGCCGGCTTATCGCCCAGAGCGACGTCTTCGTCGAGAGCTACGCGCCCTCGGATTTGAAGGCGCTGGGGCTCGACCATGAGGAGTTGGAAGCCAGCCACCCTTCGTTAATCGTGACCTCCGTGACCCACTTCGGACAGGACGGACCCTTCTCCGAATACAAGGGCGGAGAGCTCGTCGACTATGCCTATGGCGGCTACACCTTCGTGACCGGTCTGCCGGACCGAGAGCCAATAAAGGCCGGGGGCTCACAGGCTCAATACCAGGGCGGACTGCACGCGGCTGTTGGAACGATGGCGGCGCTGCTCATGCGCGAATCGACCAACGCCGGCGACCACCTCGATGTCTCGATTTCAGAAGCTATTTGCTACGCCCACGCCGGCATGTCCGCCTTCCTCAACAACGGACAGGTCTACCGCAGGGTCGGAGCGCGACTGCTCGCCGACCAGCCGACCGCGCCCTACCCTTCGACCATCCTTCCGGCGAAGGACGGCTTCATCCATGCCCACTGGGCCCCGACTGACCCGTCCCTCCTCGGAATGCTGCTGGACAATCCACGTATCGGCGAGCCGGAAGTCTGGGCGACGCCACGCGGTCACGCTGATGAGATCGATGCGGCAATAACCTCCTGGCTGTCCACGCGAACCAAGGCGGAGGCAGTGAAGCAGGCCCAGGAGCTGCGCCACCCGTTCACCGAAGTCCTAACGCCCGCCGACCTCCTCCAGGACCCTCAATTGAAGGATCGCGGATTCCTGGTCGAGCGAAACCATCCCTTGCTCGGCTCTTTCAAGCACATCGGCCCGGCCTTCGGCATGTCCGAGACGCCCCTTCGCACAGAACGCGCTCCGATGCTTGGTGAGCATAATCAGGAGAATCTACTGCGGGCGGCTGGGGCTCAAAGCGCAGGAACTGAGCGCCCTGCGCGAACGAGGCATCGTCTGATGCGACCGCTCTCAGGGGTTCGCGTCTTGGATCTCACCATCGTTGTCGCCGGGCCCGTCGGAACGTCGATCCTCGGGAACCTCGGCGCGGAAATCATAAAGATCGAGAACACGGTCGCGCGTTCGCAACCTCGAACGACTTCGAGCAGGGCCACCGGACGCGGCGGTAACTTCCTCGACCTGAACCGCGACAAGGTGGGCATGACGCTGAACCTGAACGTCCCGGCAGCTCGCGACGCCTTCAAGCGGCTGGTAGCAATCAGCGACGTCGTTATCGACAACTTCAGCCGCGGTATGGAGCGGAAGACGAGATTCGAACTCGCGACCCCCTCCTTGGCAAGGAGGTGCTCTACCACTGAGCTACTTCCGCGCTTTGCGCAAGCATTATAACACCGGCCGGGCAGCCGGCCACCGCCGCCTCTGGCCGCCTCTAGCCGCTTCCGGCCGCCTCTGGCCGACCAGCCGACATGCCGACCAGCCGAAATGCCGACAGCTTTACAGCTTCTTAGCACCGCCTTAATCGCTGTCTCAGCGGCTGCCGGATAAGCTCATTTCATGGCAGCGGGCAAGCGCCTTTCGGGAAGCGTTACCATGGGAGCACGAGGCCACGGCGCCTCGTGCTCTGTCCAGGAGGCTTTCCTTTGTCTCTGAACCTCCCCGACCGCCTTCGCTTGCCCCTGGCCGCTCTCGCCGGCTGCGTCATCGCCATCGCCGTGATGTTCGCCTACATTCAGCTTGACCCGCAGGAGGGCCGCTACAACGACGGGGACATTCGCCGCCTGGCGAACGAGGCGATCGCTTCGGTGACGCCTTCGCCGCCGCTGGAACCGCAGGTATACGCGATGATCCGGCCGGCGGTGGTGTTGCTGAGCCACGGCGCTACGGGCACAAACGGACAGGCCGTGCGCGACATCGGTTCCGGCGTCGTCGTCGACCTGAACGGCAGCATCCTCACCGCCTATCACGTCGTCGCCGGCAGCGACACGGTGAACGTGCGCTTCTACGACGGCACCACCGCGACCGGCACCGTCGTCCAGAAGCAGCCCGAGCGCGACCTCGCGGTGGTCCAGGTGCGGCAGCCTGCCGCAGGGCGTGCAGCCGGCGGTCGCTCTCCGGCGGCGTGAGCCAGGGCGACGCAGGTCATGGCCATCGGCGCGCCGTTCGGCCTCGACGGCAGCGTCAGCTCCGGCATCGTCAGCGGCCTGGGCCGCCGCTTCATGGTCGAGGAGACCGGCCAGGTGCTGGACAACATGATCCAGTTCGACGCCGCGGTGAACCCCGGCAACTCCGGCGGCCCGCTGGTCGATATGAACGGCCGCGTCGTCGGCATCGTCACCGGCCTCATCAACCCCACCGGCGACCGCGTCTTCATCGGCCTCGGCTTCGCCGTGCCGATCGAGGCCGCGTCCGGCATCATCGCGCCGCTCGGTTAGACCGGCGTGACATCAACCAAGGAGGCTCCATGATCAGCCAGACCCAGACAGCGCCGGAACAGGAACCCGCATCGCCGCTCGAGCAGATGCTCTTCGAGATCAAGAAGGTCATCGTCGGGCAGGAGGCGCTGCTGGAGCGCATGCGTCGTCGCGCTGCTGTCGCGCGGGCCACATCCTCGTCGAGGGCGTGCCCGGCCTGGCGAAGACGCTGGCGATCCGCACCGTGGCCGCAGGTCGTCGGCGGGCAGTTCAACCGCATCCAGTTCACGCCCGACCTGGTGCCCGCCGACCTCGTCGGCACGCGCATCTACAACCAGCAGCACCGGCGAGTTCACGACCTCGCTCGGGCCCGTCTTCACCAACCTGCTGCTGGCGGACGAGATCAACCGCGCGCCCGCCAAGGTGCAGTCGGCGCTGCTCGAGGTCATGCAGGAGCGCCAGGTGACCATCGGCCGCGAGACGCACAAGGTGCCGGAGCCGTTCCTGGTGCTGGCGACCCAGAACCCGATCGAGACCGAGGGCACCTACGCGCTGCCGGAGGCGCAGGTCGACCGCTTCATGCTCAAGGTGCTGGTCGACTACCCGAGCGACCGCGAGGAGCTGGTCATCGTCCAGCGCATGACCGGCGAGCTGCCGACGCCGCGCCAGATCATCACGACCGACGACCTGCTGGCGCTGCAGAAGCAGGCGGACGCCGTCTACGTCGACCCGGAGCTGATGGAGTACGCCGTGCGCCTGGTCGGCGCCACGCGCCGGCCCGGCCGACTTACGGCCTCGGCGACGTCGCGCGCTACATCTCCTTCGGCGCCAGCCCGCGCGCTTCGATCAACCTGATCCTCGGCGCGCGGGCGCTGGCCCTGACCCGCGGCCGCGACTACGTCGTGCCCGCCGACATCGCCGAGCTGGCGCCGGACGTGCTGCGCCACCGCCTCGTGCTCTCCTACGAGGCGCTGGCCGACCGCGTGACGCCGGACGCGATGATCAAGCGCGTCATGGAGGTCGTGCCGCGGCCGGCGCGGCCCTTCGACGGACGACCCGCGACCGCCAGGCCGGCGAGCGCCAGCCTCGCGCTGCCGGCATGGCTGGACGACAGCCTGATGCCGAGGCCGTCGAAGCGCCGGAGCCACGGCCGCGCTACGCCCGAGCGCGCCGACGACGCCGAGTCGATGCTCAAGCGCCTCGACTGGCACGTCGTGCGCCGGCTCGACGGCCTGCTCCAGGGCGACTATCGCTCGCTGTTCACCGGCCACGGCTTCGACCTGGCGGAGGTGCGCGAGTACCAGCCCGAGGACGACGTGCGCTACATGGACTGGAACGTCACGGCGCGCATGGACGAGCCCTACGTGCGCCAGTACATCGAGGACCGCGAGATCACGGCCTGGCTGCTGCTGGACCTCTCGCCGCTCGGTCGACTTCGGGACGGCGCAGGCGCGCAAGCGCGACCTCGTCGTCGACTTCGCCGGCGTGATCGCGCGCCTGCTGACGCGCCACGGCAACCGTGTCGGCGCGATGCTGTTCTCGGGCAACGTCGACGAGGTGGTGCCGCCACGAGGCGGCCAGATCCAGACGCTGCGGCTGATCCATCAGATCGTGCGCAAGGACCGGCGTTCGCACGCCGGGCGCTACGGACCTGGCGCGAATCCTCGACCGGGCCGGCAAGACGCTTCGGCGGCGCTCGCTGGTCTTCGTCGTTTCTGACTTCATCGCCGCCGCGGGCTGGGAGCAGCGCCCTGACGCGCCTGTCCCAGCGGCACGAGGTGGTCGCGGTCTGGCTGCGCGACCCGCGCGAGGAGGAGATCCCGGACATCGGCCCGCTTGTGCTGCGAGGACGCCGAGACGGGCGAGCAGGTTTACGTCGAGACGCAGCGACCGCAGGCTTCCAGCGAGCGCTTCCGCAGCGCTGGTCGAGCAGCGTCGAAACCACATCGAGCGCACGTTTGCGCGCCACGGCATCGACGTGCTGCGCCTGACAACCGACGGCGACATGGTGCATGACATCGGCCGCTTCGCCATGCTGAGGCGGCAACTGAGACAGCGGCGTGGCTCCGGCGCGACGCGAGCAGCGGCGGGGATATCCGCCTGATGAAATCGAATGTCCCAGCGAGGGGTTGCACATGCTGATTACCTGGCCCTGGTCGATCGATAACTTCAGCTTTCAGGCGCCGGAGGCACTTGCCTTCCTGCTGCTGCTGCCGGTAGTCGCTGGCCTCTACGTCTGGATGCAGATGCAGCGGCGCAAGTACGCCGTGCGCTACGCCAGCGTCTCGCTCCTGCGAGCAGGCTGTCGGGACGGGGCCGGGCGTACGGCGCCACGTCCCGGCGGCACTGTATCTTCTGCGCGCTGACGGCGATGGTCGTCGCGCTGGCGCGGCCGCAGGGCGATGGTCGCGAACTCCTTCGAACACCGGCACCGTCATCCTGTCGATCGACGTTTCGGGGTCGATGTTGGCCGAGGACGTGGCGCCGAACCGCATGGAGGCGACGAAGGACGCGGTGAACGACTTCGTCAAGAAGCAGCCCAAGGGCGTTCAGATCGGCATCGTCTCGTTCAGCGACTTCGGCATCCTCGTCGCAAGCGCCGACGCAAGACAAGAAGGCCGTGACGAAAGCGATCGAACGCCTGCTCGCCGCAGCGCGGCACGAACATCGGCGGCGGCCTGCAGGTCGCGCTGGACGCGATCTACGAGGGCGCCGACATCCCGCGGCCGGGGGCGTCATCGCAGTCGCCCTTCTCGCCGGCGCAGCCGACGCCGACACCGGCGCCGAGTTCGAGCGGCGACGCCGCCAGGACACCGGCGGCGACTATCGTGCTGCTGTCGGACGGCCAGAGCAACACGGGCCCGCCGCCCCTGCAGGTCGCGGACGAAGCCGTCACGGCCGGCGTCAAGGTCTACACCATCGGCATCGGCACGCCGGAAGGCACCATCCTGCGGATCCAGGGCCGCAACGTCTTCACGCGCCTGGACGAAGAGACCCTGCAGGGCATCGCCGACGCGACGGGGGGCAAGTACTTGAGCGCCCAGAGCGAGAAAGAACTCGGCCAGGTCTACGACGAACTCACCAAAGAGCGGCAGAGCGAACCGGAAGAGCGAGACCTCACTTACTATCTGACCGGAGTTGGCCTGCTGTTCTCGCTGGTCGCGGGAGCGTTTTCGCTGGCCTGGTTCAACAGGCTGCCGTAGGGGAAGCCGTCAGCTATCAGGCGTCAGGCGTCGGGCATACCGGGGACGACCGCCCGCCCAGACCGCCCACACCCTAGATTCTTGCGCCGGTGTTCTTTATCACGAACCGGTAGGCGCCCAAAAGCAGCAGGGCCCCAAGCACCGCCAGGATAATCGACCCCAGGTCGAAGTCGTCGACGCCGTTGCTGATGCCGAGGGCGACGGCGATGAAGCCGCCGACGATGGCGCCCGCTATGCCGAGCAGGATGGTGAGGATAATGCCTCCAGGTTCGTCGCCCGGCATAAGCGCCCTGGCGATCAGGCCGCCGACCAACCCCACGACCAGCCAACCTAAAATGCCCACGCGCAGACCTCCTCGTAATGCTACAGGCGCATTTTGGCACCCGGCATTCGGCGCGCTGGTAACAATCAGGATGGCCGGTTTAACAAGTGCGTTTCAAGAGAAGCAGGTTGTCAGGTTCTCAGTTTCCCAGCTTCCCGTCAGGCGGCGGCGGCACGAGGCTCGGCCCGGGCGACACGGTCGCGGCCGCGGTCTTTGGCGCTGTAGAGGGCTTCGTCAGCCAGCTTGAAAAGTTCATCCGGGCCGGTGTAGCCCGCTTCGCGGGCCTCTGCCACGCCGGCGCTCAGGGTCATGGGCCAGTCGGGGCCGCCGCCACGGGGCGCGAAGGGCAAGCGCGTCAGCGAGACCCTGAGCCTCTCGGCGAAGGCGAGGCCACCGTCCATGGGCGTCATCGGCAGGATGAAGATGAACTCATCGCCACCCCAGCGGCCGACGAAGTCGGCTTCGCGGCAGCTCAGGCGCGCGACATCGGCCGCGTGCTTGAGGGCGTCGTCGCCGACGTCGTGGCCAAAGCCGTCGTTGATCAGCTTGAAGTGGTCGAGGTCGGCCATTACCAGGCTCACGGGTTCGGAGTAGCGCTGGGCGCGGGCGCATTCGGCCCGCAGCACCTCCTCGATGTAACGGCGGTTGGGGATGCCGGTGAGCGCGTCCGTGCGGGCAAGGAAGTGCTGGATGCGGCTGGCTTCTTCGAGTTCCTGGTAGAGGCGCATTCCCTTGACGGTGGTGGCGGCCTGAGACACAAGGTCGCCGAGGAAGCAGATCTCCGAATCGTCGAACTCGTGGCGGTTCGAGGACGTGAACATGACGATCCCCAGGACGCGATCCTGGAAGAGCATGGGGAAGACAGCCGAAGAAAGCACGTGCGCCCGCTGATAATAGGCCAGCATCTCTGTCGAATCGGTGGCTCCGTCCGCGAATACGTCCGGGGTGAGGATGGGTTTTCGTGATTCGCTGAGCCGGCGCGCCATCTCCACGTAACGCTGGTTGCCGCGAAGGCCCATGGCCGCTGTCTCGGTGTCGGAGTGGCGGGAGAAGTTGCCGGCACGATCAACGATCCAGCTCAGCGCGTCGTTGAAGATGAAGAGGTTGACCCAGTCCATGCCCGCGGCCTTGGCCAGCGCCGTGGCCACCGCCTCCAGACCTCGGTCGACCTCCTTGGCGTCGCTGAAGGCCTTGGCGACGTCTGAGAGGGCGCGAAGCTGCTGCTGCTGCCTGGCCTGGCGCGTGGCGTCCAGCACGTTCCCTACCAGTGTCGCCAGAATAGGCCGCGCCGCCTCCAGCAGCTGGAGCCGGACGGGGCCGAAGGGCTCGTTCCAGGGCCCCCGCACCACCAGCATCTCTGAGTTCGATTCGTCCCCGGGCAGGATGCAGGCGACATGGCTGCCGGTCGCATACTCGGAGATGCGCTCGCCTCCGGTCACCAGCCTGGTGAGGACTGTAACGGCCACGGCAAACATAGAGTCATCGGCCGCGAGCTGGTGCCAGATCAGCCAGTAGCCGCGCTGTTTTATTTCGTACTTTTCTGGATCGGATGTGTCGCCGAGGCGCGTGAAGAAGGGGTCTCCCGCGCCGATGACGTAGGCTTCCTCGGCGCCGAGCGCCTGCTTCAGGAGTTCGCAGGCCTGAGTAACGTCGCTCTCCGTGGGATCGCGGCGCGTTGCCAGGCGCGAAAGCCGCGCGAGATAGTCCAGCAAGGAACGACCCTCCCCGGGTAGGGTCCAACTAGTTCTCTTTGTAACTTCGGCAAGCAGCGGGCGCGCATTTACAGTGAAGGGCGCTATTTCCGCAAGAAAGACCTGCCAGGACGGCCGGCGAAGGCAGCCGCCTCAGGTCCGCGCGCCGCGCGACGAGAGCTCGGGCGGCTGGCGCGCCTCGCCCGCCGTGGCCGCGATCGCCCAGGCGATCGACATCAGCAGGATGGCGCCGACGATATAGACCAGCATCGCGACCATGATCGAAGGCTCGAAGACGCCGGCCGACCCGAGGCGGCTGTCCTGGACAATCCCTTCGAAGGGCGAGATCAGCGGCTTCGTAACGCTGTAGATGATGCTCACGAAACCGTTATCGGGGTTGGCCGCGGCCAGACGAAAGCCGAGACGGAAGGACAGGAACACTTCGATGAAGCCGAGGACAACAACCAACCAGATGTTGGTTATATTCAACCAGTCGAACCCGCCTTCGCTTTCATAACGCTCCAGGGGCCAGCTTTCTTCTTCAATCACCAGCTCACGGACCGCCGCCGCCTCATCCGGGACGCCTGCCACTTCTATCACTTCTGTCTTCTCAGGAGCGGCCGTCACGTCAACCGTCGCAGCCTGGACGGCCCCGTTCTGGCGGCCCGCTGACTTGCTCTGTCTCGCCATATCCTTGCCCCTTCATAACGAACCTTGGCAGACGAATCGATGAGTCCGTGTTTGTCCTGCCGTCACACGCCGAACGCTCACTCCAACAGTCACTCTTCCATCACAGGCGCGGTACGAAAGCGACGCGTTCCTAGCATCCTCAAGCCGGTTGCCGTGACCTTGCAGCCGGCGCCGGGCGCGGAGATCGCGCCGGTAGCAAGCCGCGCATGGCGCGGGCAATCCTCGAGAGCAAGACCAACGCGCCAAGCGCGAGCAGGGCGAGGATCAGGTAGGCCTCGACCGCGACGATCGTCGCGAGCTCCAGGATGCCGTCAGGTTTGATGGGCGTTGTTGTCTCCGTGCCCTTGAACGGGCCAACCAGGTCCGAGCTCAGGCCGTAGAGGAACATGAGCGCCGGCAGCGCCGGGTGCTCGCCGCTGAGCTGCACCCAGACGCGAAACGCCATCAATGCTTCGACCGCGATGGCCCCAAGCACGACCGCGATAAGGGACAGCGCCAGCCAGTGGACTCGCCTTCGCTGCCGAACCGACGCGGCCCTTGCCGCTCCTCTGGCCATGAGATTCTCCGTTGGAATTCGCCGCCGCCCGAAGCCACGGCGCGGCCGCCCGCGCCCATGCAGCCAGCTTAGGACCGGCCGCGACGCCGGCGAATCACAAGAGAGCCACCAAATGTATCGGGTGCATGGACGCGGCCCCCAGTTCTCGTGACGGCGCCGAAGGTTAAGACGGTTGTTATGCGAACGGACGAAACGTTGCCGCGCGCATAACAGCGGCGCGCCTACAGTCGGGTTCGGAGTACGTGAAGGAGGAAGCATGAACGCATTCAACAGGGGCTTCGTGGTGGTGGTTAGCCTCGTTTGGATCGCTGCCTGGGCAGGCGTTGCCTATCTGATGTGGACGCCGGGCAGAGAGTTGAGCGAAGCGAACCGCTACTTCCAGTATCTATTCGACGTCAGTGTCGCGGGCTCGGATCGCATTCTGGCTAATCTGATCGCCGCAGTCGCGATTGCGCTTGGGCTTGGGCTGATGGCCGCGCAAGCCATGCCGCCCTCGAGACGCCCCAAGACCGCCGATATATTCGTCCACACGGACGAAGCTCGTTACGGCGAGCTAAACCGGCGAATCGAGGACCTGCAGAGGCGGCTCGACTCGCGCGATTTCGATCGGCGCGCGATGAGCCAGCCGATGGCGGTCGCGGCAGGACCGGACGGCTTTCCGAACCAGCCACGCAGGCGCTGGAACCCGCTGCAGCGTGACAGGCGCTAAGGCCAAGTGTGCGCATTCGCCGGGAAGCCCCTCCACCGGCCGGGAGGGGCTTCTTCATATGCGCCAGAAGCTCGCAGCCGTGCGAATCTGATCCTTCCGTGGTGTGAGGCCCTGCTACGCCGTTCAGGAGTTGCTGAGGGCCGCCAGATCGCGCCAGAAGGCGGGGTAGGAGATATCGACAGACTCCGAGCCGCCGACGACGACTTCGCCCTCGGCGACCAGGCCGGCCACGGCCCAGGCCATCGCCAAGCGGTGGTCGCCTTCGCTCTCGACGGCGGCGCCACGCAGGCGGCCGGCGCCTTCGATGACCATGCCGTCCGGGCGCTCCTCGACCTCGACGCCCATCGCGCGCAGGGCGGCGACGACCGACGACACTCGGTCTGACTCTTTGACCCGCAGCTCTTCGGCGTCGCGGATCACGGTGCGGCCCTTCGCCAGCGCGGCGGCGACGGCCAGCACCGGCACCTCGTCCATGGCGCTGAGCACCATTTCGCCACCAATTTCAGCGCCGAAAAGCTGACTGCTGCGCACGGTGATGTCGGCGACGGGCTCGCCGCCCCATTTGCGCTCTTCGGTTACGTCAATCGAGGCGCCCATCGAGCGCAGGGCTTCGATCACGCCGGTGCGGGTGGGATTGACACCGACGGCCGGGAGCGTGATTTCGGCGTCCGGGTGGGCGGCCGCGAGCACCATCCAGAAGGCGGCGGCGCTGATGTCTCCCGGCACGCGCAGGTCAAGGGCGTCCAGCCTCTCGGGCGGAGTGACGCGGACCGACGTGCCCTCGGTATAGATGGCGGCGCCCATGGCGCGCAGCATGCGCTCCGTGTGGTCGCGCGAAGGTGCCGGCTCTACGATGGTGCTGGCGGAATCCGCGTACAGGGCCGCGAGCAGCAAGCGATGACTTCACCTGGGCGCTGGCCACGGGCGTGCGGTACGTCATGCCGAAGAGGCCCCCGCCGAGGATGGCGATCGGCGCGTAGTCGAGGTCCCTTGCCAGGCAGGTGGCGCCCATGGCGCGCAGAGGCTCCAGGACGCGGGCCATCGGCCGCCGTCTCAGCGACTCGTCGCCGGTGAGCACCGAGAAGAACTGCTGCCCGGCGAGGAGGCCTGTAAGCAGGCGCATGGTGGTGCCCGAATTCTGAGCGTCGAGGATGCGCGAAGGTTCGCTCAGGCCGCGGAGCCCGACGCCGGCGACCCTCAGGGTGCCGTCGTCGTCGAGTTCCAGTTGGGCGCCGAGGGCGCGCATGCAGTCGACCGTGGCGAGGCAATCGTCACCCTGCAGAAAGCCGCGTATCTCGGCCCTGCCTTCCGCTATCGAATTGAAGATGGCGGCCCGATGGGAGATCGACTTGTCGCCCGGCACGTTGACGGCGCCGCGAATGCGTTTCGAGGGCCGGACGGTGACGTCCACGACTAAGGCTGCCGCCTGCGGAGCCGGTCTTCGCGCTCGCGTTCCTTCTGCTTGTCCTCCAGGGACGTCGTGAGCTCGCGGGCGCGGTCGGCCCAGAGGCTGCCGGCCATGAGGTTGAGGAAGGACTGGCTGGGTGTCGGCAGGTCCGAGGGCAGGCCGGGCATCTCGCGCTCGGGGGTCTTGAAGAGGAAGTTGTCGCGCTCGATCTGGGTCTCGGCCAGGGCGCGGAACAGGACTTCGTCCTCGCCCTCGTCGATCAGCACCTGGAGGCGCCGGATTTCGGTGACGTAGCGGTCGATCCAGTGGCTGACATTCTTCTTGTTGGTGAGGAAGATGTCGTGGGCCATTTCGGGCTCGCCTGAGGCCAGGCGCGTGAGGTCCTTGAACCCTGGGCCAGCCATCGCCGCCAGCTCCGGCCAGGCGGTGCTGCCGCGCGCCAGCGCGAACAAGGCTACCGATGACACCAGGGGCACGTGGCTTATGGCCGCGGCGTAGGCGTCGTGCTCATCGGCGTCCTGAAACACGGGCCGCGCCCCGATGGCCTCTGCCAGCCCCACGATGGCGTTGACGGCGCCGGAGACGGCATCGACCGCGGGCACGATGACGTAGGGCCGGTCGCGGAAGAGATCAGCGTCGGCGGCCTGAGGGCCGGACTGCTCCCTCCCCGCCATAGGATGACCACCGACGAAGTGCACGCCGGGCGGCAGGATGTCGCGCGCCCACCTTAGGACGGCGCCCTTGGTGCTGGCGGTGTCGGTCACGACGGCGCCCTTCTGCAAGTGCGGGGCGATGTCCCTGAGCACGCCTTCGACCGAGAGGATGGGCGTGGCGATGATGACCATGGCGGCCTTCGCTGCCAGCTCTTCGGGCGCGCGCACGATGCTGTCGACGGCGCCGAACTTCGAGGCGCGCTGCTCGACCTCACGGTCGCGGTCATAGCCGATGATCTGGGTGTCCTTGAAGCCGGCCCGCTTTAGAGCCAGGCCCATGGAGCCGCCGATTAGTCCCAGTCCGATGATTCCTACAGTTCCCATCGCCCCAACCTCTCCCCCGAACGGGCCGCGGCGTCGATTTCGGCCGGTCCTTCGCTCTAGGACCGGTCGTCGGCGGCGCGGAGTAAAGCTATCTTAGCGTGTTCGTGCTCGCCGGCCCTGCCGCTTATGTAACGTACAGTCGCTTCGCCCGCGCCTGCCGCCGCCGCGGCCTCGGCCCCGAGGCGGACGTGGTGCACCAGGCGGTATGCGGCTTCGTGGTCGGAGGCGCCGCCCGGCGGCAGGCGCACGGCGCCCAGGGGCGCGGGAAGGGTGAGGCACCAGCCGTACCATCTCGCCTGATCTCGGCGGCTACCTCCTGGGGCGCCGCCTTCTTCGCCAGGGCTTCGACGTAGGCCGGGCGGAGGACATAGGCCACCCTCAGCCAGACCGGCACGTCGCCCTTGCCGCAGTCGTGCAGGAGGGCGGCGGCGAGCAGGTCCTGGTCGGTCTGGCCTTCGCGGCGAAGGTGCTCCATCACGCGCAGGCCGTGGCGCTGGTCGCGCTTCGCCATCGAAAGGAACAGCGCCATCTCGCCGCCGGATAGCAGCGCGCGGGCCTGGTCGACATGCGCCCCGCCGAGCCTGGGGAAGAGCGCCTGCGCGGCCTGACGGGCGCGATAGGCGGCCCTAGATGGCACGGGCGTCGGTCCCCGAAATGAGCCTGGTCAGTCCGTTGATGACCGGCGACATCACTTCATACAACGGACTGAATCGTCCTCCGGTGAAGAAGGACATGAAGAGCAGGACCATGAGAATAGCCGGCCCGTAGGATTCCAGTTTGCGGAATTCGAAAGACAGGTCGCGCGGCAGAAGGCCGGCGAAGACGGAGAAGCCGTCCAGCGGCGCAATCGGCAGCAGGTTAAACACGGCCAGGAAGACGTTGAAGATGACCAGCGAAGCCAGGAACAGGCCGGCGTAGTCGCTGACGTCCCAGAAGTTCGTTCGCACGATAAGGAACGGGCTGTGCCAGGTCGCGAGGCCAAGGTGGATCGGCAGGGACGCGAGCACCGCCACCAACACATTCGAGACCGGGCCGGCGGCCGCGACCATCGCGCGGCCGGCTTCGGGGCCGTTGCGCAGGCGGTTCGGGTTCACGGGCGTGGGCTTTCCCCAGCCGAAACCGATGAGGAGCATCATCACGGTCCCGGCCGGGTCCAGGTGCCGCATCGGGTTCAGGGACACGCGGCCCATGGCCTTGGCGGTGGGGTCGCCGAGGCGCCAGGCGGTAAAAGCATGGCTGCACTCGTGCACCGAGATGCCGACGACCAGCGCCGTGACGACGGCGCCGAAGAAGGTTAGGAAGAGGGGTATGCTCTCGCGGAGAAGGTCGGAGTAGGTTAGGAGCAAAGAATCGCCTCGGAGTCAAACGAATGATAGCACGGGGGATCGGCTTGTCGGCTTGTCGGCTTGTCGGCACTTCGGCTTGTCGGCACTTCGGCCAGAAGGCGGAAGGGGGTGGCCGAAGGGGCGAGCCCGAACCAGGGGTCTCGCCTGTCATTCCGACGCCAGGAGGAATCCCGGCTATGCGCTGAGGACAAGGTGCGTCACTGTCAAAGTGAGCCATGCCCGGGATTCCTCCTCAGGTCGGGAATGACAGAGGCGACGGAACGACAGGCGAGGAGGCTTGCGGTCGGGACTCGTCCCCCTCCGCCCTCTGGCCGACAAGCCGAAGTGCCGACAAGCGCCCCGTCTCCCTCGCATCGGATTTCCTTGACCCACACAGCGGCGAAACCTAAAGTTGTGCGAAAATGCGCAATCGGTGTTGACGTGCCTATAGATATCCCCGCCGTGGTCATCGACCGCCTCCCCGTATACGCCCGCGCGCTCACCTCCCTGGAGGAGCACGGCCGCGACGTCGTGAGCTCGCAGGAGCTGGGCAGCATGCTGGGCGTGACTCCGGCCCAGATCCGCAAGGACCTGAGCTACTTCGGGCGCTTTGGCAAGCAGGGCCGCGGCTACAACGTCGGCCGCCTCGCCCAGGAGCTGCGCCAGATCCTGGGCCTGGACCGCCAGTGGTCGATGATCCTGATCGGCGTGGGCCACCTGGGCATGGCAATCCTGTCTTACGACGGCTTCCAGCCCCAGGGCTTCATCATCGTCGACGCCTTCGACGCCTACCCGCAGATGATCGGCCAGAAGCTGGGCGGGCTGACTGTGCGCGACGTGGCGGAGCTGCCGGCCTACCTCAAGAACCGCCAGGTGGACATCGGCATCGTCGCCACGCCCGCGACCTCGGCGGGCGAGATCATCGACACCCTGGTCAGCGGCGGCGTGCGTTCGATCCTCAACTACGCGCCGGTGGCGATGCACGTACCGGACAATGTGCAGGTCAAGAACATCGACCCGGTGCTGGCGCTGCAGAGCATGACCTTCTATTTGAAGACGTCGGCGCCGAGCAAGTAACCCTCTCCCCCTGCCCCCTCTCCCAGGGAGGGCGAGGGGGTTCCGAGTTAGGAGAAGGGCGCTCGGTGTCAGTCCAGGGCTTTCGGACTCCGGACTGACAACTGATTACTGATTACTGAAAGTCTAGTAGCTTATTCCGGTGCCGCGCGCCTTGGCGACGATCTTGCCGTCGCTGAGGCGTTTGTAGACGGTCTCAGAGCTGGTGATGATCATCGGGCCGATGCTGCCGGTGCGCTCCTGGATGTCGACGGTGCGGCCACGCGACTCGAGGACGTCGCCGGCGCAGATCACCTCCAGGTACTCGTACTCGTTGCCGGCGTTGAGGCCGCGGGTCATGCCGCCGGGGCGGCGGCGCGGGGCCGGCGCCTCGGTGTCGCCGCGCGGGTTGAAGATCGGCGTGCCCAGGTAGCCGGGAGGAGCCACCAGGTCGCGGTAGCCGCGCTTCTGCGCCGCTTCGACGTCGTAGAAGATTGGGTCGGTGTGGCCGACAGAGCGCGCGTACATGCGGATGCCGGTGCGGTCGACCTCACGGATGGTTGGCGGGCCCTCGCGGCCGATGCCGGCGCGCATCTCGTCGGTGATGTGGGACTGCTCTGTGGTCATTGTCGTGGCCTCCGGTTAGGTCGAGATGCTCGCGGGTGGCGACACTATAGCGCATAACGCATAAGGCATAAGGCATAAGCGGAGGGGACTGAGTTTGCCCCTCCGCTTGTGTTATGTCTTATGCGTTATGCGCTAGTCAGAGGAGCTTTTCGACGAAGACTTCCATGATGCCGCCGCAGATCTTGTCTTCACCCTCCGGCGACTCGGTGAGGTCGACCAGCACCAGCCTGGGTTTGCCGGTCTCGTGGACGCTCATGGCTTCCTGCCAGACCTCGGCCTCGCCGCAGCCGCCGCCGATGGTGCCGCAGAAGGTGCCGTCGGCGCGCACGGCCATCTTGGCGCCGGGCTTGCGCGGCGTGGAGCCTCGGGCCGATGCGACCGTCGCGATCACCAGCGGCGAGCCGTCCTTGAGGGCCTTTTCGATTTCAGAGAACACTTCGTCCTGCACGGTAGAAATTATAGCGCAGGAGGAATCGTCAACGGATGTCGAACGGATAAACGGATGAGCCGGAGGGCACCGCGAATGAATGGTGGCGCTATTGCTCCTCGTTACGCCTCAGTGTCGTCCTTCGAGGGCCTCAGGACGATTGCTCCGGACCGGCACTGCTCGGCTCACTTCCTGAGGTCTGACCACGCGTTTGGGGCTCTGATAAATCGTCCTGAGGTTCTCGAAGGACGACACTGAGGCCCTCCTCCATCAGTTCATCCGTTCCACATCCGTTGGCAGATTCCTACGCGCGCGGGCCGGGGCTGGGCGTCGGCACGGTGCCGCAGCGCACGGTGCTCTGGACGCTCGCCTGGCTGGCGCCGGGGGCCTCGGCGGCGATGCGGTAGGTGTGCTGGTCGCCGGGCTCGACTTTGAAGGTGGCGACGCGGACGTAGCGGCGCTGCTCCAGCGGGCCGGAGTCCTCGACCTCGCGGCCGTCCTGGAGGAGGCGCACGCGCTGGAGCTGGGCGGAGCCGAAGGCCATGACCGTGTACTCGACCCTGATCTCGGCGCCTGTGGCGGTGATGCGGCAGGAGCCGGCGATGGAGGAGCTGAGGCGCGCCGGCCCGGGCTGCGTCGGCTCAGGAGCGAAGGTCGGGGCCGGGGCGCGCGTGGCGCTGGCTTCAACGGCGGCGGCGCCTGAGGGGCCGTCCGAAGGGCCGTCGCTCTTGCCCGAGCAAGACAGGCCCAGGACCGCGAGCAGCAGGAGTAAGGCGGGGAGAAGGATGGTGGACCGGGAAACCATGCTGCAATTTTAACGCCCGACAGGTAAACATAACCCCTCTCTTGCGGTATTATCGCCAGCAATAACGGGCGCAGGCGGCCGAATCTACCCTATGCGACTGCTCCAGAAGGTCATTGGACTGCTCCTGACCGCCGTCTCCGGCGTGCTCGTCGTCGCGAGCGTGGCCTACGGTTTCATGGAGCCCCAGGACGCAAAGATCGTCGCCCTGGCGGCGGCGCCTGCCGGCGATGCCGCCGCGGCCGGGGTGATCAGCGCGCCCGCCGCCTCTGGACTCTCTGCCCTGGTGCCGGTACCGACACCGACGCCCTCGCCCGAATCGACGGAGCAGGGCGGGTCGTCCGCTTCGGCGCGCGCCAGCGCCGTGACGCCGACACGCGGCCCCAGCACGCCGACGCCGCAGCCGACCACGGCGACGGCGCCGGGCGAGCCGACCTCGACGCCGGCGCCGACTCCTGTGCCGACGCGGACGCCCGTTGGCGCGACGGCGGTGCCGACGGCAACGCCGGCTTCGGGCAACCCCTTCGGCCAGCCCACGGCCGCGCCGCCCACGGTGCCGCCGGCCACGGCCGCGCCGCCAACTCAGGTCCCGCCGACCGCCGTCCCGCCGACGCAGGCGCCGCCAACGGCCGTGCCACCGACCGCGGTGCCGCCGACGAGTGCTCCTACCGACGTCCCGACAGCCGCGCCAACCGCAGCGGCCGACGGACAGAGCCTACAGCAGCCCCCACCTCGGTGCCAACAGCCGTACCTCCACCCACTGTGGAGCCAACGCAGGCGCCACCGCCACACCTCCGAGTCTGCCGACTTTCGCCTCGCCACGACACCCCTGCCCTAGCGCACCTTCCAGGTGGTGCCGCCGGCGCCGTCCTCGAGCGCGATGCCGAGCTCGGCGAGGCCGTCGCGGATGCGGTCGGCGAGCTGGTACTGCTTCGCCGTCGCGCAGCTCCTTGCGCAGCGTCGATCAGCAGCTCGATGAAGGGCGCGGCCGCGATCGGCGCGTCTGCGCTCTCGAGGCGCAGGCCGAGGACGGCCGCGAGCTCGCGCAGGGCCGCCTGGGCGTCGCCGACGGCGCGGCCGGCGTCGCGGGCGCGGTTGATCTCGCGCGCCAGGTCGAAGAGCACGGCCAGGGCGCCGGCGCGTGTTGAGGTCGTCCTCCATCGCGGCGACGAAGCGCTCGCGGTAGGGCGCCGGGTCGACGGGCTCGCCGGCGCCGGTGTCCGGCGCTTCGACGGCGGTGCGCAGGCGTTCGGCGGCGCTCTTGCGCGGCCTCCATCGCCTCTTCGCTGTAGGTCAGCGGGCGAGCGGTAGGCGCTGCCGAGGACGAAGATGCGCAGCGCCGTCGGCGCCGTAGCGGTCGAGGGCGTCGCCGCATGGTGATCAGGTTGCCGAGCGACTTGCTCATCTTCTCTTCGCCCATCTGCAGGAGGCCGTTGTGCACCCAGAAGCGCGAGAAGGGCACTACGTCCGGTGATAGGCCTCGGTCTGGGCGATCTCGTTCTCGTGGTGGGGGAAGACCAGGTCGAGGCCGCCGCCGTGGATGTCGATCTGCGGCCCGAGGTGGCGGTAGCGACATCGCCGAGCACTCGATGTGCCAGCCGGGGCGGCCGGGGCCCCAGGGGCTGTCCCAGGAGGGCTCGCCGGGCTTCGCGCCCTTCCAGAGGGTGAAGTCCATCGGGTTCTCTTTGCCCTCCAGCGGCTCGATGCGGGCGCCGGCCAGCATCGAATCGAGGCTGCGCTTGGAGAGCTTGCCGTAGTCCGTCTTCTTCTCGACGCGGTAGTAGACGTCGCTGGACTCGTTGCCGCCGCGCGGCGGGCCGGCGTAGGCGTAGCCCTTCTCGACCAGGCCCTCGATCATCTCGACGATCGCCGGGATCTCCTGCGTGGCGCGCGGGTAGACGTGCGCCGCTGGACGTTGAGGCTCGCCATGTCGCGCTCGAACTGCGGCGATGTAGCGGTCGGCGATCGTCTTCGATCGCGCCGCCTTCGCGCTCGGCGCGCGCGATCAGCTTGTCGTCGATGTCGGTGTAGTTCTGGACGTGGCTGACGTCGCAGGCCCTTGAACTCCAGGTAGCGGCGCAGCGTATCGAAGATGATGTAGCTCATCGCGTGGCCGAGGTGGCTCTCGGCGTAGGGCGTGATGCCGCAGACGTACATCAGCACCTCGTCGCCGGCGCGGCGCGAACTCTTCGACCTTGGCCGCTGAGGGTGTTGTGGAGTCGCATATCAGCTCAGGAAGCAGGAAGCAGGTTACAGGAAGCGGGCCTGAAAAAGACGGCCTTGCGCTCGTCCCTGCATTCCTCGCTCCCTGCCGCGTCTGCCTGCTTCGCGCTTCCTATTTCCTGCTTCCTATTCTCACGGGTCCGTGTTTTCCAGTTTCCAGGTCTCGAAGTCCAGCCGGCGGTAGTAGCAGTTGCGGGGCTGGCCGGCGGCGTTCTTAGTGTGGCAGATGCCTGTCGCTCGTCCTGAGGCCCCTCCCCCTGATCGTCCTGAGGCTCCTACTTCTGATCGTCCTGAGGCGCCTCCTTCTGATCGTCCTGAGGCCCTCGAAGGACGCACGCGGTAGAGCAGCGAGTTCTGCTCGCAGTTCACCCGCACCTCGACCAGGTCGAAGGTCTGGCCGGAGGTCTTGCCCTTCTCCCAGAGCTCGTTGCGGGAGGTGCTCCAGAACACGGCAGAACGCGTCTCTACGGCCGCGCGCAAGGCCTGTTCGTTCACGTAGGCCACCAGGATGACCTCACCGCTATCGGCGTCCTGGACGGCGCAGGGGAGCACACCCGCGCCTTCGGGCAGCTTCGCCAGCTTGGCGAAGTCGAGCGTGAGGTCCGCGCTGTCTTCGAGCAGATTGAGGGTGGTCATGATACGGGCCTTTCAGATCGATCCGGCAAACTCGTGTTTGTTCCCGTTACTTCTCAAGTTCTCGTTTCGCCTCGGTGTCGTCCTTCGAGAGCCTCAGGACGATTTTGGGCCTCTGTCTCCCAGAATGCATGGCCGCGGTTTCAAGATTGGTTCCCGGAATCGGACTGACGCTCGGAAGAGATCTTCCTGAGGCCCTCGAAGGACGACTCCGGCGGCCGCTCGCCCCAAATCGTTACCCCAATCATCGAAAATCAGCCCCCTCAAGCGCACGCGCGACTCCGACAGCCGCACGAGGCTCAACCAGTCTCGGCGCAGCAACGCCTCCTTTTTGGCCCGCGACCAGCCTTTGAGCTGACGCTCGCGCGCGAATGCTTCCACGCTGGTGGGGTAGTCCTCAGCGTAGGCGAGTTTCAGGGGCCTTCGGGACTTGGTGTGGCCACCGTAGCTACCCTGGTCATGCTCGGACAGACGCTTCTCGATGTTGTCTGTGAGGCCAACGTAGAAGGAGTCATCGGCGCAGCGAAGCATGTAAACGTAGAAGGTGATCTGGCTCATCACGTTTCGCCTCAGTGTCGTCCTTCGAGGGCCTCAGGACGATTGGTCTCAGATTCTCGTTTCGCCTCGGTGTCGTCCTTCGAGGGCCTCAGGACGATTTTGGGACTTTGTCTCCCGGAATGCATGGCCGCGGTTTCAAGATTAGTTCCCGGAATCGGACTGACGCTCGGAAGAGATCGTCCTGAGGCTCTCGAAGGGCGACATCCGGGATCGGCGGACGCTACTGGCGCTAGCCGAGGCTCACGCGCTCGCGCGCGGCGATGGCCTGCTCCAGCTCGGCGATGCGGGCCTGCAGCTCTTCTACCTTCTGCCCCAGCTCCTCGATGCGGTCCCACTCGGGGTCGGGCAGGCGCACCTGGGTTTCGTTGCCGGGGTCGTAGTAGGCGACGACCTTGCCGGGCACGCCCACGACGGTGGCGTAGGCGGGGACGTTGGTGACGACGACGGAGCCGGCGCCGATGCGCGCATGGTCGCCGAGGGTGACGTCGCCGATGACCTTGGCGCCGGCGCCGACCGTGACGTAGTTGCCGAGCGTGGGATGGCGCTTCTCGCGGCGGTTGCTGGTGCCGCCGAGGGTGACGCCCTGGGTCAGGTGACAGTCGTCGCCCAGGATCGCGGTCTCGCCGATGACGACGCCCATGCCGTGGTCGATGAACAGGCCCTGGCCGATGCGCGCGCCGGGGTGAATCTCGACGCCGGTGACCCAGCGCGAAAGATAGGCGATCAGGCGCGGCACCAGGGGCACGCCGGCGTTGTGCAGGGTGTGGGAGAGGCGATGGAGCTGGCGGGCGTGGAAGCCCGGGTAGGTGAGGATGATCTCGAAGGCGCTGTGCGCCGCGGGGTCCTTTTCCTGCGCCGATCTTATATCTCTGAGGATGCTCTCAAGAACAGACATGCCTGGCTCCCGTATCCGTCGACTTCGCCCTCATCTGAGGACACCCTTCCGGAGAAGGGCGATTCAGGGGTGCCGCCTCCTTCCTGAGAAGGACGCACCCCTATCGACAGAGGCAGTGTTGCAGGCAAATGCTCATACGAGAGTGACTATAACATAAGCGGGCGAGGGGTCAGGCTGGCAGGCTTCAGGCTTCAGTCTTCAGGTGTCAGGCTTCAGAATTCAGGCGTCAGACGAGAGCCGAGATCCGGGCGGGCGCGTCTCGGTGTGCCTAGTATTGGAGGGTCGCGGGCTCCACCCCTAACCCCCATACGGGGGGCCCAGAGCGGTGTGCGGCGGAGGCCAATCCTGGGGGACCGGAGGCGCTACGTCTCCTCCAGCAGCGCTACGGCCATCACGCCGATGCCCTCGCCGCGGCCGAGGGCGCCGAGGCCGTCCGTGGTGGTGGCTTTGAGGCTGACGTGGCCGAAGTCGAGGTTGAGCGCTTCGGCGAGACGGGCGCGGATTTCGCCGCTGTGGGGGCCGATGCGCGGGCGCGTGGCGATGACCGTTACGTCGACATTCGAGACGCTGAAGCCGGCGGCGGCGACCATTTTGGCGACGGCCCGCAGCATTTCGATGCTGTCGGCGCCACGCCAGCGCTCGTCCGAGCTGGGGAAGTGCGTGCCGATGTCGCCGAGGGCCGCGGCGCCCAGAAGGGCGTCGATGACCGCGTGCGTGAGGGCATCGCCGTCGGAGTGGCCGGCGAGGCCGGGTTCGCCCGCGAACGTCACGCCGCCGAGGACCAGGCGGCGCCCTTCTTCGAAGGCGTGCACGTCGTAGCCCTGGCCGATGCGCACGCTAGTCCTTCATCGCCAGCAGGGCTTCGACCAGTGCCAGGTCTTCAGGGGTCGTGACCTTGATGTTGCGGCGCGATCCAGGCACAAGGCGCACCGTCGCGCCGAGGTGCTCGACCATGGCGGCGTCGTCGGTGACGTCGCCCTCGACGGCTTCGTGGGCGCGGAGGATCAGGTCCAGGGTGAAGGCCTGCGGCGTCTGCGCCAGCCAGAGCCCTTCGCGCGAGACGGTGCCGCGCACGTGGCCGGCCTCGTCGGAGCGCTTCACTGTGTCGCTGACGGGCACGGCGCAGAGGGCGGCGCCGCATTCGCGCGCGCCGGCGATGGCGGCGTCAATCAGGGCCGGCGTGACCAGCGGCCGCGCGCCGTCGTGCACTACGGCGACCTCGCAGCCGGTGAGCGTCAGCAGGCCGGCGCGTACGGAGTCGCGCCTGCGCTCGCCGCCGAGGACAATGCTCAGCCTGGGGTCGTGGCCGGCGGCGGCCACGACTTCGGCGCGCGCCTCGGGCGAGACGACCAACGTCACCTGGTCGATGGCCGCGTGTCCCAGAGAAGGCGGCGACGGTGTGCGCGATGAGCGGCCGGCCGGCGAGCGGCCACAGGAGCTTGTCGACGCCTCCCATGCGGCTGCTCTTGCCGGCGGCGACGATGACGGCTCCGATGCTCATGACGGTTAGAGGATACGCGATGGCGGGCGCGGACCAGGTTCAGGAGTGCAGCACGGACCAGCCCTTGAAAGCTTCGTCGAGCTCTGCCTGGAGCTCGGCGAAGCGCCGGCCCAGCGTGTTCACGGCCGCCAGGTCGCCGCGGGCGCTGGCCTCGTCGACACCGCGGCCGGCAGCGGACACTTCGGCCTCTAGCGTCTCGATGCGCGACTCGAGGTCGGCGATCGCGGCCTCGCGCTCGCGGTCGCGGTTGAGGCGGCCGGACGCACGCGATGGCACGGGCAGGCTGGGCGCGGCCGCCACCAAGCCGTCGTTTCGGGCGAGGCTTTCCTGATACTCGTCCCAACCACCGTCGAACTTCAGCAGGCGACCGGGCTCGACGATCCAGAGTCGCGTCGCCAGGCTCGCGATCAGGCGCCTGTCGTGCGAGGCGAAGACGATGGTGCCTTCGTAGGCCGCCAGGGCCGCTTCCAGGGCCTCGCGGCTGGGGATGTCCAGGTGGTTGGTGGGCTCGTCCAGGAGCAGGAGGTTGGCGCGCGATATCGTCAGCTTCGCCAGGGCCAGGCGGCTGCGTTCGCCGCCGCTGAGGTCGCCGGCGGCCTTGAAGACGTCGTCGCCGCTGAAGAGCAACAGGCCCAGGAGGTCGCGCGCCTCCTGCAGCTTCAGGGCGCTGCCTCTCATCAGCTCATCGAGCACGACGGCGGCTGGGTCGAGGTCCTCGGCCTCCTGCCAGTAATGGGCGATGCTGACGCCGGCGCCGCGACGCACGGAACCCTGGACGGGCGGCAGCTCGCCGGCCAGGGTGCGAAGGAGAGTGGTCTTGCCGATGCCGTTGGGGCCGACAAGCGCGACCCGCGCGCCGCGTTCCACCTCGAGGTCGCCGGCGTCGAGAAGAGGCATGCCGTCGTAACCGACCACCAGGGCGCGGCCGCTGAGCGCTACCTCGCCGCTGCGCACTGTCGAGGCCAGCCTGATGGCGACGTTGCGGGCCTTGCGCGGGGCTTCGATGCGCTCGACGCGGGCCAGGCGGGTCTGGCGGCCGCGGGCTTCGCGCGCCCTCTGGCCGGCCCTGTAGCGGCGGATGAAGGCCTCTTCCTTGGCGATGTAGACCTGTTGCGCCTCGTGCTCGGCCGACTGGCGCTCGACTTCGCGGCGGCGCAGCTCGGCGAAGGCGGAGTAGTTGCCGCGGTAGGCGCGCAGGCGGCGGTCGTCGAGGTTCCAGACGTGGCCCGCGACGCGGTCGAGAAAGTAGCGGTCGTGCGAAGTGACGACCAGGGCGCCCGGCCAGCGCTTGAGGAAGTCCTCCAGCCACTGCAGGCCGGCGAGGTCCAGGTGGTTCGTGGGCTCGTCCATGAGGAGGAGGTCCGGCTCCGCGAGCAGGGCCTTCGCCAGGGCCAGGCGGCTGCGCTGGCCGCCGCTGAGGGTCGAAACCCGCTGGTCGAACTCGTCGTCGCTGAAGCCCAGGCCCTTGAGCATCCCCTGGAGGCGGGAGCGGAAGGTGAACCCGCCCGCCGCTTCGAAGTCATGCTGCAGGCGCGCGTACTCCTCGGCCGAACCGAGGCCGCCGCCGGCGAGCGCGTCTGCCGCCCGGTGGAGCTTCGCTTCGAGCTGCAATCAGCGCTCCGAGCGCGGAGAGGACCTCTTCGCGCACCGTCAGCTCCGACTCCGAGACGGGCGGCACCTGCTCCACCAGCGCCACCCTCACCCCCCGCGCGACGCCGCGGCTGCCTCGATCCAGCGCCAGCGTGCCGGCAAGGACGTGCAGCAGCGTCGTCTTGCCGGCGCCGTTGCGCCCGACGAGGCCGATACGGTCGCCGGCGTTCACGGCGCAGGCGACGCCATCGAGGATGTCCTCGGCGCCGAATGAGACGGCGATGTTGGACAGGGAGAGAAGGGTCACAAGGATATGGAACAAGGAACAGGGCGCGAGGGACAAGAGGCGGATTGCCACGGCCCTTCCACCTCCGGCGTCCCTGGCCTCGCAATGACAGTGAGGAGCGCGGTTACGAAGCTTCCACCATCTGCCGGCGAAGCAGCTTCGCAAAGACGAACCCGTGGCCGGGGGCGAACAGCCAGGCGAGCGCGAAGATGGTGGTCGCGACGAGGACAATGGTCCCTCCGGCAGCGACATCGGCGTGGAAGGAGATGAGCAGGCCCAGGACGCCTGAGAGCACGCCGATGGTTGCACTCATGAGCATGAGCGTCGGCAAGTGGTCGGTGAGGAGCCGGGCGGCCGCGGCCGGCGTGACCAGCATCGCCAGCACGAGAATGTTCCCGACGGCACGCAACGAGACGACGATGGTGAGCGTAATGATGACCAGCAGGAGGATGTCGAGCCAGAAGACCTTGATGCCCATGGCCTCGGCGGCGGCCCGGTCAAAAGAGACGATGAGAAAGTCGCGATAGTAGGCGATGACTAGAACGATCACGACCGAGCCGACTACGGCAGAGAGCCAGATGTCGCCCATGGTGACGCCAAGGACGTTCCCGAAGAGGAATGAGGCGAGGTCGCGGGCGAAGTTCCGCGAGGAGCTAATCAGGACTATTCCCAGGGCGAATGCGCCCGCGAACATCACGCCGATGGCCGTGTCCTCTTTCACCCGGCGGCTGCTGGCGGCGACGCCGATCGCCAGAGAGGTCAGGAGCCCAAAAGCGAGCGCGCCGAGAAAGATGCTCTTGCCCAGAAGGAAGGCTATGACCACGCCCGGGAAGATCGCATGAGAGAGGGCATCCCCCATGAAGGAGAGCCCCCGCAGGACGACGTAGCTGCCCACGATGCCGGTTACGACGCCCATAATCACGACTTCGGCCAGCGCGCGCTGCATGAACGCGTACCGGAGTGGGTCGATGAACCAGCTAACCGCGGTGTTCATGGATCTGCCGCATCCTCAAGTGAGCGAGCGTTCCCGACTGGGCGCCGGCGCAATCGGCGCGCCGAGCATGATGACGGGCCCGCCGAACGTTTCGGCCATGTTCTCGACGGTATAGGTCTGCTCCAGCGGGCCGAAGGCGACCAGCCTCTCGTTGAGGCAGCAGAGGCAGTCGCAGGCGCGGGTGGCGCCGGCCAGGTCGTGAGTGGCCAGCAGGATGATGCGCCCCTTGCGGCGCTCTTCCTCGATGATTTCTATGATCAGCTCTTGTGTCGGCGCGTCGATGCCGGTCATCGGTTCGTCGAGGAGCAGGACTTCGGCTTCCTGTGCCAACGCTCTCGCCAGAAAGGTGCGTTGCTGCTGGCCGCCCGAGAGCTGGCCGATCTGGCGGCCGCGCATCGCGCGCATACCAACTCGCTCCACCATGCCGTCCACGACCTCGGCGTCCGCGCGCGAGGGCAGTCGCAGGCGCCCGAGCCACGGATAGCGTCCCATCATCACGACGTCGCGCACGGTCACCGGAAAGTCCCAGTCGACCATCTCGCGCTGAGGTACCAGGGCCATGCGCCGGCGAGCCGATGCTGCCGGGCGGCCGAAGAGCGTGATCGAGCCGCCCGCCAGGGGCGCAGTACCGATCACGGCCTTGAGCAGAGTGCTCTTGCCGCCGCCGTTTGGCCCGACCACCGCGACGACCTGGCCACGCTCGATGCGGGCCGAGATGCCGCGCAGCACGACTTTGCGTCCGTAAGCGACGCTGACATCGTCGAGGAGGAGGCTGTCGGAATCGCTCGCCACGTGCGATGTCGTTTCGTGCGTGCGGAGACTTGAAGGGTTCATTTAAGGGCGTCCGCGATCTTGCGCGCATTGACCAGAAGCATGCCGTCTACCGTATCGGCCCCGCTTCCGGGAGCGCCAAGGGAGTCACCGTAGAGGTCATCGACAATCTTGATGTTGGCGTCTCGCGCCAGGGTCCGGGCGAGCGCCGGGTTGACGCTAGACTCGGCGAAGATGGCCTTCACGCCTTCCTTCTTGATCGTGTTCAGAAGGGCCGCTGTGTCCGAGGCCGAGGGCTCGGCCGCCGTGGTCACGCTGGGTATCACCGCTCCGACCACTTGAAGGCCGAAGGCCCTGGCGAAGTAATTGAAGGCGTCATGGTTGGTGACCAGCTTGCGGCTGCTCTGCGGGATCTCGTTGATGATCGCCTGGACGCTGCGCTTTGTCTCATCGAGCTTCTGGTTATAGGCAGCACCTCTGGACGCGTAGTAATCACTGTTGGCAGGGTCAGCCTGGCTCAATGCCGCGACGATGTTGTTGACCATAACTTTGTCGTTGTCAGGGTCGTGCCAGACGTGGGCGTCATCGACCTTTGTGCCCTCCTCTTCGGCCTCGATGGGCTTGATCCCCTTAGTGACAACGGTAGAGCGGGCGTTTTTCGCGGCCTTGAGGGTGTCGTCGATCCAGGAATCGAGGTCGAGACCGTGGCGCAGGACGACGTCCGCCGCTTCGATCGCGGCGAGGTCGCTGGGACGGGGCTCGAACTCGTGGGCGTCAGCGCCGGCGGGGATGATGCCGTGGAGGTCGATGCGGTCGCCGCCGACTTGTCTGGTCATGGCCGTTATCTGGATGGTGGTCGCCACGACGCTGAGCTTCGCGCCGGGCGCCAAATCGACCGGACCGTTCCCGCCGGCGCTACCGCCACAGGCAGCGGCAAGTGCCGCGAGCGCCAGGATCAAAATCCCTGCCAGAGCCGTCCTTCGCCAAGAGTTCATCGTCTTGCCTTCCTTCTAACTGATACTAAATCTCATTCGCCGGCAACGAAAAGCGTCTAACTGCCCGCCGCGGAATTTTCCCGGCAAGTTGGGCAGAAGCCATAGACTTCGATGCGGTGGCCCAGGACCGAATAGCGTGCGTTCTTACGGATGCCCTCGATCAGGCCTTCAATGTCGCACTCCGCGATGTCCTCCGTCGCGTGGCAGGAGACGCAGACCAGGTGGTGGTGGTGGCCGGGGCCACTCAGGCGATAGCTGATGGAACCGTCGTCCAGCACCACGCGACAGATCAGGCCTTCGTTCAGCAAGAGCTTCAGGGTGCGGTAAACCGTCGCGCGGCCGACGGATGTCAACTCCTGCACCAGGCCTTCCGCGGTGAAGTTCTGGTCGGTGGCCAGACGCTCCAGCACCAGCTGGCGGGGCAGCGTGATCTTGTGGCCCTGGTTCCTGAGGCCGCTGATGAGGTCTGGGTGCTCTAAAAGATACGTCATCTCAGTAGTAGTGATACTAAGTATCGAAACGCCCTGAGTCAAGGGATCACCCAGTTGCCCGCCCTGCTATAATGTTGATGAAGTCACTCAACTTTTATGCGAAGGATCGATGCGCCCCCAAGCCGGGCCGGTAAAGCGATCAATGAAAGTCTCGATGAAGGGCGATTACGGCGTGCGAGCGCTGGTCGAGCTGGCGCACCACTACGGCGAAGGGCCGGTGCAGAGCGCCGTCATCGCCAGCCGCCAGTCGATCCCGGAGCCCTACCTGGACCAGCTGCTGACCTCGCTGCGGCGCGCCGGCTTCATCCGCAGCGTGCGCGGCCCCCAGGGCGGCCACGCCCTGATCCGCGACCCGCGCGACCTGCAAGCTGAGCGAGGCCATCGTGCGCCCTCGAGGGCTCTCTGGCGCCGATATCGCTGCCTGGACGACCCCGACGGGCTGTCCCAAGGCAGCGAAGCTGCTGCTCTGCACGCCTGTCTGGCAGGAGGTGCAGCCGGCGACAATGCGCATTCTCGAAAGCATCACCATCGCCGACCTGGCCGAGAAGGATCGAACGCGCGCGCGCAGGTACTCGATCTAGCGTTGACGCAATGCAGCAGCCGGAGATCGAAGTCACGGACAATCGAGACCAGGACGAAGCAGCGACCAGTGGTTAAGGCAGGAGAACGCATCGCCGACAGCGTGCTGGACCTGATCGGCAACACGCCGCTGGTGCGGCTGGACCGCGTGCGCGCCGGCAGGCTCGGCCGAGGTCCTCGGCAAGCTCGAGTCGCTGAACCCGGGCGGCAGCGTCAAGGACCGCATCGCCCTGGCGATGATCGAGGACGCGGAGCAGCCGCGGCGTGCTCAAGCCCGGCGACACCATCGTCGAGCCGACCAGCGGCAACACCGGCATCGGCCTGGCGATGGTCGCGCGCCGTGAAGGGCTACAAGCTGATCCTGACCATGCCGGACGACATGAGCATGGAGCGTCGCAAGCTGCTGCAGCGCTACGGCGCCCAGCTGATCCTGACGCCCGGCGATCGAGGGCATGACCGGCGCCGTCTTCGCCGCCGAGGAGCTGGTCGCGCAAGAACGAGGGCTACTTCATGCCGCAGCAGTTCAACAACCCCGCGAACCCGGAGGTCCACCGCCGCACGACGGCGCAGGAGATCCTGCGCGACACCGACGGCCGCCTCGACGCCTTCGTCGCCGGCGTCGGCACCGGCGGCACGATCACCGGCGTCGGCGAGGTGCTGAAGCAGCGCGCTGCCCGGCGTCCTGATCGTCGCGGTGGAGCCGGCGCGCTCGCCGGTGCTGGCCGGCGGCAAGCCGGGCCTGCACGGCATCCAGGGCATCGGCGCCAGCTTCGTGCCGGGCGTGCTCAACCGCGACGTCTACGACGAGCTGATCGCCGTCAAGGACGAAGACGCGATCGAGATGACGAAGCGGCTGACGCGCAAGGAAGGGCTGCTGGTCGGCATCTCGGCCGGCGCCAACGTCTTCGCCGTCGCTGCAGGTCGCGAAGCGCCTCGGCGAGGGCAAGCGCGTCGTCACGGTCCTGCCGGACACCGGCGAGCGCTACCTGAGCGTGAACTTCTAGATGAGCACGATCGCGATTATATGACGACGTATGTTCGAGCACGCGTCGCGGGAGGATAGGCTAGATCAATGGTCAACGTCTACATCCCGACGCCGTTCCGGAGCTTCACCGGCAACCGCACGAACGTCGAGGTCGAGGGCAGCAACGTCGCCGAGCTGCTCGCGAACCTCGATGCGCAGTTCCCCGGCTTCCGCAACCTCTGCAGCGACGACAACGGCGCCGATCCCGGCGCACATCAACATCTACGTGAACAACAAGGAGATCAGCACCCTGGACGGCGCCGCGACGCCAGCTGAACGACGGCGACCAGGTCGCCGTCATCCCCGCCCTGGCCGGCGGCGCACGACGAGGACGAGCGACGACCGACGTCGAGCGATCGACGCGCTGACGCCGGAGCGCGTCACCCGCTACTCGCGGCACATCATCATGCCCCAGGTCGGCAGCGTCGGTCAGCGCAAGATCTTCGACGCGAAGGTGCTGATCGTCGGCGCCGGCGGCCTCGGCTCGCCGGTGGCGCTCTACCTGGCGCTGGCCGGCGTCGGCACGATCGGCATCGTCGACTTCGACGTCGTCGACCTGTCGAACCTGCAGCGCCAGATCCTGCACCAGAACGACGACATCGGTAAGCCGAAGGTGCAGTCTCGGCCAGGGAGACGCTGAACGCCTACAACCCGGACGTGAAGGTGGTCACGCACGAGGCGCCGCTGCACTCCGAGAACGCGCTGGAGATCATCAGCCAGTACGACATCATCGTGAACGGCGCCGACAACTTCGCCGCGCGCTACCTGGTGAACGACGCCTGCGTCTTCCTCAAGAAGCCGCTGGTCGACGGCTCGATCCTGCTGTTCGACGGCCAGGCGACGCGTCTACCTGCCCGGCAAGGGCTGCTACCGCTGCCTCTACCCGACGCCGCCGCCGCCCGGGATGGTGCCCTCCTGCGCCGAGGCCGGCGTGCTCGGCGCCCTCTGCGGCACCATCGGCTCGATCCAGGCGACCGAAGTCCTGAAGCTGATCCTCGGCATCGGCGAGATCGCTCAACGGCCGCCTGCTGCTCTACGACGCGCTCTCGATGGAGATGCGCCAGGTCCGCATCCGCCGCGACCCGAACTGCGTGGTCTGCGGCGACAACCCGACGATCACGGAGCTGATCGACTACGACGAGTTCTGCGGCACGGCGCCCGCCTGGCAGGAGGAGTAACGCGTGAGCGTCGAGGTAAGAGTAACGTCGGTGCTGCAGCGCGTCGTCGGCGCCAAGTCCGTCGCAGGCGAAGGCAAGACCGTCGGCGAGCTGCTCGAGGACATCAACGCGCAGTACCCCGGCTTCAAGGAGCAGATCACGCAGGCGGACGGCTCGCTGCACCGCTTCGTCAACATCTACATCAACGACGAGGACATTCGCTTCCTGCAGTCGCTGGACACGCCGGTGAAGGAAGGCGACGTCGCTCTCGATCCTGCCGGCGCTGGCGGGCGGATAAGGAACATGGAACGGGAACAGGGAACCGGAGGAGCAGTCGGGAACTCGTGTCGCTCATGTTCCAGGTTCCTACCGGAGGCCGAGGTGACCCTCTACCGACCTCCTGGACGCCATCGGCAACACGCCGCTGGTGGAGCTGCCGAACCTCAGCCCTTCGCCGGACGTGCGCTTCTTCGCCAAGCTGGAGGGCCAGAACCCCACCGGCAGCGTCAAGGACCGCATCGCCAGGCTACATGATCGAGGCGGCGGAGCGCGACGGCATGCTGACGCCCGGCTGCACGATCCTGGAGCCGACCAGCGGCAACACCGGCATCTCGCTGGCCTTCGTCGCCAAGCTCAAGGGCTACAAGGTCACGGTCGTCATGCCGGACAACGTCAGCGACGGAGCGCACGCACCTGCTGCGCGCCTACGGCGCCGAGATCGTCTACTCCGAGGGCCTCAAGGGCACCAACGGCTCGATCGAGGTGGCGCAGGAGATCGCGGCGAGCGACCCGAGCCTCGTCATGCTCTACCAGTACGGCAACGAGGCCAACCCGCGCGCCCACTACGAGACCACCGGCCCCGAGATCCTGCGCGACCTGCCGGAGATCGACGTCTTCGTCGCCGGCCTCGGCACCGGCGGCACGCTCACCGGCACCGGGCGCTACCTCAAGGAGCAGCAAGCCCGGCGTCAAGGTCGATCGCCGCGGCGCCGCACCCCGGCGACCTGCGTGCAGGGCCTGCGCAGCCTCGAGGAGGGCTTCATCCCGCCCGTCCTCGACCAGTCGCTGCTCGACGGCCGCATCGTCGTCGACTCGCGCGAACTCCTTCGCCGGCGACCAAGGAGCTGCTGGAGAAGGAGGGCATCTTCGCCGGCATCTCCGCCGGCGCCGTCCTGCGCGACGGCCCAGAAGTCGCGGCCAGCGCTTCGAGCGCGGCAACATCGTCCTGCTGCTCGCGGACGGCGGCTGGAAGTACCTCTCGACCAACCTCTGGACGCGCGACTACCGGACCTCCCGGAAGACATCGACGCGCAAGGTCTGGTGGTGATGTGAGCGGCATAGAAGTTGCAGTGGCCATTGTCCTCATCGGCGGCACGTCGATCTTCGGCATGTCACTTCTTTACGCACGGGCTGTTCTGAGATACCGCAAGGAAATGAGAGCGCTCGTTGCCCGTCTGGATGAGTCTCGATCCGCCTGGGGTTGTCGGATGGTGCGAGAACCGTGACCTCCGGATCATCGACTTCTTCGACCGCCAGGCCCAACCTGACCCAGCAATCGCCACCGACGGCCGGGCCCCTTTAAGACCTTAACAGCCCTTCGGCCGCCGACCGCGGGTCCAGCTTGCGCTCGTAGACCTGCAGCGCCGCCGCTTCCAGCGCCTCGCCGGAGCGCGATAAGGCGCGCTCTTCGATCAGCTGACGCATGGCGGTGAGGAGCTGGCGGCGGGCGCGGTCGCGCAGGCGGCCGTCCAGCGCGCCCGATGACTTCAAGTAGGCCCGGTGCTCATCGATCGCGGCCGCGAGCTCGGCAACGCCTTCGCCGCGGCTGGCGACGGTGCGGCAGACCGGCGCCGGCCGCACGTCATGAGGTAGGAAGCTGGCCAGCGACTCCAGGTGCATGACCGTGGCGTTCGCTCCCGCAAGGTCCGCCTTGTTCACGACAAAGATGTCGGCGATCTCGACGATGCCGGCCTTCATCGCCTGAATGTCGTCGCCCGAAGACGGCGGAAAGACGACCAGCGTGGTCAGCGCCGACCCGGCCACGTCGACCTCGTCCTGGCCGGCGCCGACCGTCTCGATGATCACGACGTCCTTGCCGGCCGCGTCCATGACGGCGACACGCTCGGCCGTCGCCGGCGCCAGGCCGCCCATGGCGCCGCGGCTGGCCATGCTGCGGACGAAGACGCCGGGGTCGCCGAACAGGTCCTGCATGCGGATGCGGTCGCCGAGGATGGCGCCGCGCGTGAAGGGGCTGGTCGGGTCGACCGCGACTATGCCGACGGTGAGTCCGCGGCGGCGGTAGTCGCGCGCCAGGGCACTCGTAAGCGTGCTCTTGCCGGAGCCGGGCGGCCCGGTGACGCCGATTGTGTGGGCGCCGCCGGTGCGCGGGTAAAGCAGGCGCATCGCCTGGCGGCCGGAAGGCGTATCGTTTTCGACCAGCGAGAGGACACGCGCCAGGGCGCGGCGGTCGCCGGCGAGCAGTGCTTTGACCAGAGCTTCGGACGTCACGGCAACAGGCTGGACGTTGCTGCGCACGAAGTCGATCATTTCGCGCGTATCGGAGCCGGGGCCGTAGATTGCCTTGAAGCCCATGGCCTTGAGGGCGGGAATGTCATCGTCTGGGATGATGCCGCCGGCGAGGAGGAGGACGTCCTCGGGCGATATGCCGCGGTCCTTGAGGGCGGACGACCACACGCGGGAACAGCTCCAGATGCGCGCCCGACAGGATCGAGAGGCCGACGACGTCGACGTCCTCCTGCAGAGCCGCCTCCGCGATCATGTCGGGCGTCTGGCGGATGCCGGTGTAGATGACCTCCATGCCGGCGTCGCGGAAGGCGCGGGCGATGATCTTGGCGCCGCGGTCGTGGCCGTCCAGGCCGGGCTTGGCGACAAGCACGCGGATGGGTTTTGTCGCCGCTTCTCGGACGGGTGTGTCAGGCATTATTTCTTCTTCTCCACGAGCCTTATCGGCACGCCGTGCGACGACTTTGGGTCGATACGGACCTCGCGGCGGCCGTGCTCGCCCAGCTCTACGCCCGAGACGAGGACGTCCTTGATCCGCAGGCCGGCCATCGTGTCCACCACGTCGTCCACTTCGACGATGAGCTCGAACAGGCCCTCGCCGCGCTCAGCGATCGCTTCCGCGGCGTGGAGCCCGGCCGCCGGCGTAAGCAGCCGCATGACGATGTCACCGACTTCAATGCGGGCCTCGTCACCCGCAACCTGGCCCTGGAGGCCGGAAGCGCTCGCCCAGGCGGCCATCGCTGCCGGCAGGTCGCCGGTGAGGATGCTTACTTCCATCAGGCGCATTTCGCTCATATCGCCTCCGTCAGGACCAGCTTCGCTCCGCAGACGTTGACCTCCAGGCCGCCGAAGCCCGCGGCCGTCACCGGGTCGAGCGAGAAACCCGCTTCGCGCAGATGACGGCTCGCCTCTTCCAGGTTGCTCACGGTCAATATCACTGAGTCCCACTTGTCTGGAGCTTGCCCCGCCTCGGCCGGCCGGCCGGCGCCGCTCTCCAGGCCGGCCTGGAGGAAAAGATTAGCGTTGCCGAGGCCGAAACGCCACCCGCCGCTTCCTGCTTCGCTTTCAGGCAGGCCGAAGACCTCCCGCCACATACGGCGGGCGCCCTCGGGCTCGCTGGATACGGCGATGACCCCGGCGATGTCGCGCGCGGCCGCGGCGGCATCGCCCGTCGGCGGCGCGGACGGCAAAGCCGAGGCCGGCGACCGGTGCTGGATGAAGAAGCAGCGCGTGCCTCGCGTCGCTTCCGGCGGGATGCGCGCGTTCACCCACTCCCGTGTCGCGCCCGTGTGGAGGTCGACGCCGCTGCCCGGCAGCGGTTCCTCGACAGGCAGGCCGCGGCCGCGGGCAAGGGCGGTCGTCGCGGCGACATCGGCCGTCTGCAGCGCGATCGAGAATAGGCCGCCTCCGCGCGCCTTCAGGAAGCGGCCAAGAGAGCCGGTCCAGGCTGTGTCCGAGCTGGCATCCGGGTCCGGCGCCAGCAGCTCGATGTACGAGCTTTCGAGGCGAAAAAGGACGTTCGCGGTGCCGTATGTAGGATGCCGGCCTCGCCAGGAAGGCCGCCGGCCGAGCACGGCAGCGAGCGCCGCCGCCGAGGCCCCCAGGTCTTCGACGCCGACGATCACGTGGTCGAGAGTGAGGTCATTCATGGTGAATTGGAGGTCTGAGGTTGGAGGTTGGAGCCGGGACTCCACCATCCAATGTCCAACTTCCGCTCCTCCTATGCCTGCGCCTCCACCAGCTCCACCAGCACGCCGGCGTGGGCGCGGGGGTGCATGAAGCAGATCAGGCCGGCGAGGCCGTGACGGGGTTCCTGGTCCAGCAGCTCCACGCCGCGCGCCTTGAGGCCGGCCATCTCGGCGCGAATGTCGGGCGTGGTGAAGCAGATGTGGTGCAGGCCCTCACCGCGGCGCTCGAGAAAGCGCCCGACGCCGCTCTCCGGCGACAGCGGCTCCAGCAACTCGATCTCGACATTGGCCATCGAGAGCAGCGCTGCCTTCACGCCCTGCTCCTCGACGGTCTCGACCTTGTCGAGGCGCAGGCCGAGCTTGTCGCGGTAAAAGTGCAAGGCCCTGCTCCAGGTTGTGGACGACCAGGGCGATGTGGTGGATGCGCTTACCTGGAGTCATAAGTAATTAGTCATTAGTAATTAGCGTTTTCTCTAGGATGCGATCATGGGCACTTCGCACCTGTCGGATCAAGACCGCGAGCATCTTCTGCACTTCAGCCAACGCGCGCCGGAGTTGCTCATGCTCGTGCACCTGGAGCATTTTTAGGTCGCGGGCCAAGAGAAGATGATAATCCAGTTCGCTGGCTGACTTCATCGCGATTTGGAGATATCGGGCGAACTCTGGTCGCGTTGCGGCGCCGCATCCTTCCGCGATGTTAGCAGGGATGGACGTTGCGCAGCGTCTAATTTGCGATGTCAGACCGTAGAGTTCTTCTCGCGGAAACCGAGATGACATCTGGTAGACATTTAAGGCCAAAGAGTGGGCCTTCTCCCACACCTTTAGTTGCCTAAAGTCTCGCACAACGCTCCATCCCTTTCCCTGCTAATTACTAATCACTAATCACTGATAACTGATTACTCGTTCAGCCCCGTCCCGGCCGGCGCGGTGCCGTCGTATTCGATGAACGCCAGGGGCACGCCCGAGGTCGCCGAGCGGTGGACGCTGAAGATGCGGCCGCCCTGGACGGCGGTGTGCACGTCGCCCGCGGGCAAGCCCTGCGACTTGAGGCCGGCCTGGACGTGGTCGATGCCGGTGACCTCGAAGACGAAGCCGCCGACGCGGCCGGGACGGCGCTCGCCGGGCTCGACGTCTGGGCGCGGCCCGGCAAGCTCCAGGATGCAGCGCCCGGGCTTGAGGAAGGCCAGGCGGGTGGTCAGGGTGCGGTTCATCTCGCGGCGCGTCTTAAGGCCCAGGTATTCGTCCCACTTGCGGGTCGCCTCGCCGAGGTCGGGCTGGCTGATGACGATATGGTCGAAGCCCTTGATATAAGGGTGCGCCGGGATCGGGTCGTAATCCTTCGTCGTCTCCACCAACTCTACGCTGGGGCCGTCGAGCGCCTCCGGGGCAAGGAAGGCGAACTTGTAGTTGGGAAGCTGTCGCGCCGCCGTGCCCCGCAGGGGCACGCCCTTGGCCTGGAGCTCCGTCAGCGAGGCGGCGATGTCGTCCGTCTCCAGGGCGACGTGGTTCGAACCCTCCCACTGCTCCTGGGGCTGCTGGCGCACCGGCGCGTCCGCCGCCGGCTCGATCAGCTCGATGTTGTTCTCGCCGGTCGAGAGCATGGCCATGCGCGCCTGCTGGTACACGACCGGCAGGCCAAGGCCGTCGCGATAGAGCTTCAGCGCCGCCTCGAGGTCGTTCACGTAGATGCCGATGTGGTGGACGCGGCTGATGTTCATGGGGGACAAGCTTACGACAAGCTGTCAGCGGTCAGCTATCAGCGGTCAGCCAGAACCCCGAGGTCCCTGTGGCCGAGCTGACAGCTGACAGCTGACAGCTCTTTAGCTGTTGATCATGAACGACGAGGCGTCTTCGAAGTACAGGCGCATCTCGGCGAGCGCCGGCTCTGCGATGCCGGACGCGTCCAGGGCAGCGAGCATGCAGGCGAGCCAGGCGTCGCGCTGGCGCTGCCCGATCGCGAAGGGGAGGTGGCGGGAGCGCAGGCGAGGATGGCCACGGCGGATCGAGTACTCGGCGGGGCCGCCGAAGAACTGGGCCAGGAACAGCGCCAGGTGCTCTTTAGGCTCGGCCATGTCTTCGGGAAACATCGGCGCCAGCTCGCCGTCGGCTTTGACGCGCTTGTAGAAGTCGTCCACCAGCCGTTCGAAGGTTGGAAAGCCGCCGACCTGGTCGAAGACGTTGGACCGCGGTTCCTGGAGGATGTTCACTGGCTCAATGTAGCAAAAGCGCCGGGCAGACACGCGAAGTCTAGCCCTGGAAAACGAAGGTGACGGCCATACCGATGGCGGCCAGGGCCATGACCGCGAACGCCGCGAAGCCGAACAGGTTAGACACGGCCCCGTTACGATGCCGGCCGAGGATCGCCGAGTCGTTGCTGACCACCAGGATCGTCGCTATGAGCACCGGCGCCACAACCCCGTTGAGGATGGCAGACACGAACAACGCCTGGATCGCGCCGATGCCTGAGATGGCGATGACCAGGCCGACGGTCGTTGCCAGGGCGATGACTATGTAGAACTGTGGCGCCTGACGAGGCTTCTCCTCCAGCCCCTCGCGCCAGTCGAACACCTCCGCGATGGCGTATGCCGCGGAACCGGCGAGCACGGGAATCGAAAGCAGGCCGGTGCCGATGAACCCGACCGCAAATAGCGTCGTCGCGGCGTCGCCGGCGAGGGGCCGGAGGGCTTCGGCGGCCTCGCGCGCGGTCGAAATATCCCGGAGCCCGGCTGGGTATAGGGTCGCGGCTGTGGTGAGGATGATGAAGTAGGCAACCACATGAGCGAGCACCATGCCCGCATCCACATCCAGCTCGGCCCTGCGTAGCTCCGGCTCGGTGGCGCGCAGTTCATGACGCCCGTGAAGCTCCTCGACCTCCTCCGATGCCTGCCAGAAGAAGAGATAGGGCGAGATTGTAGTGCCGAAGAGGGCGACGATCGCGGTCATGAACTCGGGCGTAAAGGCCACGTCAGTCAGGAGACTGCCGCGCAAGGCCCGACCCCAGTCGGGACCGGCCAGGAAGGCCGCGAAGATGTAGGCGAAGAGCGCCAGAGTCAGCAACTTGAGGTATGTCGCGAAGATTCGATAGGGGACCGCGATCTCCGCGACCGCAATCGCGACCCCGATCGGCACCACCAGGGGCCGCACCGGCAGCCCGGTGAGGAGGTTCACGCCGGAGGCAATCGCGGCGATGTCGGCGCCGATGTTCGCCGTGTTGGCAACGAAGAGCAGGGCGACGAGCGCGAGCAGCACCCGCCGGGGGTAGTGGCGCCGCAGATTAGCGGCCAGGCCCTGACCTGTCACCAGGCCAATGCGGGCGCACATGTTCTGCACGGCGGCGTTGAGTGGCAACGATACGACGGTCGTCCAGAGGAGGGTGTACCCGGTGCGGGCGCCGGCGATCGAGTACGTAGCGATGCCGCTGGGGTCATCGTCAGAGGCGCCGGTGATGACGCCGGGGCCGGGCAGGGCCAGGACTTCGCGCAGCCAGGCCAGCGGGCGATGCGGTTTGGGACGGAGGGGACGCGTCCTAGCGATCGCTGTGGCCCAGGCTTCGCCCCGGAGCGATGCGGTCGCGCAGGCGCTGCTTCAACTCCGCGATCTCCGCGTGGCGGCCTTCGGCCGCGCGCGACCAGATCGAGTCGCCGTCGAGGCGGACATCGAAGACGCCGCCCTTGCCGGGCACCATGGCGACTTCACCCAGCTCATCGGCGAAGGTTGTGAGCAACTCCTGCGCCACCCAGGCGGCGCGCGACAGCCAGCGGCACTGGGTGCAGTATTCGATCTCGAGACGAGGGGTCCTGGTCATCGCCTGACCTGATCTCCGGCGGCCTGTTGCCGGCAACCGGGCAACCGCCTTATTCGCCACTGGCGAGGCGTTTCAGAAGCAAACCCGTGGCCGCCAGGAGCAGTATACCGACGAACATGGAGCCGTAAGGGTTGGAGATGAAGGGCAAGTCATGAGCGGCGTTTTCGACGCCGACGATGAACAGCGCCAGCCCCACGCCGCCGAGAATGCCGCTGGCGAGCTGGCTGGCGCGAAGGCTGCGCACGGGCTGGCTGGTCTCAACGGCGCGGATCAGGCGCTGCGCCGTCTCTTCGGTGATCTGCGTGGCCTTGCCCAGGGGCTCGGGGATGAAGCCCGGCCCGCGCCGGTCGCCGGCTTCGCTCATGGCCGGACGTCCTTCAGGTCTGTCATGTGCTCATCGTAGTGGGCCGGCCCGTTCTCGTAGGCGATGAAGTAGGCGAGGCTGTCCTCCTGGCCGGGCTGCCCGCGCCAGAACACGGCGTCGGGGGCGGAGGACACGGCGGCTCGCATGCCGCGGAAGCTTTCCTCTAGCTGGCGTTCGAGCGCGTCTCGCGAGAGACCTGCCCGCTCGGCCACGAAGGCGGCGTTCAGGACATCAAAGTCGCCGGGATTGGCGACCTGCTCGCCGCGGCCGATGCGCTCGATCCTTCCAGCGGCGGACAGGTGCCAGCCATCGAGGTGCGCCACTATCTCGAACGCGCCCCACTCACCTTCGCCGGAAGGCGCGACCCTGGGCAGCGAACGGACGACGCCCATCAACCCGACGAAAGCATCATCGAGGTCGCGAAGCAAGTCCGCCTTCGCGCTACCGGCTACAGGGTCTTGCGCCACTCCCGGATCTGCTCGCCGTGTTCGTTGTAGTGGTTGATGCCGCTTGTGTGGACGATGCGGTCGACGGCCCGGCCCTGCTCGAAGCGCTCTTCAGGCAGCGCGCCGGCGGCGGCGCGATAGGAGCGGAAGGAGTCCTCAAGCTCGGCCATGACTTCTTGCGGCGAAGCGGTCTTCTTCGCGCCGGCGAACTTCGCGTTCCAGGAGTCGCCGTCGGAGTAGTCGACGCCCTCGGGGGTCGGGCGCTCGCCGCGGCCGATGCGCTCGAGCGCGCCGCCCATCTCGCGGTGCCAGCCGGCGACGTGGGCGAGGAGGTCGCGGGTGTTCCACTGGTCCAGCCAGACGACGAGCATCTGCTCGTCGCTGAGGCCGGCGATATCTCTCTTCAGTGTCGCGTAACCCTGATCGAGCTCTTTGAGCAGGTCATCCTTGTATGCCATGCTTTCCCCCTTGTTGGGCGAATAATAGCGGTGTCGGGGCGACCATCACCAGCCTCGGCTTCACGAGCTGGCGACCCCGTTTCCACGAAAAGGGCAGGCACCCTCGCGGCGGACACTTGGGTCTCTGGAATCTGCCTCCCCGAGAGGTGGCTGTCAAGCCGAGGCTACTTCGGGGCGTGGTCCTGGAGGTAGTGCTCCAGCAGCAGGTCGGCAAAGTCGTTGTCGGGGTCGCGCCAGACGGCGTGGACGTGGTTGGCGTTGTTCTGGGTGTTGTCGTACTCGACCAGGAAGCGCGGGCCCTGGATGCGGTAATAGTGCGGCCGGCGCGGCTCGATCTCGCCGGCCCAGGCGAAGTGCAGGCTGCCGGCGACGTCTTCCTCGAGCTCGGCCATCGCCAGCGAAGCCGCGTCGTCGGGAAGGCGGTCGAGGTAGACGCGCACGAGGTTGAAGAGGTGGTCGCGCTGCACGTCTTCGAGGCCTTTGCCGGCGATCCCGCGCGGTTTCTCGCGCTCGAAGGTCAGGGAGTGGCTCTGTTCGGGCGTGAGGCGGTCGAACAGAGCCGCGTTCAAGGCCGGGAAGTCGGGCTGGATCCCCTCTCCCGGCAGCAGGCGTTCCGGCACGCGGGCGGCGTTCGTGAGGATGAAGTCGACCGGCGCCACCGGCGCGACGATCGCCTCTCGGCGCTGATCTGCGTCCAGGGACAGCAGAAGCTCGCGGGCCAAGTCCTCCTCTTCGGCCAGGGGCCTGAAGACGACGGCCTCGCCGTGGCCGATACGGGCCGGGTTCGCGCCGAGGAAGTTCGGCGTCCAGCCCAGGAGCTCGTCGCCGGCCAGGGTGAAGTGCACGGATACGTGATGCCCCTCGAAGCGCCAGCCCCAGGGTTCGGCGCCGCCGGGTTGGCCGAACAAGCTGACGAAGTAGCGGCCGTTGTGGCGGTCGTCGCGGGCGTGTTTCTCGATGCGGTCGAGGACGTTCTCGATCGCCATGACGACGGCGGCCTTGGTGTGCGCCGGGATGCTGAGCCCGCTCTCGAGAAGGTTGGCCATGAGCTTTTCCTGGAGGCCGGTCATCGCCAGCAGGGGCAGGCCGTGGAATTCGCGCGGGTAGTACGCCCAGCGGCTGCGCTCGGCATCGTCACCGAGTTTGAAGCAGGCCTTCGAGCGCTGGGCGGCGTCGAGCCCGTCGAGAAGGGCGATGGCGGCCTGCGTCATGCGCCGGGCGGTGGTGTGGGCGGTGATCTGCGTCATTCTAGACCCCCGCGAACTCGCGCTGCTCGCCCCAGACGCCGCGCAGGACGTCGCAGATCTCGCCCAGGGTTACGTAGTTTTCGACCGCGTCGATGAAGAGCGGCATCAAGTTCTCCGTGCCCTCCGCGGCCTCGCGGACGCGACCGAGGCAGAGGCCCACTTTAGACTGGTCGCGGCGGGCGCGCAGGGCCCGCAGCTTCTCGATCTGGCGGCGGCCCAGCTCAGGGTCGACGCGCAGGATCTCGGGAATGCGAGCCGTCATCGCCATCGAGGAAGTCATTGACGCCGACGACGACCTTGCGTTTCTCCTCGATCGCCCTCTGCATCCGGTAAGCGCTCTCGTGAATCTCGCGCTGCTGGAAGCCGGCCTCGATACCCGCGAGGGCGCCGCCCATGGCGTCGATGCGGTCGATGTAGGACTGGGCCTCCTGCTCGACCCAGTCGGTGAGCTGCTCGATGTAGGGCGAGCCGGCAAAGGGGTCGACCGTATCGGCGGCGCCCGTCTCGAAGGCGATGATCTGCTGGGAACGCAGGGCAAGCGTGACGGCGTGCTCAGAGGGCAAGGCCAGCGCCTCGTCGAATGAGTTGGTGTGCAGCGACTGAGTGCCGCCCAGCACCGCGGCCAGGCCCTGGAAGGCCGTGCGCACGAGGTTGTTCAGCGGCTGCTGGGCCGTGAGGGTGGCGCCGCCGGTCTGGGTGTGGAAGCGCAGCATCAGCGAGCGCGGGTCCCTGGCGCCGAAGCGGTCGCGCATGACCTTCGCCCACAGGCGCCGGGCGGCGCGGAACTTCGCGACCTCTTCCAGGAAAAGGCTGTGACAGGCGAAGAAGAACGACAGCCGCGGCCCGAACTGGTCGACGGTCAGCCCGGCCCTCAGGGCAGCGTCCACGTATTCGATCGCGTCCGCGATCGTGAAGCCGACTTCCTGGGCGGCGGTGCAGCCGGCTTCGCGCATGTGGTAGCCGGAGATGCTGATCGTGTTCCATTCCGGGAGGTTGTCCTTGCACCAGGCGAAGATGTCCGTGATCAGGCGCATGGAGGGCCGCGGCGGGTAGATGTAGGTGCCGCGGGCGATGTACTCCTTGAGGATGTCGTTCTGGATCGTGCCACCCAGCTTCTTGATGTCGGCGCCCTGCCGCTTGCCTACGGCGACGTACAGGGCCAGCAGGATCGAAGCCGTGGCGTTGATGGTCATCGAAGTGGTGACCTTTTCCAGGGGAATGTCCTTGAACAGCGTCTCCATGTCCTCGATCGAGCAGATCGAGACGCCGACCTTGCCGACCTCGCCCTCGCCGCGCTCGTGGTCGGCGTCGTAGCCGATCTGCGTCGGCAGGTCAAAGGCGACCGAGAGGCCGGTCTGGCCCTGGTCGAGGAGGTAGCGGTAGCGCCGGTTCGACTCCTCCGCGTCGCCGAAGCCGGCGTACTGGCGCATGGTCCAGTGGCGCCCGCGGTACATCGTCGGCTGGACGCCGCGCGTGAAAGGGCAGCTCGCCGGGGAATCCAAGGTCGCTGAGGTAGCGGTCGGGCCGGTCGTCGGGCGTGTAAAGCGCCTCGACCGGACGGCCTGAAGAGGTTTCGAAGGCCGCGTCGCGTTCGGGCGAGCGCTTCGAGGCGGGGCCGTAGGTCTTGTCGAGCCACTCTTGCTTTGATTCGGACATCGGCCTGACTCTCAGAAGCGGCGATAGAAGTTCGTGGGATTGAGTCTAGGCACGCTGGTCGAGAGCAGTCAAACGCTGGCGGCCCCTTGTATTACGTTAATTAAATGCTATTATAGGGTTGATTGGTTTACGAGAAGGGGAGGAATCTCAAATGGCCACGATGACGACCATTCGCGTCGACCAGGACGTGTACCGCGAGCTCGAAAGCCGAATCGGCGGCTTTGGCGACACACCGAACCTTGTTTTGCGCCGCCTTCTCGGCCTGGACGCCTACCAGAACCGGCAGGTTGCCGACGCCGCGGTTGCCTACCACCCCGGAAGGCTGCGCGGATTCAGGCGCGGCAGGCCGCCGTCTCAGGAGCGGCCACAGACGCCGCAGAGGGAGTTCAGGCGCCCGATCCTGGAAGCCCTGCGTCAACGCGGCGGCGAGGCCAGGGCCAAGGACGTGCTGGATGAGGTTGGGCGCATTCGTGCGGACCGCCTGACGCCCGTGGACCGCGAGTCCCTGACCAATGGCGAACCGCGTTGGCGCGTCACAGCCGCGTTCGAACGTAAGAACATGGTCGAGGCGGGCCTTTTGCATGAGGACACTCCCAGGGGCGTATGGCGAATGACCGCGGCCGGCGAGCGCTGGCTCGAGCAGCAGGACCGGGCCGGACCGCCCGGCTGGGACCTTGGGCTGGGGCTCAAAGTGATCGACCGCGTGATGAGGGACAACAAGCAGTGGCTGCAAGAGATGGCGAGCCGGTAGCCTGGCTCGCCGCTCTTGTCGCCGCGGTGCGGCACGTGCACAGGACGGCGATCGGGCTGGGCGGCGGGCTGGAAGGAGAGTATCCCGGACGGCTGGAGGCGGTTTGCGCCCGGGCCTTTCAAGACGTCTTCGGCCAGGAGCTGTTCCCCACCGTCCAACTGAAGGCTTCGGCCTTGTTCCACGGCCTGATCGCCGACCACGCGTTCGTCGATGGCAACAAGCGCACGGCCTCGCTGGTGGCGCTGACACTTCTAATCTCGACACGATTCATGGACAGCCGGCCGACGAACTTGCAGGTTCGTCTCATCGGTGAAGTCGCGATCGAGACGGCAATGCCCGGTTCCATGACTGTCGAGCAGATCGCGGACTGGTTCGAGCGCGTCCTGGGGCCGAGGGCCTAGCTCAGCCGCACTTCGTGTAGCCGCAGCCGCGGCACAGCAGGCAGCCCTCCGCGAAGACCAGCTGGTTGCCGCAGTCCGGGCACAGGAGTCCGGTGCCGATGTCGTGGGACACACCGCCGTCGCTTCACCGGCGCGACCCGCTCCGCACCTCCCCTGGCGACCTCAAGGTCGCCGCTACGTCCGAAGCCGCTACGGCGGCAGATACGTCCGGAGGCGCGCCGTCCTTGAGGAACTTCAGCTCCAGCCAGCGAAAGATGTAGTCGACCAGGCTCGTGGCCTGGGGGAGCTCAGGGTTGGCGGTGAAGCCGGCGGGCTCGAAGTGCACGCCCTTGAACTTGCCGACCAGAGTACGCAGGGGGACGCCGTATTGCAGCGAGTACGACGTCAGCATCGCCACCGAGTCCATGAGGCCGCGGATGGTCGAGCCCTCTTTCGATATCGTCACGAAGATCTCGCCCGGGGTGCCGTCCTCGAACAGGCCCACGGTAACGAAGCCTTCCTGCTCGCCGACGCGAAACTTGTGGGTGATCGACCGGCGCTCGTCGGGCAGGTGGCGGCGGTGCAGCCCGGAGGCGGAGGCCAGCTCCGAGAACGCCTCGAGCACGTCCTGACCGGCCACCGCCGGCTCCGCGACGAGGTTCACATCGCCAGCGCTGGCGTCCGACTTCGCCGCGTGAGAGAGGACCTGGCCAGCGCGCGAGCCATCGCGGTAAATGGTGATGCCCTTGCAGCCCTCGTGATACGCCATCAGGTAGGCCTGCGCGACATCGTCGATGGTGGCCGAGCGGGGGAAGTTGATCGTCTTGCTGACGGCGTTGTCGGTGTGGCGCTGGAAGGCGGCCTGCATGCGCACGTGCCAGCGCGGCTCGACCTCATGCGCGGTGACGAACACGTCCTTGCGCCCAGTCCGGCACGTCATCGCGTTCGGACAGGCTGCCACCCTCGGCCAGGTAGCGGGACAGGCCGTCCGACCAGAAGCCTGCTTCCCTGGCCTTGCGCTCGAACACGCGGTCGACTTCGGCCAGTCGCACCGGCTGCGACGGTTGCGACGGGTCGAGGTAGTGCTGGCGCATGAAGGCGAGCGCGAAGGCCGGTTCGATGCCGCCGGAGACGCCGGCGATGATGCTCAGCGTGCCCGTGGGGGCGACCGTGGTGCGGGTTGAGTTGCGCAGGCGGCGGTTCCGCGCCGGCAGGCCCGTAAGCCGACTCGTCCCAGGCGGGAAATACTCCTCGCTCGGCGGCCAGTTCCTGGGAGGCGCGGTCGGCGCGCTCGCGGATGAAGCTCATGACGCGCTCGCCCAGCGCCAGGGCCTCTTCGGAGTCGTAGGCGATGCCGAGCTCGAAGAGGAGGTCTGCCCAGGCCATGACGCCGAGGCCGATCTTGCGGGTCAGGCGAGTCATGCGGTCGATCTCGGGGATGGGGTAGGCGTTCATGTCGATGACGTCGTCCAGGAAGCGGACGGCCGTCGCCACGGTGTCTGCCAGCCCGTCCCAGTCGACCATGTCCGGCGTCCCCGGCCTGGCAAACCGGACCAGGTTGATTGAGCCGAGGTTGCAGCTCTCGTACGGGAGCAGCGGCTGCTCGCCGCAGGGATTCGTGGCTTCTATAAGTCCAAGTGACGTGAGTAGGGTTGTCTCTGTTGATCCGGTCAAGGAAGACCAGGCCCGGGTCGCCGTTCGCCCAGGCGTTCGCGACGATGCGGTCGAAGATGGCCCTGGCGCGGCGCCGGCCGGCGACCTCGCCGCGTGCGCGGGTTGACGAGGTCGTACTCGGCGTCCTCTTCGACGGCTCTCATGAAGGCTTCGTCCACGGCGACGGAGATGTTGAAGTTCGTGAGGGTGACCATGTCCGCCTTGACGTCGATGAAGGCCTCGATGTCAGGGTGGCGGACGTCGAGGATGGCCATGTTGGCGCCGCGGCGGGTGCCGCCCTGCTTGATCGCCTCGGTGGCGCCGTCGAAGACCTTCATGAAGGAGACTGGGCCGGAGGCGACGCCGCCGGTCGACTGCACCACGTCGCCGGCCGGCCGCAGGCGGCTGAAGGCGAAGCCGGTGCCGCCACCGCTCTGGTGGATCAGCGCCGTCTGCTTCACCGTCTCGAAGATGCCGGCGATCGAGTCCTCGACGGGCAGGACGAAGCAGGCCGCGAGCTGCTGCAGGGGCCGGCCGGCGTTGCCGAGGGTGGGCGAGTTGGGCAGGAAGCGCAGGGATGTCATCAGGTCGAGAAAGCGTTGCTCCCACTCGGCGACCGCGGCGTCGGCGCGCTCAGCCGCGGCGTAGCCGCGCTCCGCCTGAGCGATGTTGCGCGCAACGCGGCGAAAGAGGTCCTCGGGCGTCTCTATCAGGCGGCCGCTTTCGTCCCTGGCCAGATAGCGGCGTTCCAGGACCACCCGGGCGTTGTCGGAGAGCTTGAGTTCGAGCGGCGTCGAGGCCATATCGGTCAATTTTACCACCGCAAGGCGAGCATTTGTTCGGCTCTGGCAGTCCCCTAACTCCAATCCTGGGGGATCAAAGCGTCGCCTCCGGCTCCGACTTATCCTCACCTGTAGGATTGAACGCGTGGACCGCATCACGGAAGACATTGACCTGGCGCCGATTCCCGCGCGCGCGGCGGCGGTGCTGTTGGACTGGGCAGTGCTCATTGTGCTCGTGCTGATGATCGGGTCGTTGGGCATGTCGTCCGGTGTGGATCTGGGGTCGATGGTGCCGGTGATGATCCTCGTCGCCGCCACCTACCACATAGGTTCAGTGGCGGCGACGGGCGCGACGCCGGGAAAGGCCGCCGTCGGCCTGCGGATCGTGAACCGCGAAGGTATGAAGCCGAAGCTGGACACGGCGGTGCTGCGCTTTCTGGTGTATTTCGCCTTCGGGGCGGTTTTCCCGTTCGGCACGGTCGCGAACGTTGCCTCGATGTTCGCCGACGAGCGCCGGCGGACATTCGCCGACAGGATTTCGGGGACCGTGGTGCTTGCCGCGCCATCAGAGGGATGAGGCGTCAGGCGTCACCGAATATCGTAGGCCGGGCCTTTCAGCCCGGCCGGCTTCGCGCGCCGGGCGTGCGCTAGCTATGCGCTTCGCCGTGGTGTCACGGCCCGTCCGCCAGGTTGGATGCGGCCGGCTCCGGCTCCGCAAGGGCGGTGAGGGCCGGCTGACGCTTCAGCGGCTCGGGCACCAGGCGGGCGAGCAGGTACGCGCCCGCGAAGCCGAAGCCGGCGACGACAGCCGAGGCCACGCTCAAGGACGCCAGGCCCGTTAGCACGCCGATCATCAGCGGCCCGCCGGCCGTGCCGACATCGCCCACGAAGCGCCAGATGCCGAGGAATTCGCCGCGTGTATCGGCCGGCGCGAAGTCGGCGCCCAGCGTCATCGCCACGCCGGCGCCGATGCCGTTCCCGGCGCCGGCCAGAAGCGCGATCAGGGCCAGCAGGGCAAAGCCGTGCGCCAGCGGGATCAGGGCCACGCTCACGGAAAGCACCAGGAGGCTGGGCACTGCTACCCACTTTCGTCCCCACTTGTCCATGACCAGCCCGGCCGGATAGAAAAGCGCCATGTCGATGGCAGTCGAGATGCTGAAGATGATGCCGATGTCGGCCACGTCGAGGCCGATGGACTTGCCCCACAGGGGCAGGAAGACCTGGCGCGCCTGGCGCAACAGTTGCAGCATGACCACGGCGAAGCCGGCGGTCGCCAGGATCCGGTAGTGCGCCTTAAGCACCGAGGAGAAGGCGCCGTACACGCTCTCCTGCCGGGAACGCAGGGTGCGGTTCGATTCGTTCACGGTCAGCATCATGGCCGCGACCGATGTCAGGCCCAGCGCTGCCTGCACGTAGAAGACGGCCTCCAGCCCGTACTCCCGCCCCACGAAGCCGCCGACTAGCGGCCCCACGAAATTGCCGATGCGGTTGGTGCCGCCAACCGTCGAGATAATGCGGCCGCGCTGGTGGGCAGGCGCCGCGTCGCTGACGTAGGCCAGACGGGCCAGGAGCCAGAACGACCAGCCGCAGCCCATCAGGAGCATGAGCAGGGCAAGCTGCAGCGGCGAGGTGCTCAGGCTCGCGCCCAGCGCGACCACCGCCACGATGGCGGTACCGGCGATCATCACGAACTTGTCGCCGAACTTCGACTCAAGGATGCCGCCGGGTACGTCCATGGCCATGGTGCCGATGCCCCGCATGCCGACGATGAGGCTGGCGGTGGCGATGGAGGCGCCGAGGTCGGTCGCGAACAGCGGCACGATCGGGATGACCGCGCCCTGCCCGACGGAGAACAGGAAGGTCGGCAGGTATACGCTGCCGACGAGGGATTTAAGACTTATTGATTGCGGCGGTGCCGGGGTGGGGGAAGCCTGCACGCGGCTAATGTACGGGCGCTTCCGGCTAGGAGCCAGACGCCCGCCGCTCTTCCCCTGGACCTACAAAATCGTCGCTACGAGCCGACATGCCGTGAACGCGACAGTGGGCGGCCCAGCGGTCGCCCACTGCTACTGGTTTCAGAAGAGTGCTAAGGGAGCCACCTCAACCCACAGACCTCGACGCGCACCTCACGAACCACAGATCACGACTTCGCAGCGGTGTTGAGCCGCACCATGCCCCATTCTCACGCCAGCAGTCACGCTTTCCACGCCTCTCGGCTCACGTGGCTTCCTCAGCACTCTTCCCTATTTCGTCTTCGGCCATCGCCTCCTTGGGCTCAGATTCTAGCGTCCACTGTTCCCGCGCGCGGGCGCAGGAGTGGGGGTCGGCGTACCCTTCTTTTCGAGTCCCGGTGGCGACGGCAGGAAGAGCTTGTCGCGTCGCGGGTCGTATTCGTCGCGGTGCCGCGGGCCGCCGTTGGGGCCGAACAGCGACACGAACTCTCTCTCCGGAACAGACTTCGACCGGAGCAGGCACTTGCAGTACGGGTGCGCTCTGCTGTGCTCAGCCAGCGCGGCGGACGTGAACATCTTCAAAGCGTTCCCGTGACAGGCCTTGCAGGCGCTACAGGGGCCACAATTAGACTGGCCCGCGCCCCACTCGGGGTCCAGGAAGAAGACCCTTTCGTTCGCCGCCTCCAGAAACGCCACCGGAAAGATACCGGCGGCGACGGCGGCCGCGCCTGCCGAAACCAGGAGCCTGCGTCTGGTGATGCGCATTTCCTGCCTCGCCGGACGCGGAGCTTAGGTGCGGGGTCAGGAACTGTCAATGACTTTAGATGGATTCGTAATACTCCGCGGCCTGGGTCACGCGCCGTCTTCGCGGAACGCGGGGTAGAGGGGCATTTCGCGCGCCTCGTGCCACTTCGCCCGCATGCGCTCGCGCATCAGGTAGGCCCAGGCGCCCAGCGCCTCCAGGCGCCGGAAGCGCGCGGTGGTCTGCGAGAAAAGCCCGAAGCGGTAAAGCAGGCGCTGGCGTATGGTGCTGATGCCCCAGGTCTGGTCCAGCCGCAGCGCTTGCGGCAGCAACTGCACGGTGGTCGAGATCAGCCAGAAGGCAGCCGCGTTGACGATCGCTGCCTCGAAGACGCCGTCATCGCCGAGTTCGGGCGCCGCCTTCATTAGCTCCAGGCGATAGGCGGTCTCGAGCGGCGGCAGCAGCCACTCCGGCATGCGGTTCACGCACCAGCAGGTCGGGAAGGGAAAGCGCGGGTACACTCCGTCCAGAAAGGCGTTGCGGAAGCCGCCGCGTTCGAAGTCGAAGAAGACCATGCGGCTCTCGACCAGGCGGTCGTTGTCGGGGCAAGGGTCGCCGTGGGTGTAGGTCTCGAAGGGGCCGGGTTCGAGCATCGCCGCGGTCACCAGTTGGACGTCGTCGACCATCCCCGGCGACCACTCGAACTCGAGCTCGTCGCAGGCCTCCGGCAGGCGCTCGACGTCGCGGCGGACGCGGGCCTGCCAGAGCGCGCGCTCCTTCGGCCGGCCCAGGCGGTCGACGATCGCGTCGTATTCGGCCGCCCGGCCGGCGGTGAGCGCGTGCATGCGGCCCAGGGCACGGACATAGGCGACAAGCGCCGACTCGGCCGCTTTGGGGTCATCGCCGAGGAGGGCGTCGGCCAGGCTCAGCCCGTCGCCGGCGTCCTCGATCAGTAACAGGCCGCGCTGCGGGTCGCCGCCGTAGAACGCCGGCGCAACACGCGGGCGGCCGTCGCTGTAGTCGAACGAGTCGAGCAGCTCCAGGCCGGCCCACTCGCTGGCGAACCGCCAGCCGGGGCGGCCGTGCTCGGCGTTGTCGGCGGCGTCGAACGCGGCGCGGTTGTCCCCGCGGAAGAGCTTGAGGATGGCCGACGCCGGCGCCTCCGCGGCCCCGGCCGTGCGCAGGCGCGCGACAACGTCGCGACGGTCCGTGAGCACGTCGTAGCCGTCGATGCGCAAGCTGCCGCCGAAGCCCCGCCTCAGTAGCCGCTCGGCCGAACGCAGTTGTTCGCGGGAGAACTCGAAGGGCGGCCCGGCTTCGGATTCGCTCACGCCGCCAGTTTAGGCGGATGCTGTCTTTGGCCCCATCCCGGCCCGCCCCGGAGATAATGTCCGGGCATGTTTGCCTGAGCAGGAGAGTTCGATGGAGAAAGTCAACATCGCCGAGAAGCTGGCAAGATTCTCGGACCTGTGGAGCCCGAAGATCGTCGGCGACCTGAACGGGCAGCAGGTCAAGCTCGTCAAGCTGAAGGGCGAGTTCGTCTGGCACCGGCACGAAGACGAGGACGAGCTCTTTCTTGTCCTCCAGGGCCGGCTCTCCATGCATTTGCGAGGACGCCTCGTCGACCTGGAGCAGGGCGAGTTCTTAATCGTCGAGCGCGGCATCGAGCACAAACCCGTGGCCGCCGCCGAGGCCAGCGTCCTCCTCCTGGAACCGGCGGGCACCCTCAACACCGGCAGCGCGCGTGATGAAGGCGCCGTTCACTCGCCGGACCGCATCTAAAGACCTACTGGAGACGAGAGCCGACCGATGGGCAGCTTTCGGCAACCTTCGAGACGCCACCGCTGGCGTCACTCCAGGGCCAGGCGGCTGAATCCAAGCGCGGGCGTCCTGACCTCGATCGGGACGGTTGGGCCCAGCAAGCCGCGCAGCTTATCCCGCACGGCCTCGCCGCCGGCCCCAACGATACTTATCCGCATCGAATCAGAATCGATCAGGGTTTTGAGCGCGGCGAGCCGCTGCCAGTACAGCAGGCCTGCGCGAGCCGCCGCAGACTTTACCCCCTTGTACACCTGCACGTTGGTGACCCGGCCGCCGCTCTCGTCCAGGTAGACCCTGTCGTGGAGGAGGCTCGGCGGCGCCTCCTGGCTCCGCACCACGCCGTCCATGACCGTCTCGTGAGCCCGGCCAGAGCCCGGCATAAGCCCGTAAGAGAGGATGAATATCAAGGGGCCTGAGACGGGCGCCCACTGTTCCGCCGGCATGAGGTCGCTGAACCCCATCGAGGGACCGCTGATCCTCGTCTCATTCTGGTCGAGTTGTCCTCGCAGCGCGGCGTCGGGTATGCCGTAGAGGTGGCTTTCGATCCTGGATTCCAGCGTCTCCGCGGCGGCCCGAGCCTGACGGCCGGCCAGCTGGTTGTGGGCGACCATCGACTCCGCGTCCGGGTGGATCTGGACGTTTGCGTACTCCAGGTTTTGCTCGTTCAGGCAAATCGCGAAGTAGAGGTGCCGGGTGGAGGCGCCTTCGAGCGTCCGAATGTGTTCCCGGGACGTCTGCAGGCAAGCGCCGGCGTGGCCATGCTTGATACGGTGGATATCGACGTAGATCAGGGGTTCGAGCATCGGCAGCTCCTTCGGCGTCGAGAAAGACTACACCGCCCGCCGGCCTCGACACTCCTTCGACGTGGAAGCGCCCCTCGAGGGGGATCGAGGGGCGCTTCACGTTCGGTCGGCGGTGACGGGGCAGGAGGAACCGCCGACCGGTCGGAGGGGATAGGCAGGTTAACGCATAACGCCTAAGGCATAGGACATAAACGGATGACCTTCCTCATCGTCGTAGCTCCAGCAGCGGGATCGAAGGGGCAATCCAGCCGGCCGGCTTCACGGCCTTGCCGCCCACGGGCGAGGGCTGCTTGCGCATGTTCGCCTGCTGCACGGCCTGCCAGGCCGGCTCGGGGTCGATCCCCAGCTCGACGAAGGTGCCGACGATGACGTATGTGAGGTCGATGAGCTCGCCCACCAGGTGGCGAGCGGCCTCGGAGCGCGCCGTGGCGCCGGGCCCGCTGCGCTCGACTTCGGCCCGCACTTCCGCGAACGCCTCGACCACTTCGCCGAACTCCTCGTCGATGTAGCGCTGGCGGGCGGCGAGCACGGCGGGTGTGAACCCGCTCGACAGGCGCCCGCCGAGGAGGCGGTGGAATTGCCTGACGTCTTCAAGCAGCTCGTTCATGGGTTGCCTCCAGGCGCGCACGTCGTAAGCCGCCATCCCCGCACCCCGCCCCTGTCGTCCTTCGAGAGCCTCAGGACGATCTTTGGGAGGCTCAGGACGAGATTCGAGGGCCTCCGGACCCGGGCAACGCTCACCGCTTTTCGCATCAGCTGCAGCCAGACGTGCTGCCGCAGTTCTCGCAGCGGTAGCAGGTGCCCGAGCGCGACATGATCCAGCCGCAACTGGCGCACGAAGGCGCGTCAGCCTGCACCCGGGGGCCGTTGTACCTCTCGGGGGCCGCTGCGAGCGTGGCGGAGCCGCCGCTGCCATGTGAATGGTCGTTGCCGTTGGCGTCGGCGGGGGCGCCGCCGGCGATCGGCAGGATCGCCGGGATCGGCTGGGCGGCCGCGGGCACAAGCTCAGGCTGGACACCGTTGTAGAGGGCGTCCTGCCGCATGCGCTCGCTCACGGTCAGGATGCCGAGGTCGTGCTTGTCTTCGTCGGACATGAACTGGGTGCCCATCCAGCGGAAGAGATAGTCGATGATCGACTGGGCCATCGGTAGCTCGCGGTTCTCGGTCATGCCCATGGGCTCGAAACGCATGTGGCTGAACTTTTGCACCAGGTCCCGCAGGGGCACGCCGTACTGCAGGGTCAGCGAGATCGAGGTCGCGAAGGCGTCCATCAGGCCGGAGATCGTGCTGCCTTCCTTGGCCATGGTCACGAATATCTCACCGGGCTGGCCGTCTCCGTACAAGCCGACGTGGATATAGCCTTCATGGCCCTGAATGCTGAACTTGTGGGCGATCGACGGCCGCGTGTCCGGCAACCGCCGGCGGATCGGCGCTGCTTCCGCGTCCCCCTTGCTCCCTGTCCCCTGTTCCTTGTTGCTCGTGCTCAGCGGCTGCACGGTTTTCGAGCCGTCGCGGTAGATGGCGATTGCCTTGACGCCGCGGCGCCAGGACTCGATGTAGACGTCCTCGAGCTCTTCGGCGGTGGCCTCGTTGGGGACGTTGACGGTCTTGGAGATGGCGCCGGAGATGAATGGCTGGATTGCGCCCATCATCTTGACGTGGCCCATCGGGTGGATCGAACGCACGCCTTTCTCGGCGCGGAAGGCGCAGTCGAAGACCGGCAGGTGCTTCGCGTCCAGGCCCGGCGCGCCCTCGATCGTGCCCACTTCGTCGACGTACCTGACGATCGCTTCGACCGTATCGGCCGAGTAGCCCAGGCGCGCGAGGGCGACGGGCACGGTTTGGTTGACGATGCGCAGCATGCCGCCGCCGACCAGCTTCTTGTACTTGATCAGGGCGATGTCCGGCTCAACGCCGGTGGTGTCGCAGTCCATCATGAAGGCGATGGTGCCGGTCGGGGCCAGGACGGTCGCCTGGGCGTTGCGGTAGCCGTGCTCCTCGCCCAGGCGCAGGGCTTCGTCCCAGGCGGCGCGGGCCGCGGCCGAGAGCGCCGGGTCGTCGATCAGGTTGGAGTCGAGCTCGTACGCCGCCTCGCGATGCTTGCCGATCACGCGCAGCATCGGCTGGCGGTTGCGCTCGAACTCGGAGAACGGCCCTACGCGGGCAGCGATTGTCGCGGACTGGGCGTAAGCGCCCCCGGTCATGACGGCGGTGATAGCGGCGCTGTAGGCGCGGCCTTCATCGGAGTCGTAGGGCAGGCCCAGGGTCATGAGCAGGGCGCCGAGGTTGGCGTAACCGAGGCCTAGCTGGCGCATGGCGTGGGCGTTGCGCTCGATCTTGTCGGTCGGATAGCTGGAGTGGCCGACGACGATCTCCTGGGCCGTGATCATGACCTCGACGGTATGTCGGAACGCTTCGACGTCGAAGACAAGGCGGCTGGGAATCCCCTGCTCCTTGTTCCCTGTCCCCTGTTCCTCTTTCAGGAACTTCAGCAGGTTGATGCTGGCCAGGTTGCAGGCCGAGTCGTCGACGTGCATGTACTCCGAGCAGGGGTTAGAGGCGTTGATCGGGCCGCTGTTGGAGCAGGTGTGCCAATCGTTGATCGTGGTGTGGAACTGCATGCCGGGGTCGCCGCACTCCCATGTCGCCCTGGCGAGCGCCTTGAGGACGTCGCGCGCGTTCACCTCCTCGATCACCTCGTTGGCATCGGTGACGGCGCGCAGGGGGTATGACGTGCCGGCGATGGCGGCCTTCATGAACTCATCGGTGGCGCGGACGGAGTTGTTGGCGTTCTGGAACTGGACGCTGGCCCAGGCCTCGCCGTTGAGCGACATGTCCCAGCCCGCGGCGCCGAGGTCGTAGGCCTTCTTTTCCTCGCGCGCCTTGCAGTTGATGAAGTCCATCACGTCCGGGTGGTCGCTGTTGAGGACCACCATCTTGGCGGCGCGGCGGGTGGTGCCGCCGGACTTGATCGAGCCGGCGATGGCGTCGGCGCCGCGCATGAAGGAGACGGGCCCGGAAGCGATGCCGCCCCCGGACAGGTACTCGCGCGAGGAGCGAATGTTGGAGAGGTTAATGCCGGAGCCGGAGCCGCCCTTGAAGATCATGCCCTCCGTGCGGCACCACTCCAGGATCGAGTCCATCGAGTCCTCGACCGAGAGGATGAAGCAGGCCGAGCACTGGGGCTTCTCTTTGACGCCGACGTTGAACCATACCGGCGAGTTGAAGCAGGCCAGCTGGTTGATGAGGATGTGGCGCAGCTCGTTGGCGAACGTCTCCGCCTCTTCGGCCGATGCGAAGTAGGGGGCGTCAAATTCCACCCGTCCTGAGCCTGGCGTGTCCTGGCGTGTCCGCGTCCTGAGCCTGTGTCCGTTCGTCCTGAGCCTGTCGAAGGACGCGGCAGCGCCGGCATGGCCCCCCAGGCCGTCATCACGTTGACGATGCGGTCGACCATCTGGCGGGCGCTGCCCTCGCGCTCCGGTGTGCCGGCGCGGCCGCGAAAGTACTTCGAGGCCACGACCTGGGTCGCGGTCTGCGACCAGAACGCCGGTATCTCGACTTCCGTCTGCTCGAACACGGCCTTGCCCGACTCGTCGGCGATGACCGCGGAGCGCCTGTCCCACTCGATCAGGCTGTAGGGGTCGACACCAGGCGTGGTGTAGAAGCGCCTGAGGCCGATCGTGCGCCCTGAGCCGGTGGAAGGGCCGCGGTCGCCGGATGGGGTCGTCTCTGTTGGGGTGAGGGTCGTGGTCACGGTCGGGGTCCTTTCGGTCGCGCTTCCCACCTCCCCGGAAGGAAACGCCTGAAATAGGAATCACCGGAGGCCGGCGACGCATCTGATCAGGTGTTGCGCCGGCTTACTTCAGGAGGGAGGCGGGACACCCCCATCACGCCCCCATCCGCACGAAGTGCGTCTCATTCGCCGGAGTCCTTCCGGAACTGCGGCGGCAGCTCGTCAGGGTCGCTGTCCGGGTCCGGCTCCGAACCCTGGTTTTCGGTCTCTTGCTCGCGGTCCCTGCCGCCCGCCGGCGCCCAGCGGGTCAGGCCCTGTTGCCGAGCGATGAACATGCGGTAGATGGAGCCGGGCCGCTCGCCGGGCAGGTTGACCTTGAAGTGGATGACGCGCTCCGTGAGCAGCAGCTCGGAGCCGTCGTCCAGGGTCAGCGTCAGGGGGCCGCGCTGGCGTTCGAGCAGGGGCATGTCGAGGATCGGGCGCATGGTTACGGAGCCGCGCGCGTCATCGACCTCGCAGGCGCCCTCGGCCACGATCTCGCCGTGCTGGTTCGCGACCTTGCCGAAGGACGACGAGATCATGAAGCCACCGCGATGGAGAGGCGGAGGTTGGAGGTTGGAGGTTGGACGGGAATCATCCGCGGCCTCCCGCGCGGCGGCGCTGGCGCTCGGCGATTGGTGTGGGCTCGGCCCTCCCGCCTCCCGACTGCCCAACTGCGCGACTGCCCGACTGCTCCCTGCCTCCGGACTGCCCGACTGCCCGACTGCCCGACTGCTCGACCTCCGCCAGGGGCAGCAGGGGCGGCTGGGCGGCGCCGGTGCGGCGCACGGGGCGCCGGGGCGCGATCGCCAGGCGCTCGAACTCGGCCTGAAGCTCTTCGAGCGAGAGGAAGTTCCGGTAGTGAGAGGCGAAGCGCACGTAGGCGACGTGGTCAAGCTCCCGCAGGCGCTCCATGACCATGTCGCCGACCTCGGTCGAAGGCACCTCCTGCGCGCCCGGAGGCGTGCAGCGCTGACTCGACGTCGTCGGCGATAGCGGCGATCTGGGCGCCGCTGATCGGCAGCTTGGCGCAGGAGCGGCGGATGCCGGCCAGGATCTTCTCGCGCGAGAACTCTTCGCGCCGCCCGTCCTTCTTGACGACGGTCAGGGGCGCGATCTGGATGCGTTCGTAGGTGGTGAAGCGGCGGCCACAGCTGGCCGACAGGCACTCACGGCGGCGGCGGATGCCGTCGTCCGCCTCACGCGAGTCGGTGACCTTGGTGTCGTCGTGGCCGCAATAAGGGCATTTCATGGCAATGGCTAGTCGGCTGGTCAGCTCGTCAGCATTTCGGCTATCGGAGGGGAAGAGGCTGCTGGCCGTGGACGCCGGCGCGGCTATCGAGAGGGCGCCGCAGTCGGCGCAAACGGCGCCCACCAAGGGGCGCAGGAGGAGGGCGGCGCTATTGCAGCGCTTGCATCGTAACTCCGTGGCCGTGGATGCGGGTTGTACCGGTGTCGAAGCCAATCTGCCCTCCCAGGAGTGTCCTTAAGGTGCCGTCCGTGCGGAGCGGCGAAGGGGAATGTACCACCACATGTAGGGCCTGTCAATGCGCTGAACCCCAATATTTTGTAGAAGTAACGCAATCTTGGTGGTCATAACACGGGGCTTATTGTCAATGCTTTGGGGGGCACAGACCGCTGGACACCGTAGTTGCCCCTCGCGAGGGGTAACTACAGGGGAGAGGCCGACGATGGGCGTTCTCCTCCGGACGTAGCGCCGGCCGCTTTAGCTGCCGGGCGGGGCCCCCAGGAGCAGTCCAGGGGTCCGACACCGTCGCCTTGGGACGAGACGGCATCGGCCAGCTAAAGCGGGCCGCGCTACGCCCGGAGGCGCAGGGCGATCTCAACGCGCCGTGACGCTGCGGCGCAGGAACGTCGGCAGCTCCGTGTCCAGGGCGGGAATGGCGTCGGGGCGAATGGCTCGCGGGCGGCCGGCGTCGTCGAGGCCCTGGTCGTCGTGGCGGGCGTAATCGGCCTCGCGGGAGGCCGAGCGCGGCGTCGCGTCGAAGCCGGTGGCGATGACCGTGACCTTGACCTCGTCGCCGAGGTCGGGTCGATGGCGGCGCCGAAGACGATCTCGGCGTCGGGTCGACGACCTCGCTGGATGACCTCGGCGGCCTGGTTGACCTCCATGCAGGCCCAGGTTCTTGCCGCCGACGACGTTGAACAGCACGCCGCGCGCGCCCTCGATGCTGATCGTCGAGCAGCGGGCTGGTGATCGCGGCGCGGGCGGCGTCGGCGGCGCGGTTCTCGCCGCGGCCCTGGCCGATCGCCAGCAGCGCCGGGCCGGCCTCGCTCATGATCCGGCGCACGTCGGCGAAGTCGAGGTTGATGATGCCGGGCAGGGTGATGACCTCGGAGATGCCCTGGATGCGCCTGGCGCAGCACGTCATCGGCGGTGCTTGAAGGCGTCTTCGAGCGACGCCTTGGGGTCGCAGATCGTGAGCAGGCGGTCGTTGGGGATGACGATCAGCGTGTCGACCTTCTCGCGCAGGGCCTCGATGCCCTCTTCGGCGCGCTCGCGCGCGCTTGCGTGCCTTCGAAGCCGAAGGGCCTGGTGACGACGCCGATGGTCAGGGCGCCGGTCTCGCGCGCGACCTCGGCGACGATCGGGCGAAGCGCCGGTGCCGGTGCCGCCGCCCATGCCGGCGGTGACGAAGACCATCTCGGCGCCGCGGACGGCGTCCTTGAGCTCGTCGCGGCTCTCCTCGGCGGCGCGCGCGCCGCGTGCGGGGTCGCCGCCGGCGCCGAGGCCCTTGGTCAGCTTGTCGCCGATGCGGATCTGCATGTCGGCCTGGACGAAGGCATCAGCGCCTGGCGCGTCCGTGTTCACGGCGACGAGCTGCGACGCCGGGGATCTTCTCGCCGGCCATGCGGTTGACGGCGTTGCAGCCGCCGCCGCCGACGCCGACGACCTTGATCGGTGGCAGCCCGTCGAAGTCTCGAATCGGTTTCATCGCACCCTCCTTGTGCCCTTCGTGCGGGGCGCCTGCCGCGGGAGGCAGGCCGGGCCCAATTTCATCCTGCGAATCGCCCGGCGGCGGGCCGGCTGAAGCGATCTCCTCAGCCGGCTCTTCACCGGACGGTAGCCTCGATTCTTCTTCGGTTGGTCCCCAGAGCGCGCCCTGTCTCGATCTGATAACCGCTACTCCCGACCCTCTCCCCCGGCCCCTCTCCCATCAAGGAGAAGGGAGACGGAGGAGGGAAGCTTGGGTCTAACCGGTGCTCTGGTTCTCCCTGCTTCCTGCTTCCCTTCTCCTCATTCCGGCAGCAGCACCTTGAACCAGTTGCCGATGCTTCTTGAACAGGCCGTCGAGCGGCCGTGGGCCCGGCGGCGCCGTGCGCCGAAGGCGCCAGCTCCTGCGCGCCGACGGCCCACTGCAGCAGGCCGACGCTGGTCGCGAAGGCCGGGTCGTGCAGCTCGTCGACGAGGCCGAAGATGTGCTGCCGGGCAGGCCGACGCGCGCCGGCAGGCCCGTCACCTGCTCGGCCAGGAGGTCGATGCCGGGCAGGCGCGCCGTGCCGCCGGTGAGCACGAGGCCGGCCGAGACGAACGTCGGGCGTCGACGGCCTTGCCGCACCTCGGTCATCGATCATCTCGAGGATCTCTTCGCAGCGGGCCTGGATGATCTCGCAGAGCTGGCGGCGGGAGTAGGTGCGCTGACGCTCGGCGCCGAAGGCCTCGATGCTCGATCATGTCGGTCGGCGGGCACCGTGCTGGGCAGGGCGTGGCCGTACATCTCCTTCGCCTCTTCGGCGCTGTGGTAGGGGCAGCGCAGGCCGACGACGAGGTCGCGGGTGACGTGGTTGCCGCCGACGGGCAGCGTCGCGGTGTGCTGGATGCTGCCGTCGAGGAAGACGGCGATGTCGGTGCAGCCGCCGCCGATGTCGGCGAGGACGACGCCCTGGCGCTTCTCTTCGGCGGTGAGCACCGCCTCGGCGCCGGCCAGCGGCTGCAGGACGAGCTCGTCGACCTGCACGCCGGCGCGCCTCGACCACCTTGGTGACGTTGGCGACGGCGCTGGAGGCGACGGTGATGATGTGCGCTTCGACGTCGAGGCGCTGGCCGTACATGCCCAGCGGGTCGCTGACGCTGTCCTGGCCATCGACGACGAAGTAGCGCGGCAGGACGTGCAGGATCTCGCGGTTGGAGGGGATGCTGATGATCTTGGCGCCTTCGAGGGCGCGGGCGATGTCGTCGCGCGAGATCGGGCGGCTGCGGTCCGGGACCGCGACGATGCCGCGGTTGTTGAGGCTCTCGACGTGGGCGCCGCTGAGGCCGACGTGGGCCGAGAGGATGCGGGTGCCGCTGGCGCGCTCCGCCTTCTCGACCGAGGCGCGGATCGCCTCCGTGGCCTCGCGGATGTTATCGACCATGCCGCGGCTGAGGCCGGCCGAGGGCGCAATGCCGACGCCGAGGATGCGCGGGTCTGCCGGAGGCGTTGCCGGGGTCCTGGCCCGCGACCTCACCGACGATGGTGCAGACCTTCGTCGTGCCGACGTCGATGGCGGCGAAGGTGCCGCGTCCTCACGAAGCGCTCCTACTCATAGGTCACCCGCTCGCCGAAGCGCAGGTCGACGGCCTGGGGCGTGCGGCCCTGGGCCTTGAGCTGGTCCAGCAGCTTCGAAAGCACCGCGACCTTGTACTCGTAGGAGCGCTCGTCGCCGAAGGTCACGCGCAGGCCGTTGCTAGAACACGGCGGTGACGCCGACGCCGGCCTGGTACTCGAGCTCGTTGACGCCGCTGGCCGAGGAAGCGCGGGCGATTCCCGGAAGATGCGATCGGCCAGGGCGATGGCGTCCGGGTGTACGCGGTCGCCGGGGCCCATGACGCGGTTCGCGTCCGGCTCGACGATGCGGGCGGAGGCCGTCGAAGGCGCGCCCGTCGCCAGCACGACGCCCTCGTACGTCGACGGGGTAGTCCTTGCCGCCGACCGACCAGAAGCCCCAGGGCACGCGCTCTTCGACGCGGATGGTGACGGTGTTCGGCCAGTCGCGCTGAGAAGCGCACCGACTTGACCTGCGGGATCGCCAGCAGCTTCGCGCGCGCCTCGCCGAGGCCCAGGCGGAGCATGCTCTGGCCCTTGAGGCCGGCGAGGTCGGCGACGGCCTGCGTGTCCAGCGTGTCCGTGCCCAGCGACGCGCACCTGCTGCACCCGGAGCGATGGGCAACTGCAGGGCGGCGTAGGTTAGACCCGCCGCGAAGGCGATGGGGATAACAGCGAGCGCCATGAGCCAGCGAGAGCGCCTTCGCGGGCTTTTGACTCTTGGCTTCGTGCTTTCGGACCGCCGGCGGGGGCTGCGGTCCTTTAGGCAATACGCTTCTCCCTGTGTCGTTTCGAGCGCCAGGTCGACCAGGCGCGTTACTAGTTCGCTGTAGCTTACTCCTGCCGCCTGCCATAGGCGAGGGTACATACTGGCCGGCGTGAACCCCGGCATCGTATTGATTTCGTCGATTATTAGCGATCCGTCGCCGCGAAGGAAGAAGTCGACCCGGCTGAGACCCGACGCCGTCGATCGCCCGGAAGGCGCGCAGGGCCAGATCGCTGCACGCGGTCCGAGACTCCGTCGGGCAGCTCGGTCGGGCGCGATGATCTCGGTCGACGGGTCCAGGTACTTGGCCTCGTAGTCGTAGAACTCGCGCCTGTAGCGCATCTCGCCGACCGGCGACGCCTCGCGGTCGTCGTTGCCCGAGGACGGCGCATTCGACCTCACGGCCCTCGATGGCCTGCTCGATGACGATCTTGCGGTCGCATTCGCCGGCGACGCTTACGGCTTCGAGAAGCTCTTCGCGGTTCCTGGCCTTGCTCACGCCGACGCTGGAGCCGCCGTTCGCCGGCTTCACGAAGGCCGGATACGGCACCTGGCGCTCGATCATGCGCGCTCCATCCAGCGGGTCCTCTTCCCAGTCGCGCAGGTCGACGATCGTGTGCTCGCCGACCGGTAGGCCATCGGCCAGGAACGCCGCCTTCATCAGCGCCTTGTCCATGCCGATGGCGCTGGCGGCGACGCCGCAGCCCACGTAGGGCAGGTCGGCCAGCTCCAGCAGCCCCTGCAGGGTGCCGTCTTCGCCGTGGGTGCCGTGGATCAGGGGAAACACCGACGTCGACCTTCGCCAGGGCTTCGACCCCGCGCGCGATGGCTGCGATGCCCCTGCCTCCTCCTTCGTTGCCTCGGGGTTGGGTGACGGGAGCGCTCAGGGTCTTCTTGAACGCGGGGTCGGGGCGGTCGAGTTCGGCCCTGGTCTCCGCGACGGACAGCCAGACGCCGGCCTTGGTGACGCCGATGGGCACGACCTCGAAGCGCTCCGGGTCGGCGGCCGCGATCACGTGCTGGGCCGAGACGACGGACACCTCGTGCTCGATGGAGCGCCCGCCGAAGATCAGGCCGAGTCGCAGGCGCTCAGGCACCTCCGAAGCCCTCCCCCACCAGCGCCACCTCGTTCTCGAGCTCGACGCCAAAGCGTTCGCGCACGCGGGCCTGCGCCAGGTCCTTCAGCGCGACGACGTCGGCCGCAGTGGCGCCGCCGGCGTTGACCAGGAAGTTGCAGTGCTTTTCCGAGAACTGGGCGCCGCCGATCTGGTGGCCGCGCAGGCCCGCCGCGTCGAGGAGCTTCCAGGCAGGCTGGTCCGGCGGGTTCTTGAAGAAGGAGCCGGCGTTGCGGCCGCGCGGCTGGGCCGCAAGGCGGCGGCCGTCGTAGTCGCGCGACGCGCGCGCGCAGCTCGGCGGCGTCGCCCGGCCAGAGGGTGAACTCGGCCCAGAGCACGGCCTTACCGGCCATGAGGCCGCGCGTGAAGTCGCTGCCGCGGTAGACGAGGCCGAGGTCGGCGGCCTGCAGCTCGAGGTCGCCGTCGTCGCCGGCGACGACGACGCGCTGCAGGACGTCGCCCAGGCAGCCGCCGTAGGCGCCGGCGTTGTAGACGACGGCGCCGCCGAGCGTGCCCGGGATGCCGCAGGCCCACTCCAGGCCGGCGTAGCCCGCGAACGCGAGCTGCCGCGACACGGCCGCGAAGCTACAGCCGGCGTCTGCGCGCACGACGTATCTGGCGCCGTCGCCGCCCACAAGCTCCGGCTCGGAGAGCGCCTGGGCGCTGTTGCCGATGGTGACGCCGCGGATGCCCCGGTCGCCGACGACGATGTTGCTGCCGGAGCCGAGGACGAAGAACGGCACCTCCGCCCGCCGGCAGAGACCGACGATATCCGCCACCTGCCGCGCCGAGCGCGCGACCGCGTAGGCGTCCGCCGGCCCGCCGACGCCGATGGTGGTGTAGCGGCCGAGCGGCTCATCGAGTTTGACGGGCGCGATCGCTTCGAGCTCGCGCAGGAAGCCAGGCGACATTTTCATTCCGGCCCCCTGCCACCACCCGACCAACTCTCCCGTCCGGCGCAACCTCAGCCGCTCCAGCACCATCGGCCCTACGGCGTCCAGGTCGCCGGCACCGACGGTGAAGAAGACGTCGCCGGCTCGCAGCTCGGCGGCGATGCCGTCGGCGGCGGCCTCGCAGGTCGGCGAAGTAGCCGGGCTCAGGCGAAACCACCTCGCGCGCGAGCTGCTCCGCGGTCATGCCGTCGGCGATGGCCTCGCGCGCGGCGTAGGTCTCGAGAAGGAAGAGGCGGTCGAAGCCGCGGAAGCAGGTGCGAAAGTCGGTCTTGAGGCCGCCGAAGGGCCGTCGAGCAGGTAGCGCGTGCGGGCGAAGGTGTGAGGCTGGAACAGCACGACGATGCGCCGCCCGGGGAAGCGCTGGCGGGCGGCCCCGGCCAGGGTTTCGATCTCTGTCGGGTGGTGGGCGTAGTCGTCCATCACCAGGACGCCGGCAGCTTCGCCGACCTTCTCGAAGCGCCGCCGGACGCCGTGATAGCCCGACAGCGGCCCGCTTATCTCCTGGCGCCGAGAGGCCGGCGGCGGTGCACACGACGATTGCGCCGAGGGCGTTTGCGACGTTGTGGCGTGCCGGATAGCGCGGTCGAGAACTCGCCGAAGTGCTGGCCGTAGCGCAAGACCTCGAAGCGCTGAGACGAAGGGCGCGAGCCTGAATTCGCGCCCACGTCGCCCTCGTCGCGGATCATCCTCGCGAACCAGCCGGCCCTGGGACTGGCGCGCGAGGGCAGGCGCAGGTCATGACGCAGGCTGTAGGTCTCGACACCGACGCCCGCGGGGGCGAAGGGCCGCAGCTCCATCGCCTCGGGGCTGTCGGCGCAGAGCACGAGCGTGCCGCCGGGCCGCACGTTCGCCACGAAGCCCCGGAAGGCCTCGTGCACGGCCTCCATCGTCTTGTAGTAGTCGAGGTGGTCCGCCTCGACGTTCAGTGACCAGCGCCATCGCGGGCGTGTAGCTGAGGAAGGCGCGGTCGTACTCGTCGGCCTCGACGACGACGTGCGGGCCGCCGCCGGGGGCGGCGTTCGTGCCCAGGTCCGCGACCTCGGCGCCGATCAGGTAGGTGGGGTCCCTGCCGGCGCGGGCGAGGATGTAGGCGATGAGGCCGCTGGTCGTGCTCTTGCCGTGGCTGCCGGCGACGCACAACGCCTGCTTGCCCTCCATCAGCTTCGCGACCATGTCCGCGCGCTTGATCACGGGGATGCCGCGCCGCCGCGCTTCGTCCAGCTCCGGGTTGTCCGCGGTCGCGGCCGACGTTGTCACGACGAGGCCGGCGTCGCCGACGTTGGCGGCGTCGTGCGTCGATATGGACCTTCGCGCCCAGCGCCTCGATGGCGTCGACAAGCGGCGTGCGGCGCTGGTCCGAGCCGGAAACCTCGTGGCCCCAGGCCAGGAGGATGCGCGCGATCGCCGACATGTGCATGCCGCCGATGCCGACCAGGTGCACGCGGGCCGGAATTCCGGTTGCGGCTGTCACCCGCGCCCTCCTGCCGCGGGGCCGGCCAGCAACGCATCGAGCTCCGGTTGGTGGTCGGCGTAGTGTCCGCCGAGCTGGCGGAAGTAGTCGCGGTTAGCCAATTCCTCGTCGTCCGTGACGGTCGCCAGGATGCCGAGAAGCTGCTCGTGGGCCTTATCGCAGCAGGCGAGTATCTGTTCCGGGCTCCGGGACTTGCCCCACGCGGCCTCGCGGGCGTTGTGAATGTCGGCGCCGGGCCAGCCCTGGCTGTGGTCGAAGCCGCTGGCGAATGTCCAGCCCTCGGGCAGCTGCTGCTGGCGGATACTCCGGGTGATCCAGCCGTAAGCCGCCTCGTCCCAGAAGGCGATTGTCGCCAGCATTTCGCCCGCGGTCCAGCCTGCAGGGGTCTGCTCGTGGAAGCGGGCTGGGCCGAGCAGGCGCACGGCGTCGCGGAAGGGCCGCCAGGTGGCGTCCACGGCCTCCAGAATCTGCCGCGACCCTTCGCTGGTCACGCTTGCACCGCCAAAGCTGGGCTGCGCGCGCCTGCCATCTCCATCAGCAGCCGCGCCAGGTTCGCCGCCGCGTCCGGCCGCGCCAGGCGTGCCAGAGCGGCGCGCATGTCGCTCAGGCGGGCGGGAGCGCGCAGCAGGCCCATCACCGTCGAGCGCAGGTCGGCCTCGAGGCGCGACTGCGGCAGCATGACCGCGGCGCCTTCGCCCTCGAGGTAGCGGGCGTTGGGGCTCTGGTCCCAGCCTTCGTACTCACCGGGCACCAGGACGGCCGGCAGGCGCGCCGCCGGCAACTCGCCCAGGGTCGACGCGCCGGAGCGCATGACCGCGAGGTCGGCTGCGGCCAGCGCTTCGGCCATGTCCTCGTGCAGGTAGCCGTAGAGGTGATAGCGCGCGCGCAGGTCTTCGGGCACTCGTTCGCGTTCGACGCGCAGCCAGGGCTCATCGGCGCGGCCGCAAAGGTGCAGGAGCTGGCCTTCGCGCAGGAACTCGGGCGCCCAGGCCGCGACCGCCTGGTTGATGCGGTTGGCGCCGCTGCTGGCGCCGGAGACGAGCAGGACGGGCAGGCCTGGGTCCAGGCCCAGGCGTTGGCGGGCCGCGCCGCGCTCGGCTTCGAAGAACTGCCGGCGCACAGGGTATCCGGTGACTGTCGCCTTGTCGCGCGGCACGGCGTCCAGCGCCGCCGGCACCGTGACCGCGATGCGGTCGGCAACCTTCGTCAGCGCCTTCACGGCCATGCCGGCCTCGACGTCAGGCAGGAACAGGAGCAGGGGGCGGCGCAGGAGCCGCGCCGCCAGGCCCACGCCCACACTGCCGTAGCCGCCGGTCGCGAAGACCACGTCCGGGTGAAAGCGCCGTAGGATGCGCAGCGCCGAGGCAGTCCCGGCCGCGAGCGTCATCGCGCCATGGGCGGTACCGGGCACTGTGCCCGTGCGCAGCGGGGCCGCGGTCACGCCGTCGAAAGGGATGCCTGCGCGGGCGGCCAGCTCGGCGTCCATCTTGCCTTTCACACCGATGTAAAGCATTTGCAGGCCGACAGCCGAACCGGAGTTCAGGCCTGCACGTCCGGCGGCCTGGCAAATGTCTCGCAGCGCCGCGGCGACAGTGAGCGCAGGGTAGACGTGGCCGCCGGTGCCGCCGCCGCAAAAGACGACCCTCATGTCTGGACCACCGCCTGCCGCGACCGCTGCCGCGCCGGCCTCTCGATGTAAGCGTGGTGGCGGCCGTAGCGGGAGACGCTGAGCAGCACGCCGACGGCGGCCATGGTCATGATCAGCGCCGAACCGCCGTAGCTGATGAAGGGCAGCGGGATGCCGGTAAGAGGGATCGAGCGCGTGACGCCACCGATGTTGACCAGGGCCTGGAAGGCGATCCAGCCGACGATGCCGGTCGCGAGGTAGGCGCCGAAGTCGTCACGCGCGTTCAGGGCGACGCGGAGGCCGCGATAGCAGAGATAGGCGAACAGGCCGATGACCATAATTGAGCCGACGAACCCCGCTTCTTCACCGATGATGGCGAAGATGCCGTCCGTGTGCGCGCCGGGAATGTAGAAGAACTTCTGGCGGCTGACGCCAAGGCCCAGCCCGTGCACGCCGCCGCTGCCGAGAGCGATCAATAGCTGTAGCACCTGGAAGCCCAGGCCCGAAGGGTCATCTTCGGCCGACACGAATGACATTAACCTGTCCAGGCGGTAGCTGTGCGCGAACACCAGGATCACCGCCGTCACGCTGCCGATCCCCAGAAGCGCCATCAGGTGCGTGAGCGAGGCGCCGGCGATGAAGAACAGCGTCACCGTGGTCAGGACCACGATGATCGCCGTGCCGGTGTCCGGCTCCAGGATGATCAGCGCCGCAACGACCCCGACCATAAAGATGAACGGCACGAAGCCCAGGGCGAACGTCTTGACCTCGGCGCCACGCGACGCCAGCCAGGCGGAGATGTAGATGATCATCGCCAGCTTGGCGAATTCGCTGGGCTGGAACGGCGGCAGCGAGCCGAAGCTGATCCAGCGGCGGGCGCCGTAGCTGGCGTCGCCGACGAAGAGCACAGCCGCGAGGCTGAGCACCGCCACCAACATTAGCGCCGGGCTGACGACGCGCAGACGGTGATAGTCGACGCGCATGAGCACGACCATCGCCGCCAGGCCGATGAGGGCCGAGACGCCCTGCCTGACGATGAAGTAGTTGATGTTGTCGAAGGCCGATAGCGCGATGGCGAAGCTGGCGCTGTAGACGAAGACCAGGCCGATAACGACCAGCGCCAGCGCCGTCACGAAGATGGCGTCGTCCGGCTTGCCGGGACGAAGGCGGCTGGTAGCGTTAGCTCTCATGGGGCGGCCCAGGGGAACACAGAACAGGGAACAAGGAACATGGCGGAACCGGAGCCTGATCTCTCCTGTTCCGCTCCCTGTTCCGTGTCCCTTGCTCCTTAATCATTCCTTCACCAGCTCAGCGACCAGGGTGCGGAAGTGCTCGCCGCGCTGCTCGAAGTTCGCGTAGGCGTCGAAGCTGGTGCAGGCCGGGGAGAGCAGGACAACGTCGCCCGAACGCGCGAGCGCGTGGGCGACGCGAACGGCGTCCGCAAGCTGGTCGACGCGCTCGACTGGGATGCCGGCTCCGAGCATCGCGCCGGCCAGCAGTTCGCGGGCCTCGCCGAAACAGACGACGGCGCGGCAGCGCTCGCGTGACTTCGCCGGCCAGCTCCTCCAGGGGCAGGTTCTTGTCGCGGCCGCCGAGCAGCAGCACGATCGGCTCTGAAAACGACCGCAGGGCGGCGAGCGTGCGCTCGGGCGCGGTCGCGATGCTGTCGTTGTAGTAGGTCACGCCCTCGATGCTCGCCACCACCTCGATGCGGTGCGGCGGCGGCCGGAACGTGCGCACGGCGTCCGCGACGGCGCGCGGGTCGATGTCGCAGGCGGCGGCGATGGCGGTGGCGGCGGCGACGTTGGCGACGTTGTGGCGGCCGCGCATGGGGATCTGGTCCAGCGAGGTCACTGGCGCCTCGCGGCCGCCGGCGCCGCCAGAAGACCGTCTCGCCGAGGACGAAGGCGCCATCGGCGCCGTGGTCGGCCTCGATGCTGAAGAGAAAGGGCCGCCCGGAGGCCTTTGGCCTCAACTCGCTGCGAGACCGGGTCGTCGGCGTTGAAGACGCAGGCATCGGAGGTCGACTGGTAAGCGAAGATGTGCGTCTTCAGCTCGACGTACTCGTCCCAGGTGAACTGGTCCAGGTGGTTGGGCGTCACGTTCAGCAAGCAGGCCACCTTCGGGCTTCGGCGCGCGAGAGTGAGCTGGGTGTGACTTATCTCCAGCACGGCCCACGTATCCGGCGACGCCTGCGGCAGCAGCGACAGCAGCCCGACGCCGATGTTGCCGCCGAGCACGTGCTTGCGGCCGGCGGCGGTAAAGACGGCGTCGGTGAGAGACGTGGTCGTGGTCTTGCCGCAGCTGCCGGTGATGCCGGCGATCGGGCCGGGCCACCATTGGAAGAAGAGGCTGGTCATCGACTCGAGCGGCCGGCCGGCCTCGCGGGCGGCGACGACCGCGGGGTTCGAGAGCGGCACGCCCTGGGACACGCAGACCAGGTCGGCGCCGGTGGCGTCGGCAGGGTCGTTGCGGCCGAGGGAAAGGCGCACGCCAGCGGCTTCGAGCGCGGCGGCGCGGGCGCCGAGCGCCTGGCGGCTCTTGGCGTCGCTGACGGTCACGCGGGCGCCGTGGGCGGCGAAGTAGCGCGCCAGGTCCTCGCCCTCGATGCCGAGGCCGATCACAGTGACGCGCTTCCCCTTGAAGTCTTGTTCATCTGTCATAGCAGTTTAGCACTTATTCCCAGCTGTCATTCCGACGCACAGCCCTGTCATGCGGACGCCACCGACTCTGTCATTCCGACGCCAGGAGGAATCCCGGACGCGCTTGTTTCTGACGCCAGGGCGAGGGTTTTAGACTTAACGGCTTCAGGCGGGATTCCTCCTGGCGTCGGAATGACAGAGGTGCGTCTCTCGATGTCTCCTCTCGTGCGCTCCATGTTCAATGCTCCGGCGCTGCCCACTTAGTCAACCAGCGCCAGGGCGATGCCGGCCAGCGCTCCCGCCACGCCCACCAGCCAGAAGCGGGCGACGACCTGCGTCTCCTCCCAGCCCGAAAGCTTGAAATGGTAGTGGATCGGCGCCATTTTGAAGACGCGCTTGCCGTGCGACAGCTTGAAGTAGCCGATCTGGATCACGTCCGAAAGACCCTCCGCGACGAAGATAACGCCGATCACCGGCATCAGCAGCCACCAGCCGGTCATGAAGGCGACGACGATCCAGCCGGCCGCCAGGGCCTGCGCCCCCACTTCGCCCATGATGACGCTGGCAGGGTAGGCGTTGTACCAGAGGTACCCCGCGGCAGCCCCGACGACCGCCAGCGCGAACGCGCCCAGGGCGCCCTGCCCCTGGGCCAGGGCGATGACGGCGTAGCCCAGGAAGGCGATCAGGCTCACGCCTGCCATCAGGCCGTCCATGCCATCCGTGATCACGGCGCCGCTGCTGGCGACGACGAAGATGACCACCGCCACCGGTATATAAAGGATGCCCAGGCTGTAGGCGCCGAAATGCGGCACCAGCACCTGGTCGAGGTCGAACTGGTAATACAGCACCAGCGCCGCGACCACGCCGATCCCGATCTGCGCCGCCCACTTCACGCCCCAGAACCAGGGTTCGTGGCCGCTGACTTTCTCCCGCCCCACCAGGGTCCGCGAGTCGTCGACGGCGCCGACGCCGGCCGACACGACCATCGCCAGCAGCGGCAGCAGGATGTCGGAGTCGCGGTCGAGACAGATGAAGGCGCCAACGACGGCGATGCCGAGCATGAAGATGATGCCGCCCATCGTCGGTTTGCCGGCGCGCCTGGCGTACTCTTCCGGCTCGTCGCCGGACTCGCTCTTGCCGATCTTCATCGCGCGCAGCCATCTCACGATGGGCCCGCCGGCGGCGAGCGCGATTCCCATGGCGACAAGGCTGCATACGCTGGCATAGACCATCTATCCGGCAAGCTCCGCTACCACCGTCTCCAGCGCCACGCCGTGCGAGGCCTTCACGAGGATGACGTCTCCCGGCCCCAGCAACGCTTTCAGCTCTTTCGCCGCCTCCTCTTTGGACTCGAAGTGGCGGACGCACGCCGCCCCGGCCGCCCGCGCCGCCTCGGCGATCGTCGCCGCCCGCGGCCCGACCGTGAACAGCATGTCGGCGACTTCCGCCGCTCGTTCGGCCCACTTGCCTGTGCCCCTCCTCCTCCGCCGGCCCCAGCTCCAGCATGTCGCCGAGCAGGGCGATGCGCCTTCCCGGCGTCTCCGCGAGCACGGACAGGGCGGCGATGGTCGAGGCCGGGCCGGCGTTGTAGCAGTCGTCCAGGACGACGGCGCCCGACTTCGCCTCTTTGACCTGAAGGCGCGAAGGCGGGCGCGCCTCTCGTAGCGCGGCGACGGCCTCCTCGAGCGAAAAGCCGTCGGCGATCGCAACGGCCAGCGCGGCGAGCGCGTTCGAGACGAGATCGACGCCCGCCAAAGGTGAGTGCGCCCGCAGGCCGCGCCCGCCCATCGCCACGGTAAAATCGACGCCGCCGAGGCCCAGGCTGCGCACGTCGCTGGCCCGCAAGCCGGCGTCTTCCGTGAGGCCGAAGCTGAGCACTCGAGCCCTGGTCAGCGATGCCATCGCGGCCACGTAGGGGTCATCGGCGTTGAGGACGGCGGTCCCGTCCGCGGGCAGGCCCTCGACGGCCTCCGCCTTGGCTTGCGCGATCGCCTGGATGGTGCCCAGGCGCTCCATGTGGTTAGGCCCAACGTTCATCACGACGGCGATTTCTGGCCGCGCGATCTCGCACAGGCGGCGGATCTCCCCGAGGCCGAACATACCGGCCTCGAGCACGGCGCGTTCGTGCCGGTTCGTGAGCTCGAACAGGGTCATCGAGAGGCCAACCTCGTCGTTGAAGTTGGCCTCGCTCTTGAGCACCGCGTACTTCGAGGCCAGCAGCGCGGCCACCAGCTCCTTCGTCGTCGTCTTGCCGACGCTGCCCGTTATCACGACCGCCTTGACGTCGAAACGGGCGCGCCAGTAAGCGCCAAGTTCCCCCAGAGCCGTTTGCGTGTCCCGCACCAGGAATACGGCGACTCCGGCCGGCGCTTCGACCGGACGGTCGACCAGCACGCCGGCGGCGCCGGCCTTGACCGCCGCCGGCACGAAGTCGTGGCCGTCGCGGGTCTCGGTCTTCAGAGCCACGAAAAGCTGGCCAAGCTGGACCTTGCGCGAGTCGTTGCTGATGCCGGAGAAGGCACGCAGGTCTCCGGGACGCTCGCTGAGGAGTTGGGCGGCCAGGGCCGTGCGGACTTCGGCCAGCCTTAGCATGGGCGTCAAGGGGCGGTGCGCGCGAGCGGGGATGTATAAGGCGGCACGTTCAGGTAGGAGAGGATCTGGGGCGCCAGCCTTGCCGAACACGGGCGCCGCCACGATGCCACCGAGCGGGTCGTCCTTGGGCTGATCGATCTTGACGAGCATGATGAACGCCGGGTCCTCCACCGGCGCGAAGCCGACGAAGGAAGCGATTGTCGAGTCCAGCGCGTATCCGGTCGGTATCGAGACGAGCGTCGTGCCGGTCTTGCCGCCGACGTGGTAGCCCTTGACCTGCGCCTTGTGCACGGGGTCGCCGTCGACGACCTGATTCAGCATCTCGACCATGGTCTTGGAAGAGGCCTCGGAGATCGTCCGCCTGACCATAACAGGTTCGTAGATCCGCCGGCCATCGGCGCCGTCTATCTCCTGGACAATGTAGGGCCGCATGAGCTTGCCGCCGTTGATGACGGAGGAGATGGCCGTGATCACCTGCAGCGGCGTGGCGGCGATGCCCTGGCCGTAGCTGTTCGTCGCGAGGTCGGCCGAGTACCAGCCCGCGTCTTTGTTGGTGCGCAGCAGGCCGTCGCCTCGCCGCCCAGGCCGGAGTGGGTCGTCTTCGCCGAAGCCGAAGCGCTGCAGTGAGGCGTAGAGGTTGTTGGCGCCCAGGTGGTCGCTGAGCCAGATGGCGCCGGTGTTGAGGCTCTTCTGCAGCACGCTGGGTCATCGTCTGGATGCCGTTGGCGCTGAAGTCCCAGTTCTTGAAGGTGTAGCCGCCCTTCACGACGGTGCCGCTGTCGAAGTAGGTGGTGTCGGGCTTGACGAGGCCGAGGTCGATGGCCGTGGCCATGGTCAGACGTCTTGATGACGGAGCCGGGCTCGTAGAGGTCGGTGACGGCGCGGTTGCGGAAGAGGTCCAGCGGCGGCGGCGTATCGAGAGTCAGCTGCGAGAGCTTGAAGCTGGGCCGGCTGGCCATGGCCAGGATGGCGCCGGTCTTCGGGTCCATGACGATGATCGAGCCGCCGCTGGCCTGGTGGTCCTTGATCTGCTTGTCGAGCTCGTTCTCGATCAGGCGCTGGATGTAGCGGTCGATGGTCAGCCGGACGTCGGCGCCGGGCTTGCCCGGCTCGCAGGCGACTGGCGCCGAAGGCGATCGGCTGGCCGCCGCCGTCGCGCTCGAAGTAGAGGGCGCCGGGCGTGCCGCTGAGCAGTGTCGTCGAGGTCGGCCTCGAGGCCGGCGAGGCCGGAGTGGTCGCGGCCGAGGAAGCCGAGGAGGCCGGAGCCGACGTCGCCTTCCGGGTAGTAGCGCTTGGTGGCCGCCGCCACGGATGACGCCCGGCAGGGCCAGGCCCTCGATCTGACGCCCGATCTCGAAGTCGACGCCGTCCGCGAGCAGCTCGACGGGCCCGTCGGCGTCGTCCTGGAGCCTGGCCAGCAATGTGGCGGCCGGCTTGCCGAGCAGCGGCGCAAGGGCGGTGGCGACGCGCTGGGGCCTGTCGGGGGCGTCTTCGCGCCAGGCGCGGCGGTCGACGTAGATGTCGAAGACGTCGATGGAGGTCGCGAGGGGAAAGCCGTTGCGGTCGAGGATGGCGCCGCGGCTGGACCGGATCGGTTGCTTCTCGAGGTGCTCCGCCTGGGCTTCGAGCGTGTAACGGTCGTGATGGACGATCTGGATGTACGCCAGACGCGCGACCAGGCCGCCGGTAGCCAGCGTCAGGAAGACGACGAAGGTTGCCATGCGCCAGGTGAACCGGCCGCGAGACTTCGCCAAGCTGCTTCCTCCAGGAATGGGACTGGGCTTCGAAGGGCGGCCCACACCAGGCGGCAGACTCACTGTCTTCCGCCCGCGGGGCCTGCTGCTCTTGCTTGCTCCCTATCCCTTCTTCTAGTGCTTACGGGAGGGGAAGAGCCCGCAGGAAGTGCTCCCACCAGGCGCGATGTTCGGGTTCCGGCGTCGCGATGTTGGTCAGCGGACGCGGCAGCAGGGGGCCGGAAGGGCGCCGGGACCGCCACTTGCAGGTAAGTGATCTTCGTGGCGGGCACCATGCCCAGGCGGTCGCGGGCGGCGCGCTCCGTGCGGTCCAGCGAGGCCAAGCGCGGCGATGTCCGCCTCCAGGTCATGGACGCGCGCGGTGCTGTCGACGCGCTCCGTCTCCAGCTTCTGGATGTTGGCGCCGGTGTTGGCGAACGTCGCTCGACTGGACGACCTGGAGAAGCGCGATAGCCACCGCGATTACGACCGCGGCGGCTATCGCGCGACGGGGCGTCCAGGCCTGCGCCTCACGTGGAGGAGCAGAGACGGTACGGGGCGGGGCGAGCCGGTCGAGTGCCATCGCCGTCAGGCAACTCTCTCGGGCAATCGCTCCGCGACCCGGAGCTTGGCGCTGCGGCTGCGCGGGTTGCGCGGCGACCTCCTCGGCCGATGGCGTCAGGGCGCCGCGCGTAACCGGCCGCAGCGTCGCCTTGTGGCCACAGGTGCACACCGGTTGTCGCGGCGGGCAGATGCAGTCACGCGACTCGCGCGGCAATGAACTGCTTGACGATGCGGTCCTCGAGCGAGTGGTAGCTGATGACCACAAGCCGGGATCCAAAGCCGAGCAGACCGAGAGCCCGAGGCAACGCTTCGCTCAGGCTGGCTAGTTCCTGATTGACAGCGATGCGGAGGGCCTGGAACGTCTTGGTGGCGGGGTGGGTTTGACTTCCCGGCCTCCGGCCCACGGCCTGCTCGACGGCTTTGGCTAGATCAGTGGTCGTCCGCAGCGGACGGCCGCTGCACGATGGCGCGGGCGATACGGCGGCTCTGCCTTCTCTTCGCCGAAGCCGCCAGATGACGTCCGCGAGCTCGTCTTCGGACGCCTCGTTCACCCAGTAGGAGGCTGTCGTCCTCCTGATCGGGACCGAAGCGCATGTCCAGCGGACGCTTCGCGCGGAAGCTGAAGCCGCGCGGGCCGGCTCGCCAGCTGCTGCGACGAAAGCCCAAGGTCGAAGAGGACGCCGTTCACGGGCGCGAAGCCGCTCTCCCGGCAGACGCTTTCGACCTCGCGGAAGTTGGCCTGCACCAGCGCCACGGAGCCCTCGAAGCCGGCCAGGCGGACCCGGGCGCGCTCGAGCGCCTCCGGGTCGGCGTCGATGCCGAGCAAGGGCGCCGCCGGGCGACGCCGCCTCGAGGATGGCCTCGGCGTGGCCGCCGCCGTTCGACGGTGCAGTCGACGTAGCGGCCGCCCGGCTGCACGTCGAGGCGCCGCGAGGACCTCGTGCAGCATCACCGGTTCGTGTGCGATTGCGTCTTGCGTCATGACCATCATCCCGAGTCCAGAGCCTCCAGCTCGGACTCCTCGATCGTCCTCAATTCGTCGAACGCCTGCGGTTCCAGATCTCGATTCCATCGCCGATGCCGACCACCACGACCTCGCCTTCGAGGCTCGCCCAGCGCCTGAGCTGGGGCGGCACCAGTACGCGGCCCTGCCTGTCGACCTCCGCCGGGTAGGCGGTGCTGAAGAACGACCGCCTCATCACCCGGCCGATGCGGCGGGTCACCGGCTCTGCCATGTAGAGGTCCGCCTTCTCCTCGAAGCCCGACTGCGGATAGATGCGGACACACTTGTCCGGCGCCCCCTGCGTCAGGATTACGCCGGTGAGGAAGGCATCGCGAAAGCGAGGCGGGATCGGGACCCGGCCCCGCTCGTCCATCGAGTAAGGGTAAGTACCGAGAAATAGCATCTGCCCCGTTGCCCCACGGGAATGACTTTAGCCCCATCCCCGAGCCTCATCTGCCCATAAGTTCCCACATACTACCATCGTTTCCCACCTTGTCAACACATTATTTCCTAATCGCCGAATCGCGCGGCGATCGGCCACGTCGCAACCCATCAGGGATGCGATGTTGCCGCGGTACAGGGATGTATCGCGTCAGGAGGGTTGGAAGGCGGTAAGAGCTCCGAGGGCTCCGGGGCCTTCGGGGTCGAGGGCGTTCAACCCTTCGGCCCTGGCGGCGGCCAGGAGGTCCCTGTCGCCAGAAACGAATACGAGGCCGCGCGCGCCGCTGGAGGTCGCCAGCGACAGAGCGGAAGCGAGTTGAATCGTATCTCCGGCTTTAAGGGCATGCTTCTGACCGGCGACAATTGCTTGAACCACGGTGTTTCGGCGGATAGCCAGGACCTCGATTTCGGAACGAACGCCTCCCGAAGTCGGGCCAGCAGTCCTGAGTAGTTGCCGTGCGATATCAGGCGGCCTTGAACATTCGTGACGCCACGGCTGTTACCTCGATGACGGTAAATTGCGATGTGGCGATCCGTAGATCGGGCACCCGCGCTGCAAACAATTCGACGAGCCACGTCGGATCCGAGCTCACTTCGGTAGCGCTTGATGAGTGCGGAGGAGTCGATGTAGAAGTCGGCCATCTACAACGATTCATGCCTCATGCGCAGCAACTCTCCATTGCTTCCTAATCCTTTACCATCTGAACCATGGACATCACGGCCGCTGTCCTCACAGTCAGCGACGCCGGCGCCCGCGGCGAACGCGTCGACACCGCGGGGCCGGCAGTGGCCGAGATGCTGCGCGCGCGGGGCATCGACGTGCGCGAGAGCAGGATCGTCGCGGACGAGCGCGTCGAAATTGAAGAGCGGCTGCGGTACTGGGCGGACGAATCGGGCTTCGACGTCGTCGTCACCGCCGGCGGCACCGGCCTGGCGCCGCGCGACGTGACCCCCGAAGCTACGCGTCGCATGATCGACCGCGAGGTACCGGGCATGGCCGAGGTCATGCGACAGGCTGGCCTTCAGAGCACGCCGATGGCCGCGCTCTCGCGGGGCGTGGTCGGGACGCGCAAGAGGACGCTCATCATCAACCTGCCGGGTAGCGAGAAGGGCGCCCGCGAAAGCCTGGAGGCCGTCCTCCACCTCATTCCCCACGCCGTCGAGCTCCTGCGCGGCGGGCGGGTCGAGCAACACCCGGCCTGACCTGGTGGCTTCCGGGTCTCCGAGAAAAGCAAGAAAAGTCAAGAAGCTACGCCGAAACCTGACCTATTATTCGACTCAATGCCGAAGAACCTTGAACTGCTGCCCTTGTTGAAACACATCCGCGATCGCCTCGACAGCAACCCGCCATGGGACGCTCTGGCCGCGCGGGCGGGTTGGTCGCCGTTCCATCTTCATCGCGCTTTTCGAGACGTGGTTCACGAGACCCCGAAGCAGTACACGCTGCGGCTTCGTCTCGACCGCGCGGCGGCGGCATTGGCTACCAGCGACAGGTCCGTTCTCGATATCGCCCTGGACTCGGGCTTCAACAGCCACGAAGTCTTCAGCAGGGCCTTCCGCCGGCGCTTTGGCTGCACACCCGTCGGCTATCGCGCCGGCCGGCTTTCCGGCGCCGCGCATGATGTGCGCGCTCAGCACGTCTTGTTCGCGTCTGAGATAGGTCCATGTCTTGGTCTATTCGGTCTCTGCAGCGGCCCTTCCAGGAGTACCACCATGCCAACCCTGACGATTACTCGACAAGATATCCAGGCGCAGCCAGTGCTCTTCATAAGACGCCGAATCGCGCGCCATGAGTTGACGAACACGCTTGCGGAGTGCTTTGGAAAGGTATTCAACTACGGCCAAAAGGCCGGACTGCCTATTGCCGGCTGGCCGTTCGCTCGCTATGTGTCGACCGGCGTGGGCCTCTGGACGATCGAAGCCGGGATGCCCCTTGCCGCTCCCGCCGCCGCCGCGGAGGGCGAGATCGAGGCAGGGTTCTTGCCGGGCGGCCCGGTCGCACTTGGCGTGCACGCCGGACCTTACGAAGACCTCAGTGAGACCAATGCCGCCATCGAACGCTGGATCGAGGCAAACGGCCTTCTCGTGGGTGGGCCTCCGTGGGAGTCATACGTCACCGATCCAGGTACGCATCCCGAGCCAGCGGACTGGCGGACCAAGGTTTACTGGCCCCTGGCCAAGTAGCGCCAACCGTATCCGCGCCTGGCAGGCAAGGGCAGAGGAGCCCGCCCTGAGTTACCATTTCCAGAGAAATGCGCATCGACGTCCTCACCCTGTTCCCGGAGGTCTTCCCGGCGGTCCTCAACGCCAGCATCGTTGGCCGGGCGCTGGCCGGCGGCGTCGCCGAGGTGCACCTGCACAACATCCGCGACTGGGCCACCGACAAGCACTCGGTGGTGGACGACTACGCCTACGGAGGCGGGCCGGGCATGGTGATGAAGCCCGAGCCGCTGGCAACATCAATCGAGGCCGTGCGGGCGCTGGCCACGCCGCCGGGCCGAAGGGTACTGCTGACGCCGCAGGGGCGCCTTCTGACGCAGGCAGTGGTCGATGAGCTGGCACAGGAACAGCGCCTGCTGCTGATCTGCGGCCACTACGAAGGCGTTGACGAGCGCATCCGCGAGCACTTCGTCGACGACGAGATCAGCATCGGCGACTTCGTGCTCTCGGGCGGTGAGCTGCCGGCGCTTGTCCTGATCGATGCCGTGCTGCGGCGGCAGCCGGGCACGCTGGGGTCGGCCGACTCACTCCTGGAGGAGTCGCATTCGGACGGGCTTCTGGAGTACCCGCAGTACACGCGGCCGGCCGTAGTTTCGCGAGTGGGCGGTACCCGATATACTTCTGTCTGGTCATCACGGCGAAATCGCCCGCTGGCGCCGCCGCCAGCGCGTTATCCGGACGGCGCTTCGGCGCCCGGACCTCTTGGCAAACGCCTGCCTGACTGACGAAGAGCGCCGCCTCGCGGCGGAGACCATCGAGTCCGCCGGCGGAGACGCCGCGAAATAGAATCGAGTTCCCCCAAAGGTTGCTGGGGGCCAGGGGGATACGCCATGAATGCGAACACTCTGTCCAACGCCACGGACAATCCGAACATTCCCGACTTCGGCCCCGGCGACCGCGTGCGCGTCAGCGCCAAGGTGGTCGAGGGTGACGCGCGAGCGCATCCAGGTTTTCGAAGGCGACGTGATCCGCGTCCGCAACGGCGGCCCGGCCTCGACCTTCACGGTGCGCAAGATCGCCAGCGGCGTCGGCGTGGAGCGCACATTCATGCGCCACTCCCCGCGCGTCGAAAAGGTGGAGGTCGTGCGCCGCGGCAAAGTGCGCCGCGCCCGCCTCTACTACCTGCGCGGCCTGCGCGGCCGCGCCGCGCGCATCAAGGAGAAGCGCCGGGACTAAGCGCCTCAGGTAAGCCCGAGTCCAGGCGCCCAATCGGCGATAGCTTGCGGCGTCAGCAGTTGGATGTCGGGGAGTCCGAGATAATCTGCGTCGGCAGTGACGACGTGTCTAAGCCCCAAGCGGTAAACGACCGACAAGTGCAGAAGATCTCGGGCGGACAATCTTGGACTCGAGTTTTGGGCAAGTGCGGCTGCGGACTCCACGTCTATCGCGTAGATCGGCTCCACGCGATCTCGCATCAGCATTGCGAAATCCCTAACTACCTCAATTCCCTGCTCTCGTTTGCCAATCGCGAGGTACCGGTGTAGTAGCTCCTGCAATACCTCGGCATCCGTGACAAAGGAGCCCGGATTGTCCGCCGCCAGCCTCATCACTCCCGCACAGGGCGCCTTGAGCGGATGTTCAATCCCAGCGGCGTAGATCGGAACATTGGCATCAATAAAGAGGACGGAGGTCATAGGTTTCATCAAGCTGGCGGGAGAGCTCGCCAGGCTCTGGCACATTTTCAATCGACATCGCAGTAATCCGCTCAGCCGCTTGCCTGCGTTCTTCGCGCTTGTCTTCCTCGTACAGGCGATCAATCGCCTCTCGCGCAACAGTCGAGGTCGACACACCTCTTCGACTGGAAAGGTCCGCGAGCTTTTGTCGGTGTTCAAGGTCGAGTCTTACGTCTATTCGCTCCTTCAGCACGGTCACGCCTCCATCATTTCCACCCCGAGTCGTACACCAATCCTAACATACGTGAGTGTACGCCGGCGTGAGTTCCGCCCTATGCCAGGAGTTGTCGGGCGGAGAGATTTCCGGCACCAAAACCGCTGCCTGACGTGCGACAATAGATACGAACACATGAGCGCCCGCTTCGTCGACGTGGCCGTGAACTCGGGGCTGCCGCATCGCGGCGCCTTCAGCTACGCCGTGCCGCAGGGCATGACCCTCGCGGCGGGCGATGCCGTTTTCGTGCCCTTCGGCCGGCGGATGCTGCAGGGCATCGTGGTCGAGGCTGTCGAGACGCCGGCGGTGGCGGACACGCGGCCGGTCGAAGCAAGGCTTGGCGAGCATCCGCTGGTGTCGCCGGAGCGGGTCGAGCTGGCGCGCTGGATCGGCGAATACTACCTTTCGCCCCTGTTCCCGGCCGTCGCGCTCCTGCTGCCGCCGGGCTGCGAGCGCAAACCGCTTACTTTCTTCGAGTCCCTCCTCTCTGCCGAAGAGCTCGAGCGCACCCCCCTGCCACCACGCCAGCTGGCGGTGCTTTCGGCCGTTATCGAAGCCGGGCAGATCGAGGCCGGCAGGATCGAGAAGCTCGTGCCCGGTCCGGGTGTCGCGAGTGCGCTGACACAGCTCGTCCAGCGCGGCCTGCTGCGGCGCACATACGGCCTCGCTCGCCCCACCGTCAGGGCCAAGTTGTCACGTTATGTCGAGCTTCTCGTTCCGCCCGAGGCGGCGCTGGCCGAGGCCGAACGCCTGGAGTCCGCCCGCAAGCGAAAGCTGGCCTCCGCCCTGCGCCTCCTCGCCGCCGACATAGCCGTGCCCGCCGGGCATCTTCGCGCCCATAGCGACCTGGGCTTGCCGGAGTTGCGCCCTTTGATCGAAGCCGGCCTGATCGACGTCAGGGAGCGCAACGTCGAACGGGACCCCCTCGCGGGGCGGACGTACGACCGGCTGCCGCCGCCCGTCCTTACGCCGGCCCAGGAGGAGGCGTTCGCGCCGGTCGCGGCGGCGCTCGATTCGCGCCAGCCTCGGGCCTTTTTGCTGCACGGCGTTACGGGCAGCGGCAAGACGGAGGTCTACCTGAAGGCGCTGCGAGCGCTGCCTGGCAAGCGGCCGCCGAGGCATCGTCCTGGTGCCGGAGATCGCCCTGACGCCGCAGACCGTGCGGCGCTTCGCCGAGCGCTTCCCGGAGCAGGTGGCCGTCCTGCACAGCGGCCTCTCGGCAGGGCGAGCTCTTCGACCAGTGGCACGGCATCCGCGACGGGCGCTACGCCGTGGTCATCGGCAGCCGCTCGGCCCTGTTCGCGCCGCAGCCGGACCTGGGGCTGATCGTCATCGACGAGGAGCACGAGTGGACGTACAAGCAGCAGGACCAGGCGCCGCGCTACCACGCCCGCGAGGCCGCGGAGAAGCTCTGCCAAGCTCACGGACGCCACCCTGGTGCTGGGCAGCGCGACGCCGGACGTCGTCAGCTACCAGCGCGCGCTATGGGGCCAGTACCAGCTTCTGCGAGCTGCACGAGCGCGTGCGCCCGGTCATCGACAGCGACGGCCTGATCGTCGGCATCAACGCCTCCGCAGCGATGCCGCCGGTCGAGGTCGTGGACATGCGCGAGGAGCTGAAGACCGGCAACCGCAGCATCTTCAGCCGCCCGCTGCAGATCGGCCTCTACCAGGCTCTCGAGAAGGGCGAGCAGGCGATCCTGTTCCTCAATCGCCGCGGCATCGCCGGCTTCGTCCAGTGCCGCGACTGCGGCTACGTGCCCCAGTGCCCGGCCTGCGCCATCGCCTTAGCTTGCACACCTCACCCTCAAGCCCCCTCTCCGTCAACGGAGAAGGGGACTTCCGGAGCCGGAGGGGGGCGGGGCGCTTCCGGACCGGAACCCCCCTCTCCGTTGACCGAGAGGGGGGCAGGGGGGCGAGGTTGCTCTGCCACCAGTGCAACCGCTCCCGGCAGCCTCTTCGAGCGCTGCCCGATGTGCGGCAGCGCCCGCCTGCGGCCGATGGGCCTGGGCGTCGAGCGCGTCGAGGAGGAGGTCACGGCGCTGTTCCCGAAGGCGCGGGCTCTGCGCTGGGACCGCGACGTGACGCAGGGCCGCAACGCCCACGAGAAGATCCTGGCGCGCTTCGTCGCAGGGCAAGGCGGACGTGCTCATCGGCACGCAGATGGTCGCGAAGGGCCTGGACCTGCCGGCCGTGACGCTGGTCGGCGTGATCAGCGCCGACATCGGCCTGCACATCCCGGACTTCCGCTCCGCCGAGCGCACGTTCCAGCTGCTGACGCAGGTGTCGGGCCGGGCCGGGCGCGCCGTCGGCGTCGAGGGCGGGCCGCCGCCCGGGCCACGTCGTCGTGCAGACCTACACGCCGGACAACTACGCGATCGTGGCGGCGGCGCAGCACGACTATCGCGCGCTTCTTCGCGACGGAGAGCGCGATCAGGCGCGAGAGCGCTTACCCACCCTTCATGCGCCTGGCCCGCCTCGTCTATCGCGACGCGAACGAGGAGCACGGCCAGCGACAGGCCGAGCGGCTTGCGCGCGAGCTCGCGCGACGAGGCCTCGCGCCGCGGCCTGCCGGGCGTCGAGGTCTTGGGGCCGGCGCCGCCACACGTCCCGAAGTGGCACGGCCGCTTCCGCTGGCAGATCACGGTGCGCTCGCCGGACCCGAGGGAGCTTCTGGAGACCCGTGAAGCTGCCGGCGAACTGGACCCTGGACATCGACCCGGCGACGCTGGCGTGAGTCGCCTTCTTCGCCCGTAGCCGAGGCTTTCCAGCCTCGGTTTCGGACTAGCGGGCGCCAGCACCCGGTGACGTTGGCGTGGGAGGCCTCCCTGCGCCGTAGCCGAGGCTTTCCAGCCTGGGCTACGGACTGGCGGGAGCAACTGGAAAGCCTGGGCTACGGATCCGCGGCACGCTTCCTTCTCCGCTCCGGAAGTCCCCCTCTCCGTCGACGGAGAGGGGGATTTAGGGGGTGAGGTTCGCCCTGCGTTAGAATGAAATTAGTCTGCTTCACCAAAAAAGAACGAAAGCGAAGCGATGGCCCTACTTCCGATCGTCAAGGTGCCGGAGGCGGTCCTGCGCCAGAAGACGAAGAAGATCAAGAAGATCGACGCCTCGATGCAGAAGCTGATCGACGACATGATCGAGACGATGTACGACGCTCCCGGCGTGGGCCTGGCGGCGTACGCAGGTCGGCGTCGGCTTGCGGCTGTGCGTGATCGATTGCCCCGGCTCCAGCCCGGGCGTCGTCGTGCTCATCAACCCGGAGATCGTGCGCCGCAGCGGCGCGCGCGAGTGCGACGAGGGCTGCCTGTCGCTGCCCGGCTACAAGGGCATAATCCAGCGCTCGGAGAAGGTGGTGGTCAAGGGCCTGAACCGCGACGGCCGTCCGGTGCGCTATCACGCCGACGGCCTCTTCGCCGAGGCCATCGAGCACGAGGTCGACCACCTCAACGGCATTCTCTACTTCGACTACCTGGACAGCATCGATAAGCTGGTGGCCCTGGCCCGCGAAGACGAGGAGGAGCCCGGGGACGAAGGCGAGGGTGAAAGCGAAGCCGAGGCGGAGACCGCCGGCGGTCAGGAGAGGTAGCGAGGCCCGTGAGCGGGATGCGCACACGCGCGCCGCATCATAACCCTCAAAGCCGCCTTCGTGCCCTCCCTAGATCTGAACCGCGCGCTGCGCCGAATCGACCCAGCTCTCCCGGCCTTTCTCCGCCGTCAGAGCCGCCATCGAAGGCGAAGCCTGGGTCGGCGGCGGCTTCGCGCGCGATGTCATCGCCCGCCGGCGCCCGCTCGACCTCGACCTCGCTGTGGCGGGCGGCGCCAGGGCGAACGCGCGGCGCCTCGCCACGGCGCTGGGCGGACACGCCTTCCCTCTGGACGAAGACGCGCCAGACCTTTCGCGTCACGCTCGCGGACGGCCCGCATGTCCGACGATCGACGTCGCGGAGCTTCGCGGCCCGGGCGATCGAAGCCGACCTGCGGCCGCGCGACTTCACCGTCAACGCCATGGCGGCGGCGCTCACGGCAGACGGCCTGGGGCCGCTGCTCGACCCCTTCGGCGGCCGCGAGGACCTTCGCGCGCGGCTCGTCCGAATGGTGTCGCGAAGCGGCGCTGAGCGACGACCCGCTGCGGCTGCTGCGGGCGCCGCGCCTCGCCGTCGAGATGGGGATCGACATCGAAGACGCGACGGCGCGGGCGATCAGGGCAGCGGCGCCGTCGCTGCTGACGTCGGCGGCCGAGCGCCAGCGCGACGAGTTGATGCGCATCTTCGCATGCCGCGGACGCGGCCGGTGGGCGTGCGCTGATGGACTCGCCTGGGCCTGCTCGACGTCGCTGCTGCCGGAGCTGCACGCGCGCCCGCGGCGTGACCCAGCCCGGCGGCTACCACTACTACGACGTCTTCGACCACTCTATCGAGGCATTGGCAGTGGCCGACGGGCTGCTCTCGCAAGCCGAACCGCGCGGCAGGATGGCGCGCGCGATGCGTCGCGCGTTCTGGCAGACTTTCGAGCCGCTACGGCCTGCACGAGTACTTCGCCCTGACGGTGGGCGGCCAGTCGCGGCTAGCCCTGACGAAGCTCGCCACGCTTGCTGCACGACGTCGCCAAGCCGGAGACGAAGGGCGTCGACGACGACGGCCGCATGCGCTTCCTGGGCCATCCCGAGACCAGGGCGCCGCGGTCAGCCGGCAGATCTGCCGGCGGTTGCGCCTGGGCAACCGCGAGACCGCACTTCGTCGCGCTCCTGGTCGAGGAGCACCTGCGGCCGGCGCAGCTTTCGCAGTCCGGCGCGCCGTCCGAGCGCGCGCATCTTCCGCTTCTTCCGCGACCTGGGCGACGCCGCGCCGGCCTGTCCTGATGCTGAGCCTGGCGGACGCCGCCGCCGCTATGGGGCCGCGGCTGACGCTCTCGCGCTGGCAGGCGCACCTGGCCTACATTGGCTACGTGCTCGCAGCGGGCCTACGCGCAGGCCGAACGCGGTGGTCACGCGGCCGGCGCAAGCGCCATTTCGTTTCAGGCGATACACTGATTAAGGCGCTCGGGATCTGCGCCCGGGCCCCGTTGTCGGCCGCCTGCTCGCGGCAATCGACGAGGCCGCCGGCGCGGGCGAGCTGCACACCCAGGAGGAAGCGATTCAGCTGGCGAGACAGCTCCAGGCACACGGGGCCGTGGCGGGCCGCGACCGGAAGGCAGGCGATAGCATGAGCGACGCCGGGCTGATCTCGGCCGTCTTCGTCGGCGTGCTATTCGCCTTCTACCTCATGTTCCTGCGCCCGATCCAGAAGGAGCAGGAGCACCACAAGACAGGAGATCCGCGACCTGAAGCCCGGCGACGAGGTCCTGACCACGTCCGGCTTCATCGGCCGGGTGAACGACATTCAGGTGCACCGATCCGGCCAGACGCCGCATCTACATCGAGTTGGCGGACGGCGTTGTCTTCACTGCCGTCAGCAGCGCCATCGCCCAGCGCATCCCTCCCGCCCCGGCGGAGTCACCTCAGCAGGAACAAAGAGGCCTCGCCCAGTGAAGCAACGCAAGCACGCAGATCGCGCTCGCGTTCATCTTTCTCCTCACAACATTCTCAGTCTTCATCGTCTGGCCGTCCGACCCGGACCGCTACCTGCCGGACTGGATCCCGTGGCCGAAAGAGGCCTGCGCCGGGCCGATCTGCATCGGCAAGGGCATCGACTTGCCCTACATCGGCTTCGACCACTCGACGCTGAAGGTCATGCACGCGGTGCGCGCGAGATGCGCCTGGGCCTGGACCTGCAGGGCGGCACCCGCCTGGTGCTGGAGGCCGACCTCTCGAAGAACCCGGACGTAAACCTCAACGACGCCTTGAATAGCGCCGTCGACGTGGTCGAGCGGCGCGTCAACGCCTTCGGTGTCGCCGAGTCGATCACGGAGCGCGTCGGCTCGCAACCGCATCTCGGTGCAGCTGCCGGGCATCAGCGCCGACGAGGCGATCGAGAAGATCGGCCGCACGGCGCAGCTTCAGTTCATGGAGATGGCAGCGCGACGCCAACGGCGACGTCCTGATCAAGAACCCGGACGGCACAACCACGACGTATCCGCTTGCAACCAGGTCCTCCAGAACACCAGCCTGATCCAGATCCGCGGTCTGGATGCCGGTCACGGCGGTCGACGACAACGGCGTCCGCCGCGAGGTCACGGGCACATACCTGGACCGCGGCGACATCTTCGTCTCGTCGAGCGTCGTCGGCCTGCCGGTGCTCAACTTCAAGATGAACGACGAAGGCGCGAAGCTGCTGGGACAGGCCACGACGCGCCTGTCCAACCCGCCAGCAGCCGATGGCGTTCTTCCTGGACGGCGAGCCGATCCGCGGCACCGACGGGCGCGATCGTCGCGCCGTTCGTGCAGTCACAGATCAGCGACCAGGGCATGATCACCGGCCTCAGCCTGGCCGACGCCGAGCACGCTCTCGACGCTGCTGCGCACCGGCGCCTTCCCGGTGCCGCTGAACGTCGTGCAGCAGGAAGACGTCGACGCCACCCTCGGCGACGAGGCCGTGGTGCAGCTCGGTGCAGGCCGGCCTGATCGCGATCCTCGTGGTGATGGCCTTCATGATCCTGTACTACCGCCTGCCGGGCGTGCTCGCCAGCCTGGCGCTCTTCGTCTACGTCTCGCTGACGCTGGCCGTGTTCAAGCTCTTGCCGGTGACGGTCACGTCGGCCGGCATGGCGGCCTTCGTGCTTTCGGTCGGTATGGCCGTGGACGCCAACATCCTGATCTTCGAGCGCATGAAGGAGGAGCTGCGGCTCGGCCGCAGCCTGGTGGGCGCGATCGACGCCGGCTTCAGCCGCGCCTGGACGTCGATCCGCGACAGCAACGTCGCCACGCTGATCATCTGCCTGATCCTCTACTGGTTCGGCGACCAGTTCGGCGCCAGCCTGGTCAAGGGCTTCGCGCTGACGCTGGCCCTCGGCGTGCTCGTCAGCATGTTCTCGGCGATTATGGTGACGCGCACGTTCCTGCGCGCGCTCATCGGCACGCAACGTGATGCAGCACCTGTGGCTCTTCGGCCACGACGTCGAGGAGGCGCGCGGGCCGCACGGGCGTCGAAGCCGGGCTGCCGGCGATCGCAGCGCACGGGAGGTGCGGGCCTTGATTGACTTCGTCGGCAAGCGCCAGTGGTTCTACCTCTTCTCCTTCCTGATCCTGATTCCGGGCATGATCTCGCTGATGCTGCCCGGCGGCATCACGAAGGGCATCGAGTTCAGCAGCGGCACGACCTTCACGGCGAAGTTCGACAAGCCGGTCGATGAGGCAGCGCTGCGCTCCGACGCTGGCCGACCTCGGCCATCCCGACGCGCGCGTCCAGAAGACGACCGACGGCAAGCTGCTCGATCCGCACCGACCTGCTCGAGGGCGCCGCCACCGCCCCCGCGATCGGCCCGGCGCCGCCGTCCGAGCGCGAGGATCATCGAGGCGCGCGCTGGAGCAGCGCTTCGGCCCGCTGGTCGACAACGACGGCCAGCCGATCCACCGCTTCCTCGAGTTCTCGTCGGTGTCGCCGTCGGTTTCGTCGGACATCGTGCCGCAACGCGGCGCTGGCCGTCGGCGCCGCCTCGCTGCGCGATCCTGGCCTACATCACCTTCTCGCTTCTGCTCCGTGGCCCAGCCGCTGCGCTACGGCGTCTGCGCGATCGTCGCGCTCCTGCACGACGTCCTGCGTGGTGCTGGGCGCGGCCTCGATCCTCGGCCGCCTGTTCGACTTCGAGATCGACACGCTGTTCATCACGGCGATGCTGACGATCGTCGGCTTCAGCGTCCACGACACGATCGTCGTCTTCGACCGGGTGCGCGAGAACGTCCACCGCGCCGAGATCGGCGGGCGCGGACGTGACGCCTGGGCGAGGCGGTGAACGCCAGCCTCAACCAGACGCTGGGGCGCTCGCTGAACACGTCGATCACGGTCGTGCTGACGCTGGTCGCCCTGATCCTGCTCGGCGGCGACACGTCCGCGACTTCCTGATCATCATGCTCATCGGCCTGGTATCCGGCACCTACAGCTCGATCTTCATCGCCAGCCAGCTTCTCGTGTCCTGGGATGAGGGCGACTTCGGCAGCCTGGTGCCCAGCGGCGGCAGGGCCGAGGAAGCGACCGCCTGAAGGGCGCCGTTCGAGGAGACGGGCTCTCAGCTAGCCGCGAACGGAATCACGGCTTCGGCTCTGGAGCTGAGCGGTGTTCCGCCAGCTCGGCCCAGGCCGCCGCCCACACCTGCCGTCGCTCCGCCTCCGTCAGCGCGCGCCCCAGCTCGCGCCTGCAGGCCAGCACTGCCTGCCCCGCGATGCGGCCCCAGGCCCCGGCCTCGCCCCGCCGCCAACGCTCGACGTTTTCTGTGTTCTCAGCCAGGGCGCGCGTGACCCCTGCTTCGAGCCAGGATTGTCCAGGGATGCTCAGTTCATCACCAGCCGCACACTTCCCCGCAGGCGCCCCTCGCTAGGGGCGCCTACAGTTTCGCCGAGGCTTGTTCCGCCAACTCCTTCGCGCGCTTGGGCAGGTTACCGGCGTCGATGCGGCGGCACAGGGCCTCGAACTCAGGCGTGGGGCCGCGCCAGCGCAGGTCTTCGGCCGCCGTGAAAGTGGGGGCGGTGGTGCGCAGGGTCGCGAGGTCCTTGAACAGCATCGCCAGGTCGCGTTGCTGGACCAGGGTCTGGGCCAATGCCGGCGCGTTGCGCACTGGTATGTCCCAGGCGGCCGACTTCTCCGGGATCGCCTCGATGTGCCCGAAGCGGTCGATGACCGCCGCGGCCGACTTCGAGCCCCAGCCGGGCAGGCCGGGGAAGCCGTCGGAGCTGTCGCCGACCAGCGCCAGGTAGTCGGGTATCGATTCCGGCCGCACGCCGAACTTGGCGTGCACTCCTTCAGCGTCGGTGACCTTGCGGGCGCGGCGGTCAAGCTGCACCACGCGGTCGCCGCTCACGCACTGCCCCAGGTCCTTGTCCGGCGTGCAGATGTAGACGCGTTCGACCTCGGGCAGCGCGGCGGCGACGGCGGCGGCCGAAGCCAGGGCGTCGTCGGCTTCGAGGTCCACCATCGGCCAGACGACGACCCCCATTGCCCGCAGCGCCTCTTCGACCATGGGGAACTGGGAGAGGATGTTGGGGTCCATGCCGGCACTGCTCTTGTAGCCCGCCCAGAGCCCGTTACGGAACGATTCGACGACGTGGTCCGTGGCCACGCCGACGTGCGTCGTCCCGGCCTCGATCATCGAGAGCACGGTCGTGAGGACGCCGCGTGTCCCGCCGACCTCCAGGCCTTCGCGGGTGCGGTGCTGTGGCAGGGCGAAGAAGTAGCGGAACAGCTCGTAGGTGCCGTCGACGAGATAGATTTCCACGCCGCTACGGTAGCCCCTTCACCGAAGGCCCGCCAGTCGCGCTCCTCGCCGCGGCCAGCGTAGAATCGGCGGCATGGCGGGCGAAGCGCACACTGTGCTGATGTTGGGCTCCAGCGGAATGGTCTTCACCGACACGGGGCCATCCGGCGCCTTGCCGAAGCTCCTTGAGGCCGAGCTTTCGCGCCGGGTCCCGAACTCGTCCTGGCTCTGCGATTCTGAGGAGATCCCGCCGGCGCGGGACCTCCCGCAGCGAGTCCGCGCGGCCGTAGAGGCGCGCCGCCCGAGCGTAATGGTCATGGACACTTCGCCCAGCTACTTCACCTATGACTACGTGGTGGCGGGCATCCGCCGGCGCTGGCCGGCGCTGTTCGGGCTGTCGCGCTCCCTGAGCGAGGGCTTGAAGGCGACCTCGGGCAGAGGCTTCGAGGGCAGCCCGTCGCCGCGGGGATTGCTCTTCCGCACGCCGCGCACGGTTGTCGAGCGTCTGATCGGCGCCGAACCATACATGAAGGTCGAGAACGCGATCGACAACGTGCGTGCCGCGCTCGAGTACCTTGCGGCGGAAGAAGGCCTGGTTACGGTTTTCAAGCTGCCAACGATGGCAGCCGACGTGCCGCCGCACCGCGCCGAGAAGTATGCGCACAGGCTGGCACAGTTCCACGCGGCTATCTCCGAAACCTGCGACGCGCACGGGATCCCCTATTACGAACATCGAGCGGCAGGCCTGGCCGAGGGTTTCGTGGTGCAGCGCGTCGAGGACGGCCTCCATTCGACGCTGGAGACGCGCGCCTGGGACGCGTCTCATATCGCCGGGATGATCCTGGAGCGGATGGCCGCAAGCGGCGAGGCTAATTTGGCCTTGCCGCCGCAGTAGCCTCGTCTCCGGAGGCCGGCCAGTCGTCTCTCCGATGCCTTCCTGTACACTTTTCGCGATGGCGGGACAGGCGCGCACCGTCATGCTGCTCGGTTCGAGCGGCATGACCTGGACGGACACCGGGCCCTCGGGGGCGCTGCCGAAGCTGCTGGAGGCGGAGCTTTCGCGCCGCGTCCCCGGCGCTGTCTGGCTGTGCGACGGCGTCGAGATACCGCCGGCCCGAAACATGGCCGCCCGCGTGCGCGCCGAGGTCGAATCCCACCGGCCCAGCGCTATCGTATTGGGGCCTTCGGGCAGCTACTACACCTACGACTCCGTTATCGCCAGAGTAAGGCGACGCTGGCCGAGCCTCTTCGGACTGTCCAAATCCCTGGGCGAAGGCCTCAAGGCGGCGTCCGGCAGCGGCATCCAGGGCAGTAGCTCGCCGCGAGGCTTGCTGTTCCGCGCCCCTCAGGCGCTGGCGGCCCGGGTAATCGGCGCGGAGCCTTATATGAAGGTGGAGCACGCCATCGCGAACGCGCGTGAAGCGCTCGAATACGTCGCCGCTCAAGAGGGTCTGGTTACGATCTTCAAGCTGCCAACCACTTCGGCCGAAATGCCGCCCGATCGAGCGGCGGTCTATCAAGCGCGGGTCGACCAGTTCACGAAGGCCCTGACCGCCCTCTGCGACGAGCATTCGATCCCTCACTACGGCCTGCGTGAGGCGGCGGCCGCTGCCGGGTTCGAAGTCGACCGCACAGGCGACGGCCTCCACGCGGCCCTGGAGACGCGGGTGTGGGAAGCGAGCTTCCTCGCCGGCCTGATCCTGGAGCGGACTGGCGGCCGTGGGAGCAAAGGACGCCCCTACGGACATTCAGAGCCTGGCGTAGGCGGCGCGGGCTTCCCGCGGGTAGTCGGTAATCAGGATATCAAGGCCGGCATTCAGCTTCTCCGGCGAGAGGTCGTACCTGTCGTGCCAGGAGAAGATGCGCAGGCCGCGCTTGTGGGCCTCGCCGACGTGCTCGGCGTTAACGGCGTCCCAATGGGTGGAAACGGCGCGGGCGCCGGCGACCAGGGCCTTGTCAAGGAACCGGCGCTGCGCCTCGGCGTCGAGCGCCGTCTTCAGATACGCAGTCTCGACGCCCGGCAGCCGGTCGGCGACGTAGCGGCAGGCGCGCTGGCTCTGGCACCAGACCAGCACCCGCGACTCCAGCCCGCGGCGCTTGATCTCGCCCACGAGCGGCCACACCGCCCACGGCGTCTTGACGTCCACCGCCAGGAGCTGGTCCGGCGCCAGCGTCTCGAAGACGTCGGGCAGGCTCGGCACCGGCTCGCCGTTGCGCAGGCGCTGGCGGCGCACGACGAACGACGGCGTCAGCTCCAAGGGCAGCGGGAAGCCTGTCGTGCGCCTCATCGTGTCGTCGTGCATGAGGAAGGGCTGCTGGTCCAGCGACATGCGCAGGTCGATCTCGACGCCGTCGGCGCCGAGCTCCGCAGCCTTGCGGATTCCGGCGAGGCTGTTCTCGGGCTCGTCCCGGGGACATGTGCGGTGGGCGATGATGGCCGGGGCCTGCATAGGGCCATCCTATTACGCTCGTCGGCGCCGGGCTATTGACACTTACCGGCGCCGAGCGAATGCTCTGCCGGACAATCTTTCGGGTGGACAGGGTGAGGCGATGACCATAGAGGCCCCGGAGCAGCCCGAAGTCCGGCAGGCGGCCGCGGCCCCGCCGCTGCCTGTCCGGCTGTTCCTCAAACACGAGGTGCTGCGCTACGTCATCGCCGGCCTGATCACGGTCGCGACCATGGTGACGGTCCCCGGCCTGCTCAACAACATGATCCTGACGCTGGCCGTCTTCCTGGGCGTGGTCGCGTTCCTGCCGCAGCTCCTGAAGCGGAGGTACGAGTGAGCTGGGCGGCTCACGACTTCGAGCCTTACGCGATCCAGCAGCACCTCAGCGGCAAAGTAGCGATGTTGCCGCTGTACATCGGCTCCATAGGCCCCGACCTGTTCACGAAGTGGTACGTCTATGGCGTCAGCCTCTTCGGCATCGAGTTCAAGGCCGCCGACCCGGCGACCTTCCACAGGTCCTGGCCCGGCGCCGGCTTTACGCACACGCCGGTGTTCGCGCTGGCGGTGGGCCTGTTGCTGTTCTCGGTCACGCGTAATCGCATCTGGGCCTTCAGCCTGGGACTGGGCCTCTGCGCGCACGCCTGCACGGACATCCTCGATACCAACGGCACTATGCTCTTGTTCCCCTTCAGCACAGAGCGCATCTCGCTCGGCGCCTGGGCCTACGCCGCCGAAGAGGGCAAGCACCTGGACGGCTTCGCCTACTACAGCAGCCTGGGCCTGGTCGCGGACCTGGCGGCGCTGGCCCTGACGCTGGTGAGTTGGCGCGTGCTTCAGCGGGCCTACTTCGAAGAGCATGTGCTGCCGCGCGACCCGGTGATGAAGCTGGCGGGAAAGGTGATGCCGCCTTCCGGGCTGCTCGTGATCTACCGCTTCGGCTTTGTCTTCGGGCTGGCGCGCCTCGTGAGCTGGATGCTCTACGCGCACGTCTTCCATTCGAACGCGTTCGACCTGAGTTGGGGCGGCCCCGATTGGGTGGTGCCCTTCACCTGACCTCAGGGCGTCGCGTAAGGCTGAAAAGGCGGACGCCCGGCCGCGGCCATACCGGGCACGATCTTGCGCGCCCTCGGCTTTACCGTCGCCGGCTCCAGGGCCGCCGCCAGCACCTCCTCGGCTTCGTCGACGGGGATGATGCGCAGATCCTCGCGAATTTCGGCTGGCACGTCCTCGAGGTCGGCCTCGTTGCGCCGTGGCAGGGCCACGATGCGGATGCCGGCGCGATGGGCGGCCAGCACTTTCTCCTTGATTCCGCCGACGGGAAGCACCTTGCCCCGAAGCGTGATTTCGCCCGTCATCGCCAGGTCGCCACGCACCGGCCGCCCCGTGACCAGCGACGCCACGGCCGTGACCATGGTTACGCCTGCCGACGGACCGTCCTTGGGGATGGCGCCGGCCGGGACGTGGATGTGCACCGTTTTGTTTTCGAGGATGGCAGGGTCCACGCCGAGCGAGTCGAGGTTGGAGCGGACGTACGAGACGGCGGCCTGGGCGCTCTCGCGCATGACGTCGCCCAGCATGCCGGTGAGGATCAGGCGCTCCTCCTGGCTCGCCATCATGGTCGCCTCCACGAACAGGACGTCGCCGCCGGCGGGCGTCCAGGCCAGGCCGGTGGCGACGCCGGGCCGCTGCGTCCGGACCGCGACCTCGTCGATGAAGCGCGGCCGGCCGAGGTACTCCTCGACGTTGGCCGCGCTCACGATGGCCGGGTCCTTGCGCCCCTCAGCAATCGCCCGCGCCACCTTGCGGCTGACGGTCGCTATTTCGCGGTCGAGGTTGCGGACGCCGGCCTCGCGCGTGTAGCCGCGCGCGATCAAGCGGATGGCCTCGTCGTCGAAGCGCAGCTCGGCGGTGTCGAGCCCGTGCGCGCGCAAGCTGCTTCGGCACCAGGTAGGCCTGGGCGATCGCGACCTTCTCCTGGTCGGTGTAGCCGGAAAGCTGCAGCACCTCCATGCGGTCCAGCAGCGGCCCCGGGATCGTGTCCAGGGTGTTCGCGGTCGCGATGAAGAGGACGTGCGAGAGGTCGAATGGCACGCCCAGATAGCTGTCGACGAATGTGGAGTTCTGGGCCGGGTCCAGGACCTCCAGCAAGGCCGACGCGGGGTCGCCGCGCCAGTCCGAGCCAACCTTGTCGATCTCGTCCAGCATGAACACGGGGTCGGCGGTGCCGGCGCGTCGGATGGCCTGCACGATCCGGCCGGGCATGGCGCCGATGTAGGTGCGGCGATGGCCCCTGATCTCGGCTTCGTCGTGCACGCCGCCAAGCGATATGCGGGCGAACTTGCGGCCCAGCGCGCGGGCGATGGACTGTCCCAGGCTGGTCTTGCCGACGCCGGGCGGGCCGATGAAGCAAAGGATCGGCTCGCGCGCCGGGTCCCTGCCGGCCTCATCGGCCGGGTTCGCCGCCCCGCGCTCGGCCCGCAGCTTCTGCACGGCCAGGTGCTCGACGATGCGGTCCTTCACCTTGTCCAGGTCATAGTGGTCCTCGTCGAGCACAAGGCGCGCCTTCGTCACGTCGATCTCGCTGCCGCTGAACTTCCTCCAGGGCAGATCGGCCAAACACTCCAGGTAGGTGCGGATGATGCCGTGCTCGGGCGAAGCGCTGGGGATCGAATTGAGGCGGGCCAGCTCGCGCTCGGCCTCGTGCCGCGCCTCTTCGGGCATGGGAGCGTCGAGGAGGCGGCTGCGCAGGTCGCTCACGTCGTCGGTGCCTGCTTCCTCACCCAGCTCGCGCTGAATCGCCCGCAGCTGCTCGCGCAGGTAGTACTCGCGCTGGGCCTTCGACATGCGCTCGCGTGTCTCGTCCGTGATCTTCTGGCCCAGCTCGCGCACCGCCAGCTCGTGCTGCAACGACTCGATCAGGCGCCTGAGCTTGGCGTCGACAGGGTCCAGCTCCAGCAGCTCCTGGCGCACCTCTGTGGTCAGCGGCGCCGCGGAAGCGACGAGGTAGACGAGCTGCATGGAGTCCGTAAGCGTCCGCGCAGCCGGCACGACCTCCGGCGCGATGTCCGTGACGACGGTCGAAAGCTGCGCGAACAACTCCACGACGGCGCGGGACATCGCTTCTGTCTCCAGGCCGTCTTCGGCCTGTTCCGGGTATTCCTGCACGCGGGCGACCATGTAAGGCTCTGTCTGCCGGAACTCGCCGACCTTGATCCGCTCCAGCCCCTGCACCAGCAGGCGCAGCGTGCCGTCATGGTCGCGCAGCATCTGCTGGATCAGTCCCGCAGTGCCGACGTCGAAGAGGTCTGCGGGTGCGGGATTGTCGATATCGGCCTCGGGACGCTCCGCCACCAGGGCGACCATGCGCTCGCCCTTCATCACGTCGTCCACCAGCTTCACCGACCGCGGCTGGCCGATGCGCATCGGCAGCACGGCCATCGGGTAGACGACGGTGCCGCCGCGCAGGGGCAACACCGGCAGTGCCTCCGGCACCGGCGGCGGCGGGATCTGCGTCAGGGTGGTGCGCATGGCCATTTAGTGCCCTGCTTTGCGGAAGTTGACCTGCAGCAGTCCGCGCTCATATCGCGCCTCGACGCCGTCGGGGTCGACGATGGCCGGCAGTTGCAGCTCGAGCTTGAGTGCGCCCTGGCGGATCTCGGCCGCGTGGTACTGGGCCTCGCCTTCCGGCCGCGCCAGGCGTCGCTTGCCCTCGAGTACCAGGGCGTCGTCGAACAGCAGGAGCTCGAAGTCGTCCTCCTCCATGCCGGCCAGCTCCACCGTGACCACGACCTCGTCCGGCGTCTCGTAGACGTCGGCTGGCGGGCGCCAGCAGAGCTGGGCCAGCCCCAGCGCGCGTTCGACTTCGGCGAAGGGGCCGAGGGGGCGCGGCTGCCCGGCCGGGGCGATCAAGTATCGATAACTGAGTCTGCGATAGCGCATGGGTTGCCTGCCCGATCCACCGCACGCGGGCGGCCTTTAGGCTCATGTTAGGGGCGGATCGAGCCTCGCTACCACGCAAAACGGGGGCCCGTGCCGCCCTGCCACGTACCTGCAAGGCTGCGGGCGCAGGGTGTTAGAGGACGCGGCCGCAAAGCCTGCTCTCTTGCGCCTGAGCCTGAAGCCTCACACCTCAGGTTATTGCCGTATCATCTGCAACCGTGAGCGTCAGCAGTAAACCAATGGTCATCGGCCACAAGGGCGCCGCGGCGGTCGCGCCCGAGAATACGCTGGTCTCGTTCGCGAAAGCGCTCGAAGCCGGGGCCGGCGGCCTGGAGTGCGACATTCACGCGACGGCCGACGGCGTGCCGGTGATCATTCACGACGCCGGCCTGGACCGCACGACGGACAGGCGGGGCCAGATCGCCGAGCTGACCCTGGCGCAGGTCAAGGAGGCGGACGCCAGCTTCGGCATGGACGCGTTCGCCGGCGTGCGCGTGCCCACGCTCGACGAGCTGCTAACGCTCGTGGCGGGCAAGGCTCTCCTGGCGCTCGAATACAAGGCCATGGCCGCGGTCGAGCCTTCGATCCCGATCCTCAAGCGCCACGACGCGGCGCGCTGGTGTACGGCCTGGGCCTTCAACGCCGACGTCCTCGCAGAGCTGCGACGCCTGATGCCCGAGCTAAGCCGGACTCAGAATGTGGGCCGGGTAGAGAGCTGGGACGCCGTCTTGGACAGGGCGCAGGCTCTGGGAAGCATCGGCGTCTCCCTGTCCCAGAACCTGGTGGACGCGGACAAGGTTGCGACCGCGAAGGCGCGCGGCCTCACCTTCTACACCTGGACCGCCAACGAGCCGCAGGACTGGCGCCGCCTCATCGCCTGCGGCGTCGACGCCATCGTCACGGACGACCCCGGAGGGATGGTGAAGTACCTTTCCGGACGGCCATAGGCCAGCCCGCAAGGCCTCCTGAGAGCGTCGAACACAGGGGCCCAAGACGAGAGCGCCGTGAATGGACCTATCGACCGCACTTCTTGTCCCAAGCAAAGGCCCATGCTATTGTTCCGCATGTCACGAATGCCTGCCCGGCGGTAGGCAAGACCGGGGTCTGAAGTGGAGGACCGGCGGAAGCCCAGGCTAAGGCCGATGCAGGGGTTCCCCCCCTCGGTCCAGCTTCTAGGCATCGGTTGGTACGTCGCCCTCACGATCGTTCTCGGAGTTGTTGGCGGGGTCTACCTTGACAAGGCCGTGGGCACAGACCCGATTTTCACGCTCCTTGGCCTGGCGTTGGGCCTGATCATGGCCTTCTGGGGCGGCTACGTGCAGCTGAGAAACGTGCTCGAAACGATTAACAGCCGGAGGCGGTAGAAACAATAGTGAAGAAGCGCGCTATCGTTGTCGCCGCCCTGCTCCTCATCGCCCTTTCCTTTTTCCTCTCGGTCCTTCTAAAGCCGGCCAAGCCCATCATCGAGATCCGGGGCGAGCCCCTGATCAAGATCAGCGGCGACGGCAGTGGCATTATGGACGTCGTCATCCTCAACACGCTGCTGACGGCCTGGATCGTGATGGGCCTGGTCATCGCGTTCTGGTGGATGATGGCCCGCCGGCGCAGCCTTGTGCCCTCCGGCCTCTACAACGCGGCCGAGGCGCTGATCGACCTGCTGGACGGCTTCGTCACGGGCATCGCCGGCGAGAAGAACGGGCGGCGCTTCTTCCCGGTCATCGCCACGCTGCTGATCTACATCATGTTCGCCAACTGGCTCTCGCTGACGCCGGTCTTCAATGCCATCGGCGCCTTCGAGCCGCTGGGGGCCGAGAAGGCTGAGTTCCATGAGAAAGCCACCGTCTTCAATGAAGGTGGCATCAAGATCATCGCGCCCGGCGCCGGTGACATCGAAGTCGACGCGGCTGCCTGCGAGGCGATAACCGATGAGCATGACGCCGAAGCGTGTCGCGAACACGCGATCGCGACCGCTACGGAGGGGAAGGTCAAGGAAAACCAGGAGGCCGGTGTCCTGGTCCCCTACCTGCGCGGCATCAACACGGACCTGATGACGACGGCCTCTTTCGCCCTTGTCGCGGTCTTTTTCATCGAGTACTGGGGCATGACGACACTCGGCTTCTTCACGTACACGAGCAAGTTCATTAACTTCAAGAGCCCGATCGACTTCTTCGTGGGCTTTCTGGAGCTGATCGCGGAGGTCGCGAAGCTGATCAGCTTCTCGTTCCGTCTTTTCGGCAACCTGCTCGCGGGCGAAATCCTGCTCCTGGTGATGACTTTCTTGATCCCGCTGGTCTCCGTGGTGATCGTGGTCTTCTACGGGCTGGAGTTGTTCGTGGGAGCGATTCAGGCCTTCGTGTTCGCCGCGCTGACACTCGTGTTCGCCTCGCTCGCGGTTTCGCACCACGGGCCGGAGGAGTATGACCACGCAGTCGAAGACGCGGAGAGCTTTGGGCATCCTTAGCAGTCGGCTAGTGTCCTTCCGGGGGAGGGACTGCAACAAGGAGGAGTTTAGGGATGTTTGTGCCCCTGTTGGCAATTAGCGACGACGGCGCCAAGTTCATAGGCGCTGCCCTCGCGATCGGGCTCGGCGCGCTGGGGCCCGGTCTCGGCATCGGAAACCTGGTGGGCAAGGCGATGGAGGCCCTGGGCCGCAATCCGGAGGCTCAACCGGTCATTCAGACCAACATGATCCTCGGAATCGCCTTCGCCGAAGCCATCGCGATTTACTGCCTGGTCGTGGCGATCATGATCGGGTTCGTGTTCTAGAACAGGCAGAGGCGGTAATTCCGGTGTTCTTTCTCGGTATCACAGACCTCGGTATCAACGTCCCGACGCTGATCGCGCAGATCGTGAACTTCACCGCGCTCCTCATTGTCCTGCGGCTGCTGGCCTACAAGCCGATCCTGGCCATGCTGGACGAACGCAAGCGCAAGATCGCCGAAGGCCTGGCCGCGGCAGAGCTTGGCCGCGAGCGCGAGGTGGAGGCGACGCGCGAAGCGCAGGAGCAGATCGAGGCGGCGCGGCGCGAGGGCCAGGGCATTGTGGCGCAGTCTCAGCAGGTCGCACAGCGCCTGGCGGAGGAGGCGCGCGTTTCGGCCCTGGCTCAAACGGACGTCATGCTCCAGCGCGCGCGCGGCGAGATCCAGTTGGAGCGCGACAACGCGATCGCGGAGCTTCGGCGTGAGTTCGCGGACCTGGCGATAGCCGCGGCCGAAAAGGTCATCGGCGAGTCGCTCGACCGCAACTCGCACCAGCGGCTGATCAATGAGGCGCTGGCGCAGTCCACCTTCCGGGACCCGAACGCGCGGTCGAACTGAGAGGCCGGCGGAGGATGAAGAGCTAGGGTATGTCGAACGAACTCGCGGCCAAGCGCTACGCGTCCGCGGCCTTCGAGCTTGCTGTCGAATCGAACAGCATCGAGGCCTGGTCGGACGCGCTCGCCCGCATCGCTCACTTCTTGAGCGACGGCGAGGCGGCGCGGGCGCTGCAGAACGGGCGCATATCGCAGGAAGTCAAGCACCGGCTGATCGAAGCCGGCCTGGGCGACCTGCCGCGCCTGCCCCTGAACCTGGCCCACATCCTGGTGAACAAGGGCCGCACAGGCCTGGCGGTGCAGATCGCGGAGCAGTTCGCGCGCATGCTCGAACACCATCAAGGTATCTCGCGGGCGAAAGCTACGACCGCGGTGCCGCTTACCGACACCGACCGCCAGGCGCTGACTCAGCGCCTGCGCGACGCCACCGGCCGACAGGTGCTGCTCGAGACGGACGTAGACCCGGAGATCCTTGGCGGCGTCATCGTCCAGATCGGCGACAAGCTCATCGATGGCAGTACCAGGGCCCGGTTAGAAGCACTGCGAGGCTCGCTCGTCGGGGCGGTCGGTTGACATTCGAGGAATTCGAGGACGGAGAGGACTTCTCCGAACCTTTGATTGGCACCCTGGATGACCTCCTTGACGAGGTCGAGCGCAACTGGGCCGAGCTGGCCGCCGCGGCCAGGGGCCTCACGGACGATGAGATGTCGCGGCCGAACACGGCCGGCGAGTGGTCGCTCAAGGACGTTTTCGCGCACATAGCCGCCTGGGAAGAAGAGGCGGCGCGGCGCATCAATGAGATCGCGCAGGGGGAGGGGCAATCGCTGACCTGGCCCACCCGCGAGGAGGAAGATGCGTTCAACGCGGCGGCGGTCGAAAAAAGCCGGCCGCAGTCGCTGGAGCAGGTAATGAAGCGGCTGGAGGAGTGCCACCAGGACCTGATGGACATGCTCGCCACATTTGGCGAGGAGCTGGCCGTCGCGGACATGGAGGTGCGCGCCGCGGAGTGGGTTCCCGGCTGGACCTACCTGCACTACCAGCACCATGGGCCCGATATCTGGCAACTGAAGAACTCGCGAACAGAGGGATAGCGCAATGGCCATTAGACCCGAAGAAATCACCGCCATCCTCAAGCAGCAGATACAGCAGTTCGGCGCTCAGACCACGGAGGTCAACGTCGGCACCGTAGTCGAAGCCGGGGACGGCATCGCCCGCGTGCACGGACTCTCCGACTGCATGTACTCGGAGCTGGTCGAATTCGAGAACGGGACCATGGGCCTGGCGCTGAACCTGGAGGAAGAAACCGTCGGTGTCATGGTCCTGGGCAACTACGTCGGCATCGAAGAAGGCCAGCAGGTCAAGACGACCGGGCGCATCGTGCAGGTGCCGGTCGGCGAAGCGCTCCTCGGCCGCGTGGTCGACGGCCTCGGCAGCCCGATCGACGGCAAGGGGCCGATCAACACCACGAAGACCAGGGCCGTCGAGCGCATCGCGCCGGACGTTGCGCACCGCCAGGCGGTGAAGACGCCGGTCCAGACCGGCATCAAGGCCATCGACGCCATGTTCCAGATCGGCCGCGGCCAGCGCGAGCTGATCATCGGCGACCGCAATACCGGCAAGACCACGCTGGCCGTCGACACGATCCTGAACCAGAAGGGCGGCGACCTGATCTGCATCTACGTCGCCATCGGCCAGAAGTCTGCCAAGGTGGCCCAGCTGGTGGGCCTTCTGGAGAAGAACGGGGCGATGGAACACACGATCGTGGTCTCCGCGTCCGCGTCCGACCCGGCGCCGATGCAGTACTTGGCGCCTTACGCCGGCTGCGCCATGGGCGAAGAGTTCATGGAGAACGGCAAGGACGCCCTGATCATCTACGACGACCTCTCCAAGCACGCCTGGGCATACCGCCAGGTGTCGCTGCTGCTGAGGCGGCCTCCCGGGCGCGAGGCCTACCCCGGCGACGTCTTCTACCTGCACAGCCGCCTCCTCGAACGCTCCGCGCGCCTGGACGCGGCCAGCGGCGGCGGCTCGCTGACGGCGTTGCCGGTCATCGAGACGCAGGCCAACGACATCTCCGCCTACATTCCGACGAACGTGATCTCGATTACGGACGGGCAGATCTTCGTCGAGGCAGACCTCTTCAACGCCGGCGTGCGGCCGGCGATCAACGTCGGACTCTCGGTCTCCCGGGTGGGCTTCTCGGCCGCGCGGCGCGCGATGCGGCAGGTCGGCGGCAGCCTGAAGCTGGAGCTGGCACAGTTCCGCGAGCTGCAGGGATTCGCCCAGTTCGGCACCTCCGACCTCGACGCCGCCACGGTGCGCCAGATCGAGCGCGGGCGCCGCTTCACGGAGCTGATGAAGCAGCCTCAGTACCAGCCCGTGCCCTTTCACCGCGAGATCCTCTCGATCTACGCCGCGGTCAATGGCTTCCTGGATGACGTGCCCGTCGACAAGGTGCGTTCCTTCGAGACCAACCTCTACAGCTTCATGGACAGCAACCATCCCGAGATCGGCAACGAGATCAACGACAAGAAAGAGCTGAGCCCGGAGCTAGAGGACAAGATTAAGGCCGCACTGCGCGAGTTCAAGCAAGCCGTGCCGCTCTAGGGGCGAATCGTCAACGGATGATCGAACGGACGGGCGGAAGGCCCTACGGACCGGGAACGAGAAGAGGATGGCACGCAGGCGCGCGGTGAGACATGACTGGACGCGGAGACGGATGAACGGATGACGGTGGCGACTATGAGCGGAGCCGGTGCGGACACCCAGCGCGACGAGGCGCTGGCGCGTGTCCGCGCGCGCTGGGAGTCGGACCCCTACGTCCGGCTCCTGGGCATCGAGATCACCGCCTTCGGGCCCGGCAAGGCGACCCTGAGATTGCCCCTGGCCGACAAGATACTCAACGGCGGCCAGGGCGTTCCCCACGGCGGGGCCCTCGCTTCGGCGATGGACATCGCCATTGGCATCGCCCTCAACGCCTGGAACGCGACGGCCGGCGAAGGCGCCCTGGGCCAGACCACCACCGACCTCAACATCACCTTCCTTTCGGGCGCCCGCGAGGGCCCGCTGACCATCGAAGCCGAGATCATCCGCCGCGGCGGCACGCTGGCCGTCGGCGAGTCCCGCGTCCTTGACGCGAAAGGCACGCCCGCGGCGGTCGGCCGGGCGACGTTCATGATCATCCGGAGGCGCACCTAATGGCCACCCTACGCCAGATTGTCCGGCGAATCCGCTCGATCCAGTCCACCGCCAAGACCACGCGCGCCATGTCGCTGGTCGCCGGGTCCAAGATGCGCCGCGCCCAGATGATGGCGCTCGCCCACCGTCCCTACGCCGACCAGCTTCGTTGGCTGCTGGCAGACGTCGTCGAGAGCCTGCACGACTCCGGCATCGAGGAGCTGTCATCGGAGCACCCGTTGCTCGCCCGCCGCGAAGTGAGATCCCCCGGGCTGGTGCTGATCACGCCTGACCGCGGGCTCTGCGGCGGCCTTAACACCAGCCTCCTGCGCACCTCGGGTGGCTACGTCGCCTCGCATCCCGGTCTGAAGATGGTCGGTGTCGGCCGTAAGGGCGTCGATTTCTTCGCCCGGACGCGGACGGAGCTGCTCGGCACCTTCATAAAGCTCGGCGACTACCCCTCCTACGATGACGTGCGCCCGATCTCGCGCCTCGTGATCGATGCTTACACCTCAGGTGAGGTCGATAGCGTCGCCATAATTTACCCGCGTTTCGTCAACACGGTGGTGCAGAGGCCCGAGGTCATGGAGCTACTGCCCGTGACCCCGCCCGAAGACGCGGCCGTCAAGGCCGTCGACTACATCTACGAACCGGACGCGGGCGCCGTCCTGGAGACGCTGCTGCCGCGCTTCGTCGAGATCCAGGTCTATCGCGCCGTCCTCGAAACGGCGGCGAGTTTCCAGTCGGCGCAAATGGTGGCCATGCGCAACGCCACCGACGCGGCCAACGAGATGATTCAAGAGTTGACGCTGGTCAGGAACAAGGTCCGCCAGGAACAAATTACGAAGGAACTGCTCGACATCACCGGCGGCGTGGAGGCCATGGCGGCCGCGAAGTAGGAATCCGACAGGAGCAAGCATATGGCTACTGGCGCTAAGGGTCGCGTATCTCAGGTGATTGGCACCGTCGTGGACGTCGAGTTCCCGCCGGACCAGCTGCCGGCCATTTACAACGCGATCGAAATCGACAACAACGGGTCGCGTCTCGTCGCCGAGGTGCAGCAGCATCTGGGCAACAACTGGGTGCGCGCGCTGACGATGGACACCACAGACGGCCTGCGTCGCGGCGCCGTCGCCGTCGACACCGGCCAGCCGATCGCGGTGCCGGTCGGTCCCGCTACCCTCGGCCGCCTGTTCAATGTCCTCGGCAAGCCCCTGGACGGCCAGGGCGAGGTCGCGGGCGAGAAGTGGCCCATCCACCGCGCCGCTCCGACCTTCGAGGAGCAGGAAACCGAGCCGCAGGTGCTGGAGACGGGCATCAAGATCGTCGACCTGATCGCGCCCCTTGCCCGTGGCGGCAAGGTCGGCCTCTACGGCGGCGCCGGCGTCGGCAAGACGGTGCTGATCAAGGAGCTGATCAACAACATCGCCACCCAGCACGGCGGCCGCTCGGTGTTCGCCGGCGTGGGCGAGCGCAGCCGCGAGGGCAACGACCTCTGGGTGGAGATGCAGGAAGCGCCCGAAGTCTACGAAAAGACGGTGCTCGTCTTCGGACAGATGAACGAACCGCCGGGCGTGCGCCTGCGCGTCGCCCTGAGCGGCCTGACGATGGCCGAGTACTTCCGCGACGTCGAAGGCCAGGACGTGCTGTTCTTCGTCGACAACATCTACCGCTACACGCTGGCGGGCATGGAGGTCTCGGCGTTGCTCGGGCGCATGCCATCGGCCGTGGGTTACCAGCCCACGCTGGCCACCGAGGTCGGCGCCTTGGAAGAGCGCATCACCACCACTCGCAAAGGCTCAATCACCTCATTCCAGGCGATCTACGTGCCCGCGGACGACTATACGGACCCCGGGGTGGCCACGACCTTCGGGCACCTGGACGCTTCCGTGACCCTGGACCGCGGCATCTTCGAGCAGGCGCTCTACCCGGCCATGGACCCGCTGGCGTCGTCTTCGCGCATGCTGGACCCCCTGATCGTCGGCCAGGAGCACTACGACGTGGCCCAGGAAGTGCTGCGAGTGCTCCAGCGCTACAAGGACCTGCAGGACATCATCGCCATCCTCGGCGTTGACGAGCTCGCGGACGAAGATAAGGTCGCGGTCGGCCGCGCCCGCCGCATCCAGCGATACTTGACCCAGCCCATGTTCGTCGCCGAAATCTTCACCGGCCAGCCCGGCCAGTACGTGTCCGTGCGCGAGACCGTCCGCGGCTGCCGCGAGATTCTGGACGGCAAGCACGACGCCCTGCCCGAGCAGGCCTTCTACAACATCGGGCCCATCGACCAGGCGGAGGAGAAGGCGCGCACGCTGGCAGGGGCGTAGACATGGAATCTCGAGGGGTGACCGATGCCATTGAGCCTGAAGATCATCACTCCGGAGCGCATCGTCTTCGAAGAGGACGGGGTTGAGTCTGTGACCCTGCCCGGCAGCGAGGGCGAGCTCACCGTGCTGTCGCGGCATGCGCCGCTGATGACGGCGCTGCGGCCGGGCGCCCTCACCTTCCGAAAGGGCGGCGCCGAGACCGACGTCGCGCTCTCGGGCGGCTTTCTGGAAGTGCGCGAGGACAAGGTAGTGGTGCTCGCCGACTCCGCCGAGCGCTCCGATGAACTCGACGCCGCCCGAGCCGAAGAGGCACGCCAGCGCGCCCAGGCCCGCGTCGCCGCCCATGACAACGCCGTTGAGGTCGCGGCCGCGCTCGCCGCCCTCGAGCGCGCCACCGCCCGCCTCAAAGTCGTCGAGCGACGGCGGCGCCGCGGCGGCGGCGTGCCCTCGCAGCCCCCGCCACCGCCACCGCCAACGCCGCGGTAACCCTCTCCCCCTGCCCCCTCTCCCAGGGAGGGCGAGGGGGTTCCGAGTTCGGAATTACGCCCACTCGTCCCCTTCTCGTCCCCTCTCGTCCCTTCCTCCTCCCTGGAGGAGGAAGGGTTAGGAAAGGGAGTTCTCGTCCCGCCGCATGTAGACGGCCAGCGCGAGCAGTACGGCTCCGCCGCCAATCATCACCAGCCACCAGACCTTCGAGCCCGTGCCTGGTTCTTGCGGCACTGCCAGCGGCAGTCCGGCGACGGCGGCGATCGCCTGACCCAGGGGCGGCGAGACCGCGTATTCTTCGCTGCCCAGAAAGTCGATGAGGCGGCCCGGGCTGCCGCTGTAGCTCACGGTCACGGAACGGCCTTCCGGAAGGGTGAAGGTCAACCAGGTTTGGGTGTCCTGTGGCTGGCGCCGAGGGTCCAGGAATAATGGCTTAGAGTTGCGGCTCAGGGCGTCCCAGAGCGCGGCCGCCTGGGCATCGCTGAGCGTCATCTTGTCAACCGCGACGGCGACGGCGCTGCCCGAAACCGCGTCCGCGCGCAGGACTTCGAGGATGCCCGGCTCCCGGGAGATGAGCCCGTTTTCTCCGAGTCTCAAGTAGCGTTCGATGATCGCCCTCTGGCGCAAATCAAGCGCCAACCAGGAGTCTTCGTTGCCCTGACGCGCCTTGACGTAGCCGCTGTCCCGGTAGTAGGTCGCGGTCTCGTCGGCGGCGGGCCGCACGCCCTCGCGCCCGGGAAGCACCTGGGCCCAATACGGCGATCGCAGCGCGTAGGTGGGACCGGAGACTTCGGGCGCATTGTCCAGCTTGGGCGGCACGTTGATCCGGCGGACGAAGGCGTCTTCGTCGACGGGAGCGAGGCGGATGGGCTGGGAGATAGAGGCGCCGGAAACGAAGGTGCGGCTCTCCTGCGCGTGAGTTGTCGGCCGGTGACCCAATGGCGACGCAATAAAGGCCACAACAATGGTGAAGAGGGCTAGGAAAGCGCGCATTGGGCTTCACCAAATGTAGCCGGTGGCATCGGTAAGATCACGCGGCACCTCTCGATGTCCAACCACTGAGCATCGTCTCCTTCAGGCGGGGTACTGGTTCCTTGCGGCGCCTCCCTGGCTAACCTATCCTGCGAATCGAGAGGAGAAGGAGATTTGCCGTCTGGCAAGCTGGTCATTCAAGGACGCACTCCCCTGCACGGCAGGGTGCGGGTAAGCGGCTCCAAGAACGCCGCCGACTCCGCGCTGGCGGCCTGCCTGCTGACGGGCGAAGAGTGCGTGCTCGAAAACGTCCCCGACATCGAGGACGTGCGCATGATGGGCAGCATCCTCTCCTTCCTCGGCGCCGACGTCCGCTACGATGGCGATGGCCGCTGGCGCATCCGCGCCGACAAGATCTACCGCTACGACGCACCGAACGAAGTCGTGGCCAACCAACGCGCCAGCTTTCAGGTGATGGGGCCGCTGCTGGCGCGCTTCGGCGAGGCCTCCGCCTGCTCGCCGGGAGGCGACGTCATCGGCTCGCGGCCTCTGGACGTGCACCTCGCGGGGTTCAAGGCCCTGGGCGCGAAGGTGTCGCGCAACGGTGAGCAGTACAAGGCCGAGCGAGCGCGCGAAGGCGAGCGCCTCAAGGGCACGCGCGTCTTCCTCGACTATCCCAGCGTCACCGGCACCATGAACATCATCTTCGCCGCGGTCATGGCCGAAGGTACCAGCACCATCGTCAACGCCGCCGTCGAGCCGGAAATAGTGGACGTAATCGCGATGCTCAACGCCATGGGCGCGAAGATCCGCGGCGCCGGCCAGAGCACACTCGAGGTCGACGGCGTCGACGAGCTTCACGGTGTGCGGCACGAGGTCATCCCGGACCGGCTCGAGACCGGCATCTTCATGATCGCGGCGGCCATCTCGCGCGGTGAGGCCACCATCGAAGGGGTGGAGCCCCGGCACCTGGACGCGATGATCAGCAAGCTCACGGCGGCCGGCGTCGATATCGATGCCGGCGAAGGGAGCCTGCTGGTGCGCGGTGAAGGCCGCTCCTTCAAGAGCGTACAGGCCCAGGCTCTGCCGTACCCAGGGCTGGCGACCGACCTGCAGCCCTACCTGGCGGCGTTCCTGACTCAGGCCCAGGGAGTCAGCGTCATCCACGAGCGCGTCTATGAGAACCGGCTGCTCTACATCGGCGAGCTTCGCAAGATGGGGGCGGACGTCATCACCGCCGGCTCGACGGCCATCATCACCGGGCCAACGACCCTCTACGGCAGCCTCGTGCGGGCCCTGGACGTGCGCGCCGGCGGCGCCCTGGTCCTTGCCGGCCTCGCGGCCGAGGGCCAGACCGAGATCAGCGACGTCTTCCACCTCGACCGCGCCCATCAGGACCTGGTCGGCAAGCTCACGGCGTTGGGCGCGAAGATCGAGCGCGTGTGACGGATCGCGGGCAATCGGGCAATCGGGCAATCGGACGATCGGGCAATGGCGACGTGAAATTCGGGTTCATCCTTCCCGGCGGCACTGCGACCGAGCAGCTCGAGCAGGCGGTGCTCGCGGAGCAGGCCGGCTGGGACGGCGTCTTCGTCTGGGAGGCCGCCTACGGAGTCGACGCCTGGACGCTGCTTGGGGCCATGGCATCGCGCACCGAACGCATCCGCCTCGGCACCATGCTGACGCCGCTGCCCTGGCGGCGCCCCTGGAAGGTGGCCAGCCAGGCGGTGACGCTGGATCAGGTCTCCGGCGGGCGCGCCATTCTGGCGGTAGGCCTCGGCGCGGTCGATACTGGGCTGGGCCGCACCGGCGAGGTCACTGACCGGCGCTTGCGCGCCGAGATGCTGGACGAAGGCATCGATATCATCCGTAACCTCTGGTCCGGTAACCAGCGCTTCGCCGGCCGGCACTACGACCTGGACCTTTCGGCGCGCGAAGACTTGGGCAGCGTGGCCCAGCCGGTGCAGCCTCGCATCCCCATCTGGGCCGTCGGCGCCTGGCCGCGCCCGAAGTCGATGGCTCGACTCCTGCTCTGCGATGGCCTGCTGCCGGTGGTGATGGAGGGCGGCAAGTTCGCCGAGACGAAACCGGATGACGTGCGCGCGATGCTCGCCTGGCTGCGCGAGCGTGGCGGCGCCGCGCCCGGCTTCGACGTGGTCATGGAAGGTGAGACGCCGGCCGGCGACCCCGCCCGAGCCGCCGAGATTGTCGCGCCCTGGGCCGAGGCCGGCTGCACCTGGTGGCTGGACGCCCGCTGGCAAATGCCGCACGAGGCACCTGACCGCATGCGCGCGGTGCGGGAACGCCTGGCCGCGGGCCCACCGGCGCTCTAAATTCGCTCCGCGGATTCCAGCGCCTCTGCAATCTCTTGGCGGCCGTCGAATCCGCTGGCGATTGCCTAGCCCTTCACCACCGCCAGGGGCTTGAGCACATGCAGCGGCCGCACGAGGTCCGACTGCGCCGCGATCACGCGGTTGATGTCCTTGTACACCATCGGCATCTCGTCGTAGTCGCCCTGGCGGACGTTGAAAACGACGTCGCGCATCGCCTCGACGGCGGCGGCGTGGGCGATGGTGCGGTTCGCCTGGTTGCGGCCCATCACGCGGCCGGCGCCGTGCGAGCAGGTGTTGAAGCTCTGAGGCGGGTTCAGGCCCTCGCAGATGTAGGACGAAGTCGCCATCGAGCCGGGGATGGTCACCAGGCCCTCCGCCCTGACCGCGCCCTTGCGATGCACCCAGACCGGCTCGCCGAAGTGCTCTTCCAGCGCGGCGAAGTTGTGGTGCGTGTCGAACTCCAGGTCGATGCGCTCCGACAGGTCCACGCCGGTGACGGCACGGAAGGCAGCGCAGATGTTCGCGAGCATGTGCTGTCGGTTGGCCTCGGCGAAGGCCATGCACCACTGCATCGACCACACGTAAGCGTCGAACTCCGGCGCGCCCTCCGGCAGGTACGAGAGGTCAGCGTGCGGCACGGCGATGCCGTTCTCGCGCATGAGGCGCTTGGCGGCGTCGTGGAAGAAGTCGCAGGTGCGCTTGCCGACGTTGCGGCTGCCGGAGTGCAGCATGATCCAGAGCAGGCCGCTCTCCGCGTCCCGCTGGAGCTCGATGAAGTGGTTGCCGCTGCCGAGCGTGCCGATCTGGAAGTCGGCCGCTTCCAGCTGGCCGCGGATCACCCCGGCGCCGTCGATTACTTCGCTATGCGTGCGGATGAACTCGGAGCGCTGGCGGGCGCTGTGGTGCTTGTGGCCGACAGGCACGCGCTCGTGGATTGCCAGGCGCAGCGCCTGCAGGGTGTCCTTCGAGAACTGGGCTGCCTCGATATCGGTGCGCGCCGCGATCATGCCGCAGCCGATGTCGACGCCGACGGCGTTGGGCACGACACCGCCTTCCGTCGCCAGCACGCCGCCGATGGGCATGCCGTAACCGACGTGGAAGTCCGGCATCAGCCCCACGAACTGCCGCGCGATGGGATGGTTGGCCAGGTTGCGCGCCTGCGCGATCGCCTCATCGAAGCCGATGAGGTCTTCCTCTTCGGCCCAGACGTGGATGGGCAGGCGCTCCGTAGTGATCTTGAGCATGGTCGATCCACCATATCGGACGCGCCACGCCGCCTGTGCGACGCACGTCACACCGAGTAAATGCCACAGATTGACACAGACTTTCACTGATTTCCGGAGCTGGGATTTCTGGTTTGGGAAATCCTCCGGAACAAATCAGTGAAATCAGTGTCAATCTGTGGCATTTACCTCCGCTTACCGGAAGTGGGGCATCACTGTGTCCGCGAAGAGGCGCGCGGGCTCGCGGGTGTCGCGGCCAAAGAACTCCATCACGAACATCGTGCAGCCCAGGTCGACGTGCTTCTGGACCTGGGCGCGGACGGTCTCGGCGGTGCCGGTCAGCGCCAGCGGGCCGGTGGGGTCGCCCATGTGGCCGCCGAAGAGCTGCTTGGAGCGCTGTGCCATCGGCTCGGCCTCGGCCTCGCTTGGCGCCAGGGTGACCAGGCACTGCTGCGAGACGACGATCTCGGCCGGATCGCGGCCGATGGCGGCGCAGTGGTCGCGCAGGACCTGGACCTTGTGTTCCAGACGGTGCTGCTGGCCGGCAAGATTGTTCCAGATGTCGCCGTAGCGCGCGGCGATCTTCATCGTGACCTGCTCGCCGGAGCCGCCGATGAGCAGCGGCGGGCGCCGGGCCGGCTTGGGCTCGGTAAAGACGTTGCTGGCCTTGACGTACTTGCCCTCGAAGGTCACGCCCTGCTGCTCTGGGTCCCACATCTTGCGCAGGAGCTGGACGGTCTCGCGCAACTGCTTCAAGCGTTCAGGCGCCGGCAAGAAGGGCATGCCGAAGTCGGTGAACTCGCGCGCCATCCAGCCGGCGCCCAGGCCGGGGATGATGCGCCCGCCGGAGATGTTGTCGACCGTCGCGATGACCTTGCCCAGGTGCGCGGGATTGCGCATGCCGGCGGGCGTCACCAGGGTGCCGATTTCCACGCGGCTGGTGACCGCGGCGAGGGCCGATACCAGCGACCAGGCTTCGAGTATGGCCATCTGGGGCGACTGCGGGCCGTAGAGGTGGTCATTCACCCAGATGGAGTCGTAGCCCAGATTTTCGAACTCGGTGGCGGCAGCTTTGGCTTCGTCCCAAGTGCGGCGGATCTGGGGCACGGTGACGCCGAAGTGGACTTTGGGCATGGGAGTGGCCTCTTCTAGTGCTCAGGTGTGGTCGCGCGAGATTGTAGCAGGCGAGTAAGGGTCTCATCGTACAGAGTGCAGAGTACAGAGTGCACTGTGAAGCCTGCTTGTCGATGCACTTTGTATTCTGCACCGCGCTTCTGCCCGGCCTAACGCACCAGCTCCGCCAGGCGCTCTACGCGCGGCTCGACGACGTCGCGAGCGGCCGGAGGCAGACCGAAGATGACGCGCTCGACGCCGGCGTCCTCGTAGCGGCGGATGGCCTCAGGGTCCGGGATGGCGCCGAAGACGCTGACCGAGATCGTATCGGGGTCGCGGCCGACGACCTTGGCGCGGCGGCGCAGGTCGCCGATTCTCTCGATCAGGTGGTCCGCGCCGGAACGGCCGCGCTGGATCGGCATCCAGCCGTCGCAGAACTCGATCACGCGGTCGAAGGTGGTGGCGCCATCGCCGCCCATGAGGATCGGCGGGTGCGGCTTCTGCACCGGCTTGGGGTAGGACCATATCTTGTCGAAGTCGACGTGCTTGCCGTGAAACTCGGCCTCTTCCTGCGTCCAGATCTGCTTCATGGCCAGGATGCGCTCTCGCAGCAGGCGCCAGCGCGGCTTGAACGCCGTGCCGTGGTTCTCCATCTCCTCGACGTTCCAGCCGCCGCCGATGCCGAAGATGAAGCGCCCGCCGGAGAGGAAGTCCAGGCTGGCGATCTCCTTGGCCGTCGTGATCGGGTCGCGCTCGATTATCAGGCAGATGCCGGTGCCGACCCTGAGCTTCGTCGTCACCATCGCCGCCGCCGTCAGGGCGACGAAGGGGTCGTAGGTGTGCCAGTATTCCTGCGGCAGGTCCGTGCCGCCGGGATACGGCGTGCGGCGGCTGGCCGGGATATGAGTGTGCTCGGGGTACCAGACGGACTCGAAGCCGCGCTCTTCCAGGAGGCGCGCGAGGTCGTCCGGCCGGATCGAGTAGTCGGTAGGGAACATCATGGCGCCGAACTTCATGGGCAGCCTCCTCTGGGCGCGAAAGTGCAGAGTGCAGAGTACAGAGTGCAGAGAGAATCGGACAGCCCCGCTGCGTTGCGGGTCCGGCGTCCCGGCGCGGGCTCCCCTCGCGAGGGGCGCCTACACGAATTCGATCCGCCGTGGCGGCTCTCAAAGGCGTGACCTGAGCGGGCGCTAACCCTATACTCGCCGCAAGCTCTCAAGGGGGACCAGACTATGAAGTTCCACTTCTTCAACCTCATGCCCTGGCCATTTCTGCCCGACGACTTCCGCCAGAAGAATCGCAGCGTCTGGGTAGACGTCGATTCGCGGCTGTACGACCCCGTGAAAGGGTCACAAAGTCTACAACGACTACCTCGACCTCCTCGAGGAAGCGTCCGAGATGGGGTTCGATGGCATCGGCGTGAACGAGCACCATCAGAACGCCTACGGCATGATGCCGTCGCCTTCGCTGATGGCCGCGACCCTTGCGCGCCGCACGCGCGATGTCACTATCCTGCTCCTGGGCCAGTCGATCGCCCTCTACAACCCGCCGACGCGCGTGGCCGAAGAGATGGCGATGCTGGACGTGATCTCCGGCGGGCGCCTGGTCTCCGGCTTCCCCGTGGGCACGTCGATGGACGACAACTACGCCTACGGATCCAACCCGGCCACGCTGCGCGACAAGTACCAGGAGGCGCACGACCTGATCCTGCGCGCCTGGTCGGAGCAGGACACCTTCGCCTGGAACGGCAAGTACTTCAAGCTGCGCTACGTGAACACCTGGCCGAAGCCGATCCAGAAGCCGCACCCGCCGATCTGGATCCCCGGCGGCGGCTCGATCGAGACCTGGGACTTCTGCGCCGAGAACGACTACAACTACAGCTACCTCAGCTTCAGCGGCTACCTGCGCGGCCAGCAGCTCATGGAAGGCTTCTGGAAGCGGGTCGAAGCGACCGGGCACGACTTCAACCCCTACCAGGGCGCCTTCGCGCAGCAGATCGTCGTCGCCGAGACGGACGCCGAGGCGCAGGAGCTTGTACGAAAGTCACGTGCGCTACTTCTTCGAGCGCTGCCTGCACGTCTACGGCGGCTTCGCCGACGCCCCCGGCTACCGCACCGAGGCCACGATCCGCGCTGGCTTCCTGTCCCAGGTTGGTGGCAGCGGCCCTGGAGGCGGCTCGGCCAACGCACTGAACCTCACCTGGCGCGAGCTCATCGACCAGGGCTTCATCATCGCCGGCAGCCCCGACACCGTGACCGAGCAGATGGAAAACCTCACCAAGCGCCTCAAGGTCGGCCACATCGTCGCCCTGATGCACATCGGCGACATGCCCGTCGACAAGTGCGCTTACAGCTCGCGGCTGTTCGCCGAGAAGGTTATCCCACGCCTGCGCGACACCTGGAAGGGCTACGAGGACCGCTGGTCGCCGCACCCCCTGCCGGCGAGCGAGACCGTCTCACCGCGGGAGATTCGCGCGCGGGAGCGGGTGTAGAGAGAGCCTCTCAATCCAGGAGTTGATGAATGCCTGAGATGCAGACCGTCCGCGTCGAACCGTCCGGGCTGGACGCCCGCTACTACCGCGGCGGCACCGGGCGGCCGCTGCTCTTCCTGCACCATTTGGCGGGCCTGACCGGCTGGCAGCCCTCACTCGAGATGCTTTCGCAGCGCTTCGATGTTATCGCGCCGCACTTGCCCGGCTGGGGGCCGGCCAAGGACGACCTGGTCAGCGTCGACACGGCGCTGGACCTGGTGCTGTTCAACCTCGACCTGCTGGCGGCGCTCGGCGTCACCAGGGCGCATGTCGCCGGCATCGGCGTCGGCGCGTGGGTCGCGGCCGAGACCGCCGCGCTGGCCCCCGGCGCTGTCGACAGGTTGGTGCTGGTGAACCCTCTGGGTATCTGGCACGAGAAGGAGCCAGGCGACGACCCGTTCGCGCAGCCTCCCGGCCGCGGCTCGGCCGTCCTCTTCGCCGACCCGACACGGCGCGAAGAGCTGCTCATGGGCGAGCGTAACCGCATCGACGTATTCGTCGAGGAGCAACTGAACCTGCGCGCCGGCGCGAAGTTCCTCTGGCCGATCCCCGACACCGGGATCGAGCGCCACCTGCGCCGGATCAAGGCGCCGACGCTGATCGTGACGGCCGGCAAGGACCGTGTAGTCCCCAGCTATTACGGCCAGGTCTGGCAGTCGGCGATCCCCGGCTCGAAGCTGGTCGACGTGCCCGAGGCAGGCCACGTCTTCGACCTGGAGGCGCCGGCGGAGTTCGCGAAGCTGGTCGGCGACTTCTGCGCGTAGTCGGCGCATAGAGATCGGTCGAGGCGCGTCCTTCGACAAAGCTCAGGATGATTCAGTAAGGAATGTGCCTGAAGAAGCCGCCTCGGTGCCAGACCGAACACATTCAGTTGAGGCCTCCAAGGATCATCCTGAGCCTGTCGAAGGACGCGGAGCCCGCGAGGAGCCGCTTACGGACGCGGCTCGTTACCCCGCACAAGGGCGGCCGTCGAGAGCAGCAGCGACGTCGCCAGGACGATGGCAGAGACGACGCACCAGACGCAGATCGCGTGCAGGATCGCCAGCTCAACGTAGGTGAGGTATCCCGCATAGCCGGCGCCGGCGAGCGCCATCCCCCAGTAAGCGATGGGCCAGAGGTCGTTTTCGGGCCGAATCGCCCACAGAGACGCCAGGGACAGCAGGCCCGCGTACAGGAAGATGCCCAGGACGGACACCGGGATTCCGGCCACGGACGCATAGTCGCTGGAATTCACGTAGTCGCACTGGCCCAAGCCGGCGCAAACGATCGGCCGGTCGCCGAAGTGCGTCACCGCCAGGTACGTGCTGATCGCCACGCCAAAGGCCGCGAGCGTGGCGAGGACGATAGGAGTGAGCCTTCCCGGGCTCGCGGCCAGGTGGGCTTGCAGCGACCCGGACCTGGCCCTCCCCGCCGCTATTTTGTCCTTTGCCGGCGCCGCGGCCTTCATTGAGACAAGAGCGCCTTATCGATCGCGCTCTTGAAGACCGCATACGGCTGAGCGCCGTCGATCCGCTGACCGTTTACGAAGAAAATGGGCGTGCTGTTGACACCGAGTTTGGCGCCCTCCGCCTTCTCCTGCTTGACCGCGCTCCCGTATTTGCCGCTGTCCAGGCAGGTGGCGAAGGCCTCGCGGTCGACGCCGAGACCGGCCGCAATCTGATTCAGGTTTGCCGCCGAAAACGCGCCCCGGTTCTCCCCCGACTGCCTCGTGAACAGCGCGTCGTGGTATTCCCAGAACAGGTGCTGCTCGGCGGCACACTCGGACGCTTCGGCTGCCAGCACCGACTCATCGCCGAGGAAGGCGAAGTGGCGGTATTCGATTTTGACCAGCCCCGGCTTCACGTATTCGGTGATGACCTGGGCCAGGGCATTGTCGTTCGCCTGCTTGCAGAACGGGCACTGGAAGTCTTCCCAGGCCACCAGGGTGACGGGCGCCGTCGCCACACCCAGTACGCGACCCTCGCGGTTGACGTCAGCCGGCGTGGTTGAGCTGCCGCCGCCGCGTGCGATGGAACCAACCACTACCAGCGCTACCACGGCAACAGCCGCGCCGGCCGCCGCGAAGAACATGAAGCGGCGGCGGCGCTCGCGCGCCTGACGCTCCAGCCGGGCCACATCGCGCGCCCGCTGATTAGGCGACTTTATCTTGACGGAGCTTGCCACATGTACCTCCACGCCCCAGATCAAGTCTAGCGGCGAAGTGTTGAGACGCTGCTAAACGGCTGTCAGCAGGGCGTTAAGAGACGCCGCCACGCGATCCGTACACCTCAGATTAAGCGCGCCGGACGCCGCCGCACACGGCGATTCAGACTCACTTTGGGGGGCCGATTGGCACTGGCGCGGGCGCGGAGTTGCCGTGCGTCTATGCGCATCACTGCGATAGGGTGAATCCGCGTGCTACAAACAAGGCTCTTACCCGGTTTACTCCCGCGGTTCCAGGTCCACCCACTTGCGGAAGGTCCCTTCCCGCACCATGCGGCCGACGCCGGGGAAGGGCGCGTGAACGCTGATCACGACGGACCCGCGCTCGATCGCGTCCTCGACGATGCGCTTCTTCGTCTCCATCGACACCAGCGGCAGGACGTCGAAGGAGGAGACCCAGGCGGTGCGCTCGAGCTGGACGACGTGCTGGGCCATGTCGCCGACGTAGACCGCCGTCTCGCCGCCCGACGCCAGCACTACAGAAACGTGGCCGCCGGTGTGGCCCGGGGTCGGCACCAGCGTGATGTCGTCCGTGACCTTGTGCTCGCCGTCGATCAGGCGAAGGTGGTCGCTGCCCTCCAGCGGCGACATGTTGTCGGCCAGGTAGGTGGCGCGGGTGCGTTCGTTGGGATTGTGGGCGTCGTCCCACTCGGCGCGGGTGATCAGATACTCGGCGTTGGGGAAGGTCAGGCCAAGCTTGCCGTCGACGAAGCGGGTGTTCCAGCCGCAGTGGTCGAAGTGAAGATGCGTGTTTACGACAACGTCGACTTCCTCCGGCGTGATGCCCAGGGCCTCGAGGTCCGCGATCAGGTTCCCCTGGTCGGCTGGTGTCGAGTTATCGCGCGCCGTGCGCGGCTTGTCGCCGACGCCGGTCTCGATCAGCACCAGCTTGCCCTGGGAGCGCACGACCAGGCTGTTCAGGCCGATGCTCATGCGGTGCCGCTCATCGAGATGCCCGGCGTACGGCTCCCACATCATGCGCGGGACGATGCCGAAGACCGCGCCGGCGTCCTGATAGAAGGACCCGTCGGAGATGATCGCCAGGTCTAGCGCGCCGAGCCTGTACTTCGCGGGCATGATTTCCTCCTGATGGCCTGGCGCCAAGGTTAACTTTTCGAGCTGGCGCGGGAAAAGGGCCACATTTCATTGCCATAACAAAGCGATGGCGTTACCCTTGCGCCGAGTTCGTTTTCCGCGGGGAAGCGCAATAGTCGCATAAGGGAGCGTCGTCATGTCACAGACGCGCACTGGGATCATAATCGGCGTTCTTGTGGCCGCGGTGGTCACCCTCGGTATCGTGGTCGGCGTGATGGCCATGTCCGGCGGCGATGACGCCCCTGCCACCGAAAACCTCGCCAATGTTGTCAAAGAGGCGGACGTCGCGCCGACTCCGACCACCATCCCTACACCCATCCCAACTTTGACGCCTACGCCACCACCTCCACCGCCGCCGACCCCGGCGCCCGAGGTCAGGACCTGCGACGCCATACGCGCGGACCCGGAGTACCGGTCGCCGGAAGAACAGGCCTTCTTCCGTAACGTCTGCGCGCTTACGCCGGTACCGGGCCCGGCGCGGACCGGGGGCCAGCCTGCCGCCCCGCCCGCTCCCACGCAGCCGCCGGCTGGGCCCAGCGGCCCGACGGTGGAGGAGCAGGCTTACACACGCCGCGCGTCGCAGGTCAACCTGGAGTACGTAGCGAAGCTCAGCCAATACTGGAACACGCCTTCGCTGGGCGGCCTCAACGACCTCTATGACCTCTCGGCGATTGCCCTCAACCATGCCAACGCCCTGAACGCGATTCAACCGGTCCCGGCCCGCTTCCGGCCCGCGCACGACACGCTGGTCCGCAACCTCCTCGCCTTCCGTGACCACATCCTCACGATCGAAAGGGTTTCATCCCAGTCTCAGTTCATCACCTGGGTGGGAACATATGAACGGTTGGCGGACAACCTGAACACCTCGCTGGCCGCGTGGCAGCTTGCAGTGGGCGTGCAGGTAATCTCATTGGGAGGACTGCGCTGAGGAGGGTACTGATCCTCGCGGTCCTTGGTGCGATGGCTGCTTTTCTCGTGCCAACTCACGCCCAGCGCACGCGTTCCTATGACTTTCTGGGCGCGAAGTGGCCGGACTCGGCCCTGCCGGTCCCTTATTGCGTCAACCCCGCGGGCGTCCCGTCACTGCCGGGCGGCCAGCCACTGTTGACCGGCGATGCCTTCGTGAGCCTCGTCCGCGCGCAGTTCCAGAAGTGGCAATCACTGCCCGACTCCTACATCGCGTTCAGGTTCACCGGCACCTGCTTCAGCGATCCCCGCAATCAGCGTGACGGTGTGAACACCGTGGGTTGGGGAAGGCTGGCCGGCTCGGCCGGTGGCGTGACCCTGCCAGGAGGGGCGCAAGAGACGCCGTACAGGACGCTCGACTTCGGCACTACGTTCAGCGAAGTCGACATCATCATCGACGACCGCATTCTCCAGGACCTGGACCTCCAATCGGCCGGCCAAATTGTCCAGATCATTGTCCTGCACGAAATCGGCCATTTCCTGGGCCTGGGACATTCGCCGCGCGGCTGCGCGGTCATGGCGCCTTCGAGCCTGCAGCCGGAGTTCTGCGACGACGACATCGCCGGCGCGCGCGCCCTCTACCCGGGCCCCGAGCACGCGGCGAACCTCAGCGTGGGCGATGTCGCCTGCGCCGGAGGCCGCGTGGACGCCACCTTCCGCTGGACGCCTTCGCCCGAGGCCGATGGCTATTACTTCGACGTCAGCCTTGACCCTGGCTTCGGCGGCTGGCTAGGCCTCTTCGCTGGCTCGCGGACCGCCAACGGCCTCCGGCTGCCTGGCATGGTCCCGGGGACGGCGCACTACTGGCGCCTGTTCAACTTCAACGGCGCCGGCGGCGGGCATTCCCCGGGGCCGGGTTTCGTGACGCCGTTCTGCTTCGGCAACGCGCCCGTTCCTGCCGGCCCGTCCGGCCTGCGAGCCGAGGCGAACTGCAACGGCGGCACGGTCTGGGCAGCCTTCAACTGGAACGCATCGCTGGCGGCGGACGGCTACTTCGTTGACCTGAGCCTGGACCCGAACTTCGGCGGGTACGTGAACTCGCGGACGCCGGGCACGGGCTTGTTCTGGGGCGGCCTCCTGCCAAACGCCGTCCATTACTACCGGGTGTTTGCTTTCAATGGCAACGGCGGCTTTCATAGTTACGTTGATTCCTTCCGGACTCCGCCCTGCTGACACTCGGCCGTGGCGCCATTGGATGGAGCCATTGGAAGTTGATGCCCTGAAAATCGGGCGCATATAATCCCACAACTTGCTCGCGCTGCCGCGAAAGCGCGCCCGGAGGTCCCCATGCCGACGCCATACGCCTACTTGCGCCGCCAGATTGTCCCTCTTGCCGAGGCAAAGATAGGGATCATGACCCACGCGTTCAACTACGGCACGGGCGTGTTCGAGGGCATTCGCGGCAACTGGAACGCGGACGACGAGACCCTGTACCTGTTCAAGATAAAGGAGCACTTCCAGCGCCTGACCCAGAGCTGCAAGATCATGCACCTGAAACTGGCGCACAGCGTCGACGAGATGGCTGACCTGACCACACGGCTGGCCGCCATGTCCGGCTATCGCGAAGACGTCTACATCCGGCCGCTCGCCTACAAGTCGTCCGAAGTGGTGGGCGTGCGCCTGCATGACCTCGAAGACGACCTGCTGATATTCGTCACGCCCTTCGGCTCCTACCTGGACACGGAGAAGGGCATCCGCTGTCAGACCTCGTCCTGGCGGCGTGTCGACGACGTCTCGATCCCGGCGCGGGCAAAGGTTACGGGGCTGTACGTGAACTCGGCGCTGGTCAAGACCGAGGCCCAGGAGAACGGCTACGACGAGGGCATCATGCTCAACCAGGACGGCCACGTTTCCGAGGGCAGCGGCGAGAACATCCTCATGCTGCGCCACGGCCGCCTGATCACACCCGCCCGTCACGACAACATTCTCGAGGGCATCACGCTGGCCACGGTTACGGAGATAGCCCAGAAGGAGCTTGGCATCGAGGTCATCGAGCGCACGATCGACAGGTCTGAGCTCTACATTGCCGACGAAGTGCTGATGACCGGCACCGCCGCGCACGTCTCCGCCGTGATCGAGGTCGACCGGCGGCCGGTCGGCACGGGCGAGCCGGGCCCGGTGACGAAGCAGCTTCAAAAGGTGTATTTCCAGGCGATCACCGGCCGCCTGCCCAAATACGCGTCCTGGTGCACGCCCGTCACGATGCGCCAGCCGGTGAGCTAGCCCCGCGTGAGACAACCGACGGCCGCGCCATGAGCACGCCTTTGCCGGCCGTGACCGTTTTTCGGCCCACCTCCACCATCGGTACTGTGTACGGCGGCGTGGTCGTCGCGGTCTGTTACGCGCTGTCCCTGGGCCTGCTGCTGAAGGGCCTAAAGCACGAGATCGAGTTCTCACAGATTTACCCGCTGGCGGTGGCGGGGTTCTTTTTTGCCCTCGGGTCGCTATTCCTGTACTGGACCTGGGGTTGCCGCTCGCTGCGCTACGTCATCGACCGCAACGCCCTCTCGATCCGCTGGGGCGGCGTGCAGCAGGTCGTGCCCCTGGACCGAATCGAGCGGCTGGTGCCGGCGGAAGAGGGCGAGAACCCGCAGGTCGAAGGCGTTAGCTGGCCGGGACACCACGTAGGCCGGGCTTTCGTGCCGATCATGGGCGGCGACGTGCTGTTCTATTCCGCGCACAGGGCGCCGGAAGAGGTCCTCTACGTCCAGACGCCGGAGGAGACGTACGCGATCTCGGTGCCCGACCACATCGTCTTCGCAGAGACGGTGCAGGCGGCCCAGGCCCGAGGCCCCCTCTTCGACCAGCGCCAGGCGGTCCACCGCTGGGGCCTGGCATCGCAATCGTTCTGGCTGGACGCCAACGCCCGGCTTCTGGCCGTGGTCCTTGTGGGTTCGTTCCTGGCGGTGCTGGCCTACGTGCTGCACCAGTATCCCGGCTGGGACCAGAGCGTGGCCCTGCGCTTTCCTTCGCTGGGCGGCATCACCCGTGTCGGCGACAAGTCAGAGCTGCTCGATATCCCACGCTCCGGCCTCGGCTTCCTGGCGCTGGACCTCACGCTGGCGGTGGTGCTGCACAGTTGGGAGCGCATGGTCGGCTATGTGCTGCTGCTGGCCGGCATCGCCGTGCAGATGATGCTGCTGGTGGCCGCGATCGTCGCGGTCGCGTGAAGGCTGGCCATCCCTTCCTCAAGCATGTCGGTTGAGCGAATCCTGGAGACGCCGCGCCTCATCCTGAGGCCCATGGTTTTCGAGGACGTGGATGATCTGCTCCTGGTGTTCGGCGACCCCAAGGTCATGGCCTCATTCGGCGAACAGCCGTTTGCGCGGCCCTCGATGGAGCGCTGGGTCGAGCGGAACCTGGAGCATCAGCGGCGGTACGGCTACGGCCTCTTCTCCGCAGTCTTGAAGGCAACGAGCGAAGTCATCGGTGATTGCGGGCTCGAGATCATGGAGGAGACGGAGTCCATAGCGGAGCTTGGCTACGACTTTCGCAGCGCCTTCTGGAACCAGGGTCTGGCGACCGAGGCGGCAACCGCGGTGCGCGACTACGCATTCGGCGAATTGGGACTCCCGCGGCTGATCAGCTTGATCCGCCATGGCAATAATGCGTCCAGGCGCGTAGCCGAAAAGCTGGGCATGAGGGTCCGCCAGGAGAGCCGGCGTGGCGGCGCCGCCTACTGGGTTTTCGCGATCGAACGCCGTCAGCCCGAGATCTTGGATGAATGACGTCAAAGTCAGCCGGCCTTCTATCGGACTTAACAGAATAAGGTCAGGAGCTTAATAGAACCTCCCCTGTCCCGGGACTACAGTCGAAGCGCGAGTTTCGAATACCAGGAGGTGATACATGGCAGAGCCAATCGCACTGGCTCAGATCGGTCCTTTGCGCGGGAAAAGCGTAGTGTCCTCGGACGGCAAGACGGTCGGCAAGGTCGACGCCATCCACTATGACGGGCTTACCAAAGAGCCCGAGTGGGTGGAGGTCAAGGCCGGCCTTCTCTCGTCCAGGCTCTACATCGTCCCGCTCGAGGGAGCGATCGTCGAGCACAACCAGCTAATGCTGCCCTTCACGCGCGAACTGGTGATTGGGGAGCCCAAGTTCGAGTCGCTGGGCGGGCTGACGAGCAAGGTCGAAGAAGCCATGAACCAGCACTTCGGCACGCCACCGATCAAGCGCCACCGCGTGATGGAAGTCCTGCGCGAAGGCGACTGGGGCATCTGGCGCGACCACGTGGCCGGAAGCTAGGGAATGACGCCGCTGTAGGCGTGTCTCGCGAGACGCGCCCGCGGCGAGGGGGGCGGACGATTCGCCCTGGCAGCGCGGGTTGATAGACTGATCCGGCATGGCCGAATACGACGTCATCATCGCCGGCGCCGGGCCGTCCGGTAGCTCCGCGGCCATCCACCTGGCCCGCCGCGGCGCGCGCGTGCTGCTGCTGGACCGCGCCAGGTTCCCGCGCGAGAAGCCTTGCGGCGGCGGCGTCACCGCCCGCGCCTTCGCGGCGGCGCCTGTCGACATCACGCCGGTGGTCGAGCGGCGCATCGACAAGGTGCGCTTCAGCTACCGTCTGGGCAGCTTCTTCGAATACGGTTACCCGGCGACGCTGGTGTACATGACGCAGCGCCTGCGTCTGGACGCCTTCCTGGTCGAGCAGGCCGCGGCGGCAGGCGCCGAAGTCCGCGAGGACACGCTGGTCCGCGGCGTAACGCTGGCCCGGGCCGGCGCCCGCGTCACGACGGCGGCGGGCGACGTCAGCGCGCGCGTGGTAATCGGTGCCGACGGCGCCAACGGGGCGGTCGCGCGCTCTCTGGGCCTGAGCCCGGCGCCGGACCCACCCGTGGCCCTGGAGGCCAACTTCTACTACAACGATGCCCCGGTCCGGCTCAACGGCGGCAGCCTGCCGCAAGAGTGGGAAGGGGTGCTGGCGCTGGAGCTCGGCAGCATGTACGGCGGTTACGGCTGGTCTTTCCCCAAGGCGGACCACTTCAACGTCGGTTGTGGTGGCTGGCGGCTCGAAGGCGGGCGGCTGCGCGAGCACCTGGCGGACCTGGCGCCGCACTACGGCCTACGCCGCGAGGCCATGCGCAACGTCCGCGGCCACCACCTGCCGACGCGCGAGGCCGGGCGCCCGATCTCGAAGGGCAACGCCATCCTTGTCGGCGATGCGGCCGGGCTGGTCGACCCGATGTCGGGAGAAGGCATTCATTCAGCCTTCGTCAGCGGCCGGCTGGCGGCCGAAGCCGTGCTGCCCTACCTCCAGGGCGGTACCAAGACGCTGGCGGCCTACGAGGCGTCGATCGAGCGCGAAATCATGCCCGACATCCGCGCCGCCGGCCTCCTGCGCGACGCCTACCACTACCTCCCCGGCCCCAGCTACCAACTCATGCGCCGCTGGCCCTACCTGCGCGAGTCGCTGTGCCGGCTGATGCTGGGCGAGAAGACGTACGCCGGCTTCATTCGTGAGAGCGGCCCCTTCCGGGCGCTGGTGAGGGCGGTGGCGGTAGCCGGCAGGCGGCAGAAGTCGCGACGCGACGCCGGCCCGACCGCCCGCGCCCCGTCTAAGGTTAGCGGAGCGCCCCGATAAGCTCCTGCGCCGCCATCAGGACGGTCGATGCGGCGTTTCCGTTATAGTGGCAGCGATGACTCTCACGACGGATCGCGCGGCCGCGGGCCTCGCCCGCTTCATCAGTCACGTCTGGCTCTACAAGAACAGCGGGCCGGGAGCGCGCCAGCGCGTGGTGCCGGATGGCTGCGCGCAGATCATCGTCAGCCTGTCGGGGACGCCGATCATGGTCGATGACGGTGACGGCTGGCGCTGCTTCGCGGGCCCAGTCCTGGCTGCGCCCCGGACGAGGCCCGTCACCCTGGACACGGCGAACTGGGGCGAGCTCATCGGCGTCAGCTTCCGACCGGGCGGCGCAGCACCGTTCTTTCGCCCACCCCTTCACGAGCTCGCCGACAGGACATGGCGCCTGGAGGACCTTATCGGCCCCGCGGCCGCTGACCTTCACGGCCGCTTGCTGGAGACGCCGGCGCCGCAACAGCGGCGCGCCCTCATGTTGGGCTTCCTCGCCGAGCGATTAGCGGCGGACTTTAGCCCTGAAGACGGCGTGGATTTCGCCCTGGCTCGCTTCCGCTCCGGTGTGGCCGGGCCCAGCGTGACCACGGTGGTGCGGGAGAGTGGCCTCAGCCATCCGCGGTTCATCGAAGGATTCAGGAGGCAGGTCGGCGTCACCCCGAAGCGCTTCCGCCGGATACTTCGCGTCCAGAAGGCGGTCAGGCTGCTGCACTCCGAACGCGAGGGCAGCATCGCCCAGGTAGCCGTCAGTTGCGGCTACTTCGACCAGGCGCACCTCACAAACGACTTCCGTTCGATCGCCGGGGTAACGCCGTCGGAGTACAGGGCCGCCCGCACAGAGCACGCCAATCACCTTTCCTTGTCCTGACGCGCGGCGCGAGCCACGAGCCACTAATTTTCTCCAAGACGCGGCATTGGCCCTCGCCTTAGCCTCCAATTGACACGCGGATAAGGGAGAAGTCTGAGATGACGCCAAACGATGACGTGAAGATGGGTGGGCTCGTGCCTTACCTGCATTACGACGACGTGGAGAAGGCGATGGCCTGGATCGAGCACGCGTTCGGCTTCAAGGAGGCCCGGCGCTGGCCGGACAAGGACGGCGTCGTCGCGAACGCCGAGATAGCCGTCGGCGACACCGAAGTCTGGCTCGACCGCGAACCCGGCCACCGTGAGCGACGGGGCACCTTGCCGGCACCCTGGGTCGGCGTCTGGGTGAACGACCCGGACGCCATGTACCGGCGCCTCATCGCGGCCAGCGTCGAGGCAGAGCCGCCGGTGGACAAACCCTGGGGCGTCCGCATCGTGCAGGTTGCCGACCCCGATGGCTACCTCTGGGGATTCATGAAACGAATCCCCGTCCCCGGCTGCTGACCGGCCGCCGCGGCGGGCGCGCTTGTGGCCCTCCCTATCCCAGGTGCAGGACCAGCACCAGCAACGCGGTAAGGGCAACGCCGGCGCTGAGAAACACGGCCTCGTGCCAGGTGCGCTCGCGGACGTAAACGTGCTGGAGCTCCGGCAGGATGTTCGAGGCCGAGATGTAAACGAACATGCCGGCCGTGAAGGCCAGTGTCAGGTCCAGGTGCTCCTCGATCGCGCCCGACACGGCGAGGGCGATGGCGGCGCCGACCATCGCCGTCAGGCCGGAGAGCAGGTTCAGCCAGATCGCCCGGCTTGCCCCCATGCGTCGCAGCAGGATCGAGAAATCGGAAATCTCTTGCGGGATCTCGTGCGCCGCTACCGCCAGCGTGGTCGTCAGGCCGACGGGAAAGCTGACGAGGAAGCTGCCGGCGATCACGAAGCCATCGATGAAGTTGTGTATGCCGTCGCCGAACAGGACCAGCGCCACGAGAGTCTCGCCGCGCGCCTCCACGACATCGGCATTGTGGTCGTGAGGGTGAAAGGCGAGGAGGAAGCGCTCCAGGAAGAAGAACACCAGCACGCCAAGCAAGGCGGCGATGAAGATGTCAGAGCCGGCGTCGCCGGCCTCCTTCAACGCTTCGGGCAGAAGGTCGAGGAACGCCGTGGCGAGCAAGACGCCGCCGGAAAAGGCCAGCAGGTGCACGGCATGCTCGCCCTCCCACAAGCGTCCGCGGATGAGGACCAGCCCGCCAAGGAGTGAGAGGATGCTGCCGATGAAGGTAAAGACGAAGACGTAGACGACGGTCTCGAACGAAACCAACCAGACCGTCCTTTCGTCGATGTCTCAGAGTACCGCTGGGCGAGGACAGAGGAGCATAGCAGATGCGGGCCAAAGGGGCATCCGTAGGCCGAACCGTCAACGGATGTGGAACGGATAAACGGATAGAGCCGGGGAGCGGAGCGGTACGGGTCTACTCGTTCGGCATCCGTTGGCAATTCGCCCGAGCAAAGCCCGCCCTAGGCGAGGGGCTTCAGGGGATAATAGACCTCGGTCCGCAGCTGAGCGATCGCCGTCGTCTGGGGATCGTCCCGGTAAACCTCCCAGGGGCCGCCCGCGGGCTCGCGGCCGTTGGCGGACATCCAGTCGCGGAGCGCCTGGGAGGCCGCGACCAGGCCGTCGTAGGGACCGACGTGGGTGGTCATCGCCGCTTCACCAGCGGGTAGCTCGCCGGGCTCAACGCGGCCCTTTGGAGGGACAGGCGTGGCCACGGTAAAACCGGCCTCGACTTCTTGCTCGGCGCCGAAGCTGAGAAAGCGCGCGTATACGGCAGTGTCCTCGTGCTCGATGCCCGAGTCGTGCAGGTAGCCGCCGATCTCGCCGTAGGCGGGCCCGATGAACCTCGCCGCTTCGCCGGGCGGGCACTTGAATCGAATCACGGCGGCGGCCTGACGCTGGAGATTCTGCACTTTGACTTCGTATGACATGACCTGCCTCCTCTAGTCAGAGGAAGCTAACCCGCCCATTTTAGAAAATCAATGGTTCAGCAGGGTCGGCCCGAATCGTCAACGGATTCTCAGCCGGCCAGACCCTCGCGCGCGCGAGGCCTGCCCGTAGGCGGGAAAACAGAAGGCCGGGCTTGAAGCCCGGCCTTCTTGCTGATGAAGTAGGGCGCGCTACTCGCCGGAGGCCTCGACCGACGCTTCCGGTTCGGAGACCGCCGCCGCCGTCGCGCCGACTTTCTCCTCGCCTTCGAGATCGATCTCCTCGTCGGCCTCTTCCTCCTCGGCCTCGACGTCCTCGATGTCGAAGTCGCCCTCTTCCTCCTCGCCCTCTTCGAGCAGACGGCGGGGGGCCGTGAGGTCGATTACCGGCCGAGGCGGCACGGTGATCGGCGCCCGGGCCGGGATCAGCTTGCCGATGATGACGTTCTCCTTCAGGCCCAGCAGGTGGTCGGTCTTGCCGGAGATCGCGGCCTCGGTCAGGACGCGGGTCGTCTCCTGGAAGGAGGCCGCGGCCAGGAAGCTGCTCGTGTTCAGCGATGCCTTGGTCACGCCCAGGAGCACCGGGCACGGCCGTGGCCGGCTCGCCGCCTTCGGCGAAGACCTTGTCGTTCGCCTCTTCGTACTCGAAGCGGTCGACAAGCTCGCCGGCAGCATCGTGCGTGTCGCCGGGCGAGTCGATCACGCACCTTGCGCAGCATCTGGCGGACGATGACCTCGATGTGCTTGTCGTTGATGTTCACGCCCTGGGAGCGGTAGACCTTCTGGACTTCCTCCACCAGGTAGAGCTGCACGGCCTCCGGGCCCTCGATGCGCAGGATGTCCTGCGGGTCCAGCGGACCATCGGTCAGCTGCTGGCCGGCGCGAACGTAGTCACCGACCTCCACCCGGATGCGGGCGGCCGCCGGGACGACGTACTCGCGCTCCTCGCGCTCCTCGTAGAGGATCGAGACGCGGTTCTCGCGGTCGATGGTCACGCGGCCGGGAAGCCGGGCGGCCACCTGCACGGCGGGCACGTCGCTGGCTTCGTCAGTCGTTGACCGTGCCAGGACGGCCCCGGCCTCGACCGTCTGGCCCTCGCTGACCAGCAGTTCGACGCCTTCCGGCAGGTCGTAGCGGTCGCTGTACAGCTCGCTGGAGACGATGCGGACGCGGCGGGTCTCGCCCTCGCGCGTCACCTCGACGACGCCGTCGATCTCGGAGATGATGGCCTTGTTCTTGGGCACGCGCGCCTCGAACAGCTCCTGCACGCGGGGCAGACCGGTCGTGATCTCACCGCCGGCCATGTAGACGCCACCGGTGTGGAAGGTACGCATGGTTAGCTGCGTGCCGGGCTCACCGATGGACTGGGCGGCGACGATGCCGACCGCCTCTCGCAGTTCGAGCGAGCTGCCACGGGCAGGGCTGCGGCCGTAGCACAGTGCGCAGATGCCGCGCGGGGCGCGCGCAGGTCAGCGGCGAGCGCACGTGGACCTTGTCGAAGCCGGCGGCGATCAGCTTGTCCGCGACCTCGCTGTCGATCTCCTGGTTGCGGTCAACGATGACCTCGCCGGTCTCCGGGTGAGCCATCGCGATGCCGCGTAGCGTCCGATGATCGCGCTCCCGCAGCGACTCGAGGACGCTCTTGTCCTGCGGCTCGGTCATCCAGACGCCGGCCAGGGTCTCGCAGTCTTCTTCCAGCGTGATCACGTCCTGGGCCACGTCGATGAGACGGCGGGTCAGGTAGCCGGAGTCGGCCGTGCGCAGCGCCGTGTCGGCCAGGCCCTTGCGGGCGCCGTGCGTGGAGATGAAGTACTCGAGCACGGAGAGGCCTTCGCGGAAGTTCGACGCGAATCGGCAGGTCGATGATGCGGCCGGACGGGTCGGACATCAGGCCGCGCATGCCCGCCATCTGGCGGATCTGGGCGATGTTACCCTTGGCGCCCGAAGTCGCCATGAGGAACACGGAGCCGTATTCCGGCAGCCGCCGCTGGATCACGGCCGTCACGCTCCTCAGTCGCGCGTGTTCCAGACGTCGACGCGTGGCGTCGTAGCGCTCCTGGTCGGTGATCAGGCCCATCTGGTACTGCTCGTCGATGCTCGTGGACTTCGCTCTCGGCGCCGGCGAGGATCGCCGGCCTTCTCTTCCGGCACCTTGATCTCGCTGACCGAGATCGTGACGCCGGACGGGTCGCGTAGTGGAAGCCGATGTTCTTGATGCTGGTCCACGACTTCGGAGGTGCGGTCCATGCCGATGACGCGTGTAGCAGTCCTGCACGACCGTCTTCAAGCGCCTTGCTGTCCATCGTCTCGTTGCCGAAGCGGATCTCCTCCGGCAGCGCCTCGTTGAAGAGGATGCGGCCGACCGTCGTGTCGATCAGCTGGCCGTCGGTGCGGCGGTCGCGGACCCGGATCATGCGCCTGCAGCTCCACGACGCCGAGGTCGTAGGCCAGGATCGCTTCCTGGAAGCTGCCGTAGACGCCCTCGGCCGACCTGCTGCCGTTGCGAGCCGGTCGCCTTGTACTCGCCCTTGGCGCCTTCGCGCTCGTCGGTCAGGTAGTAGCAGCCGAGCACGATGTCCAGGCGCGGCGCGACCATCGGGTCGCCGGAGGACGGGCTGAGCAGGTTCTTGGTCGAGAGCATGATCTGGCGCGCCTCCGCGACGGCTTCGCGGGACAGCGGCACGTGGACGGCCATCTGGTCGCCGTCGAAGTCGGCGTTGAACGCGGCGCAGACCAGCGGGTGGATCTGGATCGCGCTGCCTTCGACGAGCACCGGCTCGAACGCCTGGATGCCCAGGCGGTGCAGGGTCGGCGCGCGGTTGAGCAGCACCGGCCGGGTCTTGATGACGTCGTCCAGCACGTCCCAGACCTCGGGCCGGGCCCGCTCGACGATGCGCTTGGCGCTCTTGATGTTGTGCGCCAGGCCGCGGTCGACCAGCGCGTGCATGACGAACGGCTTGAACAGCTCCAGCGCCATGCGCTTGGGCAGGCCGCACTGGTGCAGCTTCAGCTCCGGGCCGACCACGATGACGGAGCGGCCGGAGTAGTCGACGCGCTTGCCGAGCAGGTTCTGGCGGAAGCGGCCCTGCTTGCCCTTGAGCATGTCGGAGAGGCTCTTGAGCTTGTGGTTGCCGGTGCCGGAGACGGCGCGGCCGCGGCGGCCGTTGTCGATCAGTGAGTCGACGGCCTCCTGCAGCATGCGCTTCTCGTTGCGGATGATGATCTCCGGCGCGCCCAGCTCCAGCAGCCGCTTGAGGCGGTTGTTGCGGTTGATCACGCGCCGGTAGAGGTCGTTCAGGTCGCTGGTGGCGAAGCGGCCGCCGTCCAGCTGCACCATCGGGCGCAGGTCGGGCGGCAGCACCGGCAGCGACCGTCAGGACCATCCACGTCGGCTTGTTGCCGGACTTGCGCAGCGCCTCGACGACGCGCAGGCGCTTGGTGGCCTTCTTGCGCTTCTGGCCGGAGGTGGACTGCATCTCGATCTGCAGCTTCGCGCGCAGCTTCTCGAGGTCGACGCGGTTGAGGATGGTGAGCAGCGCGTCGGCGCCCATGCCGGCCGTGAAGACGGTGCCGAACTTGTCGTTCAGCTTCTTGTACTCGGCGTCGGTCGAGCAGGCGGACCTTGCCGTCGGTCGGCGCGTCGAGCATGTCAGCCGGGTCGCTGGTCTCGAGCTCCTTGAACTCTGTCCGTGAACGAGTCGCGGACGGCCTTGCGCTCTTCTTCGATCTTCTTGCGCAGGGGCTCGGCCTCGGCGTTGCGCCGTCGGCGTCTTCTGCCTCGATGCGCGGCGTCGGCGACGCAGCTCGACGTCGCCGCGGCGGCTGGTCGAAGTCCTCTTCCTGGGCCGGCGACGCTGCTCCTGCACCAGCGTGCTTCAGCGCCTCGACGTGGGCGTCGGTGACGACTTCGCTGGCCGGGCACGACAGGCGTGCCTCTCGAAGGCGACCGCCTTCTTCTGCAGGGTGCCGACTGCCTTGGCCAGCGTCTGCTCCATGCTCGACGGCAGACTTCATCAGCGCGTCGGCGGCCTGCAGGCGCTCGTCCTCGAGCGACTGCGAGCTCTGCCTCGCGGCGCGTCTTGCAGCGTCGGCGACTGCCTCGTCGCGCTTCGTCTCGACGGACGTGAGCATGTCCGCCCACTCCTTCTCGCGGCGCGCCGGACTCCTTCTCCATCTCCTCGCGCAGGTGCTCCAGGGCGCGCTTCTTCGCCGCCTCGTCCACGTGCGTGATGATGTACTGGGCGAAGTAGAGCACGCGCTCCAGGTTGCGGGGCGAGATGTCCAGCAGCAGACCGAGGCGGCTGGGCGTGCCCTTGACGAACCAGATGTGGGCGACCGGCGAGGCCAGCTCGATGTGGCCCATGCGCTCGCGGCGCACCTTGCTGCGCGCGACTTCGACGCCGCACTTGTCGCAGACGATGCCCTTGTAGCGGACGCGCTTGTACTTACCGCAGTAGCACTCGAAGTCCTTCGTGGGGCCGAAGATCTTCTCGCAGAAGAGGCCGTCCTTTTCCGGCTTGAGCGTGCGGTAGTTGATCGTTTCCGGCTTCGTTACCTCCCCATAGGACCAGGACCGCATCTGCTCAGGCGAAGCCAGGGAAATCCGTACCGCGTTGAAGTCATTGACTTCCAGCAATGCCTATACTCCTTCGTCCTGATTCCAATCGCGCCGAACAGGAGTGTCGGTGATGGTGGTCGGCTGTCGGGTCCATCAACTGACGGCCATCACCATCATTCCTCACGAGTTCTCGCTAGAACGGCTCGCGCTCCTCGGACTCGAAGCCGCGTGAGGTTGATGCCGAGCTGCGGCACGTCCTCGCCGCCGTCCTCGACGAAGAGCGACCTGCTCCTCGTCCTCGTTCAGCACCTCGACCGCCAGGCCGAGGCTCTGCAGCTCCTTGACGAGCACCTTGAACGACTCCGGGATGCCCGGCTCCAGCACGTCGTCGCCCTTGACGATCGCCTCGTAGGTCTTCACGCGGCCGACGACGTCGTCGGACTTGACGGTCAGCAGCTCCTGCAGCGTGTGCGCGGCGCCGTAGGCCTCCAGCGCCCAGACCTCCATCTCGCCGAAGCGCTGGCCGCCCATCTGGGCCTTGCCACCGAGCGGCTGCTGCGTGATCAGCGAGTAGGGGCCGGTGGAGCGGGCGTGGATCTTCTCCTCCACCAGGTGGACGAGCTTGAGCATGTAAATCTGGCCGACGGTCACCGGCTGGTCGAAGGACTCGCCCGTGCGGCCGTCGTAGAGGACCTGCTTGCCGAAGATCGGCGGCGCGATGCGGCGGCGGATCGACGACCTCATCGGCGAGGCGCTCCAGGTCGTGCGAGCGTGGCCTTGTTCTTGATGCTTCTCGCCGATGCTGCTCGAGCCAGAGCTCCAGGCAGGCGCTGCTTGGCCTCGCCGCGAACCGAGGTCTCGTCGAAGACCTTGCGGAAGTCGTAGCCCTTGCTGCCTTGAGCCAGGCCTCCATCGACCGGCACGTCCACGTTCTCGCCCCAGGCCGACGCCTGCTGGCGTTGACGCCCGGCGTCGACGGCGTCCGCCTGCGACGGCGAGCCAGGCCCGCGCCAGCGCGTCCTCGATCGACGTGTCCTCGGCGCCGTCGAACACAGGCGTGACGGCGCGGAAGCCGAGGACGCCGGCCGCCCAGCCGAGGTGCGTTTCCAGCACCTGGCCGACGTTCATGCGGCTCGGGACGCCGATCGGGTTGAGGATGATGTCGACAGGCGTGCCGTCCGCCAGGTAGGGCATGTCCTCGACCGGCAGGATGCGGGCGATGACGCCCTTGTTGCCGTGGCGGCCGGCCATCTTGTCGCCTTCGGAGATCTTGCGCTTCTGGGCGATCGATACGCGCACCAGCTGGTTGACGCCGGCGGGCAGCTCGTCGTGGTCTTCGCGGCGGAAGACGCGCACGTCGATGACCTTGCCGTGCTGGCCGTGCGGCACGCGCAGGGACGTGTCCTTAACCTCGCGCGCCTTCTCACCGAAGATCGCCCGCAGCAGCTTCTCTTCCGCCGTCAGCTCTGTCTCGCCCTTGGGCGTGATCTTGCCGACCAGGATGTCGCCGGCCTGCACCTCGGCGCCGATGCGGATGATGCCGTCCTCGTCCAGGTCCTTGCAGCGACTCATCGCCGACGTTGGGGATGTCGCGGGTGATTTCCTCCGGGCCAAGCTTGGTGTCGCGGGCCTCGATCTTCGTGCTTCTCGATGTGGATCGAGCGTGAACTTGTCGTCGCGCACCATCGCCTCAGAGATGATGATCGCGTCCTCGAAGTTGTAGCCCTCCCAGCTCATGAAGGCGCAGGTCACGCTCTGGCCCAGCGCCAGCTCGCCCTGGTCGGTCGATGAGCTGTCGATCAGCGGGTCGACCGCCTTGACACGCGGTCGCCCGGCGTGACCAGCGGCCGCTGGTTCAGGCAGGTGCCGCGTTGGAGCGGATGAACTTCATCACCGGGTAGGTGACTTCTTCGCCGCTGTCGTACTTGACGCTCGACGGAGCGCGCCGGTCGCGCTGGTCGACCACGCCGTCGCCGTCGGCGACGACCACCTGGCCGGAGTCGACCGCGACCTGGCGCTCCGTGCCCGTCGCGACGAGCGGCCGCTCGGGGCGCAGCAGCGGCACGGCCTGGCGCTGCATGTTCGAGCCCATCAGGGCGCGGGGAGCGTCGTCGTGCTCCAGGAAGGGGATCAGCGACGTCGCCGTGCTCAGGATCTGCTTCGGCGACACGTCCATGAAGTCGATCGTTCTCCGGCGTGCGTGAACTCGAAGCGCTCGCCGCGCCGCACCTCGACCTCGTCCTCGAGGAAGTGGCCGCTGCTCGTCGAGGAGCGCGTTCGCCTGGGCGATGACGTACTGCTCCTCGTCGTCGGCGGCCAGGTAGTGGATCTCGTCCGAGACGTAGGGCCGCACCTTGACGTGCTTGACGCCCAGCGGCGCCAGCTTCTTCGCACGGTCGGCGGTGATCTCCTCGCCGGCCTCGGCCAGCGTCTTGCTTGTCGTCGACCACGTCCTCGCGGATGATGCGGCCGAGGAGGTCCGGCGAGTCGGCCGGCAGCTCGCGGATGACGCGGCGGTAGGGCGTCTCGATGAAGCCGTAGTCGTTGATCACGGCGTACGAGGCCAGCGAGACGATCAGGCCGATGTTCGGGCCTTCCGGCGTCTCGATCGGGCAGATGCGGCCGTAGTGGCTGTGGTGGACGTCGCGCACGTCGAAGCCGGCGTGGTCGCGGGAGAGGCCGCCGGGGCCCAGGGCGGAGAGCTTGCGCTTGTGCGTCAGCTCCGCCAGCGGGTTGGTCTGGTCCATGAACTGCGAGAGCTGCGAGCCGCCGAAGAACTCCTTCATCGCCGCGACGACCGGGCCGGATGTTGATCAGCGCGCTCGGCGTCGCCTGTTCGGGGTCCGTGATCGTCATGCGCTCGCGGACGACGCGCTCCATGCGCAGGAGGCCGATGCGGAACTGGTTCTGGATCAGCTCGCCCACGGCGCGGACGCGGCGGTTGCCCAGGTGGTCGATCTCGTCCGTCTCGCCGATGCCGTTGTTGAGGCGGATCAGCTCCCGGACGATGCCCTTGATGTCGTCCGACGGTCAGGATGCGCGTCGTCCATCGGCGTGTCCAGCTTGAGGCGGCGGTTGATCTTGTAGCGGCCGACCTTCAGCAGGTCGTAGCGGCGGGCGTTGAAGAACAGCGAGTTGACCAGCGTGCGCGCGTTCTCCAGGGTCGGCGGGTCGCCGGGGCGCATGCGCTTGTAGAAGTCCTCGAGCGCGCGCAGCTTGTTGCCGGCCTTGACCTCCGGCGTCTCCTTGTCGATCGTCGTCGCGATGTAGTGGTGGTCCGGGTTCGTGTCGACGTCCTCGAACCAGGTGAGGACGCGCTCGGCCGTGCCGAGCTCGGCGTCCGTGACGCCCTCGACGGTGTCGATGGCGCGCAGGAGCGTGGTCACGGGGATCTTGCGCTTGCGGTCGACCTTGACGGAGATGACGTCGCGGTTCGAGGTCTCGAACTCGAGCCAGGCGCCGCGGTTGGGGATGACCTTGGCGTAGGCGAGGTCGCGGCCGGTGGTCGGGTCCTTCTCCTTGGTGAAGTAGACGCCGGGCGAGCGCACGAGCTGAGAGACGACGACGCGCTCGGCGCCGTTGATGATGAAGGTGCCGGTGGGGGTCATGAGCGGGAAGTCGCCCATGAAGAGCTCCTGCTCCTTGACCTCGCCGGTCTCCTTGACGAGCAGCTCCACCTTGACGCGCAGGGGCACCGCGTAGGTGGCGTCGCGGTCGCGGCACTCGCGCTCGGCGTACTTGGGCTCGCCGAAGGCGTACTCGCCGAAGCGCAGCTCCATCTTGGAGCCGGTGAAGTCCTGGATCGGCGAGATCTCGTCGAGAAGCTCGCGCAGGCCCTCCCTGATGAACCACTCGTAGGAGTCGAGCTGAACCTTGATCAGGTTCGGCATCTCCATGATCTGGGGGATCTTCGCGTACGACTTCTCCGTCGAGGGGAGATACGTCGCCAAAGCGAACAACATCCCGAGTCACAACCATGTTTGGCCGCTCCTTAGAAAATGGCTGATCGCGCTACTGTTTTCGGGCAGACGGAACTAAAGAAGGTGCTTCCTCGGAAAAAGGGCAGCAAGGGGGGAGGTATTTTGCCAGGATATTCGTATTGTATTTGCCTGCGGGTGGCGTGTCAACCTAAAACTCTAACACAAGCTGTCAATAGCATCTTGACAGATTATCCGGAGGCATTTCGGCTTGTTGGCTTCTCGGCTTGTCGGCAAGACAGGTTACCGGACTACTCAAAGCCAAATGCCAAGTAGCCATCGACTCAGATTCTTTCTGTTGGCGCCAAAGCTGGGCTTGGGCCTAGAATCCGCGCGTGACTCAGAACCTATCCCGCCGCCAGCTTTTCAACGGCACTGACCTCTCCGGCTGGGAGATGGCCGGGCCCGGTGCCTTCAGCGTCGAGGACGGCTGCCTCAAGACCGCGGGCGGCATGGGGCTGCTCTGGTACACCGGTGAGAAGCTCGGCGACTGCAACCTGCGCGTGGTGTATAAGACCAGCCGCTTCGAGGACAACTCCGGCGTCTTCATCCGCATCGCCGACCGCCCGGTCGACGCGTGGTTCGCCGTCCACAACGGCTACGAGGTCCAGATCTGCGCCGGCCAGGACGAATGGCACCGCAGCGGCGTCATTTACTCCATGACGCGCGCCGAGCATCAGCCGGACAAACCCGCGGGCGAGTGGCAGACCATGGAAATCGAGATGGAGGGCGAGGTCGTGAGGGTGTCGCTGAACGGCGTGCTGGTCACGGACTTCGACCCGGCGCAGCCGGTGCCGCCGCGCGTGCAGACCTACGAGCCCGAGCGCGGGCCGCGCCCGACGCACGGCTACATCGGCCTGCAGAACCATGACGCCGGCTCGGTTGTATACTTCCGCGAAGTCAGCGTCGCCCCTCTGGGAGATTAGTTTCAGTGATCAGTGGTCGGAAGAGGAGCCGCTCATGACGTCTGGTCCGACCACTAACCTCCAGTCACCATCGCCGTCACTGCAGATCTCGCTGGCCGCCTGGTCGATGCACCGCCTCTTCCTCGAAGAAAAGACCCTCGATCAGATGGGCATGGTGCGGATGTGCGCCGAGTTTGGGATTACGGGCTTCGAGTTCGTCAACACCTTCTTCCCCTCACCGCAGTACCGCTACCTCCAGCGCCTGCGCGACTTCATGGCCGAGCTGGGCGTGACGCCGCTGCTGATCATGTGCGACGGCGAGGGCGAGATGGCCTCGGCCGACGCCACGGAACGCAAGCTGGCAGCGCGCAACCACCACAAGTGGGTCGATATCGCCGCGGTGCTCGGCTGCCACTCGATCCGCTGCAACGTCCACGGCGACGACTCGGACGCGAAGGCGATGCTCGAGCGCGCGACAGAAAGCTTCGCGGCCCTGAGCGAGTACGCGGGCGCGTCCGCGATCAACGTCGTTGTCGAAAACCACAGCAACCGCGGACTCTACGGCTGCTTCGCCGAACCCGACTGGCTAGTGTCACTATTCCAGGCGGTGGGGAGGGCAAACTTTGGCTCGCTGCCGGACTTCGGCAACTGGCCGCCGGAGACCGACCGCTACGTTGGCGTCGAAAAGATGATGCCTTACGCCAAGGCCGTCAGCGCCAAGTGCTACGACTTCGATGAGTCCGGTTACGAGACGAAGATCGATTTTCAGCGCATGCTGGACATCGTGAAGAGGGCCGGTTACTCGGGCTTCGTCGGCATCGAATACGAGGGCCAGCGGCTGTCGGAGCGCGAGGGCATCCTGGCGGCGAAGAAGCTGTTGGACAGGCTGATCTAGTGGCCGTTAAGGACATCAAGGTCGCGGTCGTGGGCGCCGGCTGGATCGCCACGCACGGGCACTTGCCGGGGCACAGAGCCGCCGGCGCGCGCATCGTGGGCCTCGCCGACATCGTCCCGGGGCTGGCCGAGAAGGTCGGGGCCGAATTCGGCGCCGAGCGCACATACACGGACTGGCGCGAAATGCTGGCGAAAGAGAAGCCGGACGTTGTCAGCGTCTGCGTGCCGAACGTTTTTCATAGCGAAGTCGTCCTTGGCGCGCTACAGGCGGGCGCCCACGTCCTCTGTGAGAAGCCGCTCGCGACATCGACAGCGCAGGCCGAGGCGATGTTCGCAGCCGCGCGCGCGGCCGGCCGCCACCTGATGGCGTCGCAGAACCTGCGCTTCCGTCCCTTGAACGCGCACATCAAGGCGCTGATCGAGGCCGGCGACTTCGGCCGCATCTACCACTCGGACGCCTACTACGTGCGCCGCCTGGGCATCCCGACGTGGGGTTCATTCACCCAGAGCCGCTTCTCGCACGGCGGCGCGATGCTGGACATCGGAGTGCACGTGCTCGATTGCGCGCTCTGGTTCATGGGCAGCCCGCGAGCGACCGAGGTCTCGGCGCAGGTCGCGACGCTTTTCGGCAACCGGCCGGAAATCGCCGCCGCCCGCAACAACGCCTGGGACCATGCCCTCTTCGACGTCGATGACTTTGCTTCGGCGTTCATCCGCCTCGAAGGCGGCGCCACGATCTCGCTGCAGGCGTCCTGGGCATCGCACATCGAGAAGGACCGCGAGTACGTACAGGTACTCGGGCTCGAGGCAGGTGCGCTCACGGACCCCGGCATCGTCTATCGTCTCAAGGACGGCCAGAAAGTCGACGAGGCGTTGGACATCCCCCGCATCCCCGGCTGGAACGAGGCGGTCGCGCATTTTCTCGCCGTCGTCGACGGCACGCAGCACCCGCGGGTGCTGCCGGAGGAGACGTTGAACGTCCAGCGCATCCTGGACGCCGCCTATGAGTCCGCGAAGTTGGGTCGGGCGGTGAGTATCGGGGCTTAGCACAATGTCGAGCAGTTCGATGCTTGTCGGGAGGCAACCCCGCCCTGCGTTCCCGGCTCGACACGCGGTGTGGGGTCTTCGTACGGCGCCTCGAAGCCGGAGTCCCACTGACACCAGTCGGCCGCAACGTCAGAGTTGCTCGGCGGCTCTGCTGGCAGGCCTACCTGCGTCGAGTCGTAGCAGATGTAGCCCCAGTCGGCGTTGTCCGCGCAGTTTTCGTACAGCCCCGTGGGGTCGCCCATGTTCACGGGGTTGTTCGAGGTTGCTCATTCGCCTTTCTGACCTATCCCGCCGCCAGCCGCACCTGTAGCGCGGCGCACAGCGTGCCAGATCATTCCCGAGGCTAGAATCACCAGGCCAAACGCTTCCAGGCTGATGGTTGCCCAGAACATCCCGACAGTGACCGCTAGGAGAAGCGCAGCGCCCCCTGCGAGGCTCAATATTCCGGCATGAAGTAAGGGCTGTACTTGCGCTGGTCGCGGGGGATTTAGCCCCAGCCACGATAGCGAGAATACTATTGCCAATAGGAGGAAGTTGATCCCTGCCAACGCGGCCCTGAGATCCGCAGCGCGGGCGAGATAGAGGCCTAACAAGAGCAAGCCTACTACCCCAGCGAAAATGGCTGCGAATGATTTCACCGTTTGGCACCTCCTACGGCGCCTGGGCTAGCGCCGCTCATCGGAACGGCTTATCGGCGGCGTCGTAGGTGAGGTTGGTACTGTTCTTGGTCAGGCGGTTGCCGTTGGCGTCGTAGGTGTATGTGTCCGTCGAAGGCCCCGGGTAGGTGACGCTGGTCAGGCGGTAGAGAGCGTCGTAGGCGTAGGTGTGCGTGCCCAGGCCGTCGACCCGCTGGGTGCGGTTACCGATCGCGTCCAGGGTGTAGGAGACCGAAGCCAGGGTGGTGCTGCCGCCCTTGACCCAGCTGATGCCGGTGAGGCGATCGGCGTTGTCGTAGCTGTAGGCGCCGACGACGCCGGTGCCGGAGGGCAGGGTTGTCGTCGTGAGCATGCCGGCGTTGTTGTAGGCGTACTGGGTCTGCTGGCTGTTCCAGTCCGTCACGGACGTGAGGTTGTTGGCGGCGTCAGAACCATAACTGACCTGGTTGGAGCCGCCGGGGTAGGTCATGGTGGCGCGGCTGCCGGCGTTGCTGTAGCCGTAGCCGACGGTGCGCGAGCCGGGGAAGGTGACCGATGTCAGGCGATTCACCTCAAGCCTGTCCTGAGCTTGTCGAAGGATAAGAGTAGTTCGTCGTACCTGTAGCATCGACCATCTGGGTCCGGCTCCGAACGGCGTCGTACGTGAAGCTTACGTCCGTGGTGCCGGACGGGTAGTCGATCGACGTGAGGTCGTTGCGGCTGTTGTAGCCGTAAGTCGTCACCTGGCTCTCCGCGTCGGTGCGGGTCGCCAGCCGGCCGGCCGCGTCGTAAGTGTACGACCAAGAATTGCCGAGAGGATCCTTGACTCCCACCAGGCGATTCATGTTGTTGTACGTGTAGATGGCGGACGGACAGCCGTCGTCCTCGGCGGCTTTCACCTGATGGCTTGGTCGCGCGAATGCCTCTACGCGTTGACTCCAAGCTCGTTCCGGATCAGCTCGCAGAGCTCGAACGCAGGGCCTTCGCCGTTCATGCCCTGATACATCTTGTTGATGGTCACGGCCATGCTGAGCCCGACGTCGGGGTCGGCGAAGGCGATGGAGCCGCCGGCGCCGGGGTGGCCGAAGGCGCCTTCGCGCGGACCCATGGCGCCGTGCACGCCCTGCATCTTGCCGCCCATGAAGTAGCCGATGCTCTTGCGCATTGGCATCCCCATGATCACGCGGTCGGGCTGGTTGGTCATCAAGCGCTGCATCTGAGGTATGCGGTTCGCCGAAACCAGCCGGACGCCGCCGACCTCGCCGGCGTGGGCGAGCGCGCCGTACATGCGGGCCAGTGCCCGCGCCGAGAAGTGGCCGTTCGCCGAAGGGATGCAGGCCTGGCGAATGCGCATATCGTTCCAGTCGAAGTCACCGTCGGGCGGCATGGCCTTGAAGAAGTCGCTGTCGGGTGGGATCTGGAACTGGGCGGAAGTGTTGTTGCCGTCGACAACGGGACCGGCCTGCTGCAGCGTCGCCAGGCGCTGGTCGAGGCCGTCCGGGATGCCGATGTACATCTCGCCGGCGATGCCCAGGGGCGCGGCGATGTCCTCCTGGACCACATCGCGAATGTGACGGCCGGTCGCGTGCTGGATGATGCCGCCTGCCACCCAGGCGAAGGTGATCGCGTGGTAGCCGGTCGCGCTGCCGGGTTCGTAGGCGGGGACGCCGTCCTCGATCCAGCGCAGGCCGGCGTCCCAATCGCAGATGAAGTCGGCACGCATCGGCCGGGGCATAGCGTGCAGGCCGGCCTGGTGGCTCATCGCCTGGGCGACGGTGATGCGCTCCTTGCCGTTCTTCGCGAAGGCGGGCCAATACTTGGCAACGGGCGCGTCGTAATCGATAAGGCCGCGGTCGGCCTGGATATGAAGGGCTGTGGCGGCGACGCCTTTGGTGGTCGAAAAGCTCGAGAACAGGGTGTCCTGGCGCACGGGCCGGTGGTCTTCGGGGCCCATTTCGCCGGCCCAGGCATCGACAAGCAAGCTGCCGTTTCGGTAGGCGCTGACCTGCGACCCGATCTGGGTGCCGCGGGCGATCTGGTCCTCCAGCAGGCGGCAGACCTTCTCGTTCAGGGTGTTGTCGACCATCGGAAGCTCCTTCGAACTGCTGCCTGGGGCCTTGTGGCTGCGGGCGATTGTACTCCCAACGCGGCCGAGTTTGCCCCCGGCGGCGGCGCCATCCGTTCATCCGTTCGACACCCGCTGTCGATTCGATGACTCCTAGCCCCGCCAGGCGCCGCGGGCGACCGCCGGCACGAAGCTTTCCAGCTCTGGGGCGGGGAGACGCACGGTGGAGCCGCGCTCGGCGGAGAGGTAGCAGGCCATCAGGACCCGCGTGACCTCCAGGCCGTCTTCCCAGGTCTCGTCCGGGGGCCGGCCCGCGAGGAAGCGCTCCGCCATATGGCGGTCCTCGGCACTGTAGCCGTAGGCGGCGGGTTCGTCGGCGATAACAGGCATCAGGCCCTGCTCGGCGTTCTGCTTCTCGACCAGGTCCTCGCCCTCGGATCCCGTAATTCGCCGCGAGAGGAAGACGGAGAGGTCGGAGTGCAGCGTATCGACCTGCATTGAGTACTCGGGGCCAAACAGCTCCATGCGCAGGCGAAGCCCGGGGCCGACGAAGTTCCACGAGGTCGTGGCCTCGACGATCGCCGGCCTGCCTGCCGCCGATAGCTTCACCGTGGCGCGGGCGAAGTCCTCGGCCGGTGCCGCGGCGTAGTCGACGCCCATTGTCTCGCGCAGGTCGCGCGCGTAGGCGGGCAGCGTCCACTTGAGCGAGGCGATCTGGGCGTTGACGTCTTCGACCGTAACGGTGGAGCGCGGTTGCCCTGGCTCGGTAAGCAGGAAGCGCGCCGCCTCGAAGCTGTGACAGAGCATGTCGTTGAGGACGCCGCCGCCCTGCCTGGCGCCGTCCCAGAACCAGGGCATGTGGGGACCGCTGTGCTCCTCCGAGGCGCGGGCCAGGTAGGGCCGGCCGGCGATCGCGGCCGCCCGGCGCCAGATGATCTCTTTGCCGCGAGTGAGGCTGGGCGCGAAGACCTGGTTCTCCAGGTAGCCGTGGAGGAGATGCGTCTGGCCGATGAGCTCGACCATGCGCCGGGCCTCGGCGACGTTGCGGGCCAGCGGCTTCTCGCAGGCGACGCCGATGAGACTGGCCCCATCTTTGACGGCGGCGACGACTTCTTCGACAACCTCGACTCGCACGTCATTCGGGGCGCAGATCCAGATGGCGTCGACGTCTGGGTCCCGCGCCATGGCCGTGATGCTCGAGTAGGCCTTCGCGGCGCCGACGCCGAGGCCGCGAGCCAGCGCCGCCACCGACTCGACGCGCTCCGCTGTCGGCCCGGTGATCGCGGCCACGTCGGCGTTGCGGACGTTGACGAGGCCCTGGATATGGAAACGGGTGACGAATCCCGCGCCGACGAATCCAATGCCGAGGCGGCCGGAAGGCATGGCGAATCACCTCCGTGGCGATTCTACGTCAGAGGGCGCGGGTGGGAAGCGTCTAAGGCGACGAAGGGGTCATGGGCCAGCGGCTGCGCACCGGATACGTGCCCGGCTGGCCGACGTGCACCCAATAGGCGGACAGGGCCTCTTCGATGTCGTACTCGAAGATTTTGTCCCCCTGCTTGACCCAGTGCGGGCCCTGGTCGACCACCTTCTCGCGCATGGCGCCGGGCTCCAGAAGGCGGGCGTGGCCACGGATCGAGAACTCGGCATCGTCTTTGCCGGGCATCATGTGCAGCATGTAGCGCCCGTCGCGCGTCTGGTCGACAGCCTTCGGGGAGGTCGAGGGCGTCGCGACGAAAAGGCGTCCGTCGATGATGAAAGGCGCGACCGGGTGCACGCGCGGCGAGCCGTCGCGGCGGACCGTCGCCAGGTAAGCGATGGCATTTTGCTCCAGGAGCTCGCGGCCGATCACGGCGATCTCGGGGGCGACGGCGGAGAGTTCAGCCCAGGTAACCATCAGGAGGGCGTCCTAACTTCAATGGAGGATGGCGCACGATTCAACTGATCAGTGTCCCAGGTCATTAACGGAGCTCCTTTGATTTCCGCTATCGCAAGATATACCGCGTCCATTCCTCTCAAAGCCAATCTTGCCGCCAGCCTGGCCGCGATGTCGGCGACACTATTCGTGACTTCAACAATCTCTAGATCGGGCGTAGAGAGCAAATCATCTAGTGCTCGAACTCCAGAGAGTGGCGTCCGCGTCCGACGCGAAATTGCGCCGGCAACTTCGGCCAGCGCGATCGCAGGGATTATCACGGGCCGTCCAGCCAAAACATGCGCCTCAAGCCATCGACGGCTCGCCGAGTGATGGCTATCCGCGGGGAGGTAGCGGCCAACCCAGACACTCGCATCAACTACTGTCAAGACGGCTCCGGTCCTCGCTAATGGCATCGGCCGCGCTCAATCCCGGCGGCCAACGCTTCCCGATCTCCTCGGCCAGTTCGTCTCCGCGTTTCAGCCACGCCGCTATCTCTTTGCGAGTCATTTTCGGCCTGGAAGGTATGAGGCGGGCGACTTCTTCGCCTCGTAGCGTAATGGCGACCTCCTCGCGTGTCTCCTTGACCTCGCGCACGATCTCACTCGCTTTGGCCTTGAACTCGCGCATGTTCACTGACCTGACCATGTGACCACCTCTTGTGACCACATTTTAGCGCTAGCGGAACATGTCCGTTTCCGCCTGCCGCAGCATCTCTAGCGCCGAGCCTTCGCCCTTGGGCACGCGGTAGCCGCGGATCAGCGTCGCCGGCACCTGGTTGACCTTGCCGGTCACCAGCTCGGCCGCGGACGCGAGCTCGTCGGCGACGCAGATCCAGGTCGCCTTCAGCTCGCGGCCCTGGGCGTCGGCCTGACCGACGTAGTCGATGATCGGCAGCATGCCGGCGACGCCGATCGCGACCTCGGTGTAGCCGGTGCGCCAGGGACGGCCGAAGGTGTCCGAGACGATCACGGCGACGTCCGCGCCCGTCTCCGAGACGATGGCCTTGCGGATGCGGTCGGCCGAATCGTCGGGGTCGACCGGCAGGAGCAGCACGCGGTCAGTCCCGGGCACGTTCGAGGCGTCGACGCCGGCGTTGGCGCAGACGAACCCGTGCTTGGTCTCGCAGATGATCACGCCGTGGTCCATGCGCACGATGCGTCTAGTCTCGCGCAGCACCACCTCGACGTGGCGCGGGTCTTTCTCCCAGTTCGTCGCCAGCTCGACCGCCAGCGGCGACGGCTCGATGTCGCCCAGCTCCACGAAGCGTCCTTCGGACTTCGAGACGATCTTCTGCGTGACGATGAGGACGTCGTCACTCTGGAAGGCCAACGCATTGCCCCGGATAGCATCCAGGATTAGCCGCGCCAGGTCGTCGCCGGCCTGAACCTCGGGTATGCCTTCGATTCCAGTGATGGTTACTGAACCGGCCATGGTCAGACTCCTTCGCGGGGTGCCGTCAAGCAGTCGTGCAGTCCGAGATGTCGAGCACCTGCCTTCTGGACTGCTCGACTGTCACAACTGCTCGACTGCGCCTACAGCCCGGCGATCTTGAGGTGCGTCTCCGCTTTGTGGATGCGGTTGATGTTGAGAAGCAGGGCGGTTGCCTCTTCGACGTAGTGGGAGTTGGCCAGCGGGCCGCCGTTGATGCCGCGGACGCCGGGGATGGCCTCGGCCAGCTCGATGGTCTGGCGCAGGGCGTCGAAGTGGTCGCTGCAGACGATCACGTCGCCGTCGACGTCGTGTTCGAGGTCGAGAAGGTGGCCGGCAGCAAGATTCTGAAAGGCGCCGACGACGTGGGCCTGAGGCAGGAGCATCTGCGCTTCCTGGGCCGCGGAGCCGTCCTGAACGTGGATCGCCGCGATCCTCATGCGGCTGAACTCCAGCGGCACCACCGCTGAAACGACGATGCGGTCGCCGCCGATGTCGTCTCCGAGCTCCATCAAGGTGGCGCGGAGGCCGGAGTACGGCACCGTCAGGATGACGATCTCGGAGTCGCGGACAGCCTCGGTGTTGGTGCCGCCGCGAACCCTGGCGCCGGTCAGGGCGGCAACCTCGGCCGCGACCTCCTGGCCGCGCTCAGCCAGTCGCGAGCCGATGCGCACGTCGAGGCCTGCCCGCGCGAAGCGCGCGGCGAGCCCTTTCCCCTCCGGTCCCGTGCCGCCAATCAGGCCGATGCGCTTCGTCACGGTATTCTCCTCAGCCTGCAATACAATAGGACGGCCAAACGATAAGCGGTCGACTCCCGATGGGCAACGACACCATAAACCAGCCAGTCAACTCTACTCACGTCAGCATTCGCGGCGTCTCCGCGGTGTACGAGCGCGATGACCAGCCCCTGGTGGCCATCGACCGGGCGGACTTGGCCGTCCGCCGCGGCGAGTTCGTATCGATTATCGGCCCCAGCGGCTGCGGCAAGTCGACGCTTCTGCGGATCATCGGCGGGCTGCAGCGCCCCAGCGCGGGCGAAGCGCTCATCGATGGCCGGCCGCCGCGCGAGGCGCAGCGTCCGGAAAGACATTGGCTTCGTGTTTCAGGACCCTTCGCTCTTGCCCTGGCGCACCGTCGTCGCCAACGTAAAGCTCCCGACCGAAGTCAATGCCCGGCCCGGGAGCCGGAGCCCGCGCGAGCTCATCGAGCTGGTGGGCCTAGCGAGTTTCGCGGCGTACTATCCGCACCAGCTTTCCGGCGGCATGCAGCAGCGCGTCGCGCTGGCGCGGGCGCTGGTCACGTCGCCGGGGCTGCTGCTCATGGACGAGCCCTTCGGCGCCCTGGACGAGATCACGCGCTCCGCGATGCGTTACGAGCTGCTGCGCATCTGGCGGGCGGAGGGCGAGGCGCGGCACGGTCGTCTTCGTCACGCACAGCATCGCCGAGGCGGTGCTGCTCTCCGACCGCGTCGTGGTCATGACGCCGCAGCCGGGCCGCATCGCCGCCGTCCTGGACATCGACCTGCCGCGGCCACGCTCCGAGGAAATCGAGTCCGACGCCCGATTCGTCGAGTACACGCGACGCTTGCGGGCCTGCTGCGGGCGAAGGTGCCGGCATGAGCCTGCCCGCCATCGGCGAGCGCGATTGGGCCGCCGAAGCCGCGGCGGCAGCGCCTCCGCGGCCGGGGCCGTCGCGCCTGGCCAGAGGCCTGCGGTCGCTCGCGGGCGACGCCCTGCCCGCGGCCATCGGCCTCGGCGCGGCGCTGGCCGTCTGGGAAGCCTGGATACGCATCGAGAACGTGAAGCCCTACCTGGTGCCGGCCCCTTCGCGGGTCGCCGTCCGCTTCTATGAGCGCGCGGACATGTTCGCCGAGGAAGGCCTGAAGACGCTGGAGGGCGCGATGCTCGGCTTCTTCGTCGGCGCCGGCATCGCCATCATCCTCGCTTCGGTGATGTCGCAGTCGCGCTTTCTGGAGCGCGCGATCTTCCCGCTCGCCATCCTGGTCAAGGTGACGCCGATCGTCGCCATCGCGCCGCTGCTCACGATCTGGTTCGGCTTCGGCCTGATGCCGAAGGTGTTCATCGCGGCGCTGATCGTGTTCTTTCCGATCATGGTCAACGCGCTCATCGGCTTCCGCTCCGTGAACCCGAACGCCCTGGCCCTGCTGCGAGTCGCTCGCCGCCAGCCGCGGCGAGGTCGTTCGTGAAGCTGCGGCTGCCTTCGTCGCTGCCCTACCTGTTCGCGGCCTTCAAGGTCTCGATCCCCCTGAGCGTGATCGGCGCCGTCGTGGCCGAGTGGTTCAGCGGCGACCGCGGCCTGGGCCGGGTGATCTACATCGCCAACAACAACCTGGACATGGCCACGGCCTTCGCCGGCATCTTCACGCTTGCGATCATCGGCGTCGGCCTGTTCCTGCTCACCTCTTATGTCGAGCGGCGCGTCCTCTTCTGGCACGAATCCAACATCGATGCGCGCTAACCGGTCCCGCCCGCCCTGGCGACCCTTCGAAGGCCTCAGGACACGCTCTGAAGGTCGCCGCTAGATTGCCGGCTCCTGCTACCTGATATGATCCGCTTCGGATGACCGAAAGCGAAATCAGCTCCGCCGACCTGGCCCAGCGCACCGTCGATATCCTCACCGACCGCCAGGCCGAGGATGTCGTCCTGCTCGACATCGCCCGCGTGGCCAACTTCACCGACTACTTCGTGATCGCCACGGCCCAGAACGCCCGGCACATGCGCGCCCTGATGGAGACTCTGGACAGCGATCTTGCGGCGCAGGGCGTCCACTCGGTGCATATCGAGGGCGAGGCCGACTCGGGATGGGTGCTGCTGGACTTCAGCGACGTGATCGTGCACCTGTTCACGGCCGAGGACCGGGGCTACTACAACCTCGAGGGCCTCTGGGGCAGGGCCGGCGTGGCGCCGGTCAGGTTTCAGTAGAGCAGGTCAGCATTTCAGCGTGTCAGCATTTCGGCCGGGAAATGGAAGGCGGGCGCCCGGCACGGACGGGTCGCCCTGAAGAGGCGAAGGCTCTGCCTGCCCTTCTGCTGAAATGCTGAAGTGCTGAAGCGCCCTTCAGGCCAGCAGCCGGCGCGCCAGGTCGGGAAAGTCCGCGGCGTTGACGTCGAAGTCGGGCTGGGGCGAGAGGTCGCCGTCGTTGCCCTCGCCACGCTCGCCGGGGCGCGGTACGTAGGCCGAGCGCAGGCCGGCGGCCATGGCGGCCCGCAGGTCGCTGGGATGCGCGGCCACCATCATGACCTCGTCCGGGCGGCAGCGGAGGAGGCGGGCGGCTTCCTGGTACGACTTCGGGTCCGGTTTGTAGGCCGCCAGGAATTCGCAGGAGAGAACACCGTCCCAGTCGATGCCGGCAGCCTTCGAGCAGTCGACCGCGATCGACAGGCTGAAGACCGTGAGCACGGCGACGGTGTAGCGGCTGCGCAGCGCCTCGATCGCAGCGGGCGCGTCCGGCCAGGCCCGCTGCCGGTGCCAGACCTCGCTCATGCTGTCGCGCTCCGCCGTAGACAAGCGCAGAGGCTTATCGGCCAGGATTTCGTCCAGGGCCAGGCGATAGAGTTCGTCTCGCGTTCGTCCAGGGGCGGGAGCCGGCGCGTACTTCGGCCAGGAGCTGGAACTGGCGCCGGCGCCAGTCGTTCGCGAAGGCGGGCGCGTCGATTTCGACGCCCTGAGCGCGGGCCAGCGCGGCGACCTCGTCGCGTACTGTGTGATGCCAGTCGAAGACCGTGCCGCCGATGTCGAAAGCGAGGGCCTTGACGTTCTCCAGCCTGGGATTCATGGCGCTCCTACTCGAAAATCCAGCGGTCGACCGCGCGCTCATAGGAGCGCAGCTCGAACTCCTGGAAGAACAGCGCCACTTCGCGGTCGGCGCTGTCGGTCGAATCGGAGCCGTGGATCAGGTTGCGGCCGATCTCGAGGCCGAAGTCTCCGCGAATGGTCCCCGGCGCGGCTTCTCTGGGGTTGGTCTTGCCCATAGTCGACCTCACGGCCTCGACCGCCCCGGTCCCCTCGAACACGGCCGCGACGATCGGACAGGCGGTGATATAGGAGACCAGGCCATCGTAGAAGGGCTTGCCGGCATGCTCGCCGTAATGTCGCTCGGCCAGCGCCCTGTCGACCTGAATCAGCTTCAGCCCGGCGATGCGCAAGCCGCGCCGCTCCAGGCGCGCCAGGATCTCGCCCGCCAGCCCGCGCTGCATCGCGTCCGGCTTGATCAGCACCAGAGTCCGCTCCAATGTGGTCTTCCCTTTCTCATCCCCGTGCTCCGCTATTCTCATCCCCTCTCCGCTAAGGGAGAGGGGGCCGGTGCAAGTGGGCAATGCAGTCGCCATTGCCTTCCGGACTCTCATCCCCCTCTCCGTTAACGGAGAGGGGGCAGGGGGTGAGGTTTCGGCGGCCCGATGGCCGGCTCGCGCAAATACAATGGCACAAGGCTATCTGCAGAGTCGATGTCTTCGGCCTGGAGCCGCCGCCAGCCCAGGCTTGCCACGGCCACCACTCGCGAAGGATGTGGCGCTACCCAGGCCGCGCCGGCGGCTTCGATACCTTCGATCAGCGCCTGCGGCAACTCGCCGCAGACGATGTCGCCTTGCTTGAGTTGGGCCAGCAGGCCTTCCGGCGGGTCGAGGCGCGGCGCGGCCAGCTCCTGTAACTCCTCCCCGGCCCGCGTGTACGCGGCCCAGGCCAGCTCGGCGCGGCCGGCGGCGTGCACCGCGACGGCGCGCTTCCCCGGCTCCACCGCGAAGGGCAGCGCATCCGCCGCCAGCCGCCCTATCCCAACGATGGGCACGCCAAGGGCGTAGGCCAGCGTCTTGGCGGTGCTTAGGCCAACGCGCAGGCCGGCGTAAGAGCCGGGGCCCGTGCAGACGATCAGGGCGGCGATGTCCGAACGCGAAAGGCCCGACCGTCCCAACATCGCCACGAGCGCCGGCAGCAGCTCCCGCGAGTGGTTCTGGCGTGTGCGCCAGGTCAGCTCGGCCTGGAGCAGGCCGCCCTCGGTAAGCGCCACGCCGGCAATCTCGGAAGCGGTGTCGAACGCGACCTCCACCACTCAGGATTTCTCCCAGAGGAAGACGGTGCAGGCGGTGCCCTTGCGGTCGAGGGGGGCACTATTGAGCAGCGCTAAGCCGGCACGCCCTGCCGCGCAGGCGGCCATCGGGGCTTGCCGGGCGGAGCACATGAGCGCGCAACGCCCGCCCGGCCTCAGCACGCGGCTTATCTCGCCTAGAGATTCGACGACGGCCGCGTCTGCCTCGGCGCCGAAGGGCGGCTCTGTCGCCACGGCGTCGATGCTACCGCCGGCGAAGGGAAGCGCCGCCGCGTCGAGGACCGCGTGCCGGCCGCCGCTCAGTCGAGCCAGGCCATCCGCCAACCATGGGTCGGCGTCACCGCTCAGCGCTTCGAGGCCGGCCGCGGCAGCCGCGATCACGATGCCGCCGATGCCAGCGAAAGGGTCGAGGATGCGCCCGCCGGGGCAGGCCGCCGCGAGGTTCACGAGGAGGCGGGCGTCGTAGCGTGGCAGGCCGCGGCGGCTCAAGGGCGCGCCGTCGCCGCGGTAGCCGCGGACTTCGCGCAGGTCGCCACGCACGCGGACCAGAAACCGCCTGCGGTCCGGCGCCGCATCGCGGGCAAGCTCGCGGTCTTCCTCGTACAGGCGGTGGAGCCCGTAGTCGCGACCACGCCAGCGCACGAGAGGGCCGGAGTCCCTGCCGAGATCGGGGCCTCCTACCAGGTCTACGGCTTCGGTATAGCCGAGGCGCGGCAGGAGCCTGGTCGCGGCAGCAAGCACGGCCTCCGGCAGCGACAGCCAGAACACGCCGCCCTGTTCGGAGAGCGGCCCGCCGGTCAGACGTTGAGCGCCCAGGCAGTCGAGAAGGGCCAAAGCTTCCAACTCGGCCAGGGCGCGCGCCCTTTTGCGCGCCGGGCGGAGGTGACAGATGAGGACGGCCTCGCCGGTCATCGCGCCGGCGCCTTCGCCCGCGGCCCGGCGGCGACTTCCGCGACCAGGCGCTCGTAGCGGCTGCCTGCGCCCTCGAAGGTGATGACGCGGCGGCGGCCATCGACAATCTCGATGCGCACGAGGAGCCGGTCCGGCGGCATCTCCTGCCAGGCCCTGTCCGGCCATTCGATCAGCAGCACGCCGCCGGCCGAAGTCTCCTCAAGCCCCAGGTCGGCGATCTCGCCGGCGTCGTCCAGGCGGAAGAGGTCGGCGTGGTAGACCGTGAGACGGCCGTGGTACTCGTTGACCAGGACGAAGGAGCTGCTCTTGACGGCTTCGGCAACGCGCAGGCCCTTGCCAATCCCCTGGGCCAGGCAGGTCTTGCCGGCGCCCAGCTCGCCCGAGAGCAGCACGACGTCGCCCGCCTGGAGGTGCTTCGCCAGGCGCTCGCCCAGGCGCCGCGTTTCGGCCGGGCCGTGGCTTTCGAAGGAGGCCCGCACTAGGAGGCGCTCCGGAAGTGGTCCCAGCCGCCGTCCGCGTATGCGCGCTCGGCCCCACCGGCATCGACGGCCACGACGCCGGGCGCGCCGGCCTCGACGCGGCCAACGATCGTGAGGTCCAGGCCTTCGACGACCAGGCGTCCGATGATCTCGCGGGGGCCGCAGAGCAGGAGCTGGTAGTCCTCGCCGCCGGTCAGGGCCAGCTCCGCGGCGTCTGCCGGGAAGGCGGCGCGAAGCTGGGGGCTCAGTGGCACCGAGGCGATGTCGATACGGATGCGGACGCCGCTGGCGCGGGCGACGTGGCCCGCGTCCTGGAGCAGGCCATCGCTGACGTCGATCCCGCAGCGCAGCCCGGAGGCGACAGCCCGCAGCCCGGCCTCCAATCGAGGCCGAGGGCGTTCGTGCGCTTCGATCAGGGACTCGTTTGCCGGGTCGGCGCGGTCCGCGCCGGCCTGGAGCAGTCGGATGCCGGCGGCCGAATCGCCGAGCGTGCCCGTCACGGCGACCGCGTCACCGGGGCCGGCGGCGTCACGGCGCAGCACAAGGGCGTCGCCGCCGGCCGAAATGGCGGCGGTCCCGGACAGCGCCACGGTAACGGCGAACACCGGTGATCGGACGATGTCGCCGCCGCCAACGGTCACGCCGTAGGCCCGGCAACACTCGGCGATGCCGCGGTACAGGTCGACCGCGTCCTCGACGCAGAATTCGGGAGGCAGGCTCAGCGTCACCAGCGCCAGGTCCGGCGTCGCCCCCATGGCGGCGATGTCGCTGACGTTGACGGCCAGCGCCTTCCAGCCCACGTTGCGCCAGGGCGTAGCCGCCGGCAGGAAGTGCACGCCCTCGACGAGCGTATCGGTCGTCCAGACGGGCGCTCCGGCACGCGGTTCGGTCACCACGGCATCGTCCCCGAGGTCGACGAGAAGGCCCTTGCGCGGCGGCCGGCCTTTGGCAGGCGGGTACTCGATCCCAAGCTCGCGGGAAAGAAGCTCGATCAGGCCGAACTCGCCGATTTCGGAGACGCGCATCGCCATCGATTATAAGAGTGACGTATGTCCTGGCTCGCCGCCGCCTGGCTGCTATATTGGCGGCGTGCGAGTCCTGGTGGTGGCGGACGTACACTCGAATCTGCCCGCCTTCGAAGCGGTAATCGCCGATGCCGAGGCCTCAGGCGCCATCGACGCGATCTGGGCTCTCGGCGACCTGGTCGGCTACAACGCCGATCCGGGCCCATGCCTGAAGCTGCTTCGCGGCTATCCGCACGTCGCCGTGGCCGGCAACCATGACCGCGCCGCCGTCGGCCAGATCGGCACGCAGGACTTCAACACCTTCGCCGCGACGGCCGCGAACTGGACCGGGGGCATCCTTACGCATGAAGAATCAGCCTTTCTGGGCGGCCTGCCGGCGGTCGCGGTCGAAGGCGACTTCACGCTGGTGCACGGCAGCCTGCGCGACCCGGTTTGGGAGTATCTGCTGTCCTCAGACGCGGCAGAACGCCATCTGGAGCTTCAGACCACGCGCTACGGATTCATCGGCCACTCCCACCTTCAGCTCGCATTCATCGAGCAAGCGCCGGGCCGCACCCGCGGGACCCTGCTGGCAAGCGGCGACGACCTTACTCTGGACGGCAAGCGCGTGATCGCGAACCCGGGCGGCCTGGGCCAGCCGCGTGACGGAGACCCGCGCACCGCCTATGCTCTGCTGGACTTGGACGAAATGCACCTCAGCTTTCACCGCGTCGAATACGACATCGCCCGGACACAGAAGCACATGCGCGCCGCCGGCCTCCCCGCCTTTCTGATCGATCGGCTTGCACGCGGCAGATGACCAGAGTTGTCGTCAGCTTTGCCCTCGATGATGACCTGGTCGAGCAGATACGGGCGGTCCACCCTTCGCTGGACGTGCGCGTGCTGGGCCAGGAAGCGCGCCAGATGTTTCGCTGGCAGTCGCGCTACCCAAGCGAGCTTCAGGCCCACACCGGCCTTGAGGAAATGACGGCCGGGATCGCCGACGCCGACGTCATGTTCAGCTTCTGGGGCGGCACGATCTCGCAGCTCAAGGACTTCCGCGAGCGAGCGCCCAACCTGCGCTGGGTGCAGCTTACGCACGCCGGCGCCGAGCGCGTCGACGCCGGCCTCATCGCCCAGGGCATTACGTTCACGACGGCCGGGGGCCTGGCTTCGACCCCGATCGCCGAATTCGTGATGGCCGAGATCCTGATGTTCTCCAAGGGCTGGCCCGCGCTCTTCCGCAATCAGCAGGAAAAGGTCTACGCCCGCCAGATGCCGCGAGAGCTGTTCGGCAAGACGGTAGGCATCGTCGGCATGGGCTACATCGGCGGCGAGATCGCGCGCCTGGCCAAGAGCTTCGGGTGCCGCGTCCTGGGCATGAGGCGATCCTTCGCCAGCCGCGGCCCCGACACCGTCGCGGACGAAGCCGTGCCTCCCGCGGAGCTGTTCTACCTGCTGGCGGAGAGCGACTTTGTCGTCGTGGCGGCGCCGTTGACCGAAGAGACCCGCGGCCTCATCGGCGCGGACCAGATCGCGGCCATGAAGCGTTCGTCCTACCTGATCAATATCGCCCGGGGGCCCATTATCGCGGAGGGCGCCCTGATCGCGGCGCTGAGGGACGGGGCGATCGCCGGGGCGGGCCTGGACGTGTTCGACCGCGAGCCTCTGCCGCCGGAGAGCGAGCTGTGGTCGCTGGACAACGTGCTTCTGACGCCGCACATTTCGGCCGGCACCGAGATCTACAACAAGCGCGCGACCGACATCTTCCGCGACAATCTGCGCCGCTTCCTCGCCAAAGAGCCCCTGACCAACGTGGTTGACCCTGCCCGCGGTTATTAAGGCAGCGTATCGACTCCTGACACGTCGCGCCGGTTTTCGTATGCGGTTTCGCAACGCCGCCGTAATCCCTGGGCGCTCAGTTTGAGCATTCGGTCACCGCGCCGCGTCTAAGGTGGACGCGAAAGGAGACCGGCATGGGTCTTTTCAAGAAGCTAACCGGCAAGCAGGACAAAGCAGCGGCAGCCATCGAGGTTCCGCCCTGCCCGCACACCGCCCTGGTGCCTCGCTGGGACTCGATCGACGACATGGGCAAGGAGGATAGGGCCACCTCCTACTTCTGCCAGGGCTGCGAGCGCGTCTTCAGTCCGGAAGAAGCGCGCCCTTACCTCGGCTAGGCACGCCCGTCAGAGCTCCAGGTCGGCAACTGAACAGACGCGCGTCATGTCTGAGGGTGGCGGGAATCTCACGCGCATGACGCGGATGCGGGAAGGCGGACTGGGCCTGGATCCGAAACGGAAAACCCTGCGCAATCCGATTCCCTCCGTGAAGTCCGCGTGAGATTCCGGCCCTGTTCGCCTACGCTCGGCTAGGCACGCCCGTCAGAGTTCCAGCTCGGCAATCGAGCCGACTATCAGGTCGGGCCGCGCAGGCGCCGCCGGCGGCAGGCCGGAGCCACTCGCATCTATCCAGATTCCCCAGACTCCCAGGCGCATCGGCGCGGCGACGTCCCATTCGAGGTTGTCGCCGGCCATCCAGGTGCCGGCAGGTTCCGCGCGCAGGGCGCCGAGCGCCGCCCGGTAAACGCGCTCGTCGGGCTTGCCGCAGCCGAACTCCCCCTCGACACAAATGTAGTCGAAGTAAGGCGCCAGACCGAAGCGCTGGATCTTCGCGCGCTGGCCTGCGGCGCTGCCATTCGTGATCAGGCCCAGCCTGGATCCAGCCGCCCTCATCCGGTCGAGCGTTTCGAGCGCCGCAGGGAGGAGGCACAGCGCCTCGTCACGAATGTCGCGATAGCGGTTAGCGATGACGGGCGCGAGGTCTCGGCCCTCGACACCGAGGCGCCGCAGCGCCTCGGCGACGATCCAGGTGCCGGCCGCGCGCAGGTCCTGGCGTCCAGAGCGATGGCGCTCGGCGTCGGCCCAATACCAGTCCCTGACCTCCAGGATCGACGCTTTCAGGAGGGCGCCGTCGAGGCCGGAGGCGCTGGCCGCGGCCTCGTGGCAGGCGATCGTCCAGCCGCTATCGACGCTGCCGCTGTCGTCGATGATCGTGTCGTCCAGGTCGAGGAGGATGGCGCGCGGTGTGGGAAGGCGGCTCACCAGGGAATTGTAACCGGGACGCCACAGTGTCATTCTGAGCGTTAGCGAAGAATCGCCGCTCTTTCCCGCCGGGCCCGGCCGCCCGATACCTCGGCCCCAACCAGTCAGGCCAGAGATGATTCGAACCGTCAATCCCGGCGCAAAGGCTTCAGGGCGAACGCCGCCCGGATTCGATTCGCCTCGGCCATCACGCCGTCGTCGCCGGTGAGGAATCGCGAGAGGTTGCCCGTGCTGATGCCGAGCCGCCGCGCGGCTTCCGATACCTGCCCCGAATGCGCCTGCAGCACGTCGAGTGCCGCCGCGGCCGCCGGCAGGTAGCGCGCATCACGCCTGCCAACCGCCAGCCTGCCATCACGGCCAATGCAGGCGGCGACGGCTTCCGGCACGCCTTCCGGCGCCGGCCGCCGCACGCGCAAGGCCAGTGCTTCGCGCAGGCGCTTGAGGGCTCGTACGCGGTTCTCGTGCTGGGATCGGCTCTCGACGGCGTTGACCGTGATGCCGGTCGGCCGGTGTACCAGACGCACGGCCGACTCGACCTTGTTGCGGTTCTGGCCGCCCGGGCCGGACGCGCGATGCGTCTGGACGTCGCACTGGCGCAGCAAGCTCTTCGTCAGAAATCGCTACCAGGACCGCGCTCCTCGCCGGGAGTATCTGCCACAGATTGACACTGATTTTCTCTGATTCTCATTCGTGTTTCAGGACTTTGGTCTCGGCCGTGGAAATCTGTGTCAAACCGTAGCTATGTTCCCGGCTCCTTATCTCGTGCTCAGCGCCTCATTCTGCGGCGCGACCGAGAGCCCCGCGGTTGGGCCGCCGCCGATGACGTAGAGCGTGTCGCCCACGCCCTGCACGGCAAGCCCGTGGCGTGGCGTCGGCAGGTCAGGCGCCTTCATCCAGACGTTCGTCGACGGGTCGTAGACCTCCACCTGGGGGAAGGTGCGGCTGGGGTCGAAGGCTTCGCCGCCGGCGACGTAGATGCGCCCGTTGACCACGCCGCCGGCGGTACCGCCGCGTGGGGTTGGGATCGGGGCCAGCACGCGCCAGCGGCCGGAAAGCGAGTCGAGTACCTCGTTCGCGTCCTTCGGCGCGAGGTCCCATCGCCCGGCGATGACGTAAACCGCGCCGCCGGCGGACACCACCGCCAGGTGCTCCCGCGGCGCCGGCAATGCCGGGCCGGCCGACCAGCGGTCCGTAGCCGGGTCGTAGACCATTGTTTCCTGGGGCGAGTCACCGGCGCCGCCGGCGATCAGGATGCGGTCGCCCAACACGGCGGCGCCGCCGGCCGTGCGCCGGAAGGGCATGTCCGCCTTACGAGACCACGCCCTCGCCGCCTCGTCGAAGGCGAAGGTGGTGCGCGTGGCGTCTCCCAGGCCGCCGCCGAAGACATAGACCCTGCCGGCGAGCGCGGCCGCCATGGCGTGGTCTCTCGCCTGGGGAAGGGCCGGCATGGCTTCCCATAGGTCCCGGGCGGAGTCGTAAACCTGGACGGTGTTCGAGTTCTGGCCCGACGCCGTGAAGCCGCCGATGAGGAATATCTTGTCGTCGAGCACCGCGGAAGCGACCTCGGACCGCGGCGTGGGCAACGGCGCCCGCGAGGCCCAGGCGAGCGCGCCGGCGGCGGGCGGGGGCGTCGGCCGGAACTCCTGCTGGACGTTGGCTATCGGCGTCGGGCTGGCGGTGGACTTCGAACCGCCGTCGCAGGCAGCCGCCAGGCCGCTGCCGAGGGCGGCGAGCAGAGCGCGCCTGCTCAGCCGGCCGGGCGACATCTCGCGGTCGCCGGATCCTGCGCTTGCGAAGCGGGCCCGTCCCGGCCGCCTCACGCCTTCCTCTGCGCCACCACAACGTAAAGCGGGTCGGTGTACTGCTCGCCGCTGCGCACCTTCTGCCACAGATCCGGCGGAACGCCAATCAGCGTCTCGCGCGGGCTGAAGTCATGAAAGGCCGCCGGTTCGAAGGCGCCGCAGGCGTGCAGGTACATGGCCAGCAGGTCCGCCTTCTCCTTGTCTTCGAGGGCGGACCAGATGCGGACAGCCTTGGTGGGGAAGCAGCGGTTGGAGTAGCAGATGATCAGGGGAGCGCCCGGCTTCAGCACGCGCCCGATGTCGGCGAAAACCTCCACCGGCCGGGTCAGGTACTGCACCGAGACCGCGATCACCACGCCGTCAAATCGCGCGTCCTCGAACGGCAGGTGGGGGTCGCGGTTGAGGTCGTGGACCGCGTACGCGGACAGCCTCTCGTTCTTCGAGAGCTCGAACTCGTTCATCCCCAGGCCCACGAGGCTCTTCACGGGCATGTCGGCGGGGAAGTGCGATATCCAGGACGACATCAGGTCCAGGTACTCGCCATTCCTGGGCAAGAACTGCCTGTACGCCTCGCCCACGGCCGCGATCGCGTAGCCATCGATGTGGGTGACGAGTCGCGGTTCGGCGTAGAAGTTGGCGTCCGAGGATTCGTCTTCGCGGGCGAAGGAGCCGGGCGGGAAGCGGTCCTGCATGGCGGTTAGTATGCCACGAGCAATCCCGCGTCTCAGGCGGATTGGGGTGGTAGAATCGGCGTCTGGAGACAGTTATGGTAGCCGCCAAGAAATCAAGTCGGCCCCTCTTTGAATTCGGCGGGGCGCCTGTCGAAGTCAGTGACGCCGCGCGGGAGTATATGAACGACCTCCCGGGCCAAGGCCTTGCCGACACGTTCGTCACAGTCGCTCAATGGGCCAAGTATGCGCCCGTCCGCGCGGCCCGAATAATCGTGGATCGAGATCCCGAGGATCCGTCCACAACGGAATTACTGGTCGAAATCCTCGTTGAGGCGCAGACCCCGAAGGCTCTATCTCTTTGGGAAGACCTTGGCCAGCAACTCGACGAAGCGCATTTGAGATTGCCTGCGGAAGAGCGCAAGGCGCTGGATGCGCGCCTTGGTGTTCACCTGCTTTGGGGCGCTGACCGCTGGGATGGTCCAACCCAGACCCTTTGACCCCCTGGAATTCCTGAGCCTTGCCGAGCGGCTTGCCAGGTCGAGCGGTGCGGGCGAGGGTGAGCTCAGAAGCGCGGTTAGTCGCGCGTACTACGCCGTTTTCCTTCAGGCCAGGACTCATCTCGTGGCGGCGGGCACAATAACACTCCTGCGCGCGAGCCAGGACCACGGCCTGGTCAGGCAAGGCGTCCGTTCCCGAGATCGGCACGTTGGAGATCAGCTCGACAGACTGCGCAGGCTTCGAAACCGCGCGGATTACGATCTCGAGACGCCTGTCACGCAGTCGGAGGCTCGTCAGGCCGTTGCGTTAGCTCGCCGGGTGTGGCCACGCCTCTGAATCAGCTTGAGAAGAGGAAGGGCGATAGGCGCGAGAGTCCGGTTACCTGGATCGAGTGGCTCGCTTACTTTCCCTTCCAAACCGCCGGACGCTTCTCCGCGAAGGCCTGCGGGCCTTCCTTCGCGTCCTCTGAGTTGAGGACCGTGCGGCTGACCCACTGGCCCATGCGGTAGGACTCGTCGACCTGGAGCTGGCGCCAGAGCTGGGCCATCGCCTTCGTGCCTTCAATCGACAGCGGGGCGTTGTTCGCGATCATGCTCGCGATCTCGATGGCGCGCGGCATGAGCGCGTCCGGGGCCAGGACCTCGTGCACCATGCCCCAACGTAGCGCGTACTCGGGGCTAACCTGGTCGCCGGTGAGAAGGAGGTACATCGCTTCGCCGCTGGGGATCATGCGCATGAGGTGGTGGATCGCGTAGCCGGCGAGGATGCCGCGCTTGACCTCGAAGAGGCCGAAGACGGCGTTTTCGGAGCAGATGCGGATGTCACAGTCGAGGGCCCGCTCGAGGCCGCCGGCGATGCAGATACCGTTGATCGCGGCGATGAAGGGCTTGGGGTTGCGCGAGAACTGCATGGCGCCGGCGGCGGCGCCGGCCCGCGCCGCCGGTCGAGGCGCCGCGCCGGCGTTGCGGGCGTTCCGGTCGGCCGCCTCCTTGAGGTCCATGCCGGCGCTGAAGGCGCGGCCGTTGCCGGTGACGATGCCAACGCGCATCTCTGGATCGGCCGTGAAGTCATCCAGCGCTTCGTTAAGGTCGGCGCCCATTGTCCCGCCGAGGGCGTTGAGGCGCTCGGGCCGGTTCATGGTGAAGATGGCGTAGTGGTCGTGCTTCTCGTACAGCAGGTCGGGCATCGTGTTTCTCCTCGGCTTAATGGCGCTTTGGTTGAGTGCCCTGTGGGCGAGCGTTTAGACCTTAAATAGCACCTCGCTGGGCCATCGCCAGCAGAGCTTCCGGCGTGTAACCCAGCTCCTTCACATAGACCTCGAAGTTGTGCTCGCCGAGCAGTGGCGCGCGGCGACGGAAAGCCAGCGGCGTCTCGCTGAATTTGTAAGGCGCGCCGGCGTACAAGACCTTCTTGTCTGTCCCCGGGAACTCACCTTCGACGAAGAATCCGCGTTCGTGCCAGTGGGGGTCGTCCAGGTTCTCCTCCGGGCGGCGAATGTAACCCCAGGGCAGGTGGCAGGCCTGGCCGCGGCGGTACACCTCTTCGGCGGGCAGCGACTCGACGAAACGGTGGATGCAGTCGAGGATGCGCTGCCGCTCCTCGGGCGCCCGGCCGGGCGCGCCGAACTTCAGGTCCTTGATCTCGTCGTTGGCGCCGGTCTCGGCCATCCAGACCATGAGCGCGGACCACACGCGCTCGTCGCGCGGGAAGCCGCCGCCCATCAAGAGGACGTAGTTGCCGTCGGCGCACTGAAGCTGCCACGGCATGGTCGGGACGGCACTGGCGTGTCGGCCGGTCTGGCGCTGCGAGATGCGCTGGTTGTACTCCCAGTTGGGGAAGGCGCCCTCGGTCGTGCAGCTCACTGCTTCATGGATGGATACGTCGATGAGCTGGCCGGAGCCCGTGGCGTGGCGCTGCCAGAGCGCCGTCAGGATGCCGACGGCCGCGTACTCGCCCGCCATGGCCAGAGAATGGCCGCCGTCGGCGCGGATCGGAGGCAGGTCATGGTCGTCGTAACCGGTGCTCATCATCGGCCCGCCGACGGCGATGCTCACCAGGTCGTTAACCACGAAATCGCGCCAGGGGCCATCCCGGCCGAAGGGCGTAATCGAGCACCAGATATGCTGCTTCCTCGATCTCCATGTCTCGTAACCGAGTTCCAGGGCGTCCATGTATCCCGAGGGGGTAGCCTCGACGACGACGTCGGCGTCCCAGATGAGGCGGCCCCAGACCTCCCGGCCTTCGTCGTTCGCCAGGTCCAGCGTCACGCCGCGCTTGTTCGTGTTCCAGTAGGCGAAGTGCGCGCTGGCGTTGAGGTCGAAGCGGTCGTCCGGGTAGGGGCCGACGCGACGGCTGCGCGCCCCTTCCGGCGGCTCGACCTTGATGACGTCCGCGCCTGCGTCGGCGAGGAGCTTGCCAGCGACCTCGCCCAGGTCGCCGATCTCGACTACGCTTGAGGCCGGCGAGCGGGCCCACGCCTAGACCGCCGCCTCGGCAATCATCTCGGCGGCTTCTTCGTCGCTGTAGCCGAGAATCCGCGTGAGCACGTCGAGGTTGTGCTCGCCCAAACAGGGCGCGCCGTGCCGGACCTCCCAGCGCGCCGCCGAAAACCGCATCGGGAAGCCGTCGAAGCGGTGAGGCCCCAGCTCCGTATGGGGCGCTACCGGGTAGATAGCCACGTGACCGCAGCTGCGGGTCGTGATCCATCTTGTCGCGGGTGTTCTGGGCGCTGCCGGCCGGGACGCCGCGGGCCTGAAGCAGGTACATGAGTTCGCGCGTGTCGAAGAGGCGCGTGCGTGCCGTAAGCGTTTCGTCCAGCGCGCCTGGTTCTCCAGGCGGCGCCGGTTCGATGCCGAAGCGCTCGCCGGCGGCAAGGTCCGGGTCGCCGAGCACGTCGCACAGGGCAAGCCACTGCGCGTCGGTTTCCGCCGCGATGGCGATCCAGCGATCCTCACCCTCGGCGCCGTCCTTGCAGCGGTAGACGCCGTGCGGCGCGATGCCTGCCTCAGGCGCGGGTTGCCGTTGCGCGCGTACTCGCGCCCGTTGAGCTGGTAGTCGAGCATCGGCACGCCGCAGAGGACCATCCCCGTCTCGATCTGGGCGATGTCGATGTACTGGCCCTTGCCGGTTTGCGCGCGATAGTTGAGCGCCATCAGGGCCGCGATGGCGCCGTAGTAGCCCGCCGTGTGGTCGAGGTAGGAGAAGCCCCAGCCGGCCGGCGGTTGGTCCGGCAGGCCGGACATCGGGGTGACGCCGGAGACGGCCTGCGCGGTCGGGCCCCAGGTGACGTAAGAGGCGTCGCGGCCGGCGTGGCCGAAGCCGGACAGCGACATGTAGATGATGCCGGGGTTCAGCTCTTGCAGGCGCTCCCAGCCGAAGCCCATGCGCTCGAAGGCGCCGGCGCTGAAGTTCTCGACCACAAGGTCGGAGACCGCGATCAGCTTCTCGACGACCTCGCGGCCCTTGGGGTGGTTTAGGTTGGCGGTGATGCCGAGCTTGTTGCGGTTGAAGTTGTTGAAGAAGCCGCTGCGGTTGAAGCTGCGGCTCCGTGCCCGACTGGGCGCCGATGCGCATCGAGTCGATGTGGGACTCGTTCTCGATGCGTATGACCTCGGCGCCGAGGTCGGCGAGGATGCGCGTGGCCTGGGGACCGGCGACGATCCAGGAGAAGTCGGCGACGCGGATTCCCTGGAGGGGGAGGGGGTTGGAAGACATTGGCCGGAGTATAGATTCGGCCTCAACCTCTCGCAAGGCGGAAGGTATTCCCCAGGATGGGCAAAGCTACCGAATTGCCGGGAAATCTGAATCCTGTATTTGTGGGCGTCTGGAAGGACTTTTGACACCCTTCCGAGGCCGGACGTAGACTGAAACGACAACCGAATACGGGGCACGGGAGCTCGGAGAGCCGGGCTGAGAGGGTCGCCATCGCGACCGACCGTCGGAACTTGAACCGGGTAATGCCGGCGCAGGGAGCTGAGGGAAGGGACGAGGGGCGCCACCAGCACGGGCGCCTTTTCCATTTCGTGCTTCGGGCCGGCGAGGGCACAAGATGGGCGTTCCCAGGGCGCTGACGATAGCGGGCTCGGACTCCGGTGGCGGGGCCGGCATTCAGGCCGACCTCAAGACCTTCTCGGCGCTCGGCGTCTACGGCGCCAGCGCGATCACGGCCGTCACCGCCCAGGACACCCAGCGCGTCTATGACTTCGTCGAGATGGCGCCGGCCTTCGTCGCGGCCCAGATCGACGCCGTGCTGGGCGACATCGGCGCCGACGTGGTGAAGACGGGCATGCTGGCCAGCGCGCCGATCATCGAGGCAGTGGCCGAGCGGCTGCAGCGCTGGGAGGCGACGGCGCTGGTCGTCGACCCGGTGATGGTCGCCAAGGGCGGCGACCGGCTGCTGCGGGAGGATGCCGTCTCGGCGCTCAAGACGCTGCTCCTGCCGCTGGCGCTGGTCGTGACGCCGAACATCCCCGAGGCCGAGGTGCTCGTCGGCGCCGAGCTCAAGAGCTGGGACGACATTCGTGACGCGGCGCGCGAGATCCACGCCATGGGCGCCCGCAACGTCGTCATCAAGGGCGGCCACCTCGCGGACGCTATCGCCACCGACCTGCTCTTCGACGGCAGCGACTTCCGCGAGTTCAGCGTGCCGCGCGTCCAGACGACGAGCACGCACGGCACCGGCTGCACCTTCGCCTCCGCGATCGCGGCGACGCTGGCCAAGGGCGAAACGGTCGAGCATGCGGTGCTGGCGGCAAAGGCATACGTGACGAAGGCGCTGCAGGACTCGTTTCCCCTGGGCCACGGACACGGGCCGGTGCACCACTTCTATCGCTGCTGGCGGCCGTGGACAATGACAGGCAGCCAGACCGGAGCGAGATGAGCAACGATGACTGACGACGACTCGTCATCGCTGGCAAGAGCTATCGATCGCGGCTGATGGTCGGTACCGGCAAGTACGCCTCGCCGGAGGAGTGCGTCGCCGCGCTCGACGCTTCCGGCGCCGAGATCGTCACGGTCGCGATCCGCCGTCTCGACCTCGATAACCCCGACGCCAAGACGGAGCTGGATTACATCGACTGGCAGCGCTACACGATCCTGCCGAACACGGCCGGCTCGCAAGACCGCCGAGGAGGCCGTCTTCACGGCGAAGCTGGCCCGGGAGCTGACCGGCTCGAGCCTGGGTCAAGCTCGAGGTGATCCCCGACGCCCGCTACCTGCTGCCGGACCCCATCGACACGCTGAAGGCCGCCGAAGTCCTGGTGCGACGATGGCTTCACGGTCCTGCCCTACATCCACGCCGACCCGGTGCTGGCGAAGCGCCTGGAGGAGGTTGGCTGCGCGACTGTGATGCCGCTCGGCTCGCCCATCGGCTCCGGGCGCGGTATCTTTACGCTAGAGGAGATTCAGATCATCATCGAGAACGCCGGCGTGCCGGTGGTGGTCGATGCGGGTCTCGGGGCGCCCTCGGAGGCGTCGCTGGCGCTGGAGTTGGGCGCGGACGCCGTGCTGGTGAACACGGCCATCGCCAGGGCCAAAAACCCCGCCGGGATGGCCGAGGCCTTCAAGCTGGGGGTCGAGGCGGGGCGCAAGGCTTACATCGCCGGCCGCATCGAGAAAAAGGCGATCGCAAGCGCCAGCAGTCCCACGGAAGGCGTGGCCGCGGTCCCGAGCCGCTAAGAGCGAAGAGCAGGCAGCAGGAAACAGGGGCGCCGCACGGTTCTCCCTTTCGTTCGCTGTTCCCTGTGTGAGAGGAAGACAACATGCCATCACCAGCGCGATTCGGGCGCCTGCACCCTCCTGTCCTCTGCTTCGTCACCGGCACCGACATCACCAAGGACCTGGAAGCGACTGTCGCGGCGGCCGTCGCCGGCGGCGTCACCATGGTCCAGCTTCGCGACAGGACTATACCCGCGGGCCGCCTGCTGGAGATCGCGCTTCGCCTCAAGCCCATCACTCGCGGCAAGGCCCTGCTGGTGATCAACGACCGCGTCGACGTTGCCGAAGCGTCCGAGGCTGACGGCGCCCAGTTGCCGGAGAACGGACTGCCAACCCTGGTGGCCCGCGGCCTCATCGGCAAGTACGCCGTGATGGGCCGCTCCGTGCACTCCGTCGAGGCAGCGGTCCAGGCCGGCCGCGAGGGCGCCGAATTCGTGATCGCCGGCACGATCTACAAGAGCCCCTCCAAGCCGGACCAGAAGCCGGCCGGCCTCGGCCTGATCACGGACATCGCCAAAGCCACGAACCTGCCCGTGCTGGCCATCGGCGGCGTCACGGCCAAGAACATGGCCGACGTCGTGAAGGCAGGGGCTTCCGGCGCGGCCGTGATCTCGGCCATCGCCGGCGCGGCGGACCCGCGCGTGGCCGCCGAGGAGCTTTCGAAGGCGCTGACGGAGGCCTGGGGCGAGGCGCGCGCGGCGGCGCTGAGCGCGTGACCATCCCTCAATTCCAGCCTCACGATTAGAATTGATACGTGGCCATCACTCTCACCTGAACGGCAAGCCCCGCGAACTGCCCGATGAGCTCCCGCTGCCGGCACTCCTGGAGCACCTCGGCGTCGACCGCAGGCTGGTGGCTGTCGCCCACAACGGCGAGGTGATCCCGCGCGACCGCTACGAGCAGGTCTGCGTGCGCGGCGGCGACACCGTTGAAATCGTGCGCATGGTGGGCGGGGGCTAAGGGTGGCGGACGTCATCGTCGTCGGTGGCGGGTCCATTGGCTGCGCCATCGCGTACTTCGCCGCCAAAGGCGGGGCCTCGGTTACGTTGCTGGAACGCGGCGAGCTCGGCGGCGAGGCATCGGGTGCGGCGGCGGGCCTGCTGGCGGCGCTGTCAGAGGACACCGGCGAACACGATCCGCGCTTCCAGGCCCTCTGCCTCGAAAGCTTCAACCTCTACCAGACCATCCTGCCCGAACTCGAAGCCACGGGGATCGACCTGCGGTACCGCCGTTCGGGCGTGCTGCGGCTCGCGCTGAACGACGGCGAGGCGCAACAACTGCGCGCGCGTTACGAAGCCCAGCGCGCCCTTTCGCCGGGCATGCGCTGGTTGCAGGGCAAGGACTTGTGGGCAGAAGAACCAGAGGTAACGCGCCGCGCCGCGGCAGGACTGCTCTCGCCGGACGAGCACTACCTGGACCCGCAGCGGCTGGTGCTGGCACTGGCGGAAGCCGCGCGCCGTCACGGGGCGGAGGTCAGGACAGACTCCGGCATCATGACCCTGCGAGGCAGCGGCGGACGCCTGAGCGCGGTCCGGACGCACGCCGGCCGGTTCGAGGCCACGCACTTTGTCCTGGCGGCGGGTCCGTGGACTGCCGCGCTGGCGCGCCGCCTGGGCTCCCACGTGCCGGTAATCCCCATGCGCGGCCAGATGCTGGCGTTGGGCCCGGCGACGTCGCTGAACCACGTGATCTGGGGCGAGAAGGCCTACCTGGTGCCGCGTGAAAACAGGCTCACGTTCGTCGGCGCCACGGTCGAGAACGTCGGCTTCCGCAAGCGCACCACGGTCGAGGCGCTTCGGCGCCTGCGCCGCGGCGCCGAAGCGATGATCCCGGCGCTCAAGCTCGCGCGCACAGCCTCGACCTGGGCCGGGCTGCGGCCGGGCTCGCCGGACGGCCTGCCGATGCTGGGCCTGCTACCGGGCTGGAGCAACGTCTGGGTCGCCACCGGCCACTTCCGTAACGGCATTCTCCTGGCGCCGATCACCGGCAAGCTCATCGCCGAGAGCATCGCCGCCGGCCGGCCGGATGGCGCCCTCCGCGCCTTTGACCCCGCTCGCTTCGAATAGCCGGCCTGGCGTGGTGCTGATGCCGGAGCCGAAGCGTGTTCACTTCACAGGAGGCCCCGGCGGCGGCAAGACCACCGCAGCCCGCCAACTGGCCCAGGCACGGGGCGCTCCCTGGTACGACCTCGATGGCATGCTCCTGGAGATGGAGGGCCGGCTGCCTGTGCTCCAGGCCATCGAGGAGGTCGCGGCACGGCTACCGTCAATCGCGCTTCAGCCGGCCTGGGTGAGCGACGGCGCCTACCTGGGCTGGGCGCAACCGCTCCTCGATGCGGCCGACCTCATCGTCTGGATCGACCTGCCGCCACGGGTGGCGCTGTTTCGCATCTTGGCGCGTCACCTCAAGGCCGACCTTCGCCGCGACAACCGCTTTCCCGGCTGGCGGCGCCTGATGCGCTTCTGGCGCTGGTGCCTGCGCTACTACCGCGACGGGAACCCACCCGGGATCAACGTCTACGGGACGCCCGAGACCAGGGCCCACACGGCCGCGGCTCTGCGTTCTTATGAGGGCAAGCTGCGCGTCTGCCGTTCGAACAAGGACCTCGCCGCCCTGCTGGAGGAGCTTACGCGCCGGGCGGAGGGCTGATCCTGTCAGGCTTCTTTGGGACGCCTTCCGAGTGTTAGCCACGACCGGCCGGAAGTGCGAATGCCGATGTCCCGCCCTTCGAAGGCGCGCACTGCCAGTAACGCAAACAGCAGCGTCAGGCCCAGCAGTACTCCGAGTTTCGGCCAGTCGATGCCATCGCCCAGCACGTTCGCGGTATTCGCATAGTGAAACGGCGAGAGCCAGCGCGCAGGCTTCAGGGCGTCGACAATGGTCGCGAGATAATTCAAGAAGAATGTGAACACCGCGACGCCGGTCACAAGGCCGGTAGCCTGCTGGCGGCTCGACAGGACCACGCTGGCCCACATCGCGAAGGCGCCGAATAGCCAGGTAAGAGGCAGCATGTTGGCCGTCGCGACCAGGAGGGCGACGAATGAGATGTCGATATCTACGAAGGGCACGCTCAACGGCCATGCCAGGCAGGTGATCGCCACGATGGCGATGGACGCCGCCGCGAAGGCCGCGAGCTTCTCCAGGACAATACGCGTGCGCTTGACTGGCTGCGCCAAGAGGATGTCGAGCGTCCCGTTCGACTCCTCCCCGCCGAGAAGGTTGGTGCCCTGCATGATTGCGAAGATAACGAGCAGGATCGGCACCCAGCTGAAGATTTCGGCAGAGAGGAACCCCTTCGGCGAGGAGTAGTCCGCCCCTTCGCCAAGGAAGCCCTGGAGGGCCTCCGGTATCTCGAAGTCGTCCAGCTGACCGCGGTAGCTGGGGTAGATGTAGACGACGAGCGCGGCCATCGCGGCCATCGCCAGGCCGTACCACAGGACCTGCCAGCGCATGTCCCGCAGACTCTTCGCCAGAATGCTAAACCGCCGCACTGAGCCGGTCCTCCGCCCCCTCGAGTGGCGCCTCCTGGTAATAGGCGAGGAAGACTTCCTCCAGGCTGGGCTGCTCCGTCCGCAGGTCGACGACCCGGTAACGGGAGATCGCCTTGAGGGCGTCGTCAATCCGGTCTCGCACCTCCAGGTGAACCATGGCGCCCTTGCGGGAGACCTCCCGCACGCCCGGTATGTCGAATGCGCGCGCCGGGACCGGCTCGGCGAACGTGACCTCGATGATGTGCAGTGACCGCCCTTTTAGCGTGCCGACATCCTCGACGCCGACGAGGCGCCCGCGGCGAATGAAGGCGGCGCGGTGGCAGAGGTTTTCGACTTCTGAGAGCACGTGCGACGAGAAGAATACGGTGCATCCGGCTGATACTCGCTCGCGCAGCAACTCCTCGACAGATTCCTGGATCAGCGGGTCGAGGCCGCTGGTGGGCTCGTCCAGGACAAGCACCTCCGGCTGGTGCATCAGGGCCAGCACCAGGCCTAGCTTCTGCTTGTTCCCCTTGGAGTACGTCGAAGCCGGTTTCGAGGGGTCGAAATCGAGGCGGTCGAGCAGCCGTCCCAAGTAGGCGTGGTCGAGATCGTGGCCACGCAGGGAGGCGAAGAGGTTGATGGTCTGCCTGCCGGAGAGGTCTTCGTAGAGGCGGAGCTCGCCCGGCAGGTAGCCGCAACGGCGCCTTACTTCCAGAGTCTGCAGGCGGCTATCAAAGCCCAGCAGCAACGCCTGTCCGGAGGTTGGCCGGATGAGGTCAAGCAGGCAGCGGATGGCCGTGGTCTTGCCGGCCCCGTTCGGGCCGAGGAAGCCGAGTATCTCCGCGCGCGGCACCCGCAGGTCGATTCCGTCCAAGGCGCGCACGGACCCGTAGGCCTTGGTGAGAGCGCGAAACTCGACGGCCGGCGTCTGCTTCACCCTCTCATGGTAGAGCCAGGCCACTAGGCTTTACAGGTCTATCTGGCCTTGCGGAAGGGGGCCATGAGGCCTACCAGCTCCTCGGCCGCGGCCAGCGGGTCATCCGCGCCGCAGACGGCGCTGATCACCGCCACGCCATCGGCGCCGGCTTCCATGACGCGGGCGACGTTCGCGGCCGTTATCCCGCCGATACCGAAAACCGGCAGGCCCACGGCGCGCCTGACCTGCGCCAGGCGCTCCGGAGAGGCCGAGCGCGTGCCGTCCTTCGAGCCGGTGCCGAAGATATCGCCGACGGCGATGTAGTCGGCGCCGGCCTGCTCGGCCCGGCGCGCCTCGGGGGCGTCGTTCGTGGACGCGCCGACGATGGCGCCCGGCGGCAATATGCGGCGCACGGCCTCGACCGGCAGGTCCTTCTGGCCCACATGGACACCGAGGACCGCGAAGGCGTGCGACCTGCCGGAGCCGCCGGCGCCGGGAATGCGGGCGAGGCTGTTGCCCAGCGCGAGCGCCAGGTCGGCGTGGTCGTTGACAATGAAGGGGACGCGGCGGCGGACGCAAAGCTCGTAAACCTCGCGGGCTTCGTCCAGTTGCTCGCCTTTGTCGCGCGTCTTGTCGCGCCACTGCAGCATCGAAGCGCCGCCATCAAGCGCCGCGCGGGCGATGGATATAGGCGGCCTGGCCCGGCAGGCGGAAGGGTCTACGATCACGTAAAGGCCGCTCAGATCTGCCACGTTGCGGCTCCCTCATAAGGCGCAGGTCTGATAGGCTTCGAGCCGGATGTGGCCCCGGCCAGATCAAGCTCCCAGAAAGGCGTCACGCGCATGCCTATTCTCGACATCACAAGCTTCCTGGGCGACCTCGACAAGGTGCTGGAAGATCCGGCCTGGATATTCTTCGGCCTCGTCGGCGGCGTCGGTCTCCTTGGCCTCATCGCCCTGCTCATTCTTTACCCTTTCTCCGCCGACACCGAAGCGTAAGCCCCTAGCGGGACGAGAACTTCGGCTCTCTGCGCTCCGAAAAGGCGCGCGGCCCCTCGCGGGCATCTTCGGTGGATTGCGCGATCGCCATCGCGTGCTGTGCCTGCTCCAGCGATTCCAGGAGGGTGCTGTCCAGGCCCCTGTAGACCAGGCGCTTCGCAAGCTGCATCGCCACGGCCGGCCCTTCGACGAGGCGGCGGGCGAATGCCATCGTCTCCTCCATCAGCTTGTCCGCGGCGACGACCTTATTCAGGTAGCCGATGCGCAGGGCCTCCGGCGCGTCGATCATGTCCGTGGTCCAGATCAGCTCCAGCGCCTTCGGCAGGCCGACGATCCTGGGCAGGTACCAGCAGCCGCCGTCGCCGGGGATCAGTCCCACGCGGGCGTAGGACATGCTGAAGCGGGCCGCCTCCGAGGCGATGCGGATGTCGCACTGGCTGGCCATATCCATGCCGGCGCCGGTCGCGGCGCCGTTGATCGCGCCGATGTAGGGCTTGTCGAGCAGGGCAACGGCGCGAGGGACCGCCTGCACGCCATCGCGCAGCCAGTTCCGGCGGTCGGCGGCCGAGACTACCTCGGCCGTCGAGGCAGCGACATCGGCGACGCCGCTGCCGCTACGAAGGTCCGCGCCGGCGCAGAAGCCGCGGCCGGCCCCCGTCACGATGACCACGCGGATATCGCCGTCGAGACGGGCGTCATCAAGGGCCTGCGCCCACTCCGAGATCATGGTGTCGTTAAAGGCGTTCATGCGCTCGGGGCGGTTCAGGGTGATGGTCGCGATGCCGTCCTGCTTCGCGTAGATGATGGTCTCGAAGTCCATGAAGGGGTCGGCTCCTCTGCTGGTCGTGTCGATGCGGGCGGATGGGGTCGCGGCGATTGTACAACCGCGGCGTCTTCAGGTGACCCTCGGCTAGCGGCTGCTCCTGCTCAGCAGGTAACGCACGGCCGCGTCCAACTGCGTGTCCTTGCCGCCGGCGAGGTCGCCGCGGTCCAGGGCGACCAACGCGGTGGGCGTAAGGCCGGTCTCGTCCAGCTCCAACCGCCCGGGCCCGGTACGGATGCGGGCGATCGTGACCTCCAGGGCGCCGCCGGCGATGCCCTGAATGATGGCGCCGTTGACCTTGCCGCCCGTGGTGGCGCCGAAAACCTTCGCGCGGCCGCTGTCCTGGAGAGCGCCGGAGAGCACCTCGGCCATCGACAGCGATTGCCGGTCGACGAGCACAGCAAGGGGCTGGTTCTTGACGATGACCGGGCCGAAGGCCGAATCAAGGCGCACCTGCTGCTGCCGGAAGCGCGCTTCCGAAACCACCCCTCTGGCGCCAAAGCGGCCGGCGACCGCGGCGGCGGTCGTCGACAGGCCGCCGGAATTGCCTCGCAGGTCCAGAATCCAGCGCGTCGCGCCCCGGGACTTCAGGTCCTGGAGCTCGCCGTCCAGGAACTGCAGAAAGCTGCGGCCGTCGCCCATCTTCTCCAGCGGCGCCGGGAAGCCCTGGATCCTGACGTAGCCGATGTCCGAATCCAACAGCCGGGCCGAGATCAGCGGCAGAGAGAACGGGCCGGGCGCGAGGACTACTTCGAACTCAGGCCGTCCCGGCCGGTCCACGCCTACGCGGACGGCTTCGTTCTGCGTGTCTTCGAGGTTGAGGTTGGAATCGCGGTTTCGAAGAATGTCGCCCGGTTTCAGGCCGGCTGTTGCGGCGGGGCTGCCCGGCGCGACCTCCCGCACGAGGATCGCGCCGCTGGTGTCGCGGACGCCGTAGACGCCGAGGCCGTAGGAGCCGCCGGCCTGGCGGACGACGGCCGACGGCCGCGCGAAGACGGTGTGGTTGTCGTCCAGTGTCCGCGCCATGGCGTCGATGGCTTCGAAGACCAGGTCGGCGGTTGTGGCCTTGCCGGCGGACAGAGTAGCCAGCGCCTGTAGGGCCTGTCGCAGCCCCTCTTCGGCGCTGGACTGGTTGGTGCCGAACACCGGGCCGAGCGAGACAGGCACGGCGGCTCCGCGCGCAAGCGCCAGGCTGCGAGCGCCCTGCCATGCTCCTGAGATCAGGCTCTGGTACGAAGGCGGGTCGACGTACTGGTTGAAGAGCAGCCGCTCGGCGGTCACGACGTCGGCGATTTGAGGCAGGGGACGGAGAGCAGGCGCTGAGGGCTCGGGCGCGTCGCCTGCCAGGCGCCTCACCGTCTCGGCCAGCGAGCTGACACCCTTCGCCTCGTAGAGCGTCGCCGCCGCCAGATATTCGGCCGATGTGGCCGCGCGATCGCCCGTGAGTGACAGCAGCGAGGCCAGCTGGAGGTGATACGCCGGGTTCGAAGGGTCGTGCCGCAGCGCAGCGCGCACGTCATCGAAGGCCCCATCGAGGTCGCCCAACTGGAGACGCGTGCCGGCGCGAGCCAGGAGGGCCTCGTCGTAGTGGTCACGCAGGAGCAGGGCCACGCGCAGGTCTCGGGTCGCGCCGGCGGGGTCGCCGGTTGTGGCGCGCGTCAGGCCGCGGCCGTAGTAGGCCTCGGCATTGCCGGGGTCGAGCCAGATCGAGCGCGTGTAGAGCTCAATCGCGCCGTCCCAATCGAACCTCGTGCGTGCCGTCTGCGCGTCAGTGAAGGCTTTGCGCGCGGCGGCGGGGTCCACTTCGCGCGCGTCCTTCAGGGACGCGCCGGCGATGACCGCGGCCAGAAAGGCCGCGGTCGCGAGGGCGGTAAGTAGGAAGGGCAGGCGCGGCGCCCTCATGGATTGCTCACGGCTCAGTCGAAATCTCCCTGCCCGCCCATGGTGGGCCGCCTGCTAGTCCGAGAGGCGTGACTATTGTGTCAGGTGACGCCCTGGTGTGCTGTAGGGTCGCGGGATCGCGCCCGGACGGATGCGTCTACTGTCATTCTGAGCGCAGCGAGAATCGCCGCCCTCGCCACGGCACGACATTGTGACGGCGCGGCCCTTGACCCCACGGGCGAGTTCGGCTCGCCGTCGTGCGCTGATCCGGCGTTGTGAGGCCACTACCCGCCGGAAGGCGCCAGCCGGTCGCGCACGATCTCCGTCAGGATCCCCAACGCCGACTTCGGATGGAAGAAGGGGGCGCTGTCCGGGTTGACGTCGCCCGCGCCCGGCATGATCTGCTCCAGCCCGCGCTCGCGGTACTTCTGCACGTCGCTTGCCAGATCGTTGGAGGCGTAGCAGATGTGGTGAAGGCCGGGCCCGTGCCGCACCAAAAAGCGCCCGATGCCCGTCTTATCGTCCAGTGGCACCAGCACCTCGACGTCGGTCTCGCCGCTGCCGATGCTGACGAAATAGATACGAGAGTTCCCAGGGGCGTAGTAATTCCCCTCCGGCGAACGCGTGCGGGCCTCGTTCACCACGAAGCCGAACTGCTCCAGCAGCATCCTGCGGCCCTGTTCCCAGGACGGCACTACAATCCCAACATGGTCGACGCGCGTGATCATGAGCCCTTCCTCCCTGGCGGCAGGATAATGCAAGGAGGGTGGGAGTCGTCAGTTGTCAGCTGGAAGGTATGAGGTATCAGGTGAAGCCAGGGCCTCCAGCTCCGGACTGATTACTGATTACTGATTACTGGTAACCTACGCATCGCCCCGCGCAACTGAGGAGAGTGACCGATGACTACTACAAGCAGGCCGCCACGGGCACACGTCATCACCGGCGGCTTCCCGCCCGGCTCCATGGCCGGGCACGACCATGATTACGCCCGGTTGCGTCTGCTGGAGTTGCTGCGCGACGCGGAGGTCAGATCCAGCGTGGCCAACGACTTCACGGACATCGGCAAGTGGCTGGACACCAGCCGGCTGCTGATCACTTACACTGCCGGGCCCTACCCGGACGCGGCCCAGAACCAGGCGGTCCGCGACTGGATCGCGGGCGGTGGCCGCTGGTTGGGGCTGCACGGCACCAGCGGTGGGCGGGCCGTGCGGGTCGCCGAGGGGCAGCGGCGGCGGCGCATGCTCAGGGCAGACTTCCACGACACCTTGGGCGCGTTCTTCATCAACCACCCGCCGATGCGCCGATTCGACGTAGCGGTTTCGGAGAAGCCTCACGCCCTCACACGAGACGTGCCGCCTTCGTTCGAGGTAGTCGACGAGCTCTACATGATCGAGGTCACGCACCCGGAGGACTCGCAGGTGCTGCTGACGACGCCCCTGACGGCTGACCCTTCGCCGCCGGGCTTCGGCTTCGACTACGAATCGGACACTTCGCTGCAGCCGGACGGCAAAACGCGAGTGATGGGGCTGACGCGAAAGATCGGCGCTGGCGAGGTCGCGTACATCGCCCTCGGGCACTGCCACTCGCCCGGCGCGAACACCCAGCCCTTCGTCGACGCCAGCGTCGCGCCGTCGGGCGAGACGCCCGCGGTCATGCGCGGCCCCTGGGAGACGGCAGCGTTCGAGAAGCTGCTGCGCAACGCCATCGAGTGGGGCGTGGCCTAGGAGTTGGCGTTTCGACTTTGGAATCTGGGCCGCGCTCCGGCCCAAATTCCAAAGTCCATATTCCAAATCTATCCCGGCCACTGCAGCCTGCCGTCCTTGTAGATCGCCTTCAAGAACTGGTCGTTGTACAGCACCGACACGTCCACGGCCTTGTCGATGCCTTTGTACTCGAGCAGGACGTCGTGGGTGGCCTGCCATTGCTCCCTCGTCTGCCAGCCGAGGCCATTCTTGCGGGTCAGGTCGGTCTTCGCGCGCTCGAGCTCGGTCTCCAGCATGAACTTCTGCTGGGAGCGCTCTTCCTGCGGGGCGACCTTCATGACGATGTCCAGGGCCTCCTCGCGGTTCTTGTCGGCGTAGTCGATGCCGTGCAGGGCGGCGCGCAGAAAGCGCTGAAGCCTGTCCGGGTCCTTCGCGATCTGCTCGCCGGTGCTGATGTAGGTCAGGCCCAGGGACTCGATCCCGTAGTCGTTGGGGTCGAAGATGCGCGTCTTGATGCCCTGGGCGGCCAGCACGCCGGGCTCGTTCGAATAGAAAACCGGCAGGATGTCGATGCGGCCCTCCGAGAGGATGCGGGGGTCGAAGCCCACGCTGACCTGGGTGACCTTCGCGGGGTCGACCCCATTCTTGCGGGCGACGGCCAGGAACTCGGCCGGCACCGAGCCCTTGTAGCCCAGGGTCTTGCCCTCCCAGTCCTTCACGCTCCTGATCGAGGACGTGTCGAGCACGGCGAAGCCCTGCTCGCTGCGCTGGCCAATCAGCGCCAGCGAGACGATATTCAGGTTCTGGGCGTTGCGCTTGAGCAGTGAGGAGCCGTTGGCCGTGGTGACGTTTACCTCGCCCGCCAGCACCAGTTGCAGGTGCTCGCCCGACTGCGCGTGCTTGACATCGACGTCCAGGCGCTGGTCGCGGAAGAAGCCCTTCTCCTGTGCCACGTAGACGCCGACGAAAGGAAGGTTGGCCTGAGGCTTGAAGCCGGCCATGAAGGTCAGCTTCTTGACCTCCGGCAGATTGGCCTCGGCCGCCGGCGCGGCCCCCTTGTCGCTGTCGCCGCAGGCCGCAATCGCCAGCGCGAAGCCAGGCAGAGCCAGCAGGAGCCGCCGGCGGGTGAGCGGCGCGCCGCGACGCATTTGGTCCGCGTAGTGTGTGGCCGCTTTGTCATCCTGAGGAGCGGAGGCCGCCGCAGCGACGAAGAATCTGGCGCCCATGGTCACGCCACGGTCGACGAGGTTCTTCGCGCGCGGCGGGCTCAGAATGACAGCGTTGTGCCCGGGCGCGAGATTCTTCGCCCGCGGCGGGCTCAGACTGACAGAAGCCGTGCTTTGGTTCGAATTGGATCGGGGTTCTCCGGAACCGGTTAGATTTCGCATCAATCCTCTCCTTGTGAGGAATGTCGATCTAGCCGGACCGGCGAGTGCTCTAGCTCTGTTAACCGCTAGACGGTATAGACTCTTTCGCCTGGTCCTTTTAGGACGATTGCCATTGCCCCGTCTGGACGCCAGAAGGGGCCGGTCAGGTTTTCGGTTGTGCCGCTCTCTAGCTCTTGGATCCCTCCTTCAGCGTCGGCCCGCGCCAGCAGGCCGGATTCGCCGACGAGCAAGGCGTATTCCCCGGACGGCCGCCAGGCGGCGCCGAGGACGGCGCCCCGCCCCTGCCACTCGCGTCCCCGCCAGACGGAGCCGTCGTACAGCAGCAGCTTGTTTGCCGCGGCCACCTCCGGCCTGTCCGCCCGATACCCGGCGACCAGCGCCGGACCCTTCGCCGGCCAGTCCACCGCCACGAAGTCGTCCTCGTCATCGCTGGCGAGCATGGCCTGCAGGTAGCGGCCATCGCAGCGATAGAGGGCGTGCGGCCTGGGATAGCCGGCCCAGCGGCTGGCATAAGCCCCGACAAGCGCATAAGCCCCGTCCGGCCGGAAGGCCAGCGCCCGCAACGTGTGGGCGCGGTCGCCGGGGACGGGACTCAGGTCCCCATCCGACGCCTGGTACCGCAGCACCGTGCCGGCGTTGCCCACAATCAGGGCATAGGCGCCGTCAGGGTGCCAGGCCACGCGCCGCAGGTTCTCGCTCGTCTGGGCCGCCACATCTTCGAACGCCTCCCCGTGAAGGCGTAGCACCGCGCCGCGATTCCCAACCAGCAGGGCCGTCTTGCCATCTGGGGACCAGGCAGCGCCACGAAGGTTCTGCCTGGTGCCGGTCTCCAGGGAATGCAGCCGTTGGCCATCGAAGACAAGGGCCGAGCCGCCGTTGCCGATGAGTATAGCCGAGGCGCCGTCCGGCTTCCAGGAAAGCCAGCGCGGCGTGCGGCGCGGCTGCCAGCCGGCCGGGGCCAGCGCGTTGCCATCGAAGGTGTAGGCGACTGTCATGCAGGGATTGTAAGGCTCGAATCGGCGCGCGAATCGTCAACGGATTCGAACGGATAAACGGATGGGCATGTCACGCTCGCGCACGGGCGACGGTGGTCGGCTCCCATCCCTGTCATTCCGACGAATCGACGACTGCGGTCGGCGGTTTCTGTCATTCCGACGTGAGGAGGAATCCCGGGCTTACGCTTCTACGACCTCCAGGCATCGAGCAGCCGCTCCGGCGTCCTAACCGGGATTCCTCCTCACGTCGGAATGACAGAAACACCACTTCGGACGGCTGCTCGGCGCCTGATGGTTGCGCAAAGCGCAGACGGGATTCCTCCTCAGGCGTCGGAATGACAGAAGCACCACTCCGGCCGCCCTGCGCATGGCTCAACGGATTCGCCTCCCTCAGCGCGCGTCCCGTAACATGGATTGGTGATGTCGAAAAAGCGCGTAATCGTGGCGATGAGCGGCGGCGTCGATTCGGCCGTCGCCGCCGGCCTCCTCGTGCGCGAGGGCTACGACGTCGTCGGCATCACGATGCGCCTGTGGACGCGCGAGGACGCCGACGGCGCGGCGCAACCAGAAGCGCTGCTGCGGCGTCGAAGACATCGACGACGCGCGCGCCGCGGCCGACGTGCTCGGCATCCCGCACTACGTCCTGAACCTGGAGGAGGAGTTCGGCCGCAAGGTCATCGATTACTTCGTCGGCGGAGTACGAGCGCGGCCGCACGCCCAACCCCTGCCTGGCCTGCAACGAGCACGTCAAGTTCCGCGCCCTGCTCGACCGCGCCCTCGCCCTGGACGCCGACTACCTCTCGACCGGCCACTACGCCCGCGTGCGCCGCGACGGCGACACCGTCCGGCTCCTGCGCGCCGTCGACGACTCCAAGGACCAGTCGTACGTGCTCTACACGCTGAGGCAGGCGGAGCTGGCGCCGCCTGCTCTTCCCGGTCGGCGAGTACCCGAAGACGGACATCCGCCGCCTGGCGCGCGAGATGGGCCTGCCCCTGCACGACAAGCCGGACAGCGCCGAGATCTGCTTCGTGCCCGGCGACGACTACCGCGCCTTCCTCGCCGAGCGCCTGCCCCAGCGCGCCGGCGCCATCGTCGACCGCGAGGGCGCGCGTCGTCGGCGAGCACGCGGGCGTCGCCGGCTACACGATCGGCCAGCGCAAGGGCATCGGCGCCTTCGGCGGCAAGCGCTTCGTCACGGAGATCGACCCGGAGCTGCAACCTGATCACGATCGGCGACGACGACGACCTGCTTCGCGCACCACCTGGTCGCCGAGCCAGCCGAGCTGGGTCGAAGACGGCCCGCCCGCGCCCGAGTTCGAGGCGCAGGTCAAGGTGCGCTACAAGAGTCGCGCCCGTCGCCGGCCATCGTGCGTCTCAGCGGCGATCGGCGTCGAGGTCGAGTTCGAGCGCGCGCATGCGCGCCGTCACGCCGGGCCAGGCCGCGGTGTTCTACGACGGCGAGCGCGTTATCGGCGGCGGCGTCATCAGCCGAGCATTCAAGTAGGCGGCCGAACCCGAAAGAGGCGCTGGTATACTGGCGCCAGCGGCAGGCTTCATTCAGCCGGGGGTTGTGGATGGGTTTCCTGTTTTCTCTCGCGGATGCCCGCGACATTGTCGTAATCATCTACGGCATAGCTGGCATCGTCCTGTTCTTCATTTCCATTGCCTTCGTGATCGCTCTGTACTGGGGATTCAGAAGGCTTCAGCGCGTTGTAAAAGAACTCCTGGACGACTCCGTAAAGCCGACATTGGCGTCAGTGCGCGAGACCGCGCAGAGCATCAAGGGCACCACCGACTTCGTGGGCGAGAAAGCCGTTTCACCGATAATCCGTGGCTACGGCATGGTCTCAGGCGCGAAGCGCGGTTTGGGCGTCCTCAGCGGCCTGGCGCGGCGCAGCAAGGAGTAAGCATGGGCCTGAGGAAGGGCATCATCGTCGGCCTGGCGGCCGGTTCCGCGATCGCCGTTAGCCTCAATCGCTCCAGGCGCGCCGAGGCGCCCGGCCTGGCGCTCGCGACCGGCGAAGGCGGCCCGGCGCTGGCGTCTTCGGACAGCGCCGCCGCGGACGCCGTTGGCGGCATCAAGGCCGTCATCGAGAAGGTGAAGCGCCACGCCGAAGAAGCGCTCCAGGCGGCGCATGAGGCCCGCTCGGAGGAAGAAGCGCGCCTCCATCGCGAGTTCGATGAAGCGAAGCGGAAGGGCGGCAGTAAGTAGGGCTGGCTTCAGGCTCCAGGCCCGAGCAGACACAAGGCCGGACATATGTCCGGCCTTCGCGATTCTGGCCCTGATACCTGATACTTGTATACCTGATGCCTAATCGAGTGGCGGAGAGGGTGGGATTCGAACCCACGAACCCCGTTTCCGAGGTTACGCGATTTCCAGTCGCGCCTGTTCGGCCACTCCAGCACCTCTCCAGAGGACAGTTTAGCAGAGGCCCTTTCTCAGGGCAGGCGATGCTTCCCCGGCCAGAGAATTGGCCGCTATTCCCTGCTATAGAATTGACATGTTCATTTGTGGACAATAAAGTCTGCTAATACGCCAAGAACTCCGCTACCTCACAGCACTTGTAAATCCGGAGAACAAGTATGCCAAAGCTGCACGTTAGAAAGCCCGGCGACGTTCCGCCTCCCTCCCGAGCCTCTCGCGCGGTCCGCGAACAACAGCAAAAGTTCGACGAGTTTGTCCGCGGAATCGATGTATCAGACGTCGGTGACCTGGAGCTTGAACCGGGCGAAAACCTGCGCAGCGTGAAAGTGCGGCTTCGCCGCGCTTCCTCTCGCCTCGGAGTAGACCTCGATATCTGGGACGCCAACGGCCACGTCTACTTCAAGCGCGTTACGCGCCGCGGAAGGCCACGACGCCAGACCGCGTAGTCAGCTTCTCTCTCGGCGTCCTCTAAGTCGGCGCGGTGTGAGGTGTGAGGGCCCGTAGCCTCACGCCTCATTGCGGCCGATCAGCCGCGGCCGTCGCGGCGCCAGCGTTCGCGTTCCATCGCCTGCAGGCGCTCGTTGTCGGAGAGGTCGGAGTCGGGCAGCTCTTCGTCCGGTTCCGGGATCTGGCCGCCCGATATCTCCGGGAACACCACGCCGCGCCCCATACCGGTGCCGACGCCGAAAGGGCCCCGCACGCGCAACGACGCGAGCCGCAGTCTGGCCAACCAGGGATCGTTAGGTGGGTTTCGTCTTGGGGGCCCGCGTCTTCTCAAGAGCTCAAATGGTGGTGAGGGCTTCTACTTTAGTGGCGGAGAGGGAGGGATTCGAACCCCCGGTGGACGTAAGCCCACAACGCTTTTCGAGAGCGCCGCATTCAACCGCTCTGCCACCTCTCCGACGGCATTATATCAGGGAGGAGTGACCATGAATCAGGTGCGAGGTGTGAGGCGTGAGGCAAAGGTGCCCGCAGACGCCCGCCCTCTCCGGACTGATAACTGACAACTGACTACTGATACTTCTACTGAGCGCGGGCGGAAGGCGACGGCTGGCGCTCGGCGCGCACGATCAGGCGCTTGTCGTACTCGTGGGTCCTGGCGTTGAATGTGCCACCGCAAGTAATGAGGGTGATCGACTCCTGCTCGGTCGGCCCGATCAAATCCAGCAGGCTGACCACAGTACCCACGGACGTATCAAAATTGCCATCGTCCCTCGGCGTTACGACGAACATGCTGACGATGCGGTAGCTGTAGTTGGTCCCGTCCCCCAGTGCAATCGAAATCTCATCGTCTCGCTCTAGCTTGTTCAAGTCCCAGAACACGGCAGGCCCAGCCCGCCCTCCCGGTCCGCAGTTGGCGCAATCAACGTGACCGGCAAAGATGGCGTTCCCTCCCCAACCGGGTAGAGGAGAGAAGTTGTACCAGCCGATCGTGAAGTAGCCCTTGGGGTCTTGCATGGCGTTGTCCTTGGTCAGGCCAAGGACTTCGATGCCGCCGTTCACCCGGATTTTAGGGATCTTGACCTCTGCGATGGGTGCTTTGCTGGGTTCGGCCGTCGGCTGGGGCTCAGGCGTAGGGGTCTTCTCCGGAATCGGAACAGCCGTGGCCGCCTGTGGTTCGACGAAGCTGGTCTTCGGGGGAGGAAGGCTGCTGTTCTTGCTCCCCAGGCCGGCGAGAGCGGCGCCGACGACGAGTATGCCGGCAACGAGCATGAGCAGGGATATGCCGATGACCGTGCTGCGACGGCGTCCCATGCCGCTTACCTCCCCTGAACTGCCGAAGTATCGGCCCGATGCCGGACGCACAATAGCGTCAGATCCATAATAGAGAACGCGGTCAGGGCTGTGCTAATGCAGCCCTTACAACTCTGCGGTGACTGTATTCATGGGCGCCGCTGTCGAACGTGCCGTTGCAGGTGATCAGGGTCATGATGTTGGGCCCGCCGTTGACGATGCTGGCCCAGTTCGTCTCGGGCGGGTAATCGCCGTACCACTGGACCACGTAGGTGTAGCGCGAGCCATCGGCGGTGTAGTAGTCGATGACGTCGCCCTCCTGGATATTGCGCAGAGGCGCGAACACCGCCAGGCAGCATATGTAGTCGACGTGTCCGGCGATCACGGTGTTGCCGCCGAGGCCGGGGTAACCGCCGAGGCCGGGGATGGAGCTGAAGTCGTACAGCACCACGTCGCTGCCGCCGAGCGGGTTACCCATGGTGCCGTCCGGCCCGACGATGCTTATGTTCACGGGCGCGTTGATGCCCAGCCGGGAGATGACCAGCCGGTCCGCGCTGCCGAATATCCTCCCCGCGGACGAAGTCTGCACCGGCGCCGAAACCGTGCGCGCGCTATTGCCGGTGCTGGGGACGGCCGTCGGCGAAGGGCAGTTCTCTATGTACCAGGCGCGCTCCTCGTCCGACTGGTACGCCGTGCCGCGAATGGCGGAGCAGCTGGCGCGGTTGACGGGCGTGGGCGCCGGCGAGGGCGAGATCGCCGCCGCCGCCGGAGGGTTGGCCGGGCCTGCCGTGGGCTCGCTGCGCACATTCATCGTGACGGAGGGCACGGCGGCGCTGGTAGGGGTGTTGTCAGAGCGGGTCGCCAGCACGACGCCTACTACAGCGGCGAAGACCAGTAGGGGCAGCCCGACGATCAGGGCGCGGGCGAGGGCTGTTTTCACGCTCCCACCCTCTTCCAGACGCCGGCGCCGAAGGGACAGGGGGCCGCGGCCGCCGAATCCCGAGACAAGGCTCGGTCCGTCACGCCTTGCGCGCCTGGACTACGCGTCTCGTCGTGTATTCGTGGGCCGAGGCCACGAACGTGCCGGAGCAGGTGATGATCGTCAGGTCCGCGGACCCAGCAGAGACAATGGACGCCCAGTCGGCGTCCGGTTGCAGGTCGCCGGCGTAGGTAACGACGTACTTGAAGTAGCCGCCGGCCTGCGTGTAGTACTCGATGACGTCGCCGTTGCCGAGATTTCGCAGGTAGTAGAGGACCGCCAGGCCGGGCGTGCCGCCGGCGCCGCAGGCGGCGCAGTCCACGTGGCCCGCCATGACCGCGTTACCGCCGCCGGAAGGCGAACCTCCCAGCCCGGGAATCGCGCTGAAGTCATACATGACCAGGTTGAAGTAGCCGACCGGGTCCGGCATGACGCCGTCGCCGCCCACGGCCGCGCGGGTTACGGGTGCGTCGACGCCGATGCGGTTGATGATGATCCGGTCGCCGAGCGTGGTCTCGACAGCGCGGCGCGGCCCTGAGGCTTGATTCGCGCCGCCGCCGGTCGCGCCGCCGCCCGTCGCGGTCTGCGTGGCGCCGCTGCAACTCTTGGTGTAGTAGTCGCGCTCGGCGTCCGATTGGTAGGCGGTACCCTGAATCTGGGCGCAGGTCCGCGTCACCGCGGGCGTCGGCGAGGCCTGGGGCGTCGGCGTCACCTGCGACTTCTGGACCGCGACCTCCAGCGTCGGCGGCGGCTGTGCCTGGCCGCCATCGCCGCCGTTCTTGGCCAGCGTGAATCCGATGGTGACGATGAATGCCACTACCGGTATGCCGGCGATCAGCGCGATCTTCGGTACACCTTCGAAAAGCTTGATGCCGCTCAGGTTCAAGGTGCTTCCCCCTGTCCTGCTACCTGAAACGCTAGATGCGGACTCCGGTAACAACCTGCCGGTGATTGTATTCGTGGGTGACGGTGTTGAAGTCACCACCACAGGTGATGAGCGTGATGGTCTGCTGGGCCGTGGCGGACACGATCTTCGTGAAGTCGGCCGTGACGGCGTCGACGGACTGGTTGGCGGTGACGCGGTACTTGTAGGAGGTGCCGCTGACACTCACCTCGAGCTCATCGCCGACCTTGAGGCCGCCGATGTCCCAGAAGACGGCGGTGCAGGGCGGCGGCACGGTGCCGTTCTTGCAGGCGGCGCGGCCGGAGTCGACGTGGCCGGCGAGGACCACGTTGCCAGTTCCGCCGGGGACGCCACCGAGGCCGGGGTGGTTGGGGAAGTCGTAGAAAGCGACGTCATCGGGGCCGTTGGGGTTCGGCATGGAGCCGTCCGGGCCGACGACCTTGTAGGTCAGCGGCGCGTTGACGCCGAATTTCGTGATTATCAGGCGGTCGGCGTTACTCGTGCCGGGGACGGCGGCATTGGGGGCGCGTGTCGCCACCACGGTCGGCTGGTTGAGGACCAGCGTCGCTTCGGGGCTCGCCACGACTGGGCTCTTGAGCCCGGCGAAGTCGCCGCCCGCCGCGGCGGGCGGCCCCGTGCCCGTGTTCGTCCCGCCGCCGCCGCCCGAGGCAACCGCGACGAGCAAAATACCGATGACGACTATGACCGCCAGACCGCCGAGGAGAGGCAACATGCCTCTGCGGCCGAGGATTTCCCTCACACGGTCTCCGGGGCCTCCGCTTCCTGCGTTTCCCATCATTCTGAAATCAACCCCTGGTGGTTTTATATGTACGCGTTACGTATAACGCTGGATTCAGGATACGGAGCGCGGGCGGGGCAGGCAACCGAAGGGGGCTGCGCAGCAGGGAAGCCCGCCGCGGCGGGCTTCCCTGAGCGCTTCCGAAATCCCTGCGATTAGTTGCGGACCTTGCTCCACACCATGCCGGCAGCGCCGGCGAAGGCGATGCCAAGCAGCGCCAGACCCGCGGTCGTGCTCAGGTTAGAGCCGCGCGCCAGGCCGGCGTCGCCGGTACGCGGCGGCGAGATCGTCGCCACGGGCGGGACCGAGGTGGCCGGGACCGAGGTCGAGGTCGCCTGGTTGCAGTTGATCGTGGCCTGAGCCTGGCCGGTCACGCCGCCGGCCGTCGCGACGATTGTCGCGGTGCCGCCCTGGGTGGCAGGCGCGGTCAGCACCGCGAGGACGCCGCCGCCGGTGTCGGTCGCGGTGGTCGGGCTGATGGTGCCGAGGTTCGTCGACAGCGTCACGGTGCCGCCCGGCACAAGCGCGCCCGCCGCGTTACGGGAAACGACCGTCACGAAGGCCGAGCCGTTGCAGCCGAGCGTGGAGGGGGCTATCGAGACGGTCAGGGTCGTGACCGACGGCGTCGTGGTGATGGTGGGGGTAGCCGTACCTGGGGTACTGGTTGGCGTGGCAGTAGGTGGCGTTCCCGTTGCCGTCGGCGTTATTCCGCCAGTGCCGGTGAGACGGACGCTACAGGTAATTGTCTCGTCATCAGTCAGGGTAGTGATGGAGATTACCGTTGCGCCGTTTGAGAACCCAGTACTCTGGGCGCCACCAGTCGTACCGTTCGCCGTCACTGAGCAGGACGTCGAGAAATCTACCGTCCACGGCTCACCGACCTGGAGCGTTATGGTAACGCCACCATTGGCTGAACAGGTCAGTGCCTGTCCGGCGCCTTCGCTGGTCGAGAAGGTGCCCGGGCCGCAGGTGGCCGTGCCGGCCACGGTGAAGTCAATATTGGTGCCACCGTTGGGATTGTCTGTGTCGATGATGTTGACGTTGACAGTTCCGCCAGCCGCGAACGCTGGTGTCACGCCGCTCGGAGCAGGGCTAAGGAAAACTAGACCGAGACCGAGCGTCACGGCCGCAAGCAGGCTAAGCGCCTTCCAAGATCGAATCATGCTTTCTGCACCTCCGCAGGGATTAGTTCTTCGCCACCATGGCGAAGAGGGTGAGCGCCTGGGAAGCACGCCAGAGACGGATTAGCCAAAATCCGCCGTGCCTGGACGAGCCCGCCACTCCTCCCCGTTCGGCGCAGCCATATGGGGCCCCGCAAGACTGCCCCCCGGCAGCACACACGAGACCGGCCGTGCGACCTCCGCGCGGCCAAGCGCGAGTATACCACCAGGAAGCGCCGGTTTTACTCGCGTGTACCCAATTTTTTCGCGATTTTGTTATGGGGAGCGCCCCCCATGCGTGGATGAAGCACTCGGGCGGGCGGGATTCTTCGTCGCTGCGGCGGCCTTCGCTCCTCAGAATGACAAGCCCGGGAGCACGGCGGCCTGCGCTCCTCAGAATGACAGAGCGGCCGGAGGTGTCATTCTGAGCCAGCCGCGGGCGAAGAATCCCGCGCTCGTAGACACACCCCGGGCCGCCGGGATTCTTCGTCGCTACGGCGGCCTGCGCTCCTCAGAATGACAGGCCATGGAGGCGCAGCGGCCTTCGCTCCTCAGAATGACGGCACGGAGAGGGCGCGCGCCTGACGCCTGACGCCTGACAGCTACAGGATCGCCAGGTAGCGGTTGAGCTCGTAGTCGGTGATGTGGGAGCGGTAGCGTCTCCCACTCGATGCGCTTCGAGGTCAGCAGGCTCTCGAAGACGTGGTCGCCGAGGCAGCGGCGCAGCAGGTCGCTGCTGCTCGGCCTCCTGCAGCGCCTCGTAGAGGCTGCCGGGCAGCGTCGGCGCGTCGCTCGATGCTCGCCTCGTCGGCGGCGTCGCGGCTCGGCGGCAGCGGGTACTCCTGCTCGATGCCCTCGAGGCCGGCGGCGAGCAGCGCGCGCGAAGGCCAGGTAGGGGTTGCAGGCCGCGTCCGGCGCCCGGTACTCGATGCGCGCGGCGATCTCGCGGCCGGCGCGGTACTCGGGCACGCGCAGGAGGTCGCCCGGCATGCGGCCGGCGCGCGCGGGCAGGCTCGGCGGGCTGCATGCCGCTGCGGCGGTTCCAGGCGACGCGCACCGGCGCCTCGAAGCCGGGGATCAGGCGCTTGTAGGAGTTGACCCACTGGTTCGTCACCAGCGTGATCTCGCGCGCGTGGCGCAGCAGCCCGGCGATGAAGCCGCGGGCGACGGCCGAGAGGTGCATCGGGTCGTCGGCGTCGAAGAAGGCGTTGCTGCTCGCCGCGGAACAGCGAGAGGTGGACGTGCATGCCGGAGCCGTTCTCGTCCTGCCAGCGGCTTGGGCATGAAGGTGGCGTAGACGCCGGCGGCCATCGCCACCTCTTTGACGACCAGGCGGCAGGTCAGGACGCTGTCGGCCATGGTCAGCGCGTCCGTGTAGCGCAGGTCGACCTCGTGCTGGGACGGCGCGACCTCGTGGTGGCTGGACTCGACGCCGATGCCCATCTCCTCGAGCGTGAGCACGGTCTCGCGGCGCAGGTCGCTGGCGCCGTCGAGCGGCGTCAGGTCGAAGTAGCCGCCCTGGTCCAGGGGCGTGGTGCCTTCGCGAGTCCTTGAAGTAGAAGAACTCGACCTCCGGCCCGACGTAGAAGGTGAAGCCGAGGGCGGCGGCGCGCGCCAGGTTGCGCTTGAGCACCTGGCGCGGGTCGCCGGCGAAGGGCGTGCCGTCCGGGAGGTGGATGTCGCAGAACATGCGCGCCACGCGGCGCTCGCGCGGGCGCCAGGGCAGCAGCTGGAAGGTCGCGGGGTCGGGGATCGCGGTCATGTCGCTCTCGCCGGCGCGGGCGAAGCCCTCGATCGCGCCGCCGTCGAAGCCGACGCCCTCCTCGAGCGCCTCTTCGAGCTCCTCGAAGGTGATGGCGAAGCTCTTCAGCGAGCCGAGGATGTCCGTGAACCAGAGGCGGATGAACTTGACGTCCTGCTGGCGGCACTGCTGCAGGACGTAATCGTGCTTTCTTCTGCTTGTCATGGCTTGTCGACATCGATAAGCTAGAGGCGCGCTGACGACTGTCGGCCGCCGATCGCTGGTTACGTTCTGGTTACACAGACGCGTCGTACGGAGGCGACGGATACAGCGGTTGCAGCATGCGGCGGGCATCGGATTGGCTGACGCTTGCGAGGTTAACTTCTGGTTACGCGGGCGCATCGGAAGCGCCGATAGTCCGTATACTGGCGTATCGATGGTACGCATCCTCCTCGGCTATCAGACCGAAGGCGCCGCCCTGCTCGAGCGCGACCTGGCCGCGTTCGACCTCGAGGTCGGTCTCGCGCCGCATCGTCGACGCCGACATCCTGTTCGAGCGAGCACGGCGTCGACGCCATGGTCCTGGAGGCGCCGGCGCGCGCCGAGGAGCTGACGAGGCTGGCGGAGGACCGCCTCGCGCGCCGGCAAGGCGCCGCTGGTGCTGCTCGTCCGCCCCGACCAGCTTGCGCAGATCGACCCCAGCCTGCCCGTGGACGACTTCGTGCTCCTGCCCGTGGCGGCGCGAAGAGCTGGCGCTGCGCCTGCGCCGCGCGCTCTGGCGCAAGACCGGCATCGATGCGGCGAACGATCGCTGCGCGCGGCGACCTGATGGTGGACCTGGCGAACTACAAGGTCTTCGTCGCCGACCAGCCGGTGAGCCTGACCTTCAAGGAGTTCGAGCTGCTGCGCTTCCTGATGACGAACCGCGGCAAGGTGTTCACGCGCGAGGCGCTGCTCAACCGCGTCTGGGGCTACGAGTACTTCGGCGGCGCCCGCACCGTGGACGTGCACATCCGCCGCCTGCGCAGCAAGATCGAGACCGGCGCGACCGTCTACATCGAGACCGTGCGCAACGTCGGCTACCGCTTCCCCGCCTAGGCCTGCTGTCCTCGAGTCGCCAAGATTTGCCGCCTGATCCGGCGGAAATGCCGCGCTTTCGGGCCAAATTGGCCGGCGGACGGGCGAAACCGCGGCCAAATTCCGCGGAAATGCCGCCAAAAGGCCAACTTAACCGCCGTGTAACTGGCCTGAAACATGCCTGTAACATGCCGACCCTACTCTCCCCTACATCGGCGGGAGTCTTCGGGTGAAGGCCCATAAGCCCTGGAGGAGAAGAGTATGGAGATTAGTTCAGGCGATACCGCATGGATCCTGATCTCATCGGCACTGGTCATGCTGATGACGCCGGGACTGGCGCTCTTCTACGGGGGCCTGACCCGCAGCAAGAACGTGCTTGGCGACGATCATGCAGAGCTTCATCATGCTCGGCGTGATCAGCGTCCAGTTCGTGATCATCGGCTACAGCCTCGCCTTCGGGCCCGACCACGGCGGCCTCATCGGCGACTTCGACTGGTTCGGCCTCAAGGACGTCTCCGCCTCAGAGCCGAACGCGGCTTACGCGCCGACGATCCCGCACCAGACCTACATGATCTTCCAGCTGATGTTCGCCGTGATCACGCCGGCGCTGATCACGGGCGCCTTCGCCGAGCGCGCGAAGTTCAGCACCTTCCTGGTCTTCATGCTCCTCTGGGCGACCCTGGTCTACGACCCGGTCGCGCACTGGGTCTGGGGCGCCGGCGGCTGGCTGGGCGTCATCCCCGACGCCGACGGCAACGTCGGCATCAAGGCGCTCGACTTCGCCGGCGGCACCGTCGTCCACATCAACGCCGGTATCGCGGCGCTGGCGGCGGCGATCCTCTACGGCAAGCGCCACGGCTTCGGCCGCGAGCCGATGGAGCCGCACGACATCACGATGGTGGTGATCGGCGCTGCCCTGCTCTGGTTCGGCTGGTTCGGCTTCAACGCCGGTAGCGCCGTCGCCGCGGGCGGCCTCGCCTCCAACGCCTTCACCGTCACCCACGTCGCCACGGCGGCCGCGGCGGTCACGTGGATGGGCCTGAGCTGGCTCATGCAGCGGCAAGCCCAGCGTCGTCGGCGCGGCTGCCGGCGCCGTCGCCGGCCTGGTCGCGATTACGCCGGCCTCCGGCTTCGTCCAGCCGATGGGCGCTCTCGCCATCGGCGTCGGCGCCGGCGCGCTCTGCTACTTCGCCGTCCGGCTGCGCGCCAAGATCGGCCTGGACGACTCGCTGGACGTGGTCGGCGTGCACGGCGTCGGCGGCACCTGGGGCGCCCTCGCGACCGGCATCTTCTGCGTCGCCTTCGCGATCAACCCGTGTCGGCACCGACGGCCTGTCATCGCCGGCGGCGGCTTCGACCAGCTCGGCAAGCAGCTCGTCGCCGTCGGCGCGACCATGGCGTACTCCGTTCGTCGTGACCTTCGTCATCCTCAAGGTCCTGGACGTTGTCATGGGCCTGCGGGTGAGCGAGGAAGAGGAGATCGTCGGTCTCGACGTCAGCCAGCACGGCGAGCGCGCCTACCTGCTGGACGGCGGCTACGGACTACTCCGGCATCCCGGTATCGTCATCTCCGAGCAACGGTTCGAGTCAGCCCCCGGTCAGCCGCCCGACGGCGGAAGCCACAAGCTAGCGCAGGCCGCGCAAGGAGAGACCGAGTATGAACAAAGTCGAAGCAATCGTCCGGCCGGAGCGCCTGGAGGTGGTCAAGGAAGCGCTTTCGGCCGCCGGTTTCGTCGGCCTGAACATCGTCAACGTAACGGGCCGCGGCGTGCAGAAGGGCATCGTCCACGCCGGCCGCGGCGGCGAGGAGTACCGCGTCGACATGCTGCCCAAGAGCAAGATCGAGCTCGTGGTCAAGGACGCCGACACGGAGAAGGTGATTGAACATCATCTGCAAGGCGGCCCGGACCGGCTCCATCGGCGACGGCAAGATCTTCATCAGCCCGGTCTCGGACGCGATCCGCGTACGGACCGGCGAGCGGGGCGAAGCGGCCGTCTAGCTGCCAAATCTGACGGATTTGGCCCCGAAGCAATGCTTCGGGGCCATTTCCTGTCTCCAGTGACAAAGATATTGTCCATTTCGCCGAAAATTGGCTGATTCCCGTCGATCCGGAAACAAGTTCGTAACACGCCCGGCATAAGCTTCATTCGGGCAGGAACTGACATTCGTACAAGCCGCCGCGCATTCGGGACCCGACAGCGGGGACCGGCGGAATGGCGCCAGGCTCGAAATCGAACCACTGAGGAGGCTCGCTTGCCATACAAGGCCGAATACATCTGGATCGACGGCACGGTGCCGACGGCAAAGCTGCGCTCGAAGACCAAGGTCGTCGACGACGGCGCCGCGCCGCCGATCTGGGGCTTCGACGGCTCTTCGACGAACCAGGCGCCGGGCGACCGCTCCGACTGCGTCCTCAGGCCCGTGTCCGTCTGTCCCGGACCCGATCCGCAAGGGCGACAACAAGCTGGTGATGTGCGAGGTGCTGCTGCCAGACATGACGCCGCACCCGACCAACACCCGCGCCGCCTGCGCCGAGGTGGCCGAGAAGGTCGAAGGGCGACGAGTACTGGTTCGGCATCGAGCAGGAGTACACCTTCTTCGACGGCTCGCGGCCCCTGGGCTTCCCCGAGCACGGCTTCCCCGCGCCGCAGGGCGGCTACTACTGCGGCGTCGGCGCCGACGAGGTCTTCGGCCGCCCGGTGGTCGAAGCGCACCTCGACGCCTGCCTCGACGCCGGCCTGCGCATCTCCGGCATCAACGCCGAGGTCATGCCCGGCCAGTGGGAGTTCCAGGTCGGCCCGGTGAGCGCGCTCGAGGTCTCGGACGAGCTCTGGGTCGCGCGCTGGCTGCTCTACCGCGTCGGCGAGGACTTCGACGATCAGCGCCACGCTGGACCCGAAGCCGGTGCGGGGCGACTGGAACGGCGCCGGCGCGCACACAAACTTCTCGACGAAGGCGATGCGCACCTCCTTCCAGCCCAACGTCGACGCGGCCGAGGCGCTGCGCAAGCGCCACGACCTCCACATCGCGCAACTACGGCGCCGGCATCGAGGACCGCCTCACGGGCCTGCACGAGACGGCGTCATACAAGGAGTTCACCTACGGCGTCTCCGACCGCGGCGCCTCCGTGCGCATCCCCTGGCAGGTCGAGGTCGACGGCAAGGGCTACATCGAGGACCGCCGGCCCTGCGCCAACATGGACCCTTACACCGTGACCCGCATGATCATGGAGACGGTGTCCGGCAAGTACTAGGCGGACGCGGGCCCCGAGCCTGCGAGCCGAACCCGGGAGCGAAGGAACGAAAATGCCTACTCCAAACAACGTCAAAGAGCTCATCGCCAAGCACGGCATCAAGATCGTCGACCTCAAGTTCGTCGACCTGCCGGGCACCTGGCAGCACTTCTCGATGCCGATCGAGGAGCTGGACACCGGCCTCTGGGAGGACGGCATCGGCTTCGACGGCTCCAGCATCCGCGGCTTCCAGCAGATCCAGGAATCGGACATGAACCTGTTCCTGGACACCGTCGACGGCCGTCCTGGACCCGGCCTGCGAGATCCCGACGCTCTCGATCCTCTGCGACATCTACGACCCGATGACCAAGGAGCGCTACACGCCGCGACCCGCGCTACATCGGCGAAGAAGGCGGAGGCGTACCTGAAGGCGACGGGCATCGCCGACACCAGCTACTGGGGCCCCGAGCTCGAGTTCTTCATCTTCGACGACATCCGCTTCGACTCGACAGCAGAACCCGAGCTACTACTACATCGACTCGGTCGAGGGCGAGTGGAACTCCGGCCGCGACGGAAGGCCCAAACCTGGGCTACAAGCCGCGCTACAAGGAAGGCTACTTCCCCGTCCCGCCGCACGACTCTCAGCAGGACCTGCGCAGCGAGATGATCCTCAAGATGGGCGAGGCCGGCATCCAGGTCGAGCGGCAGCACCACGAGGTCGCGACCGCCGGCCAGGCCGAGATCGACTTCCGCTACGGCACCCTGGTCCAGACGGCCGACCGCGTGCTCATGTACAAGTACATCGTCAAGAACGTCGCCCGCGCCCACGGCAAGGTCGCGACCTTCATGCCCAAGCCGCTGTACGGCGACAACGGCTCCGGCATGCACACCCACCAGAGCCTGTTCAAGGGCGGCAAGACGCTGATGTACGACGCCAAGGGCTACGCCGACATCAGCGACATCTGCCAGCTGGTACATCGGCGGCCTGCTGCGCCACGCCGCCGTCGATCCTGGCCTTCGCGGCGCCGACGACGAACAGCTACAAGCGCCTGGTCCCCGGCTTCGAGGCGCCGGTGAACCTGGTCTACTCGGCCCGCAACCGCTCCGCGGTCTGCCGCATCCCGATGTACATCGACTCGCCGAAGGCCAAGCGCATCGAGTTCCGCGCCCCGGACCCGAGCTGCAACCCCTACCTGGCCTTCTCGGCAATGCTCATGGCAGGCCTGGACGGCGATCGAGAACAAGATCGACCCGCGGCCAGCCGCTGGACAAGAACACCTACGAGCTGTCGCGAGCGCGAGCAGCGGCGCATGCGCACGGTCCCCGGCTCGCTGCGACGAGGCCCTGGACGCCCTGCGAGCGCGACCACGCCTTCCTGCTGAAGGGCGACGTCTTCACGCAGGACGTCATCGACACCTGGCTCGAGCTACAAGCGCGCCGAGGTCCCGAAGGTGGGCATGCGCCCGCACCCCTACGAGTTCCACCTCTACTTCGACGCGTAGGGGAAGGCTGGCCGGCCTGCCGGCCAGAGTGAAAAAGAGGGATGCCGGGCACATGCCCGGCATCCTGTTTGACACCTGGATCTGTCCTTTCCGGCCCGTCCTGGTTGATTGTCATTGCGAGCCTCGACGCGAGGAGGGGCGAAGCAATCTAAGCACCCTACCGCTAAGAGCCTCCTGTGGGAGATCAGCCTTCCTCGTACAGATCCCGCCATTCCGGATTCATCGACAAAATCAACTCGACCTTCTTGCGGCGAGGCCCAGCCTTGATTTGCTTCTCTCGTTCGATGGCGCTACGTGGGTCCGGATACTCCTCGTAGAAGACGAGCTGTGTGGCGTTGTACCGCCTGGTGAAGCCCTCGATTAGATGCTCGCGGTGCTGATAGGCCCGAGCAAAGAGATTCGCGGTAACGCCCGTATAAAGAACTGTGTGACCCGGGTTGGTCATGATGTAGACGTGATAAGTCCGTTTACCTGGCACGGGTGGAGGTTATTCGACCTCAAGCTGCTGTCAAGCATCGGGTAATTGGCTTGTGCGTTTGAAGCCAACCCTGGCTCGCTGAAGGCGCTCAGATTGCTTCGCCCTTCTTACGTCGGGCTCGCAATGACAATCAACCAGGACGGGCCCGCCGTACGATCTGGTCGCGGAAGGAAGGGCAGAGAGCCCTAGAGGCGGCGGGCGAAGTCGACGTACTGGGCGGCGGCGACGCGGGCCAGCCGCAGCTCCTGCGCGAAGCCGCCCGCAGAGGCGCGCAACGTCTCGCGCTCGACGGCGGCTGGGGGCGCGGCGCCACGTAGCGCCTCCGAGAGTACGCGGCCATCGGCGTCCGGTAGGTCCAGGCCGAGAAGCGAGGCCACGGTCGGGCCAATGTCGATGTTGCCGGCAGGGGTGTCGCTGAGCAGGCCCTCGCGGAAGCCGGGGCCGGCGGCGACCAGCGTGTTATGGACTTCCCAGCGGCTAAGGGAGCCGTGGTTGGCGGCGTAGGGGCCGTCTCCGGCGACATGGCCGGGCAGGCCGAATTCGTTGGCCTCATCCGTCCAGGCCGGGGAGTAGATCACGTCCGGCGCGATCGCCGAGGCGGCGCCGGCGGCCGACATCGGCAGCGTGCCGGACAGGGGTTCGCCGCGAGCGCCGGTCAGTACCGACCCGACACCTTCGAGGCTCATCAGGCATCGCGCGATGGTTTCGATCGTCCGAGGTTCCTGGTCACGGACGTAGACGTAGCCGCTGGTGACGACCACATCGAGGCTGGCCTTCGACTGCTTGAGCCCGGCCTCAATCAATGCTTCGACCGCGCCCACCTTGCCTCTTACGGTCGAGAAACCGTGGTCGGAGGTGACGATGACGTTGGTTTCTCCCGCCAGGCCGAGCGCATCCAGGCGGCCGAGGATGCGCCCCAGGTTCGTGTCCGCGTCGCGGATGGCCGCGAGGCTGTCCGGGTGGCCGATGCCGCGCGAGTGCACGGTGGCGTCCGGGTCCGTGTGCCAGAAATAGAGGAGGTCAGGCGTCAGCTCCGGCAGCACCATATCCGCGATCATGCCGGTGAAGTACGAATTCAGCGCCGTCCGTGGCAGCTCGCGCTCGGGGAATTGGCCGAAGCGGCGCTCGATCTCCTTCCGGCTGGTGCCGACGAACAGCGCCGGGTTGATTATGTGGTCGCCGCACTCCTCTGCCTGGGGATGCAAGAGCAGCGACGAGCCCGGGCTGCCGGTTCCGACGACCACCGTCCGCCCGCCGGCCGCGTGGACGCGCTCCGCCAGGGTCTGCGTGGTGAGGATGCGGCCGTCCCGGACCGCGCGCAGCTTCGCGAGGTCGGCGTCGTCACCGGTGTTTAGGGCCCGCGCCGGTTCGGCCGCGGGCAGGAAGAAGGTGTTGTTGGGGATGCCGTGCCGGGACGGGAGCGCGCCCGTCCCAATCGTGGCGCTGTTGCAGCGCGTGACCGTGGGGAACATGGCGTGGCTGTCGTTGAAGCGAACCCCGCGCTCGCCCAGCGCCCAGAGGTTCGGCGTCAGGTCCGCCCCGATCAGGTCGGGCCGCATGCCGTCCCAGACCATCACTATCGCCCGGCCCTGAAGCGCCATACGCCCTCCCGCGGCTTCGTCTGCGCGAATCTTCGGGCGGGAGGCGCCGCGCTGTCTACGGGTGCGACATCGGGCGCAGGAATGAACGGGGCATGAGGCGCAGATCTCCAAACGCCGCGGAAGTCTGTATCATGAGAACACTCGTGAGCGCAACAGGACGAAAGGCTACATCGTCACTTCTGCTCTGGGCGGCGTGGACACTTGTGGGCACCGTGGCCGTCGGCTGCGGCGGCCGCGGGATGACGCAGGAAGCGCATTCGACCGCAACGCAAGACGTTCCCAGGGTTGCGGCAACTCCGCGCCCGCCGAGCGAACCCTTTCAGGAAGTGATGGCGGCGGCGTGGTTGCTCCAGGAAAACTATCCTCACGGCCCGGACACTCAAGGCCTTCTTCTGGCTGCTTGGGAGGGGACGAAAGCGGTCTTCGCGCAAATCTACGGAAGAGAGCTCGGCGTCCCCGTTCCGGATCTGTCCGGCGGCCCGGCATCTGCTGAGGCCAACCTGATCGCCGGCCTGAAGACAGTGCTCTCGACCTATCCTGAACTGGAGCGGGCACGCGTCGCGGCCGGCGCGATGACGGGAATGACAAGGGCCGAGGGCGATCCCAACACATACGTCGGCTCCGCCCCCCTTGAACTCTTTGACCTGGGCGTTTCCGCGATGTGGAAGCCGGGATTCGGAGGCGCCCTGATTTACGAGGTTTCGCCCGGGGGTCCCGCCGATTTTGCGCGCGTGCAAATGGGCGATGGTATCCGCACCGGAATGCAATTCGATACCGTTCGCGGACTTACCGGCGGACGTATCCCTGGCGTCGCCGCACCTCTGTTTATCGACCGTGTCCGATATGTAGCACCCGGCACTTACGCGTCGGGTACAATCACGCTGCGGCCCCAGAGAGACGCGCCAACATACTCGATAACAAAGCTCGAAGGTGGCATTGCTTACGTTCGCCTCTATGTGATTCCCGATGACCAGACTTTTGTAGCCCGCTTCGAGACCAATCTTCGGAAAATGGCAGGCGAGAACCCTTCCGGTTGGATCTTAGACCTGCGGGGAAATGCCGGCGGTTCGCCCGAGAACATGGCGTCGGTTGCGGCGCTCTTCGGGTACAAGGGAACCGTTGCCACCGTAACGCTTCGCAAAGGCGGCGAATTGGCATTACCGGCTCCGGCGATGGCCAGCGTAAGGCGTGGCTCGAATCTCACAGTCTTGACCGACTTTGGGACGCAGGCGAACGCGGAGGTGCTGGCCGTGGCGTTGCGAGAGGCCAACCTTGCCTGGATTGTGGGCGACTTCACTTTCGGGGCTTCGAACGTCAGCCGTCGTTACCTCTTGGGTGGCGTGCCGCTGACGGTGAGTCTGGGGAACGCTCGCATTGGCCCCAACAACGTCCTCGTAAACACGAAGGGCCAACTGCCGGACTACTGGGTAAACCTGGACCGCGCGCCTCTGACCGAAGGGCGTGACGTCCAGCTAGAAGGGGCCCGCCTTGCGGTCACCACCTTTCCCGTCAGGGACGGGGTTCGAGAGGGCCCCTGACGCCGGCCGCCTCCAGGAAAGATCGGGCGACGGCGGCCGGCGTCTCAGGCCGAAGTCAGAAGGGCAGGCCGGACCGCGTCCGATCACGAACGACGGGCCGCGTCATCGAGGAGGAGAGGGACTCGATTCAGCGGCACCAGCCCGTCCGGACTTCCATAGCTTGCCCCTCAGTTCCAGGTCCCCAGCGGGCGCTCGAAGCGCACGCGCGGGAGGTCGCCTCGAAGCCAGCGCCGGATAATGCGCAGCACAGGCTCGTTCGGCTGCGGCGCCTTCAGGTCTTCGTGTCCGGTCAGGAGCGCTGGAGTCTCATATCTCACTTCGCCGCCTCCTTCGCTGCTTTAGCTCACGTTAGGAGCGCTGTTTTACGACGCCGTTTCGCGGAGGTTTCGCTCTTGTTAACTTCACGGAAGGACGACCGCACAGAGCATTGACATCTTTGTAAGTGTTGCCTTACGCTCCTGGCGTGGAAGTGACTCTGCGGGCCATCGCCGAGCCGCGCCGGCTCGAGATACTGAGGCTGGTCTCCGGCCGCGAGCTTGCCGCCGGTGAGATCGCGGCGCACTTCGACATCAGCCGGCCGGCGATTTCGCAGCACCTGCGCGTGCTGCGCTCAGCGGGCCTGCTGACCGAGCGGCGCGAGGGCACGCGGCGCTTCTACCAGTCGCGGCCGGAGGGCCTCGCGGAGCTGAGGGCGTTCCTGGAGACGTTTTGGGACTCCGCTCTGGGACGGCTCGCGGCGGCCGCCGAAGCGGAGCAGAGGAGGCGGGACCGTGGCGACAGCGTTTGAGCGCGGGGGCGTGGTGCGCGAGGTGCGGATCAACGCCAGGCCGGAGACAATCTTCCCTTTCTTCACCGACCCGGCGAAAATGGTGCGCTGGAAGGGCATCGACGCCATGCTCGACCCGCGGCCGGGCGGCGTGTATCGCGTGAACGTGACCGGACGTGACGTCGCCGTGGGCGAGTACGTCGAGATCGTCCCCTACACTCGCGTCGTATTTACCTGGGGTTGGGAGGGCGCCGGCCAGGCGGTGCCTCCCGGCGCGAGCACCGTCGAGGTCACGCTGACGCCGGACGGCAATGCCACGGTCGTGCGCCTGCGCCACTACGGCCTCTCGCCGGAGCAGGGCGAGGCGCACCTCGAAGGCTGGGACCACTTCCTGCCAAGGCTGGTCGAAGCGGCCGAGGGGCGTGACCCCGGCGCCGACCCCTGGACCATGGCGCCGCCGGAGGCGGCGGCTCAGCCGTAGAAACGTCGAAGGGAGGAGCGCGGGGCTAACTCTCAAAGAGACTGGGGCCGGCTCGTTACGCCTCTTTAGCGGCGTCGAAAGCCGGACGCCATGCGAAGCAACCTAACCTTGAGAGCAGACTCGCCCGCCGCCGGCGGGCCAGGAGGAACAAAATGCCGAATCCAGTGGTGCACTTCGAAATCGCCGGCCGCGACGGTAAGAAGCTCCAGGACTTTTACAGCCGGATCTTCGGCTGGAAGGTCGACGCCAACAATCCGATGAGCTACGGCATGGTCGATAACAGCGGCCAGGGCATCAACGGCGGAATCAGCGGCGGCGAGGCCAACCCACACGCCATCTTTTATGTCGCGGTGTCCGACACCGATGAGTACCTGAAGAAGGTCGAGGGCATGGGCGGCAAGACCGTCCACCCGACAGAGGTCATTCCCGGCATGGTCACCTTCGCTCTGTTCACGGACCCGGAGGGCAACCTGGTGGGCATAATCAAGGACGAAGACCCAAGCCACCAGCATTGAGCCTCACCTCCCTGCCCCCTCTCCGTCAACGGAGAGGGGGGTTCTGAGGGTTCGCGGATTGGATCCACGGCGGCTTTTCGTTGAGGGCGTCGGCCTCGGCGCGGACGGAAGGCGCGCGTTCGCCGAGGATGCGCTCCAGCACGTCCAGGGCGGCGTGGGCGGCTTTGGGTGTGAGGTCGGGCTGCCAGAGGAGGCGCGTACGGCGCGCGAGCAAGTCTTGCAGGCTATGCGCATCTTCATGCGCCAGGGCAAACGCAAGCTGGCCCACAAGCACCGGCGATGAATCCAGCACCGGCTCGAACAGGCGCCTGTCCGCGGCCATGAAGTCGTAGGCCTGGCCGGCGCGCGGGCCGTAGACCCCTTGAAGGTAGGCGAACAGCGCCGCATCGTCAGGCGGCAGCGGCTCCGATGGCCGCGTCGTGGCGAAGAAGGGCGCGCGTTTTGTCCGGGATCGGACGTGGCCACGGCCCAGCGCCTTCAGCGTACGGTCGACCGTCTCTTCGGCCATGCGGCGGTAGGTCGTGTACTTGCCGCCGAGGAGCGTGACGAAGGCCGGAGGCGACACGAAGACGTGGTGGCGGCGCGAGATGGCGCCAGCGGGGACGTCCGGCCGGGGAGGGGCGACCAGCGGCCTGAGGCCGGCGAACGCGTAGGAGACCGACTCGCGGGTCAGCGGCTGGCCGGGCAGGTAGCGCCGCGCGTGCTCGAGCAGGTAATTGACGTCTTCGGCGGTGACTTCTACGCGGCCCGGGTCGCCGGCGTACTTCGTGTCCGTCGTGCCGATCAGCGAGCGGTCGTCCCAGGGGATGACGAAGAATACGCGCTCATCGGGGCCCGTGGGCAGGATGAGGGCGTCTTCCAGCGGCAGCCGCGGCACGACGATGTGCGCGCCCTTGGTCGGCGCCAGCCTCGGCGCGTCCGACAGGCCGGCGATGGCCGCGACAGCGTCGCTCCAGGGGCCGCCGCAGTTCACGATCGCGGCGGCGGTGACGCGGCCTTCCTCGCCGCTGAGGACGTCGCGGTAGCGAACGGCGTATCGCGCGCCCTCGCGGGCGATGTCCAGGACTACGCTATAGTTCAGGCACGCCGCCCCGGAAGCGCGGGCCGAAAGCACGTTTTCCAGGCAGATGCGGGCGTCGTCCATGCGGTCGTCCCAGTAACGGACGGCGCCGCGCAGGCCCTCCTGGCGCAGGCCGGGGTCCGCGGCCAGCGCCTTCGCCGGCGAGAGGTGACGCTGCCGTTCGACGTTGCGGAAGGCCGCCAGCAGGTCATACACGGCGACGCCCAGGCGCACCTTCCACAGCGGGTCGGGGTCGCCCTGGTAGACGGGGTAGAGGAAGCTCTGGGGCCAGACCAGGTGCGGCAGCAGGCGTCGCAGGGTGTGCCGCTCCTGCTGCGATTCGAAGACGAGGCCAAACTCGTAGTGCTTGAGATACCGCAGGCCCCCGTGGGCGATCTTGGTCGACTTGCTGGAGGCGCCGCTGGCCCAGTCGCCCTTCTCGAACAGGCAGACGGAGAGGCCCCGAAGCGTCGCGTCGCGCGCGACGCCGGCGCCGTTGATGCCGCCGCCGACGACGACAGCATCGAAGTGGCGCCCGTCAACCACGGGTCGTGCGGTCGTGTGATCGGTCAAGGTACTGTCCGACCGCCTGCTGTAGGCGCCTCTCGCGAGAGGCGCCTACAGGGGAACCGGACCTGCCGCCTACAGGGAACCTGGATCCGGCGCCTTCGGAGGGGCTGCCGCGGCTTCACAAGTGGGCCTCGTCGTAAGGCGCCAGGTTCGTCGCCAGAAGGCCTTCGACGGCAGCCGACCAGCGCTCGCGCCCGCGGCGGCGGGAGGCGGCTTCGGCGCCGGGCTCGGAAGCGGCGCTCCTCGCGCCGCAGCGACGCCACCTCGGCCTCGTCCTTCCAGAAGCCGGTGGCGATGCCGGCGAGGTAGGCCGCGCCGAGGCCGGTCGATTCCACCGACTCAGGGCGCGAGAGCGCCGTGTCCGCCAGGTCGCATTGAAGCTGCATCAGGAAGTCGTTGGCCGCGGCGCCGCCATCGACGCGCAGCTCGGAGGCGCGGATTCCGGACTCACGTTCCATTATGTCGAGCACATCCTGAGCCTGAAAGGCCATCGACTCCGTCGCGGCGCGCACGATGTGGGCCGGCATGGTCCCGCGCGTAAGGCCGTAGATCGCGCCGCGCGCGTCCGGGCCCCAGTAGGGCGTGCCCAGGCCGACGAACGCGGGCACGAAAACGACGCCGCCACTATCCGGCACGCTTGCGGCGAGGCGTTCGGCGTCCGCCGGTCCCCTCGATGAAGCCCATGTTGTCTCGGCACCACTGAATCGCGGCGCCGGCGATGAAGATCGACCCTTCGAGCGCGTACACAGTCTTACCGGCGCCGGAGGCCGCCAGGGTGGTCAGGAGGCCGGCCGAGGAGTCGACGCGCTTGGCGCCGGTGTTCATGAGGATGAAGCAGCCGGTGCCGTAGGTGGCCTTGACCTGACCCGGCTCGAAGCAGGCCTGGCCGAACAGCGCCGCCTGCTGATCGCCGACCAGCGCGGCAATCGGCACGCCGGCCGGAATCGCGCCGGCGGCAACGGTCTCACCGAAGAGGGAAGCCGACGGTCCGACCTCGGGCATCGCCTTACGGTCCAGCGCAAAGGCGTCGAGCAGGGCATCGTCCCAGTCGAGGCGGTCGATGTCGTAGGCCAGGGTGCGGGAGGCGTTCGTGACGTCGGTGGCGTGGACGCGCCCGCCGGAGAGCCGGTAGGCGAGCCAGGTGTCGATTGTGCCGAACATGGCGGCGCCGGAGCGTACGGCCGCGGCGATGTCCGGCCGCTCGCGCGCCAGCCAGAGGGCCTTGGTGCCGCTGAAGTACGGGTCCAGGAGAAGGCCGGTCTTGCGCCGCACTTCCGGTTCGAGGCCGGCCGACCGCAACTCTTCGCAGATCGACGCCGAACGCCGGCACTGCCAGACGATGGCGTTGTGCAGGGGCCGTCCGGTACGCGCGGTCCCAGAAGAGGAAGGTCTCGCGCTGGTTCGTGATGCCCAGCGCCACGGGCCGGACGCCGCCGTGCCGCCAGGCACTTCGCCCGCGGCCGCGAGGGTCGCCTGCCAGATCTCCTCTGGGTCGTGCTCGACCCAGCCGGGCCGCGGGTAGTGCTGCGGGAACTCGCGGTAGCCGCGCGAGATAAGCGCCGCCTTCGTGGCCGACGAGCAGCACCGTGACGCCGGTCGTCCCGGCATCGATGGCGAGGACGGCGTCGCGGGCCATTGGGTCAGGCGCGGGCGGTCGAGGACTCGCCGTGCAAAGAGGCCGGCGTGAACGTCAGGGCCGCGGCGGCGTAGACCCTGGCGGCGCGCACAAGGTCGGCGATCTTGACGAACTCGTTGGGGCCGTGGGCGCCACCGCCCGCCGACCCGGCGCCGAAGCCCACGGACGGGATGCCGGAGATGTGATGGGTGGAGATGCCGTCGGTGCCGCCGCTGAGCAGGCGAAGGGTCGGCGCGACGCCGGTCGCGCGCTCGACGGCGGCGCTGACGTGCTTGACCAGCGGGTGCTCCGGCGACTCGAAATAGCCCGCGGAACCAGCGACGCTGGGCCGGATCTCCGCCGTCACACCCGCGACGCCGGCCTCGGACACCAGGTCCAGCATGCGCTGGCGCACCTTCTCGCGGTCGCAGCCGGGCGTCAGGCGGATGTCGAAGGTGGCCGTGGCCTCGTCGGGGATGACGTTGGTCTTGACGCCGCCGTTGATCAGGGTGAGCGCCACGCTAGGGTAGAGGAAGAGGTCGCGCGCCATCTCCGCTTCGGCGCCCTGGAAGCCATTGTTCGCGACCAGGTCCTCGCCAGAGGCGCGCGCGACGGCGTAGAGGTCCTCCGGCAGCTCCAGCTTGAATTCGCCGATCCGGCGGGCGTAGGGGATAACGGCCATGAGCTTGTCGATGGCGTTGTCGCTGCCCATCGGGCGCGAGGCGTGTCCGGCGGTGCCCCTGGCGCGAAGCGTCGTGCCCATGCCGCCCTTGCAGCCGATGTCCACCGTGGGCCGGGCGCCGGTCCAGCCGTCGCCGATGATGCAGGCGTCGGCGCGGAAGAGGCCGGCCTCGGCCAGCTTACGGGCGCCGTCGGTGCCGCCGACCTCCTCGTCGCAGGTAAACCAGAACTCGACGGTCGGGCCGAGCCTGTCGCCCAGCTGGTGCAGGAGGCCGGCGGCGACCATCGCCGCGGCATCGCCGCCCTTCATGTCGGTGGTGCCGCGTCCGAAGACGCGGTCGCCGACGATGGCGCCGCTGAAAGGCTGGCGCTCCCAGGCATCTTCCTTGCCCGGCGGCACGACGTCGATGTGGCCGAGCCAGATCAGGCGGCCCTCGCCGCGTCCCGGGACGGTAGCGCAGAGGCTGGGCTTGCCGGCGACCGGTTCGTGGATGGCGGTCTCGATGCCACAGGCGCGGAAGTGATCGTCGATCGCCACGACGATGTCCGTGGTGAGGCCGGGGGGGTTCACGGTTGGGAGCCGGACGAGGCGCGAGGTCAGCGCCGCAAGCTCGTCGCCCAGCTTTTCGATTCGGGACAGCAGGCCGTCAAGCTCTTGGGACATCGAGCCTCCTATTTCGGATTCGGTTCCAGCCCGCCAGGACCGGCTCACTCGCCGATGAACCGCGGCTCGCGCTTCTCGACGAACGCGGTCGAGGCCTCTTTGTGGTCGGCGCTCTGGCGGCCGTAGCGCTGGTAGAAGGCCTCCTGCGCCAGCACGGCCTGGAGCGAGGCGGTCTCGGCCAGGTTCAAGTTCTCCTTCATGCGCGCGAAGGCGCCGCTGGGGCCGGCGGCGAGGCCGGCGCAGAACTCGAGGGCGCGGTCCATGAGCTGCTTCGTGCGGGTAGACGCGATTGGCGATACCGCAGCTCCAGGGCGCGTGGCGCGTCCAGCACCTCGGCCGTGAAGAACAGCTCGCGGGCGCGGCCGCCGCCGACGATGCGCTGCAGAAAATAGCTGCCGCCGAAGTCACCGCTGAGGCCGACGTTACGGAACGCGGTGCCGAAGCGGGCACGGTCGGAGCAGAGGCGCAGGTCGCAGGCCAGCGCCAGGCTCATACCGGCGCCCATCGCGTGCCCGTTGACGATCGCCACAGTGGGTTTGGGCATCGTGTGCAGCTTCAGGGACGTGGCCTCGTGCCAGGCGCGAAGCTCCGCGGCGGAGCGGTCGACGACGCCGGCCATCGAAACAGGCGCGCGTCCCGGCGAGCCGGCGGCCCGCGAGGCCATCGCCTTGACGTCGCCGCCGGCGGTAAAGGCGCGTCCGGTCGCCGTAAGCGCCAGGCAGCGCACGGTGCGGTCGCGCTCGCAGTCGGCCAGCATGGCGGCCAGTCCTTCGAACATGGGCGGCGTGAACGCGTTGAGGCTTTCGGGCCGGTTGAGGGTGATCAGGGCGACGCCGTCATCGCGCTTCTCGAACAGGACATCGTCCATGGGAGTTGGGGCTCCTTCCCGCGCGAATGCTAAGTCCGAAGAGAAGCGCGGGCAAGGGGAATCCGTTTCGCGGGGCGGCGCGTATTTAACAGTGAGGCGCTGTGAGCTTGGTGCGGGAGCGTCGGGCAGCCGGAGTCTGGGGGAAGAAGACGGGAGCGACTCTTCCCCCTTTCATTTGTCAGCGATCAGCGGAACCCAACCCGGCCCTCCCTCATCAGGGGGAGGGGAGTAAGAGAAGGGGAGTAAGAGCAGAGGGGCCGCGGTCAGGCGGCCAGGGCCGGCTCGGCAGGCTGGGCCTGCCGGCGCAGTGGCAGAGGGGGCCGCAGGCCGCGAATCAACTCCGGCAGGTCAAGGTCCACACCACTCCGGCGCAGGCGCAGTGCAGGCCGCTTTACGCCGTCCCAGTCGCCGTCTTCCAGGCGGCGGTAGCGCATGAAGACCACGTGCTGGTTGGACTGCCTGCCGGCCGGCGAGTCCGCGCGGCCGGCGGAGGCGACCTTGAAGCCGGGCGCGTAACCGGCGGGCCGGGCGCCGCCACGGTAGTGGAAGCGCGTGGCCGGGCTCGATTCGGGATCGCTCTCGAGGGAGAAGCCTTCGGGGACGGGCGTGGTGGTCAGGGCGTACTTCACCGTCTCCGGCAGCATGTACAGCGCCGCGTCGCGCAGGCGCGAGCCGACGCCGCGGCTGCGCTCGCCGAAAGCGGTTATCTGGAGCAAGAGGGCCGTGTCACCGCGCATCGAGGGCGAGGCCTCCCAGGTGCCGCCTGCGGAGATAGCGTCGAAGCTGGGGTAGATGGCCTTCAGCAGCACCGGGTCGCCGCCGGCGCCCGCCAGCGCCGTCTGCAGCACTCCCGAAGGAGGCCCCAGACGCCCGTCCTCGTAGAAGCGAATGACGAAGACCATTCGCCCGGCATTACGCGCCAGGCGGCGCATGTCTTCCATATCGCGCGGGGCGAACGGCCCCCATTCGGCCAGAAGCTCGCGCTGAATCAGCTCCAGCGCCGCTTCGTCCTCGCGCAGGTCATCCAGCGTCGAGATGCGATAGGGCTGCTCGTCTTCGAGGACATCGGCATAGACGCGGCCGCTGTGTCGCGCCACGTACACCGTGCCGGCGGCCAGCGCGGCCGAGCCGCCGACGACCGCGGCCCAGCGGCCACGATGGTCGCCGGCCCCGCGCAGCGCGCCAAGCGAACTGACGCCGATCTGCGAGAGCGTCTTGTAGCCATCGCGCCAGGTGTCGGAAGCGTAGACGCGGCCTCCCGCCCGGCGGACGGCGTCTCTGGAGTGGTTGAGGATGGACACAACCGGAGCGCTCATCTTGATCATGATGATACCCCTAGAGGTATCGGCATTTGTTGGTTATGTCCGAAGAAGGCGTTCTATTGAAGTAACAGGTGATCAGGTGCCGGTCGCCGGTGACTAGCTGTCAGCCAGAAGCCGGTTTCCGGTGCGGCTCGGACTGACAACTAATCACCGGCGACCGGACGCTAGACATCTCGCCAGCGCATGCCGGCGACACCCAGCGCCATGGCGGCGGCCGTAATAGCGGCCAGAAGCGCCGAGCTCGCCGTAGAACTCGCCCGCGCCCGAAAGGATCGCGTCGATGGCGGCCCTTTTTCTGTCGTTTGTTGTGAGGCGGTGGCACAGGTGCAGGCGGGCGCTGAAATTCTGGATGTCAATGTGGGGATGATCGGAATCGATGAAGTGGTCTTGTTGCCCGCCGTAGTCAAAGCAGTAATGGGAGTGGTCGATGTCCCGCTCTGCCTGGACAGCAACAACCGAGAGGCGCTGGAAGCCGCGCTGAACATTTATCAGGGGAAAGCGATCGTTAATTCTGTAAGCGGCCGGGAACAAGATCTGTGTGAAATACTGCCGCTTGTCCGGAAATCAGGTGCGGCTGTGATCGGGCTTACAATGGATGACCGTGGCATACCCACCGATGCGGACGGGCGAGTCGCAATTGCGCATAGGATCGTTGAGCAGGCAGCAGCAATCGGCATCCCTCCTGAAGATATTATCATCGACTGCATTACCCTGACTATTGGGTCAAACGGCAAGGCGGGGAAGGTGGCCATTGAAGCCATAGGCAGGGTTAAAACTGATCTTGGCGTCAACCAGACACTCGGGGCGAGCAATATCTCCTTTGGCTTGCCGAATCGTGATCTGCTGAACAGCGCCTTCATCGTCCAGGCAATTACCGCCGGTGTGACGTGCCCGACCGTGGATGCGGCAAAAGCACTCCCTATCGTGCTGGCAACGGATCTCCTTCTTGGGAGAGACCTTTATGCCAAACGGTATATCCATGAGTACCGTCGCGCACAAACCGTTTCATCAAGTCACCCCAAATCACGGGTATGAACCCCAAAGCAAGCTTTGGAAACCGATTCCGCAGCAAGCTGCGGGGTATTATACCCTCCGCTGCGCGGGATTGTTCAACTTACCAATTCCAATGCGCTTCGCTTTCGGAATTGGAGTTTCACGAATAAAACGTGAAAATGTGAAATACCGGCGTCTCATCAAACCTGATACGTTTTTGCATTCAACGTGACTACCAAGGCAGCAAAGAGGGGGCGACACAGACGTACTCAAATAGTATGTCGAGGAGCAGATGATGAGGTGAACACGGTTAGCGTTTGAATGCGACTATGTATGAGTAATCTCTGCGCAGGGGAGGCAGTTTAGCCGAATTAGTGGATAAGACGTTTCATTCTTTCCTGACACGTATGATCCCTGCATGAAATGCAAAAGGGATAATTGGCCTTGAAACGATGCAGTGCAGGTCGTGCAGCAACGAGAACGCCGGTCACCGATTTCAGAGGGGCCATGAGGATGTATTCATTGAGCGTGATACCGATTTCCTGGGGACGTAACCGCCAAAACAGCTTTTTTTGTCCGCTGATATGCCAACCGCAGTAACCGGGGCTGTAAGATAAAACTGCTATTTCCCCTTGGTCCCTTTCCTTCTTCAGGCCCACTTCAACGTCTCTTTCCACAACTTTTACCGCTCGATCCGATGCCAACGATGCGGCCTTGTCAAGGAGATAGCCAAGCAAGTAATCTTTTTCTTTCAAAACGTTGTGCAATCTCATGGCTGACTTCTTCTCCCAAGGTAAGGGCGAACAGTGCGAGACGTTCGGCTTGGGGAAAGATGTACTCCAAGGGGCTTGGCACATCATTCCAGTCCTTCACCGGTGAAGATATCCTTGAATTCTTCCTGCGTAACATCTTCAACAATTGCCCGATATCGTATCTTTTTCTTTGAGAAGTGCAAGCGCCTTTGATACAGACTTATCCAGCATCTCGCGGTTTTGTTTTTCCCTTCCCCGCCCGTCAAGGAGCTCGTTTTTTCTCCGGCAGGATGTACCTCCAGTGCAATTTTCTCTTCATGCTTACCGTTGCCCGGAAGTTTATCCTGGCCCTGCGGCAGCGCTTCCTTTTCCATAAGCCGAATCAGCTCTTTCTCTTATCTCAGTGATGTGTTTCGTCTTATAGACTTTACACAGAGCCGTTTTAGTGGCCAGCCACCGTTTATCGGGTTGCAGTGGTCAGGGTCATCGTCGGTGAGTACATTTACATTTGATTCCCAACTCCGTGCAACCAGGGCTCTTCCCCCGGCAGCTCCGGATACCACCAGCCATGCTGACAGTGCACTACTCGCCGGTCAATCCCGCGATAAAGTTGGCATTTCATCCTGATTCGGCCGCGCGGCGACTCTATCCATACCCAGTCCCGTCCGATATTCCTAATGTTGCCGGCCGTCTCGGGGTGTATTTGTACAAGCGGGTGCGGATGCAACGTGCGCACCGACTCAATTTGCCGCCATTCGGAGTGAAACAAGAGGTCTAAACCTGCCACCGGTGATTAATATAAGCGGAAATTCTTCGCAGATCAGGTCGGGAAAGCGGCGTCTCGGGCGGCTCTTCATATTGGGGTAAAGGGGATCATATCCTAGTTTCTCAAGTATGGTCGAAGAGAGCTCCGCTTTGCCCGTCGTCGTGGCAAAGCCTGCCTTTTCGTAATTCTTGTATTCGATGGGGGGATATCCTGATTCCCCTTTTGCATAAATTGTTTAAAGGTCATACCTGATGATTCCAGCAGGTGATCAAAGACTTCCTCAAGGTTCTGCCATGGCCAATCCTGACCCAGTCTTATGCCAAGCCCTCGAAAGACTTCATAGTCAGTTTTATGGTCATATTCCCCGGGAATCGCCGCCGGCAATGCCTGTTCACCTCCGTAATCACCCATGAAATCCGGCCTTTCCAGCCACGAGGCAATGGGCAGCACATAGTCGGCCGACTCCGCGGTGGGCGTCCGCCAATAGTCCAAAACCACGCTGAGGTCAAGGTTCTTCAGGGCTTTATAAACGAGTTTGGTATTGGCTTGGGTCACCATGGGATTGTGGGCATGAATGATCAAACCCCGGACAGGGTACGGCTCGCCGGTTATCATGGCCCGATACAGAGAAGGTTGGTGAGGGGATGACACTGCGCTTTGCTCGCCGATGGGCAATTTCCCCCAAACCCGCTTTGTATTCTCCGAAATCAGGTCATAGCCGGGAAACGACTGGAGTTTGAACCGGTTCCGATCCCACCTGTTTATATCTCTGTCCGGAGGCAGCATTTCAATCGCACTCGTCGCATCGACGCCCTTGATCCCGCCTGGTCGCCCCAAATAGGTTCCCCCTTCAACATCGATGCTGCCGGTTATTGCTGCCAAAATGAGCCGGGCCTGAATTGCCTGGACGCTGTTATGCAGTTGTTCCGTCCCCATGCCATTCCAGGAATAGAACGGCTTATGTTCGCCGAGCATGTGAGCGGCCTCTCCTGATCTTGTCTGCCGGAACCCAGGTGATCTCTGCCGCCCTTCTCTAAGGGATACTCTTGTGCTCTTGCAGCCAGTTTATCAAAGCCGTAGCACCATTTCTCTACGAAATCCTTGTCGTAGAGTTCTTCCTGAATAATGATGTTTATCATGGACATGAAAAGGGCGGTATCGGTTCCCGGTCTCAGTTGCATCCAGAGGTCAGCCAGCTTTGTCAAACCCGTTCCCCGGGGATCAACGACGATTATCTTGCCTCCTGCTTTTTTGGTATCGCGCACGGTTTGCGCCACCCGAGGCCAGCTCTGAAATGGATCTGTGCCTGATAAGAAAATACATTTTGGGGTGACGCCGCCGATGACTCGATGGCCCCCGGGGAGGCTATAGCGACCCCCTGACCAGCCGAACAGGGAATTGGAAACCCCATATAATGGGCCATAACAGATTTTACCTTGCGTGGTGGAATTGGGGCTTCCGAGAAGCATAAAAAACCGGGGTTGAAAACTTTTATTCCGAAACGTTCCCTTGACTCCCGCGATGGCTTCCGCTCCGTATTTGTCTTTGATCCCCTGCAACTTCTCTGCAATTTCATCAAGGGCTTGCTCCCCATGATATCTTTTCCACTTTGCCTCACCACGTTCGCCAACCCGCTTGAGCGGGAAATTAACACGGTCTGGGTGGTACATGAACTCTTGAGCGGCCCGTATCCGGAGACAACCTTTCGATCTCGGGAATAGCGCATCGACCCCTGGGTCGGAGGGGTCTGCCTCAGCTTTGATAAGCCGTCCGTTCTCACTCCGTACCAGCACCGGACAGTAGCCCTTGCAAAAATAACACCACTGCTTTCGTTGTTTCCTGAGGCATTTCTCCCCCTTTTTTCAGTTTCTCATTACCAATAAGTGAAGAATTCCGTCCTTTATCATACCTTGTAAAGGGGCTTCGGAGTTGAACTTCGAAGCCCCTTTTCACGAATGATGTACTGATCAGCCTGGTGTCTCGTTTATTCCTTGAATGCGTCGATCTGCCTCTCCCACTCGGCCAGGACAGCCTCCGGGTCTTTGGCCTTGCTCTTTTTTGCCTTCTGCCAGCCAGTCTTCTGTTACCGGTGCAGCGGCTTTCTTCCAGGCAGCGAACTCTCCGGCAGTTGGTTTTCTAATTATACCTCCTTTTTCCAATACCATCTTGGGAGCTTTTTGTCCTTCCTCATAGCTCTGTGTCGCTGCCATAAAATGCGCCTTAGTCCAGAGTTCCGTAAAAATCTTCTGGTCCTCCGGTGACATCGCTTTCCAGGAGCTTCATTCGCAACCATGATCATCGCACCACTGGCAAAGGAAATGTCATAATAGTATTTTGCCACCTCCCACAATTTATAATCAAAAACTTGGGTCCAGCTCACCAGGGAGGCATCAACAGTCCCCGTTCCATGTTCATATACGCATCCGGGGGTATCTGAGTTACCGAGGCGCCGCCGTAAGAGGAAATAATTTTCATCTTGGCGCCCGATCCACCGACCTTCAAACCTTTAAAATGTTCAGGGAGATAAATATCCTTCTTTCCGGACGCAAGTAAATAAGCATTAAGTTGATGGTGTCCGAACAGCTTGAGTCCCTTCAACTCCTCCTGCATTTGCGGAAATTTCTGGACCATGTTCATCAGGGTAGTGCTGGCTGCTACCCTGCCCTTGCAGGGATCCCGGAAAATCAAGGATAGGTAACATGGTAACCGAGACCAGGGGCATGCGCTGTTCGAATTGTCCCACGGAAATCATGGTGATATCACAGACCCCGCTTAATGCGGAATCGAAACTTGGCGGGACTCTTGAAGAGCGTCTCGGAAGGGTAATACTCGATCCGGTACCTGCCGTTGGTACGTTTCTCAAACTCCGGTCCCAGCCACTCCCAGCCAAAAGAAAGTGCTCTTTTCGACGGCATGGTATAGGCCCATCTCAATATCTTTGGAGTTGACGCAGTATAGGCAGGTAAGGCCCACGCCGTTGTCATGACAAATACCACTGCAATAATATACATGCTTCTTTTTCTCATATGCTCCTCCTTCTATCGGTGTGATGTTGACAATAGCCAATTATTATTCATGACCGGATTCCGTACCACATTACATCAAGTTAACAAGGAAAAGACTAAGCCAGGGAAATGCCACAAAAAGAGCAAGAATAAACATATCGGCAACAATAAAGGGAGCAACTCCCCTGTATATAGTCTTTAGAGGGACCTCCGGGAGAGCACTTGCCATGCCGAAAAGATTGAGACCGAAGGGAGGAGTTATAAACCCGATTGAGCAGACAAATGTCATGACCACGCTCCACCAGATCAGGTCATAACCCATGGCCTCGACGGCAGGATACACAATAGGGATGGTGAGAATCAGGATGGCATAGATGTCGAAAAAACAGCCTAATATGATATAAACGATCAGTAACATGATAATGATGCCAGATCGAAGGCAACGGCAAATGGACCAACCATTCGCTGGCAATGAAACTGATCCTGGTTACCGAGAGAAAGGCATTGAAGACAAAGGCGCCCAGCAGCATGAGGATGATCATGGCGGTGGTCTGCCCTGCGTCCAAGTAAGGCGCCAAAAAAGGCCTTGGCGGTCCACTGTTTTCTCATCAGAGGGACCAGAAAGGTAAAAAAGGCGCCTACAGCGCCTGCTTCGGTCGCCGTGAGGAAGCCACCGTAGATGCCTCCCATGACCAGCAAGAACCAAGACAATTACCGGCCAGGTCCTATAGGTATCGATGAGTTTTTGTCATGAAAGACGTTTTCGGGCTGCGCGGCGCTGCCTTCGGATAGATCGTACACCAGAGCAGAATAAGAACCGCATAACAAAGCGCTTGTACGATTCCGGGGATGACGCCTGCCATAAAGAGTTTCCCGATCGACAATTCGGCGATTATCCCGATGATAACAAAGGCATTGCTGGGCGGTATCAAAATATCCATGGAGGCGCCGGCGCATATCGTTCCGAGGGCCAGACTTTCATCATAACCCGACTTCTTCATTTCAGGATACGCTATCTTACTGAAGGTCACCGTACATGCCAGGCTCGATCCGCTGACGGCAGAGAATACGGCAACACCGGCGGTGGTGGCGATGGCCAGCCCCCCTTTATATTGCCCGAAACCGCTGCGGCCAAAGTCGTATATTTCCCGCCCCATGCCGCTGGCGCTCACAAAGGAGCTCATGAGCAAAAAAAATGGCACGACGGCAAAGTGAAAATTATTTGTTTTTTCAAAAGCAGTAATAGCTATGTTTGACAGGCCTGCCTGCCACCCGCCAATCATGGCAAAACCAAGAAATCCACTGATTATTAAGGCAAAGCCGATATGCACCCCCAGCGATCAGGAGTACCAACATAAAAGCAATGCCGGCAAAGCCGATCTCTACACCGCGTACTGGATCTTGCCAGCGGAACCGGGGATATGGCTCTTCTCGCGGTTAAACGCGGCGCGCGAAAAGGTGATCGCGGTGGATCTGAGTACGGTCATGCTGGAACGGGCGCGTAAAAAGTTTGAAAAAAAAGATCTGCTTGAATTTTACCGGCCGGTTTGCGGCGATGGCGAACGCCTGCCGCTGGGCGATCATTCCGTCGACGCCGTGATGACCGCTTTTGGAATACGGAATATGACGGATACCGGTAAAGCCCTCGATGAAATCACACGGGTACTCTCCGGATCCGGAATATTAGTGATCCTGGAATTTTCCAAACCGGGCATAGCCGTTTTCCGTCACCTGTTTCAGATATATTTTAAATTTATTTTACCCCGCATAGGGACCTGGCTTTCGGGACACGATTCGGCGTATTATTACTTGCCAAGATCCGTGGATGAATTTCCCGATCCGCCGGTTTTCAAAACGATGCTGGAGAAAAAAGGATTTAGCGATATCCGCTCGTTCCCGATGATGTTTGGAGTGGTCACCGTTTATTGCGGCATTAAATTATGATCCGGCTGTACTGCCGGAATCACTGATCAGATTGCCTTTTTCAATTTTCACGATACGATTGGGGATCTTTTTTACGATCT
>CAVPFY010000002.1:0-920882 GCA_963703905.1 uncultured Chloroflexia bacterium
ACCGAATCGGAGATCGGGCCCTCGTCGCGCCCGAGCAGCGAGTCGAACGCGACGTTGAACGCCTCGAACGCCAGCGTCGAGTCGTGCGACCGCGGGTCGTTGCTGAACTCGCTCCGGTACGATCGCCGCGCCAGTGCATCGGGCCCTGATTCGCCAGGCCGCGCAGGGTCTGCGTCGTCATCGGTCCCTTCAGCGGGTGAAACGGCAGCAGCAACCCGGTGGGTCCGAGAAAGTTGAAGTTCGACTCGACGACGCCGTCGGGGTTGCCGAGGTCCCACGCCAGGCTGTCGAAGTCGGCGAAGGCGTGACAGGCGGCACACGACGCTTCGCCGTTGCTGGACGTGAAGCGCGCGTCGTAGAGAAATCTCCGGCCGTCGACTACCTGCCGCGGCTCGGGGTTGTGGAGCGGGTGCTGGGCGATCTCCTGTCGACTCGTCGTGTCGATCACCTTCACGGCGTCGTCGAAGCGGGTGAGGACGTAGAGCCGGGAATTGTCTTCATCGAGCGCCAGGCCCGATGGGCCGCCGCCGCTGACCTCGATGTGGGTGGACGAATCGGGCACGAAGGTGTCGTCTTCGAGCCGGCTCGCATCGAACGCCCCGACCTTGCTCGAGCCGTAGGCGGCGACGTACAGCGTGCCGTCGCTCGACAGCGCCATGCCGAGCGGAGTGGCCAGGCTGGCCTCCTTCACGGCGGCGCGGCATCGGCCTCGTCTGGTAGCCGTCGGGTAGCGCGGCGATGTGCTTGTTGAGGTGGCGCGGCAGAACCTGCTCGCCGTCGATGCACGGTGATGCGCGCCTCGTGCAGGTCGCCGCGCACGCCGGTTTCGAAGCGTACGTCGTTCCGCGCCTCGGTGTTGCTGACGTAGAGCTTCCCGTTCGACGGGTTGACGATCATGTTGAAGAGCACGGTGCCGACGTGCGCGAACGCGGCCGATTGGCGCGGCGGATCGGCGAGCGCGTCGAGCGCGAAGACGTCGAGATCGGGCAGATCGAAGCGCACGGCGTTGGTGAAGTTGCGGCCGAGTTGGTCTTCCCAGAGCCCGCTCGCCCGATTGCGTTTGACGATCAATCCGACCTCGGGTCCGGTGGTGCCCTCGATGTTGTCGTTCGGTGCCGGGAGCCCGCCCGGCAGCTTGGCCGCCGGGTAGGCCGCCGGGCACTTGCACCCCGTCGACGTCGCACGGGCCCGCCGTCGCGCCGCCGTCGCATACGGCGCCTTCCGTCGCCGTCGTGGTCTGATTGCCGGATTGGAAGATGCCGGCGTAGACCGTGCGGCCGTCGGGCGAGGCGGCGAGGGCGCGCGGCGTGTCGCCGAAGAGCTCGACGATCGTCTCGGGCGTGCCGTCGAGGGAATCGCCGAGATCGGCCGTGTCGAAAACGTAGACGAGGGCGCGCGGCGTGCCCGGCGTCGTGAAGTTGGGCGGCACGGACTCGGGCAGGTTCTGGCCGCGGCGTGCCGTGGTGATGAAGGCGCGGCGGAAGCTCCCAGCGCCGTCGGTCGGCCCGGCGAAGACGACGTCGCTCGGCTCGTCGCCGACCAGCAGCGTGCGCGCGACGCGCGGCGGATTGGCGCCAATGTCGACGATGCTCACGCTGTCGGAAAGGTGGTTGACGACCCAGACTTCGGTGTTGGTGCGCGCCGCGACGGCGACCGGCTCGAGCCCGACCGGCACCGAGCTCACGTGCGAGATGTCACCGCCGTCGACGGCGAAGATTTCCAGGCGCGCGTCGGGCGTGTTGACGGCGAGCAGCGTGCGGCCGTCCGGCGTCAGCGCCAGCGGTCGCACCTGCGAGGTCTCGAACGGTCGTGAACGCTGCGGCCGCAGGCTTCGCAACGAGAGCCGACAGCAAGACGAGAAAAATCGCCAACCGGCACTGCCCTCTCCATCCCCGCACGCTTGCCTCGATTTCTAGGACGCTTCTCTGCGCACGATTCGATCGTGTCCGTTCTCACCCGCGCTGGTTCGTTGCGCCGCGGCTCTCGCGCGACGGGGGCGGCGTGGTCAGCGGCAGGTCGATGGTGAAGCGGCTGCCGAGGGCCGAGCTCGCTCTCGGCGGCGATGCGGCCGCCGTGCAGCTCGACGATCTTCTTCGCGAACGCGAGCCCGAGGCCGGTGCCGCTCGGCTTGCCGGTGACGAAGAGCTCGAAGAGGTGCGGCAGCTGCTCGGGCGGGATGCCGGGCCCGGTGTCGGCGACGTCGATGCGCAGCTGTCGCCGTCGTCGGCGCGCGCGCGCGCTGACCGCGAGGCGGCCGCCGCGCGGCATCGCCTCGATGGCGTTCGACATCAGGGCCAGCAGCACCTGCTCGATCTGCGCGTAGTCGAGCTGGACCTCGCGGCAGCGCCGGGTCGATCTCGGTGACGACGCGTGATGCCCTGCGCGGCGATCTGGGTGCGCAGCGACGCCAGCGCGTCGCGCGACGATCTGCGCCACGTCGCACGGCGGCCGGATGCGGCTCGAACGGCTGGGCGAAGTCGAGCAGCGCCTTGATCCGGCCCTCCAGCTTGTCGACCTCGCTGATGATGTCGGCGATGTTCTCGCGCAGCGGATGGTCGCCCGGCAGGTCGAGCTCGGCGAACTGCGCCGCCGCCTTGATGCCGGCCAGCGGGTTGCGGATGCCGTGCGCGACCAGCGCCGACAGCTCGCCGATGGCGGCGAAGCGCTCGGCCTCGATGAGGCGCGACTGCGCGTCGCGCAGCTCCTGGTTGACGCGCATCAGGGTGCGGTACGAGCGCGCGTTCTGCACCGCCACGGCGCCCTGGTTGGCGAGCGTGCGCAGCAGCTCCAGATCCTCGCCGGAGTAGAAGCGGCCCGACTGCTTGGCGCCGAGCGCGATGAAGCCGACCACGCGCCGCTCGAACGACATCGGCACGAGCAGGTGCGTGCCGAGCGTCGCCAGCTCGCTGCGGACGGCTTGCCGTCGCGTCCGAACAGCGCCTCCTCGCCGAGGAAGTGCTGCGGGCGGCGCGCGAGGCGGCGGATCGAGCGGCGCTGTCGCGCGTCGAGCTCGCTTCGGCAGCGCCGCCGCGGCGCGCGCCGACCACCGCCTGCAGCTCGGTAGCCGCCGCCGTCGCCGCGCAGCCACACGGCGCCGAACTCGACGTGGATGGTCTCGGTGATCGTGGTCAGGATGCGCGCCACCACGGTCTCGAGGTCGAGCAGCGTCGCCAGCGCCTGGCTCGCCTCGTCGACGGTCTTTCGGTAGTCGTACGGTCGCGCGCGAACAGGTAGTCGATCGCCACCTGCACCGGTTGCGCAGCGGGTTGAGCACCGCCACCAGGGCGAGCAGGAAGAAGAGCTGCGCGACGCGGCCGCTGCGCCCGGCGAACGAGCACCTCGAGCAGGCCGACGCCGGCGAGGTAGAGCGCGGCGATGAGCGCCGGTGAGGATCGCCCAGGCGACGGCGCGCCGGATGATCGCGTCGACCTCGAACAGGTCGTGCTTCACGATCGCCCAGCCGATCGCCACCGGGAAGAGCGCCAGCGGGATGGCGAGGAAGTTGAACGGGAATGCTCACGCCCATCACGTAGGAGAGGAAGTAGCCGGCGACCGGCGACAGGAACGCGAGCACGCCGCCGACGGCGGCGATCTTGGTGCGCTGGCGCGCCGCCGGCCGACGGCGGGAAGAGGAAGCTGAGCACGAGCAGCCCGATCAGCACCGCCCCGCCGACCATCATCGCGGCGGCGTGGAAGTGGTTGAGGGCGATCGTAGCCGCGAACGAGCGGTCGAAGCGCAGTGTCGAGCGACGCCGACGCCGAGCGGCGCAGCACGTACAGACTGCCGGCAGCAGCCGCGGATGGCGGCGCAGGATCGTCGCGCTCGTCGGGAAGGTGAGCGCCAGGTGGACGAGCGCGACGGGCGCGATCGCTCGCAGCATCAACGTAGAGCGGCCGGAACCAGGCCGGGCCGATCATGTCGGCCGAGGTGACGAGGTAGAGCTCCCCAGGTGACGCCGGCGATCAGCATCGCGCGCGCGGCCGGCCGATCGGGCCGGATGAGGTACGACGACGAAGCCGAGCAGGGTCAGCAGGCTGCCGATGACGAGGTAGGTGCCGAAGGCTCCACAGATAGTCGCGACACCTCGAGGCGCATGGTCGGTCACGCGCAACGTCACCGGCTCGCCGCCGTCCTCGAGCGCGAACGTGTAGCGTCACCGTCGTATCGATCGGCAGCTGTGCGAATGGCGCGATAGACTTCGTCGGCCGACGTGACCGGCTCGCCATCGACCGTCAGCAGGCGCGACTGGTACGGCACGCCCGCCTCGTACCCCGTCCAGTCGATGTCCCCCACCGCCGGGACGAACAGGTTCTGCCCGAGGAAGAATCCAGGGAACGGCCGGTTGATCCACAGCAGCGAGTTGAAGGTGCAGATCAACACGATGAGGGCGGCGAGGCCGGCAGCGAGCCGAAAGCTCCAGCCGATCTCGGGCCATACCGGCTTCTTCGTTCGCGTCATCAGAACGTCGCCGTGCGCGTCATGCTACGGCAGACGCGCCGGGGTGGCAAAGGCCCGGCCGATTGCGGAGCGGACGCGGATGCGGATTGCGGATCGGGCAGGCATTGCGACAGAATGCAGATCGCGGATCCCCAGACTCGCGCCTCAGAAACGACCGGCTGGACGGCAGCCTCGATGCTGATTCCGGACTCGGAAATCCGCAAGCCGCAATCGCCAATCCGCAATCGATCTGGGTCTTTTCACCTGACCTGGGTGGTGATTTCCCCCAACCGACCTACGAGGCCGCAGTGGGCGAAAATCCTTGCGAGGTCGCTGTGGTGGACGCTGGCACGGCACTTGCCTGCTAAGAGAAGACCAGATACCCCAACAAAGTTCCTCCGACGCAGTCCGTCTCCCCCCATGCCGGACTACGTCATCTGAGCACCTTGAGGGCGGAGTCCGCCCGCTCTCAAGGGCTCTCCCCCCTTCCCGGTTCGCAGCCCCTGATCGGGAATCACGTTGCGGCCCTCATTGTCGAGGCCAAACTTCTCCATCCGGTAGCGCAGCGTGTCGCGCGAGATGCCGAGCAGTCGCGCCGCCGCGCTCTGGTTGCCGCCTCGCCTTCTCGAGGGCGCGCGACGAGCAGCGCGCGCTCGACCGCTTCCAGGGAGAGGCCGCTCGTCGGGAAAGTCGATCTGCACCTCGCCCGGACGGGGCCACGGCGACGCGGCCGCGCGCAGGCGGATACGTGCGGCAGGCCGAGCTCGGTCGGCGGCGACCGGATCGCCGTCGGAGAAGAGGACGATGCGCTCCATGGTATTGGCCAGCTCGCGCACGTTGCCGGGCCAGGGGTAGCGGGCGATCGCCGCTTCGGCCTCGGCGCGACAGCGTGCGCGACGGGACGCCGTAGCGCCGGCAGGCATCGTCGAGCAGCGCGCGCGCGAGCAGCACCGCGTCGCCTTCGCGCTCGCGCAATCGGCGGAATGCGGATGACGGCGACGGACAGCCGCTGGTAGAGGTCTTCGCGAAACTCGCCCAGGCGCACGGCCGCTTCGAGGTCGCGGTTGGTGGCGGCGATGACCTGCACGTCGATGCGGCGCGACGCCGATGGCGCCGATGCGGCGCACCGACCTTGTCTTCGATGACGTTCAGGAACTTCGACTGCAGCGGCGGCGAGATGTGGCCGATCTCGTCGAGGAAGATGGCGCCGCCCTCGGCGGTCTCGAAGAGGCCGGCGCGCGCGGTGCTGCGCGTCGGTGAAGGCGCCCTTCTCGTAGCCGAACAGCTCCGACTCGACGAGACTCTCGGGCAGCGCCGTGCAGTTCACCTCGATGAACGGCCCGTCGCGCCGGCCGCCGCGCGGCGTGCAGGGCGCGCGCCGCAGTGTCCCTTGCCGCTGCCGGTCTCGCCGAGCAGCAGCACGGTCGGTGCCGGAGCGCCCGGGCCGCTGGTCATGCGCGCCACGCGCGCGATCAGCGCGCGCAGCTGCTGCGTCGTCGGCGACTCGCCGAGAATCGCGCCGGCGCCGGACTCGCGGTCGCGATAGTAGGAGATCTCGCGCCGCTGGCGCGCGCCGCGCAGCGCGTGCTCGACCTTGAGCCGTACTTCCTCGAGATCGAGCGGCTTCTGCACGTAGTCGCGCGCGCCGCGCTGCATGGCGTCGACCGCGTCGGCCACCGAGCCGTACGCGGTCATCATGATCACCGGCAGGTCGGGGTCGGCGTCGATCAGGGCGTCGAGCAGGTCGAGCCCGCTGCCGTCCGGCAGGCGCAGGTCGAGCAGCGCCACGTCGGTCGTCGTCGACGCGAGGATTCCCTTGCGCTTCCGCGATCGTGCCCGCATGGTGCACCTCGAAGCCGTTGCGGCATGAACGCCTTCGACAGGTTGCGCGCGAGGACGAGCTCGTCTTCGACGATCAGCAGCGTGGGCATCGTGGTGGCAGAGGCCTCTCTCACCAGTCTCGCGGCATTGGCGACATCTGTCAAAGCGGGTGTCGAGATCCGCGCCGTGCGAGATACGACGAGAGCGCCGTTGCCGCGGCGGCGGTGAGGCAAACCCACGCGAACCAATCGCCGAACCGGACGTAGAGGCTCGCGTCTTCGAGAATCGGGGCGGAGACGAGAAGGCTCCCCGCACCACCGTCGCGCGCCACGACGCGGCCGTCGGGCAGGACGAGCGCGGTGATGCCGCCGTTCGAGACCCGAACCATGCTGCGGCGAGTCTCGACCGCACGCAGGATGCCGTGCTGAAAGTGCAGCTCCGGCCCGGCGCCGGCCGCGAACCACGAATCGTTGCTCAGATTCACCAGGAGCCCTGCGCCGCTGTAGAACTGCCGCGCGCGCAAGATCGGGAAAGACGGCCTCGTAGCAGATCGTCGTGCCGAGCTGGACGCCGCCCGCCACCATCGACGGCAGGCCTTCCCCGGCTGCTGAAACCGAGCTCCTCGCGCCAGCCGCCGCGTGCAGATCTCCGCCCCGGGCAAGCAGCCGAACCTTGTCGTAGCGCCTTCGATGCCGCGCTCGCCGATGAGAAATGCCGAGGTGCGCAGCGAGCGTGATCGGCCGTCGACCATGCGCGGTGCTCCGATGAGATACTTGGTCGTCACGGCGCCGCTCGGCGATTCGCGCCACCAGCTCCGGATTGTCTTCCAGCAGGACGGGAACCGTATTCTCCGGCCACACGACGAGATCGACGGCGGGCCGCCTGCACGGCCCGGCGGAGAGGAAACGCTCGACGATCTCGGCCGCGCGGTGCGGTGCGAGCCGCGCTTCGTTGGACAGTCCGGAGCGTACGAGCGCGACGCGCAACGACGGTGCCGCGTCGATGGCCGCGCCCACCTCGTCGAGACGCGAACTACCGTACAGGAAGGCGGAGAACAGAATCAGCGCCGCGACGGCTGCGCCTCCCCACGCAACGAGCGCAAGAAGCAGAGCGACGGGCGCAGGCCACGGCGGCGCTCGGCAACGCGACGACGAACGACACCGCGTACACGCCGCCGAGGTCGGCGATCTGTGCGAGAGCCCGTCCGCAGGAAAAGCCGAGCCGAGCAGCGTCCACGGAGCCGCCAGCGGCAGCTGTGACCGCATGTATTCGAGCGGCGACCCACGCCGCCGGCGCGAGGAGCGCGAATGCAATCCGGAGGTAGCGCGGCGCCGTGCCTGCGAGCAGCACGCCGAGCAGCACGGCACCGGCATGCCGCCGACGAGTCTGCGACTTCGATCGACCAGCATCGCGGCGCGCTGGAGGCTTCAGCGCCGAGAGCGCGTCGCGCATCGCGGGCCACAGCCAGGGCACGTCGATCCAGCAGCGACTGCAGCGTGCCGATCTCCCAGCCGATGCCGGCCGCGGCCGCGCAGCCGGCCGATCGGATAGAGAAGGAAGAGCGGCAGCGGCGCGAGCCATGCGAGCCAGGCAACGCCGAAGGGCGGGAACATCAGCACCTGGCAGGCAACGGCGAGACCTGCCAGAATCGCCGCACGCGTGGACGCGAAGACCGATCCCCCTGCCGCCGGTGCATGCGCTGCGGCCGCGGCCGAGACCGTTGCCGTCGCGACTCGTGCTCGCCTCGCTGCCGATCATCGCCGTGATCAGTCTCGGTTGCGCCTTCAACGCCGCGCGCTGGGTGTACCGTGTCTATCCCGGCTTCTTTCTCTGGCAGAACAACTTCGTCCCGGCCCTCGACGTGTTCGACGGACGCCGCCGCGCGCGCCGGCCTGCGCTATCAGTCGCACCTGATCGCCGTCGACGGGGCTCCCGTGCACGACCCGCGACGAGGTCGAGGCGCGCATCGCCGCGCGCCCGGCCGGCACGTCATTTCCGGTACACGCTCGCGCAAGGCGGCGAGACAGTACGAGATCGAGCTCGCTTCGCGCCGCCTCGGCCTCTGTCGGCCTTCGCCCTCACGCTCGGCAACTATCTCCTGAACGCGCTCGTCTTCCTCGGTGCTCGGCATCGCGATCATCTTTCTCGACCCGCACAGCCGCGGGGCGCAGGCGTTCTTCGTGTTCTCCGCCGACTACGGCCTCTACCTCGCGACCTCGATCGACCTGATGGGGCCGAGCTGGTTCCAGGTCCCGTACTTCTTCCTGGTCACGCTGCTGCCGGCGACGATGCTGCAGTTGGCGATCGATCTTCCCGGCGTCTCGCCCGGCGTGGCGCGCTTGCGCCGCTTCCTGCCGGCCCTCTACGCGGGCTGCCTGCTGCTCGGTCTCGCGACGCGTGGTCGACGTTCTCGCGCGCTCGTTCTCGGTGCTGCTGGTGCTCGACCGCATCACGCATCTGGCCATGGTGGCGTCGCTGCTGGCGGCGCTCGGCATCGCGCCGGCGCTTGCTGCGCCGCGCCGCGCTCGCCGGTCGCGCGCGCCCGTCTGCGCATCTTCCTGCTCGGCCTCGCCGGCGCGGCGCTGGTCCCGGCGCTGGTGCTGCTCGCGGTCTACACCGCGGGCGCCGCGGTGCCGCTCAACTATCTGACGCTCGGCTTCGGCTTCTTCCCGGCCGCCATCGCCTACGCGATCGTGCGCTACGAGCTGTTCGGCACCGACCGCATCTTCCGCCGTACGGTCGCGTACGTCGTCGTCACCTTCGTCGTCGGGCTCATCTACACGGCGATCGCTGGCCGTGCTCGACTACTGGTGCTGCCCGACCTCTACACGTCGCCCGCCGTGCACGTGCTGGTGACGATGGTGCTGCTCGCGCTCTTCAATCCGCTGCGCGGCGCGCATCCAGGCGGTCGTCGACCTCATCTTCTTCCGGCGTCCGTACGACTACCGAGCCACCGTCGGTGCGGCGAGCCATGCGCTGGCGTCGCATTCTCGACCTCGACGCGCTGGTGGCGCGGCTGGTCGGGATCATCACGGAGCAGATGCAGGTCGAGCGCACGGACGTGTGGCTGCGCGATCCGCAGACGCGGCGACTTCCGTCGCGAGGGCGAACCGGCACCGCCGATCGCCGGCGACGTCGCCGCTGGTCGAGCACCTCGAGCGGAAGCGGTGCGCAGCGTGCACGTCGCGCAACGGCCGGTCGGCGGCGCGACGCCGGAAGCAGCGCGCCGAGCGCTGGCCGAGATCGGCGCGACGCTGGCGGTGCCGATGCTCCTCGAGCAACGGCTGGTCGGCTTTCTCGCCCTCGGCGAGAAGCGATCGGGCCGCTTGTACGCGACGCGACGATCTCGACCTGCTCGCCACGCTCGCCAGCCAGGCCGCGGTGGCGGTGCAGAACGCGCGCGCCTATCGCGCCCTCGCCGAGACCAACCGCGAGCTGCGCGAGGCGCGCGACCGGCTCGTCGAGGCCGAGCGCCTGGCGGCGGTCGGCGAGCTGTCGGCGGCGGTGGCGCACGGGATTCGCAATCCCGTCGCCGGCATCAAGACCGCCGCCGAGTTCGGCGTGCGCGACGATCGGTCCCGACGCATCCGCTGCGCGCAGAGCTTCCTCGACATCCTCACCGAGGCCGACGCGCTCGACTCGCGCATCGCCGAGCTGCTCGACTTCGCGCGCCCCTTCGTGCCCCACCCGGCGCTCGGCGGATCTCAACGAGATCGTGCGCGGCCTCGTGCACCTGCTGCGGCGCCAGATCGCGGAGCGGCGCATCGACGTCGTCGCTCGATCTCGCGCCGTCGCTGCCGCGCGCACGAGCTCGACGCGGCGCAGATCGAGCAGGTCGGCCTCGCGCTGGTGACGAACGCGATCGAGTCGATGGACGCGGGGGGCGCCGTCGATCTGCCACGGCGGTGACGCGCGCCGGACGATGCGAACGGAGCGCGCGCTGCTCGAGCTGCGCGTCCGCGACAACGGACAAGGGATTCGCGGCCCGACCAGCTGCCGAAGATCTTTCGCCTCTTCTACACCCGCAAGGCGCGCGGCACCGGCGTCGGCCTCGCGGTCGTGCAGCGCATCGTCGACGGCCACCAGGGACGCATCGAGGTGTCGAGCGAGGTCGGCCAGGGGACCGAGTTCCGCGTCCTGCTGCCGCTGCGACCCGGTGAGCCGAGCGCGCGGCCGGCAGCGGGCGCGGCCTCCGCGGCCTCGTAGCGGCAGCGGCGCGGTCTTTCAGTCGAAACGCAGCTCGCCCTTGCGGTTGTCGCTGACGTCGTTGTTGCCCGGCGGGACTGCGCGCCCGCGGCGGCGTCGAAGTCGGCCGTCGAGCGGTCGATGCGCATGCCGAAGCCGCCGTTGGTGGAGAAGTCGTTGCCGTCGATCAGAACGCCGTCCGACTTGTTCAGGCGGAGACCGTTGTCGTCGTTGCCGGCGGCGCGATTGCCGGTGAGCAGGCCCGCGCTCGACCTCCTCGAGCGTCAACCCGGCGCCGAGGTTGCCGGCGCTGCGGTTGCCGGTGAGGACCGGGTCGACGCTGTCCGATCACCTCGATGCCGTCGCCGCCGTTGGCGAAGGCGGTGCTGTCGCGCACCGCCGCCGTCGCGCCGCGCACCGCGATGCCGGCGGCGAAGTTGCGCTCGCTCCGGCACGCGTCGAGCTCCGCCGACGCCTCGACCGCGAAACCCTCGCCGTTGTCGCGCGCCCGGCACTCGCGCGCCGCCGCGCCCGATGCCGCGATGCGAATTCCGGCGCCGATGTTGGCGCGCGCCTCGAGCCCCCGCGCCGTGAGCGGCGCCTCGACGCTGATGCCGACCGTGCCGCCGCTCGCCGTCAGGTCCGCCGCCACCGCACCGGGATGGGCCAACGCCAATGCGCGGCCCAGGCCGCCTCGCTTCGATCACGGTGCGATCGGCGACCGGCGCCGTAGATCTCGACCGCGCGGGCGACGCGCACGCTTTCGCGATAGATGCGCGGGTCGCACCGCGATCACCACGCGTCCGTCGCCGTTGCGATCGCTCGCCGACGCCACGGCGTCGCCGATGGTGGGAAAGTCGCCGTCGCCCGTCGAGCGATACCCAGGCGTCCACGCCGCCGGCGTCAGCTCGGCCGCGCCACCACCGGCAGCCGCTGGCAGAGAGCGCCGTTCACGAGCACGTTCAGCGCTCCCGTGCCCGCCCCGCGCGCGCTGACGACGAGCGGTGCGCCGCGCGCCGACTTGAGCACGAACGTCTCGGTGGTGAACACGCGGTCGCGATTGGGGCGGATCACCAGCGCGCCCTCGGCGACGACGCGGACCGTCATCGGCGCCGCGATGTCGGTCGGATTACCGAGACGGTCCACGGCGACGAGCCTGAGCTGCGAGCGTCCCAAACGCCCCTGCGAGCGGCAGCACGATCGCCTCTGGCTCGGGATGCACGTCCTCGCCCCGGCGCACCTGTTCCACCAGCCGAGCGCAGACCGCCGGGCCCGCCACCACGCGCGCCGCGTCGATCGTCGGACTCGAGCCGTCCGCGCGGAGCGCGACGGACGAGGGCGCGCGGATCGGGAATTCCGGCCGCGCGCGGCGACGGATTCAGGGTGCCGTTCACCGACAGTGGGCCGATGTCCTGGCTGAACACGCGCGCCAGATCGCGCTCGGGAAGGAACGGCAGCGCCGTCATGACCGGCGGACCGTTCGGAACGAGACCGCTCGAAGAAAGCCGGGATCGTAGGTGCCGGTGAGGGCCAGGGCCGTCGCGACGACGGTGACGCCGCCGATGCTCGTGCGGAGCGCCGACCGTGACGGCGATCGTGCCGCTCGCCACCCCGCCGCTGAACAACGCCACCTCGCGCCCGACCGGCTCGAGCTCGCGCAGCGGCGCACCTCACGCGCCGGGCGCGCGCCGGCCGGCCCGATGAAGCCGTCGCCGTCGAGATCGGCGAAGAGCAGCACGATGACGGGCAGGCCTTCCATGTCGGCCGCGGGAAGAACGTTGCCGTACGGATGCCCGGGGCCGACCGCTCCGTCCGACAGGTAGACGCGAAACGGCACTGCCGTCCCCACGCCGCGCGCGCCGGCGACGGCCGTCGCGAGGGAGCCGCGCAGCGCGGCGGGATCCGGGATTCATCCCCCGGCGGCAGCGCTCCGAGCCGCACGACGAGATCGATGTCGCCGATCTTCGATTGGTCGATGACGTCGTCCGCCGTACCCAGGCGACCATCGTCGCCGGCCGTCACCAGCGGCTGTCCGGGCAAGATCTCGTAGGGCCGGCCGCTGGCGGGATCCGTCGGATCAGCGAGGAAGACCGCGCTTACCCCGCTCGCCGGTCGAGCCAGAGAAACGAGCGTGCATGCGGCAACGATGGTTCCGCGTGCCCAGCGGCGCAGGAAGACGGTCACCACCGCACCTCGACGCTGTTGCTGCGCAGCGTGTCGCCGTCGAACGCGGCCTCGAGCCGCACGGTTGCCAAGCCCGGCGGAGTGAAGTTGGGCGGCAGAACCGCGCTGATCCGCGTGGGCGCGATGGCAACCACCCCCGGCGCGCCCGGCAGCGGTGTCGCCGGCCCGCCGCCGCTCGCCACCATCACACGGCCATCGAGAAAGAGCTCGACGCTGGACGCTCCCTGCGTGGCCGACGACCGCGAGGGGATAGCCGAGGCGTACGACGTCTCCGTAGGAGAAGTTGGCGCGGATCTCGAGCGTGACCACGCCTTCGTTCGCGCTTGCCGCGACGTCGGCGATGGCCAGCTCGGGCTCGGTCGATCCGGCGTCGGCCGGGGCTCCCGCGCACAGCAGCGCGCCGGCGAGGATCCAGAGCGTGAACCGGCGAAGGAGCTGGTTTGACCGTCGATGGTCCGGCGACTTCACGAGGCCACCCCGTACTTCTCCATCCGATAGCGCAGGGCATCGCGCGACATGCCGAGCAGCTTGGCGGCCCGCACCTGGTTGCCGCCGGACTGACGGAGAGCCTGTTCGACGAGCGACTTCTCGAGGTCGGCCCAGACGATGCCTTCGGGAGGGAAGTTGACCTCGAATTCGCCCGCCGGCTGTATGCGACGGCAGCAACGCGAGGTCCTTCGGCTCGAGCACGCCGCCCTCGCCGAGCAGCACGGCGCGCTCCATGACGTTGGCCAGCTCTCGAACGTTGCCCGGCCAGCGATAGGCGCGCAGCGCCGCGCGGGCGGCCTCGCCGAGGGTCGGCGCGGGAACGCCGTAGCGGGCGGCATGAACGGACAGAAAGTGCTCCGCCAGCTCGAGCACGTCGTCTTCGCGCTCGCGCAGCGGCGGCACCCGGATCTCGACGACGCGCAGGCGATGATAGAGATCCTCGCGAAACTCGCCCTCGCGCGACCGCTTCGCCGAGGTCGCGGTTCGTCGCCGCGACGACCCAGACGTCGGCCATGCGGTCGCGCAGGCTGCCGAGCCGCCGTACGGTCTTCTCCTCGATCACCTTGAGAAGCTTGGCCTGCACCGAGCCGCCGACGTGGCCGATCTCATCGAGGAAGAGGGTCCCGCCCTCGGCGGCTTCGACCAGACCCGGCTTCGCCGTGCGCGCGTCGGTGAAGGCGCCCTTTTCGTAGCCGAACAGCTCCGACTCGAGGAGCGACTCCGGGATCGCGGTGCAGTTCAGATCGATGAACGGGCCCTCGCTGCGCGCGCCGGCGGCGTGCAGGGTGCGCGCCAACAGGCCCTTGCCCGTTCCGGTCTCGCCGGTGAAGAGGACCGTCGGGCCGCCCGCTCCCGAGCGCGGCAGGGTGCTCAGACGCTCGATCGTGCGCCGCACCTCCTGGACCGCCGGCGAATGCCCGAGAACACCGCGCGCGTCCCGTCCGCCGCGCTGGTGGCGGTAGAAACGGAGCTCCTGCTGCAGGCGATCCTTCTCGATCACGCGCTCGATGGCGAGCTCCAGCTCGGCCAGCCCCACCGGCTTGCGGACGAAATCGGCCGCGCCGAGCCGCATCGCCGAAACGGCGTCCTCGAGCGTCGCGAACGCGGTCATCATGATGACGATGATCGTCGGATCGATCGCGCGAAGCTGCTGCAACGTCTCGAGGCCGCTCATGCCGGGGAGACGATTGTCGAGCAGCACGAGATCCGGCCTCGCGTTGCGCAGCCAGCCGAGCGCCGCCTCGCCGCTCTCCAGCCACTCGACCGTGTGCCCTTCGGATTCGAGGGCGCGCTGAACGTTGCGGGCGAGGACGATCTCGTCCTCGACCAGGAGAATCTGCATCGGCGCCAGACGATTCGTCTTCTCCGTACCCCGCGCCGTCGTGGGGGCGACCGGTGGCGCCTGAGATTCGTTGCTCACTGCCTGGGGAGAATAAACCATCGATCGTCTCAACAGCAATTCTCGTTCCCCGCGGAGAAGGGCTGCCCCTGCCCGATCGCGTGTCGCTGCGTCCTGCACGGCAAGCGCCCCGCCACGAAGACGTGAGGAATATTCCGCACCTCGTGAGGAATATTCCGCACCCCGTGCGGGCAAGTGGAGCTGCGACTGGTGCAAAAAAAGGGGCACCTCCCCGAGTGGGAAGTGCCCCAATGGTGCGATCGCGGCGCGTTTGCGCTCGCTTCAACGGTCGCGGCAGGTCTCCGTCGCCGTCGCCACCACCGCGCCCGTGGCGTCGATGATCTCGCCCGTCACCTGCGGTGGGGATCCCTGGATGAAGGTGCCCGCGATCGGTGTCGCTCCCGCTCCGACGTCACCCGAATCGCTGTCGAAGTCGAACTCCGCCTGGTCGCCGATCGTGGCCTGCGGTGCGGCGACCGCCGTGTTCGCGCCCGAGGTGGCGCGAGCCGTATAGGTGCCTGTGGCGAGGCCGCTGCCGTCGACCGATACCTTCGAGCGCGAGGAACGGCGCTCGCAGGTCACGCGCACCGTCGGCGTGCCGCCGCCGGGCGGGATCACACCGCCGCACGGGTTCGGCGTGCAGGTGCCGGGGCCCATGTCGATGCCGCCTTGCGCGGCACACTCTTCGGCCGTGCGGTCTTCGCACTCGGCCGCTCCGTCGCCGCCGTTGTCCGGCAGGCAGCACTGGATGTCGGGGTTCGGGGGCGGGATGTCGGCGCACGGGTTCGGCGTGCAGGTGCCGGGGCCCATGTCGATGCCGCCTTGCGCGGCACACTCTTCGGCCGTGCGATCCTCGCACTCGCCCGGGCCGTCGCCACCGCCGTCGGGCAGGCAGCACTGGATGTCGGGATCCGCCGGGGGCGTGGCGGCGCAGGGGTTGGGAGTGCAGGACGTCGCCTCGACGACCGTGCCGCCTTCGTTGAGGCATTCCGCCGGGGTGCGATCCTCGCATTCGGCACCGCTGTCATCGGGGATGCAGCAGACGATCTCGCTGCCACTCGGGGGAGTGGATCCGCAAGGGTTCGGAAGGCAGGAGGTGGCACTCACCACCGTGCCGCCTTGTGCGGCGCACTCTTCCGCCGTGCGGTCCTCGCACTCGGCGTCGCCGTCCCCGCCGCCGTCGGGAAGGCAGCACGTGAGGTCGGTATCGTCGTCGTCTGGCAGCTCGCCACCGAGGACGTCGTCATCGCCCACCTTGCGGAGGGCGATCGATGCGCCGCGCGGATCGAAGCCGAGAAGCATGTCGCGTCCGTGCGGCTCGCTGCTGAAGCGCACCTGCACCCGGCCGCGCCGGTTCGAGTGCAGCGTGGCCACCTTCACTCCGCCGACGATCAATTCGTACTCCGACTCGCGCTCGAGTCGCGCGGCGTGAACCTGAAATCGCCCATCAGACGATCTGCGCAGCGACAAGCTCGCTTTCCCTTTGGCGCGCGACGCGCCAGCCGTCGGTTCCAGGTTCACTTCCGACTTCTCCCTTGCCTGGCTCGGACTCACTGCGAGAACCAAGAGGAGTCCTGTTGCGACCGCGATCCGCGCGGTGCATGAAGTCGCCTCACGTGCTCTTCCTTGCCAACTCATCCGTCTCATCGAGTCCTCCATTTTCTCTTTCTTGTGTTTTCCGTGTGTCGGTAGAGATCGCAGGCTAACGCAAGGCGCATGCCCAAAGGGGTCGTCGAGCCTGGTGCGATCAGGGGAAGCGTCGCCGAGTCCGCGGCGACTCGGCAGTGCGGAATAGTCCGCACCCCGTGAGGACTATTCCGCATCATCTCGGCCGTTGCTGCCGGCTGCGCAGAAGTCCGCAGCCGTGAGGAATACCTCGCATGGCGTTCGCGTCGCCGCGCGTGATCTTTCCGCGCGCCGTTCCCGCGTGGGCACTGGCACGAAGTCTGGAAGTGCCCTCGCCAACTACTTTCATGGAGGTGACGCAATGCAACATTTCATTCGTTTCGGATCGATCGTATCGGCCGGCGCGTTTCTGCTCAGCTTCATCGCGCCCGAGCACGCGCTGGCGAAGAGCGGGGCGTGCAGCCCCATCCGCATCGACGCGGGCGCTCGGCTCGACCGGCCTCGACCGCGACGCGACGGCGATGGCGCGCCTGCGCTCGGACGAGGACTGCCGCCGCAACTTGAACATCGAGGTGGAGGACCTCGCCGTCGGTGACTACGACCTTCTTGTCGGTGGAGTGCGTCGAGCCGTGATCGCCGTCCGACCGACCCTCGGTGGCACTCAGGGAGAAGTCGAGTTCGAGGGGCCGGACGACGGTCCCGTCGAGCATCTCCTCGACTTCGATCCGCTCGACAGCCTGATCGAGATCCGTGGCGGTGGGGTGCTCTACTTCACCGACGTCCTCGACGGCTCGAGCGCCTCACCGACGGCGACGCCGACCGCGACGCCGACCCCGAGCGAGCGAAGCACCCGCCTCTCGACGCCCGTGCGCAGCGCGACGCGCACGCGCACGAGAACACCGACACCGACGCGGACACGCACGCGCACATCGATTCCGGCGACACGGCCTGCGGGTGTCGTCGCTCCGACGCGCACTTCGAGTCCCGGCGTGGCGGTGCGACGTGGGGCAACGGTGCGGGTCACGTGCGAAAGACGCGCGGGGCGCTCGAAGATCTCCATCGACGGATTCTCTCGCGCCGGGTTCCTACCGTGCTCAAGCGGTGTCGGGAGGCAATCAGGCGGTGAGCGGAGCTCGGGCGGCGGCGGGGGGACAGGCCGAGTTCGACTTCGACAGCGCGCCGAACGACGTCGCCGCGGGTGCAACGCGGATCTCCGCCAGTTTCGTGCAGGGAACGCCGCCGCAGGTCGCCGGCCGGATTGTCAATTCCGCCGGAGTCGTGGTGGCGCAAGGCATCGCGCTCTGCCGGACGCAGTGACGGCGGACACGGCGACCTTGGAGGTCGACCTCCTCCATTGTGCACTCCACAGGGGCACGGCGTGCGCCGTACCCCTGTGCCTTTTCGAGCGCAAGGAAGCGCCGAAGGTTCACCGGGACGTAACAACGCCGTAACGTCGAGACGCCTATCGTGCAGACCCGTATGAGGGAGAACAGACGAACGTGAGTGGGTCATCCTTTTCTCTGTCCGCAGTGCGGGTCGCCGACCTTCGGGTCGCTGACGCTGTCGGGGTTGAAGACGAGCTTCTGCGAGGATTGCGTCGGCGATCGCGAGATCGACGAGGCGCCGTTCTCGGGCCACGACCTGCCCGAGACGCCGCCTCTCTGAAGCCAGTCCGAGGCCGAAACTCCGCCACTCGGGTGTCCGAAGCGTCCGCCCAAGCGGACGCCATGCGTTTCGTCGCGATTCTATCAGCGACGGTGTTGCGTCGCTGCCGGGTGGCGCGTACGGATCTGCACCGCCGCGGTTAGGAAGTAGCGGCGACAGATTTGTGACGCGAATTCGCTCGGTGCGGGTCTTGCTTCGACACGGTCGTGAACCAGCTCCCGCGCACGCGGGCCTTCCTGCTCCTGCGCTACACCCTCATCATCGCCACGGCGTACCTGCTGCTCGCCGAGGACCAATTCTCGCTCCTCTCGACGCTGGCGATGTTCCTGGTGGCCGTCGCGCTGGCTTCCAACGTCTTCATCGGCAGGCTGCCCGAGCGCTTGATGCAGTCCATGCGCTTCGCCAGCGGGGTCATCCTCTACGACACGCTCTGGATCACGCTGGCGCTGCTCAGCTCGGGGCGCTTCAGCTCCGAGTTCTTCTTCCTCTACTTCTTCGTGCTGCTGCTCGCGGCGATCGGCGAGAGCCTGCGGCTGATCGTGCTCGGCGCCTGCGTGACGTGCGCGGCCTATCTCGTCGGCAACTCGGCGATCGGCGTGTCGTGGGCTTCGCTGACCTCGCCGTCGCTGATCCGGATTCCGTTCCTGTTCAGCGCCGCCATCTTCTACGGCTACATGGTCGAGCGCACGCGCCGCGAGGGGCGGCGGGCCGACGAGGCCGAGGCGCTCGCCGCGCAGCTGCGGCGCACGCTGGCCGAGTTTCGCATCCTCTACGCGCGCGCCCAGGAGGCCGACCGCATCAAGACCGAGTTGCTCGCCACCGTGTCGCACGAGCTGCGCACGCCGCTCACCTCGTTGATCGGCTACGTCGAGCTGCTGATCGACGGCAGCTACGGCGGCGATCAGCGACGATCAGCGGCAGCCGCTCGGCCGCGTGCTGCGCGCCAGCAAGATCCTGCAGCACGCGATCTCGCGCATGCTCGACGCGAGCCGCATCGAGTTCGGCCACGAGAAGCTGAGCTGCGAGGAGTTCGACCTCAACGACGTCTTCGACGAGCTGCGCTCGGAGTTCGTTGCACCGCCGGCGCTCACCATTCGTTGGCCGCAGGCCTCCGGCATCGCGCCGCTGCGCACCGACGACGACAAGCTGCGCACCATCGTGCGCAACCTGGTCGAGAACGCGTTCAAGTACACGCCGCAGGGCATGGTGACGGTCGAGGCGCGCTGGGACGAGCGCCGCGACGAGGTGGAGATCCGCGTCGCCGACACCGGCATCGGCATTCCGCCCGCCGAGATCGAGACCATCTTCGAGGCCTTCCGGCAGGGCAGCAACCGCAACCTGTTCGGCAAGGCGGGCGTCGGGCTCGGTCTCTACATCGTGCAGCGACTGGTGCAGCGCCTCGGCGGCGAGATCGCCGTCGAGTCGCAGCTGGACGAGGGCTCGACGTTCACGGCGCGCATTCCGCGCCTTCTGCACCGCGGCGACGCGGTGGCCGCGGACGGAGCCAGGTTCGGGCCGTGCGGCGTGGGAGCCGGCGGAACCGGCGCCCAACGCCGAGCCCGTTGCGCTTCAGGGATCGAGAGAGCCGGCGACCGAGTCGGTGTAGTCCGCCGTCGTTCCCTGGATCAGCGTCGCGTCACCCATCGTCCAGCAGGTCGTGCCCTGGGCGACGGCGCGCGACTCGGCCTGCATCCAGTCCTGATCGAAGGCCGCGTCGCACTTGCTGAAATCGGGCGCCTGGAACTTGGCGTTCGCCTTCGCTTCGGCCTGCATGCGGCAGAACGCGTACTTGCCCGCCACCTTGAGCTTCTGAGCCTCACACTTGACCGCCGGGTCGACGGCAAAGGCGGTGCCCGAAGACATCAGGACCGCGCTTGCCACTACCCACCGCTGCCACTTCCACCTGATCATGCGATGTCCCTCCGTTCGTTCCACCTCGCGCCGGATCTCGCGGCGCCAACTCATCCGCACAGCGAGCGATGTGCCACCCGTCGTGGGTCGGAAACACGAACGGTGGAGGAACGGGGCGCGGAAGGCAGCCGTCAGATCGGTAACGGCGGCCCGAATTTGCACCCCCCGGCGATGGATGGCATCGTGTCCGCCGGCGCGGGCCGGTGCTGAGCCCGCCCCTTGCCCGCAGTGGGCCTCGGCAGGTGGTTCGAGATCAAGGCCGGAGCGTGACTGCGCGCCCGCGATGGTGGAGGGGCGATGGGGTCGAGTGGGTCCGCGGCGGGTTTCGCGCGGCGGGGGCTTACGACGCGTTCTTCGAACGGCGGCGCTGCTGCTGCTGGTGGTGCCAATCGCGTATCTGGCTCTCTGCACCCTCGACTTGACTGGTCTTCCGCGTCGTCGATCCGCCGCTGACGACGGTCCAGTTGCAGCGTTTCATGGAAGGTCTCTCCGACCCGCAGCGCCCCGAATGGCACCATCAGACGGTGCCGATGGGCAGCATCTCGATTCATCTTCAGCACGCCGTCGTCGCCGCCGAGGACTCGCGCTTCCGCGAGCACGCCGGAGTCGACTGGCGCGGGCTGCAAGAAGCCGTCGAAGACAACGTCCGCCGCGGCCGCCTGTGGCGCGGCGGGTCGACCATCACCCAGCAGTTGGTGAAGAACCTGTTCCTCACCACCCACGCGTCATTCTTGCGCAAGGCATTCGAGCTGCCGCTGGCGCTGCTGGCCGAGTTGTTCCTCCCGAAGCAGCGCATCCTCGAGCTCTACCTCAACGTCGTCGAGTGGGGTCCTCGCGTCTTCGGCGCCGAAGCGGCGGCGCGGTTTCACTACGGTGTGTCGGCCTCCCGTCTGACCCGCGATCAGGCGGCGCGCCTGGCCGCGTGCCTTCCGTCACCCCGCAAGCGAACGCCGCAGCGGATGGACCGCTACGCCGCCATCATCGAACATCGCATGACGGTGATGGGTTGGTGAGCGACATGGCCACCGGCGAGCCCTTTACCGAGCCCTGGCGCGCTACCGTGCTTCGCACAGGTGGGATCGCATTGGCGTTCGGTATGGCTGCGGGCCTCTATGAGAAGAATGTCGCAGCGGTGCCCGTCGTGACTCTCGTCGCGTTGTGGTTCTCGCTCGGCGGGCACTTCGTCGAGGTGCTCATGCGGAACCGGCTTCGACATCACGTCGGCGGCTCTGGGCCGGTGCAAGCCGTCACTCGTCTCATCTACTGGTTTGCTGCCGGGTCGGTGCTCTATGCGGGTGCGGTGGCGACGCGAGCGATCCTCACGGGTCGGGGCCTTGCCCCGTGGCCGTGGTGGGTGGGTGGAATTTTCTTCGTTGGACTGGAGCTCGTCGTGCATCTGGTGCTGCGTGCGCGTGGCCTACCCAGCTTCTATGACGGCCGCGGTTGATCGCGGTGGGAGCAGCGTGCGGAAACACCGATGATCATCGTCGCCGGAGATCTCGACGATCCGCGGGTGCGGGCGCTGCTGGATCATCACGTGAGGAGTGCACGGGCCGAGACCTCGCCCGGAAGCGATCATGCGCTCGATGTGGATGCCTTAGAAGCGCCGGAGATCACGGTCTGGGCGGCCTGGGAAGGAGACGCTCTTCAGGGTGTCGGGGCATTGAAGCGACTGTCGGATGACCACGGCGAGATCAAATCAATGCACACGGTCGCCACCTGTCGGCGGAAGGGCGTCGGCAGCGCGATGCTGGCGCACATCATCGATGCCGCTCGCACCATGGGCATGTCTCGGTTGAGCCTCGAGACAGGGTCCTGGGACTACTTCGTCCCCGCCCGAGAACTGTACAAGCGGCATGGGTTCGTCGAGTGCCCGCCGTTCGGAGAGTACGTCCTCGATCCGAACAGTATCTTCATGTCCCGCGACCTGCGTTGATCGGTCAGCCGACGACTTGACGCATCCGTGCAAGCGCTTCGTCGACGTCCTCGCGCGTCACATCGAGGTGGAGCACGGCGCGGAAGCGTCCCTGTCCCGGCGGGTTGAGGAGAATGCCGCGCTCGAGAGCCGCGCTGTAGAAGCGTGACGCGTCGGCCGGGCGAAACAGGACGATGTTGGTCTCGGGCGGCGGGTCGACTTCGATCCCGAGATCGGCGAGCCCGGCGGCGAGACGGCGGGCGTTGGCGTGGTCGTCGGCGAGTCGGTCGACGTGATGCTCGAGCGCGTAGATGCCGGCTGCCGCCAGGATTCCCGCCTGTCGCATGCCACCGCCGAACATCTTGCGGAAGCGATGCACGCGGTCGATCACCTCGGCCGAGCCGCAGACCAGCGAGCCGATCGGCGCGCCGAGCCCCTTCGAGAGACAGAACGAGACCGTGTCGAAGTGCTGCGCCCAGCGCGCGGCGGGGATGCCGCTCGCGACGACGGCGTTGAAGAGGCGCGCGCCGTCGAGGTGCAGCGGGAGGCCGTGCTCGCGTGCCGTCTCGGCGATGCGGGCGATGTCTTCATACGGAAAGATGCGCCCGCCGGCGGTGTTGTGCGTGTTCTCGATCGCCACCAGACCGATCGGCGCGTAGTGATGATCGGAGGGGACGAGGGCATTGCGGACGTCGTCTGCGTTGAAGAACCCGCCGCTGCCGATCGCCTGGATCTGAACGCCGGAAAGGGCGGCCGCGGCGCCTGACTCGTAGCGCACGATGTGGGCGCCGGCGCCGGCGAGGACCACACCGCCGTGATGCGTCAGGGCGCGGATCGCGGTCTGATTCGCCATCGTTCCCGACGGAACGAAGATCGCCGCTTCTTTCCCGACGCGCTCGGCCGCCATCTGCTGCAACCGGTTGACGGTCGGGTCATCGCCGTAGACGTCGTCGCCGACCTCGGCCCCCGCGATCGCCGCGCGCATCGCGGTCGTCGGGCGGGTGACGGTGTCGCTGCGAAGGTCGATGGGTCTTCATGCGGTGACCGGTGAGCGGTGACCGGTGACCGGTGACGGCGATCTGATGGGCAGCGCATCAGGAAGATGGACCGAATCAGCCGTCACCTACTAATCTGTACTCGCCAGGAACCATCACCAACTGACACCGCGTGGCAACGACCGGTCACCGGTCACTGGTCACCGCTCGCCACTCCGTACACGTCGACTTCTTCGACCCGCGGCGCTGCTCCATGATGAAGCTGAAGCGCGGCTCGACGTCCTTGCCCATCAGCGTGTGGATCGTCTGTTCGGTGCGTGCTTCGTCGTCGATGGCGACGCGCAGCAGCGTGCGCTGCGCGGGTCGAGCGTGGTTTCCTTGCAGCGTCGCCGGGGTTCATCTCGCCGAGGCCCTTGAAGCGCTGCACGACGACCGGCTTGCCGTTGGCCTGCCGCCAGGATGCGGTCGCGCGTCGGCGTCGTCGAGGGCCCAGTGCGTCTCCTTGCCGACGTCGATGCGGTAGAGCGGCGGCTGGGCGATGAAGACGTGGCCGCGCTCGATGAGCTGGGCGCATGTGGCGGAAGAAGAAGGTGAGCAGCAGCGTGCAGATGTGGTGGCCGTCGGAGTCGGCGTCCATCAGCAGGCAGATCTTGTGGTAGCGCAGCTTCGCCGGATCGAACTGCTTGCCGGTGCCGCAGCCGAGGGCGGAGACGATGTCGTTCAGCTCGTTGTTGGCGAGCACCTTGCCGAGCGACGCCTGCTCGGCGTTGAGCACCTTGCCGCGCAGCGGCAGGATGGCCTGGAACTCGCGCGCGCGGCCCTGCTTGGCGGAGCCGCCGGCGGAGTCGCCCTCGACGATGAACAGCTCGCTGATCGCGCGGATCGGTCGAGCTGCAGTCGGCGAGCTTGCCGGGCAGGTTCAGGCGGTGCGAGACGGCGGTCTTGCGCTGCACGCTCTCGGCGGCGGCGCGCGAGGCGGTGCGGGCGCGCGCCGCGAGGATGACGCGCTCGGCGATCGCGTTCGCCTGGGTGCGGTTCTGCAGCAGGTGGTTCTCGAGGCCGGTGCGGATGAAGTTGTCGATCGGCGCCGTCACCTCGGGGTTGTTGAGCCGATCCTTCGTCTGGCCCTGGAACTGCGGCTCCTGGATGTAGATGCTGAGGATCGCGACCAGGCCCTCGCGGATGTCCTCGGCGGCGATCGTCAGGCCCTTGGGCATCGAGGTTCTGCACGTCGAGGTAGTTGCGCACCGCCTTGGTGAGGCCGCTCTTGAGCCCGTTCTCGTGCGCGCCGCCGGAGCCGGTCGGGATGCCGTTGACGAAGGACAGGATGCGTCTCGTCGGTGGCCTCGGTCCAGGCGAGCGGCGCATTCGACGATCGATGCCGTCCTTGCGCTCGGCGTAGAACGGCTCGGCGACCGCCGTCTTGCCGCGCTCGGCGATGAGCTTGCCGATGTACTCGGCGATGCCCTGCTCGTGCTGGAAGGTCTCGGTCGTTCCGTCGACTTCGTTCTCGAAGACCAGCGTGAGGCCGCGGTGCAGGTACGAGCGCGCCTCGAGGCGCTCGCGGATCGACTGCGGGCTTGAACGTCGTCTTGGGGAAGATCTGCGGGTCGGGCGTGAAGGTGATCGTGGTGCCGGTGCCGCGCGCCGGCCCGACCTTCTTCAGCTTGCCGGTCGGCGACGCCGCGCGCGAACGTCTGCTCCCACTGGAAGCCGTCGCGCTTGACGTGCGCGATCATCGACGACGACAGCGCGGTGACCACCGAGGCGCCGACGCCGTGCAGGCCGCCGGAGTGGTAGTAGTTGCGGTTCTCGAACTTGCCGCCGGCGTGCAGCGTCGTGAGGATCAGCTCGAGCGCCGGCGCGCTTGTACTTCGGGTGCATGTCGACGGGAATGCCGCGGCCGTTGTCCGCCACGGTGACCGTCTCGCCGTCCTTGTGCAGCGTGACGGTGATGCGTGTCGCAGTGGCCGTTCATCGCCTCGTCGACCGAGTTGTCGAGGATCTCCCAGAGGAGGTGGTGCAGGCCGGTGCTGTCGACGCCGCCGATGTACATGCCCGGCCGCTTGCGCACCGGCTCGAGGCCTTCGAGAACGGTGATGTCCTTCGCGGTGTACTGCTTCGCCATGCGACTGTCTTCGGCTCCCAGAGATTAGCGGGCGGCCGGCGTGCCGCGCATGCAGCGGCGCCCGGGTACGAACCGTTCGCGTTCGAGACCCCGCGCTCCACGACCCATCCTCCTCGCCAGCGGGCGACAAGGTGCCACAGCTCGGCGTTTCAATCCAGCGAGGCGCCGGGAGCGGCATGCTCCAGAGCCCAAAAACACGAAGGGCGCGTCCCGAGAGACGCGCCCTTCGTTTGATCGCGTGCCGTGCCGATGAGGCGGGCTTACTGTGCCTTGGCCTTGAACTTACCGGCCACGTTGTTTCCGGGCTTGATGTCGCCGCTGTCAAACGTGGACTCCCAGCACGCCGGCGTCGTGTCGTTGACCAGTTGCGCGACCAACGGCAGGGCCAAGGGCGGGGTGATCGTCGGCAGGTTGTCTCCCTTGCCCTTCACGATCGCCTTCGACTTGGCGGCCAGCGGGTTTCCCTTGAGGATCACCTTCAAGACGCCGTCGGGGGTCGAGAGCGTCGTGTGCTTGTACTTGAACCCCTTGGTGCTGATCGGCTTCCACAGCGGCGGCGGCGCCCGACGGTACGTTGATCTCGGCAAACGCGTTCGTGCTGCCGGCGTAGAGACACAGGGCGTAGTTCGTCGAGAGCGTCGGGGTCCCGAAGTCCGCCAGCGTGGTCGGAGTCTCCTTTGAGCCACTTGTAGACGAGCTTGTCCTTCGAGTCGGGGGACTTGTCCTTGATCACGATGATGACTTGGTCGCCTGCTTGCAGGTCGTAGGCGCGCCGTGATCGCACGTTCCCGCACCGTCGCACTGGTCGATCGTGCAGAGACTGCGCGTCGTCGTCGCACGCGGCTTCCCGATCGCCTCGAAGTTGCAGAGAGAGTCGCAGCAGTCGCCGTTGGCGACTCCGCCGTCGTCGCAGTCCTCGCTGAGCCCGATCTGGCTGTCGCCGCAGACGGAGTAGTAGACCTTGATCCGGATCTGATCGACGCCGCGCCGCGTCGAGGCTGTCGTCGACGGAGAGCGCGAAGCCGAAGCTCGCGGAGTTGATGTCGGCTCGCGGTCCATGGTCTCACCCCAGAGGTCGCTGTTGCTTCCGTAGGTGACGACGGTGTCCGACGTCGACCAGGTGCCGCCCATCGAACGGTCGCTCGCACCGACGACGCCGCCCTTCACGATGCGCGCCGCCGCATCGAGGACCGAGCCCGCCGACGAGCGTCGCTCGACGAGCACCTCGATGCCGTCGACAACCGCGGTGCCGGGGAGCGAGAAGCCGAAGTCCGTGGCCTTCAGGTATTGCGTCGGAAAGCTGGCGGGCACTACGTTCGCGTACAGGTCGTCGCTGACGATGGCGTTCGCCGGTCATGTTCCAGGGATTGGTGCCGAAGCTCGCGTCGTTGGTCACGGAACCCGGCACGCTGGGTCCCTGCGACTGAGCCGACCGCCATGCTCGCGCCCGCCGTCACCGTCACGGCCACTGCCAGTGCCAACGACCAACGCATCGTGAAACGTACCCTCCGCTCGGCCAACGTCGTGAAGCCCATGTAAATCCCCCTTTTTGAAGACGCCGACGAAAAGTCGGTGTCTCTTCGATCCTTACTCCCGGGAATCAGCTCATGTCAACGAATAAGAGCGGCCGAAGGGAGCGTCGCAGAGGGCGTTCTGAGATCCGCGAGCGTCACCCGTCGGTCCTTGCAACGGCAGGCCGCAAGTCGACGGCTTTGAAGCGCTTCAGCGCCTTGCGGCCCTTCTGCGCGCGGTGGCCGGCCTCGGGCAGGTGGAAGCGGCGCTCGTTGCCGTCGTCGGCGACGGCGATCGGCGGCTGATCGAGCGGATGACAGACGGCGCCGACGACCGGTCGTCGTTGTCGAGCCGCATGAGGATCACGCCGCGGCCGGCGCCGGCGAGCTCGGGCAGCTCCTCGGCCGGGAAGGTGAGCACCTTGCCGCCCGCGGTCGCGGCGGTGATCGTGTCGCCGTCGGCCGGGCGCGACGACGACGATCTCGTCGCCTTCCTTGGTGCGCGCGAAGCGCCGGCCGCTCTTGGTCGTCTCGCTGAGGTCGGGCCGGCAGAAGAAGCCCATGCCGCCGGCGGTGGCGACCAGCCAGCGCGACCGCGACGGCCCTGCTCGGGTCGCTGACGCGGACGTCGGCGCCGGCTCGCCGGCTGCCTGCGCCGCCGCCGAAACAGCTCCGCCTGCGCCGGCTGCGGTCGGCCGTCGTCCTCGCCGTTGGCGGCCGGCGTGAGCAGGACCGCGTTGACGACGCGCTCGCCGTCCTTGAAGTTGAGCAGCGACTGCACCGGCTCGCCGTAGCCGGTGGTGGCCGGGCACGTTGGCGACCTTCATGACGTAGGCGACGCCGAAGTTGGAGAACAGCGCCAGCGTGTCGCGCGTGTTGCCGCGCAGGATCCACTTGCGCCAGGTCGCCCTCGCGCACGCGCGTCGCGCTCGGGTCCTTGATCTCGCCGAGCGCGCTTCATCCAGCCGTCGCGCGTCACCACCACGGTGGCGTCCTCGTGCACGACGTACGCCTCGGCGTCGTAGACCAGCTCGGCGCCGGCCTTCAGCACCGTGCGGCGCTCGTCGCCGTACTTCTGCGCCACCTCCTGCAGCTCGCTCGCGACCAGCTTCCAGCGCGCCTTCTCGCTCTTCAGCAGCGCGCTCGATCTCCGGCGCGCGCTTCTGCTTCTCGCGCTGCTCGTCGCGGATCTTCTCGATCTCCAGACGCGCCAGCTGGTAGAGGCGGGTCTCCAGGATGGCGTCGGCCTGCATCTCGTCGAGCTCGAAGGCCTTCATCAGCGCCTCGCTGCGCGTCGGCGCGCGAGCGCCGACTGGCGGATGATCTTGATGGCCCGGTCGAGGTCGGCGAAGAGCTTGAGGAAGCCGGCCAGGATGTGCAGCCGCTCCGCAGCTCGCGCAGCTCGTGCTCGAGGCGGCGGCGTCACGACGTCGAGGCGGAAGTCGAGGAAGTGGCGGCACAGGTCGCGCAGCGTCAGGCGCGCCGGCTGACCGACGCCGGGCGTGCGCGGTCGGCACCAGCGCGGTCAGGTTGACGTTGAAGTTGATCTGCAGGCTGGTGTGCTTGAAGAGGTACGCCATCACCGCTTCCGGCGAGGCGTCGGGCTTGATCTCGACGACGATGCGCACGACGTCGGTCGACTCGTCGCGCACGTCGGTGGCCTGCGGCAGGCGGCGGCTGACGATGTGCTCGGCGATCTCCTCGACGATGCGTCGCCTTGTTGGCGGTGTACGGGATCGAGGTGATGATGACCGCGGCTGCGCGGCCGCTCTGTCTCGACGCGTGTACTGGCCGCGCAGCGCGCACCGCGCCCTGGCCGGTCTCGTAGATCTCGCGCAGCTCGGCGCGCGTGTTGAGGATCTCGCCGCCGGTCGGGAAGTCGGGGCCCTTGATGTACTTGCAGCAGGTCCTTGGTCTGCAGCGTCGGGTCGTCGATCAGCGCCACCAGCGCCGTCGACCACCTCGCTCAGGTTGTGCGGCGGGATGTTGGTCGCCATGCCGACGGCGATGCCGGTGCTGCCGTTGATCAGCAGCTGCGGGAGCGCGGCCGGCAGCACGATCGGCTCGCGCAGCGTGGCGTCGTAGTTGTCGCGGAAGTCGACGGTCTCGTGGCGGATGTCGCGCAGCAGCTCCTCGGCGATCGCCGTCAGGCGCGCCTCGGTGTAGCGCATCGCCGCCGGGCTGTCGCCGTCGAGCGAGCCGAAGTTGCCCTCGCCGTGCACCAGCGGGTAGCGCAGCGCGAACGGCTGCGCCATGCGCACCATGGCCTCGTAGGCGGCCACGTCGCCGTGCGGGTGGTACTTGCCGAGCACCTCGCCGACGACGGCCGCCGACTTGCGCGGCCGCGTCCCGGCGGTCGAGGCGCAGGTTCTGGTACATGGCGTAGAGGATGCGCCGCTGCACCGGCTTGAGCCCGTCGCGCACGTCGGGCAGCGCGCGCGAGGTGATGACGCTGAGCGCGTAGGCGATGTAGCGCTCCTCGGCCGCGCTGCCGCAGATCGACCGTTGGAGCACGTTCGTCATGCCGACCCTCCACCGTCCGCACCTCCTGGAGCGCAGTCGCTGTCGCCAGTCGCAGCCGCCTGCGCCACTGCGACTGCAACGTGCACTGTCCTACCCCTTCGCCCGCGCGATGAACCGCGCCTCGCGCGTGTCCACCTGCACCAGCTCGCCCGATCTCGAGATACGACGGCACCTGGATCACCAGCCCGGTCTCCAGCGTCGCCGGCTTGGTCTGCGCCTGCGCGGTGGCGCCCTTGATCGCCGGGTCGGTCTGCGTCGACGCGCAGCACGACGCGTCTGCGGCAGCTCGATGCTGATGACGCGGCCGTTGAAGACGACCGAGCGAATGCCGCTCAGGCCCTCCTTCAGGTAGCCGGCGACGTCGCCGAGCTCGTCGCGCCGACGAGGGCGAACTGCTCGTAGCTCTCGCCGTCCATGAAGTGGATAGCCGTCGTCGTCGGCGTAGAGGAACTGCACGGCGCGCAGCTCGAGCTGCGGCTCGTCGACGCGGTCGCGGAGCCTTGAACGTGCGGTCGAAGACGTTGCCGGTGCGCAGGTTGCGCACCTTCGCCTTGACCAGCGTGCTGGCGCCGCGCGCCGAGGGGCTCTGAAAGTGGACGTCGAGGACGATGTACGGATCGCCGTCGAGCTCGATGCGCACACCGCGCTTGCAAGTCGCTTGCGGTCGAGCATGCGGGCCTTCTAGCGCGCGGCGAGAGACGATTCAAAAGGGGGGGTGGAGCCCGAGATTGTCGCGTTTCAACGATACGCCGCCACCACTTCGCGGCCGAACAACCGAATGTCCTCCGGCTTCGGCACGCGGCCGAAGCTCATCACGAACCCCGCGATGCCGAGGGCGCGGTTCTTCTCGATGCGGGCGCGGATCTCGTCGGGTGTTCCGGTGAGAGCCAGCTCCGGGCTGCCGTCGAGGAAGCCGAGCTCGGCGAAGAGTTGGCTGGCGCGCCGTTGAGCCTCGTCGCGGTCGGTCGAGATCGAGGCCAGGACCTGTTGCGTCACCAGAATCTCGGCCGGGTTGCGTCCGATGGCGCGGCAATGCGCGACAAGCACGTCGCGTTTCCGGCCTGCCTCGGCATGGAAGACGCCGAGATTGTTCCAGATGTCGGCGTGACGAGCGACGATACGCAGCATGACCTTCTCGCCGCCGCCGCCGATGAGGATCGGCAACCTCTTCTGCGCCGGCTTCGGCAGGCAGACCGCGTCGCGGATCGTGAAGTGTCGCCCGGCGAAGCTCGACGTCATCCTCGCTCCACATGGCCCGCAGGATCGTCAGCGCCTCGTCGAGCTGGGCGAGCCGCGTGCCGATCGGCGGGAAGTCGTAGCCGTACTCGGCGTACTCCTGCTGATGCCAGCCGGCGCCGAGGCCGGCGATGAAGCGTCCGCCGGAGATCACATCGAGCGTCGCCGCCATCTTCGCCAGCAGCGCCGGGTTACGATAGTTGACGCAGAGGACGAGATGACCGAGCTGAACGCGCCGTGTCACCGCCGCGACGGCGGTAAGCTCCGTCCACGCCTCGAGCACCGGCACGCTCTGGTCGGGAATGCCGACGAAGTGATCGACCGCCCAGATCGAATCGAAGCCGGAATCTTCCGCCGCCTCGGCGACCTCGTGGATCTGATTCCAGCTCGCCCCCATCTGCGGGAGCATCACGCCGAAATGGATCTTGGCCATGCGGGCCTCGCTCAGAGCTGCAGCGTTTCGGCCAGCTCGTCGGGCTGGAAGCGGAGCGCCACGTAGAACTCGCCGAACAGGCCGTAGACGGCGCTGCCGGCGTCGAAGCGCATCTCGTAGACGACGTCGCGGACGCTCTTCAGGTCGCGCGCGAAGAGCGTCACGCCCCACTCCCAGTCGTCGAGGCCGGTGCGAGCTGGTGATGAGCTGCAGGACGCGGCCGGCGAAGCTGCGCCCGGTGTCGCCGTGGCCGCCCATCAGCTTCTTGCGCTCCTCGAACGGCAGCGTGTACCAGTTGCGCGTCTCGCTCGCGCGCCTTGCTCATCGGATAGAAGCAGATCGATCGGCAGGTCGTTCGGCAAGCTGCGGGTGGACGCGCGCCTCGGCGTAGGCCGCCATGCGCTTCTCGAAGCCCGCCATGCTCTTGGCGAAGTCCGGCGAGGCCGGGTCCAGCTTCTGCTCCTCGACGAGCTGGCGCGCCCAGTCGGCCGGCGGTGCTCATGTACTCGCTCACCTCGGACATCGACAGGAACGCGTAGACCGGCGTGAGACAGGCGCCGAAGGCCGTCGCCGGCGATCTCCTGGCCGAGCCGCTGGATGCGGCGCGAGCTCGGGATGGACGGCCATGAAGCCGAAGTCGGACTTCGCGATCCCCGGCCAGGGGGATGAACTGCAAGCCCTCCTCGCCGCGCGTACTGGCGAGCCGGTCGGCGAACTCGGCGATCGCGCTCGCCGCGCGTCCGGCGATCGAGGCCGCGCCAGCGCGCGCGGTCGATGCGGAAGAACTGATGCATCACCGGCCAGCCGACGAGATCGGTCAGCTTGTCTTGCAGCCATCGTCCGGGATTCCATCTGAGCCGGACGGTACTCGGAAGCGGGCAGGATCAAGGAAAGGACGTCCAGTGAGTCAGCGAGGCAGGACGTCAGGCAGCCAGGAGCGCGCGGACGCTAGGAGCTCAGGAGGCAGGAGGCAGGCAGGCGCGGAGGCATGCGCTTCCCAAACTGCCGCGCAGCTCCTACTATGCGGCAGCAGCCGCAGCAACATGAGCTTGCCACGATATCGGCCCGAACGCAGCGTCGTGCCGCCTGCGATCCGACGCGCGCGCAGCGCGTTGAACGGTGCGACCGGACTCGCTTGCTACCACCAGCTCCTGTTCGTGTACGGCACCGCGCTCGCCATCGGGCTGCACATCGCGCTGCTGAGTTGGCGCTGTTCCGCTCGTGGCCGAGGCAGCTGTTCACCGTCGTCGGCGTCGACGCTGGTGTACGCCACCGTCGCGCTCGGTGCTCTGGCAGATCGTGTCTGCCGCGCTTCGCGTCGCTACCCGGTGCGATGGCGCATCGTCTGCCAGGTTCTGGTGGCGCTGGTCCTAGCCTTCACCGTCGCTCTCGATCCTGCTCGTCGAGCTCGCGCGCGCCTGCTGGTCGGCAGGCTCCTCGATCCTGCAGCCGTACGACGGCGGCGACGCGCACGATCGTCGATCTCCGGCCGAGTCGATCCGCCACGCGCCGCTCATCTTCGCTCTCATCCCGATCCTGCCGATGGCGCTGCTCATCGTCGTCGGCTTCAACCAGCACTGGTGGCGCATCTTCCTCCTGCAGGGCCGGCAGCGAGGAGCTGCGCGAGCTGGCCGTGTCGGCGCAGCTCGCCGCGCTGCGCGCGCAGGTCAATCCGCACTTCCTCTTCAACAGCCTGAACTCGATCGCCCAGCTCATCGCCACCGATCCGGCCAAGGCGGAGGCCTGCGTCGAGCGGCTGGGCGAGATCTATCGCTACCTGCTGCACCGCGCGCACGCCGAGTTCGTGCCGCTCGCCGACGAGCTGCAGCGTCGCCGAGGCGTACCTGGAGATCGAGCGGGCGCGCTTCGGCGACAACCTCGAGGTCGAGGAGCAGATCGACGCGCGCGCCCGCGCGACTGCTGCTGCCGAGCCTGATCCTGCAGCCGCTGGTCGAGAACGCCGTCAAGCACGGCATCTCGCCGCAAGCTCGGCGGCGGGCGGGTGACGATCGAGGCGCGCCTCGACGACGGCGACCTGCGCCTGGCGGTGCGCGACACCGGCGTCGGCGTGCGCGACGAGCGGCTCGATCTTCGAGCACGGCGTCGGGCTGCGCAACGTGCGCGACCGGCTGCTGCATCTCTACGGCGCCGACTACGCGCCGCAGGTCGTCAGCCGGCCCGGCGACGGCACCACGGTGACGCCTGCGCATCCCGGTGGCGCGGTCGGCGCATGCCTGACGCGATGCATGCGCACGCCGCTGATCGTCGACGACGAGAAGCTGGCGCGCGATCGGCTGCGCGGCTTTCTGCGCGCGATCGACGACGTCGAGGTCGTCGGCGAGGCGGGCAACGGCGCCGAGGCCGTGCGCCTGATCGAGGAGCAAGCAGCCCGACCTCGTCTTCCTCGACGTCCAGATGCCGGGCATGGACGGCTTCGGCGTGCTGAAGGCGATCAAGCACCGCCCGCAGGTCGTCTTCGCCACCGCCTACGACGAGTACGCGATCAAGGCGTTCGAGGTGCAGGCGGCCGACTACCTGCTGAAGCCGATCTCGCGCGACGCGCCTCGACGAGGCGCGTGCGGCGCGTGCGCGAGCGGCTGCGAGAACCACGCGCCGGCGCCCGACCTGCAGCGAGCTCGTGCGCGCGCTCGAAGCAGCGCGAGCGCCGCTACGCCACCCAGATTCCGGTGCACAAGGGCAGGCAGATCCTCGTTCTGCCGATCGAGGACATCTTCTGGTTCGAGGTCGAGTACCGGCTCGTCTACGCGCACACCGCCGACCGACCGCTACATGACCAGCTTCACGCTCAAGGATCTCGAGGAGCGGCTCGATCCGGAGGTGTTCTTCCGCGCCCACAAGTCGCGGCTGGTGAACCTGAACCACGTGCGCGCGATCGTCCCGTGGTTCGGCGGCCGCTTCAAGCTCGTCATGCGCAACGCCGCCAACTCGGAGGTCGAGCTGAGCCGCGCCCAGGCACGCGTGCTGCGCCGCCGCATGCACTGGTAGCCTGTCTCCGTACCCGTACCCGTACCCGATGAGCCGTCGTGTACGGGTACGCGTACGCGTACGTGTACGGGGGAAGAGAAGAGGTCGATCCGGTATCCGAGAGGCGCTCCGCTGCGTTGACGCTATACGCAAAAGCGCATACTGTGCCGTCCCTGTTGGGACGGGGACACACGACGAAACATGAGCGTCGCGCGCATCGGCAGCCGGGGAGCGGCGGTCGGCAGATCGGTCGGAATCTAGGGGCCGGGTGCGCCGGCAAGCCTTGTCCCACAAGCTCCAGCAGGGGCTTGCCGCCGCCCTGTTCTGCGCCGCGGCGATGCTGGCCGCGCCGGGCGCCGTTGCCGCCCTCGAGGGCGACGTGAACTGCGACGAGGTCGTCGACAACGCCGACCTGCAGACGCTGATCACGCTTCTCTTCGGCCGCGAGACGACGTGCGAAGACGCCGACGTCAACGGCGATGGATTCATCAGCGCAGCAGACGTGGTGCTCCTGCGTTCTTTGTTGCCGCTGCCCACGCCGACGCCCACCGTGACGGAGGGGCCGTCGCCCACCTCGACGCGGACGTCGAGCGCCACCATGACGCCGAGCGTCACACCGACGCGGAGTGCGACGCGGCCGACGTCGACGCCGACGGCGACACCTACGGAGCCGACGGAGACCGTGACGCCGACCGTCACCATCGAGAGCCCGACTCCGACGCCGACCGAAACCGACACACCGAACGAGAGCTTCACCCGCACCCAGACGCCGTTCCCCACCCGCACGTTCACGATCACGCGCACCGCCACCATCACCGGCACGCCGTCGCGGACGCCCTTTCCGTCCCGCACGCCAACGATCTCGCGCACGCCGACGATCACCCGCACCGCCGACGATCACGCGCACGGCGACCATCGGCACGCCGCTGACCGAGACGCGTACGCCGACGATCACCCGTACTCCGTCGATCACGCTGAGCCCGACCGTTAGCCGCACCCCGTCGGCCACCGTGCCGCCGCCGCTGAGTCCGACGGTGACGCTGAGCCCGACCGTCACGCTGAGCCCGACGATCACGCTGAGCCCGACCGTGACCACCACCCCGTGGTGACGAACACGCGAACGTTGTCGCCGACGATCACACGCACGCCGTCGCGTACCATCTCGCCGACGCGGACGATCTCGCCGACGCGGTCCGCGACCATCACCCGCAGCCCGCCGAACACGCGCACGCCGACGCCGAGCTTTACGCCAAGAGCGAGCTTCACCGTTTCGGGGACACCGACGAACACGCGCACGCCGAGCGCCGTCGCGGACGGCCACGGCGAGCCGGACGCCGTCGCTGACGCGGACGATCACGCAGACCCGCACGCCGAGCCTGACGCGCACGACGACGCGCACGCCGACACCGACCCGCACCCGTACCCCGACTCGCACCGCGGACGCCGACGATTCCGCGCCCGTTCGGCGCCGAGGTGACGTTCTTCGGCGTCGCCAGCGCCGACAACCACGTTCAGGATCCCAACACGTTCGAGAACGGCATCCCGGTCTACATCCGCCCGCTGCCCTTCGGCTTCCTGCTCGTGGTCGAGGGCCGGCGCGGTACGTCCGGGTTCCCGATCAGCAACTGCGGCGTGCGCGACGGGCAGGGCCGTCTGATCGTCTGCGGAAACGATCCCCGCTCCGGCGTTCAGGTGCAGGCGAACCGGCAGCTCGGCAACGGCAGCGCCGCGGTCTGCGATCTGACATCCGCCGAACATTGGTGGCGTGCCTGGGGTGAACCCGCCCGACTTCGGGCCGTCCGATGCGATCACCGACATCCTCAACGACTTCGCCTGCCGCTTCGACGATCACCCCAACATCGAGAGCGCCTGCACGTTCAACGAGCTGGGCAACTTCGCCTTCCAGAGGCCCAACACCGAAAGGCAGTTCTGCAGCGCTCCGTCGATCGGCACCGAGCTCGAGCTGCCGTCTGGACAGACGTTCTTCACGGTGCAGCTGCGCGACACGGCCGGCAACGTCGGCAATCAGAAGCAGCTCATCGTCCGCGTGCCGTGAGGCGCGTCGGCCTGTGCGCGCGGAGTGGCGGCCAGCCGCCGGCTGCGCTAACACCGACAGGCACCGACACCCACAGCACCGCCGCGGAGGGAGATCGATGCGCAAGTCAGCTTTGTTCGTGATCGTCGCAGTCCTGTTTGCCGGCATCGCGTTGGCCAAGAAGCCCGGGCCGGTGATCCGCGAGCTGGGCCTGATGTCAGCCGACCCCGGCGCCTTCGCCGAAGATCGAGTCGCGCATCCGCCTGATCTCGTCGCTGACGATCCAGAACAAGCCCGACGGCAACAGCGTCATCACCTTCGAGGCGACCGACTTCGCCCGTTCGGAAAAGAAGGTCGCGAATCAGTACCGCATCGTCGCGACGGAGTTCTACTCGCTGGTCGAGCCGAAGAAGAAGGAGGCGGCCGCGCGGGCGACGAGATCATGCGGAAGATCCGCGACCTCGAGGAAGACCTGCTGCAGTACGTCGAGATCGTCGGCCCGCCGCGCGAGCGCCGGCCGGTGACCGAACAGCAGCAGGCGCCGCGGCCCTGAGGCGGGCTTTGCCCGACTTTCCAAATTCCAGATTCCAAATTCCAGACAATTCCAGATTCCAAACCCGTGGGGTGCTCTGGAATGTGGAATCTGGAATTTGGAATCTGGATTGACCGTGACCAACGGGCTGCTAGCCGCCGTCGCCGCAGCCGTGTAGCGCGTTGTCGATCGCCAGGACGACCTCGTCGATCGTCACCGCCACGTTCTCATCGTGATCGGCGGCGCGGCAGTCTTCGAGGGCCGCGATCGCCCATGCTGGCGGCGACGGTGAGGGTCAGGTCGTCGATCGACACCACGCCGTCGCCGTTGCAGTCGCCGATGCAGTCCGAGGGAATCGCCGTCGGCGTTTCCGTGCTGGTCGGGCCTGTCGGTCGGCGTCTCGGTCTCGGTCGGCGTCTCCGTCGGCGAAGGCCGTGTCGAGTCGGTGAGGGCGGGCGCGTACGCGTGTTGCTCGGTGTGAGGGTCGGTCCGGTCGGCGTCGGCGATGGCGTCGGCGTCGGCGTGACGGTGAAGCCGGGCGTGCGCGCCAGCCCTTCGAAGAAGCGGCCGTAGACAAGCAGGTTGTCGAGCGCATCGCCCTGCGTGGCCTGCAGCGCGTCGGTGCAGAAGGTGAGCGTCGAGACGATCACCTTGCCGTCGCCGTACGGGTACTCGACCATCGACGGGCCGTCGACGTTGCGCAGGATGACCGTCGTCGGCGGCGGTAGGTTGGTGAGCACTCCTTCGTCGGTCGGCCCCCAGATGGCTGAACGCCGCACCCGGCAGAGAGACGCCGCCGTAGCCCTGGCCGGTGATGTACGGGTGGGACGGAGCCATGATCGTCTCGGCGTTGTGCAGCGTGTTGCGCATGAAGCCGACGCCGCCCGGGGCGAGGTCCGGATCGGGGCTCACCAGGCCCGGTCCGGCCAGGTTGATCACCGCGGCGCCGCCGGCGCGGACGAAATCGTCGAGGAAGCCGCCGATCGCGGACATCTCGCGCAAGAGCGATCACGTCGTCGGTCGTCAGCCCCGGCGGAATGTAGACGGTCTTGAACAGCGTGTGCTGCGTCGCGCCGTCGAGATCGGCGAGGGTGGCAAGACTCTGGACGCTGACGGTGAGATTGAGGCCCGGATCACTGGCTTCGCGCTGCGTGCACTCGACCTCGTTTCCTCCCATGCCGATCAGGAGATCGATGCGCGGCGGGAACGGTGTCGGTGTCGGGCCGGTCGGCGTCGGCGTCGGCGAGATGGTGTCGGTGGCCGTCGGCGCTTCGGTCGACGTCTCGCTCGGCGTGACCGTGGCGAGTCTCACCGACGGTGGACGTGGGCGTCGGTCCGGTCGGTGTCGGCTCGGGGGTCGAAGTGTCGGTGCTCGTCGGAGCCGGCGTCGCGGTATCAGTCGCGGAGGGGGTCGGAGAGCTCGTCGGTGTCCGCGAGAAGGTCGCACTGGGTGTCGGTGTGACGGTTGAGCTCGGTGTGACGGTCAGCGTCGGCGTCGGCGTTGGCGGCGTGGTGAAAGTCGGGGAGGCCGTGAAGGTCGGCGTCCGCGTGAAGGTCGGCGTCGGGGTGATCGTGAACGTCGGGGTGATCGTCGCCGTCGGCGTGAGCGTCGGCGTGCGCGTCGGCCGCCGTTTGCCGACTTCACCGTGACCACGCCGCCCTCTTCGCCGTTGCCGCCGGTGCCGCCCACTCCGTCTGCGTGGACGGTAAAGGGAAGTGCGCCGTCACCCGTGATGAGGATGTCGCCGTTCGCAAAGAGGTCGATCCAGTTGAGGCCCTGGTTGTCGCCGCCGTCCAGGCCGAGGTCGGCGCTTACCTCGCCGGTTATCGTCAACGTCCCACCTGCCAGGACCCGGACGCAGGCGGTGGAGTCCACGGGCTTGCCACCGTCGTCGCATAGGGTGTTCGTGTCCAGGGCATGGCCGACGCCGGTGGACTCAACTAACCCGCTGATCGTTACGTTGCAGCCTTGAAGAGAAACCAGGTCCGCGCCCGGGTCGCGGCCCTTGCTACTGACCTTGCCGGGTATCGTCAGAGTGCATCCGGCGGTGATCGAGATGGGGCCCCCCTTGCTCGTCGTCGTAAAGGGAAAGCGGTCAAGACCCGACGAGATAAGGCCTGCGGCGTTGACGTTGTGGCCGGATATGTCGATCGCGCCCGCGGGACCGCGGCCGTCGGCGATGATGCTGGACCCTGCCGCGAGGTCGACGTCGCCGATGGCGTGGATGGTGATATTTCCAGCCACGCCCGTGTCACCGGCGCCGCCGCCCTTGCTACTGGATATCAGGGCGGTGGCGGCCATGGTGAAGGCGCCGTCCACGGTGATGGTGATGTCGCCGCCATCACCACCCGCTGTCAGATTCTCGGCCAGGATAGTGGCGCCTGCGGCCATGCTCATGCTGCCGCCTGCGTTAATGGTTATCGGCCTAGCGTCATCGTTCGGCGCCCCGCCGACTCCGGTGTCATCATTGGCTTCGAAACCGGTATTCGCCTCCATGATCACGCTTCCGGTGGTGTTTATGACCAGGCCGCCGCTGCCGGGAAGCGTCCCATCGATGATCGCGCCGTTGGTAAGGCGCAGGGTGTGGATGAGGTTGTAGGTCCCCGCCTTATCGATCTGGCTGACGGAGACCTCGCATTCGTCGGCCCCGTTGACTGACTCCACCGAGGGCTGTGCAGTCGGCGTCGGGATGGGCGAGCGCAGTGTCACCGAAGAGCTGATTCCCGACCAGAAGGACGCCCGCGATGAGCATCGCCACGGCCAGGATCGTCTGCAGGTGGCCGGTTTGGTGATGATGGGCGGATCGGCGAGGCGTTAGGTATCCCTGGGGTCTTGTCACTGGGCGCCGCTTTCAAATTCGGTTGGACATAACGTTGATAGCCGGACGCAAGCCGGCGACTGCGATCCCCGCGATCTTGGCTTCTGACTAATAAACAAAGCGCAAACGCGGATAAGGATCAGATTTCTTTCTGGGATGCCTGCGCAAACCGAAATACCCCCAAGAAGCGGCGTCCGCTGTTGCCGGCCTTCCGAGGCCGAGTGGACTAGTCGAATGCCATTAGCCTCGTGAGGCGCCTCGGGCGATGCTCGCGGACGGCCAGAGGGCGGCCCAGCGGCCGCCCTCTGCGTTGAACCCGGGGGGTCTAGACTACGGGCCCTGGTTCTGGTGGCGGCCGGCCAGCATCAGGAAGCCTCCCGCGACTAGCAGGAGAATGCCGAGGCCCAGGATCTCTGAGCTGCCGCGGCCACCGTCCTCGCCGGTGCTGGGCAGGGCGCTCACGCCTTGCACCTGCTGCACCGGCGCAACGTCGCGGTCGCGGTGGCCGTCGGCACCGATGTCGATGTGGGGATGGACGTCACGACAACACGACGAACGGGATCACGACAGTGTTGGTGGCCGTCGGCGTGAAGGTGGGTGTCGGCGGCGTGCTGGTCGCGGTGGCCGTGCCGGTTGAGGTGGCGGTGTTGGTGGCCGTCGAAGTCGCCGTGTTGGTGGGGTCGCGGTGGCGGTGTTAGTAGCGGTAGCAGTGCTCGTCGATGTCGCCGTCGCGGTCGTTCGTGGCCGTGGCGGTCGCGGTCTTGGTGGGGGTGTGGGTCGCGGCGCCCCAGAGCAGTGGCGGTGGATCTTCGCCGCCGCGGCGCAGCGAGCCGGCATCGGCGGCCGATGCGGTGAGGAGGGAAGTGACTACAAGGACGAGGCCGGCGAGCATGATCGCCATGCCGATGGTCTGCCTGATGAATCCTGAGCCGTTTCCTGACCGCGCGTCCTGAAGATTCCCATAGCCGCCTCACATCAGACCCCTCAGACGTAGGATCAGTGTCGGAGGCGAAGGTGCTGCGGCGCGACTTCAAGCCGCCGCCGCGTGCTTGCAAACTTGTCAAATGCGCTGATTTCGAGCGATGGACACGCAAGGTCCAGTCCGGGAACGAAGCAGGGACAAGGAGGCGGACGTTACAGGGGGATGTTGCCGTGCTTCTTCGGCGGCAGGCGCTCGGTCTTGGTCTGGAGCATCTCCAGGGCGCGGATGATCCTGGGCCGCGTGTCGCGCGGGTCGATCACGTCGTCGATGAAGCCGCGCGAGGCCGAGATGTAGGGGTTGGCGAAGCGGGCTTCGTAGTCCTTGATCAGCCGGGCGCGCTCCGCCTCGGGGTCTTCGGCGCGCTCGATCTGGGCGCGGAAGATGATCGGCGCCGCGGCGTCGGGGCCGGTGACGGCCAGGGCGCCCGTGGGCCAGCAGAGGTTGACGTCGCCGCCCAGGTGCTTCGAGCCCATTGCCACGTAGGCGCCGCCGTAAGCCTTGCGCAGGATGCAGGTTATCTTCGGCACCGTGGCCTCGCCGTAAGCGAACACCAGCTTGGCGCCGTGGTTGATGATCCCGGCGTACTCCTGGGCCGTACCCGGCAGATAGCCGGCGACGTCGACGAAGGTGACGATCGGGATGTTGAAGCAGTCGCAGAAGCGCACGAAGCGCGCCGCCTTGGTCGAGGCGTTGATGTCGAGCGTGCCGGCGAGGAACATCGGCTGGTTGCCGACGACGCCCACGGTGCGCCCGCCCATGCGCGCGAAGCCAACGACGATGTTCTGGGCGTACTGCTCGTGCACTTCCATGAAGTCGCCGTTGTCGACGACGCGCCAGACAACGTCGCGGACGTCGTAGGCGCGCGAGGAGCTTTCGGGGACGATGGTGAGCAGGTCTTCATCGCGGCGGTTGGGGTCGTCGCCGGTGTCGGGGAAGGGAGGGTCTTCCATATTGTTCAGAGGCAGGAAGGAGAGGAGGCGCTTGACCTCGTTGATGCACTCCTCCTCGCCGTCGAGGCTGAAGTGGGCGACGCCCGAAAGCGTGGCGTGAATGCGGGCGCCGCCGAGCTGTTGGTCGTCGACGTCCTCGGCGGTCACGGACTTCACGACGTCCGGGCCGGTGATGTACATGAAGCTGGTTTTTTCGACCATGAAGATGAAGTCGGTCATGGCCGGCGAGTAGACCGCGCCGCCGGCCGTCGGGCCCAGCATGACGGAGATCTGGGGGATGACCCCGGACGCCAGCACGTTACGGCGAAAGACCTCGCCGTAGCCCGCGAGGCTGGCGACGCCTTCCTGGATGCGGGCGCCGCCGCCATCGTTTAGGCCGATCATGGGGATGCCGGTCTTCATGGCCAGGTCCATGACCTTGCAGATCTTCTCTTCGGCGGCTTCGGACATGCTGCCGCCGAAGACGGTGAAGTCTTGCGAGAACAGGTAGATGGGGCGCCCTTCGACGCGCGCGAAGCCGGTAACGACGGCGTCGCCGGCGAAGCGCTGCTTGTCGGTGCCGAACTCGATGCCGCGGTGCTGCACCAGGCTGTCGAACTCCTCGAAGCTGCCGGGGTCGGCCAGCAGGTCGATGCGCTCGCGGGCGGTGAGCTTGCCGCGCTGGCGCTGGGCCTCGATGCGTCGCGCGCCGCCGCCGAGGGCGCCTTCGGCCTTGCGCTTCTTGAGGTCTTCGATGCGTTCGTGGATGTCCAAGGTGAGTGTGCCGGAGAACCGTTACCGCTGTGGATGAGGCCGTCGGTGGGGTCGTTTTGAAGTCTGCTCGCGTCTCAGGGCCGGGGTAATGCTAGCACCGGCCTGTAGGAAGGGGAAAGCTCACCCCAACCCCTCTCCGTCCGGCGGAGAGGGGTTTTCGGGAGTTGGAGGAGGCCGCGCCTCAGCGCGCGCGAATCTCGCGCAGGTTGTTGGCCAGCACCAGGATGCCGAGCGCTGCGAGCGCGGCCAACGCGATCCACCAGAAGAACTCGTAGAGGAGGATCGCCGCGGTCGCGAGCGCAAGGAAGATAGAAGCGTTCAGCAGGAAGCGGATGATTGTGCCGCGGAGGATGTGGTCCACGAGGACGAATCCACCGATCAGAAGGACGAGTGCCGTAAACCAGGGCGCACCGGCGGCGGTGAGGCCGGCCCCGAGCAAGAAGAGAAGGCCGATGCTGAGGGCCGCCCACAGCTCCGCGATGCGGCCCTCCCGAAAGGTTTGTGCGGGCTCAGGCACCTGGTGGCGCCGGATATGGTCCTTTGGGCCTTCGCGGTCCCCGGCTTGCAGGCGTTCGCGCAGGCGCTGGCAGGCCAGGACCGAGGCCCGCAGACTTTCTTCGTGCGCGGTCAGGTGCTTGAGGTCCGTCTCGAGTTCGAGGATCTCGTCCTGGCGCTGCTGAAGCAAGTGCTTGAGGGAGCCCATGCCGCCCAGGGCGTGAACCTCCATCGATAGGCGGGGCAGCTCTTCACGCAGCGCCGCCGCCTTCTCCGCGGTCTCGCCGACCTCGCGGCGCAGCTCCTCGATGCGCTGCGACAGCTCGGCTTCGGCTTCGGCAGGGGGAGGCGAGCGGCCGAGTTCGGCCCAGCCGATGGGGTCGTACCACGACTGGCGCACGCTGCCATCGCGGTTGTACTTCGGCCCTGCCGGGGCCAGCTCGCCCTCGAAGACATCGCGCGTATCGAGTCCCCAGAGCCCACGGTAGCCGTCGACCCAGTCGACGGTGTCGTCAATCACGACGGGCGTCCAAAGCCGTGTCTCGCCCGGACCGATGCGGACGCCGTCGCCGCGGGCGTAGTCGACGAAGGGCACGGTGAACTTATCATCGATGCCCCTGGCAGGGCCTTCGGCGTCACCTTGTCGCAGGGTGTCGTGCCAAAACCGGCGTACCACTCCGGTGAGGGCGGAGACAGGGGCCAGGAACTTCAGCTCGACCGCAGTCACGTACTCGCCTGCCTGAAAGTAGCTGGCATGCGAGCCCGCGGCCGTGAAGACGACCGGGTGGCCGTCGATGATGGTCAGGTCCGGGTCATCCCAGCGGCGTCGGAGGTCGGCGCCGGAGTAGTCATGGGAGGCGTAGGCGACCCACGCGGGCTCGAGGGCGCCGTCCTTGCCCTCGGCGAGATACACGAATATCTGCTCCCAGTCGGCCTCGTGGTCGTTGACGCCGAAGAATGAGGATCGCCAGTCGTTCATGGCGTAGAAGAACTGGTAGTTCAGGACGGTGTAATTTTCGCGGCGAGAGACGCGGCCATGGTAGGCGAACGAAGGGTCTTCGGCCGCTATAACGGCGTACTGAGCCTGAGCGGCGGCGGTGGTCCCGCCGGGCACGCGGCCTCGGAGGAGGAAGGTGAGGTGGAAGACCGCGTCGGCGAAGCGCGCGACGAGCCCGACCCGCGCCAGGCGGCCCTTGGCCGTGAAAGGTGGCCTGTGCGAGTGCCAGCGACGGTATTCGATGCCGCCCATGGGCTCTTCGACGAAACGCAAGGAGAGGAGGCCTTTGGGCTCCTGCGCGCCCAGGCCCGCGAGCACTCCCGTCGTGAGACCGCCCTTCTGGGCCAGGACTTCCTGTCCCCGTTCCTCGGTGCGGACCATGAGACCGCACTGCCGAATGTAGCCTTCGACGCGCATGGGGAAGAACATTTCGCCTTCAGTGAAGGCGAGGACGGGTTCGTATGTGCGCAACAGGTCGAGGTCGCTGCGTTTGGGGCTTGACCGCTGGTGCACTCGCACGGAGGCCCCGGTCATGGTGACACCGATTTTGTCCGCGGTCGCTCGAAAGCCCCCTGGACATCGGACAGATTGAGGTAGAGGACCTGTCCCAGCGAAAGAGCCATGACGATGTAGTTGGCCTGGTCGCCGCGGAAATAGAGCACGAGCTCGGCCGCCATGGCGGCGCCGACCCAGAGCATGGTGGCCACCCAGGCCCAGCGTTTGAGCATGAGCAGTCCGATGGCAACAGCCAGCCCAGCGGTCATTACGGCGATGGCGATGCCTTCGCCCTCGGTCCTGGTGCTGGACGCGATTAGCCGGTCCTCGAGGCCGGAGACAACGCCGGCGCCGTGCCCAATCGCGTTCAGCGCTTGCAGCAGTGCCACGACGTAGACCCCGAACGGCAGGCGTCGCCCGCCGTCGCGGCTCTCGGATGGGCCTGCGAGGTCTGGCTGGCTGAGCGCCGGGGATGAGGCCATATGCGCAAAGCACGCGCCGGGTCGCGAGGCTATCCGGCGTCCTGCGACAATTACATCCGACGGCGTGTTGCATCGGCATGGCTGGACGTATAGGCCGGCGCGTCGAGTGCGTGGCGGTCGGACAGCCTGCGGTCGCCCTAAGGCGTGGACGTGGGGGCGGGGGTGGGGATCGGCGGCAACTGCAACACCTGGCCGACCTGCAGCGCCGAAGGGTCGATGCCGTTGAGGGCGATGAGCTGGTTCGCCCAGGCCGCCTGCTGCGACTCCGGCACGCCCAGCTTCTGCGCGATCAGGATCGGGAAATCGCCTGAGACCACCGTGTAGGTGCCGGCGCCACCGCTGACGACGGTCGGGCGCGGTGTCGCCGATGCGGACGGCGAAGTCGTCGACGAGGCTGCGGCGGCCGTCGTCGGCGCGGTGGTCGCGGTGCGGGCGACGGCCCCCGGCGACGAGGTCACGGCCGCCGTCGCGGCGGGCGAGCCGGTCGGCCGCGGGGTCGGCTGGACGCGCGGCAGGCGCAGCTCGACGCCGGCCTGGAGGAGGGAGGCGTCGGGGATGCCGTTGAGCTGCAAGACCTGCAAGACCCAGGCGGCCTGTTGCGCCGCCGGTATCCCCAACTGGGTGGCGATGCCTCCGAGGGTATCGCCGGACTTGACGACGTATGTGGCTTCGCCGCTGACGGCGCCGGTGGTCGAGCCGGTAGCGCCCGCCTGCGTTTCGCCGACGACGATCGGTTCTGGCAGAGTCGCCGGAGGGGTGGCGGTGGGGATCGAGCCGGGGCGCTGCGCCGAAATAGTGCCGTCGCTCCCCCCAAAGAGGCAGCCTGCCGAGAGCATTCCGGCCGCCAGCACGGCCAGAGGGAGCGCCCTTAATGGTCTGAGCATCTGACAGGGATGGTAACGAGAGGTTCGACAGGCGGCAACTTAACCGCCGGGCGTTGTAAACGAACCGAGGAACGCGATGCCCATTTTTGCGGCCTGCTCCAGGAGGTCGGGCCGGACGCGCGGGCTCACGTCCTGCGGCGTATGCAGCAGGGGGTCGTTGAGGCGGTAGAGGAAGACCGCGGGGATACCGGCGTTGATGAAGCTGGCATGGTCGCTGCTGGCGCCCGAGAGGGCGAAGCGCCGGACATCGAAACCAAGCTTCGTGCCGATGTCGATCGCCTGGCCCTGGAGGTTGGCGTTACCGATGATGCCCCAGAACTCGTCGCCGACGCCGACCATGTCCAGGTTGAGCATGAACCGCAGCCGGTCCTTCTGGGCGGCGGTGAGACTGTTCACCCAGGCGCGGCTGCCGACAAGGCCGTTCTCTTCCGCGCCGAAGAGGATGAAGCAGTTGGAGCCCATCTGGCCCGCCTTCGCCATGAGGGAGGCGATCTCGATGGTGGTGGCCGTGCCGGTGGCGTTGTCGCTTGCTCCCGGCGCCTGGGGCACGCTGTCGTAGTGGCCGCCGGTCACGGTTTCGCATTCCTTGCCGGGCGGCTTGGCGATGACGTTGTGGCCGGCACTGGTCTGAAGCGGGCCCACGGAGATATCGGCCTCGGCCCCGGCCTGGGCATCCTGCATCAGGGACTGGCCGTCGGCCTGCGAGATCGAGACTGCCGGGATGTTCGAACCCTGCGAGAGGGTGCCGAGGAAGCTCCCGGGCTCGTTGTTGAAGACGATGACGCCCTTCGCGCCGGCAGCCATCGCATTCGAGACCTTCTCCTGGAAGGTCAGCGTGCCGCGCTGGATCAGCGCGATGTTGCCGGCGACGGCCGCGGGAAAGTCCGCCTGCGCCCCGAGTCCCGCGGGCACCAGCCTGCCGCTGGCCGCTCCCGCCCCCGACTGCGTGAAGGGCAGCGCCGAAGTAAAGGCGCGCTGCGAAGGCGACTTCTCCGTGACGCTGGCGGCGCGGCTGGCCTCCGACGAGACCGGGAACTCCTGGATCGAGACGTCATAACCGAACGAGCGCAGCTGGCCGGCAAGGAAATCGATGGCGGCCTGCTCTTTGGCGGTACCGGCCGGCCTGGGGCCTATTTCATCGGCCAGCTTCTGGACGTAGGAGAGGATGCGCTGGCCGTCCGGCTGCAGCTGTGAAGCCGGGACGGGCGCCGCGGTCGCGCTGGGTGCGGGCGTCGGCGGCGCGGCAGTTGCCAGAGGCTCCAGGGTGGCTGTCGGAGCGGGCGGCGAGACGCCGCTACAGGCGCTGAGGAGCGCCCAGGGGAGCAGGAGGAGGAGCCACGATACACGGTTCAGCCTGGACACTAGAGCACCACCTCCACCACCCTTATCGGCGCCCCCGCACGCCGCTGCGGATCCACGATAGCAGGAAGTAGGAATTAGGAAGCCGGAAGCAGGAAGGCAGGAGCGGCCTGGGGAAGGTCGTAGCGAAAGCAGGCTTCTGACTGCTTCCTGGCGCCGCACTCCCAATCAGGTCTTCTTGCGGCCCTTGAGGCGGGCCTTGAGCCTGTCCGGCCACTTCGGCCCGGAGGAGTAATCGACCGGTTCGCCGCGCCAGCGCCGGTTCTGCGCCGGCCGCGCGCTCGGCGCCCGCAACGAGAGGATGAAGGCGGTTGCCAGCACGATCAGGCCGCCGATCAGGACCCAGGAAGCGCCGGGAATACCGCGGAAGAAGAAGGCCGCGAAGACGATGATCATGGACCAGAGCATCACCTGATTCAGCGATACCTTCGAGAGCCGGCGGGCGAGCCAGCCCTGTGCGTTGGTGATGCCGCTGTTGGTCTTTCGCGGCGGGCGCCTTGGCCGGCCGTTGTCAGGGACAAAGTCGTCTATCTTGCGGAGGATGTCCTCGATCTCGCGCTCGATGCGGTCCGCCATATTTACCCCCAACCAGGAGACTGTGGCTCTCTGCCCCATTCTACACAGGCGAGGCAGGGCGCTACCAGAAGGCGAATGTTAACGTTCCGCGCCCCAGCCGCCGCCGCCCGGCGTTTCAACTCTGAGGACGTCGCCCGCTTCCACCAGAATTCGCGCCTTTCCCGGCAGCTCCTCGGCCGTCGCGCCGCCCCGGCGGAGCTGATTGCGGCCGCTGGCGCCGGAGCCGCCTCCGGCGAGCCCCCAGGGCCGGCGAGAACGACGCTCGGTCATCAGGGTGACCTCGGCGGGCGAGAGGAACTCGTACTCACGCACCAGGCCCTCGCCGCCGGGATGCGCTCCCGCGCCGCCGGAGCCATCGCGGAGCGAGTACTCGCGCACCCGGAACGGGTACGTCATCTCCAGCGACTCCAGCGGCGTGTTCAGGGTGTTTGTCATGTGGGTGTGGACCGCGCTCAGCCCCTCTCGCCACGGCCCCGCGCCGGCGCCTCCTGCCAGCGTCTCGTAGTAGGCGAAAGGCCGGCCGCGCTCATCGTCGAAGCCGCCGACGGTGATGTTATTCATGGTGCCGCTGCTCGCTGCCGGGGCGACGCCGGGAAGGGCCAGCGCCAGGGCGCCGAGGACGGTATCGACGATGCGCTGCGAGGTCTCGACGTTGCCGGCCGAGACCGCGTGGCCGGGGCTGGCGTTGACCACGGAGGCCTCAGGCAGCACGACGGTCACCGGCCGGAAACAGCCGGCGTTCATCGGCGCGCCGGGGCCCAGCAGGCAGCGCACGACGTAGTAGACCGCGGAGCGCGTGACGGCCGCGACGGCGTTGATCGAGCCGGGACGCTCGCCGGCTGAGCCGCTGAAGTCCACCCTGAGGCTTCCGCCGGCCGCGTCGAGCCTTACGCGGATGGCCACGGGATCGGCTGTGACGCCGTCGTCGTCGAGGTAGTCTTCGAATCCATACGAACCGCGGGGGATCTGCGACAGGCCGGCGCGCGTCAGGCGCTCCGCGTAGTCGAGCAGGTCGCGCATGCGCGCGTTCAACGCCGGCCGCCCGTACTTCGCGGCCAGCTCCTGCAGGCGGCGCTCGCCCGTGCGCTGGGCCGATATCTGGGCCTGAAGGTCGCCGCGGCGCTCGTCGGGCGTGCGCACGTTGCGCAGGATGAGCGCCAGGGCCTCTTCGTTGAGCCGGCCGCGCCGGTAGAGCTTCAGGGGCGGGATGATCAGGCCTTCCTGCACCAGCTCGCGGGCCAGGGGCATCGACCCCGGCGACATGCCGCCGATGTCGGCCTGGTGGGCGCGGCTGGCGACGAAGCCGATGAGGTGGCCCGGGTTTCGCGCGTCGCGTTCGAAGACCGGCGAGACCATTGTCACGTCCGGCAGGTGGGTGCCGCCCAGGTAGGGGTCGTTCAGGATCGCCAGGTCGCCGGGAGCGAAGGGCGCCAGGGCGCGCACCGCTTCGACCGCGACCGGCATCGCGCCCAGGTGCACGGGTATGTGCGCCGCTTGCGCGACGAGAGCGCCACGGCGGTCGAAGACGGCGCAGGAGTAGTCGCGGCGCTCGCGGATGTTCGGCGAGAGGGCGGAGCGGCAGAGCACCGCGCCCATCTCCTCCGCGACCGCCGCCAGCAGCGAGTCGAAGATCGAGAGGATCGCGGGCCCTGAGCCTGTCGAAGGACTGCGTCCTGAGCCTGTCGAAGGACTGCGTCCTGAGCCTGTCGAAGGATCAGCCCTGGCCACGAGGGGCGCCCTCCAACTGCTCCAGGACCGAGGTCACGATTTCGGCGGTTGAGTGCGCGCCGGTGTTGAAGGTGCGCAGCTCCGGCGATGTCCGCGTCTTGTAGTTCGCCTGAATCCGCCGCGCCAGCATCAGCTCCGCCTCGCGCCCGGTTTGCTCTGCCCGCCGCCCCAGGTCCTCATCCGAGGCGTCCAGCCGGACGATCAGCTTGCGCAGGGTCATCATCCGCATCAGCGCCAGGAGCTGGTCGATCTGGGTCTCGAAGTTCATCAGCACGCCGTTGCGTTCGTACACGAAGGGGCCTTCGAGGATGGTGTGGTAGCGGAACTTGAGGTAATTCGCGACCATGAGGCGCAGCTGCTGGTGCACCAGGTCCACCTCTGCCATCGGGTCGGCGTCGGGGTGGACGATGGCCTCGTGCAGGAGGTAGTCGGCGCTGACGACGGCCGCGCGCTCGGGCAAGGCCCGCCCCAGCTCTCGCGCCAGGGTGGACTTTCCGGAGAGGGGCGGGCCGTAGATGACGATGAGGTCAGGCATAGTCTCTGCTTTCGATGATGAGGTTCCCGGCCGCGTCCACGCGGGCGGTCCAGCCGGGCGGGATGAGGGCGGTGCTGTCCATCTGGGCGACGATCGCCGGCCCGGCAATCAGATTACCCGCGAGCAGTCTCTCTCGGTCGTAAACCGCCGTCACGGCCTCGCGCTCGAAGAAAACGGGCCGCTTTTCGATCAGGGCATGGCCGGCGCTCGGGAGGCCTTCCGCCAGGGGCGGCAGCGGTGGCGGCTCGCGTCGAATGCGGGCACGAGCGCGGGCCACCGTGAGCTCGACCGCCCTGGCGGGGTCCGAGTGGCCGTAGCGGCGGGCGTGGAGCCCGTGAAACGCCAGCAGTGCTTCCCTCAGGGAGCCGTCCCAGGGCACCGTGATCTCGTAACCCTGGCCGGCGTAGCGCAGGTCAACCGCGGGCTCGATTTCCGCGCCCGCGCCCAGGTCAACCGTGAGGCGCCCGGCCAGGCCCTCAATGACTGACCTCACTTTGCTTTCCACCGGGCCAACATTGTCGACATCGACCATCGACATAACGGGAGCCGAAGCGTCGCGAGTAGTGTCCGCCAGGGTCATGCCGATCGCTGAAAGCAGGCCGGGGTAGCGTGGGACCAGGACGCGGCGTATCGAGAGGGCAGCGGCCAGGTCGCAGGCGTGTAAGGGGCCGGCGCCGCCGAACGCAACCAGCGTGAAGTCCCGCGGGTCGAAACCGCGCTCGACGGACACGACGCGCAGGGCGCGCTCCATGGACGCGTTCGCAACCGCGACTATGCCCGCTGCAGCCTGCATTGGCCCAGACCCGAGAACCGCGAGCGCCTGACTCGAGGCCTGGGCGTCAATCGCCAGCCTCCCGCCCAGAAACGAGGCCGCGCCCAGGCGTCCCAGCGCCAGGTGAGCGTCGGTGACCGTGGCCGGCCCGCCATGGCCGTAGCATGCCGGCCCGGGTTCCGCGCCGGCGCTCTGAGGTCCCACGCGCAGGGCGCCGCCGGGATCGACCCAGGCGGTCGAACCGCCACCGGCGCCGACCGTGTGCACGTCGACGGCCGGCAGGCGCATCGGCATGTCCGCCACAGACCATTCGGAGGTGTAGGGCACCTGGCCGGGACAGAGGGCGACGTCGGTCGAGGTGCCACCCATATCGAAGGTGATGACATTGTCGATTGCCGCGGCCCTCGCGATCGCGAAGGCGCCGGCGACGCCGGCCGCGGGGCCGGAGAGCAGGAGCGCCACGGGCAAGGCCCCGGCCTGGGCGGGCGACGCCACGCCGCCGCTGGACTGCATTATGCGCAGGCGGGCGGACCCTGCCTGCGCCAGGCGGGCCTCCAGTCTCGCCAGATAGCCTCGGACCACGGGCGCCACGTAAGCGTTGAGGACCGTTGTGCTGGCGCGCTCGTACTCGCGGAACTCGGGCAAGACCTCGTGCGAGGCTGAGACGTCTATGCCTTCGGCGCGCAGGGCGGCCGCGAGCATCGCCTCATGGGCAGGCGCGAGGAAGGAGAACAGCAGGCAGACGGCGGCGGCTTCGGCGCCGCTTGCCTTCACGGCCTTCGCGACGCGACGCGCTTTGGCGGGCGTCAGCTTCGTCAGCGTCCGCCCGCGATAGTCGACGCGCTCGTCCGCCTCGAAGCACAGGTCTCGCGGTACCAGAGGGGGAGGGCGCGCCGGCTCCAGGTCGTACAGGTCCGGGCGGGCCTGGCGGCCGATGCTCAGCAGGTCGCGGAAGCCCTTCGTGGCGACAAACGCCGTGCGCGCGCCCTTGCGTTCGATCACGGTGTTGGTGGCGACGGTCGAGCCGTGGACAACCTCGTCCGGCCGCCAGCCGCGTTCGAGTATGCCTTCGATGACGGCGCGGGCGGGGTCATCCGGGGTCGAGGGCCGCTTGTGGACCTCGATGCCGCGCCCGGTCGAGAAGTAGAAGTCGGTAAAGGTGCCGCCGACGTCGACTCCCAGTAGCGCCATCGAGCGGAGTATAACCTCAGCCCCTTGCCCCCTCTCCGTCAACGGAGAGGGGGAAGGGAGGGGAAGGAAAGGAAGGCGAGCGAATGGAAGGCGAAGAGAGGAGAAGGGGAGGCGGAAGGGGCGGAGTTTGGTTAACAGACTTTTAGGCGAAGCTTCACCGGGGGTTGGCCGCCTCTTAACTCCTGAGGGTGGTGCGGGCCGATACATTCGATACGGCGGCAAATGCCGTCGAGACCCACCGTAGCCAGGAGGAGAGTTTGATGAAGTGGATGAAGTGGGGCCTGGGCGCGGCCGGCGCGCTGCTCGCGGGAGGGGCGCTGACGTTTGCGGTGCTCGGAGTGACGGGCACTGCCCAGGCGGAGGAAGGCGGCGGCGGTAACGCGTCGCGCTTCCAGGAGTTGCTGGCCCAGCAGCTGGGGATCAGCCTTGACCAGCTCAAGAACGCGGAGACGAATGCCCGCAACCAGTACGCCGACGAGCTGGCCGCGGCCGGCACGATAACGGCCGATCAGGCCGCCAAGATCAAGGCCGGGGACCTCGGCGACGTGGTGCGATTCTTCGCCCACGGCGGCGGACCCGGCGGAGCGGCCGGCGTCCGCGTCCGCGTCGAGGTCAACGCTGTCGAGGTGACGGCAAAGGCCAGCGGCATCGGCGTCGATGTCGTGAGGCAAGAGCTGATGCAGGGCAAGAGCCTGGCCCAGATCGCCGCCGAGCACGGCGTGTCGCGCGATGCGTTGAAGAACGCGATTGCGGCCGCCCAGAAGTCGGCGCTGCAGGATCAGGTCGCCAAGGGCACGCTCACGCAGCTGCAGGCGGACAAGATTTCGTCAGAGCTCGCGAGTCACATCGACCAGATCGTTGACCGCGCGGGCGGCCAGGGCGCCGGCATGAATCGCACCCGGCCGGCCCAGCGACCGATGATGACGCGGTAGTGCTTCGGGCCTGACCCCGAATCCTTGGCTGGACTAGCCCGCCACAGAAAGCCCCCGACCCGCCGGGGGCTTTTCTTGTCGAATCTGACAGCGGCTGGCGAACGGAATAACGGATGTGGGAGGCGAATCGGCCAACGGATGAGGAACGGATAAACGGATGTGGGACGGGAGAGCGGTCAACGGATGGTGAGCGAAGGCGGGGCGCGGCTTAAAGGGTTGGCACCGGGACTTATGCTGGTCTTCCGGAAGGACGCCGATGAATCCCCGTGCGAGGGAAGCCGCGCAGTCTGGAAGGCCTGCGCTACGACTGGGCGCCGCCCCCGGGTCATCCGCCCTGCCATCCGTTCATCCGTTCCTCATCCGTTGGCAGATTCTGCCGCCGGCGCCAGCACGTCGTTCATGCTGCCGCTGCGAAAGCCGCCCAGGTCCAGGGCCACGTAGGTGAAGCCCAGCGATTTGAAGTAGGCGTTGACCGCCTGGCGCCGCCCGCCGCGCATCAGCACCGACATGCCGCCATCGTCCAGCTCGATGCGGGCGATCTGGCCGTGGTGGCGCACTCGTAGCTGGCGCAGGCCAAGTGAGCGCAGATACGCCTCCGCGGCCTCGACCTGGTCCAGGGCTTCGACCGTGACCGGCGAGCCGTAGGGGATGCGCGAGGCCAGGCAGGCCATGGCCGGCTTGTCCCAGGTCGGCAGGCCGCGCAGCCTGGAGAGGTCGCGCACGTCCTGCTTGGTGAGGCCGGCCTCGACCAGGGGGCTGCGCACGCGGTGCAGGGTCGCGGCGCGGCGGCCGGGGCGGTGGTCGCCGAGGTCGTCGAGATTGCAGCCGTCGGCGACGAAGTCGTAGCCGTCGATGCGGGTCATCTCTTCCAGGAGTCCGTAGAGCTCGTCCTTGCAGAAGAAGCAGCGTTCGGGCGAGTTCTCGACGTAGCCCTTGCGGTCCATCTCGCGCGTCTCGAGCAGGCGGTGCTCGATGCCGATCGCCGCGGCCAGCGCCTGCGCCTCCTCGACTTCTGACGCCGGCACCGCGGGAGAGACGCCGGTGACGGCGAGGGCCCGGCCACCGAGGGCGTCGAACGCCAGGGCGGCGACGAGCGTGCTGTCGACGCCGCCGGAGAAGGCGACGACGACCGAGCGCATCTCGCGCAGGAGGGAGACGAGGATTTCGTGCTTCGAGGCCAGAGCCGCTTCTGTGTTCATTTCATGCCCTCGGCCGTTTCGCCCACAAATATTAAGCCTCGTTGTTGTATCCGTAGCGGAGGAACACCCAGTACCCCCCATCCTCTCGAATCGCCTCTTTATCCCACTCGATGAAATCGATGTCGATTGAGCGCGCGTGAGAGAAGTCCGCAACAATTTCCGCCGTCGCCGCGTCGAAGGTTTCTCTTTCGTCCTCCGATAGGTCGCCCGTGATATAGGCCCGGACACGGATGTCGAGATCGCGCATTTCAATTGTCACGCCAACGACAGCGGAGTTGATCGCTCCTAACAGCGCTCTTTGGGCTGACAGCAGAAGCATCGCACGATCACTCGCCATACCTGGTTGCCAGCCCCGATCCTAGCCGATCCCGATGAGGGTCGGCTCATCCGATGTGGTAGTCCTCGCCGAAGGGGACCAGGCCCAGCTTGCGCGCCACGGCTCGCGAGGCGTGATTCGACCACTGCGTGCTGTATATCGGCACCCGCCCCTGTGATTTCACCGCCGCGGCCCAGGCAAGCACAACGGCGACCGCGAGGCCGCGTCCGCGGTATTCGGGCGCGGTCTCGACGCCGGCTTCCGCGGCCGCGGCCGTCGAGCGCGCGGAGTGGCAGACGGCCACCACCTCGCCGGATGGGTTGCGCGCGCCGGAGAGCGGGTGTTCGGCCAGCGCCACTTCTCGGATCCATCCCAGTTCGGCGACCGTCAGGACATCGCGAGGATCCGCCAGCAGCTCCGCGGCGCCGCCAAGTACGGTCGGCGCTGACCCGAAGGCGAAGGCCGGGCCGCGATACTCCTCAGCGGCCGACGGCACCTCCGCCAACATCCCTCGGATGCCATCGAGGAGCGGCGGCCGGCGTTCGAGCTCGCCGAGGTCGGCAATCACCGGTTCCGCAGCCAGTGCCTCTTGAAGTCGATCGCGCTGCTGTCCTGACAGTGCGGCAGACAGGGACCAGTGATTCCCCTCCGTTGTCCGCATGAGATGGAACCACGGCGCCGGGACGGTCGGATCGCGCGATCTAAGCATCAGGCCGGCATCGTCTCTTTCGTAGAGGAGGTCGAGGTGGAGGCCGGCCAGGGCAAGGGCGCTCATTTGCACGCCACAAGCCTACCGCGCCAAGGCCTCCGCCACCTGCCGCCGGCCGCGGTTTACTGTTCGCCCAAACGGCGCGCCGCTAGACTGGCCTGGTCACGACTGTCACAAGGAGACGACTATGGCCAGCGAACACAGTCAGGGCGAGTTCCTCAAGGTGCCGGTAAGGGCGATCGAGGTCTCGAACAAATCGATCTCCGCCCTGCTCCAGGCCATGGCGGACACCGGCTTTCAGGGCCGCAAGCTGGCCGAGGCTGTTAGCGTCTGGGAGGCGATGATCGCCGACCCCGACGTCACGATCGCGCTGGGCTACGCGGGATCGCTCTCGACGACCGGCCAGTGGAAGCTGATCAACTGGCTGATCGAGAACCGCTACATCGATATCCTGGTCGCGACCGGTGCCAATCTCTCGGAGGACATTGTCGAGGCGATGGGCGGCACCTATTGGAAGGGCAGCCACACCGCGGACGACGTCGAGCTCTTGAACCAGGACGTCAACCGCTACTACGACGTCTTCGGCAGCGAGATCGACTACATGGAGATGACGGAGCTGATCGCGAAGTACTACGTCGAAGAGCTGACCTCCGGCCATGCGTACTCCTCGCGCGAGATCCTCTACGGCTTCGGCGAGTGGCTGGCCAAGCGCGACGTCAACAGCATCGTCGCCGTGGCGGCGAAGCACAAAGTGCCGGTGTTCTGCCCGGCGATCGTCGATAGCCCCTACGGCGACGCCGGCCTCATCGCCAAGAGCAAGGGCTTCCACCTGGTCATCGATAACATGAAGGACTACACCGAGTTCATGAGCGTCGGCGAGCGCGTGAAGGACACGGGCGTGGTCTACATCGGTGGCGGCGTGCCCAAGGACTTCATCCAGCTCCTGGCCGTGACCTCGAACCTGATGTACGAAGGGCGCGTCATTCCCGGCCGGACGCCATCGGTCTTTCGCGCGAAGCGAGGCGACGGTGGCGACGAGCTGATCGAGACCTACTACCCGCACAAGTACGCCGTCCAGGTGACCACGGACGTGCCCCACTGGGGCGGCCTCTCCGGCTGCACCTTCGAGGAGGCGACGAGCTGGGGCAAGGAGCAGGTGAACGCGCCCAAGGCCCAGTGCTTCTGCGACGCCACGATCGCCCTGCCTATCATCACCCACGCCCTGAACGAGCGCGTAAGCAAGCCGCGCCAGGGCACCGACTTCGGCTGGCTGTTCGACGCCCAGCCCTAACGGGCCTGCCCCCCGGGCCCGTCCTTCGACAAGCTCAGGATGATTCAGTAAAGCCTTCGGCTGAAGTAGATTCGCCTTCGAAGACGACGCATCGTTCGAATCATCCTGAGCTTGCTCGACGGACGAGGCGTGCTCGTGTTGATGCGAAGCTTGTAGTCGTAGAAAGCCGGCAAAGCGAACCGACCGCCCTTCAGCGCTATACTTCGCGCGCTCGCTACGGCGTGTAAGGAACAGCGCAGGAGAGAAGCCATGGGCAGACTGGACGGCAAGGTGGCGCTGATAACGGGCGGAGCCCGAGGGCAGGGCGCGGCCGAAGGCCGTCTGTTCGCGGCCGAGGGCGCGAGCGTGATCATCACGGACGTGCTCGACGCCGACGGCGAGAAGACGGCGGCCGAAATCGGTGGCGAGTACTTTCACCACGACGTGACCAGCGAGGAGCAGTGGGCGAAGGTCGTCGGCCGCATCATCGAGGGCCACGGCAAGCTTGACGTGCTGGTCAATAACGCCGGCATCTGGATGACCGGCCGCATGAGCGATACGGCGCTGGCCGACTATCGCCGCGTCATCGAAGTCAACCAGGTCGGCGTGTTCCTGGGTATGCAGGCCGCCTCCAGGCCGATGATGGCGGCGCGGACGGGCTCGATCATCAACATTTCCTCGATCGCCGGCCTGCGCAACTCCGGCTCGGGCTTCGCCTACGGCGCCAGCAAGTGGGCGGTGCGCGGCATGACCAAGACCGCCGCGCGCGAGCTGGGCCCCTACGGCGTGCGCGTGAACTCGATCCACCCCGGCCTGATCGAGACTGCGATGCTGCACCAGCTTCCAGGCGTCGACTCGGGGCGGCTGGACAACATGGTGCAGACGATCCCGCTCGGCCGCATCGCCGAGGCGGAGGAGGTCGCGAAGCTGGCGCTGTTCCTGGCTTCGGACGACAGCAGCTATTCGACCGGGTCGGAGTTCGTCATCGACGGCGGGATGACGTCGTAGGAGTAATTAGTCATTAGTCATCAGTCATTAGTAACGGCAATTAGTCGTCATTTTCGGTAATCAGTTATCAGTCCGGAGTGTCTGGGGTCGGATTCTGAACTGACAACTGACAACTGACAACTGGTGACTGATGACTCACAGCTAATTACTAATTACTTATTACTGATCACTAAAAGAGCACCTTGGCGTAGCGCAGGACGCCCTGCTTCCAGGGCACTCGATGCGTGACGCCCTCTTGATGCTCGAAAGCGGCCAGGTTCTCGACGTACCACTGGTAGTTGCGGATCAGGGCGTCCTTGTTCGAGAACCGCGGCTCGAAGCCCAGAAGCGAGCGCGCCCGCTCGATCGAGACGAACGAGTCCTTGTAGGCCGTCTCGTACACCCACTTGTACAGGGGCGAGAGGTGCAGCGCCTCCAGCAAGCGCAGCGTCCAGACGAATGGCGCGACCAGCGGCAGTGGCCGGATCTTCTTGCCGTGGCCGGCGTAATCCAGCACCGCCTGCATGTCCTCGCGAAAGGTGGTGTATTCCGCCGCGCCGATATTGAACACGTTGTTGACGGCGGCGCGGTCGCCGGTGGCGCAGAGGTAGATGGCGTCGCAGAGGTCCTGCACGTCCAGGAGCTGATAGCGGTTCTTGCCGCTGCCGAGGATAGGGAAGCCGTGTCCGCTGCTGGCCCAGTCGTAGAACAGCGCGAACACGCCTAACCGTTCCGGCCCCACGAAGGACTTCGGCCGAATGATGCTGACGCACATGCCTTTGGCGCGGTACTCCTCGCAAATGCGCTCCGCCTCGATCTTGGCTTCGCCGTAGGGCCCCACGCCCACCAGGCGGTCGTCCTCCAGGAGGGGGTGGTGGTCGGGGATGCCGTAGACCGCGGTCGAGGAGATGTGGACGAAGCGGTCGACGCCGGCCTTGTAAGCCGCCTCGATGACGTTGCGGGTACCGACGATGTCGGTGGTGTAGATGTCTTCCTTGCTGTAGAGGGGCAGCGCGGCGGCTGTGTGCACCACGACCTCCGCGCCTTCGATGGCCCTGGCGACGGCCGCCGGGTCGCGGATGTCGCCCGTGTACTCGGTGATCCGCGGCCGCATGTCGGGGTAGTCGAAGGGCAGCAGGTCCAGCGAGACGACCTCATGCTCCTTCTTGAAAAGATGCCGCGAGAGGTTGATGCCGAGGAAGCCGGCGCCGCCGGTGATGAGGTATCTGGACATGGACCCTCAGTGCGCTTGCGGCTCGGGAAGGTTCGCCGCGGATGTGGGTTGTCGGGCAGGTGGTGAGGCTAGGTTACATGCCGGCCGGACTGGCATCAAACGGGCGGGTGGAGCGCCGGGTCTCGCGAAGGGCGCGGTCGTCGGGAGGGCGGGGATTCTTCGCTCCGCTCAGAATGACAGACTGCGACCAGCGACGCTACTGCGCCAGGTGGTAGGGGACGTCGACGATGACGGTGTTGTGGCGGTCGATGAGGGCCTTCTTGAGGCGCGACGAGAGCTGGTTGTGCAGGAATTGCTGCCAGGGTTTGTGGGTGATGAACTCCGGCAGCACAACCGTGATCATCGAATTCGGCTGCACGCGCTCGACGCCGTCCAGGTAGGCGATCATCGGCTCGATTAGCGAGCGATAGGGGGATTCGACGACGACCAGCGGCACGTCGGGGATCGATTCTTCCCAGCGCCGCCGTAGCTCCTCGGCGTCGACGCGGCTGTCGGTCACGTGAATCGCGGTGGTGTTGGTGGAGATCGAGCGCGCGTAGGCGATGGTGCGCAGGACGGCGTTGTTCACCTCGTCCACGGGCACGACCACGATCTGGGGCACGCGCTTGGCCGACGAGCTGTAGTACTCGTGAATCGCGCCCTCATCGTCCAGGCCTATGCCCAGCTGCATCGAGGCGTTCGAGTAATGCACCTTGATCCGCCAGAGGAGGACAACGAGCGCCGGCCATGAGCGCGATCGACAGCCAGGCGCCGTGCGAGAACTTCGTGGCGCCGACGATGACCATGACCAGGCCCGTGGCCACAGCGCCAACCGCGTTTATCGCCAGGGCGGTGCGCCATCCGGGCTCGCGCGTGTGGCGCCAGTGAATGATCATTCCCGACTGCGACAGAGTGAAGGCCATGAACACGCCGAACGCGTACAGCGGGATGATCTTGTGCGTGTCCGCGCCGAACCCGACAAGGACGGCGGCAGAGGCGAGGCCCAGAAGAATTATCCCGTTCGAGAACGCCAGGCGGTCGCCGCGGAAGAGGAATTGCTTGGGCATGACGCCATCGCGCGCCATAACGGAGCAGAGCGTGGGCAGGCCGGCGAAGGCCGTATTCGCGGCCAGGATCAGAATCAGCGCTGTCGAAACCTGGATTATGTAGAAGAACACGTTCTTGCCGAAGGTTGTCTCCGCGATCTGCGCCACTACGGTCGTGGTGTCGGAAGGGATGACCTCCATCTGGTGCGCCAGGACGGTGGTGCCGACGAAGAAACAGCACAGGATCAACGCCATCCAGGTTTGAGTGGTGGCGGCGTTCTTCGGTTCAGGGGCCTTGAAGCTGGGCACGCCGTTGGCAACGGCCTCGATGCCCGTAAGGGCCGCGGCGCCGGAGGAAAAGGCGCGCATGAGCAAGAACAGGGTCAAGACCTGCGTGCCCGGCTCGATGGCGTTGGCCGGCGCGGCCGCGTGCAGGTCCTGGCCCAGGACCAGAATCCGGACCAGGCCCAGGACGAGCATGCCGCCGAAGGTGAAGATGAAGAAGTAGGTGGGAATGGCGAAGATGGTGCCGGATTCACGGATGCCGCGCAGGTTTCCCAGCGTGATCAGCAGGACGAACAGCAGGGCCAGCGGCACCTTGTCGCCGTGCAGGTCCGGCACCGCCGAGGTCACGGCCGCCACGCCCGCCGCCGTTGACACGGCCACGGTCATGATGTAGTCGACTATCAGGGCGGAGCCGGCGACCAGGCCCGGCAGCGCGCCCAGGTTCTCGTTCGCGACGATGTAGGCGCCGCCACCGTTGGGGTAGGCGCGGATGGTCTGGCGATAAGAGATGACCACGATCACGGCCAGGGCCGCGATGGCCAGCGAGATCGGGATCGATCGCGTCATCGCCGCGGTGCCGGCGAGGATCAGGATGAGCAGGATTTCCTCGGTGGCGTAGGCCGCGGACGACAGCGCGTCCGAGGAGAAGATGGCCAGCGCTTTGACTTTGGTCAGCCGCTCGTGGGATAGCTGAGACGAAGCCAGCGGCTGGCCGATGAGCACGCCGCGCGTCTTGGCCCAGAAGCGGCCCAGGCCCGTGGCCGGGCGCAGGGCGACCTTCGTGGCCTCGTACTCGTCCTCGCCGACGCGGCGCAGCTTCTGCTCGCCCGGGCGCTGGCGGCGGTAGGTGCGGGTGCCGGGCTTGGTCCCGGGTATGGTCTCGTACATGCCGACGTCGGGCGCGGATTGTTCGCGGCGCCTCTGCAGGCGCACGACGGTCGGCTCTGGCTCTTTGTCCTCGGGAGGCCCGCGGCCGTTATCGCCGGGCCGGTCGCCGTTCGAATCCATATGCGGGTTCTGGTTCCTTCTCTGACAGTGCTAATCGATCTTCGACTTGTGGCCTGCTAATTGCAAACCACTAATTTGATTACCGTTGCTTTTCTTGACCCCCTTAGAGGCCGAATCTATGATGAAGGTTGAATATGTTTGACGCGCTTAGCGACAAACTCCAGCGCGTTTTCAGCCGCCTCTCCAGCCACGGCACCGTCACCGAAAAGGACCTCGACGAGGCCCTGCGCGAGGTGCGGGTTGCCTTGCTGGAGGCGGACGTCAACTTCCGCGTCGTGCGGGAGTTCGTCAACGCCGTCCGCGAGCGGGCGGTCGGGCGCCGAGGTGCTCAAGTCCCTGACCGGGCCGCAGCAGGTCATCAGCATCGTCAACGAGGAGCTGACGAAGATGCTCGGCGGCAGCCAGGCCGGCCTGGCGACGGCGCCGCAGCCGCCAACCGTCATGCTGCTCCTGGGCCTCAAAGGCTCCGGCAAGACGACGTTCGCGGCCAAGCTGGCGCTGCATCTGCGCAAGCACGGCGGCAAGCCCCTGCTGGTCGCCGCCGACCCCTACCGCGTCGCCGCCAGCGAGCAGCTGCAGACCCTGGGCCGGCAGTTCCAGCGTGCCCGTGTTCGCCGGCGACCTCAGCGACCGCGCCGCCTTCGCGAAGCAGGCAATCGAGGAAGGCGCGCCGCCTCGGCGCCAGCGCGCTAATCGTCGACTCCGCCGGCTACGTCCAGCTCGACGAGGACGTGGTCGAGGAGATACAGGCGCTGGAGACGGCGTTCAAGCCGCACGAGACCCTGCTGGTCGTCGACGCCATGACCGGCCAGGAGGCCGTGCACGTCGCCGAGGAGTTCGGCAAGGCCGTCACCGTTACCGGCTTCGTCCTGACCAAGCTCGACGGCGACGCCCGCGGCGGCGCCGCGCTCTCGATCCGGGCCATGACCGGCCTGCCGATCAAGTTCATCGGCACCGGCGAGCGCGCCGACGCGCTGGAGCCGTTCCACCCGGAGCGCTTCGCCTCTCGCATCCTGGGCATGGGCGACGTCCTGACCCTGATCGAGCGCGCGCAGGACGCTGTCGGCCAGGACGAGGTCGAGCATCTCGGGCAAGCAAGATGAAGGCCAAGCAGCTGGACCTGAACGACTTCGTCCTTCAGCTCCAGCAGGTCCGGCGCATGGGGCCGCTGGGCGACCTGATCGGGCATGATCCCGGGCCTTGGCGGCATCAAGCGCCAGTTCCAGGCAACGGAGCTGGACGATACCTTCTTCAGGCACGCCGAGGCGTCGTCTTATTCGATGACGCCGCAGGAGCGCCGCAACCCGGATATCATCAATGGCAGCCGCCGTCGCCGTATCGCCGCCGGCAGCGGCACCACGCCTCAGGACGTGAACCAGCTGCTCAAGCAGTGGAAAGAAGCCAAGAAGATCATGCAGATGATGGCATCCGGCAAGACGGCTCGGATGTTCGGCATCAGGTAGAGGACGCCCGCGAAGGGCGAAACGGCCGGTATTGAGTCCCGGCCCCAACGAAGAGTCATGGACGCGCCGGTTTTGGCGCGGTCCACCACGCAGGAGGACAGATGCTAAAGATCCGGCTATCAAGGGTAGGCAAGAAGAAGCAGCCCACCTATCGCGTGGTGATTGCGGACGCGCGCGCGGCCCGTGACGGCGCCTTCGTCGAGGTCATAGGTCATTACAATCCGCGCTCCCAACCCAAGGTGATCGAGATCGACGCCGACAAGGCGCGCGAGTGGATGAGCAAAGGCGCCCAGCCGACAGACGTGGTCAGGCGCCTGCTCACGGCTTCAGGAATAGAGAAGTAGGCGCCGCCGTGACATCGGACGATTCTGACTCCCAGGACTACCCGCAGAACTCCCATATGAAAGAACTCGTCGAGTACATGGCCCGCGCCCTCGTCGAAAACGAGGACGAGGTCGTCGTGACCGATGACTTCGACGGGCATCGCCATCTCGTGCATCTCGATGTCGCCGAGTCCGACATGGGCAAAGTCATCGGCCGTGGCGGCCGCGTGGCCGAGGCGATGCGCTCCCTCCTCAAGGTGCGCGCCGCCAAGGAGGACGTCCGCGCCGTCCTCGATATCGGCGACTGACGAACTGGACCCGCAGGCTGTCCCAATCGTGGCCCCACAGAGCTTCGACCCTGAGACCGCGGTCACCGTCGGGCGGATTAGCGCGCCCCAGGGACTGCGCGGCGAGGTCAAGGTCGAAGTCCTTTCGGACTTTCCCCAGCGCTTCGAGCCCGGCGCCAGCGTGTGGATGGACGGCAGGCCGGTTCGGATCGAACGCAGTCGCTGGCCGGGCCGCGGCCTGGTGCTCAAGCTCGAAGGCATCGACGACCGCACGGCGGCAGAAGTCCTCCGGGGGCGCGGCCTGCAGGCGCCACCCTTCGAGGACCTGGGCGAGGGCACCTATTACCGCGACGACCTCATCGGCTTCAAAGTCGTCGATCCGGAAAACCACACCCTGGGCATTCTGGCGGACATCTTCCCGACCGGCTCCAATGACGTCTACGTGGTGCGAAGCTCGGCGGGAGAGTTGCTGCTGCCGGCCACGGACGACGTGGTCCGCGAGATAGACCTCGGCCAGCGCCGGATGGTGGTCGAGGTCATCGAGGGGCTCGAGTGGGAGAAGCGGGCCGGCAAGAGCCGGGCGGCGGCGGGCAAGCCAAAGCCCAAGGCGTAATGCCGCGATGGGCCTATCCGGCGCGCCGCGTGATTGACGGCCCACCGCCGCACTGCGTAGCCTTCGCAGACACCGCGGTCGATTCAGAGGTCACACCTTGGCGCGCTGCGACCTGCTATCCGGCATCCGGGTCCTTGACCTGACCACATCTCGGGCGGAGATGGCCGGCCGGGTGCTGGCGGACCTGGGCGCCGAGGTCATCAAGGTCGAGCCGCCGGGCGGCTGCGACGCCCGCCGCCTGCCGCCGTTCGACGAGCGCGCGGGACCGGGCGGGCGCTCCCTGTACTGGGCCGCGCTCGGCCTCGGCAAGCTCAGCCTGGAGCTGGACCTGGACGCGCCCGCGGGACGCGCGGCCGTGATCGACCTTGCCCGCGGCGCCGACATCCTGGTCGAGTCTTACGACCCGGGATATCTCGATGCCATCGGTCTGGGATACGAAGCGCTGAGCGCCTTCAATCCGCGGCTAATCTTTGTGTCTGTGTCGCCCTTCGGAGCGACAGGGCCGAAGGCGCATTGGCCCGCGTCCGACCTGACCCTCGAAGCCGCTTCCGGGCGCCTTGCCCTGCAGGGTGACCGCGACAGGCCGCCGCTGCCTATCGGCTACCCGCAGGCATCGCTGCACGCAGGGGCGCAGGCGGCGGCCGACGCGATCATCGCCCTGAACGAGCGCGAGCTTTCCGGCCGCGGCCAGTGGCTGGATACGTCGATGCAAGAGGTCATGATCTGGACGCTCATGGATGGCACCGGCTATCCGACCATGACCGGCGCCGACCCTCCCGGCACCGGCGATGACCGCGGCGCCGAATCGGCGCGGCGCGGGCCGGCACCCCTCTATCCCTGCAAAGACGGCTACGTGACTGTCGCCGTCGCGCCAGGGCAGATCGCCCGCCTGCGCGAAGCCATCGCCGCCGCGATTCCGGGCGCGGGCGACTCCGTGGCCGCGCCGGCCTCGACTGCGGCGCCCGGGCCGGAGGCCGCCGCCGCCCTCGACGAGGCGCGGGCCTTCTTCCTGACCTTGACGAAGCAGGACCTGATGCGCTGGGCCTGGGCCAACGACATTCGCCTCGCGCCCGTGAACACGACCCTGGACCTGGTCCGCGACCCGCAACTGGAGAGCCGTGGATTCTGGACGCGCGCCGGCGAATACCTGCACCCCGGCCCCTTCGCGCGGCTTTCGCGGACGCCGCTCGCCTTCGATGCCGCGGCGCCGGAGCTAGGCGCGGACCAGTTCAGGCTGGCGCGGCTTCGCGCCCGGCCGCCCCTAAGACTCCCGGAGCCATCGCCGAGCGCTCGCGACGGAGAGGCGTTCGCCGGCCTGAAAGTGGCCGACTTCAGCTGGGTCGCGGCCGGGCCGATGACGGCGAAAGCCCTGGCCGACCACGGCGCGACGGTGGTCAGGGTGGAGTCGGGCACGCGCCCGGACGTCATCCGCAACCTGCCTCCATTCAAGGACGGCCAGGCGGGGACGAACCGCAGCCAGTGGATGGCGAACCTGAACACCTCCAAGCTGGGCTTGAGCCTGAACCTGGCGACCGAGCCCGGCCGCGCGATCGCCCGCCGGCTGGCCGATTGGGCAGACGTCGTCGTCGAGAGCTTTACGCCGGGCACGATGAAGCGCTTCGGGCTCGACTACGAAACCCTGAGCCGCGACCGTCCGGGCCTGATCATGCTCAGTACTTGCCTGCTGGGCCAGACGGGGCCCTGGGCGTCTTACGGCGGCTACGGGAACCACGGCTCCGCGATCGCAGGCTTCCACGCCATCACCGGCTGGCCCGACCGGCCGCCCATCGGCCCCGCGGGTCCCTACACCGACGTCGTGACGCCGCGCTTCGCGGTGCCCGTGCTTGCCGCGGCCATCCTCGAGAGGCGCCGCAGCGGCCTCGGCCAGCACATCGACCTCTCTCAGGTGGAGTCGGCGATCCACATGATCGAGCCGCTGATCCTGGACCAGACTGTCAACGGCCGCACGGCGGCGGCGGGCGGCGCCGGCCTCTTCAACGCCTGCCCGAACGGCGTCTACGCGGTCACCGGCCTTCAGCGCTACATCGCCATCGCTGTCGAGACGGAAGAGCAGTGGCGCGCGCTCAAGTCGATTGCGCCGCTGAGCGCGTTCGAAGCAGCCGCATTCGACGACCAGGTTGCCCGCCGAGACGTTGCCGCCGAACTCGATGCCACGATTGCGGTCTGGACCGCGGTGCAGGACGGTCGGGCGCTCGAAGCGCGGCTTGTCGCGGCCGGAGTGCCGGCTTCGCGAGTGCTGAGGCCGTCTGACCTCTACCAGGACGGCCAGCTTCAGCACCGGGGCTTCTTCGTAACGTTGGAACACTCGGAGATGGGCGCGGTGCCATACGACGGGCTGGCCACGCGCTTCTCCGCGAAGCAAAGCATGCTGCACTCCGCGGCGCCCTGTCTGGGCGAGCACAATGAGCGAGTCCTGCGTGACCTGCTGGGCATGGAGCCGGACGAGATCGCCGCTTACGCGGCCCAGGGAGCGCTGGCTTAGGCAGGCAAGGAGGCGAATCATGGCTGACGCGATGGCTGAGCTGCTGGCCGACTTCGCGGCCGAACGCGAAACACTCGACCGCCTGCTCGTGGGGCTGGCGTCCGAGGACTGGGACGCCGCCAGTCCCGCCGAAGGCTGGACACTGCGCGACTGCGTGACGCACCTGGCGGAGATGGACGAGCGCGCCGCCGCGGTCGCCAAGCCTTCGGCCCCGGCCCAGGCCGCCCCGGAAGCTCCGCGGCCGGCGCGAGAGCCGGCGTCGGTCTTGACCGCGAAGCAAGAGTGGGCGCATGAGCTGTCGGCGGAGGCCATGCTCGGCTATTTCCGGCGCTCCGGCGCGGCCCTGATCGCGGCGATGCGGCCCCTGAAGGGCGACGAACGCCTGCCCTGGGCCGGCCCGCCAATGGGCTCGCGGTCGTTCCTGACGGCCAGGCTAATGGAGTACTGGTCTCACGGTCTCGATATCCACGACGCCGCCGGCGTGCCCTCCGTCGACAGCGACAGGCTGCGGCATATCGCCCACCTGGGCTACATCACGCGCGGCTTCGCCTATCGAAACCGCGGGCTGGAGGCGCCTGCGACGCCGCTCTATTCCTGGAGCTGCGCGCGCCTTCCGGCGAGGTCTGGCGCTGGGGCCCGGAAGACGCGCCCGACCGCATCGCCGGCGAGGCCGGTGACTTCTGTCGCGTGGCCACGCAGCGCATCCACTACCTGGACACCGGCCTGAAGGCGGAGGGCGCGCTGGCCCGGGAATACCTGCGTGTCGCGCAGGCATTTGCCGGCCCGCCGGGGCCTGGGCGGCAGCCCAAAAGCGCGTGAGACGGACGCCCGAGTTTCGCTATAATGGTAAGCAGTGGGGATATAGCTCAATTGGGAGAGCGCTGCGTTCGCATCGCAGAGGTCGGGGGTTCGAATCCCCCTATCTCCACCAAGTTGGCTTCGAAGGGCGCCCCGGCGCCCTTTCTTCTTGGCCTTCTGGGCCCGCTCTCCGTCGACGGACAACGGGCCGAGGGTGAGGTCTGCCCTCGTAGCTCAATGGATAGAGCACCCGTCTCCTAAATGGGAAATCCGGGTTCGAATCCCGGCGAGGGTACCAGTTTCAAGCGGTCAGCCTTCAGCTTTCAGCCAGAAATCAGCGGCGCACGATGTCAGGCGTGCGCCGTCAGGCGGTGGAGTCCTGGGGGCTCATGATGCCGACCTGGTTGCCGTCCGGGTCTTCGACCACGGCATAGCGGGCGCGCCAAAAGGCCTCGAACGGTTGGAGGTGGCTCGGATGTCCGGCGGCGGTCATGCGGGCGTGAAGTTCGTCGACCGCTTCGCGCGTGGGGACTTTGAAGATCACGGCGGCTCTCGGCGGCCCGGACGGTTCCTTGAATCCCTGGTCGTAGCGGCGGGTCAGGTCGTAGCTATCGAGTTCCAGTGAAAGGCCGTCTGGGACGGCGATGGCAACGTGCTGGGCGGTCGCCTCGTCGGGCCAGATCGATTCGGCCGCGATCTCGAGGCCGAGCCGCCTGTAGAAGGCGAGCGATGCCGCCATGTCCTTCACGAAGAGGTTGATGCTGCCGATTCTGAGGTCTTGTGCCACAGGGTTGCCTGCCTTCGCTTTCGGATGACTTGCGATTGTACTCCGCCTGCCCGTCACCCTAGACTTCGGCCACGATGACCGAGGCACTTGCGCACCTGCGCGCGGTTGAGCTTTCGACCGACATCCAGGCCGCGTTCTGCGGCAAGCAGTTCGCGGATTGGGGCGCGCGCGTCGTGGCCGTGGAGCCGCCGGCAGGTCATCGGCTTCGCAGCGCCGGACCGATGGTCGATGGCGTCTCGCTGCTGTGGGATTACCTCGCGCGCCGCAAGCAGCCGCTGGCGGCGGACGTCGAGGGGTCAGAAGCCGCCCGCGAGCGCCTTCGCGGCCTGATCGACGGCGCGGACGCCTTCGTGACGGACTGGAAGCCGGCGAGGCTCGCGGCCGCGGGGCTGGATTACGCCTCGCTGGCGGCGGACAATCCCGGCCTCATTTTCGTCCACCTGTCGCCGTTCGGGACGCGCGGGCCCTACGCCGCGTTCGAGGGCACGGACCTCATCGCGCAGGCGCTGAGCGGCTTCCTGTCGTTCAACGGTTACGCCGACCGCGAGCCGGTGAAGATCGCGGCCAACGTCCTGGGTTACGCCTGCGGGGCCGCCGCGTTTGTCGGCGCCATGGCGGCCCTGCGCGAGCGCCGCCTGAGCGGCCGGGGCCAGGCTGTTGAGTCGGCGGCGATCGAGACGATAGCGTCGATCATCCCGTATCTGCGGGTCGAGTACTTCGGCCAGGCGGCGAAGCGCAACGGCGCCCCCGGCCCAGGCAACGATACCTACGAGACCGCGGACGGTTACGCCTACTTCAACCTCTTGCCCGACCTGGCCTGGCAGGGCTTCCTCAGCGCAATGGGCGTCGATGCTTCGGCCGCGCCGCCGGAGCTGAACACGCGAGAAGCGCGCGCCGACCGCTCGAAGCTCAAACCCTGGGTGGCCGAGATCGTGAAGCGGCGCACGTCGAAGGAGATCTTCCTTCTCCTAAACACCATGCGGATCACCACAGGCGCGCTGTTCACGCCCGAAGACCTGATCCTGGACGAGCACCTGCGTGACCGCGGCTTCCTGCACGAGGTCGACCATCCGCGCCTCGGCCGCGTTGTCGTGCCCGGCGCCCCCGGGATCATGAGCGCCACGCCCATGGCGCCCGCTGGATGGAGGTTGGAATATGGACTCCGGAATTTGGGATCGAACACCGAAGGCGGAGTCACCAGCCGAAGCGTCCGCGCCGCCGGCCCAAATTCCAAACTCCATATTCCAAAACCCACCCTTGACCGGCCTGCGCATCCTCGACCTCACCGCCGCCTGGATCGGCACCTACGCCACGATGCTCCTGGGCGATCTCGGGGCCGAGGTCATCAAGGTGGAGTCGCCGAAGCGTCCGGACGTCTGGCGCGGCGTCGACGGGCCGCCGCGACTGCCGCCAACCGCGCGGCCGGGGGCGCACCCCTGGAATCTGAACGTCAACTTCAACTCGGTTAACCGCAACAAGCGCGGAATCTGCCTGGACCTGGACTCGCCGAGAGGCAAGGAGCTGTTCCTGCGCCTGGCGGCGAACGCCGACCTGGTGATGGAGAACTACACGCCGCGGGTAATGGACAACTTCGGGCTCGGGTACGAGGCACTATGCCGTGTGAACGACGACGCGATCATGGTCTCGTTCTCGGGCTTCGGCGCTACGGGACCGTACGCGGATTTTCGCGCGATCGGCGCCTCGACCGAGATGCACGCCGGCTGGGATTCGCTGCAGGGCTATCCGGATCGGCCGCCGATCATGCTCGGCGCCATGTTCGCGGACGCGATCACCGGCCTGCAGATGGCCTCGATGGCGCTGGTCGCGATCGAGCACCGCGACCGCGCGGGCCAGGGCCAGAAGGTCGAGGGGTCGATGTTCGAGGCCGCGGTGGCGTACATCGGCGAGGAGTTGATGCGCGCGTCGCTGCGCCCGGGCGAGACCTCGCGTCGCGTCAACCGCCACCCTGACATGGCGCCGCACGGCGTTTTCCCCTGCGCCGGCGAGGATCGCTGGATCGCGATCGCCGCGCGCGACGACGCCGACTGGCGCGCCTTCGCGGAGGTGAGCGGCCTCGACCGGCCGGAGTGGTCCACCGCCGCTGGCCGCGTGCAAGATGTAGAAGCGCTGGAGAGTGCGATCTCAGGCTGGACGGCCGGCCAGGACGCGCGCGAGGTGATGCTGCGCCTGCAGAAGGCCGGGGTGCCCGCGGGAGTGGTGCAGACCACGGCGGAGGTGCTGGAAGACGAGCACTTCACGGCGAACGGCTGGTTCATCCCGATGGCGCATCCCGACCTGGGCACGCATCGCCAGAACGGCTTCCCCTGGCGCTTCTCGCGCACGCCGCCATCGGTCCGCGTGGCAACGCCTCGCCTGGGCGAGCACAGCCGCGAAGTCCTCGCCGGCGAGTTGGGCCTGAGCGCCGCCGAGATCGAGGCGCTGTTCGCGGAAGGCGTCAGCGGCGAAGTGCTGGAGAAGGCGCTTGAAGAGGAAGCGGCGGGGTAGACATAAAGCCTGTCGTTAAGGCCGACACAGCAGCCTCAACCACCGGGATGGTTTGGCCTGTGACCGACCTATCTTCCGTTCGTCCTGAGCCTGTCGAAGGGCGAGCGGGCGAGGCGTCACGAGCGCGCGGTCCGGGCATGGCGAGCATGGGCAGCGCCTAAACCGTTCGTGGTTCGACCTGGCTCACCACGAGCGGAAGGGGGCTCCACGAACGGAGGAGGGCGGCACGAACGGAAGAGGGCCCTTTTCTGGTCGCCGGATTCGTTCCGAGCGCTAGATGGAGGAGGTACCGCCTCCCTGAATCGCCTCCAGCGCCGCGACCGTGTCCGTGACGTGGCGGCCGATGGCGATGTCATGCCGGAAGGCGGCGCGGATGATGCCGGCCTTGTCGATGACGTAGGTGATGCGTGGACGGACGATGCCCTTCTTCGAGGCCTCGTAGGCCTGTCTGACCCGGCCGTCAGGGTCGGCGATCATCTGGAAGGGGAGGTGGTACTTCTCCTTGAAGGCCGTATGTGACTCCTCCGTGTTCCCGCTCACCCCGACGATGACGGCGTCCAGATCCCGGATTTCGGCGTAGTTGTCGCGAAAGCTGCAGGCCTGCCGCGTGCAGCCGCCGGTGAAGTCGGCTGGGTAGAAGTAGAGGACCACATTCTTCCGGCCCGCATGGTCCGACAGGCGGAAGCGCGTGCCGTCCTCCAACGTGGCGTCGATGTCCGGGGCTTTGTCGCCGGCCTTGAGCATGTTGCACGCTCCCGCGAGGAGTTATCTATGAATGGTACGACGCTCGGCCGGCGCGGGACGGGTGGCGCCTCTCTCGAGAGGCGCCTACAAGGAATCCGACGCCTAACGGGAAGCCGGATTTGGAGCCCTGGCGTGCTAGAATGCGCGTGCTAATGCGTCCTATCAGTTGCCCGAATCCGCGGCTCACAAGCCCTCTGGTTGACAGCTGATGGCTGAACGCTGACTGCTCCCTGATGTCCATCCTCGAAGGCCTGAACCCAGCCCAGCACGACGCCGTCACGACGACGGAGGGGCCGCTGCTTATCCTCGCCGGCCCGGGCAGCGGCAAGACGCGCGTCATCGCCCACCGCATCGCGCACCTGATCCAGGATACCGGCGTGCCGCCTTACCAGGTGCTGGCCGTGACCTTCACCAACAAGGCGGCGCGCGAGCTGCGGGAGCGCGTTGAGAAGCTGCTCGGCGGTATCTCCGGCGGGCTCACGCTCGGCACCTTCCACGCCGTTTGCGCCCGCTTCCTGCGCATCGACGGCGAGGCGATCGGCGTGAAGCGCGGCTTCGTGATCTTTGACGACGCCGACCAGATCGCCCTGACGAAGAAGATCCTGGCCGAGTACCACCTGGACCCGCGCCAGTACGCGCCGCGCGCCCTGCTCTCGATGATCTCGCGCGCCAAGAGCGAGCTGACGACCCCGGAGGCCTACCAGCGCACCTCCGGCAACTACTTCGAGGAGATCGTCGGGCGAGTCTGGGTGCGCTACCAGCAGCTTCTCGACGAAAACAACGGGCTCGACTTCGACGACGTCATCTGCAGGACGGTCGACTTGTTCCGCGGCAACGCGGAAGTGAGGTCGCGCTATCAAGACCGCTACCGCCACGTCCTGATCGACGAGTTCCAGGACACGAACGTGGCCCAGTACGCGCTGGCCAAGGCTCCTGGCGCCGCCGCCTCACTGCGAACATCTGCGTCGTCGGCGACCCCGACCAGTCGATCTACTCCTGGCGTTCGGCCGACATTCGCAACATCCTCAACTTCGAGCACGACTACCCGAAGGCCAGGGTCATCCGCCTGGAGCAGAACTACCGCACCACGCAGACGATCCTCGACGGCGCCCAGCGCATCATCGCCGCCAACAAGCAGCGCAAAGAGAAGAACCTGTGGACGGAGAAGGGCCGCGGCGACCCGATCGTCGTGTACGAGGCCTACAACGAAGAGGAAGAGGCCGCCTTCATCGCCGGCGAGGTCAAGCGGCTGACACGCCAGGGCGTCGTACGCCTGGGCGACATCGCGGTGATGTACCGGACGAACGCGCAGTCGCGGGCCATCGAGGAGCGGCTGGTGGCGGAGCGCATCCCCTACCGGCTGGTCGGCGGCACCCGCTTCTACGAGCGCAAAGAGGTCAAGGACCTGCTGGCCTACCTGCGCCTGGTCCTGAACCCGTACGATTCCATCAGCCTGGCGCGGGTAATCAACGTGCCGCCGCGGCGCGTCGGCCACAAGACCGTGGAGGAGCTGGATCGCTGGGCGGCGCAGCTCGGGGTGCCGGTCTACGTCGCCCTGCAGACGCTGGCCGGCAGCGGTGAGACGGGCGAAATCGTGGACCTGGTGCTCGGCGCCTCAGCCCCGCGGCGGTCATCGGCCCGTTCGCCAAGCCGGCACGGGAGGCGCTGCTCGGCTTCCTGTCACTGCTGAACGACCTCATCGCCGAGGCGCCTGTGCTGACGCTATCGCGCCTGCTGGCCTACGTCATCGACAAGACCAGCTACCGCGACTACCTCTACTCCGCTTTCGAGGGCGACGCCGACGAGCGCTGGGAGAACATCCAGGAGCTCAAGAACGTCGCGGCGCAGTTCGACGAGCTGGAGCCGGAGCACGCCCTGATGCGCTTCCTGGAAGACGTCGCCCTGATGTCGGACGCCGACGAGTACGACGAGCGCCAGGACGCGGTGACGCTGATCACGCTGCACGCCGCCAAGGGCCTGGAGTTTCCGGTCGTCATGATCGCCGGCATGGAGGAAGGCATCCTGCCGCACATCCGTTCCTTCGACGACCCTGCCCAGATGGAGGAGGAGCGGCGGCTGGCCTATGTGGGCGTGACGCGGGCCAAGGACCGCCTCTACCTGCTGCGGGCGTTCCGCCGCGCCCTCATGGGCCAGGGCGGCCACAACCCGCCCTCGCGCTTCCTCAAGGACCTGCCGCCTGAGTTGGTGCACACAGCCAACCAGGGCGTCGAGGCCGCCTACCAGCGGCCGATGCGCGGCCTGCGCGAGGCGCGCCAGCCGGTCGCGCTGGGGACGCGCCCGTCCTGGAGCGGCCTTGCTTCCGCGGCACGACGCCCCGGAGCGTCCGATCGTCTCGTTCGCCGCCGGCGACCACGTGCGCCACGCCAGGTTCGGCGAGGGCATCGTGATCAGCTGCAACGCCACGGCTTCGGGGACGGACCAGGAATGCATCGTCGCCTTCAAGGGCGAGGCCGGGGTCAAGAAGCTGCTGCTGTCGTTCGCGCCGCTGGAGCGGCTGGCGTGACGCTCGGGAGCGCCCGCGCCCGCTCCGGCCCCTGGCGGCCTGAAGGGGGATCTGTTATCGCGTCGATGAGGGCTACCTGAGATCAGTATGTGCAGGAGTTCGCGTTCCGCCACATACGCACGGCGGATAACCGACCAGCGGTTCACTGGCCTTGCTGGGTCAGGTTGAGGGACGACTGGACTGGTACCTCGGCCTGAACGGAAGGGCGACCCGGTCTTCTGCCCGCCCGCCGGCTGAGCGCGGTTTCGCCGCGGTTGGCCGCCAGCCGGAACCTCGCGCGGAAGACATCGGCCTCCTCGACGAAGTCGAAGTGTGCTCCAGTGATAGGACTCTGAATGCGAACCTGGCGATACGGCCGCGAGGTAAGCTGGCAAAGTCGCCGCTGGGCACGGTGTTCGGTCCTATTGAAGGAACGGCCCCGCCGACACACGTCCACCTGCGCCTGCTCTTCGATGGCTGGCCGATGCGAGCCCTGCCGGGGCGACAGCATGTCGCATCGAGGACATCGTCTCGGCGCTACGTGCACATCGCTCGACCAGGCGCCCACGGACTCGCGTGAAGACTAGTGGGCTTCGAAGCGCTCGCGAGGCAGCTAACGACGGCGCTGAGTTTACTGACTGCAGCCGCCGGCGAAGGATCCGCAAATCGGGGATGAACGGCATCGGCGCTGGTCGGCTGGCTCGCCGCTAGCGGGGTCCGAGATGCCCTTGTGATGGCATTCGTAGCGCCGACTTACTCAGCAATCCGACGTGAGCCGTGGCACGTGAAGCTGGCAGATAGCTGGTCGGGCACGCTGTCAGGAGCAGGCGACTCGAGAGTGCGAGAGGCTCGCGTATAAGCGCCGCGCTGGGACTGACGCGTCCGTCAAGGAGGCGCCGCACGAGCAGTGTGACCCAGCCGGCGCTCGGGCTACCTGCCGTCGACTCGTCATCATAAGCCCCAAGAACGTTGCTATCCTTGATGACGACGCGAACGTTTGCCATCGTAGCGACTGTAGCATCTCAGTCCTGATGCTCGAGCTAGTATTGAACTCCCTTTTTGAGTCGCTCAACTCACACTCCGAAGTACACACTCCTAGCCGGGCAAACGCTATAGCAGGCGGTCACGGTGCGCAGTCATCGTGGCCTGAGGTAAGGGTGATGTCCAACCGACACTCCCCCGAAGGTCGCCGCTACGGCGGATGGACGCCAAGACGGACGGCGGCTTCGACCTGCTCTGTGAGGTCCACGCCCTCGATGCCGCGGCCCTGCTCGTCCGTGATCGCGAAGCCGGCTGAGGCGCGCGCGGTCCGAACGCCCGCCGGCGAAGCCGCGCAGCGTCTCGACCAGCAGGGGGATCTCGCGGGCGACGCCGCGGGCGCGGACCTCCTGAAAGAGGGCGTTGTCCTCGCCGTCGCGCGCCTTCAGCTCCTCACCGATGGCGTCGCCGTACTTCGCCCAGAGGCTCGTCGATCCCCGGCCCGCGCAGGGAGTAGCGGCAGTAGGTGATGACGGGGCCGCGGTCGAGGTTGCCGTCGGCCAGGAAGATGAGCACGCCGCTCTCGGCGGCCTTCTGCTCGATGAGCTTCCAGACCACGTCCTGCCAGACGCCGATCGGGCCGTCCGGCGCCGCGCCGTGGAGGTTGATCAGCGGGCCGGCGCTGGAAGAGCACGTCGGTGAAAATGAGCATGTAGCCGGCCGCCACGCCCAGGTCGAAGCCGTACGGCTCGATGAGGCGCGCGACCTCGGCGTCATAGGCGCGGCGCCATTCGGGCAGCCCTTCGCACGGAAGGGTCGCGCGAGACCTTGCCGCCGATCGCGCGGCGGAACTTCGTGTTCGAAAGCGTCACGAGGGGGATGCCGGCCTCTCGCACCGTGTCGAAGAAGCGGTCGGTGTTCTCGAAGTCGCCGGGGTCGCGGTTGGAGAAAACGAAGGAGATGCGGGCGTCCATCCCGCCCTGGATGGCCCCGATGACGGAGCGCAGGAGCTTCGCCGACGTCTGTCCCCTGGCCGTCGCGAACCAGCCGATGCGCAGAGTCATCAAACTTGCCTTTTCGTGTCCCCCCAGGACTGGGGGTTAGGGGGTCAGGGCGGCTGGCGTCTGCATCCAGTGGCTCAAGCGTAGGCTTCAAGCCCAGGCGCCAGCGGACCTTCGCGTAGGTGCTGATCCAGTGCACCATCGGCAGCGAGCGTTTGAAGCGCACTGCGCCCGCGGCCAGCGCCTGGACGAACTCGGCCGGCGTCTCGAAGTCGTCGATCTCGAGGCTGACGCCGCCGATCTCCCAGGGTGAGTGCGAGTCGGAGCCGGCGACGATGGGCTTGCCCGCCGCCTTCGCCAGCTCGCGCGCCTTCTCGTCGTGGCGGCCGAGGATGTTGCGGCAGTTCCAGCCCTCGATGGCGTCGACCCGGCCGGCGATGCGGTCGAGCACGTCCCGCTTGATGACGTTGCGGCGGAAAGCGTCGAAGGGGTGCGGGATGGTGGCGACGCCGCCCTGCTCGTGAATGGCGCGCACGGTGTCTTCGGCCGACAGGTCGCGCGGCACCAGCTCCTTCAGGAACAGGCCGATGATCTCGCCGTCCGCGGTCTTAATCTCCTCGCCGATGATGACCTTGAGGTTGCCGTGCGCGCGTTCGGCCGCCATCTTCCGGATCACGAAGGCGCCGTGGACCTCATTGTGGTCGGTTACCGCCGCGCAGGTTATGCCCTTGCGCAGGCAGGCGTCGACGTAGGCCTTCGGCGAGAGCACGGAGTCGCGAGAGTAGTGGCTGTGGGTGTGGAGGTCTGCGCGGAGTCTGGGCATGGAGGCTAGCCGGCTTGTCGGCCAGTCGGCAGGAAGCAGGCATGGGCGTTGCGGTGCCCGAGCCAGACGGCCCGGCCTCCTAAGCATCTTCGTCCTCATCGTCCGCGTCGTAATCCGACGGCTCCTCGGCGACGGCGAAGGACTCGCGCAGGCGGGTGATGCGCAGCTCCGCCTGCTCCAACAGCTGCTGGCACTGGGAGGCCAGCGCCACCGCCTTCTCGTAGGCCGCGAGGGAGTCGTCGAGGCTCAGCCCGCCCTGCTCGAGCCTGGTGACGGTCTCCTCGAGCTGCTTGTACAGCTCTTCGAACGACTGCTTTGTCTTGGGCGCTGCCACAAGCCAAGTTTAGCGATAGGGACGCGGGCGGGCGACCCCTCTCCTGCCGGCGCCCTCTCCCATCAAGGAGAGGGGGAGTGGGACGCGGGAGCGGAGCGAAGGCGACTCAGAAGATCAAAGCTGGACGATGCCGAAGGTGTGTCCTTGCGGCGCGCGGATGATCGAGACGTCTGTACCCTGGGGTGTGCGCGAGCGCTTGACGAGTACGGTGGCGCCGTTCGCAAGTGCCCTTTCGACAGCGGCGTCGAGGTCGGCGACCCTGATGAAGATGGCAGTGTAAGGCGCGGCCTCGGGCGCGATGGAAATGAGGGTGCCCGAGGGGTAGATGTCGTTCGGGTCGACCAGCCGGGCGCCGGTGTCGATGTTGGCGACGACGCGGCCGCCGCCGGGCCGGAAATCCCAATCGAACACGGCCTTGAGGAAGGCCTGAGTGGCCTCGGGGTCGGGCGAGGCTATCTGGAAGTGGACGAGGGGGCTGGAGCTGGGCATTGGGGCTGTCTCCGCGAATGACTGTCAGCGTTCGAGCCAAAGTGTAGCGCCAAGCCGGCGCCGGAGACGCTAGAAGGGCGAGCGCATCACGAACGGCTCCGCCCACTGGCGCAGGCCGGGCAGGGACCACGAGCCGGTGCGCTGGCCGTACTCCCAGAGCAAGAGGCAGTCGCGGAGCATGTAGATGCGAAAGCGCTCCTCGAAGCCGGGACGCAGGGTCTCGGCCTCCCTGTAGGCCGCGATGAACTCGCGGGCCAGGTCTGTGCCGCTGGAGCGCGGCGGGTAGTCGAACATCGTCCGCGCAAAGTCCTCTTCGGGGTCGCTGAAGCGGCACTCCATGAGGTCGAAGATGCCGGTTATCTCCCAGCCGGCGCCGGTCAGGCTGGCTACCGTGTTTCCCGCCTTGTAGTCGTGATGGACGATTGTCGGCGCGAAGGGCACGTCGAGGGCGGCAGCGTGCTCCTGGAAGACCAGCCTGCACCAGTCGAGCTCTGCCTCGGGCGTGGCCGGTGCCGAAGTGTGGCCGCGCGCCAGAAGGTCCTCGAACGAGTCGCGGATGCGCTCGGGGAAGGGCCGCGGGTCGGGGCGCATCGAAAGGGTGTTGAAGTCGAAATCGGCGACGGCCGGGAGCTTCAGGCGGTGTAGCGCGGCCAGCGCGCTTCCCAGCGCGCGGGCGATTCCGGCGCGTGCTGCCGGGTCGAGCGACCTGCGCACTTCCGGGTCGCCGATCTGGATGCCAGGCATCCTGGGCATGAGCGCGTAACCCCAGCCGAAGATGTCTTCGGTTTCGTCCAGGAGGTAGGGCCAGGGGGCGGGCGCGCTGGTCCCTTCGTGCATGAGGTCGCGCGAAGAAACGCTCCTGGGGGAACTGCCAGGCGTAGTGCGGGCAGCCGCGCAGCACGAACTCGCCCTCCGAGGTCGAGACGAACACGTTCTGGCCGAAGAGCCCCTGGCGCACGGGCTCGGCGCCGCGGAGCTTGCCGAGGCCGAAGCGGTCCAGCGCCGCCTGCAGCTGCTCCGGGGTGAGCACGCCCAGCCGCTTCGAGTACTCCGTCGCTTCCACGGCGGACATTTTCGCATGCGGAATCTGCCAACGGGTGGGAACGGATAGTTGGATTGCCGATCCGCCCTCTCATCCGTTCATCCGTTCCACATCCGTTGGCAGATTCCCCCGCGACTAGCCGCAAAGCCTCCCCTGCGCTACATTCACCCTTACGTCTGACATAAGGGGACTCACAGCGCATGAATAGCGAATCCGTTCGCGCGACCATCGACCGGGCACGGCAAGAAGGGCGGACGGGACTGTCCGCGGCCGAGGCCGGAGATCTGGGACGGGCGTACGGAATCCCGCTGCCGGCGGAGCGCGCGGCCTCGACAGCCGAAGAAGCCGCGGCGGCGGCCGGCGCGATCGGGTTCCCGGTGGTGCTCAAGGTGCTGTCGGGCGAGATCAGCCACAAGTCGGACGCCGGCGGCATCGCCCTGGACCTGCGCGACGCCGCCGAAGTGCGGGCCGCTTTCGACAAGGTTACGTCGTCGGCGCGCGCCTACGACGCCTCGGCGAAGATCGACGGGGTGCTGGTGCAGGCTATGGCCAGGCCCGGACGCGAGGTCATCATCGGCGCGATCACGGACCCGACATTCGGCAAGGTGGTCATGGCCGGCCTGGGCGGTATCTTCGTCGAGACGCTGAAGGACGTTACGTTTGGCCTGGCGCCGGTCAGCCCCGACCGGGCGCGCGAGATGTTCGCCGAGCTCAAGGGCGCCGCCATTCTCGACAGGCACTCGCGGCGAGGCGGGCGGTCGACTTCGACGCCCTCTGCGATGTCGTCATGAAGGTGTCGCGACTGGTCACGGAGCACCCCGAGATCGAAGAGCTGGACCTCAACCCGGTGATCGCGCGTCCGGACGGATGCATGGCCGTCGACGCGCGGATCGCGCTCGCCGGCGAAACGAAGCCCGCGAGGCCGCGGCCCGGGTCCGACGATATCCTGCGCTCGATGCGGCGGATCATGAACCCGCAGCTCGATCGCCGTGATCGGCGCCTCGGCCGAAGAGGGCAAGATCGGCTACGCCGTGGTGCGCAACATTATCGACGGCGGCTACAAGGGCGAGGTGCACCCGATCAACCCGCGCGCTGGCCGAAATACAGGGCCTGAAGGCCTATCCGACGATCAACGACGTCCCCGGCGACGTCGACGTGGCTGTGTTCGCGATCCCGGCCCCGGCGGTGGCTGGTGCGCTCGAGCAGGCCGGGAGAAAGGCGTCGCCGGCGCGATCCTGATCCCCTCCGGCTTCGCCGAGACCGGGAATGTCCAGCTCCAGGACGACATGATCGCGGTCGCGCGCAAGCACAACGTGCGGGTCATGGGGCCGAACATCTACGGCTACTACTACACGCCGGCCAGCCTCTGCGCGACGTTCTGCACGCCCTACACCGAGCAGGGCACGGTGGCGCTTTCGTCCCAGAGCGGCGGCGTCGGCATGGCGATCATCGGCTACAGCCGCACCAACAAGATGGGCGTGTCGGCAATCGTCGGCCTGGGCAACAAGTCCGACCTGGACGAGGACGACCTCCTCGAGTACTACGCCCAGGACCCGAACACGCAGGTCATCGCCATGCACGTCGAGGACATCAAGGACGGCCGCGCCTTCGTCGACGCGGCCAAACGCGTGTCGAAGGAGAAGCCGGTCGTCGTGCTGAAGGCAGGGCGCACGGCCTACGGCGCCCGGGCGGCGGCATCGCACACCGGCGCGCTGGCCGGCACCGACCAGATTTACGATGCCGCCTTCCGCGAGGCCGGCGTCGTGCGGGCGCGGACGCTGGAAGACCTGCTCGACTGGTCGCGGGCGCTGTCGATGCTGCCGTCGCCGAAAGGCGAGAACGTGCTCATCGTCACGGGCGCCGGCGGCTCCGGCGTGCTGCTCTCCGACTCATGCGCGGACTACGGCCTGACGCTGATGGAGATGCCTGACGACCTGGGACCGAGCTTCAAGGAGCTGATCCCGCCCTTCGGCGCCTACGGCAACCCAATTGACATAACCGGTGGCGAGCCGCCGGAGACGTATCGCAAGGCGATCCGCCTGGCCCTGATCGACGACCGCGTTCACTCCCTGATCCTCGGCTACTGGCACACGATCATCACGCCGCCCATGGTCTTCGCGAAGCTCCTGGGCGAGGTGCTGGACGAAGCGCAGCGCCGCCGGCAAGGTCAAGCCGGTGGTGGCGTCGCTGGTCGGCGACGTCGAGGTCGAGGAGGCCTGCCGCTACCTGTCGGAGCGCGGCGTGCCCGCGTACCCGTACGCGGCCGAGCGGCCGGTGGCGGCGCTGGCGGCTGCGTACAAGTGGGCGCGCCAGGCGGGGAAGATGGAGGGTTCGATAGGAGAACGATAGACTCGCGGAGGCTCCAAACGGGTCGGAGATGCCGATGATCAAAGCAGGAAAGCAATGGTCTTGCGCATCGTTCGTCTCCTGTTCGCCGCTTGGCTCGCGGGCCTCTCCATTGGTCTGACGGCCTGCTTCAGCGACGGCTCGGAGGCCACTTCAACCCCAACCGCATTCACCAGCAGGCGACAGGTGCCTGCGGCGACGCGGACGCCGGTACAGACTCGCACGCCCCTCCCGAGACCAACGGCGACAGCGACCCCCGAGGCTCTGACCCTGGCCGATGTGCCGGCGCCGCAATGGAGGCCCGTAGATGCGGCGAGCCTCACGCCTCTGGACAAGGAATTCGGGACCTGGTTCCTGCTGGACGCCGAAACCGAGGAACTGTTCTCATTGCTGCCCCAGCAGGTGGCATCGCTGCCAACAGACCGGGTGACGGTCAGCTTGCTGGCCTGGTCGCCGTCAGGGCGGATGCTCATCGCGGTTTCGAGGCAACGTGGTCCACAGATACTTGGCTCGCTTTACCTCGGAAGTCCCGGTCAGCAGCCTGTTGCTATCGACAGGCGGGTCCCGGATTCGGCAGCGTTCTCGCCGGACGGTGCGCTGGTGGTCTTTACTTACGACAACGAGGTAAAGGTCCTGGACGCCATCTCCTTCGACGAGGTGGCAGCCTTTGGCCTGACCGATGGGATAAGCGCCAACTGGTCGCACGACTCTTCATACCTTGCGGTCAGCACGCGCGCCGTGCCGCACAGGGAGCGTTCCATTACGCTGTGGCGGCGGAGCGACGGCCAGAGCATGACAGTCCCCGGAAGCGGGCCACTCTGGTCAACGACCGGTCATCGGCTGGCATTCTGGAAATCGGACCTCGACTTCAAGAACTTTTCCAGCTGGATCTACGACCCCGATTCAGGCGTCGAGCTCCTGTATGCCACAGGTCACCTTCCGGCGGCATGGTCACCAGGTGACAGGTATCTGGCGCTTACCAAGCTCGACGGCCAGTATCAATCCTTCAGCGTCTATGGACTCTCGGATGGAAAACGCACAACCACCGTAACAGGGGCGGGGTTTCTCGGCTGGTTGGACGAGGGCAGCGCCTACTTCGTGGCGAACGTCTGCTCCAGCTTCGATCTCTCCTACATCCGGGCCGACGGGAGCAGACTGGCGCCCTTTCCCCATGGCTCTCCTTACGTACTTAGCGCCTACCGATCTCCCGGCGGCAACCTCCTTGCGTACCGGGCAATACGAGGCAGCGGGACCGCCATCACGATCTATGACCTGCATTCCGGCGCATCTCGTGACATCCCGAATCCCGCAAACCTGGGCCTCTGGGAAAGCGATGCCAAACGGGGCCGCTGGTCGCCGGACGGACGATTCCTGCTTGTCGATGGCTTCTGGGGTGGCGATGGCCCCTGCTACCCGGTGCCGACACCGCAGACCACCACAATCGAGCGCCCGTAAGGCTCCTAGCCTTACTGCAGCGCCCTGAGCGCATCGTCGAAGTATGGGCGCACGACGGCCGCGACCGCGTTAGCGTCCAATCCCGGGAAGCCGCCGATCGACATCGTGACGATGTAAGGGCCGAGGCGAGCCATACAGACGAACCACTGCTGCGCCTGGCCGCCGGTGGTGGTGAAGTTGCCGAGCTGGCAAAAGGACTCCTGCCAGGCGCCGGCAAGCGGCTGCTGCTGGACAAGATTTTGGAATAGGTTCCCCTGCCAGGTAGTCCGCAAGGCGGCGAACGCCGCCGTCGCGTTTCCGGCGGCGGGGTATCCCTGGACCGTGTTCTGGACGGCGAAAGGACGCCCGGCCGCAGGAGCGGCACCAGACTGGAAGCTGCTGTATAGCAAAGACACATTCTGCATCGTCAGCGTTGGGCCTATGTTGGGCGCGCTCGAGAAGGGCAGCGCCGGGTCGGTGACCTTGTCGCGCAGGGTCTGATAGCCGGCCGCGATAAGCGCCGTCACGCGGTCGCCGCCCATCAGGGCCGGCGGCAGCTTCGCCGGGCTGAAGGCGGCCACGGTCGGAGACGGCGCGACCGTCGGCGGGGCTGTAGTGGGCGCAGTTGTCGCGACCGTCGCGGGCCTGCTGGTGGCCGTCGGCGCCGCCGCCGAAGTCGTCTTCTTGCTCGAACAGGCGGCGTTCGGGAAGGCAAAAGCGATCAGCGCGGCCAGCACGGCCACCCGTGTTAGCAGTGTCGAGGTGACCATGGCGTGTGCTCCCTGCCTGAGCCCGCGCGGGGGTCCAACGATGCGGAGATTATAGGGACTCTGGCAGGTCCGTCTACGCCGCCAGGCGCCTGAATTCTGGCCCTTGCGGCCTATAATCGGGCCGTGCCCACGATCACGTCCGTCGAAAAGATCAAGTTCAAGCGCCGCGCCGACCTCTGGCTGGACGGCGTGAAGGCGTTCGCGCTGGGCCTGGAGCTAATCGCCATCTCGGGTCTCCGCGCCGGCCGCGAGCTCTCCGAAGATGAGATTGCTCGCCTTCGAGAGCAGGACGAGCGCCAGGAGGCTGTCTCCGGCGCCCTGCGGCTCCTTTCGATGAGCCCGCGCTCGGAGAAGGACCTGCGGCAGCGCCTGCGCCGGCGCGGCCTCAGCCTGCCCGCGGTCAGCGCCGCCGTTACGCGGATGCGCGAGCTCGGCTACCTGGACGACGCGGCCTACGCGCGCTCCTACGTCGAGGCCCGCCAGGCGTCTACGCCGCGTTCGCGACGCTCGCTGGCGTTCGAGCTGGGCCAGAAGGGCGTCGCGCGCGATCTGTCCGCCGACGCGCTCGACAGCGTCTCGGACCAGGACGCGGCCTACATGGCGGCGCAGCGACGGATGAGGTCGTTTTCCGGGCTCGAATACGCCGCCTTCCAGCGCCGCCTGGGCTCTTTCCTCGCGAGCCGCGGCTTCGGCTACGGCATCGCTCGCGCCACCATCGACCGCTGCTGGCGCGAAATCGCCGACGGCGATATTGAATCGGTGGCGGACGCCTGATGGCGCGATCCCTGGACCCGGGCCTGTTCTTCGAGGGCCAGCGGGAAGCGATGAAGGTCGCTGCCCTGCGTGCCGGCGGCCCGGCGGTCGTGGCCCTGATTCGGCGGCTGGAGGCGTTTCCCGAGCGCCTGGTGCTGTACACGCTGGCCCGCCAGGTGCTGGTCATCGACGGCGGCTTGCCCGGCGGCCTCGACGCCGCGATCGCGGTCGCCGACTCGGGGCTGGCTGAGGTCGAGGCCGGGCTCACCGTCGCGACCGACCCGGCCGAGCGCGAGCATCTGCTGCGCGCCCTCCACATGCTCAACTTCAACCTCGCGGCCGACCTTGCGGACTGCTGGCCGGGTGACGAGATACCCCGCGAGCGCCGGCACTTCGAACGCGGCTTGCGGGCCGCGGACGCGCTGCTCTCGCCTTTGTTCCAGGGCGCGGTGATGCCCCACGTGCTGGCCAACGACCACTGGGTGCGGGGAATGCACCGGCTGTCCCTGGGCCTGAACGCCGAGGCGCGCGAGAGCTGGATCGAGGCTCTGCGCTTCGCCACGGCCGCCGCCCGCGGCGAGGGCGCGCCCGAAACCGGCCTGGAGTCGACGCTTCAGGTGCTCCTGCTGACGGGCTATTTCGGCCTGGGCAACATCGTCCAGGGCGGAGACAAGCGCGAGACGGGCCAGGTCATCTTCGAGCTCGCGCTCGCCTACCTGAAAATCCGCGAGACCAGGCCGGACGACGCCGTGGAAGCGGGCTACTTCGTGCGGCAGCTGGAGAAGGTTCGGGCGAGGTACGGCGGGGATAGCGGATAGCGCACAAGGCATAACGCATAAGCGGACCGTCCTGTTCGCCTTATGTCTTATGTCCTACGTCCTATGCGCTATGCGTTATGCCTTATCCTCCCGACTGCTCATAATGTTGCCGGGGGAAGAAGATGTTCGAATGGCCGGGCAGGTGTGCGACTTGTGGGGAGGTGGTTGAGGACTGGGCGGATACGGGCCTCTACGATGGGGCCTGGGTGCATAAGCGCTGCTGGAGTGACCTTTATCGCTCGGCTCAAGGCAAGGGGCGGGGCGTCGCCGACCTGAGGTCACCGATAGACCGCAGCTCTCAGTTGGAACTGCCGATGATGATCTCGCTTTTGCTGTTCCACTTTGGCCTGGCGGCGGCGATGGCCGGCTGGTTCCTGCTCACGCAGACCGACCAGAGCCGGGACGCCGGCTTCATCCTCCTGGTCGTGGGGCTGGTCAGCCCTCTGCTCGGCGCCGCGGGCGCGGGCGTCAACATCATCAGCCGCCGTCGCATCGAGCTGATCCGGCACGAGCTCGACCTGCAGGGGGGCTGGAAGCCGGGGCGCTAACCATGCCCGTCATACTGCACGCCGGCCACGCCGTCACCTGGAGCGCCTGGCACCTCGATGCGTCGATCATCGCCGGCGTGTTCGTCGTCGCCGGGCTCTATGTGTATAGCCTGCAATTCTCGCCAAGGTTCGAGTGGTGGCGCCCAGCGGCCTTCTTCGCCGGTGCGGCGCTGATGTTCCTGGCCCTGGCCTCGCCCATGGACGCCGCCGCGCACGACCTTCTTTCGATGCACATGCTCCAGCACATAGTGCTGACAACGTTCGGTCCGCCGCTCGTGCTCCTGGGCCTGCCCTCGGCGGCGCTGGGCCACTTTCTGCCGATGGGGACGCGCCGCTTCGCCTTCGCCAGGCAGCTCACGGCGCCCTTTGTCGCCGGCCCGATCTTCATTCTGAACATGTGGCTCTGGCACGTGCCGCCGGTGTACGAGGCGGCCCTCACGAATCTGGGGGTACACATCGCGATGCACGTCGCCTTCATGGCCACGGGCCTGCTGTTCTGGTGGCCTATCGTGGCGCCGTTGAAGGAGCTCTCGATCGCGGGCGGCCCGGCGCGCCTTTTGTATCTGTTCGTGACCGGCTTTCCGATGGGTATCCTGGCCCTGCTCCTGCTGTCTTCCGAGACGGTGATTTACGACTTCTATCAGACGCAGCCGAGGCAGCTGTGGGGCGTCTCCCCGCTGGCGGACCAGCAGGTGGCCGGAGTGATCATGGGCAGCCTGGGCGAGGCGGCGAGCTTCATCGCGTTCAGTCTCATATTCGTGAAGTACCTGCTCGACAGTGAGGCGGAGCCGGGGCCACCGGAGCGGGCGACGCCCGTGAAGCGCTCCGCGTGACCTCACCCCCTCGGTCCCCCTCTCCGTCAACGGAGAGGGGGATGTGGGAAGGGGGAGGGGGAAGCGGGAGCGGGAAGCGGAGACCCTTTTCAACGGTGTCGAGGCAACCTTGAGCGCCGCCGTCTGGATAAGGCGGTGGCGGGCGAGTAGAATGCGGGCGCCGAAAGCAGGAGGGGCAAGCATGGACATGAACGCGGTACCGGCCGAGCTGGTTGGCGTGCTGATGGCGAGCACAGTCTCGGACGACGACAAGGGCAAGATCAACAGCTACTTCGCGAATCTGGACGAAGCCCGGCGGCCGGACATCATGCGCGAGATACGCAGCCGCGGCAACTGGCAGGACAAGATCAAGTTCTGCCTGGAGAAGGCGACCGCCGCCGGCGTCTAACGCAGCTCGTACACGTCGATGGGCCCGTAGGGCGGCCGCGAGACCGTCGCGATGTGGCGCGCGTGCTGGTCCAGGTAGATGGCGAAACGGGTCCTGTCCTCGGGCGAGAGCCGCCCGAGGTGTTCCTTCGTCAGCGGTGACGACAGAAAGTACGCGGCGCCGATGCGCCGCATCGCACCATCGATGTCGGTGACCTGGTCGCCGGCGATGCGGGTGTTTGTCCAGTAGAACAGCAGGTGCAGGCTGCGCGGCCGCATATCGGGCAGGGCCATGAACATTCGGTTGTCCGTCAACACGGTAGAGCCCGGCGGGATGACCTCGCGAACTGCCTGGCCCGCGTCGGAGTAGTCGCCCGCGTCGCGCGCGTCGGCGACGTTGCGGACGCCGACGGCGAGGCCCTCGAGGGCGATCAGCGCCGCGATGGCTACGAGCGCCACCAGCGCGCCTTGCCTGAGCAGGCGGCGTTCGGGACGCCACCCCCCCAGCGCCACCGCGGCATCGGCGAGCGCTACACAGAGGAACGGGACGGCGATCACCCAGTACACGAAGCGCTTCGTCGATTCGAACAGGGCGAACTCAACGACCAGCGCGATGAGGATGTAGGCCAGCAGGCGATGGGCCGCGGAGCCCTTCTCCGCGCGCCAGACGGTGAAGGCGAGGGCCAGCGGCGCCAGGACGAGGAGCACCAGCCGCGCGGACGGGCGCTGAACCAGCTCCGACAGAGTCGAGGGCGTGTCGAGGTCCAGCGCCAGGCCGTATCGGTCCGGCTCGCCGGATAGATTGTCGAGGTAGAAGCCGGGCGAGAGGAGGTCGGTGCGCTGCTCGACCGACCGCGACTGGCCCTCGAAGTCCTCCCAGTCCATGGCGATGTAGGCGGCGTAAGGCAGGAGAGGCGCGAGCAGGGCCAGTCCGAAGACGGCGAGGTTGAGCATGCGGGCGCGCCAGGGCAGAGCAAGCGTGAGGAGGAAGAGAGCCATTGGCGCGACCAGGAAGGCGTCGACGAACTGTGTCAGGCAGCCCAGGCCCAGGACCAGGCCGGCGATGGTGGCGTCCTTCGGCGCGGGCGAGGGGCTCCTGAGCAGGAGCAGCGTGGCGCCGAGCGCGAATGGCGCCGCCACCAGGTCGTAACGGACGGTGGCGCCGAGGTCGGTCAGGGTGAGGCCGGTGAACGGCGTCAGGTTCAGCCGCAGGAGTACCAGCAAGGCCGCGGCGCCGATGCCGGCCCAGCGCCCGCCGAGGCGCCGGCCCAGCATCCAGGTGAGCGCCAGCGTCACCAGGCCGAAGAAGGCGCTGGTCAGGCGCGCCTGGGCGAGGCCGGCGTCGACGACCTTGAACACGCCGGCAAGGACCAGGTGATGCAGTGGCAGGTTGAAATAGTAGTGGCGCTCCGCGCCGAAGAAGCCCGTAAACAGGTCGGAGCCAAAAACGCCGTCCTCAGCCAGCTTCGCCGAAGCGGAGATGATCCAGCCCTCGTCGCCGCCAACGATGGGGTGGTTGCCGATGTTGGGCACGGTGGTCAGGAGGTAAAAGAGGCTCAGCCCGCCGAGTATGGAGGCCTCTAGCGCGCCCTGGCGGTCGCGGAAGAATCGCGTGGACCCGGTCAACCTGCGGCAGTTTAGGCACAGGTGGGCCTAGGCGGAAATGCGGCAGCAGGGGCGGCCCGGCAGCGGTCTCAGCCGCCGGGCCGCTTCGCGGGTGGGAATTGGCGTGGCGGGCGATTACTCGGACGGTTGTGGGGAGTCGTCCTTCGAGGGCCTCAGGACGAATCGGCGGGAGTCGTCCTTCGAGGGCCTCAGGACGATCGGCGGGAGTCGTCCTTCGAGAGCCTCAGGACGAATCGGCGGGAGTCGTCCTTCGAGGGCCTCAGGACGATCGGGTCCTGCTAACGCTCGGGGACGACAGTCCTACTCGTCGCCGTGGAGGGCCTCACCGCGCTGAAGGCGGGCTGCGATGTCGAAGGTCTGGCCGACGGCGCGGACGGTGGGCGAGTGCGCCGTCAGGAAGCGCGCGGCGCCGATGAGGACGTGGTCGCCGAGGACGGTGCCCTGGAAGCGCGCGTACTGGCGCAGGGCCGCCTCGTAAATCTGGAACTGGTGGAAGCCCGAGTCCTCCCGCAGGAGCGCGTGGCCGAGCGTCCGGATGACCTCTCGGATGGCGCCCTTCTGCCAGCATGTCGGCGACGGCCTGGCCGGTCTCGTCCACCTGGCCCTGGATGTCGAACAGGCGCAGGATGTCCGCCGCTGAGGGCGCGCGGCCGGAAGGGCGCGGCAAAGGCTGCTTGGGCACGTTCAGGAAGCGTTCCAGGTACACCGACATGGCGCCGTCGAAGATGCCGCGGGCCAGCAAGCGTGAAGGCGCCCGGCGCATCGCCTGGTCGACGCCGTTGGTGTAGGTGAAGGTGTGGTGCACCGTGTCCCAGTCGCCGAACTCGTTCGAGACGTGGAAGTGCACCGGCCGGCGGGCGGCGGCGTAGGCCACGGACGCAGAAAGCTCCTTCAACGGCACGCCGTCGCCGACCAGGCCCAGCATCTTCGCCAGCGTCTCCGCGGGCTCGGCGTCGAGGATCGTCTCGGCGATGTCGCGATGGCCGGACCAGCCGGCGTCGCGCTCGCGGCCTTTGGCGATGGCGGCGTCGAGCTCGGCGTCGATCCCCGCCAGGAGCTCGGGCAGATTTACGGGGTGGCGCCAGCTCGATAGCTCTTCCATGCGCTGGGAGCGTGATCATGTTGCGAATCAGGGAGGGCAGGACGGTTTCGGCGTGCTCCCAGCCAATGTGGTCCAGCAGCTCGAAGGCCTTGTTGGCGAAGTCCAGGGAGTGGCCTTCGTCGAGGTAGAGGTGGTCCGTGCAGGCGGCGAAGATCATCGTGGCCACGTCTGCCTGCGAGAAGCCGAGGCGGATGGCCGTGCGCAGCGTGCGCTCGGCGGCCTCTTCGGAACGGCTGTCGACGAAACGCCGGAACCACTCGATGTAGCGCTCGGGGCGGGTCTCGGCGGTCTCCAGCGGCTCCAGGTCAAAGCTCGGCGGCTGGCCCTCTGTGGAGCGCGCGACGTGCACGAGCACCGTGGTAGAGGGCCATGCGCCGGTCGGCCGGGTCCAGTTCGGGCAGGACGTTGGCCATCGCGGTCAGGATCGAGAGGCCGGTGCTCCAGCCGGCGTCGCGGTTCTTGACGCCGAACAGGGACGCGGCCAGGAGGATATCGCCGGTCGAGTCCAGCTCGTCCAGGCCGATCACGCTCTTGGCCAGCACCAGGCGGATGTTCTGCTCCAGGCCCTCGGTCAGCTTTCGAGGTCCAGTGGCGGCGGCGGTCCTTCTCGATAGGCTGAGGGTCGACGAAGACGTCGCCGTCGCGCACCTCGGTGCGAAACGCCGGCGCGTCGTCGGCGAAGGGGTCCAGGGTGCAGCCGCCGGCGAGGTCGAACTTGGCGTGGTGCCAGTGGCAGGTGAGGATGCCGTCGGCGACGGTGCCGCGGTGCAGAGGGAAGCCCATGTGCGGGCAGCGGTTGTCGACCGCGTAGACCTTGCCTTCGTCGAAGACGATGAGGATCGCGTGGCCCTCGGCGGAAATGACCTTGAGGCGGTCGCGCTCGAGTTCGGCGAGAGTGCAGACGCGGACGGTGGCTCGCGAAGTTTCGGTGGCGGTCATGACCCCTCTCCCCCCGGCCCCCTCTCCCGTCAAGGAGAGGGGAGTCCGGAATTGCCTTGGGCGTTAAGATTACGCCTTCCCGTGTGCGGGCGTGTGTATCAGATGTCCCCGTCCCTCTCCCAACCACGGAGAGTTGCGTAGGACGCTCAGAATGCGCCTCCCGTGAAGTCCGGCCGTGCGCCGTGCTTCAGTGGGTGAGTAGCGGCTCAATGAGCACCGAGAGCACGGTCGCAAGTCCTGGAAGGCCTGCGTCTTCAGTCCAGGCAGCAAAGCTCCTTGCGGGTGAACGCCTCCCAGCCTTCTTTGGCGATGAAGCCGACCATCACCAGCGCCGCGATCGGGTCCGCCCACCACCAACCGAGAAGGGCGTTAGCGCCCAGCCCCAGAAGCAGGGCGCCCGAGAGATAGCTGCAGACCAGGGTCTCGCGCGACTCCGCCTCCAAGGCGCGGCTGTTGATCTGGTGCGCTACGTCATGCTTCAGGCGGGCCAGGAGCGGCATTATCAGCACCGAAGCGACGGCGATCGCGATGCCGACGTATGACTCATCAGGCTTGGTAGCGGTCAGGAGGTCAGAGACGGCCCGCACGGTCACGTAGGCAGCAAGCGCCATGAGGGTGACGCCGACGAACACCGCCAGGCGCTGCTCCCAGGGCGAGTCCTCGGCTTCGCCGCGGCGCAAGAGGTGCACGAGGACGACTGCGCCGGCGCTGACTTCGAGGGCGCTGTCGGCGCCGAAGCCGACGAGCGCGATGCTGCCGGCGATGACTCCGGCCGCGAGCGCAAGCACGGCCTCCAAAAGGTTGTACACAAGACCGAACGAGACCAGCGCGATGCCGCGGCGCTCCAGGCTACGCGTAGCTACGGCCACGAGATGCCCTCCAGGGGCGCGCGGTCGCGCACGTGATTCAAGCAGACGCCGAGCAGGACGCGCACGTGCTCGTCATCGATGCTGTAGTAGGACATGCGGCCCTCGCGGCGTACCTTGACGATGCGCAGGCCGCGGAGGATGCGCAGGTGCTGCGAGGTCGAGGACTCGGAGAGGTCGCAGACCGCCGCCAGGTCACAGACGCAAAGCTCTTGTTGGAGCAGCGAGAACACGATCTTGGCGCGAGACGTGTCACCGAGGGCGCGAAAGATCTCCGCGATCTCCATGTAGTGGTCGTCGTCCAGGAGGAGCGCCCTGCCCGCGGTGACGTTTTCTGGGCTGACCTGGCGGACGTTGCAGACGTCTGGTTCTCTGGTGGTTGTGGTCATATCGTATGCATCTCTGCTTAAACGTTGATGTAATTTCGATTCTAGGGCCGCGTTTAACAGCTTTCAAGGGGCGCCTTTGCTAAGATCGCTTGTGAACATGCCCACAAACAGACGCGAATTTCTCGCCGGTATTCTCGGCCTCGGCGCCGTCGTAGCCGGCTGCTCCAGCGGCGGCGGAAACTCGGGCACCGTAATCATCAAGGACACCGAAATGGTGCCCGTCATCGCTACCTCGGAGCAGGTGGTGGGGCCGAACAGGTTCGTCATCGGCCTCCTGGACAAGAACAACACGCCGATTGTCGACGCCAAGGTTCACCTCAAGTTCTTCGAGCTGGTGAACAACACCGCCACGCCTCGTTTCGAGAGCGATACCGCCTCGGTCGTGCCGGCGCGCGACTCCGGGATCACGGAGCAGATCGTGCACATCCACACGGACGGCAGCCAGCACGTCCACGTGAACGCGGGCGACGACGTTGGCGTCTACTCGACAACGGTGACCTTCGACAAGGCCGGCAACTGGGGTGTCGAGATCAACGTCGATTCGCAGAAGCCCAAGCTCAAGGGCACTCAGCGCATCTCCTTCAACGTCATCGAGAAAGGGATCACGCCCGCTATCGGCTCGCCGGCGCCGAAGACACGCAACGCAACTCTCGCAGACGCCACCGACATCACCAAGATCGACTCTTCGTCGAGCCCGATGCCGGAGCTGCACAGGACGACGATCGCCGACGCCATCGCGGCCGGAAAGCCGGCGCTGGTGCTCTTCGCCGTCCCCGGCTACTGCGACAGCCGCTTCTGCGGCCCCGAGTACGAGATTATGAAGAAGCTGTACGGCTCTTATGAGGGCAAGGCGGCGATGATCCACGTCGAGTTCTACAAGGACCCGGGCAGCCCGCAAAGAGTGCCCGTTGACGCTGTGCGCGAATGGAACCTGCAGACCGAGCCGTGGTTCTTCGTGATTGACGCGCGTGGCATCATCTCGGCAAAATTTGAAGGGCCCACAACCTTGAAGGAGCTTGACGACGCTCTGAAAAAGGTAGTGTAGGCAGATGTAGCGCCGCCGGGCCGGACACTCGGCGCCGCGGCGCAGGACCCCCGCCATCGCGAGTATGCAGGGAAGCCCCTGCCAACCCAGTCAGCGCCTTCGGCGGGCAGGTGGCGGCATGTTTGGAATCGAATTCTCCGAGCTCCCGGTCTACTTTCTCCATATCTCCAGCCAGCACGGCTACATTCCGCGGCCGCCGGAGTCTCACCACACCTTCGGGTCCGGGTTCATCCTGATCGGGTTCCTTATGACCGGGGAGCGCCTTGGCGGGTCGGTCTGGTTCCGCAGCCGCCTGCGGACGATGATCTTCCCCGCCACCCTGGTAATGCTCGGCTGGGGCATGCTGGCCGTGACCATCATCGAGCCGAACGCGCGGCCGGCGCACTTCGCGATGGGTGTGCCGATGATCGTCGGGGGCTGGGCAGAGGCGCGCCATCGCATGGGGCAGATGCCGCGCTCCTACGCGGACGCGTTCATAATCCCGGCCCTGTTCTTCGCGGCGGTGGACACGGCCGGCTTCCACCTCATGGGCTCGTTCGGCAGCCCCGGCTTCTTGACCCACCTGAGCCTGGCGATCACGGCGATCTTCCTTGCCGGCTTCCGCTTCTACGAGTCGGGGAACACGGCCTCGCTCGGCCGCGGCCTGCTGATGTCGTTTGGCGTCCTGCTGATCGCGATGGAGCTGTACGCGGACGCGCTCTTCCTATGACCCTCTCCCCCTGCCCCCTCTCCCAGGGCGGGTGAGGGGTTCCGAGTCGTATCTAACCGTCTCTTGGTGCTGTCGCCTGCTCCTACTGGGAGGGTTAAGGGAATAGGGCCGTAGAATCAGCCGGTATGTCGACTTGGTACTGGGTGGGCATCGTCGCGACGGCGGGCATGGCCGTCATGCTGGTGGGCGCCTGGCGTCTGTGGCGGGACGGGCCCGCAGGGGACAGGCTGCTCATGCGGCGCATTGGCCGCCTGCCGCTGCGCGCGAAGTTGCGGCTGGCCTGGGCGATGTTGGGCGACCGGCGGGTGCCCCTGCTCGTCAGGGCGATTCCGCCGGCTCTCGTGCTCTACCTGGCCATGCCGATCGACATCGTGCCCGACTTCATACCGGTGCTGGGGCAGTTGGACGATGTGCTGGTTGTGCTTTTGGGCGTCGGACTGCTATTCCGCTTCGCCGGCCGCGAAACGCTGGAAGAGCACGTGGCGGCGCTCGAAGTGCGGGCCGCGGGGGCTGCCGAATCGAAAGGGCCCGGCGGATGACCAGGCCCTCTCGCGAATTCGTGGGACTTGCTAGCGGACGAGGAAGGTACCGTTCATCTGGTCGGGGTGGACGTCGCACTGAAAGTAGTAGGTGCCGCCCGCGGGGGTCGTAAAGCTGACGTTCTCGGACGCGACGCCCGTTAGGAGGCTGCCCTTGGCGCCCGGAGCGAGCGGCGTGGCCGCGGTGGCTTTTGAGCGAGAGAAAGAGATGTTGTGCGCCACGCCGGCGTCCTGATTGTTCAACCGGACCGTCACCTGGGCGTTCGGCGGCGCGGTCAGCGAACGCTTATCCCAGGCGGTGTTGCGCGCGGTGATGTCCAGGACAACGGAGCCGGGCGGCGCGGGAGCGGCGGTTGACTGCGCGGGGCCGGTGGCGCCGGGCGCAGGGGCTGGAAACGTTTCCCGTTCCGCGTCCACGCCGCGCATCGAGCCGACGATCACGCCAGTGAAGACCAGGGCCAGCGGCACCAGGGAGAAGACGAAGACCTGCCAGGGCTTTAAGTTCACACTACGCTCCGCTTAGTGTCCGATGGCCGCGCCGGCGGTCTCAGGCCGGTAGTGCTCGCGCGCCATGCGCGTCGTCCCAGGCCGGGCGCTCGCTGTGGATCTCCGGCAGCGCGTCGAAGTTGTGCTCCGGCGGCGGCGAGGAGGTCATCCACTCCAGCGTGTTGCCCTCCCACGGGTCGTCGCCGGCGGTCTTCGGCGCGGTCGTGAGCGTCTTGATGAAGTTGAACGATGAAGACCAGCATCGACACGGCGATCATGAAGGCGCCGATGGTCGCGATCAGGTTCCAGTACTCCCAGCCCTGGCCGCGCCTGGTAGTCGGCGATGCGCCGCGGCATGCCCTTGAGGCCGAGGACGTGCATCGGCATGAAGGCCAGGTTCATGCCGATGAACATGAGCCAGAAGTGGATCTTGCCCAGCGTCTCGTCCAGGAACTTGCCGGTCATCTTCGGGAACCAGTAGTAGATGCCGGCGAAGACGCCGAAGACGGAGCCGCCGAAGAGCACGTAGTGGATGTGGCTGACGACCCAGTAGGTGTCGTTGATCGCGTAGTCGATCGGCACGACGGCGTGGAAGACGCCGTCGACGCCGCCGATGAGGAAGATGAACAGGAAGCCGATGGCGAAGAGCATCGGCGTCTTGAGGACGATGCTGCCGCCCCACATCGTGCCGAGCCAGTTGAACATCTTCACGCCGGACGGCACGGCGATCATCATCGTCGCGAGCATCGTCCAGACGGTCAGCGGCACGCTGAGGCCGGTCGCGAACATGTGGTGCATCCAGACCGTGAAGCCCAGGACGCCGATGCCGGCGCCGGCGTAGATGACGGCCTTGTAGCCGAACAGCGGCTTGCGCGAGAAGACCGGCAGCACCTCGGAGACGATGCCCATGGCCGGCAGGATCATGATGTAGACGGCCGGGTGGCGAGTAGAACCAGAACAGCTGCTGGTAGAGGATCGGGTTGCCGCCCTCGCGCGGGTCGAAGAAGTGCGTGCCGATGTAGCGGTCGATGAACAGCATCGTCAGCACGCCGGCCAGCACCGGCGTCGCGAAGACGACCAGCACGGATGTCACGACGATCATCCAGACGAAGATCGGCATGCGGCGCCAGGGTCATGCCCGGCGCCCGCATCGTCATCGTCGTGACGAGGAAGTTGATGCGCGCCACCGACGGAGGAGATGCCGAGGATCTGCACGCCGAGGATCCAGAGGTCGGTGCCGTGGCCGGGCATGAAGGTCTTCTCGCGTGAGCGGCGGGTAGCTCGGTCCAGCCGGCCGGCGGCGCTGCCGCCTTCGACGAAGAAGGAGCTGAACATGAAGACCGCCGCCAGCGGGATCAGCCAGAGGCTGAAGGCGTTGATCCGCGGGTAGGCCATGTCCTTGGCGCCGATCATCAGCGGCAGCAGGTAGTTGCCGAAGCCGGCGCCGACCGGGATGACGAAGAGGAAGAGCATCGTGGAGGCGTGCATCGTGAAGAACTGGTTGTACTGGTGCTGGGAGAGGAAGCTGTTGTTGGACCAGGCCAGCTGAGTGCGCACCAGCAGCGCCAGGACGCCGCCGATGAACGAAGAAGAGCGATCGTGAAGATCAGGTACATGATGCCGATCTTCTTGTGGTCGGTCGTGAGCAGCCACTCGAGGAGGCCCGATGTAGTGCTTGGCGTCGTGGGCAGGTCTTGCGATTGCTCCGGTGGCCATGACTAACTCCCTCGCGTCTGCGATTATGCGGTTACTTAGGACACAGTACAGGATCACGTAGAGCGAAGACCCAGACGACGTCGACGAAGTGCCAGTACAGCATGCCGGCGTCGGCGAACAGGTGCCGCTGACGGCGTGAAGTCGTTCCAGATGCCGCGCAGAAGACGACCAGCAGCATGCAGCAGGCCGGCGATGACGTGGGCGCCGTGGAAGCCGGTCATCACGAAGAAGGTGCTGCCGTAGACGCCGGATCTTGGCCGTCAGCCCTCGTCCATGAGGGTGAACCACTCGTAGCATCTGGCCGCCGATGAAGATGGTGCCGAGGACAATGGCCAGGCCGATGCCGAGCATGAAGCTTTGCGCGGTTCGCTCTTGAAGCCAAGGCCGAATTGCCGAAATAGCCCTGGCGCACGCCACGATACCGGCGTGGCCTATGAGGCCGCTCAGCACCAGGATGACGGTGAGAATGCCGCCAAGGAGCTGGCTCGGGCGTGTGCTCGACGCGCTTCCGGCGGCCAGACCGGCGCCTGCTTGCGGACGAAGAAGTAAGCCGGCGAAGAGGCCCGCCGAAGAGCATGATCTCCGAGGCGATGAACAGGACCATGCCTGCCATGCCACGGTTCAGGGGCTCCGAGATTCGGCGCTGCCGGCGTGGGCTTCCATGCTTGCGGCCTGCGTCGTCATATCCTTCGTCCACCTTGGCCTGTGGAGAACAGGCGTTGCCGGGCGTGGTCCGGGCGGCTAACCACCGTATCCCGCGACCCTGGCGCCTGATCCTCTCTGATCCTGGTCACCGTTCCGTGGCCGCCGCCGGTCGGGGCCTTATCGAGGCCCTGGGCCCGCCGTTGCTCCGTCAACCAGCTCTGGTAGTCCGCATCCGGCACCGCGCTGACCACGAATAGCATGTCGGAGTGGCGCAGGCCGCAGAACTGGTAGCACTGGCCGCTGTAGATGCCGGCCTTCTCTACCTTGAAGTGCATCTGGTTCACGTTGCCGGGGATGGCCTGAATCTTGTAGAGGGTGTGCGGCGCACTAGAAGCTGTGGACGACGTCCGTCGAGCGCACTTTCGCGACGACAGTCTTATCGATTGGCACCACCAGGATCGGAGGCTGGAGGTCGTCGTAGTTTGGCGGCGTGCGCTGGATGTGCAGGTTGTCCGCACGCTCGCAGTCCCCTTCCTGACAGTACACGAACTCCCACCACCACTGGTGGCCGATCGCCTCGACCGTGAGGTCAACCTCGTCGGCGGTCGGGCGGCGTCTTGAGGTCGATCAGAGGATGAGGGAAGGGATGAAGAGCCCGACGAGGATGAGGATCGGGATGATCGTCCAGCCGAACTCGAGGGTGCTGCTGCCGTGGATCTGGAGAGGGAGGTCGTTGCCGCGTCTTGCGGTAATCGAAAGATGGCCCAGATGATGCCGGCGGTAACGCCGAAGAAGATGATCATCGAGATCGCCAGCGTGACCTGGTAGAGGCTATGGATCTTGCGGGCTTGTTCTGTAGCAGGATCGGGGAGCTGAAGGGCTGTTACCGAGCCTCCAACTACGACTATGCCGAGGAAAACGATTAGGAAGATCGCGACGAGTATCGAGCCGGAAGGCCTGTTACCGCCTCCTGCCGGGGTTGTCATTCAGATCTCCCTCCCCTGTTCTCGGCAAGTCGCAGCATAGGAAGCCCCCTCATTTGTGTCAAGCGTCACGAAACCCGCGCCAGATTCGCGGCGGTGGTTGCGGGAGCGTGGCGGACGGGGGAGTGGCGTGCCCGCGGTCAGGGCGTAACGTTGTCATTCTGAGCGTAAGCGAAGAATCTCGGCGGCTCCTACGTCCCGCCTGCGTCCGTCGTGCGGGGCAGGGCACTGTAGTCGCCGCGGCGACCGCCTCCCGTGCGCCGGCGCCGGCCGCGTTGACGCCCCCGCGGGCCATTTTCTATAGTGAAATGTCCCCGCAATGCCAAGGTAGCTCAGTCGGTAGAGCACAGCTCTGAAAAAGCTGGGGTCGCCGGTTCGATTCCGGCCCTTGGCACCAGCGTAGCCTTCGGCTGTCAGCAATCGGCTGTCAGCCAGAGGGCGAACAGCCCGCGAGATCTGAGCCGGCAAGGCTGCGCGGCCGGGCTGAAACGCCCGGCCTGCATTTTGCGCGACCCGCAGGCCTGACGGCCTGCAGCCACCAACGTGCTAATATCGAAGAAAGCAACGTGGCCTAACGTGACATGAAGGAGGCCACTGATATGACGCCGCTCCGCATCGTCGAGACTCCCGAACTTCGAGAGCCCATGCTCATTGCGGCCTTTTCCGGCTGGTCGGATGCCGGCGCCGCGGCCACCGCCGCCTCCCAGTACCTCATCGACCGCTGGCACGCCACCCTCCTGGGAGACATCGACGCCGAGGAGTTTTACGACTTCACACAGCTGCGGCCGACCGTCCGCTGGAGCGGCGAGACCCGCGAGATCCAGTGGCCCCAAAACAGCTTTTACTTCCACCGCACCGCCGACAAGGACCTGATCATCTTCGCCGGCATCGAGCCCCACCTGCGCTGGAAGGCCTATCTCGAGAGCTTCATGAAGGTGGTCGAAGACTTCAAGGTCAGCACCGTAGTGACCCTGGGGTCGATGTTCGTCGACTTCCCTCATACCCGCCCCGTGCGCGTGACCGGCTCGGCACCGACGGATGAGATGGCGGCGCGCGCCGGGATCGCGAATCGGCGCGGCATGGGCCGCTACGAGGGCCCGACGGGCATCAGCGGCGTACTGACCACCATGCTCCGTGTCCGCGAAAAGCCCCAGCTGGCCTCGCTCTGGGCCAACGTCCCTCATTATGTCTCCGCCACGCCCAACCCGACGGCGTCGCTGGCGCTGCTGCAGTCTCTGGGCGCCATGCTCGAGATTCAGGTCCCCCTCGGGCGCATGATCCGCGCTTCGGCCGCGTTCAAGACCCAGCTTGAAGAAGCGACCTCCAAGAACGCCGAGGTGTCTGAGTACGTGCGCGCCCTCGAGGACCGCCTGGACAACGAAGCCGTCGAGGACGAGAGCGACGGCACGAAACCAGAGCTGCCGCCGGCCGAGAGCATTCTCCAGGACGTCGAAGAGTTCTTCCGCCAGTCGCGCGACCAGCAGTCGTAGGCGAAAGTGTCGGGTGTCAGGCGGAGAATCTGCCACATGAGCATCCGTTGACGATCGGCCGTCTGCCCCCTGGCTGAAGTGCTGACTGGCTGAGATGCTGAAATGCCGAGGGCTCCCGCCCTGCATTTGACGCGATTCGCTGCCGATATTTATAGTAAAAGCCCACGCTGGTGGGGTCGCAGGAGGTCCGATTGAAGAAGTTACCGATGATTGCGCTGGTTGCCGGCGTGGTTGCCTGGGTGGTGACGCGCGGCAAGAAGCACGAAGAGGAGTTCGCGCACGAGTCGCCGGTCGCGGTTGGTGCGACGCCGGATACGAGCCCGAGCGAGGGGTAGAACACCCCTCGCCAGTCCTTCCGCGGGAGGACCCGGGCGAGTTTGACCCACCGGTTTACCGGTTCGATACTCAGCGAGGGCCCTTCCCAGGAAGGGCTCTTCGTTTTGGTGTAGCCAAGATGGAACAGAAACGGGGTACAGGGATCAACGGAGAATGAGGCGACGGGAGGAAGTGCTTCCCCCATGTTCCTTGTTCCTGCGCTCCTTGTTCCTACCACCGGAGGGACCCGTGCTGAAGACACATTATTGCGGCCAGTTGAGAAGCGAACATGCCGGCCGCCGCGTCACGCTGGCCGGCTGGGTAAACCGCCGCCGCGACCACGGCGGCCTGATCTTCATCGACCTGCGCGACAGCACCGGCCTTGTGCAGGTGGTCATCAACCCTCAGACCGCGCCGGCCGCGCACGCCGCCGCCAGCGACGTCCGCAACGAGTACGTGCTTCAGGTGACGGGCGAGGTCGCGGCTGCGCCGCGCCGGCACCGAGAACGCCAACCTGCCGACCGGCGTCGATCGAGGTCGCGGCGACGGAGGTCGTGGTCCTGAACGCGGCCAAGACGCCGCCTTTCTATATCAATGAGGACTCGCCCGTCGAGGACACGCTGCGCCTGAAGTACCGCTACCTGGACCTGCGCCGCGAGCGCATGCACAACAACATCATCCTGCGGTCGACAGGCGACGCGGTTCATCCGCGACTTCCTCTTCGGCGAAGGCTTCATCGAGATCGAGACGCCGGTGCTGGCCAACCCGACGCCGGAGGGCGCGCGCGACTACCTGGTGCCGAGCCGGATCACGCCCGGCAGCTTCTACGCGCTGCCGCAGTCGCCGCAGCAGTTCAAGCAGATCCTGATGGTCGCGGGCTTCGAGAAGTACTTCCAGATCGCGCATTGCTTCCGCGACGAGGACCTGCGCGCCGACCGCCAGCCGGAGCACACGCAGATCGACCTCGAGTGGAGCTTCATCGAGCAGGAGGACATCCTCACGCTGATGGAGGAGCTGTACACGGCGCTCGCGAAGGAGTTCCGCCCCGACGTGACGCTGATCAAGCCGTTCCCACGCTTCACGTTCGAAGAAGCGATCGCGCGCTTCGGCTCCGACAAGCCCGACATCCGCTACGGCCTGGAGCTGGCGGGCCTGACAGAGGCCGTGCGCGACTCCGAGTTCGGCGTGTTCAAGGGCGCGATCGCCGAAGGCGGCGCAGGTCAGGGGCCTGGCCGTGCCCGGCGGCGCCGAGTTCAGCCGCAAGCAGATCGACGAGCTCACGGCCATCGCCCAGCAGGGCGGCGCCAAGGGCCTGGTCTCGATGGCCTTTACGGGCGAAGGCTCAATCGACACGCTGACGGCCGAGGACGTGCGCTCGCCCGTCTCGCGCTTCTTCAGCGTCGACCAGTTCAAGGCCATCGCCCGCGCAACCGGCGCCAAACGCGGCGACCTGGTCCTGATCGTCGCGGCCGGCTCGGAGGTCGTGGCCTCGAGCCTGGACGCGGTGCGGCGCGAGCTGGCGCGGAGGCTGGACCTGGCGGACCCGAACACCTTCGCGTTCTGCTTCGTCGTCGACTTCCCGCTTCTGACCTGGAACGACGAGATCGAGTGGTGGGAGCCAACGCACCACCCCTTCACGGCGCCGCGCGACCGAGGACGTGCCCCTGCTGGACACAGACCCCGGCAAAGCGAGGGCGCAGCACTACGACCTTGTCTGCAACGGCTGGGAGCTTGGCAGCGGCAGCATCCGCATCCACAACCGCGAGGTGCAGGAGAAGATGCTCTCTCTGTTCAAGATCGAGGCGGACGAAGCGCGCCATCGCTTCGGCCACATGCTGGACGCGTTCGAGTACGGCGCGCCGCCACACGGCGGCTTCGGCCACGGCCTCGACCGCGTCGTGGCGCTGCTGGCCGGCGAGCGCGACATCCGCGAGGTCATCACCTTCCCCAAGACCAAGAGCGCGTCCGACCCCATGACGGGCGCGCCGTCTCCGGCCGACCCCGACCTGCTGAAGCTCCTGAACATCCGGGTGGTGTATCCGGAAAAGAAGGACTGAAAGAGGCAGTCGGGCAGTCTAGCAGTCCAGAACCGGAGGGCCTGGCGGGTCCTCGGGACTGCTCGACTGCCCGACTGCTAGACTTGATCCCCCATGGACGTCTTCGAAGCAATCCGCACCCGCCGTAGCATCGGCAAGCACCTGCCGGACCAACCTTCGCGCGGCGACGTCGAGAAGCTACTGGAGGCGGCCGTCGAAGCGCCGAACCACCACGAGACCGAGCCCTGGCGCTTCGTCGTCGTTGCCGGCAAGGCGCGCGAGGAGATGGGCGCGGTCATGGAGGCGGCGCTCAGGCGCCGCATGGCCGGCGAGGACTCGAAAAAGGTCGATGGCCTGGCGGTCGCGGAGCGCGCGAAGCCCATGCGCTCGCCGGTGCTCATCGTCGTCGGTGTCAAGCACGACCTCCAGGAAAAGGGCGGCGAGCGCGTCGTCGCGGTCGAAGACCTTTCCGCCACGGCGGCAGCGGTGCAGAACATTGTCCTCGCCGCACACGCGCTGGGGCTCGCGGCCCAGTGGCGCACCGGCGAAGGCGCCTTCGACCCGCACGTGAAGGCCTGGTTCGGCCTCGAACCCTCGGACGAGATCGTCGCCATCGTCTACGTCGGCTACCGCGACCCCGACCGCGACGTGCTGCGGGTGCGGGCTCGGCGCTGGCGGGAGAAGGCGGAGTGGCGGGGGTGGGAGTAGTGGCCTCCCACACTCAGACGTCGGCCTGACGCCCGGCAGATTCAGGCCCCCAGGTTAACGGCGTTACCTGCGCCACTTGAGTTTCCATGGGCTTCGGCCGGCTGTCGACCTCCGGACCCAGAGGAACGAAACATGATTCCGGGTTGGCTGAATACCACGCGCGCGGATTCGGCCCCTGCGTTGGACGCTCCTGGAAGATCGGCGACAGCTGGATCAGCAATCCTACGGTGTCCTCCGGCAAGACCGTCATATGCGTCTGAAGCCAGCCGTCCCACTTCTCACCCAAGCGCAGTCTCCATGGAAGGCCGCTTCGGGGTGCCGGATACAGAGGCATCGAGTCTCCCGTCGCCTGGTGTCGAGTCTCCCCTCGTCGGAGCATGACCATTTCTTGCTCTGGACGGCTGAGCTCCTGCATCCTCGGCGCCGGTCGATATGCGCCTCGCCATCGCTCTGCACCTTCAGCGGACAGGCAATTGACGATGCACAGAGTCAGATTGAGCAGGAGCCAGCCGCACTCGCCGCTGTTGGCGACCGAGATGTGGATACGGAAGTCCTGCCTGCCAAGCTGAAGGCGGTCTACACGAAAGACCCCGCCGCACTCCGGACAGTGCTCCTCGAAAAATACCGGGATTTCTCTCACGGGCGCGCCCGAGTTCCAGACTTTTGCCAGCCGCGGTGTCGCCCTGAATATGGGAGGAGGCCCTAACCCCGACATCCACAAGGCTCGCCTGATGTTGAGTCGAATATCGGCCAGTCGCATTCTCGTGGCGGATTCTACCAGCCAAAGGGGCGGTCCATCGCAGAATCAACCGCAGGTCGCCAAAGTAAAAAGGGCCAACTAGTCCTCACCTCGATTGGTGTCCCACTCTAGCCACCAACCACTATCCACCCACTCCCGCCGCCTTTCTCCCCTAAGAACCCTTAAGAAATCGGGGTTTCCCTACGGCAAACGTAGGGGAAACCCTTATGGGCGCGCTTAAGGCGCCGGCATATTCTCCTAGGGTCATGGAACCGACCGCGCAGACCACCGCCGCATGCAAGCACCGCTGGGTGCTTGGCCAGCCCAGTCAGGGCGTGGTGCCGGGCCGTTGCCGCTTCTGCGGCGCCGAGCGCGACTACCCCGCCGTCCTGGACGACTACGACAATGGTTACGGCGCGGAACGGGGCAATTTCACCGCGGACCTTCTGGGGACGGGCGACGGCGTGGCACGCCCGTCCTCAGTGGCTCGGCTGGTTGGCTTGCTGCCTGAATCGGATTCGTGATACATATGCGAGCGCCGGCGGATACCCGCAAACCCGCGGCACGGCTTCAGTCTCGGCACGCACCGGCGGCCGGGCCTGGGATCGGTCTAAGGGACCTCCCTGGAGGAGATATGAACCGCACCCCCGCACCTCCTATTCAGATCATGTCCCGCGGCGAAGGCGCCGCCTGGAGCCAGCAAGGGGCAGGGACGGCGCCGATCAGGGTCCTGATCGTCGACGACCACGCCGTGCTGCGCCAGGCGCTGCGTTACCTCCTCGAGGCCCAGGCCGGCGTCAATCGTCGTCGGCGACGCCGAGAACGGCCGCGAGGCGGTCGAGATGGCGGAGAAGCTCCAGCCGGACGTCGTCCTCATGGACACGGTCATGCCCGGGCTCAACGGCATCGAGGCGACGCGCCAGATCCGGCGCCGCCTGCCCAAGACCAAGGTCCTGATCCTCACCGGCTACATGGAAGACGAGCAGTATCCGGCGCCCTCAAGGCCGGCGCATCCGGCTACGTCGTCAAGAAGTCGGACGTGGATGAGCTGCTGCTCGGCATCCAGGCCGTGCACCGCGGCAACCCCTACTTCAGCTCCAGCATCGGCGACGGCGACCTCACGGACTACCTGTGGCAGCTCCGGAGCAACGACGGCCGCGTCGGCTATGACCTGCTGACCAGCCGCGAGCGCGAGGTCCTGCAGCTGATCGCCGAAGGGCACTCCAACCAGAAAATCGGCACGGAGCTGTTCATCAGCGTCAAGACCGTGGAAGCGCACCGGGCGCACATCATGAGCAAGCTCCACGCGCGTAACCGCACCGACCTGATCCGGTACGCGCTCAAGAAGGGCATCGTCGGCTTCGACCACGTCCCGGTCGAAGCCTCGGACGAGTAGCCGGCAGGCCCGCGGCTAACCTCCGCGGGGCGAGAGGCAAACAGCCGCCGCGGCGGCCCATCACACCAGGGTTCAGATTCAGCAGGAGCAATAAAATGCGATCGATACCGTCGCGCCCTTCGCGCAAGGACGGCGGCCTGGGCTCCCATTACCTCTCGCGCCTGGAACGCCTCGTCCGCCTCCGCAAAGACTTCGAGGACCACCTCAACGACCTTGGCGTCGATATCCTCGACCGTTCGATCAGGGCGACCTATCTGGACTGCGTCGATACCGGAGCCGCCGACAGGGCGAAGCTCCTCATGGAGTCGCTGCCGGGCCGCGGCGTCAAGTGGCAGGACCCACGTTAGTGAAGACCATCCTGGTCGTCGATGACGAGCCCGTGATCCGCTCGCTGGCCCAGCTTTCGCTCCAAGACGAGCGCTGGCGAGTGGTGCCGGCGGCGGACGCTGCGGCGGCCCTGGCGGAGATCGGGCGTGAGAAGCCCGACCTGATCTTCCTGGACCTGGGCTTGCCCGGCGTCTCCGGCCGCGAGCTGGCGGGCCGCCTCCGCCGCGACGCCTCGACCGCCGCGATACCCATCGTCTACATGACGGGGCTGGCGCCGGCGGACTGTGACGGCGCCGACGCCGTTGTCGCCAAGCCATTCACGCCGGAGACGTTGAGGGCGCACGCCGGCAACTGGCTTTCGTAGGCATGCCGGCACCTCGGCACTTCGGCTTGTCGGCCAGACCGCGGGCTTCGGAAGTCGACCCGCCAACGTAGCGCAGCTCGAACGTAGCGCCGGCTGCTTTAGCTGCCGGACCGCCTCCCCTAGGGCGAAATAACACACACCCACCCCCTACTTTCGGACCCCAATCTGCCGACTATGTATCTGAGGCAGGCAGCCTCAAGGGGAGCACTTCCCCCGGCACGCAGGAAGGGTCCGAAATGCTCATTCTCACCAGAAAGATCGACCAGTCGATCATCATCCAGGGAAACATCACCGTGATGGTGCTCGGCGTCGAGCGCGACCGCGTGAAGCTTGGCATCGCGGCGCCCGAGAGCGTGACCGTGCTGCGCGAAGAGCTTGTCGATGCCAACGCTGAAAACGCGCCGCAGCAGCTGCGCCCGCGCTTCGCGTCCGAAAGGACGGCCCCGCCAGCAGTCGGCAACCTGGCCCTGAAGCCGAACCCAAGGCGCCGCTAGGGCAGGCGCGCCGCCAGACCATAAGAGCCGGACGAAAGTCCGGCTTTTTCTGTTATTGCAGCGGACGCCACATGTAGCGGCGGCCTTCAGGCCGCCGGGGAGGGGAGGGGCGGCGCGCGGGCGAGGGCGATGGGTGACTTCTCGGGGCCACCCCCCCGGGACGGACCTGAAGGTGCGTCCCTACGCCAAGAGCCAGGGCCGGTCTGTCATTCCGACGCCAGGAGGAATCCCGAAGAGGGGCGTTGCGGCAGGCGGTAGCCTCCGCGCGCGAAAGGAAGCAAGCCCGGGATTCCTCCTCACGTCGGAATGACAGGAAGAGTGGGACGGCGGCGCACCGGATGTAGCGGCGGCCTTCAGGCCGCCAGGGGAGGGGAAGGGTGGCGCGCGGGCGAGGGCGATGGGTGACTTCTCGGGGCCACCCACCCCGGGACGGAACTGAAGGTGCGTCCATACGCCAAGAGCCGGGCACTGGTCTGTCATTCCGACGCCAGGAGGAATCCCGAAAGGGGCGTCGAGGCAGGCGGTAGCCTTGCGCGGGAAAGGAAGCAAGCCCGGGATTCCTCCTCACGTCGGAATGACAGGAAGAGTGGGACGGCGCGCGCCGAATGTAGCGGCGGCCTTCAGGCCGCCAGGGGAGGGGAAGGGTGGCGCGCGGGCCGGCATGGGCGGTGCCGGCGAAGCGGGCAAGGAGGCAGCGCGGCGCTAGCTGACGATCTTGAGGGTGGGGGAAGCGGGCGCGCCGAGGCCACGGCCGCTGATGACCCGCAGTGCGGTGGCGACGGGCTCGCGCACATCTACCGGCGCGCCTCCGGCCGCCAGAGACGCCTCGACAGCCTGCCAGCAGCCGATGACGCGCAGCCAGAGGTCTGCTTCGGCCTGACAGCGGCCGGCGTTCGTCGTCGCTTCGAGGAAGGAGAGGCATTGGAGGCGGGCAAGCTCGGTCGCGCCGGGGGATGCGCAGGAGACGGCTCGCGAGGTTTCCTGGCCGTCGTCGACCAGGCGTACCGGCACGGCCGCATTCAGCTCGTCGATGTAGGCCTTGCGGTCGTTCGCGGCCAGCGTGGTCTCGCGGCGCTCCAGGCCTTCACCGAGGCCAACCTGGACGAACCCCTCGACGCCGTCGATGTCGAGAGCCAGGGCGAGGAAGTCGAGCGAGCCCCGCCAGGGGTTCGCCGAACTCGAGGCGGTCAGGGTGAGGGGCTCGCGGCGGGCCAGCTCCAGCGTGAGGGCCAGGCTTTCGCTCGCACGCCAGCGCAGGAGGGCGCTTGTCGGGCGCTCCGGGGTCAGGCTGAGCTGGCGCAGGTAACGCGGGCGCCAGGCGGTCTCGTCCGAGCGTACCAGCCCGTTCACCAGCCGATGGGCCGGGTGTTGGCGGCGGTCGCTCCACAGGAACACGGCCTGCCGCGGCTTCCGCGCCGCGATCAAGGTCGCGAGCTGGGACGCCGAGAGTGCCAGCGGGTTGGCGATGAGCACGTGGCGCTCGGCCTCGATGAGCTCGAGTGCCTGGGAGAAGAGATGCGGCAGGTCGCCGAGGATCACCGGGCAGGCTTCGTCCTCGGCCAGCGAATCCGCCACCTGAAAGCCTGCGCGGGCGAGGAGGTGACGGCAGTCGGTGAGGATGGAGCCTGGCCCGGTGACGACGATGTCCATCGTCAGGCGGCCTCGGCGAGTTCGCGGGCGAGTGCGCTTCGCAGCCTCCGGATCGCCCGATGGCGCAGCTGCGAAGCGCGAGATTCCGATATCTCCATCGCCCGCCCGATGCTCTTCAGAGAGCGTGACTCGATGTAGTAGAGCTTGATGATCTTGCGCTCGCGGTCGGGAAGCTCTTCGACGGCGGCCAGGAGGCGGTTTCGCAGGATTTGCTGCTGGGCCACGGTGTGCGGGTCGATGCCCGGGTCGTCGTCTGCCATCTCGGTGAGCTTCTCGGTGGCCCCGTTGACGGTCATGTCGGCCAGGCCTTCGAGCGAGAGGACCCTGATACTGCTGACCTTGGATGCTTCCATGAGCTCGCCGACGTTGAGGCCAAGGCGCGCCGCCAGCTCTTCTCTGGTCGGGGAGCGGCCGAGGTCCGTATAGAGGCTGGCGTTGGCCTTTTCGATGTCGGACGAAACCTTCTGTAGCGAGCGAGGCAGCGGGTGCGCGGCCCTGAGCGCGTCGAGGATTGAACCGCGGATGCGGGGCAGGGCGTAGGTCGAAAACTTGGCGCCGCGAGTGGGATCGTAGGCGCGGTGGGCTTCGATGAGGCCCTGTACGCCGCAGCTGACCATATCTTCGTACTGGAGGATTGTGTTGTTGCTGGCGCCGGCGACAACGCGGTTGACAGCGTGCCGCACAAGGGGCATGTAATCCTGGACTATCTTCGCGAGGTCTTTCTCGAAGGGCATCACCACTGGTTCTGCCGCTTCGGAGTCCTCCGGCGTCTCGTCCTCGATCTCGACCAATTTCACGCTGTAATAACCTCCCCGCGAATCCTTCCAAAAACTGCAATGCCGGAGATTCAGTATCGAGTCGCGGCCGGAGGCGGCCCAATGAGGGTTTTCCATCACCGCCCGGAGGCAGTGCCCCTAACGCCGCCCGCGGGAAGCCTGAAATGTCGGCGGCGGCCGTGACTTTGTAATCCGCGCGCCGTTGGAAACGGGGTTGACGCCTGCGCCCGGCATTGACCGGCGGCTGGACGTATGCTGATCTGGTCGTATGAGCGCGGTTATTACAAGACGTTGCCAGGTGAAGCCCTCGCTCCTGGGCAAGTGCGGTGGTGATTCCATCGCCAAGTGCCAGTACTGCGGGCGCCCGTTCTGCGACCGTCACGGCGTGCGCCTGAAGGACGGCCAGGAGATCTGCGCCCGCAAGGAATGCATCGCCAAGCGCGCGGACCTCGAGCGCCACTTCGCGTACAAGGCCGCCGTAGGTTCTCGCAACGATTCGCGGGCATGCGGCATCAGCGACTGCGGCCGCGAGCTGGAGGCGCAGTGCGTGCGCTGCAATGGCCTCTTCTGCGCCTCGCACGTCCACCGGCGAGAGGAGACCGTGTTGGAGAACCAGATCAAGGTCCCGCGCATGGCGACACTGTGCCGCCACTGCTCAGAGCGAAGGCACATCTGGGTGAGGCAGTGAGGGTCGGTTATTAGTAATCCGTAATCAGTCGGAATGGGAGGGAGAGGATCCGTGCCGCCTTTGGCCTCTCGTCCCCTGAGTTGCATTAGAGGACCGCCGCCTCACACCTGACGCACCCCGCCTCCCGCCTCCCACCTCCCACCTCCCGCCTCACGCCTCACTCCTCGTTGTGATACCTTAGCGGCGGCGCCCTGGCGGGGTAGCGCCTTTGGTCCTGTTTGCCTTTGGGCCTGGACCGGGAGGTGTCATGACTCTCGCCGCAGACGGGCCGCCCGGGCTCGCGACTCCGCCCTCTACCCGCGCTGTCAATCACTCGCCGCCTTTCGACGAAGGGAACGCCGCTGGCTTTGTCGTGCTGGCAGAGGCGATCGGCGACGGCCTTGTCCAGGTCGATGATATGGGCGCCGCGCGGGCGCTGAACGACACCGCGCTGGCGTTGCTGACGCTGATTGGTGGCGCGGACGGCGGTCTGGCGCCGGTGGAGCTTTTCGATGCCTTGACTGAGTCGCGGGAGCAGGGGCGGGCCGTCCTGCGCGAGTATGTGGCCCAGGCGCCGGGGTCGAAGCACATTCGTATCGCGGCGCTGGTGTCCGAAGGCTCGCGCCTCATCGCCCTGCGCGACAGCACCGACGAGCGCCTGCTGCAGGAGCGGCTGCTGCAGTCGGAGAAGATGGCCAGCGTGGGCCAGCTGGTCTCCGGCGTTGCGCACGAGCTCAACAACCCCCTCACCGGCGTCATGGGCTTCGCCCAGCTCCTGCTGGCGCGCGACCTGGATGAGATCACCGCTGCGCAGGTGCAGACGATCTACGGCGAGGCGGAGCGCGCCGCCAAGATCGTGCAGAACCTGCTGTCCTTCGCCCGCCGCCGCCGCCCGACGAAGGAGATGGCGGACGTCAACGCGCTCCTGGCGCAGGTGCTGGAGCTGCGCAGCTACGACTTCGCCATCCGCAACATCTCCCTGGACATGACGCTGGACACGCGCATGCCCCGTTGCTGGGTAGACGCCGACCAGGTCCAGCAGGTGTTCTTCAACGTGATCAAGAACGCCGAGCAGGCGATGATCGAGGCCAACGGCGGCGGCCGGCTGACGGTCGGTCGGAGGCCGTGGGCGGGCAGGGCGCGGCGCAACGAGGCGCGGACGCGGCTTCCGGCCCGAGCGCCGGCTCTTCTGGGTCCGGATCACGATCGCGGACGACGGCCCCGGCATCCCGCCGGAGGTCCAGCGCCGCATCTTCGACCCGTTCTTCACCACGAAGGAGGCGGGCCAGGGCACCGGCCTCGGCCTGACGATCTGCTACGGCATCATCGACGAGCACGGCGGCCGCATCTGGACGGAGGACGGCGCCGAACGGCGGCGCCGTCTTCCAGATCGAGCTGCCGGTGGGCGAGCGCCGAAGGCCAAAGGGCCAACGGCGACGTGCCGGCGATGTCGGACGCGGACAAAACCGCGAGCGCCGCCCAGCGGCCGGCGGGCGACAAGCCGGCCTACGCGTCCTCGTCGTCGACGACGAGGAGAGCATCCGCCTGCTGCTGCACGACATCCTGGAGATGGACGAGCACCGTGTCGCACGGGAAGCAGCGGCATCGACGCCTGGGGCAGGCTGGACGGCGGCGACTTCGACGTGATCATCACGGACATGAAGATGCCGGGCATGGACGGCGCGACCTTCTACCGGGAGGTGCGCCAGCGCGACGCCGCGCTCGCCGCGCCGCATCATCTTCATCACCGGCGACACGGTGAGCCCGGACACGCGCGCCTTCCTGCAGCGGGTGACCAACCCGGTGCTCTCGAAGCCCTTCAAGATCGGGCCGCTGCGAGACGCGATGGCGCAGGTGGCGGCGCACAGATAGCTTTTGGACGCGCCGAGGACACGCCGGCCTTTCAACACCGCTCCCTCCCTCCTCTGAGGCGATTCAGTTAGCCGGCCGCGCCATCTCAAGCGCCTCCTCGATAAAAGACATTAGCCTCGCCTCGAGAATGGCGGGGCTGAGTTCACGCAGGCCGAGGTCGCGGTAGCCCTCGTAGAAGTAAGGGATGCTGTAAAGCGCGTGCTCCGCGCGGTAGAGGTCCCAGAACCAGAGATCGCTGAGGTTCGAGGCCGAGGCCTGCTCGTACGCGGCCGTGAAAGCGTCCGCCCAGCCGAGGCCATACATCAGCGCCAGGTCGAGCCGGCACTGGGCGACGTCCCCGCGGGGGTCGCCGAACTCTGCCGAGCTCCAGTCGACTACCGCGGTGAGGCGGCCTCGATACCAGAGGGCGTTGCCGGGCCAGAAGTCGTCGTGGCTCAGCGTCTCCAGAGCCGGCGTCAAGCGCTCGATGCCGGCCCTGAGGGCGGCCCAAAGCTGCGGACCGAGCCGCGAACGCCGCAAGTCCTCTGAGACCGCGCCGTTTAGCCTCTCGACCATGTCGCCCAGATGGGACTTCAGGTGCTCCAGGCCAGGAGTCGACGGACCGAGGCGGTGCACCGCGGCCAGCGCTTCGGCCAGGTCGCGAAGGAAAGGGGCCCTTCGTGGCGCTAGGTGAGGCGGCCCGCCGCGAAGCAGGGACACTACCATGGCAGGGGCGCCGAAATAGGCGCCTTCAAGGTCGAGGAGCAGGGGGCGCGGCGCCGCCACGGGCGTTTCGGCCAGCGCGGCGAGTGTCTTCCACTCGCTCTCGATGGCCTCTGGGCCGCTGAAGTGGTTGCCGGCAACGTAGATTCGCACGACGCAGGCGCGCGCGGCGCCATCCTGCGAGGCGTAGCGCACCGCGAACGTGCGCGTGGAGATGCCGCCACGCAGGCGGCGTACGGCGGCGACTCTAGCGCCGCGATCGAGGTCGTCGACCAGTTTGGCGAGGGCGGCTCGCTGCGGGCGGCGGCGCGACTGGGCGGCGTGGAAGGCTGCCCTGGCGGCCGCATCACCGTCCTCGGCAGCCTGGATTTCGATCAAGGTAGGCAGCGGCAGAAGGCGCTGGTCGTCATGAGTCGGCGGTGGGCTCTTGTTGTGCGCAATTGCTTCCTCGAACGACAGTCTAGCCCCAGGGCGAACCCTTCATGCCGCGGAGGCCGAGGATCGCGGATATCTCTCCGGCGTGCTCGATGCTATGCATGGTGACCATGTCGGCGAAGTCGAATCCCAGAGGCACCAGGGCCTGCTCGACGACCGGGCGGCCCTCGCGCAGGGAAACCATGTGCTTCGTTACCGGCCGCGCGAGGTCCGCATCAGAGACGGACGAGAGGCAGGCGTCCGCGGCCCCATAGACAGTGGACGCGTACTCGCGGAAAGCAGCAATGTCCGTCGGGTAGCCTTCGGCCCAGGCGGCGTCCAGCGGCACCTGCGGTGGAAAGCTCAGTTTCGCGGTCCATGCGCGCGTCTGATTCAGGGGTACACCCAGCCCGAAGCGGCGGTGAACGTAATCGTCTTCGGTGATCACGGCATGGGCGTAGATCGCCGCGATCGACTGGATCGTGGCGCCAGGTGTTACGGCGTACAGGGCCTCCGGCGGACAGAGGCCGGTCTTCATCTCAAGGTAGGTGTGTGCCTGCGCCAGCTCGCGGCGCAGGAGGTCAGGGGCGGTCAGGTCGCCGCGCCTACTCTTCCTCTCGCTCCTCGTCTTCGTCGTCGCTGGCGATTGCCGGAGGCTTCTTGCCGTTGGTAGAGGGAGGCGCCAGGGTCGCGGCCAGGGCGGCCGCCCGGATCTTAGCTTCGATCTCGACGGCCAGGTCGGGGTTGTCGATGAGGAAGTTGCGGGCGTTCTCGCGGCCCTGGCCCAGGCGCAGCTCGCCGTAGCTGTAGAAGGCGCCGAGCTTCTTGAGGATGTTGTACTCGACGCCCAGGTCGAGGATGTCGCCTTCGCGGCTGATGCCCATGCGCCTGCCCGTGAACAGCATGTCGAACTCGGCGCTGCGGAAGGGTGGCGCGACCTTGTTCTTGACGACGCGGGTGCGCACGCGGTTGCCGACGACCTGCTGGCCCTGCTTCAGCGACTCGATGCGGCGGATGTCGATGCGGACGGAGCTGTAGAACTTGAGGGCGCGGCCGCCGGGCGTGACCTCCGGGTTGCCGAAGACGACGCCGACCTTCTCGCGCAGCTGGTTGACGAAGATGACCGCCGCACTTGGACTTGGCGATGGCGCCGGTCAGCTTGCGCAGCGCCTGCGACATGAGGCGCGCCTGCAGGCCGGGCAGCGAGTCGCCCATCTCGCCCTCGATCTCGGCGCGCGGGACGAGGGCGGCGACGCTGTCGATGACGATGACGTCGACGGCGTTGGAGCGCACCAGCGCCTCGCAGATCTCCAGCGCCTGCTCGCCGGTGTCCGGCTGCGAGACGAGCAGGTCATCGATCTTGACGCCGCAGGGCCTGCGCGTAGGTCGGGTCGAGCGCGTGCTCGACGTCGATGTAGGCGGCGAGGCCGCCCATCTTCTGGGCCTCGGCGATGATGTGCTGGGCCAGAGTCGACTTGCCGGAGGACTCGGGGCCGTAAGATCTCCGTGATGCGGCCGCGCGGCATGCCGCCGATGCCCAGGGCCAGGTCGAGCGACAGCGAGCCGGTCGGGATCGCTTCGATCTCGAGGTTGTTCTTCTCGCCGAGACGCATGATCGCGCCGCGGCCGAACTGCTTCTCGATCTGGCCGATCGCGAGGTCGATAGCGCGCGTTCTCTCTTCGGTCATTACCATGTCACCCTCTTCATTCTATCCCCGCGCCAGGCCTTCCTGTAGTGTTCAGGGCCCGCGAAGCTACCGCTAGGAAGCCTGAGCAGTTTCGTGAGCGAGCGGATCATAGCATCGCCGGATCGGGCTCTACAATGGGTTTTGGGGAAAAATTAGAAAAAATGTTCGGAAAATCTCAAACCCGTGGGCATGATGCCGGCTATGACCTCTGACGCCTGATAGCTGACAGCTGATGGCTGACGGCCCCTCTACGGCTCCAGCACCTCGTCGTTCGGGACCACGAAGACGCCGCTGTTGGGCGTAGGGGTGATGTGCTCCGGCGAGCGGCGGTAGACCTCGGCCTTGCCCACGGTCACGACGTGCTGATAGTCGCGGGCGAGGACGGCCTTCAGGCCGCGGGTCGCGTTCGCCCAGCGCTGGTCGATTATCGGCGATGGCGGCGACATCTTCGGTTTGGCGTCGCTCATGACCACGATGTAGGCCGGTCTTTCCTGGTTCAAGGCGCCTGCCAGCTTCACGTCCAGGTAGGGCAGCAAGAGCACGTAGAACGACGTCATGTAGCGGGTGGTGGGCTGAACGCGGGCCAGGGGATAGACCCAGGGATACTCGCCCCAGATGTAGACCTTCTTCCCTTGAGCGTCCAGGCCCTTCAGTGCCGTCTCCAGGGAAAGGGTGAGGTCGACGCGGCCATCGAAGTAGTTGTCGTATTGCCGCTCGCTGCGCGTGCCCAGCACGTAGCCACCGAAGTTGGTGTAGTAAGAAGGCCCGCGGGTGTAATGCATCGCGAAGACATTGCCGCTGAACATCGGCGTCACGACCGAGAACCACTCCAGGGCCAGCGCCGCGACGAACAGGTAAGCGGGCCCGAAGCGCGGCAGCCGCCGGCCCGAGACGCGTACGCTCGCTCCCTCGATCTCCGGCAGGGCCATCGCCGCGAGCATGGCCAGGGGCGGGAAAGTCTGGAGCATGTAGTGCGGATAGGGCCGGCCCGTGAGCAGGGCGCCGGCCAGGGTCAGTGTCAGCCACAGCGCCGGCAGGCTCCAGGGCGGCGTCATCCCCCCGCGGCGCCGCGCCAGGACAAGGCTTGCGACCGTGACCAGAAATGGCAGCACGATTATCGGCCGCGCCGCGTATGAAAGCTGTTGGCCGGATGGGACGTACTTGAAGAAGAACCCTATGTTCGCGTCCCAGAACCAGGCGAAGTCGCCGGACAGGGAGAAGGCGCCCAGCACCGGCGCCAGCACCGCCAGGAAACCAGCGCCTCCGAAGAACGCTCCCCTGGCCCAGCGGCGCTCTCTCAGAGATCAGCCACAGCCCTGCCGCTACAGGCGCCGCCAGCGAGGTCTGGCGCAGGAGGAAGGCGACCGCGAACACGGCGCCGGCGGCCACGATCAGCGCTTCGACGCGGCTGGGCGACGGCCGCGCGCGCTCGTCCCAGACGAGGAGCAGCAGGACGCCCAGGGCCGCCGGCAGGGTAGTGAAGGTCTCGGTCAGGGCCAGCGTGCCTTCCCAGAACGGGACGCCCGAGCAAGACGCCGCACAGCGCCGTCGCCAGGAGCGCTCGCCGCTTCGACATGAACCTGGCCGCGATGAAGAAGACAGTGAGGTGCGTCCCGAGGGCAAAGGCGGTCGCCGCGAGCCTGAGCCCGAAGATGCCCGGCCCGAAGGCCTTGAAGATGCCGACGTACAGATAGAGGAAGAGGGGCGGCTTGCTCTCCCAGGCGTCGGAGTAGAGCCGGCCGCCGGCGAGCACGCGCTGCGCCACCGCCGCGAATATGCCCTCGTCGGTGTTCCAGGGCGGCTCGAAGAAGGAGGGCAGGCGCAGGAGAATGATGCCGAATGTGATCAGCGCCAGCGCGCCAAGCGTGCCGCCACGGACCCAGGAGGGCAGCAGGGGCCCGGGCAGCGCACGGGGCTGTGGAGCAACTCTCGGCAACCGACCCAGCACAGGGCCTCCGGTCTCGCTGGCAGCCGCTCCCGCTGCCGCTAACGGGTTCGTGACCTCCCCCGGCCGCCCGCATACTATCTCCGCTGGGGCCGCACCTCAAGATGCCCGCCCGCCACATCTATATCCTTTCGATTACGTCTGATCCTCGCGAGTAAGGAAAAGTGCCCGAACCGGAACATTCCCTCATCGTCGTGCGCCTGACCCCGCGGGCCAGCCGCGACGAGATTGGCGACTGGAAGGACGGCGCCTTGCTGGTGCGCGTGACGGCGCCGCCGGTCGAAGGGCGGGCGAACGAGGCCCTGCGGCGCCTGCTGGCGTCCAGGCTCAGCGTCGCGCCTTCGAGCATCAGCGTCGTCGGCGGGCAGACCTCGCGAGTGAAGCGCGTGCGGGTCGAAGGGCTGAGTCTGGAGGAGTCGCGGCGGCTCCTCGGCGGCTAGATGGAGCCGGTGGCCACGCGCGCGATTATCAGCAGGATGAAGCCGGCTATCATCGGCGAGAAGTCGAGCATGGTGCGCGGCATGAAGCCGCGGATCGGCGCCAGGATTGGCTCCGTCACCTGGTAGAGCAACTCCACGGCCGGATTTCTCGGGTTGACGTTGGGGATAAAGGACAGAATGGCACGGATGAAGATCAGCACAAAGAGCACGTAGGCAACGTTAGCGACGATTGATCCGATCACTTTTGGCCCGTCCCGCCTCCCATGGCCTTCGATTTATTGTAGGCCGCTTCGACCGCGTCCAGCACGGCGCTGCGCAGCTTGCCGGCCTCCAGCGCCTTCAGGCCCTCGGCTGTGGTGCCGCCGGGCGAGGTCACCTGGGCGCGCAGCTCGGCCGGATGGCGGCCGGACTCCTGCGCCAGCCGCGCCGTACCCACCACGGTCTGCAAGACCATCTCCGTGGCCAGGTCGCGCGTGAAGCCGATGTGGACCGCGGCATCGATCATCGCCTCGATGAACAGGAGGACGAAGCCGGGGCCGCTGCCGGAGACGCCGGTTGCCATGTCCAGGTACTTCTCGTCGGCCACATAGACCTGGCGGCCCAGGGCTTCGAAGACGCGGGTGGCGCCCGCCTTCGCCGCGTCGCCGACCGCCGCCGTGGCCGTCCACAGGGTCATGCCCTCGCCGATCTGGGCCGGCGTGTTCGGCATTGCCCGCACAACGGCGTCGTGGCGGAGCACGCCCGTTAGCTGCGCCAGCGGCACGCCGGCCATGATCGAGACGGCCGTCGTGTCCGGCCCAATGCGACCGGCTATGGCCGCGAGCGTCCCGAAGTCCTGGGGCTTCACCGCCACGATGAACAGGTCCGACTCGGCCGCCGCGGCGACGTCCGGGGTCGTGCGCACGCCGTAGGTCTTTTCGAGGACCGCGGCGCGCTCGGCGATGCGCTCGGCGACGGTCACGTCCGCAGGCGATACGATCTTGCGCCGGAGCACGGCGGCGACGATTGCCTCGCCCATGGCGCCGCCACCGACGATTCCCAGCCTCATCGGACCCTCTCGCCGAAGATCGCCCGGCCGATGCGCACGATGGTCGCGCCCTCTTCGACCGCGACCTCGTAGTCGCCGCTCATGCCCATCGAAAGCTCGGCCAGGCCGTTGGCGTCGGCGAGCTGCCGCAGGGTCCGAAAGACCCCCCGGCAGTCCTCGGCGTCGCTTACGGCCGGAGCGACGGTCATCAGGCCTCGCAGTTCGATATTCGGCAGCTTCGCGATGGAGGCGACGGCGGCAGCGACCTCGCGCGGTTCGAAGCCGGACTTCGTGGTCTCGCCGGCGACGTTGATCTCCAGGAGTACGGGCACCGCGCGAGACGCGCGGGTGCTGAGGGCCTGGGCGAGGCGGGTCGAATCCACGGCCTGGATTATATCGAAGGTCTCCAGCGCCAGGCGGGCCTTATTCGACTGCAAGCGCCCGATGAGGTGCCAGCGGGCAGGCGTGGAGGCGAGCGCGGCCTTCTTCGCCGCGGCCTCCTGGACGTAGTTCTCGCCGATATCGGTCAGTCCTGCCTCGATGGCCGCGCGCACGCGGTGCGCGGCCACGGTCTTGCTGACGCCCACCAGCGTCACGCCGGCCGGGTCGCGGCCGGAGCGGGCGCAGGCGGCTGCTATGCGCTCGCGGATGGCCGCGATGTTCGCCGCTAGGTCCAGGTCAGTCGACGTCAGTGTCATGCCCGGCTGCCCCTACTACTGATCATCGGGCGGAAGCATCTCTTTGTCGACTCTCGCCTTCTCCCAGCGGTATAGGGCGTAGACGCCGCCGAACCCAATGCCCAGCGGGATCAAGGCCAGCGGCGGGCTCACCGTGTAGCAGTAGAAGGTGAACACCAGCGCGAATAGCGCGCCGGCGATGATCGCGACCGGCACGGCCAGGAGGCTGAACATGACCCTGGTGATGACGAATGTCTGCATGCAGCCGGAAGGTTCGTCCGGCTCTTTGGGGTAGTACATCCTGATTCAAGGATAGCGCGGCCTGGCGGTTCAGCAGTTCAGCGCTTCAGCACTTCAGCATGAGGATCTGACCAGCACTCTTTCTCACGATGGCTTCGCATTTGACACAGGCGCGCTCGTTGGGTATTACAGGCCAATAGCGGATTGCGTCGGCGCACCAGGGGAGTAACCCCGGTTTACCCAAGCCGCGGCGTCATCGTCATCACGTCCTTCCCCGGAAGGGCCGGTGCGCCTGTGTCAGTGGTGAGACCTGCGGCCCCGACGCCAAGTGAAAGGCTTGGCTTTGGGTCACCTGCTGCTTGGCTCCCATATGCATTTCGCCGCCACCGGCATAATTGCCCGAGACGTCGCCTTCGTGCTGGCGTCGCTGTTCATCATCCTTCTCGGCGCCGAGACGTTCACCAACTCCATCGAGTGGTTCGGCGAAAAGCTGGGCCTCAGCCAGGGCGCGGTCGGCAGCGTCCTCGCGGCCGTCGGCACGGCGCTGCCGGAGACCATGATCCCGATCATCGCCATCCTCGTGGTCGGCAGCGCCGACGCGCACGAGATCGGCGTCGGCGCCATCCTCGGCGCGCCTTTCCTGCTTTCGACGGCCGCCTTCGCGGTCACCGGCCTGGGGGTGCTGTACTTTCAGGGCCAGCGGCGCGCCGGGGCCGAGCTGCGGCTGGACCCGATCGTGATCAGGCGCGACCTCGGCTTCTTCTTCATCGTCTACTCTCTCGCGATCAGCGCCAGCTTCGTCGGCGTCGAGCAGCTGCGCTACGTCGTGGCGGCGTCCCTGATCGGCCTCTACGGCTACTACGTCTTCCGCACGTTCAGGCACCAGGGCCCCGTGATCGAGGGCATCGAGAACGAGATTCACCCCCTCTACCTGCACCGCTTCACCGGGGGCGTAGGGCCGCCGCCCGTGAGCATGGTCGTCGCCCAGCTCTGCGCGGCGCTGGCTCTGATCATCGCCGGCGCCCAGATCTTCGTGGTGAACCTGGAGAGCCTGGCGCACGAGTTCGACGTGCCGGCGCTGGCACTGGCGCTGATCATCGCGCCCCTGGCGACGGAGCTGCCGGAGAAGTTCAACAGCATCATCTGGGTGCGACAGGGCAAAGACACGCTGGCCATGGGCAACATCAGCGGCGCCATGGTGTTCCAGAGCTGCATCCCCGTGGCCATCGGCATCATCTTCACGGCCTGGGAGCTGACGGAGACGGCCCTGGTCTCGGCGGCGGTCGCCCTGGGCTCGACAGGCCTCGTCTACCTGTCGATCCGGCGGCTGGGCCGCCTCAGCGCCGGCGTGCTGGCGCGCGCGGGCCTGTTCTGGGCTGGCTTCGTCGGCTACGTCGCCGTGAAAATCGCCATCGCATAGGAGGTCCGCGTGGCCACGACAGTCCCGCTTCTTCTTGCCGCCTTCGCGATCATTCTGTTCGCGGCGGAGCTGTTCACAAACGGCATCGAGTGGCTGGGCCTGAGGATGGGGTTGGGGCACGGCGCGGTGGGGAGCATTCTGGCGGCGATCGGCACGGCGATGCCGGAGACGATGATCCCGCTGATCGCGATCCTCTTCGTGGGCAGCGCCGCCGGCGACGACGTCGGCGTCGGCGCGATCTTGGGGGCTCCCTTCCTGCTCTCGACGGCGGCATTCGCGGTGGCGGGCTCAGGCCTTTACATGTACGCCCAGCGGAGACGCTCCGGCCTCAGACTTACGCTGGATACCCACGCCATCAACCGCGACTTCTCCTTCTTCTTCATCGTCTACGCCCTGGGGATCACGTCTAGCTTCCTGCCCTCGCACGGCCTCAAGGTCGCGGTCGCGATTGGCCTGCTGGTGATGTACGCGTACTACGTTTTCAAGACTCTATCCAACTCCGGCGAGGCCGGAAATGAGGAAGAGCTGGAGCCACTGCGGTTTTTCAGGCTGTCGGGCGGCATCGGCTCGCCGCCGACGTTGCTCGCGGCGGCGCAGGTAGCATTTGCGTTGGGCGGGATCATCGGCGGGGCCTACCTCTTCGTCACCGAGATCGAGATCGTGTCCGACGTGCTCGCGATCCCGCCGCTGGCCCTGGCGCTGATCATCGCCCCGCTGGCGACGGAGCTGCCGGAGACCTTCAACAGCGTGATCTGGATTCGCCAGAGCAAGGACACCCTGGCGATGGGCAACATCAGCGGCGCGATGGTCTTCCAGAGCTCGGTGCCGGTGTCGATCGGGGTGATGTTCACGGCCTGGACGCTGGACGTGACGGCGCTTGGTCGCCGCGGCAATCGCCCTCGCCTCGACAGGCATCGTCTACATGTCCCTGCGCCAGCAGGGCTACCTGACGGCGATGACGCTGGTGCGCGCCGGGCTGCTGTGGCTGGCGTTCGTGGGTTACGTCGCCGTGAAGATCGCCTTCGAGGGTTAGCTGCGCGGCTAGTCCTTGGGGCCTCCGACCCAGCGCACGAACCGGTCGAGATCGGGCAGCACGCCTGTAGATGCGCCCAGAAATACCAGGCCGACGGTAAGACTGAACACGGCGGCGACAAAGCCGACGGCCACATAGATCCATTGGCGCTTCTGGGCCGAGACAAACCCGTACGTCGAGGCGATGGTGACAAATGAGTTCGAGATCAGCAGCCCGACCACGAACGTAAGGAGCGCCAGAACGCCTACCGTCTTGCTCGTCGCGCCGACGGCCGTGGCGATTACCAGCGCCTGCGTACCGGTTTCGGCGCCGATGCCGTGGATCAGGCCGATGCCGAACGAGGTCCGCGCGCCGTAGCTCTGGTTGGCATGCATGTGGATGTGCTCGTGCGGGCCGACGCGCGAACGCACCCAGTGCCAGGCGTTGGCGACGCCGGCAAACACCAGCATCCAGCGGCTGCGAAGGCGAAACTCACCGCCGCGGAAGTAGCGATAGATCGAGTAGAAGAGGTACACCGACAGGAAAATCAGCGTAACACCGACGATGCGCTCCATCACCGGGTCGATCCAGGAGGGCAAGACTTCCGCGGCGACTATGGCGATCAGGCCCAGCACGATCACGATCGCGCCGTGGCCCAGGGCATAAAGGCTGCCGTAGAAAAGGGCGGTCTTCTGTTGCTTCAGGCCGGGCTTCGGTGCGGCCGGCGCGGCAGCGGCGCCCGCGGGCGCCGCAACGGCTACGCCGCTCGCGGCCGCCGCAACGGCAGGGGCGTGCTCTCCGTGACTGTGGAGGAGGTCGCCGTCACCGGCGTCCAGGGCGTGACCGGCGTGCGCGTCAGCGCCGTGGGGCCCGTGGACGGCGTGGTGGCTCTCATCGGTTAACATCACGCCCGGCTCGGCGATAAGCCAGGACTCCTCCTCGTCGCCGACGCCGGCCGTCGTGCTGGTGATGTCCGTGATCGCGGCGATGTGGTCCCAGTCGATGCCGTGGCGCACGCCCAGCGCCAGCGCGGCCGTGTACAGACCGGCGCCACCGATGCCGGCAACGAGAATCGCGATCGCGGCAAAGTCGAATGTCATGGGTTCCTCCTCAGGCCGTGGCGGGGTCGAGGATGAGGCCGGCTCAGCTCCGGCCGGCGCGGCATTCCCTGCAAATGCCGGTTATCGCGAAGTGGTCCAGGTCGGCCGCGAACCCGTGTTCGTCCAGCAGGCTCGCCCCCAGGCTGTCCAGGTAATCGCTGTCCAGCTCCGTCTCGGAGCCGCAAGAGCGGCAGATCAGGTGGTGATGGTGGTCGGAGCCAACCCACTCGTATTCGGTGTCGGCGCCGGCGCGCGTAAGCTCGTTGACCAGCCGCAGCTCGGTCGCCGAGTTGAGCGTGCGGTAGACCGTGGAGATATCTACGTAGGGATAGGAACGGCGCACTTCGTCCAGGACGTCGGCCGCGGTCACGTGGTGCTCGTGGTGGCGGAGCGCCGAGAGAATGAGCATCCGCTGCGGGGTTATCTTCTGCCCGGCGCCGCGCAGGGCGGTGGCGGTTTCGGTCTCGCAACTCATGGAAGAGGCGCTTTCTGGCGGATGCCCGCGGACGTAAGTGCAATTATATGCATTCGCGCGAGAAGCATCAAGCCATGGAGCCGCGATTCCGCGCTTGGGCCGGGTTATCATTCGACGGCTATGGACGCGCAACGAAAAGTCACCTGCTTTGTCACGCGCGGCGAAGGTGGCGTCGCCGAACTCTGCGTGTTTTGGCACGATCACTCCGGAGTCCAGGTCCCGGCCGGCACCGTCGAGGAGAGCGAGACCTTCGAAGAGGGCGCCCGCCGCGAAGCGCTCGAAGAGACCGGCCTTCCAGGCCTCGAGCTCGTCGCCGAGTTAGGCTCCAGGACCTATGAGCTGACAGATGTCTGGTCTGTCCTCCGTCGCGAGGTCCATCTCAAGACGCGGCCCGAGACCGACGCGCCGTCGATACCCTGGACGCTCGTCCGCAATTTGAACATCGGCGTCGTCGAGCGGCGGCCCGGGTTCGCGCGGATTGTCTACGCCGAAGAAGACCTGGAGTTGCCTGGCGGCATCGTTTACGCGCGCTTCGAGGGCTGGGTTCTCGAAGAAGACCTCTACCAGCAACAGGAGCGCCGCTTCTACCACTTCCGCGCGCCGCTGAATTCGCCGGACAGGTGGCAGACTATCGAAAACGGCGTGCACGAGTTCCACCTCTACTGGCTGCCCCTGGCGCCAAAGCCGGCGCTGGTGGCCTCCAATCAGGCCTGGCTGGATGAGTTCTACGACGATCTGATTGCCGCCGTCGAGGCAGCCGAATGAACGGCCGCGAGCCCTTCGACTACGCCGCCGCGGCTGCGCACCTGCGCGCGGCGGACCCGGTCCTGGCGCGACTGATCGACCAGCACGGTCCTTACGAGCCGCGGCCTTCCGGCGACCCCTACGCCCAACTGGTGCGGGCCATCCTCTTCCAGCAACTGGCCGGAAACGCCGCCCGCGCGATCATGCGCAAGTGGCTCGCGCTTTACGGTGAAGACGAGCGCGTCCCGACCGCCGCCGAAATCCTGGCGACGAGCGAAGAGCAGTTCCGCGCGGCGGGAGTGTCGCGCCAGAAGGCCGGCTACTTTCGCGACCTGGCCCTGCACATGGCCGAAGGCAAGCTCGACTTCGAGCATATAGACGAACTTTCCGACGATGAGGTCATCGCGCACCTGACGGCGGTGAAGGGCGTCGGCGTGTGGACGGCGCACATGTTCCTCATGTTCCAGCTCGGGCGGCCGGACGTGCTCCCTATCGGCGACCTTGGCGTGCGCAACGGCATGCGTCTCGCCTACGGCCTCGAAAGCACGCCGGCGCCGAAGCAGGCGGCCGAGATCGGGGAGCGCTGGCGGCCGTACCGGTCCGTCGGCTCGTGGTACATGTGGCGGGCGGTCGAGACTGTGATCATGTCGGAATGATGGACATCCACACCGAGCGCCTTCACGTCCGCGACCTGGCTGAGTCGGACTTGCCCGCCCTTTTCCGCCTCCACACCGAGCCTCTGATCAGGCGTTTTGTCGGCTGGCCACCGATCGAGGGTGAAGAAGACAGCCGGCGCTGGCTTTTGGACACCATTGCCCACAACCAGACCCAACCACGCTTTTCCCACAACTGCCTCATCCTCCTGCGCGAAACAGGAGAGCCTGCCGGCTGGATCGGATTCGGCCATCCGTCCGAGGGCAAGCCCTTCGGCGACCTCGACTTCGGTTACGCCGTCCTGCCCGAATACTGGGGCAACGGGTACATGACTGAGGCACTGCGCGGCACGCTGGAATTCGTCTTCGCGCAGCCCGATGCGGTCGTGATTCAGGATGGCCCGCCCCGGCCCGGCGTCCCGCGGCGCCTCCGGCAAGCCGAGAGCATCTTCGGCGAGTGCGAGGCCGCCAATCCGGCCTCGGCGCGAGTGATGGAGAAGGCCGGCATGCGCCGCGTCGCCGAGTTCGACGAAGTGGAAGGCGATTCATCCGAGTCGCGGCGCAAGTATCGATATTTCATCGACCGCCAGACGTGGGCCGCCCTGGCCGAGACGCCCGCGTAACGGCGCCGTCTAGCTTCGCGCCAAAACCTTTCGGAGCAATCTAATTTCGCCGCGCCCACGCTGTCGCTGGCTAATCTCAGGCTAGAGGTCGCAGCCAGGAGAGCGCCGGCATGCCCAGAAACGTGATCGTGCGGGAGTACGAAAGCTCGCAGGCCTTCGAGGATGACGCGAGCTACCTGGCGGACCAGGGCTGGCGCGTGCAGACGGTCACTTACAAGAATGAGCGCTCGGGCTGCCTGCGCGGCTGTCTGCTGATGCTGTTCGCGCTGATCTGGAAGCCGGTGGCGAGGCAGCTGACGGTGACCTATACGCGGTCTTAGCGGGCGCCGCAGCCCCCGCCCCGCCGGGAGGCGACCGCGGTGCCGAAGAAGTCGGCCTCGTCGCGCAGGGCGTCGCCGCTGTTTAGGCCCACCCTGATCCTCAGGCGCTCGCCGCCGGCCGTGCGCCGCGGCGCCGCCTGTTGCATCGCTACGGCGCAGCGCACGGCGTCCGCCGCCGATGGGAACGCGACCATGAGGCCGTCGCCCAGGGTCTTGACTTCGTGGCCGCCGTTGGCCGCGACGGCGTCGCGCAGAAGGCGATAGTGGGCCTGGAAAATGCGTTGGGCGCGTTCGTCGCCGGCCGCCTGCATCAGCTCGGTCGAGCCGACGAGGTCGGTTAACAGCGTACCTGTTGTTGCGACCATGCGAATGACACTCTTTGGGGCAGGGGCTATTCGGCCACGGCGATCTGCCATTCACCGCTTCGACAGCGGCCGGCCGCGGCCGGTCCCACACTAGGGGAGGCCTCGAGGTCCTCCCCTACGCTAGCCGGCCAGCCTTGTCAGGGCTCGTTTCGTTAGCACGCGCACGAGGTGGGCGCGGTACTCATCCGAGGCAAAGATGTCCGAAAGCAGCTCTCTGCCGTCGTAAGCCGCTTGGGCCGCACGATCGATGGTCGCGCCGTCCGGGCTTCCACTGCCAAGGGCCGCTTCTGCTTGCGCAGCCCGGAAAGGCACGGCTGCCGCGCCGGTGACACCGATGCGCGCCTGGGCTCCGAGCGACACGGCGACGCCGGCGAGGGCATAATGAGACGCCGGGTTGGGCGCCTTTTCGTAGGTCGAGCGGGGGTTCGCCGGCACCCTCACCTCAGTGAGGATCTCGTCCGGGCGGACGGCGCTCTCGAAAAACCCAGCGAAGAAATCGTCCGCCGCGACACGGCGTTCGCCCGCGGCCGACCTCAGGACCATGGTGGCGCCAAGCGCCAGCATCACGGCCGGCAGGTCGGCCGCCGGGTCCGCGTGTGCGAGGGAGCCACCGATGGTCCCGCGCGCCCGCACCTGACGGTCGCCGATCTGCCGCGCGGCCTCCGCCAGCGCCGGGGCGGCGCGCCGCACCTCTGCGGACTGGGCGACCTGCGAGTGCGTAGTCATGGCCCCGATTACCAGGCCTCCGTCCTCGGTGCGCACGCCTCTTAGGCCCGGCACGCGGGCAAGGTCGATAAGCAAGGCAGGTTCGGCCAATCGCAACTTCATCAGGGGGATCAAGCTGTGCCCGCCGGCGAGCAGCTTCGACTCGCCGTCCGTGCGGACGAGCGCTTCGAGAGCGGCTTCCAGAGAGGTGGGGGCGGTGTAATCGAATGAAGCCGGAATCATCGCGGGCCTCCGCGCATCAGGCGCCAGAGTTTTTCGGGACGCAAAAGCATGTCGACGTGGTCGACCCCAAAAGGCGCCAGGGCGTCGACCACGGCGTTGACCACTGCAGGCGTCGACCCGATGGTCCCAGCCTCGCCGATTCCTTTGGCGCCCATGGGGTTGACGTTGGTGGGGGTCACGGTGCGGCCGAGCTCGAACTTGGGCAGCTGGTCGGCCTTGGGGATGTTGTAGTCCATGAGGCTGCCGGTGATGAGCTGTCCGTCGTCGCTGTAGACGGCCTCCTCCATCAAGGCCTGCGCTATGCCCTGGGCGATACCGCCGTGCAGCTGGCCTTCGAGGAGCATAGGGTTGATCACCGTGCCGCAGTCGTCGATGGCGACGTAGCGCTGAATTTCAACTCTTCCCGTATCCGCGTCGACCTCCACGACAGCAACGTGCGTGCCGAAAGGAAAAGTGAAGTTGGAGGGCTCGAAGTAGCTGGTGGCCTCCAGGCCGGGCTCCGTGTCGGGCGGCAGGTTGACCGCATTCCAGGCGGCCGCGGCGATCTCCGGTAGAGTCAGGCCGGTGTCAGGATGGCCTCTGACGTAGGCGCGCCCGCCCTCGTACTCGATGTCGTCCGGAAGGGCCTCGAGCATGTGGCCGGCGAAGCGCTTGGCCTTGGCGATGACCTTGTCGACGGACATCACGATCGCGGCGCCTCCGACGGCCGTGGCGCGGCTTCCGAATGTGCCGATACCGAACGGCACCAGCGCGGTGTCCCCGTGCAGGACGGTGATGTCATCGAATGGCACGCCGAGCCCGTCGGCGACCATCTGGGCAAAGGCAGTCTCCTGACCCTGGCCGTGAGGCGAAACTCCTGTAGCGACCGTCACCTTGCCCGAGCGCTCGACGCGGACCGTGCCCGACTCCCACCCGCCCGCGGGAAGGGCCGCGGAGGGGCCCATGCCGCAGATCTCGACCCAGGTTGACAGTCCGATGCCAAGGTAGCGGCCCTGCGCGCGAAGCTCGGACTGGCGCCGGCGCAGTCCGGCATAGTCCACTTTCTCCAGGGCTATGTCCAGCGCCGCCTCGTAATCACCGCTGTCGTACGTGAGACCGGCGCTGGTCGCGTAGGGGAACTCATCTTTGCCGATGAAGTTCTTGCGGCGCAATTCCACCGGGTCCATGCCCAGCTTCTTGGCCAGCATGTCAATGCCGCGTTCGATGAAGTATGTCGCCTCGGGGCGGCCGGCGCCGCGATAGGCGTCGGTCGGCGTCTTGTTCGTGAAGACCTCCACGATTTCGCCCGAGAGCGCCGGGATCTTGTACACGCCGGGCAGCATCAACGAAGTCAGGGTCGGTATAGCGGCGGTCAGCAGGTGCTGGTAAGCGCCGATGTCGGCGACGATGTGCATGCGCTGGCCGAGGAGCCGTCCGTCACTGCGTGCCGCCAGCTCGACTTCGGCGTGGATGTCCCTGCCGTGGATCGTCGCCTGGAAGTTTTCCGAGCGGTCTTCGATCCATTTGACGGGCCGCCCGAGTTGGATACTGGCCAGGCACGCGAGTATCTCTTCCGGATATACGTTGAGTTTCGACCCGAAGGCGCCGCCGACCTCGGGTGCTATGACCCGGATCCGGTGCTCCGGGATTCGCACCGATCCCGACAGCAGGGTCTTGAGGAGATGGGGTATCTGGGTCGAAGACCAGACCGTAAGGGTCTCTGGCCCCGGCTCGTAGTGGGCGACGACACCCCTGGGTTCCATTGCTACCGGGATTAGGCGCTGGTTCACCATCCACTGGCGGAGGATGACATCGGCTTCGGCGAATGCGGCGTCGGTGGCGGCGGTGTCGCCGATAGGCACCGTCACGGCGACGTTGGTGCCGAATTCGGAGTGTACGAATGGGGAGTCTGCCTGCATTGCCTTGCGCGCGTCGATCACTACCGGCAGCTCTTCGTAGTCGACTTCGATTAGTTCAGCGATGTCACGCGCGGAGTACCGATTGTCGGCCACGACTGCGGCGATGCCTTCGCCAACATAACGGACCACGTCGGATGCCAGGGCGTACCGGATCGGCTGGTGCATGTCAGGCAGCACGCCGGCGACAGGGACGGGACCGCCCCAGGCCCGCGCCTCGACGCCGGTCATTATTAGGCGGATGCCTTGCGCCGTCTTAGCGGCCGAAGTGTCGATGCCCAGGATCCGGGCATGTCCGTAAGTGCTTCGCACAATCGACATATGCATCATGCCGGCGAGCTTGATGTCATCGACGTAGGTGCCCTGGCCAGAAACCAAACGAGGGTCCTCGCGGCGGCGAATGGGCTCGCCGATCATCTTCGGCGGTTTTTGTATCGTGGTCATCGGGCCGCCTCCCTCATCTTGTCCGCCGCCGAGATCACGGCGCTGACGATGTTCTGGTAGCCGGTGCAGCGGCAGAGGTTACCGCGCAGGCCCTCCCTTACTTCGGCCTCGGTCGGCGAAGGATTGTCCTGCAATAGGCCTACGGCGGACATGATCATGCCCGGCGTGCAGTAACCACACTGCAGGCCATGTTCATTCCAGAAGGACTGCTGCAGTGGATGCATTTCGCCGTTTGTCTTCAGCCCTTCGATGGTGGTTACGGAGGCGCCTTCGGCCTGTACGCCTAAGACCGTGCATGACTTCACGGCCTGGCCATCCAGGAGCACCGTGCAGGCCCCGCACTGAGTGGTATCGCAGCCGATGTGAGTTCCCGTGAGCGAGAGTTCCTCTCTGAGCAGGTGCACCAGAAGGAGCCGAGGTTCGACCTCCAATTCTCGAGGAGTCCCGTTGACGGTTAATGAGACCTTTTGTTTTGCCATTCAACTCCTCACTTGGGGACGGGGGCTTCGCTGAGCTTGCGTTCCAGGTTGCCGAAAAATCGTGCGGCCATCGTTTTGGAGGCTACCGGCAGAAGTCGCTGGCCAACCGCGGCCAGGGGTCCGTGCAGGTGCGCCTCTCCATCGTAAGTGAGGCATGTTCCAGCGCCGTCGGGCTCCAGGGTGACGGATGCGTTCCCCTTGATCTGGGCATGGCCACTGTGGGCCTCGACACTGATGCGAAGGAATTGCGGTTCCTGCTCTTCCGAGAGGGTTACGTGACCGGTATACCTTCCCTTGATCACGGCGATCCCGATGCGCGCGACGCCGCTAAACGTGTCGGGGGCTGTCTGCTCCAGGCTCTCGCAGTCGGGTAGTGTCTGGCGAAGGAGGTCGACCTCATGCAGCGCTCGCCAGACCACCTCCGGAGGCACCGACAGGACAAAAGTTCCGGAAACGTTCAATCCGTCACCCCAGATACTGGCGTGCGACGCGGAGGTGGGCGCGGATTCTAACACATTCCCCAGGCAACTCGAATAAATCTCGGGCCTATTGCCGCTCGGTCCCCCCGACAGCGTTGCCGATGGCTTTCGCGGCCACCTGGTGGTGGAAGGGCAGCTCCGGCAGGTGCCCGGCCGTCTCGGGCTCGATGCCGATCCCCAGGCCATCGGCCATCCGTACGAGGTAGTTGAACATGCCGATGACGTGGACGATGTCGATGACATCCTCATCGCGCCAGCCGGCGGCGCGCAGGGCATCCACGTCGCCCTGAATGACGCCGGCCGGGTTCAGGGTCAGAACCTCGGCGAACTCCAGCATCGCCACCTGCCTGGGCGGCAGGTCTGCCTGGCGCCAGTCGCGCCGGAATGCGGCCGCCAGGCCTTCGTCGTTGGTTTGCTGACGCAGAAACTCCGCGTGTTCCAGCGTTCAGTACTGGCAGCGGTTCGCCGCCGAGGTCACGGTGGCGATCATCTCCCGCTCAGCTCGTGTCAGGCCGGAGTCGGGCGATTGCATCACTCGCTGGTAATGGGCGAAGAAGGTGTCGATCAATTCCGGCCGCAGGCTGCTGGCGCTGACGATGTTGAAGACCTTGGCGTTGTTCTTGAGCGCCTGCTCGTAGCGCCGGCGAAGGGGGCCTTCGGCTTCTTCGAGCGAGAGGATTTTGATGTAAGCCACGGATTGACCTCCGGACTCCGGAGCGCTCGGTTCTGGACCTAGGTTGCCGCCGGCACCGCGTCCGGGATGCCGAGGGCGCGGCGCAGGCCCTGGGCCACGTCCTCAGGCCGGCGGGTGATCGTGGCCTCTTTTAGGCGGTCGCTGTAGTCCTGGAGCTGGGCCTGGCGCAGTTCCAGGAGCTTGCGCTTGCCGGCGGAGGGCTTGTCGTCCAGGAGCAGGATCAGGGCCTCGGTGCCGGGTGTGCCGTTGCGGAGGTCCGCGGCCATGGTGATCTCGCCGCGGGCGAGCCAGGTCGTGATCGTGCTGCGGCGCTTGGGTTGAGTCTGGAGGTACCACTTGAGGTGGTCCAGAAGGTAGCGCAGGTGGCGTTTTAGGTCCTGGCTGACGTAGGCGTACATCTTGCGCTCGGCCTCGTTGCGGGCCAGGGCCAGGCCGCCGCGCTCCAGGAGGCTGAGGAAGAAGCTGCTGCGGATCGTCAGGTAGGTCAGCATCTCGGTGAACTTCATCGCCGAATAGATCGCGCGATGGTAGGCGCCGTTCTGCTGAAAGCCCAGGCCGCCGCCGTTGGCGAGGGCGCGCTTGCGGAAGGTCTCGGCGTGGCGGGCGTAGTCGAAGACCTGCGTGCCCAGGTAGAGCTTGACCTCGTGATAGCCGTAGCTGATGCGCTCTAGCCAGCCGCTGATCACCTCACAGGCGATGATCGCGTCCTCCGACCAGTAGGTCATGAGCTGGCAGATCGACTGCTCGATGTGGTCCGGCAGCGGCTCCATGGTCGACCAGGAGATGTCGGTCGCGGAGGACCAGCGCTCGGCGATCGCGTCTTCGTAAAGCTCGCTGCTGGACTCGGCCCAGACTTCGGCCTTGTCATAGATGGTGTAGCTGGCGAGGATGCTGTCCTGCATCGGCGGGTAGGCGCCGCGGGGAAGGTCGGTTTCGTACGGCCAGTGGTCGGGCACGAAGCCGTAGGCACCGGTCTCGACGTCGCCCAGGCGCAGGCCTTTGGGGCCGGCCTTCACGCGCGGCAGGCGGTCGGTCGGCACCCTCGCCCACTCCATCGAGACGTCAGGGATGCCCCCGAGGAGGCGGTAGTTGGTGAAGCGCTCGTGCGCGTCCGGCGCGCTGAGACCGGCACGGATCGAGCGCTCGATGAAGCCGGCGTTGACGCCGAGGCCCAGGCCTTCCTTGACCACGTCGAGGGGGAAGCCGTGCTCGGTGGCCGCTTGGGCCAGGCTCTCGGGGACTTCGACTTCGGGCTGCGCTTCGGCCATCGTCCGCTCCTTGACATCGAGTCGAGCCTGGCTTGGGGCCCCAAGCCTCCAGGTGGCCGCAGTTTAGCAGCGGCTCAGTCTCGCACGCCAGTGCGGGAAGCCGGGCCTGCTGTATTCTGGTGCGGCTATAGACCCGGAAGTACCATTCGCCTCGGTCATCGTGCCCGTGTATAACGACGCCGCCCGGCTCTCGCTTTGCCTGGGCGCGCTCGAGGCCCAGACCTACCCGCGCCAGCGCTATGAGGTCATCGTCGTCGATAACGGTTCCACCGACGACGTTGTGGGCGTCCTCGGCCGCTTTCCGCTGGTTTTCAGCCTTTGCGAGGAAACGGCCGGCTCCTATGCCGCGCGAAACGCGGCGATCCCGCATGCCCGCGGCGAGGTGCTGGCTTTCACGGACTCCGACTGCCTGCCGGCGCCGGACTGGTTGGAGGCCGGCGTGCGGCGGCTGCTGTCGGAGCCGGGGCTCGGTTTCGTGGGCGGCCGGATCGAGCTGACGTTCCGCGATTCCCACCGCCTTTCGGCCGCCGAGCTGTACGACTCGCTTTTCGCATTTCCGCAGGAGGCCTATGTCGCGCGCCAACGCTGGGCGGCGACCGCGAACATGCTGACTTTGCGTTCGGTGATCGAGTGCGCCGGACCGTTCGACGCCTCGCTCAGGTCGTCCGGCGACGTCGAGTGGGGGCGTCGCGTGTCGCGGCTGGGCTACGGACGCGCGTATGCGCCCGAGGTTGTGGTGCGGCACCCCGCGCGCCGTTCGCTGCGAGAATTGCTTGCCAAGACGCGCCGCACGACCGGCGGCCGATTCGGCCGGCGGCGCAGGCGCGGCTTGCGCGCGGCGGCGCGCGGGCTCCGGCGCGAGCTGGTGCCGCCCGTCGGGACGGCGCGGGCTTTGCTTTCCGACCCCCGGCTGCCTAATGCTTACGACCGTGGCCGCGCCATTGGCGTCGCCTTCGCCGTCTGGGCAGTGACCGTGGCGGAGCAGGCGCGATTGCTGGCCGGCGGCCAGTCCAAGAGATAACGCTTCCGACATAAAACGAAGAGGCCGCCCCCGCGGGCGGCCTCGCACTTCCAAGCTGGCTGGTTTAGATGTCGAGCGGGTCTCCGGCCAGGAAGGCAGCGCGTCGCTTCTCCATGTCGTCCGCGAGGTCGGCCAGGCCGCAGACGCGCAGGCGCTGGCTCAGCTCTTTGAACTGCTTCTGGCGGGCGGCCAGGAGCATCATGTAGCCCTCATCGATGTTCTTGCGGCCTTTGGCGAAGAGGATCGCCAGCGCCTCTGAGTTCGTGCCGCCGATGGCGATGCCGCCGTTGCCCTGATTGGCGTTGCGTGTCTCCAGGTAGCCGCGGATCTCGTCGTGGCGCCAGGGCTGCGTTTCCAGCAGGTGCTTGACGTGCATGACGCCGAACGCGACGTGGCGGCTTTCGTCCTGGGCGGCGAGGCGGAAGATGCGCTTCTCGGCCTCGTTGTTGGCGATGAGCTCGCCCATGCGGAACACGCTCTGGACGGCGCCCTCGCCGCCGATGTGCAGCGTTGTCGTCATCTCGACCATGTCGGCGTCGTAGAGGATGCCGATCGCGCCGACGGAGCCCTGCAGGAGGCCGCCGCCGTTGGCCAGGGCGCGCTTGCGGAACACGTCCAGGTGCCGGCCTTCGTCCATGATCTGGGACGCGAGGAAGAGCTTGGTCTCGTAGTGGTCGTTGCTGATGTTCTTGAGCCAGCGGCCGGGGACGTCGCCGGCGATGAACTCGACCTGGTTGAGGAAGGTGCAGAGCTGGCACATGGCCATCTCGACGTCGTCGTCGAGCTCCGTGAGCTCGTCCCAGGGGATGTCGGTGGCGGAGCTCCACTGGCGGGCCTGGGCCTCTTCGTAGAGGAGCATGACGGACTCGGCCCAGGACTGGGACATCTCGTTCCAGCGCACGCCGATGCGCTTGGCGGCGGGCAGGGGCGCGGCGCCGCGCAGGCGCATGTTCCAGTTGGTGGTGTCGGCGGGGATCTGGCCGTAGGAGCCTTTTTCGACGTCCTCCAGCGTAAGGCCGCGCCGTCCCGGTGATGCCGTCATGCCCTGCTCGGTGGGCGGGTTCAGCCAGGACAGGTCCAGGTTGATCTCGGGCTCGGTGCGGAGCTCTTCGAGTACCTTCTCGCTGACAGGCATCGCGGCCTCCTGAATCGGCGCTATCTATATAAGTATCGTTCGCACACCTGTGCGCCTGATTGGCCGAGATTAGCATCAGCCCCCAGGGCTGTCAACGAGATCGGGCCGCCGCGGGCGCCCGCGCAACGCATCACCTCTGAGCCTTGCGTCTCTATTCTGGCTGTCGCGTCCTCAATAACGGCATTCAGGCCGCGAATTTGACGAGATGCGTTCAAATATGGTCTGTCAATTCTTGACAGGACGGCCGGCAAAGCCTATAAATCGAGCACTTTGTTGGCCCCCGCGGGCCGAGGCGTTCACCTACGTCCGGCAGCGCCGTTCGAGCGAATGGGAGCAAATCGGAATGACAACGCCTTACTGGCATAACGCACTGGAGCGCCGGCGCAGCCGGCGGGCCTTCCTGGGAACGGCCGCCGGCGCCGCCGGCGCCGCCGTGCTCGCCGCTTGCGGGTCGAGCGGCGGCTCCGGCTCATCGCCGGACGGCGCCGCCTCCGGCCTCCTCGGGAAGCGAGAAGACACGACGAACAAGGCCGTCTCCGGCGGCGCCTTCGAGAGCTTTTTCGCATCCGAGCCGGCGAACCAGCAGTCGGTTATCCCGAACATCGCCGGCCGCGTGTACTCCAGGCTGCTCCAGTACAAGCTCGGCCACAACCAGGTCGCGTCCGGCGAAATGATCGGCGACCTTGCGGAGTCCTGGGAGGTTTCGGGCGACGGCCTTCAGTACACCTTCAAGCTGCGCCCGGACGCCAAGTGGGATCCGCGGGCGCCGACAAATGGCCGCGCCGTCAGCGCTGAAGACGTCGCCTACACCTGGCAGCGGTTCGAGAAGATCAACGCCAATCGCTCGGACCTGGCAAACTCGGTATCTCCCCAGGCCCCGATCCTGACGATGACGGCGCCGGATGCACGCACGGTCATCGTAAAGCTGGCTTTTGCATCGTCGATCGCCATCGGCTATCTCGCGACCCACGCGCGGTACTTCATTCTGCCAAAGGAAGCCGAGAGCCAGTTCAACCCCGACAACGAGGCGCGCGGTAGCGGGCCCTTCATGATCCAGAAGTACACGCCCTCGGTGGGCCTGGAGTACGTCAAGAACCCAAACTGGTACCGCAAAGACCGCCCGTTCGTCGCCGGCTGGAACACGCCCATCGTCACCGAGTACGCCACCCGGCTGGCCCAGTTCCGCTCCGGCAACATCTGGGCGGGCGTGGTGAACCAGGAAGACATCATCGCCACGAAGCGCGATCTCCCCCAGCTAAACCTGCTCCTGGAGGACGAGTTCTACTACGGCAACAACTTCATGCACTTCGGCTTCGCCGGCAACTCGCCCTGGAAGGATGACCGCGTCCGCCGGGCGGCCTCGATGATGATAGACCGCGACACCCTGGGAAGCGTCTTCAATAATGTGCCCGGCTTCGAGGCCGAAGGCCTCAAGCGCGAAGGCCGCTGGTCCAGCCACGTCGGCACCGGTTGGGATGGCATCCGCCTCGACCCGAAGGGGACCGACCTGGGCGAGGGCGCGAAGAACTTCAAGTTCGACCCTGCGGAGTCGAAGAAGCTCATGGACGCCGCGGGTTACGCCGGCAAGAAGGTTGAGTCCGTGGCCTTGTTCGGCGGCACCCTGGCCGAGCGCACCATCACCGCGATCGTCGGCATGCTTAACGAGGGCAGCTTCAACCTCAAGCTGACGGCAGCAACCAGCCTCAACGCTGGGGCCGGCTACACGCCCTTCATCCGCAGTGGCGGCAACTTCGAGGGTGTTGGGTTCTACACGCTGGGGCCGGTGGCCGGCATTCCCCAGATACTCTTCTCCGCCTACCACCGCCAGGGCGTTTGGAACCTATCGAACGTCAACCTGACCGCGGACGGCGACCAGGCCCTCAACCCCATGATCGAAGCCGCCACCAAGGAGTTCGACTCTCAGAAGCAGGCCGCCCTGGCGAAGGACATCCAGAAGTACCTCGCCAAGACCATGGCGCCGGTGCCGCTGCGCGTCGACTACCAGACCTTCAGCCTGACCTGGCCCTTTGTCGGCAACAGCGGCGTCTTCCGGCAGGACCAGCGCACTCTGTACAACTCGCCCGACGCTGAAATCCACCTCTGGTACGACAAGTCGAAAGCCTAGAGTTGATGGCGCGATGAAGGCGGCAGCCGGCAATCGCTGGCTCCCGGCGGCGAATGAGGAGGTCCGGATCGCTCCCCCGGGCCTCCTCTCTTCGCCGGCCATCGCTTCTTCGAGCAGCCTTTAGTGAAGGAGGCTGACATGAGCTATGAATCCGTCAGGTACGAGCCCGGCAAGGTCGCCCGCGTGATCCTCAACCGGCCTGAGCGCCACAACGCCCAGAGTTGGACCCTGTTGGAGGAGATGGAGGACGCCTTCAACGCCGCTGTCGCCGACCCCGAATGCCGGGTCATCGTACTCTCCGGCGCCGGTCGCAGCTTCTCGGCCGGGCACGACCTCGATTCCGCGGAGCAGGCCGCGAGCCGCCGCGCGCGGACCGAAGGCCTGGACCCATTCGGGCGGACGGCCAAGAGCTGGGACGTCTACGTCAACAGCCACCTGCGCTGGCGCGACCTGCAGAAGCCCACGATCGCGGCCGTCCACGGCTGGTGCATCTTCGGCGGCTGGATGATCGCCTCCGCCATGGACTTCATCTTCGCCGCTGACGACGCCCTCTTCATTCCCGTCTACGGCGACTATTTCACGGCGCCCTGGGACCTGGGCCCGCGCAAGGCCAAAGAAATCCTCTACGAGAACAGGTTCATGACCGCTTCCGAAGCCATGGACTGGGGCTTCGTGAATCGCACGTACCCGGCGGCCAGCCTGGAGGCCGAGACCATGAAGTACGCCAACCGAGTCGCGGAAAATGACCCCTTCACGACGCGCACGATCAAGCTCGCCATCAACCAGACAATGGACGGCATGGGCTTCACTCAGTCCGTGCGCGCGGTCGGCGCGTCCTTCACGCGCAGGCCGGCGCCGCGCGCGCAGGCGCCGCAAGAGCCGCGGCCGCCTCTCGATGGCAACATGCGCCGGCAGGTGAGCCGGGCGATGTCCTACCTGCGGGAGGATAGGCCCGCGGCCCCACACTCCTCTCCCGCGGAGGAAGACGGGGTTTCCGGAGCTGGTTGAGGCCGGCTCAGCGCTGGGTGCGCGGCCGGAAGCCCTGATAGCGGACGGTCTGGTCCATAGCCTCGAAATATCGCTCCGCCTTGGGCAGGAACGAGAGCCACTGCGCCGGCACGCGGTCCTCGGCGAAGATCGCGTCCACAGGACAGGCGTACTCGCAGGCCCGGCAGTCGATGCAACGCTCCGGGTCGATGTAAAGCTGGTCGTCGTCCTCGTAGCCGAAGATGCAATCGACCGGGCAGCGGTCGACGCAGCCTCCGTCCTTGACGGTGATGCAGGGCTCCGTGATCACATAAGTCAAGTTGGACTTCCTATCGCACGCACGCCCGCGCGGCTTCGTCGAACGTAGCAGCGTCAAATTCCGCCGTCAAACAAGCTCCGAGCCGGCCAGGAACTGGTAACCACGCCTATTGCATTTTCTATTGTCGATTAAACCGCTCCTATGCTTAGTGATTGACAAGACTAGGAGTTTCGGTGATCCTCCGCCAAACGAATCTTTGGGCAGGGATTCAGCCTCAGGCAGGGAGCCACGATGATTAAGAGCTACTGGGAACGAGTCACGCATCAAAGTATTAGCAGGCGGCGAGCTCTCGGCGGCGCGGCCGCGGCCGGACTTGGCGCCGCGGCCATCGGGATGGTCGGTTGCGGCGGCGGCGGCGGCGATGACGCTGGAAGCAGCGGCGCCCAGAAGACGCAGGGCAAGGTTTCGATTCCGGTCGACACGACGGCCCAGGCCAAGTCTGGGGGAGTCTTCAAGAGCGTCTTCATTTCGGTGAACCCGGCGTCTTTGGACCCTCACACGTCGCAGGGCTTCACTACTCTCACCGGCGTCGCTATCTATACCTATCCGCGGCTCCTGACCTTCAAGCCGGCAAAGTACCCGGACTACACCGACGGCAGCGTCGAGGGTGACCTGGCCGAGTCCTTCGAGCTGAGCGGCGACAAGATGCAGGTCACGCTGAAGCTGCGTGCGGGCATGAAGTGGGATAGCCGCTCGCCGACCAACGGCCGCGAGATCGACGCCGAGGACGTTGTCTGGAACTGGAAGAAGTTCTCCCAGGTCGGAGTGCGGCGCACCGACCTGATGTACGACCCGGCGGCGCCCGGCGCCCCGGTCACGGACATGCAGGCTGTCGACAAGCGCACGATCGTCGTGAAGCTGAAGGAGCCGGACTCGTCCGCCCTCCAGCTTCTGGCCAGCGCCCGCATCTTCTTCGTGGTGCCGCGAGAGGCGGAGGACAAGTTCGACTCGCGCAACGAAGTTCGAGGCTCCGGGCCCTTCCTCCTCGACAAGTACACGCCTTCCGCCCTCTTCCACTGGAAGAAGATCCCGGACTATTACCGCAAGGGCCGCCCATTCTTCGACGAGATCGAGCAACCCCACGTCACCGAGTACGCCAACCGCCTGGCGCAGTTCAAGGCCGGCAACATCTGGACGCCGATCGCGACGGCCCAGGACGTGCTTTCGGTCATCAAGGAAGTCCCGCAACTCGCTGTCCAGCAGGAGGCAGAACTCAACCCAACGCCGACCCACATCTCCTGGGGCTACGAGGGCGACTCGCCCTTCAAGGACGTGCGCGTGCGCCAGGCCGTCGCTCTCGCGATCGACCGCGAGACAGTTGCGGACGTGACCTATGACCGGCCCAAGTTCAAGGCCGAAGGCTTCGACCCGGTAACGAAGTATCAAACCCTGTTGGGAGCCGGTTGGGGCGACTACTGGCTGGACCCGCAGGACACTAAGGATTTCGGGCCTAATGCCCGCTGGTGGACCGAATTCAACGTTGCCGAGGCGAAGAAGCTCATGGCGGCGGCCGGCTTCGCCAACGGCTTCAAGACCAACCTCTACTGGACGCCCAGGCAGTACGGAGCCGCCTACGAACGCGAGGTCGACATCATCATCGGCATGCTCAAGGAAATCGGCATCGACGCGCAATCGACGCCCAAGGAGTATCAGACCGAGTACATCCCGGACATTTACTACAGCTACACCGGCGCAAGTAGCAAGGGTTTCAACGGCATGCTTTACCGGGCTGAGCTTGCCTACCCGACCGCGATCGCCCAGCTGTTTGGAAACTACCACCCCAGTGGCGGCCGCTACCGCGGCGTCTCGCCTGATGGTAAAAACGCGAAGGGTGGCGATCCCAAGCTCAACGCGATGATCGAGACCGCGCGCAAAGAGTTCGATATCAAGAAGCAGATCACGCAGGTACACGACATCCTGCGCTACTCCGCCGGCCAGGCGTATTCGATCCCGCCGCGTCCGGCGAACCTGAGCATCCTGGCGTACTGGCCCGTTATCGGTAACCACGGCCTGTACCGCACGCAGACCGGCGGCAGCCCAACCAACGAGTCCTACGTACCTTACTGGTGGATTGACACTACCAAGGCGCCGATCAACAAGCCAGCCTGACGGCGGGCTCCAACGCCTTCAACGCGCCGACAGGCCCGGGCTTGGCCCCGGGCCTGTCGGCTTTCGCCTTGACCCGCCAGCCCGTCGATAACCAGCCGGCATACCTCGCCGCCCGCCCGGAGCGGGTCTCGGCGTAAGGGCATTACTGGCTGAGCGGCCAAAGGGCCGGGGGCGCTCGTTTTGAGCGATGCGCGATTCCACACTCTTATACCGAAGTTTGTAATACAGCGGGTTGACAGTGTTCGCAAAAGTCAGATACTTGCGCCATCTGCGCGCGCTTTTGCTACGTAGATTAGTCAGGTCGCGGGGACGGACCAATTAGACCGGAGGAGGACCAGTTCACATGGCCGACATGAGCTATTGGCAGCGCCTTACCCAGTCTCGGATGACACGCCGCAGGGCACTGGCAGGCACCGCGGCGCTGGGCGCCGGCGCGGCGGCGCTGAGCATGGTGGGCTGTGGCGGCGGCGATAGCGGCAAGAGTCCGGCCGACACCGGGCCGGTCGACAAAAGCGGCCTGCTGTCCACGCCCCAGGACACTACCGCACAGGCCAAGCCCGGCGGCATGTTCAAGAACGTCCTTAGCGCCGACGTGACTTCGCTGGACCCGCTGTCAAGCAGCTCATTCACCTCTCAGGACGTCATCGCGGTAAACACCTACCCGCGCATGCTCAAGTTCAAACCGGCGAAGTACCCGAACCTTGCCGATGGCACCTCTGAGGGCGACCTGGGCGAGTCTTACGAGCTTTCGGCCGACAAGCTCTCGATCACCTTCAAGATCCGCCAGGGAATGAAGTGGGACTCGCGCACACCTACCAGCGGCCGCGAGATCGACGCCCAGGACGTGGCCTTCAGCTACAACAAGTTCGCGACGATTAGCCCCCTGCGCGGCGACTTCGTCTACAACGCCCAGTCGAGCCCCGGCGCTCCGGTCGAGTCGGTACAGGTGATCGACAACCGGACCGTGACCTTCAAGATGAAGTTCCCGGACGCCTCGATCATCCCCCTGTTCACGACCTCCATCAACTTCTTCGTGATGCCTCGGGAGTCCGACGGCGGCTTCGACCCCAAGGGCACGGTGCGCGGCTACGGCCCCTACACCCTGGAAGAGTACCGACCTTCGTCACTCTACAAGTGGGTCAAAAACCCGAACTACTACGTGAAGGACCGCCCCTTCATCGACGGGGTCGAGAACCCAATTGTGCCCGAGTACGCGACGCGCCTGGCCCAGTTCAAGGCCGGCAACATCTGGCTGACCCAGGCGACCCAGCAGGACGTGGTCCAGACCAAGAAGGACGACTCCCGCCTTCTGCTGCGCCAGGGCGAGTCCTTCCAGAGCAACCCGACCGCGATCGTCGTGTTCGGCTACGAGGGCAACTCGCCCTTCAAGGACGAGCGCGTGCGCCAGGCCGTGTCCATGCTCATCGACCGTGAGCTGATGACCGACACCATCGGCGGCCGCGAGTCCTTCGCTAAAGAAGGCCTGGACGTCCCGACCCGCTACCACACCGTAGTCGGCGGCGGCTGGGAAGGGGTCTGGATTGACCCGCAGGACGAAAAGAAGTTCGGCCCCAACGCCAAGTACCTGGCGTTCAACGTCGCCGAAGCCAAGAAGCTGTTGAGCGCCGCCGGCTTCACCAGCCTGGACTCGTCGCTGTTCTACGCGGCCGGCGCGATCTACGGTTCCGCCTACACCAACATCGCCAACCTTTTGCCCGGCATGATGGCCGAAGGCGGCATCAAGCTTAAGCAGGACCCCAAGGAGTATCAGACCGACTGGCTGCCGAACTACTACTACTCCTACGCCCAGGGAGAAAAGAAGGGCACCAACGGTATGCTATTCGCCGCCGAGCGCAGTTACCCCACCATCGCCTCTCAGTTCTTCGCGACGCACCACAAGGACGGCCCGCGCTTCCACGGCATGACGCCAAACGGCCTCAACCCCAAGGACGGTGACCCGCAGGTCAACTCCACGATCGAGAAGATCCGCGGCGAGTTCGACGTCGACAAGCAGCGCGGCCTGATCCAGGACCTCGCGCGCTACATGACCGGCAAGGCCTACAACATCCCCTACCCGACCACCACGCTGGCCTTCGGCACCTACTGGCCCTGTGTCGGCAACCTCGGCCTTCTGCGCACCTATGTCGGTGGCAGCCCGACGGTCGAGACCTACGCCGCCAACGTCTGGATCGACCAGTCGAAGCCGCCCTTCAAGACGGCGTAACGCGCGTCCCAGAGCGACGTCAAGAAGGCCCCCGCCACGGCGAGGGCCTTCTTTTCGCCATCGGCTAGAATCCGCCCGTGCAATTCACGATCGTCACTTTCAACATCTACAACCATGAGGACTTCGAGCAGCGCCTGCCGGCGATCCTGGCGGTGCTGCGCGAGGCAGCGGCCGACATCGTCTGCTTGCAGGAAGTGCCGCCCGGCCGGCCCGGCCTGGTGGCCGAGATCGCGGCCGGCCTCGGCTACCCCCATAACGGAGAGTGTGTCTTCGTCCGTCCGGACGACGGCTGGAGCGAAGGCCTGGCTGTGCTCTCGAAGTACAAGGTCGTCGACGTCGAGCCCCTCGACCTGCGGCCCGGCGTGCCGAATTGCCTGCGCGTGCAGGTCGAGACGCCTTCGGGGGCTCTCGACGTCTATTGCGCGCACCTCCACCCCCGCGACTCCGAGCTGCGCCGGCGCGAGGCGGCTGTGATCCTGGAGCGAATGCAGCGCCGGCCGGACGCCCCGGCCGTCCTCTGCGGCGACTTCAACGCCGTGCCCGATGGCAAGACCATGGCCGTGCTCTGGCCGCACCTGCGTTCGGCCTTCGAGCTGGCCAACGGCCGCCACCCGGAGACGACGTTCCCGACGCCGCTGCGGCCCGTCGCCGGCCGCCAGCCCGGCTTCTCCGAGCGCCGCGAGGCGCCGCCCGTCGCGGACGAGAGCGAGGCGAAGGCCGCGATCGACTACGTGCTCGTGCGGCCGGGCCAGATGAAGGCGCTCGAGGCGCGGGTCATCGGCGACGCGCCGGTCGAAGGCGTGTGGCCCTCGGACCACTACGGCGTCTGGGCCAGGCTGGAGCTGCCTGATCCGCGCCCGTCAGACTGAGGCAGTTGTCCCTTGGCGGCGACCCAAACCTCGTCAGCACCATGAACCCACGGATGCAGAGGCAGTGTGACAACGGCGAACACACCCAGGATTGCTCCGACGACGCCGCCTCTCCAACTTCGCGCATGAGGCGAATCCGCATGCCGGCAGGAAGACCGGCCAATAAGCACCTCGCGCCGTGACCAGCCTTGCCGCCGCTCCCATCAGGGAGCGTCGGTGCAACAGGTCTCGACAGCCCGCCTTCGCCGTCGCCGTCCACGGCCAACTCCAGGCCTGTACGCGAAGCTCGGCTCCTCGCCCGGCAGCACCTTCAGCGCCTGGCCCGCGAGGCTGTCGTCCTCGATCAGGCGCAGCACCGCCCTGGCGACGTCATCGGCCTTGAGGCGGGTGTACTGGTAGAGGCCCTGCACCTGGCGGTCCGTGGCGTCTGCCAGGAGGGGCGTCTCGACGATCGTCGGGCAGACGCAATTCACGCGCACGTTGTCGGAACGGGCCAGGCCGGCCAGCGCCTTGGTGAAAAAGACGACACCGCCCTTGCTGGCGCTGTACACCGGGTCCATGTCCCAGGGAGTGACGCCGGCCATCGAGGCTGTGTTGACGATCACGCCGCCTCCGGAAGCCTTCATCGCCTCGAACGCCAGCTGGGTGCCGCGGATCACTGCCGTCAGGTTGAGGTCGATTACGCGCGACCAGCGCTCAGGCGGGGTCGCGGGGAAGCGCGGCGCGCCGGTGAGGATGCCGGCGTTGTTGCACATGACGTCGAGCCGGCCCCAGAGGGCGATGACCTTCGCGATCGCGGCGGCGATATCGCCTTCCCTGGTGGCGTCCACGAGCAAGGCCTCGCCGCGGCCTTCGGCCGCGAGAATCCGCTTCACGGTGTCGCGCGCCCTGGCCGCGTCGATGTCGGCCACGAGGACGCTGGCGCCCCTCTCCGCCAGTAGAAGCGCCGTGGCCGCGCCGATGCCCGACCCCGCGCCCGTGACCAGCGCCGTCTTGCCTTCGAGGTCCATCCTGCCTCCAGTCCTAGAGCCTGCCGAGGAGGCCCTTGAGGAACTCGCGCGTGCGCCGGATCGATGCCTGCGCGTCGTCGCCGACCGGGTAGATGGAGGCGATGAAATCGGTTGCGCCGGCGGCCGCGAAGGCGCGGATCTGGCGCTCCACCGCCTCCTCCGGCCCGGTGACCGCGATATCGCCCGGGTTCGAGCCTTCGACGTCGAGGATGCGGCGGTAGTTGGTGAGGTTGCCGTACATCTGGAAGATCTGGGCCGCCTTCTCCCGCCCCATCGCCTCCTGGTCGCAGACCGCCACCGGGATCGCCGCCACCACGCGCGGAAGCGGGCGTCCGGCCTCGCGGGCGGCGGCGTTGATCCTGGGCGCGACGTGGGTCTCGATCGCCTTCCTGCCGGCCATCCAGGTGATGGTGCCGTCGGCGACGGCGCCGGCGGTCTTCAGCATCATCGGCGCCAGGGCGGAGATCAGGATCGGGAACGGCTGGGCGCCGGGCACCTGCAGGGCCGTCGTCAGGTCGTACATCCGGCCTTTGAAGCTGACGCGGCCCTCTTGCACCAGCGCCCGGACGATTGTCACGTACTCGCGCACGTGGCGGGCGGCGTGGTCGTAGGACAGGCCCAGACGCTCGATGCCCGGCCGGTGTGAGGGCCCGATGCCCAGGACCAGGCGGCCCCTGGTGGCCGCGTTGGCGGTCAGCGCCTGCTGGGCCATCACGTTCGGGTGGCGGGTGTAGGTGGGGACGACGGCCGTGCCGATCTCGATCGTCGAGGTCTCCGGGCCGGCCATCGCGATCACCGTCAGGGCGTCCAGGCCGGCGATCTGGGCGAACCAGAAGCTGGCGAAGCCGTCCTTTTCCGCCTGAACAACCTCGTTGATCTGGCCCCAGATGTCGAAAGGCGCCCCGGAAGCGCCGATGAACATGCCCAGCTTCATGAATCCCTCCCGGCACCTTGCGGCCGGCCCTCTTCATCCGCGGCCGGTGGCGATTCTAGCACCCGCGGCCCGGCGGAGTCGGCAACGCGCAGGGGGCGCGGCTGGCGGGGCTTATAAGTCATCGAGGCGCCCCGCGCCAGGGCCAGCAGCGCCGGTTCAGCCAAGTCCAGCCCCAATGCCTCGGCCACGGCCAGGACGCGGGAGAAGCTGGCGGCGCTGTAGCGGGAAGCCTCGTAGCGCTGGACCTGCTGCTCTTTGAGCCCGAGCAGGCCGCCCAGCTGGCGCTGGTTCAGGCCGGAGGCGATGCGGGCCTTGATTAGCGCCTCCGGCAGCTCGCGCAGGGAGGCGCAGCGCAGGCTGCCGGCGGCGCCGGCGCGCAAGGCTTCGTATTCGCCGGCCTCGCGGCGCAGGTCCCGCAGCTGGCTCTCCAGCCCGGCGGCCGCCGCCTGCCGCAGCAGGGGGTGCAGCTCTGCGCCGGCCGCGGGCGCAGCGGCAAGGGCTTCCTCGAAGCGGCGAATCTGTGCCCTGGTGATGCCGTACTGGCGCTCGTTCTCGATCATCTGAACCCCCTCAGGTCAAAGCCAACTATCCCTTTGGGCCGGCCGTCCCTTGTCTGCTGGAAGAAGTCCAGGAAGGCGTCTCCAGCGCCGGTGGCGTCTGATGTTGGCCAGGAACATCTCGCCGCCGTATTTCGCCTTCTGGGCCCTGCGCCCGTCTTCAAACTCCAGCAACACCCGATCCAGCACCTGGACATCCACTCCTGCCGGCTCCCAACAGCCGTCCCAGTCGTTAGGCCACTCTTTTGCCGTCACGAAGCTTCCATCGACGTAGGCCCGCCCACATCCGGCCAGCGCCAGGTCCGTGAGCGCCTCTTTCAGGCCCCGCGCCAACCCCCGCCGCCGAGGATTCCATAAGAACGCTTCTTCGAACTCATCCCAGGTGGCCAGATGTAGTCCGGGTGGCAGCAGGCCTTCGCTGGTCAATGGCGGAATCATGACACAACGTTACAGTTGTGTCAATGGGTCGAGATCGCCGCGGCTGTCCCGGCGATGCGGCCGAAGACGGCGCCGGCCATCAGCCCCGCCCCACCGGGGTAGTTGTGCCAGAAGAGGCCGCCGACCAGCTCGCCGGCGGCGTAGAGCCCGGTAATCGAACGGTCAGTGGTGTCCAGGACCTGGCCGCTGTCGGGCACGATCTGCAGGCCGCCGAAGGTGAATGTGATGCCGCAGGTGACGGCGAAGCCCAGATAGGGCGGCGTGTCGATCGGCAGGGCCCAGTTCGACTTTGGCGGCTCGAGGCCGCGGGTTGACTTGCCGTCGAGCACGGTTGGGTCGTAGGGGCCGGGCCCGCAGGCGGCGTTGTAGCCGTCGATTGTCCCGCGCAGCGCGGCCGGGTCCAGGCCCAGGCCCTCGGCCAAATCCTCGATGGTCTCAGCCTCCGCTTTGGTGATCCGGGAGATGCGGTACTCATCCCGCAGCATGGCCCTCGTCTTTTCATCGAAGATCTGAAAGGCCAGCTGGCGGGGCTGCTTGAGGATTTCGCGGCCGTACTTGGCGTAGGTGTAATTGCGGAAGTCGGCGCCCTCATCGACGAAGCGCTCGGCGTCGGCGTTGACGATGATGCCCAGGGGGTAGGAGTGCTTCTGGAAGAGGTCACCGACCAGGCGGTTGCCGTACGGAGGCGCCCCTGCGTCCCAGGCCACGGCGTGACAGCCGCTCCAGTGGCCGTGGGCGGAGGCGCCGATGTCCAGGGCCATGCGGATGCCGTCGCCGGTGTTGAAGCGCGTGCCGCGCACCTTCGCCAGCTCCCAGCCCTGGCCCAGGTAGCGGGTGCGCATCTCGGCGTTGGCCTCGAAGCCCCCACAGGCCAGCACGACAGCGCGGGCGGCCACGTCCTCGAACCCGGCGGGTGTGCGCAGGCGCACACCGTGCACGGCGCCGTCCTCGCCGGTCAGCAGCGAGTGCGCCCCGGCGTCGAAGCGGATCTTGACCCCTTTCGCGTCGGCGATGCCCAACCAGTGCTCGATCAGGCCGGCGCCGCCGCCGACGGCCTCGACCGTGAGGCCGCCCCAGAAGCGGTAGACGTCGCCCACCTTGAAGGCCTGGCGGCCGGTCATCAGCGCCCAGCGCATGCCCTGATCGCGCATCCAGCGCATGGTCTCGAAGCTGCGGCCGACCAGGCGCTCGGCCAGGACGGGGTCGGCCAGGCCCTCGGTCACGCGCATGAGGTCTTCGTGATATTTGGCGGCCGTGTAAGAGCCCACGTCGACGCCGCCTCGCTCCGCGGCTGAGAGGTCGATGAGCTCGCAGACGTCGTCGATGCCCTCGTAGGCAAAGCGAAAACCGCCGCCGGCGAAGAAGCTGTTGCCGCCCACGGCCTCGCGCGGGCCCTTCTCGACGATCAGGACCGAGGCGCCCTCATTGCGGGCCGCGACCGCCGCCGACATAGCGGCGTTGCCGCTGCCGACGACCAGGACGTCCACTGGATCTGGAGGCATACGGGCGCCATTGTAAGCGCAGGGTGGCGACCTTCGTCCCCGATCCATGCGCGAACCTCGGCGGCTGGTGCCGGGCGCCTGCTGACGCCTCGTCGCCCTTCCGCCCCCTGAGGGTCAACGCCGAGGCAGGAACGCGACTGGCTTTATCGGCAGGCTGGCAGCGTCCGGGGCCGAACGCACGCCCGCGCGCGGCACCCAGCCGTAGAGGCTGGCCGCTGGCGCGACCGCGACCGCGAGCCATTCGCCGGAGGGGTCGCGGCCCACGATTTCGAGTATGGCGCCGCGGTGGACGACGCCGATGACCTGGTAGTCCTCGGACGGGCCTAAATACAGGTCCAGGGCCACCACCGCCCTTGGCGCCAGGCCTTCGTCGCCCTGATCGGGAAGGATCTCTACGGCTTCGCCGCCGCCCTGAGCCTCGCGGCCCGAAGCCCGCTCGCCCACCCGGCCCGCGGTCGGCGCGACGATGAAAAAGAGGGCAATCAGCCCTATCGCACCGGCCAGCACCGGACCGCGCAGGAACAGGCGCGGCCCCTCGGCGCCCGGCCGCGTAGGGCCGGCAAAACGGGACTCATGGATCGCAGTGCCCGAGGCCACGATTTTCGACCAACCTTCCAGAATCCGCGTGTGGCGCGATTAGGAGAGTGTAGGGACGAAGGTCCGGGAGCCACCGTCAAGGAAGAGCCGTCAGCGCTTGCGATCTCGCTACAAGGCGTTTGGCGGTGAGCTAAACTCCCGTGGTGCCCGAGATCACCGTCATTTTCGTGACCACACCGGCGCAGATGGAACAGGCCCTAAGTATCCGTCGCGCCGTCTTCATCGAAGAGCAGGGCGTGCCCGAAGACCTCGAGATCGACGAGCATGACCGGCCGCCGGCCTGGGGCAAGACCGTCGAGCACGCGTTGCTGAGCGAAGATGGGGCGGCAGTGGCCACCGGCAGGTTGCTCCTGGAAGGGGGGGCGGGCCACAACGCCCACGTCGGCAGAGTGGCCGTCCTCGCCGGCAGGCGCCGCTCCGGCAGAGGCCGCGAATTGATGGAAGCGCTGCAAGAGCGCGCCCGCGGCCTGGGTTATCCCGGCATCACCCTGGCGGCGCAGCTACATGCCGTTGGCTTCTATGAGCGCCTGGGATACGCCGCCCGGGGCGACGTATTCCTGGATGCGGGCATCGAGCACCGCTGGATGGACCTGACGTTCGGCGGGCCGCCCTAGGCGGCGCTGCGCTCTTTCTCCTCGTCGACCTGGGCGCGGGCGATGTGGACCAGCGCTTCGGCGTCGGTACCGTCGTCCGGATACACCGCGATGCCGAACTGGCACCAGTAGCCGCCGAGCGGGTTAAGGAGGGGCGCGATCCGCGCTTTGGCCTCGTCGCGGTCGGTCCCGGGCAGCAGGAAGGCGTACTCCTGGGCGCTGATAGCGCTGGGCATGGTCATGGTCTGGGCGTGATTGGCGGCCATCGTCGCCATATCGAAGCTGATCTGCTCCGTCACCGCGGGTGATGTCTCGCCCCCCGGGGCGGTCACCTTCATCATCACAACGCTGACCTGTGAACCCTGTCGGCGGGCGCGCTTGATCTCGTCGTCCAGACGCAGGACGAAGTACCAGTGGTCGAAGCTGGCCGGGTTGGCGCCGGCGGCAGTCGCCGAGCCTCTCGCGGCCGGGACGGCACCAGCGCCGGTCGACATCAGACGGCGCGCCTGCAAGGCGGAATCAACCTGCCAGCGGTCGGCGTGCCGCACAAGGTCGCCGGCGAGGACAACCACGGCCAACGAGTAGACCGCCGTCAGGAGCAGGGTAAGGGGCAGGAAAATGAGGTCGCCGAAGAGCATCGCGCCGGCCCAGGACCAGGCCGCCATCGCCACCGCGCCACCAGCGACAACCTGCAGCAGCAGCTTGGCGCGCTCGGGTTCGGCCCTGGCGACCGAGAACAGCGACTCACGGGGCGCTTGTTCTGACCTCACACTATAAGATCGGCGTTTTTGCGACGATCTTTTGGCCCGCGCGTTCGCGGCCCATTTCAATTTGGCCGGGTGTCAACGGCAGTGGCGTCGAAGGCCGCTTGCGCTTCCTCGCCCCTGAAGGCTGCTACGTTCAGGTCGGCAGCGCCGATGAACCGGCCGCGATCTTGCCTGTGCCTAATTCACTGTGCGGGCGGCGCACGCGCCGTCTGGTCCTGGAGGCATTCGTTCCGCATCTTCGCTCGCTTTCGTCTGCTGTGTTGCGGTGAAGGCGCGTCGAGATTGCACGGGGCGCTGACCTATACGTTGGCGCCCATGGCGCCCGGCGCGGCCGCCGTCCCGCCGTCGGGGTTGAAATGGCCCCGCGGCCGGCCTGAGGCTTAGCGAATGCTATACTTGGCCTGCTCTTGATGGTTCCCGCCGCAACCGTAAACGAAAACTTCGAAGTCGTTGTCGGCCTCGAAGTCCACGCCCAGCTTAACGACGCGGTCGAAGATGTTCTGCCGCTGCAGCACCGACTACAGCGGCGCCGAACCGAACACCCACGTCTGCCCGGTCTGCATGGGCATGCCCGGCGTCCTGCCGGTGATCAACGCCGCGGCCGTCGAGTTCACGATCATGACCGGCCTGGCCCTCAACTGCGAGATCCCGGAGCGGGCCAAGTTCGACCGCAAGAACTACCCCTACCCGGACCTGATGAAGGGCTACCAGATCTCCGAGTACGACAGCCCCTCTGCATCAACGGCTACGTCGACGTCGAGGTCGATGGCGTCAGCGCGGCGCATCCGCATCAACCGCGTCCACCTCGAAGAGGACACCGCGCGCCTGCTGCACCGCAGCGACGAGACCGGCGAAGAGCTTCTCCCTGCTCGACGTCAACCGCGCCGGCATGCCGCTGATGGAGATCGTCACGGAGCCGGACGCGCGCTCGCCGGCGGAGGCCGTCGCCTACCTGATGAAGCTGCGCCAGATCCTGCGCTACCTCGGCGTCAGCGACGCGAACATGGAGGACGGCAACTTCCGCTGCGAGCCCAACCTCAGCCTGCGCCCGCGCGGCTCCGACGAGTTCGGCTCCAAGGTCGAGCTGAAGAACCTGAACAGCTTCCGCGCCGCCCTGCGCGGCATGGAGTTCGAGGTCGAGCGCCAGACCCGCATCCTGCTCGACGAGGGCGGCCGCGTGGTCCAGCGAGACCCGCGGCTGGCGCGAAGAGACGCGGCGAGACCGCCAGCCAGCGCTCCAAAGAGCAGGCCCACGACTACCGCTACTTCCCGGAGCCGGACCTGCCGCCGCTCGCCGTCACGCGCGAGTGGGTCGAGGAGCTGCGGCGCGGCCTGCCGGAGCTGCCGGACGCCCGCCGCGACCGCTTCGTCGGCCGAGTACGGCCTCACGCGACTACGACGCCAACCTGCTGACCGAGTCGCGCGCCAGCGCCGACTACTTCGAGGCCGCCGCTCGGGCGCCGCGGCGGGAACGCCGCCAAGCGCGCCAAGCTCGTCGCGAACTGGCTCCTGGGCGACCTCAGCCGCCTGCTCAACGCGGCCGGCATCGAGCTCGACGAGTCGAAGGTGAAGCCGCGCGCAGGCTCTGCGCAGCTCGCTGCGTCACTGGTCGACGCCGGCAAGATCAGCGGCACCGCGGCCAAGGAAGTGCTGCGACGCGATGTTCGAGACCGGCGGCGACCCGGAGGCGATCGTTGCCGAACGCGGCCTCGGCACAATCGAGGACGAAGACGCAGTCGTCGAGGCCGTGCGGAAAGTAGTCGACGGACAACGCCAAGGCCGTCGCCGACTACCGACGCCGGCAAGACGGGCGCGATCAACGCTCTCGTCGGCCAGGTCATGAAAGAGACGCGCGGCCGCGCCAACGCCGCGCGAGGTCCAGGAGCTCCTGCTGCAGGCGGAGCTGGACTAGGCAGCCGCATGAGGACGGCCCGGTTGGTCGACCGGAAGGGAAGCCATATAATTCGCCAGAGCCATGCGCTCGCTGCGCAACGGCAGCTTCATCAAGTGGTTCTACTTCGGCATGCACATCAAGCGCTGGCTGGTGCTGGTGCTCATCGGCGTCGCGATCATGGGCCTCGGCTTCGGCTACATCCTGCGCGAGGTCTACGTCAGCTACACCTTCCCCGACTGGGTCTACTACCTGACCCTGCAGTTCCTGCCCCGCTTCGTCCGCGCCGCGCTCTTCATCGGCGTCGCGATCGGCGATCATCCTGTTCGGCGTCTGGAAGCTGAACACGTCGCTGCTCGCCGCCTTCGTCAGCCGCACGAGCGACGACAGCCTCGTCGACGCGATCTACCGCTATCCGCTACCAGGCGCGCGGCCCCAAGGTCGTCGCCATCGGCGGCGGCACCGGCCTGCCGGTGCTGCTGCGCGGCCTCAAGGAGCACACGAGCAACCTCACGGCCATCGTCACCGTCGGCGACGACGGCGGCTCCTCCGGGCGTCTGCGCCGCGAGCTCGGCGTGCTGCCGCCCGGCGACGTGCGCAACTGCATCGCCGCCCTGGCCGAGGCCGAGCCGCTGATGACGCGCCTCTTCCAGTACCGCTTCAACGAAGGCTCCGGGCTCGAAGGCCACAGCTTCGGCAACCTGTTCATCGTCGCGATGTCCGGCGATCACCGGCAACTTCGAAGAGGCGGTGCGCGAGACCAGCCGCGTCCTCGCCGTCCGCGGCCTCATCCTGCCCTCGACGCTGTCCCACGTCACGCGTGCACGCCCGCACCGAGGACGACGAGATGATCAGCGGCGAGTCCAGCATCACCGAGCGCGGCACGCGCATCAAGGAGGTCTTCCTCCAGCCCGCCAACGTCCAGGCCAACCCGGAGGCGATCCGCGCCATCCTCGAGGCCGACATCGTCGTCGTCGGGCCCGGCAGCCTGCTGACCAGCGTCCTGCCCAACCTGCTGGTCGATGGCATCCGCCAGGCGCTGGCGATCACGCAGGCGACGAAGGTCTACGTCTGCAACGTCGCCACCCAGCACGGCGAGACGGACGACTTCTCGGTCAGCGACCACTTCGAGACGCTCGTGCAGCCACGTCGGCCCCGGCCTCTTCGACTACGTCCTGGCCAACGACAACGTCGCGCGGCCCGCTGCCGGAGGCCTGGCACTCGCAGCCCGTCGCGGTCGACCGCACGACGGTCGATGGCGCGCGCGTCGTCACCGCGGACGTCATCTCGGAGAAGAACCGCTACCACCACGACTCCGAGAAGCTGGCGACGGCGATCATGCGCCTCTACATCGGCCGCAACCAGATCGAGGCCGCGGAAGAGTTGGCCGCAGCGCGGGCGGCACGGTAGACTAGACATCGATGACCTTCGAAAACTACCTCAACCTCGGCCAGATCCTGGTCTCGATCGTCCTGATCTTCGTCATCCTGCTGCAGGCCAAGGGCTCCGGCTTCGGCGCCGGCCTCGGCGGCACGACCTCCGTCCTTCCGCACCCGGCGCGGCCTGGAGAAGACGCTGTTCCAGGCGACAATCGTCCTGACGGTCCTCTTCCTCGCCATGTCCGCCTGGAGCGTCGCGGCCATCGTGAGTCCGGCCGCGCACTACGCTTCCGTCAGAACCTATGATGCGCAGCCAACGTCGATCGCTGGCTCTTCTGCTCGTGCTCCTGCTGGCAGGCGTCGCCGCCTTCGCGGCGCTCTGGTACGCGGCGCCGCGCGGCCACGAGGGCACGGAGCCGGACTTCGGCGGCGTCTACGTCGAAGGCATGACCGGGGCGCCGGCGCGCATCAATCCCCTCTTCGCCGGCCAGAACGCCGTCGACGAGACGCTGGTCGCCCTGGTCTTCGCCGGCCTCACCCGCCTGGACGACCACGGCCAGCCCTTCCCCGACCTGGCCGAGACCTGGGACGTCAGCCCCGACGGCCGCTCTTACACCTTCACGCTGCGCCAGGGCCTGCGTCTGGCAGGACGGCGCGCCCCTCAGCGCCGATGACGTCATCTTCACCTACGCCCTGCTGAAGTCGCCCGCCCTGCGGACGCCGCCGGCGCTGGCACGGGTGCTTGCCGACGCGACCGTCACCAGGATCGACACCGCCAGCCTGCGCATCGACCTGCCGCAGCCGTACGCGCCTTTGCCCGCTTACCTGAGCCTGGGCATCCTGCCCCAGCACCTGTTGGCGCAAGTGCCGCCGGCCGACCTGTTCGACGCCGCCTTCAACACCCGGCCGGTGGGGACGGGGCCTTTCCGCCTGGACCTGCTGACGCAGGACCGCGCCGTCCTGAGCGCGAATCCCGCTTACCACTTCGCCCAGCCCTATATCCAACGCCTGGAGATGCGCTTCTTCCGCGACGACGGCGCCCTGATGTCTGCCCTGCGGGCGAAGCAGGTGGACGGGGCCTTCTTCGCGGCCGGAGCCGGCGCCGGTGATTATGCCTACCTGGAGGGCAGGCGCGATCTAAGCCTTTCCCAACTGGGCTCGGGCCAGGTCACGTTCGTTTACTTCAATCTGCGCAACCCGCTGTTCCAGGACCGGCGCGTGCGCCAGGCCCTGCTCTATGCGATCGACCGTGATGGGCTGATCCAGGAGAAGGTGCTGTCTCAGTCCGGCAAGGCCGACTCGCCGCTGGCCGAAGGGACCTGGGCCTGGTCCGCTTCGCTGGGGCGCTATCAGGCGGACGCCAAACTCGCCGGCCTTCTCCTGGACGAGGCCGGCTTTCGCGCCGGGCCGGGCGGCGTGCGCGCCAACGGCAACGCGCGCCTTTCATTCACTCTCGCCACCAACAATGACCCTGTGCGCGTGGCGGTGGCGCAGGCGCTGGCGGAAAGGTGGAAGGCGATCGGCGTCGACGCGAAGGTCGAATCAGGCGGGGCCACGGCCCTGGTGCGTGACCTGCTGGAGCCGCGCTCCTTCCAGGCGGCGCTGTTCGCCTACCAGGCGGACGCCGACCCGGACCCTTACGCCGCCTGGCACAGCAGCCAGACAGGCCCCACCGGCCGTAACATCAGCCTGCTCTCCGACCCCAGGTTCGACAGCCTCCTGGAGGAAGCACGGGCGACGCCGAACCAGGCCCGCCGCGCCGACCTCTACCGCCAGTTCCAGGAGCTTTTCGCCCAGGAAGTGCCGGCATTGCCGCTTTTCTCTTCGACCTCGCTCTACGTGCGCGAGACCTCGCTCAAGGGGGCGCGGCCGGGCTACCTGGAGAGCCCCGGCGGCCGGTTCTGGCAGGTACAGGACTGGTACCTGAAGACGCGCTGACGCCGGCCATCGTTTACGCTGACCACCCGCTTCAGTGTCTGCGCGTATACGGACGGGATCGAGGTCCCTCGGCCATGGGTCCGTCTCGCCCTCCGCCTTGCAGATTCGAGTCCGCTGTAGTTGCTTCTCGCGAGAAGCAACTACAGCGTGACTGGCGACGGCTCCGACCTGTCAACTGAGACTTGAAATCATCCGCTGCTAGAATCGGCTCAGAATGCGCATCGTCTTCATGGGGTCGCCCCAGTTCGCCGTGCCCTCGATCCGCGCCCTGCTCGAATCGCCTCACGACCTCGTGGCTGTGGTGACGCAGCCCGACAAGCCGGCGGGCCGCGGACGTGCCTGGACGGCGCCGCCGGCGAAGGTCTTCGCCCTGGCGCAGGGCGTCTCCGTCATGCAGCCCGTGAACGTAAGCTCGCCACCCTCGGTCGAGGGCCTGCGTGCCCTGGAGCCGGACGTGATAGTAGTCGCGGCCTACGGCCAGATCTTGCGCGAGCGCGTGTTGGAGATACCGAAGCGCGGCTCCCTGAACGTCCACGCGTCGCTGCTGCCGCGCCACCGCGGCGCCTCGCCGGTGGTCGCGGCGATCCTGGCCGGCGACGAAGTCACCGGCGTCACGATCATGGAGGTCGTCCGCGCCCTCGACGCCGGACCGATGGTCGCGAAGGTCAGCGAGGCGATTTCGCCGCACGACACCGCGGCCACTCTGGAGCCGCGCCTCGCGCGAAGGGCGCGCGTCTGCTTGTCGAGTCGCTGGACCCTGGGCGCGGGCACGCTGACGCCGCAGCCTCAGGACGAGGCTCTGTCCACCTATGCGCCGATGGTGCGCAAGGCCGATGCAGTGATCGACTGGACGCGGCCGGCTGCCGAGATCTGGCGCCGGGTGCGCGCCTACAACGATTGGCCTGTCGCCTTCACCACTTTTCGCGGCGAGGAGCTGCGCATCTGGGAGGCGTGGCCGGTCGCCGGCGGTCGCGGCCGCGACCGCGACCGCGTTGGCACGGTGCTGGCGCCGGAGCGCCTGCCGCCCGAAGCCGGGGCTGCCGGAGATCCACCCATCGTCCAGACCGGCAACGGCAGATTGGCGTTGCTGCGAGTCCAGCGGGCGGGAAAGAAAGCGCTGGCCGGAGGAGACTTCCTGCGCGGCCAGCGCGATTTCGTCGGCAGCGTGCTGGGCTAGTTCTCGCCGGCCTCTTCGGCGGGCTCGCCCGCCGTGGCGGGCTCCCCGGCGGCGGCCCCTTCGGGCGCGGCGGCTTCTTCGGCGGCTTCTTCCTCAGCCTCGACTCGCGGCGGCGTTACGTGCGCGACAACGACCTCGGCCGCGGTGAGCAGGGTCACGTTGCCGGGGATGGGCAGGTCGCCGACGTGGATCGAGCTGTCCAGCTCGGTTAGCACGCCGACGTCGACCTCGATGTGGGTGGGAATGTCGAGCGGCAGCGCTTCGATCTGGACGGTATCGATCTGCTGGGTGAGGACGCCGTTGTAGGTGCTGACAGCGTCGGACGTACCGATGAGCACCACGGGGACGTCGGCCTTCATCTTCTCGCGCAGGGAGACCTGGTAGAAGTCGGCGTGGACCAGGGAGCCGGTGAGGGCGTTTCGTTCGACACGCTGGACGATTGCCGGCCGGCTCACATTTTCGCCGGCGATCTTGAGGTCGATGACCTCGTTCTTGGTCGAAGAGCGGACCGTCTTGACGAATTCGGTGGTCTGGACCTGGACGGTTACCGAGGGCAGATTGCGGCCGTAGATGTTGCCGGGCAAGATACCCTGGCGTCTGAGCTGGGCGGTCTTCTTGCCGGTGATCACGCGCGGTTCGAGCGTCAGCTCCTTACGGGCCATGGAGATCCTCTTTCGAAGTTGTCTAGTTGTCTTTGCGGCTGAAGGCCGCGGTCAAAATGCGTCTGGCAATGTAGTAGCCGGCGCCGAAGGCGAAAGCCGCGGGCAGCGTAATGACGGCGTTGACGGTGCCGCTTACGCGCGGCGCCAGCAGCGCGAATACGCGGCTGTTCTCGACGCGCACGTAGTCGGCGACGGCGATACCGGCGCTGCTATCTTTGAGCTCGACGGTAGATGCGCTTGCCATGGCCACCGCGGACTGGCTGGCGATGACGGTTTCCGCGGTCAGCTTCTGGACGGCGGAGCGCTCTACCTTGGCGTCGGCCGCCGTCACGTTGCGCACGGCGCTGCGGTCAACGCTCACGCTCTGGGACTGATAATCGTTCGTGGCTGCGTCCTTCGCCGCCTGTTTCGAATTCCGACCTTAACAAATAGGCGCGCCTCAGGCAACCTGAATGGCATATCGGCTACGAGAAGGCAGGGCCGGCAGCGCTGCCCGCCGTCCGGCCACCGATGCGCGATATCGGCACGATGACCAACTCGATGCCTTCCGGGCCCTGCATCACGCGGCAGTCGACGCCGAAAACGTCGCGCATGGTTTCCGGCGTCAGTACCTCCGTCGCGGGGCCGGCGCAGTGAATCTGGCCCTCGCTCAGGACAACGACGCGGGAAGCGTAGCGGGCGGCCTGGTTGAGGTCGTGCAGGACCATCACGACGGTGATCGCGTGCTCGCGGTTGAGATAGCGGATAAGGTCGAGCACCTCGATCTGGTGCCTCAGGTCCAGGAAGGTGGTGGGCTCGTCCAGGAGCATGATCTCCGGCTTCTGGGCCAGTGCCATGGCGATCCAGGCGCGCTGGCGCTCGCCGCCGGACAGGCTGGCGACGCCGCGATGCCGCATCGGGCCGACGCCGGTTTCCTCGATTGCCCACTCGACAGCCTCGCGGTCGGTTTTGGTGGGCAGGCCCAGGATGCCCTGGTGAGGGCTGCGGCCCATCCAGACCAGCTCTTCTACCGAGAGGTCGTTCGCCAAGGTCGGCCCCTGGGGCAGAAGCGCCAACTGCAGGGCGACTTCGCGCGTCGAAAGCGAGGAGATCGCGCGGCCGTCCAGGAGGACGCTGCCGGCGCGCGGCTTCAGTACGCGGCCGAGCGCCCGCAGAATCGTCGACTTGCCGGAGCCGTTCGGCCCCACGAGCGCGACGATCTCGCCGCGCTCGATCGCGAGGTCAAGGCGCTCCAGGACCAGGCGGCCATCGTAGCCGGCATCGACGCGGTCGGCCCGGAGCTTCACGCCCTTGTCCTCACCAGGTAAACGAACACGGGGCCGCCCATGATTGCCGTCAGCACGCCGACCGGCATCTCGTCGAAGGCGGTGCGGGCGACGGTGTCCGCGAGGATGAGCAGGATGGCGCCGAAGAGCGCCGACGTGGGGATCAGGAAGCGATAGTCGTTGCCAACCATCAGCCGCACGATGTGAGGGATGATCAGCCCGACGAAGCCGACGAGGCCGGCGACGCTGACGGCGCTGCTGGCGAGCAGCGCCGCGATCGCCGTCAGGACGCAGGCGCATTCGCTCGACGCGCTGGCCGAGGCTGGTCGCCACTTCGTCGCCCAGGGCGATCACGTTGACCTGGCGCGAGAAGATCAGGGCCAGCAGCGTCCCGACCAGGAAGTAGGGCCAGAGCAGGTCAAAGTCGTGCCAGTTGCGGCCGGAGAGCAGGCCGCCGGTGATCCAGCGCAGGCCGACCTGGGCGGCGAATGCCTTGCGCACGAGCAGGGCCAGCATCCCCGCCGTGAGCATCGAGGTCACGGCGACGCCGGCCAGCGCCAGGCGGGTCGGTGAGACGCCGCCGCGCCAGGCCATCGCGTAGACCAGGGCAGCGGCGGAAATGCCGCCGAGGAAGGCGATGAGCTGTATCTCGCCAAAGCTGAGCCAGGGAAAGAACGCGACGCCCGCGACCGCCGCGAGGCCGGCGCCGGCGGAGATGCCGACGACGTGAGGGTCGGCCAGGGGATTGCGGGTCACGCCCTGGAGGATCGCCCCGGACATCCCCAGGCTGGCCCCGACCATCGCGCCGACGAGCACGCGCGGCAGGCGGATCTCGCGCACGATCACGCGCGACGTGCCTTCGGCGCTGCCAAAGATCGAGTCGATGACGGTGCCGGGCCCGATGTAGACGGGCCCGACGGCGACACCGATGACGATCGCGGCGGCGACGCCGACAAGCGCCAGCGCCGGTATGACGAACCGCCGGTCAGCTGGCCTTGAAAATGCTGGGATAGAGAAGGCGCGGTAGCTCATCGAGGATAAGGCTCACTCTCGGGCCCGCGGACTGGATGTAGACGAACGCGTCCACCTCATAAACGCGGCCGTCCTTGACCGCTTTAAGTGTACCCAGGGCCGAATCGCCCTTGATCTGGTCGCTGGTCTTCGGCGTCCCCGGCGGGCCGCCGATGCTGGCCGCGATGACGACGTCCGGGTTCTTCTCGATGATCTTCTCGCGGCTGTAGTCGGTGAAGCCGGGGAAGCGGAAGTTCTCCGGCTCCGTGGTGACAACGTTCCTGGCGCCGAGCTTTCTGAGCATGTCGCCCAGGTAGGAGTCGTCCTTCTCGGCGATTAGTTGGCCCGGCCCGGCGCTGACCAGGACCACGACCGAAGGGCCGCCGGCGGGTAGCTTGGCCTTGATTTCGTTGAACTTGGTCTCCAGCTTCGTGGCCTCGCGGTTGCCCGCCTCCTGATTGCCGCTGAGGGCGCCGACCACGCGCAGGCCCTTCACCACGTCATCGAAGGAAGCGACCTTGACCGCGAAGACAGGCGCGCCCAGCCTGGACAGCTGATCGATCATTGGCTGGTCGATGATGGCGTCGGCGATGATCAGGTCGGGCTTCATCGCAGCAATGACTTCGAGGTTGGGCGTGTAGGCGGTGCCGAAGTCAGGGATTGTCTTCGCTTCCGCCGGGAAGTCGGCCGAATTCGGCCGGCCGATCGGCGTCGCGCCGACCTGATACATCAGCTCGACGACTGACGGGCTCATGGCGACGATGCGCTTGGCGGGCGTGGTCACCGTGACCGCGCGTCCGAGGTCATCCTTCGACAGGTCAACCTTCTGTGCCGCGACGGTCGCGGATGGCGCCGCCGCCTTCGAGTCGCCGTAGCTTGAGCCGCAGGCAACGGCAAACAGCGCCAGCGGGGCCGCGAGGAAAAAGAGAAACTTTGCCTTCATTCGGAGTCGCTCCCAGGCCCGAAATTCGCGCAAATCTACCTAAACATCTGCATATCTTTGAGTAGATTTGAGTGGGCCAAAAAAGTGTCACATGGCGGAGCGATAGGCGCAAGGTCAACCGGCATAACGTTTGTTGAGACGAGCGCTCCTTGGCGGCGCAAGCCGGCCCGATGCCTACAATGTCGCATGCTTGCGCTTGATGTCGCGGCGATCGTCCTGGCGGGCGGCAAGAGCACGCGCCTGGGCCGCGATAAAGCCTCGGAGCCGCTGCTGGGCGTCCCCCTGCTCCAGCGCGTCCTCGATTCGCTGGCGGGCCTCGCCGCCGAAGTGGTCATCGTGCGGGCGAAAGGCCAGAAGCTGCCGGAGCTCACGCCCATCGGCGGGCTGAGGGTGGTCGAAGACCTCGATCCCGAAACAGGGCCGCTGGGCGGGATCTACACGGGCCTCGACGCGATCGCGGCCCCGTCCGGGCTGGCGGTCGCCTGCGACATGCCGCTACTGCGGCCGGCCCTGCTGGCAGAGCTGCTGCGCCTGGTGGGACGATATGACGCCGTGACGCCGGTCAGCGGGGGCATGCGGCAGCCCCTCTGCGCCGTGTACTCGAAGGCCTGCCTGGGAGCCATCCGCCGCCGCCTCGACGCGGGCGATTACAGGCTTACGGCGCTCCTGGACGACCTGAAGGTGCTCGACGTGCCCGAGTCATCCTGGCGGGCTTTCGACCCGGACGGGATCTCGTTCCTCAACCTAAACCGCGAAGACGACCTGGCCCGCGCCGAGGCCATTTTGCAGGCCGAAGCCGCGCGCCTGCGCGCATAGCGGTGGGATTCGGCGCCGGTCATGACGTAGCGCCGGCGCTTTCGCTGCCGGAATCGCGGCGATGCGAGGCGCTCTGCCTCTCGCGCAGGCCCGGCGCCATGAGAACGGCTGGGAGCGTCCGGCCGTGCCGGCAGCTGAAGCAGCCGGCGCTACGTTCGGATGGGGCTACGTTCGGATGGGGCGTCCCTGGAGGTCAGGGGTAGTTCGAAAGCAGCAGCTCTTCCTCCGTGGGCAGGGAGCGCTTGATCACGTCCAGGTACTCGAGCGCCGCGCCGGCGCCGATGGCGACGCAGTCCAGCGGGTTGTCGGCCACCTGGCAGGGCACGTTGGTCTGCTCGGAGATCAGTTCGTCGAGCCCGCGGAGCAGGGCGCCACCGCCCGTGAGGACGATGCCGCGGTCGACCACGTCGGAGGCCATCTCCGGCGGCGTCTTCTCGAGCACGTCTTTCGCCGCCTGCACGATGGCCGCCAGGCAGTCCTGCAGGGCCTGCGTGACCTCGTTCGATCGTCATCGTGGATCGTCTTCGGCAGGCCGGTGATCTGGTCGCGGCCGCGCACTTCCATCACCAGCTCGTGCTCGATCGGGATGGCGCTGCCGATGCCCATCTTGATCTCTTCGGCCGTGCGCTCGCCGATCGTCAGGTTATGGCGGCGCTTGACGTAGGTGATGATCGCCTCGTCCATCGCGTCGCCGGCCACGCGTACCGACTCCTTGACGACGATGCCGTACATCGAGATCACGGCGGCCTCCGAGCGCCCGCCGCCGATGTCGATGATCATGTTGCCGCTGGCCGTGCCCACGGGGATGTGCGCGCCGATCGCCGCGGCCAGCGGCTCCGGGATCAGGTGCGCCGGCCGTCGCGCGCCGGCCTGCTCGGCGGCGTCGCGCACGGCGCGCTGCTCGACGCTGGTGACGCCGGCCGGGATGCAGATCATGACCTCCGGCCGGATCAGGTTGAAGCGGCCGACGACCTTGCCGATGAAGTGGCGCAGCATCGCCTCCGTGATCAGGTAGTCGGCGATCACGCCGTGCTTCATCGGCCGGATGACGCTGATGCTGCCCGGCGTGCGGCCGATCATGTCGCGCGCGGCGGTGCCGACGGCGACGACGGTGTTGTCGCGCGTCGCCAGGGCTACGACCGCCGGCTCCTTGATGACGATGCCCTCGCCCTTGACGTAGACCAGGACGTTCGCCGTGCCGAGGTCGATGCCGATGCGCTTTCCAAGCATTTCAGTAGTGTAACGGCTTCTCTCGCCAGGCGGGCATCGGGGAATGCAGTCGGGCAGTCGAGCATTCTGGATCCGGGTCCGAATTCGCATTCCGGACTGGTCGACTGCACCCCGCCTACTTGGGGGCTGTCTGGGCCATAATCGCCAGCATGCCGCCGTCCGAGTCCTCGAAGAAGGCCATCCACTCCTCGACGCCGTTTTCGTGCTTGTGGATCGAGTGGGGGGCGCCCTGGAACTTCACGCCGCGGGACTTCAGCTCCGCGAAGGCGGCGTTGATGTCCTGCACCTGGAAGTAGATGACCGACTCTTCGTGCATCTCCTGCCCGTTCTCAGGCGTGCTGAGGAATAGGCGGGTGCCGTTGCAGTCGAAAAACGACAGGTTGCCGAACGTGAACAGATGCGGCAGCCCGAGGACGTCTCTGTACCACTGCTCCGCCTTTTTGATATCACTGACGTGGCGCGATATCTGACCTATAGGGCCCAGTTGCTGTGATTCCGGCATTAGAGGCTCCTTTGTCGCCATGGCGCTGTCGAAAGGCGCGCCAGACCAGGCGCGCAAGGCGGCGCGGTCGGGCGCGTCCAGCTTGATCAGCAGGTTGGCGATGTGAAACTTGGTCGCGTCGAGGCTGGTCCTGCGGAGGTGGGCGATCTTGCGGTTGCCCATACCGTGCCGGACGAGGTTCAGCACCTCCCATTCGGCGGGCGTGAGCACATCCGGGTGTGGCGGTCGTCCTCTGCGGCTTACCGGCCCCATGCCCAGCATCCTAAGGAGGAAGCCGGGGAATTACACTCCCCCGGCGTTTTATCCCGTCGGCTGCACTCCGACGAACGAGAGCTCCTGGTGCGTCGAGTCCTGCACCAGGGCTTTGAGCTGAGACTGGAGGGCGAGATCGCGCTCCTCCGACGCGGTCCGGTTGGCCGCTCCCTCGTCCTCCCAGACTGAAATGCGTCCCATGCGCGAGGTGCCGGCGTGCGGGTCCGGCGACAGCCGATAGGCCGTGACGAAGCCGGGGCGGCCCTGGTATAGCCTGACGAGCGCATCGAGGACGCGCTCGACTTCGGCGTGCTGGCCCACGATGGGCGTCATGATCGAGACACGGACGAAGGCCATTCCGGCGTTCCCTTCCGGCCCTGCGGGGCCGTTCGACTGGCGGGTCTGACCCGGGTTCAAGATTGGAAGGCAGCTTAACCGAAGCGCGCGGCCGTGTTAAGCAGTGCGCGCGACCGCGGTCGCCTCGCCCAAGGGAGTAGTCACCTGTTCCTCGGCGCTTTCGGGGCCGCGGCTGACGAACTCCTTCATGCGTCTTCTCCAGCACCGGCCGCTCCAGCAATACGCGCCGGGAGCATGTCGAGCACACGAGGCCGATGTCGGCGCCCAGGCGCACAACGCGCCATTCGAAGCCGCCGCAGGGGTGCTTCTTACGCAGCCGCAAGACGTCGCCCAGGCGAAAATCGACAACCGTGGCTTAGGCTCCAGTAGCAGCGGCGGCGTGGCGGTGCAGGTTGATCTCGTCGCGAAGCTTGACGGCCGCCGCCCGCGCGGCTTCGGCGAAGTCCGCGCCTTTCGAAGCGTAGGTGACGCCGCGCGAGGCCGAGACGATAATGCCGGCGCCGCGCGCGTCGACGCCGGCGCGGACGGCCTCGGCGACGGCGCCGGCCTGGGCGCCGACGCCGGGGACCAGGATTGGCATCTCGGGGCAGAGGGCGCGCGCCTCGGCAAGCTGCGATGGGTAGGTCGCGCCGATTACGATGCCAACGTTGCCGCGGCTGTTCCAATCGCGCGCCCGCAGGGCCACGGCCTGCCACAGGGGCCGCCGGCCGCGGAACTCGACCTCGATGTCCTGGAGGTCGCCCGCGCCTGGATTAGATGACCGGCACCAGACCAGGATCCCCTTGTCGGCGCGCTCCAGGAACGGCTCCACGGCATCGCCGCCACCGTAGCAGTTGACGGTCGTAGCGTCGGCGCCGAGCACGTCGAAGATGGCTTTCGCGTAGGCGGTGGCGGTGCTGCCGATGTCGCCGCGCTTGGCATCGACTATCACCGGGACGTGCGCCGGAATCGCTTTCAGGGTCAGCCGCAGGGCGTCCCAACCGGCCTCGCCCAGGGCTTCGTAAAACGCCAGGTTGGGCTTGTAGCAGCAGACCAGGTCGGCCGTAGCCTCGACGATAGCGCGATTGAACGCCGCCACGTCGCCGATAGCCATGAGCGCCGGGTCGGGGTCGAGCCCGACGCAGAGGAGGGAATTGTTGCGCTGGACGGCGGCGGCGAGCTTTTCGGTGAATTTCATGCTTCAGGAACGATACCAGCGGGCAGGAGGCTATGGAAGCTGGAAGTTGGAGGGATGGAGGTTGGCCGTGGAAGGTGGAAGGTGGTCAGTGCGTCCGTGGCCGATTCTTCGCTTCGCCTAATTCCCGCCCCGCAGGTCCTCCCACTCCTCGCGCATGCGGCGCACCTCGGACTCTGGCGCCAGGCGGCCGCCGTAGCGGGCGTCGTCGAAGGCGGTGGTGATGCGGCCGGGGGCCTGGCCGTGGAAGGTGCGGTCCAGCGAGGGCGCGATCTCGTCCGGGGTTTGCTGCGGCTGTCGCGAAACGCCGCGGCGCTCGGCATCGTCGAGGACATCCCAGTAGAGGCGCCGCACCGGGTCCATCTGGTCGCGGCCCAGGTGGAGGTTGGGCCGCAGGCGGCCGAGGAGGTTGTTCCACAGGTCGCTGAGGTCGGACGCGAGCCGCCCCTGCTGGTAAGCCGACTCCTTCTGCTCGCCGGGGCGCAACCTGCGCCGGAAGCGCGTGAAAAGGAGCGCCGTCATGAGCAGGCCCAGGCCGGCGAGCGGGATCAGCACCATAAGCCGGACCAGCAGGCCCACCCACTCCGGCCACTGGTGGGGCTTGGGGTTGCACTGGTCCAGCGCCTGCTGCATCGTCAGGCCCCGGTCCTCCACGAGGAACTGGACGCAGTCGGGGCCCTGACCCTGGTCCTGGCCGCCGACCAACGGCGGCTTGGGGGTGCCGAAGATCAGGTCGCGCAGCCAGATGATGGCCGCAAAGAAGCCGTCCATGATCTTGAGGATCGGCCAGGCGACGATGTTGCCGGCCTCCTCGCCGGCATCGACCAGGGCGCGCGACGCGTCCTTTGCCGCGCCCCAGCCGGTCGCCAGGTCGAACAGTGCCACCAGGCCCGCGACGAGCGCCAGGGCCAGCACCGATAGGCCGATGGTCGCGAGCAGGGTGCGCTGAAAGGGGCGGCCGCGGTCGGTGTCGGCCCGGGCCGAATGCGCCAGCGCGATCGCGAACAGGCCGAATGCGACGTAGGGGATGGCGATCCGGCCGACCAGCGCCGGCGTGTCGTCCAGCTGGCCCTGAAAGACCTCAACGAAAGCGATGACGAGCACGCCGATGCCAAAGCTGGAGACGACGTCTTCGAAGGTATTGGTTTCCTGGCCGCGAAAGACGCCGCGAATCCAGAAGCACCAGAGAAGTGGGATGCCGAAGACCGCCGGCACGTTCGCCCGCGCCGAAGCCTCCGTGTGGTTGAACAGGTCGTTCGCCCAGCCGAAGTCCCAAAGCCTTGCATCGCCGAAGAAGTCGATGCGCACGATCGCGTAGAAGACGAGGAGCGAAAGCACGGTGCCCCAGACCCTGAGGACGCCGAGAGATATGTCGGCGTTCTGCAGGAAGCGCGAGATGCCGTACGAGAGAAGCACCACGGCGGCGACCCCGAAGAATGATGGCTTGCCGCCGTCCGTGACCGCCGCGACGTAAAACGCGACCAGCGCGTACGTCCAGATCGCCTCCATCAGGAGGGTCGAAACGCGGATGACCGGTGAGCGCCAGCTCATATGGCCGGCGCCGGGGCAGCGCCCCTCACTTCCAGGGACCGCATCACGTTCGCCAGCTCGTAGACGCGGGCGCTGCCGGTGTCCTGCTCGAAAGGCGTGTCGGCCAGAGACAGTATCGTCACGCTGTGGCCGCCGTCGCGCACCCGGCGCAGGGCCGCGGCCAGGGGCTCGTCCATGCGCGAGGTCACGCAGACCAGCGTCGCGCCGAAGGGGAAGCTCTGAGCTTCGCGCTGGATCACCTGGTCGAGCGACGTCAGGGTCATCGGCCCGATCACCGCCAGCGCTTCGAGGACGCGCCCGAGCTGGTCGGGGCTGCGACCGACCGGCACGCGCATCGGCCGGTCGGAGGTCGGGTAGGCGCCGTTGGCCGCGAGACCGATGGCGTAGCCGGCCTCGAAGCCGAAGCGCGCGACGGACGCCGCGACCGACAGCAGGCGCTCGAAGGTCTCGGGCACGTAGCCCTCCCAGGTGTGCGCCAGCGTGTGCAGGTTTACGGTGACCAGCAGGTGCAGCGTGCTCGAAGGCTCGTAGACCTTCGACGTGCAGCTGCTGGCGCCGCGCCGACGCCTTCCAGTCGATGCGGCGCATCGAGTCCTCGGGCCGGTAGTCGCGCAGGCCGGCGATGCGGCCCGGGTCCTCGAAGATGCGCTCGCGGCCCTTGCGCTCGCCGAAGGGACGCTCGGCCGGCAAGCCGAGCTCGGGAAGGCTGTACGTGGTGGGGTAGACGATAACGGCGGCCTGGTCGTCTACCTCCATCTCAGCGGGGAAGAACCCGAAGAGGTCTCCGGAACGGAAACGGGCCGGGCCAAAACGGTAGTAGCCGCGCGCCGGGGCGTCCAGCTCTACGGGCCAGTTCACGCGCTCGTACCAGCCCAGGTGCGTCGAGCGCGAAAGCCACAGCTGGCCCGGCGAGCCGGAGGGCGACAGGCGCTCCTCGCCGGACGGCAACGCCTCCGGCACCAGGTCGCGCAGCTCGATGAAGGGGATGGGCAGGAACTTGTCGTTCACCAGGCGCAGCGTGAGGTGAAACTTATCGCCGGCGAACGCCCGCCGTTCGGGGATGCGCCGCTCGAAGCGCAGCTTGTCGAACACATGCTCAGACCACGTCTTGCCGACGAATCCGGCCAGGAGCATGAACGCCCCGAGGCCGATCAGAGGCCCGCTGGACATGATCAGCCCCACGAGGATCATCGTGAGGGGTATGGGGAGCCAGTAGCGGCGTACCCACACGCTAAGGCACTTCGGCTTGTCGGCTTGTCGGCTTGTCGGCTGTCGGCCAGAAGGCACTCGGCTGCGACTTGCAGCTGTCGGCTCGTCGGCCGGAGGACGTGACGCGGTCCCCGGGGCCGCGGGGTTCTGATCCTTCGAATCAACGCTGAGAGCATTTTCTTGACCCGCACTGTTTGTTCGTCCACCTCTGCGTGGTCTGTACCGGACAAATACGCTTAGATCCCTCGCGACTAGGAGCAAGGACTCGAGTTCGCTGGCCGAGCCCATCGCAATCTGCAGGAAGCGCGCCAACTCTGCTTGTCCGCCCCTGCCACAACCCTCCGCGATGTTGGTCGATATTGAAAGAGCCGCCCGCCGGACCTGGCTCGTTAGCCCGTATTGTTCATCAGCGGGGAATCGATCTTGGTCACCATGTGAACCTGTAGCGCAAGCTTGTGGGCTTCGTTGCCAGACTTCCAGGTCTCTGAAAGTCGCGCATTTCTCTTAGCCCTCTGGCCGACAAGCCGACAAGCCGACCGGCCGACTAGCCCTCGACCGGCACCGGCACGCGACTCGATGACCTCTTCCAGCACGCCTCGGCGTCGCGGCCGCGCAGGCGGCTCTGCGAGCTGAGGATGGCGCGGTGGGCCAGGATGTAGGGCGCGAGGAACTTGACGTCGTCCGGCAGGACGTAGTCGCGGCCGCGGATGGCGGCCAGGGCGCGGGCGCCGCGGAAGAGGTTGAGGCTGCCGCGCGGGCTGGCGCCCAGCTCGTAGGCGGGGTGCTTGCGCGTCGCCTGCACCAGCTGCACCACGTAGCGCCGCACGGACGGCTCGCAGTAGACGCTGCGGCACCAGCTGCGCAAGGCGCACCAGCTCCTCGCCGTGACCACGGGCTCGCAGCGTCGTCCAGCGGGCTGCGCTCCTCGAAGCGCAGGAGGATCTCGTCTTCGTCCGCCTCGCTCGGGTAGCCGAGCTTGATCTTCATGAAGAAGCGGTCGAGCTGCGCCTCCGGCAGGGGGAAGGTGCCCTCGAGCTCGATCGGGTTCTGGGTGGCGATGACCAGGAACGGCGCCGGCAGGCGCATGGTCACGCCCTCGACCGTGACCTGGCGCTCCTCCATCGCTTCCAGCAGGGCGCTCTGGGTGCGCGGCGTCGCGCGGTTGATCTCGTCCGCGAGGACGATGTTGGCGATGATCGGCCCCGGCCGGAACTCGAACTCGCCCTGCTTCTGGTTGTAGAAGTTGATGCCGGTGATGTCGGAGGGCATGACGTCCGGCGTGAACTGGATGCGCTTGAAGCGAGCAGCCGATCGAGCGCGCGATCGACTTCGCCAGCGTCGTCTTGCCGATGCCCGGCACGTCTTCGATCAGGATGTGGCCGTCCGAGAACAGCGCGACCAGGACCAGGTCGATGACGTCGTCCTTGCCGACGATGACGCGGTTGATGTTGGCCTTGACGCGCTCGGCGACGTCATGGATCGCGCTTGCGGCCTCGCCGGCCCCAGTCCTGGTGTCGCTACTTGTCATAAAGCGTGCCCCCTCGAAAGTCAACCTAGCATAACAGCCGTTTTCTTAAGGGATAACGCCCGCCGCGGATGGCGGATCGCACTCTGCGTGAAGGCGGCCGGCGCGGCCCTGGCTGGCTAGGCCGAGTCCGGTACCTTTTGTATCGCCACGGGCTCCCTGGCTCCGCCGCGCATGGCCGTACCCTGCCAGATGAGGGCGGCGATCGCGAGAGTCTGAAGCCCCACGATGCACGCCAGCGGCAGCGTGTAGGAGCCAGTGGCCTCTTCCAGCGCGCCGGCAAGTGATGCGCCCGCGGCCGCCGCGAGGCTGCCGACCACAACTCCAACGCCGGTAAGCGTGCCCAGGCGCGCGTCGCCGTAAACCTCCGCCTGAAAGAGGCCGTTCAGCGGCGAAAGTAGCCCCAACGCCATGCCGCTGACCGCCACGAAGTAGAGCGCCAGGGGCAATGACGCCGCGCCTCCGACGGCCAGCATCAACGCCAGCGTGGCCGTGGCCGCGAAGCCGTAGCAGAGGCCCATGGAGCCGCGGACGCCGAAGCGGGCGGTGAGGGGCGTGAGCAACAGGCGCCCTGGTATCTGGAAGGCGCCTCTGGCGCCGGCGAGGGCCGAAGCGAAGGCCAGTGACAGGCCGGCGGCCTGCATCGCCGCCACCTGGTGCAGGAGCAGGCCGGAGGTCGCCAGGCCTGCTAGCGCGAAGACCAGAAGCGCGCGATACACCACCGGGTCACGCAGGGCGTCCAGCAGGCCCGCCCGGGCCACAAGCTGGCCGCGCGGCTCGCTCGATGCCGGGGCGTTTACCCAGACGGCGGCCGGGGCGACGCAAAGCGCCATCAGGACCACGAGGCCCCGCAGAGCGCCGCGCCAGCCCCAGGCGTCGGTCAGCCAGCCCGCGAGCGGGTAGAAGATCGGGCTCGCCAGCGCTCCCAGCAACGTCAGGACCGAGAACGCGGCCGCCCGCCGCCGCGGATACAACCGCGCCGTGATCGGCATGGTGACGTTGTAGAACAGGCCGCCGCCGACCGCCGCGCCGCCAATCGCCCAGGCTGCGACGAATTGGGCCGAGGTCTGTGCGAACGACGCCAGGAGAAGGAAGACGGCGCCCGTAGAAAGCGAGGCCCAGAGCACCGGCCGCGAGCCGCGACGGTCGAATGTGCGGCCCGCGAGCAGTGCGATGGCGCCCTGGCCGACCGTCGCCAGGGAGAACGCGCCCGAAAGGGCTGCCGTACTCCAGCCACGGTCGCCGGCAATCACCGGGATCAAGACGCCGATCGAGTAGTAGACCGTGCCGTAGGCGCCGATCGTCGCGATGCCCAGAAGTATCGGCGGCCACCATTCCCTCAGATAGCGCATCACGGGCCAACTATATCGCCGCGATTGCCGCGCACCGCGATCTGGTAGATGCGCGATAGGCGCTCGCCGCCGAAGTCCGCGCCGCGCTCTGCCACGCTTGTTGTGGAGGTGTGGCTGTGACTGAATGGGCCGGAGACGGAAACGACGCGCGTCATGGAACTCGCCCTCCTGGCGCGCGCCCCGGAGACCGGCGTCACGGCCAGCACTTCCCCACCAAGGCGCGCGCCAGGATGACGGGACCCAACCCCGGCTGGCGCATGTCGCGGCTGAAGACGATGCTCGTGGCGAGTATCGGCATCGGACTCGCGGGCGCCCTGGTGGCGGCCCTGGGCGGATTCGCCCTGTACGAGTCCTACGTCGGCGGCTTCGTCCCGCCGGACAGGCTCGCGATCAATGAGCCCTCGAAGGGCGCCCAGATACTCGACCGCAACGGCAAGCTCCTGTACGAGTACGTCGACGACAAGGACGGCCTGCGCCAGCCCGTGAAGCTCGACTCCGTAGCGCCGGCCTTTCTGGCCGCAACCATCGCGACGGAGGACGGCAGCTTCTTCTCCAACCCCGGCATCAGCTTTCAGGGCCTGGCGCGCGCCGCCTGGGAGAACTTCACGCCCTTCGGCAGCAACCCCGGCTTCTTCAACGGCGCCGGCGGCAGCTCGATCACCCAGCAGCTGGTCAAGAACGTCTACATCGACTACGACGACCGCTCCAGCCGCTCCCTGGACCGCAAGCTCAAGGAAGGCATTTATGCCATCGAGCTGACGCGCCGCTACTCCAAGGAACAGATACTGGAGTGGTACGTGAACCAGATCAGCTACGGCAGCGTCTACAACGGCGTCGAAGCCGCGAGCCAGGGTTACTTCGGCAAGCACGCCTCCGAGCTCACGCTGGCCGAGGCCGCGCTCCTGGCCGGCATTCCCCAGACGCCGGCGACCTACGACCCGCGCAGCCATCCCGAAGCGGCCATGGATCGCCGCAACGACGTGCTGGACCTGATGCTGCGCGCCGGCCGAATCGAGGTTGGCGAAGGTCAGTTCATCGAGTTCACGGCCGAAGACGTCGCGGCGGCCAAGCAAGAGCCGATCGCTGTCGCGGCCGGCCGCTTCCCGATCGACGCGCCGCACTTCGTCCTCACTTACGTCCAGCCGCAAATCGAGCGCATCTTCGGCGAGGGCGCCCTCTACAGCCAGGGCCTGCGCGTCTACACGACCCTGGACCTGGACCTGCAGGAGCAGGCTCAGGGCAACCTCGAGCGCTGGATCAAGGAGTTCGAGAACACGTCCCAGAGCCGCAACGGCGCGATGCTCGTGATCGAGCCCTCCAGCGGCGAGATCAGGGTCATGATCGGCAGCCGCGACTACTTCCGCGAAGACATCCAGGGCACCGTGAACAACCTCCTGGCCCTGAACTCGCCCGGCTCGTCCTTCAAGCCCTTCGTCTACCTGACCTCGTTCCTGAAGCTGGGCTGGGGCCCGGGCACGGTCATTCAGGACATCCCGACCGTGTACCGCGAGGCCAACGGCAGCGTCTTCCAGCCTCAGAACCCAACCGTTGGCAGCTACCAGGGCAACATCACCATCCGCAACGCCCTCGGCAACTCGCTCAACGTACCGGCGTTCCGCACGGCCCAGGACGTCGGCGTCAGCGACATCGTCGCGGCGGCGCGAAAGTACGGGTTCACAACCCTGAACGGTTACTACGGGCCGGCCGTCGCCATCGGCGGCGTGGACATCGAGGCGCTCGACCTCGCGTACGCCTACGCGATGCTGGCGAACGGCGGCGTGATGGCCGGCCTGCCTGTAGAGCCGAAGCATGCCGGCGACCGCGACCTGGAGCCGATCGCGATCGCGAAGGTCGAAGACCAGTCCGGCAAATTGCTCTTCGACATCAAGGATCACCGCCAACAGGAGCGCATCGTCCCCGAAGAGTACGCCTACCTGATCTCGAACATCCTCTCCGACCCGCAGGCGGAGTGCCTCACCTTCGGCTGTGGCGGGCTGAACGTGCCCGGCTACAAGGTCGCCGTCAAGACGGGCACCAGCTCGCCTTACGACCCCTCCGGGCCGAACGCGAACAAGATCGGCGAGACCTGGGCCTTCGGTTACACCAAGGACTACGTGGTAGGTGTTTGGGCGGGCAACGCCAACAACGCGCCGGTGGTGAACATCTTCAGCACTTCGATCTCCTTCCGGGCGATGCGCGACACGATGCTCGCCGCCTACGGAGGCCGCGCCCAGACCGCCTGGACGCAGCCCGCGAACGTCGAAAAGCGCCAGGTGTGCACGGCCGCCGGCTCGGTCGGCGCGCCCGTAGGGCCGAACGCGGCGCCAGCGGCGGGGACGTCGGTCCAGTGCGCCGAGGACCTCTTCGTGAAAAACCCGGCCGTAAGCGGCGACCGCGCCGCCGTGCAGCCGACGCCCGCCACGGTCTCCGGCAACGCGGGCGGGCCCGTGAGCATCGCCTCGCCCGTCGGCGGCGACGTAAAGGGCGTGGTCAACATCATCGGCAGCGCCGCCACGCCGCAGATGCAGTACTACCGCATCGAGTTCGGCAAGGGCACGAACCCGGCGACCTGGTCCTCGATCGGCCAGTGGAGCTTGCCGGTGTCGGGTGGCGGCCTGGCGGCCTGGAACACCACGCCCCTGGAGCCGGGAGCCTACACGCTGCGGCTAACTGTGCAGGACGCTTCTCGGGGCACGCTGACCGCGTCTGTAGTGGTGAACGTGACGAGGTGAGGTGGAGGTTGGAGGTTGGAAGGTGGATTCCGGCAGGCCACCTTCTGACTTCCTACTCCGAGTCAGCAAGCGCCAACGGTCCAGCGCTCAGGCGACGGTTACAGCAGCCCAACCACAGTGCGGGCAGATCGCCCGGGGCGGCAGCGGGATATAGCGCTCCTGGCAGCGGCCGCAGGTCATCGTGTAAAGGTCTGACTCAGGCTCGGGCTCGGCTTCGTCCTCGGCCTCGAGGCGGCCACTCTGCACGAAGGAGCCGACCGTGCGCAGTGCCGGGCCGAGGTCAACCTCCGAGGCGTCGCCGGCGCCGGCACTTTGCCCGCCGCCGGCAGCCCGGCCGCTGAGCTTCAGGAGCAGCACCAGGAGCAGGAACCCCGCGGCGGAGAGCACGACGATGACGGCGGTGAGCCGCACCGCGCGTTCGACGTCGTAGCGCTCCCAACCGTAGCTGAAAACGTACACTCCGGCCGCGTAGACGAAGAACAGCAGCCCGCAGACGAAGATGGCCGCATTTTCGGGCAGGTCGCGCAGATACCAGGCGTGATAGGCGATGGCGCCGATGGCCGCGAGAGTGCCGAGGGCCAGGACCGCGCCTGTAACCAGCACGTCCAGGGGACGGGCGGGTATGGCCGGGCCGAAAGGTAGCGGGTCCGTCCTGTCGTTCACTGAGGTGTATCGGCGCATCGCCGTCCCTTCGGGAGCGGCCGCCAGGCGCGATACACTGGCCTCATGGCCGAAGCGTCCAACCTTGCCCTGTACGTCCACATCCCTTTCTGCACCGCGAAGTGCACCTACTGCGACTTCAACTCGTACGCCGGCCAGGAGTCGCTCATGGCGCCCTACGCGGAGGCCGTGGCGGCCGAAGCGGCTCTGTGGTCACCTCTGGTCGCGGGCAGGCGCATCGAGACGGTGTTCTTCGGGGGCGGCACTCCCAGCCTGATGCCGGTCGAGCACATGGCGACCATCGTGCGCGCCTTGCGCCGTAGCTTCGACATCGCGGCGGCCGCTGAGGTCTCGCTGGAGGCGAATCCGGGCACCGTCGACGAAACGCACCTGCGCGGCCTTCACGAACTGGGCTTCAATCGCATCAGCTTCGGCGTCCAGAGCTTTCATGACGCCGAGCTGCTGGACATGGAGCGCATCCACTCCGGTGACGACGCCGAGCAGGCCTATCGCTGGGCGCGTTCGGCGGGCTTCGACAACGTCAACCTGGACCTGATCTTCGGCCTCATCGGCCAGACGATGGCCCAGTGGCAGAAGAACGTCGAGCGCGCGCTGGCCCTGGCGCCCGACCACCTCTCCCTCTACGCCCTCACCCTGGAGGAAGGCACGCCGCTCACGCGCGACGTCGGCCGGGGCCGCAAGCCGGGGCCGGACCTGGACCTGCAGGCCGACATGTTCGAGTGGAGCCGCGAGCGCCTGGCCGCGACGGGCTACCAGCACTACGAGATATCGAACTGGGCGCGGCCGGGCCGCGAGTGCCGGCACAACCTGGCTTACTGGCGCAACCAGGATTGGCTGGGGCTGGGCGCCGGGGCGCACTCACACCTGTTCGGGCGCCGTTTCGCCGCCGCGGCCTCGCCCTCTCGCTACTTGGCGCTGGTTGAGGAAGCGGGCGCGACCCCACCCCCCGCGGCCGGAGGCTGGAAAGCCTCGGCTACGGATGGACACGGCGTCCGCGGCTGGGAAGCCTCGGCTGCGGATGGAGGGGCGGATGATCCGCTGGCCGCGATGCGACAGGTCACCTTTCACGATCCCGGCGACCTGCCGCGGCAGATGTCGGAGACCATGATCCTGGCCCTCAGGCTTCGCGAAGGCCTCTCGTTCGACGCCTTCGAGCGCCGCTTCCACGTCCGCGTCGAAGAGGCGTTCGCGCAGGCACTGCGTGAAACGCAGGAACTCGGCCTGACAGAGGTAGTCGACGGCCGCCTTCGCCTCAAGGACGAGGCCGTCCTCCTCGGGGACGAGGCGATGCTGCGCTTTCTGCCGCCGGACAGCGGACGCTGACGACGGCCGACCGTCCGCTCTTCCGTCATCCTGAACGAAGTGAAGGATCGTAGTCACATTCGGCCACCGCTAACGCGGCACCCAGCATTCAGCCGCGCAGGCCGTGCAGCTCGCGGATGGCCGCCAGAAGGGGTGTGATGTCGGGCGCGGTCATGGGCGGCGCCGGCCCGACGGGGTCGGGAGTGCGCTCCTCGCCCAGCAGCACCTCGATCGAGTTCAGCACGCTCCAGGACAGGGCGGTGAGGTCGTAGCCGCCCTCCAGCGCGACTATCAGAGCGTCCTTCGCAGAGCTCGTCCGCGACGGCTTTGACCTCTCGAATCAGCGAGGCGTAACCGGCGCAGGACAGGCGCATCTCGGCCCCGTCGACGGGGTCGGCCCAGTGGGCGTCGTAGCCGGCGGACACGAGGATCAAATGAGGCTGGAAGCGCCGCAGGGCCGGCAAGATCAACTCCTGAAAGGCGGCATCGTACTCCGGGTTGCCGCAGCCGGCGGGCAAGGGGACATTCAAGGTCGCGCCGACGCCCGCGCCGGCGCCGGTCTCGCGCCAGTGGCCGCTGCCGGGGTAGTAGGGGTACTGGTGGGTCGAGACGTAGAGGACGCTGGGGTCGCTGTAGAAGGCGTCCTGCGTGCCGTTGCCGTGATGGATATCGATGTCCACGATCGCGACGCGGTCTAAACCCAGGGCCTGGCGGGCGTGGGCCGCCGCGATGGCGACGCTGTTGAAGAAGCAGAAGCCCATCGGCATGTTGGCGATGGCGTGGTGGCCGGGCGGGCGGACGAGGCAGTAGGCGTTCGCGTGGTCGCCGCGGGCTACCGCTTCGACGGCGGCCACACAGGCGCCGGCCGCGCGCACGGCGGCCGCGTAGGTGCCGGTGTTGGCGACCGTGTCCGGGCAGCAGCAGGACCGGCCCGCGCGACCCGGCGAAGCGCATCTGCTCGATGTGCTTCTGGGTGTGGACGCGCAGCAGCTCCGCCTCCGTCGCGTCGCGGCAGGGCGGGCGCGCGAGGCGCGCGGCGAGGCCGCTCGACTCCAGCAGGTCGATGCAGGCGCGCACGCGGGCCAGCGCTCTCGATGTGGTCGAGGGTGTCGTGGCCGAGGAAGAGGGGGTCGTAGTACAGGGCCACCGGCCTGGAGTTCACGGCATGAGGGTATCAGCCGCCGCCGGAAGCCGACAGAGCGCGGAGATCCCAACCACGGTCGTGTGAGATCATCCAAATCCATGCCCATGACGTAGCGGCAGCGAAGGACAAGGCGGATAATTGTGGTGTCCGGCGTGTTGCCGGCCGGAAAGTTGACGCCGTGAACCGGGCATTTCTCTCGGCCGAGTGGCGCCATATCGCGATGGTGAGCTACGAGATCGACCCCGCCGTCCTTCTGCCTCTGGTCCCCAGGGGCACCGAGCTCGACGGTTGGGACGGCCGGACTCTGGTCAGCATGGTCGGCTTTCGCTTCCTCAATACCCGCGTGATGGGCTTGTCGATCCCCTTCCACCGCAACTTCGAGGAAATCAACCTCCGCTTCTACGTCCGACGCAAGGCGGCGGGCGAATGGCGCCGCGGCGTGGTCTTCATCAAAGAGATCGTCCCGCGCGCGGCCATCGCGCTCAGCGCACGTCTTTTCTACAACGAAAACTACGTCGCCCTCCCCACGAGCCACGCCATTTCCGGCGGAGCCGCCGCCGTGAAGTCCGCTCGATACACCTGGACGTTTCGCGGGGCAAAGTGCTGCCTCGAAGTCGTCACCAGGGGCGATCCAGAGCCCCTGGCCGAAGGCTCCAGGGAGGAGTTCATCGCCCAGCACTACTGGGGCTATTCAACGCAGCGAGATGGAGGCACGGTCGAGTACGAAGTCGAGCACCCGCCCTGGCGCGTGTGGCAATGTGAGTCGGGACACCTGGACGGCGACGTTGAGGCCCTTTACGGCGTGGCCTTTGCGGAAGCGCTGCGCGCGCCGCCGGCATCGGCGTTTCTGGCGGAGGGGTCGGCGGTCGCCGTCCACAGGGGCCGGAGAGTCGCGTGACGGTCGCGGCGCCGGGCAAGCCGGCTCAGGGCTGGGTCCTCTACGACGGCCCCTGCGGCGTGTGTAGCCGCTGGGTGCCGTTCTGGGCCGGCGTGCTCAAGCGTCGCGGCTTCGAGATCGACACCCTGCAGGCCGCCTGGGTGAGTGAGAGGCTGCACCTGCCTGAAGAGGAACTGGTCGCCGACATCCGCCTCGTCCTCACGGACGGGGGAGACCTGGAGGGCGCCGAAGTCTATCGCTACGTCATGCGGCGCGTCTGGTGGGCCTGGCCGATCTACTTCGCCTCGACCCTGCCGGTCCTGCGCAACGTCTTCGACGGCGCTTACCGGCGCTTCGCCGACAACCGCTACTGGCTCTCGCGCACCTGCCACCTACCGGCGAAGACCGTGAGTCCGCCGCCAAGCTGAACCGCGGCTTCGTGCATCGGTCAGCCTGGCGCGGGCTGCTCATGCCCCTTTGGCTGCTTGACCGCCTCGACAACGATGTAGCCCTTGGAGCGCCCGGCGATTTCGACGTTGCCGAAGACCTTTTCGACCTCCTTGCGAAGGCTGAGGAGTCGGTTAACGACCATGTAGAGGCGGCCACGCGGTTTCAGGACCGCGTACGCTCCCGCGACCAGGTCGTCCAGCACCTCGCGCCCCGAGTGCGTGGGCGGGTTGGAGGCGACGACGTCGAAGCGAGCTCCACGCGGCAGGTCGTGTGTGCCGTCCCCCAGCAGGACTTCCGCGTTTGATACGCCGTTGAGCTTCAGATTGCTCTCGGCCAGGCGCGTGGCGCGGACGTCAGGGTCGACCAGCACGGCGTGTCCGCGCTCGGCAAGCTTCGCCGCCACGATGCCGACGGGCCCGTAACCGCAGCCCAGGTCCAGCACGCGCGCCGTCGGTGACACGCGCATCGTCTCGATCAGCAGCCTCGTCCCCGGGTCGAGGCCGCGGTGGGCGAACACGCCGGCCTGCGTCTCCAGGGTCAGGCCGAAGCCGCGCACGGTCTCCCGGATCAGCTGCGTCTTCACGCCGCCAATATAATCCGAGTACGCGTGGCGTCCGAAACCCCCTCTCCGTTGACGGAGAGGGGGCAGGGGGTGAGGTTTGTTCGTCATCGGCACCGCCGGCCACGTCGACCACGGCAAGTCGACCCTGGTCAAGGCCCTCACCGGCATCGACCCCGACCGCCTCCAGGAGGAGAAGGAGCGGGGCATGACCATCGACCTGGGCTTCGCCTGGCTGCACGCTGCCCGGCGGCCAGCGAGGTCAGCATCGTCGACGTGCCCGGCCACGAGCGCTTCATCAAGAACATGCTGGCCGGCGTCGGCGGCATCGACCTGGCCCTGCTGGTCGTCGCCGCCGACGAAGGCGTGATGCCCCAGACCCGCGAGCACCTGGCCATCCTCGATCTGCTCGGCGTCGAGCGCGGCATCGTGGTCGCTGACCAAGAGCGACCTGGTCGACGCGGACTGGCTGGACCTGGTCGGCGCCGACGTCGAGGACGCTGCTGAAGGGCACGACGCTGGCCGGCGCGCCCGTCGTGCGCCTGCTCCGCCGTCACCGGCGAGGGCCTGCCGGAACTGCTGTCGGCGCATCGAGGCGACGCTGGCCCGAGACGCCGCCGAAGCGCGACCTCGGCCGGCCGCGCCTGCCCATCGACCGCGTCTTCACCGTGGCCGGCTTCGGCACCGTGGTCACCGGCACGCTGATCGACGGCGTCCTTCGCATCGGCGCACGAGGTGGAGGTCGTGCCCGCGGTCGCGGGCGGTCACCTGACCGTCGCTGCGCGTCGCGCGTCCGCGGCCTCCAGACGCCACCGCCAGCAAGGTGGAGGAGCGCCCCGCCCGGCACCCGCACCGCCGTCAACCTCACCGGGCTCGACGCCGGACGACCTCTAGCCGCGGCCAGGTGGTCACGACGCCCCGGCTGGCTGCAGCCCTCGGTCGCCGTCGACGTGCGCCTGCGGGCGCTGGGCTCGCTGGCGCGGCCCCTGCGCCACAACCTCAGCGTCACCTTCCACACCGGCTCCAGCGAAATGCCCGGCCCGCCTGCTCCTGCTGGAGGCGACGAGCTTGCTCCCCGGCGACGAGGCCTGGGCCCAGCTCCGGCTCGACGCGCCCTGCGCCGTGCTCACCGGCGACCGCTTCGTCATCCGCGACGCCAACGACACGATCGGCGGCGGGGTCATCGTGGCCGACGCAGGCGCGCCGCCATCCTCGGCGCCGCCCCAGCGTTATCGACGACCTGGAGCGACGCAGCCGGGGGACGCCCGCCGATGCGCTCGTCGCCGCCATCGAAGAGCGCCAGCCTGTAGAGCCGGAGATGCTCGTGGCGGCGTCCGAGCTTGGCGCCGAGGCGGCCGCGAAGGCGCTGGCGGAGCTTCTCGCCGCCGGACGCGCCGTCGAAATAACCGGGCCCGAAGGCCAGCGCTTCGTGATGACAGCAACGGCGCTGGAAGCGGTCGCGGAGCGCGCGATCCGGGAGGTGCGCGCTTTTCAGGACGAGCACTCGTTGCGTCGCGGCCTGCCCAAGGAGGAGCTACGCAGCCGCCTGCAACTGAACCCTCGCGTGTTTCCGGCGCTTCTGCAGTACCTTAGCGGCGTGGGACGGCTGGCCGATCACGGCGCGGCGGTCGCGACCGGCGGCTGGCAGCCGGCGCCTTCGGCCGCGGAGCAGACCCTGGCGGACGCCTACCTCGCGGTCCTCAAGTCATCGCCCTTCGGACCGCCCCTCGACGCCCGTCCCGCGGACGAGCTTGTGGCATACCTGGACGGCGCCGCCCTGGTGGTCGACGTGGGCGGCGGCGTGGTTTTCGAGGCCGGGGCCTATCGTGAGATGGTGGGGCGCATCGTGGCCAGGATGCGGGAGCAGGGCACGATCACGCTCGCCGAGGTGAGGGACATGTTCGGAAACTCCCGCCGCTACGCACAGGCCCTGCTGGAGCACCTGGATCAACGGCGTATAACCGTGCGCCGCGGCGACGAGCGCGTACCCGGCCGGGCGTCCTCCGAGATAGCGGCCGCGGGATCAGGACAAGGAGACCGCTGATGGCCTCGCAGACGGTGCTGATCAAGGCTTGCCTCAACGGCAACCGGCCGCCGGGCGCGCACCCGGCGCTGCCGCTGCGGCCGGCGGAGGTCGCGCTTGCGGCCGCCGCCGCCCGCGATGCCGGCGCCGGCGCCGTGCACTTCCACACCAGAAATCGCGACGGCCTCGAGAGCCTGAACGCGGCGGACGTCGGCGAAACCGTGGCCGCGGTCCGCGAGGCCTGTCCCGGCCTGGCTGCCGGCGTCACGACAGGCGCCTGGATCCTGCGCGACCCGGCCAGACGGCTGGAGGAGGTGAAGGCCTGGCGGGTCCTGCCCGACTTCGCTTCCGTGAACTGGGCCGAAGAGGGCGCGCTGGAGCTGGCCGGCCTGCTGCTGGAGATGGGCGTGGGCGTCGAGGTCGGGCTGTTCACCGTCGAAGACGCGCGGCGCCTTCGCCGCCGGCGGCCTGGCGGGCCGTTGCCTGAGGGTCCTGGTCGAAGTGCGCGACCGTGACGGCGTCTCTGCCGTCGACCTCGCGGCAGAGATGGATGCGGCACTCGAATCGGCGGGCGTGGCAATCCCCATCCTCCACCACGGCTTCGGCGATGGCACCTGGCGGGTCATCGAAGCCGGCCTTCGTCGCGGCCGCGACGTGCGCATCGGGCTGGAGGACACATTGACGCTGCCTGACGGCACGCAGGCGCGGGACAACGCGCAGCTGGTGACGGCGGTGGCGGACCTCGCGCGCAGGCTCGGCCGCGAGCCCCTTCGAGTCCCGTAACGCCGCGCCTCGCGTTCAGGTTCGAGGGGCGGCCTCAGGGCGGGCCTTGAAGGTTCGACGCCTGACGCCTGAAACCTCACACCTCATTTCTGCCCGTGGTAATCTCGGGCCATCCGGCATGGCTGAAATCGCTGTCTCTCCCCCCAGACGCAACCGCCTGCTGCTGACTCAATGGTCGGAGCTGCTGGATAACGACTCTTTCCGGCGCTTCTTCCTGATGCGGGTCGCCAGCACCGGCGCGGTGAACGCCCTCTCTTACGCGCTGCTGGTGTTCACGGTGCGGCAGTCGCCTTCGGCGCTGGCGACCGGCGGCCTTCTGATGACGATTCTCGTGCCCTCGGCCCTGCTCGGGGCATTTGCCGGCGTGGCCGTGGACCGCATGCCGCGCGGCCTGATCCTGTTTACCGCGAATGCGCTGAGGGCGGCGCTGATGTTCGCCCTGATCGGCGCCAAGGACGCGCTGGCCTCGCTCTATCTGGTCGCGCTCTGCCTGGGGATCATCGCCCAGTTCGCGGTGCCGGCCGAAAGCGCGGTGCTGCCAAACATCGTGCGGCAGGACCGGCTCACGGCCGCGAACTCATTCCTGAGCCTGGGCTCGTTGGTTACGCAGGTGGCGGGCATGCTCATCCTGGCGCCGATCCTCCTGAAGACCACGGACGGCGACCCGTTGCTGTTCATCCTCCTGGGCCTCTTCGCCTTTGCCGCCGCGATCATTACGGTGATCCCGCAGTTCCACTTCACCTTCACAGAGCAGCAGCGAGAGCGGCTAAGCATCACCGGCGCGCGCCGCCAATTCGCGGAGGGGTGGATGACCCTGGCCCGCGACCCCGTCTGCTACATGAGCCTGGTCCTGTCCGTCGTCGCCAGCGTGTCTACGCTCGTGATCGCGACGCTCCTGCCGAAGTTCGCGACCCAGGTGCTGCACGTCGCGCCGGAGAACATCGTCTTCGTCCTGGCGCCGGTCGCGATCAGCATCTTCGTCGGCCTGCGCAGCGTGGAGTGGCTGGCGGACCACTTCAACAAGCTGGTCACCATCAGCGGCGCCTACCTGATCATGGCGGCGGCGCTGATCTTGCTGGGTCTGGTGCCGGCGACCGCAGCCTGGCTCGTGGACATAGACCTCCTGGGCCTCTTTAGCTCCGGCCCGCTCGACGATCAGTCGGCGCGGATTGCAGCGACGATCTTCTACGCGAACTGGTACGGCTTCGCGCTGACGGTTGTCCTGACCATGGGCCGGGTGCTTCTGAACGAGCGCATACCTATGCACATGCAGGGGCGCATATTCGCCGCGCATTCGGTGCTTTCGAACATGGCCGCCATCCTGCCGGTCATCATCGCCGGCCTGTTCGCCGACGCCGTGGGCGTCGAGCCCGTGCTGATCGCGGGTGGCATCGTGGCCCTCGGCGCGGCGCTGTGGTCGCGTGCGAAGGGCTCCCGTGTGGTGCCGGCCCGGGCGGAGTGACGGCCGCCGCGAGTGAGAAAATAGCCTGTTCGGGTGCGATTTGGCCCCTGCGCTGTCGACACTACACTGTAACGAAGGCGCGTTGGTTTGCTTTGACACCCGTGATCGGCCACGCGTAGACTGAATTCGCGTAAGGCTGCCGCGCGGCACGTCCTGCGGGAGGGGTGGATGGCATGATAGAGATGAGCATCGAGGCCGTCCGGGTCAGCATGCAGAACCTCAGCCGCGTCCTCATCCTCAAGGAGAAGCAGGGTGAGCACTACCTGGTGATCTGGATCGGCCCCGCCGAGGCGGAGGCCATCGCGATGAAGCTTGGCGAGGCCGCGCCACCGCGTCCCATGACCCACGACCTTCTGCGCAACGTCATCGATACACTCGGCGCCCAGGTCAGCCACATCCTGGTCAACGACATCACCAACGACACTTTCTACGCCCGCATTGTCCTGGACAACAACGGCAAAATGACCGAGATTGACTCGCGCGTCAGCGACGCCGTCGCCCTGGCCGTCCGGGCGCAGGTGCCGATCTACGCCGAAGAGTCCGTCGTCGAGCGGGCCGGCCTTTTGATCGACCGCGAGCCCGAAGGCACGCTCAGCGCTGTCAACAGCGAGCCCCTCTCGCGCGTCGCGCCCGAAGAGCTGGAGAAGATGTCGGCCTTCAAGGACTTCATCGAAGGCCTCGACCTGGACGACTTCGACAAGCGCAAGCAAGGCTAAGAGCCCGCGATCCCCACGCCCCGCCTGGCCCGGCACTGTTCTCGCCGAATCTCCACGCGATGTATCCACACTCGTATTGCGGCAGGGGAAGTGCTGGCCTATCCTTCCCAATGCGGGTTGTCTTTCCCATACGACGAACCGGCGTCTCGCCCGCCACGGATTCAGTGAAGGGAGTTACCAGGTGACGAACGAGAACATGAGCGCCCTGTTCGTTTGGGCGCAAAGCCTCTCGCAGACGGCGGCTCAGGCCGGAATGGCCATGCAAGCCTTGCCCGAATCCAGGGAGGTCAAGGACTTCGTTGGTTGGGCGAAGGCCGTCACGGCCGCTGTCGGCGGCATGATGCCCCTGCCGGCCCTCGCCGATGACGCCGGCTACGACGAGGCCCTGGCCTGGGCGAAAGCGCTGGACGGCGCCGCCCGAGGGATGGGCGCCTCTCTCCCCAACCTGCCCTAATCGCGCGACCGGATCGAGGGCGAGCCGCCGCTTCCGGGCGCAGGGCGGCGAGTCCACAACTGCCTGGCCTCGCGGGCAGGCGTTTGGAGTCTTGCCCGATGGCCTGCTCGCTGCCAGACTATGCCCGCCGGCGGGAAGGGGTAGCCTCGCGCGTCTCACCGGCACTCTGTTGGCGGTACCGCCGCGGGCGGACCACACATCATTGAGCAGGGAGCCATAGAGGAGGAGACGACGAGTGGCCTACACCAAGCCGATCCCGCAACCGGGCGATGCACACGAAGGAGTTCTGGGACGGGACCAGGCAGGGCAAGCTGATGCTGCCCCGCTGCACCAACTGCAACCGCGTGCACTGGTACCCGCGCCTCATCTGCCCCCACTGCCACTCGACAGAGCTGGAGTGGATAGAGGGCAGCGGCGAGGGCCGGTTGCACACCTTCGCGGTCCAGCACCGCGCCTTCGGCGGCTGGGCCGCCGAGACCCCCTTCGTCACCGCCTACATCGACCTCAACGAGGGCGACCGCATGCTGACCGTCCTGCGCGGCGTCGACCCGACCAAGCCCGAGACCATCAAGATCGGCTCGAAGTGCAAGGTCGAGTTCGAGGCAGCCTCGCGAGGATGTGCACATCCCGTTCTGGCGCGTCGTGGAGGGACAGTAGACGATGCCGTCACCTATTTCAAGGCCGCCGCCATCGTCGGCGCGGCCGAAGCCAACGAGATCGGCTACCCCTCCACGCCGAAGACCTCCCTGCAGCTGGGCATCGAGGCGATCAAGAACGTCAGCGACCAGACCGGCATCCCGATCTCGCGCATCAACGGCGTGTTCAGCGCCGGCCTGTCGTCATCCGAGCTGGCGGAGCACCTCGGCCTGCACCCGAGCTACATCGACACGACCTCGGTCGGTGGCTGCTCCTTCGAAATGCACGTCCACCACGCGCTGGCGGCGATCTACGCCGGCATCATCGACGTGGCCGTCGTCGTCCTCGGCCAGGCCGGCTGGTCCGCCCAGCGCGGAGGCGGCGGCCGCGGCGGCCGCGGTGGCGGCGTCGCCGACAACCCCGGCGCCCAGATGACCATGGCCTACGGCCTCTCGGGCGCGCCTTCGAACTACTCGCACGCGATGACGCGCCACAACCACCGCTACGGCACCACGCCGGAGGACTTCGCGCACATCGCCGTCGTCACGCGCGAGTGGGCGACGCTGAACCCGCGCGCCGTCATGCACTCGAGGGAGACCCACCCCCAGGGCGGGCCGATCACGATCGAGGACGTGAACCAGTCGCGCATGATCTCGTGGCCGCTGACGCTCCTGCACTGCTGCCTGGTCACCGACTACGGCGGCGCGGTGCTGGTCACGAGCCCGGAGATCGCGCAGAGCCTGCGAGACGAAGCCCGTGTGGATGGCCGGCGCCGGCGAGAACATGAGCCACTCCAACATGCTGGAGATGGAGGACTTCACGGCCACTTCGGCCGCCGCCTCCGGCGCTGCGGCCTACAAGATGGCGGGCATGGGGCCGGAAGACATGGAAATGGCCATGATCTACGACTCCTTCACGATCACCGCCGGCATCACCGTCGAGATGCTGGGCCTGGCGCCGAGGGGCGAAGGCTTCACCCTGTGGAAGGACGGTCACGCCGCGCCCCGGCGGCACGCCTGCCGATCAACACCAACGGCGGCGGCCTCTCCTTCAACCACTCCGGCATGTACGGCATGCAGCTGCTGGTCGAGGCGTACCGCCAGCTCTCCGGCACGGCCGAGGACGGCATCAACGGCATCAAGGGCAAGCAGACGAAGGCCCGGTCCTGCATCGTCAACGGCACCGGCGGCAGCCTTTCGACGACGGGGACGCTGGTCCTGACCGCGGACTGAACCAGTCCAGGAATCACAGGCGCAGGGGCTCCGCGAGGAGCCCCTGCCTGATTTTTTGCGACTAATTGAGACTGGCCGAAGCGTCAGGCATGGAACGGCCGTCTCGCGCTAATGGATAACTCGAGAACGTATGGACAGCCAGAAAGTGCAATGGGACTACGAGCGCGCTCACGACCCTGCACGGGTCCTGGCCCTCAGCGACGGAGTCTTCGCGATCATCATGACCCTGCTTGTGCTTGAGATACATGTGCCGGACCTCGCAAGCGGCCAGTCGCTTCGCGCCGCGCTGGAGGAGATACGACCTTCGTTTCTGGCGTTCCTCATCAGCTTCGTGGTGGTGGCCATCGCCTGGGCCGGACATCGCGACCTGTTCTCGCTGGTGCGGCGCACGGATCGAGTCCTCGTCTGGCTCAATCTGCTCTATCTGCTGCCGCTTTCGGTCATTCCTTTTGGGGCTGCATTGCTGGCCAGGTACGCCTCAGACGCCGTCGCGCTGCGGATGTACGGAGGCCTTCTCGTCGCGATCGGGCTGGCGCGCATTGTCATTTGGCTGTACGCGACCAACCGCCCTCATCTTCTTGTCACCGCAATCGACGCCCAATCCCGCCGCACCGGGGTGGCCATCGTGGCCGTTCCCGGCCTTGCCTATCTGGTGGCCATCGCCATTGCCAATGCCGCCCCGACCGCGACGCTGGTCATTTACTGCGCGGTGCCTGTCGCGTACTTCATCGGCGTCGCCCTTGCACGGGCTGCGGCACCCCCGGATTCGGCAGAAAGAGACTTCACCTGAGAGTTACTGGTGCCGAGTGGGATCAAACCGGCACGAGCAGTGACATCACGGTAGGGTGTGAGACCCTCGCGCGACCTTATTCGCCACTTCGGCCGGTTGTGTTCCCGTAGGACCACTTAACCGACCAGACGGTCGAAGCGCCGCGCCCGACCGGACTAGGAGGGTACCGCCTGCACCCGCGTCGCCGCCTCTTCGGCCGAGCGGCGGAAGTCGTCGTGCTCCAGCTTGCGATAGCCGGGGTTGAAGACGGTCACCGCCAGGATGAAGGCGACAATCACCAACCCGGCGAAGAACGTCGTCACCTGCACGCCGATGAGGTCGAGCGAGCCGACGGAGATGTGGCCGATCGTGTCGGCCAGGTAGCCGACGGGCAGAGTCCCGAGCGGCATCAGCGCGAACGTCATCATGTTCACGCTCATCACGCGGCCGTAGTACTCGGGGTCGCTAGCGCTGACCACTAGCGTCGAGTTTAGGGACGCGAAGAAGTCGGACATGACGCCGAGCATCACCAGTCCGAACAGCGCCATCGCGAAAGACGGCTGGACGGCGAAGAAGGCCATCGAAAGCCCGAAGCCGACGCCCGACATCAGCTGGAGCGTCGTCCGCCGCGGGTAATTGGCCAGCGATGCCACCGCCAGCGAGCCGACGATCGCGCCTACGCCGGTCATCATCGACATGACGCCGAGGCCGCCGGCGTTGGGCTTGCCTCCGCCGAAGACGTCCTGAGCGAACACCGGCAGGAAGCTCTGGTAAGAGCTGCCGATTAGCATCGGCACAATGCCCATCATCAGCAGGGTCATCAGCACGGCGCTGCCCTTGACGTAGCGGAGACCGTCGATGAGGTCGCGCGCCATCGTCGTCCGCGGCCGGCCGAAGCGCCCCAGACCCGGCCCCGCCGATGCTCCATGGCGGTCGCCCAGGCCCGGAAGCACGAAGAGCAGTGTCAGAGCGACGCAATTCAGAAGTGCCTGGAGATAGAAGACGCCCTGGACATCGATCCAGGAGATGCCGATAAGAGCCCCCGCCAGTGCGGGCCCGCCTATCCGAGTCAGGTTCATGCCCGCGTTATTGAGAGCGATCGCGTTCATCAACTTGTCATCCGGCACGATTTCAGGGATGAACGACTGTCGTGCCGGACCGGCAAAGGCAAAGATTGTGCCCTGGACAAGGCCCGCGGCGAAGAGATACCAGAGGTTTATCGCCCCTGTCTGGACCAGGACGGCGATTGTCAGGGCGACGCAGGCCGTCGCCATCTGGGAGCCGATCATTAGCTTGCGGCGCTCGAACCGGTCGGCGACGGCGCCGCCGATAAGCGAGAACAGCAGCATCGGGATACCCCAGGCCAGCGTCGTCAGGGCGATGGAAGTAGAAGTCCCACCGATGCGGTAAGCGAGGTAGCCGCGAGCCACCATCTGCATCTGCATGCCCGCGAAGGAGCAGAGCATGCTTGCCCAGAGAAACCGGTAGGGCACGATGCTCAGTGCCGCGAATGTGCCGCCGACTACACGTGCTTCCGACTGGGACGGACCGTTCTCGCCAAACCCTAGCAAGCGGGCTCCTGACTTCGTTCGATGGCCTGCGACATCCCGTGCCCGATGGCCCGGGGCGCCCGGGGCTTACGACGCGCGGCAACAGGGATTGCAGGGATTGGTTCGATCTACACGATCAATTAGCGGCAAAACGCACCCTTACGTCAAGGTGCAGGTTGCCTCAGCCACCCGGCGCCGGCCGTCCGGACGGCGATCGGGAGGAGTCCACGGACTCAAATGAAGCATTTCTGTAATTCATCCGTGACAGGCGTGGCATTACTCTGAGGCGCGAAGTTTGGCTTCAGCCTCGAATCGATCCACAGAGGTGGGGCCCGTTGCCGGCACTTCGGTATCTTGATTTCGACCTGCAGATCGAGCGCCAGGGGGATGGCTTCGTAGCCGAGGTCATCAAGTCCCCGGTCGGCGAAGCCTCGAACAGCTTTACGCTGCCGTTCACGGATGACAGGCTCGAAAACCTTCTCTTGAAGATGGGGCCGCTTCGGGCGCGCATGCGCGGCGTCTCGTCCGACGAGCGCGCCGCCGCCCGCGAGCTTGGCTCAGGCCTCTTCGATGCGGTGTTCTCGGGAGAGGTACTGGCCGTCCTACGCGGCAGCCTGGACGACGCCAATCGCGAGGAAGGGACAGGCCTGCGTCTGAGGCTCCGGCTTCAGGATGCCCCGGAGCTGGCCGACCTGCCCTGGGAATTCCTCTTCGACCGCTCTCTGGGCCGCTTCCTGGCGCAGTCCAGCTACACGCCCATCGTCAGATATCTGGAAATGCACGAGCGCATCCGGCCTCTTCTGGCGTCATTGCCCCTGCGCGTGCTGGTGATGATTTCCAGCCCGGTGGACCCGGACTACCCCCTGCTTGACGTCGAGGCCGAACGCAAACGCCTGGAAGTGTCGCTCAATCCGCTCATCGCCTCGGGCAAGGTCAGTGTCCACTGGCTGGACAAGGCGACTCTGCCCGAGCTGCAGGCTCGGCTGCGTTCCGGCGAGTACCACGTTTTCCACTTCATCGGCCATGGCGGCTTCGACCAGGCGTCCGGCCAAGGCGTGCTCGTCCTCGAGGACGAGCAGGGCCGGGGCTCGATGGAGACGCCGGACCGCATCTGCCCGCTCCTGCACGACCACCGGTCGCTGAGGCTGGCGGTGCTAAATTCCTGCGAAGGGGCCCGCAACTCGCGCTCTGACCCTTTCGCCGGCATGGCCTCCAGCCTCATCAGGCAGGGCATACCGTCCGTGGTGGCCATGCAGTTCGAGATCACGGACAAGGCCGCCGTGACATTCGCCGGCGAGTTCTACTCCGCCCTGGCGGAGAGTTTTCCCGTGGACGCGGCCATTTCAGAGGCGCGCAAGGCCATCCTTGCCCAGGGCAACGACATCGAATGGGGCACGCCGGTCCTGTATATGCGCGCGGCCGACGGCGTGCTGTTTGACCTCTCGGCCCCGGCGGTACTTGTCCCGCCCGTCGCGGTACCTCCACCCGAGCCGGCGCCGCCGCCCGCTGCCGGCCCCGTCGAAGAGGCCGGCACGGCCCTGCCCCTAGAGGCGACGGCGCCGGCCGGCCTGCCGCCGGCCGGACCGCCGAGTCCTCTCCCAGCGCCGGGCATCGAAGCGGCCGAGGCCATTGCTCTGGAGCCGGCCTCGCCGGCGCCCGAGCCGGCAATGCCTGAGCCTGCCCCGTCCCTGATTGAAGCGGCGCCTGAGCCTGCCGCGCCCGCGCGCATGGAAGCGGTGACGCTTGGGCTGCGGCCACTGCCGGGGAAGCCCGGGGAGCCCTCCCTGTTTGAGCTGGCCGTGCGCAACGACAACCCGGGCCCGGTAGACCTGGACCTACGGGCCGCCGATCCGCAAGGCCGGGGCGCCTTCGTTCTGCCGGCATCGATCGCCGTGGACGGCGGAAGGACGCGGACCATCGAGGTCACGGCGCGGCCGCGACGTCGCCGCCTCACCGGTGGGCGCGCGATGAGGCCGTTCAGCATCGAGGCCGCCGGCAGCGGCCGTGGCGGGCCGCCAGTCGCGGTTACGGGAGAGTTCGAAGACTTGCCGATGGGATGGCGGCCGATAGCCGGGGGCGGGCTTCTGGCCTCGGTGGCTGCTGCCGTGGTCGCCGGCATCCTGCTCATCCCCGGCGGCTCGCCGCCCTTGCCGCCGGATGAAACGGGCATAGAGCCGGCGATCTTCTTCACCTCCGACCGCGACGGCCAAGAGGAGGTCTACGTCATGGCGCCGGACGGTTCGCGCCAAACCCGGCTCACGCGGGCGGGCGACCCCAGCCGGCTCCCCGACGGCCTGAAATACGATGCCGGCGTCATCTATGCCCACGGCCCCGACACGAGTTCTGAGCTCTTCATCATGAGGAGCGACGGCACCGACGTCCGCGCCATTCGCACCACGGATGGCTCCAAGCTGGAACCGAACGTCTCGCCGGACGGGACCAGGATCGTCTTCGAAGTCAAACGCGGCGACGACTACGAGATCTACGTGTCGGACATCGACGGCGCCAACGCCGTCAACGTCAGCCGCAGCCGCGCCGCGGACATCGACCCCGTCTGGTCGCCGGACGGCGCCTTGATCGCCTTCGCTTCGAACCGCGACGGCGGCGGCAACATCTTCGAGATCTACGTCATGAACGCGGATGGCGCCAATCCAGTGCGGCTGACGCGCGACGGGCGCTACTTCAACGCCGAGCCCTCGTGGTCGCCAGAAGGCGACTTCATCGCCTATCAGTCGAACCGGGCCGGAGGGTTCGACATATGGGTGATGACCGCGGCTGGCGAAGGCGCCCGCCGGGTCACGCCGGACCAAAACGCCGACGAGTTCGACCCCGCCTGGTCGCTGGACGGATCTCAGATCGCCTACACCTCCTCGCGGGCGGGCGTTGCGGACGTTTACGTGATCAATGCTGACGGTAGCGGCGCGCGCAACCTGACCGCTTCCAGTCGCGGGAACGACCTCAAGCCCTCATGGGGTTACGCCGAAGTAAAGATCACGCCGTAGGGGCCGAGTCGTAGGCGACAGCCGGCGGCGGCGCTAGGCCTGGTCCCGCACCACCTCATAGGAAAAGCGCAGGTCGCTCTTGTCGAAGTGGCCGGACTGCGGGTGCCGTCCCAGCCCGAAGCTGTCGCCGTAGAGATAGGAAACGCGGTAGAGGCCGATAGTGTTGCCGGTCAAACGCCCCAACAAGTCGCCTACGGTGTTGCCAAGCGTGATCGCGGCGACCGCCGCGGCGCCGATGGCGGCGGCCGGTGGCGCGGCAACCGCGAGGCCCACGATCGCTGCGATCGAGGCCTTGAACTCCGGCGAGGCCGCGCGGCTGGCGATCAGGTTCGAGAGGTCCTCGGTGTCCTGACGGTCGCGCGAGGCCATGATCGAGATATCGACGAAGTGGCGCGGCCGGCCATAGAAAACCAGGAGATTCTCCTCGCCTGCCAGGAGAGGCTTGCCGTCCTCCACGCCGGAGAAACGGTGCGTTTGGGGCTGGTAGAAGCTATCGGCGGAGGCGCCGGCGGCCTGGCCGTGGACGACCAGCGTGTCGAGGCGGATATCGGCGCCGCCGAACAGCTTCCTGTTATCGAGCACCACCAGGTCCATGAGGCGGATGGCCAGGTTCGTGGCGCGGCGGGCGGGCAGGCCTCGCACCGCCGGCGCGTCCTCGTGTGACCTTTCGAGCGTGGCCATGTCGAGCGGCTTAGTTTCGTCGATCAGCCAATCCATGTGATTGCTCCCGGCGGAGGTCTTTCCAAGAGTGACGCCTGCCTCTAGCCAGACGTCAGCGAAAACGGAGGCCATATTAACCCAGCCGGCGACCCTGTAATTCGCGGTTTGAAAGCCTTGCGCAAGTCAAACCATTGGTTTTGAGGCGCGAGGATCGCGAGCCCTGGCTGAGAATGCGACCAGAACTTCTAGCGGGCCCGGGCCTGGCTTCAAGTCGCTTGATCGGGGCCTCGATGACTCGAGGCGGCAAATTCGCGGGCCACGAGAGCAATGATGCTTGGATTCATTCACATTCGCGGCAAGACCACCTCCGAGACCGGGCAGTTACAGGCAGCGCCCGCCGCGGCCGCAGTGGGGGCCATGCTCCTTCCTCTGGCGCTGGCCCAGTTCGTTGCCAGCTACGCCGGGTCAAACATGAACGTGGCGATGAACAGCATCGCCGCCGACCTCGGGACCACTATTACAGGGGTGCAGACCGCAATCACCGTCTTCACCCTGACAATGGCGGCACTGATGATTCCGGGCAGCAAGCTGACGGACATCTGGGGACGCAAGACCTGCTTCAAACTGGGCCTCGGTGTCTACGGCATCGGGACCGTGATTGCCGCGGTCGCGCCCGTACTCGGCGTGCTTATCATCGGCTATTCCCTGCTCGAAGGCATTGGCTCGGCCCTGATGATCCCGCCGATCTACATCCTGACAACGGTGTCATTCACAGACCTGAAGTCGCGCGCGAAGGCATTCGGGGTCATAAGCGCCATGGCCGCGGTAGGCTCGGCAGCCGGACCGCTTATCGGGGGCCTGGTCACGTCCGCCATATCCTGGCGTGCTTCCTTCGTCCTCCAAGCGCTTGTAGTCCTCGGCATCCTGTTCCTGAGCCGCCGCATCATCGACGCGGGCGTGACCGGCGCAAAGCCGCGCTTCGACTACATCGGGACGGTGCTGTCAGCCGCCGGCCTGGTCTTCATCGTCCTCGGAATACTCCTGGCCGGCAGCTATGGGTGGATCGAGGCGAGAAAGGACTTCAGCATTGGCGACACCGTCGTGCTCAGTCAGGGCGACATCTCGCCGGTAGTGGTGTTCGTGGCGATCGGCCTCCTCCTTCTCGGCGCCTTCTTCTGGCACATCAAGGCATGGGAGCGCGCGGGCAAGCAGCCACTCCTGGCGTCCAGGTTGTTCGCGAACCGGACATCGAACCTGGGCCTTATCACGCAGAATATTCAGTGGCTGATCATGCTGGGCAGCTTCTTCGTCGTCTCTGCCTTCCTTCAGGTCACCCGGGAGTTCAGCGCCATCGAGACCGGCCTGATCCTGACCGCCGCGACCATCGGAGTCCTGCTCACTGCGCTGCGGTCGGGAAAATTGGCCCAGAAGTACTCTCAGCGCACTCTGATCCGCGCAGGCTTCGTCCTGACGATCGGGGGCATCGCGCTGCTCCTGCTCCTGCCCAGCGCCACCTCCAACGTGATCAATTTCGTGCCGGGCTTGCTGCTGATGGGCCTGGGCATTGGATTGATGCTGACCGCATCGGTGACCGTCGTGCAGTCCAGCTTCGTCGAGAAGGACCAGGGCGAAATCTCGGGCCTATCCCGCTGCGTGTCCAATCTCGGTTCCTCGCTGGGGACGGCGATCGCGGGTGCGGTGCTGATCTCGGCGCTTGTCTCAGGCATTACCAGCGGCACTGACGAGAGCCAGGTGCTGACGGCGCCGCAAAAGCAGCAGATGTCCGCCGCCCTCCAGGGGAATGTCAGCGCCGTGAGCCAGACTCAGGTTACAGAGGCCCTCGCAGGCCAGCCTCAGGACGTGGTCGACGAAGTCAATCGGATCAATAACGACGCCAGGAACCGCGCCCTGGGGCTCGCGCTGGCCGTTATGGGCGTGATTGGCCTGCTGGGGTTGGGTGCGGCGATGTTCCTGCCGCGGGACGCTGGAAAGCTGGCGGAGGCCGCGGCTTGAGGCGCCGGCCGCCCAGCTGTGAGTAATTTTCTATTCTGGATGGTGCCAAAGGGGGATTCGGACCCCCACGAGGAGTTGCCCTCAACGGTTTTGAGACAGATGTCCCGGGGAAGCCTATGGTGGATCTGAAATCACGAGAAACCGGCTACAAAATCGGCAACTTCGCCATGACAATGGGTCGGACACGTTCGCTTGCGCCGCACAAGTCGTGTAGACCGGAACGTCCAGGCTCCGGCGGTCGCGCGGATGACGCCGTACTTCAAGGCGAGTGCCCGAAAGATAAGGCCGTAGCGACACAGCTCGCTACGGCCTGGAAAGACTCCATGGACTTCGATCTGGCCCGTGTGTCCGACGAACGGGCAATCGGTGGTCCTGCGAACCCAGCCGCGAGCGCAACCAGTTTTGTTTCGCGTCAAGCCTAGAGAAGCCCCGGTATGACGTTCTGGGTCACCATGCTGCGGGCAGCTTTTGCGTTCGTACTCGGTATTTCGATTCTCGCGGTTCCCGACAAGGCGAGCCCTTTGATAACCAACTTCATGGGCTTTTACTGGCTGGCCGCCGGAGTGTTGAACCTGACGGACCTGCGTGCCGGTAGACTCCGTCACCGGCTGCTAGGGGGGACCGCGGGCTGGGTTGCCGTCGCCGTTGGGGCCGCTGTTCTTGTCTACTCGCTGGTTCTGGGACGCGACGTATCCACAGTCATCTTGGCCGCTCTGGGCATGGTGATCCTCTTGACCGGAGTTATACATCTTGCCGGAGGGTTCGAGAACATTGACACCATGGGTTTGCGCGTGCGCCCGGGACTGGTCATCGGGACCATCGAGGTCGTCCTCGGTGCCATACTGGTGACCTCTCCGGCGTCACGGCAGGAAGTTATCGCCTGGATAGTCGGAGCTTGGGCACTCACGGCGGGTACGACCCTGGCACTTCAGGCCTTCTATGATCGAGCGCGGCCGGTCGCAGGGTAAAGTCTTCAAGCATCATGGCTTCTACCAGGTGCTCTCCTACTACGTTTGCCATTGACCACCCGACGAGGGGCATGCTCTTTCCTTGACTGTCTCGCGCGCTCCAAGATAAGAGTCAACAGACGCCGGTGAAGAGTCTCAGATTCAAATTGGTGCCGAAGGGGGGGATCGAACCCCCACGAGGAGTTACCCTCAACGGTTTTTGAGACCGTCGCGTCTGCCTATTCCGCCACTTCGGCCCAGTCGTAAGGCAGCATCTATTTTAGCCGACGCGGCCATCTGCCATCGCCTGGGCCGGCGGCCTGCGCTTGACGGCGCTGCTGTTCGGGCTCAGGTGAAGGAGCCAGGATGAGGCGTTGAGTGCCGGGGATGAGCTGCAGGCGGCGTGAGGCAGACCTAGGGACAGGTCCACGTCCCCTGCACCCGCACTGTGCCCTGATTGCCCTGTATCCCCACGACCTGCGCATCGACCTGGCCCGTCCGTTCGGCGATCGTCAGTGAGCCGGAGCCCGCCGCCTGGCCGAAGCCCGCAGCCCAGCGTTTGAACCCGGGCGCGGTCTCTGTCAGCCCCACAGTCGTAGGGTCGGTCGCCCCCAGCTGGTAGGTGCCGGCCCTTGGCGCCGAGAACTCAACCGTGTATTGCGAGGCCGCGATGGTCCCTGAGATCGAGACGAGGAGGTTTGCGGAGCCGGCGGGCTGGCAACTGAGGCCCTGGACGCTGAGCGTGCCGGTCACTCCTCCCGAAAGCTGGATAGAGGCATTCCTGCTTCCGGAGGCCGTGCTTCCGGAGGCAGGAGCCGTCGTCGACGCCGGGCGCGCGGCCGGCTGCGATGTTGCGGTGGGTGCAGTCGCCGCGCTCGACGCGCCGCCCTGCGACTTGTCGCCGCCGCCACATGAGGTTAGAAGCACGATTGACGCCACACCGGCGACGAGCAACATTCGCCTGATCGAGGTTCTCATCCCGGCTGCCTTTCGACGTATGAGAAGGGCGGCCCCACGGCCGCCCTCTCTTGAATCGCGCTCGACGCTACTCCAGGTAGTCCCGCAGCTTCTTCGACCGCGACGGGTGGCGCAGCTTGCGCAGCGCCTTCGCCTCGATCTGGCGGATGCGCTCGCGGGTGACGTGGAACTCGCGGCCCACTTCCTCCAGCGTGCGGCTGCGGCCGTCTTCGAGGCCGAAGCGCAGCTCCAGCACCTTGCGCTCGCGCGGGGCCAGGCTGGCGAGCACGTCCATCACCTGCTCCTTGAGGAGCTGGTGGGCGGCCGCGTCCGCCGGCGCCAGGGCTACCGGGTCCTCGATGAAGTCGCCGAGGTGGGAGTCCTCTTCCTCGCCGATCGGCGTCTCCAGCGAGACCGGCTCCTGCGAGACCTTCATGATCTCGCGCACCTTCTCGGGCGCGATCTCCATGCCGCGGCCGATCTCCTCGCTCGTTGGCTCGCGGCCGTACTCCTGGACCAGGCGGCGGCTGACGCGCACGAGCTTGTTGATCGTCTCCACCATGTGCACCGGGATGCGGATCGTGCGGGCCTGGTCGGCGATGGCGCGCGTGATGGCCTGGCGGATCCACCAGGTGGCGTAGGTGCTGAACTTGAAGCCCTTGCGGTAGTCGAACTTTTCGACCGCGCGGATCAGGCCGATGTTGCCCTCCTGGATCAGGTCCAGGAGCGACATGCCGCGGCCGATGTACTTCTTGGCGACGCTGACCACCAGGCGCAGGTTGGCCTCCGTGAGGCGCTTCTCGGCCTTGAGGCCGTCGATCTTTAGCTCCTCGAAGTAGCCGGAGAGCTTCGTTCACAAGACGCGAGCTCGTCGCGGATCTCGAACTTCGGCGGCAGCAGCGCTTCGTCGCCGACCTCAGCGGACATCATCGAGACGTACTCCGGCTGAAGGATGTGCGTAACGATCGAAAGGCGCACGATCGAACGCGCGGCGTCTTCCGGCGGCAGCTCGCGCTTCTCGCGACGAAGTCCACGAACTCGAGGTCCATCTCGGCGTCGATCAGGGCGCGCAGCTGAAGTTCGCTCAGCCTGTCGGCAATCGTCGACTTCCGGGGCAGGTTCAGGTACTTGACCGCCAGGTCGAGGACCGGCTGAAGCTGGTTCAGCTGCTCGAACAGGGTCAGGGCCGTCTCGACAGCGGTCGGCTCGGCGCCGTGTTGCTGCACCCAGGCCTCCTCGATCGCCTCGATGTGCTGGCCCTCTTCCATCTGACGGGCGAGAAGCTTCTCGTCCGCGGCGGAGAGCAGGAAGACCTTACCGATCTCCCGCAGGTACATGCGGACCGGGTCGTCGATGCCTTCCTGGTCCTCGAGCGGGATCCCGGAAGTCGCGGCTTCGCGTTCCTCTTCCGTCTCCTGAGTGATCTTTATCTCTGGCTCTGACCAGATGTCACTGCGGCCACGATTCTCCAGCATGTCCGCGACGCGACGGAATGAATCATCTCCCGCCTCGCCGCTGGTGATGATGGCGCTATCCGGGACCTGTCCAAGTGACACGCGTTCGGCCATAAATACCCCACCTTCTCTAAACCAAGTTGAGGCATCCCGGTCTCGGCCTGAGCCGAAACGCGGGACACCTTGGAGAAGGTCTATCCAGTGGGCCTCTCTCCCTGGTTGCCGCGGGATGAATCGATTAGCCGTTGGTGGAAGCGCAGGCCGGCTTCCATATCTTTGAGAAGCTGGGAGGCCACAAGTTCATCGGGGCCGTCCTCTGGCGCTTCTAGATCCGTGCCTGCTTGCCACCTGGCTTTCGCGATTGACGCCACCTGTCCCGTACGCCCCTCTGCCGAAGGACCGCCGGACGACAAGCTTGCCTCTCCCTCGGCAAGGGCCAGGGCACTGGCCTCCTTGACCGCCTTCATTCTAGCTTGCTCCAAGCGGGCTACACAATCTAAGAACGCCGCCTCGATGTCCGCCGTATCAACTACGTGCACGGGCGTCTTGAGGATTCTCTGAAACTGCTCCCAGATTCCAGAATCCTCCTCCGACAGCACGTCTTGGGCCAGAAGCCGCCGATAAAGCTCCCGGTTCTCGCTGAGGGTGAAGAGGTCTTCCCGCAGGTCCGCAGCCGTGGCGGCCAGCTCCGGACGCGCCACAAGCAGCGCCAGGCAGAATTCCTCCCGCCTCGACCGCTGGGCCGGCGCCCTTCCCTCCGCGGGAAGGGTCGGCGCTGCCTGGGGCTCGGCCGGTGCCTCACGCCGCCGCGCGAGCGAACGCTGAGTGCGCTGCGACGCGCCCAACCGCTGGCCCAGCTCCGCCTCAGAAATGCGCGCGAAGAGCGCCAAACGCTGGAGATAGCCGGAGCGCACGATCGGGTCGCCGATGTCGCCCAGTGCGGGCAGCACCTCCGAGACCAGGGTGACCCGGTCGCGAGGGTTGTTGAGGTCTAGCGACGCGCGCACGACGTCGATGAGATGGGTAACGATGGGCTTGCTGCCGGAGATCAGGGACTCCCACTCGGCCGGGTCGCGGCGCACAAGGTCATCCGGGTCGACGCCCACCGGTAGTGCCGCCACCGTCCAGTCGATGAGGAGATTCGGGCGGGCGGCGATGCCGCGAGAGGTGGCATAGGCGACGCCCTTCTTGGCCCCGACCGTAATCGCGACGTGCACGTCGCGCAGGGCGGCGGCGTTGCCGGCCGCGTCGGCGTCCATCGCGAAGACGGCGCGCTGCGGCTTGAGCCGCTCGATCGCGGACACCTGGCGCTCGGTCAGGGCCGTCCCCATGGAGGCCACCACGTTGCGAAAACCAAACTGATGCGCGGCCACCACGTCCATGTACCCCTCTACGATCACCGCCACGGCGGCAGTGCGGATGGCGTCCCGCGCCCTGTCGAGCGCGTAGAGGACGCCTCCCTTATCGAAAATCGGCGTCTGAGGAGTGTTAATGTACTTCGCTCCCGCTGTTCCGCCGCCCACCGACTCGACATCGACGCCGGGCAGCACGCGGCCGCCGAAGGCGATGACCCTGCCGCGCTCGTCGCGGATCGGGAACATCAGGCGGCCGCGGAAGCGGTCATAGCCACCGCGCTCGCTGGGCACCAGCAGGCCGGCTTCGACCAACTGGCCCTCGTCGAAGCTCTTCTTGTACAGGTGGTCGCGCAGGGCGTCCCAGGACGCGGGGCTGAAGCCGATCTGGAAGTCGGCCAGCGCTTGCTTGTCGATGCCACGCTGCTCGACGTAAGCACGCGCGGGCCCGGCATCGTTGAGCAGCAGGCTGTGGAAGTAAATTGCCGCCGCTTCGTTCGCTTCATACAGCGGCTTGTGCTCTTCGCGGCGGCTGTTTTCGCGTTCCAGCTCGACGCCGGCGCGGTCGGCGAGCATACGCAGCGCGCCGGCGAAGTCCGTGTTCTCCTTGCGCTGGACGAAGGAGAAGATGTCGCCGCCCGTGCCGCAGGCGCCGAAGCAATGCCAGCTCTGGCGGTCAGGGCTGACCACGAACGAGGGCGTCTTCTCCTGGTGGAAGGGGCAGGGCGCCTTGAACTGCCGCCCCGCCTTCTGCAGGGGCACGTATGAGCCGATCAGGTCGACGATGTCGATGCGGGCCTTGATGTCGTCGACGACGCTCATCGGGCGGCCTCGGAGACCGGCCTGGCGCCCGCGAGCTCGCGCAGCGCTTCGACGTGGGGGCAGTGCTCCTCGAAGTGGCCGGCGATCTTCGCGAACATCCAGGGCAGGTCCAGGGTCTCCTGAAGCCGGGGGTGCCAGAGGGTATTGGGCTTCAGCCCGCCGTCCTCGGCCTGCCCCCTATCCAGAAGCTTCTCGGTTTCGTGCCGCGCGCCCAGGAGGCCGTGGATGAGGAGCGGCACAGGCGCGTGGCGGCCTCGGCGCGCCCCTTCTTCGTGTGCCTCCTCCGGCGATGGCGTGATCGCCGTCCCATCGTCCGAAAGCGCCTGATCGATTCGGCGGTCCCAGAGCTGTTCGATGAACAAGACGTGAGCCAGCACCTCGGCGATGCACCAGGGACTGCGGTCGTCCGGCGTCGGAGGCGGTCGGCGCTTGAACTGCTCTTCGGTGACGCCATGGAGAGCGCGGGTGAGCCGCTCTTGAGCCGCATTCAGTCGCTCTCGCAGCTCGGACGCGGTCGTCATGTCGCTCCTTGCGTCAGTGGATGGGCGTCGCCGTCGAGAAGGGCGGCGGCACGGCGGAAGTGGCAGTGCGGGTCGGCGTCCCGGCGCCAATGCCGGGCGTCGGGGGCACGGAGGCCACAACGCAGTCTACCCGGTTATTGCCCAGATTGGGGTCGCCGATTGTCCCTAATGGGTCCACGATCGCCAGTACGCGCTCGATCACCACGTAGTTGGTGTCGATGTCGATCTGGCCGCCGGCGGGTATGGTCGCGGCCTGTGCGGCCGTGGCGACGACGCTGCCGTCCGGCCGCTGCACCAGGATCTGGATCGCGCGGCTGATGATGCCGCCGGGGCCCAGGTTCTTGACGTTCACGATTAGCCGAGCGCCGATCTGGCACGTCCCGGGCACAATGCTCGCGGCCAGGTCGGTGCCGCCTGTCGGCGTGCCGGTGCCGGTCGCCGTGGGCGTGGCGGTCTGGGTGCCTGTCGGCTCCGGCGGCGCTGTCGGCTGGATCACGGTCGGCCGCGGTATCGGTGTAACCGAAACCACCGGAATGGCGGCGGTGTTGCTGGGCAGGCGCAGGGCCGAAGCCGGCACCCAGCCGCGAAGCGAGGAGCCGGGCGGGAAGTAGATGTTGTACCAACTGCCTTCCTCGTTGCGGCCGGCGATCTCGATGTCCTGATTGCGGCTGAGCTCGCCGATGGCCAGGTAGTCGAGGCCGGGGCCTTCGCGCACCGTCGACGTCGGCGACCGAGCGGGCTGCGATGCCGCGGCCGGGCCCGGGCGTGAGCGGCGCGATGACCACGCCGCCGTCGTTGGCGCCGCCGGCGCCGGAGCCGCTGCCGCCGAAGAGGAACACCACCAGCACCGCCAGGACGATGGCGCCGCCGACCGCGAAGGCCGCGAGGATATAGGGGTTGCGCAGCACGGGCTGGTCGTAGGATTCCGACAGCGGCGGCAGCCCGCGGTTGGGGGGCGCGCCGGGACGCTGGGTTGGCCTCTGAGGCTGCGCCGCTCGGCCGAACTCGGCCACGCGGCGCGGCTCGACGACCTCGCCCTCGATGGGCTCCAGGTTCGACTGGTCGTTGGGCGGCGTGAATTGAGAATCAGACGGCATAGGCGGGGGCGGCGCGTCGATTGCCTGGGCTATGGTAGCAGACGGTGGGGTAACGGGCAGGGCGGGAAGCGCTCCAGTAAGCGAAGGTCGCCTGTGGGCCGTTTGCCTTGGTGATATTCTTACTCCTACCAGTAAGAAGGGAACAAACGTATGAGGATCACCTCGAAGGGACAGGTAACGATCCCGCAGGATGTCCGGGAAGCGGCCGGTCTGCTGCCCCACACGGAGGTCGAATTCGTCGTCGAGGCGGACGGCGTGCGGATTGTCAAGGTGCGCGAGGCGCCCCGGCCTACCCGTGGGGCGATGGTGGTCGAGCGCCTGCGCCGAAGCGCGGGACAGGTCTCGATGAGCACCGATGAAATCATGGCCCTGACACGAGGGGAGTCGTGATGGCGGTCCTGGTCGACAGCAACGTCCTGCTGGACATCGCTACGGCTGACCCGACCTGGGGCGACTGGTCCAGCTCGACACTCGCGCGCGTAGCGGACGAGTCGATCCTTGTCATCAACCCCCTGATCTATGCGGAGACATCCATCGGCTTCGCCTCTATCGAGGCACTAGAAGAGGCACTGCCGGCGAGCCTTTACCGCCGCGACGACCTTCCCTACGAAGCGGCGTTCCTGGCCGGGAAGGTGTTTCTCGACTACCGGCGCCGCGGCGGGACTAGGCGCTCGCCGTTGCCCGACTTCTACATCGGCGCTCACGCTGCCGTATCCGACTACCGGCTCCTCACCCGCGACACCGCCCGCTATAGCACCTACTTCCCCGGGCTTGAACTCATAGCCCCACCGTCCTGAACCAAAGGTGGCGAAATGGCGCCGCCAGCCTGTGGCGGCGGTCGGGAGAAAGGCCGGGCCCGAGTCCTAAGACAGAGCTTCGTTAGGCGGCCTACTTCAGCGCCGCGAGCGCCAGCTGCTGCGGGTCCAGCTTCACGCGGTAGATGGTCAGGCCCGGGTTCTCGTAGGCGACCTCCAGGGCGCCGTTGAGGCCGCTCTGGAACTTCGCCAGGCCGGCGTTGTGATAGTAGAGCTTCTCCACCTGGCCGACGATGACGTAGCGGACGTTGTACTCGCGCAGGAGTCGCGATGCGCCTGCTTGGCGTCGCGTGTCTGCTGTAGAACTGCTCGCACCTGCTTCGGCGCGCTGGTCGAGCAGGTGCCGCCGAAGTCGCCGCGCTGCTGCTTCTGGTGCCAGTCCCAGCCCAGCACGGTCGGCAGGCCGGTGTAGATCGAGAAGCGGCTGCCCCAGCGGTAGAGGTCGGTGCGCGGCCTTCGACGATCGCCGGCGTGCCCTGCGACGTTCTGGCGCAACCACTCGATGCCGTCGTAGTCGTAGCTCAGCGGTCATGTCGGTGCCCTTGTCGTCGTGGTAGACCGACGTCCTGCATGTACGCCATGCCGTCCAGCGTGCGCGGCAGTCCGACGAAGCGGTCGTCCAGGCGCACCGGCGTCGCCACGACGGGATAGATCAGCCGCGCCCAGGACGCAGCAGCCGCCAGCGCCAGGCCGCCGGCGTAGCGCGGCGCCAGACGGGGCAGCGCGCCGATCGCCCGCCTTGAAACGCGGCTGCCAGACCACGAAGAGCCAGGTACCAGGCCGCGAAGGCGGCGCCGAGCGCGAAGAGCGAGCCAGATGTGCAGGTAGAACTTGAACACCGTGTTCATGCGCTCGATGTCGCCGTTGATCGTGACCAGGTCGACGCCCATGCTCAGGCCGAAGCGCCAGCCCGACCAGCGCGAGCACGAACAGCCGCAGGCCGCCGTCCGGCCGCGGCCGCCGGAGCTCCCGCACGCGCCAGAAAGGCGACGACGCGGCAGCACCGGCAGCAGCGCCGCGACGAAGTCGTCGCCGCGGTCGAGCCAGGATCAGCGCCAGGGCGCAGACCGCGACGGCGCCGATGACGCCGGCGCTGATCCAGACCTGCCTCGCCGATGGTCAGGCCGGCGTAGGTCGACCACGCCGCCCGAGGCCCGCCTGCGTCGCCAGGGCGACCGACCACAGGGCGACGCGCGCATCGACCGCGCGAACGCCAGCCAGCCAGGCGCCGATCGCGGCCAGGAAGACGCCGAAGTGCGCCAGGTACTGGTGCAGCGGCGTCGTCTCCGGCGACGCGGTGCACGCCGCAGACGGGCGACTGGTAGTTGTCGAGGAAGGGCTAGATAGGCAGCGAAGGAGACGCCGACCAGCAGCGCCGCCTTCGACGCAGACGCGCCGCAGCGTCGGCCAGCGAGCCGCCCTCGAGGCGCCGCTCGCCGATCAGCGACCGCGGCGAGCGCCGAGGAGCAGGAACGGCGGGTAGTCCCAGGAGTTCAGCCAGCGCAGGCTGCCGACGACCAGGCCCAGCAGCGCCACGACGCAGCCACTCCCGCCAGGCGCCGCGCTCGCCGCGGCCGGCCCAGCACCAGCGACAGGCTGACACCGATCGCCAGCACCTCGAAGGGGATCGCCATCATGTGGGCGTGGAGGTCGGCGAAGAGGAAGCTGAAGTAGGGGAACTCCGTGATGCTGATCGTCGGCGGCATCATGCGGCTCGGCCGCCAGTAGTCGAAGTCGCTGCAGGTCCGCGCCGTGGACGATCACCTGCCAGAGCGCCGCCGACGCTGTTCGACGACGGCGTCGACCAGCGGCACGGCCGAGTCGACGTGCCAGGAGCTGACGGCCGAGAGCCGCTCGGCCATCTGGCCGACGCCGTCGAGGTTGCCGGCGAGCGCCACGAAGAACGACGCCGAGCAGGCCGGCGGCGTACGGCGCTCCACGCCGGGATCGGCCGGAAGCCGGGCGCTGCGCCGCATCAGAGCCGCGCGCCGCCGCCGCCAGGTTGTAGGCGACCGAGAACGCCGCCGCGACCGTCAGGGCGAAGAAGGTCGGCACCGCCAGGTTGAAGGCGACCTCCGGCGGGATCGTCGTCAGCTTGATCAGCGTCGCGGTGAAGAACTGGCCCAGGTAGTAGTAGTTGATGTAGCCGCCGGCGAACCAGGGGTCGTAAGGCGGCAGGGTCGTGCTGCGCGTCACGGCCGTCAGGTAGGCGAGGTCCATCGGCTTCTCGCCGCCGCGGGAGGGGTGCCAGAGGTCCGGGTTGATGCATGCGGAGCTCGCGGAAGAAGAAGAAGGCCAGCAGGAACAGCACCTCGCAGAACAGGATCAGAGCGCCAGTGCTCGCGCAGCGAACGCCCGATCAGGTCCGCGCGCCAGACGATAGGCCACGAGCGCCGCCGACGCGACGAGCAGCAGCAGCCAGCGCCGAGGATCGTCGCCTGCGTGAAGTGCGACGAGCTTGAGGCTGACGACCAGCCAGACCGGATAGGCGAGCAGCAGCAGCCCCAGCGGCTTCGAGAGCAGGTAGCCGCGGTCCGGCAGGCGCCGGAACAGCACCAGCGCCAGCGGCGTCACCGCGCAGCGCGGCCGCCTCCAGCACCAGCAGCCAGAGCAGCGTCGGGATGGTACGCCGCGAGGCCGCTGTCGCTGAAGACGTCGTCCAGGTGCCGCCCTGCTGCTGCGTCTCCAGGTCGTCCGGCCGCAGGCAGCAGGGCGTTGCGTGGCCGCCTCGCCGGGCATGACGTTGACCGCGTCGGCGACTTGGTCCGGGTTCAGCAGCGCCAGCGCCCGCTCGTGCGGAGTAGGCCGACGGTCTTCTTCCAGATCGTCACCTTCGGGTGGTCGTAGACGGTGAACGCCTCTTCCGACCGACTGGTCGGGGATGTCGATGCCGAACAGGCTGCGGGTAGTTGTGGAACTCCGCCACCTTCTCGAAGCCCAGCGTGCCGTCGAACAGGTACTTGTAGTAGAGCATCGTGCTCGGATAGCGCGCGGGGATGCGCGGGATCGAGTCGTACAGCCGGTTGCTGGTCTCGACCACGTAGTCGATCTTGTCGAGGCCCGCGACCAGCTCCCCCACCTTTTCCGGCGAGTCCTGGCACGTACGGCTTCAGCGTCACGCGACTTGTACACGTCGGTGGCGGCAGGCCGGCGAGGCTCAGGGGCACGCCGTCGTCCCACTCCTGGAAGCTCAGCGTCGAACCCGGCGGGATGTTCTCGTGCGATCCAGTAGCTGGCCTGCACGCGGCTGATGTCCTGGCGGTAGATGCCGGTGAAGGCCAGCGCCCAGAGCACCGTCGCCGAGCACGATCAGCAGCGCCACGGCGCCCTGCAGCAGCTGGCCGCGCGTAGCGGCGCGGCGAAGCTCCAGCGGCGCGCGAGCCGCAGGCGGCAGGCGCCGGCCGGAGGCGGCGCAGTCCCACAGCTCACCAGCCCGAAGGCGCGCCAGCACGCACCAGCGCCGGGTAGATCGGGATGAAGTAGCGCATCGTCGGGATTGAAGCCGCGGCCGACGAAGAGGAAGTAGACAACTGACCCAGACGACGAGCAGCAGCCCGCCAGCGTCTCGTCGTCGCTGAGGACGCGCCAGACGCGCGTACAGCCATGCCGACCCAGCGCCGCGAGCGCCAGCGGCAGCGCCCAGGCCCCAGAAGACGATGTTCTTCGCAGCGGGAAGCAGACTGAACGGCCGGCCGATCCACTGCATGTTTGGCGGGAAGTCCGACCCCTTCTGCGGTGAGCGCAGCGCCGCGATGTCGTCGACGAACTTCGGCGAGAGGTTGAGGTAGTTGCGTCGGGTCGACGATCCAGGTGCGTCAGGCCGTTGAGGCTGAGCAAATCGCGCTTGAGGTCGAGGCTCGACGTCGAAGACGTCGAAGAAGCCGGGCCCGTTGAAGGCGTACGGCTGGGCGATGCGGAAGACGAGGCCGCGCGAAGACCAGCAGCAAGAGCCCCAGGCCGCAGCGGCGTCAGACGTCCAGCCAATCGACCCGGGCTCGCCCGCGGCGTTCGCCCAGGGCCTCTGCGCGACCAGCTCCCACGATGCGCCGCGCGACCTGCGGCCACATGCGCATCAGCACCGCCAGCGCCGGGATCCCCAGCACCGGCAGGGCGCTCAGCTTGCAGGCGCAGCGCCAGACCGTAGGCCGCGCCCGGCGAAGACGTAGTTCCAGCCGCTGTCGTACTTGACGATGCGCACGGAGAAGTAGATCGTCGCCGTCACGAACAGCGCCAGGAACGTCTCCGAGCCGAAGAAGTGCGAGTACTGGATGTGCAGCACGGTCAGCGAGAGCAGCGCCGCCGCCAGCAGCCCGACGCGCCGGTTGACGAGCACGCGCCCCAGCTCGAACACCAGCGCGATCGTGAGCGACGTCTGCCAGCGCCGAGAGCACGCGGCCGACCTGGTTGCTGTTGTAGCCGTCGTCGAAGGTGAAGGTGCCGTTCGGGTTCTCCATGTTGACGCCCGAAGCGGCCGCAGCGACGTCGCGCAACAGGTCGGCCGTCCAGTGCGTCGAGCCGTCCGGGTCGCGGTCGAGCCACTCGGCGACGGCCTTGTTGAGGAACAGCGGGAAGGTGCCGTAGACGAAGGTGTCGCTGTACTTGTACGGGTTGAGCGGCGACTTGTTCGGAGTCGAAGTACTGACCGACGCTGTCCGGCCCTGCGATCTGCGCGCTGACGATCGACAGGAAGCGCTCGTCCGGGTGCAGGTGCTGGCCCTCGTCCCAGTTGACGTGGTTCAGGCGCAGCTGCAGCCGAACCAGCAGGATCACGACAAGGATAAGCGCCGTCAGGTCGTTGGCGCGCACCCAGCGCCGCGACGCGGTCACGCCCCGGCGCGCGGGCTTTGCGCGTGGCGTCGGCGGCAGGGACTCCGACTTGTCTCGCTCAGGACGCGAACGGCAGCTTCTTCGGTGGGCCGTTGTCACGCCGGCTTCACGGCGCGCAGGCAGAGGCTGACCGGCGGGCCGTCCTCGTAACTCGGTTTGTTGAAGCGGTCGAAGGCGTGAAGAACCGCAGCGCCGCCTGAGAGCGCGTGAGCCTGGTTCTTCGTCCCAGAAGGCAAACCGGCTTCGCCGGCCGGCCATCTGTTGCGCGCCCGACGATGCCGCGCTCCACCAGGAACTTGCCCAGCCCGTAGACGACGTTGTGCGAGAACGGGAACGAGTAGCGCGTCTCCAGGCGCACGTCCGTCACCTGCAGTCCCGCCTCCACCACGCGCGACTTAGCGTCGGCGTGTACAGCCGCTCGATGGTCCGTCCAGATGCCGGACACGGCTCCCGGTGAAGTGCCCGAGGCCCAGGCGCTCCCGGACGTAGTTGAGCGGGTCCCAGAGCAACGGGTAGTCGGCGTGCGGCACCGTGATCGCGCAGACGCCGCCCGGCTTGAGCACGCGCGCGACCTCGCGCAGCGCCGCGAGCGTCGTCGGCGAGGTGCTCCAGCACCTCGGAGATGATCAGCTTGTCGAAGCTCGCGTCCGCGAAGGGCAGCCGCGTGACGTCTCCGAGCGAGACAGGACGCGCGCCACTCTCGTCGCCGACGGCGTCCATCAGCCGGGCGCTGCTGATTCCAGGTCGACAAGCCTCGACTCTCGGCGAGCGCGGCCCAGCAGTGCAGGTAGAAGCCAAGGCCGCAGCCGGCGTCGAGGATGCGCTCCCCGGCCTGCGGGTCGATGTATTCGAGCACGGTGCAGGCGCGACGCCGAAAGGCGATGTCCGCCTCGTACTCACCAGCAGTCGCCGCGCTCGGTCGGCGACGTCAGCCCGTGTGACGCTCGGCGGCGTCTGCGAGGAGGGCCTCATACGTAGTCCATCGTGCTTTTCGAAGTCGAAGATCGACTGCGATCTCCTCGCGGGGCCTCACGTAGCGCTCGCGGTTCGCGGATCACGTTGGCGATGCGCTTCGGCCAGCGCCAGCGTGTCGCGCTGCCGCACGACTTCGCCCATGCCGCTCACACGCACCGGCTCGCGCGCGCCCGGGATGTCGCTGACGACAACGGGCGTGCCGGAGAGCATCGACTCGACCTGCACCAGGCCGAAGCACTCGGTGCCGCTGGGCAGCACCAGCACGTCGCTGGCCGCGTAGAAGTCGGCCAGCTCGTGCTGCGTCCTCGATCAGGCCCAGAAAGTGGACGCGTTCGCCGTAGGCGCTCGATCAGGCGGCAGGTAGCGCTGGTAGAAGTGCTCGTACGGGCATGATGTACTGCCCCGCGAAGGCCACGTGCGCGCCCGGCAGCATCGTGTCCAGGTGGCTCAGCGCGCGGAGGAGCAGGTCCGGCCGCTTCTCTTCGACGAACCGCCGCGAGTAGCCGATCAGCGGCACGTCGCCGACGCCCAGCCGAGCGGCGCACGCGCTCGCGCCCGTCCGGGCTCGGCTGCGGCAGCAGGACCGGTGGGTAGACGGCCGTTGTCTTGCTCGATGAACGGCTTGATGTACCCCGAATGCTCGGCGTAGTCGTCGCTGTAGGCGATGAGTGGTCGGCCGCGTCGGCGCCGGCGTGGAACAGCCGCCGCATCATCGACTCGATGAAGCGGTTGAGAACGCCCTCCCGGCAAGACCAGGTCGCCGTGGTGCGTGATTACGAACCCTTGTCCAGCCGCCTGGCCACCAGGCGAGAGCAACACCGTCTCCAGCATCGGGCTGTGGATGCTGACGACGTCGTGCTCCTGCAGCAGGCTGGTAGGCCGCCAGCGGGTATCCGGGCATGATCTGGCCGCGGCTGACGCGCGGCACGGCAGCGCAGCCTCACGACGCGCACGCCGTTGAGCACCTGGTCCCGCGGCAGCGAGTCCATGAAGTGGCTCGTGAGGATGGTGACGTTGTGGCCGCGCTTCACCAGGCCCTCGGCGATGTACTCGGACGTGGAGGGTCAGGCCGGTGCGGTGCGGCCAGTAGTAAGTGAGCGCCATGAGGACGTTCACGGGTTTGCCCCCACGGAGCGCAGCGCTCGGAAGTAGTCGATCGTGCGGCTCAAGCCTTCGTCTAGGCTGACGCGGGGTTCCCAACCGAAGCGGGCGCGCATCTTGCCGATGTCCGGCTTGCGGCGTTCCGGGTCGTCGGCGCCGCGCGGCAGGTGCTCGACGTTCTCGGAAACCAGGCCGGCGGCTCTCGCGATCCGCGCCGCGAGCTCACGCATTGTTATCTCCTGGGGGTTGCCGATATTGAAGACCTGGCCGTCGGCCTCACGGTCGAGCGCGACGAGGAGCAGCCCGGCGACAAGGTCGGCGACATAGCAGAACGACCTCGTCTGCTCGCCGCCGCCGTGGAGGGGCAGCGGCTGCTCGTCCAGCGCGGCCGAGATGAAGGCCGGCACCACGCGGCCGTCGTCGATGTTCATGCGCGGGCCGTAGGTGTTGAAGATTCGCACGATCGAGGCATTCACACCCATCTTGCGCCGGTACTCGAAGGTCAGGGCTTCGCCGAAGCGCTTCGACTCGTCATAGCAGGCGCGAGGACCGATCGGGTTGACGTTGCCCCAATACGTCTCCTTCTGGGGGTGCTCCAGCGGGTCGCCGTAGACCTCCGAGGTCGAGGCGAAGACGAAGCGGGCGCCGTTGCTGTTGGCGATGTCGAGGAGGCGGTGGGTGCCGGCCGAGTTCGCCAGCATGGTCTCGATTGGGAACTCTTTGTAGTGCACGGGACTGGCGGGCGAAGCCAGGTGCAGCACCAGGTCCGCCTGGACACGCGGGGCGCTGACGACGTCCGCCTGGACCATCTCGAATGCTGGATCCGCGCGCCAGCGTTCGATGTTGCGGGGATGGCCGGTGACGAAGTTGTCGAGGCAGGCGACGTGGTGGCCGCGCGCCAGCAGCTCCTCACAGACGTGGCTGCCGATGAATCCGGCGCCGCCGGCGACGAGTACCTTCACTTGGAGACGCCCGCGCCGTTTCGGGCGCCGTTGCGCACTTTCGTGCCGGTGAGGGCGCGGCCGACGCCGCTATACAGCAGCCCGGCGCCTTCGACGGCGGCGCGCGCGAGCATGTTGCGGCCGTCGTACACCAGGGTGCCCTTCATCGCCGACCGCAACTGGCCCAGGTTGACCGCGGCGAACTCGGGCCAGTCGGTGAGGATCGCGACGCAGTCGGCGCCGCTCGCCGCCTCGAGCGCGCTCTTGCAGACCTCGTCCGCGATCGGCAGGCCGGCGTCTTCGCGAAGGGACGGGTCGTAGAGCCGCACGTGGGCGCCTTCGTTCCGCAGGAGCGCGATTATATCGAGCGCCGGTGACTCCCGCAGGTCCTCGCTGCCGCTCTTGAACGTGACCCCCCAGGCGCCGATGGTCAGCCCCTCCAGCGGCCCGACCGCGGCGCGGATCGAGTTGACGACGTGCTTGCGCTGGCTGATGTTGACGTCCTGCACGGACGCCAGCAGGCGCATCGTCAGGCCGACCGACTCGCCGGTGTGATGCAGGGCGGCGACGTCTTTAGGCAGGCAACTGCCGCCGTAGCCGACCCCGGGGCTGAAGTACTGGCCGCCGATGCGCGGGTCCATGGCCGCGCCCTGCGCGACCACGTCGACGTCGACGCCCAGGCGTTCGCAGAGCCGGGCGATCTCGTTGATGAAGGAAACCTTGGTCGCCAGGAAGGCGTTGGAGACGTACTTGATCATCTCCGCCGTGCGCAGGTCGGTGACGATGACCGGGCTTTCGACGCCGGCGTAGAGACCGGCGACCCGGCGCGCGTCCTCCTCCCGGTCGGCGCCGACGACGATGCGCTCCGGGTGGAAGAAATCGTGCACGCCGCTGCCTTCACGGGTGAACTCGGGATTGGCGGCGATTACGGGCTTGTTGTCGGCCTTTGCGAAGCTGCGCGAGAGGATCGCGTCGATCGTCTCCTCGGTGCCGATCGGCGATGTGCTGCGGTTGACGATGACCGGGCGCGCCTTTGTGCGCGAAACCACTTCGGCGATCTGGCTCACAGCCTTGCGGACGAAGCGCAGGTCCGCGGCGCCGGTTGGCGTCGCCGGGGTGTTCACGCAGAGGAAGACGAACTCGGCGCCGTCCAGCGCTTCCTCATAAGAAGACGTGAACTTCAGGCGGCCGCCGAGGTGGCGCTGAAACAGCTCCGGCAGCCCCGGCTCGATAAACGGGATCGCGTGCGCGTTGAGGGCGCGCACCCTGCCCTCGTCTACGTCGATGCCGAACACGGTGTGGCCGAGCTCGGCCATGCACGCCGCCGTCACGGCGCCGACGTGACCGCAGCCAACGACCGCCAGCCTTTTTCCTTCGCCCATGTCACCTTCTCCCGGCCCGGAAGCAGCCCTGGAGCGCGCAATTGATATTGTGATTATCGGCTCCGGCCGGTCGAAACGGCTGAGCACGGCCATGTCGATAATAACGCTAGGATATCTGAAGGCGGCGGCGTTAATGCCAGGCCGTCCCCAGCGCCAGAATCAACCGGAGTTACCCGCCACGTTCCGACGCGTCCAAGTCCTCATAGGCCTCTCGATCAGCGCTATCGCGCTGTATCTGGCCCTGCACGACGTCCATTGGGGCAAGGTGTGGGACGCCATCGGCAACGCCAACCTGGGCCTGATCCTGCTCGCGGGGACCATCCTTATCGCGACCTTTGGGGTCCGGGCCTACCGCTGGGGCGTGCTTTTGCATGACGTGCCCAATTTGCGCTTTTTCTACCTCTTCGGCTCCCTGAACGCGGGCTACTTCATCAACAACGTGCTGCCGTTCCAGATGGGCGAGCTGGCGCGCGCCTACCTGATCAGCGAGCTTGGCGCCTTCTCCACCACGCGGTCGCTTTCGACGGTGGTGGTGGAGCGCGTTGTCGACGTGCTCACGCTCCTTCTTTTCCTTATGTTCCTGGCCCCGTTCGTGCCCGTGCCCGCCTCCGCGCGCATACCGGCGGTCGGCTTTGCGATCGGGGCGATCGCCCTGGCCTTCCTCCTGATGCTGGCCTCCCAACGCCGCGGGCCGGTGCCGCCACTTCTGGAGCGCGCGATCGCCTGGGCGCCTGAGAAGTCGCGGCCGAAGCTTCGCCAGATGGCGGACAGCGCTATCCAGGGCTTCGCGATTCTGGCCAATCCGCGCATGGGCATGGCTGTATTCAGCCTCTCGGTCGTCTCCTGGCTGTGCATAGGGCTGGTCTATTTCGTGGGCTTCAAGGCGTTCGACATGGACCTGGGCTACGAGGCCGCCCTGCTGGTGGTGATCGCCACCACCCTGGGCTTCTTCTTCCCTTCTTCGCCGGGGGCGGTTGGTGTCTACCATGCCCTGGCGATCTACGCCCTGACCACGATCTTCGATGTCGACAAGAACCTGGCGGTGAGCTACGCCCTGGTCATGCACCTGCTGTTCTTCCTGCCGCCAATCTTCATCGGCACCACTTTCCTCTGGGTGGAGCGCCGCGTTTGGCGCCGCACCAGCATGTTCGGCAAGCTGGCGGAGCTGCGCGGCCAGGCGCCGGACCCGGCCCTGTGGGGCCGGCTGGCCGGCGACTAGAGACGGCTGGATGGCGGCGCCTCCTCCGAAAGGGCCCCTGAGCTGATGTGGCGGCGCCTTTCCGGCCTGCCGCCCGCCGTGTTCGTCGCGGCGCCCGTGATCCTGGTGCTGGCCGGCCTCCTGCTCTGGAGCCGGGCGGGCCAGGTGACTACCGCCCGCGTCGAGGTTCGGGGCAGCACGATCTCGGCATACATCGACGGGCGGCTGGCGCAGCAGGCCACCCTTGAAGCGCCGGCGAGCGGCGGAATCTTCCTGAACCTCACCGACCAGAACAGCGTCCCCAGCCTGCCGAAGCCGCGCGGCGTCGAAAGCGTCCGCGTCACCGACACATCCGGCGCGGTCCTCTTCGAAGACGGCTTCGCGACTCCGCCGGGCGCGTCGGGTAAATGGACGGTCGTTGCGGGCAAGCCTGTTACGGCTTCAGGACTGGTTGCCTCGAATCGAGGCGAAGCGAAGATCCTCCACCTCGCGCCGGAATGGCGCGATTACGACGTCGAGGTCAGGGCGCGCAACGTCACCAACATCTACCTGGGCGTCCGCGCCGAGTCAATCGATTCGGCGGTGATCTTCACCGCAAACCCCTTTCGCCACATCGACACATACCTGGGCGTGATCCGCCCCGGGAAGCCCGGCCAGGGCGCCTCGAAATCGCCGATCGACTTCTCCGAGGCCGGCAGCGCCCGTTCGCTGGCCGCGATGTTCCTGGGGCCTTTGCCGCTGATCGGCCTCGGGCTCGGCATCGTGACCGCGGCCGGCGTCGCGGTCGCGCGAGCGTTCCAGCCACGCCAGCCGGCGGGCATTCCCGCGGCGCTGCCGCTGGCCCTTGCCATCGTCCTGGCGGTGGCGGCGTACGCGGTGTCGCTGGACCTGATTGTCAGGGTCGCGGGCGCGGTGCCGCACGTCCCCGACGAGCTCTCCTACATGTTTCAAGCCAGGGTCTTCGCGGGCGGCCACATCACCGCCTCGCCGCCGCCATCCGAGGCCGCCTTCGAGTGGAGCGACCCCTCGCCGATAGCCGTTCACGATGGCAAGTGGGCGAGTATTTACCCCTTCGGCCACCCGCTGGCTCTGGGTTTGGGTTTCCTGGTACACGCGCCGTGGCTGATTCCGCCACTTTTGGGCGGCCTGTCGGTTCTTATGGTCTTCCTGCTGGCGCGCAAGCTATACAGGCCGGAAACCGCGGTCCTGGCGGCGACGCTGTTCGCGGTCTCGCCCTTCTTCTTGATGACGGCGAGCAACTTCATGTCTCACACGACAACGGCCTTCTACCTGCTGGCATCGCTCGTCTTCCTGGCCTACGCGGACAGGCGTCCGCTGGCTTACAGCTTCCTGGCCGGCATCTTCATCGGCCTGGTGTTCAACACCAGGCCGCTCACGGGCGCGGCGCTGGTGCCGGCGTTCAGCCTGTTCACCCTGGCGTCGCTGCTGGGCCCGCTTCCCAAGAGGGAGGCGTTTCGGCGCGCGATCGCATTCGGGCTGGGCTGCGCGGTTATGCTGGCGCTCTACTTCGTCTACCGCTACCTCACAACCGGCGACCCCTTCACCCTCGAGACCCTCCAGGCCGGCGGCAACAGCCTGGGCTTTTCCGGAAACCACACCTTCGCGGCGGGGCTTTCCAACGAGCAGACGCAGGCCGCCTACCTGATGCTGGTGCTGCACAACTGGCCGGTGCAACTCGGGGCTGCCCTGGCGCTCCTGCCGTTCTTGCTCGGCACTACGCGGCGCTGGGACTGGTTCATGGCGGCCTGCGCGCTCTCTGTGATGGCCGTATACGCCGCCTACTTCTACAACGGTCTGATGCACGGGCCGCGCTTCTGGTTCGAGGCGGCGCCGCTGCTGATGCTCCTCAGCGCGCGCGGCGTTGAGCTGGCGGCCGAACGCGCCGGCGCTCTGTCGGCCGCTCTCTGGCGAAGGGCGCCGGCCACGGGCTCCCTTGTCGCAGGCGGCGCCCTCTACCTGGCCGTCGGGCTGATGGCGCTGTTCGGCTCTTACGACTGGCTGCTCGGCAACGGCGCCGGCTGGACTGCCGACTTCGTCCCCGGCGAATCGGCGGAGCTGGAGGCGGTTCAACGGCATCGACAACAGCATGGTCGACGTCGTGCAAGACGCGGACCTGCCGAACGGGAGCCTGTGTCTTGGTCGACGACTGCTCCAACTGGCAGTGCTACGGCAGCCTCTTCTGGCTGAACAGCGCCTCAACTGGACGGAGACATCGTCTATGCGCGGCTGGTCAACGACGAGCGCGAACTCTCGAAGGTCCTCGCCGCCTATCCCGACCGCTTCGTCTACCAGGCCAACTACATGAAACGCACAGTCAAGCCGTACCAGGTTGACGGCAGCCCTGACGCCGCCGCCCTGCGTGCCCGCGACATACCAGTCGTGACGCCGCCGCCGCCGCCGGACGACAGCGCCGGCGCTCCCGCGCGTGACGCCCAGCGGCGGGCAGACCTCCAGCAAATCGCCTTGCTACTGGAGCGATACCGGGCCCAATTCGGCTCGTACCCGTCGGCGCCGAACCCGCAGAGCCTCTGCGTCTACGCCGCCGATGCCGGCTGCGCCCTCGAGAAGGTAGGGCCAATCCCCAGGGACCCGCGCCCGGGCTGGAACTACGCTTACTGGTCGACGGGGCCGGCAGAATATCTCCTGATCAGCCGCCTGGAGGCGAGTCCGGAGTCGTGCGCCGTCTCGATCCCGGTCGCAATCGAGACCCCGGGAGCCCATTCTGTATTGTCCAGCAGACGCTGCCCTAAAGCCTCAGCCCAAACCGGCCCCGATGCTTCGCCAACCAGGGCCACGCGAGAATGACGACGCACATGGCCAATGTAAAGAGGGTTACCAGCGGCGCGAGTCTGCTATATGTGGGCTTGAATTCGAAGACATAGGTGTGCTGTCCGGCCTCGGCTGGAGCACCAACAAGTCCGCCGACATTTGTCACGTTGCGTTCTGCGCGCCCGTCGACGCTGACCTTCCAGCCCGGCGCAAAAGATTCCAGGATGAGCAACGTGTCCTGACCGGATGTCCCGGGAACCGGAGACTCTGACCTGGTTGGCCACGGGCCACGTCGCGGACACGGCAGTGTTTTCGACAAAGGGCCAAAACCTGTACGTGTTCGGTAACAGGTCATATATCTCCGGATGCTCCTCCGCCTCAGACAGGCGGACGAAGCTGGCGTAAGGAGTCTCCTTGGTTGACCTGTAAATGACCCATCCCCTGGTGCTGCCGACCGCGGCGGTTTCGGAGGGGGCAGGGGCGCTGGCAGCGCGGGCGATATAGCGCGGCTGAGGCTCCAGCACAATCAAAGCCTTCTCCGGAACAAGCTCGGTGGGCGGCTTCTTGAGCTTCCAGCCCCAGGACGTCCTGGACATCTTCAAACCCGGCTGCTGGTATGCCACCGGAATGCCCCAGACACCGTCGTAGGCCTCGAACATGAAGGGCCGGTCGCGATCCTGCTCCAGCCAGGCCGCAAACTCGGCCCTGTCCGGCGGCGCCGGGATGTACCGGACGATTCCGGGTTCGCGTCGAACAGGTCTCGCGTCAGGCCGAGGGTCAGGACCAGCGCGATGGCGACCATCGCGACATCCTTCGTGCGCTGACCGCCGGGGCCGTTATACCGCCCCAGGCCGCGCGTCAGGGAACTCCAGGCGGCCTCGAAGCCCATCCCGCCCAGGAGCGCCACAAATGGCAGCGCGAATGCAAGCTGCCGTGACGTCCAGCGAAAGTCGTTCAGGCCGTCGTAGGCTCTATAGGGCGAGCTTTGCCGGGGTATGGGCGGCGCTGGCCCAGAGAAGGTAAAAGAAGGACAGCGAGGCGCAGGCTAGAAACGCCTTGCGACGTGGGCCAAAGAGCGCCAACGGGCTGATCAAGGCGCCGACGCCCACCAGAAGACCGACGTAAGAGTAGTACTCGTGCAGATAGCCGGGCCTGATGTCATCCGCCTGAGACTCAAAGTAGTCCCGATCGCTGTCGAACAGCGCGTGCAGTGAACCAGCGATGGTTGGCGAACCTAGCAGCTGCGGATCGGGCTGCTTGCCGATGAGGGGCCTCGTCGCTAACCAGGGCCAGAGTTGGATCGCCGACAGGCCAATTGCAAGCACCGCAATAAGCGCCAGGACACCAATGCGCCGCTTGAGGACAGCCGGGAGGCGCCACTTTGGCGGCCAGTGCGCGCCATCGAAAAGGTAATAAGCCGTGGCGATCGCCAGGCCGGGAATCGCGAAAACGACATAGTAGACGTCGCCGGCGAAGAGTAGAAGCGTGAGAGCTACGGCCGCGCACACCGCCATGCGCGCAGAGCCTGACCACAATGCCTGGATCAACGTGGCGAACACAAGCGGTATGTAGGGAAACGCGATCGCAAAGTCGAAGTGCCCGCCGCCGAAGCGCACCAGCATATGGCCGTTGAGCATGAAGGCGACAGACGCCACGAGGCGACCGATCATGCCTAAACCCAGGACCGACGCCAGGTAATACATGGTGAGCCCCGACGCGATGACCGTCAGCGCGATGGCGACCCTGGGCCCGTCCAGCGGCCCGAGCATCAAGCCGGGAATCAACGTCAGGGGACTGAAGAGGTTGGAGAAGGGATCGCCCAGGTAGGGAATGCCGGTGTCGTGCTCTGGTTGCCAGTATGGGAGCCGCAGGTGTTTCAGGCTTCGCAGACCTAGCCCAATCCAGGCCGAGTTGCCTTCGAACTCGTTTCCCCACATAGACAGCCGATCGTCAAGCCTGACAAGCGGCCTGGAAAACCAGTAGCCGACAATGACCAGTGCGACTAGCTCGAGCGCTCGGACCTCTCGTCGATCCGAAAACGCTCGTAGCGGTGGGGCGACCAAGCAGCCACAGCCCTCTCGGAGGCTATGCTCCTACCAGCCCTTTTCGGCCACCAGCGCCGTGAGGTCCGCGAGGCGGCAGGCGTAGCCCCACTCGTTGTCGTACCAGGAGACGACCTTCACGAGGTCGCCGTCGACGACGTTGGTCGAGAGGCCGTCGATGATCGACGAGTGCTCGTTGCCCTTCATGTCCATCGAGACGACCGGGTCCTCGGTGACGTCGAGGATGCCCTTCATGCGCTCGCGGCGACCAGTGCCGCAGGGCCGAGTTGACCTCGTCGCGGTTGGTCTGGCTGCTTGCACCAGCGCCACGACCTCGACGACCGAGACGGTCGGCGTCGGCACGCGGTAGGCGATGCCGTCGAGGATGCCGTCGACCTCGGGGATGACGAGCCGCAGGGCCTTCGCGGCGCCGGTAGATGTCGGCACGATGTTCATCGCGCCGCCGCGGGCCTCGCGCAGGTCCTTGGGGCCGGCGCGGTCGAGGATCTGCTGCGAGTTGGTGTAGGAGTGGATGGTCGTCATCTGGCCCTTGAGCAGGCCGAACTCCTCGACCAGCACCTTGACCGGCGGCGCCAGGCCGTTGGTGGTGCAGGAGGCGTTCGAGATGACGTGGTGCTTGCCGGGGTCGTACTTCTCGTCGTTGACGCCGAGGACGATGGTCACGTCCTCGTTCCTGGCGGGCGCGCTGATGATCACCTTCTTGACGCTGTCGTGGCGGTGCGCGGCCGCGAGTGTGCCCGTCCGTGAAGAAGCCCGTCGACTCGATGACGATCTCGACGCCGGCGTCGCCCCAGGGGATCTTCGCCGGGTCGCGCTCGGCGAAGACGCGCGACCAGGTTGCCATCGACCTGGAGACCGCCGTTCGACGGCGCGCACGTCGCCGTTGAAGCGGCCGTAGTTGCAGTCGTACTTCAGGAGGTGGGCGTTCGTCTCGGTGTCGACGAGGTCGTTGATCGCGACGACCTCGAGCTCGCCGGCGTGACGCTCGCGGATCGTGCGGAAGACCAGCCGGCCGATGCGGCCGAAGCCGTTGATGCCGACCTTGACTGCCAATGGCGTCTCCTTCCTCAAAGCGCTGGGCCGAACCGCCCCCCGGTGAGGCCATTCTAGGGCGTGGGGCAAGGAACAGGGAACAAGGAACGTGGAACAGGGATCAGGGAACAGCGGAACAGGGCAGCAGGGAACAGGGACCAGGGAATAAGACACCGCTGGCGCTGCCGGCGTGTAATGCGCCTGACGCCTGACACCCGTGCCTCACACCTCGCGCCTCACACGTGATGCCTGATCTCCACACCTGTCACCCAATTGAAAGCCCCCATATCTGCCTGCTATCATCCTTCAAGGAAGGACTTCTCCCAGGCCTATGAGCAGCTCAGCGGTACTCGTTCTCAATCAGAACTATGAGCCGCTGAACGTGTGCAACGCCCGAAGGGCCTTTGTACTCGTAGACCGCGGCAAGGCAGAGGTCATCGAGCACGGAGAAGGGGCGCTGCGCAGCGCTTTCGCCGCCTTCCCCCTCCCCTCGGTCATCCGGCTCATATACATGATCAGGCGTCCGCGGCCGCAGATGCGGCTGACGCGGCGTGAGGTCTTCGTGCGCGACCATTACACCTGCCAGTACTGCGGCCGCCAGACCAAGGACCTGACCATCGACCACGTGATGCCGCGCCACCGCGGCGGCCGCCACAGCTGGGACAACCTGGTCTCGGCCTGCCGCGGCTGCAACCATCGCAAGGCCGGGCAGACGCCTGTGGAAGCTCACATGAAGCTGATGAAGGAGCCGATGCGCCCTCCGAGCAGCTCTTATTACGTCTTCTACCACTACCTGGAGAACCAGGAAGAGTGGCGGAAGTTCATACCCGGCTGGGAGCGGGTGGCCGAAGCAGCACTGTAACCTCAGGGCAAGCGAAGCGATTCAAGGGCCAGGTTGAATGCCTTGCCCTTCCGTTGAGGGTAGCTCGGGTCAACCGCGGTTGTTTCGTCCCATCGCGAGAGCAGCGGCGACTCCGAATCCGACCAATGCCGCGAAGCCAAGGCCCAGAGTCCACAGGGCAGCGCCCCAGAGGATCACCGGTGACATCGCGATGGTCGAACCCGCTACCAGAATTGCCTTCTGCGCGGTTGTCAACACCATGAAAGCTCCATTCACAACACGATCTTCTTCGGCGCGCCTGAGGGCTGGCGCCGGAAATTGTGCACCAGATACCGTCGGGTGTTGTCGCTCTCGACAACCTCCTCTAAATAGCATCGGTCGTCCCGGCCGAGCGCCGCATCCACGCCGCGCTGGAGGCCGGCGAAGGCGGTGCGCGTCTCGTCCGTGACGCCGAAGATCGGGGCGCCGTCGACGATGACCTTGAGCTGGCGCGCGGCGAGCGCGAGGGCCCAGCCGAGCGCGATCTCGGCCCAGCCGAGGTGAAAGCTGGTGTCGGCGAAGGCGATGGCCAGACGCAGGTTATTGGACTCTGGCGCCACCTGCAGCAGCGTCGCGCCGAAGTTGGGCCGGCCGAGGTCGCTCGCCGGGCGGTAGACGGAGCGCAGGACCGCGTCTTCGGCCAGCACGGTGCCGGAGAAGAAGCGCCCGAGCTCGAACTCGAAAGCCTTGTGCGCCTCCGAGGGCTTTAGCGTTTTCGAGAGCCAGATGTTGTGCTCATCCGCCTCGCCGGCCCGCAGGGCCTCTTCGGCCGCGACGACCTCGCAGGCCGCGCGGGCCAGCGGCAGGGTCGAGGGGTAGGAGCCGCGCGTCGTGAGCAGCACCATGTCCGCCAGGTAGACGTACGCGCGCGACCACAGCGCGACGATGCCGCCGTATAAGTGCGTCCGGAAGCGCGAGTGCGACGAGTCGCGCATCAGCCGCAGTTGAAGCTCCATCGCCTCGGCGAACAGCGCCAGGTCGCCGCCGAGCACGAAGTGCGTCTGGCGGTAGGCGTCGGCGGAGGCGTCGGCGCTGTCGGGCTTCGCCGGCAGGCGGTATTGGCCGGGGAAGGCGATGCCGGATACGCGCTGAGGCGGGACGTTCACGACTGGCTGTCCATTTCGTCCCACCTTGCCGGATCGATGCCGGCGCGCCTCACGATTCGGCGGATCAGGGAAACGGAGTAGACGCTTCCGTGTGGATTGGGGACCGTCACCTTGAGCGGGCCCTTCTGAACATAGAGGTGGTCGCCGCCACCTCTGGGACCTTCGAAGCCGAAGGTCCTAAGACGCCTTACGAGCTCGCGATGGGACAGGGGACGCACTGGGCCTGGTCCTTCTCTTCACTCCAGTTGGGTAGAGGCTCAGCCGTCCCAGGACGGGAATGTCGTCATCGTTGTCCCAAAGCTTCAGGATCAGCCAGCCTTCCAGCGCTCCCTGGAGGTCAACCTGACAGTCCGACAAGGTCTTTGCGCTGCCCCAGACGCCCTGAAACCCGGGTATCTCGCCGAAGAACTCGCCGTCCTCCATGACCTCGTAGGTGGCGCGCTTCATGGCTTCGTGAATGTACTTTGTCAGCATCTCTACCCCCTGCCGGCGAGCGCGCTGCCGCCAGCATAGCGCGCCCGCGGCCCCAACTCCTCCTCGATGCGCAGGAGGCGGTTGTACTTGGCGACGCGCTCGCCGCGCGCCGGCGCGCCGGTCTTGATCTGGCCGCAGCGCAGAGCGACGGCCAGGTCCGCAATCGTCGTGTCGTCCGTCTCGGCGCTCCGGTGACTGACGACGGCGCTCCAGTCCGCGGCGAGGGCGCGCTCCGTGGCCGCTACGGCTTCGGACAGCGTGCCGATCTGGTTCACCTTGACGAGGATCGAGTTCGCGGCCCGGGCGTCGATGGCGCGGTTCGAGGCGCTCGATGTTGGTCACCAGCAGGTCGTCGCCCACCAGCTGCACGTGCCCGCCGATGCGCTCGGTGAGCATCTTCCAGCCGTCCCAGTCGTCCTCAGCCAGCCCATCCTCGATGCTGACGATCGGGTACTGGCGGACCCACGAGGCCCAGAGGTCGACCATCTCCGCGCTGGTCAAGGCTGCGGCCTTCGCTGGAGAGCGTGTAGCGGCCGTCGGCGTACAGCTCGCTCGAAGCGGGGTCGAGGGCGAGGGCGACGTCATCGCCCGGGCCGGTAGCCGGCGCTCTCGATGGCTTCGACCAGCAGCTCGACCGCGGCGACGTTCGTGCCCAGCGAAGGGGCGAAGCCGCCTTCATCGCCAACGTTCGTGCTCAGGCCGCGGTCGCGCAGGATGCGCTTCAGGGCCTGGTAGATCTCGGCGCCGGCGCGAAGCGCGTCGCTGAAGGTCGCCAGGCCGACCGGCGCCAGCATGAACTCCTGAAAGTCCGTGCTGTGCTCCGCGTGCTTGCCACCGTTGAGGACGTTGAGCAGGGGAAGTGGCAGCAGGTCCGCGCCGTCGCCGCCAAGGTATACGTAAAGCGGTTCCTTACGGGAGGCCGCCGCCGCATGGGCCGCGGCCAGCGATACGCCCAGGATCGCGTTCGCGCCCAACCGTCCCTTGTTCGGCGTCCCGTCCAGCTCGATGAGGAGGCGGTCGATGCCTTCCTGGTCGCCGGCGGCGCCATTGTGCACGCGCCGCGCGATCTCGCCGTTGACGTTCTCCACGGCCCTGAGCACCCCTTTGCCGCCGTAGCGTTTCGGGTCGCCGTCGCGCAGCTCGTGTGCTTCGTGCGTGCCGGTGCTGGCGCCGGAAGGCACCGCGGCGCGGCCATGCGAGCCGTCGTGCAGGCGCATCTCGACCTCCAGCGTCGGCGTGCCGCGGCTGTCGAGAATCTCGCGGGCGTGGACTGAGGCGATGCGGTCGTCAGGCATGGGTACTCCTTCGATGCGGACACGGACAGTCCAGAGAGGTCACCGCGAGGCTCGAGCCCCTTCGGCAGCTTCAATCGCCATAGTTACAGCCTGCTCTGGTGTCGAAGCGCGAAGCATGTTCGAGTCCTCGGCGCCCCGGACAGCGAACGTCCAGGTATTGAGGCCGACCAGCGGCTTCCCGAACTGAATCGCATAGGCAATCTCCGACAACGTGCCGTGAGAGCCGTCGACGGCGATGACGGCATCCGCGGTCAAGACGACGATGACGTTCCGCGCCCGGCCGATGCCGGTGACGATTGGGAACTCGACGTGCTGGTTGGCACGCGAGGCGTCCTCACCGGGGAGGACGCCGATAGTATGGCCGCCGGCGTCCCTGGCGCCTTTGCACGCGGCCTCCATGACACCGCCGCGGCCGCCGCAGATCAGCGGTATGTCCGCGAAGAGCGATCTCGCGGCCGACGCCTTCGGCGTCGCGCCGGGCGTCGTCATCGCAATCCTGGGAACCGATCACCGCAAGAATCACGGGCGAATGATAGTGGAGCTATCAGCTATCAGCTATCGAGGGGTGAGGCGTGAAGTGTGAGCCGAATAGCGCGGCGCGCTATTTCGCCCGCGGATGCGCCTTCTCGTAGGCCTCGCGGATGTGCTCGCGGCTGACCTGGGTGTAGACCTGGGTGGTCGAGATGTTGGCGTGGCCAAGCAGCTCCTGGACCTTGTGGATGTCCATGCCGCCGCGAAGCATGTGGGTCGCGAAGCTGTGGCGCAGCGTGTGCGGCGTCACCCGTCCCTCGATGCCGGCGTCGTGGGCGTAGGCCTTGAGGATCAGCCAGAAGCCCTGGCGGGTGAGGCGGTCGCCGCGGCGGTTGACGAAGAGCGCCGTCTCGTTGCGCTCGCCGACGAGGCGCGGCCGCGCGAACTTGATGTACTCGTTCACTTCCTGTGTCGGCTGCTCCAGGAGCGGGATCTGGCGCTCGCGGTTGCCCTTGCCGACCAGCCGCACGTAAGGCTTCGCCACGTCGAGGTAGGCGTCGCCGACGTCCAGCGAGACAAGCTCCGTAACGCGCAGGCCGGTGGCGTACATCAGCTCCAGCATCGCGCGGTCGCGCTTCGCCTCGGGCGTCGTACGGCGCGAAGGCTGCTCCAGCAGCTCGTCGATCTCCTGCACGGTCAGGGGCTTGGGCAGGCTGCGCCCGACCTTGGGCGAGACCAGGGACTCGGTCGGGTTGGCGCCGAGCTTGCCTTCGGCCTGAAGGTACGAGAAGAACGACTTAACCGCTGCCACCTTGCGGGCGACCGTGGCCTCGGCATAGGACTTGCCCTTGAGGAAGAGGATGTAGTCGAGGATCGCTTCCTGAGGGACGGCCTGCCACTTGATGCTGGCGCCGTTTTTCCCGGCCACGTAGGACTCGAGCTGGGTCAGGTCGTTGCGATAAGCCGCAACCGTATTGCCAGAGGCGCCTTTTTCTACAGACAGGAATTCGAGGAAGTCGCTGACAGACGCGTCCACGAGGGGGGTCCTCCTGGGCTGGGCCTCTAACCACGCGGGGGTCTTGGAGATTGCCTGGGGCATTCTAGGGCCGGGTTCTCGCCTCTGTCTAGGCGCATCCAGCCTTCCATAAGGTTAATTTTAGAAATCGTCTCGTTTTCGAAACAATGTTATCGAAGTCTAGTTCAGCCGTTCGGCGGCGCCAAAGGCGCCCTCGCCGATCAGCGGCACGAAGCGGCAGCCGCCCTTCTTGGAAATGGTGACACCGCTGCCCCCCCTCTCGACCAGCACCAGCTCCTGGTCGTTGCGCCCGCCGACCGGAAGCACCAGGCGGCCCCCCTCGGCCAGCTGCTGCACAAGGGCATCGGGCACGCTGGGGGCGGCGGCGGCACAGACGATGGCGTCGTAAGGGGCCTCGTCCGGCCAGCCCAGCTCTCGCCCAGCCAGGCGCACAGCGACGTTTTCGTAACCCAGGTCGCGAAGCGTGGCAGCCGCCCCTGCGGCCAGCTCCGGTATGCGCTCCACGGTTACGACGTAGGAGGCCAGGAGCGAGAGCAACGCCGCCTGGTAGCCCGAGCCTGTCCCGATGTCCAGGACACGGTCGTCGGGGGTGAGGCTCAGCAGTTCCAGCATGATCGCAACCACCAGGGGCTGGGAGATGGTCTGGCCGTGGCCGATAGGCAGGGGCGAATCCTCATAGGCGCGATCCCTCATCTCGGGGACCACGAAACGCTCTCGTGGCACGCGAGCGAAGGCCGAGCGCACGCGCGCGTCCTTGATCCGGCCGCGAAATGAATCGACCATCGCGGCGCGGGCCGGCGCGTAGGGGTCCGCGGCTTCTCCCCAGCGGCTCATGCCTCCAACCTACCACTTGAAGGGGGCGGCGATAAGTGCGCTATGGCCCGCCGGCGGCGACGCCAACGTGAATGTTCGCGGAGCCGAACATGAGGCGAAGCACCTTGACGTTTGTGAGGCCGGCGCGGGCCATAATCCGGCCGATGTCCTCCACGTCCTCGAACCTGTCGACGGAGCGCGGCAGGTATTCGTACGCGCCGCGGTCACCGGAGAGCAGGCCGCCCACGAGGGGCGAGAAAGTGTGGAAATACCAGTCGTACAGGTGGCGAAAGCCCCACAGGGTCGGGCGGTTCAGCTCCAGAAAGACCGCCCGGCCGCCCGGCTGGAGCACCCGCGCCATCTCGCGGAAGGCCCCCTCCAGGTCGGGAACGTTGCGGCCGCCGAAGGCCATTGTGGCGGCGCGAAAGACGCCGTCTCGGTAAGGCAGGGCCATGGCGTCGCCTTCGTTCAGGTCAAGGTGGGCATTGGCGCGCGCCCTCACCTTCCCCAGTCCGACTAGCAGCATCGCGCGTGTCAGGTCCAGGCCGACCACCTTGCCGTGGAGGCCGACACGCTTTTTGAGGACAAAGGCGCTGTCGGCCGTGCCGGTCGCGACGTCCAGGGCGAAGTCGCCCGGCCGCAGGCGCGCCTCGTCCGCCATGCGGTTGCGCCAGCGAATGTCGAGGCCGAAGGAGAGCAGGTGGTTGAGGAGGTCATACCGCCGGGCGATGCGCGAAAACATCGCCGCGATTAGCGGCGGCTCGCCGTGCGGCGATTCCGGCGGCGCGGGATGAACGCTCACTGCTTCAGTCTAGGCCGGGCGACCTCAACGAGCGAGGCGGGAAGGCGCCACCCTCTCCGTGCTTGAGGGTGGTTGCGGGTCTGAAGGTGGTAAGCGTGAAGACCGCCTCAAGGCGGTGAGAGCAGGCGGATAACGTCATCGGCGAAGGCGGCCGCGGCCAGAGTCCGCCGGCGCGCCATTGGCCTCAAGAATGAGAGGAGCGCGCCTTGAAGCATGACGACGACAGCGTCCAGCGGCAGATCCTGGCGGTAAGCGCCGTTCTTGACGCCGCGCTCGACGACTTCTCTCAACCTCTGGTCGAAGTCCTGGCGATGTTCCGGCGCGCGCCTGGCGTCGGCCGGGAACTGGCTGCCGAGGGAAAGCTGGAAGAGCCAGCCGTAGGCGTCCGTGAAGCCCGCCGCGGAGGTCAGAAGGCCCCTGAGAGCGGTTACCGGGTCGGGCTCGGACTCAGCCGCCTCGAAGATGCTTTCGATGCCCTGTGCCGCCTGTTCGGCGACCGCCGCCAGGAGGTCTGTCTTGCTGCCAAAGGCGCGATAAATGGTGCCGACGCCGACACCGGCGAGGTCGGCGATGTCCTTGACCTCGGCGGACAGGCCGTGCTCGGCGAACGTCTGGCGCGCCGCCTCCAGCACGCGCAGGCGGTTGGCGCGGGCGTCGGCCCGTTCGGTCCGAATCGAGGTTAGAGATGTCATTGCCAGGCCCAGGTCCTTCCCCCGATTGACCGCGGCTCGCTTGCCGCGATATCCTAACAGGAACAGGAATTCCGCTTCCTGTGGCAATATAGACCACGAAGGGCTGCCCGGGCAAACGCACCATGCATCAAAACGCAATCGTAGTAGACAGCCTGAGCAAGCGCTTCGGCGAATTCACCGCCGTTGACGCCATCTCTTTCGACGTCGGGCGCTCGGAGATATTCGGCTTCCTGGGGCCCAACGGCGCCGGCAAGACGACGACGATCTCGATGCTCTGCACTCTGCTGCAGCCGACCTCCGGCCGCGCCCTCATCGCCGGCCACGACGTCGCCCGCGAAGCCGCCGCCGTGCGGCGCGAGATCGGCATCGTCTTCCAGGACACCACGCTCGATGACCGCCTGACGGCGCGCGAGAACCTCTGGTTTCACGGCGAGCTTTACGGCATGGAGAAGCGCCAGGTCCAGGCGCGTTCGGCGGAGATGCTGGAACGCGTGGGCCTCTCCGACCGCGCCGGCGACATTGTCCTCACGTTCTCGGGCGGCATGAAGCGCCGCCTGGAAATTGCCCGTGGCCTGATGCACTCGCCGACGGCCCTGTTCCTGGACGAACCCACGGTCGGCCTGGACCCCCAGACCAGGCGCTCCCTCTGGGAGTACGCCCAGTCTCTGCGCGATTCTGAAGGCGTAACCATCTTCCTGACCACGCACTACATGGACGAGGCCGAAGCCTGCGACCGCATTGCCGTGATCGACAACGGCGAGATCATCGCCCTGGACACGCCTGCCGGCCTAAAGTCGCGGCTCGGCGGCGACGTGATCAGCGTTTCGGGCAAAGACAACCTGGCCCTGGCCGGTGAGATCCGCGAACGCTTCGAGGTCGACCCCCGCATCGACGACAGCGTGGTCGAATTTCGCGTCGACCGCGGCGACGTCTTCGTGCCGCAACTGTTCGCGCGGCTGGCGACACCGATCGAGACCGTTTCGATCCGCCGCCCGACGCTGGATGACGTGTTCGTGGCCCTGACCGGCCACCAGATCAGGGCCTCGTCCGCCGACGAGACGGACCGCCTGCGTTCGATGATGAAGTCTGGACGTGGCGGCTTTGGCGCTGGCGGCGCCCGGCCGTCCGGAGGCCGGCGCTAATGGCTATCGAGACGACCGAACGCGCTGTTTCGGCGACTACCGCTCCAGCGGCGGTGAGGCCGGCCTTCGGCCACGCCGGCCCGCTGCGGGTTGCGCGCGTGCTGTGGCTGCGTGAGGTGTTGGTCTACGGCCGCGACCGCACGCGCGTGGTGTCGGCGCTGGTCATGCCAATACTGATGCTGATCATCTTCGGCGAAGGCCTGGGCAACAGCATCGGCAACCTCGCGCCGGGCGTGAACTACCGTCAGTTCGTCTTTCCCGGCATGGTCGCGATGACCGTGCTGATGGCGTCCGTCTTCTCCGGCGTCTCGATCATCTGGGATCGTGAGTTCGGCTTCCTGCGCGAAATCCTGGTCGCGCCCATCAGCCGCACGGCCATCGGCGTGGGCAAGGTCCTTGGCGGCGCCACCATCGCGATGTTCCAGGGCCTGGTGATGTTCGTCTTCGCCCCGATCCTGGGCGTGCACCTGTCCCTGTGGGTGATCATCCAGCTCCTCGGCGTCATGGCCATTCTGGCGCTGACCATGACCAGCGCCGGCATCGCGCTCGGGTCGCGGCTGCGCTCCGTCGAGAGCTTCCAAATGGTCTCGCAGCTGACGATCATGCCGACCATGTTCCTGTCCGGCATCTTTTTCCCGGTGAACAACGTGCCGGGCTGGATGGAAGTGCTGGTCAAGGCCAATCCCGTCACGTATGCCGTCGCGCCGATCCGCTCGATCGCGCTCTCGAACCAGTTGCCGGCGGGCTCCTCCGTCTCGGCGGCGCAGGTCGTCAGCGTGGAGGCATTCGGCCACGTCTTCAGCACTCTCGAGTGCCTCAGCATCCTGGCGGCCTTCGGCGTGCTGATCCTCCTGGTGGCTGTGCAGTCGTTCCGTCGCTCCGCCTGAGGGCGTATCCTCTGGGTTGCGGGCTTCGATGGCCTGCCGCGGCTTGGGCCGAGGCATCATGGGCTGCCTGAAGCGCCTCCAGGGAGGAGTTACGCCTTGCGCCTTGTCACCTACACATTTCGCGGCGCCACTCGCCTGGGGACAATGCTCTCCGACGCGGAGGTCCTGGACCTCAACCGCGCCGCCAGCCTGGGCCGGCCTGACCCTGCGCGCGAACCGCCACCCTTGGACATGCTCGACCTCCTGCGCGGCGGCGACGCTGCGATGGCCGAGGCGCGGCGCGCGCTGGAGGCTGGGCGCGCCGCCGCCGGCCGCGACACGGACGCCGCCCTCCGTTCCGGCCTGGTCTTTCGCACGGATGAGCCCGGATTCAGCTTCGAGGCGCCCATTCAGCGCCCGGGGACGGTGCTGGCGATAGGCCTGAACTACAGGGAGCACGCGGCCGAGTCCGGCCGCGACCTTCCTCAATACCCGATGGTCTTCAACAAGGTATCGAACTGCATTGTCGGCCCGGGCGCCGCGATCCAGCGCCCCAAGGTAAGCACGATGCTTGATTGGGAAGGCGAGCTTTGCGTCGTCATCGGCAAGCGAGCCTTTCACGTCAGTCAGGCAGACGCGCTCGAATACGTCGCCGGCTACATGGTGGGAAACGACGTCACGATTCGCGACTGGCAGCGCCACACGCCCCAGTTCCTGATGGGCAAGAGCTTTTATACGCATGGGCCTACGGGGCCCTACCTGGTCACCCGCGACGAGGTCGCGGATGTCGCCAATCTGGACGTTCAGACGTGGGTCAACGGCCAGCTCAAGCAAAAGTCCAACACCAGCCTTCTGATTTTCACCATCCCCCATCTGATCGAGTACATCACCACCGCCTTTCCCCTGGAGCCGGGCGACGTCATCTTCACGGGCACGCCCGCGGGCATCGGCGCCGCCCGCACGCCGCCGGAGTTTTTGAAGGCGGGTGACACGGTGCGGGTGGAGATTTCGGGCCTGGGCGTCCTGGAGAACCCTGTGGTGGACCAGGCGTGAGCGCCGCCGCGACGGTGATCGCCGCCCTTCCAGCCGGCCTGCTCGCTGAGCTGGCCGCCATCCTCGGCGAGCGCGTTTCGACGAAGGACTCCGTCCTCGAACAGCACGGCCACGACGAGTCCTATCACGCCCCCAGCCCACCCCAGGCGGTCGTATTCCCGCTAACCACGGAAGATGTCTCGCGCGTCGCGGCGGCTTGCCACCGGCATCGCGTAGCAATGATCCCATTCGGGGCCGGGACGTCGCTCGAAGGTGGCGTGGCCGCGCTGCGCGGCGGCGTCTGCATCGACCTGTCGCGCATGAACGGCGTCGTCGAGATCAACGCCGAGGACATGGATTGCCGCGTCCAGGCCGGGCTGACCCGCAAAGAGCTGAACACTTACCTGCGCTACACCGGGCTGTTCTTCCCTGTCGACCCCGGCGCGAACGCCACCCTCGGTGGCATGGCCTCGACGCGCGCTTCCGGCACTAACGCCGTGCGCTACGGCACCATGAAGGACGTGGTGTTGGGGCTGACCGTGGTGCTCGCGGATGGCACGGTGCTCAAGACCGGCGGCCGGGCGCGCAAGTCATCGGCGGGATACGACCTCACACGGCTGTTCGTCGGCGCCGAGGGCACGCTGGGCATTGTGACCGAGGTGGCGGTGCGCCTGTTCCCGGTACCCGATGCGATATCCGCCGCCGTGTGCGCCTTCGCGGACTTGAGGGCGGCCGTCGAGACCGTGATCGCGGTCATTCAGCTTGGCATACCAGTGGCGCGCGTGGAGCTGATGGACGAGCTTGGCATAGAGTCGATTAACCGCTACTCGAAGCTTGACTACTCCGTGGCCCCGACGCTGTTCTTCGAGTTTCAGGGCTCAGAATCCGCCGTCCGCGAGCAGGCCGAGCGCGTCCAGGAGATCGCTTCCGAGCGCGGCGCCCGGGACTTCGTCTGGACCTCGGACGACAAGCAGCGCGAAGGGCTGTGGGCGGCGCGCCACAGCGCCTACTACGCCGCCCTGGCGATGCGCCCCGGCTGCAAGGGTTGGCCGACCGACGTCTGCGTGCCGATCTCACGCCTTGCCGACTGCATCCTCGAGACGAAAGCGGACCTGGCGACGACGAAGATCATTTCGCCGATCATCGGACATGTCGGCGACGGCAATTTCCACCTGGTTTACCTGCTGGACCCGGAGGACGCGGGCGAGGTCGCCGAAGCGGAGGCGTTCAACGACCGCCTGATCCGGCGCGCCCTTTCGATGGGCGGCACCTGTACCGGCGAGCACGGCATCGGCTACGGCAAGAAGGCCCACCTGATCGAGGAGCACGGCGAGGCGGCGGTGGAGGTCATGCGCAGCATCAAGAGGGCGCTGGACCCGCTGGGCCTGATGAACCCCGGCAAAGTCGCGTCCTAGCCGGTGGAGCCGGAAGCGTCACTTGTCGGTGAGGAACGCCAGGAAGCCGAAGGCCAGGCCCGCGGGCACCAGCTCGATGTCCTGGAGGATGCGGGGGTGCTCTCCGAGCGCCGCGAAGACGAAGAAAACGACGGCGATGAGCGTGAGGATCTTGCTGATCGGCAAGGCGGGGCCTCCTGTCGGTCGTTGGCTGCATTAGAAGGTGAGTGGGGCTTGTCCGCAAGCGCCCGCCGCGGCGGGCTAGATCGGCCAGCGCTCCATGTCTCGCGCCATGTCCCAGAACTTGAGCTCGTAGCGGCTGCTGGTCAGAAAGGCCTGGGCCAGACGCTCCTGGTCGGCCGCCGGCAGGTCCTCCGCCAGGCCGTCGAGGAGGTCGCGGCACCAGTCCGCAAGCTGCGCGAAGTCTTCGGAGGCGTACATCTCCACCCACTTCGCGCAGAGAGGGTCTGCGGGCACGCCCGCTCGCTTCATCTCCAGGCCGATCTCGCTGAAGGCCCACATGCAGGGCAGAAGGGCGGCGACCAGCTCCGCGTAGTCGCCCATGGTTGCGCTGCGGAGGAGGAAGTCGGTGTAGGCCTGTGTGGCCGGCGCCTTGGCTTCGTTCTCGAGCTCGGCCGCGCTGATGCCGAACTCGGCGGCGTAGGATCGGTGCAGGTCCATCTCGGTCCCCAGCGTCTCGCGCGTAAGCTCGGCGAAACGTCGCATAGTCGCCAGATCGGGGGCGCGGGCCGCGGCGAGGGCGAGGAGCCGTCCGTACTCGATCAAGAAGAGGTAGTCCTGCCGCACCCAGAACTTGAACTGCTCCCGGTCGACGGCGCCCGAACCGATGCCGCGCACGAAGGGGTGCATATGCTGCGCCTGCCAGATGTCGTCGGCCAGGGAGCGAAGGCGGTCCGTGAAGCGCTCGCTCATGGCCGGGAGGCCTCGAACAGGGTGTCCCAGTACATCACCTCGTAGCTCATCATCAAGCGAGCGGCCCGCCGAATCGAGCGCTCGAGCCCGGGCCGGTCCGGCGCCTTCGCCAGCAGGAGGTCGATCAGCGCCAGAGAGCGCGGCTCGAAGTCCGGGTCCTCGGCGCCAAAGTGGTCGAAGAACGCGACCTGCTCGGCCGTGAAGCCGTAGCCTTGCTTCAGCGCCGTGCTCATCGCCGCGCAGTTCCCTCCCCAGCCCTCGAGGTCGACGGCGAATGCGGCGGCCATTCCGGCTGGCGAGCCATACATCGCCGTCAGCGCGAGGAAGGCCGTGTAGGCGTGCGCCCCCGGCAGGGGCTCATAGGCTTCGAGGTCGCCCTCGCTCAGGCCCAACGCCGCGGCGAAGGGAAAGATCGCTTCGAAAGCGGCGGCTTCGTACTCGACGCTGCCGAGGAGGTAGTGCCTGACCGCGGCGTCGTCCTGGCGTGAGAGCAGGATGGCGAAGCTGCGCATGTCGTTCTTGATGATGTGGTACTGCTCGCCGGCGAACAGCCGCAGCTTGTCGCGGGCAATCTCGCCTGCCTCGATTGCCCTCACGTAGGCATGGCCCCGTACCCGGGCCAAGAGCGGCGCCAGCTCGCGACGGATTCCGGCCATGAGTTCGGCCGCGGCGGTCATCGATGGTTGCCTAGAAGTAGACGGGGTCGATGTAGATGGCCGGGACCTCTGCCGGCGCCTCGACCCTCGGGACGTAGAAGCACAACTCGGTCGTGGAATGCGGCACGCCCTTCAGCGCCGCAAAGAGCTGCGACCGCGGGTCGGGGAAGCACATCAGCCCGTGATAGCCGCGCCGCTCCGTCAGTGGCAGGAGCGACCTCAGCAGCGCCACCATCTCGCCCTCCGCGCCGGGTTCGTAGCCGTAGTCCGCCAGGGTCCCTCTCCAGAGCCCTGCGACCGCAACGAGCTTGTCGCCCTGGAAGCGGCCGAAGATGTCGCCCCAGCCGTAGCTGAAGTCGCGGCTAAGCCTGCCGCCGAAATCGACGTGCTCGTAGGGCTTGAACAGCTCCTCGCCGAGGTGGGTGGCGTTGATCAGGCGCACGATATCGAAGGTGGGGCCGGCGCCGATCTGGCGCGGCACTCCGGCCGCGGGAGCGCCGTCGGCCGACAGCACGCACATGCAAGCCGGGCGAGGCCAGGGTTTGTTGCCGCCACGTTCGGCGAAGTTGCGGGACTGGCGGTTCTCTACGGCGATGAAGTAGTACGAAGAATCGATGTTAGCGGCGTCGCGCTGCTTCCAGTACTCCGAAATCGAGCGCGTCAGCTCGCCGCCAAGGCCCTTGCGCTGGTGCTCGGGGGCGATGCGTTCGTGGTGAATGTAGAGCAGCAGGCGCTCCTGGCCGGCCAGCGGCGCCGAATGGAGTGCGCCGGCGCAGACTCCGGCGATCTCGCCGCCTTCCTCCGCCAGCATCACGACCGTGCGCTCCTGGAGGTCGTGCGTCTCGAAGAAGTTGTCGCGCTTGATGAACAGCGGCGAGTCGCCGATGTTCAGCGGTGTGCGTGCCTCCAGGGCGCAGAGCGCCGCATTGTCAGCGCGGGTGGCTTCGCGAATGTTCATGGCCCCGGCCTTACATCGAAGCCCATCGTCCGAAAGTCAGAATCAAAGGTAAAGACCTGTTCGATCCTCCGTCGACGGCACACTACAAAGCTGGAGCAATCGCAAAACGAGAGGCGCATTCCCGGGTGAGTCTTCATGGTGGTCCATGCTTCTTCATGTGTCGCCTCATCGATCCAGGCGATCTCCAACAGCCTTAGCTGTAACGCCGCGCGAACGCGAGCGTCCAGCGCATCGACGGTCTGGAACGGCTCCCGGTACCGTAGCCAAGTGAACGTTTCCGAGAGTACATAGTTTGTCGTGAAGAACTGCGTCGCCCGGTCGAGCGAATGAAAGAAGAGGTTAGCCTTGGCATTGTTCCTGTCTCGCGGCAAGATTAGTCCCAGCCAGGCGCTCGAATCCACGAAGACGGTGGTCACTCCTCCTCTCTCGGTGCGCCGTAAAGGTAAAAATCGTGGTTGACAGAGCCGTCTGTCACCTCGGACTTTCCGATGCCAATAATCCCGGCCAGAGGGTGATCTTTCATGCTGCCCAGCGAGGGATTGGGACGTAAGGCCCGTAAGAACGACTCGATCGCGTCCCGGATGAGTGACGCCTCAGAAACCCGTCGTTCGCCAGCTTCACGTTTGAGATCGCGCTCCTGCTCCTCGTCGATATAGATCTGCTTACGCTTCATGGTGTATACAGCATACACAACTCTCACGTGCGGCGATGGCGGGGCTAGGCCCCGCCCGCCTGCGGCTGCCGGAAGTCGGGCAGGCGCAGGCCTTCGCCCAGGGTGCCCTTCCAGTTCTTGAACAGGTAATCCATGTCCCAGGGGCCGGGGTTGTGAATTCGGCGCATAGGCTCCATGTCGCGGTAGAGGGTGATCTGGTAGCCGCTGGCCGCGAAGGTGCGTCCGGTTATGTAGCCGGCCTCGTCGCTGCAGAGGTAGGCCACCGCCGGCGCCACGTTTCCCGGGTCGCGCTCGCCGCCGCCGGCCACCTCGCTGGGGGCGGTGGCGCCTTCGCGTTGCGACGCCGCGGCCGCCAGGCCGCGGTCCGTCATGCGGGTCGATGCGCCGGGCGAGATCGCGTTCGCGGTCACGCCGTAGCGGCCGAGGGCGTTGGCGCAGCTCTTCATGAAACCGATGAGGCCCATTTTGGCGGCGGCGTAGTTGGGCTGGCCGGCGCTGCCGTTGATGCCGGCGCCGGACGTGAACACGATCAGCCGCGCGCCTTCTTCGCGACGCTGGCGCCAGTGGATGGAGGCGAAGTGCGTCGGCGCGAATGTGCCCTTGAGGTGGACGCGGATGACGGCGTCCCACTCGTCCTCGGTCATGTTGAAGACCATGCGCTCGCGCAGGATGCCGGCCACGCAGACCAGGCAGTCCAGCTTGCCGTAAGTGTTGATCGCACGTGCGCACCAGGTCCTCGGCGCTGTCCCAGTCGGCGACGTCGCCGTAGTGGGCGATCGCGGTGCCGCCCTTGGCCTTGATCAGGTCCACAGTCTCGTCGGCCGGGCCTTTGTCGCGGCCCTGACCTTCGACGGAGCCGCCGAAGTCCGCGACCACCACCTTGGCGCCTTCGGCCGCGAGCAGCTGCGCCACACCGCGCCCAATGCCGCGCCCACCTCCGGTAACGATCGCCGTCTTGCCGTCCAGCTTGCCTGCCATCTCAGTACCCCTTCTCTACCTCATCCATTAGAGGGTCGAATCGCACAACCTCGCTGACCGCGTCGAAGCCCTTGTCGGCCGAGATAATACCGTCAAGACGGTGGGTGATGACAACAGCCCCGTGAATGGCGTCGCGGGCCTGTATGTCGGGATATTTGCGGAGAAGTTCGCCGGCAAGGTTAACCTCAGCGACCGTTATAGCGATGGCTGCGGGAAATGCCGTGAGTAGAGTGTCGAGCAGCGCTAGTCCTTGAGGCATCCTTCGACGCGACTGGAAGTAGTGGAGCACCTCCTGCGCGACTTCTGTGTCGATCGTTGCAGCGAGTTCGCCTGCGCTCATTTGCTGCATCAAACGCACGCAAGCCGCCTTGTAAGGATGAGGTTCTCCGACCGCATAGATGAACACATTCGTGTCAATCAGTTTCAATGGACTTGACTATTTGACGGTAGCGCTCCGCTTCCAATTCGGCCTTGATCTCCTCCCAGTCGCCGCCGATGCCTTCGAAGGTCTGGGACGCCAACCAACGAAACGCCTCGGCCCGCTCCTGGTCGGACGGGCGCAGGTAGCGCTCTGTCACAGCCGCGCGCACAAGAGAGCCGACTGAGCGTCCAGCCTTGCGCGCCTTTTCCTCCAGCAGCCGATATTCATCGGGCTCGAATAGCACCTCAACTCGCTTGGTCAGCACGTTGACCTCCGTAGGTTTCTACGGTTAATTTGCCATGCGCCTCGCCGGATGGCAAATCAGATGGTGTTCTTGTGTGCCGCGCCGCCCTGCATGATCAGGGCCAGGCAGTCCTTGTTCTGGAGGATGCTGATGTCCGCGAGCGGGTCGCCTTCGACGAGCAGGAGGTCGGCGTACTTGCCGGCCTGCAGCGTGCCCACGTCTGCCGGCCATGTGGGCGCACTCGCTCGCGGTCTTCGTCGAAGCGACGATGGCCTGCATCGGCGTCATGCCGCCTTCGACCATGAGCTGCAGCTCTTCGGCGTTGTAGCCGTGCTCGCCGACGCCGCTGTCGGTGCCCATGGCGACGCGCACGCCGGCCTCGACGGCGCGGCGGAAGCTGGCCTTGTGGTCATCGATGACCTCGTGCGTCTTGCGCACGGACTGGGGCAGGACGCTGCCCGGCTGGCGCTCGTTGCGGCGCAGCACCCAGAGCGGCGCGACCAGTGTCGGCACCAGGAAGGTCCCGCGGCGCTTCATCTCCTCGATGACCTCGTCGTCCAGCCAGATGCCGTGCTCGACGGACTCGACGCCGCCGAGGACGGCGTTCTTGATCCCCGCCGTGCCCTGGGCGTGGGCCATGCAGGTCTTGCCGGCGGCCGCGGCCGTCTTGACCATGACCGCGATCTCCTCGGGCGAGAACTGGGTGTGGCCCGGCTCGTCAGAAGGTGACATAACGCCGCCCGTGGCGTGGAGCTTGATGAAGTCGGCGCCGGCCCGCAAGAGTGAGCGTGTCGCTTTGCGGACTTCTTCGGGGCCATCCACCAGCGTCTCCGGCCATTCCGGCGACTGGTTGCGCATGCGGAAACCCGCCGGCATGGTGGCGTCGCCGTGGCCGCCGGTCTGCGACAGCGCCCCGACGGCGATGCGCATGCGCGGCCCCGCGATCAGGCCGCGCTCGATAGCGAGCTTGAAGCCCTGGGGCGTGCCGGCGGCGTCCCGCACCGTCGTGACGCCGGCGTCCAGGGTGTCACGGGCGTGCTTCATGGCGTAGAAGAGGTTGAGGCTGGGCGGCGTGAGGGCCCGTTCTTGCAGCGAGGACGGCCGGCTCATGAAGTGGACGTGGCAGTCGATCAGGCCCGGCATTAGGGTCCGGCCACCCGCGTCGATGACATCGGCGCCGCGCGGCGCCTTGATGCCGGCGCCGGCGCGCTCGATACGCTCGCCCTCGACGACGACTGTGGCGTTTCGCACCGGGTCGGCGCCCGTGCCGTCGATCAAGATGGCGTTGAGGATGGCCAGCGTCATATGCGCTTCCGGTCAGTGGTAGGCGTGCCTGGGGGTAAGGACCTCGCGGGGGCGAGCGAAGTATTGCACAGGCCCCTGGGCGCGTAAAGCGGGTCAGGCGGAGGCGACTCCCAGGCAGGAGCGGACCAGTTGCTGCACCAGCGGCGCCACGTCTAGGGGTGAACGCTCGTCGCCCGCCAGGTCGTCGAACAGCTCGAAACTGGTCAGGGCCAGGATCAGGCGGCCTGTTTCGTCGCCCGCACCAGCCAAACCACGCTCCGATTTGAGCCTCTCCAGCAGGGCCGCGATTGCGTTGGCGCGCCAGGAGTCGCGTTCGCGCAGGCTGGCCTCGACTTCAGGATCGAGAGCTCCCAGGGCGCGGATTCGCCGCATCGCCAGGCGGTCCGTGGACCAGAACTTGCCGAACACGCCGACGAAGGCGTCGAGCGCGTCGAGCGGGTCCTCCTTCTGGAACACCTCGCCCAGGCCAAAGATGCCGCCGCGCCGGGCAAGGTCATCGTAGAGGGCATCCAGGAGCCCGCGCTTCGATTTGAACTGGTAGTACACGGTCATGCGGGCAACACCCGCCCGTCTTGCCACGGCCTCGACGGTGAACGCGGCAGTTCCGCGCGGCGATGCCAGCAGGTCACGCGAAGCCTCAACGATGCGCGCGCGGGTTTCGTTGCTCGCTTCGAGGCGGCGGCCCAGGTTATAGGTTCGGGGACTCAATGGACCTCCGGCGGGCCGAATTCTAGCACTGGCCTTGACAGTCCATTAATTAATCTTACACTACGTATAAATAAGCCGCGGAGGCACGGATGCCACTACTTCGAGACAGGCAGGCAGTGAACGACCACCCGAGAACAGTAGAAACGGCGACCGCGTGCGTGATCGAGACAGAACGCCTGGCCAAACGTTACGGGAAACGCCTCGCGGTCGACGACCTGAGTATTTCCGTGCCGGCCGGAGTGGTTGCCGGCTTCGTGGGTCCCAACGGCGCCGGCAAGACCACCACCATGAGCATGCTACTGGGCCTGGTTTCTCCGACCGGCGGTACCGCGATGGTCCTGGGGGAGCCGCTTGGCGAGCCGGCAGCCTACCTGCGCCGGGTCGGCGCCCTGATCGAACGGCCCGCCTTTTATCCGGGGCTAACGGGAGAGGAGAACCTGCGGTTGCTCGCGACCGTTGGCGGAAGTGACCCCGGCCAGATTCCCAGTCTCCTGGCGCTCGTCGGTCTTGGGAACCGCGGCAATGACCGTTTTAGCGCCTACTCCATGGGGATGAAACAGCGGCTGGGTATCGCCGCGGCGCTGCTCGGCGACCCGGCGCTGCTCATCCTTGACGAGCCTACGAACGGACTCGACCCGGCAGGCCGGCATGAGATGCGCCAGCTTCTCCGCGGGCTTGCCACGGGCGGCGGACGCACCGTGTTCGTCTCCTCGCACATTCTCTCCGAGCTCGAGCAGGTATGCGACTGGCTGGTGATCATCGACCAGGGCAGGCTTCTCTTTCAGGGGTCGGCGGCGTCATTTCTGGAGGGCGCCGCGACGCGCATATTCGCTGTTCCCGAGCGTGAGGCAGACCTCGGGCGCCTGGTAGGGCTCCTGGCAGACAGCGGACATGCAGTCGAGGGCAGTGGTCGCGCAGTCCTGGTCACCGTCATTGGCTCCGATCCACGTGCCATTGCCGCCGACATCAATCGCGCGGCGGCTGCCGGCGGGCTGGTGTTGGTTGAACTTCGATTAGAGCGAAGGAGCCTCGAAGACCAATACCTCGCCATGACGAAGGGAGGCGACCGATGATTGACGTGTTCAGGGCAGAGCTCTCCAGGCTCACACGACGGCGATTTCTGGCGGCCACGGCCGTGGCCGTGCTCATTGCCGTCATCATCGCGACGACAGTCGTATTCCTGTCGGCAGAGGCTCAGGCGGTTCCCGCGCGTGAACGCGGCACCAGCCTGGAGGAGCTTGCCGCTGCCGGCGGAGGCACAGAAGCATTCTCGCTGGCAGTGTCGTTCAGCGGCTTCTTCGTCTTCGTCGTCTTCACCGCGAACTGGGCCGGTGAGTTCACACAGGGGACGTTCCGTACACTGCTGATGAAGCAGCCACGCCGGCTGTATCTGCTGGCGGGAAAGCTCGCCGGCCTGCTCGCGTTCGCGGCCGTTGTCCTCCTGGTGGCCGAAGCAGCCACGTGGCTCATTTCCCTGGCATTCACTCCCACCCGGGACGTGTCGGCCTCAGCATGGTTTTCACTCCGGGGGCTGGGCGAGGCAGCCGAAGACTACGCGAATGCCCTGTTTGGCGTCTCGGCCTGGGCCTGCTTCGGTATGGCGCTCGGAGTCCTGGTGCGCTCGACTCCTCTGGCTCTTGCCGTCGGGATTGCCTGGGCCGGCCCCTTCGAGCACATCACGCACCGAGCCTGGGACGCCGCCAGCGGCTGGTACCCGGGATTGCTGCTGGAAAGGCTGGCCGTGGGCGGGACGAACGACGTCTCTTACGATCGCGCCTTGACCTTCCTCGCGGCCTACGTCGCTGTCGCGACGGCTTTGACCATTGTCTGGTTCAGCCGCCGCGACGTTACCGGTTGATGGCACGCTGGATGCGCGCTTGCCGGAGGATGGCGGACAACTGGCGAGGGTTTGAGTGACGTCTACCACGTTTTCCCCTCCCAGGTCCGCTGTTACCATGGGCATTGGTGCCTCGAACGGAGCCGGACCATCAGGAGGTTAGCGCGTGAGCCTCGACGGACAGCAGAGCGATGCCCTGGCCGTGGAAGCGGTCGGCGTTGTCAAGACTTACGAGACCGATGACCTCAAGGTGGAGGCGCTTCGCGGCGTCTCGCTGAGGGTGCCCCGCGGCGACATGGTCGCGATAATGGGCCCTTCCGGCTGTGGCAAGACCACCTTGCTCAACTGCGTCAGCGGCCTGGACGACATAGACGCCGGCATTGTGCGGATCGGTGGCGTCGACATCAGCCAACTCTCCGATAACGAACGCAGCGGTTTTCGCGCGCGCAAGATGGGCTTCGTCTTTCAGTTCTACAACCTGCTGCCTGTCCTGAGCGCGGTCGAGAACGTCGAGCTGCCGCTCCTGGTCAGCGGCGTGCCCGCGAAGGAAGCCCGCGACCGTGCCCGCGGTGCCCTGGAGCTGGTGCACCTGGTCGAATGGGCTTCGCACCGTCCGGCTCAGCTCTCCGGCGGCCAACGCCAGCGCGTCACCATCGCCCGGGCCCTGGTCAACGAGCCGGACATCGTCTGGGCGGACGAACCCACCGGCGACCTGGACTCCAAAAACGCGCAGGAGATCATGGACTTGATGGTCTCGCTCAACGCTCAGAACCGTCAGACCTTCGTCATCGTCACTCACGACATCAACATCGCCCGGCGCACCTTCCGGATCGTCAACATGCTGGACGGCGAAATCATCGGCGAAGAGGCCATCGAGCGCGTGCCGGATGCCGTCACCAGGGGCGCCCTGTGAGCGAGCTTTTCGGCCTTTCGATGACCATCATCATGTGGGTGCTCCTGGGGTTCCTGGCCGTCGCCTTGTTGAGCGTCCTGGCCGTTGGCCTGGGCAACCGGGTGATGTTCAAGATCGGCCTGCGCAACATTCCCCGCCGTCGCGCTCAGACCATCCTGATCGTCATCGGCCTGATGCTCAGCAGCCTCATCATCTCCTCGGCTTTTACCACCGGGGACACGGTGGCCCGCAGCCTGACGAGCCAAATCTATACGCTGCTGGGCTCGGTCGACGAGACCGTGCAGGTCCGCGGCAGCATTTCCGACCAAAACGTGGACGAAGAGGGCTCCGCGGCGACTCAGCGCGACGCCGGCTTCGACGCCGCCCAGGCCCAGAGCGTGATCAGGGACATCGAGGCGATGCCAAACGTGGACGCCGTGGTGCCGATTTACTCGGAGGTGGCGGTCGCCATCAACCCCGACCGCAAGCTGTCCTCGCCTGTCTTTACCGTCAGCGGTGTCGACCCCGACCGATCCAAAAACCTGCCCGACGTAGTCGACATAAAGAGCGGCGATCATCTCAAGGTCCAGGACCTGGCCGCGGGCGAGATATACCTCACCAGGAGCGGCGCGGAGGACCTCAACGTCAAGGCCGGCGAGACCATCGTGCTCAACGCCTTCGGCAAGACGCAGTCGTTCAAGGTCAAGGCGATAGTCCAGGACAAGCGCCTGGCCGGCAGCGGTGGCATCTCCGTCCGGCGCGAGGGCGGCGTCCTGCCGATCCAGGCTGCCCAGGACTTCTTTGGCGCCCCCGGCCGCCTGACCGCGATTGCCATCTCCAACAAAGGCGACGTGCGCGGCGGCGTCAAGCATTCGGACGAAGTGACGGCGGGCGCGCGCGAGATCGCCTCCCGCTCCGCCCTGCCCCTGAGCGTCATCGACGCCAAGAAGCAGGGCGTCGACCTCTCCGAGGAGGCGTCGACGTCCTTCACCACTTTCTTCCTGGTGTTCGGGCTGTTTTCGATCGGCGCCGGCGTCCTGCTGATCTTCATGATTTTCGTGATGCTGGCGGCGGAGCGTAAGTCAGAGATGGGTATGGCGCGGGCGGTGGGGACCAAGCGCGCCGACATTGTCCAGACGTTCCTGTCCGAAGGCATGGGGTACAACGTCGCCGCGGCCGCCGTTGGCTGCCTGCTGGGTGTCGTGGTCGCGTTCATCATCGCGAAGGTGTTGTCCTCGATCTTCTCGAACTTCAACATCGATATCTCGCCCCACGTGACGGCGCGCAGCCTGATTGTGTCTTACTCCCTGGGTGTCGTTCTTACCTTCGCGACCGTGGTCTTCTCTTCCTGGCGGATCAGCAATATCAACATTGTCAGGGCGATTCGCGACATCCCCGACCCACCGATGCAGCGTCCAAACTGGCGCGCCGGTGGTTTCTTGCCGACGCTTGTGGGCCTGATATTCCGGCCGGCGGACGGTCGCGGCTGGCTTCAACGAGGCCTGCTACTCCTGTCGTTGGTGTTATTCGGAATCGGCATGGCCGTGCCGATGGTCCTCATCGCCGGCCTGGTCGTGTGGCTGGCGGTCCTGTTCCTGATTGTGTCGCGTCACAGCGATCTTGGCGGGCTGGCCAAGACAGGCGAGTTCCTGGGCCTGCTGCTGGTAACGCCGGTCGCGATGGTGGTGCAAATTTATTCGATCTTCCAGACGGGGCCGCTGTTTCTCGTCCTTGGGATCGCGCTCACGGCCGCCGGAAATTCGTCGGTACCAGTGCTCATGCTGGGACTGTCGCTGATCCCGATCGGGCTGGCGCTTCTGGCCCGCTCTTTCGGGTCCAACGAACGCCTGACTTATACGCTTGCCGGCCTGTCGCTCCTTTATCTCTGGCTGTTCGACTTCGAGTTCGGCCTGATCGACTCTGTCTTCGGGGCCACCGGCGGCGGCATCGAGATGTTCTTCCTCAGCGGGCTGATGATCACCTTGGCGTCGGTCTTCCTGGCCGTCTACAACGCCGACCTGATCGTGAAAGTGATCACGGTTATCGGCAGCCGGTTCGGTGCCCTGGTGCCTTCTCTGCGCATGGCTTCGGCCTACCCCCTGGTCAACAAGATGCGCACCGGCATGACGATGGCGATGTTTTGCCTGGTGATTTTCGCCCTGATCGTCATGTCTACGCTGATCTACAACTTCAACCACGTCTTCGTCAGCGACGCCGCCCTGGGCGGCTGGGACGTGTTCGTGGACGAGAACCCGACGAACCAGATCTCCGACCTTACCGCGACGTTGCGTCAGGCGGGCTCTTCGGCGCCGGACAGCTTCCAGGCGGTCGGCACCACCTCCGAAGCCGGCATGTTCAGGGCCAGGCTTTGCGAACCGCGTGACCTCGCCGACAGGTGCGGTACGCAGGACATCGAGCTCGACGACTTCCAGAGCTGGCCCATCCGTGGCGTCGACGAGGGCTTCCTGAACAACGCCAGGATCGGCCTGCAGACGCGGGCCGGCGGTTATGACAGCGACGAAGCCGTCTGGCAGGCGCTGGCGCAGGACCCGACGCTGGCGATCATCGACTCCAATGCCATCGCCAGTGGCGGCGGTTTTGGCGGTGACGGCGGCTTCATTCGTAGCATCGAGACCGGCGCCAAGACAATGGAGCCCCTGGAACTCACCGTCTATGACCGTACGAATCAGAAGAAGAGCACGGTCAAGGTCATCGGCATAATGGACCTCGGCGCCAGCGGCATGTTCTTCGGGCTTCATGTCTCCAACGCAGGCTTCGCCAACCTCTTCGGCACGCCCGACTATCACCGCTTCTACGTGAAGACAAAGCCCGGGACCAACAACCGCGAAGTCGCGCGCGAGATCGAAGCGTCGCTGCTGAATACGGGCGCTCAGGCGGAGTCGCTGCGCTACTTCGTCGATCAGCAGTCGTCCTTGTTCAACGGCTTCATCAGGATCATCCAGGGCTTCATGGGGTTGGGACTGGTCGTCGGTGTAGCGGCGGTGGGCGTGATTTCGTTCCGCACCGTGGTCGAGCGCCGCCAGCAGATCGGCATGTTGCGGGCGCTGGGCTACACAAGGGGGATGGTGGGTCTGACATTCCTGCTCGAGTCCGGCTTCATCGCCGCCGGCGGCATCGTGACAGGGATTGGATTCGGGCTAATCCTGGCGCGCTACCTGATCCGTGACGAATTCGCCAACCAGGGCATCGTGGACTTCGTGGTGCCATGGGGCCAGGTCGGCATCATCGCGCTGCTATCATTTGGGTCGGCGCTGCTGATGACCATCCTGCCTTCGCGGCAGGCGGCCAGCATTCCCATCGCCGCCGCACTGAGGTACGAATAACGAATGAAGACCGAGTTCTACGAGTCTGACCCGTTCACCCCGCGCAAGACAGAGCTTCTGCTCAGCATCGATACCGACTACCGGTTCGAGAAGGGCGATGAGGTCGTCATCGAATCCACGAACCGAAACACGAAGGTGCGGATCATGGACGTCCGCATCCACGTGAAGTTAGGCATGATCAGCCGTGAGATCCTGGCGCTGAGGCTGTAGGCGGGCGGCAATTCACACGCCGGCCGGAGGCACCGTTCTTGCTGAACCGCTGACCTGCTGAATTGCTGATTGCTCCTCGCTAACTTGACACTCTATAGAGGCCGCCAATAGATTTGTGCGGTACCTTTTCGGGCGGGTGATGTTTTGAGGACCATCGTTTGAACCGGTGGCCGCGCGCGCGGCTACTTCTTCCGATACTGGCGTCGGTCTTGTTGGGCGCCTGCGGCATGCCAATTTCGGCTGCCAACCTGGCGCTGACGCCGGAGCCGACTGCCGTCGACGTGACGTTGCTGAGCCAATCGACCACATCGGGCCGTGCCCTGGACGCGCCCGCGGACAGCTCTCAGCGCGGCCTGACGGCGCCCGCCCTGCTGGCCACCCAACCCGGCCTCACGCCGATCCCTAGCGGCACACCCGGCCCCTCCACTACCCCCGTGGCGACCCGCACGGCAACGCTGACTCCGACGCCTTCGACGACTCCGACCGCCACACCGTTCGGAACGCCGCCTCCGACCGCGACGCCCACGCCTGCCACCGGCAACGTGGTCCAGGATGCGCTGACGGCGCTGAACAACTATCGAGTCCAAAGCGGCCGCGCGCCTCTGCAGGTCCAGCCAAACCTGATGGCCGCGGCCCAGTCCTACGCTAGGCTCATGGCCGACAACAACTGGTTCTATTGCGGCTGCGACCTCCACACCGGCCCGGACGGCTCCCAGCCCGAGGGCCGGATCGCCCGCGCCGGCTACCCTGGCCGCTTCAAGGGCGAAGCCATTTCCGGCGGCCAGGCCACGGGTCGCGATGTCATCAACGCCTGGCTCAATAGCCCCCTTCACGCCGCCATATTGCTTGAGGTCAACGCGAGCGAGGTCGGTATCGGTTACGTCGCCAAGCCGGGCGACCTCTACGGGCACTACTGGGTGCTTGTCACCGGCAACCCGTAGGAGCGCTGCGGCAGTTCAGCAATTCAGCGTTTTAGGTCGAAGGCCCGACCGCCTCCAGGCGCTGACGGGAAGGGAAAGGTCCTCTTGCGAGGGCCTTTGTTGCGAGTGGCGCGCTGAGTGGGACTCGAACCCAGGGCCTGTCGCCGCGGCGACCGCTCTAACCGCTGCAGGTATAGAGAAAGGCCCTCTTACGAGGGCCTTTGTTGCGAGTGGCGCGCTGAGTGGGACTCGAACCCACGACCTCAGCCTCCGCAGGGCTGCGCTCTATCCGCTGAGCTACCAGCGCGTATATGGTGCCGAAGGTGAGATTTGAACCCACACGAGCGTAATGCACACTACGCCCTGAACGTAGCGCGTCTGCCATTCCGCCACTTCGGCTCGGCCTTCACATTGTAACCGACGCCTTCGCCTGGTGCAGCCTGCTCGCTTCGACATCCTCAGCTTAGGGCGCCCTCAACTGGAGCGCCAGCGCCGGTACTCGGGCATGATTGCCGCCGTGCCCCAGCCCCTCCAGTGCGTGTACAGCGCCCGCCGCAGGTCCAGCTCGAACAGCGTCTCGAAGTCACGGTGGCCGAGACGGCCGCCGGAGGCCGCGGTGACCTCAGTGCGCCGGCTGGCGTCTTCTACCCTGCGCGCGCGGCCGGTGAGATAGAACTCTTCGCCGCCGGCGGGCGGCGGCATCGCGTGCAGGGCGAAGCGGCCGTCGCGAAGCAGGTCTTCATGCTTCGGCGACAGGTTCACGACGAACAGATGGAGCCGTTCGCCCGCCAACACCGGCACCACCGGGTGCACGCGCGGACCGCCATCGCGCCGCGTGGTGGCCAGAAACGCGACACCCTCGCCGGTTGGCTTGAGCAGCCGCAGCCCCGCCTCCGCCATGTCGGGCTGCGACGATCTGAGGTCTTCCCAGGTTGCCAGAGCTTTCCTCCTGTCAATTGATAGGAGGAAAGTGTATGCCGAGACGAGAACGTGCGGAGACGTCCGCCCAGGGGGCCTGCGGGAGTCAGCCCGCCGGCGTCAGCCGGCGCCGCGCTCCTTGATACGCTTGTAGACGTTGCGAATGTTGACCTCCGTGATCCTGTCACTGATGGCGAACAGTCGCTGGCCGATGGGGTAAGGGTCGATCTTGGCCACCACGTCCAAGGGCTGGGCCACGGCCTCGTCTTCGGTCAATCCGCGGCGGATGTAGTCTTCCACCAGCCCGACCCAGTTCTGGACGATCTCCGCCTGGCGAGGAAGGTAGCGGTTATCGCAGGGCTCGCCGTGCCCGGGCACGATCACGTCCGCGCCCAGCGCCTCGATGCGCTTGAGGGCCTCGAGCCACTTCCAGGGGTCGCCCTCCTGAATGAAGGTCTTGACGTGGTGGAAGATGTTGTCTCCAGTGAACACCACTCCCTCATTCGGGATGTGGATTGCCGTCTGCGGGTCAGTATGTCCACCGACGTGGATGCAGCGGACCGTCTGCCCGTCCACGCTCAAAGTCAGCTCATCGCTGAAGGTCCGCGTCGGCGGGTTGGACGGATAGTCGGGGTGCTTCAGCAGCCAGATGCTGTCGGGGTCGGATTCCTTCATGCGCTCGAAGCGCTCTTCCGAGACCATCTGCGGGACCGACGCCTCGTAACGGGCGCGGAGGCCCTCGTGAGCGATGACCTCGACGCCGGGGAAGTAGGCGTTGCCGAAGATGTGGTCGCTGTGCGGTTCGGTGTTGATCAGGTGGAGAATGTTGCCGTGCTCGCTGAGCTTTTCGCGCCAGGCAACGGCGTCTTTGGGCTGCTGCGGGGTATCGATCATGACCACGCCGTCGCGCGTCGTGAGGAAACCCGGATTACAGCCCCAGTAGTAGATCTCCGCGTAGACGTTGGTGGTGATGCGCCGCACCGTGGCCTCCCTTGGTTTCGGGCGATTGTGCCTCAAGTGTGCCCGGCGACGAAAGCCGCGCTTCGGGCCGGCCGGCCGGTACGAAACGGCACCGGGCGGTCGGGAACACCGGCCTTCGCTGGGGCGTACAATTTGAGCATGGAGAAGACCCAGAAAGAACAGCTCACGCCGGCTGAGCGGTACGTAATCGAGTTCAAGGGCACCGAGCCTCCCTTCAGCGGCGAGTACGACGACTTCTACGAAACAGGCACATACGTCTGCCGTCGCTGCGGAGCGGAGCTTTACCGGTCTGAGGACAAGTTCGACGCCCATTGCGGCTGGCCGGCCTTCGACGACGAAGTGCCCGGCGCCGTGAAGCGCCTGCCCGACCCGGACGGCATGCGCATCGAGATCGAATGCGCAAGCTGTGGCGGCCACCTTGGCCACGTCTTCCTCGGCGAGCGCCTCACGCGCAAGAACACGCGTCACTGCGTGAACTCACTCTCGATGAAATTCGTCCCGGCGAAGTAGACTGACGCAATTGCAGGCCGCCACGGCGTCCGGACTCTGCCCGGCCGAGCCGCGCTACAGGAGATAGAACACATGGTGAACGGACGATCCCAGACCTCCGGCGTTGCCCGCCCGACCGGCGAGTACGATGCCATCGTGGTGGGGGCAGGGTTTGCGGGCCTCTACATGCTCTATCGACTGCGCGAGCTCGGCTTCAGCGCCCGCGTGATCGAGGCCGGCGACGGCGTCGGCGGGACCTGGTACTGGAACCGCTATCCGGGCGCCCGCTGCGACGTCCCCAGCCTCGAATACTCCTACAGCTTCTCGCGCGAGCTGCAGGAGGAGTGGGAATGGACCGAGGTCATGCCTGCTCAACCTGAGGTCGAGAAGTACCTCAACCACGTCGCCGACCGCTTCGGCCTGCGCCCTAACATCCAGCTCAGCACGCGGGTCACCTCGGCCGTGTTCGACGAGGCTACCGACCGCTGGACCGTGGGCACGGACGCGGGCGACCGTTATTCCGCCAGGTATTGCGTCATGGCGACTGGCTGTCTCTCCGAACCCAGCAGGCCGGACGTGCCCGGCATGGACAGCTTCGCGGGCCTGACCCTCCAGACCAGCCTCTGGCCGAAAGAGGGCGTCGACCTCACCGGCAAGCGTGTCGGCATGATCGGCACCGGCTCCTCCGGCGTCCAGGCCGCGCCCGTAATAGCCGAGCAGGCCGCGCACCTGTTCATCTTCCAGCGCACGCCGACCTTCACCTTCCCGTCGATGAACCGGCCCCTCAACCCTGAATATCAGCGCAAGGTCAAAGACAACTACCCCGAGGTCAGGCAAAAGCAGCGCGAGACGCCCGTCGGAATCTCTGGTTGGGGCGCTCCGGCCTGGATGCAGGCGCCGACGCGGAAAATTCTCGAAACGTCCGAAGAGGATAAACTCGCCGCCCTGAACGAGCTGGGCTGGGGCGCCGTCCGCTCCTTCGCGGACATTCAGACGAACCTCGAAGCTAATGCCGCCGCCGTCGAGCTCTATTGCGAGATGGTCCGGCGCACCGTCAAGGACCCGGAGGTCGCCGAATCCCTCTCGCCGCGCGATTACCCGCTGGGCTGCAAGCGCCAGGTCATCGACACGGACTACTTCGAAACCTTCAACCGCGACAACGTCACGCTTGTCGACCTGCGCCGCGGCGCGATCGAGGAGGTCACGCCGAAGGGCCTGCGCACGGCCGCCGGCGAGTACGAATTCGACGTCCTGATCTACGCCACGGGCTTCGACGCCATGACCGGCGCGCTGAATCGAATCGACATCCGCGGCCGTGGCGGGCGCGCCCTCAAGGAGAAGTGGGCGCACGGCCCGCGCGAGTACCTGGGCCTGCAAAGCGCCGGCTTCCCGAACCTGTTCACGATCACGGGCCCCGGCAGCCCCTCCGTGCTGACCAACATGGTCGTCTCGATCGAAGAGCACGTGGATTGGGTGAGCGACTGCATCGCCTACCTGCGCGACCACCAGCTCGAGACGATCGAACCGTCGGTCGAAGCCGAGGACGCCTGGATCGAGCACGTGAACCAGGTGGCCGAGGGCACGATGTACACGGCGCCGAGCTGCAACTCCTGGTATCTGGGGGCGAACATCGCCGGCAAGACGCGCATCTTCATGCCCTACGTCGGCGGCCTGGCGAAGTACCTGGAGAAGTGCCGCGAGATCGTCGCCAACGGCTATGAGGGCTTTGTCCTTAAGGGCAGCCGCATCCCGGCCTGAAAGCGCGGCCCCGGCGGCCGCCGCCATGCGTTGAGGGGCTGCCAGAATGGCGTTTGGCCTTCACCTGTGGTGAAGGCCCGCGTGGCATGTGACGCCGGGGATCAATCCTGCCACCACTTTCATATGGCCGCAGGGCGTCGTTGAAGCCCTTCGTCGCGAACTCGCCGCGGTTTGAAGACGCGAAGCTCTTGTCCAGGCCCGCTTGCTAGAACGCACTGTCGCTGGGTGACGCCCTGTCTGCCTTGACCGTCCAGCGGCGCCAGGGGACGATTCCCTCGAGCTCGATCTCCAGCGAGAAACTAAGGAAGGTCCGCACCAACACGATAAGGCCGAGGATCAGGGCACTCTCAAGCGTCGCGTCGATCGTAACCGTCTGCACAATGTCGGCGACAATGAGGACCTCCAACCCCAACAGGACGGAGCGGCCAATCATGCGGCGAGCGCGCTCGTAGGCCGCCGCGGCGTCACCCTTCAAGAGGACGGGTATCGCATCGACAACGGCCCAGACGGAACCAAACGCCAGGAAGGCGACGCCGGCAATCTCGAATCCCCGGACTACGTTTTCCATCCAATCGGCGAAGTGCACCGGATCAGATGCTGTCGACAGCCGGCGCCACCCGGCTATGGACTCTCACGCTGCTTGCGCGCTACGAGCGGCGCAGGCGCCAGTGGCGGCTTCAGCGCTGAAGGGTGGCCAACCGCTAAAGCAATCCACGTCCTGGACGCCTTCCTACGCCGCCTACACCGCCGACGCCCCCGACACCGCCCGGTCCCACCGGACCACCCACGCCGCCTACGCCGCCTACACCGCCGACGCCCCCGACACCGCCCGGTCCCACCGGACCACCCACGCCGCCCACACCGGCTACACCACCAACACCGCCCACGCCGCCTACACCACCTACGCCGCCCGGTCCTAACGGACCACCGACGCCACCGACACCGCCTGGTCCTGCTGGTCCTCTTCTAGGCATGACACGCCCTCCCGTTAACTGTCCCCGTACGCATCGAGGTCTGTTTGGTAGCTATGCGGCATTCTCAGCTTGCGGCGGCGAGGCTCTGCTCGAATTGCCTGACCGTTTCCGCCGGAATCTGGCTGCGAGCGACCAGCTTGCCACCCTCAGCTGCAACTGCTCTGCGAATGTTGTCCGCCCACATGTTCTCCCACAGGAAGAGAGCTGCAGAAGTGTTTGGCTCGAGCCGCCCTGCCGCCTTCTCCAGGTCACCTCTGGTGAAGAGACTGGCAACATGGTCGCTGATGGGGACGAACGCGCTGTATACCTCTGGTTCAAGGTCGTTGAGCTCGATTGTGCGTACGCGGCCATCTTCGTCTTTGCTGATGAAGACGATGTCCACAAACCGAACAATGTCGCGCACCGACAGATCCAGGAGTTCGGGGACGATGGTACCTGAGAATTTGTTGCCCTTGAATTCAATCAGGGCGTACTCCAATGGCCGTTCTAGCATGTTGTCCGCTCCTTTTCAGCCTGATAGGTCTTCACCAAGACGCTTCAGTCTCAACCGCGACTGAATTGCCATGGGCGATGCGGGGGCCTCTCAGTGGTAGACGTATTCAGCGTTCCAGGCAGCGGCCCTGGAGGTGGCTCTTCGGCTCGGGACATATTTGAATCCCTGGCAGACTCATGATCGCCTGCTTCGCTCTTTTGATTGTCGTTCTGGCGCGCGACCCCTGCGATGCCGAATCCTAGGCATTTCACGGTGGCGCTAGCCATCGCAAATGAAGTCTCAATCCAGCCGCATGTACCCAGGGGCCTTTCGGATGGGCGAGGCGAGCCTGGCGGGACGGCCTCTGCAAATTCTGGTGAAATATCGGCCCGACCCTATGGCTTCGTCGCGAGACGCAGGCGATCATTCTTGGTCCAGTATTGCCAGTGGGGGCGTGCCGAAATGGGCGCAACATACCTGTCGATGCAACTTCGAACCACAGACCGAGACGCGGTCCTTGACGCGCTGCAGTCGTTAGCGGCTGAAAATCCCGAGGCGCGCCTGCAATTCTATTTGGCCGAACCTCGTGACGGGTGGCTGGCGGTCTTCCCGAATTTTACGCCGGACCTGGAGCGGGTCGCGAAGGCAGTGTCCGCAAGAGTCGAGTGCCTAATCGTGCTTCTGCTCTCCGCGGATGAGGACGACCTGTATTGCATGTTTTTCCGCGGAGGCAAAGCGCTCCCGTGGTTCAAGGTCGCGGCCGGGAGGAGGCGAAGAGGTAAAGAGCGAGAGAAGCTCGCGGCCAAGCTGGAACTGCTGGCGGAAGTATGCGACGCAGAGACACGGGCTCGACTGGTGGAGACCCTGGCGGAGGCGACCGATGTCGTCTTCTCCTCAGACTTGCTGCAAGCCTTCTGTGAGATTGCGGGCATCCGCAACGCGTTCACGAGCTTCGATTACTTGCAGCGCGGTGAGCGAGAGGGGCTGGACCCGCCTGTGGAACCGGCATTCGTGACCGCCTAAAGGGCCAACCTGGCCGGACGGTGCGTGGTGGGCGGTACTGGACTTGAACCAGTGACCTCTTCCGTGTGAAGGAAGCGCTCTGCCAGCTGAGCTAACCGCCCCAGAGTATCGATCATAGGTACGGCTTCAAAGAGGCGTCAAGGAAGGGCACTAGGTCGCGGCCGCGTCCTGCCAGCGCAGCTCGTACAGGCGCACGGGGTCGTCGAAGCCGCGCAGGACCACTTCGCCGCGGTCGCTGAAGAGGAAGCCTTTGCCCGCCGAAAGCTGCCGCACCACGTCCGAAACCAGGATCTCGCCGCCTTTCGCCTGCGCGGCGATGCGCGATGACTCGATCACGGAGGCGCCGAAGAGGTCATGCGCGTCCTCGATGGGCTCGCCGGCGTTGACGCCGACACGGATGCGCAGCGGCTCGGCAGCGGTGGCGTTGCGCTCTTCGAACGCGCGCTCCAGCTCGATGGCGCATTCGAGCGCCCGTTGGGCCGAGTCGAAGCTGGCCATGAAGCCGTCGCCCATCGTCTTGACCTCGGTGCCGCCGTGGGCATGAAGCGCCTCGCGGGTGATGCGCTCGTGCTCGCGCAGGACCTCGCGGCCACGATCGTCGCCGAGGCGCCGCATGAGGACGGTATGGGCCTCGATGTCGGTGAAGAGGATCGTGCGCAGCGTGCCGCTGCGGCTGGGAGCGCCTGAGGTGTCCTGGAAGGCCGGCGCCGACTCCAGCTCCAGCATGAAGCGCTCGATGGCCTCGGCGACGTGCTCTTCCCAGGGATGCAGGCCCTGCCCGTCGATGAACGCCAGGCGGGCGTTCGGTATGGCCGCGGTCATGGCGCGGGCCTGGTCGGAAAGCGTCAGGCGGGAGCGCCGGTGCAGGACAAGGACGGGGCAGTCCACCTTGGGGTAGATGTCCTCGACGCTGCCTTCGCGCAGGACGCTCCACGCGTGCACAAACTCGGGGGCCGTGGAGCTGCTGCGGATCAGTTCGGCGAAACGGCGCGTGAAGATGGGGTCGCCCAGGCCCATGACGGCCGTCGCGAACATGTCCGAGTACATGAACCAGTCCGGGTCTTGCGCCGCCGCCATCTGGCCCACCAGGAGGTCGACGCCCAATCCCTGGGGCCCTTCGAAGAACGAAGCAGTCGAAGGCTGGACAACCAGGCCGCGGACGAAGGTGGGGTTCAGGGCGGCGAAGCGCAGGCCCACCTTGCTGGCCCGAGTCCCGGCCCAATATGCGGCCGGCGCGCCGATAGCCCGCGCGACCGCCTCCACGTCGGAGACGAGAGCGTCGAGTGAGTTGTCGGCGACGCCGTGGACGGAGAGGCCGCAGTTCCGGAAATCGAAGCGCACCAATCGCACGCTGCGGGCCAGGCGGGAGTACATCTCCCAGACCTCCGGCACATCGCATTCGAACTGGATGTTGCTGTAGCCGGGCGGCAGAAGGAGCACAAAGGGGCGCCCTTCGCCCATCGTCCAGTAGGCGATGCTGGCGCCATCGCGGGCCCGGGTGTACTGAATGCTGGGAGTCGGCACGGCGCCTCGGTCCGCCATTCTTTGCGGACTTCAGATTATAGGCGCAGCCCCCAGGTCTGGCCGTTGCGCCAGCAGGCGCTTGTTGGCGGTGCGGGTCCAGGTGCGCTCGATCATGTCTCGCAGCTCATGCGGGTCAACGCGGGAGAGCCGGACAAGAATCGTCGGATGCCCGACATAGTGGGGCGTCTTGAAGAACACGCCTGGCTGCGTCTCCAGCAACATCTGTTGCTCGATGTCGTCCACGGCGGTGAGGACCATGACGTCCGGGTCCTCCTCTCGCAGGCGGGCCATGAACTTCTTGGCGACCTTGAGAGAGGGCGTGCCGTAGGAGGTGCTGCGCTCGACGCCGGGGAGCGCGCAGCCGAAGGCGACGACTTCGTCGAAGGTCATGAAGCGGGACGTCCACAGAAGGTCACTTCTGTTCGCCTTTGGGAGAGCCTTTCGGCCGCACGCTTGATCGCTCGGCTGCATCCTGATTTCGCTCTTCTCCCTCGAGTCGCTCGAGTAACCACATTCTCGCGAGAGTGCTCGATCCCAGGCCCTTTCGGCGGCCCACCTGCGCTAGTCGCTCGCTCACGCGAGCGTCCAGTCGGATCGTGAGGACGTGATTGAGCGGCCTAGCGAATCTGAGGTCTTCGACCTCTTCGAACTCCTCAGGGTAGTCAAGCGGACTATGAGTATCCCAAAATCGCGCCTCCTCCTCCCTGCTGGCAAACACCGGGATTCGGCCGGGACTGGGCTGTTTTCTTATTGCCATGGTCTCCTCCCACGCCAGCGTATGAAGCGCCCTCTCTCGGATTCGTTCATTTCTCTGGCCGTCACTGGGTAGAACTACCGTGACTCTCGGCATCGATAACGACCAAGATGTAACGGCCGCCTGCCGTTTGCCCGAAAAAGGACGTACCTTCCAACGCCTCGGCCACGGATCTGAAGATGATGCCCAAAGCAGACGTCTTCGACTTCGGGTTTCGTGATCTGATGTCTGGCGATGTGGTCTTCGGCGTCTTCATCCCAATAGAGGTCCCTAACATCTGGCATCGCCGTAGTGCATTGCATTACAACGCTACAGGTACTCCTTCACCTTCGCCGCCAGCGACTCCGTGAACCCGACCGTGGTCGCGATCTCTTCGACCGGCGCCTCGCGGACGCCCTTCAGCGAGCCGAACTTGCGCAGCAGCGCCCGCTTGCGCTTCGGGCCGATGCCCGGCACGGAGTCGAGCGCGCTCTCCATGCCGGTCTTGGCGCGCACCTGTGCGGTGGTAGGTGATCGCGAAGCGGTGCGCCTCGTCGCGGATGCGCTGCACCAGGTAGAGCGCCTGCGACGTGCGCGGCAGGACGATCGGCTCGGCGAGGTCCTGCACGAACAGCTCCTCGTTCTGCTTCGCCAGGCCGGCGAGCGGCACGTCCTTCAGGCCCAGGTTGCGCATCACGTCCAGCGCCGCCGAGAGCTGGCCCTTGCCGCCATCGACGATGACGAGGTCGGGCAGCGCGCCCCAGCCCGTCGAGCGTCGTGCGTCTTCGCTCGACGACGCCGGCAGGCAGCGATGTCCTCCAGGCGCCGCAAGCGGCGTCGGAGGCAAGCCTCGTGGCGCTGAGCGCGTGGCCGAGGTCGCTTTCATGCTCACCGGACAGCGCATCAGTCGGTGGCGCCGTCGCCGGCGCGCTTCGCCCAGCGCTCGAAGCGCCGCCGCAGCATCTCGGCCATCGAGGCGAAGTCGTTGGCGCCGACCACGGTCTTGATCCGGAAGCGGCGGTACTCCTGCGGCCGCGGCTGGCCGTCGATGAACACGACCATGCTCGCGACCGGGCTGGTGCCCTGGATGTTCGAGTTGTCGTAGCACTCGATGCGCCGCGGGTAGGTCGGCAGGTCCAGCTCGTCCTGCAGCTGCGATCAGCGCCTGGTCGCGCTTGTCGCGTGTCGGCCAGCCAGCGCACGCGCAGCATGTCCAGCGACTCGCGCGCGTTCTCGGCCGCCATCTCGACCATGCGCCGCCGCGACGCCCCGCTGCGCGACGGCGATGTCACCTTCGAGCCGCGCTTCTCGCGTCAGCCACTCGGCGATCAGCGCCGCCTCCGGCACGGCGAACGGCACGACGACGAACTTCGGGACGTAGACGGCCGACTCGTAGAACTGCTTGAGGAAGCTGCCCAGGACGTCGGCGTCCGTCTCGTCCTGGACGCCGTCGAGGGTGAAGAAGTCGCGGCCCACCATCTGCGTGCCGCGGATGAAGAACACCTGCACGCAGGCCTCGGCGGTCTCGTCGACGCGCGCCAGGCCGAAGACGTCTTCGTCCGTCGGGCGGATGCGCTCGACGAACTGCTTCTCGGCGACGCTCTCGACGGCCTGGAGCTGGTCGCGGAACAGGGCCGCGCGCTCGAACTGCAGCGCGTCGGAGGCGTCCTCCATCTGCGCCCTTGAGCGACTTCACGACCTCGGTGGTCTTGCCCTCGAGGAAGAGGACGGTCTGGCGGATGACCTCGTCGTACTCCTCCTTGGTGCAGTAGGCGGTGCAGGGCGCGATGCAGCGATGGATGAAGTAGTCGAGGCAGGGGCGCGGGTCGGTGCCGGTGATCGTCTTGGTGCAGGAGCGCCAGGGGAAGAGCTTCTTGACGATGCTCAGCGTCGTGCGCACGGACGAGGCCGAGGCGTAGGGCCCGAAGTAGCGCGCGCCGTCGTTGCCGACGCGGCGGGCGATCTCGACGCGCGGCCACTCGTTCTGGACGTCGATGCGCAGGTAGGGGTAGTGCTTGTCGTCCTTGAGGCGGACGTTGAAGAAGGGCTGGTGGCGCTTGACCAGCGTCGCTTCCAGGTGCAGCGCCTCGGCCGCGTTCTGCGGTGACGATGTACTCGAAGTCGTCGATCTGCTCGACCAGCGCGCGCGTCTTCGGCTCGAGCGAGTGCGGCGCGCCGAAGTAGTTGCGCACGCGGTTGCGCAGCGACGCCGCCTTGCCGACGTAGATCACGTCGCCGCTTGGCCGTTGCGCATGATGTAGACGCCGGGCTTCGCGGGCAGCGCCTTCAGACGCTCCGCGAACTGGGCGCGCTTGGTGTTGTCGTAGCGGGCTTGGGTCACACATATATTCTACTCAGCTCGCAGGCTCAGAAACGGCTCGTCGAACGCACCCGATGTTGACCGGCGCATCGGCCGCGAAGGTAACGGCTATCGGGGGCGCCTCAACGTGAAGCACGGCTGTGAGATTGGCGGCGACCACATTTGCCTTGACTTTCAGATGCCTTCTCATGGAGGCGATAATGTCAGCCGCGTGTTCGACACAGTGATAAGCTGCGCGCTATGGAGCCGCGGATTCACTACGCATTGAGGCCGGACAGGGCGCGAACGGCCTACGCAACGATCGGTAGCGGGCCAGTCCTCGTCATCCCGCCAGGAGGCACCACCCATATCGAGTGGTATACCAGCGAGACAGAGGCCCAACGAACGTTCTGCGGCCGTCTCGCGGAGCACCGCACCATCGTGCTCTACGACAGACACGGCTGCGGATTGTCCGACCGTAATCGCAAGACCTTCACTCCGGAGGACGACCTGATCGACCTGGAGGCGGTCATCGCAGCGGTGGGAGGCCCGCCGATCGACTTGTTCGGTATTTCATGGGGCGGCAGTCCCGCTCTTGCCTATGCGGCGCAGTGGCCGGACAACGTGGGCAAGCTGATCTTGTATGGAACTTTCGCCCAGGGCAGCCGGCGAGACGCAAACCACGACGCCCGAACAGTGGCGCTAAATGCCTTGCGGCGCGCCAATCCCGAAGCGTACTTTCGGGCGGAGGCGGCGAGCTTTTTCCCGAGCGGCGCCGACCCGGAATCGTTCCGGAGTCTCGTACGGATGCTGCGGGACTCCACGTCGGAGGAGATGGCCCTTAAGCTCCAGGACGTGGTTTTCGACAACCAGGAAGCATTGCCGCGTGTCTTCACGCCGTCGCTCGTCCTCCATCGGAAAGGCGACCTCGTCTGTCCCTTCCACTGGGGTCAGTACCTGGCTCGACGGTTGCCGAACGCGCAGTTTGTGCCGCTTGAGGGCGATGCACATTATCCGTGGGTTGGCGACGTGGAGTCGATCTTGCGGCCCACGCTAGATTTCTTGACCGGCGGCGCGCGGGAAGCGCAATCCACCCCGACCGCTGCGTCCGGGACCGCCATCATCTTGTTTGCTGACATCGCTGACTCAACTGGACTCACCGAACGCATCGGTGACGCGGCGTTCCGCGAGCAAGCGAGAGCCCTGGACGATGCGCTGCGTAATGCGGTAAAGGACAACGGCGGCTTGGCCATCGACGGTAAGCTTCTTGGCGACGGCATCCTCGCGACGTTCCCCGCAGCCTCTCAGGCCATCGCGGCGGCGCTCGCGTGCGGCTCGAGGGGCGCGGCTCTCAGGTTGCCGCTTCACCTTGGTCTTCACGCTGGCGACGTGATCCGCGAGGCCGACAACGTCTATGGCGGCGCCGTAAACATCGCGTCCCGGATTAGCGCGCTCGCCGCCCCTGGCGAGGTGCTGGTGTCGGACACGGTGAGGGCGTTGGCTCGCACGTCAGCCGGCGTCAACTTTGAGGACCACGGCGAGCACACACTTAAGGGTATCGAGGAGCCTGTAAGGGTATTCGCGGTGCGACTGCGAGAGTAAGGGACTCATCGAGGTAGGTGAACGGGGCCTTTTCAGCATTACTTTTGCTGTGTGATACATTCGCGCCGGACCTACATGGCGAAGAAGATCTTCCTGCCGGGACGAACCTCCCGGCGCCAAGAGCATTTGACGGAACGTCCTCATTGGCGTCACCGCCTCGACGCGCCTGCGCAACGCCCTGGACTACGTCGAAACCTGAGGCGGTGACAGCCCCTCGAAGCGGAATGCAGCCCCTTCACGACGCACCAGGCCGCCGCAGGGCCAGGCAAAGTGGGCGCCGAAGACGAGCGTGCCGCTGTCCGCGTAGCGTTCGAGGATGGCCAGGCGGGCGTCGCGCGCCGGGCCCTCGGGACCGCCCAGAGCTGACCTCAACATGGGAAACAGCGCCTGGATCGGGCTGTGCATGGCGTCGCCGATGAAGACTGCCGACTGGCCCCTGGAGTCGAGGCGGATGGAGACGTGGCCGGGGGTGTGGCCGAAGCTGGGCTCCAGGCGCACCTCGGCACAGACCTGATGGTCCGGATCGACCAGGTCGACCCGGCTCGCGTCTTCGACGGGGCGGATGCTGTCCTGCCAGAGCTGGTTGCTGGCTGCCTGAGTGCCCAGGCTTGATTTGAAGTGCTCGTATTCAGGCCGGGCGAAGAGGTGGCGGGCATTCGCGAAGGTCGGCGTCCAGCGCTCGCCGTCCAGGTAGGCGTCCCAGCCGACGTGGTCCGTGTGCAGGTGCGTGCAGAGCACGGTGTCCACGTCTTCGGCCTGCACCCCGGCCGAGGCAAGCCGCGCCAGAAAGGGCGTTTCTAGCAGATTAAAGGCAGGGATGGCGCCGCCGCGCTGCTTGTCGTTACCGACGCCGGTGTCGATGAGGATCGCGAGTTCGGGTGTTTTCAGGAGGTAGGTGTGGATGCTCTGGAGCAGGTAGCCGCTTGCGTCCATGAAGTCAGGCTGCATCCAGGCCTTAGCGGCCTCGACCTGGTCCCGGGGCGCGTCCGGAAGGAGCCAGCGCACTGAGGTCGGTATTACGATCTCAGGTACCCGCCACACTTCGACATCGCCGATTCTGGCCAGGAGCCGGGCGCTTTCGGTTGAGGTCACGCGTCGCCTCCGCCTTGGTATTCGCCGCGATTCTACGCCGGAAGCGCCGATTCGAGCGCGGCCCTGGTCGCGGGCGCCGGGTTGGAGGCGGCCGCCTTCGCCAGCCGCTCACGTGCCTTGCCGTCTCGAACGAAAGCGGCTGCCCCGGCCAGCGCCGCAAGAGCGACATCGTCGGACGCCGCGGCGATGACTTCGAGAAACAAGTCGAAGCATCGCTCGTCCCGCAGCAAGCCCAGGCTGGCGATGACTGCTGCCCTGAACGCATCCTCGTCGCGCTCCTGGTAGGCGTCGCGCAGTGCCTCGAACGCGCGCGGAGGCCGCGCCTCCGCGATCGAGAACGCTGTCATGCTCGCGAGCCGCGGGCGATCGCTGAGGAAGGGCGTGGCCAATGACAGCGTTTCGGGATCCGTAACCAGCATTCCCTTGATTGCATCGGCCACGACCTCGTCCTCTCTGTCCCCGATGAGCACCTTGAACTTGAGGAGCGCGGCCGCGCCTTCGGACGGCAAGGCCTGGAGAGCCCGAATGGCGCCCTGGCGAGCGTGCGGCTCGATGTCGGCCAGTAGCTCCGCCGCCACGTCGAGAGCGCGAGGGTGCCGCCTCTCGGCCAGGGCGACCGCCGCCGCCGCCCTCAGTTCGGCGGCCGTGTCGATGGCGTCGCCCCCGGACGCCTCTCGCTGGACGTGTTTGACGGCTTTCAGCAGCACGGCATCGCCGCCGCCAAGCCTGATCAGCGCGCCGGCGATCGCGATCTTGGCCTGGCAGGTCTTGTCCGTCACCAGCGGGTCGACCAGAAAGCGATCGAACTCGCGGACGAGCACCGGCACCAGCTCGTGGCGTTCAAGGTCGGCTGCCGCATCTGCCGCCCGAGCCACAACGAGGTTGTGCTTGCTGCTCAGGAGGTTTTCGAGGATGAGCCGGTTTTCCGGGGAGTTCGGATGCCGGCGAACCTCGCGGAGCTGGGCCATCCCCTCGGCGAAAGGGTCGCGCGCGGGCACCGGGCGTCAGCCCGCCGTCTGGGCCTTCGCTCGCGCCCAGAGGTCCAGCAGCTGTTCGATGGTCATCTCGCCAAGCGGCCTGCCGCCGTCGCGCGAAAGGTCCTCGACCGCCTCGAAGCGCCGGCGGAACTTGCCGGCGGCCAGGCGCAGCGCCTCTTCGGCGTCGATGCCGCTGTAGCGGGCGTAGTTCGCCAGGTTGATGAGGATGTCGCCGAACTCCTCGGTGCGGCGGCGCTGGTCTTCGGCCCGCGTGCAGTTCTTCCAGCTCCTCCGCGATCTTCGCCAGCACGTCGCGGCGGTCCGGCCACTCGAATCCGGCCGCGGCGGCGCGCCGCAGAAGCTCCTGGGCATAGGCCAGTGCCGGCAGCGCGGCGGGGACGCCAGCGAGCGCCGAGGCCCGATCCTCGCGCTCGATTCGCTTCAGCTGCTCCCACTGCTCGATGACCTCGCCGGCCGTTTCCAGCTTCTTGTCGCCAAAGACGTGAGGGTGGCGCCGCACCAGCTTGGCCGCCAGGCCGCCGAGGACGTCGGACATCGTGTACTCCGCGGCCTCTTCGGCCAGCTGGGCGTGAATCAGGATCTGGAACAGCAGGTCGCCCATCTCGTCCGGCAGGTCGACGGTTATCGCCTTCGTCCAGGGCCGCCAGGACCTCGTACGACTCCTGCAACAGGTAGGGCTTCAGGCTGTCGTGCGTTTGCTCGCGGTCCCAGGGGCAGCCGTCCGGCGCCCGCAGCCTGGCGACGATTTCGCGCAGCTCGCGGTATTTCGCCAGCTCTTCTGAGTCGGGCGCGGGCATCTGATTTGGCCCCATGAGCGCTCTTCCTTATGATCACTACCGGCCGGTGCGACGTCCCGAGCCCAGTCGCTGGGGTCGTTGACAGGGGTGGGGGCGAAACCTACGATACCACCAACCTGAAACGAGACGCGGCGGGGCGGCTCGGCCGAGGAGGCCTTCCCGTGGGCGCCGTCCGCCGAATCGCTTCGCTCCTCTTTATCCTCGCGATTCCCGTCGCACTCATCACGACGAACATCCGCTTCATGGCCAATGAGCCGCGCGTCTATCGCTACGCGATCGACGATTACGGCGCGGTTGCGACCACCGGCATCGCCCGTGATGAGCTGCTGCGGGCCTCTGCCGGCCTGCGCGCCTACTTCAACAACGGCGACGAGCTGGTGAACATCCGCGTGACGCAGCAGGGTAGGGAAGTGTCGTTGTTCAACCCGCGGGAGACGGCGCACATGAAGGACGTGAAGTCCAGGTTCCAGATGCAAAACAGGGTGCAAGAGTTCACCGTGCTCTATGTGCTGACCTACCTCGCGGCCGTGGTGCTGTGGTCGCGGGAGATCACCGTCCGCCGCCTGGCCGTGAACACGATGATCGGCTGTGGCGTCACGCTCTTCATGATCGTGGGCGCAGGCTTATTCGGCCTCAGCGGCTTCAACAGCGCCTGGACGCAGTTCCATCAGTTATTGTTCAGCAACGACTTCTGGCTCCTGAATCCGCGCACGGACCACTTGATCCAGATATTCCCGCCGGAGTTCTGGCAGAACATCGTCTTCTTCATCGGCCTGCTGTCTGCGGCCGAGGCCGGGCTCCTCTTCGTGGTCGCGGGCCTGTACCTTGGCGCGACGAGCCGGCGAATGCCGGAAGCCGAGTTCGCGCCCTCCTACGGCTAAGAAGGCACCAGAATTCGCGCGGGGTCAGATTTCAGCAGCGCCAACAGCTCCCGCAGTCGCGCGGTGTCCTCCGGGTAGCCTACAGCCTCCGAACGCCAGCCCATCCCCGGCGCCACGCCCATGACCGGCAGCTTGTTGAGCTGCTCGACGAAGTCGCTGCCGGCCCGGCCGCCTTGTTCGGCGCTGGCGCGAGGCAGCAGCATCAGGCACGAAAAGTCGGCTTCCCAGCGGCAGACCGCGGCGCCCCTGGGGGCGTGGTTGCAGGCCACGAGCATGCCCCAATCGAACAGCTTGCGCCGCTCGGCCGGAGTAATGCCGGCGGCGGCGCTGAGGATCACTATCGCGAATTTGGCTCCCTGTCTCTGACTAGCGCGTATCTCATCCTCGATCGATCTGGCGAACGCTCGGACCGACGGAGTGTAACTTTTCACAGATTCATTCTCGGAACAGCGGGCGCCAATGTTGACTGGCCGGGGCTGCCAAGTAGCGCCGAAGCCGGACATACATGGTCCAGAGCGCCCGCGCGCCCGGGCGGCTCCTGGAGAAGGCATGCCGGCGGGGCAGCGTCAGCGGGGCGGTGTCGCCTGCAGCGTGGGTTGGGGCGCCGGCGTGGGCGCCTGATTGAGGCAGTTGGCCTGGTACCAGGCCCTTTCGGCGTTGGAGCGGTAGGGCGTGCCCCTGATCTGATTGCAGTCCGTGCGGTCCGGGGGGGCGGTGGCCGGCGCCGCCGGTTGTGCGCCCGGCGTCGAGTTAGGGGTCGCCTGCGCCGGCGGCTGGTTGAGGCAATTGGCCTGATACCAGGCCCGTTCGGTGCTGGAGCGGTAGGGCGTGCCTCTGATCTGGCTGCAGTCGGCCCGGTCTCCTGCCGCCGGCGTTGGCTGGGCCTGCGCCGTCCCCGTGGTGGCGGGCGTAGCCGCCGGTGGAGGTGTAGACGCCGCCGCCGGCGTCGCCGCCTGGCCGGGCGCCGTGTTGCCCTGGCAATTCTGGAGATACCAGTCGCGCTCGGCGCTGGAGCGATACGGCGTGCCCCTGATCGCGTTGCAGTCGCGGCCGTCGGGTGCAGGGGACACCGGCCGCGGTGTTGGCGCCGGCTGCGGTGAAGCGGCCGCGCCCGCACCGGGACCGCCGCCGTTGGTTTCGGGCACGTAGCCGACGGAGGCTGCCCAGGAGCTGCAGTTGGCGCTGAACCAGGCGCGCTCGGCGCCGGACCGATACGCGGTGCCGTAGATGTCGTCGCAGTTCGTGCGGTCGGGGAGGGTAGCGGATTCGACGGCCTTGCGCTCGCTGAAATTTTGGCCGTCGGCGTCCATGACGAGCGCGTAGGTGATGCTGGCCGCAAAGGCAATTGCCCCCCCGAGGAGCACGATCAGCAGATGCCAGGGGTTGACCATTGGCGCTCCGATTTGCGAGGAGAGGCGCGAGTGCCGGCCTCCCCTACAGGCCCGCGGCCGCCGCTGGCGGCCGTCCTGCCGCACTTCCACCCAGCCACCAAAGGAGGCCGGCCATCTAAATCTAGCCGCGGAGGTCGCGGCCACGTATCAAGGGGCGGCGTGGTGACGTTAAGGAAGCGTGAAGCGGGGCCGTGACGATTATGAGGTAGGCAGCGTGGCGGCCGAACTGCCTCGGCGCCGCTATCTGGCGCCCATTTCCTTACGCATGATCGGGCGCGTCTCGGAGCGGCGCTCGACTTCGACGAAGCCGGCGGCGAGGAACATCGAGGGCAGCCCGGTGAAAGCAAAGGCGTCCGGCATGCGGCCCTTGCGCGGCTCCACAGGATAACCCTCCACGAGATCGGCGCCCCGGGCGGCGGCGAATTCCGCGGCGGCCCGCAGCAGTGCCGACCCGACGCCACCGCGCCGATGTTTGGGCCCGATGAAGAAGCAAACAATCGACCAGACCGGCCGGCCGTCGACCGCTTTTAGGACACGCGAGCGTTGCAGGCGGACGTACTCCGTCCGCGGCGCGACCGAGCACCAGCCGGCGACCTGCCCATCGACGTAGGCGAGCAGGCCAGGCGCGCCACCGTCGTCGGTCATGCCTTTGAGGGCCTGCTTGCGCCCATCGCCGTTCGTCGCGTTCCAGCCGGCGGCCGGCAGCCGCCACCACATGCACCAGCAACCGCCGACGGCGCCGCGCGGGCCAAAGAGTGCTTCCAGGTCCGGCCAGCGGTCCGGGCTCAGGGGAAAGATCTCCACCTCGCTCAAGTGATGCCACCTCCCTGCGACGCTTCGAGCTCTTTCGAGCGGCGCTGATAGTTGCGCACTTTGGTCCGGTTACCGCAGATGGCCATGGAGCACCAGCTTCCGGAGCGGTTGCGGGAGCGGTCATAAAAGGCCCAGCGGCAGGTGTCCGCGCGGCAGATCTTCAGGCGCGGCCAGGTACCGTCTGCCATCGATCGGAAGCAGATGGCAAGCAGGCGCGCCAGAGCGGCGCCGGCATCGGATGGCTGCGCCGGCGCGAACTCGATGCCTTCGCGTCCCAGCCGCAGCACCAGCGGCCGCGAGGTCAGGACCTTGTTCACGGTGGCGGCAGCCTCTTCGTCCAGGGGGCCGCCGTGATTCGCGAACAGTATCTCGCGCAGCGCGTCGCGCACCGCCAGCGCTTCGTTCAGGTCCGCGGCCGAAACCCTCGCGGCGGGGCCGATCAGACGTTTGTCGCGGTACCAGTCCGCCAGCGCCTCGGCGGACGTCAGGTCGTCCTTCGCGTCCTCCACGTCCAGCGTGTTGACGAAGAGTCGCACCAGTTCCAGGTCGCCGGGGGCGGGAGGTCTAGATGCCATATCGCTGCAATCCTATCACACCAGTAAAGGTGGTTGACCGGTTAGTCGGGACGTGATAGCCTCCTAACCACTGACAAGGATACGCTGGTTAGGAGAACCTCGTGCAGGGACGCCTGGAGGTAGAGCTGACTGTTTCGCGAGGTCGAAGGCGACCTTAACCGCCGGCGAGCCGCGAGGCTCCGCGTCGTCGAAGAAGCAAGACGGCTTAAGAATGACGATAGCGCCGCCCCCGCAAGCCGGCCGAGGCTGCTCGCCCTGACGGCAAGGCTATTCGCAGACCGGCGGCTGCGTGCACGGTCGCGAAGAACTGCGCGCCTGGGCGCGGCTCAAGGGTAGATGCCGCGCACCATGATCGCGTCGACGACGCGCTGCACGGCGACGACGTAGGCCGCCTCGCGAAGGCGCAGGCCGCGCTCTCGGGCCAGGTTGGCGACATCGTTGAAGGCGTTGACCATGATGCGATGCAGGCGCTGTGTTGACCTCGTCCTCCTCCCAGAAGAAGGACTGCAGGTCCTGCACCCACTCGAAGTAGGAGACGATGACGCCGCCGGCGTTGGCGAGGATGTCCGGCACCACGTAGATGCCGCGTTCGCTGAGGATCGCGTCGCCGCCGGGGGTCGGGGCCGTTGGCGGCCTCGACGATCATCTTGGCCTTGATGCGGGCGGCGTTCGCTCCGTGATCTGACCTTCGAGCGCCGCCGGGACGAGGATGTCGACCGGCAGCTCCAGCAGCTCCTCGTTGGTGATGTCGCGATGGCCTCCGCCGGGGTGGTCCGGCACGACAGCCGCCGGCCAGCCGGTGCGCGTACATCGACTCGACGTCGAGGCCGTCCGGGTCGTAGATGCCGCCGCGGGAGTCGCTGACGGCGACGATCTTGGCGCCGGCGCTCGGCCAGCAGCCGCGCCGCGACGCTGCCGACGTTGCCGAAGCCCTGCACGGCGACCGTCGCGCCCTCGCAGCTCGATGCCGCGCAGCTGGCAGGCCTCCTGGGTGACGAAGAGGACGCCGCGGCCCGTGGCCTCGACGCGGCCGCGGCTGCCGCCGATCTCGACCGGCTTGCCGGTGACGACGCCCGGGACGGAGTGGCCGTGGTGCATGCTGTAGGTGTCCATGATCCAGGCCATGATCTGCGGCGTCCGTGCCCATGTCCGGCGCCGGGATGTCCTGTCCGGGCCGATGATGATGCCGATCTCGGTGGCGTAGCGGCGCGTCAGGCGCTCCAGCTCGCCGGCCGAGAGCTTCGCGCGGGTCGACGATGACGCCGCCCTTGGCGCCGCCGTAGGGCAGGTTGACGACGGCGCACTTCCAGGTCATCCACATCGCCAGCGCCCGGACCTCGTCGAGCGTGACCATGGGGCTGTAGCGGATGCCGCCCTTCACCGGGCCGCGGGCGTCGTTGTGCTGGACGCGGTAGCCGGTGAAGATGCGCGTGCTGCCGTCGTCCATGCGGACCGGGAAGTTCACCGTGAATTCACGCCGGCACTGGGAGATGACCTCCAGCAGGCCCGGCTGAAGCTCCATATGGACGGCCACCTTTCGCAGCTGCTCCTGCGCCGTCGCGAAAGGGCTCTCGGTTTCTTCGGCGGTGGCCTGGACCATATCGACCTCCCCAGATCAGGTGAATGATTGCTTCTGAGGCGAGAATATCACCGCTGGGAGGCACTACTCCGGGAAGCGCAGCTCGAATACCCACTCCTCGCCGTCCTCCGGGTCGATCTGCGTGCCTGTGCGCTGGAACCCCAGTTTGGCCGCAAGCCCCAGTGAAGGCGCATTCTGGGGCGAGATGCTGACGACGAACGTCTCGATCGCGTGCGTATCGTGGGCCCATCGCATCATGGCCAGCACCGCCTCGGAGGCGAAGCCCCGGCGGCGGTGCTCGTCCAGGACGGTGTAGCCCAGCTCGGCGCGGCCTTCGACCGGCGTGCCGTGGAAGTTGATGTAGCCGGCGACGGCCTCCGTCTCCTTGAGGACCATCGCCCGCAGTAGCCACTCGGCCGATTCCGGCTGTTGCGTCATCTGGTCCAGGCGCATGGCCAGGAGCCTCTGGAGCCGGTCGTCCGGCCACCAGTCAGGCAATTTCGCGCCCAGGAGCTTTTCGGCTTCACCAAGCCGCCCGGCGAGCGAGGCGTGCATGAATGCCGGCGACATCCAGGGCAGGCGCAGGCGCTCGGCCTCGATCGACGGATGCCCTGCCTCGCTCATTAGCAGCAGTGTAATCGCCAGTCCTGTCCGAATCTGCCACTGCGAGGCCCTGGACGCCGTAAGCCGGAAGGGCCGTGGCAATCCGGATGGCCCAATACTACGCGGTGACTCTTCAGTGTCCCGGCGCCCCAGGACCCGGGCATGCTTCACGGTTTCGCAATCTTGAAACACGGTGACTGGCGCGCTTAAGGCGTGGCCTCAGCACACCTTCGCATACTCACATCATGGCCGCGGCAGCTCTCGCGAGACTCGCCCACAGCCCACGCGGCGCCAGGCTGGAGGCTACTCACCTTTAAGGAGGCATGAGCATGTCCGAAGATACCCCGAGCCGGCCGACTCAGGCGCTGCCACCAGAGACGCGGCCGCAATCGGCGCGCCGCCGCGCGGCCGGCGAGGCAAAGAGCCACGCGGAAGAGCCACAGGACTTCGACTCGCGCTTCGACACGCCCTCCGTCCAGGAGGAGTATCGCGACAAGGCCCACGAATACACGGGAAAGGCCAGGGACGCCGCCTCCCAGTACCGCGAAAGGACGCGCAGCACGCTCGAGACCGGCCGCCAGCGCGCCGCCGATGGCATGGAGCGCGGCGCCAGGCTGGTACTCGAAGGAAGCGAGCAGACCAGCCGCCTCTCGGCCGAGCAGGGCAAGAAGGCCGCGGCGAACATGGAGGACGCCGCCGGCTACCTGCGAGCGCACACGACCGACGAGATATGGAACGATTTCGAGGGCTATATGCGCCAGCACCCCGCTCCCGTGCTGGGCGGGGCGCTGTTCACCGGGTTCCTGATCGGCAGGATGCTCCGCTAGCGGGCTGTGATGGCGGCAGATGAGGCGGCCGGCTTCCGCGAGCGGCTGAACTCCACGCGAGCAGAGGCGGACGCCCTTCGCGGCGAAGCCTCCGATATCGCTACGGAGCTGGGGCGCCTCTTCCAACTTGAAGCCGAGCTCGGCAAGGCGGAGGCGCGGGAGGCTCGCGCGCCACGCTACGCGGGCGGCCGGCTTCGGCTTCGCGGTCGCCGTCCTGGCGCTGTTCTTCGGCCTGTTCGTGTTCCTCGCGCTGATGTTCGTGCTGGACACGTTCCTGCCGCTGTGGCTCTCGGCCCTGCTCACGGCGCTGATCATCGGCGGCCTGATCAGCCTGCTGGCGATCATGGCGAAGCAGGAGTACGAGCAGTTCTCGCCGGCGCCGCGGCGAATGATCAAGTCGATACGGGAGGATCTCGAATGGGCAAGGACGCAGCTCAGATCGAGCGCGAAATAGAGGCCCAACGCCTGCTGGTCCGCGAAAAAGTCGAGGCCATGCGCGGCCACGTGCGCAAAGACCTCGACTCCGTGCGCGGCGAGGCGCAAGGACGCGCGTCGCACGCCGTCGGCCAGGCTAAGGGAGCGCTGGACCTGCACGGCCAGATGGAAGGCCATCCTTACACGATGGTGGCCGGCGCCCTGGGCCTGGGTGTCCTGCTCGGCGTGGCCACGGACGGGAAGTCCGCGATGCGGGACCAGGACATGCGAGCCGCCGCCGAGGCGCCGGCGAGGCCGTCTCTTGCCGCCGAAGCGCTGCTCTCCGTCTGGGGCCTCGCGGCCGGCGCATTGCAGGACGAGATCCGCTCCCTGATCCACGAAGGAGTTGCCGGCCTCGGCGAGCGGCCGGAAGGCGCGCCGGCGCCCGCGCCAGCCGTTGACTTCGAGGGCCGCTCCGAGGCGGGCGATCACGCTGTCCAGGAAACGGCGGACGTTCCTTCCGAAAGCGTGGACGCGGCTCAGGCGTCTTCCGTCTCGTCCTGAGGGATGCCCGTCCCAGGGTCGCCGTACCAGAGGTGGCGCATCTCCTCGGAGCCGGCAAGCAGTTCTGCCAGAGTCCCCTCGGCCTCGATGCGGCCGTCCTTGAGGACGATAATGCGGTCCGCCCGGCGCAAGGCGCTGTGGCGGTGAGACACGACGAGGCAGGTGCTATCGCGGTCGGCGAACAGCCTCTCCCAGAGCAAGCGCTCCGTCTCGACATCGAGCGCGCTCGAGAGGTCGTCGAGCACCAGCAGCTCTGGGTCCCGGACGAAGGCGCGCGCGGCCGCGGTCCGCTGGACCTGGCCGCCCGAGAGCTTCACGCCTCTGCTCCCGACCAGCGTATCCAGTCCTAACGCCAGGCCGGCGATGTCCGGCTCCAAAACCGCGGTCCGCACCGCCCTCTCCAGGTGTCCGTTGGCGGGCTGGCCGAGAAGGATGTTGTCGCGCAGCGTGTAGCTGAAGAGCTGGGGGATCTGCGGCGTGTAGGCGCAGCGGGCCGGGGTGAAGAACTCGGCCGGCGTCTCGATCTCACGGCCGTTCCACTCGGACGAGCCGGCCTCGGCGGGCAGGAGGCCCAGAAGGGTGCGCAGGAGCGTGGTCTTGCCGGAACCGATACGGCCGGTCACGACGACGAAGTCGCCGCGCGCCAGCCGCAGGCCTATGCCCTCGATGCCGCGGCCGGACTCCGGATAGCGGTAGGTCAGGCCGCTCGCGCTCAGCTCTCGCAGCCGGTCATTCTCGCTTCGCGGCGCCGGCTCGGGCGCGGGCAGCGGCCCCGAGAGGTGCAGGCTGCCGTGGCGTACCAGGCGCTCCGGCGGCGCGCCCTGCAGCAAAGTCGCCAGCCGGCCGAACGAAACCGAGGTCTGCTTGTAGGTGGTGAGGAACCGGCCCAGCCAGGCCACGAAGTCCGTGACAAAGCCGAGGTAGTACACGAACAGGGCGAAGTCGCCGACGGTCAGCGCGCCCGAGCGCATCTGCGAGGCGGCGAGCACGAGGATCAGGCCGGTGCCCAGGTTCACCGTGTTCGCGAACAGCGACTGGAACGCCTGGGTGTAGAAGCGGTCTGTGATCATGCTGGCGCCGCGGACGTCGTTCAGGCGGCGGAAATTCGCCACCACGTGGCGCTCGGCGCCGGCGACATGCACCGCCTGCACGCCGGCGAACGCTTCGCCGATGGCGCTCGTGACCTCGCCGGTGGCCCGCCGGCTGGCGCGGCGATAGTTCTCCATGCGGCCGCTCAGGACCTGGGCCGCGCCGACAACCAGGACCATCGGCAGGAACACCGTCATCGTGATCCAGGCGTCCACGGTCATCAGGATCGCGATCACCACCGCCGCGAACACGGCCGAACCCATGAGGTCCAGCGTCCAGTCGACGCAGTCTTCGGCGTACTGGCCATCGTCGCGGAAGCGGCTGATCGCCTCGCCGGGCGAGCCGGGGATCGCCCGCGCGCCCGGGCGCTCCAGGATGCGCTCCAGGACGTTGCGGCGCAGCAGCGTGCTCATGTTGAATCGGAAGTACGCGTCCGCCACCATGCCGGACATGTTGAGGAAGATCCGGGCGACGCCCTGGGCCAGCACAAGGGCAACCAGCGTCGCCACGCCGAAGCGCGCCGACTCCTCGTTCGTCAAGGTGTCGAAGAACTGCCGCAGCAGCAGGCCGGGGATCATCGGCGCCGTGTAGATGGCGGTCCACAGGAGGGCGTTGAGCGCGTACAACCAGGGCCGGAAGCGGATCATGCCCCACATGTATTGGTAGGTCGTCAAACCAGCACCGCCTCGACGTCCGTGGCCAGGAGTTGCGAGAAGCGCGATGCCGGGTCCGCGACCAGGTCACGCCGCTGCCCATATTCGGCGACTCGGCCGTCTTCGAGGATCAGCACGTCATCGGCGCGCTCGATGGTCGCCAGCCTGTGGGCGATGAGTATCGCCGTGCGCCCCTGGAGCAGCTTCGTGACCGCGGCCTCGATCAACCGCTCGGTCGCGGGATCGAGGCGGGACGAAGCTTCGTCCAGGATCACGAGGCCGGGGTCGACGAGAAAGAGGCGGGCGAAGGCCAGCAGCTGCGCCTCCCCCGCCGAAAGGCCGCCGGACGCGATCTCCGTGTCGAGGCCCTTGCGCCTGCGAAGCGAACCAGCGCCCGAGGCCGATGTCCTCGATCACGGCCAGCAGCCGCTCATCGGGGATCGACCTGTCGAAGAAGGCCAGGTTGTCGCGGATCGAGGCGTTGAAGATCTGCACGTCCTGCGTCACCATGCCCACGCGGCCGCGCAGTTCGTCCAGCAGCATCTGGGGCAGGCGCACGCCGCCAAGCGTGACCTGGCCCGCGTCCGGGTCGTAGAGGCGGAAGACCAGGCGCGCGATCGTGGTCTTGCCGCTGCCCGTGCGCCCCAGAAGCCCCAGCACGCGGCCGGGCGCCAGGCGGAAGCTGACCTCGTCCAGGACAGGCTCTTCGGCCTCATAGCGGAAAGAGACCTGGCCGAATTCCAGCTCCAGCGCCCCGGCCGGCAGTTGCGCGCCGGGGCCGTCCTTGATCGCCGGCTCCAGCGCGAACAGCTCCTCGACGCGGCCGATGGCGGCGGTTGCGGTTTGCAGCTCTTGGAGCTGCGCCCTGATCTGCTCGATTGGCCGGCGCAGCAGCTCCGTGTAGTAGAAGAGGACGTATACGGTGCCGATGCTGATCTCGCCCTGGTGGTAGAGCCAGGCGCCGAGCGCGAACGCGAGCGCGTTGGCGATGGCGAACGAGCCCATCGACGAAGCCCACATCAAGCTCTGGGCCGCGAATCCGCGCACGCGGTGACGCAGCCAGACACGGCAGTGCTCGTAGAAGCGCATCATCACGTAGCCGCCCGCGCCCAGGGAGCGGATGTCCTCGGTGCCGGAAAGCTGCTCGCCCAGAAAACCGTAAAACTGGGCCCCAGCCTCGCGCTCGGCGACCCAATGGGGCACCGCCAGCAACCTCAGCTTCGTCATCACGGTCAGGGCAATGACGGCGAAGACGGTCAGGGCCAGGCCCACGCGCCAGTCCTCGAAGAAGAGCAAGGCCAGCACGCCGACCAGCAAGACGAGGTTGCTGAGCACGTACACCACCAGCTGCGAGAAGAAGTTCGAGAGCGCGTCGATGTCGCCGTCGATGCGCTGAATCATCTCGCCCGGCGTGCGCGTCTTCTGGAACGACATGTCCAGGCGCAGGCAATGCTCGAACAGCTTCGCGCGCAGCTCATTGGTGGCCGTCCAGCCCACAGTCTCGCTGAGCCAGGTCGCGGTGACGGAGAGGGCCTGTCCGGCCAGCGCGGCCAGGACGAAGACGCCGGCGAGCATCAGCAGCGTCTCCATCGACCCGCCGCTGGTGGCCGTGTCGATGAAGCGCTTCACCAGTTGCGGATTCAGAAGCTGTACGCCGATGTAGCCGAGGAGGAGCAGGGTGAGCGCCGCCACCCTGATGCGTTGCGGCTTCAGATAGTCGGCCAGGAGCGCCAGGTACCTGTTGAGCGATACGTTCACGGGTTCACCACACACACCGTAGCCGAGGCTTTCCAGCCTCGGTCGCTCTGGCCTACGCCCTCGGTCGCTTCGGGCTGCGCCTCGGCCCAGCTCCCGATCGAGGCTTTCCAGCCTCGGCTACGGCCAACAAAGAGGCCCACTACCTTTGCAGTGGGCCCGCTTCACGCCTGCTCTTCCGACCGAGTCAAGTCTGACCCGGCGAGGGCGCGATGTTCCCACTGGTCGCTGCACGGCTACGCGGGTTCATTCCAGACATCGGCCCTCTCCTTCCTTCGGCATAGGCGGATGGTATGGGGCGCATGCGAAAGCTGTCAACCATTCGCGGCCCGCGCTTCCGGAGGCCCAGCGTCATCTATTGATGCTGCTGGTCTTTACCCCTGGGCGCTTTTCACGCCTGTGCGCTGATGCTCTGCTTTTGATCCTCCACGCGACAGCTTGCCTCGGCCGGGGTATTTCCAGGCGTGGCCGTCGCGCCCAGGCGCAACTCAGAGTGGTCGCCGATAGCCCTGGACATCCTCAGTATGTTTAGGATATCTTCAACGCATATAAAGTAGGTTCAACGAGGCGAAAATGGCCGAAACAGATAAAAACCTGGACTATCGCAGCCCGGAGTGGGTCGCGGACCAGCTGGGCATCGACAAGAACACCGTCTACCGCTACCTCCAGGAAGGCTCCCTGCCGGGGCTGCAGCTTGGACGCAAGTGGCTGGTTTCGGAGCGCCGCCTGGCGGAGTTCCTGGAGCGCGCCGAGCGCGACCAGACGGAGCGCCGCCGAACCTCGGCCAAGGATGGCGCCCGCCCCTTCGGCCTCGCGCCGCGCCTGCACCTCCTGGACGAAGGCGATGGGCCGCGTGAGGAATAAGGAACAGGGAACACGGAACAAGGAACAGGGAACAAGGCAGACCAGGCCATCGCCTGTTCCTTGTTCCCTGTCGTCGGGTAGTGACACTGCGAAAAGCGCTGTGATAATGGCTATATGACACGCGAAGGCTATCACTGGCAAAGCCACGTCTGGCGCCCCAGCGACACGCAGGGCCAGATCCTGGACGGGGTCGCGAAAGGCATGACCAACGCCGAGATCGCCGCCACCATGGGCATGACCCTTGACGGCGTGAAGTGGCACGTCAGCCGCGCGCTGGCAGAGACCGGCCTGCACGATCGCCAGTCCCTGGCGCGCTGGTGGCAGGGCGGGCCCCTGCGCATGAGCGTTGGCGGGCCGTATGCCGAGCCTGTTAGCCTTGATTACACGACGTCGATGCGGGCGATGTCGCGTTCCTTCGGCGCCGGCCACAATCCTGTCCCCGCCTGGCGCATTCTTGACCGCTCCGCTCTTTCTGACGGGTACGCCGACCAGCCGACCAGCTGGCTAGCCGAGTGAGGTTGACTGTGGAAAAGTTCGATATCAGAGACATTGTCCCCGAGCGCTACATATCGTCGATGGCCGGATTCGCTCCCTTGAGCATGGTCATCCCGACGGTCATCGAGACGACGCCTCGCGGCGAGCGTCATCTACGACATCTACTCCATGCTCCTCAAGGAACGCATCATCTTCATGGGCACGCCGGTGTTCGACCAGATGGCGAACGCGATCATCGCCCAGCTCCTGCACCTGGAGCGCGAGGATCCTGAGCGCGACATCTCTCTCTACATCAACTCACCCGGCGGCGAGGTCCACGCCGGCCTGGCGATCTACGACGCTATGAACCTCAACCGCTGCGACGTCGCCACCTACTGCGTCGGCCTCAGCGCCAGCATGGCGACGGTGCTGCTCAGCTCCGGCACACCCGGCAAGCGCTACGCCATGCCTCACTCCACCATCCACATGCATCAGGCCATGGGCGGCGTCCAGGGCCAGGCCTCGGACATCGAGATCGAGGCGCGGGAAGCGATCAGGATCAACGACAAGATCCGCCACATCCTGGCGGAAAACACCGGCCAGAGCCCGGACCGGATCAAGACCGACTTCGACCGCAACTTCTACATGGACGCGCAGCAGGCGAAAGAGTACGGAATGATCGACGAGATTCTGGCGATTCCGGAGCGCTCGCGGCTGCCTGCGTAGGCGACCATCAAACGCATTCGAGGGCCCGGGTCGCGATCCGGGCCTTCCTCTTAAGTTCCAAGCACTTGCGTTCTCGGGTGATTGGCCCATCGACCTGGTCTTGCTCACGGGACCGTGGCCGGCTGCGCCGTCACTCCCGCCGGCACTGGCTACCGCAGGCCCGGATCCTGGCTCGAGTAGCCGATGGCCCAAATCTGTAAAACCTGGCTGTTCAGGATGTGATAGACGAATCAGAAACGCTCGTTGTCGTAGAGGGTAACTATTGCGGGCGGCACCGCGAATGGGAGCTTGGTCTCGTTATCCCAGAATGGGTCCTGGCAAATCAGATCCAGGAGACGCCGAATCTCAATCTGTTCAGCAGTCGATCGGCTTTCTAAGAAGCAACGGGCGGGTGGCAACAGGACAGCGTCAAACAAGGCCCAGGCGTTTCTTGATTTCCCGCCAAGGCTCGCCCGTCGCGCCTTCGGCGGCGAGCTTCTGGGCTTCTCGGACGTCGCTCATGAACTGCTCATCGCCAAGCGCCGACAGGACTTTCGTCTTGGCGCGAATTTCCTGAGCCAGGGCAGCATTGACGCGTCGAGATTTGCTCACCATTTTGGCCGGCGCCTGCTCTCTAGGTTGAGGTCCGTACGCTGACAATCATAGCTGAAAGCAACACGACGATTCCTGTCGCACAGGATTCTTGCCTGGCGCCGATCAAGACGCCTATTCGCGTGGTCCTGGCGGGCGCTAGACTAAGCCCATATGGCCTACAACGCACCGACGACAGAAGTCGACCCCAGGGACGTGCTTCGGCAGGCGGGCTGGTCCGTGCCGGCCGAAATGCGGCGGATCGAAGGCGGCTGGATCACCTTGATCTGGCGCTTCGAGACGGAGGACGGCAGGGTCCACGGCCTGCGGCTCTACCGCCCCGGCGACCCCACGATCGCCGAGCAGGCGCGGCGCGAGGAACTTACGATCAAGGCCCTGCGCGCCGCCGGCATCGCCGCGCCGGAGCTCGAAGCCAGCGGCACCTATGACGGCTGCCCTTACTTCGTGATGAGCTGGCTCCCGGGTCGGCCGCTGGTGGACGACCTGGAGAAGAAGCTCTGGCGCCTGTGGTCGATGGCCCACGCGTTCGGGCGGCTCCAGGCCCGCATTCATCGCCTGGCGCCGGAGGAGCTGCGCTGGCAGGATGCTGCCTGGTGCCAGTTGGAAGGCGAGCCGGAGTTGAGCGCCGCCGTCAAGGCCAGAGCCAGCGAAGACGCGCTTTGCCACTTCGACTACCACCCAATTAATGTCCTCTCCAACGGCCGCGGGCTCAGCGGCGTCATCGACTTCTCGAGCTCGGGCGTGGCCGATCGGCGCGCGGACCTGGGACGCACGCAGGCCCTGCTCCTGGCGGCGCCCATACCGCCGGGGCCGATGAAGCCGGTGCTGCAGGTCTTCCGCAAGCAGTTCGCGGCCGCATGGCGCCGGGGTTACAAGGCTGAGGCCGGCTCGTTCCCGCTCGAGCCGCTGTTCGAGGCCTGGGGCGGGGCCACGTTCGTCAAGGACATCGAGGAAGCGGTGGCCGAAGGCCGCGGCTGGGGCACGCCCGCCGACGTCGAGCGCATCAAGGCCTTCGTGGCGGAGCGAAAGCGGGCCGCCGGTCTCTAGTCCGCCCTCTTGTTCGTCACTGCGAAGCCCTGGAGGCCGGCAGGCGGAAGGACCGTGGCAAACCCAGCGTAGTGCGCGCGAACGCGGCTTGAGATTGCCGCGCCGCCACGGCGCGTCCTCGCGGTCGCGCAGCACTGTCACGGTTTCATACGGATATTCGCGATTTCCGACCAGATGGCGTTTCAGAGTGCATAAATCTGCCCAAATCTGACTTGACAGCACGTGCGTGCGGGAATAACTTCGCGAATCATAGATGCTGCGAATGCAGCAAAAAAGGGAGCTTATGCCCATGGCCAACTACTGGGAGCGGGTGACTTCATCGCGGCTATCGCGCCGCAGGGCACTTTCAGGCGCGGCCGCGCTCGGCGCGGGTGCAGCCGCCCTGAGCGTGGTTGGCTGCGGCGGCGGCGGCAACGGCGATAGCGGCAGCTCCGGGTCCCAGGCTAAGGACGCGGGACTGCTGAGCTTCCCCGTCGATACGACCTCGAAGATGAAGCCGGGAGGGACGTTGAAGAGCGTCTTTATCTCGGCCAACCCGCCATCGCTGGACCCGCACACGTCGCAGGGCTTCACCACGCTGACCGCAATCTCGGCGTACACCTATCCGAAGATCATGAAGTTCAAGACCGCCAAGTACCCGAACTCTCCCATCGGCGAGGTGGAAGGCGACCTGGCGGAGTCCTACGAGCTAAGCGGCGACAAGCTCCAACTCACCCTGAAGATCCGTCCCGGCATGAAGTGGGAGAACAAGGCGCCTGTTAACGGCCGCGAGATCGATGCGCAGGACGTGGTCGAGAACTGGCAAAAGTTCTCTACAGTCGGCGTGCGCAGCGGCGACCTGGCATACAGCCAGACTAACCCAGTATCGCCGGTTGAATCGATGACGGCCCCGGATAGCAAGACCGTCGTTGTGAAGATGCACGCGCCAGACGCCTCCGTGCTCCAACTCTTCGCCAGCCTGAACATCTTCTACGTCATCCCTCGCGAGGGCATCCAAGACAAGTTCGATTCCCGCAATACGGTCATCGGCTACGGACCATTCCACCTGGAGAAGTACGAGCCGTCCGGCGGCATCTACTGGAAGAAAAATCCGGATTACTACACCAAGGGCGTCCCAATCGTCGACAAAATCGAACAGCCCCAGGTCTTGGAATACGCCCAACGGCTGGCGCAGTTCCGGGCCGGCAACATCTGGACGACTGTCGCAAACCAGGACGACATCCTACCCTTGAAGAACGATATACCGGCGCTGAACATCCGGCAGGGCGACTTTGGGCCGACGCCCGTCATGGTTTCGTTCGGCTATGAGGGTGACTCGCCTTTCAAGGACCAGCGCGTCCGCCAGGCAATCTCCCTGATGTGGGATCGCGAAACCTTCCTCGACGCCCTCGCGAACCGCGCGAAATTTCGCAGCGCCGGCCTGCAGCAGACGACGCGCTACGCCACCGTCGTCGGCGCCGGCTGGGAGGGCTACTGGATCGACCCTCAGGACTCTAAGACCTTCGGCCCCAACTCCAGGTACCTGACCGAGTTCAATATTGCGGAGGCCAAGAAGCTGCTGACGGCAGCCGGATTCCCGAACGGCTTCTCATCGAAGATGTACTGGCCGATTAGCGTTTACGGCCAGGTTTTCGAGCAAGCAGCCGCGGTCCTCACTGGCATGTGGTCCGATGGCGGACTCAAGGTCCAGTCGTCGCCCCTTGATTACCAGTCGGATTACATTCCCAACGTCTACTACAGCTACCAGGGCACGAGCACCAAGGGCTTCAACGGCATGATGTGGCGCGCGGAGCTGGGCTACCCGACATGCGTCGCCCAGATGTTCGCGAACTACCACAAAGACGGTGGCCGCTATCGCGGCGTCTCGCAGGACGGCAAGAACGCGAAGCAGGGCGACCCGTACTTGAACGCGACGATCGAGAAGGCCAAGCAGGAGTTTGACCTCAAGAAGCAACAAGGCCTGGTGCAGGACATGATCCGCTACGTGGCAGGTCAGGCCTATGCCATCCCGGAGTCGTGGCAGAGCACACTCGTTTTCACGATTCAGTGGCCGGTTATTGGCAACCTCGGCGTCGTCCGCACCGCCAACGGCGCCAACACCATCGTCGAACAGGTAGCTCCGAGCTGGTGGGTCGACGACTCGAAGCCGCCCATTGGCAAGGGATAGGCGCAACTGCTTTCACGCTCAAGGGCCGGCCCAACAGGGCCGGCCCTTTCCTTCGCCTGCCAATCTCACTGACGCTGCCTCTAATAACCCCTGATGGCCTGCCGATACTCCCCTATACGCGCGTCCGAACGAGATCGAGGTCCGCGCGGATGAGCGACGGAGAGTGGACATGACCAATATTCGCAACAACTTCTGGAAGCTCGGCGCCGTCCTGGTGCTGGCGGCGGCTCTTGCCGGCGCCTGTGGCAGCGGCGAACAGGGGGCCTCCAGCCAGGCAGACCAGATGGCGCCGGCCGGCGAGCAGGTCCTGAACCTGCGCCTCAACGGCGAGCCCAAGGGCATCGACCCGCACCGCGCCAGCTTCACCACCGAGCTTTCGCTGGACAAGCAACTGTTCAGCGCCCTGTTCCGCTACGACCAGGACCTGCAGGTCGTCCCCGACATGGCCGCTGAGCTGCCGGCCGCCGAAAACGGCGGCATCTCCAGGGACGGCAAGACCTACACGATCAAGCTGCGCAACGACCTCAAGTGGAGCGACGGTCAGGCCCTGACCGCCGGAGACATCGTTTACAGCGTCAAGCGCATGCTGGACCCGAAGCTGGCGGCGCCTTACGCCTCCAACTACAACAGCATCGCCGGCGCGAAGGACTTCTCGTCCGCGCTCGGCACCAAGGCGGCGCCGAAGACGCCTTCCGATGCCGAGTTGGCGGCCCTTCGTGACGCCGTTGGCGTGACGGCGAAGGATGACCGCACCGTGGTGTTCACGCTGGCGGCCCCTGCCGTTAGCTTCCTGCAGCAGCTGGCCGTGCCTTCGGCCGCACCTGTGCGCAAGGACGTTATCGAAACCTACGGCGACAAGTGGACGGAGGCCGCGAACCTTGTCGGCAATGGCCCCTTCGTCCTCAAGGAATGGGCCCACAACGACCACCTGACGCTTGTCCCGAACCAGAACTGGCACCTGGGCAAGGCCAAGCTTTCGCAGGTCAACATCCGCATCATCGAGGACGACGTCGCCGCATTCGCCTCCTACCAGGCCGGCGAGCTCGACGTGTCCCAGGTGCCGCCGGCCAACCGGCGCGAAATCATGACCGCCGGTTCGCCTCTGAACGCGCAGCTTCTGCGCAAGGCCGACCTGGCGACGTTCGCGCTGATGTTCAACTCCAGGGAGAAGCCCTGGGACAACGTGAAGGTGCGCCAGGCCTTCGGCACGGCCTTCGACCGCAACAGCTTCGTGGATGTCGTCCAGCAGGGCGTCGGCCAGCCGGCGACGGCCTGGGTTCCGCCGGGCATGCCCGGCTACGACGGCAGCCTCGGCAAGCAATACGAATTCGACGCCGCGAAGGCTCGACAGCTCCTCAGCGATGCCGGCTATGCCAACGGCGAAGGCCTGCCGAAAATCAGCCTGATCCTGCGCTCCAGCGACACCAATAAGCTCGTGGCGCAGTTCGCGCAGGAGCAATTCAAGAAGAACCTCGGCGTCGAAATCGACGTCGAGCTGGTCGACAGCGCCACCTACCAGTCGCGCTTCTCCAAGAGCCAGTTCAGCTTCACATTCGGCTCCTGGAGCGCCGACTGGGCCTACCCTGACAACTGGCTGCCGGAGCACTTCGGCAGCGGCGGCAGCCTCAACGTCTACAAGTACAGCAATCCCAGGGTCGATGATCTCCTCCAGCGCGCGCTGGCCGAAACCGACTCCAAGAAGCAGTTGGACGATTACGTGCAGGCCCAAAAGGCCGTTCTCGACGACGGCGCCGTGATGCCGGTCTACAACCGCGAGACCTTTGTCCTGGTGAGCCCGCGCGTCCGCGACCTGCAGGTCACCGGCCTCGACGGCTACCTCCGTGGTGACTGGAACCTGTGGAAGACCTGGATCGCGCGAGGCTAAGAGTTCTAGTACGTCGATGGGGGCAAGGGGTCGGACGGCAAGGTCCGGCCCTTCTCGCTGGCTGGGGCCGCTCGGGCGGCGCGCTCCGAAACCTTAGCGGCGGCCCCTTCAGCTGCCGCGGAGAGGCGACGGCCGGCGCCCACCGCGCTCGCTGTTCAGAAAGAGCCCCTTGCGCCAGGCGACATAGGCTTCGCGGTCCTCCGGGGTGCTGGCGAGGCCAACGAACAGCTGATCGAGGAACTCCATCACCTTCACCTCGACGCCTTCGATCAGGTTCACGGCAACCGGCCGTCCCCGCGGCATCCGAAGGCTATGCACCTGCTGGATTAGCCAGTCAACGGCCAGCATTTTCTCGCGGGGACTTCGTGCGCGCTCCAGTTTGGGCAGGTATTGCGCAAATGGCCCGCTGTCCTCGCGATTCTGCGTGATCAGCATCTTGCCCTGAATCGAGCGTCGGTACTCCTTGCCGGTCGTCGCCCAGCCGCAGTCGCCGCATCGGAGGACGTCGCGCAGCAGGGGATACCCCAGAGCGGGAATTTCGAACGAACTGCCGCAAACCGGGCACGGCACCCGGTGGTTGCTCGCGTCCACGATGCTCCGGCATCGCGCATAGAACGCGAACGCCACCTCTTCGATCAGCTCCTCATCGACGATGCCGGCGGCGTCGCGCTCGTACACGCGGCGGATGAGGTCGCGCGAGACACGCGGCGCCCAGCGTATGGCGGCGTCGCCGTGCTCACTGGCGGCGTGTTCGTTTGGCGTCGCCGTGCTCACCGGCGAGCGGAACTTGACCCGCCAAACGCCCACGCGACCATCAGCGGAAACTCTTCTCGCCACATCGCGTCGTCGTGCCCCGCGACCCTCTCCCTCATCACGACGTCCGCGGCTGCATCGCGCAGCGCGGCCGCCCACCGAGCCGCATTGTCGAGGAAAAAAGGTTCCAGCGTGCCCGCCACGAGGTACGTGCGCGGGAACGGACTCGGCATCACGTCAGGCGGCCGGTACCCCGCACCGGGCGAGGCTGAGAAGATCGCGCCGTAGAGGTCCGGATGTCGAAGCCCAATGGCGAGCGCGAGCTCCCCACCCGCCGAAACACCGAACACCGCCGTGCGCTCGGCGGACAGAGTTACCCCGAAACGCGACCGCGCCCACGCGCCGACGTCCTCGACGAAAAACTTCTCGTGTGCGGCAAACCGTTTCGGATCGAAGCCCGGCGAATACTCGTGGAGCCGCAGCGTCTCGTCGGCCACGCGGTGCGCGCCGACGATGATGGTCGGCGGCACGTCCGCTGCTTCAAGAAACCCGCCCCACTGCGAGATCATCTGACCGTCACCGGCGAATACGATCGCCTCGGGCGGATTCGGCGGGACATACACCGTGACCTGCCGCCCACCGTCGTAGTCGAACGTCTCGGTGACAAGTTCGCCCGCGATCGGGTCGGCATGCGGCGGTTCCGGCGGTCCCTCAGGACCCAGTGCCTCGGAGACTTCGCTCACGCATTCGCCTCCACGTCGTCACGCCGGCTGAGCGTACCACATCGCTGCGGGCGTCGCGTGGACGAATGCGCCCATGCCGCGGCGGTACGTCTTGCGCCGACCAGCCCATCACCCCGGTTGGAACACCAAGATCCGTTGGACGCCTCGGTGTGCGACGCTTCCGATCTAAAGTCCGCTACGACCAAGGCGATCAACAGTTAACTGTTGGCGACCCCGAGGGGCCACCTTCCCAGCCTCAAACCCCGAAACTTGGGCCGTTTAGCGGGTTTCACTGGCCGAGGCTTACGGCTTGTCCACTACGAACGCCCCGGCGCAGGGCTCTCCGCTGCACCGGGGTTTCCGCGCATTCGGCAAAATCAATAGCGTATGCGCCATAATTGAGGTATGCACGATGGCCTGCGCCGCTAGTTGTAAACCAGGTTCGAGTCCAGCAGCGCGCGCGCGATGACGACGCGCTGGATCTGGCTCGTGCCCTCGACGATCATGAGCTGGCGCGCGTCGCGGTAGTGGCGCTCGAGCGGGTGGTCCATCATGTAGCCCTGCGCGCCCAGCACCTGCATCGCGTCGCTCGACACCTTGACCGCCGACCTCCGTCGCGAACGCCTTGGCGATCGAGAGGTACGCGGCGTGCTCGCGGCCGTACAGCCCCTGGTCGACGCGCCACGCGCCCTGGTAGACGAGCAGCCGCGCCGCTTCGATCTGGATCGCCATGTCGGCGAACATGAACTGGATCGCCTGCAGGTCGGCGATCGGCTTGCCGAACGCCTCGCGCTGGCGCGCGAACTCGAGCGCGTACGTCATCGCGCCTTCCGCCAGGCCGAGGCCGCGCGCGCCGACGACCGGCCGGCAGGAGTTCAGCGTGAGCATCGCGTGGTTGAAGCCCTGCGCCCTCGTCGCCGCCGATGAGGTTCTCGCGCGGCACGCGGCAGTCCTCGAACGACGATGTCGGCCGTCGGGACGCCGCGGACGCCCATCTTGCGGTCCTGTCCGCGCGACCGTGAAGCCCGGCGTCTCCGTCGTCGACGATGAAGCCGGAGATGCCCCGCGCGCCGGGCGTCCCGTCGGTCTGCGCGAACGCGACGACGTAGTCGGCGACGGTGCCGCCGGAGATGTACATCTTCTCGCCGTTGAGGATGTAGTCGTCGCCGTCGCGGACGGCGCGCGTCTCGAGGTTGGCGGCGTCGGAGCCGTGGTTGGGCTCGGTGAGGCAGAACGCGCCCTTCATCGCGCCGCTGGCGATGCCCCGCCGATCCACTTCTTCTGCTCGCTCGTCGCCGCCGATCATCACCGGCTGCGACGGCAGCGCCGAGAGCAGCAGCATCAGGCCGGAGGCGCAGCAGTACTTCGCCGCCTCCTCGACCGCGAGGCGCGAGCGGGAGCATGCCGGCGCCGCTGCCGCCGTACTGCTGCGGGATGGTCAGGCCCGGTGAGGCCGGTCTCCCTGAACGCCGCGAAGATGTCGTGCGGGTACTCCTGCGTCTCGTCGATCTCGGCGGCGCGCGGCGCGATCTTCTCCTTCGCGATGCGGCGCGCCGTCTCCTGGATGAGCTTCTGCGTCTCGTTTAGCTGGAAGTCCATGCGAGTGCTCCTGCCGTTTAGGTCGGGTTCGGTTAGGGGCAAGTATAGGTTGGGCCAAACCTAAGGCGCAGCAGCGTCCTAGCGCCGGGAGCCCAGGCTACGCACTGCCGCGCGCCTGCTCCTTTCAGCGACAACGGACAGCCGCCAGCGACCTTGGCCGGGGGTAGTGACATTTCCGGTGGCACTGTGATACTGAGCCCATCTCGATAGGTCGTACAAGAGGAGGGACCTGATGATGTTGAGATGGGTATTGCCGGCATCGGGCGCGCTTTCCGTGGCGCTGATCGTGCTCAGCGCCGCGATGGCGCTCGGAGGCTCCGGCTCGCATCTACCGAAGCGGCCTACCGTGAACGTGGCCGCGATTCAGCCGGACGAGGGCTCGGGCGCGGACCCCAGCGCTACCGGCGTGATCATGGCGCGCAGCAACAGCAACGGCACCCTTTATCACTTCAGCCCTGACGGCAAGCAGTGGTCGATGTCGCAGGACAACGCCTACCGTCCACTGACCTCGCCCAGTGGACGCTGGCAGGCGTTCAAGAACTGTACGGGCCAGGGGCAGCCTTGCCAGCTGCTGATCTGGGATACTCGGGACCAGAGCTCCCAACCGCGGCCCGTGGCACTGGCCGGCGGCCTGCGCGACGGCCTCTGGTCGCCGTCGGATGACGTGCTCGCGGCCCTCGGCGAAGACGGCTCCGTCGCGCTGGTCGACCCGGCGAGCCTGCGGGTGACGCCTGTGGGCAGCGGCGTAACCGCCTTTGCCTGGACGGCGCGCGGCACGCTGCTGTTCGCGACCTACGACGCCCCAAACGCGGCGTTGTGGCTGGCGCAAGGCGGGAGGACGCGACAGCTCACGGCGCTGACGTCGCCGGTGATGAACTTCGTGGCCTCGCCGGACGGCGGCCGCGTGGCCTTCGTCCAGGACGGCGCCGATGGCTGGCAGCTGGTAACGGCCTCCGGCGATGGCGCCGTTGCCGCGGCCGGCAACCTCGGCCGCGCCTACAGCTTCTCCATCGCGGTCACGCGCGCGCCGGACAGCGTCGCCATCTCATGGTCGCCGGACGGACGCCTGCTTTCGGCCAGCCCCGCGACGTCGCCGTTCGTAATGTTCCTGATGCCATCGGACGGTTCGGCGGGGCCGCGGGCCTTCTACCCGAACGAAGGCTACGCCGGCGAGATGAAGTGGTCGCCTGACGGGTCGCAGCTGGCCATTTCGACGTACAGCCTGGACCGGAAGCAGCATAACGTCTACGTCCTGGACTCGGTCGAATCGGCCCAACTGCGCTTCCTGATGGACGGGTGCATTATCTTCTGGTCGCCGGACGGCCGCTTTCTGGTCGCCAAGCGCGAGCCGCACGACCTCGGCATCGGCGCCGTCCGCGTTGCCGACGGCCTGCGCTGGACGGTGTCGGACATGCGACTGACGCCGGCCGCCTGGGGCGCCGATGACGCCACAGCGACGAAGCTGGCACAGGGCCCGGCGAGGGGCATCGGCGGCTTGGGGAAGTGAGGCGGGCTTGACGGCCTCAGGTCCGCTGGTCCAGTGGCGTGGGGTGGCATGAGGCAACGAGAAGGCTTCCACTGGTTTCGGCGCTGGCATCCGACCCGCCAGCAGGAGCGCGTGCTGGACGCGCTGCTGGAGGGCAAGTCGAACGCCGAGATCGCGGATGCCCTCGGCATCTCGCAGGACGGCGCCAAGTGGCACGTCGGCCAGCTTCTGGGCGAGACCGGCCTCGACGACCGCCGCGAGCTGGCCGACTGGTGGCGCTCCCAGCGCGAACGCGTCGAAGCGCGCGGCTTTCTCGGCGGCCTGCTCGGGCTGGGGGCCAGGCTCGCCATGGCGGCGCCAGTGGTCGCCCTGGCCGTGTGGCTGGTGGCCTATGACCCGCTCCATGTAGGGCGCGGCCCCGAAGCGTCCGCGAGTTTGCCCGCCGCAACGGCGCCGGCCACGGCCACCGCCCTGCCGTCGCCGGCGCCGTCAGTTACACCCGCGCCCGCGGGGGCCTGGATCTTCGACCTGCGAAGCGGCATCGTGACGCCCATCTACACCGCGAACTTCAACATGCGCTGGCTTGATGAAGGCCACTTGCTCACCCAGGCCGGCTCCCGGCCGATAGTTGTCGACAGCGCCGGCGCGGTTGTCAGAGAGCTGCCGGCCAACGCCGCCGCTATGGCCTTCCCCGGCAAGGACGGCAAGGTCCTCCTTCTGGACAATCCCACCTTTCAGTTCTCCGAGCTCGATATCGCCACGGGCCAGCAGCGCCCGCTGGTGGCGCTGGGCCCGCCGCCCACGGCCACCCGGTCGGTCTCGAGCAGGACATGGGCCATCTCACCTGCGGGCGATCTCCTGGCGTTGGCCGAGGCGAAAGAAGACGGTGAGTTTGCGATCGAAGTGATGCGCATGGACGGCTCCGGCCGCACGACAGTCTGGGCGGAGCCTCCAGATGCCGCTGTGGGCAGCATCGTGTGGTCGCCTGATTCCAGCCGGCTTCTCGTGATCCTCACGGCGCGAAGGGCGCAGACGCCCGGCGCCGTAGAAGAGCCGCGAGAGGCGCTCGTGATCGATCCCGCAGGCCGGGTGCTCTTGCGCCAGCCTACCGACAGCCGCGACGCCAGGTGGTTGGGATCTTCGTCCGTTTATTTCCCGAACGGCGCCGGCGCAGCGCAGGGCGCTCGCCTGACCGCTGTGATCGACGTGCCAGGCGGTGCAATCGCGCCCGGCACGCCCTCGGCGGGCCTGCTCTGCTTCTCGCCGGACGGGCGCTACGCCGTGTACGCCAACACGGCGTCCGGGCGTGCCGCCGGACACCGGGTGGTCGACCTGCGCGGCGGCCAGACTGTCCTCGAGAATCCTACGCGCACGGAGGTCAGCGCCTGCGACTGGACCCCGGACAGCACCCGCGTTGTGCTCTCGTTCGGCGGCAAGTGACCCCAGTCCGAGCGTTAGCCCTGCCCTCCGGCTGCTCGACTGCTAGACTCGAACCATGGACTCGGTGCTCTCCCTGGTCGGCAACACTCCCCTGGTCGAGCTGAAGAACTGCGAGCCGAAGCCGGGTGTGCGCATCTTCGCCAAGCTCGAGGGCCAGAACCCCACCGGCTCGATCAAGGACCGTATCGTCGCGTTCATGCTGGAGCGGGCGAAGGCCCGCGGCGACCTCAAGCCCGGCCAGGACGTGATCGAGGCCACGACCGGCAACACCGGCATCTCGCTCGCCATGCTCGGGCGCCGCCTAGGCCACAAGGTGCGCGCGATCGTCCCGGTGACCGTGTTTCCCGACGTGGTCCAGGCGCTGCATGCCTACGGCGCCGAGATCGAGTGGGTGCCGGCGGCCCTCGGCGTCAAGAGCGCCCTCGACGTCGCGCGCCAGGTCTCGCGCCGCGAGGGGTCGTACCTCCTCGACCAGTTCTGCAACGCCGACAACGCCCTGGCCCACTACGAGACGACGGCGGTCGAAATCTTGCGCGAGTTGCCACGGGTCGACGTCTTCGTCTGCGGCCTCGGCTCGGGCGGCACGATCACCGGCGCCGGCCGTCGCCTGCGGGAGGCGAACGCGAAGGTGCAACTGGTGGCCGCGGAGCCACACCCGGGCAACCAGCTTCAGGGCATGCGCAGCCTGGACGACGGTTTCGTGCCGCCGATCCTGGACCTGAAGCTGCTCGACGGCAAGATTCTCGTCCGCAGCGCCAGCGCCTTCCGCGCCGCGCGCGAAGTCCTGATGCGCGAAGGGCTGTTCGTCGGCCTTTCGTCCGGCGCGGTCATGCACGCCGCCCTGAAGTGGGCGCAACGCATGGAGCGCGGCGACATCGTCGTCATCTTCGCGGACAGCGGCTGGAAGTACCTGGGCACGCCGGCCTTCCGCCCCGAGGCCCCGATCCCGGACGAGGACGCGCTGGACGACGTGCTGTGGTGGTAGAGGCGTGCGGATCGCGAGAGTGGATGGTAGTGGTGGTAGGTGGTTGGAGGGGGCACTCGCGAGGCCGATAGCGCGCGAGTTCGCAAGCTGCTTCTCGCTGAAGTGCTGACTGCTGACTAGCTCCCTAAAACGCCGGAAAGGGACCCCGCCCGAGATCCCTTTCCTTGGCCGAACTAGTTCGATCTACTAAACGCTCGATTGTTCAAGAAGTTAACGGCGATTTTGACCGGAGTTATGGAAATCACACTCCTTGGCCGGCGGCTCATTGGGAACTTGCGGGCCCCTGTAAGCAAATTAAGAGATGCCCCGCGAAGGGCATCTCTTTGAAATTCGGCAGCGGTGATTAGCGTTTGGCGCCGAGCCTGATCAGCGCGGCGCCGCTGAGCGCCGAAGCGAGCAGCAGCATCGGCAGCACTGACGCCCCGGACCGGTCTGCCAGCCCAGCGTCGCCCGTATTCGGCGGCGTAATGGCGGGAGTTATGCCGGTGCCGGTGTTCGGCGGAACGACAGTGGCCTGCGGCCCTGCCGCTGCCGCGGCCCGCTCGCGGTTCTCGCGCGCCTGGTCGGCCGCCGATGCGCCGATGGCTCCGACGGCCCCGCCGGTGTTGCCGCGGACGCGCGTGGCGTCAGAAAGGGGCGTTGCGGTTGCCGTCGCGGTCGGAGTCGGAGTGTTCGTTGCGATTACGTTCCCGCAGACCACAGTGGGACTGGACCCCGGAGGCCGGAAGCAGATCGCCAGGCCATCTGTCAGGGATGCAGTGTTGAAGGAGTACTGCAGGCCGACGCTCGAATCGCGCTGGATGCCGACGGTCGCGCTCAGGCCGTTGGTGACGGCAGCGGCGGCGGGACTCTGATTGAGCACGACATCTAGGTACTGGAACAACACCTCGTTCGTTCCTTCGAAGAGGACTGCCTGGAACGTAATCCTGTCGGGAGGGGAGCACGGAGGATTTATGTGGGGGATCATGTCCCACTGGATGACGAACCGCCGCGAGCCGGGAGAGCCGACGGTCTGGTAGAGGATCCTGTCAGTGGTGTCGCAAGGGGGATACAAATCATCCCACCAGGGCGCGATTGCCGCGCCAAAGGTGCCTGTGGGCATCGCGCTGTTGGTGAAGGCCGCGTTCGAAGTATTGAACTGGGCATTTCCGTTCGAGCCGATGTTTATTGTGGTGAAGTTCGTGCCGTAGTGATTGAATGTGAAGCCAATCGGGATATTTAACTCGACGCAGTCATCACAGCTGCTGGCCGCCGCCAGGACCGTGCCGGTGCCGGCGATGTTGTTGAAGGAGAACGCCGGCCCGCCGGGCGAATTGTTGTCGATGAAGGTGTAGCCGCCGCCGTCGGGCCCGCCTGTTGCCCCGAAGGCCACTCCGGCAAGCCAGCCAAGGGCGGCGATAACTCCGACCGCGGCAAGTAGGCGCTTCATCTGGCACTCCTGTTTGGAACGCACAACTAACCAGCCTCAAAGGACGAGGCTTCCTCCGTATAACGCTCGAAGTAGGGGAGAGGTTAACGCGGCGGCAACTCTGTAATGCATCTTTGGACGCAGCATCCGTCGCGACGCGTGCTAGCCTGAATGTGCGTCTGGCCCGGCGCTCCCGGTTCATCGCTTGCCTGCCGCAAGGCAGGCCTCCAAGGAGGAACCGATGGCACAGAAGTGGGAATACCGGGTTGTTTACGTGGACCCTCGCGGGCGCATTTCCTGTGAGGGCGTTGAGTTCGTCCGGCAGAGCGGCGAGAACCGCACAGCCTTCCTCAAGCGCTACCTTGACACTAACGGCGCCGAGGGTTGGGGCATCGGCGGGATTCACCCCCTGATTCGGACGGAAGCCAGCTACATCATCCTGCAGCGCCCAAAGGCCGAAGAGGCCGCTTAGACGCCGCCGCCGGGCACAAGGCCGGCACACAGGGTGATCGGTTAGCTCGCGGGCCCTCGATTTTGTGGGCGCCGCAGGCTAGTACTCAGGTGATCTAGCGGGCGATCGACGGGACCCGGGCCGGACGCCAAGAAGCGCGCCGTGGGCATGGCGGGCCGCCATGCGACAACGGCGCTCTCAGCCGGACTTGGTGCGAACTCGGCGGCTGAGCTACAGTAACGGCGTGAAGAGAGCACCTTGCCCGCTTTAGCCATCGATGCGGGCACCCAGGCTTACGCGCGCCTCAAGTCGGAGATCGCCGCCGCCGGCCTCCTGCGAAGGTCTTACGGGTTTTATGCGCTGCTGATCGCCTTCGCCTTCGCCGGCTACGCCGCCAGCGTGGCGGCGATCCTGGTACTGGACAACTTCGTCGCGCTGGCCGTGGCCTGCCTGGGCTTCACCTTCTTCTCGCTGCAGGCGGCGTTCCTCATGCACGATAGCGGCCACCGTGCCGTGTTCAGCTCCACGCGCAACAATGACATCCTCGGTTACGCCTGCGGCGGCCTGCTGGGCATGATCTTCGACAACTGGAAGGTCCGCCACAACGCGCACCACGCCCATCCCAACCAGGAAGACATGGACCCGGACATGGAGATCCCCTTCATCGCGACGAGCGAGGAATATTACTGGAAGAAGAGCCCCTTCCAGCGCTGGCTGGTCAAGTACCAGGCCTTCTACTACTTTCCTTTGGGCTCGATTGTCAGCTTCAGCAACCGGCTGGGGACCATCACCTACTTCCTCAACAACCGCACCGCCGGCGAGATGTGGAAGCTGGCAATCTATGTCTGCGGCTTTGCTCTGCTATTCGTCTCTCCGTTCGTCCTGTTCTCAATTGAAAAGGCGCTGTTCGTCTTCGTCCTGGTCCACGTATCGACCGGCATCTACCTGGCGAACTGCTTCGCGCCCAACCACAAGGGCATGCCCCAGGTCGAAAACGGTGTGCCGATCTCGTTCCTGGAGCAGCAAGTGATCACCGCGCGAAACGTCAGCGGCGGTGGCATGACGGACTTTCTCCTCGGCGGCCTCAACCACCAGGTCGAGCACCACCTCTTCCCGAACACGCCGCGCAACAAGCTGCGCTTCCTGCGCCCGCACGTGCGCCGCGTCTGCGAGGAGATGGGGATCGCGTACACGGACGTCAGCCTGATCGAGACGAACCGGGTGTTGCTGCGCGAGCTCGCGGCGGTCTCGCATGCCGCCCGGGTGGCGGCGCCGATTCGCGAGCCTGCGCTGGTGGAGTAGGGAAGCCTTCGTCGAACCACCCTGAGCGCGTCGAAGAGACCATCCTGAGCCCGGCGAATCATCCTGAGCTTGTCGAAGGATCAGTTCTACAGCTGGATCGCCTTCGACACCGTCTCCAGGTCCTTGTCACCGCGGCCCGAGAGGCAGACGAGCACGATCTCGTCCGGCCGCAGCCGCGGCGCCAGCTTCTCGACGTAGGCGATGGCGTGCGACGACTCCAGCGCCGGGATGATGCCCTCGGTCCCGCAGAGCAGGCTGGAAGGCCGCCAGCGCTTCGTCGTCGGTGACGGACTCGTAGGCGGCGCGCTCGCTCTGCCTTCAGGTAGGAGTGCTCCGGGCCCGACGCCGGGGTAGTCGAGGCCGGCGGAGATGCTGTGCGTCTCGATGACCTGGCCGGCGGCGTCCTGCAGCAGGTAGGAGTAGGAGCCGTGCAGCACGCCGGGCCGCCCGGCGCCCAGGCGTCGCGGCGTGCTCACCGGTCTCGATGCCGTGGCCGGCGGCTTCGACGCCGATCAGCCGCACCGAGGGCTCGTCGATGAACTCGTGGAACAGGCCGATGGCGTTGCTGCCGCCGCCGACGCAGGCGACGGCGTAGTCCGGCAGGCGGCCCTCGCGCTCCGAGCAGCTGCTGCTTGGCCTCGCGGCCGATGACGGACTGGAAGTCGCGCACGATCGCCGGGTAGGGGTGCGGGCCGACGGCGCTGCCGATGAGGTAGTAGGTGGTCGTCGCACGTTCGTGACCCAGTCGCGCATGGCCTCGTTCGTCGCGTCCTTCAGGGTGCGGCTGCCGCTGCGTCACCGGACCGCACCTCGGCGCCGAGCAGGCGCATGCGGAAGACGTTGGGCGCCTGGCGCGCCATGTCCATCTCGCCCATGTAGACGACGCACTCGAGGCCGAGCTGGGCGCAGATGGTCGCCGTGGCGACGCCGTGCTGGCCGGCGCCGGTCTCGGCGATGATGCGGCGCTTGCCCAGGCGCTTGGCCAGCAGCCCCTGGCCGATGGCGTTGTTGATCTTGTGGGCGCCGGTGTGCGCCAGGTCCTCGCGCTTGAGGTAGACCTTGGCGCCGCCGAGGCGCCGCGTGAGGTTGCTCGGCGAGGTAGAGCGGCGTCGGCCGGCCGGCGAAGTCGCGCAGCAGAGCGTCCAGCTCTGCCTCGAAGGCCGGCGTCGGCGCGCGCCTCCGCGTAGGCGGCCTCGAGCTCGTTGAGCGCGGCCATCAGCGTCTCGGGGACGTAGCGCCCGCCGAAGGCGCCGAAGCGGCCGTGAGAATCAGGGACGCTTGTCATAGTCAGGTCACCAGCCTCAGCAATGGGAAGCGGTCACCTAGAAGGTTCGCCAGGCGCCCATCCGCGGTCCAGAGCGGGCAATCGCTCAGCTCGGCCAGAGCTACGTAGCTCATATCGTAGAGCCTTCGGGGTTTGAAGAGCTTGCCTAAAGCCCATGACCGGTCAATGAGTTTCTCCGGAGACCTGAGTTGAATTGGCAGGCGCTTGAACCCCTCAGAACGCGATGTCTCCCTCGTCGCTCGGTGACCCGCCCGGTGCTCACAGACAGTCGAAGTGTGGAGCAGACTTCGAAGGGCATCAGCGGCGGAGCCAGCAGCTCCATCGCTTCGTCTTGCCACGGACGAAATGCCTTCCAGGCTGAATCGGAGGCAATTTCCGGTAGGAGCAGGGCAACGATGAAGCTGGCGTCCAGGCAAGCCGATGGCATCAGGTGATCGGTCGCCACGCACCTCGTCGAGCAGGCCGAAGACTATCGATATTTCCCGCTCGCCGCCGAGATCCGCTGTACGATTCTTCCACGCCATGCTCAGGGGATCCGGGCCCACCAGATTCAGATCGCGGCGCAGCCGCATGATGGCTTCGGTGGAGCCTATGTACGTCTTGCCGCGGACCTCTTGTTTGCTGATCGAGACCGTCCTTCAGCAATCCCCACAGTGTAAAACTGAGGGCCGACGATTTGACGTCGAGCTCCTGAGCCAGTCCTTCATCTCGATAGCCAAAAACTTCGTCCGGATGCTCCTTCAGATACTGAAGCACCCGCTCCTGCAGGGTTCTGGCGGAGTGGCGGCCTCTCGCAACATCCGATATCTTCATACGTTTACCTTAAGACGTCTTAAGACGTCTTGCAATGTCTATGAATCGGCGGATCTTCTCGTAGTCCTTCACGCCGTCCGTCTCGACGCCGGTCGAGACGTCGACGCACCAGGGGCGAACGCGGCTGCATCGCCGCGGCGACGTTCTCCGGCGTCGAGGCCGCCGGCGAGCCACACGCGGCATCGCGCCTGCGACTCCGGCCGCGACGCTCCAGTCGAAGCGCTCACCGGTGCCGCCGAGCGACGCCGCCCTTGGCCCGGTCCAGCATCACGGCCAGGGCGCTGCCGGTCTCGATACGGCCGAGCACGCCCTCGGCGCTGTCGCCGGCCGCGACGTGCACGACCTTGATCACCTGCCGGTTGGCCAGCAGGCACTGGCCCCAGGGCTCGCCGCCCGGAAAGCTGGATCAGGTCGATGCCGCACTCGTCGCGAGTCTCGTTGACTTCGTCCGGGTCCATGTCGGCGAAGACTCCGACCGTCAGGGGCCGCTTGCGTTCCAGCAGCCGATCGAGCGCGGAGGCGCCATGCTCGAACCAGGCGCGGAGGTCCGTCGCGATCGGCGACGGTGCAGCGCCGGCGGCGACGACCTGCTCCATCTCGCGCAGCGGCGTGCCGAGGGCGCGCACGATCTCGCCGGCCTCGCCGGCGGTCGACACGCCGGCGGCTCTCGGCGAACATGACGCCGATGAAGTCGGCGCCGGCCTCCGCGGCGGCGAGGGCGTCCTCCGCCGAGCGGCAGCCGCAGATCTTAACTCGACCACGGCGGCTCCCATGGCCGGCCGATGTACGCCAGCGCCTGCGGCAGAGTGAGCTCGATCGGCTGGCTCGTGTCGACGCTGAGGTGCGGCTCCGCGAGTGGCGACGTACCCGGGCGGGTGAAGCTCTCCACGGTCGGCGACGGTCGGCTGCGATGCGCGCGACCTCGCGCGCGTCCATGCGACGCTGGATCTCGGCGAGGTCATCCGAGGACGCAGCGGATGATGTAGTAGCGGCGCCGTTGGCTCGCGGCCATCTCCTGGCCGACGGTCACGGATGCGCGTCGAAAAAGGCCGGGCTGTCCATTACCACGTTGAATCCCTGAGCCAGCAACGAGGATGCTGAGGTCGAAGAAGATCTCGTAGGCCGTACGGCCGGCAACTTCTTCGGCAGACGCCCCCATCGAGCATGCTGCGCCTTGATGATGTCCTTGTCGACCACCACAGCGCCTGTGGCGCGCCCTATCGCGAACGCGAGCGTGGTCTTGCCCGCGGCCGAGGTGCCGGCCATCTGCAGCAAGAACTGCCTCACAGCCGCAGCTCCTGCATCTTCGTCTGGATGTCGGGCGCGGTCATGAAGGCTTCGCCGATCAGGACCGCGTTCACGCCCGGCCGCATGCAGGCGCTGCATGTCCTCGCTTCGTGTGCACGCCGCTCTCGGCGACAACGACGGCCTCCCGCGGCAGCAGCGGCCGGATGCGCTCCGTCGTCGCGAGGTCGACCTCGAAGGTGTGGAGGTCGCGGTTGTTGATGCCGAAGAGCGTGGCGCCGGCGCGCAGCGCCTGCTCGGCCTCGGCCTCGTTATGCACTTCGACCAGCGCCTCCATCTCCAGGGATTCGGTCTTCTGAAGGAGGTCGCGCAGAAGCGCGTCGTCAAGGATGGCGGCGATGAGCAGAAGGCAGTCGGCGCCGGCCGCACGCGACTCTGTAGATCTCGTAGGGGTCGACGAGGAAGTCCTTGCGCAGGAGCGATGGCCGCCCGCCGGGGTAGTAACCCTTCAGGGACATGCGTACTTCGGTGAGCCAGCGCAGCTCGCCCTGGAAGTGGTTGGCCTCGGTGACCACGGAGATGCCGGCGGCGCCGCCGAGGGTGTAGGTGCGGGCCAGGGCCTGATGGTCGAGCTTGCTGACCAGCCTGCCCTTCGAGGGCGAGGCCTTCTTGATTTCGGCGATGAGGCGCAGGTGGCGGCCGCCGGAGCTGGGTCCGCGCGGCCCTTCGACGATGGCCTGGCTCATGCGCCACTGCGTCGTCGAAGTCGCGGACGTGCCTCAGCAAGCCTGACTCGGGCTCTTCGAGCTTGCGCTTTTCGAGCTGGTCGCGCTTGTCCGCGACGATGCGGTCGAGGATGCTTTCGGTGCGCCGGACGCCTGGCTGAGTCACGCTGCCGCTCCCAGCCGCTGCGTCGCGGCGACGTACCGGTCCAGAGTCTTGAGCGCGGCGCCGCTATCGACGGACTCGCCGGCCAGCTTCGCGCCGTCGCGCAGGGTCAGCGCGCGTGCCCGCGGCGAGCAGGCGCCGCGCCGGCGTTGATGAGGACGTAGTCGCGGTCCGGGCCCGCGCTGCCGGCGAAGACGGCGCGAATGCGGGCGGCGTTTTCGGCGGCCGTGCCGGACTTTACCGTGTGCAACGCGGCACGGCCGAGGCCGGCGTCCTCCGGCGTGATGAGCGTACGACGTGACCTCCTGGCCCGTGACCTGAATCACCCTGGTCGGCGCGCCGAGCGAGATCTCGTCAAGCCCGTCATCGCTGTGCACGACGAGCGTCCTGCCTGTCCCGAGGCGCGCGATCACCTCGGCGATCTTCGGCGCCAGGGTGGCGTCGCCGACGCCGAGGAGCTGGAACTGCGCGCCGGCGGGGTTCGTCAGCGGGCCCAGTGCGTTGAAGATGGTGCGGATGCCGATCTCGCGGCGCGTCGGCCCGGCGAAACGCATCGCCGGGTGGAAGGTCTGTGCGAACAGGAAGCCGAAGCCCGTCTCCTCGATGCAGCTGCTTCACCTGCTCCGGCGCCAGGTCGATCTTCGCGCCCAGCGCTTCGAGCACGTCGGCGGCGCCGCTGGCGGAGGTGAAGCCGCGGTTGCCGTGCTTGGCGACGCGCGCGCCGGCGCCGGCGCAGACCAGCGCCGCCGCCGTCGAGATGTTCAGCGGGTCGAAGGCGCCGCCGCCGGTGCTGACCACGTCCAGCAGGTCGCCTTCGACCTCGACGCGCAGGGCGTTCGCGCGCATAGTGCGGGCCATGCCGGTGATCTCGTCGACGGTCTCGCCCTTCATGCGCAGGGCGGTGAGGAACGCGCCGATCTGCGACGGCGTGGCCTTGTCGCGCATGATCTCGTCCGTGACCTCGGCGGCCTCGGCCTCAGTGAGGTCCTTGCGGGCGGTAACGGCGGCGATGGCTTCGCGAATCATTATTCCGACGCTCGATCTTTGATGTCAGCGCGTTCCACGCGACGGATGACCTTGTTCCCGATGCGCTTCTGGACCTTGTTGATGTGCTTGTTCCAGCCGCTCCCGCGTGGGCCTGACCCAGCTGCTGACCTTCTTGAATCCCATCTGCGGCTTCATCTGTTCCAGCTACCTGCGTTCGTAGGTTTGGCCTGTCCGTCTCATCACCCGGACGACTTTGACGATGCGCTCTCTGTCGAATATGGCGTAAAGGACTCTGTACTCACCTACTCTCAGCCTCCACAGCGGCGCCGCCGCGCAGCTTGAAGCACCTGGAGGTCTGGGCTCCTTTGCCAGACTATCAATCGCAGCCTCGATCCGGTCGTAGTACGCGCCCGGAATCTCCTCGAGGTCCTTCCTGGCGCGGCGTTCAAGCTGTAGCTCGTACTCGTCTCGCACGCGCTGCCTTGTAATCTTCCCAACTTGACATGCTGGACGGGTCTCGAGCCGCCTCTTCAAGGGCATGTTCGCCCGCAATCACATCCAGATCGTCCTCAAAGGTCGCGTCCAGCGCGTAGCGGACGAGTTCCGACATGCTGGTCTTCTTCCGGTGCGCAAGCTCCTTCAGGTCTTCGTGAAGGTCTTCGTCCAGGTACACCAGCAGCTTTTTCATCGCTTCACCTCACGCGATATCATGACATACGCTATATCACTATGTCATGCGCAGGAAGTTCGCCAGCAACTGCTTGCCCGGCTTCGTCATGATCGACTCCGGGTGGAACTGCACGCCTTCGACCGGCAGCTCCTTGTGGCGCACGCCCATGATCACGCCCGACTCCGACGCGCGCCGTGACCTCCAGGCACGTCGGGCAGCGTCTCCGGCACGATCGCCAGCGAGTGGTAGCGCACGGCCTCGAAGGGGTTGGGCAGGCCGGCGAAGACGCCCTTGCCGTCGTGCGTGATCAGGGACATCTTGCCGTGCTTGATCTCGCCGGCACCCGCCACGACGCCGCCGAAGGCCTCGCCGATGCACTGATGGCCGAGGCAGACGCCCAGCAGCGGCACCTTGCCCGCGAAGTGGCGGATGGTGTCGACGCTGATGCCCGCCTCCTTCGGCGTGCAGGGACCGGGCGAGACGACGATGCGCTCCGGCGCCATCTGGTCGATGTCCTCGACGCTGATCTTGTCGTTGCGGAACACCTCCACCTCCGCGCCGAGCTCGCAGAGGTACTGGTAGAGGTTGTAGGTGAAGCTGTCGTAGTTATCGATCAGAAGAAGCATCGCGGTCCCTTCCGGCCTGAATCGCTAATTGCTGAAATGCCCGGGCCCTCACGGCTTCACCGCGCGAAATATCACAGTAGTCGGGATGATCGTGCCCTGTTCGTACGGATAGCCCGCGTCGTCCCAGGTCTCGTCATGAGCCTGAGGAAGCATCTTCGGCTCCATGATGCGGTCCACTACGAAGCCGGCACCGCGAAGCACGCTGAACCAATCCTCAATCGTGCGGGCCCAACTGCGCATCCAGATGCCCGAGCCCCATTCCCATTCTTGATAGGCGTCCCAGTAGGAACGCTGGACGCGAAACATGTCTTCATCGGCCATGACCGCGTGCACCGGGTGGTCCACCGAGAAGACGAAGAGGCCGCCGGGCCTGAGGACGCGCGCTACCTCACCGAAGCAGGTGGCGATGTCCTCGACGTAGCCGAGCGCGCAAGCGGAGAATACCGCGTCCTGCGACGCGTTCTTGATCTGGGGCAGCATGGTGACGTCGGCCTCGATGAACTCGACGCGCACGCCCTCTTTTTCGGCCAGGGATCGGGCGTAAGCGAGTTGCATCGCCGACTGGTCGATGCCCGTCGCAATGGCCCCTTGCTTCGCGAAGGCGATCGCGCACTGGCCGCCACCGCAGCCGATCTCGAGGATGCGCTTGCCGCGCACGTCGCCCAGGAGTCGCAGGTCATTTTCGGTCGGCATGCGCGGGCCGTAATGGGCGGCGTCCGTCTTGTACCGGTGCTTCATCTGGTACGCGGCGCTCTTGAGGTCCCAGGAGGCCTTGTTGTCGGGCACGCCCGAGGGCCTGCGCGTCTCATCGCCCGCGAGAAGGGCACGCAGCTCCGATGGCATCGGGAACGCGGCTTCGTCCCCAAGCTCGGCCGGCTGCACCCACCGCGCCTCCTCGAAGCCGCCTTTGCGGAAACGCAAGTCGCCTTCGTACTCCAGGACGCGGAAGACGTTGGTGACGAAGTTCGCCCCGCCATCGGACAGGTAGAGGGTCTCCTCGAAGTCTTCCGCGGTCACGCCCACGTCCAGGACGTCGCGGCCAAATCGCCGCAGCGTCTCTTCGGCCGATTCGTCTTCCGGCATGAGGTCGCCCGGCAGCGTCCAGCGGCCGGCGAACGCCTTGCCGTCCTCCGCGCGGCGGGCGATCAGGACCTCGCCGTTTGCCTCGAACAGGAGCCAGACCACGATCGACTGGCTCATTTGGCCGCTCCGGCCAGTGTCTTGCTCATGGTGTATGTGAGTGGCACGAAGCCCGACTTGCGCCAGAAGCTCAGCCCCAGATCGTTCGCGGCGACGACACCAAGCCGCACTTCGTCGACGCCCCGCGACCGCGACCAGGCTTCGACGCGCTGGAGCATGTCCGCGCCGAGCCCCGCGCGCCGGCCGGCTTCACGGACGTATGCGTCTTCGAGCTGGCAGTACGTCTCGTCGAACAAACCCGGGTTGCGGCGGATCGCGGCGGCCATGAAGCCGGCGGGCACAAGCGCCGTCGCGTGCCAGCAGGAGCAGGCGATCGTCGCCCGCGGCGATGTGCCTGCGCCAGGTCTCGCGCCAGCCGGGCAGGAAGTCGCGCGGCCAGAAGGGCATGTGGTACTCGTGCAGCTCTTCGAGCAGCGTGCGACGAGCGCCTCGAACTCGGTGTCGACGTTGGTGACCCGCACGATCTCGATGGCCATCTCAGTACCCCAGGCTGCCGCGCACCGAGTTCGCGGCCTGCTCCTCGGCCAGGTCGATGGCCCGCATCAGGGCGCCGGCCTTGTTCTCGGTCTCGCGGAACTCGAAGTCGGACTCGGAGTCGTAGACGATGCCGCCGCCCGCCTGGACGTGCGCGACGCCGTCCTTCACGATGATCGTGCGGATGGCGATTGCCGTGTCCATGTTGCCCGACGAGGTCGAAGTAGCCGACGCAGCCGGCGTAGGCGCCGCGGCGGTCGGGCTCCAGCTCCGCGATGATCTCCATGGCCCGGATCTTGGGCGCGCCCGAGACCGTGCCCGCCGGGAAGCAGGCGCGCAGCGCGTCGTACGACGTCAGGCCGTCGCGCAGGCGGCCGGTCACGTGCGAGACCAGGTGCATGACGTGGGAGTAGCGCTCGACGTCCATGATCTGCGGCACCTGCACCGTGCCCGGCTCGCTCACCCGGCCGACGTCGTTGCGGCCCAGGTCGAGCAGCATGACGTGCTCGGCGCGCTCCTTCTCGTCGTGGCGCAGCTCTTCCTCCAGCGCGGCGTCCTCCGCCGGCGTCGGCGCCGCGGCGCCGCGTGCCGGCGATGGGGTGGTAGTCGATCTTGCCTTCCTCGACACGCACCAGCATCTCCGGCGAAGCGCCGACGACCTGCAATTCGCCCAGGTCGAGGTAGTACATGTAGGGCGAGGGGTTGATCGTGCGCAGGGCGCGGTAGATGTCGAAGGGATGGGCGTCGGTCGGCCGCTGGAAGCGCTGTGACAGCACGATCTGGATGATGTCGCCGGCGACGATGTACTCCTTGCGCCTTGCTCGACGATCGCGTCGTGGTCCTCGCGGTTCATGTTCGAGCGGACGCGTGCGCCCGAGGCCTGGCCCGTCGCCATGCCGCGGTACGGCAGGCGGTCCAGCGGCTTCTCCAGGCGTCCGACCAGCTCCTCGATTCGCCAGGCGGCCTGGCGGTACGAAGCCTCGATGTCGCCATCGAGGCGGAAGTGGCTGACGACCTTGATCTTGTGCTGCAGGTGGTCGAAGACCAGCAGCGTGTCCGTGAACAGGAAGACCGACTCGGGAATGCCCAGCGGGTCCTCCGGCGCCATCCGGCACCCGCGGCTCGAAGTAGCGCACGCACTCGTAGGCCAGGTAGCCGACGGCGCCGCCGGTGAAGCGCGGCAGCCCCGGCACCGGCACGGCCTTGAAGCGCGACAGCTCCGCCTCGACCTCGATCAGGGGGTCGACGCAGCCGCCGTCGAGCGCGACCGGTGCGCAGGGTCCGGTACGGCTCCGTGCCGATGAAGCTGTAGCGGGCGAGCCGCTCGCCGCCCTCGACGCTCTCGAGCAGGAAGGAGTAGCGCCCGCGCGCGACCTTGAGGTAGGCGGAGACCGGCGTCTCCAGGTCGGCCGGCACCTCGCAGTAAAGGGGGCAGAGGTTGCCCTGGGTGGCCAGGGCGCGGGCTTCGTCCAGGGTTGGGTAGAGCATCACGGCAGCACCTCGCCCTCGTCATCCTGAACCTGGGAGCCTGGGGACCTGGGAACCTCGCTGGAATCGACCCGGTACTCGGCCGCATGGTCACGAACCTGCCGGGTGCCTCTCTGCTGCTCCAGAGTCAGGATCCGGCGCGTTATCGCCGCGATTAAGGCATCGCACCGCCGGTCGTATTCGAGGGCGGTGCCTTCCGCAATGTGACCGAGACCCGCGAGCATGTCGAGCCAGCCCTGCGACTCAGTGGCCGAACCTTTCGCGATCGAGAGATGGTTCAAGTAGGCCGGCAGGCTGAAACGTCCGTGGCCCTCCGCTATGTTCGCAGGAACTGAGGTCGCCGAACGAATCAGCTGGCGGCTGATGACATCCGCTGATCTCCGCGAAGGCAACTCGTCGCACAGCTTGCAGATGTCGATGGCGAGCTTCTGAGCGGTCCTCCACAGCTCGAGATTCTTGAATCGAAAGGTGCCCGACTCTTGAGCCATCAGGTTCGCAGGTTCCCAGGTTCCCAGGTTCCGGAGCCTGCCGCGCCTAAGCGCGGTAGGCTCCGTCGAGGAAGAGCCAAAGACGGTCGGCCGCGATGCGCACCGCCTCCTCGACCGCCGCCGCCTCGCTGTCGCCGCGTACGGAGGCCAGCGACGGCCTCGCGCTCGGCGCCGGCGTGGGCGACGTCCGCTTCCTGGTGGACCTTGAAGAACGAGACCGTGCGCTCGTCCGCTGATGCCGTAGTTCCGCGCCAGGCCGACGATCTTCTGCCTCGCGACCTCGGGCGCCTGCGACTCGTAGGCGTACATCGCCGCCAGGCCCTCGGCGACGCGGACTTCGTGAAGCAGACCGAGCGGAAGCCATCGACCAGCGCCTGGGTCTCGGCGTTGGGCGTGCTGTTGCGCGACTTCGTCCTCGCTCAGGCCCAGGCCCTCGCAGAAGCGCAGCCAGAGGGCGACGTGGTTGTCGGGGCCGAACTCTTCGTCCCAGAGGTTCTCGAGCAGCGACTGTCGCACGGCCGCGGACTCACAGCGCGAGTGGATCGCGCTGAGGAAGGTCGGGAACGCGGCCTCGAAGTGGAAGTACTGCTTCGCGTACTCCCGCAGCTTCTCGATCGGCAGTGTGCCCTCGTTCCAGGCCTGGTAGAACGGGTGCTTGAGCAGGCTGCGCTCGGCGATGATCGCGTCCAGCGTCTCGATGAGGTTGGTTCTGGTAGTCAAAGCCTTTTCCTTCTACTTGCTCTCGGTCTCTGGGCTACCGTGAGTCGTTCCTTCCGTTTCGTCGCTGCCCTCCGGTTGTCATTCTGAGCGGAGCGAAGAATCTCGCGCCTTCATGTTCACGTGGCCTCCACTGGGCGATTCGCTCGCTCCTCACGTCGCTCGGAATGACACATGGCCTCATGGGGCGAAGTAGTTGAGCCCCATGGCCTCCTTGCACCATGGCCATGGTCTCCTCGGCGACTTCTTTCTCTTCTTGCGTCCCTTCTCCAACGCCGCCCGGACTTCGTCCAGGTGGCCCTCGTAGTATGACGCGCGCTCCCGGATCGGCTCCAGAAAGGCGTTGAGCGCCGCCGCCAGCTTCTGCCTTCACCTCGACGTCGCCGACCGCGCCCGCGGACGTAGCGGTCCTTCAGGTCCTCGACCTCCGCCTTGTCTGGGTTGAAGGCGTCGTGGTACATGAAGACCGGGTTGCCCTCGACGTGGCCGGGGTCGGTGGCCCGCAGACGCGTCGGGTCCGTGTACATGCGGCGCACCTTCTCGGTGACGACGTCCGCCGGCGTCCTTGAGGTCGATGGCGTTGTCCAGCGACTTGCGTCATCTTGGCCTGGCCGTCCGTGCCGACGAGGCGCGCCACGCGCCCGACCAGGCCTTCGGGCTCCGGGAAGACCTCCTTGAACTGGCGGTTGAAGCGCCGCGCCAGCTCTCGCGTCATCTCGATGTGCGGCAGCTGGTCCTCGCCGACGGGCACCAGGTGGGCGCGCGGCAGGAGGATGTTGGCCGCCTGCATCACGGGGTAGATGAAGAAGGCCGACCGGCACGCTCTTGTTCCCGGCCTCGATGTCCTCCATCTCCGCCTTCAGCGTCGGGTTGCGCTGCAGCATGCCCAGGGGCAGGAACCAGCTCAGCCAGGTCGTCAGCTCCGCGTTCTCCGGCACCTGGCTCTCGATGACGAAGTGGCTGCGTCTGCGGGTCCAGGCCGACGGCCAGCCAGTCGAGCGCGATCTCCCAGACGCTGACTCGCGCACGCGTCTCGAGTCGTCGGCGTAGTCCGAGACCTGGTAGTCGGCGATCAGGAAGAAGCATTCGTAGTCGTACTGCAGGCGCACCCAGTTCTCGAGCGCGCCGGCGTAGTGCCCCAGGTGCAGGGCGCCGGTCGGCCGGACGCCGGTGAGGATGCGCTTGCGGGAGGGCGATGGTGCGGTCACGGGCGGCCTCCGAGTGCATAACGCATAACGCATAACGCATAGGCGGAGGGCACCGGCAGGATCGCGTGGGACTCGATCAGACCTCATAAGTTGCTCCTTCTTCGCGAAGGGAAGAACTCGCGGTCTTCATATGGGTCGTGAGCAGGCGGCCGACCTCCTCACATCTGGCGACAAACGCCGCCGCGACTCCGGCGCTGATGTAGACGGACGGAGAGGAGCATGTCCACGAGAGATTCGGTCTCCATGACGGAGCCTCTGGCGATCGAGAGGTGATTGCGGTAGGCGCCCGTAGAATCGGCCGTAGCCCTCGGCGATGTTCGCGGGGACTGACAGCGCTGATCGAAGCACCTGCGCGGCCAGGATATCGGCCGAGCGTTTTCGCGGCAGCTCGTCAACGAGGGCGCAGATGTCCCGCGCCAGGTCCTGCGCCTTCTCCATACAGTCAGCTTGCGAAAGCCCGACTCCACTCCGATTTCCCTTCCGCTTGCCTATGCCTCGGCCTATGCCTTATGCGCGATGCCTTCAGACCTTCGGAATCGCCTTCATCGCCTCTCGCACCATCTCCTCCGGGTACGCGTAGTCCTCGCAGCTGCCCGTGACAGGTAGTCGTCGTAGGCCGCCAGGTCGAAGTGGCCGTGGCCGCTGAGGTTGAAGAGGATCACGCTGTCGCTCGCCGGCCTCGCTCGGCGGCGCGGCGCCTCGTCGATGGCGGCGCGGATGGCGTGCGCCGATCTCCGGCGCCGGGATGATGCCCTCGGTGCGGGCGAACTGGATCGCCGGCCTCGAAGCACCTGGTCTGGTGGCACGCGCCACGGCCTCGATGTGGCCGCGCGTCGTAGCAGCTGGCTGACCAGCGGCGCCATGCCGTGGTAGCGCAGGCCGCCGGCGTGGATGCCCGGCGGCATGAAGTGTGGCCCAGCGTGTACATCTTCACCAGCGGCGTCATGCCGGCCGTGTCGCCGAAGTCGTAGGCGTACTCGCCCTTGGTCAGGCTCGGGCAGGACTGCCGGCTCCGACGGCGACGAAGCGCGTCTTCTTGCCGTCGATCAGCTGCTCGCGCACGAACGGGAAGGCGAGGCCGGCGAAGTTGCAGCCGCCGCCGACGCAGCCGATGACGACGTCCGGGTACTCGCCGGCCATCTCCATCTGCTTGAGCGCCTCCTGGCCGATGACGGTCTGGTGCAGCAGCACGTGGTTGAGCACGCTGCCGAGCGAGTACTTCGTGTCCTCGCGCGTGGCGGCGTCCTCGACCGCCTCGCTGATGGCGATGCCGAGGCTGCCGGGCGAGTCCGGGTCCTCGGCCAGGATCGCGCGGCCCGGCGTTGGTGTCGGCGGCTGGGGCTGGGCACGACCGTCGGCGCCCCAGGTCTCGCATCATCGATGCGGCGGTAGGGCTTCTGGTCGTAGCTGACCCTGCACCATGTAGACCTTGCACTCCAGGCCGAAGATCTGGCAGGCCAAGCGCCAGGGCGCTGCCCCACTGGCCGGCGCCGGTCTCGGTGGCGAGGCGCTTGCGTGCCCTCCTTCTTGTTGTAGTAGGCCTGGGCGACGGCGGTGTTGGGCTTGTGCGAGCCGGCCGGCGTGACGCCCTCGTACTTGTAGTAGATGTGGGCCGGCGTGTCCAGCGCCTTCTCCAGCCGGTGCGCCCGGTACAGCGGCGTCGGCCGCCAGAGCTTGTAGATCTCCCGCACCTCCTCCGGGATCTCGATGTAGCGCTCGCTGCTGACCTCCTGCTCGATCAGCGCCATCGGGAAGAGCGGCGCCAGGTCCGCCGGGCCGATGGGCTGGTGGGTGCCGGGATGCAGCGGCGGCGGCGGCGGCCCGCCGGTCGCGGCCATGTCCGGGATGATGTTGTACCAGTGGGTGGGAAGCTCGCGCTCCGGCGAGCAGGAACTTGGTGATGGTGTCGTTAGCCATGACTATCTCCTGAGATCGATTTGCCGGCCCAAGGTCGTCAGCGCAAAACGCTTGCGGGACGTGGTCATCGGACTGCTCCCTTAACGGCCCATGCTCTCGCGATCAGGTCGATGCCGCCATCGGTGTTCCGGGGCAAAGTCGACCGCAAGGATTCGCGCAAGGCCGTCCTTTTCTCGTCGTCGAGGGACATGCAGTATCCGGGCGCCGGCCCCTGACCGCTGAGAAACGGAGTCCAGTAGTCGGCGAAGTCACGGAATCGAGTCGCGACATCGATCGCGCGTGTCTCGACGTCGCCCAGGCCGGCAGCCGCGAACAGCTCGGCCAGCGGCTCCGGCTTGCAGATCGGAAAACGCCTGCCTTCGTCCAGGTCCGCGGCCGCGGGGTCCAGCGCGGCGGCGGCGTCCCAGAACCGGCGTAGGAGTTGCATCTCGCCGGCGTAGTCCCACACGTAGAGCGCGACTCTGCCGCCGGCCCGGACGACGCGCGTCATCTCCCGGACCATGGACTCTGCGTCCGGCACGAAGTTCAGCACCAGCCCGGAGACGGCCACGTCGAAAGAGTGCGCTTCGAAGGGCAGGTCCTGGGCGTCGCCGGTCCTGAACTCGACACGAGGATCCTCGATCCTCGAGCGCGCGTAGGCGACGAAGCCTTCCGAGCGGTCGACGCCCGCGACCCGGCCGGGCGCGCAGAGTTCGAGGATTGCCGTGACGAGCGTGCCGGGGCCGCAGCCGACGTCGAGCCAGGCGGCGCCGGGCGCGACATCGAGCCAGGCCAGCAGCTCGCGCGCGACGAGCAGGCTCCAGCGGCCGACGAAGCCTTCGTAGCCTTCGCCGCTGTTCCAGTTGTCGGATCTCCTGGCGTCCTGCATCGTCCCTTCCCAAACAAAAAACCTTCACCCCGATAGGGGCGAAGGTTTGCTTCGCGGTACCACCCTACTTGAGGCCGCCGAAAGCGACCCCATCTCTGTCAGGCACGGCCTCGAAAGGCGATGCCCTGGGCTCTGATAACGGTGCCCTTTCCGTCGCCGCCTACTGGGCCTGAAGGCCGTTCGGGGCGAGGCTCCCATCCTTCCACAGAAGGATCCCTTGCGGGAGGTCCATTCACTCGCGGCCACGGCGCCGGGCTTTCACCTGTCCCCGGCTCTCTGTCCGCCGAAGCGGACCGCGAGCTACTAGTCCTGTTCGTAGCCTCTCACGCTATGCGGTTAGGGTGAGAGCGTAGCACGAATCCGCGCAAGAATGTCAACAACACTAGTCGCTGTGCTCCGGAGCTAGACGATCTGTAGCTCGGACGCGGGCTTCGCATAGCACGCTAGTTCAATCCTGTTCCGCGCGCGGCTCAGGACGAGCTGCAAGACGCTCGATATTCAACGAATACGAATTCCTACGCCTGCGCCAGTCAAAGTCTGTTTCGCCGATCGGTTGCCTGGTGACCTGAATGAGGCCATAACCCTCGAGTTCCTTTCGCGCCCGCGTCCAAGTGTCCGGGGACAGGGTGTACCTTTCGGACGCCAAGCGCGGCGAAACCCATACGGGCCTTCCTTGGTCGGGATAAGGGCGCATATCGAGAAGCACAAGCAACATCCAGAGCGCCGCCCCTGATAGGGCTCCAATCCAGCCACTGGACCAGAAACCGGACGGCAGCTGCACATATCTCCTCTTAAGGTCTGCAGGATGTTTATACGGCCGCCCCGATCCACCGTCGTCCATTAGAAAGATGATTGTCGGGCTCCCCCGCCTTTTCCTCACTCGAACGAAGCGGTGGGCCTCCAGCCAGTGGATCGCATCTCCGATTCTTCTCGCACCGTTGCCGTCAGGCTCGGACAGGTCAAGTAACTCGGCCCAAGCCCTTGAAGGGTAGTCGGTCTGATGAGGTTCTCTGGATGCAATGTAGAGCGCACTTAAATAGAGTTTCAGGCGAACCGCTCCACCCTGCCCACCGGAGACCAACCTTGCCGCCGGAGCGGCATGGCCCCCTTCAGATGACCTGATGAATTCCTGACAAATGGGGGCGGCATCCCGTCCGCCGGCACGCCTCACGGCAGCTTGCCCCATGGCTATACAGTTTTCAGACGGGAGCCGTAGATCAGGCACACCTTTGTTGCGGAGTCGTCCGGATGTCCCTGGTTGGACTGCTTCCGCTGCTACGCCTGTTACCATAGTCTCGGCTGAAATTCGCATTGTGTCCTGGCCATCAAGGTATATGATGCTCCGTAACACTGTCAAGGTTCCCCTAGGTGGACGACCGTGGTTACAACGACACCAAGGTTCTCCAGACTCAAAAATTCAGCCTAGACAAGACTCCACGCAATGGTATGCTGAGGACACTATTGGAAACGGGGCGGGCGGCCGCAAAGTCGGTCAACTCACTGCCGCCCGCCCAGGGGAAGGAGACGATTAACGATGGTCATCAACCATCGCTTGTTGTGACGCCTGGCTTCTGATTGTATCGGCAGGAGAGTACAGCCACAACAGGAGTAAACCTTATGCCCATAGTGGCACCCTGGCACTCTGTGAAGCAGAACGTGCACCACCATAACACCAACTGCAACACAGGCAATAACATCGAAGCTGAGAACTACCGCACTGGCACGGGCGGAAAGCCCTTATGCGTAGAGTGCGGCACGCTGGATCGGGCCGGGCGCTAATCAAGGGCCTCAGTCGGGGTGCATCTCTGACTGAGGCCCTCCATTCACCCTACGGCCGCATGCCGACCCTGAGCTTCGGCCCCAGTTGCGTCGCATTGACCGCGTGCGTCTTGCGCACGTAGTCGACGATCAGCGGGCGCGTGTCGCGCGGGTCCACGATCTCCATCGGCGCGGCCAGGCCGGGCTGCCGCAGCACTGAGGCCAGGCGAATGAAGCGGTCCTCGATCTGCTTGCGGTGGGCCTCGGGGTCGGGCGCCGCCTCGATCTCGCGGCGGAAGGCCGCCTGCACGCCGCCTTCCGCGACCAGCGAGCCGGACTCGGCCGAGGGCCAGGCGTAGCGCACGCCCATGCCGCCGCTCTTGGCGCTGCCGCCGGCGACGCCGTAGAGGCGGCGGATCACGATGGTGATGTAGGGAATCGTCGCTTCGCGCACCGCGAACATGGCGCGGTTGGCGAAGCGGATGATGCCCTGCTTCTCCGAATCGATGCCGACCATGAAGCCGGGCACGTCGCAGAAGTAGACGACCGGCAGGTGGAAGGTGTCGGCGAAATCGACGAAGTGCTCGAACTTGATGCAGGCGTCCGGCGTCATCGCCCCGCCCTCGCGGCGGCAGTCGTTGGCGATGACCGCGACCGGGAAGCCGTCGATCCTCGCCAGCATCGTCACCAGGGCGCGGCCGAAGAGCTGCGAGATCTCGAAGGTCGAGTCCTTGTCCATCACCGTCCGAATCAGCTTGCGGACGTCGTAGGTGGTGCGGCGGCTGCGCGGAATAAAGGACATCAGCTCTTCGTCACGGCGGTTGGGGTCGTCCTCCGGCTCGACGCGCGGCGGAAGCTGCCAGACGTTGGGCGGCAGGTAGGAGAGGAAGCGGCGTATTTGCTGGACCGCGTCCGCCTCGTCTTCGGCGACGTTGTGGACCACGCCGGAGGCCTCCGCCTGGATACGGTAGTTGCCGAGTTCCTGCTTGGTCATGGTCACGCCCAGCGCCTGCTTGACCATCGGCGGGCCGCCCACGAAGGTCTCGCTGTTCTTGGTCATGATGCTGAAGTGGCAGTTCCCGACCTCGACGGCCGGGCCTCCCGCAACCGACCCGAGCACAGCCGCGACCACCGGTACCTGCGCCAGAAGGCTGCCTTGCGCCAGGCCGGTCAGGAAGTCGTTGCGAGGCGAGGGGATGATGTTCGATGTGTCGAAGTGGCGTGGCAGGTCGAAGCTGCCGGGCACGCCGGTCTCGCCCAGCTGCACCGGACGCTCGCCGAGTTCATCGATGCTGTGATGGACGATCGAGGCCGCGCCGCCGGGGCGGTTGTCGGGGTCGTAGTTGCGCACGCTGCCGCCGGCGCCGTCGAGAAGCTTGATCAGCGGCAGGCGCAGCTCGCTCACCAGAGAGGTCAGGCTGCGGCCGCGCCCGCCGGCGATGGCGCCGTCCGCGGCCCCGCCGCGGATCGTGAAGTCGCCGCCCTGGACGATGACCGGCCGGCCTTCGATCAGGCCGTAGCCGTGGACGGTGGACCCGGGCCGGTAGGTGAGCAGGTTGCCTTCGTCGTCGTACTTGGCGGCGCCGGAAGTGGTGCCAACCTCCTGAAACGACCTTTCGTCCAGCAGCAGGTCAATTCTTTCTCTGACCGTGAGGCGGCCCTGCGAGTGCTGGCGCGCGATGCCTTCGGCGCCTCCCATGCGCTTGCCAAGCTCCCGCTTGAGCTCCAGCTCACCCATCTCCGGCATCCAGGTCATGGTGTTGACTCCTGCTGATCGCTCGCATGTCGCGGGCTGGTATCGCCTGCCATATTTGGTGACGCGCGGCCACTTTCGGCAGAAGGACGCCGCCGGCTCCGCCATTGTGGGAGTCAGGGGCGGGACGGATCAAGGACTCGTCGAGCGAAGGCCGCTCTGCAGAGCACTCGTAGGTCGGGCGTTTCAGGCCGGCCGGCCGCCTACCGCGCGGAGGTTAAGCCCGGCCCGGAGTCCTACTGCTCGGCGGACGCGAGGAGAATCAGGCGAAACTGGTACTCGCCGCCCTCGGCCTCAGGCACGCGGACGGCGCCCACGTGCACTTCCTGCGTCTGGCCGGGGCCAACGAGGACGGCGTCCTGGGGAAAATCGACCAGCGAGCAGCCGGGCGGGATGCCCGTGGCCGTGACGACGACCCAGGCCGGCTCAGGGTTGGAGTTGGTGACGAAAATGGTGGCGCGCGATTCCCGCAGGTCGCTCAGCTCGCCGAAGTCGACCTCGCTGCGGTCGGCGTGGATCGCCGGCATTCCCCGCACCTCGACGCGGCCGGTGAGCCAGACGCTGGACTGCACGACGTGCGTCGAGGAGGCGACGACGCTGAAGACGATAGCCAGGCCCAGCAGCGGCAACGCCAGCATCGCCACGAATGGCGGGATCACGGCCAGCGGCCAGGGCATTGCCCCGGCCACACGCGCCCAGCCGGTCGCCGGCGGCTTCTCTGGAAAGCCGGCCGCCGGGTCAGCGGAAACCATTCCCTGGGCCGCGTCGACGCTTCCGGGGGGGTTCACGGCACCTTCACCCGCATAGGCGAATGTTAAGGCTTGCTGCCCGCCGGAGCTAGATGTGATCAGCCGATGCCCAGCGCTTGCGACGCCGCCTGCACTGCCGTGGGGTCCGTGCCCATGACGATGCTCACGCTGTCACCGGATATCGAGGCGCGCAGCGTCTTGCCGGCCTGCTCCCAGGTCAGCGAGGTCGACGAGGCGTTGTTGGCCACGCGGCCGCCCGAGCGCGCGCTTATCGACTGGACGAAGACCTGCCAGAACTCGCGCGCCTCAGCTTCGGAGTCCCAGGCGGTGGCCAGCGCTGCCACGCGGGCGCCGTCGTCCCGCCCGTAGAGGGCCCAGCGGTCGCCGCCCCAACCATCGGCGCCGCGCTTTACGGTCGCGGTTTCGGTGACGCCGAGCAGGAGCATGTTTTGCAGGCCGAACTCGCCCATGGTGCTGGAGCCGGCGAGCTTCCAGGCGGGGCCGAGGCTGCCCTGCAGGGGCGGCAGCGTCACCTTCGCGGGGTCTTCGCCTTCGAGGTACTTTTGCGGGTGCAGGATCTGCTCGGTGCTCTCGGGCAGGTCCTTGAATATCGAGTCGACGCCCTCCGCCAGCCGCGCGCGGACGTTCACGATGAAGCAGCGGCCGTCCGAATAGGGCGCCTGGAGCTCGCGCTGGATCACGGCCGGGATATTGGAGCCGCGGTTGACCTGGAAGCTGGAGTCGTCGCAGGCGCCGCTGGTGCTGTTGGCCGCCGCCGGATTCGAAAACTCGGTTTCGACGCCGCGGGCATCGCCTTCGACCAGGTCCGTGAAGGCGAACGACTTGTCCCAATCGTCGCGCAGGCGCAGGTCGATGGCGTTGAGGTCGTAGTACTGATCCTGGAGGACGTGCGCGACCTCGTGCACGATAGTCAGGCGGGTGACGATCGAGTTCAGCCCCAGGTCGGAGAGGACGAACAGCGCCTTCACGTCCGGGTCGTAGAAGCCCAGCACCAGCGCTCGCAGCAGCGATATCTGGAGCTTGAGCAGGTCGGCGTCGTCCGGGATCAGGCCCAGCGTCCGATACAGGTCCTGCTTTAGTTCGATCAGCGCCCGGTCGCCGGGGTCGAGCGTGCTCTCCAGATAATCCGCCGATTCCTGGCGGCCGATCAGGCGCCTGACGATGTCCGCTTTGGGCTCAAGGCCGCGAATGCGCGCCGCCTGATCGATGAGGTCACCGACCGTCTGTGACTGCGCTGCCGGAAAGTCGGCCCCCGGGAGCGGCCGCGGCGTGGAGGCGGCGGTTGGCGCCGCCGTGGCGGCCGGGGCCGCGGCCTCGGTTGTCGGGCTCGATGGCGCTGGCGCCGTGGCCGTGGCGGCGGGCCTGGGCGAGCCTGAGCAGGCGGTGACGACGAGCAAGGACCAAAGAGCCAGGAGCAAAGCGGGCGGGACGCCCCTGCGACCCCACCAGGACTGCGGGTAATGGGGCCTCCGCGGCTTTCGACCCCCCGGCCCACATTCCTGGCGGTGCCCGAGGCCTGGGACGCCGCGGCGGCCGGCTAGCCTCACGCGGAGCGTCCCCGCGTCCAGGCCTCGATGATCGCGCCGTCGTGGGGGAAGGCCATGTCGGGCAGGGCGTCCGGCGCAAAGGCCCGCACCTCGATGCACTCGTCGCCGCATTGGAGCCGCCCGCCGGTCGCATGGCCGGCAAAGGCGATGAAGATCGTGCGCTCGCCGGCGTCCGAGAACGCCCCGAGCAGGCCGTCGATGCTCACCTTCAGCCCCGTCTCCTCCTCGACTTCGCGCGCGGCCGCCTCTTCCAGCACCTCGCCCGCGTCGACGAACCCGGAGGGGAAGGACCAGCAGCCCATCTTCGGCTCGTGGTTGCGCCGCCCCAGGACGATGCCACCGTCCATTTCCACGACCACGCCCACGGCCACCTTCGGGTCCTCGAAGTGCACGTGGCCGCAGTTCGGACAGACCTGGCGCTGCTTGCCAAACGCGTCTCGCAGCTCGAGAGCGGAGCCGCACTCGGTGCAATAACGGGCCACGTCAAGTCCACATTTGCACGCGGCGGAAAGCCTCGAAGTAGCGGCCTTCTGGCGTCTTCCAGATGTCGAGGGCCCTGCGCACGAAAGGCTCCTCGAACTGGGTCTTGTGCAGAAGCAGGGCCTTGGCCTTCGTTTCCACGATGTCCGTGATATCGACCTGGAAATTCGCGCGCTCGGAGCCCCAGATGTAAATCTCGCTCACTTTGTGAGGCTCCAGTCCCTCGGCGATCTGGTCGGGAAAGTTGAGCCGGTCGCGGGCCGCCGGATACACCGCATCGATGGCGACGGTGCCGGTGGCGCGATGGTCCGCGTGGTTGACGAAGGAGTCTCGGATAATGATCGCCTCCGGCTCGTGCGTGAAGACGGCGTAGGGCCGCACCATGCGGACGTGGCGCACGACCTGGCCCAGGAACTCCCGGCTGGCGCTCAATTCACCGTCGACGTTGTCAAGAAAGAAGACGTCCTTCACGCCGAGGAACTTCGCCGCGTCGCGCTGCTCCTCGCGGCGGGCGCGGATCAGGTCTGCCGGTGTGAGCGACGGGTCGTCGGAGCCCTTGGAGCCGTCGGTGCAGACCAGGTAGTAGAACTCCCAGCCCTGCTTCGACCAGAGGTGGGCCGTGCCGGCGGCGCCGAAGTCGGCATCGTCCGGGTGCGCGGCAATGACCAGCGCGCGCCTGGGCGCCGCCTCATCGGCGGGGCCTTCTGGCGGCCGGGCCAGGCCTTCCAGGTTCGCGGTCACTCTTGCTCCTTGGTCCGTCGTTTCGCGTGGCTCCAACCATGGTATAGGGCGCGACTTGGGCGTCACAAATGCGGCGGTTTTCGATGGCCCGCCCCGGGGAAACGAAAAGGCGGGCTCCCATCGAGCCCGCCTTTGACGAGTTTAGTGGTTCGGCGCCTAGGGACGGCGCTTGAGCCTCCGCGTGGCGCCTGCCGCGACTGTGAACGCTGCGATTCCGACGAAGGCGAGCAAGGCGTAATCCGTGGCGCGAGAAGTCGGCGCCAGGCCGGCGTCGCCGGTGTTGGGGGGCACGATCGAGATGCCGGTGCCTGTGCTGGGCGGTGTAACCGGTTGCGCGGCCTTGGCAGCGGCCTCGGCCACGCGGGCGCGGTTACGTTCCGCGGACTGGGCCGCTGCCGCGCCCACAGCGCCGCCGGCGCCGCCCAGGCCGCCGCTGCCGCCGCCGGTTTCAGGCGTGGGCGGCGGCGCCGGGGCATTGCTCGTCTCGATGGTGTACGTGCCCAACTCGCCGCTGAACGAGGTAGCCACGATTATGTAGGGTCCCTGATCGACGACCACCACCAACTCAGAATCGAACCCAACGCCGCCGTCGTCATCCGCTCCCGACGAGATTTTGGCAGGGGTTCGAGGGATTGAAGGCGCCTCGGTAAAGGGCGACGAACGGGTCGGAGAGCGTCCCGCCACCCGAGTCTGAGCCCCGGTTCTTGACAGTGAGAGTCACGCGGCCGGGGACGCTCAGGCTGAAGGTGTCATACGGGGTCGTAGAACTGGGGCTGCAGAAATCCTGGCTGGACCCGTTGGCCGGCCGGGTGAAGACGGGGTCAGAAGCTGCCAGAGTGCCATTGAAGGTGTCGGCCTCAATCACACCAGGCGTGGCTGCGAGGCCGGCGAGGACAAGAGTGAGCGCAGCAGCGGCCGCGATGAATTTTACCGGTATGTCCTTGACGCGCAAGTGAGGCCTCCTGTGCCAGCAAACAGCTTTCGGACACGACGCACCAAAACTAATAACGCTGGCCGGCGCTCCGAGGTTAACGGCTCGATGCGTTTTCGGCTAAAACACTTGCGCGGATGTTACATCTAAGGGGCCGTATCGTCGACGGTTGCGTCTATTGACCGCGGCGCCGGCCCGATGGATATCGGCGTGACGGCTCTGACCGGCGTGCTGGTGGCTGGGAGCGTCGTCGGCGTGGCCGTGGGAGCCGGCGTGTTCGAGGGGGCCGGCGTCCGCGTCGGCTCCGGGTTCACCGCCACGGCGGTCGCCGCCGCGATAACGCGGTCGGGCACGGCGACGTTCGCGGGCCTGGCGGCGGCAGCGCTCGCCACCAGCGCCGGCCGGGCCAGGGCCAGGGACTGTGCGTCTACTGTCAGGTGGAGGCGCCAGTCTTCGCCTTTCCCCACGGCGAAGGATGCCAGGTCGTTCGAACTCCCGGCAGAAGAGGCCACCTGGACGGTCCCGTCCGCGGCGCCGTGAATGCCTATCTCGTAAGCGCCGCTGACCGGTTCGGGGATGCGGATCACCAGCGTGGTACCCTCGCGCGTCACTTCCGCGCCGGAGATCTGGCTGACTTGATAGGCGGGCGTCAACACCCCGACCGTAGCGCCGTTGGGGTCGGTTACGAATCCTGAGGCCGGTCCCGTGATCCGCACGATGAGCGCGCGCGGCGGCGGCCTGGACGGCGCCGCCGGCGCCACTTTGCCCGCCGCGTCAATCGAGGCCGTCGTGCCGCCCGTGACCTCGGCGCTGGTGTTGCCGCTGCTCACCTGAATCGAACCGGAGCCGGCGTCGACCTGTGTCCGGCCGCTCGCGGGCTCCACGCTGGTCGCGAAGGCGGCCTCGTTCGTCTGCACGCTGCCCGTCGGCGTCTCGATCTTGATGTCGCGCGATCCAAGCTCGGGAGGCACGTGAGTCCAGGTGTTGCCGCGCTCCTGCGTCAGCCGCACCCGCACGCTGCCCTGCTGGTCCAGCACCGAGTCGATGACGACCTCAGTGTCCGGCTCCAGCGTCACGGTGCTGCCGTCCAGGAATGTCAGGACGGCCCGCGTGCCGGCGCCCGTCACGATCCGGTCGCCGGGCCGAAGCTGGGCCGTGCGCCGCACTAACAGCGTTTCGGCCCCACTGGAGACCCGCACTTCGCCCTGAAGGACGGTGAGGATTGTCGCGGCCTCAGCGCCGTCGGGCGCCTGTGACGTCCTCACGCCCACGGAGAGTCCCAGGACAACGGCCGCCGCCACCGCGGCCCCCAGCAGCGCCTGCTCCCAGGAAGGGCGCAGGCGCAAAAGCGGCCGCCGGCGAGGCGTGGAAACCGCCTCCGCGCCGCCGATTTCCCGCATGACCCGGGCACGATTCAGCCTGCGGGCGTCTTCGGGGAACGCCTCCGGCCCGGCCTCATGCAGGCTCGCGGCGGCGTCCAGCAGCGGCCGCAGTTCGGCGGCGAGCGCCGGGTCAACGCCGCCCACGATATCGTCGACGCCGTCGCCGGTCTTGAGGCGCGCGATGCCTTCGTCCAGGACGCGGGCCAGGCGGTCGTCAGACATCCTGAATGTGCCTCCTCAGAGCCTGGAGGGCGCGCATCTGCAGGGCGCGAACCGTTCCTTCGCGCTTGCCCATGATGCCGGCGATCTCCTTGTTGTCCCTGTCCATGAAGAATTTCAGCACAAGTACCTGTCGCTGCTCCTCTGTGAGCTTCTGTAACGCTGCACGCGTCTCGCGGGCGGAGGCCCCGGCCAGGGCTATCGATTCCGGGCCCGGCCGCGTGTCCGGCCGGCGCTCGTCCAGCGCTGTCAATGTCGCCCTGCGCTCGCGGTGAAAGTCGATGAGCTGGTTGCGGGCGAGGGTAAAGAGCCATGCTTCGAACGGCCGCCCCTTCCACTTGAAGGTCCCGATCGCCCGCCAGGCGCGAATGAAAGTGCGGGAAACCAGGTCCTCGGAGTCGTGGTAGCTGCCGAGGTGGGCATAGAAGTAGCGGTAGACGTCATCGGCATAGAGGTCATAAAGGCCTCCAAAAGCCTCGGCGTCGCCGCCAACCGCGCGATCGACGAGCTCCCTCACCCGTCCTCCGCTCGGCCTCGCCCGATCCGTCCGGGAACGCCCCGGCGTTTCGAGCAGGCGGTCATCCGCCTCTAGATCAGAAGAACGTCCCATGACGCGGATATGTTAGGGGCGAAGGAGGATCGTGGGAGAGGGTTTGGTGGTAGGGGGTTGGAGGGGAGGCGTGCCGCCGCGCGCGTGAAGGAGAGGCGGGCGGCCTGTGGGTAGAAGTGGAGCTTGGTGGTTATGCGCTAAAAGCGCTGGTAATAGATCCGGCTCTGGAGCCGCTCCTCCACCTGCATCGCGACTTCCGAAACGAGGGACGACACCGCCAGGGACGAGACCATGTCACGCAGGCCGCGGCGGGGGCGCACCCAGACCGGCTTGCGCGGCGCGTCCGACAGCTCCGCCGCGATGTCGATCGCGCGGTCCAGGTCGCCGAGCTCGTCGATCAGGCCGGCGTCCCTGGCCCGCCGGGCCGTAAAGATCTCGCCGGTAGCAACGGCCTTCACCTGGTCGCGAGTCATGGCGCGCCCTGCCATCACCGCTTCGAGGAACTGGTTGTAGAGGTCGTCGACCAACTCCTGCTCCTTCTGGTCTTCCTCGGGCGTCGACGGCCGGAACATGCTGCCCATGTCCTTGAACTTGTCGGACTTGGTTACAGCCACCTTCACGCTGATCCTTTCGAGGGCGTCGTGCAGGAGCGGCCGCATCGAGATCACGCCGATCGAGCCCGACGAGGGCGCTGGGGATGGCGACGATCTTGCGGGCGGCGCAGCTGAAGAGGTAGGCGCCGGAAGCGCCGGTGCCGCGAATGAAGGCAACGACCGGCTTCTTGCGCGCCAGAGCCTGGACCGACGAGGTAGAGGAGGTCGGAGGCGCTGGCGGACCCGCCGGGAGAGTCGACGTCGAGCACCACGGCCTTGATGCGGTCGTTCTCCCCCAGGGCGCGGAAGAGCTTCACGTACTCGGATGGACGCATGCGGGCGCCGATCATGCCCTCCATTTCGACCACTGCTATCTGCTGCAAGCGCTTCGAACCTAACCCGAAAGCGATCATGGCGTACCTCTGTGCGGAGTGTAGGTAGCGGCTCGGCGGGCGGTCAACGCCGTGGCAGGCCACGGCATTCCGTTAACGTTGCGGGCCGACAGGCTATGGGGGCGGCTGGGAGGCGCCGTGGTGAAGGCGGCACGCCGTGTCCGGTACAACCCACGCGTCCGAACATGCCTGACTTCTTAAACCAATCCCACTGAATCGTCCTGAGCCTGTCGATTCGTCCTGAGCCTGTCGAAGGACGGGCGCGTGCGTAGGCGGCGCAAGCACTCGTCGCGGAGACAGGCCGCCACCAACCATGTGACCCTGGAGCCGCCGGGACGGCGTGCTAGACTCGTCGCCATACTTGAGGGGGAGGGGAGATGGTCTCTCAGGCGCGCGAATTTCCTGTCGATTGGCCTTCGCCGGAGGCCGCTGAAAAGTTCTGGGCCTGGGACGGCATGCACTGCCCGAAGCCCCTGACGCCGCTCTCCATAGACTTCGCCCTCAGCATGGTGACCGGCCAGGCTCGGGTCGAGGGCCGCGACCTCGAGAAGGTCACGCTACCGCTATTCCTCAACGGCTACTGGTACACCTCGTTTGCGCCGCCGGACCCCAATGCCCCACCCGATGCGGTTGCCCAGGCCATCGAGGGCCGCTACGCCGAAGCCGCCCCCAGGCTGCGCCGTCTCTGGCAGCGCGAATGCCTGCCTCAGATCCGGCGCATCGCGCGCGAGATCGCGGACATCGATGCCGGCTCGATGCCTGCGCCGGCGCTCGCGCGCAACCTGTCGCGCTCGGTCGAGCGCGCGGGCCACGCCTTCGGACTGACCCTTTACGCCGCGGGGCCGATGTTCGTGGTCATCGAGAAGCTGTATACGCTCTGCCAGGAGGAGTTTGGCGCCGAAGGCATCGCCCTCGCCGGCGCCAGCGTCCAGGGCTATCAGAACGAGTCTTCCGCTTCGGACGCGGCGCTGTATGACCTGGCAGGGCTGGTCCGGAAGCTGGACCTGCAAGGCATCGTGGCGCTGACGCCGCCGGAACGGCTGATCGAGTCACTGAGGCCCTCGGCGAAAGGCCGCCAGTTCATCGATGCTTTCCAGGCCTACCTCGACCGCTACGGCTGGCGGACGCCGACCTGGTTCGAGCTGTCTGAGCCCGCGTGGCGGGAGGACCCAACAATTCCTCTGGCCTTGATAAAGGAGACTCTATCCGCGGAGGCGAACGACCCCCGCACCCTGCTGGCGCGCTCCGCCAAAGGCCGTCGTAACGCTTTGCGCACCTTGAGGGCCAGGTTCGCCGCACCCGAGAAGCGGGCCAAATTCGAAGACGCCTGGCGCGCCGCGCGGCCCTTTGTTTCCGTGAGCGAATCGCGGGCGTTGTGGCAGCTCAGCCTCGGCGGCTATCTACGGGTCCCGGCCCTTGCCCTGGGCAAAAAGCTGAGGCAAGCGGGCCAGATTGCCGGGGCGGAGGACATCTTCTACCTGCGCCTGGCGGAGCTCGAATCAGGAGACGGCTCGAATTTCCACGAGACTGTCGCTGAACGCCGTGCCGGAAGAGAGCGGTTCCTGAGCGTGGTGCCGCCGCTGACACTCGGGCGGCTGCCGAACATGGCGCCGGCCACGCCTGGTGACGCCGGGCGGCCGCCTGAGCTGCCTTTTGCGGTGCGCATGATCAGCGGGTTTGGCGGCGAACGCAGTCTGGACGAGCGAATCCTCAAGGGCCATGCCGCCAGCCCCGGCACCGTCACCGGCGTGGCCCGCGTGGTCGAGAGCGTGGACGAGGCCGATAGGGTGCGCCAGGGCGACATTCTCGTGTGCCGCTTCACCACCCCGTCCTGGGCGCACCTGTTCTCGCGCGTGTCGGCGATTGTCGCCGACTCCGGCGGCGTGCTTTCGCACTGCGCGATCCTGGCGCGCGAGTACGGCATCCCCTGCGTCCCCGGCGTGCGCGTCGGCACGCGCCGCATACGCGACGGCATGAGGCTGACCGTGGACGGGACGCAGGGCATTGTCAGGCTGGAGGAGTGAAGCGGCGGATCGGCGATCTGGAACCTGAGAACGCGATTCAGGAACGCAGCCGCTCCCTCGAAGGTCCAGCTCGCGGTAGATGAGGCCCAGCGCTCTGCCTTGTTAGGCGCGATCTCAGCGTCGGCCCGCATCCTCGACCGGCGCGACGAAGCGCTGGTGTCGCGGCAACCGGCGTAGCATAGGCGCGAATTACCCGAAAGCCCAAGGAGCCACATGCCCGTCCCGGACCGCCTGCCTCGTACAAGGAGCTTCTCACGCGCAGGATGCGCCGCCCGGGTCGTCCTGGGGCCTCTTACGGCGCCGATGACCAGGTTGGTTGCAGTCAACCTGATGACGCCGGAGAAGGCGTCGAGGCGGCGAAAGCTGGTGCGAACGGGCCAGTCCTTCGCGCTGAACTGGGAGTTCGAGCAGCCGAATCCAGCACTATTTCGCCGCGGCAACCTGCGCCACACGATCACCGGCCAGGGCGCCGGGCGCGACGACATTATCGACAACTTCTACCCCCAGGCGTCGTCGCAATGGGACGGCCTGACGCATGTCGGGCATCCGCAGCACGGCTTCTACAACGGCGTCACGGGCGACCAGATCACCGGCCTTCCCGGCACCAGGAACGGCATCGAGCACTGGGCCCGACGCGGCATGGTCACGCGCGGCGTCCTCCTGGACGTGGCCCGCCACCTTGCCGCGCAGGGCTCGCCTGTCGCCGGCAACGAAGCCCGCCGCTTCACCGTCGACGAGATGGAGGCGACGCGAAAGGCCCACGGCGTCGAGGTCAGGCAGGGCGACATGCTGCTGATCCGCAGCGGTTGGATGGAGTGGTACCTGAACGCGACGCCGCAGGAGAAGTTCGGCGCCACCATTATGCAGAACCTGCGCGCGCCCGGCATCGCCTCCACGGAGGACATGGCCGAGTACATCTGGGACCTGCACGTCGCCGCCGTCGCCGGCGACGCGCCCTCGATGGAGGCCTGGCCGCCGACGGCCGACACCGGCGGCTTCCTGCACCAGCGCATCATCGGCCTCTTCGGCATGCCCATCGGCGAGCTCTGGGATCTGGAAGCGCTGGCGGCGGACTGCGCGGCCGACGGCGTCTACGAGTTCATGTTCACGTCAGCGCCGCTGAACATCCTCGGCGCGGTCGGCTCGCCGCCGAATGCAATCGCGGTCAAGTAGAGCCGGCCGGGCCAAAGAGAGCACTGTTGGGGCGCGTCAAGACCGCCTGAAGGCTCGCGATAGGGCAAACGGTATAGCGAAAGCGACTCCCAGGCCTGCCAGGGCGCTCAGCACGACAAGGACGGTTTGGGGCGTTTGCGGCCAGGGATCGTCGCCGTAGACGAACAGCCACATGACGCTGGCGCCGGCGACGATCGCCGCGCAGGCCACGAGGACGCCGGACAAGGCCCCGGCCGCAACCAGCGCAACCACTCGCAAGAGCTTCAAAGCCATCACGCTAACAGTATCGGCCGGGGTTGCCGAAGGCCGCGCGCCCCCTGGGCAAGGGTTTGGATCTGAAGATGTCCCAGCGAACCGGAAGGATCAGGGCGTTACACGCGCGCGTCCAGCCACGCCACCATATCGCCGATGACCGCGGGATGCTCCGGCTCATTGAAGATCTCGTGCATCAGCTCGGGGTAGAGCTTCAGCGTCTTATCGGTCGAGCCGACGTCCTCGAACAGCGCCTTGCTGCGCGGCCCGTCGCCGAGGGGCGAGGCGCCGCCGGCCATGATCAGGATTGGCAGCTTGATCTCCTTCACCCGGTCCGGAAACTGGTTGCGCATGCCCGCAATCGCGTTGGGCCGGTTGGGGCGAGGCCCCGTGTACACGAGCGGGTCCTTCACATAAGCTTCGATGACGGCCGGGTCGCGGCTCAGCGTCGATGAGAGGTCGCCCGTGCGCGGCGGCGTATCGGCCGCGACTTTTGCCGCGCGCTCGGGGTCACTGGGCGTGATGCCGCCGCCGGATAGGACGAGCCCCGCCAGCTCCGCCTGGTGCTTGAGGACGTAGGCGGTGCTGATCGAAGCGCCCATGCTGTGGCCGACGAGGAAGACCTTGCGCCCGGGGTTTTCCGCCTGCACCAGGTCGAAGAAGGTCTTGAGGTCGACCGAGTAGTCGTCGAAGCTGTCGACCTCCACGCGGGCGCCGTCGGAGCGCCCATGGCCGCGGTGGTCGAGCGCGTATACGGCGTAGCCCCGCGGCACGACGATGTTCACGAGGTTGCCGTAGCGGCCGCTGTGCTCCGCGTATCCGTGCGCGACCAACAATACGGCCCTGGAGGGCGCGTCCGGCAGCCAGCGCTGGTAGTAGAGGTTGAAGTCTTTCAGTCCCTTGAAGCTGCCTTCGCTGTGCTTCATTGCGAGTCCCTCCCCGAATTCACGGCCCGTGTTCGCGGATGGTAGAAAGGGCGCGGTTCGCGGTCAATCGGCGCGGCTCCAGAGCATTGACAGCCTTGGCGCCGCGCCTACGATAGCCCCACGATTCTGCGCAGGTTCGGCGATGGAGGCTGCGGCAATGGGCTTTCTGAGGCGGGTCTTCGGTGGCAAGGACGAGCAGACTTCGAGTTCCGGCGCCGCGGTCGACGGCCCGCGCGTCTCCGGCAACCGCTACTGGCGCTGCCCTAACTGCGGCGGCGTGCAGAGCAAGAAGGAGCTGGATACCACCTACCAGACGGGGACGATGCTCGCCGCGGGCGCATTGGTTGCCTGCGCCAAGTGTGGCCGCGAGCACGACGTGGCCGCGGTCTACGGAGGCAGCCTCGACTTCACGGGCGAGGCCGAGGTGCTCTCGCGCGCGCAGGTGGCGCAGCGCTACCTCGACGCCGAGGTCGCCCAGGACGGCGATGCCTTGGAGGCGCTGCTGGCGCCGGACGCCGTGCACACCTCCATGCGCGGGGACACGGCGGGCGCGAAGGCGATCGCGGACCGCCTGCGCAACCCGCAAGGCATGGGCGCAGGCATGATGGGCCGCCTGCAGTGGGGCGCCCCGGCCGAGGCGGATGGCGTGGTGACGGTGGACGGCAAGCCCACCATGCCGAACGCGCCCTTCCCCGGCCTCACCCTGACTTTGCGTTTCAACGAGGCGAACAAAATCACGCGGATCGAGATGGGGCGGAAGGAGGGATAGAGGTGGGAATCTGGACTATCGACTTTGGAATCTGGGATTTGGGACGGAATTGGGAGTTGGAGTTGGGCAGCCGGCCGCGAGGCAACTTCAGCCTCCTCAACCCCAAGTCCAGATTCCAAAGGTCGATCCCGTGCCGCGTGCTAGCCTGACCTTGTGAAGACTAAACAAAAAGGCCTGCGCCTGAGCATCGTCGGCGCGGTCGTATTTCTCCTCAGCCTGCCGCTGCTGGTCGTCTTGCCGTCCGTGGTTGGTGTGGTCGGCCTGCTGGCCGGCGGCTTCATGGTTTGGGGCGGTCTGCTGTGGACGATCTTTGGCTATTACAGCGGGCCGGACGCTTCGTCGGGGTGACGCTTGCCCCAGGACTCCGTTCCCGAGGGAATCGCGCGCGTCCGAGTGCTGGCACCCTTAGCGCAACCGGCAGGTCGAGATCCCTCCTCGCTTCTTGGGTCGCTCCTCAGAATGACAGACAGGGTGGCGTCGCTCCTCAGAATGACAGGCAGGGTCTCCTGCCGCGGTTACCTATACTGAAGCCCGATGCAAGTCCTGACCGTCTCCCAGGTGACCGCAAGGCTCAAGGAGCTGCTTGAGTCCGACCTGCTCTTCGCCGACCTCTGGATTTCGGGCGAGGTGTCGGACCGGTCGCAGCCGCCGTCCGGACACACGTACTTCTCGCTGAAAGACCAGGGGGCGCAGCTCAAGGCCGTGTTCTTCCGCCCGAGCGCCCAGCGGCAGCGCCTGATGCTGGAGCATCTTCAGCGCGGCGCCCAGGTAATCGTCCACGGGCGGTTGACGGTCTACGAGCAGCGAGGTGACCTGCAGATAATGGTCGATTTCGTGCAGCCGGAAGGGGTCGGCATCCGCCAGGCGCAATTCGAACGATTGCGGCTGCAGCTGGACGAGGAAGGCCTGTTCGACCCCGGGCGCAAACGGCCGCTGCCGCTGTTCCCGAAGCGCGTCGGCGTCGTGACCTCGCCCTCAGGCGCGGTCTTCCACGACATAACGAACGTGCTCGGCCGCCGCTGGCCCCTGGTCGAGATTGTGCTGGCCCCGACTCCGGTACAGGGTCCGGAAGCCGGGGCGGGCGTTCGCCACGCCATCGAAGCGCTGAACGGACTCGGCGACGTCGACGTCATCATAGTTGCCCGCGGCGGCGGCTCGGTCGAAGAGCTGTGGGCCTTCAATGAAGAGGGCGTGGCGCGCGCGGTATTTGGCTCTCTGGTCCCGGTCGTTTCGGCCGTCGGGCATGAGACCGACACGACGATCTGCGACTACGTGGCCGATCGCCGCGCGCCGACGCCGTCGGCCGCGGCCGAGATGGTGGCGCCGGACCGCGCGCACGTCGCCGCGCGCCTCGCCGGGGCCGTCTCCTCCACCTTCAATGCCGCCCGCAACGCCCTTGGGCGCGACCGCTCGATGGTCGAGGGCGCGCTGGCCCGCAGCCTGCGCGCGATGCCGGACGTGCCCCGCCTGCGCCAGCGCCTGGAAGACTTCGACCGCCGCGCCGGCGCCGCCTTCCTGAGCGAGCACCGCCGCCGCCGGCAGGAGCTCGACACCAGCAGCCGCCAGATACAGGCCCTGGACCCGCAGGCGACGCTGAACCGGGGCTATGCCGTCGTGCACAAGGGCGGGCGCGTGGTTTCGAGCATCGGCGCCGTCTCGACCGGCGACGGCCTCATCGTCAAGGTGGCGGACGGCGGCTTCCCCGCCCGCGTCGACGCCCCCGGCACCCGCCGCCGGCGCCCCCGCCCCGGCGCCGAGCGCGCCAACGGCAAGAAGCCGCCGTCAAGCGGCGAAGGCGTGCAGAAGGCGCTGCTGTTCTAGCGAATCGAGGATCCCGGCCGGGGTCCCCCAGGATTGGGGGTTAAGGGGTCGATGGGCGCGGAAAACAGCACCGCCAGACGTGTACGCGGCACACCTGCCGAGAACATCCGCCGTGCTCAGGAAATGCGGCGCTCGATGACCGAGGCGGAGGCCAGGCTTTGGTCGGCACTTCGTTCGAAGAAGCTTCGAGGTCTTCGGTTCAGGGCACAACACGCTGTCGGGCCGTTCATCCTCGACTTCTACTGCGTGGCCAAGAAGCTTTGTCGTGGAGGTCGACGGCCCAGACCATCAGGAGCGGATCGAAGAAGATCAGCTAAGGGCTCAGCACCTGGGCGCTTATGGATACAGTGTCCTGAGGTTCTCCAACCGCGAAGTCTTGCTGAACCTGAATTAAGTACTCGACCAGATCGCCGAAGCCGCGGAATCGGCCCCCTAACCCCCAATCCTGGGGGCGTCAAAGGCGGGCCAGAGGCCTTACGCCCGGCCCCCTAACCTCAATCCTTGGGGGGATCAGAAGCTTGTCGCCTCTTAGGGCCGGCCGGCGATGATCATGTACGTCGCGCGGCCGACGGCCACCAGCTTGCCGGCGCCGTCCGTGATCGTCGCTTCGCCGAAGGCGATGGTGCGGCCGCGGCGCAGGATGCGGCCTTCGGCGATGACGTCGCCGTCCGTGACCGCGGAGATGAAGCTGATGTTGAGGTCCAGCGTGCTCTGGCCGACGCCGCCTTCGGCCTGCTCATGCATGGTGCTCAGCGCGCCGCCGACGGACATATCGACCAGGGCGCTGTAGAGGCCGCCGTGGGCGGGAGCGCCGGGCGCGTTGCGCAGCTCGTCGCGCAGGGGCACGCGCAGGCGGCACCAGCCTTCCTTCGCGTCGTCCACCTGCACGCCGACGAAGCGCCAAAAGGCATTCGACTGCGCCCGCTCTCGGACGATCTCGATTGGGTCAGGCATGGGTGGAGGGTAGCACGGACAGGGAACGAGGCATGAGGTGTGAGGTGTGAGGTATGAGGCGCCACGCCGCGAGGCTTAAAGGCGCGGCCAGGGAGCGGAGGTCGGGCCCTCCGGACCGCGGATCAAGCGGGTGGGGGCCGAAGAACTCCGTATACTCTTCTGCACCACACACCGGAGGCGTCCCATGGCCGAAAACGAACTCCTGCGCGACCTCAACGATGACGGCGTCCTGCTCCTGACCCTGAACCGGCCCGAGACTATGAATGCCCTCAACGCCGCAATCTCCGATGGCCTTGCCGCGGCCGCCCGCGAATCCAAGACCAACGACGCTATTCGCGTCATCGTGATCACGGGCACGGGGCGCGGCTTCTGCTCCGGCGCCGACCTCAGCGGTGGCGGCCCGGCCCGCGGCGACTTCGAAGGCGGCGGGAACGCGCCGGCGAGGGGCAGAGTGGCGCGCGTCAACAAGTTCGGGCCGGGGCAGATTATTTTCGCCCTGGCGGACGCCGACGTGCCGGTGATCGCGGCGTTAAACGGCGCGGCGGCCGGCGCCGGCTTCGGGCTGGCCCTGACTTGCGACGTGCGCATCGCCTCCGACCAGGCGCGCCTGGGACCCGTGTTCATCAAGCGCGGTATCGGCCCCGACTACGGCACCAGCTTCTGGCTGCCCCGCATCGTCGGCCTGGCGCGCGCTTTCGACATCATGTATCGCGGCGACCTGCTGGACGCGCAGTCCGCCCTGGCGATCGGCCTCGTGAACAAGGTCGTGCCCCACGAAAGCCTGATGGAGGAGACGATGGCCTACGCGCGCGCCATCGCTGCCGGCCCGCCGATCGCGCTTACCTACACCCGGCGGGCGCTGATGCGCAGCCTCGACAACGACCTTCGCCGCCATCTCGAGTACGAGTGGGAGAACCAGACGGAGCTGCTCGAGACCAAGGACGCCCGCGAGGGCTTCGCCGCGTTCCTGGAGCGGCGACAGCCGAAGTTCGCCGGCTCCTGACTAACCCTTCGCCTTGACAAAGATTGGCCGCCGGAGCATTCTCCGGCGAGCTTTCGTTTTGTAACGCAGGAGGGCCCTTCGTGACGAGCGACGTCGCTCCCCCGCCCGTCGATGCCGTCCCGCCACCGCCGCCGCCCGGGCCGGGCAGGGGCTACCCCGTCCGGCTGGAGGTGACGCGTCCGCCGAGGCAGTCGCGCATCCTCAACTTCCCGCTCTTCATCGGCAATGTGATTAGAGGGATCGTCGTTCTTCCGCACCTGATCGTCGTGAACTTCCTCGTTACCATCGCGGGCTTGCTCTACTTCTTCGCGACCTTCGCCATCATCTTCAGCGGCAAGTATCCGAAGGGTATGTACGACTTCTATGTCGGCGCCTACCGCTGGAGCTACCGTGTCAGCGGGTACTTCTATGGCCTCTATGACAAGTACCCGCCCTTCAATTTCGATGCCGCGCCCGGGTATCCGCTCTGGTTCGAGGCCGACTATCCGGAACGCTCCAGCCGCGTCCTGAACTTTCCAATCTTCGGCCCTTACCTGATCAAGGGCATCCTTATCCTGCCGCACACGGTCATCTTGTTCGGGATGCAAATATTCGCGATGCTGGCAGTCTTTGTGGCCCAGTTCGTGGTCCTGTTCACAGGCGGTTTCCCCGGCGGCATTCACGCGTTTGCCGTCGGCGTCCTGCGCTGGCAGGCGCGCGTCGCCGGTTATTCAGGCGGCCTGACCGACAAGTACCCGCCCTTCAGCCTCGAATAGGGCCCGGCCCTGGGAGCTTGCCCAGCGCGCAGCGGCCACGCGCGCCTTGACAACGCCCGCTCGAGAAAGCATTCTCCGGCCCGTAACCGTTGTCCGTGCGAGAGGAGTGATCGAATGACGAGCGACGCAGCGCCCCCCGCGGCGGCCCCATCACCACCGATACCTTCATATCCGGTGCGGCTGGAAGTGGTCCGGCCTCAGGGCCAGTCACGCATCACCAACTTTCCGTTATTCATCGGCAGCTTCATCCGCGCAATCCTGGCGATTCCGCACCTGATCGTCCTGTACTTCCTGCAGATCGTCGCCAGCCTTCTCTACTTCGTCGCGACGTTCGTAATTCTCTTTACCGGCGCCTATCCGCAAGGGATGTACAACTTCAACCTCGGATTCAACCGCTGGAGTAATCGAGTTTCAGGCTATCTCTTCCACCTGTATGACACGTACCCACCCTTCACCTTTGATCCAGTCGAATATCCACTTGCCTTCGAGGCGGTGAATGCTCCGCAGCGCAGCCGCCTCTTGAACTTCCCCGTTCTCGGGCCGGTGGTGAAGTACATATTCTGCATTCCCCACTTCATTGTCCTCATAGCCCTGGCGATCGTGGCCTGGGTGCTCGTCTTCGTCGCGCAGTTCGCGATTCTGTTCACCGGGGCGTTCCCGGAAGGCATGCATACCTTTGTCACCGGGGTGTTCCGCTGGTCGGCCCGAGTGCAGTCCTACATCGGAGGCCTCACGGACGAGTACCCGCCGTTCAGCCTGCGCTAACGATCCTTCCAGGCCTAGCTTCCTTTCCCCGTCCGCCCCTCTGGCCGACTAGCCGACGAGCCAAGCAGCCGACAAGCCGCGATGCCCTATACTTGCCGCGCCCAGCCCAGACCTACTCGTGGAGGAGGAGAACCGCCGATGAAGACACGCGCTGCGGTGCACATTCAGCACGGCAAGCCGATGGTGGTGGACGAGATCGAGCTGCCGGACCCAGGACCGCGGCAGGTCATCGTCAAGCAGTTTGCCAGCGGCGTCTGTCACTCCCAGTTGCACCAGCTTCACAACCCGGCCTCGCGCACGCCCCTGGTGCTTGGCCACGAGTCCACGGGCGTGGTCGTCGCGAAGGGCAAGGAAGTCAGCCACGTCAAAGAGGGTGACCGCGTGATGGTCACCTGGATACCGCGCGCCTTCGAGCCGGACATGGAGCGCCCGCAGCCGGCCGTGATCAAGTTTCGCGGCGAAGACATTACCGCCGGCGCCTTTACCTGGGCGGAGAGCACCATCGCCGACCAGCAACTCGTCGTGAAGATGGTGAATGACGTGGCGACGGACGTCACGGCGATCATCGGCTGCGCGGTCATGACAGGTTGCGGCGCCGCCATCAACACAGCAAAAGTCCAAAAAGGCAACTCTGTCGCCGTGTTCGGCGTCGGTGGCGTCGGGCTGTGCATCGTCCAGGGCGCGGCCAACGCCGGCGCCGACCCGATCATTGCCATCGACCTCAGCGATGAGAAGCTTGCCTTCGCGCGCAAGTTCGGCGCCACGCTGACCGTAAACGCCGCGAACGAAGACGCGGTGATGAAGGTGCGCGAACTAACGAACGGCGGCGCCGATTTCGCCTTCGACGCAATCGGCGTGCAGAAGACGATGGAGCAGGTGTTGCCGGCCGTGAAGCCGGGGGTCGGCGGCCTGCGCGAGGGCGGCACCGCCGTCCTGGTCGGCGTACCCCAGACTACCGCCACGTTGAACATGCGCGACCTGTTCAGCGCCCGGCGCTACATTGGCAGCATCGGCGGCTCCAGCCGCCCGGACGACGACTTCCCGATGTACGTGCAGTGGTACAAGGACGGCAAGCTGCCCCTGGACCTGCTGGTGACGCAGCGCTTCAAGCTGGACCAGATCAACGAGGCCTGCCACGCGCTGGAGCAGGGCCAGATCGCCGGCCGCTCGATCCTGGTGTTCGACCAGTAAGCCAAGCAGGGCAGTAAAGCCAGTACCGCGTTACTCGCGCCCCGACACCTTTGTGTGCGCACCGAGCCGCGTCCTTCGACAGAGCTCAGGATGATTCCGTTGGGGGCTCGTCTGAAGTCGGCCAGGATGATGCGGTAGGTGCCTCGTCTGAAATCAAAGCAGGCGAGTTAGCAGGCGCGCTGGCGGCCAAGCAGGCTGGCGACCGCCTGGCGTGTACCCCTTCGGACGCACCTAACTAATTCATCCTGAGCCTGTCGAAGGACGCGGCCCGGGTTTGTCCCAAGCCACCGACGGGCGCTAACCGGATGCGCTCGCGCGTCCACCTTCTATGATCTGCCGCACCTTGCGCGCCGTCTCCTCCAGCTCCCCCGTGCGATTCACGACCACGTAGTCGAACTCGCGGGCGGCCTTGGTCTCGGTGGCGGCGGTGTCGCGCCGGATGCGAAGCTGCTCGTCGGTCTCGGTCTCGCGCGCATCCAGGCGGCGCAATGCCTCGTCCTCGGACTGGGCGGAGATGAAGATCAAAACCGCGTCCGGGTGGAGGCGCTTAAGCGTCTTCGCGCCCTGGACGTCGACGCGGGCGAGGACATCGCGGCCTTCGGCCAGTGGGCCCTCGATCTCCGAGCGCGGCACGCCCTTGCGCTGCCCGTAGACAATGGCCTTTTCGATGAACTCGCCGTCGCGCTCCAGGCGGTCGAAGTCCGCGTCCGACACGAAGTGGTAATGCACGCCCGCGACCTCGTCCGGGCGCGGTGGCCGCGTTGTCGCCGTCACGACGAAATGCACCGGCAAACGCCACTCGCGCAGGAGGTCGCGCACGGAGTCCTTACCGGCGCCCGAGTGGCCGGAGAGGACGAACAGGCGGCCGCGTGAAGCCATGCCTAGAGCATAGAACAGTCGGATTGGTGGACGGTGGTGATGGGTGTCGGTGGTCGGAGCCGGACGTCCAACCACTGGCCCCCATCACCACCTTCCTTGCTTCTTCTTCTGTTACCCTCTGCCCCATGCGGACCATCGGCGAGGACCTGGACGGGTCGAAGCTCTCGGTCGCGATTGCCATCGCGCGGTTCAACACGCTGGTGACTGAGCGCCTGCTGGCCGGGGCGCTGGAGGCGCTGGCCGAGTGCGGCGTCGAAGAGGCGCGCACGGTCGTCGCCTGGGTGCCGGGTTCGTTCGAGCTGGCCTACACGGCGCGGACTCTGGCCGAGAGCGGCCGCTTCGACGCCGTGATCTGCCTCGGCTGCGTGATCAAGGGCGAAACCGACCACAATGAGTACATCAACCGCGAGGCGGCCCGCGGCATCGCCGAGGTCGGCGAGCAGACCGGCGTGCCGGCGATTTTCGGCGTGATCACGCCCAACAACCTGGAGCAGGCGCTGGCCCGCGTCCCCGAAGGCCCTGCGAACAAAGGCTACGAAGTCGCTCTCAGCGCCGTCACCATGGGCAACCTGAGGCGGAGGCTCAACGAACTCTCGTCCGACTGATCTGCTACCAGCCGCCGCGCGGACAGAGCGAAGCTTCTACCGGCTTCCGCCGCTATTGTTCAGGATGGCCGGCTTGTCGCTGCGGTACAGGCCTGCGGGGCTCAGGGTGCCTATCGCGATGGGCTCGATTGGCTTGCTCGCGAAGCCAGCGGGTGGTCGCGGTTCCGCCGGCGGCTTTCGCGACAAGGTGCGGATAGCCGGCCCCGATGCCGGCGTAGAGCAGGAAGACCGCGATCATGCCGAAGGCCACTTCCTTTATCGACACCTCTCAGACTTAGGATCGGACGGAGGGTCGCCGAGTGAACGGCCGGACGTCTACGAGCTTACGGCTCGTTGACTGCACGCCATGGGAGGTCGTCGAGCGCTACCTAGGGACGCGGCTCCACGAGCGAGGCGCCCTGGACCTCGTCCAGGGGCTCCGGCGTCTCGACCGGGGCGCTGGGAGGCGCGCCCTGCGCGGTCCGGGCGGCGGCGCCGCCGGCGTCCGATAGCACGAGCAGCCTGGCGGCTGTGCTGCTGCCGGCGGCGAAGCTGAGCATGAGCAGGAAACCGATGATCGCGGCGCGCACTTGTCCTCCCGCCTTATGTTCGACCCTGCGGGAGAGCGAGAGTATGTCGGCGGGCTATCGACGGGCTACTCGATTCGTAGCCGGATGCGCCCATCCAGCCGTGGCTAACGCCAGGGCCTCGCCCCCGCCCACCCCTGGAGGCCTGAAGGCCTCCCCTACATTTTCGGGGGCCTCGCCCTCGCCCCACCCCTGGAAGCCTGAAGGCCTCCCCTACATTTTCGGAGCTAGCGCGCCAGCGTGTTCAGCGTGTCCAGGCGCTGCTCGATCGCGCGGGCCTGGTCCGGCGTCGCGGGCAAGGGGCGGTTTTGGTCAGGGTCGATGAACACCGGGCGGTAGGTGGCGCTGACGACGCCCGTGCGATCCAGTTCGAGCCGCAAGACCAGTGTCTGGAAGGGCCGCGAGCCTAGTGTCGCCAGGTCATCGCGATCGAGGTCGAAGACGAAGTTACCGAGGCTGTAAACAATGAGGCCGCCGCCGTAGCGCTCCCAGCCCTGAAGCACGTGCGGGTGCGAGCCCAGCACCAGCGCCGCGCCGGCGTCGATGGCGGTGTGCGCGAGCGTCCGTTGTTCCGCGGTGGGGTTGTCGCTGTACTCGGTGCCGGCATGGATGGAGACGATGACCAGGTCGGCCTGCTGCCTGGCCGCGAGTACGTCGGCGCGGACGCCGGCAGGGTCGGCGTAGGCGACGCCGGGCGAGGCGCCACGCGCGAAGGTTGCTTCGAGGACCGCATTGTAGGACAGGAATGCCAGCCTGAGGCCGTTGGCTTCGACAATTGCCGGCGCTCGGGCTGCCTGCTCGTTCGTCCCGGCGCCGGAGCGCTTCACGCCGGCAGCGTCGATGGCCGCGAGCGTGTCGGCGAGGCCGTCGGCGCCGAAGTCCATGGTGTGGTTGTTGCCCAGGGAGACAACGTCGATACCGGCGGCGGCCAGGCCGCGGGCGTGCTTCGGCGGTGTCCGGAACGTGTAGAACTTGGCGGCTTGGGCGCCGCGGTCCGTGAGAGTGCCCTCCATGTTCGCGATCGTGACGTCGGCGTCGGCCAGGATCGGCCGCACCGCGTCGAACGGGTAGCCGGAGCCGTTCGCGTCCATCAGGTCGATGATGTCGCGGGCCAGCATCAGGTCGCCGACCGCGTTCAGAGTCACGCGCCCTGGTGTCGAGGGCGTGGGGCTCGCAGCCGGGGCCGCGGTAGCCGGTGCGATCGAGGCCGGTGGGGTTACGTCGGGGTGTGGCCCTGCCGGGGCGACCTGCGTCAGCACAATCGGCGTCTTCTCCGGCGCTATCAACCGGTCGCCGGACGCGCAGGCGGCCGCGAAGGCAGCGAAGAATACCAGGACAACGGCGAACAGGCGGGGAGTCACGCTGGTTTCAGCATACCTTCCGCGAACGCGACGACGGTCCATTTCCCACCCCCGAGGATTGGGGATTAAGGGGCGGGGCTAGGCGCACGACCACGAGCCGCGCAGGTGCACCGCGCCGCGCGTGCCGCCGAATCCGGAGAGGTCGGCGTCGATCGAGCCGCCGTCGTCGGCGATGTTGAGGCTGCCGGCGCCGCCCGCGTCGATGCCCGCGGACCAGCGGCTCACGCTCATGTCGGCTGGAGTCTGGCTGCTTAGTTGAAGGCTGCCGCTCTGAGTGGCGTTGCCGGGGAGCAGATGGAAGTCGCCGCTTCGCGGGGCCGTGATGTCGACGCCGTAGAGTTCGCGTTCGACGCGCCCGCGGATGGCCACGAAGACGTTGCCGCCGCCCTTCTGACAGCTCACGGCGAGGACCGACAGGAAGCCCTGCGCGCCTCCGGAGAGCTCGAACGTGCCGCGGCTGGCAGGCCCCGTCGCCGGCTCCGAGGGCAGGGCGGGAGCGCGCGTCGGAGGCTGTGCCGCCGGCTGCCTGGCCGGCGCCGGCGCTGGCGCGGCGGCCGAGCCACTACAGGCGGCCACCAGGGCGGCGGTCAGCAGGAGGGGGATTAGAAGGCGAGGCACCTGATTCATGGTGACTCTGGTATTGTCGGCGGTCAAACGGGCGGAGAGAGGAGGGGAAGGGAACAGGGCACAGGGGAGATGATGCCTGACTGCCACTCCTCCTGCCATGTTCCGTGTCCCTTGTACCTGTTCCACGAAGCCGTCTGGACGAAGGCGGGACGTTATGGCAAACTTTGGCCGCCAGCGTACGTCCCGGGAATTCAGAGGAGGCCTCGAAGGTGGCGAAGATCGTTGAGTGCAACAAAGTCAACAACACGCCGGACTGCAGTGTCGTCATCAAGGCGGACACTGAGCCCGAAGTCATCAGCCTGATGCAGGAGCACACCAAGACTCACAACCTGCCGCCGAACCCGCAGCTGGCGATCAAGGTCAAGGCCCGTATCCGCGACGAATAAGCTTCGCCACTCCTGGCCGCGATGCGGCTAGCTCCTTCGAGCTAACCTTCGGTCTGTATGCGAAAGGCTCCCCCACAAACCGGGGGAGCCTTTTCACTGCTTTGCGCGCGGCCGGAAGGTGCCTGCTAACCGCCCGCCGTCGGCTCGGGCTGGATGCGCCCGCCTGTAGTCGCCGCGGCACGCTCGCCCTCGATGCCGACGTGCGGCAGCCACTGCAGGACCGGCGGCAGGTACCAGTTCCACTTGCCCAGCAGCTTCATCGACGCCGGCACCAGGACCGAGCGGATGATCGTCGCGTCGATGAGCACGGCCACGCCGAGGCCGAAGCCCATCTGCTGGAACATCACCAGGTCGCCCATCGCGAAGCCGCCGAAGACCGCGACCATGATCAGGGCGGCGCCGGTGATCAGGCGGCCGGTGGAGCGCAGCCCGAAGGCGACGGCGTCGGTGTTGTCGCCGGTCTGGTCGTAGCGCTCGTGGATCCGGCTCAGCAGGAAGACGTGGTAGTCCATCGAGAGGCCGAACAGCACCGAGAAGAGGAACAGCGGCAGCCAGGCCTCGATCGCATTCGACCTGCTGGAAGCCGAAGAGGTCGTTGCGCGAAGCCCTTCTGGAAGACGAGGACGATCAGGCCGTAGGCGGCGCCGACGGAGAGCAGGTTCATGACGATCGCCTTCGCCGGGACGACGATCGAGCGGAAGACCATCATCAGCAGCAGGAAGCTCAGACCCAGGACGAAGGCCGAAGACGATCGGCGTGTAGTGCCCGTCATGTTGTAGCCGTCCAGGTTCTCGGCCGCCAGGCCGGTCACGTATGACGTCGGCGTCGACGCCGCTGAAGGCCTCGGGAATGTAGTCGTCGCGCAGCCGCTCGATCGCGTTCGTGCCTCGGCGGGCGTTGGGGTCGGCGGCCATCTGGATCGAGAGCAGGCCGAGGTCGCCGGCCTGGTTCGTCTCGAAGTGTGTCGGGCCGAAGACCGGGTCCTTGCCGACAATCGCCTTCAGCTTCTCGATAGCGCCCTGGACCTGCGGCCGAGTTCGCGGTGCCGTCGATGACGACCTCGGCCGGGTAGACCTGGCCGCCGGCGAACTCGTCGCTGCAGGACCTCGAAGCCCTGCTTCGACTGGAAGCTGTCGGGAAGGGTGCTGACGACCGGCAAAGCCGAGCTCGATGCTGAAGTAGGGGATCGAGGCAGCGATCAGGAGCCCGGCGACGCACAACGATGCTGATCACCGGGCGCGCCATGACGGTGTGCGCGACGCGGTCCCAGAAGCCGCCCCGGCGCTCCTCGTCGAAGGCCTGCTGCGCGTGCTGGACGAAGGGGATTCGCAGCCTGTCGACGTTGTCGCCGAGCAGGCTGATCACCGCCGGCAGCAGCGTCAGCGAAGCCGCCACCGCGGCCAGCACGACCAGGATGGCGCCGCCGGCAAGGCTGCGGAAGATGGTCTGCGGCACGATGAGCAGGCCCATGAGGGCGACGACGACCGTGATGCCGCTGAAGAGCACGGCGCGGCCGGCGGTCGCGGCGGCCAGGGTGATCGCGTCCTGCTTCTCGACGCCGCGGGCGCGCTCCTCGCGGAAGCGGGAGACGATGAAGAGGCAGTAGTCGATGCCGACCGCCAGCCCCATCATCAGGATCATGTTCGTGACGAAGAAGGTGAACTGGAACTGCTGGCCGATAACGGCCGTCAGGGCGACTGCCACGAGAATCGCCACGAACGAGAGCGCCAACGGCACGAGCGCCGCCACGACGGCTCCGAAGACGACGATGAGGATGATCAGGGCCAGAGGCAGCGTGCCGAACTCGGAGCGCTGCAGGTCCTGCTCCACGGCCTTGTTGAAGTCCTCGCTCACGCTGGCGAAGCCGGAGACGTTGACGTGGAACTGGCCAGACTGGTTCGCCTCGTCCACGATCTGGAGGACCTTTTTGATGTTCTTGGTGGCCTGATCGACATCGCCGGCCATGATCAGCGGCACCAGGGTCGTCCGCCTGTCGGCCGAGACCAGGTTGGTGTCGCCTGACTCGTAGAACGAGGTCGAGCTCTCGATGACGTCGCTGCCCAGGGCCTGGACCTTGCCCTGAATCCCCTGCACGTAGGCCTTGAACGCCGGGTCGTCGACTCGCAGGGTGGCGGACTGGATGATCACGGCTTCGTTTACGCGCGTCGGGCCGCGCAGTTTGTCCTCGATCAGCTGCTTGCCGCGCGCCGACTCGGGGTGGCTGGTCACCTTCGCCTCGTTCGTGAGGGCGTCCGAAAGGAAGGTGCCGATCAGGAGGAAGGACGCAACCAGGGCAACGGCCCAGATGCCAATCACGCGCCACGGATGCCGGGCGCTGGAGCTTGCCAGGGAACTTGTGCTCAAAGCCATTGGGAGTCTCCTCTGATGACGTTGCCGGCGTCGGCTATAAGAAAAGCGAACGCTCCCTCTTTTTTTAACGCAGCAGGGGATGCCGGTCAATACATTTGCCGCGACATCAGCGAATTGAAATGTGAATCGCTTAACGTTTTGCGGAAATCGCGCCGGCCGCTTGCGAGGCGGCGGTGAAGAAGCCACCGCGGAATACCGCCATCACGGCATCGAAATAGCGGTTGGAGTCGAGGTCGGGGTTGACCTGCTTGAGGGCGATGAAGCCGTGATAGCAGGCGCACATGAACTGGGCGATGGCGCCCGGGTCCATGGCCGGGTTGACCTCACCCCTGGCCTGGGCGAGCCGCACGTAGTCGGCGAAGGAGGCGATGATTTCGTCGCTGCCCCGGCGCAGGTTTTCTCGTATGTGGTCGCTGCTCGGGGCTTCGGCGAGCAGGTTCATATGCAGGCGGACGGCGGGGTCATCGAGGTTGTCCAGGAAGGTGCGGCCCAGCGCCTCCATTACTTCGGTCGCGCTGCCACGGACCTTGATGCCGTCGATCAAGGCGAGGTCGCTCTCGCGGTGGCCGTCGCAGATCGCCTCGATGATGTCTTCCTTGCCCTTGAAATAGCGGTAGACGGCGCCCGGGCTCAGGCCGGCCGCGTCGCAGATATCCTGCATGCTTGTCTGATGAAATCCATGGCTCGCGAAGCAGCCGGCAGCCGCCTCGATGATCTGCGTGCGACGGTGTTCGAGATACTCCGGCACAACCTTCGGCATGTGGCGGCCCTCCCCGCGATTCGACCCGCGCCCCGGGAAAAGTGAACGTTCCTTCACTTTATAGCACAAGCCGTCACAGCCTGCTCTTGACCGGCCCGCCGAAAGCTACTCCGCGGCTTCGGCCGGCTGCGCCGCCTGGCTCGAAGGCGGCCGCCGCGGGCGCCGCGGCGACCTCCGGCCGCGACGAAGGCAGTGTGGAGCGCCAGAGCACGATCATGCCCGCGATGCTGACCGGCACCACCAGGAAGATGTGCAGCGCGACCACGTATGCCTTCACGGCGTCGCCGGCGATTGAGAATGCGGCCAGGGCCTTGATCGCCGTGAGGTCGAAGGGGCCAATGCCGCCCTGGGCGGACGGGATCGAGAGCGCTATATTCGCGGCGGCGCCGGCGAAGGCCACGCTCACGAAGGAAGGGTGCAGGTCGAACGCGCCGGACAGGACCCAGTACATGCCGAACTCGAGCCCCCAGGCGACGCAGGTGACCGCGCTTACGGCCAGAAAAGACCCGCGATCCGTAAGACAGGCGCAGCCGAGGAGGAACGACTCGGCGAGGTCCGCCAGCTGCTCCCGAAAGCGCTCCGGCACCAGCGGCACCTTGCCGCCGACGATCCCGCGGGCCCGCGCGGGGTTGTTGGCGAAGTACAGGGCGACGGCGAGCCCGGCGATGGTGGCGCCGAAGAGAGTCGCCGCGGCGGCGACGTAGGCTGTCCCCTGCTCCGCGATGAGGATGCCGGCCAGCACCAGGGAGGACAGGGCCATGAAGTCAAACAGGCGCTCCATGATGAATGTGCCGAAGCTAACCATTCGCGGCACGCCGACGTGGTCGGAGGCGTGCTGGGCCCGCAGCAGTTCGCCGGCGCGCAGCGGCAAGAGGTTGTTGCCGGCATAGCCGACCAGAAGCGAAGGCGTCAACAAGCGCCAGTCGCGGTCGTAGTGGGGGCGGAATAGGTATTGCCAGCGCAGCGCGCGCGCCGCGAGCGAGAGCGCGAACAACGCCAGCGCGGGCACAACGTAGACGTAATCCGCCCCCGCCAGGGCGTCGGCAACGTCGCCAAGATTAGTGTTCAGCAGGAATAGAGCCGTAAAGGCGATACTCACGCCCAGTGCCAGGGCGAACTTGAGCCAGGAGATGGCACGATCCCGCGACATAGGCCCGATCATAGCGTCCGAAGGGGCGCGCTGCCGCCGCCGGAGGAGCGGGTCAGCATTTCAGCTAGTCAGCAGTTCAGCCGGAGGCGCGACATGGTGCATTCGAGGTCTCAGCAACTCAGGCCGGATTGCCAATTCTGGCCGAAATGCTGAAATGCTGAAGTGCTGAAGTGCTGACTAGCTCTCCAGATGGCAGGTTTCGTTGAGGGCGGTCAGCAGCGTGCGCGCGCCGCGGAACTCCAGCCGCGTGACCGCCGCAAGGTCCTGCTCGAAGCGCCGAAAGTCCGCGAGGTCAATGCCCAGGGCGCGGCAGATGATGGCTCGGATCGCGAAGTTGTGTGAGACGGCGACGACCGCGGCGTCGGCCGCGTACTCATCGCGCAGGCGTTCGATGGCCGGCCAGGCGCGCGCCTGGACCTGCGCCAGGCTCTCCCCGCCCGGCATCGGCACCTCGCCCGCCCCCGGCCCCAGCCACTCCTTCATGAAACCGGGGTGACGGCCGCGCAGCTCCACAAGCGTGAGGCCGTCCATCTCGCCGACGTCCATCTCGACGAGCTCAGGTGCGTCTTGCACCGGCAGAGCCAGGGATAACGCGATGGCATCGGCGGTCTGGCGGGCGCGGAGCAGAGGGCTCGCGTACACGGCCTCGATTTTCAAGCCGCGGGCAGCGTCCTCGGCCAGCCGCCGGGCGACCGAGCGCGCCTGTTGGACGCCGAGCGCATTCAGCGGCACGTCGTCGCGGCCCAGGGCCAGGCGTTCGCGGTTCGAAGCGGTCTCGCCGTGACGGACAAGGATGACCTGCACGCTTAGCGCTCCCGGCCGGTGTTTTCGAAGCGCCCGGCCCTGCGCCACAAAACTATAGCCTCCGGCAGATAGGAGAAGACGAGTCTGGTACGCCGCTTCCGGGCCGCTTCGATCGTTCAGGCCCGCGAGCACGGAGTCCGGGCGCCCGGTGCCTGTGGCGGCGGCGTCGAGGCGCAGCCATAACGACACGCCGTCAGCGGAGGCGTCGACGCAGGCGTCATCGACGAGCGCGCGCAGGTCGAAGTGCTTCGTCTTGCCGTCGAAGGTCTCTTCCCAGGGCAGCGTCTTGAGCGCGAAGAATGCCTCGATCGCGGCGTCGACATCGGCGGCGCGGGTGCCGGGCTGAGACCTCGAAGCGGTACTCCGCCCAGCGCAACCGCGACTGCAGGGACGGCGCCTGAGGTTCGATCGGCGTGGCTTCGAGCGCCCGCATCGAGTCGGGCAGGGCCGCGTTCAGAGCATCGACGATTGCCTGGGGCGCCATGGGCTTCGCCAGGTGCAACTCGATGAATTCGGCATCCGACTCGTAACCGGCCGGCAACGGGGCGGCCAGGGAGAACCGAAGCCGCGCCGAACGACCTTCCGTCTGCTCCAGCCGCAACCCGGACTGCGTCAGCACGGCCTCCCAGAGCCGCAGCGCTTCAGAGTGCGCCATGGCCCTGATGGCCTGCCCGCGGGAAAAGCGCACCGCGATCCGCGCGGCGCTCATGTTTTCGTCACCCGCAGCGTCTCGATCTTCGGGCCCTTCATCTCGACCACCGTGATCCGGTGGCCAACGACCGGCACGGACTCGCCTTCGCCGGGGATGCGCCCGAGCAGGCTGAGCAGATAACCGGCGATCGTGTCGTAGTCGCCTGCGGGGATGTCGATGCCAAGCTCCTCGCGTGCCTCTTCGATGCTCAGCGCCCCATCGACCTCGAAGGTCTGCTCGTCGACGGGCACGATCTCCTCCTCCGGAGGGTGAAGCTCGTCGCCGACGCTGCCCACCATCTCTTCCAGCAGCTGTTCCAGGGTCACGATGCCCGCGGTGCCGCCGTACTCGTCGACCGCGATGGCCATCTGGCTGTGGTTGGCCTGCATCTCGCGGAACAGCTCGCCGACAAGCTTTGTCTCCGGCACGAAGTAGGCCGAGCGCATGACCAGCTTGACCAGGCTGTCATCAGCCATCGCGCCGGTCGCAAGGCCTCTGAGCACGTCCTTGATGCCCACCACGCCCAGGACCTGGTCCGGGCTGCCCGCCGTGACCGGGAAGCGGGAGTGTGGTGACTCGGCGAAGGTTTGGTAGAAGGCGCTCACGCTCGCGTCGGCGGGCAGCCAGACCACCTCGGTGCGGGGGACCATGACCTCGTGCACGCGGCGATCGCCGAAGTGGAAGACGCGGTCCAACAGCTCCGCCTCCGCCGTGGCCACGGATCCGCTCTCCGCGCTCTGGCCGATGAGCAGGCGAATCTCCTCTTCGGTAATCGCCGACTCGTCCTGGCCTCCCATGCCCAGAATTCGCAAGACCGTGTTGGTGCAGAAGCTGAGAAGGGCGACCAGCGGCGAACCGGCGCGTGAGAGCAGTTGCATCGGCCGCGCCAGCGTTGCCGCGATTCGCTCCGGCCTGCGGAGGCCGATCCGCTTCGGCACCAGCTCGCCGAAGAGCAGGTTGAAGAAAGTGATCGCGACGACGACAATCACGACACCGAGCGTGTTGCTTAGCCCTTGATTCAGGCCCGCGTCGAATAGTAGCTTTTCGAGCCTGTCCGCCAGGCTGTTGCCTCCGAATGCTCCGGAGAAAACGGCAACGGCCGTGATACCGATCTGTACCGTTGAAAGAAATCGGGTCGGGTCGCCGGAGAGCGCCAGAGCTGTCACCGCGCCCTGATCGCCGCGCTCCGCGGCCTGCTGAAGCCGCACCCTGCGCGACGAAACGAGGGCGATCTCGGCCATCGCCAGGACGCCGTTGAACGCGATCAGGGCGACCAGAATGCCGATTTCGATTATCACGCCCATCGCGAGATTCCATGGAAGCGCTGATTGTCTGAGCTGCTAGAGAGCAGGCTAAAGGCCTGCCTGGCCTGCTGAGCGCACGAAAAGTCGCGATCGAGGCACGGGCGGCGAGGGCGGAAGCCGGCGTTCATCTGGTCGAGGGACGAGGGCCCTCGGATTTCGCAGTTCTCCTTCGTCGCGCCGATGCGCGGGATGCCGCCATCTTATCAGGTGCCTCTGCGCTTCCCTCGGGGATCGCGCCAGGGCTGCGCAACCCGTGCTGGACTCTGGGCCCAAACTCCGGAGTCCATATCCCACACGCCCAGCCTACGAGTAGCGTTCTTCCTTCCACGGGTCGCCGCGAATGTGGTAGCCGTACATCTCCCAGAACCCCGGCTTCTCCTGGTCCATGAAGACCATGCCGCGCACCCACTTGGCGCTCTTCCAAAAGTAGAGGTGGGGCACGACCAGGCGCAGAGGCCAGCCATGCTCCTTCGCCAGTGGCTGGCCGTTGTGGCTGTGGGCGAAGAGCACATTCGGCTGCATCAGGTCCATCAGGGGGACATTCGTGGTGTAGCCGCCGAAGGAATGGAGCATGACGTCGCGGGCGCTCTCTTTGGGTTTGATGTGCTCGAAGACGTCCTTGAAGAGCACGCCCTCCCAGCCGTTGTCGAACTTGCTCCAGGCGGTCACGCAGTGGATGTCGGAGGTCAGCTTGGTCTGGGGCAGGGCCATGAACTGCTCCCAAGTCCAGACCTTAGGCTCCTCCACCAGGCCCCCGACCTCGAAGCGCCAGCTCTCGAGGTCAACGCGGGGGATGCCGCCGTAGTGCAGGACCGGCCAGCCGTCGCCGGTGTCTTTCTGGCCGGGAGGGAGGCGTTCGCCCCACTTTTCGCGGTCGGCGTTGCGGCGGTTGAAGAGGTTCATCGGTGCAGCCCTGGCCGTATTCGATCCAGTGCCCATGGTAGCCGCGTCTCGGGGACGCGGACAAGAATCGAGCTTGTTGCGCCTGAGATATACTGAAGTCGGTGACGATTGAAGACACTAAAGCTGAACAAGATGTGGCGCGGGGTCGAGTGGCAGGGAATGCCGTCTGTCGATGCAAAGGCCTTGGTGATCGACTGGGCGAACCGCGTCAAAGGGCTCGACCGCGTCATTGGCGTGTGGGCGCGGACTGAAAACAGCATCCTCCACGTCTACACATTAATTGAGGACGACCGCAAGATAGAGCGAAGGCTCTACAAGACCGAGCTAGAGTTCTTCGACGCGTGGAAGCAGCCGCCGGTCCTTTTCCACGTGACCAGCGACCCAGAATTCCGAGAGTACGGCTTGGGAGCGACCCCGCCGATCTTAGTCCGCTCCGACTAAATGCCCAGTCAGACAAGGCATTTGGCCGCGGCGCGACGCTTCGAAGAGTTGGCCAGGCGAATCGCCGAATTGGAGGACGGACCCGCCTGGGCCATAGTTCTGGGTTTCTACGCAGCGCTTCACCTTGTCGACGCATACCTGGCGAGACAGAACATACATCCAGAGAGCCATGTTGAGCGCGAGCGCTTTCTGACGACTTCTTCTCTGCGCGCGGTCCGCCAGGAGTATCTAGCGTTACGAAACCGCTCGGAGGACAGCCGCTATGAGGGCCGGGAGTTCACGGAAGCCCAGGCTCGCATCGCGCTCGAATTCGACCTTCAGCGGATTAGGCGAAGCGTGGAGCGGCTCTTATTGAGCTAAAGCGGCCGGCGCTACGTTCGGAACCGATCGCGGCCCGTGCTACCATCGGGATGATGTCCACAATTCCAATCGAAGGCGCCCCCGAGCGCGATCGTCGCTCCAGCGGCGTCTCGGCCAGGCTCCGACGCGACGCGCCGTTTTTCCTGATCGCGGCCGCTGTTATAGTCCTCGACCAGCTGACCAAGGCAATCATCCGCGGCAACCTCGCGCTCGGCGATGCCTGGCCTAGTGACGACTGGCTGGTAAAGATTACCCACGTCACCAATAGCGGCGCCGCCTTCGGCATCCTCCAGGGCCAGGGGCTGTTTCTGACGATCACCGCCTTCGTCGGCATGGCGGCGATCATCTTCTACTACGCCTATCCGCCATTCGAGCATGGCCTTCTGCGAGTGGCGCTGGGGCTGCAGCTCGGTGGCGCGATCGGCAACCTGCTGGACCGCCTGCGCTTCGGCGAGGTCACGGACTTCATCCAGTTTCCCCATTACCCGGCATTCAACGTCGCCGACTCCTCGATCTGTATTGGCCTCGCGATAATCGTCGGCTTCTTCGTGCTGAAGGAAGGCCGGGCCGGTGAGCCCAGCGCCGACGCCAACTGACCACGAAGCCATAGTTGGGGCCGAGTCCGCGGGAGAGCGCCTGGATGTGCTCGTGGCCGCGGCGGCGGCGGTTTCGCGCGCCCAGGCCCAGCGCCTGATCGCCGAAGGGCAGGTGCGTCTGGAAGGCGTCGTCCGCCTGAAGTCCGGCGAGCGTGTGCGCGGGGGCGAAAAGCTCTCAGTGGCAGTGCCGCCGCCCGTGAGCGCGGTGCCGCGGGCGGAGGCCATACCCCTGCATATCGTCTACGAAGACGAGCACCTGGTCGTGGTCGACAAGCCCGCGGGCATGGCCGTGCACCCCGGCGCCGGGCACTCCGGACACACGCTGGTGAACGCCCTCCTGGCCCACTGCCCGGACCTGCCGGGCATCGGGGGCGTCCAGCGGCCGGGCATCGTGCACCGGCTGGACAAGGACACGTCCGGCCTGATCATCGTCGCCAAGGACGACCGCAGCCATATCGCCCTGACGAAGGCCCTGAAGGACCGCGAGGTGCACAAGACCTACCTGGCGCTGGTCGAGGGCCGCGTGACGCCGCCCGAAGCCATGATCGACGCCCCCATCGGCCGCGACCCCAACAACCGCCGCCGCATGATGGTGCGCGGCGACCTCACCCCCCGGCCCCCTCTCCGTCCGACGGAGAGGGGGAGGACGGGAGTCAGGGAGGCCCAGACCCACTACCGGGTGCGCGAGGCGTTCCCCGGCTACACGCTGCTGGAGGCGTCGCCGATCAGCGGCCGCACGCACCAGATCCGCGTCCACCTGGCCTCGATCGGCTTCCCGGTGGTTGGCGATGTTGTCTACGGCAAGCCGTCGAAGCTTGTCGGGCGGCAGTTCCTGCACGCCTGGCGGCTCTCGTTCCGCCACCCGGTGACCGGCGCGGAGCTGTCGTTCGAGGCGCCGCTGCCGGAGGATTTGGCGGAGGCGCTGCGACAGGTGAAGGCTCTAGCGTTGGTGGGGATCGCGCGAGACGCCGAGGACGGACGTTGCGCGACGTCACGACGAATATTTTGCGCAGGCTATTGAAGAGGGCCTTCACGGGCGCCGGCGAAATTGAGCTAGCTGCCTCGAGCGATTCTACGAGGAACTCTGTGCTTTGACGGCTGCAATGAACGCGTCCACCTCGGTCGGTGGAATGTTGAGGAGGATGATGTGCCGTCGAAAAAGGCGGCGGAGGCCAGCGGCGCGAGTTTCCACAGAGACAGTTGGTCTCATATTCGCGGCAATTGGAAAGCGAGGGGACACTCGCCGGACTCGCACGATCTCGGCGAAGGGCACATGCCGAATTGAGAGTGCATATCGGATGCTCAGTTCGTAGGGCCCTACCTCAACCAACACGCCTCTCGTCGAGATGTAAATTGTCACGGGAAGAACGGCGAAAAGGGCTCCGTTCAGCACTCCAAGCCACAGAAACGTGTCGTCCTCACGGGCCAAGATCGCAGCCCCAACGACTCCGGAAACCGAGAGGCACGAAATGGTTAGTAGCCACTTGACGCGGTCAGCGGTCTTCGGAAGGATGACCTCGGCCGCTGCGATCAGCGAAGCCACCACTGCCAGGCCGAGCCACAGCGGCTGGGCGAGGCCGTCCCATAAGAGGAAGCCGACCAGGCCTTGGGTCACCACCGCCAAACACGGCAGTAGAAGGAACGCAATGCCCGCCTTGGGCACGCGAGGAAGCTCAAATACCAAAGTGCCGCGAGCCATGTCGGCGCCATCATACTGCGTTTGAGACTAATACTGAGCGAACGGCGCGGCTGATAACATACCGTCATGACCGACGTCCGCGTCCGCTACGCCCCCAGCCCCACCGGCGCGCCTCACATCGGCAACATCCGCACGGCCCTGCACGACTGGCTCTGGGCCCGCCACACCGGCGGCACCTTCATCCTGCGCATCGAGGACACCGACCGTAGCCGCTACGTCCCCGAGGCGGTGCAGGCGCAGATCGACGCGCTGCGCTGGCTCGGGCCTCGATTGGGACGAAGGCCCGGACGTCGGCGGCCCTTACGGGCCTTACATGCAGTCGCAGCGCCTGACGCTGTACGAGGAGGCGGCGCGCCGCCTGATCGACGGCGGCCACGCCTACGAGTGCTACTGCTCGCCAGGAGCGCCTCGACAAGGTGCGCGACCAGATGCGCGCGCGAGAAGAAGCCGCCGCGTTACGACGGCCGCTGCCGCAGCGACGAAGGCCGCGCCGAGGCCAAGGCCGAGGCCGAAGGCGCGCCGCGCGGTCGTGCGCTTCAAGACGCCCGAGGAAGGCGAGACGACGGTCCCGGACTTCCTCCGCGGCGAGGTGACCTTCAAGAACGAGCTGCTGGACGACTTCGTGATCCTGAAGTCGGACGGCTTCCCCACGTACCACCTGGCCGAGGCGGTCGACGACCACGAGATGAAGATCAGCCACGTCATCCGCGGCGAGGAGTGGATCAGCTCGGCGCCGCGGCACAAGCTGCTGTTCGACGCGCTCGGCTACGAGCTGCCGGTCTTCGTGCACACGCCGGTGATCCTCGGCCCCGACCGCTCGAAGCTGTCAAAGCGCCACGGCGCCCAGTCGGTCCTCGAATACCGCGACATGGGCTATCTGCCCGAGGCCGTGTTCAACTTCCTCGGCCTCCTCGGCTGGTCGCTGGACGACCAGACGGAGATCATTTCGCGCGAGCAGTTCGTCGAGCACTTCACCCTCGACCGCCTGATCAAGAGCCCGGCCATCTTCAACATCGAGAAGCTCGACTGGATGAACGGCGTGTACATGCGCTCGATGCCGGAGCGCGAGCTGGCGTCGCTCCTCATCGAGCGCCTCGAGCTACCCGAGGACGAAGGCGGCCTGCCCTCGACCGCCGAACGGCCGATCGATATCGAGTACCTGATGCGCATCCTGCCGCTGGTGCGCGAGCGCGTGAAGCTGCTGCCGGAGGCCGCGACATGATGTCGTTCTTCTTCGCGCCCGGCGGCGTCGACGTCGACGAGCGCACGCTCCTGGGCAAGGCCTTCGCGGACGACAAGACGCGGGCCTGGAGCGCGCTTTCGGCGGCGCTGGTGCAGGCGGAGTCGGTCGAGCCCTGGGAGCACGCCGCCCTCGAAGCGGCCTACCGCGAGCTTGCCAGCCAGTTGAGCCTCAAAGCCGGCGACCTCTTCATGCTCATGCGCGTCGCCCTGACCGGCCGCACCGTCGCACCACCCCTGTTCGAGACCATGGAGATCCTGGGCCGGGACCGCTGCGTGCTGCGGCTGCGTGAGGCGCTGGCGCAGCTGTAAGGGGCCTGTCAGGCTGCCAGCCAAGGCCTGCTAGCATTTTGCTATCATGGCCCCGGAGGCAACGCGATGGCTCAACTGTTGATCAGGGACCTGGCGCCGGAGGTGGTCGCCAATCTCAAAGAGAGAGCAAGGCGGAACCGGCGCTCGCTGCAGGCTGAGGCGAAGCTCATCTTGGAGCAGGCCATCGACCGGAGCGAAGCGGTCAAGCGCATGACGCTGGCGGCGGATGAGATGAGACAGAGGCTGGCGGCCAGGGCTCAGACTGACAGCGTGGAGATTATCCGGGAGCTGCGATACGGCCCCGACCAGCCCGAGTGACCCGCCTGGTCGTCGACTCGAACACGATCGTGAAGTGGTTCGTGGTCGAGGAGTTCTCCGAAGCGGCCCGGCGTATCCTGCGTTTGTCGCACAGCCTGATCGCGCCCGACTTCATGCCGGCCGAGGTGATGAGCGCGATGCTGCGAAAACTGCGGCGAGGGCAGATCGACGAGGCCGACCTGTTCATCGCGCGCGACAGCATCCGGGACGCATTTGAGCTGGTAGACTCGGAACCGCTTCTCGACGTGGCACTTCGGCTGGCTGTGCCTAACCGCAGGAGCGCCTACGACAGCACTTATGTGATCGTCGCCCGCGAATGCGGATGCCAGCTCGTGACCGCGGACCGCCGGCTGTATGACGCGATCGCGCCCCTTTATCCCGAAACCCTGCTCTGGGTCGAAGACACGCCCGAGTGAAGCCGGCGTTCCTCGGACGACGCCGACGTCTCAGGCTCGAAGAGCGAAAGCCCCGGCTGCGCCAAGGTCAGGTCGAGGCGATTGGGACGCCGGTCGGCGATCTCGTACTCGCCGCGGAGGAGGCGGAAACGCTCCTGGATCGGGTCAGAGACGGCCTTCGAGACATAAGGGCGCCGGTAAAGGTCCTGGTAGCGCTCCAGCATCTCCGGCCAGTCGCGGGCCAGGTTCTCGAGGAAGTGCTCGCGGGTGCCGGGCTTGAGGTAGAGGACGTTGGCCCAGAGGAAGGTCGCGCCGGCTTCGCGCGCGGCCTGCACGACTTCGCGCATCTTGCCGGGCGTGTCGCTGATGCCGGGCAGGAGCGGCGCCATGCCGACACCGGCCTTGATGCCGGCATCGACCAACATTCGCAGGGCGCGCAGCCTCTGGTGGGGTGGCGGCGTGCCGGGCTCCGTGCGGCGCCAGATTTCGACGTCCAGCGTTGGCACCGAGAAGTTGACCTGGACGTCGGCGCGCCTCGATGCCTCGCGCAGGACGTCGATATCGCGCACGATCATGGGCCCGCGCGTGACGATGCTGAAGGGGTTGTGGATGCAGGTAAGCACCTGCAGGCAGGCGCGCGTGAGCCTGTACTTGCCCTCGGCCGGCTGGTAGGGGTCCGTCGCGGCGCCGAGGGCGATGGGCTCGCGCTTCCAGGAGCGGCGCCTGACCTCCAGCCTCAGCACCTGCGCGATGTTCGTCTTGACGCGGATCGAGGAACCGTAGCGGCTGTCCGAAGGGCGATCGGCGCGGCGCTCGAAGGCGCGGACGTAGCAGAAGGTGCACTGGTGGGCGCAACCCATGTAGGGGTTCAGCGACCAGCTGAAGGGCATGCCCTGGACGTGGTTGAGGGCGGTCTTGCAGGGTTCTTCGCGGTAAGTGGTCAGCATGTCAGCAATTCAGCATTTCGGCACTTCGGCCAGAACGAAAGGGAGCAGCCCTCTCTCCATAGCAGAAGCACAAATGTTCTGCTATCGTTCGGCCACTTGTCAACAATTGAGAGGCGTGGAACTCAGGAAGAGCGGTTCGACAGGCTCAGGACAGACCCTGGGACCGGCAGTTGGCTGTGGAACGCTGACGGCTGACCGCTGATTGGTCTGTCAGGCGTTGAGGACGAAGTTGAAGGCGCCGGCCTTGGCGCCACTCGATGCGTCCTTATAGTCCTCGATGACCAGGGCGGCGCTAAAGATGCCATCACTGCGGTTGGCGGGTTCGTTCGGGAAGTAGAGCTGCGTGGTGAGCACGGGGCGGTTCGGGGCCTGGACCTTGACGTGAATGTGCCGGGTACGGCCGGTGTAGAGCCCGGGGACGATTGTCGTGAGCTGGTAGCGGCCCTGCGTGTCCGTGAACTGGTGGCCGCGCAGCCGGTAGCCGGCGTTGTCGTAGACGCCGGCGTTGTCGCACTGCCAGAAGTCGACGAGGGCGCGGGCAACCGGCTGGCAGTTCGTGTTCAGGACAGTGCCCGCGATGGTGAGGCGGGTGCCGTTGACGCCGGCTTCGATCAGCGAGGCGCGTTCGGGGGAATTCGGCGTGAAGTAAGGCCCCTCGGTCTGGGCGAGCGTCGGTTCGTCGTCGTCGTCACCACAGGCCGGCGTCGCGGCGAGCTGCGGCGAGCCGGCGGCGGCGGCCTGGCTTGTAGCGGTGGCGGCGGGACGCTCCGCTGCCGGCGCCGGCGTGTTCGTGACCGGCGCGGTCTCGGTTGCGGGCTCGCTGTCAGAGCAGGCCACGAGCAGCGGGATCGGCAGCGAGAGGCCCAGGAGCACGAATTTCCGTCGCGAGATGGTGAAAGGCGGGCGCGGGCTGAAACTCATGTCGCACTCCAAGAGACGGTCTTGGACCATTATGAGGCTCCGCGAAGGGCACGGGAGTTAAGGCTTCGGCAGGCAAGTGTTAAAGGAATCCCTGGACAAGACCGGTCTTGCCAGCGTACCCGGTACGGGCGCACGGGCCTCTCGTGCGCGTCACCTCCATGGCCGCGGGCGGCAATTACGGCCGATGACGGGACGGTTGGATTTGGTGTCGAAAGCGGTTCGGAGTCGTCCTTCGAGAGCCTCAGGACGATTGCGATGACGGGAAGCCTCAGGACGATTGCCACGGCAGGGGAACCTCAGGACGATTGCAATCCATCGTGGTCCAGTTCCTGTACCGGCTTCACGCGCCGGGCGCGCCGCTGTTATGCTGGAACGCGATGCACGGCACCATACCTTCGGAGAAAAGGCGAAGCCCCGGCTCATCACCGGGGCTGGCAATTAGCGGCCTCACAGGTCGCTCAGGCCAAGCCTAGATTCGCGTCCGCGAATCCTGCCCCCGAAACCTCGGGGAGCGCTCCGGAGGTCTTCGAATGAACCGATTCCATTGGTATAGTCACTCGCCTCGTGGCGGCCCTCGCCTGCAGGCGGCCGCAAGGGCGGCCCTGACGCTCAGTGTGCGTGCGGCCCGCGCTCTCGCCCGCCCGACATCGCGGCCGGCTCCAACGGGTTTATTGCGCAGCGGGGGTTGTCATGCCCTTTAAGCCCGTGCCGACGCGCGTCGATTACGTGAAGCTGGAGCACGAGGTCCAGAGCTGGTGGGACGAGCACGGAATCCTGGAGAAGTACCTCAAGCGCAACGACGGCGCCGAAAAGCGCTGGTCGTTCATCGATGGCCCGATCACGGCCAACAACCCCATGGGCGTGCACCACGCCTGGGGCCGCTCCTACAAGGACCTCTACCAGCGCTTCACGACCATGCAGGGCTACGAGCAGCGCTACCAGAACGGCTTCGACTGCCAGGGCCTCTGGATCGAGGTCGAGGTCGAGAAGGAGCTGGGCTTCAAGTCCAAGCAGGACATCGAGCGCTACGGCATCGCCAAGTTCGTCGAGGCCTGCAAGGAGCGCGTGCGGCGCTTCGCCGAGATCCAGACGCGAGCAGTCGATCCGCCTCGGCTACTGGATGGACTGGGACAACAGCTACTACACGAACTCGGACGAGAACAACTACACGATCTGGGCCTTCCTCAAGAAGTGCTGGCAGAACGGGCTGGCTCTACAAGGGCAAGGACACCATGCCCTGGTGCCCTCGCTGCGGCACCGGCATCTCCCAGCACGAGATCGTCACCGAGGGCTACCAGGAGATCACGCACAAGACCGTGTATCTGAAGTTCCCGATCGTCGGGAACCCAGACGAGGTCGTACATCCGGCAAGTCCCGCATATCCCTGCGGATGACGAGGTCGGCCCTCCTCGCGACGAGTCCGGCCGAATCGCTGCTCGTCTGGACGACGACGCCCTGGACGCTGGCGGCCAACGTCGCGGCCGCGGTGCATCCCGGAGCTGACGTACGTGCAGGTGACGCCAGGGCGACGACGTCTTCTACGTCTCGAAGGGTGCGCTGGCGACGGCGGTGCGCGGCGAGCATGAGGTGCTGGCCGAGGTCAAGGGCGCCGACCTCGTCGGCCTGACCTACCGCGGCCCCTTCGACGAGCTGCCGGCGCAGCAGGGCGTGACGCACCGCGTCATCGCCTGGGACGACGTCTCGGACGAAGAGGGCACCGGCATCGTCCACATCGCTCCCGGCGCCGGCGCCGAGGACTTCGCGCTGTCGAAGGAGTACGGCCTCGACGTGATCGCGCCCCTGGACGAGGACGGCACCTATCTCTCGGGGCCGCGCCCGGGTCTCCGCACCGGCTTCGGCTTCCTCGAGGGCCATTTCGCCGGCGACGTGCCCGAGATCGTCTTCGAGAGCCTGCGCGAGAAGGGCCTCCTCTACCGCGTCCAGGACTACACCCACCGCTACCCCACCTGCTGGCGCTGCGGCTCCGAGCTGGTCTTCCGCCTTGTCGACGAGTGGTTCATCTCTATGGACGGGGCGAAGCACCCCCGGCTCCCAATTCTGGAGGAGCTTCCGCGAGTCAGCACGACCGTCCGGAGGTCGTCGAGGCTTCCGATGGTCCCGGCGACGAGCGACCGGCGACCAGAGATCGCAGCGACCCCTGCGCGAGCAGATCATGGAGGTCACGCCGAAGGCGCGCTGGATCCCCGAGTTCGGCCAGGCGCGCGAGCTGGACTGGCTGCAAGCAACATGCACGACTGGATGATCTCGAAGAAGCGCTACTACGGCCTCGCGCTGCCGATCTTCGAGTGCAAGGCCTGCGGCCACTTCGAGGTCATCGGCTCCGAGACGGAGCTGAAGGAGCGCGCGGTCGAGGGCTGGGACGAGTTCGAGGGCCACAGCCCGCACCGGCCCTACATCGACGCCGTCAAGATCGCCTGCTCGCAGCTGCGGCGCGACGGTCGAGCGCATCAAGGACGTCGGCAACCCCTGGCTCGACGCCGGCATCGTGCCCTTCTCGACCCTGCGACTACCGCGACGACCCCGAGTACTGGCGCAAGTGGTTCCCGGCGGACTGGGTGTCGGAGAGCTTCCCCGGCCAGTTCCGCAACTGGTTCTACTCCCTGCTGGCCATGGGCACGGTCATGGCGCTGGACACGGAGTACGAGGGCGCAGCCGCCCTTCAAGAGCCTGTTCTCCTACGCCCTCCTGCGCGACGAGAAGGGCGAGGAGATGCACAAGTCCAAGGGCAACGCCATCTGGTTCGAGGACGCGGCCGAGCGCATGGGCGTCGGACGTCATGCGCTGGATGTTCCTGCGCGCAGCCGCCGGCGAACAACCTCAACTTCGGCTGGCACGCCGGCGACGAGATCAAGCGCGGCTTCCTCTCGACGCTCTGGAACACGTACTCCTTCTTCGTCACCTACGCCAACATCGACGGCTGGACTCCCACGTCCGCCGCGGTAACCAGCGTCCACACCGATCGTCCTGAGGCTCTCGAAGGACGACCGGGGGGCAGTGGGGCGGGGTCCGCTAACCAGCCGCCAGCGGCCAGCGACCAGCGCCCGGACCTCGACCGCTGGGCGCTCTCGGAGCTGAACCAGCTCGTCGCGACGTGACCGCCGCCCTCGAGGACTACGACTCGATGACCGCGACGCGCCAGATCGAGGACTTCGTCGAAGGCGCTCTCGAACTGGTACGTGCGCCGCAGCCGCCGCCGCTTCTGGAAGTCCGAGGACGACTCCGACAAGCAGGCCGGCCTACGAGACGCTCTGGACCTGCCTCGAGACGGTCAACCGCCTCATGGCGCCGTTGCCTGCCCTTCCTCGCCGAGGAGATGTACCAGAACCTCGTCGCGCAGCTGGCGACCCAGTCGCCAGGGCGGCGGGCTCGGAGAGCGTCCACCTCAGCGACTGGCCGCTGGCCGACGAGGCGCTGATCGACCGCGAGCTGTCGGACTCGGTGCGCCTGGTGCAGCGCCTGGCGTCGCTCGGCCGGCCGCGCGCGCCAAGGCGAACCTCAAGGTGCGCCAGCCGCTTGCAGACGGTCTACGTGAAGCTGCAGTCGCCCGACGAAGCCGAGGACCGGTGCGCGCTGCTGGCCGACCAGCTCCTCGAGGAGCTCAACGTCAAGGAGCTCGACGTCATCGAGGACGACGCCGACTTACTTCGATTACCAGGTGCGGCCCAACCTGCCCGTGCTCGGCCCGAAGTACGGCGGCGACGTCGGCCGCATCCAGCGCGCCCTCGGCCGCGGCCGACAAGGCGCGATCGTCGCGAGGACGGTCGCGCCGGCCGGCCTGTCGACCTCGACGGCTTCAGCTGCAGCCGGACGAGCTGCTGGTCACCATGTCAGGGCAAGCCCGGCTACGCCGTCGCCGAGGAGGCCGGCTACGCCGTCGCCGTTACCACCGAGATCACGCCGGAGCTGGCCGACGAGGGCCTGGCGCGGGAGCTGGTGCGCCGCATCCAGGAGATGCGCAAGAACGCCGGCTTCGAGATCTCGGACCGCATCCGCCTCGACCTACGAGGGCGACGCCGACATCGCGCGCGTGATGCGGCTCCTGGCGCGACTACATCGCCCAGGAGACGCTGGCAGAGGCCATCGAGGCTTCGGCGGCGGCGCCGTCCGCGCACGCGGAGGAGCACGTCATCGACGGGCGCAAGGTGGTGCTTGGGGTGTCGCGAAGCAGATAGTTGACAGCGGCGTGGCCGTGGCTGGAAAGCCTAGGCCACGGGTTGGGGCGCGACGCGGCTACAATCGCCTGGTGACGCGCGGCAAGGTAGTGTTCGCGTTCTTCGGTTACCCAGGTGCGGGCAAGAGCACGCTTTGCGCGCGTTTCGGCGAGCTCAACGACGTCCCGAGCATCGATACCGACGCCCTGATGACGGCGGACGAGCGTCTCGCGGCGGAGGCAGGCCGCTATACGCAGGCGATGCGGCTGGCGAATATCGTTCGCTACGGCGCCCGCGTCCGAGAGCTTCTTCGGACGCAAGAGTGCGTGGCGCTGGCGGACGGGCTGCCGAACGCGGCCGCGCGGGACTGCCTGCGCCGCGAGCTCCCGGGCGCCACCGTCGTTTTCGTCCTGGTCCGCACGCCGCGAGAGCTCTGGGAGCAGCGCCTCTCGGCGCGGGCCGGGGCGCCCGTGAGCATCGGCGTGCCCGCCGCGGACGCATACATCGGACAGCACTGGGAGGAGCTGCCCGCCGGCTGGGAACATGAGGCCGTCGATAACGGCGCGGACGCCGGCGCGACCGACGCGGCGCTGAGCGCACTCTTCCTGCGACACGTCGCGCCGTCCGGTTCGTAAGCCGTCCTTCGGCCGCCATCACTATCAGCGCCGAACCCACGCTCGACGGCACCAGCGCGAGCGGACGGAATGAGGGCGTCACGGACGCGGCGTTCCGCCAGGCATCGTCTGAGACTAGAATTCGCATATATGGTGGGCAATTCCATGCGTGTGGTGGTCGCGGGCCACAGCAACATCAGGTTCACGGAACCGGGAACGGACAGCGACGCGGTCACCCTGCTGCAAAAGTCGCTCAGCGCCATGGCGCCGGCGACGGACTGGGAGTGCGTCCCCTGCTACATCCGCATGGGCAGCGGCGTGGCCCAGCGCCTCACGGAAATCGTCGATGAGCTGCGGCCGGACGTTGTCGTGCTCTGCCTGACGGGAACCGGCTTTGCCTATGATTTCGTGACGACTCATCTGCACCGGCGCTGGCGGCGGCTTTACAAGCCGGCGCTGCGCACGGCGAAGTGGCTGAAGCGCACGGCCAACCTGAGCGAGACGGAGTTCCTGCCGCGCAAGCTCTTGTTCCAGCTTCCGGACGAGGTCGCCTACCGCCTGCTCGGCGGCGAGCCTGTACTCAAGGTGGAGAGCGCAGTGGCGCAGGCGACGGCCGCCATCGACGCGCTGGTCCGGTATGAAGACGTCGTGTCGCTTTGCCGCTTGCCCGGCGTAACGATGCGGGTCAGCGGCAAGCGCCGCCGGCTTTACGAGCAACGCATCACGACGCACAACGCGGCCGTCTCCGAGCTCTGCCGCAAGCGCCATGTGGGCGTGTTCGAGATGGACGGCGAGCTGGCGAAAGCTGCCCGCACTCCGGCCTACGCGCGCGACCAGATGCACTTCGACAGCGCCACCAGGCAGTTCGAGGCCGAGGTTACGGCTGGCCACATCCTGCGCCTGCTCAATGAGCTCAAGGCACCGGCGGCGCTGGCGAGGCGCTGACCATGGCCTATACACACGTCGAAGTTGAATCGAACGAGAACACGCCGATGTCGGCGAACCAGGTCTACAAAAACATCGGCGAGATTTATCGCGTCGCTGCCGTCCGAATCTTCGAAGGCGCCCCGGAAGGCCAGCTGTTCGACATCACGGGATGGTCCAGCACCGATGGCGGCTCGCCCAGCGACGCCTTCGCCGTCAAGATCGAGGACTCGAGCGAGGGCTCAGCCTGGCTGATCTACGGCGGCGACTGGGGCGTCCGGCTGCGGCCGACGGAGTCGTTGGAGGACTGGAGCATCGCCGATGCCGGCCAGTACGGCGAGACGCACCTGGTGCTCGGCGACGAAGGCGACATCATGTTCGCGGACTGAGCGACAGGCTGGTCGGCGGGTCGGCGTCTCGGCCTGTTTTGACCACTCTAGGCGGTAGCCAATCACTAGGGTCCTGCCACCACCAGTAATCGTAATATTAGGGTAGCTTGATGTGGGTAATTGTGGGTTGGACAGTGAAGGCGGTCGCCGCGATGACTTTCATATGCGCGGCCAGCTTTGCCGTTCTGGGAGCAGCTGCCTTAATCGCCAACGGTACGGCGGGCCATTCCCGCCTGAATGTTGGCTTTCTGATCGCAGGTCTCGCTCTTTGTCTGGCCTCGATGGCATGTTGGAAAATTGTTGATTCACTCAACTCCCGCTACAGTACGAATCGGTAGTTCGGTCCCTTCCCTAGTCTCTCTAGAGGCTATTCCTCGTACCTTCGAATTGCGTCATCAGGATCGGTGGGTCGGCTGGTTGGCTGGCAGGCTTTGTCGGCCCGGAACCCATGTCATGCCACTACGAGTGGCGCCGCGCCAGGCGGCTGAGGCCGCCTCCGCCGCTGCCGCCAGCGCCGCGGCGTAGACCTGAGAGACACCAGGGCGGCTGGAGCGAATGAGCCCGCAAGGGCCTGCGAACGCAGGCCGCATTCTTGATGCACACGAAGTCTTCGACCGTGAACTCTGACCCGGCGATCTCCTCCCGATCGACGCCGCCACCCATCGACGAGGCAATACATGCGTTTAGGAGTCCTGGGCCGGCAGCGATGCAGGTCGGGCACGGGCACGGGATCGCGATTAAGGGATTCTTAGCACTCTCTTACCAGGATCGTGAGGCCTGTCGCGCGACGCGATGAGACAGTGAGAGGCGAAGAATGCATCGAAGGAGGCGCGCGCGTGCACTGGAAGCGGGTTGCCCGGGCGAAAGTGTTGCAAGCCTTCCTCTTGACGGGAAGCATCCTCTCCTTCATTCCCGCGTTCGCGCTAGTGAGAGGACAGTCGGGCGAAGCCGATGATGCCGTCGAGGCGGCTGCTCCGGCGGTTGCGCCGGTGGCCACGGCGGCGCCGCGGGCCCCGGCTATCGCCACACCCACGAGGTCATCGCGGACGCAGCCTTCCGCCGCGGCCCCGCGCGCCCGGACCAGGGCCTCTTAGGCCGCGCGATGGATGAAGCAGCCCCGGCTCCCAGTGCGCCCCTGCGCTACCTGGCGCCGGCAGCCGCCCTGATCGCGGCCGCCGGCTTCGCGATCTCGGGCGCGGGGTCGCATACCGTCTGGTACGTGGTGCGGGCGACGGGCATCGTCTCCTACGCGCTGGTCACGCTTACCGTGGCCTGCGGCCTTCTGGTCACGAACCGAGCCGCGCCGCCGGGCGACCGCCGCTTTGACCTCTTCGAAGCGCACCGCTTTCTGGCTCTGCTGGCGATATGCGGTGGCGGCCTGCACGCGCTGACGCTGCTCCTGGACAGCTACATCGGCTTCTCGCCCTCACAGGTCCTGGTGCCGTTCACGTCTGATTACCGGCCCCTGTCGGTCGGCCTGGGCGTTATCGCGCTCTACGTCTCTATCGCCGTGTACGGCAGCTTCTACGTCAAACGCTGGGTCGGGCAGAAGGCCTGGCGGGCCCTGCACTACTCCACCTTCGCGGTGTTCACGCTGGCGACGTATCACGGCATTCTCAGCGGGGCGGATACGGGGGCGGCCTGGATGCTGGCGCTGTACCTGGCCGCGATCTTGTCGGTGCTGGGGCTGCTGGCCGTGCGGGTTGCCCGCGCTTCGGCGGCGCAAGAGGCGCGGCCGGCGCGGCCATCCAGGACTCAACGCCCTGCGCCGGCCACGAAAGGATCGATCGACTTCGACTGGCGCAGACCTGACATCGAACGCCTGGAGCGCCCGCCGGTCAGGTGAGGGCAGCGACCAGGCGCCGGCTGTAGAAGGCGGCGGGCACCAGCGCCACCATGCCGCCGGAGAGCAGCGCGCCGACGCCATAGTCGTCGGCGAACGCTGGCTCCGAAACGCTGTAGCCCAGCAGCCCAAGCGTTGCCAGGCCGAAGACTGAGGCGCCTACCGCGGGGACAATCGCCGGGTGCAGGCTTGCCTGACGGCCGAAGCCCGGGCGGACCTTGCCGAGGACGATGATGGCTGCGAGCCCGAGAAGCCCAAGGGCGCCGGCGTCCAGACGGTAGAAGACGACTTCGTCGAAGTGGTGGGCGGTGGCGGCGGCCTCGCACGTCGGTTCCGGGTAGTACTCCCGGAACTCGGCACAGCGCTCCGCGGTGTAGGTGACCCCGGGTAGGTCGCCGGAAACGAAGCCCTTGCCGAAAGCCAGGCCGAGGCCGCCCGCCAGCAGGCCGCTGAGGCCGACGGCGATGAGCCCGACGGCGCCGAGGCGGGCCAGGGAGAGCGCGAGAGCTTCCAGGCGCGGGTTCGTCATGTGCCGAAGGATAGCAAAGGTCGCGGGCGGGACGGCTATCGCCGTCCTATCCGAATGGTGATGGGCATGCGTGGCGTCTGGGAGCGCCGAAGCGGGAAATGAGCGGCGATTCTTCGCTTACGCTCAGAATGACGAGGTTGGGGTAAGGGAAGGCTAGGATCCCGCGCCGACCGCCGCCGGTTGGGCGCGGCCGGAGACGAACATCTCCTGGACGATTTCGACGAAGGCCTGGGCGACAGGGCCCAGGGGGCGGCTGCGGCGGCTGATCAGGGCAATCTGGCGCGTGGGTGTGCGCATGCCGGCCAGCTCGATCTCGACCAGGGAGCCGTCATGGAGCTCGCGTTCGACGGCCATGCGCGGCAGCATGGCGATGCCGAGGCCCTCTTCGACCATCTTCTTCGTCGCTTCCATCGAGTCGAGCTCCATCTGGATGCGGGGCACGACGCCGTGCTGGCGGAAGAGGCCCTGGGCCAGCGAGTAGTAGCTGGAGTTGCGGTCGAAGAAGATGAAAGGGTGGTCGCCGAGCTGCTCGACGGAGACGGCGCCCAGGTGTGCCAGCTCGTCCGAAGAGTTGGCGACGAGGATCAGCTCGTCCTCGATCAGGCCCTTGGTCTCGATGTCCTGATGGTAGACGGCGCGCACTAGGCCGACCTGGGCCTCGTCCGAAAGGAGCATCTGCGAGCACCTGCTCCGAGCGCCCGGTGCGGACGGACACTTCGACGCGCGGAAAGCGCTGACGGAAGGTCTTGAGCACGCCGGGCAGGATGTAGGTGCTGACGGTGGTGGCGGAGGCCAGGATCAAGGAGCCGGACTGCAGGTTACGCAAGGCGTCGATCGCGTCGCGGCCTTCGTGCAGGGCCTGGAGGACGCGCTCGGCGTGAGGGAGGAAGCAGGTGCCGACCTCGGTGAGACGGACGCCGCGTCCGGAGCGCTCGAACAGCCGCTCGCCGAGGTCGCGCTCCAGCGCCTGGATGCGGGCGGTCACCGACGGTTGGGTCAGGAAGAGAGCTTCGGCGGCTCGGCTAAAGCTCTTCTGGTTGGCGACGTGGACGAATGCTTCGAGTTGGCCGAGGTCCAATTAGTAACACCTTCTATCGATGGACTCGATAATGATAGCAGAAACTGAGGGTGCCGTAGATAAGAAGGACAGCGAACAAGGAACACGGAACGGGGGAGAGGGCGAGAGCCGAGAGGAGAGAGGGGAAGGATGGATGTTCGTAGTCGTGGCCCTGTTCCGTGTCCGTTGTTACTTGTCCCTGCCTTAGCGCTGGCTGCGGGGACGGAAGGCGTGCGAGCGCTCTTCCTCGCTTATGTTCTCGAAGTACTTGCTCTGCTTCTCGATGTAGCCGGTCCACTGCGGCGGCACGTCGTCCTCGAAGAAGATGGCGGTGACCGGGCAGGCGACTTCGCAGGCGGCGCAGTCGATGCACATCTCGGCGTCGATGTAGAGCTGCTCGTCGTCGTCCTTGCCGTAGATGCAGTCGACGGGGCAGACATCGATGCAGCTCAAGTCCTTCGTGCCGATGCAGGGTTCGGTGATTACGTAGGTCATGCTGTCGCTTCCGCGGGCCGCACGCCGGCCTTCTCCACCACGACGGGACCCCGGATGACGATGGCCTGACAGGCGAGCCGCAGCGGGCGCCCCACGGCGGATTCACCACGCTCGGCCGAGATGGTCTTGCGTTCGCCGCGGCCCATCTCCAGCAGGTTGTCGGCGCCGCTGAGGACCTCAGCCAGACAGGTTGTGCAGATGCCCTGGCCGCCGCAGGTGGTGGGCCAGTAGAAGCCGCTGGCCAGGGCGGCGGCCATCACTGTCTCGCCCGGATTAGCTTCAAAATCGATGTTCGCGGGGAGGACGGTTACCTTTGCCATCCGCGCCAATTCTAGCATAGGCTAAGGTTCGCTCCGAGGCGGAGAGGGCTTCGTGAGCACAGGTTGCGGCTGCATTCGCGCTTAGGGAGATAGAGATTTGGCTTCTGATCCGACTACCAACCACCATGCACCATCGTCCGAGTCTTCGCCCGGTTGGGTGTCCGAGTTCGACACGCCCACGAGCGTCGAGACCGAATGGACGGCCGCGAACATCCAGGAGGCGCTGCCGGGGCTGGTGACGCCGATGAGCTGGTCGATGATCGCGCCGCTGCTGAACTACGGCTTCGCGCGGCCGGCGCAGCGAATGGGCGCCTACACGCCGCCGAAAGACCCTTACGTGGCACAGTTTTACAGCCGCGCGTACCTCAACGCGACGGCCCTGCGCGAAGGCGCGAAGCGCATGCCCGGCGGGTCGCCAGAGGCAATCGATGAGCAATACCTCGGGCGCCAGCGCGACCCCGACGTGCCGCCCTGGAAGCCGACTCTGAAGGACGCGCTCTCCTACGTGCCGGTGTTCCCGCGCATGGTCTGGCTGATGATGCGCGCCGGCGACGAGATCGGCGGCATGGAGCGCCAGGTCGCCGATCTAGACCGTCGCGACAGGGCGACCGACTTCGGGGCGATGTCCGCGGCCGAACTGGTGGCCGACCTGGAGCGCGGCTTGACGGCGGTGGGGCAGGAAGTCGGGGCGACGCATATCGGCGTCTCCGGCGGCGCCAGCGCAACGTTCGAGACGCTCGGCCGTCTGACGAAGAACTGGCTGGGTGACGAGACCGGGTCGTTGCAGGCGACGCTGGTTTCAGGGCTAATCGAGGTCGAAAGCGCGCGCCCGTCAAAGGCGATGTGGCGGCTCTCGAGGCTGGCGCTGGCTTCGCCGGAGGTCTCGGCGGCGCTCGATGCGCCAAACGCGGCCGAGGCGCTGGAAGGGCTGCGGGCTTCTGAATCCGAGGCGACGCGCTCGTTCGTGCAGTCCTACGGCGCGTTCATTGAGCGCTTCGGGCATCGGTCCGTGATGGAAGGCGAGCTCTCGGCGCCGCTCTGGGAAGAAGACACGCAAACGGTCTTCGCGATGCTGCGAAACCTGCGCGACACGGGGCCGGACAGCGACCCGGAGATGCTCGAGCAGCGCCAGCGCAGCCTGCGGGAGCGCGAGACCGAGAAGGCGTTGCGCTCGCTCTCCGTGCCCAAGCGCGCGGTCTTCAAGCGGGCGCTCTCGATGGCGCAATCGTATGTGGCCAACCGCGAGCGCACGAAGTCCCTGCTGGTAAAGGGCACTCAGCGGGCGCGGCGGTTGGTCAAGGAGGTCGGACGCCGATTCGTCGACGCCGGCCACCTCGACAAGCAGGAAGACGTCTTCTACCTGACGATGGAGGAAGCGAAGCAGGTCGCGGCGGGGGCCGGGTTGCCGGGTCTGAAGGAGCGCGTTGCCGGCCGCCGGGCCGAGATGGAGCGCAACCGGTCGGTGATGCTGCCGGAGTCGTTCTTCGGCCGGCCATCGCCGCTGGCAGTCGAGGCGCCGGCCGCGGTTACCAGCCTCAAGGGCATCCCGGTGTCGCCGGGGCTGGTCAGCGGCCTTGCCCGAGTAATCATGGACCCGAGGGTCGACGGCGAGATCGAGCCGGGCGAGATCCTGGTCGCGCCGGTGACGGACGCCGGCTGGACGCCGCTGTTCCTGACGGCCGCGGCGGTGGTCGTCGACATCGGCGGGCCGCTGTCACACGGGGCCACAGTGGCGCGCGAGCTGGGGCTGCCGGCCGTGGTCAACGTGAAGCTGGGCACGCGGGTCATCAAGACGGGCCAGCGGATCACGGTGGACGGCAGCGCCGGCACGGTAACGATTGAGGGTTGAGACCACTGCCCGGCGCACAGTACTACTCTCGCGGGCCAGCACCCAGCTAAGCCCACCACGGCATCACTCGCGTGCCCGCCGTCCTTCGACAGGCTCAGGATGATTCTTTGGATGCTTGCATCGTCTGGGGTGCGCCTCCTTCAGCCGAGACCTCACAAGAATCATCCTGAGCCTGTCGAAGGGCTGAGCTTGTCGAAGGGCTGAGCCTGTCGAAGGACGGGCGCCAATGTGCGTCAGGGACGCCGCGCAACGCCCACGCTGCCGCATTCAGTAGGGCCTCGGGACAAGGCGAGGCTCAGCTGACGCGGCGGACGGCGGGAACAAGCACGGCGATGGCCGTTGTGCAGCCGAGGCAGATCAGGGCCATGATCGTCAGGCCGTCCTGCGGGCCGAGGGTGGCGGCGAGCACGCCGCCGATGGTCGCGCCCAGGGGCACCAGGCCGCGGTCGAGGGTGAAGAGGCTCATGATCCGGCCCTGAATCTCGGGCGGCGTGCGCGCCAGCACGAAGGCGTTGTTGAGGGACATGAACGACGTCTGCATCGCGCCGGAGACGATGAGGGCCGGCACGACGATGTACATGGATTTGGCCTGCGAGAAGATCAGAAGGGCGCCGCAGAAGATGAAGACCTGCACCAGCATGACCACGCCGCGCTTGCCCAGCGAGCCGCCGGCGGTCGCGACGGTAAGGGAACCGCACAGCGCGCCGACACCGATGAGCGAGACCAGGACCCCGGTGCCGGTGCGGCCGACATCGAGCACGCGGGTTGCGATCAAGGGCACAAAGACGCTCTGGTAGGGAAAGCCCCAGATGAAGAGCATGAGGCTGAGACAGAGGATGTAGAGGATGGGCTTGTCGCCGCGGATGGCGGCGATGCCCTCCTTGAAGTCGGCAATGAAGGACTTCCGCGGCCGGCCGCTCTCGCTGGTCCTGACGCCGATCTGGAAGGTCCAGAGCATCACCCAGAGGTACATGAAGGCCTGGATCAGGTAGAGGTCGCCAAAATCGAAGGCGGCCAGGATGAGGCCGGCGATCGAAGGGCCGCCGATGCGCATGACGTTCATGGCGGCCGAGTTCAGGGCGACGGCGTTGCCGACGCTCTCACGCGGGACCATGCGCGGGATCAACGACTGGCGCGCCGGCTGGTTGAAGGCCATCGAAGAGCCGCTGACGAAGCTTGTGACCAGCACCATCCAGGGCTCGATCGTGTGGGTCAGGATCAGGGCGGCGGTCACGAGGTGCATCGAAAGCGTGACGAGCTGCGTCGAGAGCAGGATCTTGCGCTTGTCGACGCGGTCGGCAACCACGCCGGCCCAGGTGCCTATGATCAGCATCGGCAGCATGCGCGTCGCGGCCACGAGGCCGACCCAGATCGCGGAGTCCGTGAGGGCCAGGATGAGCAGCGGTCGCGCTATCTGCTCCATCCATTGCGAGGCGGAGGCGCCGATCTGTCCCAGCCAGAGCAGGCGAAAATCGCGATATTGCAGCGAGTCGAAGGTCTTGAGTTTTTGCCGCGGTAGCGACGAATCGATGGGCGCGGCCGGGAGGACGGGTGCTACCGCGTCTTGAACCATGCGGCGATGCTATTCAACGCTTAACGTGAACGTCAACAGCAAGGGGCTGCGCTCGGCGTCACATCCCGGCTTTGAAGCGCGAGAGAGAAGGCCGCGGCTCAGGCCCTAGTCCAGGCGCTGCTCTATACGGACCAACTCATCGGCGCCATTGAAGTCGAATTTCACGGTCACCTTCGAGAACATCGGATTCGGGGGCAGGTCCGCCTTCAAGGTGACCGTGCCGGCGTCTTCGGCTGGAGGGCCGAACTGAAGCTGCCCGAGCATCGCGCCGGCGCCGCCGACCTGATCACGCGGCGCTTGCGAGGTGGCGCGCCTTCGCCAGCGGGTGAGGCGTAGCAAACGCATGGCGAACCGCGCCCGGGCGTTGCCCTGGGCCGGGTTGGCGAGCCGCTGGAGCACGGCCTCCCTGCCTTCGACGTTGCCTCGGCGCGTAATGAGGACGACCTGTTCGGCGAGGCTCCCGCCCAGCGCCTGAATGGCCTTGGGATCCCTGCTCCTTTGGGCCGCTACATACAGTTCGGCGATCTCGGTCCGCTTCGACACTCGCGCCTCCTCCGTCGATCGGCATCAGGAGGATGATTCGTTCACAGGCGGCGGTCAATGGCGGCCGCGACGGCGCCCGCTCCGCGGAAGGACAAAGGGCCGCCGGCGGGTGAGCAGCGTGGAGTCAGGCGACCGGCGCGCCGATCGCGCCCTTCGAGCGCAAGGCCTCGATCTGCTCCCAGGTGTACCCGGCCTCCAGCATGACCTCCTCGGTGTGCTGGCCGAACTCGGGCGCGAGACTGCGCACGCGGCCGGGCGTCTTGCTCAGGATCACGGGCAGGCCAACCATCTTCACGGGAGGCCCCTCCGGGTTCTCGACCTCCGTGATGTAGCCGTTCTCCAGGTTCTGAGGGTCGGCGGCCACTTCGGCGTAGTCGTTGACGCGCGCGGCCAGGAGGTCGGCGTCGGAGAAGAGCTTGACCCACTCGTCGGCGGTCTTCGTGGCGAAGGCGGCGTCGAACGCGGCGAAGAGCTCCTCGCGGTGCTCCTGGCGGGCGCGGACAGAACCGTAAGGCTCTTCGGCCAGCCACTCCGGCTTTTCAATGATTTTGCAGATGCCGGGCCAGTAACGCTGCTGATTCATGCCGATGACGAAGTGCTTGCCGTCGCTGCCCCTGTACACGTTCCAGGTCGGGCTGAGGCCGGCGCGGGTGCGGCGGTCCATGACGCGATTGGCGTTGAAGAGGCTGCCGGTGATGTTGAAAGACTGGATGCAGAGCTGGCCGGCGAGTAGCGAGGCGTCGACCTGCTGGCCCTCGCCGGTGAGCTGGCGGTGGTAGAGGGCGACCATGAGGCCGAAGGCCATGCTCATGGCCCCGACGTGGTCGGCGAAGGGGACGCCGACGGGCTTCGGCCAGCCGCCGGGGTCGCCTGTCATGCTCATGATGCCACCGCGCGCCTGGGCCATGATGTCCATCGAGCCCACGTCGGCGTCGGGGCCGTTGGGGCCGTAGCCGGAGGCGCGGCCGTAGATCAGGCGCGGGTTGAGGTTCGAGAGCGTCTCGTAGTCCGCGCCAAGCTTGACGAGGGCGCGCCGGCGCATGTTGCTGACGAAGATGTCGGCTTCCTGCACGAGCTTATAGAGGACTTCGCGGCCGGCCGGTTGGTTCAGGTCCAGGCAGATGGCGCGCTTGCTGCGGTTGTGCGACTGGAAGTACGCGTTGTTGACGCTGCGGGCGTCCGGTCCCATGAGGCCGCGCCCGGGGTCGGGCGATGCCGGGCCTTCGATCTTGATGACGTCGGCGCCCATATCGGCCAGCATCGCCGTCGAGTACGTGCCCTGCTGCCAGATGGTCATGTCGAGAACGCGGACGCCTTCGAGCGGAAACGCCATGTCGGACCTCCCTGGATCTGGTGCCCTGTGGAGGAATTATTGTCGCGAAGCATGGGGCTGACAAGCGGAATTGGCGTTCAAGTCTCGATTGTGAGCTCGCGCCCGTGATCGAGGGTGAGCTTGAGCCGGTCGATTAGCCCTCTACCGACGATGGCTTCATGGCCAAGCTCTGAGATGGCGACCGGGGTTGTTAGCAAGATTCGTTCGATACTTGCGGCGCCCCGGACCGTTGGGGCTGAAATGCGGCTGCCATCCGCGAGCGTGAATGCCATCCGGCTGGCGTCCAAACTTGGGAGGGTTCCGGCAGGGACGATGACGAAGCCGTCGAACCCGGTGTCGACAAGCGCCTCAACTGTGATAGTCAGGTTGCCAATACTGAGCGCGAGTGGCAGGTAGGGGTACCGTTGGGCGGTGAACCGTGAGTTCATCGCCATTTCCCGACTGCCACCTCCCCGACCCTGTAAATGTAGATTCCCGAACCGAGCTGTAGCTCCCCCTTCTCCAAGGCCTCCAAGAGGCTCGGGGCCAGGACGAGAGAGCCGTCCTTACGGACGGCAGCGAAGTCCCCCCAGTGATCCGATTCCAGGCGCTTCACAAATAGTTCGTACCGCTCTTCAAAGTCGCCGCCGTCCGCAGGTTTCGCAGTCTTCATCGTGAACACAATCATAGCGCTGTTTGACCCCCCGCCTCCCCTCGGCTACAAACCATGCATCATGCCGAACACTTACGTGGTGCGGGACGGCGTTCGCCTCTTCGTGCGCGACTTCGGCGGCGACGGCCCGCCCCTGGTGATGCTGCACTCCACCGGCTTCGGCCACTGGATGTGGGAACCGCACGCGCGCGAGCTTTCGCGGCGCTTCCACGTCTACGCACCCGACCAGCGCGGCCACGGCGACAGCGACAAGGTCTCCGGCTTCGCCTTCGATAACCTGGCGCGCGACATGCAGGCTGTCTTCGACGCTCTTGCGCTCGAACGCCCGTACGCGGCCGGCCACTCCGCTGGCGCGACGACGCTGGCGGTGCACGCCGCCTTGTTCCCCGGGCGCATCCAGCGCCTGCTGATGGTCGAACCCGTGCTGCCCCGCGGCCGCATGGAGCTGCCGCCTTCGGACCAGTACCTGGCGCCAAACGCGATGGCGGAGCGCACCCGCCGCCGCCGGTCGACCTTCGAAAGCGCTCAGGAGATGTACGAGGGCTTTCGCGGCCGGCCGCCCTTCAACACCTGGACGGAGGAGAGCCTGCGCCTGTACTGCGAGCAAGGCACCACCGCCTACGAGGGCGGCATCAACCTCAAGTGCGCGCCGGAGCTGGAGGCGCGCTTCTACGAGGCCGTCGCTGACTTCGATGCCGCGCCGGCCCTCTCCGGCGTAAGATGCCCTGTGCGCCTGCTCTGGGGTGAAACCGGCAACCGTGGGATGATGGGTGCGGTCAATGGCGCCGGGCAGCTGATTCCGGGCGCGCGGGAGCGCACGATAGCGGGCGCGACCCACTTCCTGCCCATGGAGAAGCCCGAGGTGGTGGTCGCCGAAGCGCTGGACCTCTTTCTTGGAAAGGACGCCTCCTATGGCTGATTTCCCCAGGGTCGTGATCACGGGTGTCGGCATGGTGACCCCGGTGGGTCTCGACACCGAATCGAGCTGGTCGGCGCTGCTCGCCGGCAGGTCCGGCCTGGGGCGCATCACCCACTTCGACGCCGAGGCCTTCGAGGTCCAGGTCGCGGCCGAGGTCAAGGGCTTCGTGCCGGAGAGACCACATGGACCGCCGCACGGCCCGGCGCTCCGGCCGCCACACCCAGATGGCCGTCGTCGCGGCGCACGAGGCCGTCGCGTCGGCCAACCTGCGGATCGACGAGACCAACCGCGACGACATCGGCGTGATCATCGCCAGCAGCGGCACCTTGTTCACGATCGGCGAGCAGGAGAAGGTCATCGAGACGCGCGGCCCTTCCCGCGTCGACCCCCTGACCGTGCCGAGGGTCGGCCAGTACAGCGCCTGCCGTGCGCGTCGGCCGCCTGCTCGAGGTGCGCGGCCCCAACTCCAGCGTCAACAGCGCCTGCGCCTCCGGCGGCGACGCCATCGGCCAGGCGCTGAACCTGATGCGGCTCGGCTACGCCGAGTGCATGCTCGCCGGCGGCACCGAGGCGATGATCACGCCGCGTCGCGATTGCGCTCCCTGGCCGGCCTCGGCGCGCTGACGAAGACCTGGAACGCCGAACCCCAAGCGCGCCTCGCGGCCCTTCGACGCCAAGCGCAGCGGCTTCGTCCTCGGCGAAGGCGCCGCCATCCTCGTCCTCGAGACCGAGGAGTTCGCGCGCGCCCGCGGCGCGCCGATCATCTGCGAGCTGGCCGGCGCCGCCTGGTCCTTCGACGCCACCGACGACACCGCGCCGGACGTCGACGGCCAGGCCCTGGCGATGTCCCGCGCCCTCAAGAACGCCGGCCTGACCCGGACGACATCGACTACATCAACGCCCACGGCACGTCGACGCGAGCTCAACGACAAGACGGAGACCGCGGCGATCAAGAAGGTCTTCGGCGAGCGCGCTTACGGCGTCGCCGATCAGCTCCACCAAGTCGATGACCGGCCACCTGGCGGCCGCCGCGGGCGCCGTCGAGGCCGTCGGTCTGCGTGCTGACGCTGCGCGACCAGGTCATCGCCCCGACGATCAACTACGAGTTCCCCGACCCGGACTGCGACCTCGACTACGTCCCGAACCAGGCGCGCAAGGCCACGGTGCGCGGCGTCATCTCGAACTCGTTCGGCCTCGGCGGCCAGAACAGCTGCCTCGCCTTTCGACGCTACGCCTGATCGGACACAATCTCCCCGGCGGCGCGGGCGCTAACGCCTACTCCAGTGCCGAAAAGAAGTCGCGGATGGCATCGGCGAGGGCGCGTTCGTGCCCCCACCAGAAGTGGTCGGCGCCGGGGATGATGACGACGCTGGGTTGCGCGGGCAGAGTGGCCGCGAGCTCGCGCAGGGCCGCCTCGGGGCTGACGTTGTCGTTGGCGCCGGAGACCAGGAGCACCCGGCCGGCGTAGGTCCGCAGGCCGGCGCCCTCGCCTGCGGCCATGCCCGGCGGCAACGCTACCAGGGCCAGCGCCGGTATGGTGTCGTCGACGGCGGCCGCGGCCATTCCGGCGCCGAAGGAGTAGCCAGCGAGGGCAACGCTCTCGACGCCGGGCAGCGCGCGGGCGCGCGCAATGGCGGCGAGGACATCGTCACGCTCGCCGGACCCGCCGTCGAAGTGGCCTTCGCTGCCACCGACGCCGCGGAAATTGAATGCCAGCGCGCCGAGGCCGGCCTCGATCAGGCCTCGGACGATCACTGTCACCACCAGGTTGTGCATATCGCCGCCGTAGTTGGGGTGAGGGTGCGCGACGACGGCGACAGCCACAGGCGTTGGGCCTTCGGGCGTGTAATAGAGGCCTTCGAGAGTGAGGTCGCCGCTGGGGAAGGTGACGGGCGTCTGTTGGACCATGCGACTCCGTTAACCGGGCCTGACCTGAAGGTCGGCGGCTACATTTCAAAAGGTCGGCGGCTACCTTTCAAGATGCGGGCGGCTACTTTTTCAAGCTCAATAATGCTACAACTAGCCGCAGCTAACCGTCCCTGCCAAGACTCGGAAGAGGCGCCGGACGTGGCCAAGAAGCCGTACCTTCCCCTGAAAGGCGTGCGCGTGCTCGCGTTCGAGACGGCGTATTCGCTCCCGGCGGGCACGCGGACGCTGGCCGAGCTGGGCGCGGAGGTCGTGCGGGTGGCGTCGCCCACACGCGGCTTCGGGATCTACATCTCGGTCGTCGATGGCGTGTTCCTCAGCAAGCCTTGCATCGCGATCGACCTGCGCAATCAGAAGGGCCTGGAGTTGGCCTGGAGCTTGATCGGCAAGGCGGACGCGGTGGTAAGCAACTTCACGGCGGAGGTGATGCCGCGCTTCGGGCTGGCGCCCGGAGACCTACTTGGCAAGCGGCCCGACCTCATCGTGCTCCAGCTCACCGGCTACGGCGGGCCCGGGCCCTGGCAGGACTTCCCGGCCTACGGCCCCAGCGTCGAGGCTGCGGGCGGCATGAACCGCCTCAGCGGCCTCGAGACCGACGCGCCCGTGCGCGTCGGCAGCGGGGTTTTCGCCGACCAGCTTTCGGGCCGGTTCGCGGCCCTGGCCCTGGTGGCGGCGCTGAAACGCCGCCGCGAGACCGGGCGGGGCCAGTACATCGACGTCTCGATGTACGAAGGCATCGTGAGCCTGCTGGGGCACTACGTCCTGAACGCGGCCCGGACCGGCCGCGCGATGCCGCCGCGAAGAGGCAACCGCGACCCCCTGCTGGCGCCGCAGGGCATCTACCCGTGCGCCGGCGTCGACGAATGGATCGCGATCTCGGTGCGCAGCGACGTCGAATGGCGGGCCCTGGTATCCCTGGCGGCGGACAAGCGCCTGACCGCCGCGAAGTACGCCACCCTTCGAGGCCGCCGCGAACGCCACGATGAGATCGACGAAGCCATCGCGGCCTGGACGCGCCGCCGCGACAAGTTCGAGCTGGCGGAGAGGCTCCAGGCTGCCGGCGTGGCCGCGGGGCCGGTGAACAAGGTTTCCGACTTCCCCTTCGACCGGCATCTGGCCGAGCGCGGGTTCATGCAGACCGTCCGCCACAGCCGCCCGCTCTTCGGCCACGGCGCCCATCCTCACCCGACAACGCCCTGGGTCGCCGAAGGGCGCGAGCGGACCAGGTTGCGCGAGTTCCGCTTCGCCGGCGAGGACAACGAGGCCGTGCTCGCGGCCTGGTTGGGGATGACGGCGCAACAAATCGCCGAGATCGAGGCGGCGGGGGCCATCTTCAAGGCGCCCCTTGACGCGCCGCAGGAAGCGCCGGCGACCGCGCCCGGCGTACCCATAGACCGCGACTTCGCCCAGCGCCTGGGCCTGGCGCCAGCCCCGGATGTGGTGGAGGCGGCCTCGTGAGGGTGCTGGAGATGGGCGCGGACCTGAGCGCCGCCTACGCGGGCATGCTCCTGGCCGAACTCGGAGCCGACGTCATCAAAGTCGAGCCGCTGTCCGGCGACCCGCGGCGCTCGATGGTCGAGGACACCGGCGACGACTCTACCTTCGTCTACGCGAACCGCCGCAAGCGCAGCCTGGCGATCGACCTGAACGCGGCGGCGGGGCGCAGGGCCTTCCGCCGGCTTGTCGCCGGCTGCGATGCGGTGGTGGAGGACTTCGGCCCCGGAGGGCTGAAGGCGCGCAAGATTTCGTATGCCTCGCTCAAGCGCGCCAACCCGAACGTCGTTGTGGTCAGCATCTCGCCCTTCGGCCAGTCAGGCCCCCGGGCCGGCTGGCAGGCCGGCGAGCTCGTCGTCGAGTCGATGGGCGGGGTCGTGCACAACACCGGCTGGGACGGTGATGCGCCACTCAAGCTCGCCGGCTATCCGGCGGCCTTCGTCGCCGCGATCAACGCGGCCACGGCGGTACTGGCCGCGGTTTACGGCGTCGAGGCCGGCAACGAGCCCGGCGTACACATCGACCTGTCGATGCAGGAGACGTTCGCGCATCACTGGACGCGGCACATCGACCAGTGGTGCTACGCCGGTACCGGCACCAGGCGGGAGCGGCGCGAGTTCGGGCGCCAGGGTTTTCCCCACAGCGTGCCGGCCAAGGACGGCATGCTGTATATCCTGGCGCTGCGGGCCGAATGGGAGGCGCTGGCCTACTTCCTGGGCCTGGAGGGCTTCATCACGCCGGAGTTCAGCGACCCGACGTACCGGGCAGAGCGCTGGGATGACATCGAGCCGCACTTCTACGAATCGCTACTGAGCAAAGGTCGCTATGAGTGGTTCAGCGAGGCGGCCGCCCAGGGCTACACCTTCGCGCCGCTGGATGACCCGCTGGCCTTGCTGGCCAGCCCCCAACTGGAAGCACGGGGCTTCTTCGCGGCGGCACGGGTCGACGGGCGCGAAGTCCCCTGCCCGGGCCTGCCGTTTCACTTCGACGCGGGCGAGTTGGCGCCGAACCGGGCGCCCGAAATCGGCGAGCATACGGACGCCGTATTGCGGCAGGCGGGTCTGAGCGAGGGTGAGGTCGCGCGACTGCGCGGGCAGGGAATCATTGGAGGCATGCAATGACAACGGCGGCGAAGACCCACCAGGGGCCGTGGCGCAGGCTGGCGAACATCTCCGCGGACCGCAAAGGCTCGATCCATGACGACGAGCCGGCGCGGGCGCTGGGCTTCGAAGGCGCCTTCGTGCCCGGGAGCACCGTCGGCACCGCGGCGATGCCGGCAGTGGTGGACCTGCTGGGCCGGGCCTGGTTCGAGGGCGGCTGGTGCGACTTCAAGTTCGTGACGCCCGTCTACACGAGCAACGACGTGCGCGAGGAGGCCGAAGTAACGGGCGAGGGCCGTATCGACATCCGCATCGTGACCTCGGACGGCCGCCTGTGCTGCTCCGGCCAGGCCGGCCTCGGCTTCGAGGCGCCCTGGGACCGCGGCCAGGACGGCAAGCACGGCGCCGAGGCTGTCCTGCCCGGCGTCGAGATCGGGACACGCTTCGACGACGCCGAGATGCGCGTCTTGCCGCAGCGCGCCGCCAACATGATCGCCGCCGCGGGCGACACGACGCCCTGGTACGTAGTTGCCTCGCCCTGGGGCGGGCCGCTGGCGCCGCCCGAGGCCCTGCATAATCTCGCCCTGGAAGCGACGCGGACGCGGCGCCTGGAGGTCACGGGCGTGCGCAACCCCGGCATGTGGGCGGAGCACTGGCTGGCGCTGAAGCGGCCGGTGTTTCAAGATCAGCCCTACCTGTTCCGCGAGTTCGTCGCGGACAAGGGCCTCTCCGGGCGCACCGTGTTCGTCACCTACGAGTACGAGGTCCTGGATGCGGGCGAGGTTGTGGCGGTCGGGCGGCACAGGGTGAAGTGGTTGCGGGACCCCGACCCCTAGACCACTCCCCCATCGACGGGAGGGGGATCAGAGGGGAAGGGGACAGACGGGGATCAGAGGGGAGGCGGAAGCGGCGGAAGCGGGGGCAGCGGAAGTGAAGGCAGGTTGGCCGGCCAATGCGGTCCAGAAAGAGATAAAGACAAGTGAAGTTCAGCGCCTGGCCTGGTTCGGCGGCACCCTGGGCCGACATCCTGGAAGAGTGCAAGCACATCGAGGCGACGGGTTGGGACGGCATCTGGATCGCGGACCATTTCATGCCCAACCGTCCGGAAAACACCGGGCCGACGCAGGAAGCGTGGTCGCTGCTGGCAGCGCTGGCCGCGCTGGTGCCGCGGGTGCGGCTGGGGACGCTGGTGACCGGCAACACCTACCGCCATCCGGCCGTGCTGGCGAAGCAGGTGGCGCAAGTCGACATAATCAGCGGTGGCCGCGTGGTCCTGGGGCTGGGGGCGGGCTGGCAGGAGAACGAGCACGTCGCCTACGGCATCCCCTTCTACACCGTCGGCGGGCGGCTGCGGCGGCTGGAGGAAGCGGTCCAGATCATCCGCGGCCTGTTCGACAACGAGCGCACGACCTTCGAGGGCAAGCACTACAAGGTGAAGGACGCGCCCCTGGCGCCCAAGCCGGTGCAGGCGCGCCTGCCGATCCTGATCGGCGGCGGCGGCGAGAAGGTGACGATGCGCATCGCCGCCCAGTACGCGGACGAGTGGAACACGTGGGGCACGCCGGAGGTGCTGGCGCACAAGAGCAAGGTGCTGGACGCGCACTGCGCAGGCGCTCGGGCGCGACCCCAGGTCGATCGGGCGCTCCGCCCAGGCGCTGGTCACGATCAGCGACGACCCGGCGGTGATCGAGCGCGCCCGCGGCGCCGGCGGCTTCGCCTCGATCGCCGGCAACGCGGACGAGGTCAAGCAGCAGATCGCGGCCTACGCCGCGGCCGGCGTCGGCGAGTTCATCGTCCCTGACTTCAACCTCGGGCGCGACGTCGCGGCGCGCAAGGCGGGCTACGACCGCTTCATCCGCGAGGTCGCGCCGGCGTTCCGGTAAGCCAGGCGTGAGGCGCCGCCGACGCCGTCACTCTCGGGCGTCTCAGGCCGAAGCCCGCTCCTGGAACTCGCGGTCGGCGCGCTTGCCCTGGTAGACGCGCATGTCGATCGCCCGCCAGACCTGCGGCGTGACCCGAAAGAGCATCCTCGGCTCGGTCTGCATATTCGCGAAGAAGGAGTCGACGCGGGGGGACGTAGGGTCGTCGCGGCCGACGTACTTTTCCGCCAGCTTGCGCGAAATCGGCCAGATGTCGAAGCGCGGCGGCCGCAGCGCCTCGGCCATGCCGTCGGCCTCGACGTGGCCGGAGACGCCGCCGGGCACGCCGCCCTCGATGCAGAGCGAGATTCGGCCATCCTTTATGAGCTGCTTGCACCAGACGCGGGAGCGCGTGCCGGTGAGCCAGAAGACGCCTTGCTCCTCGTCCCAGAGCCACCAGACGGGCACCGTGTAGGGCCTGCCGTCGCGCCGAAGGGTCGCTATGACGCCGACGATCGGCTCCTTAAGGAATGCTCTCTTGTCCTCCGGCTTCATGCGCGGCATCGATCAGCTCCAATCCGCGCGAGGCAGGCGCGGGCTCGCTGTGTGAAGTAGGTCACGGTATTTCTCTGCGGCTTGTAGGATACCGTTCTTCGCACAGCCTGGGACGGCAGACACGCCCGCTACGCGATGATCGGCGTGCGATGGGCCCGGCTTCGATTCGAAAGGCCTGGGACGGCGCCAATGGCCGAACAGCTCCGCGACCCCCTGAACCTGATCCGAAACTTCGCCCATATGCTTCTCGAGCACCACGAGGTCTTCGACCCGAAGGAGATCGAGCAGGCGGCCGCGGCCATCGAAGAGCAGGCCGAACTGGCGCTGAGAATCATCGACGAAGTTGGGGCTGACGCCGTGACGGAGGTCCCGGGCGCGCCCGCCGCCGCCGTTGCAGAGGAAGCACCGGCAGCTGGGGCGAGACGTTACGGCCTCTCGGCCCGCGAAATGGACGTCCTGCAACGCATCGCCAGGGGCCTGGCGGATAAGCAGATAGCGGCTGAGTTGGGACTGAGTACATTCACGGTAAGCCGGCACGTGGGCGCGATCCTGACGAAGATGCGGGCCGCTTCGCGGACGGAGGCGGGCGTGCGCGCGGTCCAGGAGGGCATGGTCTGGGCCTGGCGACAAAGTATGTCTTTGCAACTACTTATTAACACCACCGTCGCAGAAGCCTGCGGAAATCTCGTTAACATTTGTTGGAGGCCGCGGATCCTCTACCAGGCCGGCAGGAACCACTACGACCGCGCGGGTGCGCTATTTGAAACTTTCGAGACATGAGTCCCAGATCGCCGAGACCTGGGACTCGAACGTCCCAGACGACGCCGATGAAGCGATGTCCAAGGCTCGCGAGCTTGCCGGCCGAGGCTTCGGCATCACCGCTCCTGCCGGCAAGGCCTTCGACCTGCTCCTAGAACTGAGCAACCGCGCCTTCGCGCGCAGGCGGGATCAGCAGACACGGCACTTGCGCCTCCTCGACGCCGACGAGTCTGAGGAAGCGGCCGTTGGGCTGGCAGACCCAGGCGGCCTTCTGAGGGCGCTGTTCGATGGGCTGCCGGTCCCGATTCTGATCGCGGACGCCGGCGGCGCGGTCCTGGACGCGAACGAGACCGCGCTCTCGCTGCTCGGCTACGGACGAAGGCCGCTCCTGAATCTGACGCTGTCAGAAATGATCCCCGCTCCGGGCGAGTGGCTGGAGCGCGAGCTCGAAGGCCTGGAGGTGCGGCGGGAGTGGCGCGCCATTCTGGAGCTGCGCCGAAGCGATGGCCTAGCGCTCCCGGCCGAGATCACGATTCGATTTGTCGAGACTGCTGCCGGGCCAGTCGTGATCCTGGCGGTGGAAGACGTGACCGAAAGACGCGCGACCGTCCAGCGTCAGCACGAGGCCCTCGACAACGCCGAGCACAAAGTCCGCGATGCGCTGACCCCGGTGGTAGGACTGACGCACGTCCTGCTCAAGACGGAAAGCGTCGATCGAGAAACCTTGCGGGAGATCGCCGGCCTGGCCCAGCGCCTGGAGAAGAACGTCCGCGAGCTTGTAGACGCGGCCAGGGGCACCGCGGACGCGGGCCAGGAGGCCAACAAGCTGCTCGACATCGCGGACCTGCTGGAGGGGGCGGTTGAGGACGCGCAGAGGGCCACGTATGCCCACCGGATCAGTCTGTTCACGCCACGGGGCTCTCTCCTCACTGATTGGGAACCCGGTCTGATCAACAGGATCTTCCTGAGCCTCCTCCATCACGCCGTAAGCTCGTCCCCGGCGGGCGGTTCGATCCAGGTGACCGCGACGACTGTCCGCCCTGACATTCGGGTCTGTGTACGGGATTACGGCCTGGGTATATCCGAAGCGGATATGCCCACCGTCTTTGCCCGCTTCGAACGGCCCGCGGCAATGGTCGCGGCGCCTGCCGGCGCCGGACTGGGCCTGCATCTTCTGAAAGAGCTGGTCGAGCTTCGCGGCGGCCGCTTGTGGGTGGAGAGCGAAGGCCCGGGACGGGGCAGCACATTCTCCTTCAGTCTGCCATCCCTCACGGCCTGAAGGCCCTCAACCAACATCGGGTGGGTCCTCCCGGCTCACAGCCAGGCTTGGGCGTCGGCACAGGACTGTGACAGCGACTTCCCCCGAACCGGAAGCGCCGGGCAAAACTGGACGCCGGCGAACCGCATCTTGCCGCGGCTGCTCTTCAGCTGCTCCGTGATCTCGGGACCGAGCCCGGCCCGGGGCGGCCGCCATGCTCCACGCCGGCAATGGCGCCGTAGAGGCCGGCGCATTGTCCGCCGGCCGAAGGCGCAGCCCGCGAAGACGGCGCTGGAGGCCGATGCCGGTTGGGGCCGAGGATGCCTCTGCTGATCTACCGGCGGCTTCGCCCTGAGTCATCGGCCTGCTTCCGGTGCGTCCTTTTCGACGTTCGGAAGCGGGGCGCCCGCCGTGTTCCCCGAAGATCGGCCATTCAGGCTGGCTAATTGCTGCCATTGCCGCGGCCGCAAGCGGGTAGCCGGACCCTGAATGGCTGATGACAAGGATTGCTTACGTGAAATGACGAATTCCGGCCATGCCTCCAGTTCCTCGGGCGGCGAAGATGCCGGAAAGACATGCCGGGGAGGATGAGGAACCATGGGACCACTGGAGTTCGTCGTTATCGGATTCGAAGGTAATCGTTTCACGGGCGAGATCATTCCCGAACTCAGGTCGCTCAGGGAGAGGGACCTGATAAGAGTCCTTGACCTTGTTTTCGTCAGCCGGGACGACTCCGGCGACATCACGACCATGGAGCTCTCTGACCTGCCCGAGGACGCGGAGGCCAACCTCACGGTCCTGGACCGCGACCCCGGCGACTGGTTCGCGCAGGACGACATCGACCAGGTCGCGGAGTCCTTAGAGAATGATTCATCGGTCGCGATGGTGCTGTTCGAGCACACCTGGGCCGTGCCCCTGGACCGCGCGGTTCACCGGGCGAACGGGAAGCTACTGGCGGAGGGCATTGTGCCCAGGGATGTGGTGGCGGGGGTGGAAGAGCTTATCAACGCCCGCGCCTGAAATGACGGGAGGGAACGATGCTAAGAAGGCCTGTCGGACGACGGAGGGGGATCGGACTCGTGGGAGCGACGGTGGTCGCGGGCGGCGCCTACGCGGCGGGGAGCAGTGCGGCAAATAAGTCGCAGCAGGAGCAGATGCAGAACCAGCAATTAGCCGCGCAGAATCAGCAGATCGCTGAAATGCAGGCCCAGCAAGCCCAGGCGGCGATGCCGCCACCGCCACCGCAGCAGGCAATGCCGGCGGCGCCCGCGCCCGCGCAGGACCGCATCGCGAAGCTCAAGGAGCTAGGCGACCTGAAGGCCGCGGGCGTCCTCTCGGAGGAGGAGTTCGAGAGGGAGAAGGCGCGCGTACTGGCGTCATAGGCCCAGGCCGCGTACAAGGGCGATGTCGTGAGGCGGCGCAAGACCGGCCAGCGCGAAGGCTTCCGCCCCCTCCCTCAGACGACCAGCAGCACGACTGCCAGGACCGCGGCCAGGATCAGGGCCGCGCGCCCGACGCCGAATACCCGTAGCGCCGTCTCGCCGCGGGCCGAAAGCTTGTCGACCCCGGCGAGAATGGTTTCGTCCGCCAGGACAAGGAGCGTGGCGCCGAGGACAAGAAGGCCTACGGATTGCCAGCGCAAATTGCCTTCCAGCGCCCGCACCATTTCGCGCAGAACCAGCCGCTCGCCGGCCACTGAGTTCAACACAAGGTTTGAGATGAGCAGGGTAAGGAGGGTCAAGAGCGCGACGGCCCCCACGCTGTAACCGACCAGCCTCAGCCCGCGCCGCCGCCCGGGCGCCACCATCACGGCCCCGGCAAAGGCGGCGATGGCGCCGACCAGTAACGCCGAGGAGAACCAGATGCGGTTCTTGACCAGGAAGGACGTTTGCCGCAGCGCCGAGGCGTCTTCGACGAGGACTACCTGGCCACTCTCGCCCAGCCGGCCCTGTAGTCGTTGCGGCGGCGTGATGCCGATGCGCTTGAATATCCGGTCCTCGATGTCTTGAAGGTTGAGGACGATAGCGTCGCCCTGGACTTCGACCGCGCCCTTGTCCTCCAGCACAGCGACCACCTGCCTGTGAAGGTTCGTCACCACGCCTGTCTCGAGCTCGCCGGCGAGGTCGGTGGCAAGGAGCCGCTCCGTGACCTGGGCCAGCAAAGGCTCCAGCTGGGCGGCGACTATAGGCGCCAGAAAGCTGGTGTCCTCCGGTAGGCGCTGGTCCACGCGGCCCTGCAAGTCGCCGGCCTCTACGGCCTGGCGGGCCAGGACGTCCGCGGTGCGTTGGCGCACGTCATCCTGGCGTAGCACGCCCGTAACGGTGTCGGTGAACTCTTGCGTGTCGAGGATCGAGGTGTCGATCCAGACGAGATGGTTGAGGAGATAGAGACAGATGACGCCAACGATCAGGAGGACTGGATACGCGAACCTGGCGATCGCGCGTCTGGGGGCTTTCTCACCGGCGGGCGGAGCGCCGCCGGCCGCGAATTCTGGGCTCTGGCTCACGCGCAAGGTCCGTTCAAGTGATGCCCCTCAAACCCATCCTATGCGGACGTAGAGGCGGCGCAAATGGCAAATACTGGGATTGGGGCGGACGCCCTCAGGCCGTCAGGATGGATGCATACGGCGGCAAGAATGGTGACGGACTCATGCTACGACTCATTTTCCTGGTGATGGGGGTGGCGATTTTCGCAGCGGCCTGTTCCGATGACAGCACCCCGTCGCAGCAAGAAGCCACCGACAACTTCTGCGAGGACCTCGATGCGTTCATCGCGGGGCTCCAAGACCTGGGCACGTCGGTCGCGAGTCTGGACAGGTCGCGAATCCAGAGCTCTTACGATGACCTGAAGAAGGACTTCGACGACCTCAAAGACTCGGCCGCGGACGTGAAGTCCTCGCGCTCCGGTGAACTGCAGAGCGAGTTCAACGAAGTCAAATCGGCTGTCGATTCGCTGACTCAGTCCGGGAACCTGGCCTCGGGCCTGACGAGTCTTCAGACGTCCCTGACCACCTTCGCCGGCACGCTGAGCAGCCTGATCAGCGAGTACAACTGCCAGTAAGGCGCTGGTGCTATCCCAGCAGGCCTTCGCGGATGGCGCGCACGCCGGCCTCCGTCCTGGAGGCGGCGTTCATCTTGCCGAGGATGTTGCCGACGTGCTTGTTCACGGTATAGATGCTGATGCCCAGCGACTCCGCGATCTGCTTGTCGGCCGAACCTTCGGCGACCAGGTGGAGGATGGCCAGCTCCCGGTAAGTGAGGCCGTAGGGGTTGGTGCGAATGCGCTGCTCTACCTTGTGGTCGAGCTCGTCGCGGAAGCGCCGGCGCTCCTCTTCGGCCTCATGCCACTTCATGGCGGTGAAGTCGCGGAAGATCAGCAGCACCTCGTTGTCGTCGAATGGGAGGCAGCGGGCTTCGATAAAGCGCGTTTCGCCGGCCTCGCTCACCTCGAACTCCAGGCGTTGGAGGCGGGCTGAGCGCAATGCGGCCTGTAACAGTCTGCGAGCCGGCGGGACGAATGCCGCCGGCAGGACGTCCTTGATGTTGCGCCCCGTGACGGAGGCCATGGGGCCAAGGTCGGCGGGCAGGACCTCTCCCGGTACGAAGTCCAAGATGTCGCCGGTGGTGTCCAGCCTCAGGACCGTGTCAGGGATCACCTCCAGGAGCGTTCGGGTGTACTGCTGGCTCAGGCGCAGGGCCTCCTGAGCTTCCAGTCGAGGCGTGATGTCGCGAATGCTGCCGCTAACGGCGACGAGGCGCTCGTTTTCGTCGCGAAAGGCGAAGTTGCGGTACTCGATCCAGCGCTGGCTGCCGTCGGCGCGCATCAGGCGGGCGATGATCGGCTCCTCGGAGCCGGTGGAGATCGCGCGGATAACGCGCGGGCGGTCCTCCTCCGCGAGCATCTGAATCGCGATGTCCGGGTTGGCCTGCAGGGCCTCCGGCGGCAGGCCCATGATCTCGGCGCAGGCAGGGCTTACGTACTCAAAGCTCCCGGTTGGGACCACCTGGTAATAGAAGATGATGTCCTTCGAGTACTCGGCCATGAGGCGCAGGCGGGCTTCGCTGCGCCTGAGGGCATGCTCCAGCTGGCGGCGTTCGAGCTCGGCGGCCACGCGCGGGGCCAGTGCCTCGATGATCTCGTACACCTGATTGACTCCAGGCAGAGGCGAATCGTGGATTATGCCAAGGAGGCCTATCGGGTCGCCCGAGGCGGAATTCAGGACCATAGAGACGTAGGTCTCGGCCGAAATGTCCGTGAGCCAGGCGTCGTCTGGAAACTGGCGCGCCACGGAGTCACTGTAGACGGCGCTGCCTTTAGCCACGGCCTCGCCGCAAGGGGTGCCGCTGAGCGGGTATTCGTCAAGCTCCTCCAGGCCGCCATCCTTGAACATGGCCAGCCCTCTCGCGGAGGCCATGTCCAGCAAGAGCTCGCAGATGAAAACGACCTTCACCTGACACAAGGCCGCCAGACAGGATGCCAGGGTCTGGAAGAAGCGATCGCCGGTCAGAGGCCCCGTGGCCAGGAATGTGCGCAGCAGGATCTCGTCCTGGGGCAGCACGCCGGCGGCAGATGGCTCGCTCGAGTAGATATTTGTCGACATGCTGGCCCTTCCGTCTACGCCCAGGCGAGAGCTTGCTCAGGAGGCGCCCCGGCGGGGATTCTCGAGTAGGTTGGTGTGTTCAGGGATGCTGGCACCCTCATATCCCAGGGCGCCGGCAAGCTCAGGGCGAAGACGCTACCGCCAGACTTTCGCGGGCCGGCCCAAACCTGCCCGCCCATGCCCTCCACCAGCTCCTTGCACAGCGCCAGCCCGATGCCGGACCCGCTAATCACGAGGTCAGGGTGCGCGCCGCGGTAGTAGAGGTCCCAGAGGGCGCGATAGCGCTCCTGTGGCAGGCCCGCGCCGTTGTCCATCACCAGGATGGTCGAGCGGCTGCCGTTCTGATGGAAGGCAATTTCGATGGTGCGGTCCTTGGGCGTGTACTTTTCGGCGTTACTGATGAGGTTCGACAGCGCCAGCTCCACCCACAGCGAGTTGGCGCGGGCAAACAGCGGACTGTCGCCGCTGAGGGTCACGGTGCGGTGCGAATTGCGACGTTTGTGGCTCTCCACCACGCGGTGGACGACGGTGTGCAAGGGGACCGTGGCGAGGTCCATCTCGCCCTTGGTCTTGTGCTCCGCCAGGCGAAGGACAGCCTCGAGGATCAGCAGGGAGCGGTCGGCTTCGGCGCGGATGGTTTCGATCGCCATGTGTTTGTCGTCTTCGGAAAGAGATGCGAAGCGTGTGTCCAGAATCTCGGACAGCCCGCGTATGGTGCCGAGCGGGTTTCGCAGCTCGTGAGCGATGAAGTCCGGTGCGGTGCCCTGGATCGGCCGGGCGCCGACCGTGGCGCCTTCCTCCTGGCGCGCCTGACTGTCGCTCAACACCACCAGGACGTCCTCGCGCTCGCCGGCGGAGTTGAGAAATGACAGCGCGGTGCGGCGGCCGACACCGCGGCGGCGGGCAAGCAGGTCCACGAACAGGCTGGCGATGTTGGCGCCTTCGAGGCTGTCCTGGCCGCCTCCGCCGAGGACGCGCCTCGCGGGCGCGTTTGCCTTGGTTACGGACCCGATTGAATTGATGGCCAGGATTGGCAGTCGTGATCCTTCGCGCGCAACGGCAGGCGCCCGGGTCGAGGAGTCTTTAGCCGTTCCCAGGCCTACTTGGCTCGCCATTCGAGGGTCCCTCTTGTCTATCTGGTTGTCGGCGGGGTTGTGCCGGCCACCGGGGAACGGGCGAGGGCTCGAGCGATCACCGTGGACACATGGTTAAGTTTGGCAGGGTGGGGGGCCATTGCAATAACAAATATTTGCACACCCTTGTTATGCGGCGCCTTTGGGTCCGCGGAGCGCGTTATATAAAAGCAACTATTTGGGCCGCTGTGTCCCGCTGGCGTTAGATCATCACGTCTGGGGTGGTTTCATTTGTGTTCCTTCGCGCTTACTGAAATGGAGAAAGTAGAGCCGACAAAGAAGACGCAAACAAGCTGAAGGAGGATGCAGCGCAAATGAATTGGTGGGAATTCCTGCTGGTGATGATGATTACCCTGCCCATCATGGTCCTGTGGCTGGGATGCATCATCGACGTGATTGGCAGGCCCGACATCGGCGGCGTGGCCAAGGCGGCCTGGATGCTGTTCATCCTGTTCTTGCCGCTAGTCGGAGCTATCGCCTACGTAATCATGAGGCCCAAGTACATCGCCGCTTCGGCGGACGTGGACCTGTCCGACGTGACCTTTGCTACAGGCCAGCCGGGGACACCCAACCCCGGCCAGGAGCCGCGCCTCTATCCCTAGCGGCCGCGAGCGCCCGGGTCAGGGGATGGCGCGCTGTCCCCCGATCTTGTTCTGGTCTCTTCCGATCGCCCGCCCTTCGCGGTTGCCGCTGGCCGACGCCTGGCGCGCGGTCCCCCAATACCACGTCGCCGGCCTCGCTCGGCGCGCGCCGAGGGTTTGTGGTTTGCAGGCGGCCTATTTCGGCGGCCTTGCGAATCTCTTCGCCATTCGGGCGCCGAGGCCGCTTATCTTTACGACCGCCTGACCCCGACAGACCCGGCCCGCATACGTTTGTAAGTCATTAGAAAGCACCATGGCTTGCGGGAAGGGCGCCGGCCGCAAGATCGCGGACCGCCTTCCGGTGGGCGACTTCAATACGCCAATCCAGCGCTGAGGTCGCGCACGGCCCTTCATGGCTGGTCGCGGCCTGTGGCGAGCGCTCGACGCGACGGAGTCCGGGGGTGCTCGGCCCGCATCGAAGCTTTCGGGCAGCGTGCGCGGCAGGCCGGCTGCCTGAGACGGCCGGCGGCGCGCCGGGAGCGGAGCCTTCAAGGAAGGAGGCTCAAGCACCTTCCCTTGATGCGCCCTCGCCAAAAGTTGCCGACTTCGTAAGCCCTGATCCTCGGCTGGAGGGTCGTCGGGCGGCGTGCAAAGAATGACAGGAGCCTCGAAGCAGTGAGGGCGGCTATGACGCTGCGATTTGTCATCACCCTGGTCATGTTCACGCTGTTCGCGGCCCTGGTGGTCCGCTGCGGCGACAGCGATGGCGCGCCTTCGACGCCGGCTGCCGGCGCCAGCGCGGCGGCCAACCGCACCAGCCCCTGCGCTCAGATCGCGTCCACCAGGGAATCGCTGGGCGAGGTCAGGAGTAACCTGGTCCCCTTCAATGAGGCAGGCCTCCAGCAGGCGCAACAGAAGGTGCGGGCCAACGTGGACTCGCTGGCTACCACGTCGCAGCGGAGCGGCGGCGCCGGTTCGGACGAGCTGGACTCGCTGGTGCGGAGCATTCAGGAGTTCCAGCGGCTGCTGGCCCAACCTGACCTGGCGGCGTCATTGCCGCAGATCCGCGCCCAGGTGGACGCGATCTCTTCGGACCTGGACAGCCTGGAGGACGCCGCGGACTGCCCGAGCTAGCAGTCATCTGCGGCCGCGCCGCAGCGGGTTAGGCGGCCGGGACGGTTGCCGAGAGGGCTTCGCGGATCACGCTGAAATAAACCTCGTGGAACGCGGCAGTGGTGTGGAGGCCGTCTGGCAGATAGAAGACGTGGCGGTCCGGCGCGGCCCGCAGCGCGCCTTCAAGGTCAGCCCAGACGAAGTGATGCTTCTCGACGAAGGGGCGCAGGCGCTCGTACATGGAGTCGATGCGTGCGTGCAGGAGGGGTTCGCGCTGCTGGATGTCCAGGGAGAAGCGTGCATCGGCGACCGCGATTACCTGCAGCGACTCCATGCTTGCCAGCCCATCAAGGATGTCCGCATAGATAGACTCCGTCTCCGCGACCGTCGCGAGCGTGCGCGTGCCGAGGACGGCGCGGGCCGCGCGACGCCCACCGCGCTGGACGAAGCCTGCCATTCGGCCTTCGGCCGTGCGGGCCTCGAACCCCTTCTCGGTGCTGAGGTACAGTCGATGCGCGCGCGCGCCGAAGCGGGCCCGGACGCTTTCCGAGACCAAACCAACAGTGCAGACGTAGGCGCCGAGCGGGATTATGGCGATGTCCGGCTCCACGGTCCGGATGGCGTCGAGGAGGTAGGACACCGCCCTGGGGCCCATTGCCGCGAAGGGGCGCGTGTGCAGCTCAGCCGGCCGGCCGGTCGTCTGTTCCAGCCAGGCGCGGCTCCGTTCCGGCCACGGCGGCGTACCGGAAGCGAGGTGCCGTCCGTCTGAGTCGCTGTGTCCCGCGACGAATAGCCTGGTCACGGGCCCGATCATAGAGATGCCTCCGGGCCGCGGCAACAAGTGGAGGGCCCGCCGGCTGGCGAAAGGCTAAGACGCCTTTCGGGTACACTGAATGCCGAGGCCGCTTGGCGCCTCGGCCAGAGCCTCCTCGAGCGGGGGTAGCTCAGTGGTAGAGCTCCTGCCTTCCAAGCAGGCTGTCGCGAGTTCGAATCTCGTCCCCCGCTCCAGATTCAAAATCACCGGATTAAGCTTGCTTTTTTCGCAAGCAGGTACACAACGGTCAGTCTTCGGGGCGCTCTCGATCCAACCTCTGCGCGAATCGGTCCAGATTATCGCTGGCGGAGAGGACAGACCATGGGTCGGCATGAGCGAGCGCATTTGCCGTCGGTTGTGTGTTCAGGATTGCCGTGTTGCCACAACGTTCTGGCCACCACCACGGCCACTAAGACGTAATGAGGCTCAAGGATGAAAACGCTTGCGCGTGTGCTCGCCCTCTCGTCGGCGGCGTTAGCGGCCCTGCTTTACGTGCGGATCAGGGCTCCCATAGGCCCTTTGCGTGGTGGTCTGTGGATACTCCGATTGCTCGCCGAGGCCATGACGCCCTTCATTGCCCTCAGCGGGGCCGTGGCAGCGGGACTCGGCCTACTGGCGCGGTCTCCAGTGGCAATGCTCACAGGAATGCTCGGCGCCGTGGCCGCGGTCCGCGATGTGAGGCAGGTTACGGCGGCACACCCAGGCTTTGCGCATGTGTTTGGCGACGAATGGGAGGCGGCTATCGCACCCGAGCACCAGAACGGGATGCTGCGGCGCCGCTGGAACTGGCGTCTTCCCACAGTGGCAGAGCCGCGGTGGCAGCGTGATTTACCCTTCTGGACCCTGCCTAACGGTGATCGTTCCTTGCTCTGCGATTTGTGGCAACCGCCCAATGGCGTGGCCCCATCTGGGCTGGCTCTTTTGTATTTCCACGGCAGCGCCTGGTACCTGCTGGACAAGGATGTGGGGACGGGCGACCTCTTTCGCCACCTTGCTGCGCAGGGGCACGTAGTGATGGACGTGGCCTATCGGCTGCATCCTGACACCGATATGCTCGGAATGGTGGCAGATGCCAAGCGTGCCATCGCTTGGATGAAAGAACATGGGCCAACGTACGAGGTTAACCCGGAGCGGGTCGTCTTGGTTGGCGGATCCGCCGGAGGGCATCTCGCGTTGCTTGCTGCCTACACCCCGAAGGAAACTGCGCTGACACCCGACGACGTGGGCGAGACTGATCTCAGCGTACGAGCAGTAGTCTCGTGCTACGGCCCGACAGACTTGCGGGCATTCTATGATTACACTCGGCAAGACATTTGGGGCGATCTTGGCGTGGAGGTTCGCCCACCCGGCCCTCTGCTAAGAAGCGTATTCGGGACTTCGTATGAGCGGTTGGGACTGGGCAAGACCGGAGCCGTGGGAGCGCTGGAGCCGTTGCTCGGGGGCACGCCGGAAACCGTCCCTGATAAGTATGCGCTCTTCTCGCCGATTACCCATGTGCACTCTGGCTGTCCGCCGACGTTGCTCATCCAGGGAAAGGACGATGTAGTTACCTCGGTGACAGCCACCAATCTCCTGTTTGAAAAGCTGATCGCCGCAGGTGTGCCGGCCGTGAACATCGTCTTTCCTCATGCTGAGCACGGGTTCGACCTCGTCTTGCCGCGCTGGTCACCGGCAGCGCAAGCCGCACTCTATTACGAAGAGCGCTTTTTGGCCCTCATGCGCTGACAATTCGGGGCTGGTTAGGCAACGAGCCGACAGCCGAGGTCTTCCATCGAGGCGGCGAGCCGGCGCGCACCGGTACCAACCCACTGTCACACCGCCCATGCTCGCGCGAGAAAGGAGGGCCATGACCTTCGGCCCAACATCAGGTCACCCCGGACGAGAACAGCACCACTCGCGGTGGTTGCTCGTCGCGATTCTGACGTCTCTTCTCTGCGGCCTGGCGGTGGCGCTGCTGTATCACTTCGACGTGTTCGGAGGCCCGGGACAAACGCCGACTGTCCCGACACGGCTCCTCGCCGGACAGCCCATGGCAGCCTGCACGATCAAGGGCGACTACCCGGTTCGGGCCCAGACACCAGGTCGGTGCGGCACCCTCGAGGTACCGGAGGATCGGTCAATTCCTGACGGGCGCCGGATCGGACTTCGTGTCGCCGTCGTGCCCGCGACAGCCGCTGATCCCGAGGCCGATCCGCTCTTCGTGCTGGCCGGCGGGCCGGGCGACGCCGGAACGCAGTTCTTCGCATGGTTGCCGGCGGTGTTCAAGGACGTCCATGCCACGCGCGACATCGTCCTGATCGACCAGCGCGGCGCCGGCGATTCAAACGCGCTCACGCTTCCGCCGATGCCCGACACGGCCGGACTGTCCAAGACCGCTGCCGACGCGCTGCTCTCAGCCTGGGCCACAAAGTCGCTGGCGGCCATCGACGCCGATCCCCGTTTCTACACGACGAGCGTCGCAGCTGACGACCTTGATGACATCAGGGCGGCACTCGGATACGAGGTGATCAATCTATATGGGACCTCGTACGGCGGGACCCTCGCGCAGTACTACCTGCGACAGCATGGGGAGAATGTGCGGGTGGCTGTCCTCGACGGCACGACCCCGGTCGATGTAGCGGTACTCGAACGGATGGCCGCCAGCAGTCAGGCGGCACTCTCCCTCCTGATCCAGCGCTGCGCCTGGGACGCGGCGTGCCACAAGGCGTTCCCTCAGCTTGCCGACGAGTGGGCCGCTGTCGTCGATCGCCTGGCAACGCCGATCACCTTCGTCGATCCCAAGTCAGGAACTGCGTCCGTCATTGGTCTCACGGATCTTGCAGATGGCGTCCATGCAGCCCTGCTGACAGAATCGACGGCGGCCCAGATACCGCTTGCCATCCACCTCGCTTACCAGGCGAAGTGGTTTGAAGCGACGCAAATCATCGGCGGTCCGACCTCCGGTGGTCGGACGTTACTGATGCGCGACGAGATCTTCTGCTCTGAGGCCTGGGCCCGCTTCGACCCTTCGGAGGTGGAGCTCCTGGGCGCCGGCAGCTATGCGCGGGCGAAGCAGCTTGCCGACGCGGAGGCTCGGGCCGCCCTGTGTCAGTTTCTGCCGAAAGGCATGGTGCCGAGCGACGACGCCGACCCGGTCCGAACTGATATACCGGTGCTCTGGATCGTTGGCGACGGCGATCCGCAGGATCCGCCCGCGAACCTAACCGGCGTGCCGTCCCAGCAGCCAAACAGCCGTATCGTGGTGGTGCCGTCGCAGCAACATGTGGTGGGTTACCTTGGCTGCTTGCCATCGCTTATCGCCGAGTTCCTGGATGCTGGTAACGCGGACGAGCTGGATACGTCCTGCGCGACGGATGGGCCGTCCTCTTCCCTCACCTTCCGGCTGAACTGAGTGTGATTGACGTGAGGGCAGTCGCCTACTTGAGCTGCTCTTGTGGCGTTCTGTCTTCCTGTTTAATGTGTGCCTATCGGACAGTGTAGGCAGGTCGCCTGCCTTCTTGGAGACAGGTCGTCAAGATCGCTGGGGAAGTTGGCCTCACGGCCATCATCTGAATCTGAAAACGGCAGTTCAGGGGCGGAAACACCCGCACGGTTCCTTCCAAACAGGCTGTCGCGAGTTCGAATCTCGTCCCCCGCTCCCGATTCAAATCAGAGCATATGTTCCTGTACCTCTTAACAGATTTGCCGCTATTCCCAGCCTTTCTTTTCGGAGGCAGATCGCCTGCCTTCTTTGCAAGCAGTTGGGTGGTCCTGCCTAACGGTAATTGATAAGACCGCCATTCCCAGCGTGTCAGTAACTAAAGGCGTGTGTGAAGCGGACCTCGCGATCGGTTAATGTAAGAGCCGCCATGCCCGGGTATGGACGTGGTAACGATGCCCTATGTCAGATACTTCAATAACACCGGAAGCGGCTCGCGACGCAATCCGCATGGCCGATGTCCTCGGCGCATTCTCACTCGCTAGCGATCTGGCAGTCGGCCTGCAAGCAGAGCACGGCGCTCGCTCCTGCTACATGGGCATGCGGATCGCCGAGGAGCTCGGGCTTACGACCGAGCAGCGAATCCATCTCTACTATTCGGAACTGCTGAAGGACGCTGGTTGTACCGCCTACACAAGTCAACTCGCGGCGTTCTGGCTAGTTGATGAGCTCGCCGCCAAGCGTGAACTTCAGATTTTCCGCGACGCCAACAATCCATTCGATGTGATCCCATGGGTCCTGAAGTACGTGGCCGCCGGCGCTTCCCTGCCAACGCGCGCCTCCCGGTCAATCGACTTCCTCGTCCACGGGCGTGAGTTTCTGCGGGAAGCGTTCGAGAGCACGTGCGCCGTTGCAGCCCGTATCGCCCAACGGCTCGGTATGCCGGTCCCGGTCCAGGATGCCCTGATGCAGGTGTTCGAGCAGTGGGACGGAAAGGGCATGCCCCAAGGTGCCTCCGGAGACGCGATCTCGGTTATCGCGAGGATCATCCTCGTTACGAGCAATCTCGAAGTCTTTCATCGAACCGGTGGCCGGGAAGCCGCCCGCAGTGTAGCGAGCGAGCGCAGAGGTAAAGCTTTCGATCCCGCCATCGTCAACGCTTTTCTGGCGATTTCCGAACGAGACGACTTCTGGGCCCCGCTCGAACACGAACGTGTTTGGGAGAGCGTGCTGTCCCTTGAACCCAAAGAGTCACCGCATCGCCAGTTGGCTGAGGGACAGTTGGAAGAAGTAGTCCTCGCGTTCGCGGACTACAGCGACCTTAAGTCCCCCTACATCGCCGGTCACTCCCGTCGGGTGGCGACTCTCGCTGAGTCTATGGCGCAAAGAATGGCATTCCGACCGGCAGAGGTCAGCGATATCCGGCGAGCCGCGCTCGCCCACGACATCGGCCTGGTGGCCGTACCATCCTTCGTCCTGGACCGGTCGGAGGACAAGCTGACAGAGGCTGAACGAGAGCAGATGCGGCTGCATCCCTACCACTCGCGACAGATCCTTTCACGGGTGCCAACATTGGCCGGAGCGGCGGCAATCGCCGCTAGCCATCATGAGCTCGGCGATGGGACGGGTTACCCGGGTGGGCTCGCTGGTATCCAGATATCGCCGCAGGCGAGCGTGCTTGCGGTGGCTGATTGCTTCGATGAACTAACGCACGACGGTCCCGATCGGATAGCCCTCGTTCCGGAGGCTGCGCTCGAATTGATGCGATCTCAGCCTGCACGGTTCTCCGTCGCCTCAGTCGAGGCCTTGGCTGCTGAGCAAGGCCTGGCCAAAACGGGCGAGGGGCAGCGCCGGCAATGGCCCCAGGGCCTTACCGATCGAGAGGTCGAGGTACTACGACTGGTTGCACGCGGCAACGACCGCCGCCAGGTGGCCAAGCTCCTCGTCCTTAGCGAAGGTACCGTGCGCTCACACCTGGAGCACATCTACGGCAAGATCGCGGTGTCAAATCGAGCCGCGGCGACGCTCTTCGCCGTGGAAAACGGCCTGCTGTCCTAACGCGGCCGCAATCAAAAATCCGACGTTCGTCAGATGAAGGCGTCTGTCGCCTCCTTCAGCATGGCATCACCAAGCTAAAGGAGGTAAGAGATGACAACGGAAGCGGCAGTGGTAGTGAACGGCCTCAGGGTGCAGGCCATTCAGGAGATGGTGGGGGCGGTCAAAGCACAGCCGCAGGTCGCGGCGGCCACCTTCTACGCCACGACAACGTGGATGAGCGGTTTCCACAACGAGGCGACCATCAAGGCATTCTCGCTCGGCGGAGCGCGGAACGATACCAGCCGACATCAGCAGTTCACGGTGGCCGGCGACCATCCTGCGGAGCTGCTGGGCACGGACATCGGTCCCACTTCGGTCGAACTGGTGCTGGCTGCTCTGGGTCATTGCATCGCGTCTGGTTGGGCCGTGTACGGTGCGCACATGGGCATCACGTTTCAGTCGCTACGCGTTGAAGTGGAAGGGGACATCGACCTCCAGGGGATGCTGGCTTTGCCGGCGCCGGGAACCGTCCCGCCAGGCTTCCAGCACATCCGCGCCGCCTACCACGTAAGGAGCAGCGCGCCCCGTGAGCAACTCGAGCAGCTGGCGAAGATGTCAGAGGAACTTTCGCCAACCAGGCATTCGTTGCGGGCAGTCGACTTCGAATCCAACCTCATCGTCGAACAGCAGTAGAGGCTCCTCGTACGCCACGGTTCAGGCTGCACGAGAGCTTCTCGTTAGAAGGGACAAAACAGTGACAACTCAGCACCCGATTTCAGCGAATCCAAACCAGGCCCTCTGGGAAAAGGGGGATTTCACCCGTATCGCGGAGACCATGAGGGAGAGCGGAGAAGCGGTGGTGCGGACGCTCGGTATCACGAAAGGTCTCAGTGTGCTCGATCTCGGGTGCGGTGACGGGACAACCGCCATCCCAGAGGCCCAAATCGGCGCCGATGTGCTGGCAGTGGATATAGCCCGGAATCTCGTGGATGCAGGCAACAGGCGTGCGAAAGAGCTGCAGCTCACAAACTGCAAGTTTCAGCAAGGCGATGCTACCGATTTGCGAGACCTGGCCGACGACTCCTTTGACCTCGTTGTCAGCATCTTCGGCGCCATGTTCGCCCCGAAGCCGTTCGACGTCGCCAGGGAGATGGTGCGGGTGACCCGGCCCGGAGGCCGCATAGTGATGGGAAACTGGATACCGAATGATCCGACGCTCGTGGCGCAGATTCTCCGGATCAGCTCCGCATACTCGCCACCGCCCCCGGAAGGCACGATCAGTCCCATGACCTGGGGAGTCGAGAGCCACGTTGTCGAGCGCTTTGGCCGTTCCGGAGTCCCGCAGGACAGAATCTCCTGCGTCCGAGACACCTATACCTTCAACTACCCGGGTTCTCCCGCAGACTACGTCGCCGAGTTCCGATCGTACTACGGCCCGACCATGAACGCATTCGAGGCCGCCGGAAAGAGCGGCCGCGCAACTGAACTGGAGAAGGAACTGGTGGCCCTGTTTCAGACGCAAAACCTAAGTCCGAGCCCGAACCGGACCTCGATTCCCGCCACTTTCTTGCGGGTCACCGCCTCGGTCTAGAACAAGACCGCGCTTCAGGGGCGCCGCGAGCGATATCTCCGGCGCCTCTGTCTTCCTCTCAAAAGAACCAAAGGGCTTTCAGTGTTCAAGCCCGTCGCTCGCGAAGTCGCTGCTGGCGTCGGCGTCTTTTGCGAGCTGGCGCCTTCCGAAGACAGGGGTAGTTCAGATGCTCGGGTTTCGGCTGAGAGTCAAGATTCGAATCTAGAACAGCCAAATTTAGGGGCTGAGCCAGCCAAGCGGTTCCTTCCAAGCAGGCTGTCGCGAGTTCGAATCCCGTCCCCCGCTCCAGATTCGCTTCTGGACAACGTTCTTTGGAGGAACGCCGAGGCGCTACAGTGACTTTAGCGTCGATTTTCTGGAAGCAAGTCCTCATCGATTTGGAGACAGATAGAAGACTTTGGAAGACGCAGAGAATTCACCCTCGTTACTCATAGCGGACTGCATCGGCGGTTGGGATCCGAGTCGCGAGTTGAGCCGGGATGCTGGTCGCCAGTGCTGCTAGCAGAGGAAGCACAAGCGCAATAGAGGCAAGCCACCACCATGGAGCGACCGCTGCGGGATCGGCTGTGTCATCTGCAGCAATGCTGTAGAGAGCCAGATAGAGGGCGATGCCGATGGGGATGGCGAAGAGTGAAGCGACCACCGCAAGCGCGGCATGCGCACCCACCAGGCCTGCGGAGATTTCGCGTGGAGTGAATCCGATTGCCTTCAGTACGCCGAAGTCACGCACGCGCTCACGCACCGACAGAAACGCCACGGCAAGGAGCGTCGTTGCGGTAATTAGCAGGAGCACGGAATCGAGTGTGTAGATGAGGACCGGCAATTCGTCTGGAACATCACTGGGTTCACCAGCCGGCCTCGCATTGAGGGCGGCCTGGACGGAGAGGGTTGTAACGATGGCCGCACCAGTAACCGTCATCGCGCCCATCATCCATATCGCGCGCGCTCGCCGGGCGAGCAAGTCTTTGAGACCAACCGCGATGGGGAGAGGAAGAGCAGAGCGCCCTACCAGTTGTGCAAGCCGCGAACGAGCGGCAGGAGCAACAATCCCGGCCTGAATCGCCCGCAAGACACTCATGCTGGTACTGCGCCGTGTGGAAATGTATCCGCTGATGACGAGGATTGGCAGGACGATGCCGCCTGCTATCAGGAAGTGCCATGGGCTTGCCGCCATGGTTGGCGCACCGATCAGGGTGTCTGCGCTGGGCGCGGCCAGTTCGGGTGCTACGATCGCCCCGACTCCAAAGCCGCATGCAACAGCGACGAGCCCGAGCGCGGCGGACTCAATGACGAAGATCGCGCTGACTTGGCGCGGCGTTAAACCAATCGCCTTGAGAAGGGCGATCTCGCGATGCTGATGGTTGGCGCGCGCACCAGCCAGAATCGCGACGACAGTGAACGCGACGATGAGGAGAAGCAAGCTATAGGCCGAGACGATGATTTTGGCGGGCCATACATCCTGCAGCGCAAGATCACGTTGTTCCTGCCAGGCAGCAAAGTCGGCCGGATTGGAGGCAAAGGCGGCCGCGGCCTGCTCGGCGAAAGCTGGCGCCGAAGCCGGATCCGCAAGACGGACAGCCTCGAGCCAGCGCCAATCAGCTCTGTTGGGCTTTATCGCTTCGAGCGTAGAACGCGTGACCCATGCCAGACCTGGGTTACTCCTGGGGTAGCGAGCCTGGCTGGGCGAAACGGCTGTCCCCAGTACCACGAGATTGATTTGGCCTCCACTCGTCGGTATGGTCAGCATTGAATCCACTTGCACACCGAGGGCGCGGGCTAGGCTGCGTTCGAGCACGATACCGCCCTCACGGACTTCCGAACCCTCCGTCAGCACCGGTGCGTTAATGAGCGGCCGGCCATCCAGCCCGGCCAAAAAGACCCTGAACTCGCCTTCATTGAGCACCATGGTCGCAATCGCGCGCGGGACCGGTTGATCGCGTTCGGCGACGCCCGGCAGCGACGCAATCGCGCGCGCGTCCGCTTCTGAAGAAGTGCTTGCGAGTATGTGGGCTCCATGTGCCGCCTCAAATGTGCGCTGCCATGGTGTTACTCCCGTCGCTCCCAGCTCCAGAATGAGCACGATCGTGGCGGCCGCAGCACCAGAAACCATGATCGTGAGGAAGCTTGCAAGGAGACGTGAGCGGATGCCGGCAAACGATAGCTTGAGCAAAGTCATAATCATGGGCGGTTCTCGAGTTCAAGGAGGTGCCGCACTTCGCGTGCGGATTCGAGCGCGGTTTCACTAGCGACTTGCCCGTCCCGAAGCGTTATAACCCGGTCAGCGGCCGCGGCAACACGCGCGTCATGGGTAACCACCAGCAACGTCTGGCCGCGATCCCGGACCCTGCGTAAGAGGCCTAGCACCTCTCGTCCAGCTGCGGTGTCGAGATTCCCGGTCGGTTCATCGGCCAGGACGATGTCAGGCGTATTGGCGAGTGCCCGCGCTACCGCTACGCGCTGTTGTTCACCTCCCGAGAGCAGAAGCGGGGCAGCATTGCGCTTGGTTGCGATGCCCATATCGCTGAGCAATTGGTCCGCTGTCTCGCGCGCCTCCTTCCGGCCACGACCGACCAGTCGCAACGGAAGCTCTACGTTCTCGCCAACAGAGAGAGTAGGAATGAGGTTGAAGAACTGGAAGACAAATCCGACTTTGCGCCGTCGCACCAGGGCAAGCGCAGTCTCATTCAGGCCATCGATGCGTTCGCCGGCAAGCCATACTTCCCCAGTGGTTGGGCGATCGAGTCCTGCGAGTAGGTTAAGTAGCGTCGATTTCCCGCAGCCACTAGGGCCCATGATGGCGACGAATTCTCCCTGCTCAACCGCCATGTCGATTCCCCGAAGCGCCAGAACCTTGGTGCCGCCTGTGTCGTAGGTCCGGACAAGGCTTCTTGTCTCAAGGACGTGAGTCATTTGTTGAGTCCTCCGGAATTCGTTGCTCGATCAAGTCCAGCCACTCCAGGTCGGCTTTCAAATGCAGGATGGCTCCCTCGATGAGCAGCTCAGCAGCCGGCGCCCCTTACCTTGGTTGCGAGTAGTTCGTCGAGGTCACGCATTGACTGGAGACATTCGCGACGCTGCCGTTCGATCAACCTTCGCGGCTCGGCCAATCCAACCGAGGTCACGACAACGAACTTCATGAAGAATTCGTCTTTGAGGCGAACTCCGGGGACAGGAGACTCGATCCACTCTGCGAGTTCCGCCCGTCCAGCATCCGTTAGCTCATAGACTCTCTTTCCACGACTGTCTCCGAGGACTTCGTGGCCTACGACGAGTCCATCTCGTTCGAGCCTGGCAAGCGTCGTGTAGATCTGGCCGGCGTTCAGCACGGGCAGCAGCACGCCGAATCGTTGCTCCAGGGTTTGCTTGAGCTCGTACCCGTAAGTGCCTTCGCCCGTAAGGAGGGCAAGGAACAAGGCCTTCATAGATATCGAGTATATAATACCAACGCATATCGAGTATATATGGCCTTGGGGTTTGAGCGACTGGACTAGGGTCCTTGCTGCGGCATGAGAGGTACTATGTGCCTATCGGTCAGTGAAGGCAGGTCGCCTGCCTTCTTGGAGACAGGTCGTCAAGATCGCTCGAGAGTTGGCCTGACGGTCAACATTTGAATCTGAAAACGGCAGTTTAGGGGCCGAAAAAGCGACGGCTGTTCCTTCCAAGCAGGCTGTCGCGAGTTCGAATCTCGTCCCCCGCTCCAGATTCAAACGCCGGTTTTCCGTCGCCAACTGACCAGATTTACCCAGATTCGCTGGCCTAATTTCGGAAGCAGGTCGTCTGCCTCTTTGGAAGCACGTGGGCCAATCTGTCTTCGGGCTCGCCTCCCGCCGAACGAAAGGGCGCTCATTACGGCCAATCGGCCCCCGCTGGCAGAGGCGTCTGACTGTCGTTTTGCTGGTCACCTCTGTCGCAATCTGATGGGGTCAGGAGGCTCGATATGAGCATCGGTATCCAGCGGCCAGACCTCGGCCACCTACATGCACCGCTGGTTAGCAGGCTCGGCTGGAGCAGGGGCGCGCTGGCCTGCGGCGTAATTTCCTCCTTGCTCTATGTCATCAGCATTGACGTGATCGCGGCTCTTCGGTACCCGGACTATCACGGCTATACGTCTCAAATGGTGAGTGAGCTGATGGCTGTAGGCGCACCAACAAGGACGCTCCTCCTTTGGCTGTTCATACCGTACAACCTGCTTGTTTTCGCCCTTGCTGCAGGTGTTTGGGCAACCGCCGGAAGGAAACGCACCACGCGCCGCATAGCCGTTGCCCTGATTGGATACGGCGTCGTTAGCACGGTGGGGCTACTGCTCACGCCCATGGACATGCGGGGAACTCTGGATTCGCAGCGAGACGCGCTGCACATTGCGGCGACCGTTGTGATGTCGCTGTTCATCGTCGCAATGATGGCGTTTGGGGCATTCGTGCACGGGAGGCGCTTTCGACTTTACTCATTCGCGACCATCGCAGTTGTCATGGTGTTCGGTGCGCTGGCAGGGTTCTTGGCTGGGCCGATGCCAGGTCCAACGCCGTGGTTGGGCCTCGCTGAGCGGGTGAACATTTACGCCACGATGCTCTGGATCGCGGTGCTGGCCATCTCGCTGTGGCGCGTCCACGGCCAGGATGGTCATGCGGCATAACGAACAACATACGACAGTGGGGCCGCCAGAGCTGGCCGTTTCATCCCTGCTCCATGGCCGGGACGGCCGGATTAGTAGTGTGGGAGGTGGAGTAACTCGATGCCGGATCTTCTTGTGCCTACGCACGTTCTCGCCTTGGTCGCCATAGTAGCCGCGGCGCGCCGGCGCGAAGCCGCGGCCGCGACTTCACGGGACATCGAATCCTAGGTTCGGAGGCAGCGATCGATTGAACAAGGCGCACACGCTCGCGGTTGCGCTCGGACTCGTGGGCGGCTACGCGTTGGCGCTGCGGCCTCGCCTCGTTCGCTGGGGCGCGACGGACGAGGAGGTTGGATGCCCGTACTCGGGCGCCGATCGCATTCCTGGCGCCACGCGCAGCGCGACGATGTCTGTGACATACGACGCCCCGGCGATCGCGGCTGAGGCCGTGGCTGGTCAGATGGGCGTCGATACGCGCCGGCTGGTACAGCTGGGACCGTCTCGACAACTTGTCACCGGATAGCCAGCCTATTTGGCCTGCCCGAGGCGACGCAAGGTGGTGGACCAGAGAAGGCAGGAAGAGCTGTGCAAGCAATGCTTGCATGTGATGAAAGTGCCATAACAATATAAAGGCAGGTACAAGAGCGATAAAGTGGCGCCAACAAACTTCCAGACCATCGATGAATACATCTCCACCTTCCCGAAAGATGTTCAGGAGACTTTGGAACAGATCAGGCGGACGATAAAAGAAGCTGCGCCCGATGCCCAAGAGAAGATTAGCTACCAGATGCCGACGTTTACACAAGAAGGCAACCTGGTGCATTTCGCAGCGTTCAAGCGTCACATTGGACTCTACGGAGCTTCGGGAGCAATAGAGGCGCTCAAGGAAGAACTGGCACCATATGCGGGCGCAAAGGGTTCACTGCGCTTTCCGTTCGACAAGCCACTTCCGCTTACTCTGATAAGGGAAATCGTGAGGTTCAGGCTGAAGGAAAACCTGGAAAAGGCGAGGGCGAACCGGACCCAAAATCTGCTCGCCCGTACGAAGTCCAGGGGCCTCTAGCTCCGTCCACCAGGACAGCGGATTCATAGCTTACTTTGTCCTGGGAGGACCGGCCGGCCCGATTGTAGGTGCTATTTGGCCCTTCAGTCCCGGTGGGAATTCCTGCCATTGTCTTGGCTTCATGGCAGGCTCCTCCCTTCCCGAGCACAGCACCGGCGGGCCATTCAGCATCGAGGGGCTTTCGGGCAGGGTAGAAGTTACGGCCTCGGGAGGTTCGGAAACGGTCGAGGCGGGCAAGGTCCTGGTGTTTGGCGCCGCGGTGCCGCACGCGCTGACAGCCAGGATAGACGCGGTGTTGCTGCTGACGATGGCCTGGGCCGAACAGCAATGACTGCCGCGGCCTGGCCGGCCGGCGCCGCGGCGGCCGCAACCGTCGCCAGCCCGCGACAGCGAGTCACGCGCTGGATTATGATTCGCTGCCAGCGGGAAGGGGCCACTTGGCGACGGCACCGCCTTGCCGTACGGTGTCGGCAGAGTTGGCGCCAAACAGATCACCTGCGGAGGCATGACGATGCCCGCTCTCGACGGGATGCGCGTCCTGGACATGACACAGTACGAGGCGGGAACGTCCTGCACCCAGTTCCTCGCCTGGCTCGGGGCCGACGTGGTCAAGATCGAGCCGCCCCGCGGTGACCCGGGGCGACAGGCCTTTCGTCGCGGGACAGCCGACTCGCAGTACTTCCTCAATTACAACGCCAACAAACGCAGCATTGTCCTTGACCTGGGCAAGCCGGCCGGGCGCGAGATTCTCCTCAGGCTGGCGCCGCGCTTCAACGTCTTCGTCGAAAACTTTGGTCCCGGCGTGATCGAAAAGCTGGGCATCGGCTACGAGGAGCTGCGCGTCGCGAATCCCGCGATCATCTACGCGCGCATCAAAGGTTTCGGCCTGACCGGCCCTTACGCGGATTACAAGATCTTCGACCCGCTGGCGCAGGCCGCGGCCGGCATCTTCTCCGTGACCGGTGAGGGCGGCGGCCCGCCGACCCAGCCAGGCGCGACAGTGGCCGACTCGGGGACCGGCGCCCAGACGGCGCTGGCGATCACGGCGGCGTTCGTCCAGCAGCAGCGCGACGGCATCGGCCAGATGATCGACATGTCGATGCAGGAGGCCTCCCTCACCTTCATGAAGACGCGGCCGGTGACGGAGTGGGGCAGCGGCAAGGCGATCCAGCGCCGCGGCAGCCGCGGCGGCGCGCCGACGGGCATGTACCCTTGCGCGCCCGGCGGCGCCAACGACTACGTGTACATCCACGTCGCGACGACACGGATGTGGGACGCGCTCTGCGTGGGCATCGGCAAGCCACACCTCGCCGACGACCCGCGCTTCGTGACCGGCCGCTCCCGCATGGAGAACGCGCCGGCGCTGCGCACGGAGATCGAGGAGTGGACGCTGGGCCGCACCAAGTTCGAAGCGATGCATGAACTGGCGGCGGCAGACGTGCCCGTGAGCGCGATCTACGACACGGCCGAGATCTTCACCGACCCGCACCTGGAGGCGCGCGCCTTCTATCAGACCATCGACCACCCCGAGGCCGGGCCGGTGAAGCTGATGCGCTCGCCACTGCGCCTGCCGGCGTCTGAGGTGGCCCTGGCGCGGCCGCCCCTGCTGGGCGAACACACCACGGAGGTGCTGTGCCAGGAACTGGGGCTGTCGGAGGTGGAGCTGGACTCGTTGCGCGAGCAGGGCGTCACAGGGTCAAGCGTCAATCCGAGCGCGTCCTAACTTCGCCGGCTGGGCGCGAGCCTTCTGACTTCGACACCGCCACGGTCGGGACAGCTTGCAAACGTCAGCTTGAGTGTCTGCGCTGCTGGCGAAAGCCGTCTCTGCGGCTTGTCCCGGACGCGGGCGGATCGCGTATCTTTAGGGCCCGTTGACCAGAAAATCCACGCAGACTTCGGCCCGGCCGCCAACAGGAGGACTCACATGGCCACGATTAACGGCGCGACTCTGCTGGCGCGCAACCTCAAGCAACAGGGTGTCGACTACATGTTTGGCATCGTCGGGTTCCCGGTCCAGCCCATCGGCAGCGCCGCCCAGCGCGAGGGCATCAGGTACATCGGCATGCGCAACGAGCAGGCCGCGTCCTATGCGGCCCAGGCGGCCGGCTATCTGACGGGCCGGCCCCAGGCCTGTCTGGTGGTCTCCGGCCCCGGCGTGATCCATGCCCTGGCCGGCCTGGCCAACGCTCAGGCCAACTGCTGGCCGATGATCCTCATCGGCGGGGCCAGCGAGACGCAGCACAACGGTATGGGGGCTTTTCAGGAAGCCTCGCAGGTCATGGCCGCCGCGCCCTACAGCAAGTACGCGCACGCGGTCGAGAAGGTGGAGCGTATCCCCTTCTATGTCGAGCAGGCTGTGCGCACGGCTCTTTACGGCCGTCCGGGCGCGGCCTACCTGGACATGCCTGACGACATCATCCTCGGTGAGGTCGATGAAGACGGCGTTACGCCGGCCTCGACCGTCGGCGAGCCGCCCCGACTTCAGGCCGCCTACGAGGACATCGTGCGCGCGCTGGCAGTGCTAAAGCGGGCCGAACAGCCGCTGGTCATCGTCGGCAAGGGCATGGCCTGGGCACGGGCCGAAGCGCAGGTGCGCGAGTTTATCGACCGCACGCAGGTCCCCTTCCTGCCGACGCCGATGGGCAAAGGCGTGGTGCCCGACGACCATCCGCTCTCCGTCGCGGGCGCCCGGACCTACGCGCTGCAGAACGCCGACGCGATCGTCCTCCTTGGAGCGCGGCTCAACTGGATCTTGCACTTTGGCCTGCCGCCACGCTTCCGCCCGGACGTCAAGGTCATACAGCTGGACATCGCGCCCGAGGAGATCGGCGCCAATGTGCCGGCCGCGGCGGCGCTGGCCGGCGACGGCAATGCGGTGCTGCGCCAGGTGAACGCGGCCCTGCAGGCCGACCCGTGGCAGTACCCGGCCGAAACGACGTGGCGCACCAGCCTGGAGCGCCGCACGCGCGAGAACCGGGCCGAGATCGACGGCATGATGGCGGACGACGCCACGCCGATGAACTACTACCGCGTGCTGCGCGACATTCGCGACGCCATGCCGGACGATGCGATCCTGGTCAGCGAAGGCGCCAACACCATGGACATCAGCCGCTCCGTGCTCGACCACAAGCAGCCTCGGCGGCGCCTGGATGCCGGTTCGTACGGCACCATGGGTGTCGGCCTGGGGTTCGCCATCGCCGCCGCCGTCACCAACCCCGGCAAGCGCATCGTCGACCTGCAGGGCGACTCGGCCTTCGGATTCAGCGGCATGGAGGTGGAAACGGCCTGCCGCCACAAGCTGCCGATAACCTTCATTGTCATGAACAACGGTGGCATCGGCGGTGGCTTCGCGGAGGGCCCGCGCCCTGACCGCCAGATGCCCCCTTCTATGCTGTCCTGGGACGCCCACTACGAAAAGGTGATCGAGGCGTTCGGCGGCAAGGGGTTCTTCGTGGACTCGCCTCAGCAACTTGCAGGCGTGATGAAGCAGGCGATGAACGTCGACGGGCCCGCCCTGGTCAACGTCGTCATCGACCCAAGGGCGGGACGCAAGGCACAGGAGTATCGCTGGCACTCGACATCCTAGCGGCGTGGGTTCGGGAGCGATCCCCAATGGACTAGCGTTCGGGACTGGATAGCGTCAGGAAGGACAGAGAGAAGGTGAGCAACCAGACAACGAGTTCGAACTCTCAGATCAAGGTTGTGGGCATCGGCGTCGCCCTCGTGGTACTGGTCCTCTTCATAGCCCTCAACTTCGACGAGGTCGAAATTAACATGCTGTTGTTCACGCAGACCATCCGCCTGGGCTTCGGGCTGATCTTCACCGCCCTGCTTGGCTTTCTGGTCGGGTACTTTGTCCCAAGGCGAAGGTAACCAGAAGCGAAGCCCATCCGGGGCTAGTGGTGCCGTGCCGCGTCATACGCCAGGGCCTCGGCCTTGTTCTTGTTCACGGTGCCGTCGGGGTGCTCCGGCGGCGAGTAGATGGTGTACAGCTTCAGCGGCTGCGACGCCGAGCTGTTGACGATGTTGTGGGTTGTGCCCGCGGGAATCACTACGGCGGAGCCATCCGTCAGGTCATGCTCGGCGCCGTCCAGGATCGCCTTGCCGCGCCCCGCCTCTACGCGGATGAATTGGTCGACGTCGGAATGGGTTTCCATGCCGATCTCCTCGCCCGGCTGCAGGGCCATGACGACGAGCTGGACGCGGCCCGAGGTGAACAGGACCTCCCGGAAGTAGTTGTTCTCCATCGACTTGCTCTCAATGTTCGTGACGTATCCTGCCATGTCGACCTCCGTCGGTGTCTTTTGGCCAGAAGATTCTCCAGCCCTTTGAGGGTACTCCGCTGAGCCGCGTCGGCGCTCGGCCTGGGGCGAGGTCAACTGCCAATCGCCCGCATTAAGGAAGTCAGCCCATACGCTACCGCGCCTAACCGTTGCCCTCAGCCTCGGCTGGAGCGCAACGCCGTAACAAACTCATATCCAGAGTCAAGGCAACTCGGCGGGGCTCCAGTTTGAGACGGTGTCCGCCGGGCTGGACGATTCTGGCTGATAGAGACTCCTGCGTCAGGGGACGGGAGCGCCTGAGCCGTCTGGCGCTCGAGGCGGTGCACAACCCCCATTCGCAGCCACGAAGTCACCTGCAGCGAGTACAACGCCCCGGAGGCGGCTTAATCTCCGTACGGCATGATGGCAAATGGCCGTCCGCGGACCTCGCTGGGCGACGTTAGCTACAACTTTGTCCTGGCACGCCTTCCGCCTGAGGCCGATTCAGCCGGCGAAGCCGCCCGGCACGAAGCCATGCCTCAGTCTCTAGTAAGAGACCGTCGCGGATCAAGGCGCCTGGGGCGACGCAGCGCTACGGGCCGGAGAAGACGATGGCGAAGTAACGGTTGCCGTCGTCCGAGAGGACGATGCCGATCCCGGCCTTTGTGAATGCCGGGTTGAGGATGTTGGCGCGGTGGCCGGGACTGTTCATGAAGCCGTTCATCGCCACGCCGACGGTCTGCCCGGCCGGGAAGTTGTTCATCGCGATGTTTTCGCCGGCGGCAGAGTAGCCGTAGCCGTACTGAGCCATGAGGCTGAAGGGCGTCTGGCCGCCGGGCGAGGTGTGGGAGAAGTAGTGGTTCGTGGCCATGTCGTTGGCCCTGATGCGGGCGATTGTCAGCAGGGTCGAGTTGATTTGCAGCGGCGCGACCCCGGCGGCGGCGCGGGCGCTGTTATGCGCGGCGAACATCTCCTGCTCCAGTGCGGTCAGGCCGGCCGGTGGCGCCTGCGTTGGCACGGTGGTCGGGATTGCCGTTGGTGGAGGCGGAGGCGGTGGTGATGTCGGCGCGGGCGGCTGGGTCGCGGGCGCCGAGGTTGCCGTCGTGGGCGCGGCTTGGGCCGTGGCCGTAGCCTGGGGCGCCTGAGTTGGGCCGGCCGGCGCCTGGGCCTGGCCCGCGGCAGGGCCCTGAGGTGGCGCGGGGGCGGCTGCGCTTCCCGCCACAGGCAGAGGGGCGGGCGCGGCGGCCGATTGAGCTGGGCCAGGGCCGGGGGCCCCTGCAATCGAAGGTGGCGGAGGGCTGTCGGGCGGCGGCTGAGGCGCCACCGCCGCGCCACCGTCCGATAAGGGCGAGGACGCCACATTGTCGTCCGGAGCGCCCTCAGGCGTGACGCCGTCCGTCGCGGCGGGGTCGAGAATAGCGTCCAGAGGCGCCGCCGGGGCCAGGGCTTCGCCGGTCAGGGCCGGGCTCTCAGAGGGCGCGCCGGCCGTAGGGCCGAAGCTTGCGGGCCGGCCAGCAGGGCTCTGATGCGCGCCAATTACGACGGCCCCTGCCAGGATCATCGCCGCGACAGGCAGGGCGCAGAGGCCCGCGGGCCACAGTCGACCGAGGCCCGAACGTGCGCTGCCACTGACTCCAGGGCTGGAAGCCAAGGACGATTTCTCCCGCGAGGACCCGAGCCTTCCTCGCGTAGAAGAGTCGGCCGGCAATGCCGCTACCTTTAGCGAGGGCCGGGGCGCGCGGCCGCGGTGCCGGTCCGGGGCGTCTGGAAAAGGGTCGAGGCGTGGCCGCTTAGAGGCGGGTCACCAGGTTTGTAAGCGGCGTGCCTTTGGCCCAGCGGGCGAGGTTGTCCAGGAAGATCTCTGCCTCGCGCTGGTACTTGCTGGCGGAAACGGTGGAGTTGTGAGGCGTGACGATGACGTTGGGCAGGTCCCAGAGCGGCGAGTCCGCCGGCAGGGGCTCGCGCGTGAAGACGTCCAGGTAGGCGCCGCCGAGGTGGCCGGAGCGCAGGCCTTCGATCATGGCGTCTTCGTCGATGACGGCGCCACGGGCAACGTTGGCGATGCGAGCCCCAGGCGGCAGAAGCGCGATGCGGCGGGCATCGATCAGGCCGCGCGTCTCATCGGTCAGGGGGCAGGCGAGGACCAGCCAGTCGGCACGCGGCAGGACGACGTCGAGTTTGTCGGGATGCACGACCTCGTCGACGTGCTCGGCCGGGCCAGGGCTGCGGCGCACACCGAGCACCGTCATGTCCAGCGCCCGCGCCAGCCGCGCGATGTGGCTGCCGATGGCGCCAACGCCAACGACGACCATGGTCTGGTCGCGCAGGTCTCGCGGCGCCAGGGGGTCTTCGGCGGCAAGCTGGCTCCAGGCATGCTCGCGCTGGGCGGCCATCCAGTGGCCGAAGGGGCGGGACAGCATGAGGACGCCGCCGATCGCCGTCTGGGCGATGCTCTGGGCGCTGGCGCCGGCCGACTTGGTTAGCGTGACGCCGCGCTGAAACAGCGGCACCCACAGCGGCCCTTCGACGCCGACGTAGAACACCTGCACCCACTTGAGGTTGACGCAGGAGTTCAGCGTCTCGAAGAATCCGCGGAAGTTGCCGGGGTAGAGGTCGCCCGAAAGGAAGGCGACGTCCACGCCGTCCCGCAGCTCCGGCGCAAGGGTCGAACCGCGCTCGTTCTCGTGCACGATGAGGTTGAGATCGAGGCCGGTGTCCGCGGCCACGCGTTCGATCTCGGCCTGGTAGTTGGAAATGAACGTGCGGGTCACGAGGACGCCGGTCATATTTCGGGACTCCCTCAGGGCAGGATTCTGTGGCCGAGGCCGAGGCGGCCGAGGTGATTGTAGCGGCCCCGGTTTGACGACGCGAAACGCAGGTCAGGCCGAGGTCAGGGACGCGTCCGGCTTCGGGCAGAGCGCTCTAGTGGCGATGTCGTGCTCGACCGCTAAACCGGCGCCGCTTTCTGGCAGAATTGCGCGCCCCGCCGAACTGGCTGAGGCTGCAGCGGGAAGCGCTTGACAAAGTAGAACGTTGACCTTAGCTTCGGCGACGCCGGTAGTCTGTATCCGAGTGTTCGCAGGAGACAGCTACCTGGGGGGGTCAGCCCTGAATTGCGCGATGGCACCGATGAAGACGGAGTGAGGGGTGACCTTCACGCTGTCCAAACGGGCGCTCTGGATCGTGGGCGCGATCGTGGTCGTGGCTGTGCTCGCCGCCGCGGTCTCTTTCGGCCTGGCGGCCGGAGACGACGAGACGCCCGTGACGGCGGCAGCCGGCAGCACGGCGACGCCAACAACGGGCATTGCCGCCTCGCCGCAGCCGGAGGGGACAACGGCACCCGCTAGCACCAGCGCACCAACCGCGGCACCCGTGAGCACCAGCGCACCACCGGCCACTTCGACACCTACGCGGACAGCGACGTCGACGCGAACTGCGACCGCGACGCGGACCGCGACGCGAACAGCGACGCCCGTCACCCTGACGTTTTCGAGGGCGGACGGGGGCAGCGGCAGTGTCAGCGGCAAGCACACGGGCGTCTTCGGAATCGTGTTTGCCGACGCCATTTTCGGGGTCCAGCCGAATTTGCGGAGGATTTCTGTTGCCGCCGCGATTCCCTTCGTGGGGTCGCTGGAGAATCCAAGCGCCAGCGGCTGGATTTACAACGACTTCCGGTCGCCGCCCGGCAGCGGCAACCGGCCGGCTCAGATCACGGGCACGGTGCGCTGGAAGGGAATCCTGGCGGGGAATGGGGTCCTCGGGTCGGGGGCTGAAGTAACGATAACGGCGAGGGTCTACGACGGCGCCACCGTGGTGGCGAGTTATACGGTGCACTCAAACGCGAAGCGGGAAGCAGCGCTTTCGCTCGGCGGCTTGACCGACTCCGCCACGGAGGCGTTCGCCTTCTCGGCGAACCTCCAGGCCGGCCGCGTTTACAGGTTCCAGCTGGAGGCGACGTGCAGCGTCTATTCAGGCCTGCTGGGCACCGTGTCTCATTGCGTCTTTGGCCCAAGCGACCTTTACGACCCGGGCTTCGTCGAGTGGACGGCCATCTCTATACGCTTCTGACCGCCAAATGCCGGCCCCGGCTGGCGGAGCGGCCGGGGCTAGGGCCGGACGGGCCGGCACGAGAGGCCTAAGGGTTGGCGGCGTTGCCGATCCCGGCCGCTCTCAGAGCCTCCGGAAGCCCGCGATAGAGGAGGACGCTGGTGACATACCCGCCTTCGACCTTGAAGACGGCCGCTCCGGAGGTCACCCGCGGCGTGGCATCCAGGGCTGGCGGCAGCAGGACCTCTTCGGCGACCACGACGACGGGCCCGCGCTGGAGGAACGCCTGAAGCTCCAGACGCACGCCATTAGGGCCGAAATGCCGCAGGAGCGAGGTCAAACCTCGTCCGGAGAGTTCAGGCCCGCCGGCCTCGATGTCATCGGCGCAGAGAGCGAAGAGGCGAGCGACATCGCCCTCGTTCTGCGCCTCGTGCCAGGCGAGGACGATTTCGACCTCTACAGGTGGTGTGTTCTGTTCGTGCCAGACCACGTTGGCTCCAAGAAGGGAGAGAGTAAAACGCAATCACATGGCCGTGCGCCACGTCCGCATTCTCAGAGATCGTCTGGCCGCAGACCCGTGCGCTGCGCTATCCGGGCGAGCATGCGCGGGCCGATCTCTTCGTCATCATGAAACGCGAAGACGAAGTCGGGCCAGTTTGCGTGGGCTAGCGTCCTGTGGGATCCGGATTGGCGTTTCACTCGCCATCCGGTCCTTATGAGCGCGGCGAGGACGCGACGGGCCTTTGATGACCCCCAGGTGGTCAAGCCGCGGAGAAGGTAATATCGACGAGTTCGGCTGCCTGCTCGCGCCGTTCCAGCCGTTCGGCAATTACACGAAGCGCCAGAGCCTGGACCCGCGACAGTGCTTCATCCTTGTCGGCGCCGTAGCACAAGACGCCCGGCAGGTCCGGCACCTCCGCGATCCAGCGGCCGTCGGCCTCGCGCTCCAACTCGATGGCGAGTCTCATTTGCATGGCTGTAGAGGAGTCTATCAGGCCTGAAGGCGGATCCGTATAGGATGCGCTGCCCGAGGCCGTAATCGGGGTCAGGAGCGGTGTCCAAAAGGCGCTTGGAACTAACTGTCGCGACTTCCGAAGACTTTAGTCCGCGCGTGACGCTGCTGGGCTGGGCGCGGCGCTGAGGCCGGCCGACCTGCGCAGAGCGGCAACCTTGTCCGTGGCCTCCCAGGGGGCGTCGATGTCCTCGCGGCCGAAGTGGCCGAAGGCGGCTGTGGGCAGGTAGATCGGCCGGCGCAGCCGCAGGTCCCGGATGATTGCGCCGGGACGCAGGTCGAAGTGCTGGTTCACGAGGTCAAGGATGACGTCGTCGGGCACCTTGTTGGTGCCGAAGGTCTCGAGCGCCAGCGAGGTCGGGTGGGCGACGCCGATTGCGTAGGAGATCTGGATTTCACAGCGCTCGGCCAGGTCGGCGGCGACGATGTTCTTGGCGACGTGGCGGGCGGCGTAAGCGGCGGAGCGGTCGACTTTGGTCGGGTCCTTGCCGGAGAAGGCGCCGCCGCCGTGGCGGGCGTAGCCGCCGTACGTGTCGACGATAATCTTGCGGCCGGTGAGCCCGGCGTCACCCATTGGGCCGCCGACGACGAAGCGGCCGGTGGGGTTTACATAATAGTTGGTCTTGGCGTCCAGCAGGTGGGAGGGGATGACCTGGCGGATGACGCCCTCCAGGACCTCGTTCTTGATCCGGGCCTGCTCGATGTCGGGGCTGTGCTGGGTGGAGATGACGACGGCCTCCACGCGGACGGGGACGCCGTGGTGGTACTGGACGGTGACCTGCGACTTGCCGTCCGGCCGCAGCCAGGGCAGCGTGCCGTCGCGGCGGACTTCGGAGAGGCGGCGCACCAGGCGGTGGGCGAGCATGATCCCCAGCGGCATGAGCTCCGGTGTCTCGCCGCAGGCAAAGCCGACCATCATGCCCTGGTCGCCGGCGCCGATGAGGCCGATCGCGTCCTCTTCGCCGTGCAGCTCCTTGGCCTCGAGCGACTTGCTGACGCCGAGGTCGATGTCCTTCGACTGGCCTTTGAGCGAGACGATGACGCCACAGGTCTCGTAGTCGAACCCGAAGTCGGCGCTGGTGTAGCCGATGTCGCGGACCACCCTGCGGACGACCTCTGGAATCTCGACGTAGGTCGTTGGTGGTGACTTCGCCGCGACGAGGATCAGGCCGGTGGTGGCCAGCGGTCTCGCAGGCCACGCGGGACTGAGCGTCGTCCTTGAGCATCGCGTCGAGGATGGCATCCGAGATCTGGTCGCAGATCTTGTCTGGGTGGCCCTCGGTCACGGACTCAGAAGTGTGGAAGTGCACGGGGGCGGTCATGGCAGTCAGTGGCATCGGGTCTCCTTACGAAGTGGTGATGGTGGTCGGGGTCGGACGGCAAACGCGTCAGTTTGGAGACATTGCGTTCTGGCGGGTCACGCCAGACCTGGATCAGGCGAGCCAATTGACGGGCGAGGATTCGGTAGTCGGCGACGAGTGCCTCGAGAGTCGCCGGGTCGCCGTACTCAAGCTCCTTGGCGATCCTCACGTGGACAGTCATCTCGTTCGCCGATCCCAACGCATGCGCGAGGTAGAGCTTGAAGTCGCGAGCAGTGAGGCGTCTGGAGAAGCCCTCCGAAATGTTTGCGGGCACGGACTTGGACGCGCGTCGCATCTGCTGCGCGAGGTCCGAGGCCTCGTGGGGAGGCAGGCTTGCGGCAAGAACATGAATCGGCCGGACTAACGCCATGGCGCGCTGGAACACTTCCAGGTCCTCGAAGCTCTGAATGCTCGACGGCCGTGATCTCTGTTCCAACCACCAACCCCCATCACGAACTTCAATTCACTCTCAATAGCGGTAGTGCTCGTTCTTGTAGGGCCCTTGCTTTTGCAGGCCGAGGTACTCGGCCTGCTCCTCCGTTAGCTCCGTGAGGGTGGCGCCGAGCTTCGTGAGCTGGAGGCGGGCCACCTTCTCGTCCAGCTCCTTCGGCAGGAGGTGGACGCCCATCGGGTAATTCTCCGGCTTCGTGAACAGCTCGATCTGGGCCAGGACCTGGTTCGCGAAGGAGGAGCTCATGACGAAGGAGGGGTGGCCGGTGGCGCAGCCCAGGTTGACCAGGCGGCCTTCGGCCAGGAGGATGATGCGCTTGCCGTCCGGGAAGATGATGTGGTCGACCTGCGGCTTGATGTTCTCCCAGTCGTAGTTCTTGAGGCTGGCGACGTCGATCTCGTTGTCGAAGTGGCCGATGTTGCAGACGATGGCGTTGTTCTTCATGCGCTTCATGTGGTCGTGGGTGATGACGCGGACGTTGCCGGTCGCGGTGACGAAGATGTCGGCCTTGTCGGCGGCGTAGTCCATCGTCACGACGCGGTAGCCTTCCATCGCGGCCTGCAGGGCGCAGATCGGGTCGATCTCGGTGACCCAGACCTGGGCCTGGAGGCCGCGCAGGGCCTGCGCGGAGCCTTTGCCGACCTCGCCGTAGCCGGCGACGACGGCGACCTTGCCCGCGATCATGACGTCGGTGGCGCGCTTGATGCCGTCGACCAGGGATTCGCGCACGCCGTAGATGTTGTCGAACTTGGACTTGGTGACGGAGTCGTTGACGTTGATCGCGGGGAAGAGGAGGCGCTCCTCGCGCCCATCTGGTAGAGGCGGTGCACGCCGGTCGTCGTCTCTTCGGTGACGCCCTTGACCGCGTGGCCGTCCTCGAGTACCAGCCGGGCTGCGGTAGCCAGGCGCGCCTTGATCGCGGCGAACAGCGCTGTCTCTTCTTCGCTGGTGGGGTTGGTCGAGCACGGAGGGGTCCTGCTCCGCCGTGACGCCGAGGTGCACGAGCAGCGTGGCGTCGCCGCCGTCGTCCAGGATCATGTTCGGGCCCCTGGCCGTCGCCGAACTCGAAGATGCGGTGGGTGAACTCCCAGTACTCGTCCAGCGATTCGCCCTTGTAGGCGAAGACCGGCGTGCCGCCGGCCGCGATGGCGGCGGCGGCGTGGTCCTGGGTCGAGAAGATGTTGCAGGAGGCCCAGCGCACGTCGGCGCCCAGCTCCTTCAGCGTCTCGATGAGGACGGCGGTCTGGATGGTCATGTGCAGAGAGCCGGCGATGCGGGCGCCCGCAGCGGCCTTGCTGGCGGCGTATTCCTCGCGGATCGCCATGAGCGCCGGCATCTCCGATTCGGCGATGGCGATCTCTTTGCGGCCGAAGCCGGCCTGAGAGATGTCGGCGACTTTGTACTCGGTGTTCTCGGCGGTTGACGTCATGACCGGCTCCCTTTCGCTCTGGCCGGGCGCCAAATAGAAGCGCCCGCACCGGTGATGATGCGAGCGCCGTTTATTTCGCTGAGCCTGACTCCGTGCAGAACGGAGACGCAACGCTCCTCAGCAGTAGTAATGATAGCCGAAGGCTTGTCGGCTTGTCGGCTCGTCGGCTTGTCGGCCAGAAGGGGAAGGGGTGGCTGGCCCGCCGGCCGGCATTTCGGATTGGCGGCCGGAAGGCGAGAGGATGGAGGAGGGGGCGCCGGCGAGCTTGTGGGCGTCATGCCGAGACCTTGCGGAGGGGGAACGGCGGGGCGGGGTCGTACTCGATGCCGTGCTGGACGCGGCGGCCGACGTCCTCGCCGTAGAGGTGGCCGACGAGGGCCAGGGACATGTCGATGCCGGCGGATACGCCGGCTGAGGTCCAGATTTTGCCGTCGCTGACGTAACGCTCGTCCGAGACGCGGACGCCGAGGTCGCGCAGCGGCTCTCGCCACTGCCAGTGAGTGACCACGGTCTTGCCTTCGAGGAGGCCGGCCGCCTGCAGGACGTAGGCGCCGGTGCACACGGATGCGACGATTTCGGCGCCGGGGGCCTGGGTCCGGACAAAGTCGACTGCCGAGGCGATGGTGTCGGCGCGGGCGCCGGGGCCGCCGGGGACGATGATCACGTCCAGTTGGGGGCTGGCGGCGAAGGTGGCGTCGGGCACGAAGCGCAGGCGCTGGGCGGAAGCGACGGGTTCCAGCGTCTCCGCCAGGGCCATCATCTGATGGCCCGTGTGCTGGGAGAGCACGCCGAAGACCTCCCAGGGACCCGCGAAGTCCAGGACTTCGACGTCCGGGAAGAGGAGGATGCCGATCTTGCGGCCGGTTGGCTGGCCCGACGTCATACGAGGACCACCTCCGTACCCTTCTCGGACGAGCGGCGGGAGGCGAGGATACGCCGCAGCAGTGGCAGCGGCGACATGGGCTGGCGGCGCGTGGCCATGGCTTCGACGATGCGCCCGGCTTCCTGGTAGCCGAGCGCCTCGTAGACGTAGCGGGCGGCGCGGTTGGCGGGGTCTACGCTGAGGACGACGAGGCCGCAGTCCTCCAGCGCCTGCGCGGTCACCGCGGCGGTGGCCGCCGTCGCGAGGCCGTGGCCGCGGAAGTCCGGATGGGTGAACACGTTGCCAACGACGGCGACGCCGGCGCCCTTCGAGTAGATGTGGGTGCCTGCCGCGGCGACCAGCCTGCCGCGGCTAAGGGCGCCAAAGTAGGCGCCGTCGCGGATGTTCTGTCCCGAGTACATGATGCCGTCACCCTCCAGGGCGTAGAGCCGGTTGAGCTCCGGCGAGTCAGCGGCCAGCAGGCGCCGCACGGGGCCGCGGGCGGCCGGCGGGCGGAAGGAATCGCGGTCGACGCGCATGCGGAGCATGGTTTGGGGCCGCCAGAGGTTGTAGGAGTCCAGCATCTCGTCGACGTGCTCGGGCTGGCAGGTCAGGAGAGCGCCGCGCGTGCCCGGGTGAAGCCTGATTAGCGTACCGGCCAGTCTCGCATCGCCCCAGACGTGGCTGGCGGCGCCGAGGCCGCCGCGGGCGTGCATGAGGACCGCGCGGCTCTGGCCGGATTCGGCGAGATAGTAAGCGGCCAGGTTGAAGCGATCGGCGTCCAGGTAGGCGATGGCGTAGGCGTTGAAGGCCGGCGCCCGCTTGAGGACGTCATAGATCGCCTGCCGGTCCGTCGCGCGGCGGATGGTTGCCGTCCGTGTGGCGGCCTTGGCGGCGGTTTGTGTTCCGCGCGCGGTACGGGCTGTCAAACCTCACCCTCCTTCGAGAGCCTCAGGACATGCCTGCCCCCTCTCCGTCCGACGGAGAGGGGAATCGAGACGTGCCGTCCATCGCAATCGGACGGAGGCCAAAAGAAAAACTTCTCAGCGGTGAGAAGTTTCAGCTACGGAACCTACTCTCATCTTCCCCTTCCTGCCTCTGTAGAGGCCGGAAGGGTCGGATTTGGCACCGTGTCTCGCGACCGGTTGCCGGGCTTCGAAGGGCCGATCCCTCCACCACTCTGGATAAGAGCGCTGCTATTCAGTTGTTGGCACGATGATAGGGTTGCCGCTTCGCGGGCGTCAAGGAAGCTGGAGTCAGCGCTTGCGAAGGTCCTCGACGATGACCTGGGGCAGGCCGGCGCCGTGGCGCATCAAGTTCATTTCCAGGACCGGGGCGATGCTTTCGGCGGGCATGACTGATGGCTCGACGAAGACCATGCCGAAGTCCAGCGCCGGGCGGCGGGAGGCGCGGCTCTGAGCGGCCACGGCGGCGACGAGCAGCGCGCGCTCCTCCTCTGTCGAGACGACGTAGACGCGGTAGTCGTTGTCGATAGGCAGCGGCCGCACGGCCGGAGCTTCGGCCCGCGGCGCCGCGGCAGCGTGGCCGGGGGCCGTGTCCTTGGCGCCGAGGACCACGCCCGCGCCAAAGGAGAGCGGGATTGCCAGGGCCAGGGAGATGGACAGGCCGGCGGCCTGGAGCAGAGACCAGAAGCGGGGGAGCGGAGGGCTGTTGGTCACCATTGTCGCCTTCCTTGATGGCAATCCGCCTGCTTGATGCCAGCACTATGCCACTATAACAGAGTGATGTCAAGCAAACCTCACCCCCTGCCCCCTCTCCGTCCGACGGAGAGAGGGTTCCGAGGGGAGAAGAGAGGTTTTAGGTGGAGAGGAGATCTCGGGTGGATAGGACGTGCCGACGGGAAAGGGGTGAGAGCGCAGCGCGCCGCGCCTGCACACTACTTATGCCAGGCACGAGGCCGCTTGCCACTGGAATGGGCCCGCGATCCTAGAATGTGTCCATGTTGGCGCGGGCCGTAGTATTTGACCTCTTCGCCCTCTTGCCCTTCTCGCGGCGCGAGTATCGCGGTGTGGTGGCGGAGATGGCCCGGGTGCTTACGGCGCCGCCCTTCGACTTCGTGCGGCTCTGGGACCAGGTCATGGACGCGCGCGAATCCGCCGCCGCGGGCACGCTCGATGATGACCTCCACTATTGCCTGCGGACGCTGGGCGTGTTCACCCACCTGGAACAGCGCCTGGCGGCCGTGAGCCTCTTCTATGAGTTCCACCAGCGCTTACTCGCGCCGGCTGAGGAGACGGTCGATGCCCTGAAGGACGTGCGGGCGCATGGCCTTGCCGTCGGCCTGATCGCGAACTGCGTGCCGCTTGTCGCGCGCCTCTGGCCCGAATCCGCCCTGGCGCCGCTGGTCGACGCGGCCGTCTTTTCCTGCGAGGCCGGGTGTCGCACGCCGGACGCGCGAATCTACGCACTGGCGGCCGCTCGTCTGGGCGTAGAGCCGTCCGCCTGCCTTTACGCGAGCAACGTCTCGGAAGCGTTGTTAGGCGCACAGGCGGCGGGCATGAGGGCCGTACTGGTCTCGACTGCCGGCGTTGGCTTCACTGCGGACGATCCCACCAAGAGCGGACCATGGACGGGCGAGCGCGTGCAGGCGCTGGCGGAGGTCTGCGCCGCCGCCGGCGGCCTGGACTGACGGTCTGCCGCTAACGGTCCATCCGGGTATGGCCGCCGGCGGGCCGGAATCTGACCGGACGGGCCTATTTCAAGGAGGGCAACATGCGTCGCAACGTCTCTTCGATTTCGCCCTACGAGCCGGTTTTCGGTTTCAGCCGCGCCGTCCGCGCGGGCAACAATGTCTTCGTCGCCGGGACGGTCGGCTGGCGGGCGGACGGGACGATTAGCGCCGAGGATGGCGTCTACGACCAAACCAGGCAGGCGATCACCATCATCGAGAAGGCCCTGATCGAGGCCGGGGCGTCTCTTGCCGACGTCGTGCGCACGCGCGTCTACGTGGTCGACCTGGCTGAGTGGGAGGAGGTTGCGCGCGCCCACCGCGAGGCTTTCGCGGACATCCGGCCGGCCTCCAGCCTGGTCTGCGTGAAAGCGCTGGCCGCGCCGGAGATGCTGGTCGAAGTCGAAGCGGATGCCGTGATCGACGCCTGAGCGCCCCTTTCCCACGCGCGGGGGAACCTGGGTCTCGTCCCGGCTCTCATTCCACCTCTCCGTTGACGGAGAGGGGGTTAGGGGGTGAGGTTTGCCTGTCAACAGAAGGGGCGCCGCGCGGCGCCCCTTCGATGCCTGCCAGCGATGCTCTAGTCCGCTCCGGCGGTCGAGGCTCCTTCTGCGATCACCTTGCCCTCTTCGGGTTCGGCGAGCTTTTCGTAGGTCATGCGGTAGAGGTTGGCGTAGATGCCGTCCAGTCGCCAGCAGCTCGTCGTGCGTGCCCGATCTCGGCGATGCGGCCGTGGTCCAGCACGAGGATGCGCGTGGCCTCGCGGATGGTCGAAAGGCGGTGGGCGATGACGAAGGACGTGCGGTCGCGCAGCAGCTCGCGCAGCGCCTGCTGGATGATGACCTCGGTGCGCGTGTCGACGTTGGCCGTCGCCTCGTCCAGGATGAGGATGCGCGGGCCGGGCCAGGACGGCGCGCGCGAAGCTGATCAGCTGGCGCTGGCCGACCGAGAGGTTCTGACCGCGCTCGTGCAGCTCGGTGTCGTAGCCGTTCTCCAGCTGCATGATGAAGTCGTGGGCGCCGACGGCCTTCGCGGCCTCGATGACCTCGTCGTCGGTCGCGTCGAGGCGGCCGTAGAGGATGTTCTCCTTGACGGTGCCGGAGAACAGGAAGGGGTCCTGCAGCACCACGCCCGTGCGCCGCGTCAGCGAGCGGCGCTTGATCTGCTTCAGGTCGATGGCCGTCGATCAGGATGCGGCCGCGCGTGACCTCGTAGAAGCGCAGGATCAGCGCCGTCAAGCGTCGTCTTGCCGGCGCCGGTGGAGCCGACCAGCGCGATCGTCTCGCCCGGGCTGCACGTGCAGGTTGATGTCGCGCAGCACCGGCACGTCCTCGACGTAGTCGAAGTCGACGTGGTCGAACTCGACCTCGCCGCGCATGTCCTTGCAGCTCGATGGCGTCGTCGGCGTCGACGATCTCGGGCTCCGTGTCCAGCACCTCGAAGACGCGCACGCCGCCGGCCATGGCGCGCTGGAGCTGCGTGTACTGCATCACCAGCTCGCGGATCGGCTGGAAGAAGCGCTCGATGGAGAAGAGGAACAGCGGTGAGCGTGCCGAGGCTGCATGCTGCCGTTGAGCACCTGGCGGCCGCCGTAGAGGATGACCAGCGCCGTCGCGACGGACGACAGGACCTCGACCATCGGCATGACGGCGGCCTGCAGTCGGCCGGCCTCGATGTTGGCCTGCATGTTGTCGGCGTTGAGCGTCGGAGAATCGCTTGGCGTTCACGTCCTCGCGCGAGAGGCTCTGGATGACGCGCACGCCGGAGACGTTCTCCTGCAGGTTGGAGTTGACGATGGCGATCGCCTGCCGGACGCGCATGAAGGCCTTGCGCGCGTAGATCTGCCAGACGCCAGTGACCAGCGACCAGGACCGGCACGACGCTGAAGGTGACGAGCGCCAGCTCCAGGTTGCGGCTCGATGACGACGTAGACGACGACCGCGAGGCCGATGACGTCACCGAAGATGGTGAGGAAGCCGGAGGAAAGCAGCTCCTGCATCGATGTGACGTCGTTCTGGACGCGCGACATGACGCGGCCGATCTCGTTGTTGTCGTAGAAGCGCAGGGAGAGCTTCTGAAGGTGGGCGAACATCTCTATCCGCAGCTTCAGGAGGACGCGATGGCCGATCCAGCCGGCGTTGAGCAACTGCATGACCATGCCGAGCCATGAACCGAGCGCAAAGAGCAGGAACATGATGCTGTATTTGGTCACGGCGGCCGTGTCGCCCCGCTGGGCCGCGTCAACGGCGTCGCCGATGACCGCGGGCTGGATAGTTGGGCAGAATCGCGGCTACCGACGACGCCGATAATCGCCAGGAGCGCGCCGGATCTTGTAGGGCTTGACGTACCCCAGCGAGGCGCACGACGACCTGGTGGTTGTAGGCGGCGCCCAGCTCTTCGTCGTCCCAGGCGTCGACGCTGCGGCGCAGGCCTTGCTGGCCCATGTTCGGCCGCCCCATGCCGGGCCGCCGCCGACCCATCATTCCGCCGCCGCCCATGCCGCCCATTCCACCCCAGAAGGCCATGCTCATCCTCCTACGCCGCCGCCACGAACAGCCCTGAGCCGTTGCCGGCTCGCTAGCTCTAAGCGCCGGCCTCGCTAGCGCCACCTCGGCGCCTTCGCCGGCGGTGACGCCGGCTCGCGGAGCAGCCGCCGACGCTCTTCAGCGCCTCTTCCTGGTCGCGCAGCTCCAGGTCGTAGATCTCGCGGTAGAGGCCGTCCTGCTGCGATGAGCTCCTCGTGCGTGCCGCGCTCGGCGATCGCGCCGTCTCTGCATGACCAGGATCTCGTCGGCGTTCTTGACGTGCGCAGCCGCTGGGCGATGACGAGCGTCGTGCGGCCCTTCATCACGGCCGCCAGCGCCTGCTGGATGAGGTACTCGGTCTGCGTGTCCACGCTGGAGGTCGAGTCGTCCAGGATGAGGATCTTCGGGTCGAGCAGCAGCGTGCGCGCGATCGAGATGCGCTGCTTCTGGCCGCCCGAGAGCGTGATGCCGCGCTCGCCGACCCAGGTGTCGTAGCCGTCCGGCAGCGACATGATGAAGTCGTGGATGCGGGCGATCTTCGCCGCCTCGATGATCTGCTCGTAGGTCGCGTCGACGGCGCCGTAGGCGATGTTGTCGCGGATCGTCGCGCGAGAACAGGAACACGTCCTGCTGGATGATGCCGATGTTGCGTCGCAGCGATGCGAGCGTCACGTCGCGGATGTCGATGCCGTCGATGGTGATGCGGCCGCCGCGTGACGTCGTAGAAGCGCGGCAGCAGGTTGACGACGGTCGTCTTGCCGCAGCCGGTGGGCCCGAGCAGGGCGACGACCTTGCCCGGCGGTCGCGTCGAAGTTCGACGTCTCGCAGCACCGGGCTGATGGCGTCGTAGCCGAAGGAGACATCGTCGAAGCGGACGTGGCCGTCGATCGTTGTCGAGGACGATGGCGTCCGGCTTCTCCTTGACGGCCGACTCGGCGTCCAGGATCTCGAAGATGCGCTCTCCGGCGGCGCCCGCCCGCGCGAACTGCTGCACGATGAAGCCGAGCATGCGCATCGGCATCGAGCAGCAGCGTCAGGTAGGCGAGGAACGCCGTAAGCTCGCCGGTCGTCAGGCTTGCCCTGCGTGATCGATCATGGCGCCGAGCCAGCAGCACCGCAACCTGGGCGAGCATCGCCCATCGCCTGGTAGAAGGGCGTTGTTCTGCGCCTGGATGCCGGTTCTGGCGGAAGTTCCAGCGGAAGAGCTCGTCGGCTTCCTTGTTGAACTTCTCCTCTTCGTAATCCTCGCGCGAGAAGGCCTTGACGACGCGCACGCCGACGAGGTTCTCCTGCAGGACCGTCGTAGTGCGGCCGAGCTGTTCCTGGACCTCGATCCAGATCTTGCGGCATCTGAGCTGGATCACGACGATCGAGCGGCAGGCGACGATCGGCATGAGCGCCCAGGCGACCAGCGCCAGCCGCCAGTCCGTCATGAACATGAGCGACGCCGGCGATGCTGACGCGCAGGCCCATGTCCAGCAGGCGCAGCGCGCCCATCTGGATGAACATGCGCGTTGCTTCGACGTCCTGGGTCGCGCGGGACATCAGCTGGCCGGTCTGCTGCTTGTCGTGGTAGGCGTAGCTCAGGCGCTGGAGCTTCTCGTAGATCTGGTTGCGCAGGTCAAAGGCCACGTGCTGGCCGAGCCATTCGCCGAGGAAGGTCTGCCAGTAGGTGAAGAAGCCGCGCATGGCCGCGGCGCCAATAATGGCCAAAGCGGCCACAATCAGGGTGTTGGTTTTTCCGCCAAACCTCTGGTTCTGAGGTGAAACGCGCGATCCTGCCGACAGGACCTGGGGCTCGGTGTTATCGACCCCGCGCTCCACATGAAGGTCCGTGCCGCTGACATCAGTGATCTTCAGCTTTTCGCGCCGGATGCGGATGATGTCCCCGGCGCCCAATCCATCTGCGGACTTCACGGGTAACAGTGTCGCGGAGTCGGTGACGTCGGCCGTAATGGCGGTATTGCCCTGCGGCGACATGCCCGTGTCGACAGCCCACTGGAGGAGTTTGGGCTGGATCATGGTAAAGGCCGCCGCCGCCGCGACTATCACCCAGACGAACAGGACCTGCCTGTTGTAGGGTTTAAGGAACGTGAGCAGGCGCCAATAAATCGACGACATGGGCATACCTCCAGATGTGCGGAATTGTATCTTATCTTTACGCTAACGTAAAGTATCAGGCACCAGGAATCGGACACTTCTGAGATGCTTGTCGCTTCGCGTTTCAAGGTTCGGCCCATGACTCTGGCGGACATTCCCCAGGTCGTTGACGTCGAGCGCGAATCGTTCCCCACCACCTGGCCGCAGACCGCCTACCGCCGCGAACTGGCTAATAAGCTGGCCCGCTACCTTGTCCTGATCGATCTCTCGAAGCCATTGGGCCGGGGGGAGCAGCCCCAACCACGCCGGTCGCTCTTCAAGGTCTTCCGCCGTCCCGAAGTGGTGGAGCCGGCCTCCGGCGAGCGCATCGTTGGCTACGTCGGCATGTGGCTCGTGGTCGACCAGGCTCACATCGTCGCCATTGCCGTGCGCGAGAGCTACCGGCGGCAGGGCCTCGGCGAGCTGCTCCTGGTCGAGTCCGTCGAGACCGCGCTCGACCAAAACCTCGAGAGCGTGACCCTGGAAGTTAGGCGCTCCAACGCTTCCGCCCAGGCCCTGTACGAAAAGTACCGTTTTCTCAAAGTCGGCGTCCGCGCCCGCTACTACTCCGACAACCATGAGGACGCGATCATCATGACGACGCCGCCAATCCAGGACGATTCCTATCTGGAACACTTCCGCTATCTAAAAGACGCCTACAACAAGCGCTGGGAGCGCGATCTCGGATAGTGATCCGTTGTCAGTTATCAGCAATCAGTTCCGAGTCGGAGTCCGGACTGACAACTGACAACTGACAACTGATTACTTATCACTTATCTCGGCTGCGTTTTCAGCCACGCCACCGCGGAGTCCAGCACCGGGTCGCGCCCGGCGGCGATGTCGTCCTGGGTCTGGCGCACGGCGGCGTCGGGGATGACGCCGGTCTGCCACAAAGGCTTCTTCGTGAGAGGCGTCAGGCTGTGCGCGATGGTCACGCCGAGGGTCGACTGGTCGGGATACGTCTCCAGGTTTACGAAGCCCGCGCACTTCTCTGTCTGCGTGCCGAAGACGCGGCCGCGGCCGTAGTCCTGCAGCATCGCCGCGAATATCTCCGCGACCGAGGCCGTCCCGCCGTTCACCAGCACCGCCAGTGGCCGCGGCGGGTACGCATCGCCGGCCCCGTCGTTAACCTCCAGGCCGCCATCGCGCAGGATCGTCCGTTCGGCCACGACGTTGCCGACAAAGCGCCCGTCGAGCTCCAGGTCGCTGTCGCCACCGGGGTTATCGCGCAGGTCCAGCACCCAGGCCGTTGTCCCCGCGGCCTCGAAGTCTTCGACGATTGCGTCGACCGTGTCGCGAAGGGTGCTGCCCGTGGTGAAGGATCGAATCTTGATGTAGCCGACACCGTCGCCCATGATGCGGCCTTCGGCCGCGGGCGGGCGCACCAGGGCCCGGCTCAGCGGAAACGTCAGCACGGAACCAGACGATGGCCGCCGCACCTGCAGGGAGATCGCGGAGCCGGGCTCGCCGCGCAGAAGGTCCGTGATCACTTCGATGCCCAGCGCTGTCACGTCCAGGCCGTCCACGCTCACCAGGAAATCGCCCGGCTGGATGCCGGCTTTCTGGGCCGGGCCGCCGCCGATGGTCTCTCGCACGTAGGTAGGCTTTACCGGCGCCAGCTCCAGGCCCACGCCGCCGCTGCCGCGGCCGGTGCGGATGTCCGTCAGGACGTCGGCGCGGGCCGGGGGCAGGAAGAAGGTGTGGCAGTCGTTGAGGCTGCGGGTCATGCCGCTGAGCGCGGCGTACCGGTAGCCTGTCCATGCGTCCTCGGGCGAGGCGTGCAACAGGTCCAGGTACGCCGCCGAGAAGGCATCCCACACTTCGTCGCGTTCGCCCCGCAAGGCCGGCTCGGCCGGCGCCGCGACACGGCGGGTCCTGGCCTCAGCGGCCACCTCGCGCCAGGCCGCGACCAGAGGCGCCCGCGGCTCCGGCGGCGTGATGTGGTAGTCGAGGATGCTCTCCCAGCCGCGGCGGATGAGGACGATCAGGCCTTCGCCCAGGTCCTCCGGCAGCGGCGTCGGCGCCGGCTCCGGCGTGGGCGGGACCTGAGTCGCCGATGGCACGTCGGGCGCGGGCGTCGGCGCCGGCGGCGGCGCGTCCCGGCCGCAGGCGGACGCCAGGGTCAGGGACGCGACCAGGAAGAGCGCGAGGACGGAAATACGAAGGCGAATAAGCATAGTTCGATAGCGATTCGGGCTCAACCAGTGTATTTAGGCGGCAGGCGCGAGGTCAAAGAGCGCGTGGCCGCTGAGACGAATAAGGTATGAGTCGCCGGCGTTGGAAGTCGAAAAGCGGAAGCTCGGGCGGCCTCAGGCCGTCGCGGCCTCCGTGGCGAAGTAGAGGTAGTAGCGGTCGATGCGCTCCACGACCAGCGGTTTCTTGCCGGCAGCGACCTGCTCCGCCACGTACTTCGGCAGGATCGCCCCGTAGCCCGTCACGGGGTAGCTGCGGTCGTACTGATACTCCTGCCCGCCGACGGCGATGTGCGTTTCCGGCAGGTCGATCTCGTTCAGCCGCAGCAGTGGCAGCGTCAGGCCGTCGGCGGCGAAGGGCTCGAGATCCGCGTCGTCGAATTCCTGCACGCTAACGGGCCTCCATCTGCTCCTTGAGGATCTCCAGCGAGTCTTCCATCAGCTGGCCGAAGAGCTTTTCCATGAACAGGAAGTCCATCATCTGGCCCAGCTTACCCATCGGCGGGACGTATTCGACGCTGTAAGCCACCTTGGTCGAATCGCCGGTGTTGAGGACGGAGATGCGCTCGTTGAGGTCCATGCCGCGCGTCAGGCGGCGGGCGATGGTGTAACCCGGCTGGTAATCGGTCACCAGGCCTTCGGTCTGCTGCTTCTGGGGGCCAACCTGCATGACGGAGCGGTCGGTGGTGCCGACACCCTCCTTCTGCATCGACGTGACCTCGGGCCGCTTCGACCACTTGACCCACTGAGAGCGCGCCTCCAGGTCGGCGATAAACGCGAACACCTTCTCTTTGGGCGCCTTGATATCGATCGTGTTGTCGACTCTGGTCACGCGAGCGCTCTCCTCAAAGGCAATCGGCCATCAGTTGTCGGCGAAGATGCCGCCTGCGCCGGGCATCGACCTGATCATAAAGGCGCCCCCGTAAGAGTCAACGCGGCGCGCTGCCCTCGTGTCCGTCATTGCGAGGCCCTGGAGCCCGCAGCGGCGAAGGGCCGCGGCAATCCTCGGCGCTGGGCGTGCAACAGCGGCGTTCGGTTATCCGTCGAAGAGAGCGCGCTGGTTGGCATTGGCCGCACCCGGATAGGGCACGCCCAGGTGCTCGTAGGCGCGGCGCGTGGCCTGGCGGCCGCTGGGCGTGCGGTCGAGGAAGCCGAGCTGCAGCAGGTAGGGCTCGTAGACGTCCATGATGGTGTCGGCCTCCTCGGTGATGGAGGCGGCGATCGTCTCGAGGCCGACGGCGCCGCCGCGGACTTCTCGACGAGCGCGCGCAGGATCTTGTGGTCGATCTCGTCCAGGCCGAGGGCGTCGATCTCCAGGCGGGCGAGGGCCTCGCTGCGCGGCCTGGCCGGTGATGCGGCCTTCGCCCATGACCTCGGCGTAGTCGCGCACGCGCCGCAGGAGGCGGTTGGCGACGCGCGGCGTGCCCCGCGAGCGCGGCGCGATCTCGCTGACGCCGTCTTCGTCGATCTCGACGCCGAGGACGCCGGCCGAGCGCCGGACGATGCGCGAGATCGCGTCGACGTCGTAGAAGTCGAGGCGGTGGACGACGCCGAAGCGGTCGCGCAGGGGCGCGGTCAGCATGGCGTAGCGCGTCGTGGCGCCGATGAGCGTGAAGCGCGGCAGCGTCGAGGCGGATCGACGCGCGCGCCGGGGCCCTTGCCGAGGACGATGTCGATCGCGAAGTCCTCCATCGCGGGGTAGAGGATCTCCTCGACGGCGCGGGAGAGGCGGTGGATCTCGTCGATGAACAGCACGTCGCCGTGCTCGAGGTTGGTGAGGATCGCGGCGAGGTCGCCGGGGCGCTCGATGGCCGGGCCGGAGGTGATGCGAATCTGCAGCGTCCATCTCGCTGGCGACGATGCAGGCGAGGGTGGTCTTGCCGAGGCCGGGCGGGCCGTAGAGGAGGACGTGGTCCAGCGGCTCGCCGCGCTTGCGCGCGGCGGCGATGGCGATGCGCAGGTTCTCCTTGACCTTGTCCTGGCCGATGTACTCGTCCAGGCGCCTGGGGCGCAGGGTGGCCTCGGCGTAGTCTTCGTCGTCCTGGGGCGTGCCGGAGAGAATTCGATCAGCGGCCATAGCGGTTACCCGATATTATAGGCCGCTGGCCTTTAGAGGAGGGCGTCCTTACACTGCTTCCGATGTCACCTCGCTGGAAGTTGGTTGGCGGGCTGTCCGGGGCCCTCATTTTCGGGATTGCGGTGGCGGTGGGGGCCTTCTTCCTCTTCGGCAACGACAAAGAGGAGGCCGCGCAGGCCGCCGACGGCCGCTACAACAACTCCCGCGTCCGCTTCGCTTTCGAGTACCCGCCGCAGTGGAACGACCTCAGCAAGCAGATCAAGTCCAGGGCGCCTGAGGGCGCCGACCTCGTCGATTTCGTGGCCGTCGGCCATGCGGAGACGGACACCGGCATCGTCAACGGCGTCCAGGTGATCGTCGTGCGCATCAACCACAAGGTGGCGGCGGCGGCGCTTGAGCAGGAGCTTCTGGACCTGGAGCCCCTGTTCAAGCAGCAGGCCTCCCGCGCCGGCGGCAAGCTGAAGGAGCCTCAGTGGGTGGAGCTGGGCGGCCTCAGGGCGCGCCAGTACATCACCGAGTACTCTTTGCAGTCGAACAACGCCCCGGCGGTGGAAGTGGCCAGCGCGCAAGTGATCACCTTCTTCGGCGACCGCCAGTACACGGTCAATTGTCAGGGGCGCCTCGCGACGTTCGATACGGACGTGCTGCCGGGCTGCGAGCAGATACTGCAGACGTTCCGCTTCAAGTAGGCGGCCATCCTGAGCCTGTCGAAGGGCGGCCATCCTGAGCTTGTCGAAGGACGGCGGAGCCAGAGGCAGAGCGGGAGAAATCTGCCACAGATTGACGCAGATTTCGCTGATTAGATCGGAAGCGGACGCGCCGAAGCGGAGGAGACGCGCTGATCACGCCCACACGGCGACAACGACGCTGTCGACAGGGTTGCCTTCATCGAAGTGGAGCAGCGCGACCGAACGGCCGGGCGTGAGCTCGCCGGCGGCGATGCCGCGCGAGACGGGCACGCCGGTGAGCCAGGCGCTGAGGCTGCCGGGGAGCTGCACCGTGGCGGTGTAGGCGCCGGCGTCGAAGAGCTTGAGGGTGCCGCGCTTGAAGGTCATCACGCCTCTCCCAATGTGGTGATGTCTGAGCCGAGTTAGTGACGGCGTGATGTGAATGCTATATCCTTTGTGCGGTAGCACATATGGTCGACTGTCACACCTCACGACATCGCCAACTAACCGCGGCATCGCCGACGCCCAGATGGTCACCGGCCGCTTCGTCGCCGTGCTCAGCATCGACGACGCGAACCCCTCGGACATGGTCGTGATCGCGGTCTGGACTTGATGAACAAACCGGCCTCGCTGAGCCGCCAGAAACGCCGTGCTAAGGATGGACGCTCAACCTCACAACGCCGAAGAATTCGACGCGAGATCAGTCGAAAGCCGCGGCACCGGTCCGGCTCAGATTCAGCATCGCCGAGCTTCGATACTGAGCACTCGTCAGTCGAACGGAGCACGACTTCGGTCACGTGAAGCGCGTCTGGAGCTCTAGGGCCCAGCACCTAAGCGCAACGCCGCGCAACAGCTGTTGGAGCGCCCCGAGCCGACCAAAGCCATCGAACGCCCACTCGACTCCCACCGAGGGTCAGTAAACGCGCAACTATCACGCGGAGAAGAATGCCCAGGCAGCTCGACTCGCTGGATACATCGACAGAACTTGCACACGGCGCTTCCCCTCGAGTGTAACGAGCCCTGGCCGAGTTCGAGATCGAACGCATCGTGGCATATCGGGCAGCGTCCGGCACCGCCCATTGCCCGACGAGTTCGTCTTCGAGCGAATCCCGCCATCGACCTCGCGCAGGCGATCAGTGCCCGTACGAGGCGTACAGCTACCCGAGTGGCGCGCAGAGGACCTGCTCAATGCCCGCAAAGAGCGGCCAGCCTGCAGTCGCTACGTCCGCGAGATCGCGTTGCGCCGAGCTCGCGACGCTGTCTTCGCCGTAAACCGCCGACCGCCGCCTAGAGCCCACAACCCCGTTACGCAGGCCCCAACGTCAGCACCACCTCATACCGCGCCCTCGCGCGCCCCGCCCCCGCCTGGTGCCTGAACGCCAGCCCCACCACCCGCCGCTTCGCGCTCGCCAGCCCCACCACCGCGTCCGTCACCGTCACCACGTCCCACACCTCCGCCCCGCAGGCCATCGGCACGACCACCTCCAGGTCCCCGGCCTCGAGCTGCCGCGGTCCTCAGCTCCGCGGCCGCGCGATCCCCGGCCTGCCCCGAGGTCGTCAGGTTCAGGTCGTTCACGTTCCGCACCAGCTCACCGGCCTCATTCGCGCCGGCGAAGTCGAAAGCCTCATCGAACACCGCCAGCGCCGAACACCCGCGCCCGGTTCACCCTGGCCGGCTGCGTCCGGTAGGCCCCGCCCATGACCACGTGGTCCGTCCCAAATGTGTACTCCGATCGAGTCCGCCGCCTGCGGGTAGAGAATCCGCCCCGACCCCGACCGCATCCGAATCTTGTCCGGCACCTTCTCCAGCAGCCGCCTCACCGCCGTCGCCCCGCTCTCCCCAGGCGCGATCGCGAACGCCGGCAGCAGCGCCGACAGCTGCGCCGACACGGAGGCCTCCGTCGTGAAGTCCAGCCCCGCCCTGGCGAAGACGTACGACCAGCAGCTGCTCGACCGTCTTGCTGCCGCTGGCCCACTGCAGCTGACGCCGCGCCCTCCAACTCTCGAGAATTTGCCACGCGTCCGCCGCTTCCACCACCAGCACGGATCTCCCGCTTTCACGCTTTACAGGAAACGTCGAACCCCCGATCAGACCACTCCTGCGCGATCGCCGGTCACCCAGTACGCCGGCCCGTCAGAGCTCTCCGCGCCGGCGGACGTCCGATAACCGAAGCTCAGGCGCAGCCGCCGGCCCAGGCCCACCTTCGCGACGTCGCTCCCGCCGCCGCTGTAACGCCCGTGGCTGTTGTCCAGGACCAGCCGCACCTTCGCCCCCTGGCCCTCGATATCGACGTCCGCGCTTACGACGTCCGCGCCCACGTCAAGCGCCTCAGGAGGCGCTGACGCCGCCCACACGCCCGGCGCCGCCACCAGCCACAGGTCCGTCCCCGCGGCCGCCGCCACGCCGAAATCTGACCCCGAGTACTCGAACGCCACCGGCTCAGACCAGAGGTCCTGTTTCAGGTTCAGCGTGCCCTCGATCGCGCACTGGTGCAGCCGGCTATAGGCCAGCGCCCCGGTGTACTTTTCCACGAACCACACCCTGTACAGCCCCTGCCAGTACTCGATCGCCGGGCTCAGGTAGCTCACGCCGGAACCAGTCACCGCGCCCGTAATCTCGATCAGGCTCGACCAGGTGTCCGTCGCCTGGTCGAAGCCGTCGCCGAACAGGCAGGCCCAGACCTTCGGGTCCGTCGTCGCCGTCTCCGTGCCGGCTGACGATGACGTTGAAGTCCAGCTGGTACTCGCAGGCCAGGCCGCTGCAGCTGGCGATCGTGTTCGTCCACACGGTCCGCGTCCCGAAGAAGATCACGCCGTTCACCCAGTGCGACCAGGCCACCGTCGCGCCCTCATTCCAGACCAGCAGCGCCCCATCGCCGGCGCTCCGGAACGACGCCGCCAGGTACGTCGCGGCCGCCGAAGCCGTCGCGACCGTGGTGATCGAAAGACCAGCTGGCGCCGTTGTCGGCGCTCTCCTGCAGGCGAATGCTGACGCCGTCCGTGTGCACGTAGAACAGCCAGATCAGGCCGTTTCGCCGCCGACGAGCACAGCGCCACGCCCGCGGCCGCGCAGGCCACCAGGTCGTCCAGCTGGAGTAAGTCGACCCCTGCCCCGGCGTCGCCACCCGCGACACGTACACGTTCCCCGCCTCGACCCGCGCCCGCACCAGCGACCCATCGCCGGCCAGGCAAGCGGCCACGTAGCCGGCCGGCTCAGCGCCCGTATAGAACCGCGTCGACCGCGCCCGCGGCCGGTCGCCCCAGGCGTCATCAAACAGCGCCTTCACGTACGGCGCCCGGCTCGCCTTCTTCTGTTCCGCCAGCAAGGTCGAGGTGAGAGATCGCATCGAAACGGCGGCTCCTGTTAGACGACGTGCCGGCCCCCCCCGGAAGCGCCCTGATGCAGGGAGGCGCAGGCTGGTCCTGACGCGCGCTATTACTCCCAGCTCACGGCGAAGCGGGAGGCTTCCGGCCGCGCCGGCGCGTACAACCGCGACGACCGCACCCTGCCGGCGTCGCCGAAACGGCGCAGGGCGGCGCGGAACTGACGCAAGCGCTCCTCGCCCTGGCGCTTGAAGTCCTCCTCCGTGCCCGGGCCGGAGAGGTTGATCCGGTCGACCGCGTACTGCGCCAGCTCCAGCAGGGCGAAGGCGCCGGCGCCGAGCAGCAAGGCCTCTTCGCACTGTGGTGGCACGGTCGAAGTGAGGCGCTCGACCTGGTGGCGGCGGCCCCAGAAGACGTTGACGGCCGCCGCCGAGGCCGGCGCGGCCTCGATCATCAGGGTCAGTGTCTGGCCCCAGGTCTGGAACTGCGTGTACTCGGGCGGCCACGAGCCTGCCGGGTACTCGACGGCCTCGATGCGCACGAGGTGGTCGAGTTCCGCGATCGAGAGGTCGCGCGACGCGGGCGTCGCCGTCAGCGCGGTCTTGCGCTCGTCGGGCCATGCCTGTGACAGATCCTCGGACGCGCGCTGGAGGTGGCGGTCGAGCTCGGCGTCGCTCCAGCGCTGGCCGGAGGCGTCTTCGTCGCGCAGGTCGCGGCGCAGGCGCGGGCGCAGGCCGATGAGGCCTCGCCAGGCGGAGGCGTAGTGGGCGGCGACGCGCGCCGTGGCCAGGGCCGCAGGGTAGAGCGCGACCTCGCCCAGGTAACCCTTGTAGGTGTTCCCGCCGGCGTCGTCGCCGATGCGGTCGGGCGCGAAGCCGGATGGGAACGCCGCGAATGTGCCGTCGGCGACGCCATTGAGGTAGAAGGCGCCGGCGCCGGCGCTGACAACGATGGCGACGTGGTGCCAGGTGTCGTAAGCCAGGGGCGTGTTCGAGAAGTGGTCGGCGCCGCCGTAGAAGGCGGAGAGCTTGGAGGACTTGAAGAAGACCGAAGGCGAGCCGTCCGCCTCGCCGATGATGCACTGGGTCGCGTCGCCGCCGGACAGAGGCTTGAGCCAGAACTCAATGCTCAGCGTCGCGCCGAACGCCGGCAGGGCGGGCAGCGTCACCTTGTCGTCGACGCCGTCGAACAGGCAGGCCTTGCCGGCGTCGCTGTCGAGCGCACCCGGCTGTCCCAGAGCCGGCGCGCCGGAGTAGGCGCCGGCGCGGCCGTTCGGAGAGGCGTCGGCGGCGATCGCGCCTTCCGCTTCGCCGAGGCGCCAGTAAGCCGCGGGGGCGTCTGCCAGCACTTCGCCGAGGTAGCTCATGTGTTCGCTCCTGGTGTGATGGCGCTCAGGCTAGCGCGGACGCACGGCCGGAGGCAACGGGTTGGTGGCACCGGGGGGCGGCGGACATAACGCATAACGCATAAGGCACAGGGCGGAGCGCGAATGGTCGTGAGCCGTTTGCTAGGCAGACCTTCGTTCAGCCTAAGGGGGGCTTCTGCTAGACTTCGGCGCGAACCCAAACGAAGGAGCAACCGATGGCCGCCGTACCCTGGAGCAAGGTGGAACCCTACTTCGAAGACGCCTTCGCGGCCCAGGGCCAGGTGGAACGCCAGGACGTAATCGACCTGGCGTTCGGCGCGGATGAGTCTGACGACGTGATCGACGCGATCGACGCGATCGGCTCGCGGGTCTTTCGCACGATAGACGCGGCGAAGGACTTCCTGAAGGGGCAGAACCTGGTGACAGAGTAGCGGGCGAATGATGGGCTGCCGATAGGCAGCGGATAGCGCGCGAGGAAGGCTCACGTCCGATACTGACGATGTGAGCCTTAAGTTTGCCCCGCTGCTGGCCCTGGCGGTTCTGACTCTTGGCCTGCCTGCTTGCGGCCGCGATGGCAAAACTCCGACTGAGACGCCCCTTGCTTCGGCGCCAACCGAGGCGCCCGTTGCCTCGCCAACCTTGGTCGCGGCCCCTGCCTTCACGCCAACGCCGCGGCCGCCGGCGCCGGCGCTGGCAGGCGCGTTTCCACTGGCGCTGTTCAAGGACGAGTTCGTCGTCGTCGATGCCGACGGTCGCAACCGCAGGACGGTCGCGACGACGGAGGACTTCGGCGGCGCGATCGGCTTCTTGCCGGACGGCGCCGTCTGGTACACGACCTCGTCCTTCGCGCACTCACGATTCGAAGGGGCTTTGGGCAGGCTCCAGCTCGCGACCCCCCAGGGCGCCCTGGTGCTCTACGAGGGCAAGGGCGCGCTTGAGCCCGAGTGGTCCGCCGACGCCTCGCTCGTGGTCATTCGCGGCGCCCACGGGCCCAACTACGTGGGCTGGGAGACTGTCCTCCTCGACCGCGCGACAGGCAGGACCGACGGCCTCGGAGTCACGACGGACGGCATCTGGTTCGGCGAGACCGGCTATCTGTACTCCGAGTATCGCGAGGACTCGAAAGACTTCAGGCTGATGTTCGCGCGGCCGGGCCAGCGCCCGGAGAGGCTGGTCACGACCGGCGCGTCGATCCCGACGGCCGAGCCGCCGCAGCTCAGCGCGAGTGATGATCTGGCCTACGTGCTGATCTCGACCTATGGCGGCGCGAAGGTGCTGCTGCGGATCGCCGACGGCTTCGCGGTAGAGCTGGCGGCCGGCCGCGAGACCTCGGCGCGGGCGATCTCCCCGGACGGCAAGTACGTACTCGTCGGCGAAAAGGATGATCCGGGTGTCATCGACTCCCAGGCACGGTACAGCCTTTATAGCGTCGCCGATGGCTCCCGGCGTCCGGTCTTCGAAGGTCTTTGGGTGCCGACGGCACACTGGTCGCCTGATGGCCGCCGGCTCGCGGTCATTGGCTGGGGAATAGGTGCGGCAGGAGCGCCAACGAGCATGGGCGTATACGTGCTCGACACAGACACGATGGCTGTGAGGGAGGTGAAGCTGGACCGCGGCCTCACCGGGGTGCGCTGGTTCCCGGACGGCCAGGCAATGCTCGCCTGGCACGGCTGCTACCAGTGCGATGGCCAGCCGCGCGACCCCGTGATCCTCACGCCCGATGGCCGCGCCGTCCCCTACCCGGAGGAGACCTTTGGCGGTTCGGTGGCCGCGCCTCCAGGGAGCATGGTGTGGGGCGGCTCCAAGATCATGAGAGGGCTCGCGGACGGCAGCGCGATCGAGCTGGACGCGACTCCCGGGTCGATATTCTACTCGCCGGCGGTGTCGCCGGCCGGAGACAAGATCGCGTTTCTTCGCTTCAACGCGCCGGTGCCGTTCGCTCTGCAAGTAGATGTCACCACCGGCGAGAGCAAGACCGTCGCAACGAAGCAGCTGCGGACGCCTTCAAGCGCTCAGTTGGTCCCGTCTCCGGACGGAAGCCGGGCGGCGAGGTTCGACGACGGGGCCATAACCCTGGTCGAGAACTTCAGCGACGCCCGGAGGATCGAGGTTCCCGTCCAGGGACTGGAGGGCTGCCACAACCAGGGGCCCGGCGCCTGGTCCCCGAACAATGTTTACTTCGCGTTCTGGGACTCCTGCACGGCCACGCCGTATGTGGTGAACTTCGATGACGGGAGCATCGTCCCACTGATCCGCCGCCTGCCGTACCGGCTTTGCGTGCTGCAATTCGAGTGGTCTACCGAAACCAACCTCAGTCTCTACGGCTTCTCCTGCGGGCTCTAGGCCACCGCTTCGTAGCGAAAGCAGGTGATCTCGTGGTCGTTGACCATGCCGGTCGCCTGCATGAAGGCGTAGCAGATCGTAGGCCCGACGAAGCCGAAGCCGCGCCGCCGCAGGTCCTTGCTCATCGCCTTCGACTCCTCCGTCTCGGCGGGAAGCTCGCCCAGCGAGCGCCAGGCGTTGCGGATGGGCGCGCCGCCGGCGAATCCCCAGAGGTAGGCGGCCAGCGAGCCAAATTCGCCCTGGACCGCTAACGCCGCTTTGGCGTTGGCGATGGTCGAGAGCACCTTGGCGCGATTGCGGATGATGCCGCTGTCCGCGAGCAGGCGCTCCACGTCCGCGTCCGTGTACGCGGCAATCGCCCCGATGTCGAAGGCATCGAAGGCACGGCGGTAGCCCTCGCGGCGGCCGAGGATGGTCGACCAGCTGAGGCCGGCCTGCGCCCCCTCGAGGGTGAGAAACTCGAACAGGGCGCGGTCGTCGTGCTCGGGGACGCCCCACTCTTCGTCGTGGTAGCGGAGCATAGCCTCGGAAGGGCCGGCGGCCCACTCGCAGCGGGTCAGGGAAGGCGCGTCAGGCATTTCAGCAATTCAGCTTGTCAGCATTTCAGGAAAGGAGCAGCCGGAGGCAAGAGACTTCGAATAGGTCGGACCGCGCCCGAACTTGCCGCGCCGCCGCCGCCGATGCGCGTCCTTTCCTCCGGCTGCGTCCTGCTTCCTCTTTCCTGCCCTCATGGTGTCAGCCTCACCGACCGGTGGCCGTTAGCGCGCGGGCAATTGTGGCCTTCCGGGTCCATGGGCTCGCCGCACATGGGGCAGGGCTTGCGGCCGGCGGCGACGACGTCGCCAATCTTGCGGGCCAGGAAGCGGGACTGGCCGCGGCTGAGAAAACAGCGCAGTTGTGGTTTGGGCTCGGTGGCGCCGGCGTCGGCCTCCATGTCGAAGACCTGGATCGCGAAGACGTCGCGGTCCTCGACGTAGCCGAGGGCAAGCTGGCCGGCGCGCAGGTTTACGTCGAACTGGTCCGGAAACGGCAGCGGCTCTACGTCCGGGTCGCCGGCGCTGCGGTCGGCGTCCAGGCGGTCGACGACGTCCTTGAGCCAGACCCCGATGCCGGTGAGCTGCTCCTTCTCCATCCAGACGCAGGCGCTGCCGTAGCTCGAGAGCACTAGCAGGCGGAAGCGCCGCTGCCCCGGCTGGCCGACTGCCTCCGCATCTACGGATAGAGCGCTGCCGAATTCGTGTACCGGGTCGTTCACCCGCCAATTATATGGGCGAGGCTCCCACCAGGAGCGAGGGCGCCGGTGCCACTGATTCCTTGACGAACAGAACATATGTACTAGGATGCTGGCATCAGACTCCTGCCTCAGCAGGGAAAGGGGAGACAAGTGGAAGAGGAGTTGGCCCTGCTCGAAGAGCAGCTCGCGGCGGCCCACGCCGACATCGAGCGCCTCCAGGAACAGTTGGCGGAGGCGTCCGCGCGCGCCGGCGCCCAGGAAGACGAAGGCGCCGGCCTGAGACGTCAGCTGGCGGAAGCGCGCCAATCGCTGGCCGAGCGCGACCAGGCGCTCGGCGCCGCCACCTCGGACGCCGAGGCGCTGCGGGTAGCGCTTACCGGCGCCGAAGGCCGGGCCCGCGAGGACGCCGGCCGCTACCGCGAGCTGCTGGTCGCGCGCGAGCCCGACCTGCCCGCGGACCTGATCAGCGGCGACAGCATCGAGGCCGTAGAGGGGGCAGCGGAGCGCGCGCGCCGGACGGTGGCTCAGGTGCGCCAGCACCTGGAGCAGCAGGCGCGGTCGCTGAGGGTGCCCGCCGGGGCGCCGGCGCGCGGCGCGCCCGACCTCGGCGCCCTGACCCCGGCCGAGAAGATCCGCGCCGGCCTGGCGGATCGCAGCGGATAGGTTCCGCCTCTGTCATTCCGAGCCGCCGCGGCGAGGAATCCCGGAGGGCCGGAGTGCGACGACGGTACCTTCTTTCCCATCGAAGCCTCGCTCCGGGATTCCTCGCCGCGGCGGCTCGGAATGACAGAGGCGCATGTGGGCCGCGGCGAACCGGCCCGGAATGACAGATTCCGACCACCGAGCACAACCACTATTCACCAGAAGGAGTGATCCACCATGGCCCTCTCGCTCGCCGAAGGCGCAAAGCTCTCCAACGATGTCGTCCTCCAGGGCGTCATCGAGACCGTCGTCAAGGAGTCGCGCGTCCTGGATGTGCTGCCGTTCATCGACATCACCGGCAACGCCCTCACCTACAACCGCGAGAACGCGATGGCCTCGGCCGCCTTCTTCGACGTCGGCGACACCTGGTCGGAGAGCACGCCGACCTTCACCCAGGTCTCGGCGACGCTGAAGATCCTCGGCGGCGACGCCGACGTCGACCAGTACATCGCCACGACCCGCAGCAACGTCCAGGACATCGAGGCCGCCGTGCTGGAGCTGAAGGCGAAGGCCGTCGCGCACGAGTTCGAGGACGAGTTCGTCTACGGCGACACCGCCGTCGACACCAAGGGCTTCGACGGCCTGCACAAGCTCGCTCCCGGCGGCCAGCAGGTCGCACCTGGGCTCCGGCACCACGCCGGCGGCACTCTCGCTGAAGAAGCTGGACGAGACGATCGACCTCGTCAAGCCGGGCAAGCCCGACTTCCTGCTGATGAGCCGTCGCACCCGGCGCGGCATCTCCGCCTTCGCGCGCACTCTGACCTCGCCGGTGCAGTTCGAGCCCGGCGACTTCGGCCGGCGCGTCATGCTCTACGACGGCATCCCCGTCTTCGAGAGCGACTTCATGGTCGATACGGAGACGATCGCCTCCGGCGCCTTCTCGGCGAAGACGGGCGGCGCCTCCACCAGCGTCTTCGCGGTCAAGGTCGGCGAAGGGCGCCTGGCCGGCCTGACCAACGGCGGCATCCAGGTCGAAAACGTGGCGCCGCTGGAGACCAAGGACGCGCGCCGCTGGCGCTGCAAGTGGTACGTCGGCCTGGCCCTGTTTTCGACGCTGGCGATCGCGCGCCTGGACGGCGTCTCGTCGGCGGACGTGATCGCGTAGGCGGCGGTCCCTTTCGATCTGCTCCGAGCGCAGGGCCAGGCTCAATGCCTGGCCCTGCTTCGTTCCGGCAGGCAGCGGCGTCCACCCCTCGCCCGCGGTCCTGGCGCGATCGGACCCCGCCTCCCACCAAGGCGGGTCACGGCGATAGGCAGGGGATAGATCACACGCGATTGACGGCGCAGGCCTTTGGGCTGAACATAACCGCACATGAGGCCCATCCCCGCCATCGCCTGCCTCATCTTCGCGGCCCTGTGCGCCGTGGCCTGCGGCGTGCCCGACCCGGCGGCCGTCTCCAGCGGCACGCCGCGCCCCGGCGCGCCGCTGGCCGTGGCGACGCCGACGGGCGCGCGGCCTGGCCTGCCGCCACCCGAAGCCAGCGGCACCGCAGTGGGGCGCCTGCCCCAGCAGCCGGCGGCCCCAACCGCCAAGCCGGCCGCGGCGACGACTTACATCCTGGACCAGGCCTTGCAGAAGCGCCTCGAGGACCTTTTGGGCGACGACGCCGAACACTACGGCGTCTACGTCAAGAGCCTGACGAGCGGAAAAGGCGCCGCGATCAACGGCGACAAGGTCTTCAACGCGGCCTCGCTTTTCAAGGTCGAGGTCATGTATGAGGTCTTCCGCCAACGGGGCCTGGGGCTGCTTCAGTTCGACGAACTAATGGAGCTGACGCCCTACTATGCGGACTTCGACCTGGGCACGCTGCGCTTCGAGGTCGGCCAATCCGTGAGCATCGCGGAGGCGCTCTACTACATGATGAGCGTCAGCGATAACGTCTCCGCCGTCATGCTGCAGGACCGCGCCGGCGCAGGAAACGTGAACAGTACCATGATCGCGCTGGGTTTGAAGGTCAGCGGCCTGTTCACCGAAGGGCTGCCCGCCACTGCCGACGACTTCGGCATCCTGATCGAGGCCATCGCTCGATCGCCGGACATCGATACAGAGTCGAAGCAGCAGATGCTCGACCTGATGCTGACCGAGACAATCGACAACGGCCTCGTCGCCGGAGTGCCGCCCGGCACGAGGGTCGCGCACAAGACGGGGAACTGGCCGGATGCGACGAACGATGCCGGCATTGTCCTGGCGCCAGGGAAGGACTACGTCCTTGTCGTGCTCTGCGACCTGGGCTACAGCGAAGTGCGCACGCGCTCGATTTCGCAGCTTGTCTACGACTATTTCGAAGGGGCCGCCCGCTGACTATCGATTGTGGGCTCGCGGCCGTTGTCTTCGTCGCGGATGCCGGCCCAGGGCGGACGCGGGCCTAAAGCTGGACGCCCTTAGCGCTGAAACGGGCCAGGACTCTTCAATCTTCGATCGTGGCGTCCGGCGCCGGTATGACCGTGCTCTCCTTCGTTTGCGGCTTGTACATACTTGTATACGTTTCTAGAATGCCCAACCGAAGCGCAATCGGTGGGGGTGTTTCATTTTTCTTGCACTCGGCAGGCGCAAGGCTACCGCCAGAGAAGCGGCGAGAAAGATCGCGGCGGCCCGGCGCAAGGGCCAGGGCATGCGACACCAGGACTGGCATTTGACCTCGGCCGAGCAAGAAGAGCTTGCCGGCCTGGTGGAATCGATCGTCGGTTGGGCGCGGGGCGCCCTGGCCGGCGGCCGCCGCCCTTACGGTATCGACCAATTCGACCTCACGCTGGCGTTCCACCCTCAGGGGCAAAAGGGGGTGCGGCGGTTGGCATTCGACCGCCTGCGGCCGATCGACCTCTACCAGGACGCGTTTCCGGAGCGGCTGCTGGGCATCGTCGGCAAGGAACTTGCCGGCGTGAGATCGTCGGCGCTGTCGGTGTCGGCGGCCCTGTTCTCCTGGGGCGAAGCGGCCCACCAGGCGCTGGCCTGACCTCACCCCTGACCCCTCTCCGTCGACGGAGAGTGGGATCAGAAAGCGAACACGCGAAGGCGGCCGGGGGAACGCCGGCCGCTCCGCTTTCCTTGGGAATAGGCTAAGCCTCGTCCTCCAGCCCTTCGGACTCGTCCGAACAGAAGAGATAGCCGATGCCCGTTAGAGTCTTGATGATCTTGGGGTTCGGCGGCTCATCTTCGAGCTTGTTGCGCAGGCGGAAGACCCAGACACGCAGGTACTGAAATTCCTCGCGGTACTCCGGCCCCCACACCTTGCTCAGAAGCTGGTTGTTGACCATTACCTTGCCGGCGTTTGCGGCCAGGTGCTGCAGCAGCATCCACTCCGTGCGGGTGAGCTTCACCAGGTCGCCGTTCTTGCGCACCAGGCGGCGGTCGAGGTCCACCTCGACGTTTCCAGACCTGACAACGCTGGTCGACTTCGGTTGGTCGACCTGGGCGCGGCGAAGGACGGCGCGAATGCGCGCGCTGAGCTCCTCCGGGTCGAAGGGCTTGGAGATGTAGTCGTCGGCCCCGAGCTCCAGGCCGCGGACCTTGTCCATGTTCGTGTTCTTGGCGCTGACCAGGATGATTGGCATGCTGCCGCGCTCGCGCAGCTTCCGCATCACCTCCAGGCCGCTAATTCCCGGCATCATGATGTCCAGTACAGCGATGTCCGGACGCTGTTCTTCGGCGATCCGCAGCGCGTCTTCTCCGTTCGTGGCGCTGACAACGCGGAAGCCCTGGCTCGACAACTCGGCGTCGATAAGGCGCAGAATGCCGCCTTCGTCATCGACGCTCATCACCAACGGTTCTACCGTCATCGTCATTCGAAAGTCTCCTTTATGAAACAGCCTGCCCACGGCGCGGGGCGGGCATGCCGCGTCTGGCGACAGCCCTTCTCGTGGTAACGACTGGGTTAATACTAGGCAGTAGCCATCAACAAATAGTGAAGCGGTGTGCCGCCAGCGTATAAAAAACGTAACACGCAGGCCCCAAAGTATTGCGCCAGAGTCAACCAACCATAACGAGCCGTGTCATTCCACGATGGCGGCGCCTGGCGCAAAGGCAACGCCTCGCGGCCCGGGCCGGGACGACCGCGACAACCTTGTAAGCCCGCGGCGGCTACGCGCCGCTGCCGGCAGCGAGGGCCAATCCCTAGCCTGAAGCCAGGCGGATGAATGGCAACCCACGACCTGAAGCGAAGGCGTTTCCGCGCGGTATCGAGGTAATGATGACGGCCGGCATTCTAACGATGATCGCTGGAGTAATGATCGTGCTGGCCGCGTTCGCCTGGCAGCCCTGGCAGGAAGACCACACTACCGGGGGAGGCATCCAGGGTGGCGGCAATCCCACTCCGGTCCCCACCCAGGCCGCCCCGGCGCTTCCGCCCTAGCCGGCTCCGGCCGCGGGGATTATGACGCCGTGAGGCGAAAGCTCGCCTCTCAGAGCGGCAAGCTCTTCGGCGCTCAGGCAGTCGGCTGGGGCGCGTCCCAATACCTGACAAGTCGATTCGACGATGTGGGCCCAGGTGCAGCGGTTCACGAACAGCATGCCCGCCGTGCTCAGCGTGCCACCCGCGTCCTGAAATCCGAGAAAACGAGAGAGGCCGTCCGCGTTCAACGGTTGCAGCACCCCGGACATGGTGTGGGGGCGGGTGTGCGACGCGAAGACGCGACGCTGCACGGCGGTCGGGTAAAGGCCGGCGGCCAGCGACAGAGGGGCCGCATGTTCCGCCTCCAGCCTGGTCCTGGGGGCGCGAAAGCGGCCCGGCTCCAGCATGCACACGACGGCGCAGCGGACGCCGCGCACCCGCAGGCGCCGCGCCGCCTTCAGCACCTCCTCCAACTGGTAGGCGCCAATGGCGGTCAGGATCACCTCGGGGTTGGCGTCGGAGGCCCAGTCGAGGCGCAGGGCGCCCTGATCGAGCAGGCTCGACGCTTCTTCCGGCGTGAAAAGGTCAGGTATCGCGGAGGCTTTGGGGATGACCAGCGTCCAGTACTGGCCGCGCGTCTGGTAGGCGGCCGACAGGACGGTGGCGGCGCTGTTGTAGTCCGGCACAAAAAGTACTCGGGACGATGGCGCGCACTCGCCCAGCATCAGCTCGGACATGCTCGGATCCTGGTGCGAGTGCTCGTTCTTGGCGTTCTCCCAGGTATGCGAGGTCAGGACCAGAGGCAGCGTCAGCCAGGCGGGCTCGCGGCCGTGCGCGCGCATGGCCTCCGCCCAGACCACCTCCTGCCTGACAGCGCCGTGCATCTTCGTCCCGAAGGCCTCATAGGTGACGACGATGTTTATGCCGCCCTTGTTGCCCAGGGCGGCAGCGCAGACCGCCTCCTCGTTCAGGGCGGTGATGACTGAGCCCGTTATCCCCTCCGGCAGGCCCGTTTCAGGGTCCGTGACCCGGAACAGCAACGCGTCCAGCGTCCGCTGCATGCGATTGGAACGCATCTCATCAGGGTTGCCGACGCGGGGACGGAGGCCGGGGTTGGCGCGGACGTGCGCCAGGAAGGTCTCGTCGATGGCGAACATCGGCGAGGTCCGCGTCCACGACTGAAAGTCTTCGCGATCTCCTGGGACCGCCCTTGGTGCCGGTGTTGGGCTGTGCTCGACCCGGATGTCGCGGCGCGCCAGGGGATGGTCGCGCTCGCGCGGGCGGCCGCTGCGGGCGTGGTTGGCCAGCCTCTCGACGGAGCGCTTGAGCTCCGGCGCCGGCACCCAGAGGCGCCGCGCGGATTCGTTGAAGTGACGGCGGGCGTCGGCGTCGCCGCGCCGGGTTTGCCCCCAAGGGCAGGTTGTGCGCGAGGTTCGTGCCCTCGGCGTAGAAACCCGCGCCCTTAGGCGCCGTGGCGATCCCGTAGGGCAGCGCCACCGGGTAGCGGGCACGGCCGGCCAGGGCTGCGGCGCCGGCCGCCAGCAGGCGATCCTCCTGCTCGAGGATCGCCCACGCAAATGCCGAGGGGTCGCGGCCGTCGAAGACGATGGGGTCGAAGCTGTTCAGGCGCAGGTGGCGCTGGAACCACTCGACGCCGCCTTCCTGGTTCATGGTCGTGCGCTGATCGATGCGGCGGCCGTTGTTGATCATGATCGGTATCACCAGGCCGCTGTCCTCGGCCCGCCACCAGCGGGGCGCCCAGTCGCTGCCGCGCTGCTCCTCGAAGGCGCCGTCGCTAAGGAAGACGACCAGGCTTTCGCCGGGCAGTGGCATGTGCACGTACTGCAGTTCCGTGAAGCCCAGATAGCCGCCTTCGACCATGCCGCCGGCGGTGTTGACGTTGACGTGGCTGCCAAGCGGCGACTCCTGCTCGCCCGACGCGGTGAGGCGGTAGGAGTAGAAGTCGCGCACGTAGCGGGTCAGGCCTTCGTCGCTGATGCTGTAGCGTGCGGCGTGCTCCGCCGTCATGTTCCCGGCCAGCAGGTTCAGGGAGTCGATCGCGGCCACGGTGTGCCCCTGGCCCATGACCCAGGAGCGGGTGACACCGGAAATCGAGTTCGCGGCCAGGTAGCCGGTGTAGGCCGGCACCATGTTCAGGGCGCCGCCGGTGTGGCCCTCCGGCTCGGGCTTGAAGTCGGCGGCCCGAAGCTCGCGGCCGTCCAGATAGACGCTCCGCGCGTAAGTCTCGTGCACCACCAGCCACATGGCGCCGTTCGCCAGGCGGTCGGCCGCGTGCAGGACGTCGAAAAGATCGCCGGCTTCCCGGCCGCGCTCGTGAAGGCGGGCGGCCAGTTGGAGGACCCGGCTTTTCGTTTCCTCGTTGTGGACGATCGCGCCGGCGCCCTCGGCCCAGCGGCCGAAGCTCTCTGTCCCTGCCAGCGTCTGAGCGGCGGTGGGCGTCGGCGCCTCCCTGACGGGCTTCGGCCATCTTCAGCCTCCGTTGCCGGCGATGAGCGCGGCCGTTTCGGCGGCGATGATCGCGGCCTCATCGACCGGCGTCACAATGCAGCGTACGTGTGATTCGGGGCTGGATATCACAGCCTCGACGCCTCTTGCCTCTCGATTGCGTGAACCTTCCAAAGATAAGCCCATCCACTCCAGCTCGGCGCAGACCCTCTGACGTACCGGCGGCGAGTTCTCGCCGACACCGCCGCCGAAGACGAGGCCGTCGATGCCGCCGAGGGCCGCCGCGTAGGCCCCGATGTACTTGCGGATGCGGTAGCAGAAGAGCTCAATCGCGAATTTGGCGGCGGCATGTCCCTCACCCTCCAACTCGACAAGGCGCCTGACGTCTCCAGAGACGCCCGATAAGCCCAGAAGGCCTGACTTCTCGTTCAGGACCTCCTCGACGGCTTGCGGGCGCAGGCCTTCGCGCTCTGCGATGAACAGCGGGATGGCCGCGTCCAGGTCCCCGGAGCGTGTCGACATCACCAGGCCTTCCAGGGGCGTGAACCCCATCGACGTGTCGATCGGGCGGCGGCCGCGAATCGCCGCGGCGGAGCAGCCGCTGCCGAGCTGCAGTGTTACGATCCTGGCGTCCGCGAGGCCGGTCAGGTCGGCGAACCTGGTGGCCATGTACTGGTGAGCCAGGCCGTGAAAGCCGTAGCGGCGGATCCCGAGACGCGCCGCGAGGTCGCGTGGCAGGGCATAGGCCGCCGCCAGCGGCGGAAGGTCCTGGAAAAACGCGGTGTCGAAGGCAGCGAACATGGGTGTCGAAGGCAGGGCAACGCGGCAAGCCTCGATCGCCTGAAGCGCGGCATTGTTGTGGAGCGGCGCCAGCTCGGAGGCGGACTCGATCCGGCGCCGGAGCTGTTCGTCGATCAGGGCAGTCCGGGTCAGCGACGCGCCGCCGTGGACAACCCGGTGGCCGGCCGCCGTCAAGCCTTCAAGGAGGCCCCGTTCGCGAAAGGCAGCCACCGCCAGACGGGTGGCGGACGCGTAATCGCCGGCGTCTCCGGCGGGGATCGGCGCCTCCCGGCCCGCGGTCTCGATCGCGGCGGCGGGCGCCTCACCAATTGCCGTCACCAAGACCCGCGCGATGCGGCGGCCATCCTGAAACAGGTCGGCCTTGAGGCTGGAGCTGCCACAATTGAGTGTGAGAATTCGCACAGGTTGCGCTCGCTTTTCGCGAAAAGAAGCAGTCTTTCCAGGTTCGATTATGGCGGCGGCGAAGCCCAGTGGTAATTTTGTTATAGGGCTGGAACGGCTAAGGACAGCATGTTGCAGATTAATATCAACGATGCCCAGATCATTGCCATGTTGTCCTACGTGGGCTACACCAGAGTAAGCACCCTAAGGCTTCGAGGTTGGAAAAGTAGACGGAAGTAACGCTCCGAGGCGCGAGCTTTGGTCCAGACACCATCTAATTCGCTAACCAGCGTCCTACAATTGCGGCTCTCCGGTCGCGCCCGCTACGCGGTCGGAGTCGCGGCATTCAGCGCCACCCTCCTGATTGTCCTGTTCCTGCAGCAACTGGGCGGCGAGAAGCCCCTCGCCGCCGGCAGCGCCTTTATGGCCGCAGTGGTCATCGCTTCGGCGTTCGGCGGCGCCGGCCCGGGGCTGCTGGTGATCGCCTTATCGGTGGCGGCGCTGCACGCGATTTTCGTGCCCAATGACAGCTCTTGGGGCGCGTTGTTGGAGGACGAGCTGCGCTTGCTTGTCTTCGCCGCGGTCGCCCTGCTGGCCCACGGCCTGAACATTGGCCGCTTAAAGCTCTACGAGCGCCTGGAACGCAGCCGCGAAACCCTCTCCGACTTTCTCGAGAACGCCTCCGTGGCCATGCACTGGGTTGGGCCGGATGGCTCAATCCTCTGGGCCAACCAGGCAGAGCTGGACATGATGGGCGTGACGCGGGAGGAGTATCTGGGCCACCACATCGCCCAGTTCCATGAGGACGAGGGCAAGATCGAAGACATACTCCTCCGCCTGCGGCGGGGCGAGGCGATCGCCGGCTACGCCACCCGACTGCGCAGGGGAGACGGCAGGGTGCTCGACGTTTTGATCGACTGCAACGCGCTCTGGGAAGACGGCCGTTTTGTCCACACGCGCACCTTTACGCGAGACGTTACGGCCAGAATTGCTGCCGAAACCGAGCTGAAGGAGCAGCGCCGCGAGCTCGAGATCATCCTCGCTGGCATAACGGACGGGATCACTGCCCACGCGCCTGGAGGGCGCATCATCTACGCGAACGACACGGCAAAGCGGCTGATCGGCGCTGCCGGCGTCGAGAGCATGGAAGCCGGCGATCTTCCCGGGATCATGAAGTCGACAGAGATCCTCACCGAAGACGGGCGGCGGTTCCCGCTGGCGGAGATGCCGGTGCTGCGCGCGCTCGGCGGCAAGGGCCCATCCGAAACTACGATGCGCGTCATCGACCGTGAGACGGGCGAGGAAAGCTGGATCGAGGTCAAGGCGCTGCCGATGGCCGACGCCTCGGGACGCGTCCAGATGGCCGTCAACATTTTCCGGGACGTCAGCGAATCGCGCGCCGCGCACGAGGCCCTTCTTCTCAGCGAGGAGCATTTGCAGCGCGAGCACGCGGAGGCCGTCCGCCTCTACGAGAGCGAGACTATCGCCCGGTCGCGGGCGGAAGCCGCGGTGCGGCGGACCGCAGCCCTGCAGGCTGTGGCCGCCGCCCTGGTTGAAGCCCGGACGCCCCAGGAGGCCGGAGCAGCGCTTCTCCGCGAAGGCATGGCCGCGCTCGACGCGCGGATGGGCCGCGTGCTTCTGGTGGATGAAGCGCGTGGGTTCTTGCGCCCTGTCGCCAGCGCTGGGTTCGAGGAAAGCCCTCTGCTTCAGTCTGATATAGCCCTGACAGGCGAGGTCCCGCTCGCGGCCGCGGCCAGGCTGCGCAAAGGCCTGTTTGTCGAGTCACCCCAAGACCAGGCCCGCGACTTTCCGGACTTGATAGTGGCGGATGCCATCCGCTCCTGGGCAGCCATCCCTGTGATGGTCGAGGAGCGGGTCATTGCGGTAATGGGCTTTATTTGGTCCCAGGAGCGCAAGTTCAGCTCGGACGAAATCGACCTGATCTTCGCGTTCGGGCGGCTGGCGGCCCAGGCGCTGGAGCGCGCAAGACTCTACCAGTCGGAGCAGGCGTCGCGGCGGGAGGCGGAACTGGCGAGCCAGCGGATCGCCGGCCTCCAAGGTGTTACGGTCGCGCTGGGCGAGACGATGACGCAGGCACAGGTGGCGGAAGTTGTGCTGCGCGAGGGCATCGAGGCGGCTGGCGCCTCGACCGGCCTTATCGCACTGTTCGACCGGACGTCGGCGGAGCTGTTCGTCGCGGCGCGGCGTGGCTTCCCGCGCGACGTCGTCGTACCCCATCGCTACGCGCTCAACGCCGACGTCCCGCTGACCCGCGCCGTCGCCACCGGCCGGGCGGTCTACATTCGCGACGGGGGCAGCGATGCCCCGCAGGGGCTTGGCGCCCCTGCCCTGCCGGACGAGCAAGCCTGGGCCGTGATCCCGATCATCCACAACGACGAGGTGTTCGGCGCCCTGCGCTTCTCCTGGAAGGAGCGCAGGTCCTTCCAGCCGGAAGAGAGACACCTGCTGGAGGCCCTGGCCGGCCAGACCGGACAGGCCTTCGAGCGCGCCAGACTCTATCAGTCCGAACAGCAGTCGCGGCGCTCGGCGGAACAGTCCGCATTCCAGATGGCGCGTCTCCACGCCTCGCGCAGCGCTCTGGCGCGCGCCCTGACGCCGATGGACGTCGCCGCCGTAATCGTCCGCGAAGGCGTCGCTGCTCTGCAAGGCAGGGCCGGATCGGTGGCGCTGATTTCGGCTGACGGCGAGTTCCTCGACCTCATATCTACCGTCGGCGACCCCGCGCAGGCTCTCGGTCACTGGCGCCGCCTGCCCCTATCTCAGGCCGGTCCGTTCGCCGAGGCGCTGCGGGCGCGGAGCTTGCTCTACTTCGATTCTGTCCAAAGCCTCGCCGCGCGGCATCCAGAGATGGCCGGTGGCGGGTTGAACGGAGCCGTCGCCCTGGTGCCTCTGGCTGTTGACGAGCGGAATTATGGCGTCTTCGCTGTCGGCGTGCCGCCTTCCGGCGACCTCTCGCTCGCCGAGAAGGACCTGTTACAGGCGTTCGCCAACCAGGGCGCTCAGGCGCTGGACCGCGCCCGGCTCTATGAGGACCAAATGGAGGCGCGGCGCGCGGCGGAAGCAGCGGCCGAGCGCGTCAGCCGGCTTCAGTCGGTGACCGCGGCGCTGTCGGAGGCGGTCACCACGGCGGATGTCAGCGCCGTGTTCTCCGAAAGGGGCCTGCCGGCAACGGGGGCCCGGGCCGGCGCGATTTACCACCTGAATGAGGCGAGCCAGGAGCTGTCGGTGGTGGCCCGCTCCGGCCATCCCTCCATCGACGAGGATGCGCGCGTCCTGTCACTTTCAAATTTCCCGCAACTCGAATCTGTTGTCCATGGTTCGGCGCCTGCGTTCATCCGCACAGCGGACGAGCTGGACGAGGCCGGCCGCCGCATGGCCACGCGACACGGCCCCCAAAGCCTGTCCTGGGCGCTGCTGCCGCTGCAGTTAGAGCGGCGAGCTATCGGCATGATCGGCCTCAGCTTCGAGGCACCCCAGGAGTTCGGCGAGCCTCAAAGGGACCTGCTGATTACGCTCGGGCGGCAGTTTGGCCAGGCCCTCGGCCGCGCCCGCCTGTACGAGGCGGAGCGCACTCTGCGTGAGCGTCTTAATGCCGTGATGTCGGACATACCCGGCGTAGTCTGGGAGACCTGGGGCGAGCCCGGCCGCGAAGACCAGCGCACGGACTTCGTCAGCGGCTACGTCGAGCAGATGCTCGGCTACACCGTCGAAGAGTGTCTGGCGACGCCGAACTTCTGGCTCAAGATCGTGCACCCGGAGGACTTAGAGAGGGTTGCAGCCAAGGCGGCCGAAGACTTTGCCTCCGGCCAGCCCAGCATCAACCAGTTTCGATGGCTGAGGAAAGACGGCCGGACCCTCCACGTCCTCGCGCACTCCTCTGTGATCCAGGACGACCAGGGCAGGCCTATCGGCATGCGCGGCGTCAACCTGGACGTGACGGAACGAAAGCGCGCCGAAGACGGCATCGAGCTGCTGGTCCACGCGAGCGACATCCTGGGCTCTTCGCTGGACCTGGACACGACGCTCAAGAGCGTTGCCGGCATTTGCGTGCCCGCCATCGCCGACTGGTGCGCCATCGACCTGGTGGCCGACGGCCAGATGGAACGCGTGGCGCTGGTCCACCAGGACGGCGCCAAGCTGGAGCTGGCCCGAGGCCTGGAGCGGCGGCAAGAAGACCCGCAGCACCTGGGGCGTGTGCGGGAAGCGCTGCGGACGCTAAAGCCAACTCTACTGCGCGAAATCACTCCCGACCTGCTGGAGATGGTGACCGACTCGGACAGGAGGGCGATTATCCAGGAGCTGGGCTTTCGCTCAGGGATGCTGTTGCCGCTGGTCGGCCGTGACGAAGTCCTTGGCCTGCTGACTCTGGCCAATGCCGAGTCGACCCACCGCTTCGACGCGCAGGACCTGGCGCTGGCCGAGGAGCTTGGCCGGCGGGCCGGCATCGCCGTGCAGAACGCGCGGCTCTACAGCGAGTCGCTGCAGGCGCGGTCCGAACTGCAGCGCTCTAACCAGTCCAAAGACGAATTCCTGGGCCTGGTGTCGCACGAGCTGCGCACCCCCATCACCTCCATCTATGGTGGCGCCCGCTTCCTGCACCTGCGGGCCGCGAAGGTGGATGAGCGCACCAGGGATGAGCTGATCCTGACCATGGAGCAGGAGTCGGAGAAGCTCTACCGCCTTGTCGAGAACCTGCTGGCGCTCGCACGCATGGAGTTGGGAAGCGAGATCCCAATGGAGCCGGTCCTCCTCGGCGTCCTGGCCGAAAAGGCCGCCAATGCTTTCAGGTCATCGCACAAAGAACGTGAGGTGATTGTCGAGAATGAAGCGCAGGGCGTAATGGCCATCGGGGAGCCGACGTACGTCGAGCAGGTAATCCAGAACTTTCTCTCCAACGCCGAGAAATACAGCCCGCCGGAAGAGCCCATCTCGATCAAAGTGACGGTCGACATCAGGAGCAAGGCGGTCATGGTGCGCGTACGAGATCGCGGGCCCGGCGTGCCGCCGGACGAAATCGGCCTGATCTTCGACAGCTTCTACCGTTCGTCCACCACTTCGGGAAAGGCGCCGGGGAAGGGCCTGGGCCTCACAGTCTGTAAGCGCCTGGTAGAGGCGCAGGGCGGGAAGATCTGGGCCCGGCACCGGCGCCAGGGCGGCCTCGAGGTTGGCTTCTCATTGCCGCTGGCCGAGCCGCGCCCCGAGGGACTGGAAGATGATGAGGCCACGGCTTCGGGGTCAGCGGAGGCAGACGTCGCCAAACCCTGACGGCGGCAGCCCAGCGCCGGCCTGCCAGAGCGCTCAGCCGGCCGGCCGCGGCGACCCTACGCCCGGCGGGCGAATGGACCGGCAATGCGGCGCCCCTACCGACACGCTTTCTCAAGCACTGCAGCGCTGAAGTACGCGCATACGGCACCCCTGTCTTCTCAGAATTAGAGGAGCCCAGTCACCTCGCGTCTCCCTTCGCACCCACTTTCCAGGGTCCCGAAGCGTCTGTGTGACGGGCAAATCGATTGGGGGAAGAGGTGATTGGGTGGATCATGCAAAGAAAGGCAGAATTCTCTCCGCGCTTTCTCTGATAGCGGTCAGCATCGGGTTGGTGCTCCTGAGCGTGTATGCGCTCGGACCGGCGCAGCCGGCGTTTGGCGGCGACCCGGAGCCAATCTACGAGCCGAGCAATACGGCCACGACGGCCCCGCCGACATCGACGAATACGGCCCCGCCGACATCGACGAATACGACGGTGCCTACTTCGACCAACACGACCGTGCCGACTTCAACCAACACGACGGTGCCGACGGCGACCAACACCAGCTTGCCGACGGAGACGTCGACCGTCATCGTCTCGACGGCTACATCGACCGCGATCGCGACGGAGACCTCGACCGCGATCGCGACGGAGACTTCGACGGTACCGCCGACCGAGACCAGCACGAGCGTTCCGCCAACGGCGACCGAGACGACGGTCCCGGGTGCGCTCGTGGCCGCGACCAACACATCCGTGCCGCCGACGGCGACGAGCACGGCGCCGGTCAGCGCGGTGCTGGGCGTGTCGCAGTTGCCATCGACGGGGTCGGGCGGCCGGGACAACAACTGGTTCCTGCCGGTCGGGTTGGCGCTGCTTATGGCCGGAGGCGCATCCTTCGCGGCCTCACGGAAGCTCGCCCGGTAATCTCCAGTTATCCCTCAGATTCGAAAGGCCTCGCTGGGCGCGGGGCCTTTCCTTTTCGCGCAGCGTCATTGGAAGCGACCGCCGCAGGCGGCGGCATCAAGAAGGCCGGGCATTTAGCCCGGCCTTCGTCACTGACCTGTTAGCGGCCGCCGGCCCTTAGCCGGATGCGGCCTCGTCGCCGCCGCCCGTATCGTGGGCGTGCTGGACTTCATATTCCGCGTTCCCCAGAAAGACCTCCCTGAAGCCGGGGCAGACATGCTCGAAACGCAGAGGCAGGGCGGGATAGCTCGCGACGAGGATGCTGGACTTGCCGCGCTCGATCAGGCAGTGGCCGACGCTCGCTTCCTGCAGGACCTCGCAGGAAGCGTCTTCGGCCAGGAAGGCCGCGACCTTGAACATCAGGGCCGCCGCCAGCCGCTGCTGGGAATGGTCGGCCAGGGAGCCAACCGGAGGATATACGTTGAGGACGACCCTTTGCGGGTCCAGGCGGGCCGTAACCCAGGTGCCGTTGTCCAGCTCCCGAATCCAGGCGGAGCGTTCGCCGCCGGTAAACCCGGCGATGTGGAGGATGTCCAGAGCGCGCGGGCCCACACCGTTAACTGTTGTCCTGCAGCACATGCTTAGTCTCCGCTTGTCTACCCCTTCCCCCGTTGCTCCACGGTATGCCCCTGAGAGTCACGCCTGAATGCGGGCACCATGTTCACGCGTTACAAAACCAGAACGAAGGCCGCCGGGCGCAAAGGGCTGGCTGCGCCGCTATTTAGCCGCCGGCCAAGAGGTGAAATCAGAACCCGAGAGGCCCCTCCCGTTATGCTCGTGCAACGCTTGAAAGAGTACCGTAGACTCACCGCGCAGCCACTGAACCTATTTTGTTTGATGCGGAGGAGGCCAGTTTGATTAGTCTCAAGTCCATCGTTCAGGCTGTTTTCGGCGAAAGCCCGCGCGTGGTGAGCCGCGAAGAGTTGGGCCTGGACCCGGAAGAAGACAGGCCGCTGCGCCTTGTCCGCACCGCATTGCGTTCGGAGCCCGCGAGCATCCGTTTCGTCGCCCCAAGACAAGTCCCACGCCGCTGACCCTGGACAGCCGTCTCGGCCCGCCAAAGGTCGTGATCGTCGGCGCCGGCTTTGCCGGCCTGGAGGCGGCGCGCCGCCTGCGCGATCGTCCCGTCGAGGTCCTGCTCCTCGATAAGCACAATTACCACACCTTCACGCCGCTCCTCTACCAGGTTGCCACTGCCGGCCTGGAACAGGACTCGATCGTCAAACCGGTGAGGACCATCCTGCGCGGGGCCCAAAACGTCCGCTTTCGAATGGCGTCCGTAGAGTCCCTGGACCTGGAGGCGCGCCGCCTGATCACGGACGGCGGAGAAATCGGTTACGACTATCTGATTCTGGCCGCGGGCAGCGTCATCAACTACTTCGGTTCCGCGGACCTCGCCTCGGCCAGCCTTGGTCTCAAGGACGTCGACGATGCCGTCGCGATCCGTGCCCAGGTGACTGCCTGCTTCGAGCGGGCGGCCCTCGAAACGGACGCCGCGGAGCGCGCGCGGTTGATGACCGTGGTCGTCGCCGGCGGAGGACCGACAGGCGTCGAGCTGGCTGGGGCGCTGGCGGAGCTCAAGATGCACGTCCTCAGCCGCGACTTCCCGGAGCTGGACGTCGCCGGCGCGGCCGGGGTAGTCCTCCTCGAGGCGGCGAGCGCGCTGCTTCCGGGTTTCCCAGATACGCTGCGAGAGAGCGCCACCAGGCAGCTGCGACAGATCGGCGTCGATGTGCGCTTGGAAAGCCGTGTCGAATCGGTGGACGAACGGCGGGTACTGATCGCCGGTGGGGAGACGATAGAGGCCGCCACGGTGCTCTGGGTGGCCGGAGTCGTCGCCTCGAGCGCCGTCGCCCCCTCCAGCCTGGAGAGAAAGGCGAACGGCCGCGTGGGCGTCCTGGGGACGTTGCAGGCGCCGGCGCATCCCGAAGTCTTTATCGCCGGCGACTTGGCCTATTTCGAGCAGGAGGGGCGGCCGCTGGCCATGATGGCGCCCGTAGCCATCCAGCAAGGCCGCCAAGCGGCCGAAAACATCGTCCGCCTCGCGCAGGGACAGGCGCTCGTCGAATTTCGCTACCGCGACCGCGGCGTAATGGCGACTATCGGCCGCAGGCGCGCTGTCGCGTACGTGAAGCCCTACCGGTTTTCCGGGTTGGCGGCCTGGGTCATCTGGCTGACCGTGCACCTGTTTTGGCTTATCGGGTTCAGGAACAAGATGCTGGTCATGATCGACTGGGCCTGGAACTACTTCCTGTACGAGCAGGCCTCACGCCTGCTCACGGGAGGGCGCTTGCGGCGGGCCGGCGCGGCCACAACCGGCCGCCGACGGTCTGCCGCGCCCAAATCGGGAGTCTGAGAGGCCTGCATAGTTTCAAAGTCGTTAAAGACTGCCCGAAGGGATGTTTCAGGCGAAAAAGGAGGGGTCTTCTCGGAGTATATTTCTGGCGGGGAGGTTGCGGCCGGAAGTCCTCACCTCACCGACGCCCCGATCTAAGTTCCGGTGGAGGCTCGGGTCCGCCGAGTTCGAAGCCGTCTAGAAGGATCCGCCCGGTGGGTGATTCAAAATGACCACGGAACCGCTCGTCCTCGCTGTCGACGACGAACCAGCAATCTTGCGCCTGGTGCGCATAGAACTAGCCGCGCAGGGCTTCAGGGTCGTGACCACGACCAATGGACCTGATGCGCTTCGACTGATGGACGAACAGCGCCCAGACCTGGTGCTGCTGGACATCCTCATGGAGGAGATGAGCGGCATCGAGGTGATGCGCCGCATCCGCGAGCGCGCAAACGTGCCCATTATTTTCCTTACCGCAAAAGGCCGCGACGCTGACAAGGTCCGCGGCCTGGAGCTGGGCGCCGACGACTACGTCACCAAGCCCTTTCATCCCGACGAGCTGGCCGCCCGCGTGCGGGCGGTGCTGCGGCGCAGCACCAGCACCTCCGCCCCGGACAACATCGTCCGCGCCGGGCCGATCGAGGTAGACCTCACGAAACGCCTGGTGCGCAAGAGTGGCGAGGCGGTGGCGATGACGCGCACCGAGTGGATGCTGCTGGAGAGTCTTGCCGCCAACTACGGCAAGGTGATGCTCAATTCAGAGCTGCTCAGCCGCGTGTGGGGCCCGGAATACCGCGATGACCTTCAGTACCTGCGGGTGTGGGTTTCGCGGCTAAGGGGCAAGCTCGAGCTTGACCCTTCGCGCCCTCAGATTATCAAAACGCGCTACGGCATCGGCTACTTGTTCGAAGCCGGCGACATGGCGGAGCAGCCGCAAGGCGAGGCGCGGGCGTCCTGAGATAGTGGTCAGTAAACAATAATCAGTTGTCAGTCCGGCGGGAGGTCAGCCTTCCTCTCCAGGCTGATTAATCAGTAGTCGATTCGCAGGCCCTGTCCTCGCGCTCGGGACCGATTACTGATAACTGACCACTGGTTACTCACGACTGGCTACTAAGTACTCGCCGGCTCTTTCGGCGCCTCTTCCGGTTCCGGCTTCTCCGGGTCAGCGTCCAGCAGGTAGCCGATGCCCTGAAGGGTCTTGATGATGGTCGGGTTAGAGGGGTCCGGCTCCAGCTTGCTGCGCAGCCGGGATACCCAGACGCGCAGGTACTGAAGGTCGTCGCGGTATTCCGGGCCCCAGACCTTGCTCAGGAGCTCCGTGTTCAGCATCACCTTGCCGGCGTTGGCCGCGAGATGCTGGAGAAGCATCCATTCCGTGCGCGTCAGCGTGACGATCTCGCCGTTCTTCTTCACCAGGCGGCGGTTGAGGTCGATTTCGACGGCCCCGGCGCGGACGAAGTTCTCCGTGTTGGAGAGGCCGACGCTGCGGCGCAGTACGGCCCGTACGCGGGCGCTGAGCTCTTCGGGGTTGAAGGGCTTGACCAGGTAGTCGTCGGCGCCCAGCTCCAGGCCCCGCACCTTGTCGGCGTCGTTGTCCTTCGCGGTCAGGAGAATGATCGGGATGCCCGTGCGCTCGCGCAGCTTGCGCATCACTTCCAGGCCGCTCATGTCCGGCATGACGATATCCAGGACAGCGATGTCCGGCCGCTGCTGCTCGGCGATGCGCAGCGCCTCTTCCCCGCCACCCGCCGTCACCACCCGGAAGCCCTGGCTGGAGAGCTCCAGCTTGATCAGGCGCTGAATTCCAACTTCGTCATCGACCGCGAGAATCAGCGGTTCAGCCGTCATTCACATTCCTCCTGTACCCTGCTTGCCCGGTACACGGAAACCAAGACTTCCCTTTGGCAGCGCTGGTCTCGGCTTTCTCTCGATTCCCGCCTGAGCTTGAGCCCCGGCTTCGCGTGAGTCACCGTAATCATTGTCCCCACGCGATTCCATACTTGCGAAGCGCCTGAAATCGATTCTAACAAAGCCGTTAAGTTGTCGGAGCCCGGCGTTACGGCCCGTCAGTCGCTACTTACCTGGATCAGGGATTCGCGATTCGCGCTATGCGCATTCAAGAGGTAGCTGATAGCCGAATCGAACCGTAAGTCTCCTTGCTGCAAGCGCCCATCTGTGACGATCAGGGTTGACCTAAACCGAAGGAGGCCAACATGAAGGCCTGGCTGATTCTAGTGCCTGTGGTAGGCGTGGTTGGCGCGGCAGTGGCGGCAGGGCGGCAAAATCTGGTTTGGGAAGTCAAGAAACGCTCCCACATGGCAGCGTTCGAAACGCACTTCCACGGCGCCAAAGAGCACCAGCATGAGCACGCCCACATCACTCACAACCGGCGGCAGGGCCCGGACATGGCCGTCGGCGAGTGGGAGCACTTGACCTCCATGCACATGCACTTGCACAACCACCCGGCCGTGAGCCACGCCCACATCCCCCACCAGGATGCCGAGCACGAGCACCTGGGCGAGGCGCACATCCACGACCATGACCACCCGACGTTCTCTTAGACAAGGAGTGGCGAAGGAGCATTCATGGTCAGCGTGACGGACAGGGCGGCCGCGGTCCTGGCGCGGACGCTGCGCAACGGCCAGGCGAGCGCGGACCTGGGCTTTCGGGTCATCCCCTCCGGGCCGGGGGAGATCGCCCTGGCGATCGATGAGGCCCGCGCCGGCGACCAGGTGGTGCGCCACCGCGATCAGACCGTGCTTCTGGTCGATGAGTGGGTCGCCCGGGCGCTCGAGGGCGCGGTCCTGGACATCGAGGAGCAGGCGGAGGGCGCCAGCCTGACGCTGTACGGCGCCGGCAAGGACCACGAAGGCGCTTGAGGGCAGGAGATCCGCCGGGCAAGGAAAAGGGGCGAGAATCCTCGCCCCTTTGCTCTCTTGTTAGGGGTCTCCGTAACTCCGGGAAGAAAGGTGCCGGGGGACTGGGTCGGGTGATCGGAGCGCCGGAGACCGCCTGAGTAAGGTATAGCAGCGGCATCCTCAATGAAGTATCAAGATCGGCGCACATAATGTGAAGGAGACATTCCGCCGCGGCCCGCGGAAAGGGCGGCAAGGCCTGGCCCTGCGAGGCCGGCGGTGTTGGCGTCCGCGCGTTTGAAGCGGCACCATGCCGGGCCGGGCTCTGGAAGGCCGGCCGGGCCTCCATGCATCTGTTATGAACCGTCGTCTCTGTTTAGGCCCCGGCGGCTACCGGCGAGGGAAAATCGGTTCAGACGCGGCTGGAGCCCACCGAAGCCGTCTGGCGTCTCCGACTCTCCAGGTGCGAAACCATCGACAGAGGACTCATGATGCGCAGACCAAAGGCGGCGCTTGTCTCGGCACTGGGTTGGGGACTGATGGCGGCGCTCATTGCTTACTTCTGCTTGTTCGCCTTTGTAAGCGTCCTCGCCGCCCACTAATCGAGTCCTGCCTCTATGCCAGCCCGGTCGATTAGACGTACTGCGTGTCCGCTACGCAGGGGGCCAACCTTCGCCACGCTTTTGCAACTCCCTTGACTCTGTTAGCCGCGTCCCGCAAAGCGCTGTTCCTCTAGGCTTCGAAGGATGACCAGCGCTGGAAGGCCAGCCGTACTGATCGTCGACGACGAGCCCGCCATCGCCCGCGTCATCGCTGTGGTCGTCAGCAGTCTTGGTTGTGAGACTGTCCTGGCCGAGAGTGCCGAAGACGCGCTCGAAAAGCTGGGCGACGTCGAGCCTCGGATGATGCTAGTCGACGTACGGCTTCCTGGGATCGATGGCGTCGAGTTCGTGCGGCGTATTCGCCGCGACCGCCGCTTCGTACGCACGCCCGTGTACCTGATGAGCGCCTTCGGCGAGCCCGAAGCACATGGCGGCGACGGCTTTTTGCCCAAGCCTTTCGACATCGACCAGCTGTCCGATATCGTCGAGCGCACCGTCCTGGAGAAGTGAGGCGCCGCCGGCCGCCATTCGGCCGAGGGACGAGCACCGCGGACGTCCGGCGGGTTCTCGGGCCGCTTATTGCACGGTCACGTTCACGGTCGAGACCAGCGCTCCCTGGACCGCGTCCTGGACGGTCAGGCGCAGCGTGTACTGGCCCGGCGTCAGGCCTGCCGTGGACCAGGTGGCCAGACTACCGCCCTGCACCGGCGTGCTCCACTGGCCAATGCTGGACCAACCCCCGCCCCCGCGCGAGTACTCCAGCCGGTAGTACTGCATGTTGGACGAAGCCGCGGTGCCGGTCACGGCCACGGGCCCGGATACCGACGCCGCCTGCCGGCGATGTGATGGTCACGGCGCCGCCTGTCGGCGCGCGGACGGGCGTCGACGCCGCTGCCGGTGGCGCCGACGTTGGCGTCATCTGGGCGGCCACGGGTTTGAGCTCGACGAACTCCGGCGGCGTCGTCGGCGACGCCGGCTGGCCGGTGCGCTTGTCGATGGCCTGCATGCCGGCCGGGACCTGCGGCGGCTCGGCCGCGGCCTGCTGCTGCGGTTGCTGGCCGCCCTGGAGCTGGACGTTGGGGTTGAACCCCGGCCGGATGGTGAGGTCGTTGGAGCAGGCGCCGGGGCTGCCGGGGCCCAGCCGCAGCGGCGATACGCCCGGCGCCGGCGCGAACACCACAGAAGGCAGGGTGGGGGCGTTGATGCAGGTGCTCGACCGCACCAGGCCCTGGGGTTGAGGCGTAGGTGTCTGCGGCCGTCCGTTGTAGGCGACGAGAAGGGCATCGCGCATGGCGCGGAACGAGATCGAGGTGCTGAAGATGTTCACCACGGGGCGTTGTCGGAGTTGCCCGCCCAGACGCCGACGACGAAGTCGGGCGTGTAGCCGAAGGCCCAGGTCTCGCCGATCTTGCCGCCGTTGGGCCCGTTGGGGTCGAAGGGCTCGCTGGTGCCGGTCTTCACGGACACCTGGTAGCCGGGTATCTGAAGGCCGCCGCAGCCGAAGGTGGTGCAGGTGGAGCCCGGGTCGCTGAGGATGTTGGTGATCATGTAGGTGTACTCGGAAGGCACAACCTGCTTCTTCTGCCGGTCGCGCTCGATGTCGAAGCGGACGTTGCCGCGGGCGTCGGTCACCTTGAGGATGGAGACCGGGTCGAGCTCGCGCTCGTCGGCGCTGCGCGGCGCCACGGCGTTCTGGCCGACCATGACGCCGCTGTTCGCGAAGATCGAGTAGCCGTATACCAGGTCGCCGAGGGCCAGGTCGACGCCGCCGATGGCTATCGAAGGGCCGTACTGTCCGTCGAGCGTGGTGAAGCCCATCTTTCGCGCCTGCTCGACGATGTTGTCCACGCCGACAAGCTGCGCAGTCTTGAAGGCGGGCACGTTCAGGGAGTTGCCGAGGGCGTTGCGCAGCGAGATGTTGCCGGCGTAACTCGTCGTGATCGGGTTCAGCGGCTGGAAGGTGGCGCCATTTGACTCGCGATAAATAATCGGGCTGTCCTGAAGCACGGTCCCCGGCGTCCAGCCCAGCTTGAGGAAGCTGGTCAGGTAGACGAAGGGCTTGAACGATGAGCCGGGCGAGTTCTCGGCCAGCACGTTGTTCACCTGTCCGGCGATGTCGTCGCGGTAGTAGTCACGCCAGCCGATCATCACCAGGATCTCGCCGGTCTTGGGGTCGATGATCACCATGGCGCCGTTGTGGGTGTTGGAGCTTTCGAAGGTCTTGATCCAGTCGTTGAGGATGACCTGGACCTTGTCCTGCAGGTCGAGGTCGAGCGTGGTGTTCACGATCAGGCCGTCGTGAAGCAGGGCCTCGCGCCCAAACATGTTCTCGAGCTCGGGGCCGACGTAGGTGAGGACGAAGTGCGGCGCCAGGATCGGGAAGCGCTGCTTGCGCACCTGCACGGGCGCCTGCCGGCCTGCTCGATCTCCTCCGGGTTCGGCACGTAGTAAACGCCGTCGCCGATGGCGATGCGCTCGCGCTTCTCCATGAGGTCAGCACCTCGTTGCGGCGGGCGATGGCGGCGTCCAGGCGACCCTGCGGGTCTAGGCGGCGGGCGACTGCGGGATGCCGGCCAGCAGCGCCGCTTCGGCGAGCGTGAGGTCCTTCGCCGGCTTGCCGAAGTAACCCTGGCTGGCCGCCTCGACGCCGGTGTAGATGCCGCCGTAGCTGATCTGGTTGACGTACCACTCGAGGATCTGCTCCTTCTCGTAGCGCTTGGTCAGCTCGATGGCGTAGACGATCTCGCGCACCTTGCGGTCGAGCGAGCGCTCTGGCGCTGGTCTTCGTGCGGGATGTAGACGTTCTTGACCAGCTGCTGCGTGATCGAGCTGCCGCCGGTGCCCTGCAGCAACTCCTTGTCGTCCTGAAAGGGGTTGAAGTTCTCGCCGCGGCGCGCACGAGGCCGTTGAGGTTGACGCCGGGGTTGTCGAAGAAGTTGGAGTCCTCGGTGGCGATCGTCGCGGCCAGGAACGCGGGGCTCACCTGCTCGAGGGTGACCGGCGTGCGCAGGCCGTCGCGGTCGTCGACGTACTCATAGAGCAGCGTGCCGTTGCGGTCGAAGATCTTGGCGCCGGCCGAAGGCTTGTTGACCAGCACTTCGTTCGGCGGCACCAGGTCGTTGGCGTAGCTGCGGTAGACCGCGATCGTCGCCGCGAACATGACGATGACGCCGATGATCCCGACGATGGCCAGCGCGGTAACCGCCTTGAGGCCGCCGAGTAGTGCCGACTTCCAGATCGGCCTCTTGCGAGCGGGCGGAACCGGCTGACTACGCGCGCGGGTTGCCACAATCGTCACCTCGGTGCTGGAACGTGGGGATGCACCGGGACGAACCCGCAAGGCGCACCCGGCTCGCGTCGCCGCGGGCCTGTCAGCAGTCTAGGCAAGAGGCAGTAACGGCAATGCGCACCGAGGAATCCGCAAGCATATCAACGAAGTAATCAGTTATCAGTAATCAGTTGTCAGTTCGAAGGTAAGGGGCGCGGATGGCAGTCCTGAGGTGTCGGGCTTCAGGTCGCGTGGTAGCAGGTGGAGGGCGGCGCTGCCTCGGGCCCCAAAGCGAATCGACAGACGCTGGATAGGTCTTTGATGCAACTCTCATCGTCGCCGCGACGATGATCTAACTGTGCGGCGACTCAAATCAACCGCGGTCACTCTCTTGGCTGTTTGTCTCGCAATCTTCCTGTCGGCGGGATGCTCAACGAGGCGCCATCCCGGTGCATCGAATACGGACGAGGCGACGCCAGGCGCTGGCGATCCCTCTCACACGGCCACAGTCAATGTCGGGCCCACGGCCGGGGGCAACAACCCGCCAACGCAGCCAAGACCAATTCTGGCACCCACGGCCACACCCAATTTCTATCCCGCCGAGACCCGTACTGGCATCGCTAGCATCGACCACGTCCTTGCCGCCGTCGAACAGCGCGACGCGTCGCGGCTGCGGGGACTCATCCACTTCTATAAAGTGCCATGCACCAGGCCCAACGGCATTGGATCCATCCACTGTCCGGCAGGGCGGAGTCCCGGATTTCCAGTTGCAGTGGTAGGAGTGAGTAACTGTGAAACGGTGTTTCGTGAGGACGGAACGGAACTCGCATCCACGGTAGCCAATTTTGCGAACAGCTACGTTCAGCAGCAGGGATCAGCAGGGCCAATTTCTCTCGATCCCAGAGTGTTCTCCATTGCCATTGGGTCTCCCTTCCCGCGCGATGGCATACCCGGTGACTACGTCATTACCTTTGCAAGCGGCCACGCGCTTGCGCTCGATGCCTCCGGGATTACGCACTTCATATTTCCCTGCGGCCCGAACTTCTTTCGCCCTGCTCCCGATAGCAAATTCTTAATGCCGCCACAATAAGAACGAATTGCGCCCGTTCACCCACGCCCACAGACCAGTTCGCGGAAGTTGTCAGTTGGCGGGGAGACCCGTGCTCAATGGCGACCTTCAGCGGGATTCCTCCTGGGGTCGGAATGACAGATCTGAGTGGGTCTCAGTTGTCAGTAATCAGTAGTCAGGTTCAGTTCGGAAGCGAAAGCAGGTCCCTTCAAACTGATGACTGATGACTGACGACTGGTTACTTCTCCGCCGGGCGCCCTCGGAGTGCGGCAGGATGACCCCGAGAGCGCCCGAGCGGCAGCCTGCCCGCCTACCGGCAGGCAGGCGGCGTGTTCGCGAATGCCCAGTCCAGAAGCGCGGCGGCGTCCGTGTAGCGGTCATCGCTCGCAAGCAGCGAGATCACGAGCTCGCGGCCGTTGCGGTTCGCCGCCGCGACCATCGTTTGCTTGGCGTTGGTGGTGAAGCCAATCTTCACGCCGAAGGCGCCCGGATAGGTCTGCAGGAGCTTGTTGCCGTTCTTCATCACGATGCGCACCGTGCCCAACGCCTCGTACTGAGGCGTCGTGGCGATGGCGGCGAGCATCGAGTTGGCGAGGTAGGCGCGGCCGGCCTTCGCCATGTCCAGGGCCGTCGAGTAGTGGCCGGGCTCGTCGAGGCCGTGGGGGTTGGCGAAGTGGCTATTGTCCATGCCCAGCGCCGCCGCCTTGTTGTTCATCAGGGCCACGAAGCCGGGCACGCCGCCCGAAACCTGCTGCGCCAGCGCCAGGGCGGCGTCGTTGCCGGAGGGCAGGATGAGCCCGTAGAGCAGGTCGCGCACGCTGAAACGCATCCCTGGTTCCACGCCCATGACCGACGAGTCGGTGGTGCGGATCAGGTTCTGGGCGCTGACGTCGCGGATATCGACCATGGTGTTGGGGTTCGCGCGCTCGGCCACGATCAGGGCGGTGATTAGCTTGGTGATGCTCGCCGGCGCGAGGCGCGCGTTTTCGTCCTTGCCGGCTACGATCGCGCCGCAAGACCGCTCCAGGATCGCGTAGGACCTGGCGCTGACGGCCGGGGCCGCGGGCGCGCTGCGTAGCGGGGCGGGGGCGGCCGGCGCGGGGGCGGGCTGAAGCGGTGGGGCGGGCGGGGGCGCCGCCTCCGCGGGGTTGGCGGCCGGGGAGGCGGCGGAGGGGCCGGCAGGCGGGCTGACAGCCGCCTCCACCGCGACGGGGCTTGCTTGCGGGGCGGCAGCGGCGGGCGGGGCAGCGCCGCCGGAGAGCGCCTGCTCCTCGGGCAGCGGCCGAGGCTCTTCGAGCGCCGGCGCCGCGAGCGCCGCCGGCGGCGGCGCCACGAGCCCGGAGGCCATGATCGGTCTCGGAGCCGGCTCGAACGCGGAGATCAGGCGCGAGATCAGGACCAGCGCCCCGATCACCACTGCCGCGACCCCGAAGAAGACCGACCATGCCTGCCCTGTGTTGGTGCCGATGCCGTGGTCACGGATCATCGGCTCGTGATGCTCCCCAGAGGGTTGGCCCAGAAGCTCTGCTTGGCGCCGGGCTTGGCCGCCTGCGGGGAGAAGATGTTGGTTTTGGCCGGTGCGTACTGGTCCTGGGTGACGCCCTGGCCCCCCGTCGTCGCCTCCTTTGACGCCAGTGAGACGTCGATGCGGGCGTCGCGCTGGGCGCGCGTGACCTCGGGCAGCGTCGCGAGCTTGGGCTGGTCCGGCTTGGCGCTCTGGGCCATGGCTTCGGGCGACCAGTCAGGCCCGTAGTACGCGTTGTAGAGCGGCCGCGCGCGGCGGAAGACATCCCAGATCTCGTCGCGGGCGGTGCCGAAGCGCCAGATGGACACGGCCGACATGCCGTGCTCGTGCGCGCGCCCGACGAAGCGTTCGAACTCGGCCAGGGGCGAGTTCCCGGAGCCGACAGGCTTGATCGGCAGGCCGTAGTCTTTGAAGACCGCCTGGGTGACGTCGATGATGACTTCGGGCGTGACGCCTTCCGGCGGGACGTAGAAGCCGCGCTCGCGCAGATAGCGGTAGTTGGCCGATGAGTTGAACATCGGCCAGTAGGTCTGCGGCTGGATCTCGTTGCAGAACGAAGCGAACTCGCGGCAGGGGACGGCATCGACCTGCCAGGGGCGCGGGTCGGGCGCGACCGAGAGGAAGCCGTTGCGGGCGATGCTCCTCAGCTCCGCGCCCATTCGTAGGGCGCTGTCGGGCGTGCCCTGCCAGAAGCTGCCGCCGTCCGAAGGCTCCAGGTCGAAGACCATGCTTCGGGCGCCGTTGGCCAGCACTTCGGCCGCCATGTGGGCCTCGCCGATGGGGTCCTGGCCCTTGACGACGGCCCAGCAGTGGAAGGGCACGCCGCCGCTCTCGAAGAACTCGCGCAGCTCGCGAATCTTGGCCGGGCCGTCGATCGCGTGGCCGGAGCGGTCCCACTTCGACATATAAGTGGTGGCGTCGTGGCTCTTGAGCAGGATGCCCATGCCCAGGAAGGCCAGCAGGTCGCGCACCTCCCAGGGGGAGCCGTCGTCGTCGAACTGCCAGACCCAGGCCAGATTGTGGTTGCCGGGCTTGTCGAAGGGCTCGGCGGTTGTCGAAGCCTCTGCCCGGCTCGCGCCGTTGAGCAGGCCCGGCGTCATCGCCATTGCCCCGGCGGCCGCTGTCCCGGCTGCCATCTTCTTGATGAACCCTCTGCGGTCGTATTGGTTCGCGCTTAAGCCCACGGATACCTCCCTTGGTCCGCGGCGAAAGGCACAGCAAGGCGCGCGCTGGACGCGGTTGCGCCCGGCGAAGAAATGCCCTGCTGGCGACTTTCACCTTGGATTCAGAGACGCCGCGGATTGCCGGGGAATTTTGTTAGGTCCGGTTGCTTGCCGGCGTGCCGGACCTGGTGGCAAGATCAGAGCTAAGACACGGGGCTCTGATTGCGGCGCCCTGTTTGTGCCCCGAACGCGCGAACGTTTGGGGCACGTCTTTTTCCGGGTTTTGGGTCCGATGAGTCGCTGGTACGGCCAGCGAGTCCGGTACCACCCCCTCCACACAACATCCAGCCCGCACCTTGCGGGTCCCTCGGGTACCTTAGGAAGGTTATGGGCCAAGCCGTACTAAATCAAGGGCTTTCCATAACAGATGCATATACGGGCCTTGCAAAAGTAGATGGCGGTGTTAGGCGGCGCTTCGGCTTGTCGGCCGGTCGGCTTGTCGGCTTGCCGGCCAGAGGGGAGCGCTTCGCCCACGCGACCGTGGCCTAGGTCTTCGTCGCGACGCCGGCGCTGTCCCGCGCGCGGTCGCGCTTCCGCCCGCGCCCCGCCGCGCGCCCACTGAGGTGGTGGCGCTGGGGAGGAGAGGCGGAGGAGGAGGGGCGGAAGGGGGCGCGAGAGGGGGTTGGGGGAGGTGGGGATGCCTGCTGGCCGTCTAGCCGAGCGGACGAATCACGGTTATGGAGGCGCCGCTCTTCGTCTTTCGCATCAATTCCTTCAGATCGAAGCCTGGAGGATCGTCGCCTCGACCGGCATCTTGCCGATAGAAGTACGAGGCCACTTCAATCAGCGCTTGAAAGTCCCAGCCGTACTGATCGGCGAGGTGCATGAGGTCGCGAAGTAGATACGAAACTGACCTCGGGTCGTCATCCGTCTCCTCCGCCTCGTTTTGGTGCCGGCGCAACGCTGCTTCACCCCACTCGGCCCGTTCGGCATTGGTGAACTGGGGTTCGTCATCGCCCGAATCGTCCTGGGTCATTGTGAGCACCTCCGGCGAGAGTGTCTCTGGTCCGATGCTGTGGCGTCAAGAATACCAGTGGACCGCGCGTTACTGGACCGCTAAGCTCACGTTTGCTATGACCGATGCCCCCACCATTCCCACTTACGACTCCCTGATGAACCCGCTATTGCAGTCGATCCGAGACCTAGGCGGGTCTGCGACGATTGAGGAAATCAACGGCAAAGTCTCGGAAGTCTTGGGATTAACCGAAGAGCAGGTGAACTTTCGTCACGTGCGCGGTCGCGGATCGGAAGTGGACTATCGTCTAGCTTGGACGCGGACATATCTGAAGGCATACGGCCTCATCGACAACTCAAGTCGGGGCGTGTGGTCGCTGACAGAGAAGGGCCGGCGCGCGAACGCGGTCGACCCGAAAGCAGTCGTCCGCGCAGTGAATGCAATGCAGCGCAAGTTGCGTGAACCGAAGTCGGCTGCCGTTGTGGAGGACCCAACGGGAGTCGAGGCGGCCGTGGGGTGGCAGGAGCGGCTACTCGATGTCCTAATGCGGATGCCGCCTGCTGCCTTCGAGCGCTTAGCGCAACGGCTGTTACGTGAATCTGGGTTTGTCCAGGTCGAGGTCACCGGAAGGAGTGGCGATGGCGGCATCGACGGCAACGGCATTCTGCGACTTGGAGGCCTGTTAAGTTTCCATATGAGTTTTCAGTGCAAACGGTGGCAAGCTGCGGTGGGACCGGCCACCGTTCGCGAGTTCCGCGGATCAATGATGGGACGCGCTGACAAGGGTCTCATTCTCACTACATCGACATTCACTAAAGAAGCCATGAAGGAGGCGAAGCGCGACGGCGCGGCAGCCATCGACCTTGTCGATGGAGAACAGCTGGCCGAAATGCTCAAGACTCTTAGCCTCGGTGTAACCACCCGCCAAGTCGAAGACGTGACGGTAGACCCCGATTGGTTCGCTGCCCTGTAGTGGCCGGCCAGCCCAACTCGCCCCACTGTGACGCCTGCGTGCTTAAGGAACACGGCCTATGCGAGGGCCTGGAGAGAACGATCGCGGCTAATTGACGCTTGCGCTTCGGGGATCGCCTGATACGCCGCCGCAACCCCGGACGCCATCGCGTAGACGCTCCTGTAGCGCCGCCCTATAATGCCTGTGGCCTGTGGGTGCGCTTTCGTGTGCCCGCGAGCGGTACTCGAGGGGGTATCGAGGAAAAGGGCGCGATTCTTCGCTTCGCTCAGAATGACAGGCGAGGCCGCGCTCAGAATGACAAGCGAGAGCGCCCGCCGCGGCGGGTCAGAATGACAACCTATGGCCTTCAACCCGATCAGCTCCTTCCTGGGACTCTTCTCCCACGATGTCGGCATTGACCTTGGCACCGCGAACACGCTGGTCATGGTCAAGGGCCGCGGCATCGTCATCGACGAGCCCAGCGTCGTCGCCATCGACCGCGTGTCGAAGAAGGTGCTGGCCATCGGCGCCGAGGCCAAGCGCATGGTCGGCCGCACGCCGGCCAACATCGTCGCCGTGCGGCCCCTCAAGGACGGCGTGATCTCCGACTTCCACGTCACCGAGCGGATGCTGCACTACTTCATCCGCGCCGTGCACGAACGTTACGGCTTCGGCATCCCGCGCCCGCGCGTCGTCATCGGCATCCCCAGCGGCGTCACCGAGGTCGAGAAGCGCGCCGTCCACGACGCGGCCCTGAACGCCGGCGCGCGCGAGGCCTACCTGATCGAAGAGCCGATGGCGGCGGCGATCGGCGCCGGCCTGCCGATCATGGACCCGTCCGGCTGCATGATCGTCGACATCGGCGGCGGCACCACCGAGGTCGCGGTCATCGCCCTCGGCGGCATCGTCGTCAGAGCCACTCGATCCGCATCGCCGGCGACGAGATGGACCAGGAGATCATCTCCTACGCCCGCCAGGTGCACAACATGATCATCGGCGAGCGCACGGCCGAGGAGATCAAGATCGCGGCCGGCTCCGCCTTCCCCCTGGACGAAGAAGAGACCGTCGAGATTCGCGGCCGCGACCTCGCGACCGGCCTGCCCAAGGCCGTCGAGGTCAGCACGGTCGAGATTCGCGACGCGCTTTCCGGCCCGGTCAGCGCCATCGTCGAGTCTGTCCGCGCTCGCGATCGAGGTGACGCCGCCGGAGCTGGTGGCCGACCTGATGTTCAAGGGCATCTGCCTGGCCGGCGGCGGCGCGCTGCTGCGCGGCCTGGACCGGCGCCTGCAGCAGGAGACGCAAGTTCCCCGTCTACGTGGCCGAGGACCCGCTGACCTGCGTCGTCCGCGGCTGCGGCGAGGTCCTGGAAGAGACGCGCATGCTCGCCAAAGTGCAGGCCTCGCTGGCCGCGCGCAAGCCGCCGCGGTAGACCTGGTATCGGGAACCGGTGGTCGTCGCCGTGGTTGGTGGTCGGAGGCGGAGCGTACGCTCCAACCACGCGCCGACAACCCCCCGTGAGTCGCGCCGCGCCATCTAAACACCATGATTGATCCGACCACCCACCACCAATACCAATTCACCGCGCGGCGGCGGCCGTGACTGCCCGCACCAGCCTCTGGTTCTTCAGCATGATGGGCGCCGGGCTGGTGCTCCTGGCCCTCTCGGCCATTGGCGCCCTGGGGCCGGTCGAAAACGTCTCGTACACCGTGCTCGTCGCCGGTCGAAGCGGCTGCTGCGCTCGCATCGCCAGCCCGATCGCCGACACGGTCACCAACTACAGCGACGTCCGCGACCTGACGCGCGAGAACGAGGCCCTGCGCACCGAGAACGAGCGCCTCAGGCCGAGATCGCCCGCCTCCAGTCGGAGGCGCAGCGGCGCGAGCAACTGGAGCGCCTGCTGGAGGTGAAGGAGGGCTCTCGAACGACCAGGACTTCATCGCCGCCTCCGTCATCGCGCGCGACCCGAGCGAACCTGCGCCAGCTGGTCGCCATCGAACCGCGGCAAGGACGACGGCCTCAAGGTCGGCATGCCCGTCGTCACCGAGGGCCAGCACGCTGGTCGGCACCATCACCAAGGTCGAAGACGACCACTCCTGGGTGACGCTGGTCACGGACGTCGACAGCGCCGTCAGCAGCCTGATCCTGGAGTCGCGCGCCGCAGGGCGTCGTCTCCGGCGGCTACAACCGCAAGCTGACCGATGGAGTTCGTCAACCAGGAATGCGCCGGTCAAGGAAGGCGACACCGTCGTCACCTCCGGCCTCGGCGGCAGCTATCCCGCAGGGCCTCGTCATCGGCAAGGTCACCGGCATCGCCGGCAGCCGCCAGGAGGTCTTCCGCAGCGTCACCGTGGAGCCGCTGGCCAGCCTGGCCCGCGCTCGAGACCGTGCTGGTCATGACCAGCTTCGTGCCGGTGAGGCTGACGGCGCCGTGAGCTACTACATCGGCATCCCGCTGGTGGTGCTGGCGGCGCTGGCGGAGGTGGCGTTGCTGCCGCTACTTCCGCATCCTGCGGCCTGCAGCCGAACCTGCTGCTGGTGCTTCTGGTCGCCTGGCTGATGGTGCGAGGCGCAGGAAGAGGCGTTCGTACCTGATCCCGGTCGGCGGCGCTGTTCCTCGGCCTGGTCGGAGGCGCGCCGATGGGTACTGGCGCTGCTCGCCCTCGCGCCGATGGCCATCCTCCACGACCTGCGCGGCGCCCGCTTCGGCGAGCGGCCAGCTGACCATGACCATCGTTTTCACGCTGGCCGCGACGCTCGATCTACCAACACGATCTACCTTGCTGGCCTTCGCCGCCAACGGCCAGGCCGGTGACTATTCTGGGCGCTGTGTTGCGCGTGATCGTGCCGGTGTCGCTGCTCAACGTGGCGATCCTGCTGCCGATATACTGGCTGACCTGGGCGATGAGCCCGGACGTCCGCCGCGCGATGTTCGCGTAAGGTTGACAACGTAGGGACGACCTTCAGGTCCGTCGGGCGTGGGGACGCGGGTGACGCTTGGGCTACAGCACAGGCCGCAGGCCCTGGCGCTCCGAGCTCGCCCCGCGAGGCGACCGACGACCACGAGTCGGCCCGGCAGAAAGTCTTCTACCTCGGCGCTGCTGGTCGTCGTGCGTCTTCGGCATCCTCACGATCCAGCTCGCACGCCTGCAGCTGGTGCAGCGGCCAGAAGTATCAGGCTGCGTGCCGAAGACGAACCGCCTGCGGCAGGTCGCCCTGACGCCGCCGCGCGGCCTGATCTACGACCGCAACGGCGTGCCGCTGGTCGAGAACCGCGCCAGCTTCGCCGCGGCCGTCGTCGCCGCCGACGTGCCCCGCGAGCAGGAGACGGCGATCACGCTCGCGCTGCAGGAGCTGACCGGCGTGCCGGCCGGCGAGATCGAGCGCCAAGATCGACGACCGTACGCAAGTCCAACGACCCCTTCACGCCGGTGGTGATCAAGGACAACCTCTCCCAGGAGCGCGCCTTCATGCTGCGCGAGCGGCTGGCGGACCTGCCCGGCGTGCGCGTCATCGTCGCAGCCGCGACGCGAGTACATCAACGGGCCCCTGATGTCGCACATCCTCGGCTTCGTCGGCCGCATCGACGAGGAGGAGTACGCGCGGCTCAAGGCCTCCGGCTACCAGCTGGACGACCAGCTCGGCAAGACCGGCGTCGAGTACACCTACGAGTCACCGCTGCGCGGCACGCCCGGCGCGCAAGATCGTCGAGACGGACGCTTCCGGGCGCGAGATCCGCGACCGTCGACGAGGTCGCCGGCTTCGGCCGGCAGCAGCGTCGTCCTCTCGATCGACATCGACCTGCAGCAGCAAGGTCGACGGAGCATCGTCAAGGCGGCGATGGGCAAGTCGCGGAACGCGGCCGCGGTCGTCATCGACGTGCGCACGGGCGAGATCCTGGCGATGGTCTCGCTGCCCACCTACGACAACAACATCTTCACGCGGCGAGCGTCGACGAGCAGCGCGCTCGAGACGCTGCTGAACGACCCGGGCAAGCCCCTGGTCAACCACGCCATCGCGGAGATGTACCCGCCCGGCTCGCACCTTCAAGCAGATCACCGGCATCGCCGCCCTGCAGGAGGGCGTCGCGAACGCCAGACACGCAGATCACGAGCCTCGGCTCGATCCAGGTCAAAAACCAGTACAACCCCAGCATCGTCTACACCTTCAAGGACTGGTCCGCGCTGGGCACGCTGAACTTCTACCGCGGCGTGGCGATGTCCTCCGACGTCTACTTCTACTACCTCGCCGGCGGCTACAGCGACCGAGAACGGCCGCGACCTCTTCCAGGGCCTCGGCGCCGACGCGCCTGCCGACTGGACGCAGCAGCTTCGGCCTCGGGTCGAAGACCGGCATCGACCTGCCCGGCGAGTCCGAGGGCAACGTGCCCGACCCCGACTGGAAGGAGAAGACCGTCGGCGAGGTCTGGACCATCGGCGACACCTACAACTTCGGCATCGGCCAGGGCTACGTCGCGGCGACGCCGATCCAGATGGCGCTGGTGACGGCGGCGATCGCCAACGGCGGCGACGTCCTGGTCCCGCACGTGGTGCAACGAGATCACGGACGCCGACGGCAAGGTCATCGTGGCCCCGAGCGCCAGACGTCAAGCGCAACCTCAACGTCGACCCGCGCAACATCAACATCATGCGCGAGGGCATGCGCCAGGCCGTCGACGACGGCACCGCCACCACCGCACAGGTGCGCAGCGTCGAGGTCGCCGGCAAGACCGGTACGGCCGAGTTCGGCGAGCGCCACGCCGGACGGCACTATACGCGAGCACGGCTGGTTCACCGGCTTCGCGCCCTTCAACAACCCCGAGATCGCCGTCGTCGTGTTCCTGGAGCAGGGTAACGGCGCCATCACCGCCGCGCCGGTCGGCGGCCAAGATCTTCGACTACTACTTCAGCCGCAAGAACCTGGCGGAGGGCGCGCTGATGATCAGCTGACGCGAGGCCGGCCAGTTCGACTATCTGCTGCTGATACTGTCGCGTGGCCCTGACCGCGCTACGGCCTGCTGCTGATCTACAGCGGCAGCCTGACCTCTTCCGGCGGGACGTGCGCGAGTCACTCAGCGGGCCGGTCGGCCGGCAGCTCGTCTTCGCCGGCATCGGCGTCATCGCCTTCTTCGTCGGTCTCGCGCATCGGACTATCGCTTCCTGGCCCAGGGCGTCGGTCGGCATGTACGTCGGGCTGATCGCCGCGCTGCTCTTCGTCCTGACCGTCGGCGTCGCAGATGTACGGCTCGAGGCGCTGGATCGACATCGGCGGCACCCAGGTGCAGCCGTCCGAGATCGGCAAGATCATCGTCATCCTGGTGCTGGCGAAGTACCTCTCCGACCAGCGGCGAGCACGTCAACGACCTGCGCGTGTTCCTGACGTCGCTCGCGATCGCGGCGGTGCCGGCGCTGCTGGTGTTCGCCGAGCCCGACCTGGGTTCGGCGGCGATCTTCCTGCTGATCTGGCTGGGCATGGTCGTCATGGCCGGCTGCGACATGCGCCACATCCTGGGCAGCCATCGGCATGGTCGTGGCGATGCTGCCATTCGGGCTGATCATCGTCGTCACCGACTACCAGCGCGAACGCGTCAGCCTCTTCCTGGACCCAACGCAGCGACCCGCTGGGCTCCGGCTTCAACATCCTCCAGGCCGAGATCAGCGATCGGCTCCGGCGGCCTGCTTCGGCAAGGGCCTGACGCACGGCACGCAGACGCAGCTCGACTATCTGCGCACCCAGACGACGGACTACATCTTCAGCGTCCTCGGCGAGGAGCTCGGCTTCGTCGGGGCGCTGCTGCTGTTCGGCGCTGTTCATCCTGCTGCTATGGCGCGGCCTGCGCGCCGCCACAATCTCGCCGCGACAATTTCGGCCGCTCCATCGCGGTCGGCGTCGTGATCTTCATCCTCTTCCAGGTCTTCATCAACGTCGGCGTGAACATCCGCCTGTTCCCGGTCACGGGCATCCCGCTGCCGTTCATCAGCCAGGGCGGCAGCTCGTTGATCACGGTGTTCATCGCGATCGGGCTGATCGAGAGCGTCCTGATGAGACATAAACAGATCCCGCCGTACGGGTTCTGACCCCACCCCCAACCCCCTCTCCGTCAACGGAGAGGGGGCTTTCGGAAGGCGCTTCGCCTACTGAATCGAGTCCCACCAGGCGATGGCTTCGCCGGAGATCGCGGCGGTCTCTTCGATCGGCATGATTGGCGTCACTTCGAAACGAAGCCAGGGCACCCACGGTTGGATGGTGCGCTGGAGGGTCGCGGCGCTGTCGACCTCGATGATCGCGACGCCACCGGTGCCGTCGGCGAATCCGTAGAACCCCTTGAATTCGGCGCCCGCCGGCGGCTGCCAATTCTGAAACAGCTGCAGCGAGCGCCGCTCGCCCTCCTCGCTGGTGTCGATGAACTCCCATTGGGCGTGAAAGAGCACGTAGATTTCCTTCCTGAACCGAGTTCCTTGACGGCTGTCGCATTGTAATAGCCTCAGAGCGTGGGAATCGACAAAGCGGCTGTCATTCCGAGGAGGCCGCCGACGAGGAATCCCGGTGGACGCGAAGTGGTGGCGCGGGCGGTTGTGTGACGCACGGGCGCGGATGCGGGATTCCTCCTGGCGTCGGAATGACAGAAGTGCGCACTCGGCGTTGTCATTCCGAGGAGGCCGCCGACGAGGAATCCCGGTGGGCGCGAAGTGGTGGCGCGGGCCGTTGTCTGCCGCATAGGCGCGGGGAAGCGGGATTCCTCCTGGCGTCGGAATGACAGAAGACGCCCGGCGCTGTCATTCCGAGGAGGCCGCCGACGAGGAATCCCGGTGGGCGCGAAGTGGCGGCACGGCTAGTTTGACGCACCGGCGCGGCGATGGCGGGTTCCTCCTGGGCGTCGGAATGACGGAAGGAGTGCGGCATGCCAGAAGGCATGGGTCCTGTTGACGGTATGGCAGAGGCGCGGCACAGGTCCTGTTCCCGAGAGCCGGCCCGAGCGCGCTGCCGCACCAGGCCAATCCTCTCCCGTGTGGTCGTGCAGGTCACTTCCAGGCTGGTCGGAAATGTGGGCTCCGAAGTTCGCCTGGCGCGGTCTCTCCTGCGACGAGGCCGGCCCCGGGTCAGGACCGCGGACCCACCCGGCCCGCACCGGGAATGTCCGCTTCTTCGCGGTTCGGCGAAGGGCCTCCGGAAGCCCCCCGCCTTAACCGCTTGCAAGGCCTGCCGTGGCGACGGCGACTTTGCCTGCTAAGAATGCGGTCCGGGGATGAAGCGCATCATCGGCACTAATACTCAAGTTTCGGCGCCGGCGGCGTGGGTGGAATTACGCAGCCTCAACCAAGGCCGTTGCTGAGCGCGAAGGCTGTGATCTGGGCGCGGTTGTTCACGTTGGCTTTGGTGTAGATATTGGCGACATGGCGTTCGACGGTGCGCGGGCTCAGGACCAGCGACTCGGCGATCTCGCGGTTACTCCTGCCGCGCGCGACCAGGCGCAGGACTTCGAGCTCGCGCTCGGTGAGAGGGGGCGGAGGAGTGGCGGCGGCGGGCGCCGGCGGCCGGCCGCGGCCGGACTCGGCCGGCTCGCGCGCATCGAAGAGGTCCCGCAGCGCCTGAATCGCCGCGGCCGTGTTCACGCGCGTTGGCGCCAGCGAGTCGCCTTCGATCGTCAGGAAGCGCGAGTTGGGAATGGCCGCCGCGATCCGGCGTGGCAGCTCCACATCCATCAAGGCGAATTGTCGCGGATGCAGGACCAGCGTCGGGACCTGGATCAACGGCAGCAAGTCGCGGCAGTCGGTGTCGCGCATCTCCTCCAGAAAGCGGCGCGCGACCTTGGCGTCGACTGATTCGCGCATCATCACCGCCACTTCATGGGCAGAGGATCCGGCTCCCCAGCCCACGAAAGCGTGGGCGCCGGTCTCCGTATAAAGCTCCCAGTCGTCGATGAGCGACCGTATGGAAGAGATCTTGTCGCTGAAGTAGTCTTCGCCGGCGGCGTAGGAGCACCACATGACCAACCCGGCCAGCCTCTCCGGATGGCGGACTGCGTAGGTCAAGGCGGCGGGGCCGCAGTGGAAAACGGAGAAGAGCACGAACCGATCGAGGCCAAGGTTGTCTACCACCGCTTCCAGGTCGCGTACCTGCGCCTCCACGTCAATGCTGGGGTCGCCGCGGTCGGAGAGGCCGGTGCCGCGGACGTCGTAGCGAACCACCATGCACTCCCGGCTGAGCTCCGAGTACCAGCGGTTCATCTCCGGGTTCTGCCACTCGAGCTGGGCGTGGCTCCAGGGCAGCCAGGGCATATGCACCAGCGGCACGCCTTCGCCGAGGGTCCAGAAGGCGATCGCCAGGCCGTCGCTGCTTTTGGCGAAACGAATTCGAGGTTCCATAGGTAACCGGAAAATGTTACACCGGCGCGCACCAAACCTGCGTTACATTGGCCACTGTCCGGGCCGAAAGACTTGGTCTGTGGCTGGAAGGGGCGCGATCCGATAATCGATCAGATGGAAGCTTTATGGTTTTTCCTGGCCGGGATTCCCGCGGCCGTCATCCTGGACCGCGCGATCGCCGGGTTGGGGCGCGACCGTGAAGCTGAGGACGATGGCGACGACGAAGAAAATGCCCCTGAGGCCGCGCCGGAGGTCAGGCGCCTGCCCTGGCAGATCGAGCCCTGGCGTGGCCGCGTGCGGGTGATGGTGGTCCTGGCGGCACCGGTCTTGATGGCCGTGGCCGGCTGGCGCTTCGAAACGACGCAGGCGATCGCCGTCTCGGCCCTCGTGCTGGCGCTGCTGCTTTGCACCGGCACCGACCTCCTCGAGTATCGGGTGCCAAACGTCGTGACCTATCCGAGCACGGCGCTGGCGCTGGGCGCGGCGGCGCTGTTCCCGGACGGAAACGTGCTCAACGCGCTCGTAGCGGCGCTGGCCGGAGGCCTGATCTTCCTGCTCCTGGCGATCATCACGCGCGGCGGCCTGGGCCTGGGGGACGTCAAGTTGGCGGCCCTGATCGGGGCCGCGCTGGGCTTCCCCGGCGGCTACCAGGCGCTGGTGATTGGCGTCATGGCAGGCGGCTTCGTGATCCTGGGCCTATTCCTGACCGGCGTGGTGTCGCGGAAGCAGGCGGTGCCGTACGCGCCGTTCCTCGCGCTCTCGGCGGTAGCCGTGGTGCTGACGCAGGGCGCCGTGTTCGCGCCCCTGTAGGCGAGGCAGGAACAGGGAAAAGGGAACAGGGAACAGGGCAGAAGCCGTTCCTAGAGACTCGAAAGCCCTCTCATTCGCCCTCCCAGTTCGCGGTCCCTGTTCCGTGTTCCCTGTTTCCTATTCCCATGTTCCCGGTCCTGCTTCCCGACCGGCCTTGACAGTGATCTTAAGATAGACGCGGCCCCCTATCCCGAAATCCTGACGTAGATTGGACGCGACGCGATGCCCGGCGCCCTCGACGGCCTGCGAGTCCTGGACCTGACGAACGAGCGCGGCGTGTACTGCACGAAGCTGCTCGCCGACCTGGGGGCGGACGTGGTCCGCATAGAGGCACCGTCCGGCGGCGGTATCCGCGACTTCGCGCCCTTCTATCACGGGCAGCGCGACGCCAACAAGAGCCTCTACTTCTGGCACTACAACACCAACAAGCGCTCAGTCACGCTCGACCTCGGGGACGCTCTCGGGCGCGAGGCCTTCCTCAGGCTCGCCGCCTCCGCGGACGTGCTGGTCGAAAGCTTTGAGCCCGGCCACATGGCGTCGCTTGGCTTCGGCTACCGCGAGCTTTCGCTGGCCAACCCCGGCCTGATCTACGCTTCGATCACGCCTTTCGGACAAGATGGGCCGCTGGCGATGCAACCGGCCAACGACATCGTCCTCTGTGCTCTCGGCGGCATGATGAACGTCAACGGCGACCCGGACATGGCACCGCTGGCGGCCTTCGGCGAGCAGTCATACCACGTCGCGGCGGGCTACGGGGCGGCGACGATTATGGCCGCGAACCAGTACCGCCGCCGAAGCGGCAAAGGTCAGCGCATCGACGTCTCGACAGAGGCCTGCATCGCCGGCTTCATCGAGCACGTCGGCTACTTTTATTTCTACAACGACATGGTGGCGATGCGGCAGGGCAGCCTCCACTGGAGCCTGGCCTTCGCCGTTGTCCGCTGCAAGGACGGCTACAGCATGGTCAGCATCGCCCACAACTGGGAGGATCACCTGGCCTGGATGCTCAGCGATGGCTTCGGCGAAGAGCTGGCAGGCCAGCCGGCGCGCCCCGGCCAGATGGGCGACTACGCGGCGCGCAAAGCCAACGCCCAACGCCGCACCCAGGTCGTAGAGGCGTGGGCGTCGACGAAGAGCGTCGACGACTTCGCGCGCGAAGGCCAGGAACGGCGGCTGCCATTCGGCAAGGTCCTGAATGTCGATGAGGTGTTCGTGAACCCACAGCTGCGCGAACGCGGCTTCTTCGTGCCGGTGCCGCACCCGGAGTTGGGCGAAACCGTCACCTACCCCGGCGCGCCCTTCGTCATGCACGGCAGCCCCTGGGCCATCCGCCGCCGCCCGCCCCTCCTGGGCGAGCACAACGACGAGGTCCTGCGCGGCGAGCTGGGCCTGAGCGAGGCGCAAGTCACGAGGCTGACGGCGGGGTCCGGTCGATGAAGCTGCGCCCCTGGCCCCCAATTCTGGGGGGATCCGCACCCTGGCGCCGATTCTTGGGGGAACTGAACGCATGAGCGGTGGCTCCCGCAGCCTCCGGACTGCTCGACTGCCCGACTGCTCGACTGGCGGAGGCGTTGGTGGCTGAGAAGGCGCTCTCCGGCATCCGCATACTTGACTTCACCTGGGTTGTGGCCGGGCCGTTCGCGACGCGGATGCTCGCGGACCTGGGCGCCGAGATCGTCAAGGTGCAGTCGCAGGCGACATCGCGGGGGGCGGACGCGAACGGCGCCGCGGCGTTCAGCACTTTCAACCGCAACAAGCTCGGCATCACCCTGAACATGCGCGAGCCGCGCGCCCTCGAAATCGCGCGGCGGCTCGCGGCCGTGTCCGACGTGGTTGTCGACAACTTCAGCGCCCGCGTGATGAAGAACTGGGGCCTGGACTACGAAAGCCTGAAGGCGATCAACCCCGGCATCATCGCCGTTTCGATGTCGGGGCCGGGGCATTCTGGGCCCTGGCGGGACTACGTCAGCTACGGCCCAACCCTGCAGGCGCTGTCCGGCATGACTTACCTCATGGGCTTTCCCGGGCGCCCGCCACAGGGATTCGGCTACTCTTACGCCGACCACGCCGGCGGCGTCACCGGCGCCATCGCGATCCTGGCGGCGCTGGAGCACCGTGCGAACACCGGCGAGGGTCAGTGGGTAGACCTGGGCCAGCTCGAGGCGGTGACGGCGCTCATCGGGCCGGCATTCCTCGACTACGCGGTCAACGGGACGGTGCCGTCTCAGAAGGGGAATCTGCTGCAGTCGCGGGCCTGCGGGCCTTACGGGGCCTATCGCTGCAAAGACGACGATTCGGGCGCGCTCTCGGCGTCCGACCGCTGGGTGGCGATCGGTGTCACGACCGAGGAAGAGTGGCAGCGGTTCGTGAAGGCCATCGGCGCGCCGGCCTGGACGACGGAAGGCCGCTTCGCGACCCTGGAGTCGCGCTACGCCAACGCCGAGGCGGTCGACGCCCTGGTGGAGACATGGACGCGGGACAAGGATGCGTACGAGGTCATGGACACTATGGGGCGCTTTGGCGTGCCCGCGGGCGTCATCCAGAACGCGGCCGACCTGGCGCACCGCGACCCCCAGTTGCGGCACCTCGACTACTGGTGGGTGAAGGAACGCGCGAACATGGCGCCCAACCATTCGGACGCGTACCCGGCGCGCCTCAGCGAAACGCCACCTGAGAATCGCCTGCCCGCGCCCTGGCTTGGCGAACACAATCTGGAGGTCCTGACGCGCCTCCTGGGCATGACGGAAGCCGAGATCGAGGCACTGCAGGCCGACGAGGTCATCTGGTGAGCGAGCACGCCGACCGAGACGCGGCCAGGGCGGCAGGCCACGAGCCGTCACGTTTCCCGGCGGTCCCACCGCCGAAATCACGTTTCTACAGGCCCCTCCAGCAGCACTGCCTGGCGATGCCCGGGGCCTGGGAGGATTACCCGTGGGGAGAGACCGTGTTCAAGGTCGGCAAGAAGATGTTCGCCAACTGCTACCAGCCTGAGGACGGCGACCTCCAGGTTGGCCTGAAGGCCACGAAAGAAGACCAGGCCGTGTTGATCCAGCTACCGGGAATCTCCGTTATGGCCTACATTGGCCAGCACGGCTGGATCACGGCACAGATCACGGACGAGGCCTCATTCGACCTGGTCCGCGACCTCGCCAGCGCAAGCTACGAGCTCGTCGCCCACCCGCCGAAGAAATCGCGGAAATAGCGCCCGCCGCGGCGGGACAGAGGAGATTCATGCCGAAAGTGAAGGCTGGTGACCTGAACCTCAACTACGAGACCTATGGGGCCCAGGGCGACTGGTTGGTGCTCTGCCACGGCCTCGGCGCCGGATTGCGTTCGATGCGCGCGGCAGCCGAGAAGCTCTCCGACAAGTACCGCGTGCTGATCTGGGACAACCGCGGCATCGGCGAGTCGGATACTGCCCCTGCCGGCAGCGACTACACGATCGAGACCCACGCCCGCGACCTGGCGAACCTGATGGACGCCGCCGGTATCGACAGGGCACTTGTCCATGGCGTCTCCTGGGGCGGCGTGCTGGGCCTGCGGTTCGCGATCGATTATCCGCAGAAGGTGCGAGCCTTCATCTGTGACAGCTCCTCCGCCGAGGTGAACGAGCGCGCCGCCCAGAACTGGATATCCCGCGGCGAGATTTACCTGAAGGAGGGCCCCGCCGGCATCCGGAATGCCCCCGGCGGCGTGAACGATGGCAACCGCGCCGCCGCCACGCCGGTCTCCGAGTCGCCAGCCGGCGCCGCGGCCGCTCGTCCTGAGGCCCTCGAACGACGACAGGAGGGCGGCGTGGCGGCCGCAACGGTTGGCGGCGGTGGTCCGGCCGCCGACCCGCAGGCCTACTACGAGACCTGCAAGGCTGTCGCCTCCCTGTACGAGCATCCGATGAACGATGACCTGCCGAAGATCAAGGCGCCTACCCTGGCGATCGTTGGCGAGAACGACCAGACGGCGGGTGTTGGCGGCACAGTGAAGATTTCGCGGGCGATCCCGGACTGCAAGCTGGTTATTGTGCCGGGGGCAGGCCACGGTGTGTACGGGCAGAACTTCGAGGTGTTCCGCAGGGAGCTGGAGGAGCTGGCGGCGCGGGCGAAGTAGGAAACGCGGTGGCGTTCATAATCGGGGCTCATGCCGTCGAGAGATGGCCTCGGCCGCCGCGGAGCATGACCAACCCGTGACTGTGAACAATCTCTCGTAAGGGCACAGATACAATAGGGGAGCCATGGAGCACCGTATCCAGTACGCGCGCACCACGGACGGCGTCAGCCTCGCCTACTCCACCGTGGGCGCCGGCCTGCCGCTCGTGCTCTTGCCGGCCCTGCCGTTCAGCCACATCGAGCTAGAGCAGCATATCTTCCGCGACGCCCCGGCCTGGTACGCGCGCCTGGGCCGCGACCGCCAGCTTGTGCGCTACGACGCGCGCGGCACCGGCCTGTCCGACCGCGGCCACATCGAACGCGACCTCGATTCGATGGTGCTGGACCTGGAGGCGGTCGTCGACGTGCTGCGGCTGGAGCGCTTCGCGCTGCAGGGAACCTTCTATGCCGTGCCCGTGGCGATCGCCTATGCCGTGCGCCACCCCGAGCGCGTGTCCCATCTCATCACCTTCTGTGGCTTCGCCCGCTTCGCCGACCTGCGCTCGCCACAGCTGGAGGCGGTCCGGTCGCTGATCACGCAGGACTGGAACCTGTACTCGGAGACCGCCGCGAACGTCCTGTTGGGATGGGAGCAGGGACCGCCGGCCCGCCGCCTGGCGGAGTTCATCCGTGACAGCGTCACGCCGGAAAGCCTGCTGGCAATCGTGGCCGAGAACTACGACGTCGTGGACCTGTTGCCGAAGGTGCAGGCGCCCACGCTGGTGCAGTACCGGCGCGAGATACCGTGGCTACCGATCGACGTTGTGCGCACCCTGGCGAGCGGCATTCCTGATGCGCGGCTGGAGATCCTCGAAGGCACTTCGATCGCCATGTACCTGGGCGACACGGACTCGATCCTGCGCGGGATCGACGCCTTCCTCGGCGACCGCGGCCCTGAACCGGAGGAGGCGCGGCCCTCGGCGCTGCGCGTCATCATCTTCACAGACCTGCCGGGCCACACGGACCTGGTCCAGAGGCTGGGAGACGCGCGCGGGCGGGAGCTTCTGAGGGAGCACGAGCGCATCACGCGCGCCTCTCTCGATGCCTTCGACGGCACCGAGATCAAGTCGATGGGAGACGGCTTCCTGGCCTCGTTTGCTTCGGCGCAATCGGCCATGGATTGCGCCGTGAACATGCAGCGCGCGTTCGAGCGCTGGAACCAGGAGCACGGAGAGCAGCTGCTCATCCGCATCGGCGCCAATGCCGGCGAGCCGATCGCGGAGGACGACGACCTCTTCGGCGAGTCGGTCATAGCCGCATCGCGCATCGCTTCGCGGGCAGAGGGCGGCGAGATTTTGATCTCCAACGTGGTGCGAGAGCTTGTCGCCGGCAAGGGTTTTCGGTTCGAGCCCCGCGGCGAAGAGATACTACGCGGCTTCGATGACCCCGTTCGCCTTTTCGCATTGCGCTGGCGTTAAGGACGCCCCGCCGCCTCGCCTGTTGAAACAAACCGTACAAAGGCCTGCCGGTACAATCACGGTACATGGAACCTCGCATTCAGTACGCCCGCACGAAAGACGGTGTGAACATCGCTTATTACAGCGAGGGCGCCGGTCTGCCTATCGTTGTGATGCCCTCGCTGCCCGTGAGCCACATCGAGCAGGAGCTGCGCATACCTGAGTGGCGTTCCTGGTACGAACGCCTGGGCCGCGATCGCAGATTGGTGCGATATGACGCCCGCGGCGCCGGCCTTTCCGATCGCGACCACATCGAGCGTGACATGGAGGCGATGGTCGCGGACCTCGAGGGCGTGGTGGATAAGCTGGGCCTCGAGAAATTTGCCCTGCAAGCCATCTTCTACGCCGCGCCGGTCGCCGTCGCTTACGCGGCGCGCCATCCGGAGCGAGTCTCGCACCTGCTCCTGTTCTGCGGCTTTTCGCGCTTCCAGGAGCTTGCCTCGCCTCAGCTTGCCGCAATCCACTCGCTCCTCAAGCAGGACTGGGAGCTGTACACGGAGGCAGCGGCGCACGTCCTCCTCGGTTGGGCCCAGGGGCTGCCGGCGCGAACGTTCGCGCAGTTCGTTCGCGATAGCGTGAGCCCGGACAGCGTGGAGGAGATGATCACCGCGCGCTACGACGTGACTGAACTCCTGCCGCAGGTCCAAGCGCCCACGCTGGTGCAGCACCGGCGCCAGATGGCCTGGCTGCCGATTGAGCTGGGGCGGGGCCTCGCGGCCTCGATACCCGAGGCGAGACTAGAGGTGCTGGAAGGGTCCTCGATCGCGATTTATCTCGAAGACAGCGACGCTGTCCTGCGCGGAATCGACTCCTTCCTGGGCGACCGCGGCGGCCCCCAGGCGCGGCCGCCCGGCTCCGGCCTTCAGACCATCATCTTCAGCGACCTGCAGAACCACACCGAACTGCTGCGCCGTCTCGGCGACGAGCGCGGCCGCCAGGTCCTACGAGAGCACGAGCGCATGACGCGCGCGGCGCTGCGGGCATACGGCGGCCGTGAGGTCAAGTCGATGGGTGACGGCTTCCTGGCCTCATTCCCCTCGGCGCAACGCGCGCTGGAGTGCGCCATCGAGATGCAGCGCGAGTTCGACAAGTGGAACCAGTCTCAGCCGGAGCCTCTCCTTATCCGCATCGGCGCCAACGCCGGCGAGCCCATCGCCGAGGACGATGACCTCTTCGGCGAGTCCGTGATCGCGGCCTCGCGTATCGCGTCCCGCGCCGAAGGCGGCGAGATCCTGGTCGCCAACGTGGTGCGTGAGCTGGTGGCGGGCAAGGGCTTTCAGTTCTCGAACCGCGGCGAGGAGATACTGCGCGGCTTCGATGACCCCGTGCACCTGTTCGAGGTCAAGTGGCGAGAGTAGGCGTCATTAGTCCGTGGCCGGTCCGCAGGCGCGCCCCGCGCGGCGCAATTGCAGGACGGGCAGGCCGCCCGAGTCAATCGCGAATGCGTTCCAGGGCGATGACGGGAATCTTCCTCGATACGCGCTTTTGGTACTCGGCGAAGAAAGGCATTTGCTCCGCCTGGCGCGCGTAAGCCCGGTCACGCTCCGCCCCTTTGAGGACGACCGCCCTAGCTTCGAAGTTTTCGGCTCCGACCTCTACACCCACGCGTTCGGTGGCGACGAGATTGCGATACCAGTCCGGATGGGTCGGAGAACCACCCTTCGACCCGATCACGAAGAGCCTGTCGCCGTCGCGCGTATAGGCGAGCGGCGTGGTGTGCGATCGCCCGCTGCGGGCGCCTCTCGTTGTGAGGAGGAGCACCGGCATGCGCTCGTAGCTTCCGGCCAACTTGCCGGCGTTCTTGCGGAACTCTTCGATAACCGCTCGGTTCCGTTCATTCCAGTCCGTCGTCATGCCGGCCCCCTGCCCCTCGTACGTGCTGGCACAGCCTCCGAAGCCCCCTCTCCGTTGACGGAGAGGGGGTTGGGGGTGAGGTCAGTCCGCCGGCTGGCCGACGCGCTCCTGGACCCGCCGCAGGATATCCCGCATGCGCTGCATGCTCTCCGCGCGCCGGCGCTGGGCCTCCGGCAGGCTCGAGAGGTCGATTTGCTGGGCGACGTTGTAGCCGTAAGCCTCGTACTCGGGGATCTCGTCGTCGGTTAGCTCTTTGACATATTCCTTGCGCCGGAACGCAGCCTCCACGTACGGCTCCAGGTCGGCGGCCTTCTGCGCCAGCCGCTTGTCCTCGTCCACCTTGAACTCGGGCATCACGTCCTTCGCGAACAGCTCCAGCGACTCGCAGATGTCCTCGTGCTTGTTCTTGCCGCCCTGCTGAATGAAGACCGTCTGGTCGACGCCCGCGGCAGAGAACTTGCGCAGGTGCTCGCTGAGCTGGGCGGGCGTGCCGATGCCGCCTTCGCCGCCGCCGAGGAACTCCGTGCCCAGCTCGTCGCGCACCATCTCATACATCTCCCAGACGTTCGTGCGGCCGGGCTTGTGCTTGCCGAAGCTGTAGTGGTGGCCGAGGGCGAACTGGAAGAAACGGAAGCCGTCGTTGCCGCGGCGGAACGCCTCTTCGGCGTCGGGGTGGCAGGAGAAGCTGGTCACCATGGCGATGTTCGGGTTCACGGTGTGGCCGATGGGCACGCACTCGCGCTTGAAGGTTTCGTAGTAGTCGGTCACCCAGTGGCGCGCCTCCTCGGGGTCGATGAAGGCGAAGGTGAGGGCGCCGATGCCCAGCTGGGCGGCGAGGTGGATGGTGTCGCGGTTGGAGCAGGCGACCCAGATCGGCGGGTGCGGCTTCTGCACCGGCTTGGGCACGACGTTGCGCATCGGCATCGAAAAATACTTGCCCTGGAAGCCGGGGTAGGGGTCCATGGCCAGCATGTTCGCGACCTGCTCGACCTCTTCGCGCCACATCGCCCGCCGCTCGGCCGGGTCGATGCCGAAGCCCTCGAGCTCAGCGCGGCTGGCGGATTCGCCGGTGCCCCACTCGACGCGGCCGTTGGAGACGAGGTCGAGCGTGGCGATGCGCTCGGCGATGCGCTGCGGCGGGTTGTAGTTCGGCGGCATGAGGACGATGCCGTGGCCCAGGCGGATGTTCTTCGTCCGCTGCGAGCAGGCGGCGAGGAAGATCTCCGGCGCCGACGAGTGGCTGTACTCCTCCAGGAAGTGATGCTCGACCTCCCAGGCATGGTCGATGCCGAGCTTGTCGGCCAGTTCGACCTGCGAGAGGGCGTCCTGGAACAGCTTCTGCTCGCCCCCGGGTTCCCAGGGCCGCGGGTACTGATGCTCGTAAAAGATGCCGAACTTCATGGTTAGCTCCTCCTGCTTGCCGGGAAATGTAGCACAGTCAAAGCTGGCCAGCAGTCGGCTATCAGCTATCAGCCAGAGAGGTTCGTCCGACAACCCCGTCGTGTTCCGCGGCGCGGCTGGCATCACAGTTAGGCATTCCGGTTGACGGCTGACCGCTGACGGCCGACCGCTTGGGGTAGTGCTAAGATGCCCCCGTGAACTCCAGGCCGGACCAGCCGCACCTCGCCGTCCACTGCCAGTACCTCAAGCGCACCATCGAGCCCGGTAAGCCGGAGCCGATCGTGATGCTCTGCGTGCACCCGGTGCGAGAGGGCCAGGAGTGCGTGGGCCCCTTCCTCGAAGACCTGCCGACGCATTGCGGCCTCTGGGAGTCGCACCCCCAGTCGCACCTGATCCCGCTGCCGGAGCCGGAGCGCTGGCAGCGCCGCCGCCGCGAAGGCTTCGACTACCAGCGCAGCTGGTAGGAAGAACTGGTGACCGGGGGTAACTCGCCTGATCGGCGGCGCACCACCGTGAGAAGGTCGCTACTGGAGGCATCCAGCAGACGCCATCTTTAAGCTCAGCGCACGGCCCGTTCCGGGGGAGGTGAGCTTTGCCCCGAACCGGATTCATCGACCACATCGGCGTCGGCGTTCCGGATCTCGCCGCTGCCAAGCGGTATTACGACGAGCTCATGCCCATTCTCGGGCTCCGGCAATGGTTCAAGACGAGCCCTGATGGGCCATTCAACTACGGACCGGACGGCGCCCGAGGACCACAATTGTTCTTCTACCAGGCTCGCGGGGCCGGCAAGTACTCACGCCACCGCACCGGCCTGCATCACATCTCGTTCATGGTCCAGAGCCGCGACATAGTCCGGGAAGCGCATGCCTGGGCCAGGGCGCACAAGGCGGTCGTCGTGCGCAGGCCTAGAGTCTTCCCGGAGTACGGGCCGCACTTCTACGCGACCTACTGGCTCGACCCGCACGGGATCGTGCTGGAGGCCGTTTGCCACAATCCTGAGGAGAGCCAGGTTGTCGAGCGGGAACAATGACGCCTGCTGATTCACCCGAGTGGCCTTAACCGGGTATTGTCTGGTCGACAAAACTAATCGCAAACTGCAAGTAACGAGTCATTCTGATCGGGGCTCCCCGCCATGAACGAAACCCATGAGTCACGCCCGCCTCAGCGCGGCATCGAGGTCAAGCTCCTCGACCACACGAAGGACCCCATCAAGTCCCTCTACCTCGCCTACCGCGTCGCCTACTCCGCCCTCCGGCCCACCACCATCGAGCGCCGCATCCGGCAGGAGCGCATCACCGCCGACCAGATGCTCGACCTTCATCGAGGAGCGCATGGAGATCGGCCACGACTCCCCCCTCGAGCAGGTCTGGTTTGAGTTCGTCATCGCCGGCGTCTCGCGCGCCTTCAGCCACCAGTTCGTGCGCCACCGCATGGGCATCAGCTTCGAGCAGCAGAGCCAGCGCTACGTGACCTTCAAGGGCGGCGAGTTCCCCTACACCATGCCCGAATCCGTGAAGCGCCGCGGCCTGGACCGCAAGGTGGAGGCCGAGTACGACCGCCTGGCCGCGCTTTACGACGAGATGGTCCAGGCCGGCGTGCCCGCCGAGGACGCGCGCTTCGTCCTGCCCAACGCGACCCAGACGAACTTCAAGGTCACGGTGAACTTCCTCGAGTTCCTGCACATCGCCGACCTGCGCCTGTGCACGCGGGCCCAGTGGGAGTTCCGCAAGGTGGTCGCGATGATGCGGGCCGAGGTCATGCGCAAGTTCCCTGAGCTGGCGATGTACATCCAGCCCAAGTGCGGCGAGCGACGCATCGGCTACTGCGACGAGCCCTACGAAGACTGGGCCGCCTGCCCCATCGGCAAGAAGCGCCCCCACAAGCGCGACCTGTTCGAGATGTACAACGCCTACCGCCGCGGCGAGCTTGTCCGCACGCACGAGCCCTCGCCCGGCTCCGACGAACCCCTGGACGAGGCCGACTACCAGCTCATCGAGATGGAGGAGATCCCGGGCCGGGAGAAGCTGTCATAATTGAGGCGCCATGGGAGACAGGCGAATTGTCCAGGACCCAGCCATACTGGTCGGCAAGCCGGTCATCAGAGGCACGCGAATTTCGGTAGAGTTCGTCCTGGAACGGCTCTCGTTCGGCGCTACCATCGATGAACTGTTGGAAGCCTACCCGCGTCTCCAAAGAGACGACATCCTTGCTTGCCTTGACTACGCTCGTGCCGTCATTGCCCAGGAAGTCGTGCCTGAACCCTGGAAGCCCTATCCGCTGCCCCTTTGAAGCTCTTTCTTGACGAGAATATTGAGCGCTGGCTGCAGGATCACCTCGAGTCCCTTGGGCACGACGTAGCGAGAGTCGGCGATGCCTTACCTTTTTCGTCCTCGGATTCGCAGGTTATGGAACTGGCGGCGTCCTCAGGGCGAGTGGTCATTACCCGAGACAAGGACTTCGGCGCGCTTGTCTTCGTTCAGGCCGTACTCATGCCGGCGTCGTCCTTTTGAGGCTGGAGGGATTGGCGCAGGCAATCCAAACCGAAAGGGTTGATGAGGCACTGGAACTGAGTCGAGGCGCGCCTAGTTCGTTTGTTGTGGTTACGCGCGCCGGAACGCGTATGGTTTTCTCCTAGCGCGGGCTACGGACAATGGGACCACGTTCCAACCCCCAGCCTCCACCCTCCACTCCTCCCGCCTCGCCACGCGCCAGCATTGACGACGCTTTGCGGGCGATCCTGGCGCACCTCGGCGGGCGCACGCTGGCGTCCGACGAGCCGGCGGGCATGATCGCCGCGCGGATTTGCGACAGGCTGCACGGCGGCGACGGCGGCGAAGAGTTGCCGGAGTATCTGGCGCTGGTCTCGCTGGGCTACTGGCTGGCGGACATGGTGGCCTTCTTCGGCGGCGCGCCCGTGAGCGAGATGACGCAGCCGGTCGCGGCCCAGCTCCTGGGCGTCCTGCGCGGCGGCGACGGCCTGGAGGAGTCGAGGCTGGACAAACGCTATCCGGGCCTGATACTGATGGACGTGCTGGCGGAGCTGCGGAAGAGGGGGCAGCCGGGCGGAGGTGGTGGATCGGTCGAGGCGCCGGCCCCCTAGCCCCCCAATCCTGGGGGGAACAGAGAGTGCGAACCGGACCTCCTGACCCCCAAATCCTGGGGGAACAGACAATGCGACCCGGACAATGCTAGAAGGAAGAACAACATGCCGGATCTTGAGAAGAGGACGCTGGGACGGACCGGAATGCCTGTCACGACCCTCGGGTACGGCGCGATGGAGTTGCGAGGCGCGCCGCGCGGGCGCGAGGTCACGCGAGATCAGGCGTCGTCCATCCTCAACGCGGTGCTGGATTCGGGGATCAACTACATCGACACGTCGATCGATTACGGCCAGAGCGAGGAGCTGATCGGCGGGCTGATCGCGAGCCGGCGCTCGGAGTACTTCCTGGCGTCGAAGTGCGGCTGTCTCACCGGCCAGGCTGCCGCGTCGGCGCCGCCTCCCGGGCAGGGCATCCGCCACATCTTCACGCGCGAAAACATCGTGGCCGGCGTGGAGCAGAGCCTGCGACGCATGAAGACGGACTACCTGGACGTGGTGCAATTCCACGGCAGCCCCTCGAAACAGGAGCTGGAGCAGAATGACGCCGTCGCGACGCTCCAGGACCTGAAGGCGCAGGGCAAGATCAGGTTCCTGGGCATGTCGGGCACGCTGCCGAACCTCACCGACCACATCGAGATGGGCGTCTTCGACGTCTTCCAGATCCCCTACAGCGCCCTGCAGCGCGAGCACGAGCAGGCTATCGCCGACGCGTCGAAGGCGGGCGCGGGCATCGTGATCCGTGGCGGCGTTGCCCGCGGCGGGCCGGGGAAAGAGGAGGGCAACTTCTGGGACCTTTGGCAGAAGGCGAAGGTTGACGACATCCTCGGCGATATGACTCGCATGGAGTTCATCTTCCGCTTTACCATCAGCCACCCGGACATGGACACGACCATCGTCGGCACCATCAACCCGGCCCACTTGCAGGACAACCTCAACGCGCTTCGCAAGGGGCCGCTGCCGCCGGACGTGTACGCGGAGGCGAAGCGAAGGCTGAATCCTTGACTTCCTAGCACGTTTGTGCTATCGAGGTGCCATGGCGGGGCGCTCGATACTGCACGTGGACCTGGACGCTTTTTTCGTGTCCGTCGAGCAGGCGCGCAGGCCGGAGTTGGCCGGCAAGGCCGTCGTGGTCGGCGGCGACCCCGATGGCCGCGGCGTTGTCTCGACGGCGTCGTACGAGGCGCGCCGCTTCGGCGTGCGCTCGGCGATGTCCCTGCGCACGGCGAAGAAGCTGGCGCCTCACGCGATCTTCCTGCCCGGCGACTTCAAGGAGTACGAGCGCGTCTCGAAGCTGTTTCACCGCATCCTGCGTGACTGCTCGCCGGCGGTCGAGTCCGGAGGCCTTGACGAGGCCTGGGTCGACGTCACCGGCTGCGAGCCTATTGTCGGCACGCCGCGCGAGGCGGCCGAGACCATAAGACGGCGCGTGCAGGCGGAGCTGAGCATAGCCGCCTCGGTCGGAATCGCATCTAACAAGCTCGTCGCCAAGGTGGCCTCCGATTACGCCAAGCCGGACGGCGTATTCGAGGTGCCGCACGGCGGTGAGGCGGCCTTCCTGGCGCCTCTGTCATTGCGCACGCTGCCGATGCTTGGGCCGGCTCTGGAGCGCAAGCTGGTTCGCCTGGGCGTCTCGACGCTGGGGCAGGTGGCAGCGATGCAGGGTTCGACGCTCAGGGCCGTCCTGGGGCCGCACGGCGAGGAGCTGGCGGCCCGCTGCCGCGGTGTCGACGAATCGTCGATCGCGGGCCGCGGCGCGCCGAAGTCGATCAGCCGCGAAGGCACCTTCACGCACGACGTGGCGGAGCCGGCACGGTTGCGCGCCGTTGTGCGCGGGTTCAGCGAAAGCGTCGGCTCGCAGCTTCGGGAGCAGCGATACCGGGCGCGGACCATCGGCGTAAAGGTCCGCTTCGGCGACTTCCGCACTGTCAGCCGCAGCGTCACGGTGGAGCGCGCCGTCAACAGCGACGACGCCATCTTCGAGGCCGCGATGGCGCTTCTGGACCAGGCGCGCGAGCACGAAAAGCTGGCGATCAGGCTCCTGGGGGTCGGCGCTTCGAACCTGATGACGGAGGCCTTTCAGCTGCCCCTGGAGGCTGACGGCGAATCGCGCCGCGAGGCCTTGAGCGCGGCCATCGACCGCGTACGGCGCAAGTACGGCCGCCGCAGCCTCCAGTCCGGCGCCACCGCCTTCGACCACGTGACGGGCGGCGATGAATGGCGCCACGAGAAGTCGATCGGCCTTTCGGCGCAGTTGGGCTCGGGCGAAAACGGGGCGTAAGCGCGGGAACAAGGAACAAGGAACAAGGAACAAGGCGCCGAAGGATTAGATCCGGATTCCGCTTTCTGTTCCCTGTTCCTGTTCCCTGTCCCATGTTCCCTGCCCCAAAACTGTGTCTCCGTAAAGGCGCTGCCGATAACTAACTAAGCAGCGACTCATTCAGTTCTAGCCGGAAACGGAGTTACTCTCACCTTGAATAAGAGCGGCCGGCAGCGCGCGCTGGTGGACGACGGCGAAAGCGGCGAGGTAACCGCAGCCCGGCGTCTGCCCAATCACACCCTTAGCGAGATCCTCACCCCTGTAAGCGTGGCCATCGACCATGCCGAAGGCCGCCAGCCCGGCCACGCCCAGCGCGTCGCTTACATCGCCCTCAAAACGGCGGGCCAGTTGGGCCTTGAGAATGACGATAGGCTCGCCTGCCTCTACGCATCCTTGTTTCACGACCTGGGCGTGATCCCGGCCGGCGCGGGCCTATCGGAGCTGGTGCGGGGCGATGAGCGGCGCGTGTTCTCGGCGCTGCCGCTTCTAACGCCAGAGGAGTCCGCGATCGAAGCCCGCAGCAGCCTGCCGGACATCGTCGTCGACCGCGTGGTTGACCATCCGGTGCACGGCGCGCGGCTGGCGAACGAGCTTGGCCTGCCGCAGGACGCGGTCAGGGCCATTGCCTGCCATCACGAGCAGTGGGACGGCAGCGGCTATCCCCACGGCATGGCGGGAAACGAGATCCCGGTCGCCGGGCGCGTCATTGGCGTCGCGGACCAGATCGAGGCCCTGATCGCCCAGGAGCCCAGCCCTCTGCACGCGCGCCGCAACCTGCCGTACTGGCTGAATCGCTTCGCGGCGACCGTCGCCGACCCGGAGCTTGTCGCCGCGACCAAGACCTTGACCGCCGGCGACGGCTTCTGGCTCGGCCTGTTCGGGCCATCCCTTCAGATGGAGTTGCGAGCGGAGTGCTCCCGCCTCAAAGAGGTCAAGCAGTCAAGATTGCTCGCGTTTTGCGAGCGCTTCGCGGAGATCATGGACTCGCGTTTCAGCTTCACGATCGGCGTCTCCGGCCGCGTCGCCCGCCTGGCCGAAGGGTTGGGGCGCAGCGTGAACCTGCCGGAGCCCCGGCTCAAGCTGCTGCGCATCGCGGCGCTGATGCATGATGTCGGCCAGCTCGGCGTACCGGAGCGGATCATGGCCAAGCCCGGTATCCTCAGCGTCGACGAGCTGGAGGTCTTGCGCCAGCACCCGACCTATTCCCGCGACGCGCTGGTGGATATACCCGGCCTCGAAGAGGTCGCCGAATGGGTGGGCGCGCATCACGAATGGCCGGATGGCCGCGGCTACCCGGAGGGCAAGGAAGCGCACGAAATTCCCCTGGAGGCCCGCATCCTGTCGATCGCCGACGCCTACGTCTCGATCACTTCGGACAGGCCGCACCGGCGCAAGATGGAGGCTGCGGAGGGCGCCCAGAGACTGCGTGGCGCCGGTGGCAGCCAGCTTGACCCCGAGCTTTTGAGTATCTTTTTCGACCGCGTGGTGGCCTAGGCGCTAAAAGCGCTCGAAGCGCCCGACGTCCATCACGAAGACGGTTGCGCCGCCTACGCGCACCTCCACTGGTTGGCTGGAGGCGCCGATCTCGCCGAGCACCGGCAAGTTCTGCACCGGCACCATCTCCTTGCGCGCGCGGCATTCCTGGCGCGCCATCTCGATGACCCCTTCGACCTCGTTGTCCTCGACGCCTGACAGCACGGTCGCGCTGCCGCGCCGCAGGAAGCCGCCGCTGGAGGCGATCTTGGTCGCGGAGAGGCCTCGCTTCACCAGCCGGTCGATCAGGCGGTCGGAATCGGACGTGGCGGCGATGATCAGGACGAGTTTCAGGGTAGGGCCGCGGCGGCAGGCTCGCCGGCCAGGCGGGCGAGGCGTTTGTCCTCACCAGTGAGCGCGGCGGCGACAACGAAGCCGGCGCAGACGCCGACAAAGAAGCCGATCAGAAATCGCACGGATGCCTCCTTCCGCCCGCCCGGAAGCGCTGTGATGTTATGCCAGTCGCCTACGAAGATGCAATAACTTGTCCTGATATGCCGGTCCGGCTCCGATGCGCTTGGGGTTGACAGCGTGGCGTGCCAATGCTCAGGCGCGATTCTTCGCTTCGCTCAGAATGACATAACGAAACCTGGGCCTCAGGTGGTCGCCCTGTAAGACGCGACCGCGCGGCGCAGGGCGTCGATCACAAGGGCTGCGCTGTGCAGCTTGCTCGCAGGCAGGCCGCCGACGGCGGCGGAGACGTCATCGTAGGTGAGGTCGACCGCTTCTTCGAGCGTCAGACCTTCGACCATCTCCGTGATGATGCTGCTGGCCGCGACCGAGGCGGTGCAGCCTTCGGTCTGAAACGCGGCGCGGGTTATGCGCCCGCCTTCGATGCGCAGCGAAAGCGCCAGGGTGTCGCCACACACTGGGTTCATCTGGTAGCCGCGGGCGTTGGCATCCGCGAGCGGCCCCTGGTTGCGGGGGTTCTTCGCGTGGTCGAGCACGATCTCAGAGTATTCGGACATGGCTTCAAGTCGAACATAGCACGGGCGTCAAATCAGAGTGCAGGGTACAGAGTGCAGGGTACAGAGTGCGGGGTACAGAGTGCGGGGTACAGAGTGCGGGGTACAGAGTGCAGAGTGCAGACTCCTCGGGAGCGGGCTTCTGCTCGGCGCTGGTCAGAACAATGCCCCGGGGTGGCCCGGCCACGTCCCGGGTCGGATGCACTCTGCACCCTGCACCCTGTCCCTGTCCCTGTCCTACGCCCCCAACGCCGCGAACACCTGCTCGTACTGCGAGATGTTGACTGGGTTGTAGTGAGGCAGCGCCAGCAGGACGATGCCGTCGCGGCCGATGACGAAGACGGCGCGGCGGGCGCGACGGCCGGTCTCGTCGGCGACGCCGTAAGCCTTCGCGACCGCCAGGCCGGCTGTCCGAAGCCAGGGGAAACGGCAGGCCGCCCAGGCGGCCGCGGAAGAGGTCGTGCGACTCCATTGAGTCGCTGCTGACCGCGAGCACGCCGGCGCCCAACTCCTGGAAGACCTCGAAGCCTTCCTTGAGCGACGAGACCTCGGTGGAGCACGTGGGCGTCAGGTCTTCGTAGTAGAAGGCCAGGACCAGTTTGCCCCGGCTCAGTAGCTCGCCGAGAGACAGCGCGCCGTGGTCGGACTCCAGCGTGAACTCAGGCGCGCGGTCGCCTGCCACCACTTCAGGCACGGGGGAGATCCAGGGCTTGAAAGCCGGCGAGGGCGGCGTCAGGGACGTCCTTGCCCTGCGCTAGCACCCTTATGCGTCCAAGGCCCGCCGGGTCCGTGAGCTCGATGACGGAGCGCCGCAGCGCGTAGTAGTCCTGGAGCTGCGCCGGCTCGGGCCGGCGCGGCGACGGCCTCGCCTATCCCCAGCGCCGCCAGAAACTCTGCCTGAGTGGTCAGCCCCAGCGTCAGGAGGCCGGCGTCCGCGCCGGCTTGCATCAAGGTCGTGAAGTCGACGCTGGCCGTGATGTCCTGGCGGCCGACGCGGACATAGGGGTCGTCGCCGGAGGTGTGGCGGTAGAAGGTGAGCAGAGTGCCACGCTTGCGCCAGGCCGCGTAGAGGCCGGCCGCCTCGTAGCCGTAATCGAGGGTCAGCACGTAGCCGCGCTTGAGTGCCGTCGCGGCGCGCAGCAGCCACGGGCGGGCGCGAAGGTTCACCTCGGCCTCGCAGCCTTCCCCGGGCCGGACGCTGAGGCTGTCGAAGTAACAGACAACTTCGTCCGTTGGCTTCGATGGCACATCGACGAAGCGATCGCCGTCCAGCCCGACACGCAGTTCGAACAGTCGGCCGCCTTCGACCCTCACCCGGTGGACAGGGAACGCGTCCAGGAGCTCATTGCTCAAAATGCAGCCTTCCAGACCTGCCGGCGACGCCATCGCAGGGATCGCTTCCACCTTGTCCGGGGGCAAGCCAATCGCGTCGAGCACCTGCCTGGCCCCGCCCGCGGCGTAGATGGCGTCCTGCACTTTGTAGGCCAGGGCCGTGTAGAGGTCCGGATCGTTCGTCCGCAGCCAGCGCGCGATCTCGCCGGCCAGGCGCGCCGTTGCCGGCGCCCGCCTCCAGCACGTCGAAGCGCGGCGGGCGGTCCAGGAGGCGCCACATCTGCGCAAGCTGCCGGGCGATGCAGGCCGCGAATACCGGATGGACGTTGGGGCTCGACTGGTAGTCGCGCGACGGGTCGCAGGCAAGGTAGTAGCCGTGGGCAGGGTGGTAGAGCGCCAGGTCCATGTACTCGGCGAAGGTGATGCGGGCCCTCGCGGCGGATGCGGGCGGCGATGATGTCTCGCAGGGCGCCGTTTTCGTCGCCGGCGCCAATGTCAAACAGTGTCACGGAGGGAGTTTAGCAAGAGGGCCCGTGGCCGAGGCTCAGCAGCCGACGACGGTGACCAGGACGCGGCGCATGCGCGGGTGGTCCAGCTCGATCAGGAAGACGCGCTGGTACTGGCCCAGGGCGGCGCGGCCTTCGATCACCGGGATGCGTCTCGCTGGAGGCGAGGAAGAGGTGCTGGCAGTGGGCGTGGCCGTTGGCGCATTCGTCCGGGTTCATGTTCACGGTGCGGCGGCCGAAGTCGTTGTGCTCGTAGTAGGCGTTGGAGGGCGCGATCTGGCGCAGGACGCGGGCCATGTCGCGCAGGAGCAGGGGCTCGTTCTCGTTGATGCGGATTGCGGCGGTCGTGTGGTTGGAGAAGACGGTGACGTGGCCGAAGGTGACGCCGGAGTCGGCGACTATGGCCTGGACGTCGTCGGTGATGTCGTGGAATTCGGGAGCGCCGCGGGTCTCCAACTCTAGGGACTCGCAGGTGACCGTGGCCTTGTCCTCATGCCGCAACAGGGAACGCCGGTGCGCTCCCGGGATCGCCTGGTCAACCATCTGGTGCCTCCGCTGGAATGCCCTCCAGCAGTGTAGCAGACCTCACCCCCCGGCCCCCTCTCGCGGCCCGGCGGAGAGGGGGAGGCGGGAGGCGAAGGGGTGGTGAGGTAGACGCGGACAGCAGGTGTGGCGGCGTGGATGTGTCGTGGGCTGAAGATGCTGAAGTGCTGAACGTGCTATCTCGACGCGATCCGGCGCAGGGCGTCGCGGACGGTTTCGACGGCAGGACCGGGCGGGCCGTACTCGGCGTAAGCCTCCAGGTCGGGCAGGGCTTCGTCGAAGCGGCCCAGGCGAAAGCGCAGCAGGCCGCGGTCGCGCACTTCGTCCAGGTCCCAGGGCGTGATCAGCGTCAGCAGCTCGACGATTCGCAGCGATCGCTCCTCGTCGCCGGCCTGGACGTAAGCGGCCTTGAGGTTGTTCAGCATGCGGGTGAGGACCTGGCGCTTGGTGGCGGCGCCAAGCATGGACTCGCTGAACGGGGCGCGGCCCTGGTAGAGGTCCTCGAACTGGCGGCGCGGCCCTTCGGAGCCCGTGACGGCGCCGCGGTTGAAGGGGTCGAGGAAGACCTCGTCGACGCCCTGGGACAGCTTGAGCAGGAAGTGGCCGGGCATCGAGACCGGCAGAAGGTGGACGTTGACCCTGCGGGCGACCTCCATGTAGAGGACGCTGAGGCTTATGGGAATGCCGCGCCGCGAATCCATCACCTCGTTCAGGTAGCTGTTGCGGGGGTTGTAGTAGTCTTCCGTGTCGCCTTCGAAGCCGTGCTCCTGGGTCATGTAGGCGGCGATGGTCTCGCGCCATGGCTCGCGCGTCCGCCTCGAGGTCGATTTCGACGGCAAGGCCCGCGGCGAGCGCGTCGAGGCGCTCGAGGTAGTCCTCGAGCACCAGGCGCGGATACTCCTCTTTGGCGAAGAGCAGGGCGCCGAGGCCGAGGTCGATTCGGTCTTCACGGCGCTTGATGTTGGCCGCGAACATGCGGCGGGCGCGGGACAGTTCTGCGCTCAAGGCAATCCTCAGTCTAGCAGGGCGGTGCCGTACGGGCAGTCGGGCAGTCGGGCAGTCCGGCAGTCTCGAGCCCACCGGGGCCAGGTTCCCGTTCGGGACTGCGCGCCCCTCCGGACTGCCCGACTGCCCGACGGCACCGCGTTTGTCTCTCTTTTTCGCAGGCCTTTATAATCGGTTGGTGCCAAAGAGAGCGCGGACGGCCCACATACCAAACCAGGCCACGCGAAAACGAAGAGCAAGAAGCCCGGCGGCGTCACCACCGCTGCCGAGCCTTATCTGGATATCGCACGGCCGATCCAGGTCGCTGACGGGATGAGCCGAGACCCCGCGGGCCCTATCCCAAGCACGACCACGGCCTCCGTACGCGCTGCATCGCGGGTCGCGCCGGCAAGACCGGGTACGCTGCGCGCGGCTGGCCAACTGCCGACCTTCGAGCGCTCCTACCTTGTCGACGAGCTGAAGCGAATCTCGATGATCTCGGGCAGTCTTCTGGCCCTGATCGTTTTCCTGTTTATCGTGTTGCGGTAGACCCCCTGGGCCCGGAGGGGCCTGGGATTGGAAATTGGACTCGGAATTGGGTTCCGGACTCCGGCCGTCCCGAAGCGCTTCCGTTAGCGCTGGAGGCGTTGGGCCGCGAGGAAGGCCGCCAGGAACGTGGCCAGGTAGCCCCAGATGTCGCCGGCCGGGAGCAGGGGCACACCGGCGACGGCATTGCGGACGAAGTAGGCCACGATGACACCGAAGATGGCGCAGGCCTGCAGCGCGACGTCGACCGCTTGCGGTTCGTCGCGACGCCCACCGACTCGCCGATCGGCGTAGCCGATGCCCATCGCGAGGAAGATGACGAGGAAGCCGAGATAGCCGGTGCCTCGCCCCGGAAGCGCCAGTCCCCAGAACCCGCCCACGACAATGCCGGCCCCGATCGCCGCCGCGAGCGCCCCGCGCCAGAAAGACCGGCTTGACGTCGACCGTCGGCAGCGCGCGGACGTTGGCGCAGACGTGGGCAGCGGGCGCCGACCGGCGTCTGCACCAGGCAGCGCGGGCAGATCGGCGTGCCGCAGCGGCCGCAGCGCAGGCGACGTCGCGACCTGGGGTGCCGCGCGCAGAAGGTGTCGACGTCGGCGTCGTCTTCGGTCGGTTTCTGGCCCGGAATGGTCGGCGGCTCGAGCTCAGATCGGGACGGCTTTCTTCAGCCACGTCAGCTCTTTCTGCAGAAAATCGCGGATCGCCCAGTCGGGCAGCGGATTGTCGGTCATGCCGGGCTCGCGCTCGTCCGGGCGCTCCATGCGCGTGATAGTCGCTGCCGCCCAGTGGCAGGAGGCCGTGCCGGCGCGCCGTCCGCAGCAGGTCTTCGACGGTGGCCTTGTCGTAGGCCTTGTAGAAGACCTCCATGCCCACCAGGCCCGCCGGGATCAGGTCGCGCAGCACAGCCTCCAGCGTCTGTGACGTAGGTGGGATGGGCCAGCACCGGCGAGGCCCCAAAGCGTCGCAGCGTCCGCGACGGCCTCGACCGGCGTCATCTTTTCGCGCTCGACGTAGGCCGGGCCGTTGCGGCCGATGTACAGGTCGAACGCCTCGGTCGTGTTTCGGACATAGCCCGCCTCGACCATCGCCAGGGCGACGTGGGGGCGGCCGATGCTGGCTTCGCCGGCAATCTCCTTGACCCGCTCCCAGCTTATCGGCTTGCCCATCGCCGTCAGCTTCTCGACCATCAGGCGCCCGCGTTCGAAGCGGCCGTCGCGGAAGCGCTTGAGCGCCGCCTGCAGCTCGGCGTCCTCGGGTTCGGGCAGATAGCCGAGCACGTGCACCTCGTCGCCTTCGATGTCGGTGCTCAGCTCGACGCCGGGCACCAGCGTGAAGTCGGCGTACTTCGCCGCCGCGGCGCGCGCCTCCGCCAGGCCCTCGGTCGAGTCGTGGTCGGTCAGCGCGAAGACCTTCACGCCGTTGCGCGCCGCCAGATCGACAAGCTGAGTCGGCGTCAGGCGGCCGTCGGAGGCGGTGCTGTGGTTGTGGAAGTCGCCTTTAGACGGCATCGAGCAACGTCTCGCGGTCGATGCGCTGAATCGATCGTGCGCGCCTCGTCGCCGTCGTCGATCTCGATCAGCACGCTGTTCATCAGCACTGTCGCGAGTCGCCTCTTCGACGGGCAGGCGGGTTGGCAGCTGGGTCAGGAACAGGCGGTGCACAGACGCGATCTCGAAGCCGATGACGCTGTCGCGGGCGCCGGTCATGCCCGCGTCGGACACGAAGGCGGTGCCCTTGGTGAGCAGACGCTGGTCGGCGGTCGGCACGTGGGTGTGGGTGCCGCATACAGCCGCGACGCGGCCGTCCAGGTACCAGCCCATCGCCACCTTCTCGCTCGTCGCCTCGGCGTGGAAGTCGACCAGCACCGGCGTGCGCCCGTTCATCGCCCCCAGGGCGGCGTCGGCCGTGCGGAAGGGGCAGTCGATGGCCTGCATGAAGGTGCGGCCCTGGAGATTGAGGACCGTCAGGCCTTTGTGCGTCAGCCAACCCCTTCCCGGCGAGCCCGGCGGGTAGTTCGCCGGCCGCGTGATGGGCTCCTCGCTGTCCAGCAGTTCCATGACCTCCTTCTGGTCCCAAATGTGGTTTCCCGATGAAATGATGTCGACGCCGGTGTCGAACAGCTCCTGGGCCGTGCGATTGGTCAGGCCGCGCCCTCCGGCCACGTTCTCTCCGTTGGCGACGACGACGTCGATGTGGAGGTCATCGCGAAGAGTCGGCAGGATTGCTTGCAGGGCGCGGCGGCCGGGCTTGCCGATGATGTCACCGATGAAGAGGACGAGCATTACTTCGGCCTCGCGCCATCGGCGCCCGGCGCCACCGCCGGCTGCTCGGGATTCCGAGCCTGGGGGGTGAAGAGGGCGAACCATGCCAGGCGCGGGTGCATTCCCGCGATCTGGCGAGGGAACACCACGGTCGCCGCCAGGACTACGACCAGGGCGACGGCGACGGCTGCCAGCAGGCTGCCCGTGAGGACATATATTGCGAGCGCGATGAGGCCCATCGCCAGGCTGCGGGCAGCCCGCAACAGCAGGAGGGCCAGCGGGTTAGAGGTCACCACTGTCGTCACTAACGCGCGAACTCAGTCGCGCGCGTCTCCCTTACCACCGTGACCTTGATCTGGCCCGGGTACTCCATCGTCTCCTCGATCTTCTTGCTGACGTCCCGCGCCAGGCGCATCGAGCCGAGGTCGTCGATCTCGTCGGGCTTGACGATGATACGCACCTCGCGCCCGGCCTGGATGGCGAAGGCCTTCTCGACGCCCTCGAAGCTGGTCGCGACCGTCTCCAGCGCCTCCAGGCGCTTGATGTAGGACTCGATCGACTCCATGCGGGCGCCGGGCCTGCCGCCGCTGATCGAGTCCGCCACCTGGACGATGATCGCTTCGACCGTCGAAGGGGTCACCTCTTCGTGATGGGCCTCGATGCAGTGCGCGACAGGCTCCTGGACGCCAAAACGGCGCGCCAGGTCCGCGCCGAGAAGCGCGTGCGTGCCCTCGACATCGCGGTCGATGGCCTTGCCCAGGTCGTGCAGCAGGCCGCCACGGCGGGCGATGTTGACGTCGGCTCCGACCTCGCGCGCGATCATCGCCGCGATCTGCGACGTCTCGACCGCGTGCATGAGCTGGTTCTGGCCGTAGCTGGTGCGGTACTTCAGTCGGCCGAGGGTGCGGACGATTTCGGGATGCAGCCCGGGACAATTCGCCTTCAGGGCGGCCTCTTCGCCGGCGACCTTGAGCTCACTTTCGACCTCAGTACGGCACTTCTCCACGACCTCTTCGATGCGTGTTGGGTGGATGCGGCCGTCGGCGAGCAGGCGCGTCAAGGCCAGGCGAGCGATCTCGCGCCGCACGCCGTCGAAGCCCGAGAGCATGACCGCGTCCGGCGTGTCGTCGATGATCAGGTCGATGCCCGTGGCGTGCTCCAGGGCGCGGATGTTGCGCCCTTCGCGGCCGATGATTCGCCCCTTCATCTCCTCGCTGGGGATGGGGACGACCGTGACGGTCGATTCCGAGACCGCTTCCGCGGACATGCGCTGGATGGTCGAGGTCAGGATCGAGCGAGCGCGGACGGAGCCGTCCTCACGGGCGCGGACCTCCATATCCCGCACAATGCGATTACCCTCGTCGCGGACCTCGTTCTCGATTTCGGACAGGAGCAACTCGCGCGCTTCCTGAGTGGTCAGGTGGGAGACGCGCTCTATCTCCGCGACCTTGGCGTGCTGAAGCTCCTCGAGCTTTTCGCGCGTCTGGTCGAGCTGTGTTTCGCGTTCGATCAGCGTACGGTCGCGCCGGTCAACGGCCTCGACCTTGCGTTCCAGGTTCTCTTCTTTCTGGAGTACTCGTTCTTCGAGCCTAAGGACCTCTTGCCGCCGGCTCCGGGCTTCCTCTTCGGCCTCGGCACGGATACGGATAGCCTCCTCTTTGGCTGTGAGGAGCGCTTCCTTCTCTTTGGTCTGTGCCTCGGCGACGATCCGGGCCGCCTCTGCGTCGGCGGTTCCTAGCTTTCCTTTCTCACTTTTTTCCTTGTAAGAGTTCCAGAGAAGAGCCCCTAGCAGTCCGCCGATAGCGACGCCAATGGCGACGCCGACGATTGCCAGAAGCATTTTGAGCCTTCCTTTCTCGATTCAATCCCATTCGACTGCGACACACCCCGGGATACCGCTGGGGCGCGGGCAATTGTTTCGAATCCGTTTCGATCATAGAAGCCGGTCATTTGGAGTGTCAACGAAGGGTAAAAGCCGGAAGCAGGCGTGGAAGTCGGAGATTGGAAGTTGGCGGGGGAGGCGAAAGCGACAGTCAGACGGTATGTTCGCGACAGGGAAGCCAGCCGGTGGAGAGGCTAGGCTGCACGCGATGTCATTGAGAATTCTCGGCCCTTTGCTCGTGGCGGCAGGTCTGGCGACGTTCTTTGGTGTGCAGGCCCTCCTGGCAGAGGACCGCGGCGATGGCTGGGAGACCTACCGGAACGAGAAATATGGCTATCAGTTCCGCTATCCGCCGGACTGGTTCCTCGAAGCAGGCGCCGGACAGGTTAACGAGGGAATTGAGATTCAATACACGAGCGTGACGAGGGGCGATGACAGGGTCCTCATCGGAGTCAACTTTCAGGGCGGCTGGTGCGAGTTCGTAGGGCCCGCAACCGGCAAACAGGAAGTCGTCGACATTCTGGTTTCGGGGACTCCAGGCAAAGAGTACGTCTGCTACGCCGCTGACGGGGACTTCCAGCCAGACAGTGTCGTGCGACACTTCGAAGAGGTGAGGTCTCAGCGCAATTACGTGGTCTTTTCCGAACCCCAAGGAGAAGTAGCCACCGTCCGAAAGATCATCGAGAGCTTTCAGTTCCTGGATTAAGCAGACGGTCAAGGCGGGTTTCACTGTACGAATGCGCCTCAAAGCACTAACTGCGCCTAGGTATGAGCTAGAAAACAGTACTTGTCAAGAAAGGAAGTGTCGTCTATAGTCCGCGCATGACCTCGCTCGTTGCCCTCGTCGACCGGCCGGACGCCGTCCAGGCCCTGGCCCATCCGCTGCGCCTGCGCATCCTCGAAGCACTGCGCGGGGCGGAGTCCGCGGCCGGCATCGCGCGCGTCGTCGGCTCCACGCGGCAGAACGTCAACTATCACGTCAGGGAGCTTGAGCGGGCGGGACTTGTCCGCAATGCGGGCGAGCGGCGCACGGGCAACTTCGTCGAACAGCTCTATGAACCCGTGGCGAACACCCTGATGGTCTCGCCGCGCCTGACCTGGGGCGAGGGGCAGCGCGCGGCGTTGCAGGACCAGGTGTCGCTCGAACAACTGGTGGACCTCGGCGAGCGCATTCAGCGCGACGCGGCCGGCCTGCTCGACCGCGCCACCTACGAAGGGCTGCACGTGTCCAGCGCCTCGGTTGTCGCAGAAGTTCGCTTTCCCGGGCCGGCCGAGCGGTCGGCCTTTATGGAGGAGTTCCTGGCGGCGCTGGGCCCGCTGCTACGCAAGTATGGGGCCACCGAAGGCGTCCCCTATCGCGCCGCCCTTGCCGTCTACCCAGAGCCTGAGGAGGAAAGCTAATGGAAGACCGCTTCGAAGCCACCTTCGTGATCGACGCGCCGCCAGATGAAGTCTGGCAGCGTCTTTTGACCGCCCGCCCCCTCGGCGGCGCCTCGTCGCCCGATGCGCCCCACCGCTGGCTGCCGGCCTTTGAGGGAAGCGCGACCGATATAGCCATCGAACCCGGTAAGCAACTGCGAGTCGTCAAGGACACGATGCCCTGCAAGGGTACCGAGATCGTCGTTGTACTTGAGGCGGCCGGCTCCGGCACCCGAGTCACCGTGGTTCAATCCGGTTTTGGAGCGAGGTTCCAGGCTGCGCTGGACAGCCTGACGGTCGGCTGGGAGCACATCGTCGCCGACCTTTGCCTCTACCTCGAACGCGGCATCCGTGGCGGCCGTCACCTGCGGCCGTGGGCGGGCCTCGGCCTTGTCCTCAAACACGTGGACGCCGGCCTGCTGGTCGCCGACGTGGCGCCGGGTTCGTTCGCGGCCCGCTCCGGGATGGCGAGAGGCGACGTACTCGTGACCCTGGGCGGTGCGCCGATGACAAACCAGCGCGAGTTCCTGACCATCACGCGGGTCTTCGGATCCGGGCAAGAATTGGCGGCGACGTGGGCCCGTGGTTCGGAGCTCATTCGGGCCACTGCGACGATATGAGCGGTTTCACCGGCTTGATGCGACCACCTTTGTCGATCGCCGGGCCAACCATTCGTCCCTGTATCGACGACCCCGCTGTGAGAGCAAGGAGTATGTATCAGTGAGCATCGACTACAACCACCAGGTAAACTGCGGCCTTTCCGTCACCGACCTCGACCGCGCGATCGAGTGGTACGGCAAGGTCCTCGGCTTCGAGGTGCAGGACCGCATGGACCAGATCGGGTTCGCGATCCTGCGGACGCCCGTCGAAGGCGTTGTCCTGGGCCTCAACAAAGCAGACGCGGTTGGCGCCGGAGGCGGGGTCACGATGACCTGGGGCGTCAACGACATCGAGGCCGCGGAAGCCGCCGTGAAGTCGCACTCCGTCCGCACCGATGGCCCCATCCATGACATCCCTGGCGTCGTGCGCCTCCTCGGCTTTTTCGACCCGGACGGCAACCGGCACAGCTTCTGGGCCCCGCCGCGGTAGCTGAGGCTCACCCTGGGCACTCGCCGGCCGCGAACCTCACCCCCTCGGTCCCCCTTTCCTTCGGCGGAGAGGGGGAGGTGCGGAAGCGGATTTGAGGGCCCGGCCGAAGGGGCAGTCCGGGAGCAGGGGGCAGCGGTTGCAGGCGGGGTTGCGGGCGGTGCAGGTGTGGCGGCCGTGTCGAATTAACATAACGTGGAACAGGTACTGGTCCTCGGGCGGGACCGCCGCCTCCAGCCGCTCCTGCGCCTTCTCCGGCGTCAGCTTTGCGGACACCAGGCCCAGCCTCACCGCGACGCGATAGACGTGAGTGTCGACCGGCAGCGCCGGCTTGCCGAGGGCGAAGAGCAGGACGCAGGCCGCCGTTTTGGGGCCGACGGCGGGCAGGGTGCGCAGCCATTCGCGCGCTTCCGCGTCCGGCATCTCCTTCAGCAGCGACAGGTCGAAGCCGCCTGTGCGCTCGCGGATCTCCGCCAGCATCGCCTTCAAGCGCGGCGCCTTCGTCGGCGCCAGGCCGCCGGGGCGGATTGCCTCGATGACTTTCTCCAGCGGGGCGTCCGCGACAGTCTCCCAGTCGGGGAAGGCCTGGAGCAAGCGCGCGAAAGCCCGGCCCGAGTTCGTGTCGGCGGTGTTCTGAGACAGCAAAGTCAGGACAAGCTCGCCCATGACGTCGCCGTGCGGCCGCCATTCGGGCCAGCCGTAGTCAGCCGTGAGCCTGCCGAGGATTTCGGCGGGCGGGAGAGGCTTTTTCGATGCCACGCGGGCATTAGGGCACGAACAGAGGGCAGAGTACAGCGTGCAGAGTCAGGCCTGCCCGGCCTGGAGCGGGAGGTTCTGATGGCATTCGCTACAGTTGCGCGGCCTGGGATTCCGCAGCCCGCAGAAGCTTGTTCAGCGCAAGGTGGTCGTACAGCCGGCCAGCTGCGACCACCGCGGCAATACGCCTGCCGTTCCTGATGTCCTCGAGAGGGTCGGCATCGAGCAAGACTAGGTCCGCAACCTGGCCCGCGGCGATCAGGCTGCCACGCCAGGGCTTGTTGAGGACCTTGGCCGGTGTCAAGCGTCGCCGCCCGGAGCGCCTCCGCCGGCGAGAGGCCGGCTTCCGCCAGCAATGCCAGCTCGTCATGGAGGTGGAAGCCCGGCAGTCGCGCCGCGGCGAGATCCGTGCCCGCGATCATCGTGACTCCGCTCGCCCGAGCCGCGCGGACGATCTCGATGAACTGCGCGAACGTGCGCCGCTGGGTTTCCAATTGCGCCGCGTCCGCTGCCGGCTGCGCCTTCCCCGCCTGCCTGAACGACGCCGCGACGTAGCGGCTGCGCGGGTCGGCGGCGAGCGAGCCCTCTGCCGCGTCGATCAGCGATCGGTATCCGATGAGTACTGGGTCGAACACCGTGCTGTTGCGCGCGAAGCGCTCGAAGAGGCGTTCGGCGCCGCCCGCCGCGCGAAACTTCTCGATCGCCAGCGGCCAATCGCTGTCGTCGAGGCCGTCCGAAAACGTGCCTTCGAACAGCGTCTCAACATGCTCGATTTGTTGGCCGGCGTCTGATGCCTCTTCGGGCGTGATCGTCATGGGGATGTGGCCGGCCAGCGGCAGCTCCTGGCGTTTGGCCTCGTCCGCGATCGCGAAGTACGCCTCCCGCTCCACGCGGCGGTGCACCTTGATGAGGTCGACGCCGGCCTGCTTGAGGGCGCGGACGACGCCTCTGGCTTCGTCCGCGCCGCCGGTTAGAACCTGATACTGATTGGCCTTACGCCCGTTGAGGATGGGGCCCGCGCGGACGACGCGCGGTCCCGGCAGGACGCCGACTTCGATTCTCGCCCGCCAGGCGTCGATTTCATACAAGTGGCCGCCCATGTCCCGGACGCCGCTGACGCCGTTGGCGAGTAGGGCGCTCAGCGCGCTCTCCTTGGCCCAGCAGAGGTGCGCGTGCATGTCCCACAGGCCGGGGATCAGGTACATGCCCCGGCCCTGGACGATGACGGCGCCGTCGGGGGCGGAGATGCGCCCGGTGGCGCGGATGCGCTCCCCCTCGATCACCACCGTCGTGTCGGGAAGCGGAGGGCTGCCGGCGGCGTCGATGACCGTGGCGTTTGTGATCGCCAGGAGGTTAGCGGCCATTGCCTGCAATTCTAAGGCCGGCGGCGTGTCGTCCCGCGCCGCCCAGCGCCTGTATGATGCCTCTCTTACACGCCGGATGCGGGTATGACTCGATGGCGGCGGTTCGGGGGCTTAGCGCGATCGATCTGAGAAAGCGCCCTACAGTTTCGATGCACTCTGCACTCTGCACTCTGCACTCTGCACTCTGCACTCTGCACTCTGCACTCTGCACTCTGCACTCTGCACTCTGCACTCTGCGACTACGGCCTCAGCAGCGTCGCCGGATCGATGATGATGCCCTGCCCGCTGGGGATGAGGGCGATCTGGATCTTGTCGGAGAGCTTCTGGACGGCCTGGAACTGGATTAGGGCCGGCGTAAGCGATGCCGAGATCAGCTGGTTGGCGTCCGCCTGGCCCTGGGCCTCGATGCGGAGCTTGTTCGCCTCGCCCTCGGCCGCGGCGGCCTTTTGCCGCGCCTCTGCCTGAGACACCGCGACCTGCTGCTCGGCCGCCTGCGCCTTCTGGGCGGCGATCACCTTTTCGTCGATCGCCGACTTGACCTCGTCCTTGAAGTCGACGTTTTTGAGCAAGAAGTCTTCGACGGCGATTCCGTCGGCAGCCAGCTCGCGCGTAAGACGCTCGCGCACGGCGTTGCGTACGGCCTCGCGGTTTGGGGTGACGTCGACGGCGGCGTACTTCACGGTTTCGTCTTTGAGGACCTGGTTCATGCGCGGCAGGACGACTTTTTCGCGGTAGTTGGGGCCGATCTTCTCGCGCAGGGTGCGGACGTTCTCCGGGTCGACGTGGAAGTTGAGCACGCCGACGATGAAGACGTCGATGGACTCCTTGGAGAAGGTCTCGAAGCAGTTGCGAATGCGGTTGTTGTAGCAGTTCGAGTCTGACAGCAGGCTCTGAGTCTGCACGTTCTCGACCTCGAAGTTCTGCCAGGGCCAGGTGATGGCGAGACCGTCGTTGACCCTGATGCCGCTGATCGCGCCGAAAGTGCGGACGATGCCGACATGGCCGTAGGCCACGGTATGGACCGAGAACATAAGCAACGAGCCAAGCAGCAGGACGGCATAGACAGCGACGGCCGGTCCTCGAACCGGGATCGTGAGCTCGTCGTTGTCGATCTGGCCGCGGCCGCGCGGGCGACCGAGCGTGATCTTCGGCCCGACGACCAGGACCGCGACCAGCGCCATCGTTATCAAGACAAAGAACGCGATCCAGCCCACGGTTGGCCTCCTTGGCGCCACAACGCCGGAACAAAACGCTTTCGAGAGTATCGCCTCGGCCGCTTGGGCCGTCTAGCGCCTGAGAGGCTTCGAGGCAGCGGCGGGCATGCGAGAATTAGGACGGAGTGCAGCGTGCATTCGGGCGCCCGAGGCTGGAAAGCCCACGGCCACGGAAAGAGTAGGCCGAAAGGAGGTGATCCCATTGACACGCGATCAGGTCCGCCTGACCTCGCTGGCGTCGTGCGCGGGCTGAGCCGGTAAAGCCGGCCCCGGCGTACTGGCGCAGGTCCTGCGCCCACTGCGAGAACTGTTCAAGCCTGAAGAGCACCCGCGACTGCTGGCCGGCATTGCCGACGACGCCGCCGTCTATGAGATCGACTCCGAGACGGCCGTGGTGCAGACGCTGGACTTCTTCCCCCCTGTCGTCGACGACCCCTGGACGTACGGCGCGATAGCTGCTGCCAACGCCATGTCCGACGTCTACGCCATGGGGGGTGAGGTGGTGCTCGCCCTCAACATAGCCGGCTTCCCGGAGGACTTCCCGCCAGAAATCATGACAGACATCTTTCGCGGCGGCGCCGAGAAGCTTGCCGAAGGCGGGGGCGTCATCGCCGGCGGCCATACCGTGCTCGATAACGAGCCCAAGTACGGGCTGTCGGTGATGGGCATCGTCCACCCGAAGCAGGTGTTGACGAAGGCCGGGGCGAGGCCCGGTGACGCCCTGGTGCTGACCAAGGCGCTGGGCACGGGCCTGATCCTCACCGCCGCCAAGCGCGACGCCGTCAGGCCCGAGCACCTGGACGCCGCGGTCGAGAGCATGCTGCGCCTGAACCGCCACGCTTCCCACCTTGCTCGCGAGGCCGGCGCTACGGCCCTAACAGACGTAACCGGCTACGCGATCGCCGGCCACGCACTCGAGATCGCGGAGAAAAGCGGAGTGCAGGCGGTGTTGCGAGCGGCCGCGCTGCCACTTCTGCCGGGCGCCCTGGAATACGCCCTCGCCGGCGTCGACTTCGGCGGCGTGAACCGCAACCGCGACCAGCTGGGTCCGAGCGTGACCTTGCCGGAGGGCCTGCCGGACGCGATGGCGCGCCTGATCTTCGACCCCCAGACCTCGGGAGGCCTGCTCGTTGCCCTGCCCGCGGCGAACGCCGACGCCCTTGTCGCGCAACTGCGCTCGGACGGTTACCCGGCCGCGCGCATTGGTGAAGTGCGCGAGGGCGCAGGCGTTTTGGTGGAGGCCTGAGGCCGCCATGTCCCTGACCGCGCGGGCCTATGAGGGCCACTCCGACCTGGCGCTAATGGTCCGCCTGCAGGAGGCAGTTACGGCGGCGCGCTGGCCGCTGCTGCCGCCCTGGCACCGCGGCGACGTTATCTGGAACACCTACACGGCAGGGCCCGGCTCCGATCGCGTCTGGCTCTGGTTCGCGGGCGGTGACCTCTCTGCCTATGCTGTCCTGGTGGGCCCCGATGAAATGCACATCGAGCTTGGGCCTGCCGTCTCCGAGCGTCGGGGGGTCTACGAACAAGCCATTGAGTGGGCGGAAGGCCAAATCCGGCGCGGCGCACAAGGCGGCGAGCCGGCGAGCCTGTCTCACCTGGTCATGGACAGCGACCCAGAGCGCGCGCGGGCGCTTGTGGCCGCCGGCTATCACAAAGGCGATACGGGCGGCGTGCGCATGCGCCGGGCCCTCGACGTTGCCATCCAGGAGGCGCGCCTGCCCGCTGGCATGCGGGTCGGCGACTGCGTCCGGGTCGACGTCGAAGAGCGCGCGGCGGCTCATCGAGATGCCTGGAGCCATCTGGAGCACATCGGCATGCCCGGCGTACGCTCGAACTACTCGGCGGAACGATACCTGCGCCTGCGCTCGACGCCCGGCTACGACCCGAGCCTCGACCTCGTGGTCGAGGCGCCGGGCGGCGCAATTGCGGCCTCGTGCATCTGCTGGGCCGACGAGGCCAACGGTATCGGCCTCTTCGAGCCGGTCGGCACGCGCTTCGCCTACCGGCGGCAGGGTCTGGCACGGGCGCTGGTGCTTGAGGGCCTGAGGCGGTTCCGGGCGCGTGGCATGCACACGGCGCTTATCGGCACGGCCAGCTTCAATCAACCGGCCGAGGCGGCCTACCTGTCATGCGGCTTTGAGATCGTCGACCGCGAGTGGCAGTATTCGCGGACGATAATCCCTTAGACGCATGCGGAGGCTCGATGGACGACACGCCGATGACGGCTCGAGAAGTGCTGGATGCTATCGCTCGCGAGCGCGCGCGCCTTCTGGACGCGGTCGACGCGCTCGGCGAGGAGGCCGCGATTGTGGCCGTGACGGCAGAGGGCTGGAAAGCAAAGGATGTCCTCGCGCACTGCATCCACTGGGAGGGACAGGTTGCCTTTGGGCTCGGCGCGGCGATCAAGCCGCCGGCTTACGTGGCCGAAACGCCCGGCCGGCCCAGCTCGGACGAATGGAACGCACTGGCGGTCGCCTTTTACCGCCACCTCCCGCTGCCTGACGTCAGGGCCGAGCACGAGCGCATTATCGGCTTGATCGTCGAGAAGGCCCGCGCGCTCTCCGACGAGGCGATGCGGGCAACCGGCTCGGTACCATGGGCGCCCGAACGACCGCTGTGGCGCTTCATCGGCGGCGATACGTTCCTGCACTGGCCGCAGCATTCTGAAGCGATCGAGCGCGCCGCCAGTCCTCTGGGGCCTCGCTAGCCTGCGTGCCAGGCCGTCAGCTGCGTCGCGTTATCGCGTCCGGGGCCGCGCTGCCTTCTACTCGATGCCTCGCCGCAGGGCCCTGCCCGCGCGAGCGTGCGTGTGCTCGCCATCTCGTGCCACCTGGACGCCGTTCACTATCACGGCCTTGATCCCCGCCGGATACTGCCGTGGTTCCTCGTAGGTGGCGGTGTCGGTGATGGTCGCGGGGTCGAAGACAACGATGTCGGCGAAGGCGCCGGGCCGGATGACGCCGCGGGCGGAAAGCTGGAACTTGGCGGCGGGCATGCCGGTCATGCGGTGGACGCCGGTGGCCAGGTCAAGGACGCCTTCCTCGCGCACGTAGCGGCCGAGGACGCGCGGGAATGTGCCGTAGAGGCGCGGATGGGGTTTGCTGCCCGCCGGTATGCCGTCGGAGCCGATCATGGTCGTGGCGTGCGCCAGGACCGTCTTTACATCCGCCTCATCCATGCCGAAGACGACAACGAAACAGCCGAGGCCCTCTTCGTCGATGATCTTGTTCGCCGCGGCTTCGACCGGCACGTCCCAGAGGTCGACGAAGAAGTCGAGGCGCTTACCCTCCCACTCGGGATGGCCCGGGGCCGAGGCGATGAGGACATCTTCGGCCGAGCTGCGGGCGAAACCGCCCTCACTGGGCTGGAAGGCGCCGTTCTGGACGATCGCGAAGAGGGCGGTGCTGCTGGCCGTGTATGGATACTGGTCGGCCGTGACGTCCAACCCCCGCGCCCGTGCATCCTCGATCAGCGCCAGGGAATCGCGCACCTTGCCCCAGTGCTCGCGGCCTGTCGCCTTGTGGTGGGAGATCTGGACGGGCACGCCGGCCTCTTCGCCGATATGGATGGCCTCGCGCACGGATTCGAGGAGGTGTGCCGCTTCGTTGCGCATGTGGGTGGCGTAGAGACCGCCCGACGGCCCGCCCAGCTCCTTCGCGAGGGCGACTATTTCTTCCGTTTTGGCATAGCGCCCCGGCTCATAGATCAGCCCGGTGGAGAGGCCAACGGCGCCGGCCGCTACGCCCTCGCGCACCCAGTCGCGCATTTGGTCGAGCTCCGACGCGCTCGGCGGCCGCGCGTCGGAGAGGCCGATCGCCGCCTGCCTGAGGGTGCCGTGACCGACGAGCGCGGCGACGTTGAGACTGGGCCGCGTCTCATCGACGCGCTCAAGGTAACCGCGCATCCCGTCCCAGGGCCTGGGTCGCGCCTCGGGATGCCGCGGGCCGAAACGGGCGAGCCCGGCTTCGAAGGGGACGACGCCCGAGCCACAGTTACCGGTAACGATCGTCGTCACCCCCTGCATGACCTTGAAATCGACATCCGGGTGCAGGAGCAGCGCGAAGTCGTCATGGGTGTGGACGTCGATGAACCCCGGCGTCACGGCCAAACCGGTTGCGTCGAGGTCGACGCTCCCACGTCCGGCGATCCCACCAACCTCGACGATTCGGTCGCCGCGAACGCCGACGTCCGCTCGGACACCGGCAGCGCCGCTGCCGTCGAAGACGGTGCCGCCGCGAATTACGAGGTCGTATGCCTGGTCGACCACTTTCGGCCTAGGCGGCCAACCACTCCCGGACGGCCACTTCGAACTCAGCCGGACGGTCAAGGGGGATGGAGTGTCCGCTTTCGGGGATGACGACGAGCTTTGCGTTCGCGTTCTCGCGCACCATGCGCTGGGCGACTTCCGGCGAGAGGACGTCGCTGAGCTCGCCGCGCAGGAGCAGGATCGGGCAGGTGATGGCGCGCCAGTTCGCCCACTGCTGCTCCGGCTCGATGTTCGAGCGGCGCGCCTGGGCGGGGTCGCCCGAACGGAGCGCCCTGTCGTACTTCCAGGTCCACTTGCCGTCTGAAGTCTGCATCAGGTTGTTGTAGATGCGGTAGCGGTGGTGTTCCTCGGGCGGGCGTTCGTTGCCCTTGCGGGCCTGCGCGAACGCTTCCTCCTGCGAGTCGAAGACGTCGTTGGCGCGCACGCCGGCCTGGATGCGGGCGCCGCCGCTGGCGTCGGTCACAGGGCCGATGTCGACGATGACGAGGCGCTCGACCTCGTCAGGGTGTATCGCGGCGTAGTTGAAGGCGTTGCGGCCGCCCATCGACAGGCCAAGCAGCACGAACCGCTTGAGTCCAAGGTCCCGGCGGAAGGCCTCGACGTCGGCCACCTGCGCCGCGGTGCCGTAGTCGTCGGTCCAGGCGCTGTCGCCGTGGCCGCGCTGGTCCAGGGCCAGGACGTGAAAGCCAGAGGCGACGGCGCGCGAGAGCGCGTCCCAGGAGCGGGCGTGGCCCGTGAAGCCGTGGAGGAGCAGGAGCGGCTGCGCGCCCTCGTTGCCCCAATCAAGGTAGTGGAGGCGGACGCCGTTTACGTTGACGTTTTTAGATGCGGGCTCGACCTGGATGGCCATAGTGTCTCCTTCTCGGGGTGCGGGTGTGGGGGCACAGTATGCCAGAGTGCAGAGTCTCGAAGTCGATTGCACTCTGTACTCGGCACTCTGTTTGCGGTAGGGAGGCCGGAGCCCCGCGCCTCCCCGCCCCTGGCGACCTGAAGGTCGCCGCTACGTCCGGAGGAGGCCTAGAACACGGCGATCGGGTTGAGGGGGGAGCCGGTGCCGCCGATGACAACGAGGGGGGCCAGCGTGAGCATGAACTCGAACCGGCCCTCTTCGGCGCAGGCTTCGCTCAGCGGTTGCAGCAGTGAGTTGTCGACCAGGCCAACGCCAAACGATGGCAGGGCGCCGTGCACGGTCCAGAGCACCTCGTAGCCGCTGGGGCCGAGGTCCATCATGTCCCAGACCAGCAAGGCGACGTCCCAGTCGCGGATGGGCATGAGGCACGAGGCGTGCAGGCCGGGGCTCTGGCCGGAAGTCGAGCCCCACACGGGATTCGATTCGCTGTAGGCCTCGCGGCCGGAGTACACGACCAGGGCGTCGCCGGGCTGGACCGCCACGCCTTCGGCCGCGGCGATGGCCCGAAGCTCGTCGCCGGTCACCGGCTTGTCGTGGGTGACGTACGGCTCGCCGCGATGCTTCGGCACGTCCAGGAGGACGCCGCGGGTGAGGATGCCCTGCTTCCAGTTGTCGATGGCGCCCCAGCGCGCGCCGTCGGGCGTGAGCTCCTCCGGCGTGCGGCCATTCCAGAGGCCGTCCTCGTTCCAGACGTGGCAGAGCGCGTCCAGATGCGTCGCGGCCTGGCCGTGATAGGAGATCGCGTAGTAGTCCACAGCGGCGCCGCCGCCGTTGGGGAACGAAAACGACCGCATCCAGTGCTGGGCCGGGTTGGGATTGTTGGGCGCCGGCCGCGTGGGGAAGGGGCGGCTGAGCGAGACGGCACGGCCGGACTTCACCAACCGCGCCGCGGCGACCCGCTTCTCCGGCGTGATCAGGTTCAGCGCGCCCATCTGGTCGTCTTTGCCCCAGCGGCCCCAGTTGCTGCGCTCGCGCAGGACGCGGCGGATCTCGTCTTCGGTGGGGTGGGTCTGGTTGGTCACGATAGCCTCGGTTCTAGTCGGCGAGATGGATGAAGAGGGAGAAACGCTCCTGTCCGTCGATGGCGCGGCTTTTGTGGCCCTTGCCGGTGGTGTCTTCGACCAGGAAGACGCTGCCGGCCTGCAGGCGCCGTACTTCGCCGTCGCTGACCTCGATTTCGACGCCCCCTGTCAGGTTGACGATGAACTGGCGCCTGGGCGCGCGATGGAAGTCCAGGTCGTAATCGGGCCGCGTGTGCCGAAACTGCAGGCCGCTGACCTTGAATATGTCCGACAGAGCTGATGACCGGCCGTTGTCGTCCAGCGGCACCTCGACATCTTCGAAGTGGGTCTCGCCGTCGGCGTCGGCGTACATTCGGGTGTAGCGCATGTTGTCTCCTTTGGACCGCTGGTTCCTAAAATCCCCGAGGGGAGGCGCCTACAGAGTTTCGTGTTCCATGACTCGTCCTGATCGCACGGGATTGGGGTCAGGGTGGCGATCCGTCCTTGCGCGGGCGGCCTTTCAGCACTCGTGCCGGCAGGAGCACGATGCTCCGGACCAGTTCCATGACGCCGTCGACGGCGATGCCAAGCAGGCGGAAGGGCATGAGCAGCAGCCAGACGACGGGATAGAGGATCAGTGCGATGACCGCGATGGGCCAGCACAGGATCAGGATCAAGAACCAGAGCAGGAACGCGACAAACATCGGACGCCGGTCCGTACTTAGCCCTGGCCCGCGGCCTTGATCTGGGCCGCGTGGTCCCTGAAGTGGGCGGCGCTGGCCCGGATCATCTCCTCGACGCTGTTGCCGCGCTGGTTTGTCTTGGCGAGGTCGCTGTCGCTGACGTACTTGAGGCGGCCATCGGCCTGCGCGGAGGCGTCCTGAAAGCCTCTCTGCGCCTCGGCGACCGTGGCGTAGGAGCCCTGCCAGCGCTCGAGGCCGGGGTAGCCGCAGGCAGTGCAGACGGCGCTGGCGTAGGCGACGTCGGCGCCGATGCAGTGCTCCGCGGCCTGTCGCGGCGACCAGGCCTCTTCACCTTCGCCGCCCGCCGGCCTACGTTCCCAGCCCGGGCCGGCGCCGCTCAGCGCCTCGACGAACAGCTTTCGCGCCTCAGCCAGTTCGGCACGCACTTCGTCAGGTGTAGCCATATCCGCCTCCGCGTGGGTTTCGAGTAGGCGCATATTACCCTTTCAGAGCAGCGCGGCTTCGATCTCGCGCGTCAGGGCGGGGTCGTCGACGTAGCCGGGGTGGCGGCTGAAAAGCAGGCCGGCGATCGCGTCGAGGTCGCCGTCGCGTATGCCGGCGAGCGCGGCCTGTATCTGTAGCAGGAGGCGGGCGTTGCGCTGGTGGCCTTCGCGCAGGGCCGTCGCATCAGTGCTGCTCGGCGCCTCGCGCCCTTCGATCTCGTATCCATGGCCCAGGACCTTGCCGAAGAGCCACAGCGCGCGCTCCAGGTGCACCTCCGAGGTGACGACGCGGACGTTGCGCCAGGCGAGCGGGTCCAGGAAGCGGACGCGGGTGAAGTAGGCGTTGCTCAGGGTGTCGGTGGACTCGTCCTCGATGAGGATGTCCTCGGCCGGGACGCCGAGCGTGAGGGCGAAGTCGCGCATGACCGCGGCCTCTGTCCTTGGCGGCGGCGAAGCCATGAGCTTGAAGCTCCAGCGGCCGGACATGATCAGGGCCGCTGCTTCGCCTGCCCTGTAAAGCTCGGCGCCGCGGCGGACGCGGGCCTGCATGATCGGGTCGTCCTCCTTGGCGCTGTGACCGAGGACGACGATGCAGTCAGGCATCGGGAAAGAGAGGAATAGGGAACAGGAACGCGGAACAAGGGCGAGTCCGGAGGCACGTGCTCTTGCGGCCGCCTTAGAAATGGTTAGTGGTTCCATGTTCCTTGCATCGAATCTAGATCCGCGGGAACTCGACCGCCGGCAGGGAGCGGCGGACGTGGCGGGTGTCTTCGATGCCGCCGGCGACGGCCGCGGTCGCCGCGGCCAGCGCGCCGACATCGACGCCGCGATGGCTGGGCGCGTAGGCGCTGATCCGGCCGATCGCCTTGCGCATGAGCGTGCTGGCGCCGTGCGGGTTGCCACGCAGGTAGTGCGTGAAGCCGGCGCCAAGCTGGGCCAGGCCATGAAAAAACTCCTCCTCGTCCGTGCCGCGGAGTTGGCGCCAGGCGCTCTCCCAGGCCTCGTGCGCCGGGAAGTAGCGATGAGCGTTGAAGTGCCGCACGGCCAGGCGATGGTCTTCCTCGGCCGGGAGGTTGTCGTAGTCCTCCATGTGCAGGCGGTTCTCGGCGCCCCAGGGTAATGGGCGGCCCAGCTCGTCGCGCGGCCGGGCGGCCTTCTTGGGCGGCTGGGGAGTGGCTTCGGCCATGAGCGTGGCCGGCCTAGTCCCCGGACCTCTGTGGGGGCCGGAGCATGTTGATGCGTCGCGCGAGGCGGGTCGCCAGCACGGCGGCCGAGTTGGGGTCGTGACGCATCTGGGTGTCGAAGTCGGCCTTCTCCAGGATCAGGCACTCGGCGTCCTCGGAGGCACGGACAGTGGCCACGCGGTGGCCTTCGCGCAGGAGGGCTGTCTCGCCGAAAAAGCGCTCCGGCCCCAGAGTCGCCACGACGAACTCCTGGCCCGCGTCCGAGCGCATCACCTCCAGGCATCCTTGAGTGACGACGTAGAACGCGGAGGAGGGATCTCCCTCCCGCACCACGACTTCCCCTGCGGCATAAGAGCGTAACGTCGCCACGCGGGCGCAGCGCTCGATGAACTCGTGCGGGAAGTCGGCGAGTATGTCTACGGACGCGAGGACCTTCTCAGGGTCGGTCATGGAATCTCACCCCCAGCCCCCTCCCTTCACAAGCCACGCGGCCTCGTCGAGGGAGTGGCGGTTCAGAGCCACCGCCAATCGTCCACGCGGAGGGGCTTAGAGTCATGAGGCAATCGTATCTTCGATCCGCGGCCAGTGGAATCTCCAATGGAAGCAAGGGCCGCTCCGCCGTCATTTCGACGCAAGGAGAAATCCCGGTGACGCCCGGTGTCGTGGCGGAAGGTCAGGTGTGGACTCGGGCGCCGGCGCCGGGATTCCTACTGGCGTCGAAATGACAGAAGCCTGCCCTCGTGGCGAAGTGCCTCGCGCCGATGTGCTACTTTCGGTCGCGCTGCTTCAGGGGGATGGCGCTGACCTCGGCCAGGTAGTCGAGGATAGACTGCCGGGGGACCAGCACGCGCCAGCCGTCGCGGACGACGGGGATCTTGCCCTCTTCGATGAGCTTTGCCATGCGTGAGGGGGTGAGGCCCATGGCCTTTTGGGCTTCATCGACGGTGAAGTCAGTGCGGGTTCGGGAAACCATTGCAGCGCGAGTATAAGGCAGAGGAAGAGGAACAAGGAACCAGGCTCGGGGTGAGGTCGGCGGGACGCGAGCATGGCTACCCAAGCAGGGAGGGTTCGGGCTACTAGACAATAAGGCCGGCAGTATCAGCGGCCGATGCGGCGTGATCAGTCCCGGCCGCAAACTCCAAGATCAGCTCCGCGATCGCGGTGGCGTCGGCCTCCCGCGTGGCCTGGGCCGCGTGGATGCCGTCTGCTGAGGCCGCAGGTGTGACGGCGAGGCGCCGGCAGTAGTCGAAACGCTCGATGAAGGTGACGTGATGGTCCCGGCAATGGCCCGCAAGCTCTGCCTTGAAGGCGTGTACGCGTGCGCTGGCAACGCGGTTGGGTGTGGACCTGCAGATCGGGGCCAGTACGACCGCGACGGACAGGTCCTCGAACCGTGCCAGCGCGTCGACCGTGGCCTTCGATTCAGCCAGCGCCGCCTCGAACGGGTACGTGGGCTCGGCGCCGATGAGGTGATGCGCGACGGAGCGAGGCAGCCGGAGCAGGAGGCCCTGGACGCCGGTGCTGCCGTCGAGCCCGCCACCGGCGGCGATTTTCAGACGCTGGGAGACCTCCAGCGCGATTGCGTATAAGCGCGGCCAGCGTCGCTTGATCGTGTTGACGATGAAGTCTTCTTCGAACGAGGAGGTGCTGATCACCGCGACAACGCACTCAGGGTGAAATTCGCGGACCCTTTGGCTGGCGAACTCCGCCATGCGGTCGCCGAAGAACAAGCGGCCGACTTCGATCTCGTGCTCGCCCCCGGGATCGAGCTGAGGCAGCCTGGACCTGAGAAGGTCCGGGGTGGCGGCGCTCTGGCCTGGCTCGGTGAAGGTGATGGTGCTGGGGCCGAGGAGCAAGGTGCGGAACACAGGCGCAGTGTAGCCCTTGGCGAGCATGAATCTTCAACAGTCCGAAAGACCCGCAGACCGTAGCGCAGGCCTCCACTCCACGCCGGTCACAGAATTCGAGTTCTCGCGGCCGCGTTATACTGCGGCAGCGATTATGCCTGTCTCGAAGCCCAATAGACGCTGGAGCGCGAAACGACGCTGGCAAGAGCGTCGGGCAGTCGCGAAGCCAGTCCACGGGGAAGTCGCAGGCAGCGACCTGATCCACGATGGCAGCTCGATATTCGATCCGATGAACAACCTTGAACGCGCCTTCCGATTTACCGCGGGGCTTCAGAACGTCGCGCGAGCAAGGCGGCGGGTTCCCGGTGGCAGAACCTTCTGGTCGGTTTGGGGCGTTATGATGCTCGCTCTTGGCACCATTACGCTGATTTCACTGGTCGCTTTTCTGGGATGGCCGCTCGGGGTCGGATTGGCGCTGCTGCTGGCGTTGAGCAGCCAATTGCGCCCCCGGCGTCAGTAATTCAGGCGTACCGTCGCCTCATCGCCTGATGCTTGCTAATCCCGCGGCAGGTGCCGCTGTATAATCCGGGTCAGCCCCGCAACCGTATCTCCGCCCAAACCTACACCAGGAGAGATCGCAATGTGCTTTCCCGTTGACTCCGTACCGCCGATCGCGCCGATTGCCGGCGCCGCCGTCGACTCCGAAGACCTGGTGCTGACCTCGAAGGATGGCACGAAGTTCGCCGCCTTCGCGGCGCGCTCGGGAAAGGCAGGCGGGCCGGGCATCGTGGTCATGCCGGATGTGCGCGGCCTCTTCCGCTTCTACGAAGAGCTGGCCCTGCGCTTCGCCGAGCAGGACGTGAACGCGGTGGCCATCGATTACTTCGGGCGCACGGCCGGCGTCGGCAAGCGCAACGACCCCGATTTCCAGTTCATGCCCCACGTCGGCCAGACAAAGCCGGACCAGATCGCGGACGACGTCCGGGCGGCCGTCGACTATCTACGCTCTCCCGAAGGCGGATCCCGCACGTCGATCTTCACTGTGGGTTTCTGCTTCGGCGGCTCCAACTCGTGGAACCAGGCCCTCTACGGGCACGGCCTGGCCGGCGTTATCGGCTTTTACGGCGGCCCCGCGCCGGGCCGCGACGGGTCGCCGGGACCGACGCAGCGCTGCAAGGACTACAAGGCGCCGGTGCTGGCCCTTATGGGAGGCGCCGACGGCTTCATCACGCCCGACATCGTCGCGGCATTCGACACGGCCCTTGGCGAAGCGGGCATCGAGCACGAAGTGATCACGTACGAGGGCGCGCCGCACAGCTTCTTTGACCGCTCCTACGAGGAGCACGCGGCTGCTTCGGCGGACGCCTGGAAGCGCTGCCTGGAATTCATCGCCAAGAATTCGGCGAAGGTGGCCGCGCCCGCGTGAAGGCCGCTTCGAGCGCGTTTTGAGCCGGTAACTGCAGGCGCACCCTCGATAGGCCCGGCCCGGCCGCTTGACTTGCTCACGCGGGCGCCGGGATGATCTTCAGTCGTGACTGCAACTGATCCGCAACCGGAGACCGGCCCCGCGCACGGCCCTGTGTTGGCGGAATTCAACTCGGCCGCGTTTTGGGCGGGCGTATCGACTTTCATCTTCTTCGTATTCGGCGCCCTGACCGTGCAGATCTCGGTGGTGCAGCAGGCGGGCATCTCCGACGCCCAGCAGTCGAGCTGGATCACCATCACCTGGCTTACGAGCGGCGTTGTGACCCTGCCGCTATGCCTCTACTACAGGCAGCCGCTATCCATCGGCTGGACGCTTCCGGGCTTGCTGTACATGGGCAGCCTGGCCGGCAGGTTCAGTCTGGCCGAGTTCGCCACCGCGAACGCAATCGCCGGGCTGGTGATCGTCGCCGTCGGGTTCGCGGGTTACGGCAGTCGCATCGTGCACCTGATCCCCATGCCCATCCTGATGGCGATGTTTGCGGCCAGCATCCTGGTCTACGTTACGAGGCTGGTCGAGACGACCGTAGACGAGCCGCTGATAGCCGGACCCATGGTTGCCGCTTACCTGGGAGGCCGGTTACTGAATAACCCGCGTGTGCCGCCGGTCGGCCTGGCAGTCGTGGCCGGGGCAATCATGATCGCCACCCTGGGCGAGCTTGGTCCCTTCGAGATCGATTCGGGTTTGCCCAGGCTGACGGTGCCGGGCTTCGAACCGAGCATCGAGGCCACGCTCGCCATCTCGGTGCCGATGATCGTGCTAGTGCTTGGCCTGGGCAACGTCCAGAGCCTGGGGTTCATGATCTCGGAGGGCTACCGGCCTCCCCTGAACCCCGTTACATCGATCATCGGCCTGATGACGATCGTTAATGCGGTCTTCGGCGGCCAGCCCGCGGCGATGGCGCGGACCGGCACGGCCATGGTCGCGGGGCGGGACGCGGGGCCGCTGCAGGCGCGCTACTGGGCCGCCTTTGTTGCCTTCGTGCCCGTACTGGGCGTGGCCCTGGGCACCGGCGTCGTGGTCGCCGTGATCGGCGTCTTGCCGGCGGCCTTCATCCTCGCGATGGCAGGCCTGGCCATCCTCGGCGCCTTCCAGGACTCGATCGAGCGCGCTTTTGCCGGCAGCCTGCGCTTCGGGTGCGTCGTGGCGTTCGCTGTCACGCTGAGCGACTTCACTGCCGCGGGGATCCCATCGGCCTTCTGGGCGATTCTGGCCGGCATCGGGGCTTCCTTCCTGCTGGAACGGAAAGAGCTGCTGAGGTTCTGGCGTCAGGTAGTGTCGCCACCGCATTCGCCGCTGGATCACGTCGTCGAATCTATGGAGATCAGGCGCTGGGAAGCGGAGACGCCTCCCATCGTTTTATGAGGACGGCCGCTCCGAAAGATGATTCGGCCGTCACAAAACGAGGACCCTCAGATGAGGGCCCTCGTTTCGCAAACGAACGTGTGGTTCAGTCGGCGGGCTGACCGGCGGCGGCGGGCACCAGGCGGTCCATCGGCACCTCGCCGGCGGCGCATTCACCCTCGCCGCGGATGACCTGAAAGAGGTCGGTCTGGCCCCAGTCCGAGTACATCTCGACGTCGGAGTTGACGTCGCCGACCCACTTGAACTCCTCGAGGTGCGGCTCGAGTGACTTGTGGCCGACGCGGTCGAGGTACTGGTTGAAGCTCTCGCTCGGGGTCAGGCGTTCGGCCTGGTAGACCTCGAAGATGCGGTTGATCGCCAGGTGCGTCTTCTTCGCCAGGACGCGGACCACGCGCTGGGCGAAGCGGTCGGCGCCTTTGTAGCCGCCGCCGCCGACCATGATGTCGTAGCAGGGGATCTCGAAAGCGCCGACCTTGTACGACGAGCCCTGGAGGCCGATGCCGGCGAGGTGGTGCTGGCCGCAGCCGTTGGGGCAGCCGCTGATCTTGACGCTGACCTTCTGGACCTCGGGGTCCTGGTAGTCGAACGCGATCATGGCCTCGCGCATGCTGTAGCCGGCCTGGTTGGAGGCCGTGATCGCCAGCTTGCAGCTGTCGGCGCCGGGGCAAGCGACGACGTCGGTCACGCTCTCGGAGCCGGCTTCGGCCATGCCGATGGAGCGGAGCTCCTTGTACAGCGGCTTGAGCGCGGCTTCGTTGACGAAGCGCAGGACCAGGTTCTGGTTCTGGTTGGTGCGGGCGTTGCCGCCGGAGAACCGGCGCATGATCTCGGCCAGGCGGCGGAACTGGAAGGTGTTGATGTTGCCCATGGGGATCGTAAGCGTGACGGCGCGAAAGCCTTCCTGCTTCTGTGGGCGCACGTTTTCCTTGACCCAGCGCTCGAAGCCGGGCGCGTCGCGGCCGTCGTCGCCGGGCACGGGGCCGGGGCTGGGACCTTCGGGCGCCATCTCCATGAGCGCTTCCATGTCGTAGGTCGCGTTGAGGGCCCAGTCCTGCTTCAGCTCCTCGACGACCTGGGCCCGGAAGGCATCGACGCCGATCTTGTGCAGCAGGAACTTGATGCGGGCCTTGTTGAGGTTGCGGCGCAGCAGGCCCGGCATGTCGCCCTCGCGGTCGAAAACGCGCAGGATGGCCTCGGTGATCTTGATGTATTCGCCGTCATCCGCGGTCGCGAAGTCCCAGACGGTATCGGCCGCGCGGGCCATGGTCGAAGTGCCGCCGCCCACGGAGAGGCGGAAGCCCTTGACGCCGTCCTTGATCACGGCCTGGAAGCCCATGTCATGGAAGGGCGTGCCGGCGCAGTCGCTGGGGCAGGAAGAGAACGCGGTCTTGAATTTGCGCGGCAGGCGCTGGCAGATGGGGTTGCGCAGCATGTTGCGCGCGTAGGCGGTCAGGTAGGGGGTCGCGTCGAAGACCTCGTCGGGGCAGACGCCGGCGAAGGCGCAGCCGGTGACGTTGCGGACAGTGTGGGCGCAGGCCTCGCGCGTGGTCAGGCCGGCGCGGCCGATTATGCGCATGACCTCGGGCGCGTCCAGCAGGTCCACGAAGTGGAACTGGAAGTTCTGGCGGGTGGTGATGTGGCCGCGGTGGAAGTCCGAGTACTTGTCGGAGACCTCTGCCAGCGCGTCCATCTGGTCGGCGGTGACGATGCCGGCGGGCAGCTTGATGCGCATCATCTGCTCGTTTTCCTGCCGCTGGCCGTAGGTGCCGCGCGACAGGCGGTACATGCGGAAGGTGTCTTCGGTCTCGTCACCGACGCGAAACTGCTTCGCGCGGGCCTCGAACTCGTCGATCTCGTCGAAATCGACCTTGAGGACGAAGCCGGGCTTAATTTCGGGCACTTTGGGGTGTTGGTTGCCGTTGGCCGAGCCGTTCGTCGTCATAGGGCTCCCTGAATTAGTGAACGTATGAGTACGCAAACTGTAGTCCCTGGCGGGAAAGTGTCAAGGACGGCGGCTCTGAGTTGATTGTCGATGAAGTGGAGCTACAAAGTCAACTTTGAGCTCGTCGGCTAGCCGGCATTTCGGCCAGTCGCCTGGTCGGCTGGTCGGCTTGTCGGCTTGTCGGTTTGTCGGCCAGAAGGAATCGTTCCCTTCCCTCTGGGTGCCCCAGTCTTGGGCGGTAGGCGGGCACGGCCGGCTGCGGGCCAGCCCGATCGAGAGAGCGTCTCCCATGCGTGGAGGCTTCGGCCCCCTAACCCCCAATTCTGGGGGCACCAGAGGCCTTATCGCCCCCAGTGCCGACTGAGCCTGGCACCCTGAGGCCCTATCGCCCCTAGTGCCGATTGAGCCTGGGGCACCTGAGGCCTTATCGCCGCCAGTGCCGACTGAGCGCGGGGGCCGACTGTATGATTTCCGGCAATGGGCCTGCGCATCCTCATCCTCAGCCGGACGCCGATCGGGAAGCAGATGTCGAGTCCGGGGATCCGCTATGTGAACATGCGGCGGGTGCTGCGAGCGGCGCTGCCGGAAGCGACGGTTACGATCGCGGCGCCGGAGGGGTATCGGACGCCGGACGGCGAAGAGTTCGACGTCCTTTACTACGAACCGCTGAAGGCGCTGGCCCTGGTCCGCAAGTATGACGTCGTCATCGGGATGTCGTTCCCGCTTTCGGTGACGGTGGCTTCGCCCTTCTTCCGCAAGCCGCTGCTGGTGCTGGACTTCTTTTCCCAGTTCCACTTCGAATGGATGGAGGTCGGCCGCGACAACTTCACGGGGTTGCACCGCCAGATCTGGACCAGGACGGGCCAGCTTTACGCCAACCTGCAAATCATGGTCGCCGACTACATTACCTGCGCGAACGAGCGCCAGCGCGACGCGTACATCGGCGTGATGGCGGCGCTGGGCCTGCTGACGGTGCCGGTGTACGAGCAGGACGGCACCCTGCGGCGCCTGATCGACGTGGTGCCCCACGGGGTCCGGCAGGAGGCCTTCCCGAAGGGCAGCGGCGGCATCAAAGGGTCGTATCCTGGCATCGAGAAGGCCGACAAGCTGCTGCTGTGGCTGGGCGGCATTCTCTTCTGGTATGACCCGCTGACTCTGCTTCGCGCCCTCGCGCGGGCACGGAAATCGCATCCGGAGTTAAAGCTGCTTTTCCTGGGCACGAACTATCCCGGCGAGTGGAAGCTGGGGCAGGGACTGCGCCTGCAGCAGACAATCGAGGAGGCGAAGCGGTTGGGGCTGTGGGACAACGGCGTCTACATGCACTCGGAGTGGCTGCCGCAGGCCGAGGTCACGCGCTACCTGCAGGACGCCGACGCCGCGGTGACGACGTACTTCACGAACGCGGAGACGCGCTTCGCGCACCGCACTCGCTTTCAGGATTACATCTGGGCCGGCCTGCCGATCCTCTGCACCGAAGGCGACGTGCTGTCCGAACAGGTCAACAAACGCGGCTGGGGCGCGGCCCTCCCGGAAGGCGATGAAGAGGCGGTGTACAAGGCGCTGATGCGGGTCGCCGAAGACGACGCGTTCCTGGCGTCCTGCCGCGCGAACCTGGCAGCCGCGGCGAAAGAGATGACCTGGGAATCGGCCTTCGAGCCGCTGGTGCGGTTCCTGCGTCGACAGGGCGGGCCGGCGCCTATCGCGGCGCCTCGGCGCGCGAAGGCGGCGCCGATCGTGCGCTCCAGCGTCTTCTACTTCGCGATGCGCATGCTGGAACGCACGGTCGGCGAGGTGCAGAAGCGGCGCGGCGGGGACTGACCGCGGACATGCTGATTCTAGACATTACGAGTCGCCACCAGGGCCCTGTCCACCATTGGGTGTTTTCTAGTCGGGGGCTTTGATCTCGAGCGGCTGGTCGTAGGCGGTAAAAAGGAAGGTAATGATCGCCGTCGTTGAGCTGACCTTCATACGCGACGGGAGACTGTCCGAGACGCAATATTCGAAAGTGTTGGCTTCGACGACATGCGAGTATATCTGGCATGGCCTGCCGTTGAGCGAATCGGCGCCGCCTTTGGCAAGAGCTCCATTTTGGGCAGCCAGGCGAAAGTCTTCCAGCTGGTTCAAACCGCCGGTGGTCGTCAGTACGCGCGGGAAGGGACCGGGCGGGAGCTTCACCCAGGCCGGACCCATTTTTGTGTACCGATCGCTGCCGATGACAATTGTCTCGCCGGTCGTAGCGCCGCCAGAAGCAGTGAGGGTGAAGTGCACGCTGCTGGGAAGGACCATCTCGAAGGTCCCGCGCTCGACGGCGCCAGTCGGCAGCTCCACGGTGAAAGTTGCGCGATAAGTGCGGACAGCCATCGCCGCGCGCGCAAGGCCGGCCTGCTCGGCGGCGCCGGTACCCGCGGCGGCCGGGCTCCCGGCCGGGGCGGAAGTGGCCTCGTCGCCGCCACAGGCAGCGAAGGCAAGCACGATCAGGGCAGGCAGCCAACGCGCCGGCCTAGTAGCACGGGACGAAACTCGGGGCTCCAATTGTGGAAAGGCTTTGCTTGCCACGCGAAGCTGGTCCCTCAAGCCCGGCTTCTCGTTCCGAGCACCCGAAGAATAGCGGCGCACCTACTTCGAGTCAACGAAGGTGACGCAAAGTGGACGCGCCGGACCATGCCGATCCGAAGCCGTCAGTGCAATCAAGCTTCAAGGGGACGCTGGGGCTATGGGTGAAGCCTGAGCCCGCCTGGGCTTAGCCCGCGGGGGCGGGGCGTCCACTGCAACTGGTTGGTGGTTCGGGTATTCAGTGGCATTCAGCCGCCCGCGGGCGCGGGACGCAGGAGGCGGCCGAGGCGGCTGTGGCCGGCGAGGCCGCGGGCGGCCTGCTCGGCGCGGCTGAGGACGTATGAGCCGGCGAAGAGCGCCGTCTGTGACATCGAGCGGCTGGGGCTGGGGTCGGGGAGATCGCGGCAGTAGCGGACGAGCGGCGCCAGGCAGTTCTCCCAGGTCAGGTCCGGCTTAAGGGCGCGGATGTTGTCTTCGCAGGTGCGGCGGAAGGCGGCGTCGTCGGCGAGCCTGATGATGGCATCGGCGAGGGCGGTCACGTCGCGGAAGGGGACGGAGATGCCGAGGCCGCGGTCGCGCACCATCTCGGCGACAAGGTCGTGCTCGTTGCAGATAATCGGCGTCTCGGCCCAGAGCAAGTCGACCAGGCGCACGCGATGGGCGAAGTGGGTCTCCAGGTTGTTGAGGTAGGTGCAGATGCCGGCGTCGGCCTCGACGAGATAGTCGCCGCTATCGTCGTAGTCCACCCAGCCTTCGTTGAAGAATATCGCGCGGTCCGTGAGGCCGAGTGTATTGCTCAGGCTGAGCATGTCGGTCAGCGTCTTGCCCTCGATCTGGTCTGGGATCGGGTACTTGGTGCCAAGGAAGAACAGCTTCACGCTGGGACGCACCCGGCTGACGATGGCCATTGCCTGGAACAGGCTCGTGGGGTCATACCAGTGGAGGATGCCGCCGTTCCAGATCAGGACGAAGTCGTCGGCGGCGATGCCGGGGTGGACGCCCTTGATGACGCGCTTCTTCGCGACGGCGGGCTCCGGCCTGATGCCGAACGGCGCCACGTCGATCAGCGAGCGCAGGGTGGGGTCGGCGTCGTACACCGCGGGGCTGACGCGGCCGATCGCGGCCAGCGAGCCGAGCCAGAGGTCGCGCTGGCGTTCGTTGGCGGCCAGCACCAGGTCCGCCAGCGAGAGCTGCAGGTTCAGGTAGCGCCGGTTTGCCTCCATGTTGGCGTCGCGGATGGGGTCGTCCGGCCACTCCGCCCACAGCTCCAGCCATTCGGCGATGAAGTTGGCGAAGAAGTCCAGGACAACGCGCTTGCCGCGCAAGAACGGGATCGATGACGCGCGCACGTACTGCGCCACGATCACATCGTGGTCGAGGACCAGGCGGGGCAGCGTGCGCGCGTCGAAGTAGGTGACGTCGAAGGGCTCGCCGGCGGGGCCGCCGGCCTTGTTGGGGATGGCAAGCGTCACGTCCGCGCCCGGCACCTGTGCTTTGAGGATGCGCGCGACGTTGAGGGCGCGGATGCCCGGCGCGGACATCTGGGCGCCGACGGCGTTGCGGCTGTGCACGAGGATGCGCAAACCTCACCCCTGCCCCTCTCCGTCCGACGGAGAGGGGTTCCGAGGAGAGCATAGACTATAGGTGGTTGGAGTCGGCCAGTTCACCGAGGGAGGCGGGCATGGAAGCAGATGTTGAGGCGCGGAAGCGCAAGAACGTGCTGCGGAAGTATCGGAACGAGGCGATCCAGGTGAACTGGGAGCCGGAGTACTGCATTCACGCCGCGAACTGCCTGCGCGGCCTGCCGGACGTCTTCCAGATCGACTCGCAGCCGTGGATCAAGGTGGACGCGGCGACGGCGGACCAGATCGCCGCGATCGTGATGACGTGCCCGTCCGGGGCGCTGAGCTTCGAGCGGCTGGACGGCGGCGAGCAGGAGCCGGTGCTCGAGGAGGCGGTGGCGGAGCCGCTGCGCAACGGCCCTCTTGCCCTGCGCGGCCGCGTCCGCGTCGTCGACGCCGAAGGCCACACGCTGCGGGAGGCGACGCGCGTGACGCTGTGCCGCTGCGGGCACTCGGGGAACAAGCCCTTCTGCGACATGAGCCACCTGCGGGTCGGGTTCAGGGCGGAGTAATGAAACCCGTGGGCGGAGCTCCGACACAGCCGTCGAGGAGTCCGGCATCCCCCGCTATCAGGAATTTGACCGCCATCACGGTCAATTGCGATTCGGCACGGGTCACATGCCCGTAAATTCGTTGCTCGAAAAGAACGATTCATGAAAGCCCACCGCGATGAGTTTGTCTGGATAGCCTGGATGCCAATGGCGCGGCAGTTGAGGGCACCGCCCGGATGGCAGCACCGGGAGAACGCCCGGTTGAGGAGTGATCGAGTCTCCGGTATCCCCGACGCGGGCAAGGTAGGCCCGGCATCCGGCGGTTCGCTACGTGACGACGGCGCTGGAAAGCTCGCCGTAACGGTTGCCGCCGTCGTATTCATCTTGGCCTTATTCGGCATCGCGCTGGCACTGCGCGGTTGGCGGCCGATGAGTGAACGGGGTTCCTGCAGCCTCTAGCGCTTCTGTCCGACTGCCCGCTCAATTCGTCTGGCGTGTAGGTCATGCCCATGCGGCCGCCGTAGAAGTCTCGCAGGGCCAGCCACTGGGCGCGCAGGAGGGGGCGGTTGCCGCGCAGGGCGTAGAGGGCCATGCGAGCGAGGCGCGTCGTGAGGAAGTAGGCCGTGAAGGCGGCGTAGCGGGCGCGGCCGGAGTGCTTCCTGATCAGGTAAGGCCGGTTGCGGGTGGCGTAGTAGTGCTTGAAGGGCGACTCCTTGCCGCCGCCGGAGCCGCCTTCGCGGTGGTAGATCACCGACGACGGCTCGAAGAGCAGGCGATAACCCATGGCGCGGGCGCGGGCGGCGAAGTCGGTGTCCTCGTAGTACATGGCCAGGCGTTCGTCCATGCCGCCGACGTCCTGGAAGACGGCGGCCGGGATGAGCATGCAGCAGAAGCTGGCGGTCTCGATTTCGCGCCGCGTGGCCGTCCAGGGGCCGTCGGCGCGGCCGTCGTAGGTGTCGCGAAAGGTGCCGCGCGTCCAGTCGAAGCCGCCGGCGTGGGTGTTGATGCGGCCGCGGTCGAAGTAAGAGAGGATCTTCGGCACGACGATCGTGCGGTCGTCCGCGACGGCCATGAGCCTGTCGAGGAAGTCGGGCGCGTGGGTGGTGTCGGTGTTGAGTAGCAGGACGTAGTTGGTCTTGCCGTCCAGGCAGCGCTGCAGCGCCTGGTTCAGCGCCGGCGCCAGGCCGAGGTTGCGCTCGTTCTCGATGATGCAGGCCGGGCTCGCGCCGCGCGCGCGCTGCTCGCCCCACCCGCGCCGGGCTGAATGCCCGGCGCTACGTCTACGTCTTTCTGGACGGGGGCGAAGAGGGTCCGGAGCTTCTCGCGCGAGCCGTCGGTGGAGGCGTTGTCGACGATGAAGAGGCGCTGTTCGGGGTAGGTGACGCGGGCCAGCGAGGCGGCGAACTCGTCGATGAAGGCGGCGCCGTTGTAGTTGACCAGGACGATGGCGACGGTTGGAGTGGCCATCGGGAAGGGGTTATGTGGTTCGGCCTCGAGCCAGACGCTCGCCGTACTGGCGCTGGTAGTAGTCAGCGTAGTCACCAGACTTCACCTTTTCCCACCACCAGTCGTTGTCTCGATACCAGGCGACCGTCTTGCCCATGGCCGCCTCGAAGTCGTGCCTCGGTTGCCAGCCGAGGGATCGTATCTTAGCGGTATCGACGCAATAGCGCGCGTCGTGCCCCTGCCGGTCTTCGACGAATCGAATCAGAGAGCGCGGCTTCTCCAGCAGGCGCCAGTATCGTCTCCACCACCTCGATATTGGGGCGCTCGTTGTCGGCGCCGATGTTGTAGGCCTCGCCGGGCGCGCCGCGGTGCAGCACCAGGTCCAGGGCCTCGCAGTTGTCCTCGACGTAGAGGCGGTCGCGCACCTGCAGGCCCTCGCCGTAGACGGGCAGGGGTTGGTCGTGCAGGGCGTTGGTCACGAACAGGGGCACCGCCTTCTCGGGGTGCTGGTAGGGGCCGACGTTGTTGCGGCTGCGCGTGATCATGACCGGCATGCCGTAGGTCTTGTGGAACGCGAAGCACAGCATCTCGCCGCCGGCCTTGCTGGCCGCGTAGGGGTTCGCCGGCGTCAACGCGTCGTCCTCGCGGCCGGGGTTCGTCCGGGAAGCGCGGCCCGTAGACCTCGTCGGTCGAGATGTGGAGGAAGCGCTCGACGCCGCGCTTGCGGGCGGCTTCGAGCAGGACGAAGACGCCGTAGACGTCGGTCTGGATGAAGGCGCCCGGGTCCATGAGCGAGCGGTCGACGTGCGTCTCGGCGGCGAAGTTGACGACGGCGTCGGCGTCACGCATCGCCTCTTCAACCTGGGCGGCGTCGCAGATGTCGCCCTGAACGAAGCGGTAGCGGGGGTCGTCCTCGACGTCGCGCAGGTTGTCGAGGTTGCCGGCGTAGGTGAGCTTGTCGAAGTTGACGACATCGTAGTCGTGATGGCGCAGGAGCCAGCGCACGAAGTTGGAGCCGATGAAGCCGGCGCCGCCGGTGACGAGGATGGTTTTCATCTGAGGCGGGAGGGGATCGTGGATTGGGGTCGGGAGCAGGAGGCAGTGGCAAGGCCGGATTCAGACGCGGCTGAGGCGCTAAGCAAAAGTGTATCGCGAGTCCGGCATGGATGCCACGGCAACACGCTTCATAGGCTGATCGCTGAAGGCTGATAGCTGAATGCTCCTCACGGCACCCGCACCTTCGAATGGTCGCCGAGGATGAGGCGGTAGGCGCGCGGGCGCGCGGCCTCGCCGGAAAGTTCGACATCGCGGCCGATCAGGCTCTCGTGGATGCGGTTGCCGGGGCTGTCGATGCGCGAGCGTTCCAGGACGACGCTGGCCTCGATCTCGGTGCCGCGCAGGACGCAGTCGTGGTAGATCGACGTGTAAGGGCCGATGTAGGAGTCGACGACCTCGGTGTTCTCGCCGACGATCGCCGGCCCATGGACCGTGCTGTTGACGACGCGGGCCCCCGGCTGAAGCACCACGCGGCCCCGCAGGGTCGAAGCTTCGACGGTCGCGCCTTCTACGCAGGGCTCAAGGTCATCGAGGACCAGGCGGTTCGCCGCCAGCAGGTCGTCGAACTTGCCGGTGTCGATCCAGCGGTCGGTGACGACTTCGGCGCGCACGTCGGCGCCGAGGTCGATCAGTTTCTGGATCGTGTCCGTGATCTCGAGCTCGCCGCGGGCCGAAGGGACGATCTGGCGAACCGCCTCGAAGAAGCGGCTGTTGAACATGTAGATGCCGATGATCGCCGAGGTCGGAGATGAACTCCTTCGGCTTCTCGACCAGGCGGGTGGCGCGGCCCGATTCGTCCAGGATCGCGACGCCGAACCTGGGTCGGGTCGTCCACCTGGTGGAGCAAGATCTGGGCGTCGGCGTCGGAATCGCGGAAAGCGTTGACGAAGCGGACGATGCCGCCGCGCAGGAAGTTGTCGCCCAGGAAGACGACGAAGGGACTGCCACCGACGAAGTCCTCGCGCGATCTTGACCGCGTGAGCGATGCCGCGCGGCGCGTCCTGCTGGATGAAGGTGAGCTTGGCGCCGAAGCGCGAGCCATCGCCCAGCGCCTCGCGGACTTGCGGGCCTGTGTCGCCGATGATCACGGCAATCTCGGTAACGCCGGCCTGCACCAGGTTCTCGATGCCGTAGAACAGGATCGGCTTGTTGGCGATCGGCACCAGCTGCTTGGCGCCCGTGTAGGAGAACGGGCGCAGGCGCGTGGCCTTGCCGCCGCTCAGCACCACGCCCTTGAGCTCAATCTGCCTCAGCTGAAGCCTCGCAATTTCCGTCTAGGCGTCATTGTACAGCCGGGCCAAGCAGGATCTGTGACCGCCCGGGCCGGGTCTTCGGCAGTCCGTTCGGTTAGCGGGTGTCGCAGGGGCCCCTATTACAGTCGCAGCAGATTGAATTAGACTGCGCAACCAGGGCTGCTCGGGCTGGAGGTTTCGTGGTCCAGACTCGGACCGTCACCATTCTCTTCTGTGACGTCGTTGGTTCGACCGCGCTCATGACGCGCCTCGGCGACGACGCCAACGACCGTCTCCGCCGCCGCCTCTTCGTCGCCCTGCGCGAAGCCGTGGCCGCCAATCGTGGCGAGGAGGTCAAGACCGCCGGAGACGACATGATGGTCGCCTTCCCGGCCAGCGCCGCCGACGCCGTCTCCTGCGCCGTCGCCATGCAGCGCGCCGTCTCCCGCCTGGGAGCAAGCGACCCGCTCCTGGGCCTCGCCATCCGCGTCGGCCTCTCCAGCGGTGAAGCGAGCAACGAAGACAACGACTGGTTCGGCGTGCCCGTGGTCGAGGCTGCTCGCCTCGAGACTGCCGCGCGCACCGGCCAGATCCTCTGCGCGGACGTGACCCGCGTCCTCGTCGGCAGCCGCGGCGGCCACATCTTCACGCCGGTCGGGCGCTGGAGCTGAAGGGCCTGGCCGAGCCTCTTTCCGCCTCCGAGGTCGCCTGGGAGCCCGACCCCGGCCTCGCCGCCATCCCCCTGCCCTCGGGCCTCGTGCCCAGCGGGCTGCCGTTCGCAGGGCGCGCGACCGAGCTGGCCACGCTGCACAAGGCCTGGGAGGACGCCCTCGCCGGCGAACGGCGCTTCGTCGTGATCAAGGGCGAGCAGGGCATGGGCAAGACGCGTCTCGCCGCGGAGTTCGCGGCACGCGTGCACGGCGACGGTTTCGTCGTTCTCTACGGCCGCAGCGAGACCGACCGCGAGATGCCTTACCAGCCCTTCGCCGAGGCCCTGCGCTGGTACGTCCTCGCCGGCCAGCCCCCCGCCCTGCGCGAGCAGCTTGGCGCCGCCGGGGGCGAGCTCACGCGCATCGTCCCCGCTTTGCGCATGCGCCTGCCGGACCTGCCCGAGCCCCGCGCCGGTGACCCCGCGGCCGAGCGCCAGGCGCTTTTCGACGCCGTCCTCAGCACTTTCAGCGCTGTCGCGGGGCGCGCTCCCGTGCTCCTCGTCCTCGACGACCTGGAGCAGGCGGGCGCGCAGACGCTCGCGCTCCTTCGCCACCTCGTCACCAGCCCTGAACGCTCGCGCCTTCTCGTTGTCGGTCTTGCTGGCGATGCCGCCGAGGGCTCGCCCTGGGCCGCCGAGGCCGCCGCCATCGGCGCCCTCCCCGGCTGCATCCCAATTGCGCTCGCCGGGCTCGCCGCCGCCGAGGTCGCCTCCCTCCTCGGCCGGGTGGAGGGTTCCGACGCTAGCCCCGGGCCTCGCCGAGCGCATCCACCGCGAGACCGAGGGCAGCCCGCGCTTCGTCGCCGAGCTGATCGCCCGCCTGCACGAGAGCGGCGGCGAACCAGAGGCGGTCCTGGACGCCGCCTGTCCTTACATGGGCCTGCGCTCCTTCGAGGCGGCCGACAGCGGCCTCTACTTTGGCCGCGACGAGGTGATCGGCGCCCTCCTGGGGCGGCTCGGGTCGAACCGCCTCCTCTCCGTCGTCGGGGCCAGCGGCAGCGGGAAGTCCTCGCTCGTGCGCGCGGGTCTCGTACCGCGGCTGCGAGAACGGCGCCCTGCCCGGCAGCGGGGACTGGGAGGTCCTCCTCTTCACTCCCGGCGCCCACCCCCTGGCCGAGCTGGCCTCGCGCCTGGGCACCCTGGCCGGGCTGTCCGCCGCTTCTGTCCTGCGCGACCTGGAGGCTGACCCGCGCACGCTCGACCTCACCGTCCGCCAGGCCCTTGCCGGCCGCCCCGCGAGCGCCCGCATCCTCCTCGTCGCCGACCAGTTCGAGGAGCTCTTCACGCTCTGCCGGGACGACGCTGAGCGCCAGCGCTTCATCGACGCCCTCCTGGGAGCTATCGGCGTCCCCGGCGGACGGACGATGGCCATCCTCGCCATGCGCGCCGACTTCTACGGCGAAGCCGCCCGCTATCCCGGCCTTGCCGAGGCCCTGGAGGTGAGCCATGCCCTCCTGGGGCCGATGACCGAGGACGACCTCCGCCTTGTCATCGAGCGCCCGGCCGCGGCCACCGGCCTGCGCGTCGAGCCGGGATTGACCGACCGCATCCTCCGGGACGTCGGCGACGAGCCCGGCGGCCTGCCGCTCCTCTCACATGCCCTCCTGGAGACGTGGAAGCGGCGCGACGGGCGGACGCTCACGGCCGCGGGCTACGCCGCCGCCGGTGGCGTGCGCGGGGCCATCGCCCAGACGGCGGAGACGGTCTACGGGGGCCTCGCCGCCGGCGACCAGGCGATCGCCCGCAACCTCTTCGTGCGCCTGACGGAGCTGGGCGAAGGCACGGAGGACACGCGCCGCCGTGTCGCCTTCACCGAGGTCGTGCCCGCGGGCGCGACGGGTGAGGCCGTGCGCGGCGTGATCACGCGCCTGGCCGACGCGCGCCTGTTGACCACGGGCGCGGATTCGGTAGAGGTGGCGCACGAGGCTCTGATCCGCGAGTGGCCTCGCCTGCGCGAGTGGCTTGACGACGACCGCGAGGGCCTGCGGCTGATGCGCCACCTGACGGAGTCGGCGCACTCGTGGGAGCGGCTCGGGCGGGACGAGGGCGAGCTCTACCGGGGCGCCCGCCTCACGGCGGCGCTGGAGTGGGTGGAGCGGGCGCACCCGGATCTGAACCCGCTCGAGCGCGAGTTCCTGGACGCGTCGCGGGAACTGCACCAGCGCGAAGAGCGGGAGGCGCATGCGCGCGCCCGCCGCCTGCGCCTGCTGGCGACGGTGGCGAGCGCGCTGTTTGTCGTTGCGGCTGTGGTCGGCGGGCTGGCCGCTGTGCAGTGGCGCAGCGCCGACCAGGCCCGCCAGCGCTCCGACGAGGCGGTAGTCGAAGCGACGCTCAGCCGCCTCGAGACCGAGATACCGATTGCTCCTGAAGTCGGACCGCAGCCTCGCCTTCGCCCTCGCCGCCCAGGCGCACAAGCTCCAGCCGGGGCCGCGGACGGATTCATTGCTCAATCTCGTGCTCGGCGACGACCCACGCTACCTCGGCCGCATTTTTCCGAGCGAACCGAGCCTCGCCGGCTACGACGTAAGCCCCGACGGCAAGTACATCGTCTTGCGGAACATCAGTGGCCTGCTCGAACTCTACGACGCCACGACCCGGGTCCTGGTACGAGAGCACTCAGGGGGATCCTGCCACGCTGGGTTCATCCCCGACCTTCCTTCCGGATGGAAAGTCCATCGTGACAGCGTCCTATGACGCCGCCAGGCAGCACGGCACGCTCGTGGTGCGGGATGTGCCAACACTGGCTGAAGTGCAGGAGATTCGAATTCCCAGGCGCACGCGGTGTGGCCGCGAGCCGCCTTCTTGCGCCGGACGGACGCCTGCCGGTCGTGGTCAACGGCGTCCTGCACCTCCTCGACCTCGTTGATGGCACCGATCAGCCCGTCTCCGGACTGCCTCCGCTAGCGAGTGGCGTCCGCTTCGACTCCCGCGGCAGATACATTGCCGCCCATCCTGTAAGCCCGCGCGACACGCTGGGCCTGTTCGATGCCAGGACTTTCACGCTGCTGCGAACGTTTCCCCAGGGGACGGTTTTGGCGACCTTCTTGTTTACCCCGGACGACAACTTGTTGATCAATCACTTTGGCGGTGTGGGCAACCCTCAGAGGGTCGAACTCTGGAACCCTGAGACAGGTGAACTGATCGCAACCGCCCGGCTCGCGGGGCCGCCGCAGACGGCCGCTATACCCGCTCTCGACTCCACCGGCGCAAGAGTAGCCGTCGTCCCGACGTTGCGGGAACTCGGCCTTCTGTCGCTGCCAGGCCTCGAGGCGGTTGGCCCCCCTTTCCCGCTCCTGACCGTTAACTTCCCATTTCCGAAATTCGGCCCCGGGGACCGGATCATTTACAGCCTTCAGCTCGCCTATGCCCTGGAACACTGGGACCTCAGTGGCGCCGGGCCTGGCAAGTGCCTACACAGCCGCCGCCGGGACGGGCCTGATCGGGGTCGCACCCGACGGCCAGCTGGTTCGTAAAGCAGTCTCTGGACGGTCACTGGGCGCGCTGGCGCCTGCCCGGCTTCACCCTCATGGACCGTTCGGCCTCGAGCGCGGGCGAGACGAGCGTCCCCCTGTTTGGTGGCTCGCAGCAAATCGCTCCTGTAGTCAGCGCCGACGGCAAGTACTTTGCCACCGGCCACTCGGACTGCCCGCGCGCGAATCAGGACGGCTGCGCCGGTTCGGTGGTGATCTGGGATGCGGCGACCGGCCGGGCACTCGGTCAGCCGATCAGGGTGCCCAACCAACAACCCGCCAGCGGCGCCAACCCCGCTGGCCTCGGCCAGGTCGGCCTGACGTTTCATCCCGACCTGCCCCTGCTCGCGATCCATGGTGCTGACAACCTCGTGATCATCGTAACTCTGGAAGGTGGCAGCCCCCGGGTCCGCGGCTCCTTCACCACGGCCAACACTGGCGGCCTTGCTGGCCGCGGGGTCGCCTTTCTACCCTCGGCCGTTGCCCCGTCGCCGACGATCATCACCATCTTCGGCGGGGGCACGCTCTCGGTCTGGGACGTCGAGCAAGGTCAGGTGGCGACTCGTCTCGGAGGCTGGGAGACCAGGCGCCAGCATTCGCGGCTGGGCCGTCACGCCGGCGGGGACGGTGGCGCTCTTGCGGGCGACCGGCGACCTCCAGTTCGTTCGATACGAGGCGTTACTCTCGGGTGCGGAGCCGGAGCCGCTGTCCGTGCATCCGGGGTGTTGCGCCACTCGGCGTTGGGGCGACCCTGCGCTTCTCCGCCGACGGCCGGACGCTGGCGCTCCTGCGCACGGATGGGAAGGTCGACCTCTGGGACCTTGAGAAGCAAGCGTCGATCGGTTCCAGCTTCGGCTCGCCGGGAGCCACGGGCGCTTTCCCGGCGCCCGACGCCAGGTCGCTGCTCGTAGCGTCTGACGAGACGACGATCCTCTGGAACCTCGATACGCAGCTGTGGGCGGAAAAGGTCTGTTTCGCGGCGGGGAGGAATCTGACCGAGGCCGAGTGGACGAAGTACTTCCCCGGCCGCGACTACGCAGGCCACCTGCGAGCGCTGGCCTGCGAAGCCGAAGACCTAGTGTCCGCCGGCGGCGTCGCGGGCTCAGTCAGGCCGGGGCACAGGAGTGACCTGCAAATCCTCTTCGGCGATGCTTCGGACCGCTGGTCTATTCTTCCCGTCACAAGGAGGGCAAGATGCGAGACTTCAAGGGCAAGGTGGCGGTCGTTACGGGCGGCGCCAGCGGCATCGGCAAGGCGATGGCGGAGCGATTCGCGCAGGAGGGCATGGCCGTCGTCCTGGCGGACTTCGAGCGCGACGCCCTCAAGGCCGCGGAGGCCGAGTTTCGCCAGCGCGAGCACAAAGTGCTGGCCGTCTGGACGGACGTATCGAGTGAAGAGTCAGTGCAAGGGCTGGCGGAGACCGCGCGGCGGGAGTTCGGCGCCGTCCACGTCCTCTGCAACAACGCCGGCGTCGTCGCCGAGAGCGACCTCGGCATGCAGAACCCGAAGCGCCTGTGGGAGCTTTCGATGAAGGACTGGCAGTGGACCTTCAACGTCAACTTCTGGGGCGTCGTCAACGGCATCCGGGCCTTCCTGCCGGCGATGGTCGCGGCGAACGAGGACGCGCACGTGGTCAACACGGCCTCGATCGCGGGCCTGACCTCTGGGGCGGCGCTGCCGATCTACGGCGCCAGCAAACACGCCGTGGTGCGCATCACCGAGGCGCTGCACTTCCAGCTCAAGGCGGCGCAGTCGAACGTCAAGGCCTCGGTGCTGTGTCCGGGTGGAGTGCGCACGCGGATCACGTCGGCGGCGCGCAACCGGCCGGACGCGTTGCGCGAGGAGGGCACAACGGCCACCGATCCGGAGTGGGCGCGGCAGTCCGACCAACTCTGGTCGGACCGCGCGGCGACCATGGAGCCGTCCGAGGTCGCGGACAAAGTCTGGCAGGCGATCCAGACCGAGCGCTTCTACATCCTCACGCACGCCGGCTCCGAAGAGGGCGTCAAGCGCCGCATGGAGGCGATCCTGGCGGACGCCGCGCCGGCGCGGGAGTACTAGCCAGTCAAACAGTCGGGCGAAACCCGCCGGTCGGGCTGGAAGGCCCGACCTACAAATTACTGGTAATCAGCAGCACACGTAGGCCGCGCCTTACGGCCCGGCCGCCGGCCCGAGGAGGCACACAGCATGGACGTGAAGGGCAAGGTCGCGATCGTCACGGGCTCGGCGACGGGCGTGGGCAGGGCGACGGCGCTGCAGCTCGCTGCGCTCGGCTGCGGCGTCGTCGTGAACTACACGAAGTCAGAGGCCGAAGCGCAGGAGACGTTAGCGGACGTCAAGAAGCTGGGCGTGCCGGCGATGCTGGCGCGCTGCGACATCTCCGACGACAAAGCCGTTCGCGCCATGGTGCAAGCGACTGTCGACCAGCTTGGCGGCGTCGACGTCCTGGTCAACAACGCCGGTACCACGACCTTCGTCAACCACGCCGACTTCGAGGGCCTGACGGAAGAGGTCTGGGACCGCACCCTGGCCGTGAATCTGAAGGGCACTTTCTTCTGCACCAGGGCGGTCGCGCCGATCATGAAGGCGCGCGGCAAGGGCGCCATCGTCAACATCTCCTCGGTGGCCGGCGTGCGCGGCGTCGGCAGCAGCATCGCCTACGCGGCCTCGAAGGCCGGCGTAATAAACCTGACGCTGTCGACGGCACGCGTCCTCGGCCCCGAGATCAGGGTGAACTGCGTCGCGCCCGGATTCATCGACGGGCGCTGGCTGCGCGCGGGTATCGGCGCCAACTACGAGATGGCCAGGCAGCGGTCGGCCGACAACGCCGTCCTCAAGGCTGTGACCACGCCGGATGACATCGCCCAGGTGGTGCTGTCGCTGATCACCGGCGCCGACCTGGTGACGGGGCAGACGGTCGTGGTCGATGGCGGCTCCAGGGCCTAGTCTTAAAGGAGCGGGTCAGGCGATAGCCTCGGCCGGCAGGGGGATCGGCGGCTGTTCCCGCTTCCAGATGCCGGAGGCGTAGCGGGCCAGCGCCAGCCAGACGAAGTTGCGTATGGCCGGCAGCTCCAGGTTGTCGCCGCGGCGCAGGACCAGGCAGGTTCGGCGCACGATCGGCGGCAGTCCTTCGATCTCGATGCGGACCAAGCGCCCGGACTCGAGGTCTTCCGGCACCGCCTGCTGCGGGACCAGGGCCAGGCCGCGTCCCAGCATTACCGCGCGCCGCACGGCTTCGTGCGAGTCCAGCTCCATGGCGATGCGGGGAATGACGCCCGCGTTCTGCAGGGCGGCGTCCACCAGGGCCCGAAAGCGCGAGGGTGATTCGAACAGCATCAGGTCGATCTCATTGAGCGCTTCGGCCGGCAGCGGGTCGGGCAGCCTCTCGGCGAAGGACGGCGTCGCCACCGCGATGATCGGGTCGTCGAACATCGGCACGGTGAGGAGCTTAGGGTTCGTGACTGGGGCGCTCACCAGGCCGATGTCGGCGCGGCCCGTGAGGAGGCGTTCGATGACGCCGTCCATGCGGCCGGACCAGACGCGAACGCGCACCTCGGGATAGCGCGAGCCGAACTCCTCGATCAGCGATGGCAGCGTGTGCAGGCCGACCGTGGTGACGCAGGAGACCGAGACCTCGCCGGAGCGCGGGTTCGCAAGCTCCAGCAGGCGGGACTTCAACTGTTCGGCGGCGGCGAGCACCTGTGCCGCTTGCTCCTCGACCAGCCGGCCGGCGGCCGTGAGGCCGAACGTGCGCCCGCGCCGCTCGATGAGGTCGACCCCCAACTCGCGTTCCAGGGCCGCGATCTGGCGGGTGACGGCGGGCTGGGTCAGGCCCAGGAACTCGCCGGCGCGGGTGAAGCTTTGCTCGCGGGCGACTGCGCGAAAGGTTTCGAGCTGGTATAGCTCCATCGAGATAACTGTAGCGCATTCAGACGATTAGAAGGATGCATTTCCCTTATTTGGGGCTGTCCGCTACCGTCAAGGCCGATGGGCGAAAAATGCTGGCAACCCGGCGATACGGTCATTGTTCGCTACCCACCCGAAGAGCGAATGGCCCTTGCTTACCGTCTCAAGACAGGAGAGGTCATTCCCAACGCCATGGGTTGGCCGCATCTGGTCCTGCGCGACACCAGCGACCTGGTCGCGCTGTACATGCCGGAAGGCGCGCAGTTAAGGCGCTGGAACGTCGAGGGCGTGCGGTTTCGTCAGCCACTGCGACTGAGTCACGGCGCGTCGGTCAGGTTGCTCTTCCCGGGCAGGCGCTACGAGGTCACGATGTTCTACGACACCGGTACTGGCGCGGCGCCGTGGGTTGAGTCGCTTTTTCCGGGTGGCAAGGGCCCCTTCTACGGCTGGAAGGTAGATATGACTTCGCCCTTTTATCGGACCGAGGCCGGCTTCGACGTGATCGACGAGGTCCTCGACATCGTCGTAAATCCCGACCGGAGCTTTCGATGGAAGGATCAGGACGAGCTTGCTCAGTTAACGGCGCTGGGTATCTACACGGAATCAGATGCCGAAGAGCTTCATCAGATAGGGCTGGAGGTCATCGAGCTGATCCTCGCCGGCAAGCCACCCTTCGACGATGAATGGGTCAACTGGCGTCCGCCCACGGGTTGGCGATTAGGCGTCGAGCCGGTGGGCTGGCAATTTCTACCGGTGCAACCGCCCTACCGTACCTACCTGGCATCGCGCTAGCCTGCCTGCGCGGGTTGTTGACTTCCCGGTGTCTCCGCCTGAGGCAGGAACCCAGCATCGCCTCGTCGAAAGCTTGCTGGCGCTCGCCGTTGGCTGGGCGAGAGCCCAGGTCGCTCCGACGCCGGCCTCAAGGAACCACCCGGGCGCGAGGTCGCGGTCCAGGCTTAGCGGGAAGTTGTGGCGATGCGTTGGGACGCCAGCGCTCTTCAGGGCGTGGATCGTGGACGATGGTCGCTACGGGCGTCACTTCTTCGGCCGTCAGCCTTAGCCTTCGCCCCGCGGCAACGACGATTCGCGCCAGGCTCTTGACAGTCGGGTTCGCGTCGCCGTTCTCTATTCGGGCGATGTAGCTGCGCTTCACACCAGCGCGGTCCGCCAACTGTTGCTGAGTGAGATCGAGGTCATACCTGAGCGCGATGAGCAGATTGCCGGCGTCGAATCCCGGCCCGTATTCGTCCCACCACTTCTTGAACTCGGGACGCTCCAACTCTCGGGCGAGGAAGTCCTCAAATTTCATGTCAACTCCCTCATTTTCGATCGAGCTCCATCTATGTCCTGTGCCTGTGTATTCTTCGACCCAATCCGGAGAATCAGGATTCTTCTTCCGGGTCGGAAGGTGAAGTAGATTCGCTGCGCATTCCGTCCGGCAACCTTCAGTTCCAAGAGGCCGTCACCGAGAGAACGGGTTTGAGGAGGCCGAAGCCGGTTTCCGAGAAGTTTAAGGCGCGACAGATGCGCCTCCGTCTTACTGCGCGTCGGTTCCGGAAGTCCACGCAGGTACTCCGCGGCGGAAGAATCTAAGGTCTCGAGCGTCCACTGCTCTTCTGCCATTGTAACTTATAAGTGACCTTCCGGAAGTGCGGTTTCATGCAGAAACGCCAGCACAGTCTCATTGAACGCGTCCGCCCGCTCGAAGTAGGTGGAGTGGCCGGCGCCTTCGATGACGGCGTAGCGGGAGCCGGGGACGATGCGGTGGCACATCTCGATCATGTCCGGCGGCGTGATCGTATCGTGCTCGCCGACCAGGTAGAGGACGGGCACGCCGCTGGCGCCCAGGCGCTCGGCCGTGGAGCCGCGGAAGCCGGGTGGCAGGGCCAGGAAGTCGCGCGGGCGGGGCGCGTTGAGGCGGCCGATTGCCTGGTACAGGAACCAGAGGTGCGGCTGCGCGACCTTGAATGCCGGCGCCACGGAGTGAGGCCCCAGGCCGCCGGGCCCGCGCGCGGCCGCGGCGGTCTCCTGGCGCACGCGGATAGCGTCGTCGACGGCGCCGCCGTTGTTTCCGGACAGCACCAGGGCCCGGCAGGGGATGGTCGAGCGCAGCGCCAGGGCTATGCCGATGCGGCCCCCCATGGAGTGCGCGACCACGCGGACGTCTTCGACCCCCAGGTGCTGAAGCAGGCCGATGACATCGGCCCCGAAGGAGCTGCGGCCCTTGCCGTCGAGGTCATGGCTGCGGCCGAAGGCGCGCGCGTCGAAGGTGATGCAGGTGTAGTGCGGCGCGAAGTAGGGGATTTGCTGCCACCAGACCATTGTGTTGCCGCCCTGGCCGTGGGCGAAGAGCAGTGGCGGGCCGGAGCCGTGGACTTCGTAATAGAGTTGGATACCGTTCACTTCGAGGTAGGGCACAGGGCAATTAAGGAACAACGGGCGGGAAGGGGCAACACGACGCGGCATAGCGCATCACGCATAAGGGGGGAGGGTGACTGCACTGATCTCCGTTATGTCTTATGCGTTTGCCTTATGCGCTACGCGCTATGCCGGCCTTCCCTTGACGTTAAGGGGAGACGTCCTGCATGTTAGGCTACTGGCGAGGCCTTATGCGCTTCGGCAAGGGCACTCCCATCGCGCGCACATTCAGCGAAAGGTTTGAGAATGCCTGAAGTTATCCCGGGACTTTACCAGCTGAAAGTACCCATCCCCAACAACCCCATCGGCTATGTGCTCCCCTATCTCGTAGATTCGCCCGGTGGCTACACCCTCATAGACCCGGGCTGGAACGCCGATGAGTCGGTCGAGTCCCTCAGGCGGCAACTGGACGAGCTTGGCCTGACCTTCAAGGACATCAAGACCGTAATCGCGACGCACATCCACCCGGACCACTACGGCATGGCCGGCCGGATCCGCGAAGAGGCCGGCTGCGAGGTTCTGCTGCATGAGCGCGAGGTTGGCTTCATCCAGAGCCGCTACACCAACCCGGGGCCGCTGCTGAACCAGATGGGTGACTGGCTGACAAAGCACGGCATCCCCGCGGAAGAACGCAGCGAGCTTCAGTACTCAAGCATGCCCGCGCGGCGCTTCGTCGTGGAGACGCAGCCGGACCGCACGCTGGCGGACGGCGAGTGCGTGAAGCTGGGCAAGATCGAGTTCAGGGTGATCTGGACGCCGGGTCACACCCCCGGCCACATCTGCTTCCACGACGAGCGCCACGAGCTGATCCTCACCGGCGACCACATCCTGCCGACGATCTCGCCGAACGTGAGCCTGCACCCACAGTCGGACGACGATCCCCTGGGCGACTATCTGCGTTCGATGACCAAGCTGCGCGGCCTGCACACGAAGAAGGTGCTGCCTGCGCACGAGTACTCCTTCGACGACCTGGAAGCCCGCCTGGACGAGCTGGAGCACCACCACGCCCTGCGCCTTCAGGAGATGGTGGACTCGATCAATGCCGGCGCCTCGACGGCCTATGACATCGCCCGCGAAGTCACCTGGGCGACCGGCAAGTTCGACGAGTTCAACGCCTGGACGCGTCGCGCCGCCGTCGGCGAGACGCTGTCGCACCTCCGCTACCTCTCGAACGAAGGCCGGCTGTCGTCCTGGGAAGAGGACGGCGTCGTGCACTGGGGCCTGGCCTAGCCCGAAGCGAAGTCAGAGCGGAGCAAGCCAAGTCGGTGGCCGGAACATGGCAGCCGATGGAATTGGCACCGTTGTACCGGTAAAGGCGTCACTTGATCGCAACGACGAAGCCGGACGCCTGCAGGTCCGCCCAGGTGAAGGTCTGGTCGAAGACCAGGTTGTTGCGATCGTCGTAGGCCCGGATGCGGTCGGGGAGCAGGCTCTCCTTTGTCGTGATCGCCCGGCTCTGACGCGGCGCCAGGGTGGTGAGGAGGAAGTCGTCATTGGTGACCGTGAGCGATAGCGTGGTCTCATTTCGATAGGTGACAGGGGTCCCGCGGGGCGTCGCGCAGGCGAGGCCGAGCGCCAGGGCGAGGGACGAGGCCAGCAGCAGGCAGGCGAGGCGTGGGGGCATGGCGGCCGCTAAGAGACCACCGTCGCCGATTCGGGCGCCTCCAGGTGCAGGGCCTCCAGCGCCTTGAGGGCAAGATATTGTGCCTGCAGCTCGCGGTACTCGCGCGACGAGTGCAGGCCATCCGGGCCCAGTGGCCGCGTGGTGATGCCGTACGCCTTATGGATGTCGCTGTTCCTGATCTGGGGGATGTGCCTGCGCTCGGCATAGGCGTGGACGCCATCCCAAAACCGCTTCTCCTGCTCCTCGTACTCGGTCCTGGCGCGCTGCTTCGGGTTCATCGACGAGCTGCTGAGCCTGAGGTAGACGAAAATCTCCTCCAACGAGAGGAGGTAGTCGAGGGTGGCGGTCAGGTGCCGCAGCGACTCCTCCGCGCCGCGTTTGTTGCTCTTGCCGAAGACGCGCGAGGCGATACCGCGAGGCACCTTATAAACCCAGCGCCGCGGCGTATCGTCGCGGTCGTGCGGCCCGCCCGCGAGCCTGAACAGTCCTTTATCGATATAGCGCGCGGCCGGGTAGAGCCAGGCGTATTTCTCCTGGACGCTCCAGAGGACGTATTCGTGGTGGATGGAATGGGCGCTGGCTTCGAAGAAGATGAGGTCCGGCCGGTGCGTCTCTACGGCTTGGCGGACGCGGGCGGCCATCTCCGCGCTCGGAGAACTCATCTGGCCGTGCGTCGCCCAGACGATGTCCGGCCGCAACTTCGTCAGGGCCTCGCGCAGGAGGTTGACGGAGCGTCCCTCTTCGCCGGACTCCGTAAAGAGGATATTACTGGTTCCCAGCAAAAGGACCGAACGGCTTTCCAACCTGGCTCCCACCTGATCTTTCGCACCGGCCACTCGCGGCCTGAAGCATCGCCATTGTAAGGACAGCCCCTGCCTGGGTCGATGGCCACGGGCGACGTTTGCGGTTAGAGGCTGCGCAAGTATTTGTCGATCGCGATGGCGGCGCGGCGGCCGTCGGCCAGGGCGGTGACAACCAGGTCGGCGCCATTGACGTTGTCGCCGCCGGCGAAGACGCCTCGGCGGCTGGTCTGGCCGGTTTCGCGGTCGATCTTGATCAGCGACCAGCGGTCGGCCTCGAGGCCGATGGTTTTCTTCGGGATCAGCGGGTCGGCGTTGTAGCCGATGGCGATGGCGACGGTGTCGGCCTCGATGAGGAACTCGGAGCCGGGGACGGGGACGGGCCTGCGCCGCCCGGATTCGTCAGGCTCGCCCAGGGCCATCTTCTGGCATTGGACAGCGCGGACGCGGCCGGACTCGTCGCCGAGGAAGCGCAGGGGGATGGTCAGGAACTCGAACCTGACGCCCTCTTCATTGGCGTGCACGCGTTCTTCGCCGCGGCCCTGCATCTCTCGTTCGGTGCGGCGATAGACGCAGGTGACTTCCTGGACGCCCAGACGGACGGCGGTGCGGACGCAGTCCATAGACGTGTCGCCGCCGCCGATCACGACGAATCGGCGGCCGACGCGCATTGGTTCCTGCATGTCGGCAGGGAGCTGATTCGGCCGCAGGTTGCCGCGAACAAGGAACTCGGTGGCCTGATACACCCCCAGAAGGTCCTCGCCCGGCACCGCCAGCGCGCCTCCGACCGGGGCGCCGGTGCCGACGAAGACGGCGTTGAAGCCATGCTTGTCGAAGAGGTCGTCAATGGTGATATCACGGCCAATCCAGGTGTTGCAGACGAACTCGACGCCGAGCAGGCGAAGATATTCGATCTTGTCGTCCAGCACCTTCTTGGCGAGCTTGAAGTTGGGGATTCCGTAGAGGAGGATGCCGCCGGGCTCCGGCCAGGCGTCGTAGACAACGCAATGGTGCCCGGTAAGGGCAAGCTGCTCCGCGACGGCGATGCCGGCCGGGCCGGCGCCGATGATCGCGATGCTCTTGCCCGTGGCGGCGGGCAGCCGCGGGGGGATCAGGCCGACGGTGCGCCGCTGGTAGTCCGTGACGAACGACTCCAGCTTGCCGATGGCGACCGGGGGCTGGGATTCCATGCCCGGCCGGATGGCGAAAGCGACGACGCATTCGCCCTCGCAGAGCTTCTCCTGCGGGCAGAGGCGGCCGCAAAGCTCGGGCAGGTTGCTGGTGTCGCGGAAGACTTCCGCCGCGCCGATAATGTCGCCCTGCTCCAGGAGGGAGAAGGCACCGGGGATGTCATTGCCAACAGGGCAGGCCGCCTGACAGGGGGCGGTAGGGCATTGGATGCAGCGCGCCGCCTCGATCTTGGCGAACTCCACGTCGAAGCCGAGGAAGACCTCGTCCCAGTTGTGGACGCGCTCCCTGGGGTCCTGCTTCTTGATCGGCTGCTTGGGTATCTGCAGGCGCTGCCGGACATCCAAACCCATCGATGCCTCCTGGCTGTCCCCGGGCCTTAGAGGTGCGCTTGTGCCGCCGGCTTCCTGCCGGTAGTGGAAAAGTCTAGCGTTATGGTCGCTTCCATGTAAACGCTGCCTGTTGCGCGGAAATTGCCGCTGGAAATTAAATCTTGCGGACAAGGCGATAACGTATTACCGTCAGGCAACACTTCCGCACGCTGGCGGAGGCGCCCCTAATATGGGTTATAGATGGCGGCGGTAAACGCTATAGAGTATGCTTTGCTGCCATCAGCGCCGGTACGGCGTTGGCGGATGAACCGAATCGCTGGGGAGGTCCACGAGGGGTGCAACGTTACATTATTCAGCGGCTGATCCTCTCGCTGCCGACGCTGATCGGCATCTCGATCATCACCTTTGTAGGCCTGCGCGTGGCGTTGCCACGAGACGTGATCGACACCATCGTCGGTGAATTCGGGCGCAACGACCCTGAACTCAGGGAAAACCTCAAAAAGGAACTGGGCCTGAACGCCAGTATCCCAAAGCAGTACCTCACGTACATGTGGGGTGTGATGCAAGGCGACCTGGGCCATTCCCTGCACAACGGCCGCAGCGTCACTTCCGAGTTGAAGCGGCGCGTGCCGATCTCCTTCGAGCTGGGCCTCTGGGCGCAGGCGACGGCGATCGGAGCGGCCGTGCCCCTGGGGGTGTGGGCGGCGGTGAAGCAAGATAAGTTCCCGGACTACGGCTTGCGTACGGTCGCGATCATGCTCAACGCCGTGCCGGGATTTTGGATCGCGGTCCTTGTGATCACATTCGGGTCCATCTGGTTCAACTGGGCGCCCCCGATCAAGTTCAAGACGTTAACCGAGGACCCGATTTCGCACCTGAAGATCATGCTCACGCCGGCCCTGATCATCGGCCTCACGCCGAGCGGCGGCCTGATCAGGCTTGTACGGACACAGATGCTGGAGGTGCTGCGCCAGGACTACGTGAGGACGGCGCACGCCAAGGGCCTGAGCCCGGGCACGGTGTTCTACAAGCACGCCCTGCGCAACGCCCTCATCCCTGTCGTGACGGTGGTAGGCGTCGGCCTGCCGGGCATCATCGCCGGCACGGTGATCTTCGAGCAGATATTCGTGATACCGGGGATGGGCAGGTATCTTGTCGACTCGGTCAATATCCGCGACTATCCGGTTATCCAGGGGTTGAACTTGGTGTTCGCGACCCTGCTGATCGTCTCCGTGCTTCTGGTCGATATCAGCTACTCGTTCCTCGATCCACGGATCCGCTACCGCTAACGCGGCGTATAGGGAGGTCACGAAATGGCGGTAGGGCAACTCGGCGGCATAGCGGAGATTGAGGGCTGGCAACAGGAACGCGAGCGCAATTTCCCATCCAGAGTCTTCAGCGGCTTCGTCACATTCGCCAGGCGAAAGCCACTCGGCTTCGTCTGCGGGATGATCGTCCTTACGCTCATCATCCTCGGGGACCTGATCCCGGTTACTCTGAACTTCTTCTACCACGTCGCCGGCACGCCCTTTGGCGGCGGGTACGACTCGGTGACGACAGCTCTTACCTCAGCCCAAGGCAAGCCCGTCCCCTACGTCGCCAACCTGGTCGCGCCCTTCTCTTACGACAAGAATCACCTTCGTGACCGGCTCCAGAAGCCTTCGAATAGGTACTTGCTTGGCACGGACGAGCTTGGCCGCGACATCCTCAGCCGCCTGATCTACGGCGCCCGCGTCTCGATTATCGTGCCGTTTGGCGCCGTGCTGATTTCAGAGCTCATTGCGTCGACCATCGGGATCATGACGGCCTATTACGGAGGCTGGAGCGACAAGATTGGCCAGCGAGTCGTCGATATGTTCCAGGCCCTACCGGGACTAGTGGTCTTGATCACCATCCTCGGCATATTCGGGTCCGGCCTCTGGCAGCTCATCATCGTCATCGGCGTGCTAGGAGGGCCCGGAGGTTCGAGAATTATTCGGGGCCAGGTCTTGTCGATCATGGCCAGCCCCTATATCGAGGCGGGCCGCGTTATCGGCGCCGGCGACCGCCACATCATGATGAAGTACGTGCTGCCGAACGTGATGGCACTTATCATCCTCGGCTCCACCATCCGCCTCGGAGGCGTAGTGCTCCTCGAAGCCAGCCTGAGCTTCCTGGGCTACGGCCTGCCGCCGCCATTCCCGAGCTGGGGCCAGATGCTGAGCCTCCAGGGCCGCGAGTACATGCGCAGCGCCCCGGGCCTGGCGATTTACCCCGGAATCGCGATCGGTATCGTCGTCTTCTCCTACAACCTCCTGGGCGACGCCCTGCGCGACGTGCTGGACCCGCGCCTGCGGGGCAGCCGCTAAGCGCCCGCGCGAAAGCGTCCGAAAGGCCCGTCGAGCCGGCGGGCCTTTCTGTTGCGGGCCGAGGCGCCTGCTTGAACCACCTTGAGCCTACATGACGGTTCTTGGATGCTAGAATCGGCGGGCAGGCCCAGGGGGTAACCGTGCAGCGTTACATACTGCAGCGCATCATCCTCTCCATCCCCACGCTACTCGCGATCACGCTGATCACCTTTGTAGGGCTGCGCGTTGTCTTGCCCGCGGACGTGGTGGACGTGATCGTCGGCGAGTTCGGGCGCAACGATCCCGAACTGCGGGCCAACATCGAGAAGGAACTGGGGTTAGACGCCAGCGTCCCGAAGCAATACATCGTCTGGATGGGGCACCTGCTTCAGGGCGACCTGGGAGAGTCTTTGCACAACGGCAGGTCGGTGACAAGCGAACTCAAGCACCGCGTACCGGTGAGCTTCGAGCTGGGGGCTTGGGGCCTGTTCAGCGCGGTCATCGTTTCAGTGCCCATGGGCGTGCTGGCGGCGGTGAAGCAGGACAAGTTCGCTGACTACGGCTTCCGCTCGATTGCCATCTTGATCGACGCGGTGCCAGGCTTCTGGCTGGCGGTCCTGATCATTACCTTTGGTTCGATCTGGTTCAACTGGGCGCCGCCGATCAAGTTCCGCTATCTGACGGAAGACCCTATCGCCCACTTCAAAATCATGCTGACGCCGGCGATTCTCATCGGCATCACGCCAAGCGGCGGGCTGCTCCGCCTGGTGCGCACGCAGATGCTGGAAGTGCTGCGCCAGGACTACGTCCGCACGGCGCACGCCAAAGGCCTTTCCGCCAACACTGTCTTTTACAGGCACGCGCTGCGAAACGCGCTGATCCCCGTCGTAACCACGATCGGCGTGAGCCTCCCGGGGTTGGTAGCCGGGACGGTGATTTTCGAGCAGATATTCGTGATCCCCGGCATGGGGCGCTATCTGGTTGACTCCGTGAACATCCTCGATTACCCGGTTATCGAGGCCACAAACCTGATCTTCGCTTGCCTGCTCGTCGTGTCGGTGCTGCTTGTCGACATAAGCTACGCGTTCCTCGATCCGCGCATTCGCCTGCGCTAAGCCGGCGCTGACCAAGAATGCGCTTGCCCAGTCAGTGGGCTGTGCATAGAATGCGCATGCCAGAACGGGGCAGGGATCAGGGCGCGGCACGGCCGCGCCTGTGCATAAGAGCAAGGAAGGTGCCATGGCCGTCGAAGACACCCTACAGCAGGTAGAGTTGTTCTCCGAGATGACGCGCAAAGACCTCAGCCGCCTGGTCAAGGTCATCGTCAAGCGCGATTACAAGAAGGGCGACGTCATCGTCCGGGAAGGCGACCTGGGCATCGCCTTCTACGTTGTCTCCAAGGGCCACGTCGAAATCGTGCGGGAACTTGGCACCAAGAACGAGCAGGTTATCTTCACGCATTCGCCGGGCGGGTTCTTCGGTGAGATGGCGCTGTTCGATAACCAGTTGCGCTCCGCCAGCGCCCGCGCCACGGAAGACGCCGAATGCCTGGTGCTGACGAAGTGGGACTTCAACGCGGAGGTCAACGCCCCGGGCTCGCGCGTCGCCACGGCGATGCTGCCGATCCTGGCCCGGCGCATCCGCCAGCTGAACGAGGCCGCCGAGACGCACTAGCTGAGCTGTCAGCCATCAGCTTTCAGCGGTCAGGCCGGATGAGCTGTTCAGCAGCGCGGCAGCAGGGGCTTCATGAGTGCTGTCCCACAGATCCGCATCCGGATCTGGCTGATCAGCTGAAGGCTGACCGCTGACAGCTCGTACCCTACACGAACATCAGCGCCGGCTTCTCCAGCACGTCTCTCAGCGTCTGCAGGAAGCGGGCGCCCTCGGCGCCATCGGTTGCCCGGTGGTCGGCCGAGAGGGCGATGGTCATCATCGAGCGGACGGCGAGCTGGCCGTCGAGCACCGCGGGGCGCTCTTGTACGCGTCCGACGCCCAGGATCGCGGTCTGGGGCGGGTTGATGATGCCGATCAGGGAATCGACGCCGAAGGCGCCAAGGTTCGTGATCGTGAAGGTGCCGGCGGTGTACTCCTCGGCCGTGAGGGCGGCGCCGGACCGGGCCCGCTCCGCCAGGTCCCGCGCTTCGCGGGCAATCTGCGACAGGGGCTTGGCCTGACAGTCCAGGACGGCCGGCGCGATCAGGCCGTCGTCCAGAGCGATGGCGATGCCGACGTTGACGCGGCCATGGAGCTGGAGGTGGTCTTCCAGCCACCAGCTGTTGAACCTGGGGTGGCGCTCCAGGGCACGCGTGCAGGCCAGGATCAGAAGGTCGTTGATGCTGACGCGGCCGGTCTCGCCCAGGGCGTCGTTGATCTGGGCGCGCATGCGGACGGCTTCTGTCATGTCGGCGTCGACGGTGATGTAGTAGTGAGGCGCCTCGCGCTTGGACTGCGCCATGCGCCGGGCGATGGTCTGGCGCATGCGGCTGAGGGGCACGTCGACGACGGTCCCGGGCGCGGGCATCTGAGTCTCTGGCGTGGCGGCGGTAGTGGCGCGCGCCGGGGCCGCGGGAGCCGTCCGCGCCGGCGTGGCCGCGGACGGCGCGGCTGTCCTTGGCGCTTTCGCCGCCTCCTCGATGTCGCGGCGGACGATCCGCCCATCCGGGCCTGTGCCGCGCACGGCGGCCAGGTCCACGCCCATTTCGGCGGCGAATCGCCGGGCGACCGGTGAGGCGCGGTGACGGGCGCCGGATGCCGCGGGGGCTGCCTGGGCACGAGTGGCGGCCGCCGGGGCCGCCGAAGGAGCAGGAGGGGCCGGCGCCTGCTCTGGGCTCGCGGCTGGGCGCGGTGGCGCCGGCGCGGCGGGGGCGGCGCCGTTGCCCGTCGACGCGGTCACGTCGGCGGTGCGGCGCTCGCCGGATTCATATACGGCGATGTCGTCGCCCGGCGCGGCGATGACGGCGATGATCGTACCGACCTCGACCGTCTCGCCCTCCGGTACCAGGACCTTGCGGAAGATGCCGCCATCGAAGGCCTCGATCTCGATGTTGGCTTTGTCGGTCTCGATCTCGGCGATGATCTCGCCGCGCTCGACCTCCTCGCCCTCTTCCTTGAGCCAGCGGAGGACGGTGCCTTCCTTCATGTCGGCGCCCATCTGGGGCATGACGACTTCGCTAATCATGACGGCCTCCTGTGCGGGACCAGGAACAGGGAACCGGGAATATGGAACAAGGCCGAATTCCCCCCTTTGTTCCGTGGTCCCTGTTCCTCGTCGCCCGTCCTCACATCATCCCCCTGACCGTCGTCCGCGATCTGTTGCTCCGATGGCAGGGCCGCTAGCTCCAGGGCGCGAGAGTAAGGCATGGGCACATCGGCCCCGGCCACGCGCGCGACCGGCGCGTCCAGATAGTCGAACGCCAGCTCCTGGATCTGCGAAACGATTTCGCCGGCGAAACCGCCGAAGCGCCAGTCGTCCTCGACGATCACCGCCCGGCCGGTCTTCTTCACGGACTCGATCACGGTGCCGATGTCCAGCGGCCGCAGCGTGCGCAGGTCGATGACCTCGGCCTCGACCTCGTCCTGCTGCGCGAGGATCGCCGCGGCGCGCATGCTCTGATGGACGCTGCCGGAGTAGCCGACGAGAGTGACGTCGTCGCCGGAACGAAGGACGTTAGCCTGGCCAAAGGGCACGAAGTACTCGCCTTCGGGCACGTCCCCTTCGAGGGAGTAGATGGCGGTGTGCTCGATGAAGATCACCGGGTTGTCATCGCGGAAGGCTGTCTTCAAGCAGGCCTTTGGCATCGTGCGGGTTCGAGGGGCAGACGACCTTGAGGCCGGGCACGTGCGCGTACCAGCCTTCGAGCGAGTGAGAGTGCTGGGCGCCGAGCTGGCTGCCGCCGCCGCAGGCCATGCGAATGACGAAGGGCACGTTGATCTGGCCGGCCGACATGTAGTGCAGCTTGGAGGCGTTGTTGATGATCTGGTCGATGCGCCAGCAGGCTGAAGTTGATCGTCATCAGCTCCACCATCGGCCGCAGCCCGGCCATGGCGGCGCCGATCGCCGGCGCCGACGATGACCAGCTCGCTGATCGGCGTGTCGCGGATGCGGTCCGGGCCGAACTCGTCCAGGAAGCCCTTCGTGACGGCGTAGGAGCCGCCGTAGGCGCCGATGTCTTCGCCCATGAGAAATACCTTGGGGTCGGCCAGTAGCTCCTCGCGCAGGGCCTCGCGCAGGGCGTCGCGGATGGTCAGCTCAGGCACCGCGAACTCCCCGGAACGCCACCGGGCCGGCTTGCGCGCTCATGACGTGCCCGTCTTCATCGAGCCGTCGTCAGCGCCGGCATAGATGTCCTCGTAAAGGGTGCTCGACGTCGGGGAACGGGCTCTGCTCGGCGAACTCGGCGGCGCGTTGTATCTCGCCTTCGACGCGCTCATTCGATCGCGTCGACATCTTCCTGGGTCAAGATGCCCTTGCGCAGAAGGGCCTCCCTGAAGGACGTAATCGGGTCCAGGGAGCGCCAGTGCTCGACCTCCTCCTTGTTGCGGTAGAACTCCGGGTCGGACATCGAGTGGCCGCGGAAGCGGTAGGTAATGGCCTCCAGGAAGAAGGGGCCTTCGCCGCGCCGCACCAGCTTCAGCGCTTCATCGACGTGCTTGCGCATCTCCATCACGTCCATGCCGTCGACCTGCTCGGCGCGGATGCCGTAGGCCTCGGCGCGCTTGTAAATCTCGGCCAGGGCGCTGACCTTTCGCATGGACGTGCCCATGGCGTAGAAGTTGTTCTCGCAGATGAACAGGACCGGCAGCTTCCAGATGGCCGCCAGGTTCAGCGACTCGTGGAAGGCGCCCTCGTTGACCGAACCGTCGCCGAGGAAGCAGCAGGCCACGGCGCCCTTGCCCTCGTACTGGGCGCCCATCGCCAGGCCGCAGGCCAGCGGCAGGTGGCCGCCGACGATGGCGTAGCCGCCCATGAACCGGCGCGAGACGTCGAACAGGTGCATGGAGCCGCCGCGGCCTTTGACCGACGCCCGTGGCCTTGCCGAACAGCTCCGCCATGATGCGATCGGGCTCCAGGCCGCGCGCCAGGGCGTGGCCGTGCTCGCGGTAGTGGCTGATGACGTAGTCGTCCTGCGCGCAGGAGCGATATCGCGCCGGTCGCGACGGCCTCCTGGCCGATGTAGAGGTGGAGGAAGCCGTGGATGCGGCCGCGCGCGTACATCTCGGCCGCTTTCTCTTCGAAGCGGCGGATCAACACCATCTGGTAGAGGAGCTTCTCCGCTCCCTCTTTCTTCAAGCCGCTCAGCGCCTTTTCGGAGACGGCCATCAGCGGCCTGCCCGCAAGGGCGCGTAGTAGTGAATCGACTCGCCGCTGACGGCCAGCGCGGCCTCGCGCACGGCTTCGGATAGCGTGGGGTGGGCGTGGACGGCATATCCGAGCTCGGCTGGCGTCGTCTCCAGCACTGAGCCCAGGCTGGCCTCGGCGATCATTTCGGTGGCGTTGGCGCCGACCATGTGGTAGCCGAGGATGTCGTGCGTGTCCTCGTCCACCACCAGCTTCACGAACCCTTCCGTCGCGTCGATGGCCAGCGCCTTGCCGTTGCCGCGCAGGGGGAAGCGGCCGGTGCGGACCTTGAAGCCCTGCTCCTTTGCTTGAGCTTCGGTCAGGCCCAGGCTGGCGACCTGCGGCTCGCAGTACACGGCGCGCGGCATTTTCACGTAGTCCAAAGGCGGCGGGTTGCGCCCGGCGATCGTCTCCACCGCGGTGACGCCCTGGTGCGAGGCTACGTGGGCCAGGAGAAGGCGGCCTGTGACGTCGCCGATAGCGTAGACGTTGGCGACGTTCGTGCGGGCGTAGTCATCGACCTTCACCCAGCCGCGGTCGAGCTCGACGCCGGCCTCTTTCAGGCCGAGGCCCTCGGTGTTCGGCCCGAAGCCAACGCCGATCAGGCAGCGCTCGGCGACGATGTCCTCCGTCTTGTCGCCGGCGGACAGGCTGACGGTGACGCCGCCTTCGCCGGTCCTGATGCCTTCGACCTTCGTTTTCGTCTTGATGGTCATGCCCTGCTCTTTGAAGGCGCGCTCGACCGCGCGGCTGACGTCGATATCCTCGTTGGGCAGGACGCGGTCAAGCAACTCCACGATCGTGACCTCGGAGCCGTAGCTGCGGATAGAGGTAGCCGAACTCGGCGCCGATTGGCCCTGCGCCGACGATCACGATCGAGCGCGGCAGTTCGGTCAGCTCCAGGGCTTCTCGCGACGTCAGGATGCGGTCGCCATCGACCGGAACGTTTGGCAGGGAGCGAGTGGCGCGCGCCGGTCGCGATGATGATGTTCGCGGCCTCCACCGTCTGACTGTCTGGGCTGATGCTTACCCTGGTGCCGCCGGCGAGCTTCGCCGTGCCCTTGATGACTGTGACCTTGTTCTGCTCCAGCAGCGTCTTCACGCCGCCGACCATCTTCGCCACCACCTCGCGGCTGCGGCCCACGGCCACGCCCAGGTCCAGCTTCAGGTTGTCGTAGCCGATACCGTAGGCCGGAGCGCGGCGCGAAATCGTTCGCCAGGTCGGCGCTGTGCAGCAGGGCCTTGGAGGGTATGCAGCCCCAGTTCAGGCAGACGCCGCCGATTTCGTCCTTCTCGACCACGGCGGCCTTGAGTCCGAGCTGGGCGGCGCGGATAGCGGCGACGTAGCCGCCCGGCCCCGAGCCGATGACGAGTACGTCGAAGTCAGGCATTGGTGGCTCCTGGGCTCAGGACGAGCCGGCCGGCCGCTCGTGCCTGCTCGCCGGCGTGGTAGGAGCTGCGCACCAAGGGGCCTGCCTCTACATGCCGAAAGCCAAGCTCCATGCCGATGTGCCTCACTTCCTCGAACTCGGCCGGCTCCCAGTAGCGCACGATCGGCAGGTGCTTGTCGTCCGGACGCAGGTATTGGCCTACGGTCAGCAGTTCGCAGCCGTTGTCGCGCAGGTCGCCCATCGTCTGAGTCAGCTCCGCCATCGTCTCGCCGAGGCCGACCATGACGCCGGACTTCGTCGTCATGGTTGGATCGATCTCTTTCACGCGGCGGATCAGCTCCAGGGAGCGCGGGTAGCGCGCCTTCGGCCGGACGCGGGGGTACAGACGCGGGACCGTCTCGGTGTTGTGGTTCAGGACAACCGGCCCTGCTTCGATCACGATGCGCAGGGCCTCCCAATTGCCCTCGAAGTCAGGGATCAGCACCTCGACCTGGCAATCAGGCGTGCGGTGGTGGATGGCGCGGATGCAGGCGGCGAAGACCGAAGCGCCGCCGTCTTCGAGGTCGTCGCGGTTGACGGAGGTGATGACGCAGTAGTCTAGGGCCAGCGTCTGGACGGTGCGGGCCAAGCGCAGGGGCTCCAGGAGGTCCAGGCCGTTGGGCTTGCCGGAGGTCACGGCGCAAAAGCCGCAGGAGCGAGTGCAGACGTCGCCCAGGATCATGAAGGTTGCTGTGCCGGCGTTCCAGCACTCGCCCATGTTCGGGCAGCGCGCCTCTTCGCAGACGGTGTGGAGCTGCTCCTGACGCATCAGGCCGAGCATCGAGCGGTAGCGCTCGCCGTCACGGAAGCGGACCTTGAGCCACTCGGGTTTGGGCAGCTTCTCAGCGACCATCGGACGCTCCCGAGGCGATTAAGGAAGGAGAAAGCAGGGAGCAGGAAGCAGGGCCGAGGCGCGCGGCGAAGCGGTTGGAGAACGCGTGCGCGACGGCCGTTTCGACAGCCTCGACAGACGGCGCCTCACCCAGGATCGAGGCCATCGACGTCACGGTTGCCTCCGAGAGGCCGCAGGGGACGATGGCGTCGAACCAGGAGAGGTCGTTGTTGACATTGAGGGCGAAGCCGTGGGTGGTGACGCCGCCCTGGACGCGCACGCCAATGGCCGCCATCTTCCCGCCGCCGGCCCAGACGCCGGGCCGGCCGGCCACGCGCTCGCCGGTGACGCCGAACGAAGCCAGGGCCTCGATGAGGACCTGCTCCAGAAGGCGCACGTAGTCGCCGGGCAGCGTGCCGCGGGCGCGAAGGTCCAGGATCGGATAACCGACAAGCTGGCCGGGGCCGTGAAAGGTGACGTCGCCGCCGCGGTCGACTTCGACGATCTGAGCGCCGCGCCGGCGCAAGTCATCAGGGCTCACGAGCAGGTGCTCGGCCTTTGCCCGGCGGCCCAGGGTGTAGACGGGAGGGTGTTGGAGTAGGGCCAGCGACTCGGGAGCGCGCCGTTCGCGCAAGGCTGCGGCCATCTCGCGCTGCCACGACCAGGCGTCGTGGTAGTCGATCAGTCCAGGGCGGAAGAGGCTTACGGTGGTACCGCTCATGTAGTCCTGCCGAAATTGGCCGTACCAGTTCGATCCTAGCACAGGGTTATCGGCACTCAGGTGAAGGTCGCGTTACATGAAGCGCGGCCGGGCGGGGGCGTCAACCCGGCGAGAGATGGCGCCAGCCTATATCTGGCCGAAGCTATGTGTGCGCGAGAGGGCGTCCGCATACTCGTTCCACCTGATGCCAGCATGACCCTTGACCCACTCGAGTCGGGCATTTGGCCTTGCCTTGAATGCGTCGAAAGCTTCCTTGACGAGATCGAGATTGGCGATCGGGTCCTTCCCTTTGCGCTTCCAGCCCGCGGCCCGCCATGCCGGCGCCCATTTGGTCAGGGTGTTGATGCACAACTGGCTGTCGGAAAAGACCGTCAACGAGTCGGCTGGATCGAGCAACCTCAGCCCTTCGATCAGGGCCTTGAGTTCCATTCTGTTGTTCGTGGTACTCGGTTCCGACCCGTTTTTCTCGACGACCAGCTTCCCGTCGAGGACCTTTACAGCGCCCCAACCGCCACGCCCGGGATTGGGCTCGCAAAACCCGTCGGTGAACACCCCAGTGTCAGGACCCGACGAGTACGCCGCGAGAACCTCCTCGGCTGTACGTATGTCCTCCGTGTGACCGTTACGGCAGCCCCAGCACTGCTTGGGGGACCAACCCGGGTAGCGAGCCTGGACCGCGGGGGAAAGAGTGAACTCTTTACCGCAGTCCTTACAGCGGAGCCTGGTCGTCACGAGAGGTACCCCTCGATTACGGCGACGTGAGTAGCGTGAACGTTAGCCCAAGTCTACCTGGGAGGCGAGCCGAACACAGGCGGCGAATCCCTCAAGCCGCTTCGAAGAGCTGGGCGCGGGAGACTGCCCGCGAATAATGAATCCAGCGCGCGTCCGCGGCCTTGAGACACAGCACCTCCGTGTTAGGGCGGCCCTGGTATGCCGCGAATGCCTCCTGGACGAGGTCCAGGTTTGCGATCCGCTCGCGCCTCGGGCCTCGCCGCCAGCCGTTCCGTTGCCAGGCCGGCGCCCAGTCCCGCAGCGTAGCGGCCGCGACCTCACTGTTGGTGTAAAGGCTGACACGTTCGCGCGGCAACGCAAGGCGCAGGCCCTGGATTACGGCCATCAGCTCCATGCGGCTGTTCGTCGTCGACGGCTCGCGGTCGGTGCTTTCGGTCAGGATGGCGCCACTCACCACGCGCACCGCCGCCCAGGCTCCGCTGCCGGGATTCGGCTCGCAGGACCCGTGCACGAAAATGCCCGAGTCGGGACCTTCCGAATATGATGTCAGAGCTTCGCCGGGCGTGACCAGCGGCGTTGATGGCTTCTTTTGTCCCAGGCAGGCGAGGCAGCGCTGCGGAAGCCATCCGGGGAAAAGTTCCAGCGTCTCGGCAGCCAGCGTGAAGGGCCTGCCGCAGTCACGGCAGGGATAAGCGCTCGGCGCTGCGGTTGGCAGGACGGGACAGATGCTCGTGCTGCTCACGGTCTACTCCTCAAGAAAGGCCAGCGGGGTCATGCAGTACATGCGTTCTAATCTAATCGAACGCATGTGTCAATACCCCTTTAGGGACCGCGCCGGGGCGACGGCCTGTATACTCCGGCCAATTGCCCGCAGGGGGAGCCGCCGACTTGCCTGACGACGACCGCCCGATGACTTTGCCCGCCGCGCTGGCGCTCACGGCTTCGCTGCTGGGCGGCAATCCGGCGTACGTGGCCGGCGGCCGCGCTGACAGGCGGGCCTTGACCTGGGCGGACGTGAGCGCCCAGGCGGTCGATTTCGCGGCGGGGCTGGTCGCCCTGGGCCTGAACGCGGGCGACCGCGTCGCGATCTGTGCCGAGAACAGCGTCGAGTGGGTGATCGCCTGCCACGGCATCTTGCTGGCCGGCGGCGTCATCGTGCCGGTGTATTACGACCTCAAGCAGCAGGAGATCGGCGAGCAGATCAGGCGTCCCGAGTGCCGCTTCGTCGTCGCTTCCGACACGACGCTGTCGAAGATTCCCGAGCGCTCGCCGGGGCTGGAGCGGATCATCGTCGCCGGCGAGGCGCGGCGGGAAGCGCGCATGGGCTTCCTGCGCCGCCACGCCGCCGAGACGATGCCGTTCGAGGCGGTCCCCGCGGCGGCGACCAGCGAGAGCCGCCAGGCCCTTCCGGGGCGGGCGCCCGGCCCTGACAACCTCGCGGCCGTCATCTACACCTCCGGCAGCACCGGCGGCGCCAAGGGCGTCATGCTGTCCCACGGCAACTTCATGGCCAACGGGCACTCGGTGCTGAGCACGCTAGACATCAGCGGCAGCGACTCGGTGCTCCTGGTGCTGCCGCTGCACCACGCGCTGCCGTTCATCGCCGCGGTGGTGCTGGTGTGTCTGGTCGGCGCGCGCGTCGTCATCGAGAACGACATCAGGCGCGTGCGCGACCGCATGGCGGACGAGAAGCCGACGATCTTCTTCGGCGTCCCGGCCCTGTACGACATCATGTACCGCAACGTCCTGGCGCGCGCGGAAGCCGAAGGCCGTCTGGCGACGCTGCAGGGCTGGCAGCGCCGCGTCCAGGCCGTCAAGCAGCGCACGGGCGTCAACATCGGGCCTGTGCTGTTTCGGCAGGTGCATCAGGCTCTCGGCGGCAAGCTGCGCTTTCTGGTCAGCGGCGGCGCGGCACTGAACCCGGCGACCGCGCGCGCCTTCTTCAGCCTGGGGCTGCCTCTGATCCAGGGCTGGGGCATGACGGAGGCCTCGCCGGCGATCTCTGTGCAGCGCTATTCCGCCCGCCGCTTCCGACTCACCCGCTTTTACGAGGACCATGCCGGCAGCGTGGGCCAGGCGATACCCGGCGTCGAAGTGGCGCTGATCGACGTGCCGGAAAAGGACATACGCGTCGGCCTGCACGGTGAGGGCGAGGTCATCGTCAGGGGCGACAACGTCTTCCAGGGCTACTGGCAGGCGGAGGAGCAGACGCGAGCCGCCAAGATCAACGACTGGCTGCGCACCGGCGACCTGGCCCGCATCGACAAGGACGGCAACATCTATCTGACGGGCCGCAGCAAGTACATCATCGTCCTCGATTCGGGCGAGAAGGTGCACCCGGACGAGATCGAGGAGAAGCTGGCCGAGTCAGGCGTGATCGAAGACATCTCGATCGTCGGCCGCAAGGCCCGGGACAAGACCCAGGTCGCGGCCATCGTCTACCCCAACGTCGACGCCACGCTGGCGCTGATCGAGAAGGAAGGCCTGCAGCCCTCGGACGAGACCGTCCGCCGCGTCGTCAGCGCCGAGATCGAACGCCTGGGGCGCGAGATGGCGCCTTACAAGCGCGTCGGCCAGATCATCATCGCCGACGCGCCCCTGCCGAAGACGCCGCTGCACAAGGTAGCCCGCGAGCAGCTTTTGGAGGAGTACCGCTTTTCGGCCCAGAAGTGGCAGGAAAGTAGAGACCTCACCCCCTAACCCCCTCTCCGCCCGGCGGAGAGGGGGAAGCGGAGGAGGAGGGGTACCGGAGGCGAGATAGAAGCGAGACAGGGTGGAGCGGGGTCTCGCGCGCGTCGGTTGTGAGGGTCGGGAGGAGGCGGCGCAAGGGCGGCGATTCTTCGCTGACGCTCAGAATGACATCAACTAGTCCAGCAGGGCGCCGACTGCCTCGGCGATGGCGCGCAACTGCGCCGTCCGCGGGACGAGGGCGACGGGGATGCCGCGCGGCTCCCAGGGGTTGACGCGGCCGGGATGGCCGTAGTCGGTCTGCTCGAAGGTGGCGGCGCCGGACGGCGTCTCGATGGTTACGCGGCGCCAGAGCATGGGCCAGTTGGTGCCGTGGAAGTCGTCGTAGGGAGGGTAGATGCGTTGCTCGCAGCGCAGGGAGACGACGGTCGTCGCTTCGGGCACGGTCAGCGCCCCGTGGGGGTCGCGGAGGCGCCGGTGGTGCCGCCGCCGGCGGCCGCGTTCACCAGGGCCTGAAGCTCGGACGGGACCTGGCTGATGGCGCTGGCGTCGACGCTGCCGTCGCTGTTGCGGTTGCCTGTCGCGATCACGGTGTCGCCGACCTTCAGGTCCGATGTGGCCCCGTTCGAGACCTTCTCGATTGTCGCGTTGGCGGCGAGTGTGACCTTGACGTCGCCGCTGCGGGTCTCGACGGTGACGGTGCGGCCCTCGATGGCCTTGATCTTGCCTGCGGTGTTGCGGGCGCCCAGCAGGCCCGCGCCGGCGCCGGTCGCGCCGCCGGCGCGTCCGGCTACGGCGGTCGCGGCAGCGCCGGAGCCTGCGCCGGCGCCGGAACTGCCGGTGACGCCCAGCTGCTGGTTGAGCTGCTGCTGCGTCGGCACGCTGGCCGCGGCTTTCGGGGTGCTGCGGCCGTAGGCGATGCCGGCGCCGAAGCTGACGCCGAGGCCGAGGCCAACGACCGCGACGCCGATCATGATGATGCGGAAAGTGATCTTCATCCCATCCTCCCGGTCCCCAACGGAGTTTTACTCATAGCGCAATGCCTGAATCGGATTGAGGCGCGCCGCGCGCGATGCGGGGTAAAGGCCAAAAAAGAGGCCGATGGCCATGGAAACACCGAATGCCAGGACGACCGACGTCCAGGAGATCACGGTCTGTACGTTGGTGCCGAGGCCGGAGATGCTGCGCCCGTCGAGGAAGTAGGCCACGCCGATCCCGGAAGCTATGCCTATGAGCCCTCCGGCGACGGTAACGGCCAGCGCCTCGGTGAGGAACTGCATCATGATGTCGGACTTCCTGGCGCCGACGGCCTTGCGGATGCCGATCTCGCGCGTCCTCTCGGTCACGCTGACCAGCATGATGTTCATGATGCCGATGCCGCCAACGATGAGCGAGATGCCGGCGATGCTGCCCAGGAGCACGGTCATGGTCTGCGACACCTGGTTCACCGCCGCCGTGATGTCCTCCTGGCTCTCGACGGTGAAATCGGCCTCGACGACCTGGTGGCGTTCCGAGAGGAGCTCGGTGATTTCCAGCTTGGCGCGGTCGATCTGATTCTTGTTGGTTACCTGGACCGTAATCTGGCTGACGACTGACCCGGCGCGGCTGCTGCGCAGAATCTGAATCTGGGTCTGGGCGGTCGAAAGAGGCACGTAAGCCTGGTTGTCCTGGCTCTGAGTGGAGTTGCCGCCCTTCTTTTCGAGCACCCCGGCCACGGTGGCCGTGACCAGGTTGCGGCCGAAGCCGAAGCGGATCTGCTGGCCCGTAGGGTCGGAGTCAGGGTACAGCGTCTGGGCGAGCGTCGCGCCGAGCACGACAACCCTGGTTTTGCGGTCGACATCGTCCTGGGTGATGAACTGGCCGCTTGCGGTGGTGAGGTTAAGCGCCAGCGCGTACTCCGGAGTCACCCCCAGGACGGCCGCAGAAGCGTTGGTGCCGCTGGCGGTGAGCTGCAGCGGCAGGCGCACTTCCGGCGCCGCCGCGCTGACCACAGAGAGGTTGGAGGTGATGGCAGCGGCGTCCTCGGACGTAAGAGTCTGGGCGCTGCCGGCGGCAGTCCGCACGCCGCTCGTGCTCGTAGTGCCGGGCCGGATGAAGACGAGGTTGGGGCCGAGGCCGGAAATGCGGTCCGTGACTTCTTTCTGGGAGCCCTGGCCCACGGCCATCAGCGCGATCACCGCGCCCACACCGATGACGATGCCGAGCATGGTCAGCGCCGCCCGCATCTTGTTGGCGATGAGGGCCTCGAAGGCGACAAGGAATGAATCGACCAGGCTCATTCGTGCGCCTCGCTCTCGTGAGGGCCAGGAGGCGCCCAGGCGGCCTCGTTTTCCTCGTGCCCGCCCGCGGCCACCCCCGCAAGCTGTGGCTGAACGCTGCTACCGTGCAGAGCTCTGAGTTCCTCTTCGGCAGAGAGCGGGTTTTCGACCAGGATGTCCGAGATAATGCGGCCGTCGCGTACCTGAATTATGCGCTTGGCGTGTTGGGCTATCTCCGCTTCGTGAGTCACGTAGATGACGGTGATCCCGCGCTCGCGGTTCAACGCCTGGAACAGGCCGATGATCTCGAGGCTGGTGCGGCTGTCCAGGTTCCCGGTGGGCTCGTCCGCGAGGATAAGCGAAGGGCTGGTGATGATCGCCCGCGCGATGGCGACGCGCTGCTGCTCGCCGCCTGACAGCTCGTTCGGCTTGTGCATGATCCTGTCGCTCAGAGCCCGACGATCTTCAGGGCCTCGTACGCCACCGGCAGGCGGTCCTTGATGCCGCGGTAGACCAGCGGCAGCTCGACCTGCTTGATGGCCGGGATGCGCGGCAGCAGGTTGTAGCTCTGAAAGACGAAGCCGATGGCCTGGTTGCGCACCAGGGCCAGCTCGTCGTCCTCCATCTCGCTGACGCGGACGCCATCGAGCAAGTAGACGCCGCTTGTCGGCTGGTCCAGGCAGCCGAGGATATTCATCAGCGTCGACTTGCCGGAGCCGCTGGCCCCGACGATGGCGACGAACTCGCCGTCATCGATGTGGAGGTTGACGGAGCGCAGGGCGTGGACGGAGTGCTCGCCCGTCTGGTACGTCTTGGTGAGGTCGATTAGCTGGATCATCGAGATGCAGCCGGAGCACCCGTGGCCGCCTGCAAGCGTGTCGGCAGGCTCATGGGCCCTGGTTCCCGCCGCCGGGGAAGGCGCCGGCCGGAATCTGGCGGCCCTGGCCGGCGCCGCCGCCAAGCTGGCCCGCCCCCGTGGTCGCGGTCGTGCGCGTGGGGGCGGCGCCGCCGGCGCTGTACGAGGACCACGTCTCCGTCGACGAGGCCGCTGGTGATCTGGGTCAGGTTGCTGTTGCTGGTGCCGGTCACTACCTGGCGCGCCTCGTCGCCGCTGGGACCCTTCACCGTCACCATCGAAGTGCGGCCGACGCGGCGCACCGAGCGCGATGGCACGACGAGGGCGTTGTCGACTCGCGACGTCGTCACCGTCAGCGATGCCGTCATGCCCGGCGATGGAATCGGCACGTCCGCCGCCAGCACCGAGGTGTCGACGCCGAAGGTCACGACGTAGGTGACCACGCCCTGCTGGCTGGCCGGCGTCAGGCCGATGGCGTTGATCACGGCCTGGTAGGTGCGGCCGGTGAGCGCGTCGAAGGTCGCGGTCGCGGTCTGGCCGACCTTGAGGTTGGAGATGTCGGCCTGGTCGACGTTGGCGTCGATGCGGATCAGCTTCGGGTTGAGGAGGATGAACACCGCCGTGGCCGCGCCGACCTGCGAGCCGACCTCACCGCTGAGGGAGCTGATCTTGCCGTCGAACGGCGCCACGATGGTCGCGGCAGCCACGTTCTGCTTCGATGTCTCGACCTGAGCCTTGGCCTGGTCGACGCTGGCCTGGAGCGGCAGGATGGTCTCGGGCTTGGGGGCCTCGAAGAGGGCGTTGTATTTCGCCGTGGCCGAATCGAGTCCGGCCTGGGCCGAGTCGATGGAGCGCTGGGCGGCTTCGAGCTCGCTGGGCTTGGCGCCGGCCTGCGTGTCAATGACCTTCTGTTGCGCGACCTGGAGGCCGAGCTGGGCGCTCTGGAGGGAGCGCTGCAAGTTGCCGTTGGTGGTGGCGTTCGTCGCGTTCGTGAGGGCGGTGGTCTTTGTGGTGACGGCCGTAAGCGCGGCGCCGTACGCAGTGGCGGACGAGTTGTAGCTGGCAACGGCCTGGTTGTAATTGGTAACGGGTGCCGGTAGGGTGCAAGCGCCGGTGACCATCGTCGTGGCGCTTGAGGGCTGAAGTCCTTCAACTGGCCTGGAGGGCATCGATGGCGGGATGACGCCTAGAGGAGCTATGCAGGCTTCGAGCGCAGCCGAGGCCGCGTCCCAGTCCGATTTGGCCTTGTTCAGTTTGTCGGCCGCGGCTTGCTGAGCTGCCGCGAAATCAGACTGCGCCGTCAGCAGGTCGTTCGACGCCTTGGTGATGTTGTCCTGGGCCGTCTGGACGGCGTTCTGGGCCGAAAGCAGTCCTTGCTGAGCCGTGTTGAGGTCGGACTGCGTCGGCTTGGCCTTGAGGTCGGTTAGGTTCTGCTGGGCCGTCGCGAGCTGTCCCCTGCTCGTGTTGACGGCCTGGAAGGCCGAAGCGGTATCGGTGGCGCTGGGGCCCTGGGCGGCGGCGTTGTAGCGCGCCTGGGCCGAATCGAGGTTGCTCTGGGCGGAGCGCGCCGTCTGCTGCAGGTCCGTATCGTCGATGCGCGCCAGGGCCTGGCCGGCCTTGACCTCGGCGCCGAGCCCGACGAGAAACTCCTTGATCTTGCCTGTGGTGCCGAAGGTCAGGGTCACCTGCTGGCTGGAAGCCACGGTACCCGTGGTGGAGACCGTGCTGGAGAGCGTCGTGCGCTGGGCCTCGAAGTATACCGGCGGCGTGTCCACCGGTGCGTTGAGGTCGCTGCGGCTGGCATAGACCTTGTAGCCCGCGATAGCGGTCGCGGCAAGCACGGCGATGAGGATTACGCCTTCGAACGGCGACAGGCGGAACGGCTGCGGGCCGCCCTGGAGCAGGAGTCGCCTGGGGGCTCCGATAGGTGGGGACTGCTCCAACCTGATTTCTCCTCAACGCGAGTATGGTGACTTCCGCCCTGGTAGAAAGCAAGGCGGAGTTAACTGATGTTTAAGAAAGAGTAATCAGTTGTTGGTAATCAGTTGTCAGTTGTCAGTTATCAGTCCGGAAACGCGCCTCGAGTTGTCGAAGGGGCCGTCTCTCATAACCCGCGTCTGAGCTGACAACTGACAACATACTCCCTGATGACTCATTGCTATTGACTCCCTATACTGTGCCAGCCTTCGGAAAAGCGGCCCCGCCCTACCCATAAGGAGCATCGATGAGCGAAAGCGACAGCGTCCTCGGCATCAAGGTCGGCCACAAGGTCTCGTTCAGCAAGTCGGTCAGCGACCAGGACATCCAGACGTTCGCGCAGGTCAGCGGCGATACCCAGCCCCTGCACCTGGACGAGGCTTACGCGTCCAAGACGCGCTTCAAGGGACGCATCGCCCACGGCATGCTGGCCGCCGGTTTCATCTCGGCGGCCCTGGGCCTGAAGCTGGCGCCGGGCAAGACGGTGGTCTACCTGTCGCAGCAGCTTCGCTTCCAACGCCCGGTTAAGATCGGCGACACGGTCACGGTCAACTGCGAAGTCACGGCCCTGCAGCCGGAGCGACGCTTCGTCACGGTGAAGACGGACTGCGTGAACCAGGCGGGCGAAGAAGTGATCACGGGCGAGGCCCTGGTGCTGCTGGACGAGTACAACCCTTAAGGCAGGTGCCGAAATGAAGGCCGGGACAATCACCTTTTCTGTGCAGGTTGGCTCCGGCGGATTTGCGATAGCGCGCGCGGTCGCCGAGGCGTTGGGCTATCGCTACTACGACTGGGAAGTGACGTCGCAGGCGGCGCAGATCGCCGGGGTCTCGCCGGAGGTCGTCGCCGCTTCGGACCGCCTGCCCGGATTCGTCGAGCGCATGATGCGGCGTCTGTCGATGGCGCCGGCTCTGTCATCCGAAGAGGCCATCCTGGAGCCCGCGCCGCAGATGATCGTGCAGGCGGTGCAAAGCCTGGCCTCGGACGACTACCGCCACTTCGTCGACCGGGTGGTGAAGGAGCTTGCCTCCCAGGGCGAAGCGGTCATCGTCGGCCACGCGGCCCAGTCGGTGCTGCGCGGCCAACCGGGCGTGTTCAAGGTCCTGGTCATCGGGTCCGCGCAACGGCGGGCGGAGCACCTCGCCGTCGAGCAGCAGATCACCCTGGACCAGGCGATGCTGACGGTGAAGCAGTCTGACCGCGAACGCGCGGAGCTTTTCCGCCGCGTCTACCACATGGACTGGATGGACGCCGGCGTGTATGACCTCTGCGTCAACACCGACACCGTGTCCCACGAGGTCGCTGCCGAGGCGGTGGTGGCGGCGATCAAGGAGTAGACCCCTCTCCCCTGCCCCTCTCCCATCAAGAAGAGAGGGGTTCCGAAGGGAGGGGAGGGCCGGAGTGCCACTCCGGCGCCCCCAGGCTTGGGGCCTAGGGGGCACTCAGCTCACGGCGCGCGTTCGGGGATGCGCACGATCTGGCCGTTAGAGAGGCTGCCGGGTAGCCGTACGGTGGCCCGCGTGCTGATGTCGATTCGATATAGACCGGAGACGCCAAGGACGTAGAGGCGGCTGGCATCGGCGCTGAACGCCACGGAGGGATCGTCGTCGGCGAGGTCGGAGACCCTGGTCAGCCTGGCGCTGTCCGTGTCCACCATCCACACGTCGAAGCCGGTGGGATGCAGGCCCAGCGCCTTTATGAGCGTCTCGGCCCCGGGACCTTCGGGAAGGGTCGATTGGCGGTCGCGGTCGATCGCGACGAAGGCCACTTTGGCGCCGTCCGGAGAGAAGACGATGGACGAGAAGGTATGGAGCTTTTCGTCCTTGACCAGCGTGCGCGGGCGGCGCATGTCCGCGTCCGCCAGGACCAACTCCTCACCGTCCGTGGCCGGGTCGATGCGGTTGAAGGCGATGAAGCGGCCGTCCGGCGACACCGCGGGCGCCACGGCATTGTCGGCGAAGCGCGAACGCCGGCCCGTCGAAAGGCTGAGTCTCTCCAGGTGGTTGTCCGGCTTCCCGCGCGCGTCGGGGCCGCGCACGCCGAACACCAGCTCGTCGTTGCTGAACCAGGCGGGCGACGTCAGAAACTCCCCGGTCACGCCGTGATGGGCGAGCTCGCGGATGCCCTTGCCGTCGATCCCGGCGACATAGAGGTCGCTGCCGAAGTCGGCTGAGCCGTCGGCTCGGATGACGGCCGGGGCCTGGCGTGAGAAGGCGATTATCCGACCGTCGGGAGAGATCTCCGGGTCGAAGATGAGCGAGCGGTCGTCAAACTTGATCAGGAGCTCGCGGGTCAGGCCGGGAATGCGGAGGACGGCGAGGCCCTGGAGAGATTGGTCGGTTACCAGGAACGACGCCGGCTGCTCCGCGCCAGCGCCTGCGCGGCGAGTCGCCGCAGGCCAGCGCGGCCCAGGCGGCCAGGGTCAGAAGCCAGAGCAGGGCCTGCGGGAGGCGGAAGCGCATGGCATCAGGAAGATAGCAGACCTTTGCGTCAGGGCCGCTGTCACGGGTCCTGCCATCAGGTCCTGCGGCCGGTTGCGCAGAGTGCGTGACACTAGCCTGTTCGCGGTCTTGCCCTTAAGGTCAGGTTGATCGCGACCGCAAGCTGGAGATGCCGCATGGCCGATCTGCCTCTCACCGGAATCCGCGTGCTGGAAATGTCCCAGATCATCGCTGCCCCTTACTGCGGCCAGATGCTGGGCGACATGGGCGCCGAAGTCATCAAGATCGAGGTGCCGGAAGGCGGCGACGTCTCGCGCTCCTACGGGCCATACAAGTTCGGGGACCCGGCCAACGGCGCCGGACACGGCCTTTCGTACTATTTCACCGCCTTCAACCGCAACAAGCAGAGCGTCACCCTGAACCTGCGCCACGAAGGCGCCGCCGCCGCCTTGCGAGAGCTGATCAAGACCAGCGACGTGTTTCTGCACAACTCTCTGGCCGCGAGCATCGAGCGGCTGGGCTTCGGCTACGAGCAGGTCCGGCCGCTGAATTCGAGGCTCATCTATTGCGCGATCTCCGGCTACGGCCGCGTGGGGCCTGACAAGGACACGGCGGCCCTGGACATGGCAGCCCAGGCCGCCTCCGGCGTCATGTACCTAACCGGCGAGCCGGACGGCCGGCCGATGCGCGCCGGCGTGCCGATCGCGGACCTTGTGGCGGGCATGTTCGCGGCCTTCGGCATCCTCGCCGCCATGCGCCAGCGGGACAAGACCGGCGAAGGGATGATGGTCGACACGTCGCTGCTGGAGTCGTCGGCGGCGCTGACCTCCTACCTGGGCAGCCAGTACCTGGCGACGCGCGAGAACCCGCCGCGCCTGGGCAATGCCCACCCGTCGATCGTCCCTTATGACAGCTACCAGTGCCTGGACGGGTACGTCGTGATCGCAGGGGCGAACCAGGGCATCTGGGAGCGCTTCTGCAAGGCTCTGGGCATGGAGGCGCTGCTCGATGACCCGCGCTTCGCGACTGGCGCCGAACGCAGCGCCAACCGCTCCGCCCTGGGCCAGTTCATCGCGATGAAGTTCGAGGCCATGCACGTGGCCGACGTGCTCGCCGCCCTGCGCCCGGTCGGCGTCCCGGCCGAGGCCGTGCGCGACCTGCGCGGCCTGTTCGAAGACCCTCAGGCCCAGGCGCTGGGCATGGTGCGGTCGATAAGCCGCGACGCGGCCTCGATCCCGGTGATCGCGCCGCCTTACCACCTCTCGGGCCTCGCGGAAGAGTTCGCGAAGCAGCCACCGCCGGCGCTTGGCGAGCACACGGACCGCTGGCTGCGCGAGATCGGGCTTTCGGACGCGGACATCGCGAAGCTGCGCGCTGAAGGGGCCGTGTGAGAGCGGCGGCGGGCAGCCCGGCCGAGCACGAACGGCGAGCCCAGTACGACGACTACCATGATGAGGTTGTCGCCGCACTGCTGCCGTTCGGACACCCCGCTTCGAGCGAGGCGATCAGGAAGGACCGCGGTTCGCATCTCGAATACCTGGCGGTGAGCGTTCCGGACCAGAGGCGGGTCGCCAGAGGTCCGTTCTCCTTCTATGCGCTGCCTGAGGCCGAGGTGCTGACCGTCTGGGATGAGATATGGAAGCGCTCGCCATACGGCGAAGTGCTGTTCGCCGCGATCGAGTACTACCTCCCGATGGTCAGGAAACGCGTTAGCCCTCAGCTCTGGCCCGTGGTCAAGCATTGGACCGTGCGCGTCGACAACTGGGCCCACGCCGACGCCCTTGGCGGCCTCTACTCTCGCATCCTCGAAGCCTACCCGGCCGAGGTGTACCCGCAGCTGGAAGCGTGGAACGCATCCGACGACGAGTGGCTGCGCCGGATTTCGCTCGTGAGCCTGATCCACTACAGCGGCAAGAACGCCGTCTTCCTGCCGCTGGAACGCGTGCTGCCGCTGGTCTCGAACAGCCTCGCCGACAAACGCTACTACCTGGAGAAGGCCGTAGGTTGGGTGCTGCGCGAGATGGGCCACGCATACCCGGACGAAATCAGGTCCTACATCGAAGAGCATCTGACGGACCTGTCGTCGATTGCCTTCACCAGGGCGATCGAGAGAAGGCCCGCCGCCGAGCGGGACGAGTTGCGTCGGCTGCGCAAGGGCTCCTCTAAAGCATGAGCTAGGTGGCGGTGACCGTGATGGCGTCGCCGAGGCGCACAATGCCGCCCCTGATGATGCGGGCGCGCAGGCCGCCGCGGAAGCCGGCGAGCTCGCGCATGGCGCCCGGGCGAGTAAAGCCTTCGATGTAGGCGCAGGGGTCGCAGGCGCGGACGCCGAAGGCCGTCACGCCGCCTTCGCCGAGGCAGAACTCGCGGCCGGCCAGCGTCGTTAGCTCAACGCCCCGCGTCACGACGTTGCGGCGCAACTGTTCCGGCGCCAGGCCAAGCGCCTCCGCGACCTCCGCCTCGAACAGGGTCAGCTCCTGGTCGGGCCACTTCGGGTCGCTCCAGTGCCCGAGGCCAAGGGCGTAGCGGTCGCCGGCGATCCCCTTGCCGACAACAAGTTCGACTTCCTCGCAGGCGACCGTGGGAGCGCCTGCGCGCGGCGCGATCAGGAGCAAGGCGACCCGCCCCGTGCTCATGACCCCGACGCTTCCGCGGCAGCTCGGAAGAGTATTTCGCGGACAAGCCCGCGGTTGGCATCCCACCAGCCGGTTGGTGGGTGGATGAATTCATCCCATCGCTCCTGGTAGAGGTCAGGGGCTTCGTAACGTACATCGATGGGCCAGAGGCGGGTGAGCGTGACGTAATCCCAGAGGTCGACGAACGCCGCCGCCTCTTCCGGCGAGGGCTTCGCCGCGCCGATGTATGCGCGCAGGAAGTCGAACCCCTCCGGGGCGCCCGGCGGAAAGCTGAAGGCGAAAGCGCGCATGACCTCGTAGGGGCGGCTGGTGCGCGCGACGACGTCCCAATCGATGATGCCCGCGACGGCGCCGGTGTCCGAGAAAATGACGTTCGAGTCCTGGTAGTCGCCGTGGCTCCAATGCGGCGCCGTTGCCGGCGCCGGGCCATCCCAGGCCGCGAGTCCTCTCAGCCTGCTTTCGAGCAGGCCGGCCGCAATGCGGTCGATCGGATCCTGGGTGTCGCGTTGGTGCACGAGCGCCAGTAGTCCTTCGATGCGTTCGACGGCTGCCGTCTTCTCGGGCAGCGGTCGTGGAGCCACCGGAGGCAGATCTGCCAGCGCCTGAAACACGCTGTGCAGCGCCGACCCCATAGAGCGCGCGCACTCGGGTGGCATCTTGCCACGCGGATACTGAATGCCTTCGACGAACTCGCAGACGGAGAAGTTTGAGGCGCCGATAGAGGTGTACAGGCCGCCTTCGAGGTTACGGACAACCGCCGCCGCTGGGGCGCCCTTGGAGCGCACCATCTCCTGCGTCTGTAGACTGAAGCTCAGGCGATCCGGCTCGAACTCGCGCATACCCGGCGCGTAGCGTTTGAGAACGAGCGCGCGGCCGGCATGGTCGACCCTGAAGTTGGCGTTGATCATGCCGCCCGGAAGGCGCGACACCTTTGCGCGGTCGAGGCCATATCTTTCCAGCGCCAGACGGAGGCTCGCGTCCGGCATCAGCGCCAGTCTCGTGCCCAGGCGATACGGTCATCGACCAGGCGGCTCATCCCATACTGGGCCGCCTCGAAGCCGTGCTTGCGCCAGAAAGGGCCGCCGGTGGGGTTCGCGGAAAAGTAGTGCAGGGCCACCTGGTCGAAGCCGTTGTCCCGGGCCCAACCAAGGGAACGCGATAGGAGAGCCTCGCCGACGCCAGTGGCCCTCGCGGTTGCGCTGACGATGCCCTGGTAGAGGTAGACCTGGCGCTCGCCGCGGACGGGGCCGGAGGCGAAGCCATCTACGAGCAGGCTATTCATGCCCACGGCCTCGCCGTCCTGCTCGGCAAGGAATACGGCGTTGGCGGGATTCGCTGCGACCGCATCCATGAAGCGCCCCGCGGCCTCATCTGTCGCCGGGTCGACAGGCATGAATATCGGCGGGCGCGAGTGGTAGAGGTCCAGCTCCATCTCGAGGCGGTGGACTGCGTGCGTGTCGTCCGGCCCGGCCTGGCGCACCGATACCGCGCCCGTAACCTCGATTGCCGGATCGACCGCTCGCACCGCCAGTACGACCTTGCGCCCGAAGCCCAACCCGACCAGAGCATCCTGAGCGGCGGCGTCGGCGGCCATAACATGGACGCCGTGAGAGAAGAAGCCTCGGCGCACCCAGTCCTCGCTGACGGCGCCGTACAGGGCCAGGTAGACGGCCCGTGGGTCCGCGCCGGCGGCTACCGCATGGCCTTCCACCGGGACAAAGCCGGCCCGCGGATCGCCCCAGCGCGCCCCCAGGGAGCGCTGCTCCGGAAGGTCTTCGCGCCCGAGCATGAAGCCCACAAGCCTGCCACTCTCGCGGGCTGCGATGCCGGCCTTCGCGGACGCGGCTTCTCGCAGACACTCATGCCAGGCGGATGGCTCTTCGAACCCTTGCGGCAGTAAGGGCTGACTTCGGCGGGACGCACGATGCCTCGCGGCCAGCATCTCCGCCGCCGGCGTCACGTCAGCCTCACCGAACATCTCCAACGAAAGTCTGGGCATTGCGTCACCTGCTCTTCGCCGCGCCCGGAAAGAGGATGCGGATCAAAGGCTAACAGACCGAGGCACGCCCTTTCGAAGCCAGCCTCTTTTGCGGCTCCGAAAGGGAGAAGGCCACGAGTGTGGCCTTCTCGACGTTAGCTGGCAGTTGACGGCTGACAGCTCTCTACGGGATTTCCTTCATGCCGGCCCGTGGTGCGCCGACGAGGATGGCCATGTTGCCGTTGGGGTGGCGGTTCTCGTGCAGGAGCTGGTGGCAGAGCCGACCTCGTCGAAGGCGAAGGTCTTGCCGAGGCAGGGGTCGATCTTCGCCTTCGGCGACCAGCTGGTTGAGGCCGGCGGCTTCGTCGTCGTTGGCGAAGTGGGAGCCCTGGAGGCGCTTCTGGCGCATCCAGAGGTAGCGCAGGTCAACGTCGGCGTTGTAGCCGGTGGTGCCGGCGCAGATGACGACCATGCCGCCGGTGTCGCAGACGAAGAGCGAGGTCGGGATCGTGTCCTGGCCGGGGTGCTCGAAGACGATGCGCGGGCTCTTGCGCTCGCCGAGGATGTCCCAGATCGCCTTGCCGAAGGCGCGGAAGCCCTGCGTCGTCTGCTGGCATGGCGGCGTCGTCGGGCCAGTCCGGCAGGCGGCCCCAGTGGTCGAACTGCGTGCGGTTGATGTAGCCCTTGGCGCCGAGGCTCATGCAGTAGTCGCCGCGCTCGTCGTTGGAGACGACGGCGATCGGGATGCCGCCCAGGGCCTTGGCGATCTGAATGGCCATGGAGCCGAGGCCGCCGGAGCCGCCCCAGACCAGCACGACGTCGCCTTCCTTGACGTCGTGCGGCGGCCAGATCGTGAGCATGCGGTAGGCCGTGGCGCCGACGAGCATGTAGGCGGCGGCCGCGTCCCAGGTCAGGTGCGGCGGCTTGGGCAGGCACTGGTGGCGCCTGGACCTTGGTGAACTGGGCGAAGGAGCCCCAGTTGCTGTCGTAGCCCCAGATGCGGAAGGTCGGTGCTGAACATCGGGTCGTTACCCGCCTTGACGTAAGCGTCGTTCTCGTCCCACATGCCGCAGTGGAGGACGACCTCGTCGCCGACCTTGACGTTCGTGACCTCGCTGCCGACGGCGTAGACGATGCCGGACGCGTCGCTGCCGCCGATGTGGAAGCCCTCGTCGTCGCCGGCCTCGCCCTGCTGCTTGTGCAGGCGGACGACGTCGACGGGGATGCCGAGGCCGGCCCAGACGTTGTTGTAGTTGATGCCGGCCGCCATGACGTAGACCAGGACCTCGTTGGGGCCGATCTCGGGCACGTCGACGACTTCGCGGGCAAAGGCCTTGTCCGGCTCGCCGTAGCGGCTCTGGCGGATCACCTGAGCGTGCATTTTCTCCGGGATGACGCCGAGTGGCGGCGTTTCGCCGAGGTCGTACAGGGTTTTCGTAGTAGTCGTCACTCGCTTGGCTCTCCTTCTCCGGGCGCCGTGCGCCAATTCGAAGCATAGCGGGAGCATTATTTTAGGTCTACAGAACCAGCGCCGTCCCGCGTGTCAGCCGTGGGACAAAGGTAGGGACAGGGGACAGGGAACAGGGGACACGGAGCAAGGGGGACACCCAAGGGGTCGGAGGGCCTTCGGGCGCTGTCGCGGCCGTGGCGCCGTCATCTCGTGCCCGGTCAGCGGCGCCCGGCCTCCCGCAGCGCCCGTTCGATCGCATCTACCCGGGGCGATGCCAGGAGAGGATACTCGCCGGCGCGCGCCGTCAGCTCGGACGGAATGATGATGGTTGCCGGCGATTCGCGGAAGTAGCGCGGGCGGTAGTAGAGGATGCCCAGGAGGTAGTGCTGGATGCCGTTGTCGAACGCGAACGGCGCGGCCGTCGGCAGCGCCGCCTCCATCCGATCGAGGACCTCGCCGGGAATCTCCCTGGCGCCCCCGAGGGACAATTGGTATGACATGGCCAGGAGCACCAGGGCGTCCGGGTCGCCAAGCTGGGCGCCGAGCATGAGCTCGTGACGGGCGTCTGCCAACGTGTCCCGGTCAAGGAGGACGAAGCCAAGCGCGGTGCGCGCGTAGGCGTTGTCCGGCGCCTGGCCGACGGCCCGGCGCGCCTGCGCCTCGGCCTCCTCCGTCGCCCCCGTGCGGTAGAGCGCGATCGCCAGGTCGGAGCGCGCGCGGGCGTCCGAAGGCGAACCTTCGACCTGGCGCCGGCAGGCCTGGTCCAGACCCATCAGGTCATCCTCGGCGTAGCGGCTGTACAGCGCCACGACGCGCGCCTTCTGGCAGGCCGTCAGAAAGGTGTTGCCGAAGACTTCGGCGCGGACATCCCGGCGAAAGGGCGTCGAGGCCCAGAACGAGGACTCGATGAGAGTGGGGTCGTGCGTCACCGCTTTCGAATAGGCCGAGACAGCCTCGTCCCACTGCTCGCCATACTCGAGGACGACGCCGGCGATGGCGGCGACGGTGCCGTCGCCGGGGGAGCGCGCGATGGCGGAGCGGGCGGCGTCGATGGCGCCCGCCGCGTCGCCCTTGAGGCGCAACGCCAGCGCCAGGTTGGCATAGGCGATGCCGGAGCGCGGGTCAAGTTCCACCGCCCGGTCCAGGGAGACGATGGCGCCATCGAGGAGGCCGGGCATGGTCTCGCCGCCGTCCTTCCTGACCAGGTAGTCGACTGCCTGCATGGTCCCGGCGTGCAGGTGGTAGGCGCCGAAATCGGGCTCGCGGCCGGAGGCGTCCAGCGCCTTTTTGACGGAGGCGTCGAAGTCGCCCTGGAGGAGCGCGTCCAGGCTCTGGTCGTAAGCGCGGTGGCCGAGATCAGTCCAGAGCCAGCCCGAGAGGAACAAGGGAACGAAGGCCAGGACCAGATAGCGCGGCAGATTCGGCAACGACAGCGGCCGCGAAGGCGCCACCGGTCTCGGCCCCACCTTCAATGCCAGGGCCGCGATGACCGCGATCAAGAGCAGGACCGTCTTCGACTGGTTGGGCATATCCATCAGGCTGTGCACCGCCAGCGCCGTCAGCGCCGCGATGCAGGCCGCGGCCCATACCCGCCGCTGCGGCGTGCCGGCGCGATAAGCGTTCACCAGCACGGCGATCAGAGTCAGGGCCAGGGCCGCGACGGCGACGGCGCCGACCAGGCCGCTATCGACGAGGACCGCCAGGTACCCGTTGTGGGGATGGAAGTCCTCGATCGGATAGTCGCCGCTGTAGACGTTGTAGAGCAGGCTAAAGGTGTTCGGTCCCGCGCCCAGCCAGGGCTCATCGCGAAAAATTCGCAGCGCGACATCGAAGGCGTCATAGCGCGGCGAAAGCGACGAGCGGAAGAGCCACTCCGGCCGCGACTCCCAGCGCGAAGCCGCTGCGCCGGCCCCCACCAGGCCGATGACGGCGATAACGGCGATCGTCGCGGCCAGAACCGGCCGTCGAATGCGCACAGCGCTCAGCCGGGGTAGGCCCGTGTCGCGCCGGGCGTAGAGCAGCGCGAAGACCGGCAGGGCAACCGCGGCGCTTACCCAGGCCCCGCGCGACACGGTGAAAAACAGGGCGACGACGATGAGGACGCACCCCGCGGCCGCGATCCAACGCGAGACCCGCTGTCCGTCCAACGCCAGCGAAAGGGCGAACGGCAGGGTGAGGTTGAAGGCCAGGGCGATCATGTTCACGTGGTCGCCGACCCCGCTGACGCGCGGCACGGTCGGCGGCAACAGGCCGGCGACGCCGGTCTTGCCTTCGACCGCGCCCGCGAAGGTGGACCAGGATAAGCAATCGGCCGCGACCTCGTAGAGGGCAAAAAGCGCTCCCACGACTCCGATGGCGGCCAGGCCCCTCACCAGCAGCGGCGGAGTCAGCTCATCGATGTCGGAGAAGATATAGAAGGTGAGGACGGCCATGCCCACCAGAAAGCTGGCCTCCAGGCTGAAGCGGGGATAGATCGAAAAAGCGATCGCCAGGGCGTATGCCCCGAGTACCAGCACGAGTGGGAGGTCCAGACGGGTGGGGCCGGGAAGGCGGCGATGGTAGGCGAGGTGGGCCAGGTAAGCGATGCCTGCGATGACGAACAGCGCCTGCTGGCGTAGCGTCGCCTCGAAGACGTGGAGCTGGTTATAGGTCAGCGGCGACAGGACAAGGTAGCCCAGCCAGACGAAGAGCGCGGCGGCCAGGAACGGCGCTAGCCGGGTGCGAGAGAGGCGTAACAGCGGTTTTTCCAGAGGCGGTACATCGCCCAAGCCGGTGGCCGGCAGGAGCCTGCCCGGCCGCATTCTAGCACGTCGCAAACGCCTCTCAGGATTGCGCGCCACGGGCCGACAATCATACGTAGAAGCGCCGCGGCCTGGCGGTGTCTCTCACGCACGACACTCGACATCACGGAGGTCCCGCCACGACGCCAGAATCCGCGGCCCGCGAAGTCCGCCAGGCAATGCAGCGTCTCCGAAGCGCCCTCGACGACCTCGAGGTATCGCTAGGCGCTCTTACTACATCCGACACGCCGGATACAGCCCCCGGGTGGGCCAGTGGTTGGGTTCAGCCCTCGCCCGAACCTTTCGAGGCGGCGCCGCCTGAGGCCTCCGAGGCCGAGCCGGCCACGCCTTCGTATTCAAGCGAATTGACCTCGACCGTCCCGGCCGCCCAGGCAGAGTCGACTACCTGGGGCACGCTAAGCCCTCCGGCCGTCCCGCCGCCCTCGGCCCCGAGTGCCGCCGCCGCGGAGCCGGAAGGGCGTGCGCCGGCGGAGGAGTCCGTCTGGGACTCGTGGAATTCATCGCCGGCGGTGAAGGATGGTGGTTGGCCCGCGCCTTCGACCCCCGCACCGGCGCCCGGCCAGCGCTGGGACTCGGAGCCTGAGGTTCCCGACGCTGGCGTCGATGAGCCGGATGCGGGTGAAAAAGACGTCCGCGACCAGGTGCGCCGCGCCGTCGAGTCGCTACGCGCCGAGCTTGGCGCCCTGGAGACACCAGACGTCGAGGAGCCGGCGGCGGAACCCGCGCAGGCTTCATGGTCTCCCCTGGCGCAACTGCCGGCCGAAGAAGACTCCTGGATGCCGCCGCCACAGAGCGCGTCCCTCGAGACGCCGACGGACGCTCAGGACCAGCCAATATGGCCGGGAGAGGACGCTAGCACCGAGACGCGGCCAGCGTCCTGGGCCGAGAACGGCGCCGGCGAGGCGCCCCGGGCCGAAGACGTCCGCGACCAGGTGCGGCGGGCCGTCGAAGAGGCTCGCGTCGAGATGGAGGCCGGAAACCTCGCGTCCACGGAGGTGGCCGGCGGCCGGTCTGACTCCGAAGGCGACGCGCGGGAGCAGGTCCGCAGAGCTGTCGAGGAGGCGCGCGCCGAGATGGAGGCCACTCGTCCTTCGGCGCTGGCGGAGGGTAGCGGCTGGGCCGCGCCCGAGCGCGCCGAGATGAGAATCCCGCACCACAGTAGCCCTATCGACGAGCGCCTTCTGATGCCGGCCAACATCGTCATCGACGACCCTGAGGGCCGTGTTGAGTTGGTCCGGGTCTACCGCACCCTGGCGCGGCTCGAGAGGGCTTCGACCGCCACCCTGGCGAACTATTCGACACACTCGGTCACGGTCCAGCTGGAAGAGGGGCAGCTCCCCAGCGAGCAGGAAATCGGCGATGCAGTCAACTACGCGTTCGAACGAGACTGCACTGTCGAGATCGATGGCAACAGGGCCAGCGTCCGGCTCTCCAGTGGAAAAACCAGGGCGGCCTGAGGGGACGGCGATATGAAGTTAATGGCCAGGTTTAGCGGCCGGAACAAGACTGAGGGCATCGATCCTGAAGCCCTGCGACGCGCCGCGCGTCCTGACCGGCGCCGCCAGATGAGCAGCGAAGACGCCCACGTCCGGGCTGAACGCCTGAACGAACTTGCAGTCCTCAGCCTGTTTCTGCACAGCGCCGGCACGATGGAGGAGATGCTCGCCCTGTTCCTGGAACGCTCGCCGCGGGTGACCGGTGCCGTGGTGACCTACCCGCTGCTCCTGGATCGCCGCCGCGACATCCTTCACGCCGGTCCGCTAGGGAACGTCGAGGATGCGGGCATCGAGCAGGCCTGCCTCGCCGCGAACGTCAACCTGGCAGACGCCGAATTCCCGCTGCCCCTTCGCAGCTGGCGGCGAGAGATGATGGAAGGCGGCGAGGTGGTGGTGGCCGACGATCTGCGCCAGGTGCTCGAAGACGGCCTGGACAAGGACGCCTGCGACCTGATCAAAAAACAGCTTCAGATCAGCCGCGTCGCGGTTGTCCCGCTGGTCATGGAGGGCGAAACTTTCGGCCTTTGCGTGTTCATGTTCTCCGGCACCGAGCCCGACATCGAAATCCTGGAGTTGGTGGCCGGGCACTGCACGCTCGCCCTCAAGGACCTCATGGCCGGCGAGGAGACGACCCGCTTCGGTGGCATCGACCCCGTCACGTGGGTGTTCACGCGCCGCCAGTTCCTGGAGGCTCTGGAGCAGGAAGTGCTGCGCGCGCGCCGCTACGCCCGCGGCCTGTCCGTAATCATTGTCGACATCGACGACTTCGGTGAGTTCAACGCCAGCTTCGGCCATACGCTCGGTGACCGCGTGCTGCGCGCCGTGGCCATGACTCTGGCCGGGTCGATCGCCCCGCCGGAGATGGTCGCGCGCTACGGTGGCGACGAGTTCGCGGTGCTGCTGCCGGAGACCAACCGCGCCGTCGCCGTGGAAATGACCTCTGCGATCGTGAGCAAGCTGGCCTCTCTCTCCGTTTTCGACGGTGCGTCCGGTGAGAAGCAAGGCATATCCGCTTCCGTGGCCATCGTGTCTTATCCGGAGGATGGCGGCACTCGCGACGAGATCCTGGCCTCGGCTGAAATCGGCATCGAGCAGGCGAAAGACGACCACCGGGTTGCCATGCTGCCGGAGCGAGAGCTTTCGGCGGTGCAGAAGCTGCGTTCGGGGAAGCGGCAAAGCGCCGCGTAGCAATCGGCTTTCAGCAATCAGTTGTCAGTAATCGGTTCGGAGTTGGGAGCCGCGGATGACGTCCTGGCGCCTCCTGCCTGAAGCCGCAAAAGCGCGAGACGAAGCCCTCGCGGGTGAAACATCTGGCCTGGGCGTTGGCCGGCCGGGCGCGCGAACCTCGCCGTGCGGGAAGGCCGTGCCCACAGTCAGCATCTTACTTCCGGCCTCACGCCTGATATCTCACGCCTCACACCCGACACCTGACAGAACGGATTACGAGCATGCCGGCCGATTCTCTCTGTGGAGGGCGAAATTATGAGCCTGGCACTCCAAGAGAGCGAAGCTCCGGGAGTCCCGATAGTGGAGGTGTTGCAGCGGCTCTGGCAGACCAAGCTGAGCAGCATCTCACTCCTGGAGAGGTGGCTGACCGAAACGCAGGACAGCGAGATCAGGGCCGGCATCTCCAACCAGCTGGTCGATGAGCGCCGCCACGCCCGGATGATCGGCGAGCAAATCAGACGCGCCGGCGGCCGCATCCTCCACAGCTTCCCCAAGGACGCCGCCACGCGCGTTTTCGATGAGGCGACGGCCGAACGAGAGGACCTGCACCGGCTCCTGGCCCTCTACCGCGGCATCAAGACCTACACCATCGACCGCTGCAGCCACCTGATCCCGTACGTCGATGCGGCGTTGGGCCAGGTCCTGGAGGCCCTGTCCCGTGACGAAGAGCGCCACGTGCGCTGGGCCGACCTGCGCCTGCAGCGGCTTCTGTCTTACGAGCGCGTGCGGGAGTGCAATCTGTTTGTCGGCAGGGTGCGGGTCCAGCTTGAGACTGCCTGGATCAAGCAGTGGAAGCAGCTGGGATTGGGCGCTCCAAAAAGGCGCGGCGCCTGAAACCCGCGGCTGCCCTTACCTTCCGCGTTTGAACGCGGCCCTGACGGGCGATAGTCTTGCGCCGTGGCATCGATCGATCCGGACCGGCCCGCGGTCGTCGTCAAGGACCTCACCAAGAGCTTTCGCCTGACCTCTCACCGCGCCCGCGACGTGAAGTCGCTGGTCCTGCACCCCTTCAGTCATCGGGCGCCCGCCAGCGAGGCGTTCTGGGCCCTGAGAGGCGTGTCGTTGGAGGTGCCACGGGGCCAGAGCCTGGGCATCATTGGCTTCAACGGCTCCGGTAAAAGCACGCTGCTGCGCACCCTGGCCGGCATCACGACGCCGACAACAGGCACTGTCGAAGTTCGCGGCCGCGTGGCGGCCCTGCTGGAACTCGGGGCCGGCTTCCACGGCCAAATCAGCGGCCGCGAGAACGCGATCCTCAACGCCGTGCTCCTGGGACTGACGATCAGCGAGGCCCGGGCGCGGCTGGACGACATTATCGCTTTCGCGGAGCTGCAGGACTTCATCGACCAGCCGATGCGGACGTACTCCTTCGGCATGTTCCTCCGACTTGGCTTCGCCGTCGCCGTTCACGTGCACCCGGAGGTGCTCCTGATCGATGAGGTCCTGGCCGTGGGCGACGTGGAGTTTCAGGAGAAGTGCTTCGCGCATATCGACGAGCTAAGGGGGCGCGGCGTGACGATCGTAATCGTCTCGCACGACCTGCCGTCGATCGAGAGGTTCACGGACCGGATCGTGCTCATGGACAAGGGCCTTGTGACCGCCGACGGCTATCCTGCCGACGTCATCGGCCTCTACACGCGCCACGTCGAGCCGTCCGGCCAGCGCGGTTAGGCCGCGGGCGAAAGGTCCGGCCGCGTGACCGAGCGGCGCGCCTGGCCCAACAGGTCGCCGGCCTCGGCGAGTTCCGGGCCGTAGGCTGCCCAGCCGGCCCCCAGACGCACTCCCGGTAGCGCCAGCGAAGACTGGACGCGGTCACGCAGGTCCTCGGCGAACTGGCGCGCGCCCGACCGATCATCCAAGGGCGAAAACAGCGCGACCTCCTGGACGCCGATCGGCGCCAGCCAGTCGTATTCCTTCGCGAAAGGCTCCATGGCTTCCATGACACGCTGCACGGCGGCCATGTCGTGCGTGCTCGCATCTTCGGCCTGGGTGCGGAGGACAACGACGGCAAAGGTGCCGCCGGTCTGCCTGGCGCGGTCGCACTCGAGGAGCAGGCGGTCGTAGAAGTACTCGCGGCGGCGCAAGTCCGTGAGCCGGTTGTGGACCGTGCTCATAGTCGCGTAATTGGACTCGACGTGCCTGGTCTTGTCGCGCAGGCGCACGGCCACGAAGGCGAAAACGGAAGCCGCCAGAGCCAGCAGCACCATCATCCCCACGCGCGAATTGTAGTCCTCTACGGAAGTCCCGTAGGGGAACCATGGTATTGCCCAGATCAGGGTGATCACGGCTACGGTAAAGAAGGCCGCGAGAGTCAGGCGGCTCCAGAAGACGGAGCGGTGAAAGCTCTTCTCTGCGGCTTTGACCTTGTCGGAGGGGATGCTCTTGCCTGGGGCCCTGTCCTGTTTGATTAGGGTCACAGAGGATTCTCGGCCGAATGGGGTGGTTGCTTTACTTGCGCCGGCATCGGCGCGCCCTGGCCGGGTATTACAGGTTGGTTGCCGGGCGGTCTGAAACACGCATCTACTTGCGGCCTCTGCCGAAAACAAGTAGACATAAATAGACGGGGGAGGGGGCGCGGGGTTGGCGGATCGGATTCTACTCGTGGAGAACGACGCGCAGCTTGCGCGGCTGATCGCCTGGATCTTGGAAGACGAAGGCTTTCAGGTGCAGACAGCCGCATCGGCTGCTGACGTCGATGACGCATCTCTCGATGGCGCTGGGATACTTGTCTTCGACACTGATGGCGCCGGGGCGGGCGAGCGCGAAATGGCAGGCCAGTTGAAGGCCCGCGCCGGCATCCCCGCGATCGAACTCGGCTACCGCGGCGACGGCGACGGCAGGCCGCATTTCGCCGAGCGCACGCTGAGCAAGCCTTTCGCGGCCGACGACCTGGTGCTGACTATCCGCCAGCTCCTGGATGCCACGGCGTCCTAGCGCGCGGTCACGCCCTCCAGACGGATGACCTTTCGCGCCGCCAGCGTCTCCATCTCGCCGCCCATGCCGATGTCATTGAGGATCGACTTCGCGTCCGAGCCCGGCCGCGGCGCCGGCCGCCCCGGCGCGACCGGGCTGCGCGACATGCGCGGCGTCGGGCCCGTGGTCGTGATCGGTCCGAAGCCCTCGTGGTCGCGAGTGATGCTGAGGCCGTGGGCGCGCACCCAGGGGTCGTCCATCAGCTCCGCCACGTCTTCGATGTTGCGCTGGGCGCCGATGCCCGCGGCGGTGAGCTTCGACACCCAATCCTGTACGGCGCCGCCTTTCAGGGCCTCTTCGAGGATGGCCTCCTGCCGTTCGGGCGCCTGCACGGCCAGCTTCGCGCCCATGACCTTGCCCAGGGCGGGGAGGTCGAAAGGCGTTGCGGCCAGGAACAGCCAGCCGTCGGCGCACTGGTAGAGGCGGCTCAAGGGGCCCGCGCCGATCGCGTTTTGGCCGCGCGGCTCGTCCCACCTCTTACCGTCGTAGTCGTTCAAGAGGGCGGACTGGAGCATCGTGGCCGTGTAGGCCAGGGCGGAGTCGACGTGCTGGCCCTGGCCGGTCTTCTTGCGGTGCAGCAGGGCCAGGGCGACGCCGTAGGCGCCCATGAAGCCGGTGCCGTAGTCGTTGACGGCGAACGGGGCCAGGGTCGGGCGGCCTTCGCCGCCGTAGCGCTCCTGCATGCCGGTGGCGGCCTGGGCGATCTGCTCGTGGCCGGGGCGGCCGGCGAAAGGCCCGATCTGGCCGTACGTGTTGAGCGAGGCATAGACGATGTCCGGCTTGCGGGCCTTCACCGCCTCGTAGCCGAAGCCGAGCTTATCGGCGACGCCATTGCGGAAGTTCTGCACAACCACGTCGGCGGTGCCGACCAGCTTCCAGAAGATCTCCAGCCCTTCCGGGTTCTTCAGGTCCAGGAGAATGCTGCGCTTGGCGCGGTTTATGTCGTTGTGGAAGGCGACGGCCTCGCGGTAGGGGCTGTCGATCTTGATCACGTCGGCGCCGAACTCGGCGCAGGTGCGGCCGCAGGTCGGGCCGGCCAGGACGATGCAGAGGTCGAGGACGCGCACGCCTTCGAGGGCCGAGCGCATCCCCCCTGCCTCCAATCCTGGGGGTGACGATCCCCCGGCCCCCAATTCTGGGGGTGGCGGAAGCGCGGCCAGGATTTCGGCGCGGTGCTGGTCGGGAGCGGGCGCGGGAGAGCGGATCTCGCCGGGCGTGGCGCTCATGCGCACGTTGATGCCGGGCTGGACGAGGCGGCCCAGCTTCGGGTCCTGGACCTCGATCACGATTTTGGAGGCGCGGGCGTGCTTGTTCGCCAGCCATTCGGCGCTGGTGCGGCAGACGGCGCATTCGGTGCCGACGCTCTCGGCGAAGGCCTCCCACTCGGCGGCGTCGCGCGTGCGGAACAACTCCTCGGCGCGCTGCTGCGTCTCGGGGCCGGGCGTGGCGGACCAGTCGGAGGCGCCAACCGCGGCCAGGAAGTCGACGAAGTTCTTGTTGCCGCCGTGGAACATGACCCAGCGGCCGTCCTTGCACTGGAACTGGCGCGTCCAGCCCATCAGGCGCGCCATGCCGGCGTCGGGGCCGGCAGGACGGTTGTGGACGCGCAGGCCGCGGCTGCCGATGGCGGCGAAGGTGGCGTCGAAGAGGGGCAGCTCGATGCGCTGGCCGAGGCCGTCGTGCTCGCGGGCGTTGAGGGCCATCGCGACCGAGACCGCGGCCTGAAAGGCGGCGTAGCTGGAGGAGAAGGGCAGGGCGGTGTAGACGGGGCGGCCGGTGGTGGTTCGACTGGGCTCACCACGAACTTCGACTGGCACACTGTTGAGCCGGGCGGTAGGTGGCGGTGGCGGCGCCGATGACGCCCTCCCAGGCGCGCACGTCGCGGCGCGGGTCGTCGACGGCGAAGCCGGGCATGGAACAGTAGACGAGGCGCGGGTTGGCGGCGAGCATGCCCTCGGCGCCGAGGCCCAGGCGCTCCATGACGCCGGGGCGGAAGTTCTCGATGACCACGTCGGCGCCGGCGACGAGGCGGCGGGCGGTGTCGAGGCCGGCCTCGGTCTTGAGGTCGAGCGCGATCGAGCGCTTGCCGCGGTTGTAGGTCTGGTTCGCGGGCGAGTCCCAGACCGGCCCGCCGGGCGGGTCGACCTTGACCACGTCGGCGCCCTGGTCGGCGAGGAGCATGCCGGCCATGGGCCCGGCGATGTACTGCCCGAAGTCGATTACGCGAACGCCGTCGAGTGCGCCTGCCATGCCTGCCTCCGATTCAGCATTTGAGCACTTCAGCCGGTCAGCCGGAGCGCCGAGCGGGCTGAGGTGCTGTCAATGTGCCCCGGGCATGATGTCGGGGCCGTGGGCGAAGGATACAGGCAGGAAGCGGGAAGCAGGAAGGGGACGCCGGGAACGGACATAATGCGACGATTCAGATTCGAGACTGTTTGGTAGAAACGTGTTTTCGGGCGATGGGCGGCCTGTGGTGGGCGAGCGGCGATGGGGCGAAGGGCGGCTGAGGTCATGGGGCGAGGGTAAGGTGGGCGGCGCTGAAATCAAAGGGTGAGGTGGCAAGGGCGGGCCTTGGGCCCAGAACCTGGGGACCTTAGAACCTGAGAACCTCGGGAAGGCGGCCGGCGCTACGTCTGACCGCGGGGTTTGCGGCGTCCGGCTCCAGCAGGCCCGCTCGCCCGGCGATGGCGCCGAGCTGGCACCTGTTGCCGGCGCCGAGCTTCTCACAGAGGCGGGCGACGTGCTTCCTCACCGTTGCCTGAGACGTCCCAATCTCGCAGAGCTATCTCCTTGTCCGAGTGGCCCGCCACCGCGAGTTGGAGGACCTGTGCCTGCTGCGGGCCGAAGGTAATTGTGGTCGGGTCGCGCATATCTCCTCCTCGAAAGCCTCGCAGCGACCCTAATGCAACGTTCCCGCAATTACAAGGGCGCGGGCCTATCCATTTTCCATTACAAAAGCGTATACGCAGGCTTCGTGTCACGAATTGGACACGGTGTCCACAGATGTGGATAGGCGAAGGCGCTAGCTGGGTGGATAGTTCGAGTGGAAGACAGTTGTGCGTATACGGACGGCGGTGAACCGGACTGGGAAGGTGTCAGAACATGGGCACGAACGGAATCTGGCGGAGCAACGGATTGACTTATAACGGCTACCGAAACGCCGTGATGTTCCGAGCGGGGCTGGCAGGGGCGTCCCTGGGGATCATCTTGGTCCTAGCCTCATTTCTCATATCCCCAGTCCGAACAGAAGCCGCTGTCGAGGGATGGTCTAACCACAGTTGGATACAGCATGTTGCCGGGTGGAGTAGCTCGGTCAGGGCCCTCGGTGTGATCGAAACCTCTGATCAATACGGCAATTGGTCGGTGCATTACAGCAACGGGATCGGCAGTTGGAACAACCAATTCGTGGACGACCCCTTGCACCAGGAGGGTGCCGGAGAATTCGCTCTGATACACGTTGTTGCAGGCGGAAGCCCCGATGAAGCCTTCCTAGACTTTGTCGAAGGCCAAAGGGGCAACACGCCGGTTAACGGTTGGACATGCGATGGCGCGCGTGCGGGCGCCATTTGGTGGGGAACGGTCATTCCTTATCAGGGAAACGGCAATCCTCTGGGCGTTTCGTACGCCGAATACAAAGTATGCATTTGGCCAGCAATAATTAATGAGAGGGTGATGACTCTCGATCCTGAACACGACTACTACAACAGCGAAGGCTACAACTATCGCTACCTCGTCGTGAAGCATGAGTTGGGACACGTAATCTCCCTTGGCGACGATAACGATGGCACTTCGAATTGCCTAATGAAGACGGGCATCAACATGCTGGAGGTCTGTTCGAACGAGGTGAATTACATCAAGAGTCACTACGGAAGAAACTAGGACTCTCCGGAGGACACCATAATGAAATATATATTCGGCGCACTAATCGTGGGAATGCTATTCCTGATCGGGTCACTGGCGCTGCCGCGCTCGTCAGTGGCGGCGGGTGGCGCGGTGGACGGAACCGTGTCGATCGACGGTAGAGCCGGCGCAGTAGGCCCATTCTGGGTGTTCGTCCTTCCCGTCGCTAAGGGCGCCGCCTTAACCAGCGATGAAGCCAAACAGACAGTTTTGCAAACCGATGACCGCGGCCGATTTAGTGTGAGTGGGCTTCAGCCAGGCGATTACCTGGTGGCGCCCCTCATCTCGCTGAACAACCTAAAGAACGCGCCAGCGTTCACGCGAACGGTGAAAGTGGCAACCACTGACTTCGGGACTCTGGAAGTGCCGGCAATGCAAGTCTCTATCAAGGATGGACAGAGAATACCCATAAGCATTGTTCGAGCGGCGGTTCCGCCTCCGCCACCCGGGTTCACTTTGCCTCACTCGGGCGAATCTGACTTTGAAGTGGTGGCGGGGCCTCTGAACGGCGCTTCGTCCAGAACCGGGCCGGCGTCTTCCCGGAGCACCTACAGGGGTGAGGTTCGAATTGGCGGGCTATCACTGATGCTCGTGTCTCTGGCGCTCTTGATCGGAAGGGCGGTGAGGTCCGGGCGGACGCGCTAATCCTCCGCGCCGCAACGCCCCCGTTCATACGAGAAGCGCGGATGCCTTCGAGAGCGCCTGCCATGCCCGCCTCTAATTCAGCACTTCAGCACTTCAGCCGGTCAGCGGGAGCGCCGAGCGGGCTGAGGTGCTGTCAAAGAGGCCCGGGCCTGCGGCCGGGGCCGTGGGCGAAGGATACAGCCAGGAGGCGGGAAGCAGGGAGCGGGCGCCGGGAACGGACATAATGCGCCGATTTCAGATTCGAGACTGTTTGGTAAAAACTCATTTTCGGTCCATGGGCGGCCTGTGGTGGGCGAGCGGCGATGGAGCGAAGGGCGGCTGAGGTCATGGGGCAAGGGTAGGCTGGGCGGCGTGGCGCTCAAAGGCGAAGTGGCAAGGGCGAGCCTTGGGCCTGGAACCTGGGGACCTTAGAACCTCAGGGGAGGCGGGAAGAAAAAGGAGTGTCGCACTCCTACTCCTCAAGCCCCATGGTCGCGCCGTCGATCAGGTCTAACTTCTGGGCAATGGCGCCGAGCTGGCATCTGTTGGGCTAGCGCCGAGCTTCTCACAGAGGCGGGCGATGTGCTTCCTGACCGTTGCCTGAGACGCACCAATCTCGCGCGCGATCTCTTTGTCCGAGTGGCCCGCCGCCGCGAGTTGGAGGACCCATGCCTGTTGAGGGCCGAAGGTAATTGTGGCCGGGTCGCGCATGTCTCCTCCTCAAAGGCTCGACAGCGAACCTAATGCAACGTCCCCGCAATTACAGGGTGCGCCGCCTATCCATTTTCCATTACAAAAGCGCATACGCAGGCTTCGTGTCCACGAATGCGGACAGCGGTGGTGTGCACTTCGCCGGTCAACGGGGTGGCCAGTCTCTTTGTCTTTGATCTGTGGGCGGGCAAGCTTTCGGTGCCAGTTAGCGCTGGTGACATTCGACTCGAGTCGTCATGGCCCTGTAGCGGCTAGCACCATCGCCACCGTGCTTTCTTAGCCCGCGTACCGCCCTTGAGGGCTCGCTGGAGTGCGAGATGACCGTCTTCTACCCTATCCGCGCGCGTTCGCGACGCCGCACACGGTGCTGTGGCCGATCGGGCCGCGGGTGTCGTAGAGGGTGCATTCGCCGACGGCGATGCCGTCTTCGCTCTGGTGGCTCGCGACCTCGAAGCCGACCCATTCGGTCTCCGGCAGGCGGTGCAGGTAGAGCGTGATGTCGGCGTTGACGAAGTTCAGGCCGCGGTTGCCGGAGTTGGCGAAGGGGTTCGTGAAGTCGGCGGCGATGGCGGCGCGGACGAAGGGGGTGAGGGGCTCGCCGGCGACGAGGAGGCGGGCCTCGCGAATCCAGGCCCGCTTCTGCTCGACACCGCCGAACCCTCTCCCCTGCCCCTCTCCCAGGGAGGGCGAGGGGTTCAGAGAGATCGGGCGGGTCTCCCACATGGGCACGAATGCGCCGGGCCGCCTGTGGCGGCGGGATTCTCCTGGCGTGCGGAATGACAGGAAGAGGGGGAATGGCAGGGCCGCCTGTGGCTGAAGAGCGCGCTTGAGGTCCCTCGCCCTCCACCCCGCCGTCGTCCCGCCCCGCTCGGCTCGGAATGACAGACGGGGCTGTTGGAATGACAGGACGAGGGAGGTCGTCGGGGGCGGGCGCGTCCCAGTTGGGCGGGCTCCAGACCTCGCCTTCCGGCTGCTCGGCCTTCTTGAGCATGACGACTGTGCCGCGCGCCATCTCGACGCCGCCGGCGCTGATGGAGCCTTCCGCGACCTTGATGCGGTTGCCCTCGCGCGTGAGGCGCACGTCGATGGCGATCGGCGCCAGCGGCGGCAGGCGAAAGAGGTCAATCGTCGTGCGGGCGAAGTGGAAGGCGGGGTCGCCGAAGCGCTGCTCGACGGTGTGGGCGAGCACGCCGGCGAGGAGGCGGCCGTGCATGGAGTTGGGGTTCCAGGGGCCTCGCGCCTGCGCTGTTGGCGCCAGGAGGCCGGCCTTGCGTTCGAAGAAGGGTTCGTTCTGGGATTCTGCCATGGTCAGAATTGAAGCAGGGCGCGGGGTTAGACGGAAGGCCGGCGGCGGGACATTCAACTCGGATTGCCGTGGACTCTCGTGGGTCGCGGAAGGCGGAGCCGGAGTCTCACAGGGATTACGCGGAGGGGAAACAGATTACGCGGAGGTTCGCTGTTCCGACCCACAGAATTTCGCTCCGCATAATCTTTCCCTAAATCCGCGTCACCCGCGTGAGATTCCGGCCGCCCGGCCAGCTCATGTGTAACGAACGAGGACGCAACCATCTTCGCTTTGGACGGCGATGATGCCAAAGTAGGCGCATGAGCCTTCGAAGCGACGTCCTCACAGCACCGGCAAGACCGAATCCCGAGGAAACGAAGTTCCTGGAAGGGCCTCGCAGCCGCGAGGTCGAGCTGTTCCGGGCCTTCCGCATCTTCCTGGAGTTCATGAAGGGGTTTCGAGCCCTGCACTTCGTCGGGCCCTGCGTGACCGTGTTCGGGTCGGCTCGCTTCGGCGAGGACAACCACTTCTACGGCCTGGGGCGCGAGGCCGGACGCTTCCTGGCGGAGGCCGGCTTCACTGTCATGACCGGCGGCGGCCCCGGGATCATGGAGGCGGCGAACCGCGGCGCGCAGGAGGCCGGCGGAATGAGCGTCGGCTGCAATATCGAGCTCATCCGCGAGCAGGCGCCGAACCCGTACCTGGACCGGTTCGTCACGTTCCGCTACTTCTTCGTGCGGAAGGTCATGCTGGTCAAGTATTCGTACGCCTTCCTGGTCCTGCCGGGCGGGTTCGGCACGCTCGATGAGGTGTTCGAGACGGCGACCCTGATCCAGACGGCGAAGATCAACGACTTCCCGATCGTCCTGCTGGGTTCCGAGTTCTGGCTGCCCCTGATCAAGTTTCTGGGCGAGACGCTGGTGGAGGCGGGGACCATCGACGAAGCTGACCTGCGCGAGTTCAAGATCACCGACTCGCCGCGCGAGGCGGTCGACTTCGTGCGCGACATGGCGATGGCGAAGTTCGGGCTGCACGAGGGGCGGCGGCGGCCGAAGCGGCGCTGGTTCTTCTTCGAGCGCTGAGCGCTGCGCTGGTGGTGGCGGGGAATCTTACGCGGATGGCTCGGATTGGCGGAGGGCCTGACCCGGACCGAAGTTCTTGGCGCCGCAACAAAACAACTCCGCGAAATCCGCTTCCCCTCCGCATAATCCGTAAGACGTTTCTGGCTCCCGGCGACAGGGGGAATTCGCACTCGCGGCCCTGCCTGGCGTGGGAACGAGCGCCTGCTAAGATGCGACGGGGAAGGTCATGGCATTCATCGAATGGCTCCACCGTAAGGCGCTGCCGCGCGAACTCGTCGGCGGCAAGGCCGCGTCGCTTTCGGCGATGCTGGCCGGCGGTTTCGCGGTGCCGCTGGGTTTCGCCGTCAACGCCGAGGCGTATCGCTATTTCGAGCACATGACCGGCCTGGACGTCGAGCTGGGCGGCCTGGCCGAAAGCCTGGACCCGAAGGACTTCGCCGCCGTCCGCGCCTTTTCGGTAAAGGCCGAAGCGCGCGTCGAGGAGTCTGAGTTGCCTGAGGAGCTGCGGGAGCAGATTTGCGCAGCCTACGACGAGCTGGTGTCGATGGTTGGCACGCCGTGCGCGGTACGGTCGTCGGCGATCGGAGAGGATGCGGCAGGCGCATCTTTCGCGGGACTGTATGAGTCCTACCTCAACGTGCAGGGTGCGCACGATGTGCTGGCCAGCGTCAAGAGTTGCTACGCCTCGCTATGGTCGGAGCGCGCCGTCCGCTACCGCGCGCTCAAGGGCGTAGGCGTTAACGGCGACGCCATGGCCGTCGTGGTCATGGGGCTGGTGCCGTCGGAAACGTCGGGCATCGCCTTCACCGCCCATCCGGTAACGGGCGAGCGCGACCGGGTGGTGATCAACTCCAGCTGGGGTCTGGGGGAGGCCATTGTCTCCGGCAGGGTGACGCCGGACTCGTTCGTCGTGCACAAGAGCTCCTTCGCAATGCTGGAGCGCGAGATTTATGAGAAATGCCTGGCGATCTTCCCCCACCCGGACGGCGGCGGCACGATCGAGCGCGAGCTAAAGGGCGATCGCGCCATGGCGCCATCGATGTCTGACGAGCAAGCGCAGGCCGTGGCGCAGCTGGCGGCGAGGCTCGAGACCCACTTCGGCGCGCCGCAGGACATCGAATGGGGCCTCGCGGCGGGCCAGATATACCTGCTGCAGTCGCGGCCGATAACGACGTTGTAGAGCCTGGGTATTGGAATCTGGAATTTGGACTCTGGTTCGGAACCCAGAGTCCAAATCGCGGCGCCCTTCTCGGACACCGGGAGTCCCGTCCGAACCCATAATCCAAAGTCCACATTCCATTCCCAAAACGTAGGGTGTTCCCTAATCGCCTGCCCTTAAGGCCGCCCCTAGGATGGGCGACGGTGGTGGACGGAAGGGAATCCAATGCTCCAGATCGTGCTCGGTCCCGTCTTGTTCGCGTTTGGCGTCCTGATCATTTACGGCGCGATAAATGGCCTGCCTTCCGGCATGGACCTGTCGCGTCTGAAGCCGGCCGCGCGGCCTGCCAGCCGCAAGGTGCCTCCGGCCGACGCCCTGGTGGTCGAGATGCTGACGGAGATGCTGAACCTGCGCGAGCAGCTAACGGTGCTTCAAGACCAGGTGGGGACGCTGAAGACGCGCCAGCCGCGAAAGGCGACGCGGACGCGGACGGCGATAGCCGTTCGATAGCTGGTCGATAGCGCTAAGGTCGCACGTGGGTGTTAGCATCAACCTGCGATGCGACCACGCACGGCGATGGCGGCTGGCCTTCTTCTGGCGCTGGGAATTGGCCTCGGTGGGCTTGGCCAGGGGCACCCGTTCGCAAACGCCGCGGCCGAACCCTCGAAGTACACGACGATCAAGGCGCCGGCCCGCACCCTACAAAGCCTGCTTCCGGAGGGGGCGCAGGGCGGACCGACATATGCCGACTTCATCGGCAGCGTTACAGCCGTTGTCAGCGGACGGGTATGCGCAACGATCGACCTTCGCGGCCCCGCGAACACCGACTCCGAAGGTAACAAGGTCATCGTGATCGGCCTCGATGGGCAGCCCGTCGCTTGCCGTGCCTCTGCGGGCACAATCGATTTCTTCGATGCGAGGGGCCATCCCTTTATCGCCACGCTTGCGATATCGCCCGGTCAGACGCTGATCCTACGCTTGTCGCCGCAGCCTCCCACAGCTGGCACCATCCAGCGCGGCGTCCTTCGCGCAACCCTCACGATGCCGGACGGGCGCCGCGTTATCGGCTCGGGTGAACTCCTGACCGGTGATCGGGTGGCCGACGCGCTGCTGATTGTGCCAAAGGACACGCCGCAGCCAATTCCCATTGGCTTGACGGTGCCTCTTCTGTATCCGTTTGAGGCGAACGGAGAAATTGCCCTCGCACTGGCCGAAGGGGATTACTTCGTAACGTACACGAATACGGACTTTCGGCTGGCGAACGCGCCCGAGCTTCTCCGCGTACGCGTCGGCGATCCATTGTCCTTCCCCGCAGTCTCGGCCATCATCGAACGCGGCAAGACTTTACGGCTCGACCTCATGGGGGTAGCGGACCCTATCGCGCCGCGCCCTCCCTTCATCTCACCACCTCAAGCCGGTGACGCCGGGTTGAGGTAGCCGGCAAGCCTGTAGGCCGCGGCTACTTTCGCGCCGGCTGCCTTCGATCGGCGCGCTCTCTTGACAGCGAACAAGGAGAGGCGAAAGATGCTTTCGCCCCCCGCCGCCTGTCACCACTAGCCTTGAAGGAGAGCGCATCCTATGAAAGCGGCGATATTCCACGGAGCCCAGCAGCCCCTGACGATCGAGCAGATCGACATCGATAAGCCCCAGGGGTTGGAGATCCTGGTCAAGACGGTCGCTTCGGGCGTCTGCCACAGCGACCTGCACTTCATCGATGGCTTCTACCCCATGCGGCCGCCCGCGGTCCTGGGGCACGAGACGGCGGGTATAGTCGAAGAGATCGGTGACGCGGTGACGTATGTGAAGCCAGGCGACCACGTGATCGCCTGCCTTTCGATCTTTTGCGGCAAGTGCGACAACTGCCTCAGCGGCAAGACCCACCTCTGCCAGGACCGCGCCGCGACAATGCGCGGCCGCAATGACCCGCCGCGCCTTTCGTGGAAGGGCGAGCCTGTGGGCCAGATGGCGAACCTCGGCAGCTACGCCGAGAAGATGCTCCTGCACGAAAACGCCGTGGTGAAGATGCCCAACGACTACCCGTTCGACCGCGCCGCCCTCATCGGCTGCGGCGTCACCACCGGCGTCGGCGCCGCTCTCAATACGGCGAAGGTCGCGCCAGGCACGACCGTTGCCGTCTTCGGCTGCGGCGGCGTTGGCCTGTCCGTCATCCAGGGCGCGCGCATCGCCGGCGCCCGCATGATCATCGCCGTCGACACGATCGAAGCGAAGCTAGCCACAGCCAAAGAGCTGGGCGCTACCCACATCGTCGACGCCTCCAGCGGCGACCCCGTCGCCAAGATCGTCGAGATGACGGGCGGCGGCGCCGACTACACGTTCGAGGCGATCGGCAACGCCAAGGTGGCGGAGCAGTGCTTCGACGCGCTCTGCGCCGGCGGCACGGCCACGGTCATCGGCATGATCCCGGTCGGCCAGAAGGTGGAGCTGACTGGCAGCGTGTTCCTGCGCGAGAAGAAAATCCAGGGCAGCTCCATGGGCTCGAACCGCTTCCGCATCGACATGCCGCGCTACATCGACTTCGACCTGCAGGGCCGCCTCAAGCTGGACGCGATGATCAGCCGCCGCCTGAAGCTCGAGGACATCAACGAGGCCATGCGGGCGATGAAGGCGGGCGAGGTCGCGCGCCAGGTGATCATGTTCGAGTAGGGCACGGGTATTCGGCCGCAGATTGACGCAGATTTCGCTGATTGAAGCGGAGGGCTCTCTAGACGAGGGCCCTTCGTGTTTCGGCTCCTGAGCTTTCCACGCTGCTCAGATCGGCGGGCGGCAGGACGCGGTGGATCCAGGGCACCAGGTCGTAGATGACCTCTTCGCTAATCTCGTGCGCCATCTCGTACTCGTGGTATTCGGGCGCGTAGCCGGCGGCTTCGAGGTAGGCCTTCGTCTCCTGCCCGCGCTGCAGCGTGACCATCGGGTCGAACTGGCCGTGGGCGATGAAAATGGGCATGGCTCGTCCAGGAGGAAGCCGCGCCATCAGGTCTTCGGGCGCTGAGCCGGGCGAAGGGCGGAAAGCGCCGCTGAGGACGGCGAGGCCGGCGAAGGCCTCGGGCCGGGGTAGGCCGAATCGCAGCGTAAGGCCGCCGCCCTGCGAGAAACCGGCCAGGATCACGCGCCCGGGCGCCGTATTCGCGTTTGCCATTGCTTCTTCGAGGAAGCCCGCCAGGAGCTCCTCGGCGGTTGGCCCCTGTTCCGTGAGGTCGGGCATGCCCGGACGCCCCGTCGACCAGCTGTAGCCGGTCTGGCCGCCACCAATGTCGAGCGCGTGGGGCGCGTTCGGGCAGGCGTACATGTAGCCGGTAGGGTCGATGGCGGGCGCCAGGCTGGCGAGGTCGTACATGCTTGCGCCGAAGCCGTGCAGGAGGACGATAAGGGGGTAGGAGACATCCTCGCGGTAGTTGTCGGGCCGGATCAGGAAGTAGGTCAGGGGGCCCGTGTCGAAGGGGTGCGCTTCCATCCGGGCTATTCGGCGACCCAAATCATCCAGAGAGGCTGTGAGTGAATCATCCTGAGGCTCTCGAAGGACGGCATTTCGGCCAGAGCGTACGGGCTAAGCCCACAAGGGGCAATGGCGCCGCCCGTCCCGCGTGTGCGCGCGGTGTGCCAGGGCACGGGGTCAACGGTGATACCCGTCACCCAGGCAGGTCGCGGTCGCCGGATCGAAGGCGCACACTAGTACCAGCCAGACGCGCAAAAGGGGATCACATGGCAGACCAGACCGTTTTTAACCTCGATGGAAGCGCGATCGATGAAGCCGCGGTAGTGCAGTTCGGGACCGCCCTGCGTGGCGAACTGATTCGCCCAAACGACGCGGCCTACGACGAGGCGCGCAAGCTCTGGAACGGCATGATCGACCGCCACCCCGGGCTCATCGCCCAATGCGTCGGCGCGGCGGACGTTGTGGCGGCGGTCAACTTCGCAAGGGAGAACAATCTGCTGGTGTCGGTGCGAGGCGGCGGCCACAACGTCCCCGGCATCTCGGTCTGCGACGGCGGCCTTGTCATCGACCTCTCGAGAATGAAGGGCATCCGCGTCGATCAGGCGCGGAAGGTCGCGCGTGCCGAGCCGGGGCTGCGTTGGGGCGAATTCGACCGCGAAACGCAGGCCTTCGGCCTCGCCACAACGGGCGGCACCAACACGGACACGGGCATAGCCGGGCTGAGCCTCGGCGGCGGCATGGGTTGGCTCGGCGGGAAGCACGGCATGGTGGTGGACAACATCCTGTCCGTGGACATCGTGACGGCGGACGGCCGGCTGCGGACGGCGAGCGCTACCGAGAACCCGGACCTCTACTGGGCGATCCGTGGTGGCGGCGGCAACTTCGGCGTGGTGACGTCGTTCGAGTATCAGCTGCACCCTGTTGGGCTTGTATTCGGCGGCATGATCGCCTACCCGTTCGCAAAGGCTGGCGAATACTTGCGGCACTACCGCGACTTCGTGAAGACGGCGCCCGACGAACTGACGTCGATTGCCGCTCTGGGGACGCTGCCAGACGGGACGCGCGCGGCGTTGACCGTCGTTTGCTACAACGGCCCGGCCGCGGAAGGCGAACGCCTGGTCGGGAGGCTGACGGCCTTCGGCGCTCCGTTGATGGCGCAGGTGGCGCCGATGCCTTATGCGGTGATGCAGGGCATCCTGGACGAACTGAACCCACCCGGACGCCTTTACTACGCGAAGGGGCCGTTCTTGCGCGAAATGAACGATGGCGTCATCGACGCCACGGTCGCGAATTTCGCGATGGTGCCGTCGCCGTTTACGGCGGTCCTGTTCCAGCACAAGACAGGCGCGATGAGCCGCGGCGGAGCGGACACCGCCTTCGGGCAGCGGGCCGCGCCCTTCGACATGATCATCTTCGGCGGCTGGCATGACCCGGCCGAGAACGAGATCAACGTCGCCTGGGTACGAAAGGTCGCTCAGGATGCGGAACCGGCCACGACCGGCGGCAGCTACCTGAACGACCTCGGCCGCGAGGCCGACGAAGGCTCGGCACAGATACGGGCGGCGTTCGGCGAGAAGTACGAGCGGCTGGTCCAGGTGAAGACGAAGTACGACCCGAAGAACCTGTTCCGCCACAACCAGAACATCCACCCGGCGGTTTGACCAGCCGCACGCGGATGGCTTTGTAGGCAGCGCCTGATGCGGAAAAGCTTGCTGGGGCTCAGGCCGAGGCTTTGCCAGGCCGCGGCGGTTGCGAGTGCTTGGGGAGAACCGCTGAGTTCAAGGAGAGGGAAGAATGGCCGAGGATCGGGACGGATTGGTGCGGCATTACAGGCAGATGCGCGAGGACCTCCTTGCCGCCATCGAGGGACTCAGCGACGAACTGTTGAGCGAACGATCGCTCGATGGGTGGTCCGTCAAGGACCACCTGGCGCACCTGGCGCTCTGGGATGAGATCCGGGCCGCCGAGGTGGCGCGCATCTCCGCCGGCCACGACTCGGCCTGGCGCATGACTGGCGATCAGGACGCCGTTTACAGCGCGCTTGGGCACGACCTACGGCTGGGGCTGTCGGCCGGCCAAGTGAAGTGGGAGCTGGAGGCATCGAGGCAGAGGCTGCTGGAAGCGATCTCGTCCGCGACCGGACGAGGGCTGGATGCTTCGCTCTACGGTGAGGCGGCGCTGCGCAGCACTCACGAAGCCCTGCACGCGGGCTGGATCAAGCGCTGGCGGGGCGAAAAAGGCGTCTAGGCTCGCCAACAGGATTGTGGGGCTGAGAGGCTGCTCAACGCGCATGCGGGGAGCGGTTCTCGAAACTGCGGCCCGGAGGATTGGTCGAAGGGCCTGGATGTGGCGGCGCGCACCTGACGCCGGCTAGCCGCGGCCTTCCGAGGTCAGGAACGCGAGTCCCTGCGGTGTGACTTCCACGACCGCGCCGTCGCCGTGTCGAAAAGAGCGGGCGACTAAGCCCAGGTCCACGGCGTCCTCCCAGATGGTGAGCCGCGGGCAAGACGTTCGCCATGCCGCCATAACCTCAGCGTAGGGCCGCGGCCTTTGCCCCACCCATTCGACGAGGTCGAGAACCAGTGATTTGTTGTTCACGCCGTGCTCCCGCGGTCCAAACGGTTAGCCAGCCACAGGCCGGCGTGTCAATGGCGCCCCTGGAGGGATTCGAACCCCCGACCCGCCGCTTAGAAGGCGGCCGCTCTATCCACTGAGCTACAGGGACGTACCGTTATTTTACCGCTTACGCCGCGGCGCGGGTCGTGACGACCTTGTGCACGCCGCCGTTGTTACGGCGCTCGACCGCCACGATCGTGGTGTCGGCGAGGTCGGGGCTGGTGGTGATGTGCTTCTGGAACATGCGCCCCAGGGGCTGCGAGATCACCACGCCGACGATGCCGGCGAGCATCGCGTTCGGCACCTTGTCGCCGCGGGGGCCGTTGCCCGCGACTGCCAGCGAGGCGACGCTGGCGAGGATGCCGGCGGTGACGATGTTGGTGCCGCAGAGCGGGGTCACGGCCCAGAAGGCCTCGCCGCGCTTGAGGCGGGCCAGGCCCTCGGCGCTGCACTGCTGCAGCGCGTCCGTGGGGATGTCTCCGTAGATGTAGAAGCCGTCATTGACGGCGCGGCCGACCAGGCGGATGTCCGGACCCAGCTTCGCCAGCAGCAGCGACACGGTCGCGTGCTCCAGGGCGTGATTTCGGCGGACGTTGCTTACCAGGTTACCCAGCATCTTCCCCTCCCCTGCTTCCCGTTTTCGAGTATAGCATCGGCACCTGGCGGAGCAGTTCAGCAATTCAGCACTTCAGCGGTTCAGCCAGAGCGGAGGTTGATGCCGTGGAATCGACAGCCATTCTGGCTGAAGTGCTGAACTGCTGAACCGCTCCCCCTACCGCTGCTTCTTCCCCGCATTCAGCGCCTCCATCATCTCAACGATGCGGCGGGCGCGGGTTTCGGGGCGCCTGGCGTCCTCGACCCAGTTGACGTAGCCCTTGCGGTAGAAGCTGGCCAGCGACTCGAAGAACTCGCGCGCGGTGGGCGCCGCGTCGAGGGCCGCGGTGACGTCGGCGGCCATGTTGTCCTGCTGCGGGCCTTCGGGAATGAGCTCGACGCGCACGGCGTCGCCGGGACCGAGGCCGCTGTCGCGCCGCCAGGCCTGTCCCAGAAGCAGGAGGTGATGGCCGCCATCGGACGCGAGCGGGCCGCGGATGCGGACGCCGTTGACGGAGCCGGTGATATGGTGGCGGGCCTTCTGGCCCCAGGCCTGGGAAGGGTCGAAGGGCAGGCGGACGAAGACACGGCCCCCGGGGCCAGACTCGACCGTGGCACTGAACTCGCGTGCTTCCGGCATCCCCGCCCTCTCCTGCTGTCCCTCCGCGCTTTCGCGATTCTAAGGCCTTTCGCGCGAGGACTCGATTGCTCCGACGCGCTGCCTGGTTGACATCGACGCCCTCCCGATTCACGATCCGGCCAGCCGCGACCCTTGGAGGCAGCATGCCCGATCTAGCCCTGGACGACGTGCGCGTCCTGGACCTGGGGACCGACGTACCGGGGCCGTACTGCGCCAAAATGCTGGCCGACTACGGCGCCGACGTTATCAAGGTCGAGCCGCTGGAAGGGGACCCGGCGCGGCACATCGGCCCCTTTCCCGGAGACCTGCCCCACGCGGAGAAGAGCGGTCTCTTCCTCTATCTCAACGCCAACAAGCGCGGCGTCACGCTCGATTACTCCTGCCGCAGCGGCCGCATGCTCCTCGACAAGCTCGCCGCCTGGGCGGACATCGTGATCGAGAACAATCTGCCGTCACGGGCGGAGCAGCTGGGCCTGACCTGGGAGCGGCTGAGCGCCGTCAACCCGAAGCTAGTGCTGACCTCGATTACGCCCTTCGGCCAGACGGGGCCGGACCGCGACTACGCCTCCGATGAGCTGGTCCTGTTCGCGCGCAGCGGGCGGATGTACATCCACGGCCAGCCGGACCGGGAGCCCCTGCGCTACGCGCCCGACACGCTGTGGTTCCAGATCGGCGGCACCGCGGCTACGGCGACCATGGGGGCGCTGTTCGCCAGCCGGCGCTTCGGCATCGGCCAGCAGGTCGACATCAGCGGCCTCGAAGCGCTGGCCGGCAACGTCGATACGCGGACGCTGTTCTACACGATGGGGAACGCGATCCCCAAGCCTATCGCCTCAACGATCAGCCCTACCGCCGGCGTGGTGCCTTGCAGCGACGGCTACATGCTCATGATCGCCGCCGGCGAGCGCTTCTTCCGCCGCCTCCTGCGGGCCACGGACATGCTTGCGGTGCTCGAAGACGAGCGCTTCGCGACGCCGGCCGCCCGCCTCGAAAACCGCGACGCCCTGGAGGCGATGCTGATGCCCTGGTTCCTGGAGCGCACGCGCGAGCAAGCGTTCACGGAGCTGCAGAAGTACAGCGTCATGTGCTCGCCGGTCCAGACCGTGAACGAGGTCTTCGACGACCCTCAGGTCAGGGCCCGCGGCTACTTCGTAAAGCAGGAGCATCCGGCGGCGGGGGCCGTGACCATGCCGGGGGCGCCCTTCCAGATGGGTGAGACGCCCTGGTCGCTGCGCCGCCACGCCCCGCGCCTGGGGGAGCACAACGAAGAGGTGTATTGCGGCCTCCTGGGCCTCCATAAGGAAGATCTGACCATCCTCAGCGGGACGGGGGTGATTCGAGATGCCTCAACCCCTCGAGGGCTATCGCGTCGTCGATATGACCGAGGTCTGGGCAGGCCCGATGGGCACGGCGTTCCTGGGCGACCTGGGGGCGGAGGTGGTGCGCGTCGAGTCCTATCCGCGGGCATCGATGACGCGGCCGGTCCAGCTCATGACGATGAACCCGGCCCAACGTGCGGCCATCCCCGGCTCGCCAACGCGGCCCTGGGACGTCTCGACCACATACCACCTTTCGAACCGCAACAAGCTCGGCGTGGCGATGAACGTCATGGACCCGCGCGGCCGGGCGCTGTTCGAGAAGCTGATTGCGACGGCCGACGTTTTCGTCATCGGCTACAGCGCCGGGACAATCGAGCGCATGGGGCTCGACTACGCGAGCCTGAGCAAGATCAAGCCCGACATCATCGTGGTATCGATGCCGGGTTGGGGCGAGCGGGGACCGTATCAGGGCTATGCGACGCTGGGCAGCGGCCTGGACGCGTTCTCCGGCCACATGTATCTGCGCGGCTATCCCGGGTCCGACCCGACGACGACGCCGGTCGGCGTCTTCCACTCGGATGCCACGGGCGCGCTGGGGCTTGCCTTCGCGATCATGACGGCCCTGCATTACCGCGAGCGCACGGGGAAGGGCCAGTTCATCGACCTGTCGCAGGCGGAGGTGCTGATGACCCACCTGGCGCGGCCGGTGCTGGACTGGTCTATGAACCAGCGCGTCATCGGCCCTGTTGGGAACGCCGACCCTTCGGCGTGCCCGCATGGCGTCTTCCCCTGCCTGGAAGAAGCGCAATGGATCGCGATCGCCGCGCGCACCGACGAGCACTGGCGCCTTCTCGTGCGGGCAATGGGCTCGCCGGCCTGGGCGAAGGCGCCGGAGCTTGAGGATCTGATGGGCAGGCTTGCAGCCCGCGACGAGGTCGAACGCGGCGTCACCGCCTGGACGCGGACGCTGCCCCAGGCCGAGATCGCCGCCATTCTGCGCACCGCCGGCGTGCCGGCGGCCCCGGTGGCCGATGTGCCTACAGTGCTTCAGGACGCGCAGCTACGCGAACGGGGTTTCTTCGTTGAGGTCGACCACGCCCCGGCGCCGGCTTACGAGCGCGCCGACGTCATCTGGCGCATGTCGGAGACGCCATCGGCGACGCGCATCCCTACGAACAACCTGGGCGAGCACAACCGGCAGATCTTCTGCGGCATGCTCGGCCTCTCGGAAGCGGAGCTCGCGGACCTCATGTCGGCCAACGTGATCGGCGACGAGTACCGGCCCGGCGCGGAGATCGACAGCGACTGAAGCCGCGTCTGGCAACGAGCCTGAAATAAGCGCACCATTGACGGTGCCCAACCAACAGACGGCGCCTTCCCGAAGCCGCTCCGAGTTCGCGTCCGTGGCCCGGGCACGGGCACTGGCCCGGAGTAGCCTCCCGGCGGCCCGTGGACAGTTTGGGCAGAAATCTACGTACCGCGAGAGGGTCGAATCTCCGTATCCGTACGGATTACGTGCTCGCCAGCGAAAGGCGAGACTGATGGTGGAGACAGGACGAACCAGCGGCCTCTGGGGAGTACGGCGCAACGCATGCTTCATAAGCAACGAGGAAATTCAGAAAGAGGACAGAGGACATGACAACTCAACAGATCGATGAAACCAAGCTCAACGGCATCATCGGCCAGGCGGTGACCGACTTCGGCGCGGTGGCCTCCGCCGCCCTGGTCGTGATCGGCGACAAGCTGGGGCTGTACAAGGCGCTGGCGGCCTCCGGCCCTTCGACGCCCGGCGACTTGGCGGCGAAGACCGGCACCACGGAGCGATACTTGCGCCATTGGCTCCTGAACCAGGCGTCGTCCGGCTACGTTGACTACTCGCCCCAGACGGGCAAGTACTCGTTAACCCCGGAGCAGGCAATGGTCTTCGCCGATGACGACAGCCCGGCGTCGATGACGGGTGGCTTCCTGCTGACGACGTCGCTGATCAAAGCCGAGCCTCGAATCGAAGAGGCGTTCAAGACCGGCCGCGGGCTGCTCTGGGGCGACCACGACCCGGGGCTGTTCATGGGGACGGCGCGCTTCTTCAAGCCGGGCTACGTCGCCAACATCGTCCAGAATTGGATCCCGGCGCTGGACGGAGTGCAGGCCCGCTTGGAGCAGGGCGGCACCGTCGCCGACGTCGGCTGCGGATTCGGCATTTCGACGATCCTGATGGCGAAGGCTTACCCGAAATCCAGGTTCATTGGCTTCGACAATCACGGTCCTTCGATCCAACAGGCGCGCGACGCGGCCCGCGAGGCCGGCGTGGGCGACCGCCTGACCTTCGAGGTGGCAGCGGCGCAGGACTTCAGCGGCCGCGATTACGACCTGATCACTTACTTCGACTGCCTGCACGACATGGGCGACCCGGACGGCGCCGCCCGCCACGCGAGGCAGGCGCTGAAGCCCGGCGGCGCCGTGATGCTCATCGAGCCGATGGCGGGCGACAAGGTGGAGGACAACCTTAACCCCATTGGCCGCATCTTCTCGGCGGCCTCCGTCCTGGTCTGCATGCCTCACGCGATTGCGGAAGGCGGCCAGGCGCTCGGCACCATTGCCACCGACGGCGAGCTGAAGGCGGTCTTCGACAAGGCCGGCTTCGCGAGCTTCCGGCGCGCGACCGAGACGCCAACGAACCGCGTGTTCGAGGCGAAGTAACCTCACCCCCCCGGCCCCCTCTCCGCCCGGCGGAGAGGGGGAGTGGGAAGCGGACGGGAGTGGGAAGCGGGAGGGAGATGGCGATGGCGCTGCGGTACCACCAGGGGCAGATAGCGGTGCAGACCGAGGCCAACACACGCCGCGTGGCCGACATGCTGGCGAGTTGGGTGGGGCCTGTTGGTGAGTTCTGCGGCAGCGCCGACATGATCGTCCTGGCGACGCCGGAAGCGAGCGGCCGCCTGGGATTTCTGGCCCTGTCCGGCGCCGCGCCGGTGGTGGAGGTCGCAGGGCCGGCCTCGGTGCTGCTGCGGCTGGACGACGGCGCGGCCGCGGAGATACAGGGCAGCGTCTCCTGCGGCGGCCTGGCGATCAGCCTCGCGGTTGCGCGGCGGGCGCGCCTCAACGGCACGCTCACGCGGACGGCCGAGGGGTTGGTCCTTCGCACCAGCGAGGCATTCACCAACTGCCGCAAGTACGTCATGCCCTCCATGGCGCTGGAGTCGTCGCGGCACACTGGCCCCACCGCGAGGGAACCGGCCCGGCTGGATGACGCGAGGCTGCGAGAGGTGCTCACGCGCGCCGAGACGGCGTTCCTCGCGACCGTCAGCCCTGAAGGCATCATCGATGTTTCGCACCGGGGTGGGCCGGCGGGCTTCTTCGAGTACGACGGCGCCGGCGGCCTCTGCTGGGACGAGTACGTGGGCGACGGCATGCTGAAGAGCGCGGGCAACGTGCGCGCCACGGGCCGCATTTCAGTGCTGGCGCCGGACCTGACCACGGGCGAGGCGTTCGAGCTCTCGGGCCGCGCGGAAGTGAGCCTGGTCGAGCGCGACAAGCGCCCGCGCACGGAAGGCCTGCTCCAGCACAAGGACGACTTCCCGGTGCAGGGCCACATGACCTGTCGCATCGACACCGCTTACCGGCTCGAAGCCTTCATGCACCCTCGGCGGCGAATCGAGAAACGACAGCGCATCACGTCCGCGTCGGCGACCTCCGAGCAGGCGCCGCAATGAAAAAGCTATCGGCTTTCAGCTCTCAGCGGTCAGCCTGACGCGGGAGGCAATGGTGGCGCAGCCGGCGTGATTTTCCAGCGCGTCGTCATGATTCGTCCCCGGGACGGCGTTTGACAAGCGCACGAGGCTGACTACGATCAGCGCAACCGAAATCGCTTCGATGCGGTCGAGGGCGCGAATGCTCAGCGGCAGGCCGGCGATGGTGACCATCCGCGATCAGAAGCCTCCGCCAGGTCCTGCCCACGATGGGGGCTAAAGAGACTGTGCCTGACTTCGAGGCCGTGGCGAAGCTCGCCGACATACCGCCCGGGGCTTACAACGAGTACGAAGTCGCAGGCAAGGAGATCATCGTCGCCAACCTGAACGGGCGGCTGTATGCATTCACGGCGATCTGCAGCCACCTGGACGGGCCTCTGGTGCAGGGGGCGCTGGTGGATGGTGTCATTACGTGTCCCTGGCACTTCAGCGAGTTCAAGGTTTCGGACGGGGCGGTCGTGAAAGGCCCGGCGGCCGAACCAATTGAGACGTATCGGGTTAAGGTTGAGGGCGACGACGTGCTGGTGGACGTCAGCGCCGCGGCCGGGGCGGGTTGAGCGCAAGAGCGGGGTGGAAATGCGTGGCCGCGGGTTAAACACCGCGGATCGGAGGCGCGAGATGGCAGTAAAATTCACACCCTGGACAGCTGAATGGTTGCAGGACCCCTGGCCCAGCTACCGGGAACTGCGCGCCGCGGCGCCGGTTTACTGGAGCGAGGAGCTTGGCCACTGGATCCTCACCAGCTACAAGGATGTCGTCCAGGTTGCGAAGGACCCGCGCTTTACCGCCACCAACCGGCCGCCGCAGCGCCGCTGGATGCGCCCCACGATGATGGTCACCGCCGACCCGCCGGAGCACTCACGCCTGCGCCGTCCCGTCGCGCAGCATTTCGGCTCCAGTGCGGTCGAGGAGATGACGCCGCTGATGCAGGAGGTGGTAGACACGCAGTTGGACCAGGCCGAGGAGCGCGGGTCGATGGACGTTGCCTGGGACTACGCGCGCATCCTGCCGCGCCGGATAATCACCCAGATGATGGGCGTGCCCTACGTGCCCCCGGAGCGCCCGCGCGGCCCGCTGAACGAGTTCGGCATGGAGCAGGTGGCCACCCCGGCGGCGGGCGCCATGGCCGGCGGCACCGCCGCGGCGGCGCCCTCGGCGCCCCAGCGCCGCCAGGCGCCGGCCACCGAGGAGAACGTCGAGACGGCCCAGGACCGCTGGTTCAAGGAGGCCTTTGCCAGGCACCGCGAGGAGATCATGGACGACAGCGTCCAGGCCCTTCTCCGGGCCGAATCCAACGGCCAGATGACCGACGAAGAGGTCCTGGACACGGCCACCATCCTCTACGGCGCCGGCCAGGAGACGACGGGTAGCCTGATCACCAACGCCGTCTACCAGCTAATCCGGCACCCCGGCCAGATGCGCTGGCTGCACGATAACCCCGACGAGATAAAGCTGGCCGTCGACGAGTTGCTCCGCTTCGACGCCCCAGTGCATACGATCCGGCGCAAGGCCGTCCAGGATGTAGTGCTGGGCGCCCAGACCATTAAGGCCGGCGACAAGGTTCTGCTGATGCTGATGGCCGCGAATCACGACCCGGAAGTCTTCGACGACCCGGATGAGATGCACCTGGACCGCAAGGACAACTACCACATCGCCTTTGGCTCCGGGCCCCACACTTGCCTCGGCGGCATTCTGGCGCGGCAGGAGGCGCAGATCGCGATCGGCACGCTGGTGCGCCGCTTCCCGGACATGCGTCTTCAGAGCGACCCCACATACCAGGGCTCACTGGTGATCCGGACGGTGCGGCAGCTGCCGGTGGAGGTGGCGTAGGGCGCGCCGTATGCCGCCGCGCGCAGGCCGCGATTCGTTGGCCACGGACGGCCTCGGCCGGCTCGTAACGACAACGGCGCTAGGGCTCTACTTCCACCACCATCTCGATCTCCAGCGGGACGTTGGAGGGGAGGCTGGCCACGCCGATGGCCGAGCGCGCGTGCTTGCCGATGTCCTCCCCGAACACCTCGACGAAGAGGTCTGAGGCGCCGTTGACGACGCGCGGGTGCTGGGTGAAGTCGGGCGCGGTGTTGACCATGCCCAGCACCTTGACCACGCGCTTGACCCTGTCGAGGCTGCCGAGCTCGGCGCGCAGGCTGGCCAGCATGGCGATCGCCACCACCCGCGCGATCTGGTAGCCCTGGTCGACATTGAGGTCTGTGCCCACCTTGCCGGTAGGGCGAGAGCCGTCCGGCAGCGGTGGCGGCACGTGGCCGGAGGTGAACACCAGATTGCCGGTGCGCACCGTGGGGACGTAATTCGCGACCGGCGTCGCGGGCCGGGTGAGGTCCAGGCCAAGCTCGCGGACTTTGTCTTCTGCACTCATGCGGCGATATTAGTCCAAGGCGGCGAGCGTGGAAACAAGCGCGGCCGGTGCTAATCTTTGGGAGCCGTGGTGACCCTGGAGAGCCGCAATCTGGACGATCCCGATGCCGCCCGCCTGATCGCGGCCTTGAATGCTGAATTGACGGAGCGCTACCCGGAGCAGTGGGCCACTCACTTTCGCCTGGATGCGGAAGAGGTGTCGCCCGGCCGCGGTGTGTTCCTGGTCGCCTGCGAAGACGGCCGCGCGGTTGGCTGCGGGGCGCTGCGCAAGCTGGACGCCACCGAAGCCGAGATCAAGCGAATGTACTCCGTCCCCGAGGCGCGCGGCCGTGGGGTCGGCGGCGCCGTCCTGGCGGAGCTGGAGTCTCATGCCCGCCAACTCGGCGTCCTGCGGTTGGTCCTGGAAACGGGCGTGCGCCAGCCGGAGGCACAGGCGCTCTACCGGCGTCACGGCTTCTCACAAATCCCGAAGTTCGGCGAGTACGCGGACTCCCCCCTGAGCGTTTGCATGGCGAAAGAGCTGGCGTAGCGGCTGCCAGTGGAGGGGGGCTAGACAGCAGGGTACTTAGTGTCATAATGACACTAAGTCGGCCGGACGGGGACGGTCAGCATGCGCTCATTCGACTACGTCATCGTTGGTTCGGGGATCGCGGGGCTCTACGCGGCGCTTATGGCTCGCGAGCACGGCTCCGTGCTGGTGCTGACCAAGGGCAGCATCGACGAGTGCAACACCAAGTACGCCCAGGGCGGCATCGCCGCCGCAGTGGGACCAGACGACAGCGCCGGCCTTCACTTCGAAGACACGATCGAAGCCGGGGCGGGGTTGGTCGACTCTGAGGCGGCGCAGATCCTGACTTCGGAGGCCGCCGACCGCATCGCCGACCTGGTGCACTTCGGCGTGCCGTTCGATAGCGTCGACGGTGAGGTCGCGCTGGGGCGGGAAGGCGCGCACAGCCGCGCCCGCATCCTCCACGCCGGCGGCGACTCTACCGGCGCCCACATCGAGTTGACCTTGAGCGAGGTCGCGAAGCACTCTCGTGTCACGATCCTGGAACACAGCCTGGCGCTGGACATCCGCGTCGAGGATGGCGCTGCTACTGGCGTCCTGGCGCTGGACACGCGCACGAACACGGTCGAAGAGTTCGGCGCGAAGAACCTGATCCTGGCGACGGGCGGCTGCGGCCAGCTCTACCGCTTCAGCACCAACCCGCCGGTGGCGACCGCGGACGGCGTCGCCGTCGCCTACCGTGCCGGCGCCGAGATCATCGACATGGAGTTCATCCAGTTCCATCCGACGGCCCTGCGTCTGCCGGGGGTGCCGGTGTTCCTCATCTCCGAGGCCGTTCGCGGCGAAGGCGGCCATGCTGATCAACGGCGACGGCAAGCGCTTCATGCCCGACTACGACGGCCGGGCGGAGCTGGCCCCGCGCGACATCGTCGCCCGGGCGATCGTCAGCGAGATGACGCGCACAGAGAGCGACCGGGTCTACCTGGACATCACGCACCTGCCGGCCGAGCGCATGGCCGCGCGCTTCCCGCAAATTCGGCGCTACTGCGCGCCAGTACGGCCTGGACATCACGCAGCGAGCCGATCCCGGTCTCGCCCGCCGCGCACTACATGATGGGCGGCGTGCGCACCAACTCCTGGGGCGAGACCAACATCGCCAACCTCTACGCCTGCGGCGAGGTCGCCTGCACGGGCGTCCACGGCGCCAACCGCCTCGCGAGCAACTCGCTGCTCGAGACCGTCGTCTTCGCGAAGCGCATCGTCGCCCGCACGCTGGCGGGCGATGGCGGCCCGACCGCGCCCAGCCGCGACGCCGTGCGCCTGCCCGACAGCGCCGAAGCCGGCCTGAAGGCGGGCATCTACCGCCCCGAAGGCGCTGCGATGCCGCGAATCGGGGCGCCGGCCCGGGCGCTGCCCTTCGCGGAGGCAGCGCTCAGCCTGGCGAACCTGCAGTCGCTGATGTGGGACAAGGTCGGTATCGTCCGCGACGGTCCCGGCCTGGCAGAAGCCGCGCTCACGCTTTCGATGTGGGAGCGGTCTGCCGCCGTCGCCTCCGACCGCCCTTCGCACGAGCTGCGGAACCTGCTCCTCACCGGCCGCCTGGTCACCGAGGCAGCGCTGATCCGTCAGGAGAGCCGCGGCGCCCACTACCGCACCGACTTCCCCCATGCCGAAGACTCCTGGCGGCGCCATATCATTTTCCAAAACGATGCGTGACCGCCTGGACGAAATAGCCTTTCCCGACCCCGGCCAGGTCTACGACCTGGTGCGGGCCGCGCTGGTCGAAGACGGCGCTTTCCGCGACGTGACGACGCAGGCCCTGGTGCCGCCCGACCAGCAGGGACGCGGCGGCCTGCTGATGAAAGAAGGCGGCGTGATCTGCGGCCTGGCCGTTGCTGCCACCGCCTTCACCGCCGTCGACAGCGAGATCGAGGTGCGCACCCGCGCCGTCGACGGCGATTGGGTGCACCCCGGCACCGAGTTCGCCTCCGTGGTTGGTCCGTTGGGCGCCATCCTCTCCGCCGAGCGCGTGGCGCTGAACTTGCTGCAACGGCTGTCCGGCATCGCGACGGCCACCCGGGCGATGGTGCAGGCGGCAGGCGGCTTGCCGGTGCGGGTGCTGGACACGCGCAAGACCACGCCCGGGCTACGCATCCTGGAGCGCTACGCCGTCCGCATCGGCGGCGGCTACAACCACCGCTTCAACCTCTCGGACGGCATCCTGATCAAGGACAACCACCTTGCCGCCGCCCGTACGCGCGGCCTGAGCATCGCCGAGGTCGTCGCCAGGGCCCGCGAGCAGGCGCCGCACACGCTGCGCGTCGAGATCGAGGTCACGACGCTGGAGGAGGCGCGCGAGGCCGTCGAGGCCGGCGCCGACGTCATCCTGCTCGACAACATGGCCGTGCCCGTGATGGCGGAGGCGGTCGCGGATCGCGAGCGGGCGCTGCCTGGTCGAGGCGTCCGGCGGCATCACCGTCGAAAGCGTGCGCGAGATCGCCGAGACCGGCGTCGACTTCATCTCGTCGGGCGCGATCACGCACTCCGCGAAGGCGCTGGACATCAGTCTCGAGGTGTTGGCGGCGGAGCTTGGCTAACCGCGCCGCCTGTCATTCCGAGGGCGGCAGCCCGAGGAATCCCGGTAGGCGCGTCCGGCTCTTTCAGTGGCTTCTTGGCAATGAGGGGCCCAGCCCGGGATTCCGAGGGCGGCAGCCCTCGGAATGACACAGAAGGGCGTCGCCCGCCGTCGGAATGACAATGCTTGGGGGTTGATTGGCTGACATCCTGATCCTTAGCGGGCCGCCTGGAGCCGGCAAGTCGACCGTGGCGCTGGCGCTCGCGGACCGCTACGACCGCGTCGCGCACATCCAGGTCGATACGTTGCGACACATGATCACGCCCACCGGGTTCGTGCCGCCGACACGCCCGGGTCCGGCCTGGGAGCGGCAGAACCGGCTGGCGGCCCGCAACGCCTGCCGCCCTGGCGCTGAACTTCGTCGCCGAGCGTTTCGGCGTGATCATCGACGACGTAGTAGCCGACTCGGAACAGCTTTCCTGGTACGTCGAAGGCCTCAGAGCCAGCGGCGTGCCGGTGCACTTCGTGCGGCTGATGCCGTCGCTGGCGGAGTGCGAACGGCGGGACAAGGCTCGCGGCGCCGGCAGGGTCGCGCCTGGGCGCGTGGCGGTGGTCTACGGCCAGATCGAGACGGCGGGCGCCTTCGCCGGCGCGACGATCGACAGCACGAGGCTATCGGCGCAGGAGACCGCGGACCGGGTGCAGGCCCTGACGACGGCGGGAGAGAGCATTGTCTGGAGGCCGGAATCTGCCAGCGGATAAGGAACCGGGATGAGCGGATAGCGGAGGGTTCGATCCCTGTCCGGTCTATCCGTTCGTCATCTGTTGGCGGTTCGCTCGCCGCGGCCGTTCCAGGTCATCCGTGTCCAGGATGATCGTGACCGGGCCGTCGTTGTAGACGTCGACGTCCATGTGGGCGCCGAAGCGGCCGCGCGCGACACGCAGGCCGAGGGCCTCGAGCGTCGACGCGAATAGCTCGACCAGTGGCGCGGCGACTTCCGGGCGGGCAGCGGCGACGAAGCTGGGGCGGCGGCCGCGGCGCATGTCGGCGTGCAGGGTGAACTGCGAGATCACCAGCGCTTCGCCGCCGACGTCGACAGCCGAGCGATTGAAGCGGCCGTCGTCGTCGGCGAAGATGCGCAGCTCGGCGGCCTTCTCGGCGAGGCGGCGGGCATCGTCCTCGCCGTCACCCTCGGCGACCCCGACAAAGGCCACGAAGCCGCGGCCAATGGCGCCGATGGTCTCGCCATCGACGCTGACGGAGGCACGGTGGACGCGTTGCAGGATTACGCGCACGGGAGGCGCGAAGTGCAGAGTTCAGAGTGCATTTCTGAAGAGTGCTCGGTCATGAATCCCAGGGCGGAGCACGCCGGAGCATCCCGATTGGCATGCATTCTGCACTCTGCACTCTGGTTAGTCTTCGGCGCTGGAGGAAGCTGGGGCAGGCGCGGTGGTAGAGGCAGGCGCGGCGGCAGGCTCGCTTGTGGCCGGCGCCGCGGCCGACTCCGCGGACCTGGTATCGCCGGCGCCGCCGATGGTGGCGCTGTCACCCTTGCCGCGGCTGTCGGTGACGTACCAGCCACTGCCCTTGAACACGATTGGTGGCGCGGAGTAGATGCGTTTGGCGTTGCCGCCGCAGCGAGGGCAGGGCTGCCTTGCGGGCGCATCAAAGCCCTCACGCGTTTCGTACTGGTTATTGCAGTCGGGGCAGCGATATTCGTAGGTGGGCACTTATGTCTCCGGACGGTGGTTCAGGGATTATCAAGTTAAGTGTAACGAAACCGCAATGGGGGTAGCAACGAGAGAGCCGTCAACTGGCAGCCATCAGCTGTCAACCAGAAGCGCTGGACGATATCACAAGCTCGGATGTCAGCCTTCCGAGAGGCCGGCGGCGCGCTCGGCGGCGGCGACAGTGTTGGCCAGGAGCATCGTCACGGTCATGGGGCCGACGCCGCCGGGGACGGGCGTGATCCAGGACGCGACCTCCTTCACGGCCTCGAAGTCGACGTCGCCGACCATGCGCGTGCCGGACTTGCGGGCGGCGTCGGGAACGCGGTTGTTGCCGACGTCGATGACGACCGCGCCGGGCTTGACCATGTCGGCCGTGACGGCGTTCACGCTGCCCGCGGCGACGACGAGGATGTCGGCGGCGCGGGTGTGCGAGGGCAGGTCCCGCGTGCCGGTGTGGCAGATGGTCACGGTGGCGTTGGCGCCCGCTTCCTTCTGCATCAGGATCGCGGCCAGCGGCTTGCCGACGATGTTGGATCGTCCAACGATGACGACGTGCTTGCCGGCGGGGTCGTTGCCGGTGCGCAGCAGGAGCTGCTGGATGCCGGCGGGCGTGCAGGCCTTCGGCCCCGGCATGCCGGCGAGCATGCGCCCGACGTTGTAGGGGTGCGCGGCGTCCGCGTCCTTTTCGACATGGATGGCCGAGGCGATGACCAGCGGGTCGATCTGCTGCGGCAGCGGCAGCTGCACGATCATGCCGTGCCAGCGCGGGATCGCGGTTGAGTTCGTCCACCAGGCTCAGCAGCTCCTGCTGGGTGGTCCACTCCGGCAGGAGCATGGTCTCGGAGCGCATGCCGGCTTCGGCCGCAGCCCTGGGCCTTGCTGCGCACGTAGGAGATCGACGCGGGGTTGTCGCCGACGATCACGAACGCGAGCCCCGGCTCGATGCCGCGCTCACGCAGGACGGCCACCCGCCGCCGGAGGTCGTCGCGAATCTGGTGCGAGACGGCCAAACCGTCGATGAGTTGGGCGGCCATGGGCTAAGGATAGCCGACTCCTCTGCCCCTGCCCCTCTCCCATCAAAGGAGAGGGGGGTTCCGAGGGAAGGGGTTGGGCTAGAATCGGGGCAATGTCCTCACTGTGCGCGGGAATCGATGCGATTGAGCTGGCGCGGGTGCAAAAGACGTTGGCGCGCCACCCGGAGCGCTTCCTGAAGCGCGTGTTCACCGAGCTGGAGATCGCCTATTGCCGGGGAAGGGTGCCCGAGCTGGCCGTGCGCTTCGCGGCCAAAGAGGCGACGATGAAGGCGCTGGGGACGGGCGTGCGCGGTGTCGGCTGGCGCGACATCGAAGTGCTGGCCGACAGGCGGGGCAAGCCGCTGGTGTACCTTCACGGGCGGGCGGCGGCACGGGCGAAGGCCATTGGCATGGGGCAGGCGGAGGTCAGCCTGACTCACAGCGATGATCTGGCGCTGGCGTTCGTGGTGGCGCCGCGCGACGGCCCGCCAATCGACTATCTGGACGCGCGCCTGGCGCTGATCGAGCGTCTGAAACGCCGCGGCATTCTGGACGAAGCTTTCCGCGAGAAGGCCGTACTGGACCTGGAGGCGCACATTTGAAGTTGGTTACGGCGAATGAAATGCGGATGCTGGAGGAGCAGGCAGCGGCGGCCGGCACGCCCGCCACGGTGCTCATGGCCAACGCCGGCCTGGCGGTCGCAAACGCGGTGCGAGAGCACATCGGCGGCGCGCGGGCCAGGCGCATTGTGGTCATGATCGGCCCCGGCAACAACGGCGGCGACGGCCTGGTCGCGGCGCGGCACCTGTGGGAGTTTGGCGAGGACGTGTTCGTCTACCTGCTGACGGCGCGGCCGCAGCCTGACCCCCACCTGGACGCCGTGCGCTCCCGTGACGTCGAGATCGTCGAAGCCTCAGAGGCGGGCGGTCAGGCGCGCTTCGACGATGCGCTCGGCCGCGCCGACCTGGTAATCGACGCTGTTCTCGGCAGCGGCCGGCTGCGGCCGCTCGAGGGGCCGATTGCGGCGGCGTTCGACCGCCTCAAGGTCCGGCGCGCGCCTCTGTTCTCGATCGACCTGCCGACAGGCGTCGACGCCGATTCAGGGCACTGTTGACCCGCACGCTTCCGGCGCCGACGTGACGTTCGCCCTCGGGTTCTCGAAGGTCGGCATCCACACCCTGCCGGGCTCCAGCTACGCCGGGCGGGTCGAGGTGCTGGACATCGGCCTGCGGCCGGAAGACGAGGGCCTGCTGAGCATCGAGCTGCTGACGCCCGAGTGGGCGCAGACACACTTGCCGGAGAGGCCTGCAAGCTCCAACAAGGGCACTTTCGGGCGCGTGATGGTGGTTGCCGGGTCGAGGAGCTTTGTCGGCGCGGCAACGCTGTCCTGCCTGGGCGCGCTACGGGCCGGCGCCGGCCTCGTGACGCTGGCGGCCATCGATGCGGTACGCGCGGCCACGGCGGCGCATCTTCCCGAAGTGACGTATCTGCCGCTGCCGGAGGAGGACGGCGCAATCGCGGAGGCCGCGGGAAGCCTTGTGGCCGCGGAGCTTTCGCGCTACAGCGCCGTGGTCATCGGGCCGGGGTTGGGGCAAGCGCCGGGGACGGCAGCCCTGGTGCGCGGCCTGCTCTCGCTGCCGGAGGTCGCCGAAGTGCCGGTGGTAGTGGATGCTGACGCCCTGAACGCGCTGGCGCGGTGGCGAGGCTGGGAGAGCGAGATCAAGGCCGCGGCCGTGCTGACGCCCCATCCGGGCGAGCTTTCGCGCATGACCGGCGAAAGCGTGCCTGACCTCCAAGGCGAGCGCCTGGAGGCGGCGCGGCGCTACGCGAAGTCATGGGACCAGACGCTGGTGCTCAAGGGCGCCCACACGATTATCTCCAACGGGTCCGGGTACGCCCTGGTCAGCCCCTTCGCGACGGCGTCGCTGGCCGCGGCCGGCACCGGCGACGTCCTCGCCGGCGCGATCGCCGGCCTGATTGCCCAGGGCGTCGAGCGCTGGGACGCGGCGGCGCTGGCCGTCTACCTGCACGGGGCGGCGGCGGAATCGTTTCGCGACCGCTACGGAGAGTCCGGCCTGCTTGCCAGCGAGCTCGGCGCGGCGATCGCCCGGGCGGCGGCAGAGCTTCGGGGCGCGGCCACGGATGTGTGAGGTGTCTCGCAAGGGTCGCGGCTGAGGCTCGAAGAAGGCAAAGGCGCTTCGTAGCGCCTCTGAGGTCGGCTGGCGGAGGGACAGGGATTCGAACCCTGGATCCCAGTTTCCCGGGATAACCGCTTAGCAGGCGGCCGCACTAGACCACTATGCGATCCCTCCGTAATAGTCATTGTATCTGTCCCGGCCCACACCCCTCAAGCGTGAACGCTCTCACAGATTCCGTTTCAGATTCAGATTCCTGCTCGGATTCGCTTGACAGGCGAATCTGAACCGCTATGATGGCAAACATAGCTGAAAAGCGACTAAGTGGTCATGTGCCTAATCACATGATGGGATTTGACGCATGCCCCGCGAAAGGAGGAGTCCCTAATGCAGGCGTATTGTCTAAAGTGCCGCACTCAAAGGGAAATGAAGGACGCGAAGCCGGTTCAGATGAAGAACGGGAAGGCGGCAACCCAGGGCGTTTGTCCGGTCTGCGGTACCAAAATGTACCGCATCGGCAAAGGCTAAGCCTCAGTTCGATCTATCCCGAACCGGCCCGCGCCTCGGGCCGGTTTTTCTTCGTCAATTTCTGGCCGGCGCCAATGCCTGGTAGAGCCGCTGCTTTGCCGCCGGCCTTGACCGCCGGATACGCCGCGCCATCGGCCTCCTCTCCCCGTCCCCGCCTCGCGGACAGGGAGAGAGGTCAGGTCTCATCCGGCATGGCCTCGCGTCCCCGCAAAGGGGAGTAACTCTACTTGAGGTCACAACGCCTGCAGCCGGCGACGGTCTATCTCATACTCGTCGCCATATCCGCATTCGCCTCTACGCTCGTTTTCACCGCTAACCTGGTCTTCCAGGTGGACAACGCCGGCCTCAGCCCGCTGCAGCTGGTGCTGGCGGGCACGGTCTGGGAAGCCACCTATTTCATCTTCGAGGTCCCGACGGGCATCGTCGCCGACGTCTACGGCCGCCGCATTTCGATTCTGACCGGCCTCGTTATTTCCGCCGCGGGGCTGGCGCTGGTCGGCGCGTTCGCCCAGTTCGAGACGATCCTGGCCGGCTACGTGGTGTTGGGCATCGGCGGCACCTTCGTTAGCGGGGCACAGGAGGCCTGGGTGGCCGACGAGGTTGGCGCCGACAAAGCCGGCGACGTCTTTTTGCGCGGCTCGCAGTACGCTCGCGGCGCCATCCTGGCCGCGATCCCGCTGGCCGCGGGCCTGGGCAGCATCGACATCCAGGCGCCGCAATTCGCCGGCGCGGCGGTAACCGCGGCGCTGGCAATCCTCATGCTCCTGATCATGCGCGAGACGGCGTTCGCGCCCCTGGCTGCGGAAGAGCGCCAGGGGATGGACGCGATGTTCTCGACCGTCAGGGAGGCGCGCGGCCTCGTGAAGCGGCGACCGGTGCTGCTGACCGTACTCGCGGTCGCGGCGGTGTTCGGCGCCGCCAGCGAGGGTTTCGACCGCCTGTTTTCGCCCCACTTCCTGCGTGACCTGGAGCTGCCGGCGCTGTGGGACCTGCAGCCAATCGTCTGGTTCAGCCTCATAAGCGCGGTGCAGACGATCATCGGCATCGTCGTCGTGCAGCGGGTACGGCAGCGGCTGGACACGACCGACCACGATGCCCTGGCGCGGGCGCTCCAGATCACCGACGCGCTGCGGATTGTCGGCGTGATTGCCTTCGCGTTCTCGGCGTCCTTCGTAGTAGGGCTCGCCACTTTCTGGCCGGCGCGGACATTCGCGTCGCTGCACGTGCCGCTGTACAACGCCTGGATCAACCTCAGCCTGGAGTCGCGCATCCGCGCCACGATGCTCTCCGTTTCGACGCAGTGCGACTCGCTGGGGCAGGTGCTGGGCGGCCCGGTCGTCGGTATGATCGCGAACGTTGGCTCTGTGCAGATGGGGCTGGTCGTCGCCGGGCTGATGCTGGCGCCGGTGCTGCCTTTGTACGGAAAAGCAATGAACCGATTCCTGCCGGGACCGGCGAGCGACGCGCCCGAACCCGCCTGAGCCGATTTGGGCGAAGGCATGTTTCAGCCGCGTATACTCGATTTGTGGGGGTGCCTTCCGGGAAACGAATGATGCGTCGCGGCGGCCTGTTCGCGGGCCGCGCCTACGCGCAGGCCGACCGGGCAATCGATGCCGGCCAGGCCCAGGCGATGCGTTTCTTCTGGCTCTTCCTGCCGGAGACCTCGATCGCCCGCGAGGTGCGCTTCCAGGCGGTGTTGGTCTCGCGCTTCCTGTCCGATTCCGGCCAGCAGGCGCTGGCTTACGGCGCGTTGATCAGCATCGTGCGGTCGGGTGGGTCCGCCTTCGACGCGGCCTTGCTCGGCGCAGCGGCCATCGCGCCGCCGGCCCTGCTCGGCCTTTACGGTGGCGCGGTCGCCGACGCCGTGCCCAAGCGCGTGGCGCTGGCGATGGTCTATAACCTTCAGGCGATCCTCTGCTTCGTCACGCCATGGCTCTTTGGCACAGACCTGGTGGCGATGATGTTTCTGGTATTCGCGGTGAATACGCTCGGCCAGGTCTCCGGGCCCTCGGAGGGGTCGGTGCTGCCCCTGGTGACCAATTCCGACCAGTTGGCCGCGGCGGCTTCGTTGATCGGATTCGCCTCTGCCCTGGGGACGGCGTTCGGCACGGCGCTCCTGGCGCCGATCCTGGTGCGGGTCTTCGGCGTGACCACAGTGCTGTACGTCGCCGGCGTGCTGCTGTGGATGGCCGCTACGCGGGTCTTCGACCTGCCGACGGCCGAGAAGCACGACACGGAGCCGGTCAAATTCAAGCCGGACCTGCGCGCCCGCGAGACGATCCGCTGGCTGGCGCACGAGCCGGCGATCGCGACAATGGTGTTCGTCGCGGTGCTTGCGGGGACTGCCCAGATCGTCGTCCAGACGCTGGCGCCGCGCTACGTGCAGTCGGTCCTCGGCGTCGACGCCGCGGATGCCGTGTACGTCTTCGCTCCCAGCGCTGTCGGGCTGGTGGCGGCCCTGCTGGCGCTGCCGCGGATGGTGAAAGCCCTGGGGGAGCGCAACACGACGCTCATCGGGTTTACGGCGATCGCCGGCTCGATTATGGCCCTGGGGATCGTCGACCAGATCGCCCCGATATTCGACCCGGTGAACCCGCTGCGGGTTCTGGCTCTGGGCGGCCTCAGATTCAGCGACGAGCTGCGCACGGCGGCGGTGCTGGCGATCCCGCTGGGCTTCGGCGTGGCGCTGACCTCGGCCGCGGTGCAGACCTACCTCAACCGGCGCGTGCCGCATGCGATGCAGGGGCGCGCGTTCGCGCTGAAGAGCACGCTCAAGCACATGACCGCGATCGTGCCGCTGGTGTCTCTGGGCCTGGCCTCGGAAGCGTTCGGGGTCGAGCACGTCCTGCTGATGTCGCCCCTGGTGCTGCTGGCCGCGGCCTACGGGCTCATTCAGCTCAGCCGCCACTTCGGGGGGCACGCGCCGCGGCGCGGCCTGGACGTGCTTTCGACCTACTGGCAGGAACCCCAGGACCTGGCAGGGGCCGCGCCTTGATCCGGGGCCTGGTCCGGAGCGCGGAAGGCGACCTGAGACGTGAGCTGAGTGGTGACGAAATCGCGGAAGCCTTTCGCTCCGGCGAAGGCCTGCTGTGGGTCTTCATTTCGGGCGATGGGCCCGCCGAGCATGCCCTCCTCGCCGACGTCTTCAAGTTCCATCACCTGGCCATCGATGATTGCTTCAACGGCCGCGTAGACACACCGAAGATCGACGACTACACCGATCACCTCTTCATCGTCGCCCAGTGTGTGCGCTATCAGAGCCGCAGCGAGCGCCTTCAGACGGACGAGGTCGATGTCTTTCTCGGCCGAAACTTCGTGGTGACCGTGACCGCTAGACGCATTGACCCGCTGGAGGAGTTGTGGGATCGGGCCGTGGAGAGCGGCGCGTTCTGCAACCGCGGCGCCGACTTCCTGGTCCATGCGATTCTGGACAGCCTGGTCGACCTGTTGCTTCCCGCGGTCGAGGACATGGACGAGGCCCTGGACGACCTGGAGCGCCTCATCCTCGCCGACGCGGACAAGCGCTACCTGCCCCAGGTCCTGGTGCTCAAGCGCAACACCCTGAGGCTGCGGCGCTCCACCCTGCCGCAGCGCGACCTGGTGAACCGCCTGTCGCGCGGGGAATACCCGAACCTGATCCGGCCGGAAGCGCTGATCTTCTATCGCGACGTTTACGACCACGTGGTGCGCGTCGAGGAGATGCTGGAGGGCCTGCGCGACCTGGCCGACAGCGCCCTCAACACTTATCTGTCCTCGGTCAACAACCGGATGAATGAGGTCATGAAGACGCTGTCGATCGTCGCGGCCGTCTTCCTGCCTCTGACCCTGGTCGCGAGCATCTACGGGACGAACCTGGACTTTTCGCCGTTCGGAGTGACGTTCGAGGATGGGTTTCTGTTGATGTTGGGTGTGATGGCGGTGATCGCGGGAATGCTAATCGGCTACTTCCGTTACCGGCGCTGGTTCTAGGCGCGGCTAAACACGCCACCCCGCGCGCTCCGGCTGACCGCTCCGGATGCGACGATTCAGCGACTGCCGCGCCAGTCCCGCTTTCGAGGCTGGCCGCGAGGGGCATGGCGCCGGGGCTATAGCGGCACGCCGCCCCGGGATGGCCTTCTCTCCCTGGTGCGTCCGGTGAGGATCGGCGGCGGCGTGGCGTAGGCTACGAATCCGCAGGTGAAGCAGGTCAGGTCGCCCGCGGCCTCAGGGGAGAACATTCGGCCTCCGCAACGTGGGCATGCTGCGGGCTTGGGTGCGGCAATTAGTGTGATGACGGCTCCTTATCGGGACGAATCACGTCGAATTAAGGCCACCATACACCAGCGGCGTCGATAAGACGTTATTTGCTCTGGGCCAGCGCCGGCAGCGGCGATGAAGCCTCTCCCACGGCCGCTGACCCAGGCCGAAAGCTGCGCCCGGGGCGTCTCGCCAGGCCTCGGCCGGGGCCGGAGCGACCGCGGTCGCCGACTCGGGCCGCGGCTGGTAGAATGGCACTGGTGAGTACAACGACTTCAATCCGGCATCCCGGGCGCTTGCCTTTCGGGGCACAAACTTTGCTCCTGGCCTCTAGGCCCGCCCGTCTGGCGCCCGCGACATCCAGCCTCCTCCTTAGGTAGCCCCGCCTCCCTCGCGGGAGGGCTAGCGGGGCCTGCAGCCGCGATATCGGCAGGTTCGTCCTGCCCGGCGAAGGAGGAGCCCAAATGCAAGCGCCACAGACGCGAGGAGTTGCTAGAATCGCCCCAGCGATGACTCAAACGCCACCTCAAGAGGCCCGCGAGGACCGCATCGACCGCTACGACCCCAAGACAATCGAGCCCTTCTGGCGCGAAAAATGGGAAGCCACCCAGATATACAAGGCCACCGAAGACCCATCGAAGCCCAAGTTCTACTGCCTCGACTTTTTCCCCTACCCCAGCGGCGCCGGGCTGTCGGTCGGGCACGTCCGCAACTATGTGCCCACGGACGTCATCTCGCGCTTCTACCGCATGCGCGGCTACAACGTCCTGCACCCGATGGGCTGGGACGCTTTCGGACAGCCGGCCGAGCAGGAAGCCATTCTCAAGGGGCGACATCCCAAGGAGACCGTGCCCCAGTACACGGCCAACTACCGGCGCCAGCTCCAGCTTATCGGCACGTCATACGACTGGTCTCGAGAGATCAACTCCAGCCACCCTGACTACTACCAGTGGACGCAGTGGTTCTTCCTGCTGCTGTTCAAGCGCGGCCTGGCCTACCGCGCCCTGGCGTCGGCCTGGTGGTGTCCCAAAGACTTGACCGTGCTGGCCAACGAAGAGGTCGATGGCGGCGTTTGCTGGCGCTGCGGCACGCCGGTCACAAGGAAGGACCTGCCGCAGTGGTTCTTCAAGATCACCGACTACGCAGACCGCCTGATCGATGACCTGGACCTGATCGACTGGCCGGAGCGCATCAAGGCGATGCAGCGCAACTGGATCGGCCGCAGCGAAGGCGTCGAGATCGCCTTCGGGCTGGACGTGCCTGGGGTCGCCGCGAAGGAGATTCGCGTCTTCACCACGCGGCCCGACACGATCTTCGGGGTCACGTTCATGGTCCTCGCCCCCGAGCACCCGCTGGTCGCCGAGATCACGACACCCGAGCGCGAATCCGAGGTAGCGGCTTACGTCGAGCAGGCCAGGCGCCAGACCGAGATCGACCGCCTTTCGACCGAACGCGAGAAGACCGGCGTGTTCACCGGCGCCTACTGCACCAACATCCTCAACGGCGAACAGGTGCCGATCTACACGGCCGACTACGCCCTGGCGACCTACGGCACCGGCGCCGTGATGGGCGTGCCGGCGCACGACCAGCGCGACTTCGAGTTCGCCGGCAAGTACGGCCTGCCGGTGCGCGTCGTGATCGCGCCGCCGGGATACTCGGGCGAAGACCTGACGGAGGCCTATGTCGAAGCCGGGACGATGGTGAACTCGGGTGAGTTCGACGGCCTTTCGAACGAGCGGGGCAAGGCCGCGATCGCGGAGGCCGCCGAGGGCCGGGGCATTGGCCGGCGCACGGTCAGCTACCGCCTGCGCGACTGGCTGATCTCGCCGGCAGCGCTACTGGGGCGCGCCGATACCCATCATCCACTGCCAGAACTGCGGCGAAGTACCCGTGCCGGAAGACCAGCTTCCCGTGCTCCTGCCCGACATCGAGCAGTACCAACCATCGGGCACAGGCCGGAGCCCGCTGGCGACCGTGCCGGAGTTCGTGAATACGACCTGTCCGCGCTGCGGCGGGCCGGCCGAGCGCGAAACCGACACCATGGGCGGCTTCGCCTGCTCCTCCTGGTACTTCCTGCGCTTCACCAGCCCGCACGAGAGCGCCTACCCCTTCGAGCCCCAGGCGATGCGCTACTGGATGCCCGTGGACCTGTACGTCGGCGGCGCCGAGCACGCCGTCATGCACCTGCTCTACTCGCGCTTCTGGACGAAAGTCATGTTCGACGCCGCCGTGGTGCCGTTCAAGGAGCCGTTCCAGCGCCTGATGAACCAGGGCGTGCTGCACGCCGCGGACGGCCTGCGCATGTCGAAGAGCAGGGGCAACGTGATTCCGCCCGACAGCGTGGTCGAGCGCTTCGGAGCGGACGCCCTGCGCGGCTATGAGCTGTTCATGGCCCCGTTCGAGCAGAACGTGATGTGGAACGAAGACGGCCCGCGCGGGGTACATCGCTGGCTGAACCGGGTCTGGCAGCTTGTGCTGGAGGAGACGAGGTCCGGCGAGCCGGGCGAAGACGCCGTGCGCGAGATGCAGCACTGGACGCATCGCACGGTCAAGAAGGCGACCGAGGACCTGGAGCGCCTGCACTTCAACACGATGATGTCGGCGCTGATGGAGTACACAAACTTCCTGGCGGCCGCGCGCGAGTCGGGGCCGGTCGATCGACAGACCTGGGAAGCGTCGATAGACGCGCTGCTGCGGATGCTGGCTCCTGGCGTCCCCTACATCGCTGAGGAGCTGTGGAAGCGCCGCGGCGGGGCCTACAGCGTGCACCAGCAGTCCTGGCCGGCCTACGACGAAGCGCTCGCCGCCTCCGAGGTGTTCACGCTGGTGGTGCAGGTCAACGGCAAGCTGCGCGACCGATTCGAGGTGCCCATTGACATAACGGAAGAGGCGGCGCGCGAGACCGCCCTCACCAGCCCAAAGGTGACGCCGCACACCGCGGGTAAGGAGCTGGTGCGCGTGCTCTACGTACCGGGCCGGCTGGTGAACATCGTCGTCCGCTGAGGAAGCCATGTCGTCGCGCGCCGGTGTCGAGTCGCTGCTGTACCTGATGGATTTCGGTTTCGAGGGTAACCCCGAGCACTCGATTCTGGGCAACCTCCAGGACGTCCGCGAGAACGACTGGGAATGGAGGGCGCCCGGAAGCGGCCGTTCGATCAAGGACCTCGCCCTGCACGCGATCACGGCCAAGTACGTCTACGCGAACCACGCGTTCGGCGACGCGACCATCTCCTGGAACGCCGGCACGCGGCCGAATCGTCGCGGAAGTGGCCTCTCTCTCGGACGCGCGCGAGTGGTTGCGGCGCACCCACGAAGCACTGCGAAGCGGAGTCGCCTCGCTGGACGACGCGGAGCTTGAGAAGCAACGGAAGGTGCATTACGGCGGTACCGAGGAGACCCGGCAGATAATCGCCTCCATGATCCAGCACGACCTCTACCATGCCGGCGAGATCAATCACTTGCGGGCGATGCGCCAGGGCACGGACTTCTGGCCCGGGCAGGCCCCGGCGAGATGACACCAAGCGGTAGCGGCGGACGGACCATCCTGGCCGTCGCCCTCGTCGCGGCGCTGCTGCCGCTATTGGCCTCCTGCGACAGCGGGACGAAGGCCGAGACGCCGGTTAAGACCGCTCCGGCGGCGACCGTCGCGCAACCGTCCAGCCCTGCCGCGGACAAGCCGGCGGCGCCGACCGAGGGGCCTTCCGGCCGCATCGCGGACGAGCCGGTGGCCGTGCAGACCGAAGACGGCATCACGGTCCGCGGACACCTCTACTCGACCGCCGGGCCAAAGCGTCAGGCCGTGATTCTGGCGCACGAGCACGGCGCCAACCAGACGGTCTGGAGCGGCTTCGCGCGCGAGCTAGCCGGCATGGGAATTGCCTCTCTGACCCTGGATCTGCGCGGGCACGGCGAAACCGGTGGCGCCCAGGATGTCCCCCACGTTGACCGCGATGTAGCGGCGATGCTCCTGCTCCTGCAGTCGCGGGACTACCCCCAGATTTACTTGATCGGGGCCAGCCTCGGCGGCATGGCGTCGGTGAGGGTGGCGGCGACCAGGGACGTCGCGGGCGTGGTGACGATCTCATCGCCCGTGAGCTACATGGGCCTGGACCTGGCTGGGGACGTGCCGCGCGTGACCGAGAAAAAGCTCTTCCTCGGGAGCAAAGCTGATACGCTCGGCGGCCCTGAGGACGTGCAGGAGTTCATGCGGCTGGCGTCGAGCCCGAAAGAAAGCTTCCTGTTCGATGGCGCGGCGCACGGGACGGCATTGTTCAACGGTCCCAACGCGGCGGCGCTCAGGGAGAGGCTGACCGCCTTCGTGCGCGGCCAGTAGCCGCGCCTGTCATTGCGAGGCCCTGGACGCCGAAAGGCGGAAGGGCCGTGGCAATCGCGGTTGCACTGCCGTGGGGCCAGCGCTGAGGTTGCGTCGTCGGCCGCTCGGGCCTGCTCGCAGTTTCGGAGGCGGTCAGGCCGCTGCGGCCTCCACGTGATGCAGGAAGTGGCTGGCACCGTCATGATTTCAGCGCAAATTGCGCTCCAAAGACGCTTTGCCGCGCTTCAGGGGTTGGAGCAAAGCGCTGGTTGTGCTAAACACTGCGTGATGGTTTCTGCCGAGTTCCCAGCGGCAATTAATTGAAAATCCTCGTCGTCAGCCCATACGACCTATCGATCGCGGGCGGTGTCACCAGCCACGTCAATCAGGTCGTCAAGCAGCTGCGGCGCATGGGGCATGACGCCTTGCTCCTGGGGCCGGCATCACAACCCCTGAAGCCGGACCGATACACCGTGAACATCGGCGGTACTATCCGCTTCTTCTCTCCCGGCGACGCCGCCAGCATCAACCTCAACCCGTTCATAATCCGCCGCGTGCGCGACTTCCTGTCCGAGCGCGACTTCGACGTGTTCCACCTGCACGAGCCCTTCGTGCCCTTCCTGGGCCCGGCGTTCCTGAAGGCCGGGAGGGGCGTGAAAGTCGGCACCTACCACGCCTGGCGCATCGGACCGCACTGGCCCTACATGCTTTCGAAGCCGCTGATGCGCTTCTGGAACAACCGCCTCGACGGGCGCGTGGCGGTCTCCGAATGGGCCAAGCAGACGATCAGCCGTTACGTGCCGGGGGACTACGAGATCATCCCCAACGGCATCGAGTTCTCGCGCTTCGCGATGCCGGCGGCCCAGCCGCAGAAGTTCCGCGACACCGACCCGACCATCCTCTACGTCGGCAGGCTGGAGCCGCGCAAGGGTGTCGAATACTTGATCCGCGCCTTCCCGGCGATCAAGGCGGAGATGCCCAGGGCGCGCCTGGTCATCGTTGGCGACGGCGGCCTGATGGACGGCTGCAAGAAGCTGGCACGGCGGCTCAAGGTTGATGACGTCTTCTTCGAAGGCCACGTGCCGGGGCCGCAACTGCCGGGGTACTTCCAGCGCGCGGACCTGGTCGTCGTTCCCTCGACGGGAAATGAAAGCTTTGGCATCGTGCTCCTGGAGGCGATGTCTGCGGGTACGCCGGTGGTGGCGTCGCGGATCGATGGCTTCCGCACGCTGGTGCAGGACCGCAAGACCGGCGTCTTCGCCGAGCCGCGGAACCCGGAGAGCTTCGCCGAGGCGGCCCTCTCGGTTTTAGGGAGCGGTGAGTTTCGCCAGGAGCTGATCGAGAACGGTCAGGAGAAGGCGCGGCGCTTCGACTGGCTTAACGTGGCTACGGACCTGGTTTCCTACTACGAGGCGCTGCGCGAGGGCGTTGTCGAACGCTCCGGGCGGCCGGAGATGAGCTTCGTCAGCTGACGGCGGAGGCTTGCCGCGCGCGGCGCAGGTGGGGCAACGAGAGCCCCGGGCGCGACGAGAACTTTCGCTCCAGGAACAGCGCAATCGCCAGGCCGCAGCAGGCCACGAACATCCCCGCGAACCCATCGAAAAAGTAGTGGTTGCCGGTTACCACGGTGGAAAACCACATCGTCAGCGGTATCGCGAGCGCGGCGAAGCGCAGCCACTTTCTCTGAAGCGTGCCTACCAGGCCCAGGGTGACGAGGAAATTCCAGCCCACGTGCATGGAAGGAAGCGCGGCGTAATGGTTGACGCCCGGGATGCTCGAATAGGTGGGCACGAAGGGATGCCCCAGTGCGGTGTCCACGAAGCCGAAGCCCGGCAGCAGGCGCGGTGGCATGCAGGGCGTGAGCAGGTAGAAGCAAACCGCGATGCCGCCGGATATGAGGAAGGCGTTGCGCAGCAGTGTGTAAGTTGGGCGCTGCTTGAGGAAGAGGTAGATCGCGGTGGGGATGATCAGGGGGAAAAGGCCGTAGAAGTAAATGATGTTGAACGGTTCGATCAGGCCGCCGCTGCCCAGGACCAGCTTCTGGAGCTCGAGCTCCTCGAACAGGCCGAGGTTGCGCTCCAGGCGCACTATCCACAGCGCGGTGTCGAGGGCGTCGGTCGTGCGGTCGGCGGCGATACCCCTGACCTGGGAGTAGATGAGGTAACCCAAGCCTACGAGGAGAACCTCGGGCACGAAACGAAGGCCTGTACGCGAAGGGCTCTGAATGCGGGCCCTTACCGCTGTCGTTGAGTTCAGCAACGCCTCTACATTTCGTCGCTAAGTGACCGGCCAACCTATGAAATGTACCCCATTGAGCTTCGATCCGCGACCCTTGGGGCTAACAGATCGAGAACATTTGGGCGTTTTGTTCTGAGCTTTGAGAAAGGCGTCACGTTCTGCTATGATGCTGCGGCCGGTGGCCAGAGCGCGGTGGCCCCACCCGTTCCCATCCCGAACACGGAAGTGAAACGCCGCAGCGCCGACGATACTTGGGGCGCAAGCCTCTGTGGAAAATAGGCCGCCGCCGGTGCTTTGAAGGCCTCAACGCTAACGCGTGCGAGGCCTTCTTCTCTTCTAGCCATCAGCCGTGAGCACTCAAATTGTCAGCCGCAAGGGATTGCCCCCGGCGTTTCTCGTTTTGCCTGGTAGGCGATGACCGATTCGGCGGGCCGAGGGCATAGCCTGAGGAAAGCCCGCGGGGCGCTCTGCCTGGACGGCCGCGACATCTTGTCCAGCGGCGCGTCATGCTGGCGTCTCTGGGCCGATTGGTGGCGGGAGTTCCTTCCAGGGCCAAAAGGCCCTTGTTTATGCGTTTTTAATTGCCGTCCAATTGAAGCGTGACCTGCTTTTCTATAGACAGGCGGGCACGCGGCCCCTAGATTGGAGGTGGTTAACGGCCGAGTCTCCTTCCCGTCGAAGGAGAGCGGGGGAACCAATCAACCGGGGTGCAGTCCTTCCAGGGAAGGACGGGGCAGCTCTTTCAGCCCTAACCCGTCAGCTAACCTCGTAGGCCACTGAAAGAGGACGGGTTTCGGCTTGAAGCCGGAGGAAGTCCTCCGGCCTTTGTGTCCTTCCCGGAACGGGCAGGACAACTGGCGCCGCCGGAACCTCTCCTCCCCGTAGACCGCCTCGCGGGCGGAGCGAAAGGGAGTTCGATGCTCACCCAACTTGATCGCGCCCGTACGCCTGAAAGGCCTGTCGACGACACCCCGGAACGCCTGATTTTCGTCAGCAACCGCGCGCCTATCGAGCACCACTTCGATGACATACGCGGGATTACGCGAATCGATTCGGGGGGAGGCGTGGCCACGGCCCTGGCCAGCGTGGCGAACGAGGTTCCGGTCACCTGGCTGGCCTCGCCGGCCACGGACGCCGACCGGTCGCTGGCGCTCGCCGGCCGGACGTCGGCACTTGGTGGCCGCAGCGAGCTTCGTTTTGTGGACGTCCCCAAGGACGCCTATCATCTCTTCTACGATGTGTTCTGCAATCCGCTTCTCTGGTTCGTCCAGCACGGTCTCGCCCACCGGTTAAGGATCGATCCCGCGTCGTCTCAGACATGGCAGGCCTGGAACCTGGGCTACCGCCGCGTCAACGCGATCTACGCCGAGGCGATTGCCGAGGAGTTGGCGCGCGGCCAGGGCTACGGCGTGATGTTGCACGACTACCACTTCTACCTGGCGCCCCGGATGGTCCGCGAGCGATGTCCGGAAGCGGTGCTGCAGCACTTCATCCACATCCCATGGCCGGCGCTGCATCTCTGGGAGGCGCTGCCACGCGCGATGGTCGAGTCGATCTGCCGCGGCCTCCTGGGCAATGACAGCCTGGTGTTTCAGACGGACGAGTCGGTCGCCAACTTTCTCGCGACCTGCGCGGTCTACCTGAAGGACGAAGCCGCGGTCTCGACCTCCGCCGGAGAGGTGCGGCACGGCGGCCACATCACCAACGTCTGGTCTAACCCGATCTCGGTCGACGTGGCGGGGCTGCGGGAGGCCGTCGAGTCTGAGGCCGCAGCCCCCTGGTACCGGAAGGTCGAGCGCGAGCTTGGCCAGCAGACCATCGTCCGCGTCGACCGCCTGGACCCGAGCAAGAATATCTGCACCGGCTTCCGCGCCTTCGGCCGCCTGCTCGAATCGCAGCCCGAGCTGCGTGGCAAGGTCCGAATGCTCGCGTTCCTGGTGCCCTCGCGAACCTCCATCCCGGAGTATCAGGCTTATCGCGATGAGGTCTTCGCCCTGGTACGGTCGATCAACGATCGCCACGGCGACGCCGACTGGCAGCCGATCAAGGTGTTCCACGAGCACAACCGGCTGCAGGCGCTGGTGGCGCTGACCAGCTACGACGTGCTGCTGGTGAACTCCGTCATGGACGGGATGAACCTGGTCTCCAAGGAGGGGGCGGTGCTCAATCAGCGTGACGGCGTGCTAGTCCTGTCCGAGACTGCCGGCTCGCACGAGGAGTTGCGCACTGGCGCGCTCACCGTTAGTCCGGGCGACGTCGGCGGCACCGCCGAAGCTCTCGGCCGGGCCCTGCGCATGGAGCCCGCCGAACGGCGGGCGCGGGCGGCGAACCTGCGCGACACCATCGAACGCCACCAGATCCGCGACTGGCTGCGCCTGCAACTGAAGGACTTCGCGATCACCGAATACTTGCGGGCACTGCCGGCCGCGCGCTAGTGCGCGGCGGCGTGCCAAATGCCGGCGCTGAATGCCGCGACGCGAAAGGCCGTGCCAATCCCGGCGCACGCTGGCCTCGGCGGCTTTACGGCGCCGGCGAAGGCGGCTCGGCTCGGGACGTGATCTGGAGGCGGCACCAGGCCCCTGTTCGTTGACTTACCAGATACGGGCTGGTAGTCTCTTCTTTTGGCACGCCCCTGCCTGCGTGACGGTCCCTCTGTGGGCCGGAAGACCAGAAAGTGACAACGGTCGGCCGCGCAGACCCCCGCGACAAGCTCACCCGAGCCGGTTGCGAGGTGCGCCATCCTTCCTGGAAGGATGAGGCCGGCTGGCTCAGAAATAAGGCTTTCGGCCCTTAACCGTGGCCTGAGCAAAGTGGCCGAATCGGAAGCCGCGACAGCCGATGCCGCGGGTCCGGGTGGAGTTTGTGCCTGGATCGGGACGTATTAGTAAGGAAGCGACGACTTGCCGACGATCAATCAGCTGGTAAGGCATCCCCGGTCGACACCGGCGCGCAAGACGAAGGCCCCGGCGCTGCGTTGGACGCTTCAACGCCCTGCACGGGACGACGAAGTGGACGAAGGGCTCGCCCCAGAAGCGCGGCGTCTGCGTCCAGGTCAAGACTATGACCCCCAGGAAGCCGAACTCGGCCCTGCGCAAGGTCGCGCGTGTGCGTCTCACTAACGGGATGGAAGTCACGGCCTACATCCCCGGCGAAGGCCACAGCCTCCAGGAGCACTCCGTGGTGCTGATCCGCGGCGGGCGCGTGAAGGACCTCGGTGGCGTGCGCTATCACATCATCCGCGGCGCCCTGGACTCGTCCGGCGTCGCGAACCGCAAGCGCGGCCGCAGCAAGTACGGCGCGAGGAAGAGCTAGGCCATGCCAAGACGAGGCCGAGCACCCCGGCGCGACATTGTCCCGGACGCGAAGTACCACAGCCGCCCGCTGCAAGGCTTCATCAACAAAATGATGGTCGGCGGCAAGAAAAGCACCGCGGAGCGCATAGTCTACGGCGCTCTGGACATGGTGGAGTCTCAGGCACACCGTCCGGCAATGGACGTCTTCGACCAGGCGCTGCGCAACGCGACGCCGGCAGTCGAGGTCAAGCCTCGCCGGGTCGGCGGCGCGACCTATCAGGTGCCCGTCGACATTCGCGCCGAACGGCGCTCGTCCCTGGCGATGCGCTGGCTGGTGCGCTCCGCGCGCTCGCGGCGTGGGCGCTCGATGGCCGAAAAGCTGGCCGCGGAAATCATGGACGCGTCCTCTGGACAGGGCGCGACCGTAAAACGAAGAGAGGACACGCACCGTATGGCAGAGGCCAACCGCGCCTTTGTCCATTACCGCTGGTAACCGCTATGCCCCGCAAGACCTCTATCGAGAACATTCGCAATATCGGCATCATCGCCCATATCGACGCCGGCAAGACCACCGTCACCGAGCGCATCCTCTATTACACCGGCCGTACCTACAAGATCGGCGAGGTGCATGAAGGCACGGCCGTGATGGACTGGATGGCCCAGGAGCGCGAGCGCGGCATCACCATCACCGCCGCCGCTACGACCGCTGAGTGGAAAGGCCACCAGATCAACATCATCGACACGCCCGGCCACGTCGACTTCACGGTCGAGGTCGAGCGCAGCCTGCGCGTCCTGGATGGCGGCGTCGTTGTCTTCGACGCTGTCGCCGGCGTGGAGCCGCAGTCAGAGACGGTCTGGCGGCAGGCGGACCGCTACGACGTGCCGCGTATCTGCTTCGTCAACAAGATGGACCGCATCGGCGCCGACTTCTGGCGCACGGTCGACATGATCGCCGAGCGCCTGGAGGCGCGGCCGATCCCGATTCAAATCCCGTGGGGCGCCGAGGCCGATTTCGCCGGCGTAATCGACCTGGTAGAAGAGCGCGCCTGGTTCTTCACCGGTGACCGCGACGCCCTGCCCGAAGAGCGGCCTGTCCCGCCCGAGCAGCAGGACGCCTTCGAGCGTGCCCGCGACCGCCTGGTCGAGAAGGTCGCCGAAGAAGACGAGCAGCTGATGATTTCCTACGTCGAAGGCCGGCACGTCACCGTGACCGAGCTAAAGAAGGCGCTCCGGCGGGCGACGCTGGCCGGCGCGATAACGCCCGTCCTTTGCGGGACGGCCCTGCGCAACAAAGGCGTGCGCCTCCTGCTCGATGCCGTGGTCGACTACCTGCCTTCGCCCGAGGACGTGCCGCCGGTGTCGGGCATCAACCCCAAGACCGCCGGCACCGAAGAGCGGCTCGCCAAAGACGATCAGCCGATGTGCGGCCTGGTATTCAAGATCGTCACGGACGAGTACGTCGGCCGCCTAGCCTACGTGCGCATATATTCCGGGACGCGTCAAGAGCGGCTCGGCCGTCCTCAACACGACCCGCGACCGGCACGAGCGCTTCGGACGCCTGCTGCATATGCACGCTAATCAGCGCGAAGAGGTAGGCGAAGCGGCGGCCGGCGATATCATCGCCGCGGTCGGACTCAAGAACACCTTCACCGGAGACACGCTCTCCGACCCCAGCAAACCCCTCCTGCTCGAAGCCATCAAGTTCCCCGAACCGGTCATCTCCCAGCGCAATCGAACCCAAGTCCAAGGCAGACCAGGACAAGATGTGCGAGGCCCTGGTGAAGCTGGGCGAGGAAGACCCCACGTTCCGAGTGCGCTTCGAAGAGGAGACCGGCCAGACTCTAATCTCCGGCATGGGCGAGCTTCACCTCGAAGTCATCGTCGACCGGATGATGCGCGAGTTCGGCGTCAACGCCAACGTCGGGCGGCCGCAGGTGGCCTACCGAGAGGCGCTAACCCGTCCCACGCGCGTCGAGGGCCGCTTCGTCCGCCAGACCGGCGGCCGCGGCCAGTACGGTGTCGTCGAGCTGGAGGTCGAGCCGCTGGAGCGCAGCGCCGGCTTCATCTTCGAGAACAAGATCGTCGGCGGCTCGGTGCCGCAGGGAGTACGTCGGGCGCGATCGAGGCCGGCGTCAAGGATGCCCTCGAGAGCGGGCCCCTGGGCGGCTATCCGGTGGTCGACGTCAGAGTCGCCGCGGTCGATGGCTCCTACCACCCTGTCGACTCGTCGGAGATGTCGTTCCGCATGGCCGGCATCGAGGGCATGCGCAAGGCGATGGACCAGGCGGAGCCGGTGCTGCTGGAGCCGGTCATGAAGATCGAGGTGCGGACGCCGGACCAGTTCTTCGGCGACGTGCTCGGCGACATCAACTCGCGCCGCGGCCACGTCCAGGACGTCGAGAGCTTCGGCACGCTGCAGATCATCCGGGCCCAGATGCCTCTGGCCGAGACCTTCGGCTACACGACGGACCTGCGGTCGATGACGCAGGGCCGGGCCACCCACACGATGGAGTTCGACCACTACGACATCGTCCCCGCCAGCGTGGCGGAGAAGCTTGGCGCGCGCCCGAAGGTGCGACGCTAGATAGGAATTGGACTCTGGAATCTGGACTCTGGGTCAGGACCCAGAATCTAGAGTCCAAACTCCAATACTGAGATTCAGGAGAGGGTATGCCACGACAGAAGATCCGCATCCGGCTCAAGGCCTATCGACCACCGCATCCTCGATCAGTCTGCCGAGCAGATTGTCGAGGCGGCGGAGCGCACCGGCGTGTCCGTGGCCGGCCCGATCCCGCTGCCGACCGAGATCAAGAAGTTCACCGTGAACAAGTCACCGTTCGTCGACAAGGACTCGCGCGAGCAGTTCGAGATCCGGACGCACAAGCGCCTGATCGACATAATCGAGCCGTCGTCGCGGACGGTAGACACGCTGATGCGGCTGCAGCTGCCGGCGGGCGTCGACATCGAGATCAAGCTGTAGCCATGACGCAAAGCGACTACTCGGCCGCAAGCTAGGGCATGACGCAGGTCTTCACCAGCGAACGGTGAGGCCCGCGGCGTCACGGTCGTCGAGGCCGGGCCCTGCGTGGTCGTCCAGATCAAGACGGAGGCCAAGGACGGCTACGACGCGATCCAGGTCGGCTTCGGCGCCCGCAAGCGGGTCAACGACCCGCAGAAGGGCCACATGAAGCGCCTGGGCCAGTTCCGCTGCCTGCGCGAGTTCCGCGTCGACGACCCGAACGACTACGAGCTCGGCCAGAAGCTGGGCGCCGAGCTGTTCGAGGAAGGCGACATCGTCGACGTGGTCGGCACGCTCGAAGGGCCGCGGCTTCGCCGGCGGCGTCAAGCGCCACCACTTCCACGGCGGCCCCAAGACCCACGGCCAGTCGGACAAGCATCGCTCGCCCGGCTCCATCGGCTCGGGCACCACGCCCGGCCGCGTGCGCAAGGGTCTGCGCATGGCCGGCCACATGGGCGACGAGCGCGTGACGGTGAAGAACCTGCGCGTTTTCGAGACCGACCCGGCGCGCGGCGTTCTTCTGATCGAGGGGGCCGTGCCCGGCGGCATCAACGGCCTGCTGCACCTGCGCAAGACCGGACGCAAGGGCCTGCCCGGCCGGCAGGCAGGCAACTAGACCATGAATGCTTCGAGGGCCTCGGAATGAAGCTGACAGTACACAACCTCAAGGGCGAGGAGGTGCGGACGATCGACGCCGACGACCTCGTGTTCGGCCTGACGCCGCACCAGGCGGTGATGCGGCAGGCCCTCCTGGCCCAGCTGGCCAACCGCCGCGCCGGCAGCGCCAACACCAAGACCCGCGGCGAGGTCCGCGGCTCCACCCGCAAGATCCGGCGCCAGAAGGGCATCGGCGCTGCGCGCCAGGGCTCTATCCGCGCGCCGCACCACCGCCACGGCGGCATCGTCCTTCGGCCCCAAGCCGCGTTCGTACACGCAGGACCTGCCGAAGCGCGTGCGCCGCCTGGCGATTCGCTCCGCCATCTGCCGCGCAAGGTCGAGGACGGCGAGCTGAAGGTCGTCGACGCCTTCGATCTCGACGCTCCCCGGACGAAAGCCGTTATCGAGGCTGCTGGCGGTGTTCGAGATGGCACGTTCGGCGCCTGATCGTGACGGCGGCAGCAGCAGCGCAACCTGCTAGCTCAGCGCCCGCAACCTGCAGGGCGCGAAGGCACTGCCGGCCGACTACCTGAACGTCGTCGACCTGCTGTCGCACCGCGGCCTGGTCATGACAGTGGACGCGGTGCGCCGGGCCGAAGCCCTGTGGGGCGGCGAGCGCGCCACGAAGCGTATCGCGGCGATACCGGTGGCGAGATACATGGATAAGTCAATCAACCCTTACGCCGTAATCAAGCGCCCGCTGGTCACGGAGAAGAGCACGGCGCTCTCCGCGCGCAAACAAGTACATCTTCGAAGTGGACATTCGCGCCAACAAGCCGCAGATCAAGAACGCGGTGGAGAAGGCGTTCGACGTCAAGGTCACAACGGTGAACGTGATGATCATGAAGGGCAAGCCGCGCGGCCGGCGCCGCAGCGGCGGCGCCGCGACCTACGGCAGCGACTGGAAGAAGGCGGTCGTAACGCTGATGCGCCGGACGACAAGATCGAGCTGTTCGAGGGCGTGTAATGGACCTCGTGAGTATGAAGAGAAAGCCGGCGGTCTTCGAGATTGCCACGCCCTTCGGCCTTACAGCCTCCAGGGCTAGCAATGACAGGGCTGGGGTTAAGCATGCCGATAAAGCAGTTCAAGCCCACCTCCGCCGGACGGCGTGGCGCCAGCGGCTACACCTTCAACGAGATCACCAAGAGCCGGCCGGAGAAGTCGCTGATCGTCGCGAAGGGCAAGACGGCCGGGCGCAACAACCGCGGCGTGATCACGATTCGCCACCGCGGCGGCGGCTCGCGGCGCATGCTCCGGCATCATCGACTTCAAGCGCGACAAGACGGGCGTGCCCGGCAAGGTCGCGGCGATCGAGTACGACCCGAACCGGACGGCGCGCATCGCGCTGATCCACTACCTCGACGGCGAGAAGCGCTACATCCTGGCGCCGGTCGGCCTCGAGGTGGGGACGATGGTTCAGGCAGGGCCGGACGCGGAGATCCGCGTCGGCAACGCGCTGCCGCTGCGCAACATGCCCAACGGCACCGCTCGTGCACAACATCGAGCTGCTCGTCGGGCCGCGGCGGCCAGATCGTGCGCAGCGCCGGCGGCTCGGCCCAGCTGATGGCGAAGGAAGAGCAAGTACTGCCTGCTGCGCCTGCCTTCGGGCGAGATGCGGCGCGTGCCCGCGGACTGCATGGCGACGGTCGGCCAGGTGAGCAACGCGGAGCACGCGCTCGTGAAGCTGGGCAAGGCCGGCCGCACGCGCTGGATGGGCCGCCGGCCGCAAGGTTCGCGGTTCGGCGATGAACGCCGCGCGACCACCCGCACGGCGGTGGCGAGGGCAAGGCGCCGATCGGCCACCCGGGCCCGAAGACGCCTTGGGGCAAGCCGACGCTGGGCTACCGGACGCGCGGCAAGAAGCAGAGCGACAAGCTCATCGTGCGGCGCCGGTACGACAAGTGAGGAAATTGGACTCAGTCTGGATGGGCGCCGCGATTGAGCTGGCAGACCGACGGAGTGGTCGCGATGTCCAGGTCTACGAAAAAAGGGCCATTCATCGACGCGAAGCTGCTGAAGAAGGTCGAGGCCGTCGCGCGCAGCGGCGCGCGCACCGTGCATCCGCACCTGGTCGCGCGCCTCGACGATCATGCCCGAGATGGTCGGCCTGACCATCGCCGTGCACGACGGCCGCCGCCACGTGCCGGTCTTCGTCACCGAGAACATGGTCGGGCACCGTCTCGGCGAGTTCGCCCTGACGCGCACCTTCCGCGGCCACGCCGGCGGCGTCCGAGCGGACGACCCAGGTGACGGAGGAAGTAGTGGAAGTCACTGCCAAGGGCAAGAACGTCCGCATTTCGCCCCGCAAGGTGCGCCTGATCCTCAACCCGCTCAAGGGCCGGCCGCATCGACGAGGCGGTCGCGATCCTGCGCAACCTGCCGATGCCGGTCGCGCAGCAAGGTCGAGAAGATCGTGCAATCGGCCGCGGCGAACGCGGAGAACAACTACCAGCTTTCGCCGGACGCGCTGCGGATCAAGTCGGCGTATCGCGGACGAAGGCACGCGGCTGCACCGCTTCCGCGCCGGCCCTCGCGGCCGGGCCAAGCCGTGGATCGCGCCGCTATAGCCACATAACCATAGTCGTGGAGGACAGGGTAACACTATGGGCCACAAAGTCCACCCAATCGGCTTCCGCCTCGGGCATCCTCTACGCCTGGCAGAGCAAGTGGTACGCCGGACAAGAACTACACGGAGCTCCTGCACGAGGACCTGCAGCATCCGCAAGGCTGATCCTGAAGCGGCTCTCGGACGCCGCGGTTTCGCGCGTGGAGCTGGAGCGCAACGCCAACCAGGTGATCGTGACCATCCACACCGCCAAGCCGGGCATCGTCATCGGCCGCGGCGGCCAGAAGGTCGACGAGCTGCGCACGAACCTGGAGAAGCTGACGAGCCGCCGCGTGCGCGTCAACATCATCGAGATCCGCCAGCCGGAGCTGGACGCCTACCTGGTCGCCCGCAGCGTCGCCGACCAGCTGGAGCGCCGCGTGGCCTTCCGGCGCGCGATGAAGCAGGCGGTGACGCGCACGATGCAGCGCGGCGCCCGCGGCGTGAAGATCCAGGTCGGCGGCCGCCTCGGCGGCGCCGAGATGTCGCGACGCGAGACGGAGAAGGAAGGCCGCGTGCCGCTGCACACGCTGCGCGCCGACGTCGACTTCGGCCAGGCGGAGGCGCCACGACCTTCGGCCGCATCGGCGTGAAGGCCTGGATCTACCGCGGCGACGTGCTGCCGGAGCTGCCTCAGCAGCGCCAGCGCGGCGGCGCCGCGGGCGAGCACCGAAGCGGCGCCGGCAGGAGCGAAGCTAGCGATGCTGCAGCCGAAGCGGGTCAAGTGCCGCAAGCACCACCGCGGCCACCGGCGCGGCATGGCTAACGCCGGCAACGAGGTGTCGTTCGGCGAGATCGGCCTGCAGGCGACGACCGCGGCCTGGGTCGACAGCCGCCAGATCGAGGCGGCCCGCCGCGCGATTACGCACCACCTGCGCCGCGGCGGCAAGGTGTGGATCCGCATCTTCCCGGACAAGCCGGTGACCAAGAAGCCGGCCGAGGTGCGCATGGGTTCCGGCAAGGGCCCCGTCGACCGCTGGGTCGCTGTAGTGAGGCCGGGCCGGATGATGTTCGAGATCGCCGGCGTGCGCGAGGACGTGGCGCAAGAAGCGCTGCGCCTGGCCTCGCACAAGCTGCCGCTGCTCGACGCGCGTCGTCGAGAAGGATGCACGAGGTCGTCTGATGGCGAAGAAAGCTAACGAAGAACTTCGACGAGCTGGCGGCGATGGACGCCGTCGCGCCTGACGCGCGAGCTGGACGACACTTACCGCCAGCTGTTCACGCTGCGGCTGCAGGTCGCGACGCGCCAGCTGCAGAACGTGAAGGAGATCAGGCAAGACGAAGCGCAAGATCGCCCAGATCAAGACGCTGCAGCGCCAGCGCGAGCTCGGCCGCGGCCCAGGGGAGGTCGCGCTAAGTGAGCGAGACAAGTCAGGACAGCGCCGCTCGACGGACGGTCGCGGCCGGCGCAAGAGCTGGTCGGCGTGGTCGTGAGCACCAAGATGGACAAGACGGCGGTCGTCGCCGTGGAGCGCCGCATGCGCCACCCGCTCTACCGCAAGATCATCGCGGACGACGAAGCGCTACAAGGCGCACGACGCGCAGCAACACGGCCAACCTGGGCGACATCGTGCGGCATCGTGGAGACGCGGCCGATTTCGAAGGAGAAGCGCTGGCGCATCGCCGAGACGTGCTCGCGGCAACGTGCCGAGTGGCGCCGCGCGAGATCGGCGCGCCGGAAGAGGCCTGCACGCCCAGCGCCGCCGCCGTAGCAGCTCCGTGGCAGCCGTCGCGAGCGCCGAGGCGCCGGCTGCGCCGCCGCGGCAGAGACGCCGGCGAGCGAGAGCCGCGGAGACGCTGCGAGGCAGGCGGAGGAGCAGCGAATGATCCAGAAGTTCTCCCGTCTCAAGGTCGCGGACAACTCCGGCGCCCGCGAGATCATGTGCATCCAGGTGCTCGGTGGCACGCGGCGCCGCTACGCCCGCATCGGCGACGTCATCGTTGCCTCCGTGAAGCTGGCGCAGCCGGCGGCGCGGTGAAGAAGGGCGACGTGGTCAAGGCTGTTGTCGTGCGGACGGCGAAGACTTACGGCCGGCCGGACGGCTCCTACATCCGCTTCGACGACAACGCGGCCGTGATCCTCTCGGACAAGCAGAACCCGCGCGGCACCCGCATCTTCGGCCCCGTGGCCCGCGAGCTGCGCGAGCGCAACTTCATGAAGATCGTCTCGCTGGCGCCGGAGGTCATCTGATGGAGCAAGATCCGGCGCAACGACACCGTGCTGGTGCTCAGCCGGCAAGGACCGCGGCAAGAGCGGCGTGGTGCGGCAGGTCATTCCCAAGCACGGCCGCGTGGTTGTCGAGGGCGTGAACATGATCAAGAAGCACCAGCGCCCGAGCCAGCAAGGCGGCGTGCCGGTGCCGGGCGGCGATCGTGGTGCGCGACGCGCCGCTGCAGTCGTCCAACGTGATGCTGGTCTGCAAGGAGTGCAGCAAGCCGACACGCGTCGGCTCGCGCATTCGACAGGACGGCGTCAAGGTCCGAGTCTGCAAGCGCTGTGGCGCGGACATTGACTAAGCAAGATGGTTGCCCGAGTTCAAGACCTCTACAAAGAGCAGCGCGGCGCCGGCCCTCCAGAAGGAGTTCGAGTACGAGAACCCGATGGAGGTGCCGCACCTCGACGAAGATCGTGCTCAACATCGGCCTGGGCGAGGCGCGCGAGAACGCCACGGCGCTCGACTCGGCCTCGGCGGACCTGGCGACGATCACCGGCCAGAAGCCGGTGATCACGCGCGCCAAGAAGTCGATCGCGAACTTCCGCCTGCGCGAGGGCATGCCCGATCGGCGTGATGGTGACGCTGCGCGGCCAGCGCATGTACGAGTTCTTCGACCGGCTGGTGAACGCGGCCCTGCCCCGCATCCGCGACTTCCGCGGCTGCTCGCCGAAGGCCTTCGACGGCCGCGGCAACTACAGCCTGGGCGTGCGCGAGCAGCTGATCTTCCCGGAGATCGACTACGACAAGGTCGACCGCATTCGCGGCATGCAGATCAACATCTGCACGACGGCGCAGGAACGACGAAGAAGGCAAGCGGCTGCTCGAGCTTCTTGGCATGCCGTTCGCGAAGAGGCTAAGCGGGGCGCAGATAGCGTGGCCAAGATTTCGATGATCGTCAAGAGCAACCGGACCGCCGAAGTTCCCGGTGCGGCAGCGCAACCGCTGCAGGCTCTGCGGCCGGCCGCGCGGCTACATCCGCATGTTCGCGCATGTGCCGCATCTGCTTCCGGCAAGCTGGCGCTCGAGGGCCAGATTCCCGGCGTGACGAAGTCGAGCTGGTAGGCGAGGAGGTCTAAGGCATGAATGTTACAGACCCAATCGCCGACATGCTGACCCGCATCCGCAACGGCGTGTCACGCCAAGCACGACACCGTGACGCATGCCGTCTTCCAAGCTGAAGGTGGCGATCGCCAAGGTCCTCAAGGAAGAGGGCTTCATCCGCGACTTCGCGATCGACGCAGGACGGCACGCGGCCGCATGCTGAAGATCGATCTGAGCTACACCGGCCGCAAGGAGCCGGTGCTCTGCGGCATCAAGCGCGTGAGCAAGCCCGGGCTGCGGGTCTACGTCCAGAAGCGGGAAATCCCGCGCGTGTTCGGCGGCCTCGGCGTCGCGATCCTTTCGACGCCCGAAGGCGTCATGACCGGCCAGTCCGCGCGCCAGAAGAGCGTCGGCGGCGAAGTCCTTTGCTATGTGTGGTAAGTGATGTCACGAATAGGTAAGCTGCCAATCCCCGTCCCCACCGCCGTAAAGGTCGAGATCGACGGCGCGCAACGTCAAGCGTCACGGGCCCCAGGGGAAACCTGGACCGCGAGGTCGTGCCCGAGGTGCGCCTGCACCTCGAGGACGGCCGCCTGACGGTGACCCGCCCGAGCGACGAGCCGCGCGACCGCGCGATGCACGGCCTGACGCGCGCCCTGCTGGCCAACATGGTCACCGGCGTGGACCAGGGCTTCCGCAAGACGCTGGAGCTGGTCGGCGTCGGCTACCGGGCCCAGATGCAGGGCGACCAAGCTCGTGCTGGCACTCGGCTTCTCGCACCCGGTGGAGATCGAACCGCCGCCGGGCATCACCTTCGACGGTCGAAGGGCCGCGCGTGCACGTCGACGGCATCGACAAGGAGCAGGTCGGCCAGGTGGCCGCCGAACATCCGCAAGCTGCGCCCGCCGGAGCCCTACCTGGGCAAGGGCATCCGCTATCCGGCGAGCTCGTCCGCCGCAAGGCGGGCAAGTCAGGCAAGGGCCGCTAGATGAAGACGCAGCCAAGACCCCGCGCGCCGCGCGCATCCGCGCGCACACGCGCGCGTGCGCAAGCGCGTCAAGGGCACGGCGCGAGAAGCCGCGCTCTGGCCGTGTTCCGCAGCCTGTCGCACATCTACGCCCAGGTCATCGACGACGCGCACGCGGCCACGACGCTGGTGGCCGCGTCCGACCTCGAGCCAGGACGTTACGGCGCAGGCCAAGGGCAAGAAGAAGTCAGACGTCGCGACGCTGGTCGGCAAGCTGGTGGCGAAGCGGGCGAAGGAGAAGGGCGTCTCCAAGGTCGTGTTCGACCGCGGTGGCTATCCCTTCCACGGCCGGATCAAGGCCCTGGCCGAAGCGGCGCGCGCGGGCGGACTGGAGTTTTAGGAGTTGGAATCTGATGCTGGAGTCCGGCAAGGCTCGAGAGTCCAGCATCAGAGTCGATCAGGATGGTCAAACACCGGCAAATCGAGTCGACGCTACCGGCCTCGAGCTGCAGGAGAAGGTCGTGTTCATCAACCGCGTCGCCAAAGTGGTGAAGGGCGGCCGGCGCTTCAGCTTCACGGCCGTCGTCGTCGTCGGCGACCGGCCGGCCACGTCGGCGCGGGCATGGGCAAGGCGAACGAGGTGCCGGACGCGATCCGCAAGGGCGCCTACATCGCCCGCAAGAACCTGATCCAGGTGCCGATGAGCGAGCACGACCCTCCCGCACGAGGTACCGATGCGAAGTTCAAGGCGGCGCAGGTGCTGATGAAGCCCGCCGCGCCCGGCACCGGCCTGATCGCCGGCGGCGGCGTGCGCGCCGTCATGGAGATGGCCGGCGTCAAGGACGTGCTCGCGAAGTCGCTGGGCAGCTCAACATCATGAACGTCGTCCAGGCGACGATTAACGGCCTGCTGCAGCTGAAGAGACCCGCGGGTCAGGAACGCGCGCCGCCGCCTCGCCGCCGCGGGAATCGCCGCCGGGAGCGCCGAATCGATGGCGAATCTGAAGGTAACGCTGACGAAGAGCCCGATCAGCCAGAAGAAGAACCAGCAGCTGACGGTGCAGTCTATGGGCCTGCGAAAGCGTGCGCCAGACCGTTGTCCTGCGAGGACAACCGCAGCAACCGCGGCATGATCCATGACGGTGCGCCACCTGGTGGAGGTCGAGGAGGTAGGAGGAGCTAGTGTGTTCAAAGCGATCTCCGGCCTGTCCCCGGGTCGGTCCACAAGAAGAAGCGCGTCGGCCGCGGCAACTCCAGCGGCCACGGCACCTACTCCGGCCGCGGCATCAAAGGCCAGAAGTCCCGCACGCGGCCCCGACCTGCGCATCGGCTTCGAAGGCGGCCAGATCCCGCTGGTACGCGCCCTTTCGCGCGTGCGCGGCTTCAACGAATCACTTCCGCGTCGAGTACGAGCCGATGAACCTCGATAGGCTCGCCAGCTGGCGGCCGAGAAGGGTGAGGTCACACCCGAGTCGCTGCATGGCGTCCGGCATCGTGAAGTCCAACGCTGCCGATCAAGATGCTCGGCGACGGCGAAGTCGAGGGCAAGCTCAACGGTGACGGCGCACCGCTTCTCGGCGGCCGCCCGCGCGAAGATCGAAGCCGCCGGTGGCAGCGTCGTCGAGCTGATGCCTGTCGAACCGAAGGACGCCGGCACGGGCAAGAGGGCAGTACGCAAGGCTGCGGCCACCGCCGCGGCCGCCGCGCGCCCCAGGCGAAGGCCGAGGCGCCGGCCGCGAAGGCCGACGCTCCGCGCGCGAGGGCTAAGGCTCCGGCGGCGACGGCCGAGGCTCCGGCTGCCGAGGCTCCAGTCGCGAAGCCTGAGGCTCCAACCGCCAAGGCCGAGGCTGCGGCGGATGCCCCCGCGGCCGAAACGCCTGCCGCGGAGGCGCCGGCGCCGCGCCGCCGCCGGCCACAGCCGAAGGCCGAGGCCACCGAAGCCGAGGAGAACAGAGACTAATGGCTATCGCAGCCAGGGCGCAGCAGAACCAGCGGCCCCGCCTCCTCCAGGCCCTGATCGACTCCTGGGCTCAGCCGGAGGTGCGCTCCAAGCTCGCGTTCGTCTTCGCGATGCTGGTCGTCTTCCGCTTCGTCGCCCACATCCCGATCCCCGGCGTCAACCCGGACCTGCTGCGCCAGCGCCTTCGAGGGCAACACCAGCACCGGCGCCTTCCTGGGCACGCTGAACCTGTTCAGCGGCGGCGCCCTGCGGCAGCTCAGCGTCGCGGCGCTGGGCGTCTATCCCGTACATCACGGCCTCGATCATCATGCAGATCCTGATCCCGCTGGTCCCGAGCCTGCAGGCGCTCTCGCGCGAGGGCGAGCGGGCCGCAACCGCATCCAGCTCTACACGCACTGGATGGCCGTGCCCATGGCGATCGTCCAGGGCTACAGCCAGCTGCTGATCCTGCAGCAGGCCGGCGCCGATCAGCGGCATCGGCTTCACCGGCCCGGACGCGCTGCCGACCTTCGCGGCGGTGATCTCGATGACGGCAGGCACGATGTTCCTGGTCTGGCTGGGCGAGCTGATCACGGAGAAGGGCATCGGCAACGGCATCTCGCTGATCATCTTCGGCGGCATCGTGGCCGGCATTCCGTCGCTGCTGCCGCAGGTCTTCGACTCCAGCGTCTCGTTCTTCGGCATCTTCCTGCTGGTGATGATCGTGCTGGTCGCGATCGTCGTCGATCGTCTTCTTCCAGGAGGCGCAGCGACGCATACCGGTGCAGTACTCGCGCACGCAGTTCCGCGGCGGGCGTCAGTACCGCCAGCAGGGCGCGACGCACATCCCGCTGCGCGTGCTCTCCGCCGGCATGATCCCGATCATCTTCGCCTACTCGATCATGCTGTTCCCGTCGTTCCTCGGCGAGACGCTGGCGACCTCGAGCGAGCGGCTTCACCAACGACATCGGCAACTTCCTGACCGACGTCTTCGGCCAGCAGAAGCGTGCCCTACTACATCGTCGTGTTCTTGTTCGTCGTGCTGTTCACCTTCTTCTATACGTTCGTGACCTTCCAGCAGCAGAACCTGGCGGAGAACCTGCAGAAGCAGGGCGGCTTCATCCCCGGCATCCGGCCCGGGCCAGCCGACCGCGCGACTACATCACGCGCGTGCTGATCCGTATCACCTGGGCGGGCGCGTTCTTCCTGGGCGTCATCGCCGTGATGCCGTACTTCGCGACGGCGCTCACGAACGTGCAGGCGCTGACGTCTGAGCGGCACCGGCCTGCTGATCGTCGTCGGCGTCGTGCTGGACACGATGAAGCAGCTCGAAGCGCAGCTGTTGATGCGCAACTACTCGGGATTCATTCGCTAGGAGCCTGAATGTACCTAATCCTCCTCGGGGCTCCCGGGACCGGCAAAGGCACTCAGGCCGAACTTCCTCGCCCAGAAGTATCGGCTGGCTGCACGTCTCGACCGGCGACATGCTGCGCGAGCACGTCGCGCACGGGCACCGAGCTCGGCGCAAGAGGCGAAGAGCTACATGGACGCGGGCGCGCTGGTGCCGGACGAGCTGGTGATCACGATGCTCGTCGAGCGCATCGGCCAGCCGGACGCCAAGGACGGCGCTCGTCCTCGACGGCTTCCCGCGCAACCTGGCGCAGGCGAAGGCGCTCGACGAGGCGCTGGCGAAAGCAGGCAAGACAATCGACCTCGCGCTGAACATCGTCGTGCCGGACGAGGAGCTGGTGCAGGCGCCTCAGCGGCCGCTGGCTCTGCCGCAACTGCGGCGCCATCTACCACGAGGTAACCAGCCCGCCGAAGGTCGCCGGCAAGTGCGACAAGTGTGGCGGCGAGCTCTACCAGCGCGACGACGACAAGCCGGAGACGGTGCGGGCGCGCCTCGAGAAGCAGAAGCCGCCGGCCGACATGCTGGCGCACTACCGCGGTCAGGGCAAGCTGGTCGATATCGACGGCCAGCAATCGGTCGAAGCGGTCACGGCGGACCTGACCAAGGCGATCGAAGGGCTGCGCAAGTCATGATCGGCGCCCGCACGACGATGATCACGATCAAGTCAGACGAAGAGGTCAAGATCATGCGCGAGGCCGGCCGCATCGTCGGCGCAGGTCGCTGCAGCTCCTGGTGCGAGGCGTCGAAGCCCGGCGTGACGACGAAAGACCTCGACAAGATCGTGCGCCAGGAATACGCGAAGCGCGGCGTCATCCCGACTTTCCTCGGCTACGGCCATCCGCCTTACCCGGCGACGGTCTGCGTCTCCGTCAACGACGAGCTGGTGCACGGCATCCCCGGCGACCGCGTGATCAAGGAGGGCGACATCGTCAGCATCGACCTCGGCGCGACCTACAAAGGCTTCGTCGGCGACAGCGCCGTGACGGTCGGCGTCGGCGAGATCACGCCGGAGAGCGCAGCGCTGATCGACGTGACACGGGAGTCGCTCGGCGCGGCATCCGCGCGGCGCGGGCCGGCGTGCGGCTCGGCGTCGTCTCCAACAGCGATCGGTGAGTACATCGAGAGCCAGGGCTACGGCGTCGTGCGCGAGTACGTCGGCCACGGCGTCGGCCGCGAGATGCACGAGGAGCCGCAGGTGCCGAACTACGGCCCGCCGGACCGCGGCCCGGTGCTGCGCAAGGGCATGGTCTGGCCCTGGAGCCGATGGTCACGATCGGCGACTGGCGGACGAAGAAGCACGCCGACGGCTGGACGGTGAGCACGCTCGACGGCAGCCTCTGCGCCCACTTCGAGCACACGATCGCGATTACGGACGGCGAGGCGGAGGTGCTGACGCTGCCGTGAGAGTCACGGAACGGACTAGAACATGGCCCGGTTGAGGGTCTTGCCTTGCAACCCGATAGACTAGCGAAGGTACAATAGAAGGAAACTTCTATAGGCGTCTGACGAAAGGAGCCGATTGATCCGTCCCCGGAAGGATCTGTATGCCAGAAGAAGGAATCAATCGAAGTCGAAGGGGTGGTGAAGGACCCGCTGCCTAACGCCATGTTCGGGGTCGAGCTGGCGAACGGGCACCAGGTGCTGGCCCACCTCTCCGGCAAGATGCGGATCAACTACATCCGGATCACCCCCGGCGACCGGGTCCTGGTGGAGCTTTCTCCCTACGACCTGACCCGGGGCCGGATCACGTACCGGCTACGCTAGCCGGATCGAGAGGACAACAGATGAAGGTCAGGGCCTCGGTCAAGCCGCGCTGCGAGAAGTGCAAGATCATCCGCCGCCACGGCGTGGTGCGGGTGATCTGCGAGAACAAGCGCCACAAGCAGCGTCAGGGCTAGGAGGAGATAACGATGGCACGTATCGCCGGCGTCGACATCCCGAACGAGAAGCGCATCGACATTTCGCTGCGCTACATCTTCGGCATCGGCCCGCACGAGCGCCGCGCGTGATCTGCGAGAAGACGCGGCATCGACCCCGCGACGAAGACGCGTGACCTGACGGACGACGAGCTGACCCGCATCCGCGAGCTCCTCGACCACGAGTTCGTCGATCGAAGGTGACCTGCGCCGCGAGGTGCGCCAGAACATCCAGCGCCTGATCGAGATCAACTGCTACCGCGGCATCCGCCACCGCCGCGGCCTGCCGGTACGCGGCCAGCGCACGAAGACCAACGCGCGCACCAAGCGCGGCGCCCGCCGCACGGTCGCCGGCAAGCGCAAGGCCGCGGCGAAGAAGTAACCGAGGGGAGCAGTACAGGGATGGTAGCAGAGGCGAGGTCAGCGCAGCGGACGCGGCGGCGCGAACGGAAGTCGGTCCCGCGCGGCAACGCGTTACATCAAGTCGACCTTCAACAACACGATCATCACGCTGACCGACCCGAACGGCAACGTGCTGAGCTGGGGCAGCGCCGGCACGGCCAACTTCAAGGGCTCGCGCAAGAGCACGCCCTTCGCGGCGCAGATGGCCGCCGAAGGCGCCGCCCGCCGGGCGATGGAGCACGGCCTGCGCCAGGTCGAGGTCTTCGTCAAGGGTCCGGGCAGCGGCCGCGAGGCCGCGATCCGCGCGCTGCAGGCCGCCGGGCCTCAACGTGCTGAGCATTCGCGACGTCACGCCAATCCCGCACAACGGCTGCCGCGCGCCCAAGCGGCGCCGCGTCTAGGAGAAGCAGGTCAACGTATGGCTCGATACACAGGCGCAGTCTGCCGCCTCTGCCGCCGCTACGGCGAGAAGCTCTATCTCAAGGGCGACCGCTGCTTCGGCCCAAGTGCGCGTTCAACAAGCGCCGGCCGACTCCGCCCGGACGGCGCCAGCCAGCGCCGCCGCAAGGTCTCCGACCGCGGCCTGCAGCTGCGCGAGAAGCAGCGCGCCCGCGTCTTCTACGGCCTGCTGGAGCGCCAGTTCCGCGGCTACTACGACGAGGCGCTGCGCAAGACCGGCGTCACCGGCGACAGCCTGGTCCGCATCGCTGGAGTCGCGCCTGGACAACGTCGTCTACCGGCTGGGCTTCGCCGACTCGCGCAAGCAGGCGCGCCAGCTGGTGCGCCACGGCCACATCAGCCTGAACGGCCGCAAGACGGACATCCCTTCGGCGCAGGTGAAGGTCGGCGACGCAGGTCGGCTTCACGCCGCGCGGCGCCAAGACGGAGTACGCCAAGATCGCTGCCAGGAGACGCTGAAGTCGAAGCAGGCGCCGTCGTGGCTGTCGCTGGACATGGCGGCGATGAAGGGCCGGGTCATCGGCGAGCCGACGCTGGAGGAGGCCGAAGCGCTTCTTCGACCCCAACGTAATCGTGGAGTACTACTCGCGCTAGGACTCGAGGTCTCGACCCGTAGCTGCCGGGACGAAACGGGCAGGCGATCGCGCCGGCGAGGCGATCGCCGGTGTCCTGCCTCAGGAGGTGCTTTCTGGTGACGATGGTTGCTTACGAAAGCGAAGAGCGCCCTCAGCTCAACCTCGAGGAGGAAGAGTCGAACGAGACGTTCGGCCGCATCGTCGCCGAGCCGCTGGAGGCCGGCTTCGGCATCACGATCGGCAACGCCCTGCGGCGCACGCTGCTCAGCGCCCTGCCCGGCACGGCGATTACCGCCGTGCGCATCGAAGGCGTGGAGCACGAGTTCTCGACCATCCCCAACATGAAGGAGGACATCGTCGAGTTCCTGCTCAACGTCAAGGACATCCGCATCCGCTCCCTGACGGACCGGCCCGGCAAGATGTACCTGGAGGCGTCCGGCGAGGGCGAGGTCACGGCCGGCGCAGATCCAGCAGACGGCCGACTACGAGATCGTCAACCCGGAGCTGCACCTGGCGACGCTGGAGTCGGCCGAGGCGCGGCTCTCGGTCGAGTTCACGGTCGAGCAGGGCCGCGGCTACGTGCCCGCCGGCACCGCCGACGGCCTGCGCGATCGGCGTGATCCCGGTCGACGCGATCTTCTCGCCGGTGCGCCGCGTCAACTACCGCGTCGAGCACACGCGCGTCGGCCAGGTGACGAACTTCGACCGCCTGATCCTCGAGGTCTGGACGGACGGCACGATCACGCCCGGTCGACGCCGTCAGCAACGCCGCCGAGATCCTCGCCGAGCAGTTCGCGCTCTTCTCGCGCCTCGGCCGGCCGCAGCCGACCGATGGTCGGCCGCGGCCTCGGCTCCGGCGCCGCGCTGCCGCCGGACCGCTACAACACGCCGATCGAGGACCTCAACCTCTCGGTGCGCGCCTACAACTGCCTCAAGCGCAGCGGCCTGATGACCGTCGGCGCCGTGCTCGAGAAGAGCGAGGAAGAGCTGCTGGCGCTGCGCAACTTCGGCCGCAAGTCTTACGACGAGCTGCGCGACAAGCTGATCAGCATGAGCTTCCTCCAGCCGGACGCCGAGGGCTTCGGCGCGCTGCGGCACCAGCGGCGCTCTCGCCGCACGATCGCCGCTCGATGCCGACGACGACGACGACGAAGAGCTCGGCCCGGTGGCCAAGGCGCTGCTCGAAGCCCTGAAGGAGTCCGGCAGCGCAGGACCTGCTGCGCGCAAGGACGACGACGACGAGGAGGACGAGGACTAATGAGACACAAGCATCGCCGAGCCAGCAGGTTCGACCGGCCCACCGACCACCGCCTGGCGATGTTCCGCAACCTGGTCACGGACCTGCTGAAGCTACGAGCAGATCAAGACGACCGAGGCCAAGGCCAAGGCGATCCGCGGCCTGGCCGAGAAGATGATCACGCTGGGCAAGGACGGCACGCTGCCGGCCCGCCGCCAGGCGCTGGCCTACGTCTACGACAAGGACGTCGTCGCGCAAGGTGTTCGACGACCTGGCGCCGCGCTACGCCGAGCCGCAGCGGCGGCTACACGCGCATCGTCAAGCATCGGGCCCGCGGCTCGGCGACGGCGCGCCGGTGGTGCTGCTGGAGCTGGTGGAGTAGAACCCCAAGCCCGGCCCCTCCCTCTCCAGGGCGAGTCTTCGACCATCAAGGGAGGGGAGTGCCGAAGGGGGAGGCCGAAAGGCCGATGGTGTGAGCGCTTCCGCAGGCAGGCCTTATACTGGCGTCCCAGTCACTTGGCGCAGACGGCAGGAGGCCTGATGAGCACCAACGGGGACGCTACCGCGGGGCCACTAGACCACATCAAGGTCCTTGACCTCTGTCTCGCGCGCGCCGGCCCGACCTGCGTGCGCGTCCTGGCCGACCACGGGCGCGCAGGTTATCCAGGTGGTGCGCCCCGAGCGAGACGGGCATCGACGCCAGCCTGCCGAACTTCGACCGCGAGAACCTGCACCGCAACAAGCGCTCGATCGTCACTCGACCTGCAGACCGAAGGCGGGCGCGCGTGTTCTACCGGCTGGCAAGCGACGCGGACGTCGTCGTCGAGAACTTCCGGTCGGACGTGAAGTACCGCCTCAAGGTGGACTACGAGACGCTGCGGGCGATCAACCCGCGCATCATCCTCGGCAGCATACTCGGGTTTCGGGCAGGATGGTCCGTACGCGGCCCGGCCCGGCGTCGACCAGATCGCGCAGGGCCTCGGCGGCCTGATGAGCATCACGGGGCCGCCCGGCGGCGGGCCCTGGCGGGTCGGCGTACCGATCTCGGACCTGTGCTCCGGGCATGTACCTGGCCCACGGCATCATGGCGGCGATCATCGAGCGCGAGCGCTCCGGCGAGGGCCAGTGGGTGCAGACGTCGCTGCTCGAGGCGATGATCGCGATGCTCGACTTCCAGGCGACGCGCTGGCTGATCGGCGGCGAGGTGCCGCCCCAGGCCGGCAACGACCACCCGACGGCGTTCCCGATGGGCGTCTTCCCGGCCAGCGACGGCATGATCAACATCGCCGCCTCCGGCGACCGCATGTTCCGCGACTTCCTCAAGGTCATCGGCGCCGAGCGATCTGGCGGAGGACGAGCGCTTCCGGACGCCGCGGGCGCGCGGAAGCCACCGGGCCGAGCTGCGGGCGCTGGTCGAAGACAAGACTGCGGCAACGGACGTCGGAGCGAGTGGATCGAGGCGCTGAACGCCGTCGGCGTGCCCTGCGGGCCGATCCTCACCATCGACCAGGTCTTCGCCGACCCGCAGGTGCGGCACCTGGGCATGGCGCAGAACGGTCGAGAGCGACGAGTACGGGACCTGACGCTGGTGCGCTCGCCGGTGAGGCTGTCGCGGACTTCGACGTCGCTGCGCCGCGCCGCGCCAATGCCGGGCGGCCATACGGAGGAGGTCCTGCGCGAGTACGGTTACTCTGCCGACGAGATCGCGCGCTTCAAGAGAGCGGCGCGATCGGCCAGGGGCAGGCGGAGGCGGCCGCGGCCGCAGCCGGCGGCGAGGCCTGATCGGCCGCCTATACAGGAGCGACCTTAGAGGGACGGGAGGCCGGGATGGCAGTCGTTGAAACCGAGCGCGGCGATGGCGTCATGGTGATCCGGATGAACCGGCCGGAGCGCCTCAACGCGCTGGGGACGGAGTTGCGCGCCGGGCTCGCGGAGGCCTGGTGCGAGTTTCGCGATAGCCGCGACCTGGAGGTGGCGATCTTCACCGGCACGGGGCGCGCCTTCTGCGCCGGCGAGGACATGAAGGAGACCGTCGAGCGCGGCAGCGTCGCCCGCGATGCCGCCGCCGCGACGACGCGGCCGCGCGATAACCCGTACGACGCCGGCACGCTCGACAAGCCGGTGATCGCCGCGATCAACGGCTACGCGATGGGTGGCGGCTTCATGCAGGCCGAGCGCGCCGACCTGCGGGTCGCGGTCCGCGGCGCCATCTTCGAGATGTCGGAGGCCAAGCGCTGGCTGCTGGGCGGCTACAATCACGGCTTCGTCGGCAACATCTCCGCACGCGGTCGCGACGGAGATGGCCTTCGCTTTCCGCTTCACGGCCGAGCGCCTGCACGAGCTTGGCTGGCTGAACCGCCTGGTCGACGACGAACGAGCTGATGCCGGCGGCGCGGGAGATGGCGGCGCACCTGCTGACGCTGCCGCCGGCCTCCCGGGTGAACACGCTGACGATGATGCGCGCCATGCGGCCGCGCGTGCCGGACGAGCTGGAGCAGCTGGCGGCACGCCTGCGCGACCACGGCGCCAAGGATGACCTGATGGAGTCGCGCCGGGCCTTCGCGGAGAAGCGCACGCCGCACTTCAAGGGCTGGGACGAGCCCGGAGGACCGCTACCGCACGCCGACGTTGGAGTCGCTCCGTGGCGAGCGGCCGGGAGCGTAGCCCCAGGGCGACGCAGCGGCGTACATCAGGTCTTCGGGCCCTATCGCGCCGACGGCGCCGTAATGTGAACAGCGTGGATACTAAACTTCGGGCATGACATCGTCCGCCCCCAGGGCCCGGCGAATCGCGCTGCTCTTAGAGTACGAAGGTACGCGCTACGCGGGCTCGCAGCTTCAGGTGAACGCGCCGACCATCCAGGGCGAGCTGGAAGCAGCCATCCTCAAGACCACTGGTGAAACCGCGCGGGCGACCTTCGCCGGGCGAACGGACGCAGGCGTGCACGCGCTGGGCCAGGTGGCGGCGTTCGACACGTCCAGCGCCCTGCCGGTCGAGACGGTTCGCGACGCGCTGAACGCCTGGCTGCCGCGCGATATCGCCGTGCGCGCGGCGGCGCCGGTCGAGGCCACTTTTGACCCCCGTCGCCAGGCCTTGCGCCGCCGCTACCGCTACGTGGTCGAGAACCGCGCGGTACGGCCGGCGCCTGGGCGCGAGCTCTGCTGGCATGTGGCCAGGCCGCTCGACGCGGCGGCGATGGCCGAGGCAGCGTCGCTGATCGCGGGCGAGCACGACTTTGCCGCTTTCGCCGGCGCGCTGGACCCTTCGACAAGCTCAGGGCGGAGCCCTTCGACAAGCTCAGGGCGGAGCCCTTCGACAGGCTCAGGGCGGAGCACGGTGCGCCGCCTGGAGAGTCTGACCGTCGCGAGAGACGGCACGCGCGTCACGATCGAGGCGACGGCCAACGCCTTTTTGCCCCACCAGGTACGGCGCATGGTTGGGGCGCTGGTGGAGGTGGGGGCGGGCCGCCTGACCGCGAACGCATTCGGCGCGCTCCTGGGAGGGCCCCCTTCCAGCGCGGGCCCGGCGGCGCCACCCCAGGGCCTGTTCCTGGTGTCCGTGGACTACGCGCGGGCCATCTTCGCCCAATCGTAGGGGCGGTAGTTGCAGCGGCCGAGAGGCAAATCTGAAAACGGATGACTAACTAACGGATAAACGAATGGCGACCCGGTGGCACAGCCATCCGTTTTACCCGTTTATTATCCGTTGACGATTCGCCCTCGCCAGATTCAACTGGACGCTAAAAATCCTTGTGCTAGAATCTACCGACGCTGTGCCCGCAGAAGCGGCTAAAAACAGCGGGAGGACAAAACGATTTGGTTAACAACCCCAGTGGAAACGGGGGACGGGGGGGAGGACTGAGCGAAGACGATTCGATGATGTCAATGGCTGCTCTCCTCGAGGCCGAAGAGAAGACCTCGATCCGGTCCCTGCGCAGAGGAGACGTCATTGAAGGCACGATCATCGCGATCAACCGTGACGGCGTAGTCGTCGACATCGGCTCGAAGTCCGAAGGCCTCATCCCGGTCAACGAGATGCACTCACTCGGCGCGGACCCGCTCGCAACGCGTCGAGATCGGGCGAGAAGATCGTCGCCTACGTCATTCAGCCGGAAACTCCGGAGGGCGAAGTCCTGCTTTCGTTGGACCGCGCCCGCGGCGAACGCGGCTGGCGCCTGCTTCAGAACGCTGTTCGAGAGCGGCGAGAGCTTCGAGGCGGAAGTCACCGGTTTCAACAAGGGCGGCCTCCTCGTCAACGTCGAAGGCGTAGCGGCCTTCGTGCCGCTGTCTCAGCTCGTCGGCCTGCGGCCGGAGCGCAACGACGAGACCGGCGCCGGCCTGGCCAGGCGCGGTCGGCAAGCCGCTGCGCCTCAAGGTCATCGAGCTGAACCGCCGCCGCAACCGCGTGATCCTCTCCGAGCGCGGCGCCCTGCAGGAGTGGCGCAGCCAGCAGAAGGAGCGCCTGCTCTCCGAGCTGGAAGAAGGCGAGGTCCGCAAGGGCCGCGTCAGCTCCATCCGCAACTTCGGCGTCTTCGTCGACCTCGGCGGCGCCGACGGCCTTGTCCACCTCTCCGAGATCTCCTGGGACCGCACCAAGGCGCCCGAGGAGCTGTTCAAGGTCGGCGACGAAGTCGACGTCTACGTGATGAAGGTGGACGCCGAGACGAAGAAGATCGCGCTCAGCATCCGCCGCGCCCAGCCGGCCCACTGGGACGGCATCGTCGATAAGTACCAGGTGGCGAGGTAGTGCCCGGGCATCGTCACCAAGCTGGCGACCTTCGGCGCTTTCGCGCGCATCGAAGGGCCGGTCGAAGGCCTGATCCACGTCTCGGAGCTGGTCGACCGCCGCATCGCGCACCCCAGGAGGCGGTGCGTGAGGGCGACGTCCTGCCGCTGCGGATCATCCGCATCGAGCGCGACCGTCACCGCCTCGGCCTCTCGCTGAAGCAGGCGCGCGACCGCGGCGAGATGATGGGCTTCCGTTCGGCTCCGACGGCGAGGTGACCTTCGTGCCGGAGGACATCCGCGATGCGCTTCAGGACGGAGCTCGTCGCCGTGGCGCGAAGAGACGCAGGATCGCTCGATCCTGGAGCGATTGGATGCGCAGCAGCCGCGTGCCGCGGGCGGCCGCGATCGAGGACACGGCTCGCCCAAGACTGTGGTCGAGACAGGCGACCGCCAGGCTGGAAGAGGAGGAACCTCAGACCCAGATGGCGGCGGCTTTCGCAGCGCTGAAACTGGAGGAGAAGCTGACCTCCGATACCCCGCCGGAGGAAACAAAGGCGTAACAATCGGAGGTCTGTCCCACGTTGGACTAGCAATCTAGTCCTGTGCTAACCTGAATTCAGGACAAGGGGGCGCTAGCAAGCGATTATGGCAGACCGATTCGACAAGTTTACGGAAAGAGCGCGCCGCGTCCTGACTCTGGCCCAGGAGGAAGCGCAGCGGTTCAACCACAACTACATCGGTACGGAGCACCTCCTCCTCGGCCTTGTGCGTGAGGGCGATGGTGTCGCCGCCAAGGTACTCAACAACCTTGGCGTGGAGCTGAGCAAGGTCCGCTCCGCCGTCGAGTTCATCATCGGCCGTGGCGAGAAGTCGCGCCAGCGGCGAGATCGGCCTCACGCCGCGCGCCAAGAAGGTCATCGAGCTGGCGGTCGAAGAGGCTCGCCGCCTCAACCACAGCTACATCGGCACCGAGCACCTGCTCCTCGGCCTCGTCCGCGAGGGCGAGGGCATCGCCTTCGGCGTCCTCGAGTCGCTCGGCGTCAGCCTGGAGCGCGTGCGCACGGAAACCGCCCGCATCCTCTCCCAGAGCACGCCCCAGAGCGCCGGCACCGGCGGCCGCACCAGCACGCGCACGCCCACCGTCGACCAGCTGGGCATCGACCTGACCGCGGCGTCGCGCGCCGGCAAGCTCGACCCCGTGATCGGCCGCAGCCGCGAGATCGAGCGGCTGATTCAGATCCTCTCGCGCCGCACGAAGAACAACCCGATCCTGATCGGCGAGCCCGGCGTCGGCAAGACGGCGATCGTCGAGGGCCTGGCGCACCGCATCGTCGCCGGCGACGTGCCGGAGACGCTGCAGGGCAAGCGCCTGCTGACGCTGGACATCGGCTCTCTGGTCGCCGGCACCAAGTACCGCGGCGAGTTCGAAGAGCGCCTGAAGAAGGTCATCGAGGAGATCAAGAACTCCGGCAACTGCGTGCTGTTCATCGACGAGATGCACATGCTCGTCGGCGCCGGCGCCGCCGAAGGCGCTGTCGACGCCGCGAACATCCTCAAGCCCTCGCTGGCCCGCGGCGAGCTGCAGTGCGTCGGCGCGACGACGCTGGACGACTACCGCAAGCACATCGAGCGCGACTCCGCCCTCGAGCGCCGCCTGCAGCCGATCCTCGTCGAGGAGCCGAGCGTCGAAGAGACGATCGAGATCCTCAAGGGCATCACGCGAGCGCTACGAAGAGCACCACAAGCTGACGATCACCGACGAGGCGCTGAAGGCCGCGGCCGAGCTGGCGGCGCGCTACGTCTCCGACCGCTTCCTGCCCGACAAGGCCATCGACCTGGTGGACGAGGCTGCGTCTCACGTGCGCATCCGCAAGGCCGCCACACCGCCTTCCCTGCAGGAAGCGCTGCGCGGGCTCGAGAGCCTGCGCAAGGAGAAGGACCAGGCCATCGGCGCCCAGCAGTACGAGTTCGCCGCCGAGCTGCGCGACCGCGAGCTGAAGCTGCAGGAGCGCATCGAGAAGATGGAAGAGGGCCTGGACGTCGAGCGATCGGCCATCCCAAGCCCGACGTCACCGAAGACGACATCGCCGAGGTCGTGGCGATGTGGACCGGCATCCCGGTCACGCGCATCGCCAGCGAGGAGTCGGAGCGGCTGCTCGCACATGGAGGATGCGCTGCGGGCCAAGGTCATCGGCCAGGACGAGGCGATCACCGCCATCACCAAGGCGGTCCGCCGCTCCCGCGCCGGCCTGAAGGACCCGAAGCGCCCCATCGGCGTCTTCCTCTTCCTCGGCCCCACCGGTGTCGGCAAGACCTACCTGCCGAAGATCCTGGCCGAGTTCATGTTCGGCAGCCAGGACGCGATGATCCGGCTCGACATGTCCGAGTTCATGGAGAAGCACAACGTCTCGCGGCTGGTCGGCGCCCCTCCCGGGTACGTCGGCTACGACGACGGCGGCCAGCTGACCGACACGGTCCGGCGCAAGTCCTACTGCCTGATCCTCCTGGACGAGATCGAGAAGGCGCACCCGGACGTGTTCAACATGCTGCTGCAGGTCTTCGACGACGGCAGCCTGACGGACGCCAAGGGCCGCAAGGTCGACTTCCGCAACACGATCATCATCATGACCTCCAACGTCGGCTCCGACCTCATCCGCCGCGAGAGCGCCCTCGGCTTCTCGATCAACACGGACGAGGCGAAGACGGACGAGCAGCAGTACAAGCGGATGAAGGACAAGGTCACTGGAAGAGCTCAAGCGCGTCTTCCGGCCCGAGTTCCTCAACCGCATCGACGGCCAGATCGTCTTCCACGCCCTGGCGCAGGAGCACATCCGCTCGATCGTCGACCTGCAGCTGCGCGAGGTGTCGAAGAACCTGCTGCTCAAGGGCATCAGCATGGAGGCGACGGACGCGGCCCGCGACTGGCTCGGCGAGAAGGGCTACGACCCGGTGTTCGGCGCCCGCCCGCTGCGCCGCGTCATCCAGAACGAGCTGGAGGACCGCCTGTCGGAGGCGCTGCTCGAAGGCCGCTTTGGCCCCGGCGACACCGTGCTCATCGACTGCGGAGGCGGGCGAGATCGTCCTGACCAAGCAGGAGGCCCCTGCTCTCGCCTCCAGCACCTGATCAGGTGTAAAGTCAGGCGCAACGCCGGTTTCTGAGTAGGCAAGTTGAGCTCGACGACACTTCAACCGTTTCAAACTGCCCTGTCCCTGACGAAGGGACGGGGCAGTTTGCTGTCTCCGGCTAGCGTGCCCGCCTCGGCGCCCCTTCTTGGCGTACTGCTGCTGGCCGTATTCGTGAACTGGCCGACCCTGCACGATTACTTCCACGGCGACGACTACCTGGCTTTTGTCGACATGGTAAGCAAGCCCTGGCTGAAGCACTTCAGTGAAGTGCTTACCTTCAAGGACACGAACTACTACTGGCGCCCGCTGGGCGAGGTCTACTTTTTCGTGATCTGGAAGCTGTTCGGCCTCAATGAGGTTGCCTTCCACGTCGCCAACATCACCGTCTTTCTGATCACACTGGCCCTCCTCTACACCTTCTGCGTCCGGGCGGGCCTGGGTTGGCTGGTGGCGGCAGGAGCCTGCGCGTTCCTGACGCTGTTCCCCAACCACGTGGTCAGCGTCGCCTGGATAACCAACGGCCCGCGCCTGCTGGCGGTGATGTTCGCGCTCGCCTCGCTGGTGCTGCTGCAAAAGGCCCTCAGCGACCGCAGCCCGCGCCTGGAGGCGCTCTCGTTCCTGACGTTTGCGCTCGCCGGATTGTCGGATGAGACGGCGCTGTCGCTGGCGCCGCTGGGCTTGGCCTACGCGCTCATGGTCGAGCACCAGGGAGCGGGATGGCTCAAGCGCAGCGCTTTGCGGGCGGTCCCTTACGCTTGCCTGGCGCTGTCCCTGGTCCCGCTGCAGTTCATCGCAACCGAGGGCAATCCGGGTTTCGTCAACAAGTTCAGGTTCGGCGATCAGATGCTGCAGCACTTCTGGGCACTGATGTCCAAGCTGGTCTGGCCGTCGAAGGACAGCATCGCCTTCGCCGAAATCGCGCCGGGACAGTGGCTCATGGGCGCCATGGCGATTGCCTTGCTGCTGCTTGCTCTGGCGTTCGGGTCCAACCGGCTGCGCTTCCTCTGCCTGTGGGTGATCCTCGCTCTGGCGCCGTTTACGATCTGGCTCAACCCGATTGCGCCATCACGTTACGTCTACATGGCCGCGGTACCGTTCGCGGTCATCGCGTCCTGGGCGCTCGTGCGGGCTGTTGACTGGCTCTGCCAGTCAGTACCCGGGTCCTTCGTCACCCGCGACCTGCGGGTCTCGACCGCGGTGATGGGGATGGCCCTGGTGGCCCTGGCTTTTTCCAGCACCTTCGGCCTGTCCGTGACGCGCGAGCGTAACCAGACTTTCGCCAGCGACACCGAAACTTATCGAATCCTGGCGGAGGGTCTGAAGGCCAGCGCGCCGACCGTGCCGGACGGCGCCCGGATTGTGATCTACTACGGCATCTGGAACACGTTCTACATCTGGCCGGACGCCGTGGCCAAGACGATCTACCGCGACCCGAAGATCCACGTGCTCAATATACCCAGGGGTCAGGTGGAAACTGGCTCGCCCGGCCGCGGCCCCAAGGACATAGTCCTGTTCTACACGGGCAAGGGGTTCATCCGCTCCGCGCCGCTGAAGAGCGCGACCGTCAACTAGCCCGCCAGCAGGCCCATCGGCGCCAGGGCTTTACTCGCGTCCCTGGGCGGCGCGTATGGCTTCACGAAGCCCAGGTCGTCCAGCTGGCGTCGAAGCCAATGGCTGAGCTGGTTGCCGAGGATCGCCTCTCGTAGCCGCAGGGTGCGCTCGGCGCGCTCGCCGGCCGGCATGACCAGCGCGGCATGCAGCGCCGTGGCGGTCGAGTCGACGTCCAAAGGGTCCACGCCGAGGGCGGCGCCGCCGAGTTCCGCATACGAGCCGGCCAGTCTGGAGAGCACCAGGACACCATTGCGCTCATTGACCACCGGCCCCTCCTTCGAGACCAGGTTCATGCCGTCGGCCAGGCTATTCACCAGCAGGACGTCGTAATAACGCATTGCCGCGAGCGCCTGCAAGCGGTCGTGCTCGTGAAGGAGCCTTATCGGCTGCCAGGCCGCCGTCCCGAAGCGCTCATTGATGCGGTCGACCGCCGCGAGGACGTGGTCGGTGTAGCAGGCGTACTCGCGGATGCTGGTGCGCGAAGGCACCAGGCAGGCAAGAAAACGGACCTTGCCGAGCCACTCCGGGTGACGCTCGAGAGAGGCGCTCGTACGCTTCGAAGCCGGCCAGCACGTTCTTGGCCGGGTCCAGACGGTCGACACGCAGGATCGTCTTTTCGCCCGCCGTCGGCCGCAGACTCTCGGCCATGGCCTGCGCCTCCGGGCTCAGCAGCCGCTGGTGCAGGTCCGCGGGATCGACGGAAATCGGGTTCGCCCAGACGCGGACGGCCCGCTCAGGCGTCCCCACGATGGCATCGCGGAAATTCACCCGCACTTCGGGCAGAAGGTCGTCGCAAGTCGCGAGGAAGTTATCGACCGAATCTTCGGTCTGGAAAACCACGCTGTTGTTGGCCAGCAGGCCGCGGCAGATGGCCTCAGGAATCTTGCGTGGCAAGGCCATCCACGCCGCCGGGTCCGGCCAGGGGACGTGGATGAAGTGCTGCAGTGAAGCTTCCGGGTGATAGTTGCGGACGATCAGGGGCGCCGTATAGAGGTGATAGTCGTGAAACATGACGCGGCCTTTGCGGCCCCGCAGCGCGGCCGCCACCATTTCGGCGATCGACTGGTTCACGGGCACGTAACCAAGCTGCCAGGCATGCTGCGCCTTGAGGCCGGGATTCGCGACCTGCAGGCCGTCCCAGATGCCGTGGTGCAGGAACCAGAGCATCGGATTGCAGAAGGTGTTGTAGAACAGGTCGTAAGCGCCGGCCGGTGGCGCGGCGTAGGCCAGACGGCTTCCGGCGCCCAGCTTCACGCGCTGGCCGCTGCGCGCCATCCTGACGTCCTCCTCGGTGGCGGCGCAGGCAATCCAGTCGATGTCCAGGTTGTCGGCCATGGCGGAGAGCGCCGTGGCGACGCCGCCATCCGTAGGCCGCCTGACGACTTCCCCGGAAGCGTTGCGGATGTGTTCGAGAGGGGCGCGATTGCTAACGATGACCACCCGGTCGCTGCGAGAGTCATCCTGAGATAGCGGCCGTCCACGACCGCGGTGTACCGCTGGCAAGTGGTCCTCCTGGGGATGCTCGGTTCGCTGAGATCATCACCGACCACCAATAACAGCGCTGAAACAGGGCTGCCGGAGGGCATTGCAAAAGAATTTACACGCACGTGAGTCATGTTGATCCGGCTCGCGAATGTTGCGGCCCCATCGTTATGACAATTTAGAGGCGAATTCGCGAGGCACATGAAATCTCTTCTCTCTGAGATTTCCGGCGCTGTTATACCCATTCGGAGAAAGTACGCAGAGTCTGATTAACGCGCGAATTCGCGCCGTAATGAGGACGCGAAAACCAAACGCAGTTCCGGTGACCAATCTTGTCGCGTCACGAGGCGGCTCCGGACCCTGCTTTATCGACATAAGAGCAAACGGCAAGATGGGAGTGTGAGGATGCAGACGACAAGCCGTTCGAAGAACTTGCTCATGCGCGCCTGCCCCCGCTGCGGCGGCGACCTCTATCGGGACTTGCTGGAGATCGATGAAGAGTTCGTCTGCCTCCAATGTGGCCGCCGCGCGGCGAAGGGCCAGATAGCGGTGCTGCCACCTCAAGAGGCGGCGCGGGAGTGGCGTAGCGTCGCCTGAACAGGCTGTTCTCGCGGTGGCCGGGGCACGTCCGAATAGGCGCCTTTCCCGGTTGTGCCGTCAGGGCGCCGCGCCGCGCTCCTTCAGCAGCTCCGCGAAGGCATCTTCGTCCAGCACCCGCACGCCGTACTCTTCCGCCTTGGCGAGCTTTGAACCCGGGTTTTCGCCCGCGACCACGAAGTCCGTTTTCTTCGTGACATTCCCGGCCACGGCGCCACCCAGGCGCTTTATCAGGGACTCGACCTCATTCCGGCTCCAGCGAGTCAGGCTACCGGTGGCAACGACCGTCAGGCCCAGTAGAGGGCCTTCACGGGCCGCCGGCGCGCCGCCGACCAGCCTCACGCCGGCCTTTTCCATCTTGTCCAGCACTTTCAGGTTCTGCTCGTCGTGGAAGTAGGCATAGACACTTTCGGCGATTTTAGGGCCGATGCTTGGGACCGAGGCCAGCTCCTCCGCCGAGGCCGCCTTTAGAGCGTCGACGCTGCCGAAATGGCCGGCCAGCAAGTCCGCGGTCTCGTAGCCGACGTGCCGGATGCCGAGGGCGAACAGGAGGCGCGGCAGGGGGGTGCTCTTGCTCTTTGCGACGTTCTCCAGGAGCTTGGCAGCGCTCTTCTCCCCGATGCGCTCGAGGCTCATCAGGGCTGCGAGATCCAGGGTGAAGACGTCTGCCGGATCACTCACCAGGCCCGCTCGCAGGAGCTGGCCGCACAGCGCCTCGCCCATGCCTTCGATGTCCATCACGCCGGCGAAGTGGACGAGGAGGCGGAAAATCTGGGCCGGGCAGGAGCGGTTGGGGCAGTAGGTCATCGCCTCGCCGGTTGGGCGCACCACGGCCGTGCCGCAGACCGGGCACTCCTTCGGCATCTCGAAGACCTTCTCGTCGCCGGTGCGCTTGCTGACGACGGGGCCGACGACCTGTGGGATGACCTCCCCGGCGCGCTGGACAATAACGGTGTCGCCGACGCGGATGTCCTTGCGGCGGATGTCGTCCTCGTTGTGCAGAGTCGCCAGCTTCACGGTGGCGTGGGCCACGATCACTGGTTCAAGGTTGGCGAAGGGGTTGAGGCTGCCCGTGCGGCCGACGTTGATTTCGATGCTCCGCAGCTTTGTGGTGGCCTGAGTCGGGGGGAACTTATAGGCGATGGCCCAGCGCGGCTCGCGGCCGACGAAGCCCATGGCCCGCTGCGTCGAAAGGTCATCGACCTTGATCACCATGCCATCGATTTCGTAATCGAGTGACTCGCGTTTGTCTTCCCACTCGCGTACGTAGGCCACGGCTTCTTCGGCGTTGGCGACGCGGCGGATGTGAGGGTTGGTTTTGAAGCCCAGGTCGCGCAGCCAATGCAGCGTCTCCCATTGCGATTGGGGCGTGGCGCCCTCTTCGGCCCAGCCTAGCTGGTAGACGAAAATGTCGAGGGGTCTGGACGCCGTTACGGTCGAATCCTGCTGGCGCAGAGAGCCGGCGGCCGAGTTGCGCGGGCTGGCGAAGAGAGGCAGGTCGCTCTGGCCCCGGGCCCGCCGCTGCTCGCTCTCCCGCGCGCGTTGGTCATTGAGGCGCTCGAAGCCGCTTTTGGTCATGTAGACCTCGCCGCGGACCTCGAAGCGCGCTGGCGCCTTGCCGTTGAGTGTTAGCGGGATGCTGCGGATGGTGCGCAGGTTCTGGGTGACGTTTTCGCCGACCATGCCGTTGCCGCGGGTGGCGCCCTGAACAAACGAGGCGTCCTCATACACCAGGGCAACGGCAAGGCCATCGATCTTCGGCTCGCAGACCATGGGGAAGTCCGCCCGCTCTACCAGGCCTGTTGCCCGCCGATACCAGTTCCGGAACTCGTCCGCGCCGAAGGCGTTCGAAAGGCTGAGCAGGGGCACGCGGTGCTCTACGACCCCGAAAGCTTCGACCGGCTGGCCGCTGACCCGCTGGGTCGGCGAGTCGGGCGTGATCAACTCGGGGTGGGCGCCCTCCAGGGCACGCAACTCGCGCATCAGGGCGTCGTACTCGGCGTCCGCGATTTCCGGCTGGTCCAGCACGTGGTAACGGTAGTCGTGGTAGTTGATTTGGGCGCGAAGCTCTTCCACGCGGAGCTTGCCCTCCTGCGCCTCTCGCTCGAATCCGGTGGTTTCCTGCGTCATCGGCCCATTATACCGAACAAGCGTGCGAATCCCGCGCCTTGTGAACAGGGATCGCCTGCATCAAAGCCTACAGCAGTGCCCCGCTAAAGCCGAATATCAGACAACGAAGATCGCGGTCTCTTGCAGGAGATGCATCTGATGCTCCGGCTTTCGCTCGCCATTCTCATTGTCCTTGCCCTCACCGGCTGCAAAGCGGGCAGTAAGGCCGAAACCAAAGTCAACCTCACCGGCGACCACCTCGCCGCGATGATCTTGACCAGGGCGGACCTCGGCCCCGAATACGAGTTCTTCGACCTGGACGCCAAGTCCGGGATGATGACCACGGAGCAACTGGTAGAGCAATCCGACAACCCGGACGGCGAAGCACTGGACGTTGCCAACTTCGGCCAGCTCCTGGGCTACTTGGACACCTATTTCTCCTACCGGTCGCTCGCGGACAAGTCCGGCGTTGTCTACCTGACCAACGGCGTGCTGCTATACGCGGACAAGAAGGGCGCCGCCGGTGACCTGTCGGACATGGTCCTGGACGCGCAGGAAAACTACTCCGGCACAACCAGGGCCGGCAGTCTGCAGACGTTCAAGAGCTTCAAAGCGAAGGTCGGCGAATCGAGCAGGGGCATCCTCATCCGCCTCCTGGCGCCGGGGAGCAATTTCGGACTGACGGGCACCATCAACCTGACAATTACCGGTGTCGAGTTCCAGCGCGACCGCATGCTGGGCGAGGTCATCATCATGCGCTTCGACGCGAAAGACGTGCAGGCCGAAGCTATCGACCTGGCGCGAAAGCTCGACAAGCGCATGCAAACCGTGCTTGCCGGCGGCTCTCCCGACTCGCAGAATGCCTCCGCGCCGGAAGAAGGCGCCCCGCCGCAAAGCCCTCCATCGTCACCCTGACAACCCCTACCTTGCTCCAGGGCAAAACACTTGGCACGATACTCCTCTGTGCCAAGAAACCTTGTCCTGTTCATCGATGACGGCGGCGTCCTGAACGATAACTCGATCAGAGGCGGCGAGTGGCTGCGGCTGCTCGGCGACTTCTTCCCGGCCCGCCTCGGCGGCACCGCGAGACAGTGGTCGGAGGCGAACCGCACCGTGTTTCAGGGCCTCTGGGACAAGTGGTTCACCGACCGGCCTCTCGGCGGATTGCCCGCCACGTACCATGAGTGGTCGCGAGCCTACCAGCTCGACTGGTTGGAGCAGATGGCCGGCCACGTTGGCGTGCCGGTCCCCTCCGATGACGACGAGGCCCTGGCGCTGGCCATCGAGGCTGCCTGCTTCGTCACCCTGCACTGCCGCTCCTCCTATCCTGACGCTGCGCCCGGCCATCAAGGAGCTGGCGGACGCGGGATTCACCCTCTGCACCGCGTCTGGCGAGGAGTCGCAGGAGCTGGACGGCTACCTCAGGGGCATGGGCGTGCGTGAGCACTTCGACCATCTATTCGGCCCGGACCTCGTGAACGCGTTTAAGGAGGGCCCGGCATACTACGAGCGCGCATTCGAGCTTGCCGGACTGGATGCGGAACGCTGCCTGATTGTCGATGACTCACCTCAGGCGCTGGGATGGGCAGCGAAGGCCGGCGCACGCACGCTGCTGGTCAATCGCACGGGCGCGGCGGCCGACGGCTACACGGGCCCTGCCATCACCGGGCTTTCGTCGCTGGCGGCGGCCGCCGAAGCGATGGACGGCTGACGTGGCCGGGCCGCTGATTCGTCCCGCGACCGAAGCCGATATGGCGGCTGTCCTGGCGATTTACAACTACGAGGTACTCAACGACGTGAATACCTTCGACTTCGAGCCGCGCTCTCTGGTAGCGCAGATGCGCTGGCTTGCCGACCATAGGCACCCTTACTGCGCGATCGTCGCCGAGTCCGGAGGGCAAGTTGCCGGCTTCGGCTCGCTGTCGCGATTCCAGACGCGCCCGGCCTACGGACAGACCGTCGAAGACACCGTGTACGTGCACCAGGACCTTCGCCGCCAGGGCATCGGCGCCGCGCTGCTGGAGGCGTTGATTCTGGCAGGCCGGGCACACGGCTTCCACACGATGCTGGGCCGCATCACCGGCGAAAACGAGGCCAGTGTCCGGCTGCACCGCGCCTTCGGCTTTGTCGAGGCCGGGCGCGAGCGCGAGGTCGGCCAAAAGTTCGGCCGCTGGCTCGACGTTGTGGCAATGCAGCTAATCCTGGACTGATACAATCGACCTACCGATGTCGCATACCGTCAACGAAGCCGAATGAGCGACTCCAACCACGGCATCAGGCTCGTTGCGAAGCAGATCACGGTTTGGGGTTAGCTTCATGATCCTGGACTTCGAGGACACCAGGGATGCCGCAGCGCTGAGGGCCGCGAAAATGGCGAAACGCACCATATGAAACGCCTTGTGATCGTCGACTACGGCGCCGGTAACCTGCGCAGCGTGGCCCGCGCAGTGGCGCACCAGGGTTATGAAGCCACGGTCACCTGCGAGGCCGGCGCGGTCGAGCGGGCGGACGCGGTAATCGTGCCCGGAGTGGGCGCCGCGGCCGACACGATGCGGAACCTGCAACAGGGCGGGCTTGTCGAGCCTATCCGCGAGTACATCACCAGCGGCAGGCCGTTCCTGGGGGTGTGCATGGGGCAGCAGGCCCTGCTGACGGTGAGCGAAGAGGGCGGCGAGCATCCTTGCCTGGATATCATCCGCGGACGGGTGCGCCGGCTGCCTCGCGGCCTCAAGGTGCCGCACATGGGCTGGAACCGCGTGCACCAGACGCGGCCCCATCCCGTGTTTGAGGGCATTGAGGACGACGCCTACTTCTACTTCGTGCACAGCTACTACCCCGACCCGGAAGACCGGAGCTGGGTACTCGGCGAGACGGAATACGGGGTGCGCTTCGCCAGCGTTCTGGGACGAGACAACGTGGTGGCCACGCAGTTTCACCCCGAGAAGAGCGGCGATGCGGGCTTGCGGTTCTACGGCAACTTCCTGCGCCACGCCTTTGGACAGGAATGAAGACGCGTACGGGGCCGCGGGACTCGATATAATCGACTTGTCATGAGCACTAATCGCGACCGTGACAAAGACTTCGACGGCATCGACATAGAGCTGCCCTTTTTCGCGTTTCGGGCAGGCCGTGGATGGGACAGGGACATGAGATCAGAAGACGAAGACTACAGGCGGGCGCGGCGCCGGGTGCGGGCAAGGCTCGCCTTCTACCGGCACCTGGCGACATATGCAGCCGTGGTGGCGAGCTTGATGGTCCTGGACGCGCTGACCGGCGGCGGTCTCGGCTGGTCGCTATGGGTGGCCGGCATCTGGGGCGCCTTCGTCGTCTGGCAGGGCTTCAGCACCTTCGTCTTCCCCACGGTCTGGAGCCGCGAGACCGAAGAGCGCATGATCGAGGCGGAGCTGCGTAAGCAGCGCGGCGCCTGATCCAGCGTCCGTCTTCCCCAGGCTGAGAACCATTTCGTGGAAATTATCCCGGCTATCGATCTTCGCGCCGGCCGCTGCGTCCGCCTCTATCAGGGCGACTACGCCCGCGAGACCGTGTACGGCGATGACCCCGTCGCGATGGCCCTTCACTGGCAAGAGCAGGGCGCCACTCGCCTTCATGTCGTAGACCTGGACGGGGCGCGCGGCGGCGATCAGCCGAACGCAGACGCCGTCCACGCGATCGTAGGAGCTGTGTCCATACCGGTGGAGCTCGGCGGTGGCGTCCGCAGCTTCGACACTATCGAACGATGGCTGTCGGCCGGCGTCGACCGCGTCTACCTGGGCACGGCGGCGGTCGAGGACCCGGAGCTGGTGCGCCAGGCTTGCCTGCTCTATCCGGGCCGCGTCGGCGTTGCCGCCGACGCGCGAAACGGCCGCGTGGCCGTGCGGGGCTGGGAGGAGGACAGCGGCCCCAGGGTCGAACACTTCATCACCGACATGGTGGGGGCCGGGGCGACGTTCGTCAGCTACACGGACATCTCCAGGGACGGCACCCTGGAGGGGCCTGACATCGAGGGTGCGCGGCGCCTCGCGGCCATGCTGCCGGGCAGCGTCGAGCTGATCCTCGCCGGAGGCGTCGGCTCGATCGACGATATTGCCGCGGCAGCCGGCGTCGGGGGCCTTGACGGCGTCATCGTCGGGCGGGCGCTGTACGACGGGCGCGTTGACCTGCGCCAGGCGCTGGAGGCGGTCTCGGGACGCTAGGCGCGGCCGCGTTCGACTCCCAGATATACTGACTGTACTTATGCTGACCAAACGCGTGATCCCCTGCTTCGACGTCGACCGCGGCCGTGTCGTCAAGGGCATCTCCTTCGTCGAGCTGCGTGACGCCGGCGACCCGGTGGAGCTGGCGCCGTTCTATGACGCCGAGGGCGCCGACGAGCTGGTATTCCTCGACATAACGGCGTCGTCGGACGACCGCCGCACGACCTATGAGATGGTCGAGCGCACGGCCGACAAGGTCTTCATTCCGTTCACTGTCGGTGGAGGGATTCGCAGCGAGGCCGACGTCCGCCTTCTGCTGGAGCTCGGCGCCGACAAAGTGTCCCTGAATAGCGCCGCCGTCGCGGATCCTGGCCTGGTGGGGCGGGCCAGCGAGCGCTTCGGCGCCCAGTGCATCGTCGTGGCGATCGACGCTAAGGCAGCCGGGAAGGGGCGCTGGCAGGTCTATACGCACGGCGGGCGCAATCCCACAGGATTGGATGCGGTGGAATGGGCGAAGAACGTGGTGGCGTTGGGCGCCGGCGAGCTACTGGTGACCAGCATGGACACCGACGGCCACCTGGACGGATACGACATCCCGCTTACGCGGGCGATCTCCGAGGCCGTGGAGGTGCCGGTGATAGCCTCCGGTGGCGCCGGCGGCCCCCAGCACATGGTCGAGGTTATCGTGGATGGTAAGGCGGACGCCGTGCTGGCTGCCAGCATCTTCCACTTCGGCACCTACCGCATACGCCAGTGCAAGGAATACATGGCGGCTCAAGGGTTGCCGATGCGGCTCTAGAGGTATCGAGATGAGGACAAGAGTGGGCACGTTCCGATTTCCGGTTGAGGTTGGCGACTCGCATGCGGAGGCCTTCATTGAAGTGCAGCCTCTGGTGGACACCGGAGCACTCTACAGCCAACTGCCTGACTCTCTGCTGCGATCCCTGGGGCACCGGCCGGACGCTGTACGAAAATTTAGATTGGCCGATGGGAGCGTCATCGAGCGGCACATAGGTGACGTGCCTTTGAGGATCAGGGGTGAGGTAAGGACCTCCGTATGCATATTCGCGCCCGAAGGAAGCGAGGACCTCCTCGGCGCATTCACGATGGAAGCGTTCAGCCTGGCGCCGGACCCGGTGAACGAAACCCTGGTCCCGGTCATCGCCATGCTGGCCTGACTACTGCACGAATAGCGTCCCGTTCATGTTCGTGTGCAGATCGCAGCGGAAGTAGTACACGCCGGCGGCCGGCGACCTGAAGCTGTCACCGCCCGACTCCCTGCCGTCGACGACATCACCCGCGAATAGCTTCTCCTTCGCGCTCTTGTCCCTGTATATGGCGATGTTGTGAGGCAGGCTGTCCTTGTTGTCCAGGGTTACGGCGACCTCGCTGTTGGCCGGCACGGCAAGCGCCCGGCTGTCAAACCGCGCGCTCTTGGCGACGATGTGAAGGTCGGTTGTCGCCGGCCCCGGCGTCAGTTCCGCCGGCGCCGCTGCGCCGCCAGTACAGGCGGCGAGGATGACCGATGCCGTCAGGACCATGACCGCGATGACTGTCCGCAGGTTGTTCACGACAGGAGAGCCTCTCTTTCAAGGCTAGCCTGGTGAATGCAAGGCGCAAGCAAGAAGGCCGGCGATGGCCGGCCTTCGCGCTCTCGACTCGCGGCCCAAACGGCTATGAGGTCTGCTTCATCCCGTAACGCTTGAGGAAGCGCTCGACGCGGCCGGCCGTGTCGATGATGCGCTGCTCGCCGGTGAAGTAGGGGTGACAGGCGCTGCAGATGTCCAGGTGGACGCTCTCCTTGGTGGAGTGCGTCTTCCAGGTGTTGCCGCAGGAGCAGGTGATTGTCGCTTCGACGTATTTTGGGTGAATCTTTTCTTTCATAGCTTTATCCCTGTTGTGTTTATCGGAGATGAAACTCGAAGCTCCTGCCTGGGGTCTAAAGGACCGAGGCGTGGGCCTCTCGAGGTGGTGCCTAGGCCTCGGCGCCGTTGAAGACGCTGACCTGCTTGCGGCGGCCCTTGGCGTAGGGCCCGAACTTCACCTTGCCGTCGACCAGCGAGAAGATCGTGTAGTCGCGGCCGAGGCCGACGTTCTCGCCGGGGTGGATGCGGGTGCCGCGCTGGCGGACGATGATCGTGCCGGGGCGGACGGTCTCGCCGTCGAAGCGCTTCACGCCGAGGCGCTTGGCGTTGCTATCGCGGCCGTTTTTGGTGCTGGAGCCGGCTTTCTTGTGTGCCATTTCGCTCTAGTCCTCGGCCTTGGCCGTGCTGGCGCGCCGGCGCCGCGCGGGCGCTGCGGGCGCATCTTCCGAGGGCGGGGCATCGGCGACCGCGGGGGCCGCGGCCGGCCGGGCCCGACGCTTGGGCGTCGCGGCTGCTTCGGCCTCAGGAGCCTCAGCCTCAGCGACAGGGGCCGCGGCGCGTCGCGTCGAAGAAACTGCCGCGACCTTCGGCTTCGAGCCGTCCGTGAGGATCTCGCTGACCTTGAGGGCGGTGTAGCCCTGGCGATGGCCGCGCTTGCGGCGGTAGCGGGTCTTGGCCTTGAACTTGAAGTTGACGACCTTGCGGCCCTTGCCGTGCTCCAGCACTTCCAGCACCACCATCGCGCCGCCGACGTTCGGCGACCCGACCGTGACCTTGTCGCCATCGCTGACCAGCAGTACGTCCGCGATCTCCACGCGGCTGCCCGGCTCGGCGGCCATGGTGGGCACGCGCAGAATGGTGCCTTCGCGCACATTGAATTGCTTTCCGCCGGTGCGGATGACAGCGTTAATCACGGACCTCCAGCAAATGGGCTGCAAGCAATCGTATCTAGATTCAAGTGACGGTGTCAAATTCGAGGAACCTAGAACCTGAGAACCGGGAGCATCAGGACCCCGGAGCTTGTTCTACGATTTCCGCTTACCGTTGGAAGGAGTCCAGCGCTTAGGATATCCATCGGAAAGTCAAACAAGGATCGAATCTACGGGAAGCGTGGGCACTCGGGAATGGAGAACGCCCGACTTGACTATTGGAGACGACTCAGAACGCAGGTTTCGAGACATGGGCCTCATCGGACAGTTGGTGACGCATATTTTCAACGGGCCGCTCCTGCTTGTGCCAAAAGACGATCCAAACGACGAGCATTTGATCAAGCTGACGACAGTTAAGGAGATGCGAATAGGCCGCCGTCCGGAAATCGAGGTTCAGGTCTATGTTCCAGCGACAGAATCGCGGCCGAATTTACTTCTTCCTGTGCTGCGCCGAGTAACGTATGACGGGTCCATAACCCGGCAGGATCGGGTGGACCATGGATACGTCGCCTGGCCAGCGATCAACACCGAGTACTTCCAGGTGACCGACATTGATCTGACCGTCCTGGACAACGGCTTTCGCCGCCTCCAGAGAGCTGCATTCTCGCTAAGGATCCCGGATCCGGATCAGGGATTGGACCTGGATGCTTGGTACGGGCCCGCCGATTCCGATGCGGATGCCACTTTGGTGGAAGTCGCGTATGTTAGGAGCGCGAAATTGAACACCTTCGGTCTTATGGAGGTTGCCACCGTTGTCCTCGATGGTGAGGCGGATCAGCCTGAGTTCAACCGCGCCTGGGAGGCACTGTGGTCGGACCTTGTGAGAATCTGCCAGCCGGAGTGGTTGGCGCGACCCATCGAGGAGTACTGGGAAATCCCTCCGCGGCGGTTTGCTGACCTCCTACTGCAACTGGAAGACGAATCGGCCACGGAGCGGCCCATAGTGCCTGGCAACCCATCTGGACCTACGACAGTGCGCGGTGGAGCAAAGGCTTAAACCAACCACTCCAGGGTCTGGCCGTGCGCCTGGCAACGCGCCAGCAGCGAGCGCCGCCACTCGCCGCGGACGCTGCGCGACATCTCGATGGCGGCGGTGCGGATGCCGTCCGGCGTGCCCTCAAAGCTGAGGTCGAAGATCGGGCGCTGCCAGGAGTGCTCGGCAAGCACCTCATACAGGCGTTCGCGGCGTCCGCGCGGCACCTGGTTCAGGACAAAGGAGTGGAACACGCACACCGTCAGGTCCGCCGGCACGCCTTCCAGCAGGGACGGCAGCAGTTCGATGCCGTCGCCGGCGAGCACTTTCGGTGGCTCGCGCCGCGCCAGCTCGATCGCCGCCCGAAGCAAAGCGGCGCGCTCCGTGTGCTCCGGCCACACAAGCGCCCGCAGCCAGGCGGTGGCCTCGTCGTCGAAGACGTCAACCGGGTCGAGGTCGACGCCGATGCGGTAGCCGATGGCCGGCACGGCCTCGACCGGCGGCCGGCCGCCGCCGAGCACCCGGCAGTGCAGGCTCACGGGCGAAGAGGGGTCTCCCGCCTCGCCGAGGTCGCCGTAGTCGTAGTGATAGCGGTCGCAGAGCAGATTCAGCCCGGCGCTGGCGCCGATCTCGACCAGCGCCAGCGGCGCGTTCGAGAGCGCGGCGACATGGTTGAACGCCGGCAGCAGGCAGGCGCTGCGCCCGACCTCGTTTGTCTGCACGCGGCGGGACCGCAGCAGAGCGTCGATGTCCGCGCGGCGGGCCAGGCAGAATTCCCTGAAGTCGGGCATCGGTTCGCCGGGCGGCGCCGCCTCGCCGGTCACGCTGGGGTAGAAGCGCCCGAGCGGGTGGCCCGCCCCCGCCAGCAGCAAAGCGTGCACGGCGGCGAGGAACAGGTTTGGCGGCGGCTGCCCGGGCTGCGCAGCGGCGGCGAGCGCCAGAAGCTCCGCGTCCTGAGCAATGCCGCGAGAGAGGCGCTCGCAAAGAGGTGAGTAGTCTCTGGCCTCAAGGTCGGCGAAGCGACGGAAGCGCGCGGCAATGCGGGCGAGGTGGTCGTCATGCGGGCCCGAGTTCGACGCCATCGAGTCAAGGCTAGCGGGTATTCGGCAATGGTAGTAGGCGGGCCAACATAGGCGGGCCTCTGGTAGCGTTCACGATATCGGGGCAAACAGAGAGGGCGCCGAATCGGGCGCCCTCTCTGTTAGTTGAGTGCTGATGCCGACGGTTAGCTGCTGCCGGTCCCCCAGGCAAGGCCCGGCCGGGGGGCGCCCTTGGGAGCGTCGTCGCGGGCCTCCGGTTCGGAGGGCGTGGGAGGCGCGGGAGGGGTCGCCGTTGGGGCCGCCGGAGCAGCGTCCTCGTCCGACGTCCCGGCCATCAGGGCGATGAGCTGCTCGCCCTCCAGGGTTTCGACTTCCATCAGCTTGTGGGCCAACTGGTCCAGCTTGGCGCGGTTGTCGCGGACAATCTGGCGCGCCAGATCGTGGGCCTTATCGATGATGCGGCGGACCTCATCGTCGATTTCTTCGGCTACGCGCTCGGAGTAGTCACGCTGCTCCGAAATCTCGCGGCCCAGGAAGATCAGCTCTTCCTTGTGGCCGAAGGTGCGCGGGCCCAAGCTGCTCGCTCATGCCGTAGCGGGTGACCATGGCGCGCGCGAGCTTCGTGGTTTTGCTGATGTCGTCGCTGGGGCCGGTCGACATCTCGCCGAAGACGATCTCCTCGGCCGCGTGGCCGCCAAGTGCCATGGCGATGCGGTTTTCGAGGTAGGACTTGGTGTTGATGTGGCGGTCTTCCTCCGGCAACGCGAGTGTGTAGCCGCCGGCCATGCCTCGGGAGACGATTGTGATCTTGTAGAGCGGGTCGAAGTCCTTGAGCATGAAGGCCACGAGGGCGTGACCGCCTTCGTGGTAGGCCACCATCTCGTTCTCGCGCGCGCTGCGGATGCGGCTCTTGCGCTCCGGCCCCATCATCACGCGGTCGATGGCTTCTTCGAACTCAGGGATGCCGACGCGCTTCTTGGCCCGCCGCGCCGCAAGGATCGCGGCTTCGTTCACCAGGTTCGCCAGGTCGGCGCCGGAGAAGCCCGGGGTCCGCTTGGCAAGGTTATCCAGGGAAACCTCTTTGTCCAGGGGCTTGCCCTTGGTGTGCACTTCCAGAATGGCGACGCGGCCCTTCACGTCCGGCGCGTCGATGACCACGGTGCGGTCGAAGCGGCCGGGGCGCAGGAGCGCCGGGTCCAGGATGTCCGGGCGGTTGGTGGAGGCCAGCACGATCACGTTGGTGTTCGTGTCGAAGCCGTCCATCTCGACCAGGATCTGGTTCAGGGTTTGCTCGCGCTCGTCGTGGCTGCCGCCGAGGCCGGCGCCGCGCTGGCGGCCGACCGCGTCGATTTCGTCCACGAAGACGATGCAGGGGGCGTTGCGCTTGGCCTGGTCGAAGAGGTCGCGCACGCGGCTGGCGCCGACGCCGACGAACATTTCGACGAACTCGGAGCCGGAGATGCTGAAGAAGGGGACGCCGGCCTCACCCGCGACGGCGCGGGCCAGCAGCGTCTTACCGGTGCCGGGAGGTCCGACGAGGAGGACGCCGCGCGGGATGCGCGCGCCCAGGGCGACGAACTTCTCCGGGTACTTGAGGAACTCGACGACTTCCTGAAGCTCTTCCTTGGCCTCGTCCACGCCGGCGACGTCGACGAAGGTGACCGATGGCTTGTTGGCGGTGAACATGCGGGCGCGGCTCTTGCCGAAGCTCATCGCCTGCGAGTTCGAGCCCTGGGCCTGGCGCATCATGAACAGGATCAGGCCGATGAAGATCAGGATGGGCAGGAACTGGATCAGGAGGCCGATCCAGTCGCCGAAGGCACTCGGCTGCTTGACCTCAATCGCGGGGAGGTCGGTGACGCCGCTTTGCTGCAGGATCTCGCGGACGCTCTCGCTGTTCTCCTTGCGGGAGGTGTAGGGCTTACCGCCGTCCTTGAGCTTTACCTTGAGATTGTCGCCGTTGACTTCGATCTTCTCGACCTGGCCGGACCTGGCGTCGGTGATGACCTGGCTGATGTCCATCTTCTGGCTGGAGCCAGCCGATGGACGGAAGAACGCGACTACTATGGCGATGACCGCCACCAGAATGAGCAGATAGACGAAACTATTACGCATCCAGCGTGAACCCATACCACCCCTCTACCGGGTAAGAACTAGCGAAGCGCCCAGACGAAAGGCCGCCTGCTCACTCGAAAGTATAGCATTCAGCCTCTTGTCAGTTTCGACCGCGCGCGTACGGCGGCGTAGCCCCAGATTCAGGCACCTGAGAGGGCGAATCCTCGCGCGCGCCCATCGCATTCCCATAGCCGCGCGGCCCCAATAGATATAGAAGGGTCCCTGCGAAGGCGGCGAGGGGAAGGACCCGATTGGAGCGGCCGGGTGCGTTCAGCCGCTCTTGCCACCTCCTCGGCTTACCAGCGACGAGCGACCAGCGATTACGCCGGGTAGCCGGCGGCGGCCTTCACGTCCGCGATCTGCCGCAGGTGCGCGCGCAGGTGCACCGTGTACAGGGCCAGCCAGGCGCGGCAGTTCAGCGGCCCGAATGCCGGGTGCAGCGCTGTGGCGTCGGTGCGCTCGCTGCCATCGAGGGCGCGCGCGGTCTCGACCATGCGCGCGTCCGCCGCCCTCAGCGCCTCGATCAGGTCCGCCAGTGGCGTCGACTCGTGCCCGCCGAGGGCGCCCGGAGTCGGGCCGGCGGCGCCTTCGCCGCGCGCCAGGAGTGGGATACGGACGGCGTTACCGCCCTCCGACTGGATGAGGTGCCGCAGCAGCTCGGCGATGCACCACGCGTCTTCGTCGTCCGGCGCCTGCTCTGCTGCTGGTGCGGGCTTGAAGCGCGCCTGCGCCTCGCTCAGGCCTTCGAGCGCCGCCATCGCGGCCGCCTGTGCCGCGATCAGCACCGGCACCAGCTCGGCGGCGGGCTTCTCCGCCTGCGCCAGGAGGGCATCGCGGACGGGGTTAGGGGTGGGTGGGCTGGTCATGGGTGACCTCCGGAGCTAATGCCACTGATTGACACTGATTTCATTGATTGGGGCGGAAGGGATCGTTAGCCACAGATTGACGCAGATTTCGCAGATTGGGGCCGGAGGGGAGGCCGGAACTCACGCGGATTTCGCGGATTGGGGAGAATTATGGCGACTTCCGATTCTTCTTTCCACTAAACCCAAGAATCCGCGTCAATCCTTCCCAAATCTGCGAAATCCGCGTGAGACTCCCTCTCCGCATCCTCCACAGCAATTCAGTGACTAGCCGGGGCTAGCTCTGCCGCCCGGCGCCTGTGACGCGCCCGGCCGCCTCACGGAAGCGGGAGGCGTGGTCGGCGCCGCCACGGAGGGCGCGGTTGGCCTCGGCTTCGGCGGCGCGGCCCTGGTCGATTTCGGTGGCGGCGTCGATGACCTTCTTCGACCAGGCGACGGCCAGGGGGGAGTTGGCGGCGATCTCTTCGCCCAGCTTCACCGCTGCGTCCAGCACGCTGCCATCGCGCACGACGCGGTTCACCAGGCCGATGCGCTCCGCCTCGGCGGCGTCGATGACGCGGGTGGTGAAGATGAGCTCCTTGGCGTGCGCCGGCCCGACGATGCGCGGCAACTGGCTGCCGGCGACGACGAGGCCGTAGCTGGCGCCGACGAAGCGGATGGTGGCGTTGGGCGAGGCCAGGCGGATGTCGGTGCTGACCATGAGCAGTGCGCCGCCGCCGTAGGCGTAGCCGTTGACGGCGGCGATGACGGGCTTGGTGGCGCGCGAGACGGCGCCGATGCCGTCGCCGGCGCGGTTGCCGTCCGAACGGCCGTCCAGCTGGTCGACGCCCTCCTTCATGTCGGCGCCGGCGCAGAACGAGCGCTCGCCCGCGCCGGTGAGGACGATGGCGCGGACCGCGTCGTCGGCCTCGAGCTCGGCGACGGCGTCGGCCAGGGCGGCGGAGAGGGCGCGGTTGATGGCGTGGTGCTTGTCGAGGCGGTTGAGGGTGATGACGCCGACGGCGCCTCTGCGTTCGACGAGTACGGGAGGGGGCTCAGGGGTGAGGGATGAGGTGTCAGGCATCGGGCGTCAGGCCTCGGGTGTCGGATGTGGGGAGATGATACAGGAAGCAGGAAGCGGAGAGCATCGGCCAGGGCGGCGCCTGGCGCTTGTACGGAACCACATTCGAAATCATTAAGCAGTTTCGTATTTTCGCGTAGCAGCGCGTCCCTGCTGCGCATTCTGCGAGCAGCGCTTGGGGCGGATGCGGGCGTGTGGGGGCGGAGGGGCTATTCGGGCTTGGGGGCGGAGTCGCGCCTGTCTTTCTCGGTCGCCATCTCGCCCTCCATCTTGGTGCGCACGGCGGCCTGCTCGTCGTCGGTCTGGAGCGCGGCCTGGCTGATGTTCATCGGCGGCGCGGGCTCAGACTTGCTTTTCTGGGGGAACAGACGTTTGAAGAATCCCACCACTCACCATCCTCGCCATCAAGTCTTCGGAGTATAGCGCGGGAGGGGTGTGAGGTGTGAGGTGTGAGGTGTGAGGCGGGTCGAGGAGAGCCGGAGTCTCACGCGGATTTCGCAGATTGGGGAAGGATTTACGCGGATTTCTCCTGGGTCCCGAAGGGAAAGGAAGAATCCGCGTCAATCTGCGAAATCTGCGGCCAGGCTCCCGCTTCTGACGCCTGACGCCTGACGCCTGATAGCTCACAAAAAAGAAGAGAGGCCGGCTCCCTCGGGCGCGGCCCCTCTTCGATGCTACGTCTTGCGACGCTGCTGGCGGTTTACCAGCGGCCGCGGCCGCCGCCACCGCCGCCGTAACCACCACCGCGGTTGCCGCCACCACCACCACCGCCACCACGCTCTTCGCGCGGGCGGGCTTCGTTAACGGTCAGGGTGCGGCCCTGGAGCTCGGAGCCGTTGCGGCCGGCGATGGCCGCCTGGGCCTCCGCCTGGTTCGGCATCTCGACGAAGCCGAAGCCGCGGGCGCGACCGGTGTCGCGGTCCGTGGCGATGCGGGCGCTGGAGACGGTGCCGTAAGTCGCGAAAGCGGCTTCGAGGTCTCGCTCGGTCGTGTCAAAACTAAGGTTGCCAACGTAAATGTTCAGGATTGTGTCCTTCTCTCACTAGCCCCCGGAGGGGCGACTGCGGATACCGATTTCGATTCACCAGAACCATCAACGATGTCCGGGGAACGTGAAACGCGGTAGCCGGAGGATTCGTGGAGGTAAGGCTCATTCGTCGGTGGCGATTCGCGAGGCCTGGAGGGTCAGGCACCTCGAACGTCGGACGTAGTGTAGCACACGGGGAAGGTGTGAGGTGTGAGGGGTGAGGACAGGGAGGGCGGGAGCCGGAGGCAATGCCACAGATTGACACTGATTTAGATGATTTGGGGCCGAGCAGGCGGAGGCGGAGTCTCACGCAGAATTCGCGGATTGGGGGAGGATTGACGCGGATTTCTGTTTGGTTCGAACGAAGGCGAATAAAGGTCTGCGAAATCGGCGGCGGGCTCTCGGCTCTGGCGCCCGACGCCTCTTACCTCAGACCTCACGCCTCTTACCTCACCACGCCTTCCGTCCGCAGCCGCTCGATGGCTTCGGCGCTATAGCCGAGGGCGGAGAGGACCTCGTCGTTGTGCTGGCCGAGGGCGGGGGAGGCGCTGACGGCGCGCGAGGGGGTGGCGCTGAACTTGAGGGGCGGCCCGACCATGCGCAGGTGCCCGACGAGGCTGTGCTCGAGGTCGACGATGAGGTCGTTCTCCAGGACCTGCGGCTCTGTACGCAGCTCGTCGATGGTGCGGAAGGGGCCGGCGGGGACGCCGGCGGCGTCGAAGACGGCGACCCACTCGTCGGTGGTCTTGGTGCGCATGATCGCCTCGGCTTCGGTGACGACCTTGACGCCGGCGGCGCGCGATTCGGGGCTCATCGGCTGCCAGTCCGGGTCCTCGAAGCGCGGGTCGCGCACGCCCATCGCCGCGGCGGCCTTTCGCCGCAGCGCGTCCGAGAGGCAGCCCACGGCGACGACGCTGTCTTTGGTGAAGTAGCAGCGGTAGTAGGCGTTGCCGAACATGGGGCGCGCCTCCGCGCGTATCTTCTGCACCTCTTCGAAGCTGGCGCCGGCGGCGCGGGCTTCGCGGAGACGGCCGCGCATGAGGCCCTGGGTATCGGCGTCGACGCTGTCGATCTCCATGAAAGTGCCGGTCTGGACAGCCAGCGCCGTCGCCAGCAGCGACGCCTCCACCTTCTGGCCCAGGCCGGTGCGTTCGCGGGCGTAAAGGGCGGCGCAGACGGCCCAGCAGATGCTGATGCCGGTGCTGAAGTCGGCCATGGCGGGAGACATCGCCTGGGGCAGGCCGTGCTCGCTGGTCTTGCCGTTCGCCGCCATGAGGCCGGTCACCGCCTGGGCGATGATGTCGTAACCGGGGCGCGACGCGTGGGGCCCCTTGCGCCCGAAGGCCGTGTTCTCGACGTAGATAAGACGCGGGTTCAGCGCCGAAAGCGTCTCGTAGTCGATGCCGAGGTTGTAGGGGGTGTCCGGGCGGTAGTTGATGATAACTACGTCGATGTCCGGCACGAGCCTGTACACGATCTCGCGGCCCTCCGCGCTCTTGAGGTCGATGGCGATGCCGCGCTTGCCGCGGTTGAGCGAGATGAAGGGCCTGCTCTCGAGGGGCATGAACTGCGCCTGAAGCCTCCAGGCCTCGCCGCCGACGGGCTCGACCTTGATGACGTCGGCGCCCATGTCGGACAGGAGCATGCCTCCGAAGGGCGCGGCGATGATCTCAGAGAACTCCAGGATGCGTACGCCTTCGAGGGCTCCGGGCATGGGTGGCTCCTTGGCTTGTCGGCTTGTCGGCTTGTCGGCCGGAGGAGAGGCCGGAGCCTGCGGCCGGATGGGTATTGGCGGGCAGTGCGATTCTGGTCGAAGCCTGAGGTTGGGGCAAGCGGGGTCGGGGCCGGCCGTCAGGCGTATCGGTTGCCCCGTAGTGCCAGGCCCTGGCCCGCCGGTTTGCCTGGGGCGTTCGGCGTCGGACACAATCTCCGCGATGACCGTTCTGATCAAGCTCACGTACGCGGCGGCGGTGGCGGCGATGGTGGTGCTGCTGGTGGCCTTCGGCGTGCGGGCGTTCTATGGGCCGCCGAAGGCGCCTGAGTATCCGCAGCCGCCGGTCGTGAGGTCCGTGGCGCCGGTCCCTTCGACGCCGGGGCCGGGCGTGGCGACACCAACGGTCGTAACGCCATCGGCCGAGGAGATAGCGCGTTTCGATGAGGAGCAGCGCCTTTATCAGGCTTCCTATGAGAAGTACGAGGACGAGCGCCAGGTCTACCGGCGCAACGTATTCCTGATTTCGGCCGCAATCGCGGTCATGGCGATTGGCGGAGGCGCCTCGCTCTGGTCGCGCGTGGACGCGATGAGCCTCGGTTTCGTCGCCGGCGGTTTCGCCACTCTCTTGTATGGCGTCATCCAGGCCGGCGGCGACCTGGACCAGGTCAGCCCGGCGGTGATCTTCGTGGTCGTGCTCATCGGCCTCGGGGCCGTGCTCGCGGCCGGCTACAGGTGGTTGAGCCCGCGGGCAGGCTGAGGCTCTCGCGTCTGAAGCTGACGCCTACTCGACGAGACGCTTAAGGAGCGCGCGCAGGCGTGGGGTTGACTGCAAAGCCTCGCGCATGCCCTCCATCTCGCCTTCGCCGAGCATCAGCGGGCTGCGCTGGAAGGCCCCGCGAAGGTTATAGAAGCAGAAGCGGATGCTGTACCCGCCGGCGTTGTCAGGGTCGGTGTATTCGAGCAGCTGAATGGCGGGCTCGTGGTGCTCCGACGTGAAGCCGGCCTCTTCGACGATCTGGCCGTTGCCCCAGTGCATCTCGAAGGGGCGCGGGAGCTTGCGTGGTTTGGGCATGAGAGCCTCCGGAGATTCAGACGCAGACTGACGCAGATTTCGCAGATTCCTCGGCGAGCGAGGGGGAATGCCACTGATTAACGCGGATTTTCACTGATTTATGGGAAATCCGGATCGAATCAGTGAAATCCGTGTTAATCAGTGGCATTTACTTCCGGGCGCGCTCCAGGGCGCGGGCGAGGCGGCGGATGCCCTCAGGTATTTCGGCCTCGGCGGTGTAGCTATAGGCCAGGCGGATGTGCTGGGAGGGTCCCTGGCTCCAGCCGCGGCCGGGCAAGGCCGGGGCTTCGCCGGCGGTCAGCTCGGCGAAGAAGCCGCGCCCGTTGACGTAGGCGACGCCTTCCTCGCGCGCGGCCGCTGGTAGGGCGCCGGTGTCGATGCTCTCGTCCAGCTTCATCCAGAGGAAGAAGCCGCCGTTGGGGTCGGTCCATTGGGCCAGGCCGGAGCAGCGCTCGCGCAGCTCGTTCAGCATGACGTCGCGTTTGCGCTGGTAGAGGCCGCGGAGCATGCCGATGTGGTCGTCAAGCTGGCCGTCGGCGGCGTAGCGGTTGATGGTGCGGATGACGAAGGGGCTGATGCCCATGTCGAAGCGCGTGGCGATGAGCGCATCGACGATCGGCGGCGTGGCCTGGCACCAGCCGACGCGCAGGCCGGTCGCGAGGATCTTGGAGAAGGTGCCGATCTTGATGACGCCGCGTCCCTGGGACATCGAAAAGAGCGACTGTGGCAGGCGTTCCTCGAACCCGATCTCGCCGTAGGCGTCGTCTTCGACGATGAGGATGTCGTGCGCCTCGCAGAAGTCGAGCAGACGATGGCGGCGCTCGACGGACAGCGTGGAGCCGGTGGGGTTGTGGTAGTTGGGGATGGTGTAAAGCATCTTGGCGCGCTGGCCGCGGCGCTCGATTATCTGGACCAGGTCTTCGAGCGCCTCGACGATGAGGCCGTCGTCGTCGACCGGCGTCTGCTCCACCTGTACGCCCATGGCGCGGATCGCGCGGATGGAGCCGGGGAAGCTGGGGCCTTCGACGATGACGATCTCGCCTTCGCGCAGGAAGGTGTTGCAAACGTTTTCCAGGGCGTGGGCGCTGCCGTTGGTCAGGGTGTAGTTGGCGTTCGTCAGCGGAAGGCCATCGAGCTTGGTCCAATGGTCGGCGAGCCAGTCGCGCAGTCCCTGGTAGCCCTGGGCGCCGCCGTACTGGAGCGCGAGGCTGCCTTCCTCGCGCAGGACGCGCTCGGAGGCGGTGATCAGCGCGTCGATAGGCAGGTAAGCGGGGTCCGGGATGCCGCCGGTGAAGGCGATGGGCGGCCGCGCCACCTGGGGGACGTCGTTGCCGGAGCCGGGCCCGGCGTAGGCGACGCCCGCGCGCCGGGCGCGGTCGGAGAGGCCGTTGGTGAGTATCTCCTCTTCCCAGTTGCCGGCGCGTTCGAGAGTCATGAGGCCTCCGGATCGGAAGACGGACGTACGTATCGGAAATTGTAGGCGCGCGGGGTGTGCGGTCACAAGGAGCGCCTTCGGGAGACGAAGGCCGTCGGGCGCTCGGGTTACTGGGCCCTGGTTTGAGGTTGCGTCGTGCGGCCGGGTCTAGAACGCGGGCGGCCGGCGACGGAGCGCGGCGCGGGGGCGCTGCCGCCGTTGAGGTGACGCGGCGCTACCTGACGCGGCTCGAGGTCGATGCGGATGTTGTGACCCAGCTCGCGGGCGATGGCCACCAGGGTCTCGACATGAGGGCTCATCCGACCCGACTCGATGGCGCTGATCAGGCTTTGGGGCCGTCCGAGGCGCTCGGCAAGCTGGACCTGGGTGATGCCCTGGGCGCGCCGCAGGTTGGCCAGCTTGCTGATCACGCCGTAAAGCGCGCGCACCTCTTCGTACCGCTCGACGATGTCGGGGAAGTCAGGCGCCAGCATCTGGCTCAGGCGAGGGTCGAGCTCGATATCGTGGGAATGCTGTTCGGGGCCCTTGTTGCGGTCGGTAGAGCCTGGCAAGCCAGCCACCTCACTTCGTCGTCGTCATCATGTGAATCTTACACAAGGTTGACATCGGAAGAATCAAATATCTAGTATCCCGATAATTCGATTTTCAGCGGCCGGGCGGAGGGCGCATCATGGGCGGGAGGGTCGAGTTCGGCGTCTTTGACCACATCGAGCATGTGCCCGGCGTGCCGCTGGATGAGCTGTACCGCGACCGGCTGACGCAGCTCGAAGCGCTGGACGAGGCGCGCTTCTTCGCCTACCACCTCGCCGAGCACCACACGCCCGCCGTCCATAGCATGGCGCCTTCGCAAAACGTGTTTCTCGCCGCAGTGTCCCAGAGGACCCAACGCCTGCGCTTCGGGCCCGGCGTCTACGTCCTGCCACTCCACCACCCCCTGCGTCTGATCGAAGAGATCAGCATGCTGGACAACATTTCCGGCGGGCGCATGGAGATCGGTGTCGGGCGCGGCGGCGTGCTGGAAGCGTATTTCTGGGGTCAGGACTCAGACCCGGAGAGCAACGCCGCCCGTTACGAGGAGACGCTGGAAGTAGTGCGCCTGGGACTGGCGAACGACGAGCTGGACTTCCACGGCAAGTTCTACGACTTCGAAGAGGTGCCGATGAGGCTCCATCCCAAGCAGCGGCCCTCGCCGCCGTTCTGGTACATGCGCAATCCGGAGACGGCGGCCAAGGGCGGCATGAACTGCATCGTCGTCGGTTCGCTGGACACACTGGAAGCCAACGTCATGCGCTACCGGCGGCTGTGGAAGCAATACCATGGCGAGGGCGTCCTCACGGCCCAGGGCTCTGTGCCGAAGATCGGCCTCGTCGTCCACGTCGTCCTGGCGTCGAACATGGACGCGGCGGTCGAACGGGCGGGGCCGGCCTGGGATAAGTACCGCTGGAACCTGGGGACGCCTCGCCGGTTGGAGGCCGAACGGCGCAAGCTGACGCAGTTTCTGGCGGCCGAGGGCACCGGCGGCGGCGAGCGGCGCCGCGGTCCCGAGCGCCACCTCGCCGTCGAGGAGCGCCGCGACCTCGATGCCTCGCTGGAAGAGCTGACCGCGGAGGAGCGCGAAGCCCGCGACCGGCGGCGGACGGTGCCCGGCCCGATTCCAGGCGTGCTCGTCGGCACTCCCGACACCGTGATCCCGTTCATGGAGGAGTACATGACGACGGCGGCCGACTACTTCGTCTGCTCTTTCCAGTTCGGCGACCTCAGCCACGCCCACGCCATGGAGTCGATCCAGCTCTGGAAGAGCGAAATCATGCCCCGCTACAGCTCGGCCTACTCCGGCGGCGGTAGGTAGCATCGGGCCGTCGCAGGCTCTGGGAAGGGATGGATTAGACGCATGAAGGTTTGTTTCCTCGGTCCTGGGGCCTACGCGGGTAGTGTCGGCCGCGCCGGCTGGCCTGTGGCGCCGGAGCTGTGCGACCGCGAGACGGCGGCTCTGAGCATGCGCCTGGTGCTGGACCAGTTTCAGCTGGCGGACGAGCTGGGCTTCGACTGGATCAGCGTCTCGGAGCACCACTACGCCCCCGGGTTGATGACACCGAATCCCCTGGTGCTCGCGGGAGCGGCCAGCCAGCGCACGAAGAACGTCAAGATCGCCCTCCTGGGGCCGTTGATTCCGCTGGTGAACCCCGTGCGCACAGCCGAAGAGATCGCGATGCTGGACGCGATCAGCGGCGGGCGGACCGTAGCCTTGTTTCTGCGCGGCACGCCGAACGAGCACCTGACCTACTCGGTCGACGGCAAGGCGTCGCCGGAAACGCGCGAGATCACGCAGGAAGGCGTGAAGCTGATCCTGAAGGCCTGGACCGAGCCCAAGCCCTTCAGTTGGGAGGGCCGCTACTTCCACTACCAGACGGTCTCGGTCTGGCCGAGGACACTGCAAGAGCCGCACCCGCCGGTCTTCTATTCAGGAAACAGCCTGGAGTCGATCGAGTTCGCGGCCGCGAACAGACTCAACCTGGCGATCGGGTTCGCGCCGGTCTCCCGCGTGGCTGAGCACGTCGGCCACTACAAGCGCCTTGCCCGCGCAGCCGGCTGGGAGCCGACGAACGAGAACGTACTCTACCGGGCCCGAATCCTGGTCGGAGACTCTGAGGAACGCGTGGCCGACATCATGGACCGCAACGCGGCGGTCAGGGCGCGGGTCGCGCAGGCGGCAGCGCCCGCCACGGCGCCGGCGGGCGCGGACGGCCGCCGCGAAGGCGGCGAAGGCGGCGGCAACCCGGGCGTGGGCGGATTCCAGTTCTTCGGCAGCCCGGCGACTATTGTCGAGCAGGCGCGCGCTTACCACGAGGCCGGCGTGGGCATCCTGGACCTGGCCTTCTCCGGCGAGGCAGCGGGCGGCACCCGCAAGGCGATGGACGTGTTCGCGAGCGTGCTGCCAGCGATCAAGCAGATCTGAGATTCGCACTCTGCCCTCGGGCGGCCGCATCCGGCGCCCCAGGCTGGCCTGACTCCCGAACGCCGCCTGTCGCATACAATGAGGCCCATCAGGGCGGGGCTTAGCGGAGAGTGGCCGGGATGAGCGTCGATCCGAACACGTTTCGTCATGTGGTGGGGACGTTCGCGACGGGCGTGACGGTCATCACCACGGGGCGCGACGGTAAGTACCACGGCATGACGGCGAATGCGTTCATGTCCCTGGCCCTGGACCCGGCTACGGTCATGGTCTCCGTGGAGAAGTCCGCGAACACCTATCCCATAATCGACGGCTCCGGCGTGTTCACGGTGAACGTCCTGGCGGACGACCAGGAAGAGCTTTCGCGTCTCTTCGCGAGCAAGGCCATGCAGGAGCGTCACTCCCTGGAAGGGCTGGAGTACGCCCTGGGCAAAAACGGCGCCCCACTCCTGCCTGACTGCCTGGCCCACCTGCAGTGCCAGACCATCCGCAAGTTCGACGGCTGGGACCACACGATCTTCGTGGGCGAGGTCGTTGAGGCGGCGGTCCTCCGCGACGTGCCGCCGCTGCTGTATTTCAGGAGCTCCTACCGGCGCATAGAGCCGTGAGGGTAGGAGCTATCAGCCGTCAGCTATCAGCTGTCAGCCAGAGAGCGGAGCAGGCGGGCCGAAACCTCCTCCGCAGCCGGCAGCTAATTCCTTCTCCCTTTCCGCCTCTGGCTGAACGCTGACGGCTGATAGCCGACAGCTTCTGGCCGGTCCCCTTCTGGCTGACAGCTGACCGCTGACCGCTGATAGCTCCCCCGCTGACAGCTGACAGCTCGCCTCCTTTGACCGCCTGTCTGAGCCCATGCTATCGTTCAAGTGCCTAACTACTGGCTCCCCGAGGATTCGGGGAGTTTTGGTTCGCGGACATGGTGGGCGTAGCTTAGCGGTTAAAGCGCCTGGTTGTGGCCCAGGAGATTGAGGGTTCAAATCCCTCCGTCCACCCCATCAATAACAAAGGCCGCCGGCGGATCCGAGGCAGGAGCGATAGGATGAGCGAATTCTCTGCGAACCCTGCCGCGCCGGACCCAGGCCAGCCGCCTCCCGCCTCAGCTTTTTCGCCCGGCCCGTCCTCATCTGAACCGCCACCGCCGCCGGCCGCGCCAAAGTCCCGCGCCGGCCTGCCCTCCTGGCTTCCCTACTTCCTGCTCGCGGCCATCCCGGCCCTGATCGTCGGCGTCATCGTCTACGCCGTCGGCGGTGGAGGTGGAGGCGGCGGCGGTTCGGGCGACGCGGCTGGGGTAATCGATGGCCTGTTCAGGCTTAACGGCGAAGGCGTGCAGTCGTTCGAGAACCAGACGCCGCCGGGGCTGCCGAAGGACCTGCCGCAGTACCCGGGCTCCAAGATCGTGGTGTCGTTCCTGGTGCGGTCGGATCAGGGTGCGAGCTACATCGTGATCTACCAGACCAGCTCGGACACCAAGAAGGTGCTCGACTTCTACCAGGAGTCGCTGGACAAGGAGCCCTGGCAGGTAGAGTCCGGCGTCTCCAGCACGGACGTGAACGGCGTGTTCTTCTCGCGCCCGGACGACGCCGACGTGCAGGGCACGATCCAGGTCAGCAACTCGAAGTTCAACAGCAAGACCACAATCTACCTGTCCTATGACGACGTCACGCCTTCCGGCTCGGCGCCTTCCGACAACAAGTTCGTGTTGCCGTCGGCGAGCCTGGGCCTTCCCAGCACCTTCCCCAACGACATCCCGATTTACCGCGGCAAAGATGAGTCGACCGTTACCGCCGTCCAGTTCCAGCGGGGCGCGGGCAGCACGATGTACGTCGTTACGTTTTTGACCAGGAACGCCGACGTCGACGTGATCGACTTCTACCGCAAGGAGTTCTTGAAGCGCGGCTGGCAGGTCACGGACGGCACGCCGCGAAGCACGCGCGACTTCGCGATCAGCATCGACTTCCAGGACAGCTCCGCGCCAGCAGGTGCAGGGCACGATCCGCGCCGACGCCTTCGAGGATGACGCCGCCTTCACGCGCGTGGACCTGCAGCTGGAGGTCAGCGCGACGCGCGGCCGCGGGAACTGAAGTCAGGCAAAGAGCAGTTCAGCTGGTCAGCATTTCGGCATTTCAGCCAGACGAGGGCAGGCGAACGCGCCCGAACGGGGCGCGGGAGGCCGGAGGGCGCCATGCTAGACTTTGATTGCCGGTCGATGACCGCGCACGCGCCCCCGTAGCTCAATTGGACAGAGCGTCTGACTTCGGATCAGAAGGTTGCGGGTTCGAGTCCTGCCGGGGGTGCCAGTCAGAAGCTATCAGGCGTCAGCTTTCAGGTGTCAGTTCCGGAAGTTGGCGGTGGTCGACGGACGGTCGGGCCATGGCCTCGGACATCCCAGTCCCGCCCGGTCCCCGCTGCGGCGGCATCTCAAAGTCGCTCGCGGCGAGAGCCTGCGCTAACTGGTGCCGGACGCGGTGGCGGCGTATGTCCGAGAGAGGGGCCTATACCGAGCCCTAGTTATAGTTGCGCATCGTCTTCAGCGGCGCGCCGGGACGCCAGAGCTGCACGACGAGATGGTCCATCCCACCGACCCTGGTCACTACGACCTCGTTGATATCGATCCGGTAGGCGAAGCTGTCGCCGGTGGGAGTGATGTCGACGGCTCGGCCGGACAGCTTGGCGTCGCCCAACCAGAGCATTGGGTCGGGGCCATCGGGCGGGTCGACAGACGGGCTGTGGAGTGCGAGGCGGGGGTCGCGGCGCAGGTCGTCGACCTTGCGAGCACCCTTCATCGAACCGAAGACGACGTCACCGTCGCGGAATTCGCACTCGATGCCGCTGATCCGCGGCGAGCCGTCTTTGCGCAGCGTCGCTATCGTCTTGTGCCTGCGCGCGTCGAAGAGCGCCCGCACGGCCGTGGCGAACTCCGGCTCCGAATCGACGACATCCTGCCAGCGGGCCATGCTCAATCCTCCGGTTCGTCTTTGGCAGCCGGCCACACGTCGTCGACGAACCGCTGGACGCACCTTCTCGGACGTGCGCACCGAAGCCACGGCACGCCGCCCGGTTCGCTCAGCACCTTCACGTAGGCGAGTCTACCACTGCTAACGGATCTGCAGACCAACGGCGAACAACGGCGCATCACAGCCCGTCATGCCGGCTCCGGATCGGTGCTCGGCGCAGATACGAAAGCGGGTGCAACGTCAGCGGTCGTCAGGGGAGATTACGTCTGGGAGCTAACTTCGGCTCAGAAGGTTGCGGGTTCGAGTCTTGCCGGGGATGGCACTCGGAAGGTCTCAGGCGTGAGGCTTCAGGCGTCAGGTCCGGAGTTTGGCGCAGATGGCTGGCGGACCGCGATCGAATTTAGGGTCGGGCTGTGAAGTCCCGGCCCTTTTGTTTGGGAACAGGATCGCGCGCATGTCGGCGCGCAGAGGTTTACTCGCCGGGGGCCGCCCGCAGGCGCTCGTAGGCGCCGCGCGCGATGGTCTCTAGCTCGGCGGCGGCCGCGGGCGTGAGGCCGGGTTGGGCGCGGATCAGGACCGAGAGCTGGGTCATGAGGCCGGGGAGGGATGAGCCGGCAGGGCGGCGCAGGAAGGTCTCCGAGGGGACGCCGAGCCACTGGAACATGAACTCGAAGCCGGGGAAACCCGTGCGGGGGCCGTTTGCCAGATTCGTGAGCGTCGAGGCGGCGACACCGATTTCGGTGGCGACCTGGCCCCAGGTGAGACCGCGGGCGCGGCGCTGCTCTTCGAGGGCGGCGTAAACCGCCGGCGTGTCGATTCGGGTTGCTCCGTCGAGGGTCACGTGAGGCGCCTGATGGGAGAGCCCTCTAGAGGGCTTCATCGAAGGCTTCCCGCGCACGGGCCGTGATGGCCTGCGCGAGGCGGGACATCGCCGGCACCCCGTCGGCCGTCTGCTGCAACGTCTTCGCCCCGGCGCAGAACTGATAGCAGTCGAGAACGAGCGCCGGCCGGCGCAGCGCGTCGGGCAGCCGCGCCAGCTCCTCGGCGTCGAGACGGACGTGCGAGCGGTAGCCGGCGACGACGGCATCGACCGCGGCGAGCCCGAGGTTGTGGGAGTTTCGGACGACGGCGAGAACCAGCAGCACGCCGAGCGAGACGATGCGCGGCCCGCGGCCGGCGCCCGTCCAGTCGATGACAACGCGGCTGCCCTCAGGCGTGACGATCACGTTCTCGGGCTGGAAGTCGGGGTGGATGAAGGCCTGCGGCAGGCCTAGACACGCGTCTATATTTGCGACGGCTTCGCACAGCGACTCATAGAGCGCCTGCTGCCCTGCCGGCACCAGCGCTTCCGCGTCTTCGAGCCACGCTGCCGCGGCACTGAGGTCTGCCTGCGCCCCGCCGCCGAGGACGGACCAGTGGTGCAGGGACCCGGCCTCGCGCGCCACGGCGCCCGAACCGGCAGGCATCGTGTGCAGGCGACCGAGCATGTCGCCGAGCGCGCGCAGGCTGTCGGCGCTGCCGTCCGCCCTGGAACCTTCGACGTATTCGGTCACGAGGACGCCCTGCCCGTCGAGCGCGGAAACGGGATCCGCGGCCGCACACCGTTCGGCGGGAAAGCCGTGTTGCTCCAGGAAGCGGAGAATTTCGGCGTCGCCTTCGACGTCTTCGAGCGGGCGGGCGGCCGGAAAGACGCGCGCGATCCAGCTCGGACGGTCAGCCCGATCGACACGGAACACGCCGCCGTCGAGCTGAGTCGCCCGCGCCTCGCGAATGCCGTAATGCCGCTCGAGGTGGGCCGGCAGGCGATCGAGGCCGGAGCGCTGGCGAAGCCGTTGGTTCAGCTCCCGGATGCGGCCGGTCACGAGGCGCCCCGGAGGCGCTCGTAAGCCGTACGGATCTCGGCTTCGAACTCGGCGGCGCTTGCCGGCGAGAGTTCGCGCTGGGCCCGGAGCACGGCGTGTACCTGCGTCATGAAGTCGAGGGGTGGTTCGCCGGGGCGGCGCAGGAAGGCTTCGAGAGGAAGGCCCAGCCAGGCGAGCATCGTGGTGATGCCGTCGCCTTCCATGGTGCCTCCCTTTGCCGTGCGGGTGATGGTGGAGGGGCTTATCCTGACGCCCATGTCCGCTGCCACCTGGCTCCAGCTCATGCCGCGGTGGCGGCGCTCGGCATCGAGGACTGCGTACAGCGCGGGGCTGTCGAAGCGGGCGAAATCAGCGGCGGCCATGTGGGCTTTGACGCTATCGAGGCATGGGTTTGAGGTCAAGGGCCTTCGGCGGGATGAGTGCAGCGTGACGTGAATCTGGATGAGACTTCTTTCGTTTGGCGACTGTACCCGCCTACCTATGCCATCTCTTCAACCTCGGACATAATGTGCGCGGGGAGCGTCCGCCTTTGCCGGCCGAGAGCGTTTGCCGATAATTGAGCGTATTACTCGCCGGGAGGCCCGCTTGCAGCAGCGTCAACGTTGGTTCAGGGGTCTTGTGCTGGCCTTCGCCGGCGGGCTGGTGGTTCTCGCGGTTGCTTGCGGCGGCGATGACGAGGCCAAGGGCGCATCGGGCTCCGGCAAGGCAACGCCGGCTCCGACCGGCCGGCCCGGCACGCAGACCAACGGCGCCGCCCCGGTCAGGGCCGGCCTCGCCGACCTCACGAGTTACAAGTGCACCCTGCGCATCGAAGGCAATGGCGGCCCGCTTGCCGACCTGGAGAGCCTGCTGAGCCCCACGGGCGCGACGCCGGGCGCCCAGGCAGTCTCCTTCGAGGGTAATGTCACCTTCGTGAAACCGGACAAGGCCCAGGTATCGATAAAGCTGGGCGGCGAGACCTTCGGCCAGACGACCATCGGCCGTCAGCAGTGGTCGACTCTGGGCGGCCTCACGGTGGGGCCGAACGCGGTCGGCCCTCAGACGCCCAGTGACCTCTCGGTCTGCGCCTCGTTCTGGGACGACGGCTTTGCCGAAAGCGCCAGCTCGTTCCAATGCACCGGCAGCCGCGAAAGCGTGAACGGGCAGCAGACGCGCAAGTGCAGCATCGACAAGAACACGTTCGACCAGGTGCGACAGCTTGTCGGCGGCGTGCTCGGCGACCCGGACTCCGGCATCAAGGACCTGACCCGCTTCCAGATGGAGCTCTGGGTGACCGAGGGCACGAACTCGGTGCCGGCCGGCCTGCCGGCACGCTTCCGCGCGGATATGGCCGGCAAGGACATGAGCAACCGCGACTTCGCGATTAAGATCGACCTGGACGTGACGAATATAAACGACTCGGGCCTGAGCGTTGCCGCGCCCAAGTAGCCGGGACGCATAAGGCATAGGGCGTCACGCAGACCGCATAAGGCACAAGGCATAAGGCATAAGGCAGAGGCGGATTCAGGCGATTCGGGAACCGGATTCTGGGCGGAGGTCAATACGCGAAGACTGGCAGCTCTGAGCTTCGTTGTCGCGCTTGTGCTGCTGATGGCGCTGCCCCAGAGCGCCGTTGCGGACGAAGGCTGGGTGATCCGCTCCTTCGGCGCGAGCTACACGATCCGGACCGACGGCAGCATCGACGTGATCGAAGACCTGCTGGTCGATTTCGACGGCCAGCAGAAGCACGGCATCTTCCGGGACATACCGGTTGTGTTCGCTTACCAGCCTGGACCCGGCGATCCGGACTACCGCAAGGATCCCGCGGCCACCTACAGCCGGGAGTACAAGATCGACGTCCGCGGGGTTACGGATGGAGAGAAGGCCTGGCCTTACAAGACGAGCCGCGAGGGCGCCAACTTCCGCATCCAGATCGGCGACCCGGACAAGACCATCAGTGGCCAGCAGCGCTACGTGATCACGTACAGGCTTCGCGGCGCGCTCAATTCGTACGACGACCACGAGGAACTGTTCTGGAACATCACCGGTGACCAGTGGCCGGTGGTCATCGAGAGGGCGAGCGCGGTGGTGGGCGCGCCATCGGTCACGAACGCTACCTGCTTCGAGGGGCCGCCGCGGTCCACGGCGCTCTGCGATTCGGGCCTCAGCCCCAACAGCGCTCGATTCAACGCGCGCCGGACCCTGAATCCCGGCGACGGCCTGACCGTAGTCGTGGCGCTGGCAAAAGGCTCGGTAGAGGCCCCGCCGCCGATCCTGACGCGCCAGAAGACCGACGCCGAGAAGGTGCGCGACTTCGTCGGCCTGAAGCCTGTGCCGATCGCGCTTTCGGCCCTGGTGGGACTCGTGGCCTTCGGCGCCATCGGGCGCATCTGGTGGACGCAGGGCCGCGACCGCTGGTACGGCGACGCGCAGTACCTCTCGGGCGCGCAGGCCGAGGACGAGAAGCCGCTCATGGCCAGAGAGACCGTGGTGGTCGAATATACGCCGCCCGAGGTCGGCGCCACCAAGCGGCCGCTGCGGCCGGCGGAGCTGGGCGTGCTGGTCGACGAGCGCGCCGACACGCTGGACGTGAGCGCGACTATCGTCGACCTGGCGGTGCGCGGCTATCTGAAGATCATCGAGCAGGAAGATCACAAGTTCGCGCTGCAGAAGCTGCGGGACGCCGATGCAGCGCTGCTGCCTTACGAGAAGGGCCTGCACGCGGCGCTGTTCAAGAGCGCGGACGCGGACGGCCTGGTGGAGACCAAGGACCTGGAAGACCACTTTTACAGCGACCTGGCCGAAGTCAAGACCCAGCTGTACCAGCAGTCGGTGAAGGAGGACGGCATGTTCGCGGCCAACCCCAACACGGTGCGCACCCTGTACCGGGCCGGCGGCTTTGTGGTTGCCGCGCTTGGGCTCGGCGCCGGTTACCTTCTCGGCGGGCTCGCTGGGGCGGCGATCGTGGCCCTGCCGCTGATCCTCGCGGGGCTGGCGGTGGCCGCGCTGGCGGGCGCCATGCCCAGGCGGACGGCGAGCGGCCGCGAGCTGTACCGCCGCGCGCGCGGGTTCGAGGAGTACATGGTCACGGCGGAGACAGACCGCCAGAAGTTTAACGAAGAGATCAACCTTTTCGAGAAGTACCTGCCCTACGCCATGGTCTTCGAATGCACGGAGAAGTGGGCGAAGGCCTTTCAGGGGCTCGACCGCCAACCCGACACCAGCGGCTGGTACGCCTCGCCGAATGCCTTCACCGTAGCGGCGTTCTCGTCGAGTTTCGCCCACGACATCAACAGCTTCTCTTCCAGCATCTCCAGCGTCATGGCGTCGACGCCTTCCAGCTCGGGTGGCAGCGGCTTCGGTGGCGGCGGCTCGTCGGGCGGAGGCGGAGGCGGTGGCGGTGGCGGGAGCTGGTGAGGGGGAGAGCCGCGAGGTGTGAGGAGTGAGGTAGTGAGATTGTCAGTCTGAGCGAAGCGAAGAATCCCGGCGGGTTGGGCCCAGAAGAGGGGCCTCGGCGGCAGGGATTTCGGATGCTTCGGCGCGGCGCCTCAGCATGACAATCGTTGGCCACTGAGGTCACGATAGGCCGGAGATGGCGTCGCCGATGAGCTTGAAGCCGATGATCAGGCAAAGCACTGCCATGATCACGGCGTTGTTGTGGCCCATCCAGTCCTTGAGCCCGGCCAGCAACTCCTGCGACTTGTCACCCATGGCGAAGAAGAGGACGACCGGGGCGCCAACGCCGATGGTGCCGATGAGGGCGAATACGGCGTAAGCGATGGCCTCGTCGCTGGTCGAAAGGCCGAGGCCGGCTATGGTCGCGGCGGCGCCGACAGCAAGGAGCAGGTTCTTGGGGTTGGCGGCGGCGAGGACGGCGCCGGCGAGCAGCGCTTTGCCGCCGCCGAAGGTGTCGAGCGCGCCCATCCAGGTCGGCGTGGCGGCCTCCTCGCCATCCTCCGGCCGGCCGCGCCACTGGCGGGCGGCGACCAGGACCAGGAGCAGGCCCAGGACCAGCTTGAGAATGCTAACCCAGTCGGCCGGCTGGCCTTCGTCGCTGGCGCCGGCGCCGCTCGAGGCTGCGAGGACGATGACGCCGACCGCGGCCAACCCCAGGAGCCAGCCGGCGACGAAGGCAGGCCCGTTTACCTTCGCGCGCGGCGTGACGAGCATGAGCACGACGGCGATGATCGGCAGCGGGCTGAGAGCGACGCCGATCGCCAGAGGCAGGACTTGGCCGATAGCGTCTTCCATGGCGCGTTAGGGCGAGATCAAGGCGGCATGTAGCCGCGTATCGCGGGAGGGACCAGCATCCGTTTTGCTGCCTGCCACGAAGTCAGCAGAACATCACGCCGCGCCTTCAACAAGGCGAGGAATGGCCATTGCGTTCCCATCGGGAAGCGATGGTCAATCGTTAATCGACCAGATTTTGAGCTCGTTGTCCGGCAGCCGCACGTAGAAGAGGCCTGACGGCGAGGCTTCGGCAAGAAGCCGGCGCAAGTCAGCCTCGAACCGGCCGAATTCATCGCCGAAGAGATGAGGCGCGGTGCTCGATTGCGAGAAGGTGGTGGCGACAAGGTCGTCAATGGTCCGCGCGAGGACACGCCCGTCCGGTACGCTGACCCGGCGCGGCCCGCTGAACCCGGCGCCGCGAAAGACGGCGTCTTCATTGTCGGGGCTGCTGTTGCGGACGGACTGGCCGGCACGGCGGCCGGCGCCTAGGTACTGCTGTCGCAGCCTGTCTATCGCTTCGGTAGGTGGCGGCGGGTGGGGCATCGGGCTTCCGCTCGTAACGCCGTCCTGGTGGTGGTTGTCGACGTGGACGAGCACACCGCCGGGATCGAGCATGTCACGGACGATGGCTGCCACGCGGTCGCGATCCATCCAGTGAAACGACGCGGCGAAGGTAACAGTCCGGAAGAGGCCGAGGCCTGCCGGAAGCTCTTCGGCGCGCAGGTGCACCCAGCGGGCGTTGGAGACGACGCGCTTCTCGGCGATGCGGGCCGCCTCCGCCAGCATGCCCGCGTCCGCGTCGACGCCGGTGACTGAGTCGAACAGCCCCGCGAGCAGGAGGGCGACCGTCCCGGGCCCGCAGCCCACGTCCAGAAGCCGGCCGCGGCCGTCGAGGCCCAGGGCGTCGCGGAAGGCGTCAGGCAGGCTGAGCGCGTAGGGGAGGCGGCCTTTTTCGTAGTACGGGGCGGCGCCGGCGAAGAGGGTGGGGTCCCAGGTCCAGGCGGAGGTCAACGGAACTCGCTCGGTCAAATGAACACGGCGGTCGAAACGCGAAAACGGGCGGCAAGCAGGCGGATCTGGCGTACGTTCAGTTGCCTCTTACCATTGAGGATTTCTGAGATCACGCCCTGGGATCCAATGTCGCGCAGGTCTGACTGACTCAATCCCTGCTCCTCCATGAAAAATCGAAGCATTTCGCCTCCGCTCACATCGGGGAGAGGCTGATGGCGCTCCTCATAGCTGTGAATGATGGTGGCCAATGCGTCCAGGAAGCCGTACAGAGGATGGCTTTCGTCTGTACCGATCTCATCCAGGAGCGTGTTTACCCGCGCTACAGCAACGTCGTATTCGACCTCGTTGCTAACTGTGAAGAGGCCGCCTACGCTCGCCCAGTGATGTTCGATGTCCTTCGTCGTCAGCAAGTTCATCGTTTCCAGCTTCCTCGGTCATACTCCTCATGTGTGAGGACGTGTCTCAGATAGACTTTGCCGCGGTTGAAGTGTATCGACGCGACCAACCGATACTTGTTCCCGCCTATATTGAACACGACCCATGGCCCCACGATGTCGGCGCCCGGGAATGCTGCCCTAACCCCGGCGAACGTCTTGAATTCGGTGCTCCGCATCACCTTGAACCAGCGCAGCAAGGGTGCCTGGCTGTCCGCGTGGGCTTCCCAGAAAACGCGCAGGGTCTTCCGAGAGATCACGTGCACGAGGCATGTTATCGCAACATGAGATGTTCGGCAAGGTGCTTAAGGGATCAAGCCGTTGCAGATTGGTTTTAGCGGGCCGGGCGCGTAGGGGAGGCGGCCTTTTTCGTAGTACGGGGCTGCGCCGGCGAAGAGGGTGGGGTCCCAGGTCCAGGCGGAGGTCAAGGGAGTCTTCAAGTAGTCAGCGATCCGATTAGCTCTAAGTGAGGACTTGGGGCCGCGTAGCCGAGCCCCTGGGAGCAGGCGCCCCATGGAGCAAGCCTTCGGTCGTAAGGTCTTCATCGACGTCCGGCCAATGGATTCCGAAGCCGCCGCCCGCCAGGCGCCAGTTCTTACGACGCACAGGCGTCGCTTCCAACAAGCGGGGATACCAGGCTAGAGGCACGACAATTGTTCGTCCGTCAAGCAGGTCAACAACCAGGGAGTCGTCTGTGAACTTCACGTCCTTAACCCGCTCCCCAGGCTTAGGTTCGAAAGTATTCATGCCATGCCTCCAGCAAGCGGGGCTCATGCTCGGTCAAAATCGCTTGGATGCGCCGTAATTCAGCGGCACTATTCGGTTTGAGATTCACGCAACTTTCCCAGTCCCAACTCCGGGCGTCCAATGGATTCGGACAAGCGAGATCGAGGAGGCTCTACAGCGCCGTAATCGGGATCAGGGCATCGTCGCCCACGTAGGGAGCGACGGGCTGGCCCTCCAGCTCCGCGATCACGCGGTTGCCCTCTTCGATCAGGGCGGTCAGGAATTCGGGCTCATCTACGGTGCGAATGATCTGGCCTTTGCGGAAGATGACGCCGCGTCCCTTGCCGCCGGCGATGCCGATGTCGGCCATCTTCGCCTCGCCGGGGCCGTTCACGACGCAGCCCATGACGGCGACCGTGATCTCCTTGCCCAGCTTCACGAAGTGCTCCTCCACCTTTTGGGCCAGCGGGATGAGCTCGATCTCGATGCGGCCGCATGTCGGGCAGGCGACGAGCGTGGGGCCGTGCCGGCGCAGGTTCAGCGTGTTGAGGATGTCCCAGCACACCGGGACCTCCTCTATGGGGTCGGCGGCCAGCGAGACGCGGATCGTGTCGCCGATGCCTTCGGACAGCAGGATGCCGATGCCGATGGCGCTGCGAACGGAGCCGGCGCGCGGCGTGCCGGCCTCGGTGACGCCGAGGTGCAGAGGGTAGGGGATCATCGCCGCGAGACGGCGGTAGGCGTCGACCATCGTCGGCACGTCGAAGGCCTTCATCGAGATCTTGATGTTGTCGTAGTCCATGTCCTCGAGGATCTTGATCTCCCAGAGGGCGGCATCGACCATGCGCTCGACCGTGGTGGGCGGCAGCTCGCCGTCGGCCAGGGCGCGGATCGGTGGCAGGCTGCCGGCGTTCACGCCGATGCGGATCGGGATGCCGCTCTCTTTGGCCTCGCGGACGACGCTGCGCACCTTCTCGGGGTCGCGAATGTTGCCGGGGTTGAGCCGCAGGCCCTGGAAGCCGGAGCGAATGGCAGCCAGCGCCCAGCGGTAGTCGAAGTGGATGTCGGCGATGAGGGGCACCGGCGTCTGGCGCACGATCTCGGGCAGGGCCGCGGCAGCCTCCTTGTCGGGCACGGCGACGCGCACGATCTCGCAGCCGAGGTCGGCGAGCTCATGAATCTGGCGCACCGTCGTGGCGGCGTCCGAGGTGTCGGTGCTGCACATGGACTGCACAACAACGGGGGCGTCGCCGCCGACCGCGACATCACCGACGTAAATCTTCTTCGACTGGCGGCGCTGGGCGGGAATCATGGCTTTTCCCCTCTGGGGCGTTGGTGGTAGTGGTTGGTGGTAGGAAGCGAACAGCCGTTGTCGGCGCAATGACCTACCACCGTCACCCATCGTCCTCTATCTGAACAGAGATTCGCCTCTAACGATCCTTGCGATATCAAAGTAGCTGAGTACGACCACGAGAATCAACATCGCCCCGAAACCGACGAGGTGCACGAGGGCCTCTTTCGCCGGGGCGATGCGCTTGCCGCCGCGCAAGAGCTCGACGATGACGAAGGCCATGCGGCCGCCATCGAGCATCGGCAACGGAAGGATGTTGAGGATCGCCAGGTTCATGCTCAGCAGGGCGGCAAAGTCGACCAGGCTCTTCCAGCCGGCCTGCTTGACCACCTCGCCCGTCGTCTGGGCGATGCCGATGGGACCGGTGACGGGGGAGCCGCCGCCACCCTTGATCATGACGATGATCTGGTTGCGGGCCAGCTTCAGCGAGTCGAGCGACTGCTGCAGGCCGTGACGCAGGGCGGCGACGGGTGATTCGGCACGCGTTTCGGTGAACGGGTACTGGGCGCCGATGCGGATGCCCGTCGCGCCCTGAGGGAAGCGCAGCTCCTGCCCGGCGCTGAGGCGGTTTTGGTCCGGCAGGCCGGCCGCCTTCGCGACCGCGTCCTCGCCGGCCTGCGTTGTGCGCGGCGATGCCTTCGACGGTCTGGTCCTCCTCCGGCGTGTAGCGGAACACGTCTCCGTCATCGTCGATGACCAGCTCTTTCCCCTTGGGGACGACGTAGTCGATGTTGGCGGCGGCGCGCACGTCGAAGCGGTCGAAGCCCGTCTTGTCGGCGACGGTCTGGACGGTGTCGGAGGGTTCGACGGTGTAGAGGAAGGGCGGCGGCGTCCAGCGAGGCTTTACATAAGTGGTATAGGTGGTCTGCTGCTGGGTCGCGGGGTCCAGGCGCCTGACCTCGATCGGGATGTTTTCGCCCAGGTGCAGGCGGATGTTATAGCTTGCCTCCTGGGTGTTGTTAATCTCGCGGCCATCGATCTTCATGATCGTGTCGCCGGCACGCAGGCCGGCCTGCTGGGCCGGGGAGTTGGGCACCACCTGGGCGATCTGGGCACGGCCGGCGGGCAGCTCACGCGGGATCATCAGGGCGACCGAGAACAGCGCTACGGCCAGCACGAAATTCATGAAGGACCCGGAGCCCATGACGACCAGGCGTTTCCAGGCCGGCGCCGCGGCCAGGCTCTGAGGGTCAGACGGGTCTTCTTCGCCCAGAAGCCGCACAAAGCCGCCAAGCGGCAGGGCGTTCAGTGTGTACTCGGTGCCTCTGAAGGTGATGCCAAAGACGCGCGGCGGATAACCGATGCCAAATTCCAGCACCTTCACGCCGGACAGCTTCGCCGTGACGAAGTGGCCCGCTTCGTGAAAGACGACAAGGCAGACGAGGATTATGAAAAAGGGGGCGATGCCCTCGAAGAGTATGTTCATAAGTTAGCGGGTCGGCCTGTCAACTATGAGCGGTTCAACTCCATTCAGGTTAGCAAGGATCGAGGCGCTCGATCACGGGGGGCCTTGGATCGAGCCGCTACCTTAGTCCGATCCACTGGCGGGCGAAGCGCCGCGCCCAGGCGTCGGCGGCAAGCACTTCTTCCAGACATGGCTCGGACGTCACCTCATGGCTCTCTAGAGTATCGGCCAGCAAGTGGGGGATATCTATGAAGCGAATATTGCGATCCAGAAAAGCATTGACCGCTTCTTCGTCCGCCGCCGCGAGGACGGCTGGCGCGGTGCCGCCGCGCCTGCCGGCCGCCAGGGCCAGGCCGAGGCAGGGGTAGCGCTCCAGGTCGGGTTCGCCGAAGGTCAGCGAGCCCATACGCGCGAAGTCGACGGAAGGCAGGTCCAGCGGCAAGCGCTCGGGGTAAGTGAGGGCGTACTGGATCGGCAGTCGCATGTCCGGCATCGAAAGTTGGGCCAGGATCGATCTGTCCGTCATCTCCACCATCGAGTGGACGATGCTCTCGCGGTGCATGAGGACGTCGATGCGCTCGAATGGGATGTCGAACAGCCAGCGGGCCTCGATGACCTCCAGCCCCTTGTTGAACAGGCTGGCCGAATCGATAGTGATGCGCTTGCCCATCAGCCAGGTCGGATGGGCAAGCGCACGCTCCGGCGTGACGGCGGCCAGCTCTTGAGGCGGCAGGTCGCGCAGGGCGCCGCCGGAAGCCGTGATTATCAGGCGCCGGACGCTGGCCGGGTCGCGGTTGTCGAGGCACTGCCAGATGGCGCTGTGCTCGCTGTCAACCGGACGCAGCTCGCCGCCGCCTTTGGCCGCGGCGGCCGCGATCAGGTGGCCGGCCATGACCATCGCCTCTTTGTTCGCAAGGGCGACGGGCTTGCCGGCCGCGAGCGCGGCCATCGCCGGCAGCAGGCCCTCGCCGCCGACGATCGCGGAGACAACGATGTCGGCTGCGGGGTCGGAGGCCATCTCCGTGAGGCTGACGAGATCAGGGAGCGACGCCCCCCGCCCCTGTCGTCCTTCGAGAGCCTCAGAACGATTGGCTGCGCCCCACGCCTGTCGTCCTTCGAGAGCCTCAGGACGACCGGCTGCGCCCCGACCGCCTGTCGTCTTTCGAGGGCCTCAGGACGATCGGCCGCCAACCGCCGGCGCAGGCTGTCGGGGTCGGCGCAGTAGACCATGGCCGGAGAGAACTCGAGGATCTGGGAGGCGAGGAGGTCGGTATTGTTGCCGGCGGCCAGACCCACGACCTGAAAGCGGCCGGGATGGGCGCGAATGACGTCCAGGGTCTGGCGTCCGACAGACCCGGTCGAGCCGAGGACGACTACCCGAGTCAGAGAATCAGCCACTTCAGGTACCAGTATACGGCCGGCGCCGCGAAGAGCAGGCTATCGAGCCGGTCGAGGACGCCGCCGTGGCCGGGCACCAGGCCGCTGCTGTCTTTGACGCCCAGGCCGCGCTTCAGCGCCGACTCCGCGAGGTCGCCGATCTGGGCGAAGGCGGGGATGATGAGGCCCAGGGCGATGACGTGAAGCGCATCGACCCGAGGTCGAAGGCCTGGGTCAGGCCGGCGACGGCGAGAAGGCCGGCGACCTGGCCACCGAAGGCGCCCTCCCAGGTCTTGCCGGGGCTCACGGCCGGGGCCATCTTGTGGCGGCCGGCGGCGCGGCCAAGCGCGTAGGCGCCGGTGTCGGTGATCCAGACCGTGAGGATCGTCAGCAGGACCCAGTCGCGGCCGTCCGGCACTTCGCGCAGGAGCACGAAGTGTCCTGCCAGCCAGCCCACGTAGACGATCGGGCCTACGGCCCACAGCCAGTCGAGCACGCCTTCCTTCGGATCGCGCGTGAACGCGAGCATCGCCGTGGGCAGGAGGATCGCGAGCGCCAGGGCCCAAGCGCTGTCGCCCAGGCCGAGCTGAGGCGAGGCGGCGAGCAGCGCGGCGAGGGCGCCCGCGGCCAGAGACAGGGGGCTGGTCAGGCTGCGGCGCGCTGTTTGCACTTCGAGCACGGCGATGCCCGCAGCGGCGGCGACCAGGGCCGCGAACCACCACTCGCCGGCCCAGACGGATGCAATGATTACCGGGATGCCAACGGCGGCAGTAAGGAGACGCTGGGGGAAGTTGCCGAGGCGAGGGCCGCGGGCGGCCTGCTCGCCCAGAGCCGACTCAGCCATGACGGTCACCCGGGATTCGCCGGCCGGAGACTTCGCAAGTGGGGCCGTTTGATGTTAGCTCGCCCGAATCAGGGCAGCCCGAAGGCGCGCCCGCGGTTGCTTCGGCCTGCTGCTTGCGCAAGGAAGGCATCCGTCAAGGCTTGGAGTGGATGCCGTTTGTCACGGGGCGGGCTTTCGAAGCTTTCACGGCGCCGTAGCGGCGCTGGCGGCCGGCGTAGGCGGCGAGGGCGCGGTCGATCTCTTCTTCGCCAAAGTCGGGCCAGTAGGTGGGGGTGGCGTAATACTCGGCGTAGGCTGCCTGCCAGAGGAGGAAATTCGAGAGGCGCATCTCGCCGGCCGTGCGGACGATGAGGTCCGGGTCGGGGATACCCTTCGTGTTCAGGTTGGCCGCGATGACTTCATCGGTGACCTCGGAAGCGGGGATTCCGGAGCTTACGATGCGGCGCACGGCCTCGACGATTTCAGCCCGGCCGCCGTAGTTGAAGGCGAGGCAGACGGTCATGCGCTCGTTGCGCTTCGTCAGCTCGATGGCGTCGCACACCTTCTTTTGAAGGTCGGGTGACAGCGGTTCGAGCGACCCCACGTGGACCAGGCGGACGCCGTTTTCGTGCAGCGCCTTGAGCTCGCGTTCGAGGACTTTGCCGAGCAACTTGATCAGGGCGCTTACCTCGCGCCGCGGCCGGCCCCAGTTCTCGGTCGAAAAGGCGTAGAGAGTCAGGTACTGGACGCCGCGGTCGGCGAAGGTCTCGATGATGCGGCGGATATTCTCGGTGCCGGCGCGATGGCCGGCCTGGCGGGAGAGGCCGCGCTGCTGCGCCCAGCGGCCGTTGCCATCCATGATGATGGCGACGTGCGCCGGAATCGCGGCCGAATGCTCCTTGGCCTTCGTTGCCGGCCGGTCTTTGTCCTGGATACGAGGGGCGATGATTACCACGGCTGCGCTGCTCTGAGAGAGAGAGTAGCTCGCTCGCGGCCACGCCGCAGATCGCGCGGATACCAAACCTCTATCGCCGCGGCTATAGCGGGCGGCGGCGCGTTCTGCTGTCTGGGTTGTGGTGGCCGGGGCATGGGGGTGAAGCCTAAACCTCCATCAGTTCGGCTTCTTTGTCTTTGCCGCGCTGCTCGATCTGGGCGACGTACTTGTCCGTGAGCCTCTGGAGCTGCTCCTGGCCCTTCTTCTGGTCGTCCTCCGATATCTCCTTGTCGTGCACCATCCGGCGCATCTTGTCGATGTCGTCGCGGCGAATGTTGCGGACGGCGACGCGGCCGTCTTCGACGCGCGTATGCACGAGCTTGATCAGCTCTTTGCGGCGCTGCTCGGTCAGGGCCGGGATCGGCAGGCGAATGACCGAACCATCGTTCGAAGGCGTCAGTCCCAGGTCGGACTTCAGGATCGCTTTTTCGATCGCGCCCAGGGCAGCGCGGTCCCAGGGCTGGATCGTGAGCAGGCGCGCTTCGGGCGCGGCGACCGTCGCCATCTGGTTCAGGGGCGTCGGCGTGCCGTAGTAGTCCACGCGCACGTGGTCGATGAGTCCGACGTGAGCGTGGCCGGTGCGGATCGCGGCCAGCTCGCGCTGCAAGGCGTCAACGGACTTCTTCATGCGGTCTTCGGCGTTGGCGAGTACGTCCTGAGTCATGGCGTGTCACCTTCACCCGCCTGCCCTCTCCCATTCGGGAGCGAGGAGGAGGGGCCGGCCTTCCTATTCCCCGATCTCGAAGCGGGCGAACCGCCGCACAACGATGTTCTCGCCGGTCCTGGCGATTGTTTCGTTCACCAGGTCGCGGATGCTCCTGGAGGGGTCCCTGATGTAGGGCTGCAGGAGCAACACTGCCTCCGCTGGCAGGCCCTCGAAGCCTTCCGGCAGGTCAGACTCGGAAACGTAGGCCGGGTTCTGCGCGGCAACCTGCATGGCGATGTTGTGGGCCAGCTCTTTGAAGCCGTCGGTACGGGCGACGAAGTCGGTCTCGCAGTTTATTTCGACCAGGGCCCCGATGCGGCCGGCATGCACGTAGCTTTCGACCAGGCCCTGGGCCGTGACGCGATCTGACTTCTTGGCGGCCATTGCGATTCCGCGCTCCGCGAGTAGCTTCTCGGCCTTCTCGATGTCCCCGCCGGCGTCTTCCAGGGCGCGCTTGCAGTCCATCACGCCGGCAGCCGTGCGCTCGCGCAGTTCTTTGATCTTCTCCATCGAGACGCCGGCCATTCAGGCGGTCTCCGTGGAGGTCTCGCCCTCTGCTTCGGGCTCGCCCGGAGTCTCCTCGTCGGGCGAGGCTGTGTAGCTCTTCTGGCCCTCTGCGAACTCGAACTCCTCGCCCTCGCCGCCGTACTCGCGCACCTGCTGGCCTTCGAGGACCGCGTCGGCGATGCGCGCGGAAATCAGGCGGACGGCGCGAATGGCGTCATCGTTAGAGGGGATGGGGTAATCGATGAGGTTGGGATTGCAGTTGGTGTCGGTCATCGCGACGATGGGGATGCCGACGCGGTTGGCTTCCGCGACCGCGATGTACTCCATGCTGGGGTCGACGATGTAGAGGGCCGCCGGGAGTTTTGTGAGCTCCTTGATGCCGCCAAAGTGGCGGTTCATGCGGATGACCTCTTCCTCGATCTTGAGGACGTCCTTCTTGGACATGCGGGAGAACTCGCCGCGCTCGCTGGCGTCTTCGAGCCGCACCAGGTGGTCGATACGCCCCTGGATGGTGGTGAAGTTGGTCAGCGTGCCGCCAAGCCAGCGGCTGTTGACGAAGGGCATGCCGCAGCGCGTCGATTCAGCCTGGATGGTTTCCTGCGCCTGCTTCTTGGTGCCGACGAAGAGGATGCTGCCGCCCTGCGCAACGAGGTGAGTTACGAACTCGCTGGCCTCTTCGAGGCGCCGCACCGTCTGCTGAAGGTCAATGATGTGGATGCCGTTGCGCTGGGTAAAAATGAAAGGCTTCATGCGCGGGTCCCAGCGCCGCGTCTGGTGTCCAAAGTGTGCGCCTGCTTCGAGCAGGGCTTTCATGCTTACGGTATTCGCCACCCTTAGATATCTCCTCCTCGCGTTCAGACCGCCGCTTATTTGGCCCTTCCGGGGAAGGGCCACTGCTATCGATGCGCCGAATAAGAAATGGGCGCCGTATCGGAAGCCAAGTATAGCAGACCCCTTCCGAGGGCCATGCGGAACCTGAAGCCTCGGCCCACCTTTTCGTCAGCTGCGGAGACGGGGCCAGAAGTTGGAAAGCCGCGGCAGAGTTACACGCCGTTTGGATGCGGACTTCGGTGATTGGCCTTTGATTTGAATCCCAAAGGGCTCGCGTCAATCCGTATCCAATCCGCGTAATCCGGCGTGAGACTCCGGGACGGCAGGGCGCAACGAGGCTGTAATCGCGAGCGGCGGATTCTGGGAGCGATTGTGACGGGCGTGGGGCTACCGTTGCGCCGGGGGACGGCAGGAGGCCAGCTTTGCGCTACTTCGGCTACCCGATCATGCTCACCGTCGTGGGGCTTTCGGCGGCGGTGGTGCTGGGCATGATCGGATTCGTGGGTGGGGCCGCCGGGGCGGCGAAAGCGCCGGGCGCCGTCTCGATTGCACTCAACTTCAACGGGCCGAATGCGGTGCTGCTCTGCTGGAGCCAGCCGGAGGAGTGGCAGGTGACGTCATGGGACCTCCAGGTGCGGCACTGGAACTTCGGCAAGGTCAAGGACGAAGAGGTGCGCGACGTCAAGACCAGCCTCTGCGGGCCCGGCGCCTTCGCCGCCGCCCACACCTTCATCGACGACAACCTCTACCACGTCGCCGTGCGGGCCTGCCGCGACGAGATTTGCTCCGCCTGGGTGGACGCATCGCCGCCGGAGCGCTACTGGTTCCGCATCCCCTGCGGCGACGCTAGCGGTAACGAATGCGCCTTCCCGGACGAAAGCCAGCGCGCGAGCGGGCAGTAGTCCGCCGCGGGCGGGTCAGGATGCGCCACGCCGTTGCGAGACGGGCGGCTTCGGCGCAAAATGCGGCCAACGATGACGCGACAAAGAGGAGCAATTTGATGACGACAGCGGGCGGCGGGCGCGTGACTTTCGAGAACGACGTTGTGTTCGGGGCTGGTGGCGGCCGCGACCTGAAGTTGGACATCTACACGCCCCCGGAAGGCACCTCCAACCGCGGCGGCGTCCTCCTGATACACGGCGGCGGCTGGAGCGGCGGTGACCGCACGCAGATGCGCGGCTTCGGCATTCTGCTCGGACGCGTCGGCTACACCTGCGTGTCGAGCGAGTACCGCCTCTCGGGCGAGGCAAAGTGGCCGGCCCAGATTCATGACGTCAAGGCCGCCCTGCGCTGGATGCGGGCCAACGCGGCCCGCCTGGGGATCGATGCCGACAAGATCGCCGTCTCGGGAAACTCGGCCGGCGGGCACCTGTCGCTGATGGTCGCCGCGTCCGCGAACCAGCCCGCGTTCGAAGGCGAAGGCGGCAGCGCCGCCGTAAGCACCGACGTGGCCGGTTGCGTCGCGATCTACCCGCCGACGGCGCTAATGCGGCGCAGCCAGCGCAACGACATCGGCGGCGCGGTGGGCGCGCTGATGGGCGCTGCAGGCCTCGGACGCCGACTATGAGGGCGCGAACCCTCTGACTTACGCGCGCAAGGACTTCCCGCCGACGATGCTGGTCCACGGCAACAAGGACGAGCTTGTACCTGTTGGCGACAGCTTCAAGATGTACGAGAAGCTGACCGAGGCCGGAGCGTCCGCAGAGATGCACATCTTCGCCGGACAGCCTCACGGATTCGACGCCGCACCCGACTACGGCCGCCAGGTCGCGACGCTGATAGACCTTTTCCTCAGACGCAACGTGCTGGGCATGGTGCCGGCCGGAGCCGCCGCCAACGGCCAGCGGACCTGAAGGGACGTCGAGTGGAGGTTGCGGCGGCTCCTGCGCAGGCTGCGACGCATTAGCCCCTTTTGAGCCTGCGCGCGGTCCTCTTGGACCTGGACGGGACGCTTTGGCGGCCGGCGAGCGGAGCCGACGGGAGCTTTGCCGCGCGCCGTATGGAAGCGCGCGCGCGCAGGATTGCGCCGGTACTCGGCCTCGAGCCTTCGCAGGACCTCCTTGAACTGGTGACGTCATTCTGGGAATGGTGGTGGACCCGGTATCCGAGTGAGAGCGCGGGTTTTCGCGAGCCGAACGGGCCCTCCGCGTTGGTGACGTACCTGGCCTTGCGCGGCGTCGGATGCACTGAAGACGCCGCGCGAGAGTGCTGGTCACTGATGCGCGTCAGCGCCGCCGAGTACCCTTTCGAGCTGTTCGCGGACACCATCGAGACCCTCGTCCGGCTGCGCGAACGCGGCATCGCGACGGCGCTGGTCACCAACAACTACGCCGCGGCCATCTTGAAGCCGGACCTGGATGGCTTCGGCATCCGGCCCGACGTCATCATCTCCAGCGCTGACGTGGGCTATCGCAAGCCGCACCAGCTGGTGTTCGGGCGAGCGCTCCAGAGCCTGGGCATGGCGGCGTCCGACGTCCTCATGGTTGGCGACTCCTTCGAGAACGACGTGCTGGGCGCGAAGGCGGCGGGAATCACGGCCGTACTGAAGACGAATGGCCGCGAAATCACGGCCGAGGAAAGGGCTGAGTCGGACTACATGATCCGCGATCTGTCGGAGCTGTTCGAGACCAAGCTGCTAATTACATGACGCGGTGAGCCCGCCGGAGTCGTCCTTCGAGGGCCTCAGGACGATCCCTAATCGGAGCTCATCGAGACTTAGCCACTAATTGCGTGACGACGTGAACTCCACCCGGGTCGTCCTTCGAGGGCCTCAGGACGATCCTTCGAGGCCTCATCGAGACAAGCTGCGCTTGGGTGACGCCGTGACCGCGCCCGAGTCATCCTTCGAGGGCCTCAGGACGATCCTTCGAGGGCCAAATCCGCAGCAGTTCAGTGGGGCATTGCTAGAAGCCGTCGGCGCAGAAGGGGCGGTACTTGGTGCGCAGGGCGGCGTCCCAGCGCGGCAGGGCGCGGGCGTCGTGGACGGTGAGGCGGCCCATGCGGGCGGCCTCGGTCGCGGTGATCTGGCCGAAGATCAGCATCGCAAGGGTGCCGATGTCCAGGGTGAGGTCGGGCACGGCGCCGGGCGTGTCCGGCATCGGCCGCACGTCCGGTTCGCGTCCGGTCTCGAGTTCCCAGCGGCCGGCATTCCAGGGCGCCATGGCGTCCGTGACCTCGAAGCGCAGGAGGGCCTGCTCGGGGTAGGGCCGCGACGTCAAAGCCGCGGGGACGTCGACGATCCGGGCCAGGAGGCCGTCTCGAGCCGTGGCGTTGAGCATGCGTGGCTCCAGGAGCAGGTGGGGCAGCGGGTCATCGGCCGGGGCGGCGCCCCAGATGACTTCGCGGGCCAACTCCATTCGCGACAGGTACGTCCAGAAGGCGCGATAGGCCGACGTGGTCAGCCAGGCCAGGTCGTGCACTTCGACCCGCTGGTTCGCGCGGCCGGCGGCGCCGGGATAGTTGCCATCGCCGCTGGAGTAGATCATGTAGCCGCGCGGTTCGCCGGCCTCTTCATATATAAGGATGGTCTTCACGAAGCCGGCGGGCGTCGCCCCAAAAGTGTTCGCGTCCCACATGGCGCGCCCTCGGTGCACGTAGCCGGTGCGGTCCTCGCGGAAGCGCCGGTAGAGGTCGACGACCAGGCCGAACTCGTCGTCCTTGGAGGCCTCGCGGAGGGTGCCGGGGATTTCGGCGGGCTGCGCGAACTGGATATAGCGCGGCTCGACGCTGTAACGGTAGTGGGTGGAAACGATGCCGTAACCGAAGCGCTGGTAGATCGCAGCCTGGGAAGCGTAGAGCAGGGCCCATGGCTGCAGTTTCGCTTCTTTGAGGCGGGCGAAGTCGGTCTCCATGATCTTGCGCAGGTAGCCACGGCGCCGGTAGATGGGGTTCGTGGAGACGCAGGTGACGCCGGCGATAGGCACGGCATTGCCTTCGAAGCGCAAGGTCAAAGGCCAGGCGCCGTAGGTGGTCGCGAGTCTGCCGTCCTCGAAGGCGCAAAGCGTCCATTCGGGCAGCAGGCCCTGAATGGAGGCCGGGTTCAGCGCCAGCGAGGTCGAGACGGTGCGCACGAACTCGCCCATTTCGTCCAGGAGCGCGGGACGGATTTCCAGCATGGCGGCAGTATACGGGAGGTGTGAGGCATCAGGTATGAGGTATGAGGTATGAGGTATGAGGCATCAGGCATCAGGCATCAGGTAAGAAGCACGGAGTGAATCATTCTGAAGCCTGAAGCCTGCACCCTGAAGCCTCTGACGCCTCATACCTCATACCCCGCACCTTCGCTATCATCGGAGCGGCTTGGGAGCGTACGTCCGAACCCTGACATTTCTCGCGACGGCGATGCTGGCCGCGCTGCTCATGGCGGGCTGCGGCGGGCGGATTGCGGGCGTCCGCTTCTCCGAGGAGTCCGAGGGCACCGAGTTCTTCAAGACCCTGTGGTTGACGGGTGAGGGCATCGTGACTCCCGCGGGCGGGGCATCGCCATGCTCGAATCAGGGCGGTGGCGTCTGGACCTGCACCGGCGTGACGAAGCTGACGGTGAACATGGGGATCACGAACGGATATCCGGTGCCGGTGCGGGTGGCCTGTTACTACGAGGACCCGGACACGGTGACTGATGACCAGGAGAAGCTGACCTTTCATGAGCGCGCGAAGCTCATCGGCGAAAGGGTGCTGGCGGCGCGCGAGGGCAGGCGGCCGGACGAGGGCAAGGACGACGCGAAGGAACTGCCCGAGGAGACGCTGAGCTTTCCCTTCGATGCGCCGCCGCCGGGCAAGTATTTCCTCGCTTGCCTGACACCGGCCGCGGCCGATAACGGCCTGGGCCTGGACTTCACCATCGCGCCGTGAATCGAATAACCGTGGCGTCGCCTTGTTCCGGCTGATCTTCCGGCTGCTGGCGCTCGTCGGGGCGCTGTTCACGTTGCTGCTGTTGCTGGTTGTGGCGGCAGCCGGATACCTGATCATCGCCGGGCCGGGCTCGGCGCCGGACTGTGCGCCGGGGCCTTCCGGCGCCCTCGGCCGGGCGGCCCAGTCGATCGCCTTCGACGCGAAGCTGGCGGCGTTCGTGGCATCCGGAGGCCGCGGCATTCAGAGCCTGACTTTCGATGAGGAGGAAGCGAGCGCGCGGGCGGCAACCTACCTGGCGGGCCAGACCGGCCGCATCTCAGACGTCAGCCTGTGCTTCGAGGACGGTGGCGCGCGCGGTTTCATGCGGGTGGAAACGGTCTTGGGCCACAAGATCGGCATCGAGGGGAAGGGCACCGTCGACCTGAAGGTCGCCCACCCGCGCATCGACCTTAAGAGCGCCACCGTTGGGGGCCTGGGCCTGCCCGGCTTCCTGCTCGGGCCGCTGGAGGCGAGCGTCAACGATGAGCTGACCGCGGTGACGGTGGCCTTCCCGCTGTCGGTGACCACGGCCGAAGACGAAGCGACTGTGACGCGGGCGCCATGACAATGTGAGGAAGCTCGTTGTTGAGGTTGACCGCTTATGCTAGACTCGCCGACGGCGGGCACGAGGGGCGGTCTAGTTGGTCCGCAGTGTGCTCATTTTCTTCTCACCCGGCCGCCTTGTCCTTGCGGTCTCAATCGTCATTATCGTTTACCTCCTGTTCAGTGCCGGCGGCAGCGCCCTCGACTACTATCGCGTGGCCGACGACGAAGACCGTCTGCGCCAGCAGGTAGCCGAGTTGCACTCTCAGGAGCAGCAACTGGAGCAGATCCGTGAATACCTGCGCAGCGATGAGTACGTTGAATTCATGGCGCGGCGCGTGTTCGGGCTGGTGAAGCCGGGCGAGACGCTGGTAATCGTGAAGGCGCCGCCGGCTCCGGACGACGGCCAGGCGGACGACTCCAACCGGACGTGGTGGCAGGAGCTGTTCGGGCGGTAGGGTTCGCGAAGGCGTCAGGCGTCAGGCGTCAGGCGGGAGGCGGGAGGCGGGAGGCGGGAGGCGGGAGGCCCGGAGTTTCACGCGGATTACACGGATTACGCGGATTGACGCGGAGTTCGAGGGTCCGGATCCCCAACTTAAGAGAATCCTCGCAATCCTTCCCGATGCGTGTAATCCGTGCGAGCCTCCGGTCCGCCGCCGTTTAGACAAATCGAAGCCGCGGGGGTTTCAGGGCGCGTGTCCTCCCATATACTCGCTGCATGGCAGTCGATGACGGGGGCGTGTATGCGCTGGATGGTCTGGAACCGATCGCGAACCGGCCTGGGTCGCAGGGACGTGACCTGATCGGCAGCAGGCATGGTTTTCATTCGCTGTACGTTTCGGAGCGCGTGATGGCGCCGGGTTCGTCCGTCCCGCTCCACACTCACCCAGTAGAAGAGGCCTGGGTCGTGCTCGAGGGCGAGCTGACCTTTCGGCTGGGCGATGAAGTGCTGACAGCCGCCGCCGAAAGCGTGGTGCGCGTGGCGCCGGAGGTGCCGCACGCCGTCCTTAACGAGGGCGCCACGACCGCCCGCGCCCTGTCGGCGGCGCCCTGGGACCGGGCCGCGTTCTTCCGCGACGCCACGACTTATCTCGAAGGTCAGCCAAGGGCGGACTGAGCCCGCGGACCAGGCCGTGAACGAAACGCAGCGACTACGACGCAAAATCGAGGGCACGGTTGACCGCTTCGCCGCCCGGAACGGGCTCTGGCCGGCGGACGGGCGCGTGCTCGTGGGCGCGTCGGGCGGGCCGGATTCGAGCGCCCTGCTGCTCATCCTGGACTCCCTGCGAGAGCGACGAGGCCTGACGCTGGTGGCGGCACACTTCGACCACCGGTTGCGTGGCGAGAAGGCCGCCGCGGACGAGCTCCGCGCGGTCCGGGCGCTGGCAGGCCCTCGCGGCATCGAGGTCGTCAGCGGCGGCGCCGACGTCCGCGCGCTGGCGAAGTCGCGAAAGCTGACTCTGGAAGAGGCAGCGAGGCGTGCCCGCTACCATTTCCTGGCGCCGCTGGCGCAAGAGCGCGGCATCGCGGCCGTCGCCGTGGGCCACACGGCCGACGATCAGGCGGAGACGGTGGTGATGCACATCCTGCGCGGCGCCGGCCTGACAGGCGTCGCGGGCATGAGCCCGCAGTCGCGCTGGCCGTCCGCAGGACATGTGGGCCTGAGCCTGGTACGGCCCCTGCTGGCCCTGCCCCGGGAGGACACGGAGGCCTACTGCCGGGCCGCCGGAATCACGCCGCTGGAGGACGAAAGCAATCGTTCGGCGGCGTTTCTGCGCAACCGTGTGCGGGCCCAGCTTATGCCGGCGCTGAGGGAGTACAACCCGGCCGTCCGGGCCGCGCTGACGCGTCTGGCCGACGCCGCCCGCCTGGACCTCGCCGCGCTCGACGAGATCGCTGCCGCGGCCGTCGACGCGAGCGAAGGTGTCGTGCGCCTCGACCGGTCGGCGCTGCGCTCGCTGCCGGAGGGAGTGCGCCGGCACGCTGTCAGGCTGGCGTTCTTGCGCCTCCTGGGCGACCTTCAAGGCGTGGGCGAGCGGCATGTCCTGGCGGTGGAGGCGGTGGCGGTGGGCGTCGGCGGCGGCGGCCGGCTGGACCTGCCGCGAGGAGTGACCGCCAAGGTTGGCAGGCAAGCAGTGGAGCTGGCGGCGGCCACCTTCCCCGGCCCTTCCTCCAGGGAGGGAGAAAGGAGTGGGACTTCCGCGGTGCGCTTGGCCGTGCCCGGCGAAGCGATGTTTGGCGGCCTGAGAGTGGCGGCCGGGGCCAAGGCGCTGGAGGGGGCGCTTGAGGCCGTAACGGCGGACGCGGGGGCCGTTGGCGCCGGGCTGATCATCCGCTGCTGGCGCGCCGGCGACCGCATGCAACCGCTGGGCATGACTGGCACTAAGAAGCTGCAGGACCTGTTCGTCGACGCGCACCTGCCGCGCGAGGAGCGCGGGTCGATACCGGTTAGCGAAAACGGCCGCGGCATCGTCTGGGTTGGAGGGTTGCGCCTGGCCGAGTGGGCCAGGCCACGGGATGGGCAGCCGGCGCTGGTGTTGTCCTACCGGCGCGAAAGGTAAGCGTCCATGGAAATGGTGTTTCTGTACGGGCCACCGGGCGTCGGGAAGCTAACGGTGGCGCGGGAGCTGGCGCGGTTGACCGGCTTCAAGGTCTTCCACAATCACCTGACGATCGACGCGGTCGTGCCGGTGTTCGACTTCGGCACGGCGCCGTTTGGACGGCTGCTAAGGGTTATGAGGGCGGCGATGCTGGCGGAGGCGGCCAGGGAGGGCGTGAGCCTGGTGTTCACCTCGGTCTACGGGCACCCCCAGGACCTGTCTTATATGGAGGAGATGTGCGACGCCGTGGAGGAGAACGGCGGCCGGGTCTTGCTAGTGCAGCTGCTCTGCGGGCTGGACGAGTTGGAGGGCCGCGTGACGGCGGCGCATCGCATCGAGATGGGGAAGCTGGCTTCGGTCGAAGGGCTGCGGGAGATGCTGGAAGCGCACGACCTGAGCACGCCGGTGCCGGGCCGCGCGAGCCTGTGGATCGACAATACGGCGGCGCCGCCAGAGGAGGTAGCGGGGCGGATCGTGAGGCATTACGGGCTCGCGGCCCAGGCGCATCCGCCGCCGGCCGGGCGCCCATCCCCACCCCTGGCGACCCCTCGGCAGGGGTGGGGCGAGGTCTGAAGGTCGAGGCTGCGACTGGCTGGGCGGGAGGTGATTTCGCCCTTGCAAATGTTGGGCGGCGCTGGTAGGATTCGTGGGTTACAGACGGCCCCTTAACAGTCATAGACACGTGGGAGCGCGCCGGTCGCGTTGACGAGGCGCGAATCTGCGTGCTACGATGGCCGTCGGCCCTGGAAGCAGGGCCTGCACTTTGACAACTGAATAGCGGAAGGAAGTGTGTACGGGTAAACCCGTTACCCAATAACGGAAATCCGGACTCCGTCGAAAGACGTGGTCTGTAAAGGATCTAACGGAGAGTTTGATCCTGGCTCAGGATAAACGCTGGCGGCGTGCTTCAGGCATGCAAGTCGAACGGACGTCAGGGCTTCGGCTCTGGCGCTAGTGGCGGACGGGTGAGTAACACGTGAGCAACCTGCCCAGAAGTGGGGGATAAGCTGCCGAAAGGCGGTCTAATACCGCATGTGATGTCTGGACCCCGGTCTGGCCATCAAAGGCGAAAGTCGCTTCTGGAGGGGCTTGCGGCCGATTAGCTAGTTGGTGGGGTAATGGCCTACCAAGGCGACGATCGGTAGCTGGTCTGAGAGGACGGTCAGCCACACGGGGACTGAGACACGGCCCCGACTCCTACGGGAGGCAGCAGCTAGGAATCTTGGGAATGCGCGCAAGCGTGACCCAGCAACGCCGCGTGAGCGATGAAGGCCTTCGGGTTGTAAAGCTCTTTTGTGGGGGACGATGATGACGGTACCCCGCGAATAAGCCACGGCTAACTACGTGCCAGCAGCCGCGGTAATACGTAGGTGGCAAGCGTTGTCCGGATTTACTGGGCGTAAAGGGCGTGCAGGCGGTCCGTTAAGTTCAGGGTGAAAGCTCCCGGCTCAACTGGGAGAGGTCCTTGGATACTGGCGGACTTGAGGGGGGTAGAGGAGAGTGGAATTCCCGGTGTAGTGGTGATATGCGTAGATATCGGGAGGAACACCAGTGGCGAAGGCGGCTCTCTGGGCCCTACCTGACGCTGAGACGCGAAAGCGTGGGGAGCGAACCGGATTAGATACCCGGGTAGTCCACGCCGTAAACTATGAACACTAGGTGTGGGGGGTATCGACCCCCTCCGTGCCGAAGCTAACGCAATAAGTGTTCCGCCTGGGGAGTACGGCCGCAAGGCTAAAACTCAAAGGAATTGACGGGGGCCCGCACAAGCAGCGGAGCGTGCGGTTTAATTCGTCGCAACGCGAAGAACCTTACCAAGGCTTGACATGCTGGTGGTACCAACCCGAAAGGGAAGGGACCCTTCGGGGAGCCAGCACAGGTGCTGCATGGCTGTCGTCAGCTCGTGCCGTGAGGTGTTGGGTTAAGTCCCGCAACGAGCGCAACCCCTGTTGCCAGTTGTATTCTCTGGCGAGACTGCCCCGTAAAGCGGGGAGGAAGGCGGGGATGACGTCAAGTCAGCACGGCCCTTACGTCTTGGGCCACTCGCACGCTACAATGGCCGGTACAATAGGTTGCCAAGGAGCGATCCGGAGCTAATCCCAAAAGCCGGCCTCAGTTCAGATTGCAGGCTGAAACCCGCCTGCATGAAGGCGGAGTTGCTAGTAAACGCCGGTCAGCACACGGCGTTGAATACGTTCCCGGGCCTTGTACACACCGCCCGTCACGCTATGGGAGCCGCTAACACCTGAAGTCGCTGGGCTAACCCGCAAGGGACGCAGGCGCCGAGGGTGGGAGTGGTGACTGGAGCGAAGTCGTAACAAGGTAGCCGTAGCGGAAGCTGCGGCTGGATCACCTCCTTTCTAGGGAGTGCTACGAGTGCTAACCACCTCCACGGTGTTCGGGAGGACTCGCATGCATAACCAGGTCGGTCGGCCTTGAGGTAACTCGATGGGTCGTCAGCCCGCCCCGGCATACAGGGGCAGCCCCGTGACCCGTGGGGCCAACATCCTTCCTTCCGCTATTGAGTTGTCAAGGTGGATGGGAGTTGGAATTTGGATTCTGGAATATGGGAACTCAGAACAGGGAACCCATGGTCCAAAGTCCATAATCCAGCTCCCATTTCGTTGACGGGGCCATTAGCTCAGCTGGTTAGAGCGGTCGCCGCGGCGACAGGCCGGTGGTTCGAGTGTGGTGTGTGTACGTCTTGCGTGGCGTCTCGAACGGTCGCCTCTACACAGGCTCTACGGACAACCTCGATCGCCGCCTCTGGGAGCACGCCAGAGGCAAGACAAAGTACACTAGGGTACGCTGGTCCGTATGAACTAGTGTGGACGGAGGAGCAGCCAACAAGGCTCGATGCCAGGAGGCGGGAACGATTCCTGAAGACTGGTCGAGGTCGAGATGAGTTGGTCGAGGTGTTGGCTCGGGCCATTAGCTCAGCTGGTTAGAGCGCGGTCCTGATAAGACCGAGGTCGGTGGTTCGAGTCCACCATGGCCCACCAGGATTGGGATTTGGAATATGGACTTTGGACTATGGGCCCAAAATCCAGATTCCAAAATCCAATACCCAGCCCTGGGGCCGTAGCTCAGTTGGGAGAGCACCTGCTTTGCACGCAGGGGGTCGGGGGTTCGAATCCCCCCGGCTCCACCATTCTGGGTTTTGGAATTTGGAGTATGGAATCTGGGTGGGACTTCAGAACCTAGAGTCCAAATTCCATAGTCCAAAATTCACGATGGGCTTGCGGTTGGGACATGGTGCGGCTAGGATTACTAGGTTGGAGGCGAATTGACGCAGAGAGACACGCGGACCACCTAAACCACCCCCTGATGCTTGCAGCGGGCAATCGGCCTGACGCATCAGGCCGATTTTCGTGTCTATAGCGGATCGAGGCCCTTCTTCGACAGGCTCAGCATGAGCGGTCGGGTGAGGGACGCGGGCTGGAGAGGGCAGACCCGAAAGGGCGACGCCCTCCGCAGCCGGCGCGAGCCGGATAGGCGAGGCGAGAGCCGCAAGGCGATAGCCGGACCAGGTCGGCGGACAGCGACAGCACCATGCCCCTGGGCTGAAGTGCTGACAAGCCGAAGCTGACCGCTCCTTTACAACTGAACAGGAAGACGCTGGTACTTCCAAATCACCTAAGTAGGGCCAGGGATTGACCCTGGCCGTAGCGTCATCACGAAGGCGTGATGGTGCGTGGGCCTTAATGTAGGTCAAGCTACTAAGGGCGCGCGGGGGATGCCTTGGCGTCATGGGCCGAAGAAGGGCGTGGCAAGGCTGCGATAAGCTCCGGTTTGTTGCCTAGCAAACTTAGCCGGAGATGCCCGAATGGGGAAACCCGGCCGCCTTCATCGGCGGTCACCCTGGACTGAACACATAGGTCCAGCGGGGGGAACCGGGGGAACTGAAACATCTTAGTACCCCGAGGAAAAGAGATTATTCTCCTAGTAGCGGCGAGCGAACGGGGAAAAGCCCAAACCAACGGTTTACGGACTGTTGGGGTTGTAAGGCCTGGCTGGCTTCAATGCCAAGAAGTTATAAACCACCTCTCTAGACGAAGGACCCTGGAACGGGCAACCGAAGAGGGTGAGAGTCCCGTAATCGAAAGGGAAGGTGGCTTCTGCCGGTGTCCTTGAGTACCGCGGGACACGAGAAATCCCGCGGGAAACTGGGGAGACCACTCTCCAAGGCTAAATACCCATGACGACCGATAGTGAACTAGTACCGTGAGGGAAAGGTGAAAAGCACCCCGGGAGGGGAGTGAAATAGATCTGAAACCGCGTGCCTACAAGCAGTCGAAGGCTTCCTAGAGGGGCTGACGGCGTGCCTATTGAAGAATGAGCCGGCGACTTACTCTATGCAGCGAGGCTAAGCAAGGGGACTTGCGGAGCCGTAGCGAAAGCGAGTCTGAACAGGGCGACCATAGTTGCATGGAGTAGACCCGAAACCGAGTGAGCTACCCATGGCCAGCGTGAAGCCCCGATAATCTCGGGGTGGAGGTGCGAACCGATTAGATTTACGAGTCTACCGGATGAGCTGTGGGTAGGGGTGAAATGCCAATCGAACTCGGAGATAGCTGGTTCTCCCCGAAATGCCTTTAGGGGCAGCCTCGGGTGATGGGCCTTGGAGGTAGGGCTCTGGATGGGCTAGGGGGCTTACCGCTTACCAAACCCAACCAAACCGCGAATGCCAAGGTTGCAAACCCGGGAGTGAGACTGCGGGCACTAACGTTCGTAGTCGAAAGGGAAACAACCCAGACCATCGGCTAAGGTCCCCAAATTCAGGCTAAGTGTTAAAGGATGTAGGGCCGCACAAACAACCAGGATGTTGGCTTAGAAGCAGCCACCATTCAAAGAGTGCGTAATAGCTCACTGGTCGAGTGACCCTGCGCCGACAATTCAGCGGGGCTCAAGCCTGATACCGAAGCCATGGATTGGCGCATTTATGCGCCAGTGGTAGGGGAGCGTTCCGTTCTGCAGTGAAGGTGAAGGTGTAAACCTCGCTGGAGCGTTCGGAAGTGCGAATGCCGGTATGAGTAGCGCAAGACCGACGAGAAATCGGTCCACCGTATGCCCAAGGTTTCCTACGCAAGGTTAATCCGCGTAGGGTTAGTCGGGCCTAAGCCGAGGGCGAAAGCCGTAGGCGATGGACAGCTGGTTAGTATTCCAGCACCACTTGCAGGGCGTTTTAAGGTAAAGGGGGAACCCAGGAGGGTAGGCGTAGCGTGCCCATTGGACATGGTGCGTCCCTGGCCCGTAGGCGTCTGGCCGCAGGTAAATCCGCGGTCAGGTCAAGCGGAGGGGTCGGGGCAAGGAGGAGACTCTTGTCAAATCCGAGTACGTTGAGCCCACACTGGCAAGAAAAGCCTCGTTACTAGCATTGCAGGTGCCCGTACCGCAAACCGACACTGGTGGGCGGGGGTAAGTACCCTTAGGTGATCGGGATAACCCTCGTTAAGGAACTCGGCAAAATAGCTCCGTAACTTCGGGACAAGGAGCGCCCCTGTGCGTGAAGCGCCTAGCGCGTGGAGCGCGCGGGGGCCGCAGGGAGCCGGCCCAGGCGACTGTTTACCAAAAACACAGGTCTCTGCCAACCCGTAAGGGGATGTATAGGGGCTGACGCCTGCCCAGTGCTGGAAGGTTAAGGGGAGAGGTTAACGCTTTGAACCGAAGCCCCAGTGAACGGCGGCCGTAACTATAACGGTCAACCGGGAAGTAATCAGTAATCGGTTTTCAGCAATCAGTCCGGAGGTCCCGGACTGAGAACTGATGACTGACGACTGAGGACTTTCAAAGGCCGTTTTCAAATCTGGCTATATGCTGGAAACTCCGAGTATCCGGCGCTACCTTTCCGCGCAAGCGGAAAGGTGACAATGCGACCGGTGCGGACAATCAGCAGGAAAGGCTCAGACCGAGTTATCAGTTGTCAGTAATCAATGGTCAGTTCGGATCTCCGGACTGAATCCTGAAAACTGATGACTGACGACTACAGGTCCGAGAATCCCCAGAGGCCATACGCCAGACTCGAGGTCAAACGCCGAACCTCGGGATGATATGGTCCGACCTGCATGGCGACATGCAGAGGCCGAAAGGCCCTGGGTTTGGAATATGGAATTTGGACTATGGGGTCCGATCCCCAAAATCCATAATCCAAAGTCCAATCCCAGTAACAATGTGCCTAAGGTAGCGAAATTCCTTGTCGGGTAAGTTCCGACCCGCACGAATGGCGTAACGATCTGGGCGCTGTCTCAACGAGGGACCCGGCGAAATTGAAGTACCCGTGAAGATGCGGGTTACCCGCACCAGGACAAATAGACCCCGTGGAGCTTTACTGCAACTTGCCACTGATGGTGGGCCTGAGATGCGTAGGATAGGTGGGAGGCTTTGAACCTGGGTTTCCGGACTCAGGGGAGCCAACGTTGAAATACCACTCTTCTCAGGTTTACTTTCTAACCTCTGATCAAGCAGCGGGACAGTGGCTGGTGGGCAGTTTGACTGGGGCGGCCGCCTCCTAAAAGGTAACGGAGGCGCCTAAAGGTCCCCTCAGGGTGGATGGAAATCACCCGTTGCGTGCATTGGCATAAGGGGGCTTGACTGCGAGGCCAACGAGCCGAGCAGGGACGAAAGTCGAGCAAAGTGATCCTACGGTTCCGAGTGGAAGGGCCGTGGCTTAACGGATATAAGTTACCCCGGGGATAACAGGCTTATCTTGCCCAAGCGTTCACAGCGACGGCAAGGTTTGGCACCTCGATGTCGGCTCGTCGCATCCTGGGGCTGGAGCAGGTCCCAAGGGTCCGGCTGTTCGCCGGTTAAAGCGGCACGCGAGCTGGGTTCAGAACGTCGTGAGACAGTTCGGCCTCTATCCGGTGTGGGCGTAGGAGACTTGAGAGGAGCTGTCCCTAGTACGAGAGGACCGGGATGGACGGACCTCTGGTGTGTCGGTTGTCTCGCCCGAGGCACTGCCGAGTAGCCAAGTCCGGCTGGGATAAGCGCTGAAAGCATCTAAGTGCGAAGCCCACCTCAAGATTAGGTCTCCCATCCGAAAGGAGTAAGGCCACCGGTAGACCACCGGTTTGATAGGCGCCAGGTGTACAGGCAGCAATGTCTTTAGCTAAGGCGTACTAATGGCCGAGGGCTTGACCTACATTAATGTTCACGCATCATCGGTGATTGTCTGCTAACATAGGAAGGCAGACAGGAAGACCAGCGTCGACCCTGTTCAGGGGATTTGGAATATGGACTATGGAATCTGGGTCCGATCCCAGAGTCCAGAATCCAGAGTCCAACTCCCAAGTCGGCGTCGCGGGATGGAGCAGCGGTAGCTCGTCGGGCTCATAACCCGAAGGTCGGGGGTTCGAATCCCTCTCCCGCCACCAAGAAACGCAGCGCCCCTCGAGAAATCGAGGGGCGCTTTTGTCGCGGGTGACCGGCAGCGCCGGCCGGCTGCCTGGCTAGCGAACCACCAGGCCGGCGTCTCCAGTTGAGGGCGGACGAATGCCCGTGGAGATTCCCGTTGCTTGCGCGCCCGTGGCAGGAGCGGCCGCCGTCGTGTCCAGGAAGGTCGTCTGTGACTCCCCCTTCTTTATCAGGAACGTGACCACAGTCGTCGCAGCCTTCGCGGTTTCGTTTCGGGCGTCGTGAGCGGCACCCACGTCCAGGAATGTGTCGCCGGGCTTGAGAGTCCTGGCGCCGGCGTCGGTGCGGAACAAGAGCTCGCCGTCCATCACGATCAGAAGCCCAGGACCGCCATGATGGTGCCGCGGCTGCAGAGCCCCCGGTGCGAAGTCGACCACGGCCTGCGTCAGCGTGAACTCGGCGGGCTGAGTGCCGAGGACGGTGCGACCCAGGAACGCGATAGTGGGCGCGATGGCAGGTGCAGCGCTATCCGGGTGGGCCAGGACCTGCGCCTGTCCGGGTGACAGCAATACCGTGATGAAAATCCGGGCTCTCGTGCTGCCTCTGTTGGTGAGGGTGTGGAACGAGCCGGCCTCTTCTACGTAGCTTTGGCCAGCACCGTAAACCGACTCCCTTGCCCCCTCCTTGAAGACCACCTGTCCTTCGATCACTGTCACGTAAGCCCGGCCGCCGTGCTGGTGGAGCCGCGTTGCCGCGCCGGGAGCAAAGTCCAGCACCTGTTCGACCAGTTCGTACTGCGCCGGAGGGGCCGTGACCGGGAACGACGAAACGATCCTTTGGGTGGGCCGAGGCGGGTCCTCGGCTGCAGTCGGCGTCGCAGAGATGAGAGTCGTGACCAGGGCGGAAAGCGTCAACGACGTCGCGAACACCAGCAGCCCAGTCAGTCCCTTACGGAACACTCTGTCTTGCTTCATGTCTCTTCTCCAACCTCCTGTGAGTTTCGACGCCCGCGGTGCGTCGTGGGTCCGGGGCGCGCCGGCCGCCTCCGCCTGAAGACGGAGGCGGCCGGCATCGTCGCGACGCCCATTGGGCATGGCCGGGAGCGCCGTTAGGTCACAGTAGCCAGCAGGAAGCACACGGAGCTTGCGCGCAAACACCCAATTGAGAGGAAGACAGATTGCGGCCCGAAGGGCGAGACCTCTGGGTGTTTACACCCAGGAGACAGCGGCTATTGTTCCTGCCTCAGGGCAAAGGCGACGGCCTCAGTGCGATTGCGTACGCCGAGCTTTGCGTAGATGTCGTTTACGTGTCGCTCGACAGTCCTCAGGCTGAGCACCAACTCTGCGGCGATCTCTCGATTCGTCTTTCCACTCGCAATCAGGCCGAGAATTTCGCGTTGGCGTGGAGAGAGGCGTGGACTCGACGCAGCGAACTTGACCGGCGTTAGCTGAATTTTGCCGCTGGAAGAGGGTTTGAATGCCGGCAGGGTTTGGCGGACGGGCTCTCCCCTGAAGCCATCGATGGTTTGCGCAACACCCTCCATATCGCCTAGGAAGGGCGGGACGGAAGAACCGTCCTGGACCATGAACCTAGCGTTGGGAATGGCCGCCGCTATTTCGCGACCAACTGAAAGGTCCAGCCATGCCAGTTCCCGGCGCTGCACGACCAGTGTCTCGGCCTGCACCAGCGGAAGCAGCTCGGTCACGTCCCATTTGCCCATGGCATTCGCACGCCTTCGGTTTATCTCCGGCGTCGTACTCTCCCGCATCATGGCGGCATAGCGATGCGCTGGATCCCCCCGGTCCCAGCCGAGCAACAGGTGAGCGTAGGCCTCTGTATAGGTCACCCAGTCCTGCTCCAGCAGAGCGTCGATTGCTTGAATCGAGGCCGCGCGGGCAATGTCCGCGTAGCGGCGCCAGGAGTTCCAGAGTATGAGGCGTAACGACTGGTCGGCGTGACGCGCAGCGTAAGCTACTGCGATGAGCCCAGACGCCATCGGAGCGAACAAGGCGGCAGAGTCCAGCGCGAGCTTCTCAACCACCGCTTCGAGGTCAGATACGTGGGCGTCGAGCGAAAAGTCCTCGACGTCCCGCTGGGACAGTCCAACGCCGCGTTTTTCGTAGCTGACCAGTCGCCAGTGGCGCGCCAGCCGCTCGTACCACTGTCTGATCTCCGGAAATTGCCACTCGAGTTGAGCGTGACTAATCACGCCCCAGGAATGGACGAGCGGAGGCCCATCGCCAAGCGTCCAATAAGCGATGCTGACGTCACCGCGACTCTTCGCGTACTGGACTCGAGGTGGCCCTTCCATCGGTGGAATTCTAGTCCTTTCGGCTCGCGGCGGACCGTTTGCACGATGCCGGACGCACGGGACCTGCTTCGATGGGCGGCCGTACGGCAAGGTTGCTGATCCCACGCGTCGCCACCATCGAACGAAGCGCCCCTCGAGAAATCGAGGGGCGCCTTTGCTTTTTTCCTGGCTGCTTCCGCTAAGCTGCGCCTAGATGAGCCGGCCTCGTGCCCTCTTCTTCGACCTCGACGGCACGCTTCTGGACGGCAGCGGCGCCGCTGCGGCGCTGCGCCGTGTGTGTGCTGACATCGCGGCCGCCCGTCCGGGGTTGAGCGCCGGCCGGCTTCTGGAGGCGAACGGCGAGATATGGCGCGTTTACTGGCCGGAGGTCGAGGATACTTGGACCCTCGGCGGCCTGAGCGGCGCGGCGTTAGGGCTGGAGGCCTGGAGGCGCACGCTCCAGGCCAGCGGTTGCGACGACGAGGCGCTGGCGGGGCTTGCGATGGACGCCCACATCCAGCACGCGCGCGAAGAATCGCGGCTCTTCCCTGACGCTGAGCAGCTGTTGAGCCTTCTGCCGGCCAGTCTCCCGCTCGCACTCATAACTAATGGCGCCTCCGATACGCAGAGGGACAAGCTTAACGCTCTGGGGCTCGTCGACCGGTTTGCCGCGGTGATCATTTCCGGCGAGGCCGGCGCGGCCAAGCCGGCCGCAGTCGTTTTTCGCACGGCTCTGGATATTCTCGGCTGCGACCCCCAAAGCGTCTGGCACGTCGGCGATAACCTGGCAACCGACGTCGCCGGCGCGAACGCTGCCGGAATAACGTCCGTCTGGCTCAACCGGACGGGCGTCGACCGTGCGGACATGGACCCGAAGCCAGGCTACGAAGTTGGTTCCCTCCTGGATCTGATGGCCCTGCTTGCGGTCGATCGCTGAGCGGCGCGGCAGGTGTGACCGCTCACGCGACGAACGGGGGTTCGAATCCGTCTCCGCTTGTTCGCCGCCGCTTTGCGACCAGGCCATCCGCCGCTAAGCTGCTCCTGTGAAGAGGGTGCTCATTACCGGCATGTCCGCGACCGGCAAGTCCACGCTGATCCGCGAGCTCCGCGCCCGCGGCTACAAGGCCGTCGATGCGGATGAACCTGGATGGTCCGAGATGCGCAAGGTCGAAGGCCCGCCCGGGGGGCCGGCGCCGGCGCTCGAGGAAGAGTGGATGTGGCGCGAAGACCGCGTCCAGGAGCTGCTGGCGACGGAAGATGCTGAGGTGCTGTTCTTCAGCGGCTGCGCCTCGAACCAGGGGAGGTTCTATCCGCAGTTCGACCACATCGTGCTGCTCAGCGCGCCCGTGCCGGTGATGGTGGAACGGCTGGCGACGAGGACCACCAACTCCTTCGGCAAGGACCCGGAGGATCTGGCGCGGATACTCGATGACCAGAGAAACGTGGAGCCGCTTTTACGAACACGGGCGGGGCTCGAAGTGGACACAAGCGCTCCTCTCGACCAGGTGGTGGCGACGGTCCTTCGGCTCGTCATGCCGCGTGAAGAGTAAGCGCTGGAGGACCGAATGGAACTGCTTGAAGGTAAAGTCGCGGTCGTGACCGGCGCGGCGAGCGGCATCGGCCTGGGGCTGGCGACTCGCTTCGCCGAAGAGGGCATGAAGGTGGTGCTTGCGGACGTCGAGGCGCCGGCACTGGAGGCCGCCGTGGCGACGCTGCGGCAGGCCGAGCGGGACGTCATCGGCGTGCGCACCGACGTCTCCAGCTACGAGTCCGTCGACGCCCTCGCCGCGAAGGCGGTCGAGACTTATGGCAAGGTCCACGTACTCTGCAACAACGCCGGCGTCGGTGGCGGCAACCTTCTCTGGGACACAACGGCGGAAGACTGGCAGTGGGTCCTCGGTGTCAACCTCTGGGGCGTGATCAACGGCATCCGCGCCTTCGTGCCGGGCATGGTGCGGCACGGCGAGGAGGGCCACGTCGTTAACACGGCGTCCCTGGCGGGCATTACTACGCCGACGCTCGACGCCATCTACGCCGCCTCGAAGCACGCGGTCGTCGCGATCTCAGAGGCCCTGTATTTCCAACTTCACGTCACGGGGACGAAGCTGAGCGCCTCGGTGCTATGTCCGGGCTTCGTGCAGACGAACATCCTGGACTCGGCGCGTAACCGGCCCGAAGCGCTGCAGAACGCCAATACGAGCCCGCCTCCGGCCGGAGCGGCAGATTACGCCGCGTTCATGGCGAGGCTAATTGCCGGAGGGTTGCCCCCGAGTGAGGTCGCGGGGATGGTGGTGGACGCGATCCGCGCCGACAACTTCTGGGTGATCACGTCCAGGGAGTTCGAGCCGGCGATCCGGGGACGGGTGGAGGGGATGCTGGCGCGTAAGAACCCGCAGTTGGCGCCGACCGCTTAGGCTTCGCTCACGCTTGCAGGAACGCGTTCAGCTCCGCCGAGGTCAGCGAGCGGTCGACGTGGCCGAAGGTGCCTTGCTCCCGCACTTCGCGCGCCGCGTCCAGCAGGCCGGTCATGGCGGCGCGGTAGAGCGAGGTGGCGAGGCTGATGCGCTTGACGCCGGCGGCGGCGAGATCGGCGGCGCTGAATGACCTGCCGGGAATCGTGACCATGAAGTTGACCGGTTTGGAGACGGCGGCGCAAACCGCCCGCACGGCCTCCAGGTCGGGAAGGCCGGGCGCGAAGAGCACGTCGGCGCCGGCGGCCTCGAAGGCCTGCAGGCGCCTGATTGTGTCATCGAGGTCGGGGTTGCCGCGCAGGAAGTTCTCCGCGCGGGCGGTCAGCGTGAAGGGGAAGCTTAACGCGCGCGCGGCTTCGACGGCTGCGGCGACGCGCTCCGCCGCATAGGCGGCGTCGTACAGCGGGTGGGTCCTGTCGCCCGTCGCGTCCTCGATCGAGGCGCCGACAAGGCCCGCTTCGGCGGCGAGCCTGATCGTGTCCGCCACCTGCGCCGGTCCGTCCGCAAAGCCCTTCTCCAGGTCGGCCGAGACGGGAAGGTCGGTGGCGTCGACGATCGCGCGGGCATGGGCCAGGGCTTCTTCGCGCGTCACGCGGCCGTCCAGCCGGCCGAGCGTGGCGGCACAGGCGCCGCTGGAAGTCGCCAGAGCCTCGAAGCCCAGGGCGGCGAGGATGCGCGCCGACGCGCCGTCCCAGGGGTTGGGGATGATGAAGCAGCCGCGGCGCCTCGTGCAGTGCGCGAAACCGTCGCGCCTTTTCGGCCTGGCTAATGGCCATCGAGCACCTCCAGGCTGGCCCACGTCAAGGCGGGCCCGCTCGGACGACCAAGATAGCAGTGGCCTCACGGAGCTGCCACGGCCGTTGCTGGTCGTGCGGACCATCCAATTGTCCTGGCCGCCGCGCGCGAGCCGCGTGCCGAAGGGATCCTGGAGGATGTATTCTCGTACGCGTGTCCAAGGCTTCTCCCCGCCGCATCCGCCCGCCTGCTATGCGGCGCCGCCCCAAGACCCAGGAAGAGATTGCGGCAGAGGACGCCCGTCAACTGGCTCAGGACATAGCCGTCGTCGAGAGGGCGATGCGCGAACACGCCAAAGGACGTGGGCCTGGTATTGGCTGCGGCCAGGTCATGGTGGCGGCGTTCGTGGCCATGGCGGCGCTGACTTTGTTCGGCGACGCCAAGTTCCGGGGAGACTGGACATCTGCATTCGCAACGCTAGAGATCACGCTGTGCATCGCGGGCGCGCTGTGCGCACTGAACCGAAGGCTCCGGGTGGTGGGAATCTTGCTCTTCCTGGTCGCCTTCGGCCTGCTAAACCTAGGTCTCAAGCCGCTCGAATGCAGTTGGAAAGACTGGAGTTGCTTCTACGGATGATCCCGCCGCAGAAGCAGCCAGAACTACCAAGGTTTAGTGCATGACCATGGGGCGCAGGCTCTTCGCCTCCGCGATCCAGTGCTCGATTTGTGACTCGGAAGGCGCGCGCCTGGTCAAATGTTTCGCGTCGTTGACCTCTATGACCTTGCTGTAGAGGTTGGCGGGCGCGCGCTGGGCCAGCTCCCGCACGGTGTCGACCCCCGCCTCCTCCAGCAGGTCGCTGTACTCCTTTCCGACGCCTTTCAGGCGCATGAGGTCGGCGCGGTTCACGAACTCAAGCAGGCGAGACGCCTCGATCCTCGATTTCTGCGATAGCTCCTGGCGGCCCTGCGGCGTGCCGGCCATCGTCAGGAAGCCTTCGGTGGTGCTGATGCCGGCCTTGTGCAGGCGGTCGACCTCCGGGCGGGTGATGATTTCGATGTCGTCTAGTCTTGCCATGGGCGTTGTCTGTCTCCTTTCAGCGTTGTCCACCGAGCATCGTGCGCGCCTCGCCGAACCTGATTCGATTCCCTGGGTCGCGGAATGCATATAGGAAGCGCAAAGAGCGAGTAAGAAGAAGCAGGGAACAGGAGGGCAGGAAGTGGGATGCAGGAAGCAGGAAGGACTGCCGGCGAGCGGCAACCGCTGTCACCGCTGTACACTGCCGCCAGCTTCAAAAGGAGAGTGACGCATGGCCACAGTCTCTACCCTCCGCGGCCCCATCGACACGTCGAAGCTCGGCGCGACGCTCATGCACGAGCACGTATTCAACCGCTCGCCGGGCGTGTTCGAGGCCTGGCCGCATCTCTGGGACAAGGCGGCCGAGATCGAGCGCGCCGTGAAGACGTTCCGCGAGCTAAAGGCCGCGGGCATCGACACCATCGTTGACCTGACGACGGTGGACCTGGGCCGCGACGTGAACATGGTTCGCGAGGTGGCCTTGCAGGTCGACCTCAACATCGTCATGGCCACGGGTGTGTGGCGGCGGCCGCCGGCGTACTTCGAGCGCCGCGACCCGAACCCGATCGCGGACCTGTTCGTCCGGGATATCGAGTTAGGGATGTCCGGCACCAATATTCCCGCGGCCATAATCAAGCTGGCGACGGAGCCGACCGTCGACGAGCTCAACGAGTGCATGCTTCGCGCCGGAGCGCGGGCCCATCGACGCACCGGCGCGCCGATCAGCACTCACACGGACGTCAAAACGCGCTCGGGCCTGGCGCAGCAGGACGTGTTCGAAAGCGAGGGAGTCGACCTCTCGAGGGTCGTCATCGGCCACTCGGGCGACTCGGACGACATCGAGTACCTGACCTCGATCATGAAGCGCGGCAGCTTCATTGGCATGGACCGCTTCGGCCTCGACTTCTTCATGGCGACCGAGAAGCGCGTCGCGACCGTGGCGACGCTGTGCGAGATGGGCCATGCCGGCCAGATGGTGCTGGCGCACGACACCAACTGCTTCATGGACACGATCCCGAGGGAGCGCAGGCAGGAGACGAATGCCGAACTGGCACTTCCTGCACATATCGAAGGACATCCTGCCGGCATTGAAGCAGCGCGGCGTGACGGATGCCCAGATCACTACGATGCTGGTCGAAAACCCGCGCAAGGTCTTCGAGCGCCAGGGCGCCTACTGACGCGCGTCGCCGGCTCCTGTATTCGCGGCCACGGTGAGTGAAGGATCGCGTGCCGGAGCGCCGCCGGATTTCCTCACCTCCAGGTAGCGGACGACGAAGGCGAGGAAGACGCCGGATACGGCCAGGGTCTGCGCGGTCAGCTCCACCGCCGCAACCGGCCGGGACTCCACGAAGGCGCGGAACTCGGCGCCGGCCACGGCGATGACGGCCAGCGCCAGGGCTGGGATGAGGAGCGCGGCTGAGTTGCGGGAGCTGAGGACCTCGTCCCGGAAGACCGCGAGGAGGGCAATGGCGGCGACGACGTATGCCAGTGTGACCCCTTCCGCGGCGAAGTCGGCGAGGGCGGGCGGGATGCCTGCTTCGCCCATCGCATCCGCCAGCAGGCCCCTTAATCCAAGGAACTCGTCGGCGGCAAAGATGATGAGGCAAGCGCCACCTAACGCCCAGAAGAAGGTGCCAAACCCCTCGGCCGGCGGGCGCTCAGCATGGCGCCAGAACGTCCGGTAGGCGCCGATGCCGGCCACGCCGGCAGCCGCGAGCTGGACCGCATTCAGGGTTGGCAAAACACCAAAGTCCGAGAACCACCAGAAGTCTGGCGGTTGGCCCGCATCGAGGTACAGGACCGCTCCGATGACAAGGCAGGCAATGTTTGCGGCCAGGACCACCGCGATGAGGCCCCGGTGTGGCCCGAGAGCACGATGGCGGGCGGCGATTGCGGCGGGCAGACGCCTGACGCTGTGGCCCGGCGGCGCGGCATGCGTTTGACTATGGCCCCAGTACACGAATAGCGCCTCCAGGTGCAGACGCGAATAGAGGCTTAACGGCAGCTTCCTGGCCACGTGATCGAGAGGGACAGCCGCCAGCAGCGGTTGGGACGAAAGGGCCGGGCTCAGGAGGTAAGCCAGGCGGCCAAAGCCTGGGAAGAGCGCGAACAGCGCAACCGGCACGGTGTGGAGACGGCGCGCCGCCGAAACGTCGCCCAGGCGCAAAAGGCCGCGGACTTCGGCGCGCAGCCGCAGCCCCGCCGTGTAAAGGAACCGGCAGGTAGCGCCGAACGGGAACCGGAGCGGCAGGCTGATGGCGAAGTGCGCGCCCAGGTGCATGAATGCGCGCCCCACGTCCGGAGTGCTGAGGCTCGCGATGAGGGCCTCCGCTTCTTCCCGCGACGTGCGGCCTTCATCCACCCACTGCACCAGGCCCTCGCGGACCTGGCCGCTCGCAAGCTGCTCGCCTTGCAGCATCAGCCGGCGTGCCCCGCGCAGCCATGTGGGCACGTCCGCCAGACGCAGTAGGAATCTGAGCGCGCGGCCTGGGATTCGAGGCTCCGAGCGGTGCCAGGCATCCTGGGCCGCCCGATACGCGGCAACGGCATCGAGCAGCTCTTCGTATTCATCGTCCGGCAAGGCGCCGGAGGCCGGGAGCATTCGCCTCCACGTAGGCGTCGAGGCGGTCCACGTCGATGTCATCGAATGAGGGGACCAGGCCGGCGCGGATGAAGGCTACGAGACGCGACAGCGGATACACCAGCGAAACGAGACTGGACTCGAGGTCGATGATCCGGTAGGTACCGTCTTCCTTCTCGATGAGATTGGTGATCGAGTGCGGGTTGTAAGGCGTGATCTGCCAGGTCGCGATGCCGGCGTCCAGAAAGCGCCGGTCCAGATCCTTGAGGAAGGCTTTCGCCCGGCGCTTGTCCGTGGGTTCGTGGCCTCTGACCAGCTGCGTGACGAAGTCGTGCCCGCCTCCGGCCACGTCTTCTACGTCCACGACCCTTGCGACCAGGTGATGGCCGAACCAGTATTTGGTGAGGAGGTCGACAATCCGCCGCCGCAGGCGCGCGGCCTCCAGGGCAGGGTGGTTGGCCACGTAGGGAAAGGGCGCCTGGAAAGCGAGCCAATATAGCAGCCGCACCGGCCCCGAAGGGTGGTAGATCTTGTGCGCCTCGCCGCGCTTGAAGTCGAGGTCAACGGTGCTGCTGATCGAACCGGTGTGGACGATGCCGTCGCCGTCGGGCGACGTGTTCTCGGCTGTTGGTGAATGGCCCAGCATCGTAACCAGGAGTCCTACGCTGCCTCGAATCCCCGGGAAGCCAGTCGTACCTTCTCGCGCACCCTAGAGGGCAACGGTTGCCGGGCACAGTGCGATTCGGCGCGATGTTAGGGGCCGTTCGACCCTAACCCTGGCGCGAGGCGGCCGTCAGCTGATCCGTTCGATGGCCATGGCCGTGGCTTCGCCGCCGCCGATGCAGAGGCTGGCGACGCCGCGCTTGAGGTCGTACTTCTCCAGCGCGTTCATCAGCGTGACCAGAATGCGGGCGCCGGAGGCGCCAACCGGGTGTCCCAGGGCGCAGGCGCCGCCGTGGACGTTCAGCTTCTCGTGCGGCAGGCCGAGGTCGAACATGGCGGCCATGGGGACGACGGCGAAGGCCTCGTTGACCTCGAACAGGTCAACCTCGTCGACCGACCAGCCGGCTTTGTCCATGACCTTGCGCATCGCGCCGACTGGCGCCGTCGTGAACAGGGCCGGCTTCTGGGCGTGCGAGGCGTGGGCGACGACTACGGCCCTGGGCGTGAGGCCCCGGCGTTCGGCCTCGGACAGGGGCATCATTACCAGCGCCGCGGCGCCGTCCGAAATGGAGCTTGAGTTTGCCGCCGTGACGGTGCCGCCTTCGGCGAAGGCCGGGCGCAGGGTCGGGATTCGGTCCGGCCGTGCCCGCCGTGGCTGCTCGTCCAGGTCGAAGGTCTGGTCGCCCTGCCGCGTCTTGACGGTGACGGGCGCGATCTCGGCGGCGAAGGTGCCGTCCTCCATCGCCTTTTGGGCCCGTCTCAGCGACGTGATCGCGAAGTCGTCCTGTGCCGAGCGGCTGAACTCGTAGGCGGTGGCGCATTCTTCCGCGAAGCAGCCCATGAGGCGGCCGTCGCCGAAGCCGTCCTGCAGGCCGTCCAGGCTCATGTGGTCGTAGATCGGCGCGTTGCCCATGCGATAGCCCTCGCGGGCGCGGTCCAGCAGGTAGGGGGCGTTGCTCATGCTCTCGAAGCCGCCGGCCATTACGATGCGGTCGGTGCCGGCGGCGATGGCGTCGTGGGCCATGATGGCCGCCTTCATGCCGGAGCCGCACATCTTGTTCACGGTCGTGCAGCCGACGTCCTCCGGTATGCCGGCGCCAAGGCTGGCCTGACGCGCCGGCGCCTGGCCGATGCCGGCGGGCAGTACGCAGCCCATGATCACTTCGTCGACCTCGCCGGGGCGGAGGCCGGCGCGCTCCAGGGCGGCGGCGATGGCGACGGCGCCCAGGTTAGGCGCGCGCACGTCCTTGAGCTCGCCGAGGAAGCCACCGATTGGTGTGCGCGCGGCGCTGACGATGGCGATTGGGTCAGAGAGCATGGCGGCCTCCGGTTGTGTGGGTGTGGGGTCATGGTACGCCCTAGGGGAGAATCAACACGGATTGCGCGGATTGGCGGACAGGATTACGCGGATTTTCTTTGATTCGGAGGCATCTCGACACAAAGAAATCCGCGCCATCCTTTCCCAAATCCGTGAAATCCGCGTGAGATTCGCGTTGCCTTCTCGGCTGCCCTCAGGCGCCGACCAGGCGCAAGGTGCTGCCGTCCTGCGACTTCGAGACCTCGATGCGGGTCTCGATGCGACGGGCGAGCTCGGGGACGTGGGTGATGATGCCGACCAGGCGCTCTTCGGAACGCAGGCTCTCCAGCGCGTCGATGACCTCGGCCAGCGACTCCGGGTCGAGCGTCCCGAAGCCTTCGTCGAGGAAGAGGCTGTCGAGCGAGGCCGAGGCGGCGCTGCGCAGCTCCGGCACCCGCTCGGAGAGCGCCAGGGCCAGCGCCAGCGAAGCGACGAAAGTCTCGCCGCCGCTGAGCGTCGCCGCCGAGCGCACCTGGCCGCCCTGCCAACCGTCGATCACCTTGAACTCGTCCTTTTCCACGGTCAGGCCAAAACGGTGCTGAGAGAGGTAGTCCAGGTGGATGGTCGCCGCCTGGGCCAGCGCGGCCATCGCTTCTTCCATCACGAAAGCCTGGAAGTAATTGGCTTGAAGCAGGAGGCCGAGGTCCTTGAACAGCGCGAAGAGGCCCCTGCGCGAGTCCAGCTCGGCCCGCAGCGTCGCTGCCCTTTCGATCCCCTGCCCGATGCGGCGCTCGTCGGCTTCGAGCGAGGCGATGTGGTGAGTCAGCGACTCGATCTCGGTGTTGGTGCCACGAAGCTGGCTGGAGAGCACCTGGTTCGGCGCCTGCTTGGCCTTGATGAGGTCCGCGACCTGGAGCCATTGCCAGTCCTGGGCCAGCTTCGAGAGGGCGACTTTCGCGGCCTCGGCTTCCTCACCTGCCTGCGTGGCCTCGGCCTCGAGCGCGCCGGCCTGGCCGCGGAGCTGAGCCAGGGTGTTCTCGCTGCCGGCGACGAGCGGCGCCAGGGAGTCGATATCGCGCCTGAGCGCAGCCTCTCGCTCGGATAGCTCGCGCTGCCGCGCTTCCTTGTCGGCCTCGGCGCGAAGGGCCGCTTCGAGCGCCTTTTCTTCGGGCTTGACGCCCGCGGGCGTCCGGCGGAGAAGCTCGGCCTCGGCTTCGCGTAGCTCGCCGGTCAGCCGTTCGGCGTTCTTGCGGGCGCCTTCGATGCGTGACTCTTCGGCCGCGAGGCCTGTCCGCGACCGGGTTAGGTCCTGGGCCGCGCCGGCGTCGGCCTTTCTGGCGTCGTCGAGTGCCTCTGCGGACACCGCCAAGCCTGCCTCGACGGGTGGCAGGTCCTCGCCGATGACGCCGCCGCAGACGGGACAGGGGTCGCCCGGCTTGAGGCCGGCGCGGACATGGGCCGCGGCGTCCAGGCGGCGCGCTTCGTCGAGGAGCGCCTGTGCCTGTTGGGCAGCGGCCAGGGCTTCGGCCGCGCGCTTCTCGGCGCCCGTCACGAGTATGCGCGCGGCATCGAGCGCCTTGACGTCGTCCGCGTCCTTCTTTGCGCTCGCCAGGCCTGTCTTCAGACGCGAGACGTTGTGCAGGCCGTCCAGCGCTCGCTCCAGGGCGGAGTGGCGTTCGCGGTCGTAGGGCGCGGCCAGGAGGAGCGCCGCCGCCCCCTGGTGTTGCTCGCGCAGCGCGGCGATGCGCTCGCGGCCGTCCTTCGCCAGCGCCTCCGTGTCGCCGATCTTCACCAGCAGCGCCGAGTGGGCTTCCGTCCTTTCGACCTGGCGCCGCCGGGCCGACATCACGGTCTCGGCGAAAGTCAGGGCCTCGTTCAATGCCTCGCGCTGGGCCTGGGCCTGCGCCAGCCGCGGCCGCGCTTCCTCCATCTGGCCGCGGACATCGGCCAGCGCCTCCGGCGTCGCGTCGCCAAAGTCGTCGCGCAGGCGGCGTTCAGTGTTGGCGATGTCGCGCTCGATGTCGCGGGCGCGCACGTTGGCCAGCCTCATGGTCTCTTCGTAGACGCCGATGTCCAGCAACTCCGTCAGGACCTGGCGGCGGTCCTTCCTTTCGCCGGCCAGGAACTCCTGGAAGCGGCCCTGCGGGAGCAGTACGCAGACCGTAAAGCTCTTGTAATCGAGGCCGATGGCCTTCTCGATCTCCTTGTCCACGTCCTGGACGCGGCCGGCGATCGGGCGCCATTCAGTGTCCGAAAACTCTTCAAGTTGAACAGGTGAGACGGTACGCTTACCCCTCTTGTCGAGATTGATACCTCGGTGGACTCGGTAGCGCCTCCCGCCAGCTTCGAACTCGAGATCGACGGTCATCGATTCCTTGTCGAAGTTTATGAGATTAAGCGTCTCGGCTTGCCGAGGCACACGGCCGTAGAGCGCGTAGCAGATGGCGTCGACGATTGTGGACTTGCCGGCGCCCGTGGGGCCGGTAATCGCGAACATGTCCAGGCCCTGGAATGGGATCTCCATCTGCTCCTTGTAGCAGGTGAAGCCGGCAAACTTGAGGTTAAGCGGACGCACGCTCGGCCTCCGCGTGAAGCTGCTTGAACAGGTTCACGAGTTCCGGCGGCGCGTCCGTCCCTCGTTGCGTGCGGTAAAACCGCGCGAACAGCTCGTCCGGCTGCAGCCCGTGGCGCTCCAGCGCCTCGTGGGCGGGCGTAGCGTCCACCGGCAGGATTGGCGGCGTGACGTCGACCGCGTTGGGCAGCCACTCGCGCACCTGCTGCGCCAGCGCCGGCACGAACTCGTCGAGCTCGACGGTGACACGGAGATAGGCGTCGCCCTGCTGTGCGGCCATCTGGGGCAGGTCGGCCAGCCGCGCGGTCACATTCTTCAGTCTGCGGCCGCCGGTGATGGCGATGCGGCGGACGTCCGGCGGCAGGCCGGGCTTGAGCTCGACGAGGTTCACGCTGCGCTCCTGCTCAGCCTCGCCGAAGTCGAGCTGCAGCAGCGAGCCGGCATAGTCGGCCCTGGCCGCTGCTGCGATTTGCTGTGGTTTGTGGACGTGGCCCAGGGCGACGTACTGGGCATCCTCCGGAAGGGCCGCCGCCTGGACGGCGAAGTTCTGTCCGATCTGGAGCTTGCGTTCGCCACCTCCGTCGCCGATCATCGCGCCGCTGATCAGCATGTGGCCCAGGAAGACGTTGACCGTTTTCGCCGATGGTTTGCCCCAGTAGTCGCGGATGGCCGTTTCCATGCGGTCCGCGTACTGGGCGATCGGTCGCGCCGATATCGCCAGAGAGCGACTCGAAGTCGAAGGCGAAGCGCTCCGGCACCCAGGGCAGCGCCGCGATGTAGCACTGCTCGCTCTTGTCGCGCGAGGGCAGGAGCAGGCGCGCGGCTTCCGGCGACGCCGGGACGCTGCCGGCCGAGTGCACGCCCGCCATGCGCAGAATGCCGCTGAGGGCGTCCATGTGGCCGGCGTGGTCGTGGTTGCCGGCGATGATCACCACCTGGACGCCGTCGCGCAGAAGGCGCTCGAGGGTGTCGTAGAGCAGCTTCTCGGCGTCGGGCGGCGGCGAGAAGGCGTCGAAGGTGTCGCCGGCGACGAGCAGGAGGTCGACCTTCTCCCGGGTCGCGATGTCCACCACCTCGCCGAGGACGGCTCGAACTCCGGCTGGCGGGAGAGGCCGCGGATCTGGCGGCCCAGGTGCCAGTCGCCCGTGTGCAGGAGGCGCATGGCGTTAGCGCCCCAGCCGCAGGCCGGTGCCGTTCGAGGCACGTTAGGTCCACTTCATCCTTGCGCGTGGCCCAGGCCGGGAAGGGGAACTGGACCAGCAGCGGCACCGGGATCTCGGGCTGGTGCACGAACATGGAGCCGGGCTTGAGGATCGACGCGCGCGCGCGGGCGGCGTCGGTGAGGAAGCCGTACTCGTCGCGCGCGGCCTCGGCGGTGTCGAGACGGCCCGCGACGCGGAACGAGGCGTTGGCGGTCACGCGGCGCTCGATCTCGCTGGCGGTCTGCTGCGCGCCGATCAGGATCAACGCCCAGGCTGCGTCCGCGCTCGGCGATGTCGAGGATCACTTCCTTGATCGGGCTCCAGCCTTCGCGCGGGGCGTACTTGTTGAGCTCGTCCAGGACAAGGAAGACGAGCGGCCGGCCGGTGCCGAGCTGCTCCTTCTGCTCGACCAGCCGGCGTACGACGACGCCGACGACGAAGCGCTTGGCCCGGTCGGGCAGGCCGTTGATGTCGATCACCGTGACCTGCTTGTTGCGGTCGCCGTCGCGTCGAGGACGCGAATACGGTGGTCGTCGACCTTGTCGGGCGGGATCGCGCGGATCAGGTGCCCGGCCGTCGCCGGCGGCGTCGTACAGGCGGCGGATGAAGGCGCCCTGCGTGCCGCCGACGGCGCGCCCGGCGGCGATGGTGTCGATGTAGGCCTCGAGCAGGTTCGTCAGGTCATGGAAGCTGCGCATCACGGTCCCGTCGCTCGTTGTCATGAAGCCGTGGGCGTCCGGCCCGGTCACATCGTTGGGGTTCGCCAGCCAGTCTTCGACCACGCGGATCACGAAGGAGAGCTGGCTGGTCTCGTTGTCGGCTTCGGCGAAGAGGAAGCGCAGCATGCGCTCGCGGCAGAAGTCGGCCAGCGACCAGGCGTAGGCGTGGACGCCCTCCATGCGCGTGTCCGTCGAGGGCACGAGGGTGTCGACGCCCTTCTTCGCCGCCGACCAGACGGCCACGCTGCGGAAGGGGCCGACCGGCAGCTCCGCCTTCTCGTACAGGCGGCGGGCGTCTTCGTCCAGGTAGCGGTTGGGCTTGTCCAGCCAGAGGAGGTCCTCGCCCTTGACGTTGAAGACGATGGCCTTGGTGTTGGCGGCGTGGCCCTTGAGGACGCTGGAGTGGAACAGCGAGTAGAGCAGGAAGAGGGCGTAGCTGGTCTTGGTGGCGACGCCGCTGATGCCGGAGATGTTCATGTGGGCGCCGCGCGTGCCGTCGAGGAACTCGATGTTGCCGTACATGAGCTGGCCGTCGCGCGAGAAGCCGGCGCAGAACGCCGTCTCGTCGGCCAGCATCTTGTCGAAGTAGAGCGCCTGCTCGCGCTGGGCGCCTTCGCTCTTGAAGGCGTCGCTGCCGGGGAAGGGCGCGACGAAGATCTCGGGCTCGACGCGAGTGACAGCGACGTGGGCGGCGTTGGCGACGTTGAAGGGCATGATGCCGTCGCGGGCGCGCTTGGCGTCGGAGCCGAAGCGGGCGCCTTCGAGCCGCGAGCGCACTGTGTCGACGACGCCGTGGATGGTCACGGACTGCCCGTCCGGCAGGACGATCGGCACCGTGACCACGTCGTCGAGCTGGAGATAGCGATGCTCCTCCACGTTCACCCAGAAGTCGAGCGCGAAGGAGTCGTCGGTGCCCATGACCTGGCCCGCCGGTGAGGTTTGGCCGGCGTGTTCTAGCACCATATCTCCTCCCGTGCGAAGGCTTCGACCGCCAGGCGGTGCACGAGCTCCGCGTCCCCGAGCAGGTGTCGCAGCTCGCGTTCCAGCAGGCCCACGGGCAGCAGGTTCTGGGGCGCGCGGTCGTCCTGGAAGGGCTGCGAGGCGAAGCCCGGCAGCGTGGCCGCGGAGGCGTCGGCCAGGCCCTCGACGTCTCGTTGCCTGGTGGCGCCTGAGACTTCGAGCAGGGCAAGGCCGGAGAGGGCGACGTCTGACGGCCCCGGAGTGCGCAGGCAAACGAACCAGGAATAGAAGGGCCGGTCGGAGCGCCGGCGGATGAAGATCGGCGAGCGCTCGCCGGTCTCGAGCGCCGCCAGGACGTCGAAGTGCTTCGCCACGACGGCAGGCAGGACGTGGGGAGTCTTGATCAGCCCGATCGCGGGCGCCTCCGCGTCGGGAGGCAGGCGGCCATCGACCACGACCATCTCCGCGCCGGCCGAGCGCAGGCCGTGCACGAGCCGGGCTTCGAGGTCCGCGCGCAGGTGGTTCAAGGTCTTGCCGAGGCCCTCGAAATCGGTCTCGGGGCTCGATACCAGGGTGTAGTCCAGGGTGCAGGCCTGTGAGCGCAGATGCAGGGCGGGGGCGCTGAGGCCGGCGCCCATGATTAGCCGGTGCTCGATGAGGGCGTCGCGGGCGGCCCCGGTCCGCCCCGGCCAGGTGGACCCGGCGGCGTAACTGGCAAGCATGCCGGGCACGAAGCGCCCTTCGCCTTCGGCGGAGAGGCGCTTTTCGCGGCGCTCCACGCCATCGACGAAGGCGACGTCTCGGGCAGGAGGGCGGGAAGCGAGAATGGGGCGCCAGATGGCGTGCTCGATGGCGTCCTCTATCTCGCCGTCGTCCTCGGCCATGATGGCTTCGGCGACGGAGTCGTACGCGGGTGGGCGTGGGTCTAGCTTCAGGCGCAGGGGCATGCGAGTTCTGGGAAACAGCTTAGGCGATTGACGAGATCATACGCGAACAAGCGTGCCAGTCAAGACCTCACCCCCAACCCCCTCTCCGTCCGACGACGGAGAGGGGGCTTCCGGAGAGGGGGAGGGGGCGAACGCAAGGGCCGGCGTGATCTGGCGGGAGGGGACTTGAACCTGGCGGCGGATAACTCACAAAAGAGGCGCGATCATGGTCGTCCTGATCGAGGCTGCCCCGAGGTCGCGGAAAGAGAAGGGCGCCGAGTGAGGCGCGATGAGCCAAAGGAGCAGGGAGGTCGCGGGCCGGCCCTCTTTGCGTGGCCGGCTTTGCCCGCTACAAGAGAAGCACGAGCAAGAGGGCGATGAGGACGATGGTGAGCAGGCCGCCGCCGATGTACATGCCGTTCACCTCCTGGTCACAGCATTCCGCAGACGCGATTACGCGGACGTAAAGCCGAGAGGAGGGCAAGTTTCGCGCGCTTCCCAAGAATCCGAGCAGCAAACTGGTCAAATGCGGCCGCGCCACCCTGGCAGGTCGCCGAGATGGGGACGGCGGGGCCAGGCTTATGAATGTCGGGAGTGCGCGACGGAAGGAGAGGCCGTTGCCATGAGGGCGCCGTTGAAATAGGCGGACACGGTGGCCTCTGACAGCGCCGCCACCTGGCGCGCGAGGAAGGCGACTTCAAGGGCGCTGCCGCGAATGCCGAGGTTGAAACGCCGGTCCAGGCCCTCCAGCGTGTAGTCCTCGGTCGCGCCGTCAGCGTGCGTCAGGGCGAAGTGCCAGCCGTAGGGGCGGATAGAGAGCTGCATCCTTGCATCCTCCAATGTGGCTTGCCGGTAATAGGCAAACGCCTGAGGAGGGCGCCGCATAACAAAACCTGGCGGTGGAGGCGGCGCGACGAGGTGACAGGCGTCGCGCCGTCTCCGCTGGCAAGCAGGACGCAATCCCGCGTCCTGTGAGGTTATCGGGGGATTCACGGCGGACTTTAGGGGAAACGCCTAGGGGAAGGTGTGAGGTGTGAGGGGTGAGGTGCTTGGAACTGCGCTTAGTCGGCACCGGCGGCCGTGGCCGGGTCGGAGGCGGCGGGGACGCGCGCGAAGCCCGCAAGGTCGTTCTGCTCCAGCTTTCGGTAGCTGGGGTTGAAGACGGTCACACCCAGGACGAACACCGTGATGATGGCGCCGGCGCCGAGATAAGCTGCCTGGACGCCAAGAAGCTCCATGTCACCGACGTTGACGTGGCCGATAGCGTCGATGATGAAGCCGGTAATGAAGGCGCCGATGGGCATCAGGGAAAAAGTGAGCATGTTCACGCTCATGACGCGGCCGTAGTATTGCGGTTCGCTGGCCGTCATGACCATGGTGCTGTTCAGGGACTGAAAGAAACTCGACATAAAGCCGAGGCCGACGAGCGCGGCCAGGGCGATGGCGAAGGTGCCCTGCATCGCGAAGAACATCAGGAACAGCCCGTAGCCGACGCCTGCCGCGAGCTGTAGCTGGGTGCGGCGCCGGTATTCCGACAGCGATGCCACGGCCAGGGAGCCGGTGAACGCGCCGATTCCGCTCATCATGCCCATCATGCCGATGGCGCCGGCGTTGCGGTGGATGCCATCGCCGAAGACGTTCTTGGCGAAAACGGGCAGGTAGTTCTGATAGGACATGCCCACCAGCGTCGGCACCAGGCCCATCATGATCAGGGTCAGAAGGATGGGGCTGTTGGCGATGTAACGCAGGCCGGCCTTGAGCTCGCTCATCACCGAGCCGGAACGCTGGGGGCGCCTGTGCGGGCTTACGGACGCGGCGCCGTTGAGGGCAGGGGCGCGGTCGGAAGCCTTGAGGCCGCCCCTGGCCAACGCGGGGAGGAAGAACAGCAGCGCCAGAGAGATGACGTTCAGGCCGGCCTGGATGAAGTAAAGGCCCTGGAGGTCGATCCAGGCGACGGCCACGAGCGCCGCGGCCAGGAACGGCCCGCCGATGCGCGATAGGTTCATGCCGGCGTTGTTGAGCGCTATGGCGTTCATCATCTCTTTTTCGCCCACGACCTCGGGGACGAACGCCTGCCGCGCCGGGCCGCCAAACGCGAACACCGTGCCCTGGAAGAGGCCGGAGATGAAGAGCAAGAGCACGGTCATGTGGCCGCTGGCGACGAGGACCGCGATCGCGACGGCGACGATCGCCGTGCCGGCCTGGGATAGCATCATCAGCTTGCGCTTGTCGAAGCGGTCGGCGACGGTCCCGCCGACCAGCGACAGCACCAGTTGCGGTATCGCAAAGCCCAGGCTGACGACGCCGATGGCGCCGGCAGTGCCGCCAAGCTCGTAAGCCAGCAGGCCGCGGGCGAACATCTGCATCTGCATCCCGGCAAAGGAGCAGATCATGCTCAGCCACAGAAAGCGGTAAGCGGGTATTCGGAACGCGCTGAAGGTCTTGGTTATCGAAATGCCGCCGGAACCGGGGACGTCTGGACGGGGCTCGGGCTGGTTTCGTGCAGGGGAAGCCATATGTTAAGCGGGAGTATACACCGAAGTCGGATGTTTACGTGAGGGTAAAAGTAGGTAGGGAGGTGAGGTAGGAGGTGTGAGGTGAGGTGTGAGCCCGGGAGTTGTGGGAGGCGAAACAACGTAGGCCGGGCCTTCCAGCCCGGCCGGCTTGGTGGCGCCGTGGCGAATTACGTAGGCCGGGCCTTCCAGCCCGGCCGGCTTGCGGGACGCAAGATCAGTAGAGGGCGCGCGCGGTCAGCCGGAGCCGCCGCCGGCCGCGTGGTCGACTTCGGCCGGGGCGTCGGCGTACTTCTGGGCCATGGTCGAGCCGCGCTCGTGCTTCATCGAGCCGCGCAGCTGCTGCCAGACCGAACCCTGGCCCTGCCCTTCGCGCACGCGCTCGATCGCCATGACGGCGAAGCGCTTGAAGTCGTTCTGTTCCAGCTGGCGGTAGGCCGGGTTGAAGACCGTGACCGCGAGGACGAAGACGGTGAGCAGGATCCCGGCGCCGAACTGGGCCGCCTGGATGCCGACGAGGTCGATAGGGCCGAGCGAGACCGAACCGATGGAGTCGGCGATGAAGCCCATGGGCAGCGTCCCCAGCGGCATGAGCGAGAAGGTCATCATATTCACGCTCATGACGCGGCCGTAGAACTGGGCGTCGCTAGCGGTCATGACCATGGTGCTGTTGAGGCCCTGGAAGTAGCTGGCCATGAAGCCGAGCATGGCCAGCGCCATCAGGGCGCCGATGTAGTTCCCCATAAGGGCAAAGGCCGCGAGGAACATGCCGAACCCAAGGCCGGACAGCAGCTGCAGCTGAGTGCGCCGGGGGAAGTCGGCCATGGTGGCCATGACCAGGGAGCCCGCCAGGGCGCCGATGCCGCTCACGGTCATCATCAGTCCCAGGCCCTCGGCGTTTCTGTGTTCGCCATCGCCAAAGACGTCCTTGGCGAAGACCGGCAGGAAGCTCTGATAAGACATGCCGATCAGCGCCGGTACCAGGCCCATGACCAGCAGTGTTAGCAGGATCGGACTGGCGAAGACGTAGCGTAGGCCGTCGACCAGGTCCTGCGTCATCGTGCCATGGTGGCCTCCCTGAGAGCCCCAGGACTCGCCGCGCACTTCGCGCTCGGCCCGCTCTTCGGCAACTTCGGGTGCGACCTTGACAAGGGGGATGGCCAGGATCAGCACCAGGGCCAGCAGGTTGAGGGCCGCCTGGAGGTAGAACACGCCTTGAATGTCGACCCAGGGCAGGGCGATGAGGGCGCCGGCGATGCTGGGGCCGGCGACGCGAGTCAGGTTCATGCCGGCCTGGTTGAGCGCGATGGCGTTCATCAGCTCTTTTTCGCCGACGACCTCGGGGATGAAGGCCTGACGGGCCGGTCCGCTGAAGGAAAAGACAACGCCCTGGGCCAGGCCGGCGACGAACAGATGCCAGATCTGAATGGAGCCCGTGTGCACCAGGACGGCGATCACCAGCGCGACCGCTGCCGTCATAAGCTGCGAAAGCATCATCAGCTTGCGACGGTCGATACGGTCGGCGACCGTGCCGCCCACGAGAGAGAAGAGGAGCATCGGGATGCCCCAGCCAAGACTGACAACGGCGATCGCGCTGTTCGTGCCGCCGATGTCGTACGCCAGCAAGCCACGGGCGACCATTTGCATCTGCATGCCGGCGAAGGATGCCAGCATGCTGAACCAGAGCAGCCTGTAAGCGGGAATCTTGAGGGCGGAGAAGGTTTTGTGCACCTGCAGGAGGCTGGTGGCGTCGCCCATGCCGGGGCCGCCGCGGCCGCCACCACCGCGCATCATCAACTCGCGGCGTTTAGCTTCTTCGTCCGTGTCGTGTTCTGCAGTCGCCAGGGCGCGGCCTCCAGGGGCGGTCGGCTGATTCTATCAGATCATCGGACATTTACGTGAGCGTAAGAATAGGCCGATTTTACAAATGCCTTGTATAGACCTTGTATAGAGGCAGAGGCTCGGCCTGCGAAGTCCCCGCACGGGAACGCTCAGAAGTTCAGCCAGGGATGGTCCGCATGCAGAATCGAGATAGCCTGCCAGAGCCACGTCCGTTGGCCCCTGCTGAGCCGTGGCAGCAGAGCCTCGAAATCGGCCTGGTCCTGCCGGCGCTCGTCGCCGAGCCCGGTACCGAAGTAGGCCGTTGCCTTGTAGAAGAGCAGCACCTCCGGCGTTGCGGTTGGCACGCCCCAGGACGACTGCCGGATGCATCCGTGCAGCGGCCGTGAAATGCGTGGTTGGTCTCGAAAGATCCACCGCCGCCGGTAACGCGAGTCTATGACGATTTCGAGCTTGAAGGCGTCGTCTAGTTTCGCGCGCGGGTTTGACACCCAGGTAGACACCGCCTCGCGGTCGGTGCCGGCGTGGATGTGGGCGGGCAGGACCAGGAGCCGGCCATCCCAGAGTTCAGTCGAATTACCTGGCACCCGGGCATCGTGCGCGATCAGCTCCCAGGCGGCGAGATGCTCGAAGAGGGCTCGCTGGTCGTCGTGGAACACCGAGATGTCGACGTCACCATGGTCGCGGGTCTGTCGGCCGAGCCACGCGTCGATCGCCCAACCGCCGCAGAGGCACCACGATGGCCGGAACGCGGACATCATGCCGGCGACGCGGGCAACCGGCTCGGGGACGGGCGACATCAGTTGGGCGCGCCGAATAGCCGGTCGGCCATGGGCGGGATTACCAAGCCGGACTGACACGCATCCGCAACGACGGTTGTCCTCTCCACCTGGTCATGTTAATCAATTCGCCGGCTGCACTACATCGCCCGCAAGAGGCGGATGCGTTCCTCGATCGGCGGGTGGGTGTTGAAGAGGTTGTTTAGCTGGCTGGTGTGGTCGGTCAGCGGGTTTACGAAATAGAGGTGCTCTGTGGCCTTGGTGGCCGCATCCAGCGGGTCCGTATCGCCGCGAATCTTCTCCAGGGCGCGGGCCAGGCCTTCCGGGTAGCGGGTGAGCAGAGCCCCGGAAGCGTCGGCCAGGTACTCGCGCTGGCGAGAGACGGCCATCGTGATGATCCGCGCGGCGATGGGCGCCAGGATGGCCGCAACCACGGCCAGGACAAGCAGGATGGCAGCGCCGTTGTTGTTCTTGCCGCGGTAGGAATTGCGCGAGCCGGCGCCGAACCAGGTGAGGCGGAAGGTCAGGTCGGCCAGCAGCGCCAGGACGCCGGCGAGCAGGACCAGGGTGGTCATGAGAGTGGTATCGCGGTTGCCGATATGCGAGAGCTCGTGCGCAAGCACGCCTTCCAGCTCCAGCTTGTCGAGCTTTTCGAGCAGCCCGCGCGTGATGGCGACCGAGGCATGGTCGGGGTCGCGCCCGGTCGCGAAGGCGTTCATCGCCCCATCTTCGATCACGTAGACCTTGGGCATGGGCAGGCCGGATCCGATGCAAAGGTTCTCGATGGTGTTATAGAGCAGCGGCTCGTCGTTTTGGGCGAGGGGGCCGCGCGCGCCGCTAACCGCGAGCGCCACGCCTGCCGAAGCGTAGTAAGCGAATACGGTGTACATCAACACGAACAGGACCACGAACGGCGAGAAAGCGAACGGCAGGCCGGCGAAATAGGTGAAAGCGATAACCGCGGCCGAGGTCACGACGAAGAACGCGAACATGAGCACAAAGGTCTTGCGCCTGTTGGACGCGATGCGGTCGTAGACCAGTACCGGTGACTCGGCCTCAGAGGACATTGGCGGGGCCTCGTAGGGCTAGGTCACGGGCGGATTCGGCGGCGCCGGCGGCGCGACCTGGCCGGCAACTGCGGGAGCCGCGGGCGCCGCGGGCGCGTTTGGCGCGAAGCTGACGCGCACGTCCTGGCGGCCTTCTTCCTCGGCCTCGAAGAACTCTTCCGGCTGGAAATTGAACATGTTGGCGATGACGACCGAGGGGAACGTGGCGGTCTTCTGGTTGTAGGAGAGGACGTTGCGGTTATAGAACTGCCGTGCGTAGGCGATCTTGTCCTCGGTGTCGGTCAGATCGCTCTGCAGCTGGAGGAAGTTCTGGTTGGCCTTGAGGTCGGGGTAGGCCTCGGCCACGGCAAAGAGCGAGCGCAGGGTCTGGGTGAGCATGTTGTTAGCCTGCGCGGCCTCGCCGGGTGTGCCGGCGCGGTCAAGGGCGGCGCGGGCGCGGGTGACGTTCTCGAAAGTCTCGCGCTCGTGGGCGGCGTAGCCCCTGACCGTCTCCACCAGGTTCGGGATCAGGCTGGACCGGCGCTTGAGCTGCACGTCTATGCCGGACCAGGCCTCGCGGACGCGGAAGCGCGCGCCCACAAGCCCGTTGTATGTGCCGATGACCATGAACACGGACAGCAGTATCAGGGCAATGATGACAATGAGGATGATGATGCCAGCATCCATTTAGTGACTCCTTCCACCCCCGCCCACCGGTCCGGCAGGCGGCCCATACTCAATCTTATCACCCACCCGCGGGGACGCCGGCGCGCCGATTGCCGTGACAACGGCGCCGGCCCTAATCTTGGCCTATGCCCCTGAAGAATCGCGCCTTCCTGGAACTGGCGAAAGACACGGCGATGGCGGCGCTGCCGGAGCCGTTGCCGAACGCGCGCGTCCGAGGCTCGATGGTGCAGTTGTACTTCGCGGACTCGCGCCAGCATTACGAGCTGTGGCTTCGCTCTCAGGCAGGGCTGGTCGAGTTGGGCCTGCACTTCGAGGGCGAGCGAGAGGACAGCCTGGCGCGCATCGCGGTGGTGGCGGACGCCATGCCGGAGGTCGCCGCCCGCCTCGGCCCCGGCGTCGAGGTCGAGGAGTGGACGGAGCGTTGGACGCGCGTGCATGAGACGCTGCCCCTGCGGGCGCTGGACGAGGCCTTCGCCCGCGAGCTCGGCGGCCGGATGGCCGAGTTCGTGACGGCGCTCGAGCCGGTGGTGGCGGGCCTGGCCCCAATGGCCCCGGCCCAGGCGCGCGCGGCCGGCAGAGGGCGATGGGAGGGGCGACGGCCGCGAAAGAGCAAGGCGGCGGGATAAGCGGCGTCCGAGATCGTTCCCGAGAGGCGTTTGAACGCTTGCCAGCCTGAGACTCCGCACTACGGCACATCCGGCACGGGCGCAGGTGCCAGCCGCTGGTGGTGGAGCGGGCTCTAAGGTACGGTTACGCCTACGAGAGGTTCGGACGGTGATCAAGGCTGAGAGAATGGCGATGGGCTCCGCAATTCGATAGTCTATTGCGGGATACTCGTCCTCGTAATTGCGGTAGTGGTAGCCTTCTTCAGGCCGTCGACCAGGACCCTCGGAATTGCGTGCCCCTGGCTGTGTTCATCGCCGATGCGAAGGCCGGCGACGTGCCAGACCGTGGAGGATGCGACACGACGCTCTGAGCGGTTCGCCTCGAACGACGGCACCTTCATACCGGACTTACACGTACGGAGGCCGGCGACGTGCCGTCGGAATCCTTGAGTCAGAACGGCGTGGACAGTACGGGACAATAGAGATTCTCGTCAAAGGACGATCGCCTGGCGGGGCGAGTGGCATTGGGCTGATTCTTCCTGTCACTCCCACTTGTGGTGTTCGTTGCACTTGTCGCCTGGGCGATAAGACAGACCGCGACGTCGCGCTGATCCACCCTCCTTCCCGCGCCTAGCCGCCACGCACTGCACGACTTGGCAGAGGGCCGGGTCCTCATGGGGGGCGGCCGCCTACCCAAGCGCAAGTCCTCCGCCCCTGATCCCCTTCGGCGTAGGGTTGCAGCCCGTTCGTGGTTCGACCCGGTTCACCACGAACGCAAGGGACGGGCGGCGCTACGAATGGCAGGGGCGGCGCCTCTCCCGCACGTCAGAGCAGGGAACCCTTCCTCTCCTCCCGGCGGATGGCGACCTGAAGGTCGCCGCTACATTTGTGGCGGCATTACGGTGATCCGTCGAGGTGGTCGAGGGCGATCGTTGGCGGGCGATTACGGTGACTCGACCAGGTGGTCGAGGGCGGTGAGGGCGGCGCCGAGCGCGGCGGCGTCGTCGCCGAGGGCGGCGTCGACGATGCGGACGTCGGCGGCGGCCTGGCGGTAGGCCTCGCGTTCGACTACGGCCTTCGCGACGTCGAGATAGCCGGCCATCTTGCGCAGGTTGCCGCTGACGGCCACGACCTCAGGGTTGAAGAGGTCGACGAGGTTCGTGAGGCCGGCGCCGAGGTAGCGGGCCGCCTGGTCCACCGCCCGCGCCGCGCTGGCATCGCCGGCGGCCGCGGCCTGCTCCAGGGTCAGGGCCGAGGGCGCCTCGGCTACGTCGCGGCTCAAGCTTGCGAGCATGCCGCCGGGCTCGCGGGCGACGATCTCGCTCGCGATCCTGGCCAGAGCGCTGCCGGAAGCAAGGGCCTCCAGGCAGCCGTGGCGGCCACAACCGCAGAGAGGGCCGTCTTCGACCAGCGTCATGTGGCCGATCTCGCCGGCGCCGCCGGAGGCGCCGTGGTATAGCCGGCCGTTGAGCACCAGGCCGCCGCCGATACCTGTGCCCAGGGCGACGAGGAGCATGTGGGAGACGCCGCGCCCGGCGCCCAGCCTGTATTCGGCCAGGGCGGCCGCGTTGGCGTCGTTCTCGATCCACGCCGGCAGCCCCAGGCCTTCGCTGATGAGGCGGGCGAGGGGGACGTCCCGCCAGCCGGGGAGATTGGGTGAGGCCGTTACGATGCCCTTGGCAGGATTGCAGGGGCCGGCCGTGGAGACGCCGACCGCCAGCAAGGGGTGCTCGCCCGCCGCCGCCCGCATCGATTCGACCATGCGGGCGATGACGCCTTTGGGGCCAAGATCGGCTTCGGTCGGCCGTTGGTCCCGCGAGACGACACGCAGGTCCGCGTCCGTGACTATGCTCAGGATCTTGGTGCCGCCGAGGTCGATGGCGCCGATCAGGCGCGCGTCAGGCATGCTCTTGATTCTAGGGGAAACGTCATTCCACAGGCTGCCATACAACCGTACCGACGCCGGACGGCGTAGACGAAGCGGGGCCGCGCGCGATCTATAATGCGCCCCCGTGGACGAAACGAGTTCGCCGAGGCGCGCGAATCCTTCCTGGTTACTGGTCAGCAGCCATGGCCTTGTGCTGTTTTTCGTGGCCACCAATCCCGACACCACCATTAGCCAGATGTCGGAATCGCTTTCGCTGACCGAGCGGCGTCTGGTAGCGATCGTCAAAGACCTGGCGGAAGCCGGCCTGGTGGACGTGCGCCGGATGGGCCGCCGCAACAGCTACCGGCTGATCCCGGACGCGCGCTTTCGCCACCCGACAATGGCCCACGTTCAGGTCGCCGAATTCGTGAAGGTCATGGAGGGCGCGGAACCCTGAGACACGAACACGCCCATCGCGGCCGGCGGCCGCTAGGCGTGAGCGGGCTATCGAAGGAGACGGTTACTCGCCGAGTAAGGCGGCGCCCTCTTCGCGACTGAATGTGCTGCCGCAGGTGGTGCAGTTGTAGGAGCTGACCCTGTCCTTCTTCCCCATGTCGGGGAGATCGTCCCAGCGCGGGACCAGGGCTTTGTGCGGACACGGCGGCGCTTCGTACGGGGTTTCCGACTTCTTGCGTCCGAGTAGCCTCGAAAGCATAGTCACGTGCGTCCTCCCTTTCGGAACAATGCTCGCTGACGCGAGGTTAGGCTTGTGAAGGAGGCGCGTCTATGGAAATTTTGTTCAGGTATCTGGCGGCGCCTTCCTCCGTGCGCGTCGGCAAAGTGGTCTCGAGGAGGCGCCGGGCTTCGGGAACGATGCGCTGTGCCGGCATCGGCCGCGCTCCGCGTCGCTGCCTGGCTCAGAGACGGCGCGCGAACCAACCAAGGATCACCGCGAAGCGCTTGAGCCGGTGCTTGGGCTTGCCGGAGCGCGACATTTCGTGGGTTTCCTCGGGGAAGCGCCAGAACTCGACCGGGCGTCGTAGGAGCTTCAACGCCACGTAAAGCTGCTCGGCCTGCTCCATCGGGCAGCGCAGGTCGTTCTCCGAGTGCAGGATCAAGAGCGGCGTGCGAATGTCCTCGACGTAGTGGATGGGCGACATGCGCAGGAAGCGGTCCGGGTCTTTGTAAGGCGTCGCCCCGACGTGCTCGATCTGAAACGAGAACCCGATGTCGCTGGTACCGACCATCGAGTAGAGGTTATTGACGGCCCGTTCGGAGCAGGCGGCGCGGAAGCGGTCGGTGTGCCCAACGGCCCAGCTGGCCATGAACCCGCCGTAGGAGCCGCCCATCACGCCAATGCGGGCTTTGTCGACGAATGGCAGCGCCTCGGCGGCGTCGGCGATGGCGCTGACGTCGTCCCAGTCCTTTCCGCCCCAGGCGCCGCGTATCACAGAGGCCCAGTCTTCGCTGTTGCCGTCGGAGCCGCGCGGGTTGCCGTAGACCACGGCGTAACCCGCCCCGGCGTAGACCTGGAACTCGTCGAAGAAATTGTTGCCGTACTGGGTTTTGGGGCCGCCGTGGACGTTCAGGAGACAGGGCAGGCGCGAGCGGGCATTGGTGTTCGCGGGCCGAATCACCCAGGCCTGGACCGTCTCGCCGTCGGCACTAACGGCCTTGATCTCCTGGGGCGAGGCGAGCGCGACCTCGGCCAGCCAGGCGTTGTTCTCGCTGGTGAGACGTCGCTCGTTGCGGCCCACCTCCGAACAGATCGAGATCTCGGCGGGATGTGTCGGGTCCGAGGCGGCGAAGGCGACCAGGCCGTTGGCGAACGAGGCTGAAGTCGCCTGGCGCCGTCCGCCGGCGACCAGCTTCGGCTCGCCGCCGGCGCGAGAAACGGCGTAGATGTGGCAGTCGCCGCTGTCGGCCGCGCCGAAGAGGACCGAGGCGCCGTCCTTTGACCAGGCGGGTTCGACGCCTGACGCGAAGTTGCGGTCCAGCGTCTCGGCCAGGCGCCGGGACTCGCCGCCCTTCGAGGGCACGATCCAGAGGCGCTGGTGGCGGGCGCTGCCGCGGCGACGGTAGTTGTGGCCCAGGTAGGCGATCTCCTTGCCGTCCGGCGACCAGGCGGGGGCGCTGATCGGTCCCCGTGTCTTCGTCAGGCGCAAGGGTTTCGCTGGCGGCGCTTTGGCGTCGATGGACGGGTGGATTTCGAGCAGCCATAGGTCGGAGCCGCTGTCGAAATCGCGCGAAGCGTGGCGGGCGGAGGCGAAGGCGATGCGCTTGCCGTCCGGCGACCATTTCGGAGCGCCGTGGTTGAAGTCGCCACGGGTCAGCTGGAGCGCATCGACGGGCTCGCGGGCTTCGGGATCGACCGAGGCCAGGAAGATGTGAGCGCGCTTGTCATCGACGAAGCCCTCGCCGTTGCTCTTGTACTTGAGGGTTGTGATCTTGCGGACCTTCGGCAGCGGCTTGCCGTCGGGGCCTTTCTCCCCGGGTTGGACTCGACTCGGCTGGTGAAGGCGATGCGCCGGCCGTCCGGGGACCAGGCGGGGTTGGCGGCCGGCTGCTCCGTCTTCGTCAGGCGCCAGGCCTCGCCGCCGTCGGCGGCTATGACCCAGACCTGCGCCTTCTCCTCGCCGCGCTCGCTGACGAAGGCGATGCTCCTGCCGTCGGGCGACCAGGCCGGCGCGGTGTCGCGTTTTGGCCCGTTAGTGAGCTGGCGTGTCTCGCCGCCCTTCACCTCGACCACGTGGATATGAGAACGGTACTCGTCCTTCTTCTCGTCCAGCATCGTCACCACGTAGGCCACGCGGCCGCCGTCCGGCGAAAGCTTCGGCTCGCCGACCCAGCGGATGCGGAGAATGTCGTCCGGGCGCATGGGGCGCTTGGTCCTGGGGCCGGGCATCTGGTCGCCTCCTCACGGGTGGTCGCGGGCGACATTGTGGCACATCGTGGAGGCAGGAGGTGTGAGGTGTGAGGGAGGAAGAGGCAGGGAGCCGGCCGCGCAGCGCCCGAAGCGGCTGGAAAAACAGAAGGGCCGGGCGTATACGCCCGGCCCTTCTGGCTGACAGCTTAAAGCTGACGGCTGACCGCTCTCCTAGTACATCGGCGGGGCGCCGCCGCCGGCGCCAGCGTTTTCGGGGATATCCGTGACCAGGCAGTTGGTGGTGAGCACCAGGCCGGCAATGCTGACGGCGTTCTCCAGGGCGGAGCGCGTCACCTTCAGTGGGTCGATGATGCCCTTCTTCTGCATGTCGCCGAACTCGTCGCGGGCGGCGTCGTAACCCTGGCCGACAGGGAGGGTCTTGACCTCCTGGACGATTACGGAGCCGTCCTGGCCGGCGTTGATGGCGATGCGTCGCAGTGGCTCTTCGAGGGCGCGGCGCAAGATGGTCACGCCCGTGCGCTCGTCACCTTCCAGCGACTCGAAGACCGCGTCGAGCGCAGGCTGAGCGTTGATCAGGGCGACACCGCCGCCGGGGACCATGCCCTCTTCCACCGCGGCGCGCGTGGCGCTGAGCGCGTCTTCCACGCGGTGCTTCTTCTCCTTGAGTTCGACTTCGGTCGCGGCGCCGACTTTGATGACGGCGACGCTGCCCGCGAGCTTGCCCAGGCGTTCCTGAAGCTTCTCGCGGTCCCAGTCGGAGGTGGTGGAGTCGAGGGCGGCCTTGATCTGGGCCACGCGGGCGTCCATGTCCGCCTTCTGGCCGCGGCCTTCGATGATGGTGGTCTCTTCCTTGGCAACAACGATGCGACGGGCGCGGCCCATGTCCTCGACCATCACCGAGTCCAACTTGCGGCCGAGCTCGTCGCTGATCACGGTGCCGCCGGTCAGGGCGGCGAGGTCGCCGAGGTTGTCCTTGCGGCGGTCGCCGAAGCCCGGCGCCTTGACCGCGATGACGTTGATGGTGCCGCGCAGCTTGTTCACGGCCAGCGTGGCGAGGGCTTCGCCGTCGCAGTCCTCGCAGATGATGAGCAGGTTCTTCGTGACCTGCAGGACGCGCTCCAGCACCGGCAGGATGTCGGCCACGGCGCTGACCTTGCGGTCCGTGATCAGGATCAGGGGCTCTTCGAGCTCGGCTTCCATCTTCTCGGAGTTCGTGACGAAGTAGGGGGAGATGTAGCCGCGGTCGAACTGCATGCCTTCGACGTACTCGACCTCGGTCTGGATGCCCTTCGACTCCTCGACCGTGATCACGCCGTCCTTGCCGACTTTCTCCATGCACTCGCCGATGAGCTCGCCGATGGCGTCGTCGTTGTTGGCCGAGATCGCGGCGACCTGGGCCATCTGCTCGCGTTCGGTGACCGGGGAGGCGATGGAGCGCAGCTTCTCGACGACGGCCTGGGAGGCCTTCTCGATGCCGCGCTTCAGGGCCATGGGGTTGGCGCCGGCGGTGACGTTCTTGAGGCCTTCGGCCACGATAGCCTGGCCGAGGACCGTGGCGGTCGTGGTGCCGTCGCCGGCGATGTCGTTGGTCTTGGAGGCGATCTCCTTGGCCAGCTGGGCGCCGATGTTGGGGAAGGGGTCCTGGAGCTCGATCTCCTTGGCGATGGTGACGCCGTCATTGGTGATGGTGGGGGGGCCGAATTTCTTGTCCAGGACGACGTTGCGTCCCTTGGGGCCGAGCGTGATCTTCACCGCTTCGGCCAGGGCGTCGATGCCGTCTTTCAGGGCCTGCCGGGCATCCTGATCGAAGAGCAGCTGCTTAGCCATACTCACTCCTCCAGAGCGTTATTTACGGTTGCTTCGGGTTGCGGGGTTAGCACTCCCGTGATGTGAGTGCTAACGGCATTGTGGCGAATACCCACGGGAAGCGCAAGCCCTTCTGCTCTCATTCCGGCCCGCAGGTCCATTTGTCATTATGAGGGCACCAGCCCGAAGAATCTCGCCGCCCTCTTCTCACGCCGCGCGTTGACACTCTAGTAGAGAAGGCGAATCATCGCCTCACCATGGACGCGCCCCGTATTCAGTACGCCAGGACGGAGGACGGCGTCAGCATCGCCTTCTGGGCGATTGGTGAAGGCTACCCCCTGGTTGTAACCGGCGCGCCGCTCATCAGCCACGTTCAGGGCGAGTGGTCTGTCCCGTCCTTGGCACGGGTATACGAGACGCTCGCCGAACGCGTAATGGTCATACGCTTCGACCCGCGTGGAATAGGCCTCTCCGACAAGGTTCCGGTGGACTTAGGAACCGTGGCCGCTTCGTCGGATCTAAGAGCGGTCGTAGACCGACTGGGGGTCAATCATTTTGCCGTCTTCACCGGAAACTCGGCTCGGTTTCAGGCGCTGATCGACAGTGTTGTGAATGAGCGAGTCTCTCATTTAGCCATTTGGCCTGCCGGTGGCTTCATTAGCAATCGCACAGAACGGGTTCTTTCGTACCTGGCGCCGCTAATGGCAGAGGATTGGGAGTTCTACACGACAATAAGGGCCATCTTGGTGCGGTTTTGGGACCCTGAACGAGTCCCGGACATGATCGATATCGCCGAACTGGCTGGTCTGGTGCGGCAGGCCCACTCGCCGGAGTCCTATCGCGCGGTGACCGCGGCGATGGCAGAAGCCACGGACTCCTGGTTGAGCAAGATTGAGACTCCCACGCTCGTGCTGCACAGCCTTGAATCCAAAACGCAGGCAAGCGACGCGCGGCGGCTGATGTCTCTCCTTCAGAACGCGGAACTCCTCGGTATTCCAGGGGTCCTGTCAGGTGTACGGAACTTCCCGAACTCCTTTGGATTGGCAGCGATCGCCGACTTCGTCACCACCGATTGGAAGCGAGGGCAGCATCTCAACCCTCCAGCGCTCGATTCGTCATTCTTCCGCACGATCCTCTTCACCGACCTTGCCGACCACACGGCGATGATGCGGCGCCTGGGCGACGCCAAAGGCCGCGAGGTCCTGCGCGAGCACGAGCGCATCACCCGCGAGACGCTGGCCGCGAACGGCGGCACCGAGGTCAAGGCCATGGGCGACGGCTTCATGGCCTCGTTCGGGTCGGCGCAGAAGGCGCTTGAGTGCGCGATCGCGCTCCAGCGGGCGTTCGCCTCGCGGGAACACGGAACAGGGAACAAGGAACAGAGGTCCGGACTCCACCCTTGTTCCTGGTTCCGTGTCCCTGTTCCTCTTCGTTTGCACATCGGCGTGAACGCGGGCGAGCCGATCGCCGAGGACGACGACCTCTTCGGGACGAGCGTGATCATGGCGGCACGGGCGGCGTCTAAGGCGGCCGGTGGCCAGATACTGGTCACGAACGTGGTGAGAGAGCTGGTGTCCGGCAAGGGTTTCAGCTTCGCCGATGCGGGCGAGTTCGAGATGAAGGGCTTCGAGGAACTGGTGCGGCTGTATGAGCTGAGGTGGCAGGCTCCTTCGACAGGCTCAGGATGAACCCTTCGACAGGCTCAGGGTAGACGGATGGACGCACCGAGACGCGGCCACGCCGGGCTTCCCCTGGCCAAGAGAGCGCAACTTACGAGGCTAGGCCTGCGCGCCGAGTCTGGACGCTGCCATGATCAGCTATTACCATTCGCGCACATTTCGTTGTTTGGAGCGCAGGCGAGCCTGTTGCCATGACGGGCGCGCGGCAGAAGGCAGGATTGTGTTGGGCGAGAAAGCAAGTGCTGAAACAGAAGAGCTGGCGACCGCCGCAGGGGCGGCCGCGGCAGCCGGCGGAGCCGGGATAGGCCTGCCCTTGCCCTCGGTTGGCGTAAGTGTCGATCTGCCGTTGCAGGCAGGGGGCCGCGGCCAGGCCGGCCTGCGCAACTGCCTCCAATGCGGGAAGCCACGGGCGTTCAACGCCGCTGATGACCGCTACGCCGGCGCCTGCGCCAACTGCGGCCAGTCCGAAAAGGGCGCGAACATCGAGCGCGCGGACATGATCAGCGGCCGCCACCCAAAGGCGACGAACGACGCGTCGACCGCGACCGGCGCTTACGACTAGCGTCCCCCGTCGATGACCGCGTACCCCGCCGAATGGCGGGGATCTGCACTTGCCGGCGTCCTCGGTTCCGCGCGCCCGCCGCGCGCCGCGGGTCTGCTGGGGCTCGAGCACGAGTACAGGCTGACTTCGGGTGGGCTGCGCCTCGACTTCCGCCAGGTCCTCGATGGCCTGCCTGTCGCGGGGCGGCGTATCGACCCCGGCGACGCCAACGCCTTTCGCCTGCCGAGCGGGCTGGTGCTGACGGCAGATGAGGCTGAGGCCGAGATCGCGTCGCCGCCGGTACACCTGAGCCACGGTTTCACGCGGCGCATAGAGGCCTGGGCGGATAGAGGGCGTGCCGCCCTCACGGATCTGCTCCCCGGCGGCGTTGAGCTCGAAGGCTATTCGACGCATCTCAGCGTAGCGATGGCGGACGGCCTGAACGAGAGAGCCTGCCGCCTGTTCGCGGCCACCTTTGGGCCGGCGCTGATGCTGTTGATGGAGCGCGTGGACTCGTATGGCGTCTATCTCAGGCCGCGGCCCGGACGGGCGGAAGTGTGCGGCGACTACGTAGAAGGCGGCCTGCTGCGGGCGGTGGCCGCGTTCGTGGCCGGGAGCATGAAACTGTGCGCCGCCGCCCTCCGCGGCAGTCGCGCGGCCAGAGAGCTTCTGCCGGCCGCGGTCGCTACCAGGGCGTTGCCCTGCGTGGAGCGCTATGGCCTATTCCTGGCGCGAGGCGCCTTCGGCCAGGAGCTGCTGTCCGCCGGGCGCGCGGCTGTCCTGGAGTCGCCGGCAGGCGCCCTCAGCGCGCAGGAGCACCTGCGGGCGTCATGGCGGGCGGCGCGCAAGGGTATCGGCGGGCTGGCGTTGCCCGAGGACCTGATCATGTTGGACGCGATGGTCAGCGGCGACCTGCCGTTGCCCTCTGAGCAACGGCTCGCTCGCCCGTCCCGGGATGAAGCGTCCGTTTCGGCGGCGGGCCCTTCCGCCGGCGCTGCAGGGACGCCGGCAACGGTTTTCAGCTCTGTCCTGACGCCGCGCCTCAGGCCAGGGTTGCGCGTCGAGGTGGCCCACCTCAGCTGGGACTTCGCCGTGTTCACCGTCGAAGGCGTCCGGCGGGCCTACGCCTGCGTGCCACGCGACCGCCTGAGCGCCTTCCTCCGGAGGTTGGACGCCGGCGCGCTGGATGGCCTGCTGCACGAGTATCTGAAAACGCAGCCCGCTGGACGGCTGCTCGCTGCCAACGCGGACACTCGCACGGCGGCGCTCTGGGACGCGGTGGTATCGCCGTCGCTCCTGGTCGCTGCCGAGCGCAACCCGGACGGGTCGATGCCGCGCGCCGCCGGGAACGGACGCGCCGGCAAGCGTCAGGCGGCGATCGCGGTGGCCCCGCGGGCGCGTCCAAGGCCGTTGCGGCCGCTGCTGGCCGCGGGCGGAATCGCACTGGTCCTCCTGGCGATTCTCGGCCTCGCCGTGCTGGCGGGCGGTTCGGACGACTCGCCTCCCGCGGCCCGGGCCGAGACACCCGCCCCGGCCAGCGCGATCGCGGCCGCCCCGCAATTCACGCCCACGCTGGCGCCCGCCACCTCGCTTCCTACGAGCCCGTTGCCGGCAGCCGCGCCACCCACCGGCGCGCCGCCGACGGCAGCCCCGACGCCAGTCCCAGCCACGTCGGTGCCGCCGACCGCGCCGCCGACCGCCGTCCCGCCGACGGAGGCGCCGGACCTCCTGGTGGGTGTCGGCGGGATCAGCGCCAGCTTTTCTCAACCGACCACCACCTATGCCGTGATGAACTCCAAGCCGGGGCTGACCTTCGCCTGGTCCGGCCCCGACTGCGGCACCGTCATCGGCGCCAGCGCGCCCGTGTTCATCTGGATGCATCCCCATCCGCCCTGCGACCCGACCACGGACCATGCCCACGTGACGATTCGCGTGACGGTTTCGGACGGCGTCCACACGATGGTCTGCACCTATCAGGGTGCGGCGTCCGGCGTTGGGCCGCAGTGCGTGAGGCAGTAGGGGCCCTGGGGCCCGGGCGAGCGGGAGGGCGTATCGCTATCTCGCGCGCCCGCTCAGTCCTTTCGACAAGCGCAGAATGATTCAGTTCGATTTGGGTCTAACGAAGCTGACAGTGCGCCTTTACTCGCCTTTGCGGCTAATGGTCTTCATCGGGAGCGCTGTTCGTCGCGCCGTCCTTCGACAGGCCCAGGAGAGCGGGCCAGGAGCCGCCTGGGACGGGAAGGCGAAAGGCGTTTGCAAGCTCCTCACCTTGACAGGCCCGGCCCCAATGCTATGCTGGCTTCTGGACTCCGGAGGCCAAGTATCAGTGGACACCCCGAAAGGGAGGGCGTCGGATGAAGTATCCCGACCGAGTCCGTTGGGGAGTATGGCAAGTCGACTACTAAGGCCCTGTCGGGGCCGACAGGGCGTTCGACAAAGGGAAGGCCGCCAGTAGACGCGTGACAAAGGGACTAGCTCTTATGAGCAGCCCAGCGCGAGCTGGACTTATTCCAGCAAGGCGGAAGCCGCGATTGAGATCGGCCCATTTACCGGAGGCCCCACGGGGCCTCCGGCCTTTTGATTGACTGAGCGGTGATGAGCATCGAGAACAACAGCAGGCTGTGGCTCGCGGACGCGCTCTATCAACTCGACGCGATCCAATTCGGCGACTTCACGCTCGGCCGGACAACTGTCGGTTCACCGGTTTACATAAACGTCAGGCGCCTCATCGGCCACCCGACCGCCCTCTGGCGCGCTGCCCACGTCATGCACGAAGAGATCACCACGCTGCAGGCGATGCGCAACCCGCAGGTGCACCAGTTCGACCTCGTGGCCGGCGTGCCCCTGGGCGGCCTGCACATCGCTACCGCCTACTCGCTGACATCCAAGGTGCCGATGATTTACCTTCACCCGGCGCGCGACGGCAAAGAGGTCGAAGGCGTCTATCAGATGAACCAGACGGCAATCATCATGGATGACCTGGTCACCGGTGGAGGCAGCATCTTCGAGACGGCGGAGCGGCTGCGCGAGAGCGGCCTGCAGGTCAAAGATGCCTTCGTGCTCATCGACCGCCAGCAGGGCGCTAAGGAGCGCCTGCACCGGGCCGGCATCAACCTTCGCAGTTGCCTGACGCTGGAAGTGATCCTCAATTACCTCATGTACACCGGCAAGATCAGCGAAGAATGGCACAAGCGCTCGCTGGATTACCTCCTTTCTGGCAGCTCACAGGCGGAATAGCCGCGCCGTGAGCCTGCCGATGGCGGCCTTAATCGGCTCGGCATCGCCTGCCTCCGCACGCGCGCCGGCGATGGTTCGGATTAGGGCGCGCGCGGCCGAATATTCCCCTTAGGAGGAATGCCTCATGCTTCATCGCGTCCTTGCGCCTGCGGTCCTGTTCCTGGTCGCGCTTTCGTTGGCCGCCTGCGGTGGCAAAGGCGATGACTCGGCGGGCGCGCTGCCTCCGGGCGCCGTCCTGGACCGCATCGACCTGGCCAGCACGCTGCAAAGCGTGCAGACGCTGAGCAGCTTTCGCTTCGACTTCACCATGAAACTGGAAGTCCAGAGCAAAGGCTCTTCGGGCGCCGGCGGCAATCCGGCGGCCGATGCCTTCGCCCAGGCGCTGATGCAGGGCCTTCGCGACGTGAAAGGCGGCGGCGCGGTTGCCGGCCCAGACCAATTCGAAGTCAGCCTCAGCGCGATGGGCCAGGAAGTCGGCTTCGTCCAGATCGGCGACAAGGCCTGGGTGAAGGCGGGTAAGGGCTGGGTCCCTAGCGGCACTGCGGGATTGGGGACTGTCAGGCCCCAGGACATCGCCGCCGGCCTGATCCCGGATCAGGTGCTGAAGGTCGCGAAGACCAGCCGCGAAAAGATGAACGGTGTCGAGACGATCCGCTATTCGTTCGACAAGAAAGCCCTGCAGCAGCTAGCGCAAGACCTGCACGAGACGGTGGACGTGGCCTCCGTGGACCAGGCCGACGTGGACGTATGGCTGAATGCCGATAATATTCCTGTCAGGGTCGCGATGAAGTTCGCCGGCGAAGACGAAGACGGGAGCAAGGTCTCCCTGACGCTGGAGCTGAACCTGAAGGACATCAACGACCCCTCGATCCAGATCAAGGCGCCGGTTTAGGACGGGCGCCGTTCGAGACAGGAAACCCGCCGATGATGTCGTTGCTCTCGATTCGCATGCCGATGATTGTGGCCGCCGTGGCCACCGCCGCGATGCTCGCCTCCTGCGGAGGCGGTGGCGGTGGCGGAGGAGACGGAGACCTTTCGGACGAAGAGGCCGCCGGCAAGGCGGCCTCGAACGGCGCGAAGGTTCTCCTCGGCGCTCTGACGGGGAGCACCGGCGGCAAAGAATTTCTGGCTGTCTTCGCGCCGGAATGCCGGGAGGGCGTTTCGGCGAGCGACATCGACGGCGTCCTGGCGCTGATCAAAGTCTTCGCGCCGCAGCTTGCGTCGGCGAAGATCGATGAAGTGGACTTCGGCGGCTTCAGCTACGAGAAGACGTCAGAGGGCATCGAGGTGACACCGAAGGACCCGGACTCGGCCAGAGTCAAGGTCAAGGGCAAGTGGCAAGACGCCGACGAGTATTTCTCCAGCCTCGGCGGCGACGCCGGCGGCACGTCTGACATCGTCGACAGCCTGCTGATGGTGAAGCGCGACGGCAAGTGGTACATCGGTGACTGCTCCGACCTGCAGGACTTCAAGGGCGGCCTTGGCGGCGGCTCATCGTCTCCATCCTCGAGCTCAGGCTCGGCCTCGGCGGCCGTCACCGTGACCATCGGTGGGCGCGCGACCGCGACGGTCCCCACGGGGCCCGGCAGCTCGCGGACGAGCCCCTTGCGCCTGGGCCAGTCCGGCAAGGTGGAGTCGACCTGGGAGCTGACGGTGCTCAAGGTTAACCGCGACGCCTGGCCTGTGATCCAGGCCTTCAGCCGCTTCAACGACGCGCCGGCGGCCACGGAGAAGATGCTGATGGTCACGGTCCGCGCGAAGAACGTCAAGACGGACCAGAAGCCGGAGAACATCGATACGTTCTCGTTCCGCGTGGTGGGCTCCAGGAATCAGCTTTACGACCCCTTCGACGCCAAACGCGACTGCGGCTCGATTCCAGACGACCTCGACGCGGACCTGTTCCCGGGAGGCAGCGCCGAGGGCAACGTCTGCTTCAAGGTGCCGGCGGACGAGACTGGGTTCGTGCTGGTCTGGGAGGAGTTCTTCGGCGACACGCTGACCTACTTCGCGCTGGAGTAGGGCGGGAGGCTTCAGGCGTCAGGTATCAGGCGTCAGGCGAGAGCCCCCGACGGCGTGAGTTTGCCAAAAGCCTTGATCGTCCAGTGGGTTGCCAAACCCACTTGGGTCCTGATACTGACGCCTGACGCCTGGTACCTGACGCCTTCCCCTACAGCAGTCGGCGGAGCGGCTTGCGGCCGGGGCGAGGGTCGTAGTTGGACTTGAACATCTCCAGCTTGTCGCGCTCGATGAGGTACTTGCCGGCGAAGATCACGGCCGGCACCTTCTTCTGCTTGATCAGCCGGCGCAGGCTCTGAGGGTGGATGCCGAGGATACGCGCGGCCTCGACCAGGTCCAGGTAGTTGTCGAAGGGGTCTCTGACCATCGCTGCAGTTCGTCCTGAGGCCTCGGAGGACGTGGCCTTGGATTAAGGGCGCCGACTCCGTCTAGTTGCTAAAGCGCGTGAGTAAATATATCACGGGTGTCAAGAGAGTAAACGCTTTTACCGGAACGGCGGGCGCGGGGGGCGTTCGGCGACGGTGGCCTTAGCCCTTCGTGCGCTTGCGCAGGCGCTTGCGGATGGCGGCCGCATAGACGCGCTTGAGGGTGGCGCCGTGCTTCTGGATGCGCTCGCGCTCGCTGCGCTGTCTCTTTTCACGCCGCTGCCAGCGTCGCGGCCGTTCCTGGGGCTCCTGCGCTTCGGCCATGCTTCGGATGGTACTGCCTCGGCGAGGCCCGCCATGGACCTGCTATGCGGCGCGCCGCGTCTGGGCCGGCGCCGCGGCCGACTCTGGGCCGGCCCGGCGGCGCGAAGGGCGGTCGATGGCGTGCCGGCCGAGGTCGATCAGGGCGACCAGCGCCACGAAGACAAGATCGGCGGCGACCGCGACGACCCGAGCCACCACGGCGACGGCGAGGGCGGCCTCCGGCGTGACGGCGTGGCTGAGCAGAGCCACGATTGCCGCCTCGCGCACGCCGAGTCCGCTTGGGGCGAACACGGCCAGCACGCCCACCACGCCGGCCAAATTGAACACGGCCACCGCTTCGATGACGCCGACGCGGCCGAAGCCCAGGACCGCGCCGGCAATCAGGAAGAAGCCGAGCCCATTGAGGATGCTGCCCAGGCAGTAGGCGGCGAACACACGGGCCGCGGCGGGCAGAGGAAGGAATGACCCGTGAGGGATGGGCGTGCGGCCGGCGCGCGCCAGTGCCCAGGAGGAGGCCCTATCGAGGATGCTGGGGTGCAATAGGAAAGGCAGGGGCAGCACCAGCGCCGGAGCCATAAGGTAGGCCGGAGCATCGCCCCTGCTCACGCCGGCCGCGACGAGTAGACCGCCGAGGCTAAGGACGGCCCCGGCAGCAAGCTGAAGTATCGATTCGTACGCAAGGCTGGCCGCGACTCTGCTCGAGGGCACGCCCTGGCGGCCCAGGAAGAGCACCCGCGAGCCCATATAGGGGACGGTCGCGGGGATGTATCGCACCAGCCAGCAATAGGCGAAAGCTCGCAGGTCGCGGTACCAATCGGCGCCCTGACTATCCCCGGAGAGGCGCGCCAGGAGCCAGCTCCAGGTGAGGGCGAAGATGATGCAAGTGACGGCGACAAGGACAAGGGCGAGGGTAATCGCAGCGGCATCGGACGCGCTCAAGGCATCGAGGTAGGTGACGGCGCCGTGCAGACGCCGGATCGCGAATAGTGATCCGACGGCGACCAATCCTAAGACCGCGGCGAACAGGATCTTGGGTCCGGGCCTCTTGAGAAAGGCCTGAGAGGCCCGTTTTCTCCACCACGCGTTCAAGGCTTGACCTGGTAAAGGCGATAGACTTTGCCGTCGAACGCGAGTCTGAAGTCTGGCGCATGCTCAACCATGGTGTAGTGCCGCGGCGGGACGCCATAGGCTTCTTCCAGCCAGATGTTGTAGCCCTTCTCCCAACGTTCGGTGTCCTTATAGAGGAGGATCCAACCGATGTCGTACTTCCGCAGGACCAACATCACTTCTTCGTCGCTGGGCCACGACAAGTAGGTGACGTAGTCGCGTTCGCTGACCAGGAAGACCGTGTGTATCTGGTTGCTGAGAATCACCGCCTGCATGCCGGAATCGCGTGCGATGACACCGCGTTCATCGTGAATGATCCCGGCGATGGCCCGCATGTCGCTGTAGGAAGGACTGGACTCCAGCCGGTCAGCATACTTCGTGTTGTAAGTGGCCCGAGCGCTGGGTATAAACCCTGCGAGTGCCGCAAGCACTATGGCCACGCCCGCCACGCCCGTCATAAAGAATCGTCCAAACGGACGCCGCTTCATGAACTCCCAATACGAATAGAAGCCATAAGCGCCGAGGAGGGTCACGAACGGGAGAATGGGGTAGAAGTAGCGCGCGTAGGGTGCGGGACGGATTACGGCCAGGGTGCAAATGAAGAAGCCGATACACGCGACTGCGAACACGCCGGCGCGGACACCCCTTGTCGCGAATAGCGAACCGAGCCCAAACAGCGCAACCGCCCAGAGGGGCGCGGGCATGAGCTCGCGAAAGCCAACCCCAATCATGTTCGGCAGGTAGGCCGCCAGGGAGGCGTGCGGGAGGTGCCAGAAGTCGCGGTTCACAGTCTGCAAGTAGTTTTCGGTAAACCAGTTCAGGGGGTGGTAATAGAAGTGGGAGCCTCCGACCCAGATGTGCCAGACCAACCAGGGAGATGCGAACACGCCAATGAGCGCGTACAGCTTTAACGTCTTCTGCACACGGGTCCGATTCCAAAAACACAGGAGTAGTAGCGCCGGTACCGGCAGAAACACCAGGGCGGTGGTGAAGGCGCAAAGAGAATACGCCAGGAGCAAAGCGGCCAAAAAGGCTAGGTCAACGGAGCCGCTGTCCTCCAAAACGTAGCGCCCGCCAAGGTACAGACCCGCATAACCGAAGAGGGCAAACGCGGGATAGAAGGTCAACCAGCCGGTCTGTTCCCAAAACACGTTTGAGAACGAAAGAACGATGACTACCGCTATCGAGGCGATCGTACTGCGTGTGAAGTGACGCGCCATGGCGCCCAGGGTGAACGCCAGTCCCATCGACAACAGGGCAGGCATGGCCGCAATGATCCCTGTAAGGCCGAGCGACAGAAGAACGGCGTAGGTGCCCGTCTGCAACGGTGGAGAAAGGGTGGACACCAGCGGACCGGGGTCGCCCCTGGCTAAGGAAATGCTTATCGAAAGCGCGGTCCCGCTGTCCGGGCTGAGCTTGGGCGCCTGCGCTATCGGCCACAGGCAATAGGCCAGGTAGGCCAGGCTCAACAGAATGGCGAACCACTCTACGGTGCGTGCGGTGAGGTAACCGGACGGCGCGCTCTGCCGCATCGCCCTCAGGTTGGTGGCGACGGAAACCATCTACACTTTCCTGAACAAAAATCCTGTGATGCGAGCGAGACGCGCTGGCAGGAAGCGGACAACTTCCTCGACGGGATAACTGGCAAGGACGGCCAGGCGCAAGGGCGCCATGACCCTGGGCCTGGCCGAGGAGTCGGCTTTGATTTCGGCTATAGCACGATCCGCCTCAGGGCCGCGGATGGTGCGATACCCGGACTTGAGCAGCCTGATCAAGGGAATGTACTGGTCACCCGTGGAGCGCTCCAGAGCGAGGCCCGCACTGGCGAATTCGCGCACCCATGTGTCTGTGCTCCAGGGGAATACGTGGCTCGCATCATCGTGGGTGTCGGTGATCTCGAAGACGATCGCCTTCCCGGCGGGCGTCAATACCCGCGAAAATTCGCGAATAGCTTCGCGCTTCACGTCGTGGCCGACATGCTGAAGGACGGTGACGGTGTTGATCACATCGAAGCTGCCGTCCGGAAAGGCCAGGCGATTTGCGGGCATCTGCAGGTAATCGATGGAAGGGCCCTGAAGGCGAGCGAGAGCGAGACGCTGGGGTTCGATATCAATGCCCGTAACCCTGGCTTTCGGCCAGCGCGCGAACCACCGTGCCCAGCGCCCGACGCCGGTGCCCACGTCGAGAACGCGCATTGAGGCGAAGTCTTCTTGTGAGACCAGGCGGGCGAAAGCCTTGCGCTGATAGCGATCTAGAAAGCGGTTGAACCAGGCAGGCATTCCGGCGTAGCAGATTGCGCCGAGGCCGCCGTCCTCTTCGTCAAGATGGTGCCTGCTGACCTCAGACCAGTATTTGGGAAGCTGGCTTTGGCTCATCCGGCGTAGCTCGTGCGGGGTCACCGTCATGCTGCTGCCTCCAGGAGCACTTTGGCGTATAGATTGGCTATCACGGCCTGGTCGAACCGGCTTTTCACCCTGGCGCGGCCATTCTTCGCGAGACTGTTTCGTAGCTTTTGGCTCGTGAGGATACGTCGCAACGCAGCCGCGATGGCGGCGGGGTTTCGCTGTTCCACCAAAAGGCCGCTAATACCATGCTCGACGATTTCGCCAATACCCCCGACGTCGGATGCAATCACGGGGCAGCCAGACGCCATGGCCTCGGCAAAAACGAGGCCGAATGACTCGGTATCACCTCCGGCGGCGACGATAGACGGCCCTACGAATACGTCAGCGCTCGCGAAATAGGGCGGTAGCTCCTCAGGCCGTTTGGCACCGAGGAACATGACAGCGTCCGTGATATCAAGTTGCCGCGTTAGCTTTTCAAGGTCCGCGCGCAAAGGCCCATCGCCTACGATCACAAGGCGCGCCTCTGGAAGATGGTGTAGGACGGCCGGCATAGCCTCTATCACATACCGGACGCCCTTTTTTTCGGCGAGGCGGCCCACGAAGAGGATCAGCGGGCCCGCTATTCGCAGTGCCTCTCGGAGGGCAGGGTCAGCTTTGTCGGGGCTAAATTGCTTCGTGTCTACACCCATGGGAATGACCTGTACCGAAGATTCCTCGAGGCCCGAAATACCTCGGACAGCCGCGGCCAGATCAGCGCTCACGGCTGTAACGTTTTTCGAGCGTCGCAAGGTCCAGCGTTTAACGGCATCGGGAATTGCACCTTTGACGGCGTAAATGTCGCCGCCGTGGGCGGTGACGATGAACGGAGTACCGGTTAAACGGCCAACAATCGCTGCGATGATGCCCTGGGGGATGACCCAATGGGCGTGGAGCAATTCAAACTCTCGTCGCGACGCCAGCCGCCACGCCGCGATGAATTCACAGGCGAGAAAGAACGGCACCTGGGCCCAGAGGAGCCGGTTGCGCTTCAGATTAGGGAGGATACCGCCATAGGCGAGTTGCTGGAGCCGCGCAGGCCAGGCGTAACGAAAGCGCTGTACGGCTACGGCGTCCAGGGCTTTCATGCTCCGCGGAACCGGCCGCATGGGGCGCCAGCACGGTTATGTCAAAGCGTTCGGCCAGCTTCCGCGACAGGTTCAGGACAAAAGGGGGCTCGGTATCAGCTTCCCAGCGCGGAAAAGTGCTCGCTAGAACAAGCACTCGCGGCCTGGTTGCACTCGATCGTCCGGCACCAGGTGCAGGCGAATCAGATTCGAGGTGCTTGGGCCGGGTGGCAGGCGTGGGAGAAATGGTTGTGCCCCTCATGTGGCCGAAAGGCGCAGGCCGCCAACCCGGCGAAGCGCCGATTCATCCTTGCAAAGGAATTCTCGTCACGCCTTCGGGGAAGTTTAGGGTGACTCCCATGCCATGGTGCCGCCCAGGCCGGTCCAGCTGCCCCAGGTAGTGCCACTGTATCTTCGGTAGAAGGTTTGGCCCTGAGAATTGAGCGCGAAGATGTAGATCTGGTTGCCGACGGCTACGGCTTCTGGACCTGTCACCAGAGTCCCAGAGAGAGAGGACCAACCACCCCAACTGGAGCCGCCGTAGTTGCGATTCCAGACGCTGCCCGACGAATTGGTGCCCAGCAGGAGCATTCGTGAGGAAGTCGCCACCGCCCCCTGGCGGGTGCCAAGCGTGCCTCCCAGGCTGCCCCAGGAGGACCACGTGCCGGACGTCAGGGTGGTTACCAGCGTGTGTCCACCTGTGTCGAGTCCGAATGCCCAGAATTCGGACGCGAACGTAGCGCCAACAATTTCGCCTTTGAGCGTACTGCCGAGCGATACCCATGTCTCCCAGGCATCCCCGGCGGGGTTCCACGCAGTGGCCCAGGGCTGTCCGATCGAGTTGATGCCGAGCAGTTGGAGCTTTCCAGCATGGCTAAACAGCGAGATTTGACCGGCCAGTGTGCCCGGGCGATTGGTCCAGCCGGACCAAGAACCAGTTACGAACCGCTGATACCAGATTTTTCCAGCCGGATTGAGCACGGCAACGATGAGGTCACCGTCGCCATCAACGGCGGCTGCAGGCGCCCCCATCATTGTTCCGCCGAGGCTAACGCTGCTGTCCCAGCCGCTGCCCGAAGGTCGTTTCTGGTACCGGAGGTCGCCCGAAGTGCCACGGAAGAAGACGTAGAGGTCGGCCCCAGCCATGACGGCGTCCGGTCTCGATGCAACGCCGGAGGCCAGGTACGTCCAGGGCCCAAAGACGCCGCCCGATGTCTCCTTGTAGTAGAGCTGGCCAAGCGGCGTCCGTCCAAAAACCGCCACCTCAGACCCGATCGCGACCGCCGAGAGTTGGTTGTTCATGCTACCCAGAGGTACCGTCGGCGTCGGCGTGCTGGTAGGGGTCGCGGTGGGCGTGGGCGTCCGGGTCGGCGTGCGCGTCGGCGTGGCCGTGGCCGTGTTTGTGGCTGTTGCCGTTGGCGTGTGAGTCGGCGTTGAGGTCGGTGGTACCGGCGTCGACGTCGCGGTGGCCGTGGGCGTGGGGGTGCGGGTGGCGGTCGCGGTCGGCGTCGGCGTGGGGGTGCCGGAGCCGGGGACGACGCCGCTAGTGTAGGCGGAGTCGCCGCCCTGGCCGGACGCCTTCATGCGGTAGCAGTAGGAGCCGGCGGGCAGGCCATCACCGTAGTCGTTGTCCGTCCAGAGGGTGTCCGTGCGCCGGGCGGTGTGCACGGACTTGAAGGACCCGCCGCAGCCGGCGTTGGCGCGCTCGATGTCGTAGGCCAGGGGCGTGCCGGACGACGCCGTCCACTGAAGCAGGTTGCTGCCGGAGCCGGCGGTGACTTGGAAGCCGCCGGGAACACCCGGGGCCGGGCCAGAAAGAGGGTAGCGCGAGGCCGCCCCGGCCTGGTCGTCACCAAGGATGACCTTGCGCTCACCTGTCGAGACCACGGGGCACATCAGGGGGGTCAGAGGGCCGGCATCGCAGGTCGCGTCGCTGTGTCCCAGGCCCAGGCCGTGGCCGAGCTCATGCTCCAGCACGGACTGCTCGGAGATGGTGTTGAAGGTGATGCCGTTGCTGTCGTCGGCATCCCAGGTCCAGCCGGTGTTGTCGATCAGCGTGTCGGCCTCGGTGCGTCCGGACCCGTCCTGGGTGCAGTAGTTCAGCCCGACGACGCCGGTACTGCCGGCGATCGGGTCGAGGTCCGCATAAGCGACCGTGCTTACGCCATCGAGGTGGTTCTGGCCGTTGTTGACGCCCGTCATGTTGGCGAACGAGAACGAGGGATAGGAGTCGCTGAGGGCCTGCCAGTTGTGCCAGGACGTGTAGACCAGGCGCGCGAAGTCTGTGCCGGCCGCCTGCCCAGTTGTAGGGCCGGCGGGGTTAACTTCGAACCTCACGGGCAAGTCGGCCGTCTCCCAGGCCATGCAATAAGTGGTAAAGCCTATGACCGTGGTTGTCTGTTGGGCTGAAGCGCCGACCTGCACCGGGCGGCCCAGCCTGTCGCCGACGCGCCGCTCGACGTCGGCGATCGGTATGCGTGTATGGGATTCGAGCTGAATCGCGTCCGGCCCGGCGAGGCTGTACTTGGACTGCCAGAGCTGGACCAGCTTCAGGTCCGACTCGCTCTTGAAAAAGAGCAGGACGCGCTCGGAGACAAGGAAGTTCGGCACTCCACCCACGAACAGCGTCTTGCCGCCGGCGCTGCCACCTTCGACGGTGAACTTCAGGCTGGCGGGCGCGCGTCCCTTGAGCGCCCGCTCGGCCTCGACGGTCACGTCCCTGACGATGCTGCCGGGGACGGCCCGCGCCCGCACGTCCGTGACGCGGCCGACAACGATGAAACCGGCGCGGGCGGCCTGGTCCTCGAGGTTTGACGGCGTCATATCGGCGCCTTCGTACGACTCCGGCGCGACGACGGCGATCGAGGCGTCGAGGCCTTTCGCCGGCGCGGCGCGGCCGCCGGACAGCAGGCACAGGGCGACGACGGCATAGAGCGCGATGATGGGACCGATGCGGGTCATCGCAGTGATATTCGGCAGATTTCCCGCGGACTTTGGGGGTTTGTGCGCTACTGCCTAGGCGATCTTCGTAAGGGTCGTGCGAGCGCTTGCCCGAAGAGTCAGCGAGAGGGCGCCGGAAGCTGCCTCACGGCGCCCGTCAGGCGGCGAGCGCTTCTGAAAGCGGCGTGCCGCCAAGGGCCAGGTCGGCGCTGATCGATTCGCCCCGCAGCATCAGATTGACCTCGTGGGCCGCCTGGAGGAGCCGCAGGGGTTGCCCGATGTCTTCGGCGAATCCAAGGAGGGCCATGGTGTCCTTGGGCAGGCATTTGCCGCCGTAGCCGCGATAGCCACCATCATGCACGTCCAGATGAGAGGCCCCGATTCGCCCATCGGCCGCGAGCCCCGCGCGCACGTCGGCATAGTCGGCCGCCAGCGCCCCGCAGAGGTCGAAGAGCTCGTTGGCGAAGATGACCTTGACGGCGAGGAAGGCGTTCGAGGCGTACTTGACCAGCTCGGCGGCGCGCGCTGGCATCACGGTTTCGAATCGGGCGCGCGGCAGCAGGTCGAGCACTTCGCCGGGCGAGGCGCTGGTCCCAGCGGCCGGCATGTCCGACGATCTGGCGGTCGGGCTCCAGGAAGTCTTGCAGGGCGCTGTTTTCGCGCAGGAACTCAGGGTTGAAGAGGAATCGATGCTGGGGATGTCGTGCTTGTAGGCGGTCGGTTGTGCCCGGCAGCACGGTCGACTTGATTACGACTGTCTTGGCGCCGGACAGCCTCGCCACGGCCTGATCGAGGAGAGAGGCGTCGAAACCCTGGCCCGGAACGTAGGGCGTTGGCACGCAGACGAACACCAGGTCCGCTGTGTCGACCGACTCGAAGCTGCCGACTCCAAGCCCGGGATCGTAGAGGCGCGGATGGACGCCGCGATGCGCGAAGTAGTCGCGCAGGGCGCCGCCGACGACTCCAACGCCCAGAATTCCCACGCTTTCGGAAGATGCAGACTCAGGCAACCTTGACCCTCCCGTTGCTAATGGACGCGCGCCTCAACGGCACGATGGTGGAAAGCGGCGCGCGCTCCAGGGACGTGGCGGGCCGAGCCGGCGCCAGGTCCTTAACCCTGAACAGGACTTCTTCGAGCATGCGTCGGTTCCAGGAGATGGCCATCGCCAGGAGGCCGATGACGCACATCTGGGCGCCGAACAGGATCAGGGCCGCGCCGGCAATGAGCGACTGCACGTGGCCGCCGGGCTCCCCAGCCGCGGCGAGGACCATGAAGCGGGCGAAAGGGGCCAGGCCGGCGAGGATCAAGGCCAGGCCCACGGTCCCGTACGCCTGGAGCGGCCTATAGCGCAGCATGGCCTGCAGGATCACCGTCCCGGCGCGCCAGACGTGCCGGGGAAGGCTGGTGATGAGCCGCGACGGCCGGTCCACCGCGCGGGCAGGGAGCGGGACGCTCACCACCCTGAGGCCGCGGTCAATGGCGTTGAAAAGCGTCTCATGGGTGTAGGTGTGGCCGGAAAAGACATTCAGAGTCATCGCGGCCTCACGGCTGTAAGCCCGGTAACCGGAGGAGACGTCGATGCCCTCGATGTTGAGGAGGCGCTGGAGGAGGAAGTTGGCCACGCGGTTGCCGTGCTTGTTCGCGGCCTTCATCTTCAAACCCTTGAGCACGCGGCTGCCGACAACGATGTCCGCCTCGCCCTCGAGGACGGGAGCGATCAGGTCGGGGATACGCGTCTGGTCGTAGTGGTTGTCGGCGTCGGTGTTGACGATGACGTCGGCGCCGCGCGCAACCGCTTCGCGCAGGGCTCGCTGGAACGTGTACGCAAGGCCCCGGTTGCGGCCGTTGCTGACCACGTAGTCGGCGCCGGCCGCCAGGGCCGCGTTCACGGTGCCGTCCGTCGAACCGTCGTCGAGGACCAGCACTTCGACGGCGCGCAGGCCGGCGATCGAGCGAGGTATCTCGCGGATGACGTCGGCGATCGTTTCTTCTTCGTTGAGCGCGGGAATGGTGACTATGAGCTTCACGGGAGAATCCTTACTACCCTTATGCCGGCAGGCTCGCCAAGGGATTGTCGGCAGACGACAGACTCGACTTGAGGCAGGATGGTCAGGGGACCACCTCGAATCCGGCTGGATTGAGGGACCGCAGGAATGTCTCGACGGCGGCCGCGTCGCCCGATAGGCGGCCCAGCAGGCCTCGGTAGGCCACGGAGGTGACCCTCAAGGGCGCCGCTGACGGCGCCAGAAGGCCGCGGTCGACGCGATAGATCACGGTTTGGTCGGTGGGGCTGAAGGTCTGCTCGTACACGCGGGTGAAGGCCGGATTAGCGTCGAAGTAGGCGGCGAACGCGGGCGAACTGAAGCCGGCGTCGGCCACGTTGAGGATCAGGTACTCAATGCCGCGTTCGCGAATGTCCGCGATCAGGTCGGCCTGAGCCAGGCCTATGTAGTAGCCTTTGGCGCCGTACCGCGTGAGGTAGAGCCAACTGTCGCGCTCGCGGCCGGGCAGGACCTCCCAGCGGAACAGGGTCGTGCGAACCTTTAGGGCCCGGCCCGATCCAGGTTCGACGAGCACCGTGGGGAGCTGATGGATGGGGAAGGCGCCGCCCGTCAGGAAGTAGACCTGGGAGAAGTAGAGGCGTGTCGACATAACAGGAGTCCCGGGCGCGACGTTGGCGGACAGCCAATCGGCAGTGCCGGCGGCAATGGCGTTATCCCAGTCGCCGTCAGGTGTGAGCGCCGCGGCGCGCTCGACGCGGCCGGCGCCCGGGAGCGCTACCGCCGCCAGGGCCACGGCAACCACGGCGGCGCCGGCAAGGCCGACTATGGGCAAGCGCTGGCCGCGGCCCAGGTCCGAGCCCCAGTCGACCAACCACGCCGCCGCGCAGCCCAGAGCCAGCGAGCCGGCATAGAGGAAGGGCGCCGCATCTCTCAACGCGAGCTCACGGTTGGCGATGACGATCACGAAGGGCGAAAAGAGCAGGCAGGCGCAACTGACGAAGGCGGCCTCCCGGTGGCCACGCAGGGCGCGGCCCATGGCCCAGATGAGGGCGGCGAGGATGAGGGGCGCGGCGGGAAATCCCGGCGTCAGGACGTGCAGGAAGTAATGAGGGACGTCCGTGAGGTAGCGCCGCGGGTGCTCCCATGCCTGCCACTCCAGCCCGGCGATGAACGCCGCCACCCAGACCGCGAGGAAGGCGATGCCGAGTGCCTGGTGAATCGCCATGGGACGCGGAGTTACGGCGCCGCCCCAGCGGCTGAGAGCGGTCGCCGCGGCGACGACGCCGAGTCCAAAGCCGGCGGCAATGGCGCCGACCGCGGGCGTTGCCGGATCGCCGAGCAGGTACACCTGGCCCGACTGGACGAAGACCCACAGCCACCAAACGCCGGCAACAAGGCCGAGGCCCGCCGACCAGGCAGCAAGACCGCGGCGCCAACCCGGGTAGGCGCCGCCGATCAGCGCCAGCAGTAGCGGCAACGGCGCCATCTGCAACGCCGACTCCTTGGTCAGCGCCGCCAGTCCCAGGATTAGCCCCGCGCTGAAGTGCGGGACGATGCCTTTGCGCTCAGGCGTCAGAGAGAGGAGGAGCAGCGAAGCGAGCACGAAGGCGCACTCAACCTGGTCGAGGAAGATCGAAGCTCCGAGGCCGTTGAGGTAGGCGGCGCTCGCTACCACGACGCCGCAAACCAGCGCGGCCACAGACCCTGCCAGACGCCGGGCCAGCAAGGCCACCATGAATGCGTTCAGCACCGTCGCCAGACGGGAAACCCACGTGGCGGCGTCGAGGGAGCCCCCGGCCAGCTTGAAGTCGAGGGCCAGGAGCGCCGGGAAGAGGGGCGCGCGGTGCACGACGGGCTCGCCGGTTGTGTAGACGGCGCCGCGGCCCTGGGAGATGTTCAGCGCTTCGGCGACGTAGAGCGATTCGTCGGAGGTGAGGCGGCCTCTTCCCGCGGTCAGCGCCGGGACGAGGCAGGCCGCGACAAGCGCAAGGGCCGCCAGCCAAACGATGGAGCTTTCCCGGTAACTGAGGCGCTGCGCCGCGATTCGGGCGGTGTACAAGCGGGCTCCCTCCCCCCCTTTGCTTATCGACAAAAGAGAGGCCGTCCCTCAGGGACGGCCTCGTCTCTCGCTTCGAGCCTTTGAGCTTGTCTTTAGCGGCGGCGCCGGCTGTAAGCCCAGACCATGGAGCCCGAGCCCATCAGGGCGATGCCAACACCAATCAGGCCGTAGCCGATGCTGGCGTTGGTTTCGGCGTTCAGATAACCGCCGTTGCCGGCGGAAGGAAGCTGGTTGGCGCCGGAGGACGCGTCCGGACTCTCGGACTCAGAGGGCGCCTGCGAAGGCTGCTGTGCCGAGGCGGCCGGCTGGTCGATGGGAGCGGCCGGGGGCGCGGGCTGGGCGGCAGGCGGCGCCGGTTGCGGCGCCTGCGACAGGAGCTGGAGATTGTGCTCGATGCTTTCCATCCGGTCCCGCTGCTCGTCCGTTTCGGACCCGAACGTGCTGGTGGCGGGAAGCAGGACCGTCGCACCGGCGAGCAAGATGCCGGCGGCAAGCATGGAGACGAACGCGAACGTGTTGCGAGAGATCTTCATAGGGCTCCTTTGGCTCGAAGTCGGTGGGCCTCTGTCGGCCCTTCATTTCCATTTTCGGCAACGCGATGAGGAGCCTTTAGTCTTTTAGGACACAAGCGGTTAGATTTTGGCCGCGCGGAGGACGCTCAGGGCGAAGGCGGCGGCTCGATCGCGGCGCGGCGGGCTTCGAGGTCGCGGCGGACCATGGCGCTCACCGGCAGTGCAGAAGCTGGAGGCCGGTCTGCGGCGCCAGGCCCGCTGCCCTGGAGACGTCCTCGGTGCATCGAGCCTGGATCACGGCCGCCGAGGCTGAGTCGATGCTGCGCTGGAGCGGCAGCGAGAGCATGACGTATTCGAGCTTCCTCTGGTCGAACGCCGCGGTCAGGGCTTCGACGGGCAACTCGGGGCGGTTCCTGAACTCCGAGTACATCGGCAAAACCGGTGCATCGCGTTGTGAAATGACGGCAGCGGCGAGATAGAAGGAGCGGACGGCGACAAGGTACTGGCCCGGCTGCCTGCGCGCTTCCAGGTAGGAGAGGGGCGCGCGCAGGTAGTCGTAGCGCCCGGTGATGAAAGAGTAGGCGGTCAGCGCTGGGTCGTAGCGGACGTCGCGCGAGCGGTCTTCGCTGAGGATCACCAGGCCAGGCTGGACGCCTTCGATGGGCGCGTCCCGGATCGCCTGGTAGGACATAGTGAAAAGAATGGCGACCAGCGCCGCGAAAGGGGCGAATGCCGCGGCCCTCGGCAGGCGATTCGCGGGCACGAACGTGCCCAGAGCCGTCGCCGCCGCGGCCGCCAGCCCGGCAATCGCGAGCCATTCGATGATGCGGCCGGCGTCGCCGAGCTGCGTCAAGCGGTCGGCGACGTAGGCGGCCGAACCCGCGGCGCCGGCCAGCGCGATCGCGCGCCTCCACCACGCGCCGGCCACTGCCTCTCTGGCCGCCATGCCGAGGCAGGCTGCGATCGCGGGACTGAACACTTCCAGATAGTGGGGCGACCCCAGCCTCGACGCGCTGAAAACCACGAGGCCGGCGGCCAGCCAAAGCAGCCACAAGGCCGAACTCGCGCGCTTTTCGCGGTCACGAAGGTCGACCGCGAACAGCAGGGCGCCGGCCAGAGCCGCCGGCAGGGCAACCGCGATCAGCGGTCCCGGGAACTCGCCCAGTACCCGAAACGGGCCGCGCTCGCCGCCGTAAAGGACGCCGAGCGGTATGACGTTGGGCGTCGCCGTCGTCAGGGCGGCCGCGGGATTGAAGCCGTCGCCGCCCAGGACGCGGTCGAGGCCGTTGTAGGCGAAGGTCAGGTCCCAGATCGAGTTGCCATTGCTGTTCAGGACCAGGGGCCGCTCCGAGGCGGGGAAGAGGGAAACCGCTGTCACCCAGCTAACCCCGACGGCTGCCAGGACGGCGCCGAAGATGGCAAGGTGGGTCAGTCGCGCCCGCAGCGGCAGCTTTGAAGCCAGCCAGAAGTAGGCGAGAATCCCGGGTTGGGCCACGAACGCTTCGAAGCCCTTGGTGTTGAACGCCAGTCCCGCCAGCAGTCCGGCGGCGGCCAGGGGCAGGAGCCGGCGGGAGGAGGCGGCGACGGCGACCAGGAGGGCCGAGCCGAGCGAGAGCGCCATGACCAGCGTGTCCATGGTGTTGTTGCGCGACACCAGGACGCTGGCCGGCAGCACGGCAAGAGTGCAGGCGGCCACCAGGCCGCCAAAGTCTCCCAGCAAGCGCCGGCCGAGCACGTACAGGAGCAGCACGGCGGCGATGCCCGCAACCGCCTGCGGCAGGACCAGGGCGAAGCCACCGTAGCCGAAGGTCAGTGCCGAGGCGCTCTGCAGCCACAGGGCAAACGGCGGCTTGTCGGCCATAAAGGCGCCAAAGGGGTCGAACGAGACGAAGAAGAAGTTGTGGAGCGACTTCGTCATGCTGCGGACGGTCGCGGCGTAGAAGGGGTTGCCCAGGCCGCCTTCTCCCAGAGCCGGACAGGCGCAGATAAGCCCCGACGGCGACGATGCCAACCGCAGCGGCGACTGTGCCGGCGCCGTTTCGGGCACGCGTCCTCGCCAGGGTAAGGGTAGTAGTAGGCTTCATTGATCCTGCGGCTGCGAGAAGACTTCGCGCATGCTAAGGGCGTGAGTAGTGAGGGGCAAGGGCCTGGCTGGCGCTTCAACGCCTCAGGCGATGGCAGGCGGAGGTGTCGCGATGGTTGCCGCGAAATCAGTTGTCTGGGGCGATTTGCCCGCAGGGGGCGGCATCCGTAGAATCCGAACGCTGACGGGACACTTCGCGCAAGGAGAAATGGGATGGCGCAGAACCTTCCGCTGGCAGGGATCAAGGTTCTCGCCCTCGAGCAGGCGGTGGCGGCGCCGCTGTGCACGCGCCACCTCGTGGACCTCGGCGCCGAGGTCATCAAGATCGAGCGCCGCGGCGAAGGCGACTTTGCCCGCGCCTACGATACCGCGATTCACGGCATGTCGAGCTACTTCGCCTGGCTGAACCGGGGCAAGAAGAGCATCACGCTCGACATAACGCAGCCAAAGGGCCAGGAGTTGGCGCACAGGATCATCGCCGGCTGCGACATCGTCATTCAGAACTTCGCGCCCGGCGCGCTGGACCGTCGCGGTCTCGGCGTCGGCCAGCTGCACGAGAAGTACCCGAGGCTGATCGTCTGCTCGCTCACCGGCTACGGCGAGGACGGCCCTTACCGCGACCGCAAGGCCTACGACGCGCTGGTGCAGGCGGAGGCCGGCGTGTTCTCGATCACCGGCACGCCGGAATCGCCGTCCAAGGCCGGCATTCCCGTGGTGGACCTCTCGTCCGGCGCCTACGCCCTGGCATCGGTCCTGGCGGCGCTGTACAGGCGGGCCAACACCGGCGAGGGCGCCGCCATCCGCATCAGCCTCTTCGACTCGATCATGGAGTGGATGGGCATCTTCGCCTTGCAGGCCAAACACGGCAGCAAGCCCCAGCGCAGCGGCGCCTTCCACCCCAATATCGTCCCCTACGGCCCCTACAAGGCCAAAGACGGCGTGGTCATGCTCTCGATCCAGAACGAGCGTGAGTGGGCCAACTTCTGCGAGCAGGTGGTGCAGCGCCCCGAGTGGATCACTCACGAGGACTTCGGGCGCGGCGAGCTGCGGTTGAAGAACCGGCGTGTCCTGGAACCCTTGATAGAGCAGGCGCTGTCCGACCTGACGGTGGCAGAGGCCGAAGCGCGGCTCGAGAAAGCCTCGATCGCCTACGCGCGTTCGAACGACGTGAGCGAGGTGCTGGACCATCCGCAACTCCTTGCCCGCGGCCGACTGATGAAGATCGAAGTTCCCGGCGGTCAGGTCGAGGTGCTGAAGGCGCCCTTCAACATCGAAGGCGTTGAAGACACGCCCAAGGCGGTGCCCTCGGTGGGCGAGCACAACGATGAGGTTCTCACGGAGTTTGGGCTTTCGGCGGCCGAGATCGCGGCTCTGAAGGAAGAAGGCGTGGTCTAGGGACCGCTCCGAAGCCCCAGGCTGATTTGAATGGCGGTATCTACCGCGATCATGACTTCGCGGTTGACGCGGCCTACATATCTGTCCAATCGAGACTTATCAACCGTAAGAATGTGCGCCAGGTTCACGATGCTGTTGCGGCGCAGACCTGAACCAGAGCGCCCCAACGGCACCGTCACATGGAGCCTTCGGGGGGCTGTCGTGATCGCCGCGATGATCGTCGTACGGCCCAGGTCGTTTCCAACGTCGTTCTGAATCACGAGCGAGGGGCGATACCCCGTTTGCTCGCTGCCATGGCCCGGCTCCCAATCGACCATGTAAACGTCGCCGCGCCGCACCGTTCTGCCGGTCATCCGCTTGGCTTGGATACCGGGTGCTTCCGCTCCGGCCCTTGCGGGTAGGGAGGCCAGACCTCAGCAGCCAAGGGGAAAGCCTCCTTCGCAAACTGGACGCTCTCGTCTGCCATCGCCTCATACGATTCCGCAAGTTCCGCCTGGAAAACCGCGTCCCGGCGTGCTTCGAGCAGGTCGGCTATGACCTGGCTTCGGGGGCGTCCCGAATCTGAGGCGAGTTTGTTCGCAAATTCAGCTAGGTCTTCGGGTAGACTAATCGTGAGTTTGATCGAGGTTCGCACCACAAGACCTCCGTCCCGGTAGTATTGTGCATCCTACCAAGGACACGCGATGAAATCATCGTTCAACAGAGACGCAGCCTGGGACATCCTGTGCGAATACACTCAGAGCGAGGGCCTGCGGAAGCATGGTCTCGCGGTTGAAGCGGTGATGCGCTATTTCGCGCGCAAGGCCGGCGAGGACGACGAGGTCTGGGGCATCGCCGGCATGCTGCACGACTTCGACTTCGAGCAAAATCCGACGCTGGAGACGCACGCCTTCGCCGGCGCCCGCATCTTGCGCGAGCGCGGCTGGCCGGAAGCCATCGCCCGCGCCGTGGAGTCGCACGGCGACCACACGGGCGTGGCGCGCGAGAGCGCGATGGAGAAGACGCTGTTCGCCGTCGACGAGCTCAGCGGCTTCGTCACAGCGGTCGCCCTGGTCAAGCCGGGCAAGAGCATGGCCGAGGTCGATGTCCAATCGGTGCGCAAGAAGATGAAGGACAAGGCCTTCGCCCGCGCCGTCAGCCGCGACGACATCGTCAACGGCGCCGACCAGCTGGGCGTCGACCTCGACGCGCACATCGCCGAGGTCATCGAGGCGATGAAGGGGTCGGCGGCGGCGCTGGGGCTGGCGGGGCGCTGAGGCGGCCGGAGGCAGCTAACGCGGCCTGCGCTACGTTCGGCCTGCGCCAACCTTCGGGACGTGGCCTTAATCCTGCGTGAACGCCTATTCGGCGGCTATCCAGCGCTCGATGACATCCCTGTTCACAACAGGAGGGGGCACGGCACCGTGGACGCCGGAGATCAGGTTGTCGATGGCCAGGTCGACCATCGCCTGGCGCGTCTCGATGGTGGCGGTGCCGATGTGGGGCAGGATGAAGGCGTTGTCGAGCTTGAGGATCGGGTCGGCCGGGTCGGGCGGCTCCTGGGCGAGGACGTCGAGGGCCGCGCCGGCGATGCGGCCTTTGGTCAAAGCGCGGGTGAGGGCCGGCTGATCCACGACTGGCCCGCGCGAAGTGTTGATCAAATAGGCCGACTGCTTCATCAGGGCCAGCTCCGGTTCGCTGACGAAGCCGCGCGTGCCCTGGTTGAGGTCGACGTGCAGGCTCACGAAGTCGGCCTCGCGCAGTAAGTCTGCCTTCGAGCGGTACTCGGCGAAGACGGCCTCTGGCGGAGGTTTGTTGAAGACGTCGTGAAAGAGGACGCGCATGTCGAAGGCCTGCGCCCGCTTCGCGACGGCGCGGCCGATGCGGCCCATGCCGATGATGCCGAGTGTCTTGCCGTGCACGTCTGTCCCTGCGGCGGGGTAAGGGCCCGAGCCCCAGCTCGACTTCGCGAAGGCCGAGAACGGCCCCAGGTTGCGAGCGAGGTAGACGATCAGCCCCAGGGTCAGGTCGGCGACCGCGCGGGTCAACACGTCCGGCGTGTTGCAGATGAGGATGCCCGCCCTGGTCGCGGCTGCGAGGTCGACATTGTCGAAGCCGACGCCGATCTGGGAGATTACGCGCAGGGCCGGCGGCACGGCGTCGAAGAAGGCGCTGTCGAGAGGCGCGTTGTTCACGCACAGCAGGCCTTTAGAGGTTCCCAAACCCTCCAGCAACTCCGACCGGGAAGGCCGGCCGGTCATGCCGCGGACCGTCACCTCACATACGCCCTCGAGACGAGCGATGTCGTGGTCACTGAGGGATGTCGCGACGTAAACAGGCGGCCTGGGTGAAGTCATCACGCGCTCTGTGTCCGGCGGCGCCGGCGAACGGCGGGCGCCGGCGGCGTCAGAAAGCCGGCGATAAGCGCGTTCACGGCCCCGGGCTGCTCTTCCGGCACCCAGTGCCCGGCCTGCGGCACGACGGCCATGCGGCTATCCGGGATCGCCCGGTCGAGCAGGCGACCGTGGTCGATCGATACCACGCGGTCGCTCTCGCCCCACACGATCAGGGCTTTGGCGCGGATGGACGCGAGGTCTATGGGCTCATCTCTGGCGCGGTCCAGCATCAAGCGCTGGTAGGCGGCAACGTGCCCGATGATGTGGCCGGGGGCGGCGTAATTCGCCCTGATCTCCGTTGTCAGGTAAGCGGGGTCGTGCACCATCTGGCGGACCCAGCGCTCTCGCAGAACCGGATTCAGCATTACTGTGGCGATGAATACGGGGATGAACGGCGCCAGCAGGGAGCTGGCGATCGCGCCCCGGCGCATGAACTCGTCCGTGGTGGAGGCGATGAGGATCAGGCCGTCGACGCGGTGAGGAAACATGACCGCGAAGCGCTGGGCGATGGAGCCGCCCATCGAGTGGCCCGCCAGGGTGGCGCGCTCGATGCCGAGCTGGTCGAGGAAGGCCGCGAGATACAAGGTCTGCGCCGTCATCGAGAGGTCCGGGACGTCACGGCTGGAGAGCCCGTAGCCGGGCAGGTCCGGCACGATCACGCGAAACGTCCGCGCCAGCTCCGGGAGGTTGTGCCGGAAGCTGTAGTTGGAGGCGCCGAGGCCGTGCAGGAAGACGAGAGGCGGGCCTGAGCCCTGGTCCAGATAGTGGATGCGCAGGCCGTTGAGCCACGCGATCCGGCCGGAAGGCAGGGTGTCTTCCAACTTCAGGTCCTCGTGCCGGCGGACGGCGAGGTCGCCGGCCAGCTTTGCTCCCAAGACCAGCGCCCCGGCGCCGAGCGCGATGTGTATCTTGCGCATAGGCCTGCGGGCTTTCTTCGCGCCAGTATAGCGATGAAGAAGGAACGAAGAAGCAGGGAACAGGGAACAGGGAACAGAAGCAGAAGCAGGGAGCAGCAAAGCCGGTCGGGTGCGTTGCGTCTGCTTCCTAAAGCCAGCTTCCTCCTTCCCGTAATGCGAGACTGATAGGATACTTCGAAGTACTGGATAGACGGTATCGATAGGGGAACGCGTGATTTGGAGTAGAATGAGGGCCGAAGAGGAGGGCTGCCATGTCCTATCTCGACGCTGACGAGCCTTCGGCAATCCTCAGGCGTCCCTGGAGCGTAGAAGTTAGTAGAGGCGCCGAAAGCGAGGATTCGGAGGCGGGTGACCGGCCCCTGGACTATGCAACAGCCGGGGACGATCGCCTGGTGTTTGCGCTGGCCCAGCGGGACGTAAGGGCTCTTGAAGCTCTTTACGACCGCTACGGCGATTACGTTTACTCCGTTTCCTTGCGTGTGGTCGGGGACGTCCAGCTCGCGGAAGACATCTCCCAGGAGGTCTTTCTCCGTCTCTGGCGCAGGCCGGACCTCTTTGACGCCGCTCGGGGCCGCTTCGTCACCTGGCTTCTGAGCGTGGCGCGGAACAAAGCAATAGACGAGAGGCGCAGCCGCGGCCGGCGCTTCCGCCACGAGAATCCACCGGGGTTCATGACGGAGGAGCCCGCAGGGGCGGAGAACCCGGTCGATTCGGCGCTGATGGCGGATGATAGGGTTGTGATTCAGAAGGCGCTGGCCCACCTGCCGGCGGAGCAGAGGCTGGCGATTCAGCTGGCGTACTTCGGCGGATTTACACAGCAGGAGATCGCCGCGGGGCTCAATCAGCCCCTGGGCACAATCAAGACGAGGATCAGGCTGGGCCTGCAAAAACTGAGGGCGGTGCTGATCGAACAAAGGGATGGCCGGTAGGGAGCGGGAGCATTGGACTGCGAGACGGGCCGCGAAGACATAGAAGCATACGCACTCGGCGCCCTTGACGCGGCGTCGGCGCGCCGACTGGAGGCGCACGTCCATACGTGCGCCGGCTGCCGCGACATGGTCAACGCCTACACTCGAACCGTCGATGAGCTGCCCCTCTCCGTCACCCTTGTCAAGGCTCCTCCCCGCCTCAAGGAGCTGGTGCTCGGCGGCGTCGGCGCCTTCAGGCCAATGGTCACGCCGGCATCGCTGGTGCGGACCTCGCGCTGGTGGGCGGCGGCGGCGGCCGTGTTTCTGGCCTTCGGCATCGGCGCCGTTGTTTGGGGTCTGGTTCTTTCATCACAGGTCAACGACCTCAAGCGGGACAACGCGGCTCTCGCCCAACTGAGCCAGTCGGACGCCGAGGACCGCATGAAGCTGCTCCAGCTCCAGGCCGACGTAAACACGGCGAAGTCTCAGCAGCACGCGATGGAGTCCGTGATTTCGGACCAGGCCGCGCTTATCCGCCTTGCCCTGGACCCCGACCTGATTCCCACGGAGCTTTCGGCCACGAATGGGGCCGTCCAGACGCAGTGCCGCTACGTCTGGAGCGGCACACAAGTGGCGGGCGCGCTCAACTGCCAGAACATGCCCGCGATCAGCTTTGCCCTGACTTACCAGCTGTGGGCCGTGCGTGGCGAGCGGACGGTGAGCATGGGCACATTCACGCCCCGGCCGGACGGCACGGCCAGCCTGCTTTACAAGCCAACGAATGACGGCAGTGGCGGTAGCGGGCCCATCGTGACCCTCTTCGTCACACTGGAGTCGGCCTCGTCGATCGCCAGGCAGCCCAGCGCCGAGGTGATCCTCGAAAAGTCGACGGTGCAGCAGGCTTCTCGCTAGCCCTCCGCAACCCTCAACCTCTTGTCGCTCTCTGCCGATTGTGTTATTGCCGGCCGGACAATCACGCGCGCGAAGAAAACGAGGTCGAGATGTTTCGCACGATCGGTCACACCTTTGAACTGATGGGCATGAGCTGGAAGGTCTTGAAGCAGGACCGCCAGTTGCTCCTGTTTCCGGTCCTGGCCGGCGCGACCATCCTGCTGAATCGCCGGCGTTTTCGCGGCCATCGCGGCCGCCGCGGGCACCTTCGACCGAATGGACGCGATCGCGAATGACGTGCCGGGCGCAGGCTTTTCCGGCGTCGACTACGCCTTCGGAATCGTGCTGCTGTTCCTCGTGACCTTTACCGGCATATTTTTCAACAGCGGCCTAATCGCCGCCGCCCTCGAACGCTTGCGCGGAGGCGAGCCGACGGTGTCATCCGGGCTAAAGGTGGCCCTCTCCTAAATCGACTCGATCATCGGCTGGGCCGTCGTCTCGGCCACAGTCGGCGTCGTCCTGCAGGTACTCAATAGTCACGACAGGGTTGGGAGAATTGTCTCGGCGATCATCGGCGGCGTTTGGGGCTACATGACGTTTTTCGTCATCCCCATGATCGTCGCCGAAGGCGCCGGGCCGTTCGAGTCCATCGGCCGGTCTACGGGTCTGTTTCGCCAGACCTGGGGGCGCCAGGTGACCTCCGGCTTCGCCTTTGGGCTCGTGTACCTGGTCGCGCTGGTGATCGTCGCCGTCCCCGCGGCGGGGGCCTGGATGGTGCACCCAGCGCTCGGGATCGCATTGGCAGTCGCCGCCGGGTCGATTGCCCTGGCGACGGTTGCCGCGCTGGAAGGCATATTCAAGGCGGCCCTGTACCAGTACGCCAAAGGCGAATCGGAGCGCGTCATTCGACCACACAACGCTGTCGGGCGCGTTCACGCCAAAGTAAGGCATCGGCGCGGACGAACCTCGGTCACGCGACCTATAGATTCCCTGCATCGATAATTGATGGTGGTGTACACTACCGGCGTGCACGCGTCCCCCAGCACTCTGCTCGACCGCAAGCTGATCCTCGATGAGGACGCATCTTACTGCCCGGTGCGCGCCACCCTGGCGCTACTGGGGCAGAAGTGGGTGCCGCGCATCATTTACGAGCTCATGCGCGGCAAGCGGCGCTTCAACGAGCTGTCCTGCGTGGTTGGCGGCTGCAACTCTCGCACTCTGCGCGACCGTCTGAAGCTTCTGGAAGAGCTGCAAGTCATCGAACGTCACGTTGTCACCGTCATGCCGCCCTGGGTCGAATACGAACTCACGGACAAGGGCCGCCAGCTCGGCGATGCACTGGCCCGGCTGGAAGAGTGGGCCCGGCGCCACATGACGCAGCCCGTCGTCTAACCGCGTGGCGGTTTCCCTCACAGACCTCGAAGCAGGCCACAGCTTTCCCGTCAGGAACTTCCGAATATCCGCGGAGCAGGCGCGCGCGTACGTGGCCGCCACGGCGGACGGGCAGGCGGAGACGTACGCCGCCTGCGGCAACGCGGTGCCGCCGCTGGCGGTGGCCGCGCTGGCGCTGGGTGCCCTGCTGCAGGAAGTGACGCTGCCGGCGGGCTCGCTTCACGCCAGCGAGTCGCTGGAGTTCCTCGCGGCGGTGCCGGTGGGCAGCACCCTCGAGTGTCGGGCGCGGCTGGCCCAGCGCTCTCTGCGCGCCGGCTGGGTGGTGTCAGTGCTGGAGACAGAGCTATTTCTCTCGACTCGCCTGGCCGTGAGCGCGCGCGCGACCGTCCTCTCGCCGGCGCCGTCATGACATTCCTTGATGTCGCCCCGCTGACGAAGCAGCTCACGCAGGCGCAAATCAGCGCCTACGCCCAGGCCAGCGGCGACCACAACCCAATCCACGTCGACGAAGCCTTTGCCCGCACGACGCCGCTGGGCGGCACCATCGCCCACGGCATGCTGGTCCTGGCGTTCGTCTCGGAGATGATGACCGCCGCCTTCGGGCACGCCTGGCTGGAAGGCGGCAAGCTGGACGTCCGCTTCCGCGCCCCGGCCCGCCCCGGCGACACGATCACCGCCCGCGCCACCGGCGCCAGGCGTGACGGCGACTGGGCCCGCTACCAGGTGGAGTGCGTGAACCAGGCCGGGGAAGTTGTCATAAGCGGGACGGCGCAGGTCAAGGGGGTAAGGAGTGTCGAGGGGTAAGGAATAAGGAACATGGAACACGGAAGCGGGAGGAATCCGATTCTGCCATGGTCCGTGTTCTATGGTCCTGGCTCCGCGGGTCGCGCCCATGGTTGAGGACTCCCTTGCCCGCTGGTGCTACGCCTGCGGCGACCTCAACCCCATTGGCCTGCACCTCCACTTCCGCATGGAGGACGACGTTGCGGTCTCGACCTTCATCGCGCGGCGCGAGCACCAGGGGTATCCGGGCGTGGTGCATGGCGGCGTCGTCTCGGCGCTGCTGGACGAGGCCATGGGCTGGGCTACTTACGGAAGGGGCGTATGGGCCGTGACCGGGCGCATGGAAATGCGCTTTCGCGGCATCGTGCCGCTCGATGAGGAGTTGGAGGTCCGTGGCCGGATCACGCGCGACCGCGGCCGCACCCTGGAGCTAACCTCGGAGCTGCGCGATTCGAAGGGAGCCTTGCTGGCGGAGGCCGAGGGGCTGTTTTTCCGGGTGCGGGGAGAGCAGGCGCGGCAAATTGAGCAGGCCTCGCGCCAACTCAGGGGCGAGAGGTGAAACGGCCGTTTCCAGGCGGGCGGGCGCCTTCAAACCTGACACAAGTGTGGTGCGCGCACGTTAGAAGATGAGGGGGAGATGCCCGCGATGGCCCTTCCCTGATATTCTTCTGCAAGCCGACTCGAGTCAGGGATGACCTAACAATGCCGACGACAGGTACCGTCTTCATACTCTTCACCGACATCGTCGACTCCACGAAGCTGCTCGACGCCATCGGTGACGAGGCGATGGATGACATTCGCAGACAGCACTTCCAGCTCTTGCGGGAGGCCGTGAGGGCTTCCGCCGGGGAAGTGATCAAGACCATGGGCGACGGCGTCATGGTCGCTTTCGCCAGCGGCATCGACGCGATCGGCTGCGCGGTGGCGATGCAGGAGGCCGTCCACCACTACAACGAGCAGGACGGCGTGCACCAGATCCAGATTCGCATCGGCATCCACGCGGGCGAGGCGATCCGCGAAGAGAACGACTACTTCGGCACCCCGGTCGTCATCGCCAAGCGGCTTTGCGACCTGGCCGGCCCGGGCCAGATCCTGGCCTCGGACCTGGTGCAGGCGCTGGTGGGCAGCCGCGGCCGCTTCAACTTCCGCGACACCGGCCCCGTTTCCCTGAAGGGCATGAGCCTGCCGGTGCCCTCCAAGGAGATCGCCTGGGGCGCCGCCGCGACCGAAACCGACGCGCCCCTCGGCGGCCTTCGCGTCGATAACGACGCCGGCAGCGGCCGTGCCACCCCTGGCGCCGCCGCCAACGGCTCCCGCGCCGGCGGCAGCGTCCGCGCCGCCGCGTAAGCGCTGGCCCCTGGCGGCGTTCGCGCTCGCCGGAGGGGCAGCTGTGGGCGCTGCTATCGTCGCGGCGGTGATACTGGCCGGCGGCGGCAGCGGCTCAGATAACGGCACTTCCGAGGTTGCCGGCGTGGTTGCGGTAGCGACCGAGACCTCGGTGCCGCCGACGCCATCACCGGTGCCCCCGACGCCCGTGCCACCAACCCCGGTGCCGCCGACCGCCGAGCCGGCCGCCCCGGTGGCGCCCGTTGTCGAGCAGCCGGCTCCGACCCAGGCGCCGCCACGGCCGACAACGCCCCCGGCGACGCCAAGGCCCGCCGCCGGCAGCGGCATCACGACGGCCTCCGGCAATGCCGCCTGCGAAGGCGGCAACCTCCTGCGCATCAACTACGGCGGCTCAGCGACCGGCACGCTGACCCTCACCCGGGTTACCGTGACGGTGGATGGGCGGACGGTCGCGGACAGCGGCGCGCTCTCCGGCCAGAGCTACAGCAACTCCACCAGCACGCCGGCGACGACCGGCTCCCACAGCGTCATAATCAGCGCCTTCGACTCGACAGGCGCGGCCCCGGCGACGTTGACCTTGAGCGCGCCCTGCAACTAAAGGCGTCCGGCCCGCTTCGCCTGCTCGAAAGCTGCCGGTGACGGTGCTTGACTGACTGCGGTACTCTTTCCTTAGAGACTTATGATTGATAAGGAGAGACCCATGACAGGTGTTGCCAACCTCAACCACGCGGTCCTCTATGTGAGCGACGTCGACCGATCGGCGGCGTTCTACAAGAAGGCCTTTGGATTCGAAGAAGTCGATCGGATGGGCGCGAACGCTGTCTTCCTGAAGGCATCCGGCGGCGAGAACCACCACGACCTGGCGGTTATGAAGGCGCCGCGCGGCGGCAAGCACGAGTCCGGCGAGGTGGGCTTGTACCACCTGGCCTGGGAGGTCGCGGCCATCGAGGACCTCGCCGCCATGGCGAGCAGCCTGGCCGAGTCGGACGCGCTGGTCGGCATGAGCGACCACGGCGTCTCGAAGTCCCTCTACGCCGTCGACCCCGACGGAATCGAGTTCGAGGTCATGTGGCGCGTGCCACGCGAGAACTGGGGCGAGTACGAAAAGCGCGCCGTCGTCCTGCCGCTGGACCTGCCTAAGGAACTGGCGAGGTACGGCGCCGCCGCGAAACCGGCACCGCCTCTGAACGTTGACGCAGACCGTTGAATTGCGAAAGAGCTAACTTCCGTTCGTGGTGAGCCAGGTCGAACCACGGACGGGCGCCATCCTCCTGAGACCACGAACCGGATATACATTCGTGAAGCCTGCGCCCGTTCGCCCTTCGAGAGCCTCAGGACGAACGGCAAAATGGCCTTCGGACAAGCCTCAGGACGAACGGCAAAATGGCCTTCGCACAAGCCTCAGGACGAACGGACAGTGGCCTTCTGGGCACTAAGGCTTCGGGCTTAGAGGGGGCAGGGGGTGAGGTCAGCGCGCGACGGCAGCCTCGGGTTCGAGAACCGTCACCGCGTCACCGCCGCGGATCACGCCAGGTGTGAGTACCAGCCCCACGACGCCGCGCTTGCCGAACGAAGCTCGCACGAACTGGCGCTCGACCGCCGGCCCGTAAGTAACGCCAAGCTCGGCGGCGGCGTTCTCGCAGGGGTCGTTCTGCTGGCTGACCTGCAGCCTGCAGCCGCTGGGAAACTCGAACACCGTGCCCGGCTTCACCTCGCCCAGCTTCAGCCCGGAGAGGCGGATGTTCTCGCCAAGCTCGCCGATCTTGAACGCGGCGACGCCAAGCTCACGGCAGAACTCTTCGACCTCTTCCGTGGAGACCGCGGACCACTGGCGCCGGTTTGGGAACGTTTGGCCGGTCTTGGCGTAGGTGTAGAGCTCGCCGGCGTGACGGTCGCCTTCGAGGCCGACAGGCCCGACCATGACCTCATCGCGCTGCTGCTTGGCTACGCGGGTCTCGGGGATGCTGACGCAGACGGCTTCGACGCGGACGGGCATAGTGCGCCTCCTTGGGCTGGTGGTTAGAGGGTAGGCGCTGTGAAGGGGAATTGGAAGTTGGAGTCTGGACTTTGGAATTTGGGATCGGCATACCATTCAAGAGCGGCCTCCCGCATCGCGGGTGCCGAGAGCTGAAAGCTGACGGCTGAGGGCTTACTCATGGAAATCGCGATGATCGGGCTGGGGCGGATGGGCGGCAATATGGCCCAGCGGCTGCTGAAGGGCGGCCACCGCGTGGTGGTGTACGACGTCTCGGAGGCGGCCGTGTCCGAAATGGAGGGCATGGGCGCGTCCGGCGTGCGGCAGCTTGCGGGCTTGCGCGAGGCGTTGTCGAAGCCTCGGCACGTCTGGTCGATGGTGCCTGCGGGCGACGTGACCGAACGCACGCTGGTAAGCCTCATAGACGTGCTCGAGCCCGGCGACACCGTGGTCGATGGCGGTAACAGCAACTACAAGGACTCGATGCGGCGCGCGGGGCTGCTGGCCGAGAAGGGCGTCAACTTCGTCGATTGCGGCACCAGCGGCGGCATCTGGGGCCTACGCGAGGGTTACTGCCTCATGGCCGGCGGCGAGAAAGACGTCGTCGAGCGCCTGCGGCCGGTGCTTGAGACGCTGGCGCCGTCGAAGGACAGGCGGCTGGGCACACGTGGGGCCCGCCGGCGCGGGGCACTTCGTGAAGATGGTGCACAACGGCATCGAGTACGGCCTGATGCAGGCCTATGCCGAGGGCTTCGACGTGCTTCAAGCGAAGCGCGGCTTCGGCCTGGACCTGGCCCAGATCGCGGAGCTATGGCGACACGGCAGCGTGGTGCGGTCGTGGCTTCTGGACCTGACGGCGGAGGCCCTGTCCGAGGACCAGACGCTGTCCGGGATCAAGCCCTGGGTGGACGACAGCGGCGAGGCGCGCTGGATGCTGAACGAGGCGATCGACCTGGAGGTGCCGGCGCCGGTGACGTCGCTGTCGCTGTTCGCGCGCTTCGCCAGCCGCCAGGAGGACAGCTACGCCTCGCGCCTGCTGGCGGCTTTGCGGAACAAGTTCGGCGGGCACGCGATACACGGGGCTTGACGGTTGGAAGTTGGAGGTTGGAAGTTGGGGCCAGCAAACGGAGGCTCGGCAAAGGCCGGCGCTCGCTCCGAGCGCTCGCGTTGACAGGGCGGAGGGCGCAGGCATAACATCGACAGGTTCGATAAGGCGGCGCGGCGAAGGATGACCATGAACAGCTTCGGCATCGGCATCAGCGGCTTGCCGGCGCGCACAGCGCCGGGTGGCGGCGTGCCCGTGGGCAGGAGGAGTGCGTCCAGCATCGAGACTTGAGTTAGCGCTTCGGACGGACACTCTTTGGCCCACCTGCGAATGCGGTGGGTTTTTTTGTGGACTGTCGGCTGGTCGGTATGTCGGCTTGTCGGCCAGAAAGGGCCGGAGAGCAGGAGGGCCGCGGTGTCAGGTAGTGCGCAGACAGGCCCAGGGATGAGGAGATAGCCCAGGGAGGGCAGTGGTTTGGACTTCGACGCGATACCGTTGCGGGTCGTGGGGATGACTAAGGCGTTCGGCGGCGGCAAGGACGCGCGCCGCCTCATCCCCTGGCTCGGCAAGCGCATCAAGCAAGAAGAGCGCACGATGGTGGTGAAAGCGGTCTCGTTCGAGGTCGAGCGCGGCGAGATCTTCGGCGTCATCGGCGCGAACGGCTCCGGCAAGTCGACGCTGATCCGGATGATCAGCACGCTGCTGCTGCCGGACGCCGGCGACGTGCGCGATCTTCGGGCTCGACGTCGTGCGCGAACTCGATGGAGGTGCGGTCGCTGATCAACCGCGTCTCGGCGGACCCGTCGTTCTTCCGCAACATGACGGCGCTGGAGAACCTGCTGTTCTTCGGCCGCGTCTACGGCCTGACGCCGGCCGAGGTTCGAAGCAGCAAGACGCCGGAGATCCTCGAGCGGCTGGGCTTCGAGTGGGAGACGCGCGCTGGAGCCGATGAGCCACCTCTCGCGCGGGCAGCAGCAGAAGGTGGCGGTCGCGCGCTCGTTCCTGACGTCGCCGGTGCTGATGCTGCTGGACGAGCCGACGACCGGCCTCGACCCGCGCAGCAAGCGCGACGTGCAGGCGTTCATCCGCGAGGTGCAGCAGGAGCACGACGCGACGATCCTGCTGACGACGCACGACATGGAGGAGGCGGAGCTGCTGTGCGACCGCATCTCCTTCCTGGCCGGGCGGGCGGATCGTCGCCGAAGGGACGCCGCTGGAGCTGCGGCAGCTGGTCGCGAACGGGCGGCCGCTCGAGAGCGATCAACATGGAGACGGTGTTCATGGAGCTGACCGGCCGCAGCGTCGAAGAGGACGAGGAGCCGGAGGAGCAGCAGCGGCGAGCCAGCGGCGAGCGCGTGGGCGAGTAGGCATCTGGCGTAGGCGACGAATGGCACTGCGTCGCGAACGCCAGCGCGCGCCGGGGCGGCCCGACGCCTGATCTGGGCGTTCATCGAGCGGCAGACGAACCTCTGGAAGCGCTACTGGGCGTGGGAGCTGGTCTGGCTGGTGTACGGCGTGGTCAACACGCTGGCCGTCACGTTCATCGCCAAGCAGGTCGACCAGGCGGGCCTGGTCAGCGCCGAGCAGACGTGCGGCGCCTGGTGCTGTTCCTGCTGATCGGCACGCTGGTCTGGGCGTACCTCTCGGCGGTGCTCGACGACATCAGCCTGGTCGTCATCGTGGGAGCGCTGGGAAGGGACGATCGAGCACACGCTGATGGCGCCGGTTCGCGCGCTGGCTGCACCTGATCGGCATGTCGCTCTTCGGCATCATGCACGCGACTGTGCGGACGCTGCTGATCTTCGCCTGATCGCGCTGCCGTTCTTCACCGTCGACCTCGGGCAGCGCGGACTGGTTCGGCGCGCGTCGTGGTGCTGTTCGTCGGCAGCTTCAGCGTGGCGGGGCTGGCGATCCTCGCGGGCATGCTGCCGCTGCTCTATCCGGAGCGCGGGCAGCAGATGTCCATCATGATCCAGGCGTTCGTGCTGCTGGTCTCCGGCGTGTACTACGAGGTCGAGCGTGCTGCCGGCGTGGCTGCAGCGTGTTCTCGTACGATCTCGCCGGCGACGTACATCCTCGACGGCATCCGCGGCGCCATCATCGATGGCAAGAGCGTCGGCTGACATGTGCCGGCACGCTGCTGACGCTGGTGCTGTTCGGCATGATGCTGATCCCCGGCGGGCATTTTCGTCTTCGCGGTCGGCGAGCGCTGGGCGAAGAAGACGGGGCGGCTAAAGCGGCAGGGGTGATTCCGGATACTGCCCGTGAGTGCTTGCGACCCCGGCAAGGCCCTCTGTGCCGTTCGTGGTGAGCTTGGTCGAACCACGAGCGGGCACGCTGGTCCCAAGCGGCTCGATCCGGATGGGCCGCTCGTAGGGCCGGCGTCCGTTCGTCCTTCGACATGCTCAGGAACGAACGGAATCGGGGCTTCCTATCCAGAGCGATGGCGAGCCTGCCCGAGGACTTCTGGCGGCCTCGGGTTACAATCGGGGGCGTGAACGACGTGCGCGTCTTTGATCTGACCATAATCGGCGCCGGGCCGACAGGGCTGTTCTCTGCCTTTTACGCCGGACTGCGCGGCATGTCGACGAAGATCGTCGAGTCGCTGCCGGAGCCCGGTGGGCAGCTGGCGGTGCTCTATCCGGAGAAGTACATCTATGACGTGCCCGGCCACCCCAAGATCCTGGCCAAGGATCTGGTGCACATGCTCCTCAAGCAAAACGAGCTCTTCGCGCCGGAGTACGTGTACGAGCAGCGTATAGAGCTGCTCAGCCGCGTCCAGGCCGATGGCGCCGAGGTCTGGCGCCTGGGCAGCGAGGACGTGAGCCACCTCAGCCGCACGGTGCTGATCACGGCCGGCATTGGCGCTTTCGCCCCCAACCGCCTGGACCGGCCCGGCGTCGACGAGTACGAGGGGCGCGGCGTCCACTACTTCGTCAAGGACAAGCGGCCGTTCCGGGGCAAGCGCATCCTCATCGTCGGCGGCGGTGACACGGCGATCGACTGGTGCCTGAACCTCAAGGACTGGGCCGAAAGCATCACCCTGATCCACCGCCGCGATGAATTTCGCGCCCATGAAGCGAGCCTGGCGTCGATGCGCGTGTCCGATATCCCGATGCTGACCTTCTGGGAACTCAAGCGCGTCTGGGGCGAAGGCAAGGTGGAGCACGGCACGATCTACAACAACAAGACGGGCGAAGAGCGGGAGATGGACCTCGACCTTGTGCTCATAAACATCGGCTTCAAAGCCGCCCTGGGCCCTATCGAGAAGTGGGGCCTGGCGATGGCCGACCACCGCCATATCCGCGTCGATGGCTTCATGGAAACAAACCTTCACGGTGTCTTCGCGGCCGGGGATATCGCCGCTGTCGAGGGCTCGGAGCCATTGAATCTGATCGTCACGGGCTTCGGCCAGGCCGCCGTGGCGGCAAACGCCGCCAAGCAGCGTGTCGACCCCAAGGCGCGCATTTTCCCGGGCCACTCCAGCGAGCTGCGCCTGTAAAAGTAATAAGTAATAAGTAATTAGTTTTAGTAATCAAGTGTCAGGTCGGGATTGTGACCGGTCGTGGGACACCGTTTATGCAGCCTCAGAAGTTGTTCCCTAGAATCGACGCGTGACCTTCGCGGCTTCATCGGAACAGGGGAAGCGCCCGGCCGGCGCAGGCTTCGCGGGAATCGCCTTCGCGCTGCTGGGCGCCGGGTCACTGGTCGCCTATAGCGCCTTGTGGTTGGCCCCGTTGTGGCTCGGCAAGTTCGACCCGTTCGAAGTGCAGGCGCAGGGAATGGTGGCGCTTCTGGGACCGGGCTGGGACGCCTTCACTGAGTTCGCGGCGGCGTTCTTAATACCGACAGCCTTCTACGTCGCGGCGCTGCTGATCCTGCCGCGCGTCCAACCGAGGCTGGCCTGGGTAGTAGCAATTGGCGTCGCGATTCTGGCGCCCCTGATCTTGCTGTACACCTACCCGGGTCTGGCCGCGGACATCTTCGACTACTTGATGATCGGCCGGCTCAGGGCCGAGTACGGGCTGAACCCGTACACCGCGACGGCGAACAACGTCGCCTATGACCATTACTACCTGCCGGTTGGTTGGAAGGATCTGCCCTCGGTCTACGGGCCGGTCTGGGCCACTATTGTCGGTGCGGTTGTCAGAGTCTGTGGCGATAACGCGATCGCGGCGCTTTTGATGGCGAAGGGTGTGGTCATCGCCGCTCACTGGACGGTGGCCGCCCTGGTGTATTTGACAGCGAGGAAGCTTGACCCGAAGCGCGGCCTGTTCGCGTTCGTGGCCTATGCCTGGAACCCGCTGGTCCTGGTGCACTTCGGCGTCGATGGCCACAACGACTCTCTGGTCCTGGTGTTCATGATGGCGGCCACCTACTTCGGGCTACGGGGCCGTTGGGAGCTGTCGTTGCCGGCAATGACCCTGGCGGCGCTGGTCAAGTTCGTGCCGGCGCTCTTCATCCCCTTTCTCGTGTGGAAGGCCCGAAATGATCGTGCCCTCCTGGTCTACGGCCTGGCCGCCTCCCTTTTTCTCGCTGCCATCACCTTCGCGCCCTTCTGGGCCGGCGACCACACCTTCGATGGCGTGCGCGATCAGGCATCGCGCCTGACCTCATCGCCGGCTTCGGTGGCGAGCTTCTACATGCCGGACGCGTGGCTGCGGCCGGGCGCCCTGGCGCTGTTCGGCGCCGGCTACTTCCTGGTGCTCAAGCGCGATATGGAGGTGGTAACGGGCGCCTATGCCCTGGTGCTGCTGTACCTGCTGGTGCTGTCTTTCTGGACAAAACCCTGGTATTTCACCTGGCCGGTGGCGTTCGGGGCGGTGCTGGGCGGTTGGGCTTTCTGGATCACGGTGCCCGGCATGCTGGGAGCGTTCGCCTCCAACCTCGTCGGCGGTTGGGGTTGGGAGATGGTCTGGTTCAACTGGCAGGAGCGCTGGGGCCAGAAAGCGATGGAGTCCTGGCTGACCCTGGCGACGGCCGGCGGCTGGCTCCTCGGCCTCGCCCTGTGGGCGGTTCATCCCCGCCGGGGCCTGCCGCGGCCTCGGGCTTTTCCGGCGAGGGCGCTACCGCCCGATGCCCGCGTCTGAGGCGGCCGTCTAAGGGCCACCGAAGACCACCGCGTAGTACCTGGTGCCGTTCGCGGAAACCGCCGCCGCGACGCCGACCCTTGTGTAGACGCCGTTCATGATGTTCGCGCGGTGGGCCGGGCTGGCCATGAACGCGGCGAGCACGGACGTGGCGCTCTGGCCTTCCGGGTAGGTGTTGTAGCCGATGTTTTCCGCCGCGTAGGGCGCGCTGATGCCCGCGGCCTCGATGAGGCCGAACGCGGTCTCTCCCGTGGGCGAGACGTGGGAGAAGTAGTTCCGCGACGCCATGTCATTGGCCCTCTGCCGGGCGACTCCCTGGAGGCCAGGGTCGAGGCGCAGGGCGCCGATGCCGCCCCGCGAGCGTTCGGCGTTCTGACCGTCAAACAGTTGCTGCTCTACCGAGGACAGCCCGGCGACGGGGGCTTGCGATACCGGGCGGGCGGTCGCGGTCGCGGCCGGGGGCGGCGGCGCGGTAGGCGCCGGGCGCTGAGTGGGTGGCGGTGGAGGTGGAGGAGGCGGGGGCGGGGGCGGCGCCAGCGTGGGCTCAGGCACAGGCCTGGCGGCAACGGGCGGGCCGGCCTGCGGTTCAGGCGCCGCGGCTTCGACCGGCGCCTGGGGCGGCGCCGGCGAGCCAGCGATTGCCAAAGCCGGCGGGTCCGGGGGTGGCGTCGACACCGGCGCCACGAGCAGCAGTGCCTCCGGGACGACGGCGTAAAGCAGGGTCGCGACGTCCTCCTGGCCGCCGCGCACCACACTGGCGCGGTGCTGGACGGCGGTCAGGCCGTCGTTGCCCGACCTTGCGTCGGACAGGACGCCGTCCTTGCCGGCGAACACGCCCATCTCCTCCGGCTTGTGGCCGTGATTCGCAAGGGCCAGGTACGCCCCGGCGCCAACAATGGCGCCCACGACGAGAAAGCGGCGGGCTGCTGGGGATTTGAGGCGTGCGGACAGAGACGCGGGGACTCGAAGCATTGCGGGACCTCCCGTTGCGGGTGGTGGGAGCGCCGGATGCTGGTTCCTGATCTGTTATCGGCAAACGGTGCGCACGCGAGAGCTAACCCTCCGCTGAGGGTCTCATGAGTCTTCGGGAGATGGAGGGCCGAAAGCCCATCGCGTGGTCCGCGCTCGGGCTGAACGCGGAAACGGTCTGTGCGCTTGTTGTGGGGAAGACCTCCTGTCGCTGGGCGCTACCTCCAGCGCCCACCGATTTGGCCGGGCTCCCACCTCGCCGCAAGGCCTCGGGGATGATAGATGAGACTTTTGCGGGAGGCAACCCCTATGAGACATAAATGTAATAGATTCGATAGCAATGCCCGAACATGGGCCTGATCCGGTGGTGTAATGTCGAACAGACGCCTTCGACACGAAATGCGTTTGAAATGACAAAAGAGATACTACGGGCGCAGGCCCATTCACCAACCCCCGACCAGCGCAACCGAGGCTTCTATCCCGCCGACATCGTCGAGCTTGCCCAGGAGGCGAGCGTCGGCGTTGTGACGGTGGAGCAGAGCGGCGCGGTGCGCTGGATTAACCGCGCCGCCGCCGACGCCCTGGGTTACGACCGCGAACACCTGGCCGGCACGGCATTCCGCGACCTTTTCCTGGACCCGGAAGACTGCGACAAGCTCCTCGGCGCCGCTTTTGCCGGCGATGTGACTAGAGGCCGCCTGGTCACGCTGCGCGACCTTGGCGGCGAGGCACGGACCTTCGCCTTCGATGGCGACGCGGTCTGGCACGAGGGCCAAGCCCACGCGCGCTTTTTGCTGCGCGACCTCACGCCCGAGCGCCGGTCGGCGGAAAGCAACCGCCTCCGGGCGGACATTCTGGATGCCGTGGGCGAGGCCGTGGTTACCACCGACACCGAGGGCCGCGTTACCTACTGGAACAAGGCGGCGGAAGACCTTTACGGCTGGACGGCGGCCGAAATCCTCGGCAAGAGTGTCTTCGACGTCCTTGTCCCGAAGGACGAAAGCAACGCCGACAAGGACCTGCTGGAGGCGCTCGCGGAAGGCCGCGCCTGGTCGGGAGAGTTCATTGTCCTGAGGCGGGACGGCACCCCGTTCCCTGCCTTCGTCAGCGACACGCCGCTCAAGGACGAGTCCGGGAACGTCATTGGGTTCGTCTGTGTCTCGGTGAACATGACGGAGCAACGGGCCTCGGAATCGGCGCTGCGCGAAAGCCGCGAGCTTTACCGTTTGGTTGTCGATAACGCCCTGCACATGATCTCGCTGTGCGATATGGACGGCCGCATCGTCTTCGCTTCGCCATCGCATAAGGCCGCTCTGGGTTGGCGGCCGGATGACCTCGTCGGCAAGACCCTGGACGAACTCATTCAGACCGAGGGCAGCGGGCCTCCTCCCTGGACGGACATCCAGGACAGCCCCCAAGCACGGACCTTCCGCGGACGCATCCGCCACAAAAACAGGCGGCGGCTCGCTATCGAAGGGGCGGTCCTGCAAGTGTCCGGGCCGGACGCCTCCACTCCTTACCTGCTCTGCATGTACAGAGACATAACTTCCGAGGTCGACGCCGAGAAGGAGCTTCGCGCGCGCGAGCGCAAGACGGAGGTCCTGGCAGACGCGCTACCTGCGATTGTCGGCATCGCCTCGCGCGACCGCGGGTTTTACTACTTCAACCGAGCCTGGTACGCCTACACGGGGCTGACTCTGGAAGAATCGACGCCGGCCCCGTGGTCGACGGTAATACACCCGGACGATTATCCCCTGGTTTGGGATTGGGTGCAGGCGGTCTACTCCGGCCGCATGATCGAGCAAGAGATACGTTACCGCAGGCATGATGGTGCCTATCGCTGGTTCCTCACGAGGTCAGTGCCGATGGCCCCGCTCGGCGATGATCCGGGTTCGGCGGTCCTGACGGCTGTCGACATCACGGATATCAAAGAGGCCAACCAGGCGACGGAAAGCGCCCGCAAGCAACTGGAGACGGTCCTGCGCGGCATCACGGACGGTGTTACCGCCCAGGACCGCCACGGAAACCTCATCTACGCGAACCAGGCCGCGGCCGACCTCATTGGCTATGCCACCGTCGAAGAACTGCTCGAGGCGCCCCCGGCAAGTCTGGCCGCTGGCTTCGATATCGAGGACGAGCACGGCGGGAAGGTCCTGGCGGCCGACCTTCCCGGGGCGGAATCCCGTCGCGCCGAACCGACGGGTGACGAGCTCTTTCTCTTCCGCGACCATGAAACCGCCGAGGAACGATTCGGCCTGATCAAGGCAGCGCCGGTCTTCGATACCGAGGGCGAGGTCGACTACATCGTCAACATCTTCCGCGACGTCAGCGACAAGGTTCTGGCGGAGCGCGAGCGCGAAAGCCTGCTGGAGAGGGAACGCGAGGCCCGAGTTGCGGCGGAACGGGCCGCGTCCAGAATGGCAACCCTTCAGGAGGTGACCGCGCTGCTGTCGAAGGCGCTCACCCAGCAAGAGGTCGGGGACATCATCGTCAGCCGCGGAGTCGAGGCAACCGGGGCCATCGCCGGCGCCTTGGGCCTTCTCGATCGCGACGAAGTGTTCCTGGCTTCGGTTACAGGCTACGACGCTGACTTCGTAAGGAACTACCGTCGTTTCACGCTCGTGACGCCTGCCCCGATTACTCACGCCATCACCACCGGCGAAGAAATATTCGTGGGGCCTCAAGAAGTAGAGTCGAGGTTCCCCGGACTGAGAAGCCTCGGCAGCAGGTCCTGGGCGGCGATGCCGATCCGCTCCGGGGGAGATACGATCGGCGCAATCAGTATTAGTTTTGCTCCGGAGCAGACTTTTGCCGAGGAAGACCGGGACCTGATCCGCACTCTGGCGACCGTCTGCTCCCAGGCGATGGACCGGGCGCGGCTTTATGAGGTCGAGCGGTCGCTGCGCGGCGAAGCCCAGGTAAGCGCGGACCTGCTGCTGCGTGTCCAGCGCGTGACCGACGCCGCGCTGGCCCACCCAGACCTGCGCGAGTTGCCACACCTGCTCGAAGCAATCCGCGAGGTCATCGAGTCCGACACCATTTCGATCACGCTCGTCGACGAGACCGGCGAGTTCCTGCAACCTGTTGCCTCCCTGGGACTGGAAGAGGAGGTCGAGCTTGGCGCCAGGGTCCGCATCGGCGATGGGTTCACGGGCCGGATCGCCGCCAGCCAGAAGCCTCTGATTGTGGACGATCCGGAGAACTTTCCCTTCGTCAACCCGATATTCGCCCAAAAGGGTTTCCGGTCGGTTGCCGGAATTCCCCTGGTGGTCGGCGGCCACGTCACGGGCGTCCTTTACGCCGGGCTCTACTCGTCCACCGGGTTTAGCTCCTGGCACATCCGCCTGTTGGAGCTGGTAGCGGACAGGGTCGCGCTGGCGCTGGCGCAGTCGCGCTTGTTCGAGGCCGAACGCCGTTCGCGCGAAGAGGCGGAATCCATCCGCGAGCGGGTCTCGCGACTGCAGACGATCACGGCGGCGCTGGCCGCGGCTTTGACGCCGCAGGAAGTCGCGGAGGTAGTCCTGGAGGTTGGTAAGCAGTCGATGAACGCGGCCTCGGCGGCGGTGGCGCTGCTGAACCACGACGGCCTCTTCGAATTCACGGGCAGCCAGGGTTATACGGACGGCCAAATTGAAGCCTGGCGCACCGTCCCCCCCAACACCCGCCGTCCGGTAAGCGACGTTGTCGCGACCGGTGAGCCGATCTTCTTCCGTGACCGCGCGGAGATGCGCGCCCGCTACCCGGACCTCGCGACGCACGTACCCCAGGTCCACGTCTCCAGCGCCTGCCTGCCCCTCAAGGCCGGCAGCAGGGCGCTGGGGGCCCTGCTAATCGGCTTCAACGAGGTCCGCGAGATTCCGCGGGAAGACCGCGACTTCATGATGGCCATCGCTCAGCAGTGCGCCCTGGCCCTGGCCCGCACCCGGCTCTACGAGGCGGAACGGCTGGCGCGTTCCAACGCGGAGGACGCCGAAGCCCGCTACCGTTTGCTGGCCGAGTCCATTCCCCAGATCGTCTGGACGGCCGCCCGTGACGGGTCCATCGACTACTACAACGACCAGTACTACCGGTTTACCGGCTTGCCGGCGGGGGAGGGAATGGGCAGGGACTGGGTAGATGCCGTGCACCCGGACGACAGGGAGCGCGCGATCAAGGCCCTGCAAGACGCCGTTGCCAGCGGTGAGGGCTTTCAGACCGAGCTACGAAAGCGCAGCGCCGACGGCTCCTATTGTTGGTTCCTGGAGCGCGCTCTGCCAGTTAGAGACGCGGCCGGCAGAGTAATTCGCTGGCTGGGCACCTGCACCGACATCGACGACCAGAAGCGATCGCAGGAAAGGCTTGAGTTCCTGGCCGAAGCTACGGCTATTCTTTCGAGCTCGCTCGCCTTCGAGGAAACCCTGGCGGACGTGACGCGACTAGTCGTGCGCGATATCTCTGACTGGTGCACCGTCCACGTCCTGAACGAAGACGGGACCATCTCCTATCTGGCGGTCGCGAACGAAGATCCGGAGCTGTGCCGCCTGGCCCAGGAGTTGGAGGCGGAGGAGCCGCTGCCGCTGGACAGCAACTTTGGTTATGCCTATGCGCTGAGGACAGGCAAGCCGCAGATGGTGAAGCGCCTGCAGTTGGAGCGCCTGCGTTCTGCCGCATTGGGAGAGCGCCGTGCGGCTCTGATGGAGCGCTTCGCGATTACGTCCGCGATCTGCGTCCCGGTCCAGGTGCGCGGCAAAGTAAGGGCCGCCCTGTCAATCGCGAACAGTCACGCCCAAAGGGTGCTGGACACTCGCGACCTGCAGACCGCGCAGGAGATCGCGCGCCACATCTCCTTCGCCATCGACAACGCCCTTCTTTACCGCGATTCACAGGCGGTCCAGGAAGAGCTGCGCCGCGCCAACGAGGCCAAGGACGAATTCCTGGGCCTGATGTCTCATGAACTGCGCACTCCGATCACGACGCTCTTCGGCGGCGCTAAGATCCTGCGCTCGCGCGGCCGCTATCTGGACGAAGAGCACAAGGAATCCCTACTCTCCGACATCGAGAACGAGGCAGAGGGCATGCACCGCATGATCGAGGACCTACTGGTGCTGGCCCGCACCGGGTCGGGCGAGAGAGTAGGCACGGAACCGATCCTGGCAAATCGCGTGGTCGAGAAGGTCATGCGCGGCTTCCAACTGCACAAGCCCAATCGCAAGCTGGAGATACGCAGCGAGCAGGACCTCCTGCCGGTGATGGCAGACACCACCTACCTGGAGCAGGTCCTGCGTAACCTGATCAGTAACGCCGACAAGTACAGCCCGGCCACCCTTGCCATCGAGATCGAGCTTCACAGCGAGGGCGAGGAAGTGGTCATCACGGTGCAAGACCGCGGCTCTGGCATAGACGCGGCGGAGGCGGAGCTGATCTTCACCCGCTTCTACCGGGCGGAGCGCACCGCCAGAGGTGTCCGCGGCATGGGCCTGGGCCTTACCGTCTGTCGAAAGCTGGTGGAGGCCCAGGGCGGCCGCATCTGGGCGCGGCCGCGTGAAGGCGGCGGCACCGAGGTTTCGTTCGCACTGCCGGCCTTCAGCGGCGGCGAAGACGACGCCGAGTAGCGCCCCCGAACTCGCCGGCTCTCCCGCGGTGATCAACGATTCCAGGGGCCGCGACGCCATCGCCCGGAGAGTAGCGAAAGCAATCCTGGCCTTCCTGGCCCTGACCGGCGCAGGCTCGTGACCGCCAGCCGATCCGCGGCCCGCCCTTTCTGCGACAATCAAGCGGTGGAGTTGAACCCCGAGGCGCTCATCCTGAGTGTCGAACAGCTCGCCCGCCAGACCTTCGATGACATCGAAGAGGTGCTGCCGGACGTGCGGATGCTTGTCGGTGGGCTCGACTACGAAACGGCGCGGGCTTCGGCGCTCTTCGAGCCGATGGATACGGAGACCTTCAGGGTCGCGGGCGGGTTTCTACTGGGAGAGAAGTTGCGTGTAATCTGGCACCGGCAGTCGTCGTACGCCGCCAGGCCAGACGCGGAGGCTTTCTCCGTCGCGATCGCGCTCCTGGCGATCACGGAGGACAGCGTCTTGAAGCTCGTGGACGCGATCCCGATCTTCACCAGGTGGAGAGACGGCAGGTTTTTGCGCTGAGTCAGTCCTGCGGGATGCGCCTTGGGAGGCATAGCTGTGGACATATTCGATTCGTTGGCGCTGTGGAAGCGGAAATTCCAGCAGCAGACCGTACCCGGCACAGGGAAGGAACGCTTTAGCCTCGGCGACGTCCTGGAGATGTTCGACCGCAACGCAATCCTGGAGCTCACGCCGGTTGTCGCCGGGAAGGTGCAGGCCACCGTCCGGCCGGACGCCGTGCGGAAGTTCAAGGTCTCGCTGCTGGACAACGGCATCAGCGCTATGCCTACGGCCGCCGGCGATTGGTACGAGGTCTTTCGCACGGCGCCGTCAGGCGATCTTTCGAAGGTGCGCGTCGTCGCCCACGAAAAGGATGGGGCTGAAGCCGGCGAAATCAGGATGCTCGTCGGGCGGCGTCAGTACGACCACTACTTCGCCGAAGACCCGATCATCGGCGAGATCGAAAGGGCGCGCCTAAACTGAGGCCGCGCCCGCGCGCACAGCCCGCCGCCGAGCGCGCGAGTCTTGAAGCGCCTGATAGGCCCAACGCCAGGCCGCGAGCAGCGCCGCGGGCACGATCAGCGATACGAAACTGAAGGCCGAAACCAGGGGCCTCTCGTAGAGGAGGCTGCGCGCCACGAGGCCGGCCGCCCAGGCCAACGGCCACAGCGTTAACACCGCCAGCAGTGGCGTCATCGAGCGTGGGTCCGTCGCATAGAGGCCGCGAAGGGCGGCCAGCGCCACCCAGGCGACCGTGAACGTGCCCGCCGCCCTGGCAGCGTTCGCCAGGGTGAATGCCTCGTTGTGGCTATTCAGGCCCATGGCCGCGAAGGCCGCGAAGCAGGCCAGATCGCCGGCCAGGAGTAGTGCCGCTCTCACCAATCCACCCTACCAGACGGGGCGCTCGAAGGCAGCAGGCTCGCCGCGATTGCTCCTTGTCCGGCGCCCATGCATGATCCTTCCGTACTTGAGCGTCGAATCCCTGCCCTATACGCTCCTTCTCCTCCTCGGCCAGTTCGCGGCCGGCTGCGCGGCGGTCACGCTATGGGCGCAGTTTCGCGGCAAGTTCGACCCCGCTTTCATTCGTACCGTCAGCTGGCTGGCGATAAGCGGCGGCGGCGCCGCGGCGCTGACCGCGCTGGTCATCGACCCAACGCCCCTGATCGATTCCTACGCCCTCGACATCGATGTCATGCGCAATTTGCGCATGGTCCTCCTTGGATTCACCCTCTTCAGCCTGGCCTACGCCTACTTCGTTCGCCAGGACGATGAGAGCTTCCTTGCGCACGCAACGGGAGTGTCGACGGTCGCGCTGGGCGTGATCGCACTCATACTGATGTCGCTCCTGGTGCGCGACCCCGCCTGGAGTGTGGCGGGGGTAGCGCTGACGCTTTTCGCCGGCGCCCTGACCCTGGGTGCGGTTACGGTCGCGATGATCTGGGGCCACTGGTACCTGGTGAACCCCCGCCTGCCGGAGGAGCCCCTGAACGAGATGACGCTCATAGTCCTGGGCGCGCTTGTCCTTGAGTTGCTAGTGGTCGCCTTGAACGCGGCCATGCCGGTGGGCCAGGAGCTGGCTTCGAACGCCCTCCTTGCGGTCGACCTGCCGGCGAATCCGGCGTTCTGGCTGCGGGTCGGCGTGGGGCTGATCTTTCCCGCCATCCTGGCCTTCATGGCCTACAAATCGAGCACGGAAAGGGCGATGATGTCAGCCACAGGCCTCCTGTACATTGCCGTCGGGGCGGTGCTGGCGGGGGAGGTCCTGGGCCGGGGGCTGATGTTCGTGACCGCGGCGCCGGTGTAAGTCCGGGCCCGGAGGAGGACCATGCGCATACTGGTCATCGGCCAGGCGGCCTTCGGGCAAGACGTGCTCAGCCAGCTGCGCGAAGCCGGCCAGGAGGTCGTTGCCGTGGCCGCGCCGGCGCAGTCACTCAGCGGCCGCGCCGACCGCCTTCGCGCGGCCGCTGACGAGGCCGGCATCGTCGCCGTCGAGACATCGAAGCTGCGCGAACCGGCCGTCCAGGAGCGCCTGCGGGGCGCGAGGCCTGACCTGGGCGTGATGGTCTACGTCAGCGACCTGATTCCGGTCGAGGTCCTGGACCTGCCCAGTCATGGCACCATCCAGTACCACCCTTCGCTCTTGCCGAAGCACCGCGGGCGCAGCTCCATCAACTGGGCGATTATCCACGGCGACAAGAAGACGGGCGTCAGCATCTTCTGGCCGGACGCCGGCTGGGACACAGGCCCGATCCTGCTGCAGCGCGAGGTCGAGATCGGGCCGGACGACACCACAGGCAGCCTCTACTACGACAAGCTTTACCCCATAGGCATCGAGATGATCCTGGAGTCAGTGAAGCTTGTAGAACAGGGAAAGGCGCCTCGGGTTGCCCAGGACCATTCGCTGGCAACGTACGAGAAGCCGGCCGAGGACCCCCTTCTGCGCATCGACTGGCGCAGGCCGGCCCGGGACGTCTACAACCTGATTCGCGGCTCCGACCCCAGCCCCGGCGCCTGGACCAGGCTGGAAGGGGAGAAGGTGCGGATCACCGACGCCCGCCTGGAACCCGAGAGCGCGGCCGGCCCCGGCGTCATCGCCGCGATAAGCGACCACGGCGTGCTCGTCGGCGGCGCCGGCGGCTCGATCCTGGCGCGCAAGCTCTCCGGGGCGAGCGGATCCGCGAGCCCCGCGCAGGAGTTCGCCCGCGCGCAGGGCCTGAAGGTGGGCATGCGGTTCCTGAACGCGAAGGTGGCGGGCTGAGGGCGCGATCGCAGCGTTCGACAGAGCGCGCGCCAAACGGGCCGGGTGAATTCTCCGGCCCTTCCACTAGAGACGGGCACCCGCTGGAGACGTCAGGCGGCGAATCCGGTCGCGGGGCGGACTCGCACCGCCGGCAGGTCGCGGCCGCCTTCTCGGGCCGGGTCCGCCAGGCCGGTGAGAAACGCCTCGACACACGCCGGGTCGAAGTGGTTGCCGCTACAACGGCGCAGCTCTTCGACCGCCTCATCGTGGCTGACCGCCGGCTGATAGACGCGCCCGCTCGTCATCGCGTCGTAGGCGTCGGCGACCGCGACGATGCGTGAGAACAGCGGGATATTCTCGCCGGCGAGGCGGTCGGGGTAGCCGGTTCCGTCGAACTTCTCGTGATGATGCCGTATGGCTTCGGCGACCGGCTGCAATGCCCTCACGCCCTGGGCGATCTCGTAACCGCGAACCACGTGCTCCCGAATGACCGCGAACTCGTCGGCGGTCAAAGCGCCGGGCTTGGTGAGGATGCGGTCGGGCGTGCCGATCTTGCCGACGTCGTGCATCTGCGCGGCCAGCACCAGGTTGCGCTGCTCCACCGTCGAAAGTTTCATTTCGCGGCCGATGACCAGGGCGAAGGCCGCGACCCGGCGGACGTGGCCCAGCGTGTAAACGTCCTTGAGCTCGATCGCGTCCACGAGGTCGGCGATAGGCGACGTGTAGCCGCGATTGAGCTGGGAGACGGCGTCGCGCATCGTCAGGCCGTCGGCGAAGACGCTGAGGTTGCCCGCGCGGAGGCCTTCGAGCAGCCAACCGCCGAACAGCACCAGGAAGGCCGCGCCGTAGAGGAAGTGGTACTCCCACCAGCTGTACTGCCAGAAGCGCCCCCAGGTGAGGGAGGCCTGCACCTCCATCAGCAGGATCAGCGCCACGACCATCGCCCACTGCGAGGGCAGCCTGGCGAAGAGGAAGGCTTGAAAGTAGCGCCAGGCGCCAAACCCGAGGAGAGCGAAGGTAATCGCCGAGACGCCGAGCTGGAGATTGCGGTCGTTTACGGGAATGAACGCCAGCCAGTCTGGGGCGGCGAACGAGAGCCCTATGTAGGCGCCCAAACCTAGCGCGACGAGCCCGAACACGGGGCCGCCATTCCTTCTCAGCCAGTCGTCCGCGTGCTCGGGCAGAGTCACGGCGCTGCAGGCGACGAAGAAGGCGCCGGCCAGCACGCTGAGCCAGCTGCTGATGCGGAGCTCGGCGTAAGCCTCCGCGTGGAGATGGCCGGGCGTGCCCAGCCCATGCACGGCGAAGATGGCCGCGATCGACATGAAGGCCAGCCCCAGGAAGATAGTCCGTGTCTCGCGCAGAGACCGCGCCTTTCCGATGAGGAGGGCACAGGCAAGCGCCGAGCCGAGCGTCGTGCCCGAGACCGCCCAGAAATGGAAGTCGAAGGTCCCCCAGCGATGGTCCAAGCCGGGATTCTCGATTAGCAGCACAAGCGCGACGACAGGCGCCGCCAGGAGCAGCCCCCACAGAGCCCAGAACCGCGCGCTCAAGGTCAAAGTCGCCGCCTCGTGATTTCTATGCAAGGGAATTCTCGGCAGCGATGGAGAGCGCGAGAATAGATGCCGCGAGAAATCGGGGTTAGTCCTTAGGTAAAACAACAACGGGTGTCCCGGTGCATCACCGTTATAATCGACCGCCGGAGCAACGGCAGAGGTTCAAGGAGGACTCATGGGCGGCCCGATGGAAGGCGTGAAGGTCGTGGAGATGGGCTTCTGGGTGGCCGGGCCGTCCGCGGCCGCGATCCTGGCGGACTGGGGCGCGGACGTCATCAAGATCGAGCCGCCGGACGGCGACCCGTTCCGCGGCTTGGGGCGGATGTTCGGCGCCCAGGCCGGCGTCAACCCGCCCTTCGAGCTCGACAATCGCGGCAAGCGCGGCATGAGCCTGGACCTGAGCAAGCCGGAGGCGCGGGAGATCGCGCTGAAGCTACTGGACGAAGCTGACGTGTTCATCACCAACGTCCGTCCCGGCTCGATCGACCGCCTCGGCCTCGACTACGACAGCGTGCGCAAGACCAACCCACGCATCGTCTACTGTCAGGTCACCGGCTACGGCCCCGACACTCCGGATCGCGACCGCGCGGCTTACGACGTGGGCGCGTTCTGGTCCAGGGCCGGCGTGGCCCGCTCGCTGGTGCCCAGCGCCTCGGACGCGCCGCCGCCGCAGCAGCGCGGCGGCATGGGCGACCACATGACCGGCCTGGGCGCCGCCGGCGCGATCTCGGCCGCGCTGTACAAGCGCGAGAAGTCGGGCGAGGGCCAGCGCGTGGCGATCTCGCTGCATGCGCCTGGGAGCTTACATGCTGGGCTGGGACTACAACACCGTCCTGCGCGCCAACGCCCCCATCTACGCGTACGATCGCTATCACGCGCCCAACCCGATCATCAACTGCTTCCAGGCCGCGGACGGCCGCTGGTTCTGGCTGCTCCTCCTCCAGGCCGACCGCCACTGGCCGGACCTCCTGCGCGCCCTCGGCCCGCCCCGACCTCAACGACGACGAACGCTTCGCGAACATCATGGCCCGGGCCATGAACGCCGAGGCCCTGGTCCAGGTGCTGGACGCGCACTTCGCGACGAAACCGATGTCCGACTGGGCGGCCGCGTTCGACCGCGAAGACGTTTGGTGGGCGCCGGTACAATCGGTTCCGGAGGCCCTGCAGGACCCGGCCGCGCTGGCGAACGGCGTGGTGGTACAGGTGCCCGACGGCGAGGGCAGCGTGGACATGGTGGCGACGCCGGTCGACTTCTACGGGACACCGTGGTCGCCGCGGGGCATGGCGCCGGAGCTGGGGCAGCACACCGAAGAAGTGCTGCTGGAGCTGGGGTACGAGTGGGAACAGATCGCGGCCCTGAAGGAGAAGGGGGCGATCCCGTGAGACCAGAGTCTGCGCGACGTCCCTCGCAGAAGGTCTCGTTTGAGGAGAGCGAGGGGCGCCTGACTGTGCGTATATCGCTCAATTACTCGCTGAAGGGCGTTAGCGCGTTGAGCATGGCTTTGGGCGTAATCGGTGGAATCTGGGTGGTCGGCTTCCTATTGTTCTTTGCTGTGTTTTCGCTCAACGGAATCCGCCAGGGCGCTCCGATCGTCGGGGTAGTCATGCTTTTCAGCGAATTGCTTTTCGTGGCACTCGCCCTGATCCCGATCCTCCAAACCCAATGGCTGACCATCGATTCAGAGCAGGTTACTCTCGGACAGAAATTTCTCGGCCTGAAGCGAAAGAAAACATTCCCGCACCGGAACCATCAAATCTGTGGCTGCGCGCGGGTACTTTGCCCAGGGCAACCGGGACTTGTACGAACACCAACTGGCAATGATGGGAGTCATCGGAGGGCCGGTGGCACTCGACCACGACAGGGGGTCGGCTTGGCTTCGGCCTTCGCGCCGATCGCGAAAGCGCCGAGATGATCGCTGGAAGGTTAAATGGCTTTATCTCAAGGAACCGGCCGCACAGCGTGATCGGCTGATCCTCTTCGACGGCGACTGCGTGCTCTGTAGCCGCGGCGCCAACTTCGTGGCGAAGCGCGACCGCCGCGGGCGCTTCTGGTACACGGACGCGAGCTCGGAGGCGGCGCGGACGATGATGGCGGTGCGCGGGCTCGACCCTTCGATCCTGGACGGCGCGGTCGCGCTGTTCGAGGGCGAACGCACTTACGTAGGGTCGGAGGCCGCGCTGCGCATTCTCGCAGGGCTGCCGCTGCCGTGGAGGCTGGCGGGCCCGCTGCGGTTCCTGCCGCTGGCGCTGAGGGAGCGGCCTTATCAGCTGCTGGCGCGCAACCGCCACCGGTTCTTCGACGGGCAGTCGTGCCCGGTGCCGGAGGCCGCGCTGCGGGAACGGATGATCTCGTGCAGAGTGCGGAGTGAAGGGCGCAGAGTGCAGGGTAATAGCGTGAGGGACAGTGTGCCGGCAGCTAAAAGCGGTCGGCGCTACGTCCGGAGGCGGGAGTTCAGTGTGTCCGCGCCCAGGCGGCGAGAGTCGTCGGCGGGCATGGTGTTGACGATGCGCGAGGCGTCGAGGCCGGCGCCGGCGGCCTTCTCGGCGCCGTGGCGCAGCCAGGCGAGCTGGCCGGGTGCATGGGCATCGCTGTCAATGCTGAAGCGGCAGCCGAGCTCGGCGGCCAGGCGCAGAAGGCCGTCGGGCGGGTCCAGGCGCTCGGGACGCGAGTTGATCTCGACGGCTTTGTCAAAGTGGGCGCAGGCGGCGAAGACCAACTCGGCGTCGAACTGCGACTCGGGCCGGCCGCGGCCGACGACAAGCCGGCCCGTGCAGTGGCCGAGGATGTCCATGTGAGGGTTGGCGATCGCCGTCACCATCCGCTTCGTCATGACGTCGCGTTCGGCCCGCAGCTTGCTGTGGACGCTGGCGACGACGACGTCGACGCGCGCCGAGCAGGTCGTCCTCGCCGTCCAGGGCGCCGTCTTCGAGGATGTCGATCTCAATGCCGCTGAGGATGCGGAACGGCGCCAGCCGCTGATTCAGCTCCGCGACCACCTCCAACTGCTGCCGCAGGCGTTCCGCGCTCAAGCCGTTGGCGACCGTTAGCCGCGGCGAGTGGTCCGTGAGCGCCATGTATTCGTGCCCCAGGTCGCGGGCGGTCTCGGCCATCTCCGCTATCGGGCTGCCGCCGTCGGACCAGTCGGAGTGGACGTGGCAGTCGCCGCGCAAGGCCGCCAGGACCTGCGCCGGCGCGCGTCCGCCAGCGGGTTCAGGTCGACGCCTTCGAGGCGCTGAAGGTACGACCGGCACCTGGCCGGCCAGGGCCTCGACTGACGACGCGCTCGGTGGCCTCGCCGATGCCGGGCAGCTCGCGCAGGCGCCCCGTCGCCGCGAGCTCGGCGATGACAGCCAGCGTCGATCGTGTCCAACGTCGAGGCGGCGCGGCGGAAGGCCCGCACGCGGTAGGTGGGCTCGTTCCCGCGTTCGAGCAGGAAGGCGATGCGGCGCAGGGCCTCGGTCGGGGTCATCGGCTGCTGCATCTCAGCATTTCAGCATTTCAGCGTGTCAGGAGCGAATCGCCAACGGATGACGAACGGATAGACGGATACGGGCTGTGCGAGGTACGGGACTCTCCTGACGCCGAAATGCTGACGTGCTGACGTCGATGCTACTTCGTCAGCCGCTCGACATGCTCGGCGACTACCTCGCGCGGGGCGACACGTGTCAGCAGGTCCATTGACAGGCTGAAGACCAAGGCGTCATCCATCCGCCCGACCCAGGGGATGAAGTCCGGCAGCAGATCGATGGGCGAGGCCATATACGCCGCCGGCAGCAGGACGATGCCTCGGGTCCACAGCGGCACGCGGGTGTCGCGACTCAAGGCCCAAACCAGGCGGGCCTTGCGGGTCCAGGAAAGATGCTCGATGCGCTGTACGACGGCCGGAGCGGCAGCCATGTGGATGCGGCTGGCAGCCCAGATCAGGACCATGGCGCCGACGCGGACGAGGATTGGCATCGCCGGCCAGTCTGCCATCAGCGGCGTTCCAGTTATCACCGACGAGCACCACATGGCATTGCAACAGCAAATAGTTACTCATTGAAGCGGGGGAAGGCGCCGAAAGTGTCTATCGGACTGTCGGCAAGATTGAGGACGTTGTAACTCCACTCAACCGTGGGGAGGCCCTCCAGAGGAGCCGGGTAGACTTTATGGCAGACAAGCCCGCAAGCCAAATGCCCTAGACTAAGCGCGTGCCTGCGAAGCCTCTGATCCTGGAACTGGACGGTCACGCCGTCTCGATAACGAACCCGGAGAAGGTCTACTTCCCCGAGCGTGGTTATACCAAGCTGGACCTGGTCAACTATTACCTGGCCGTCGCGGAGGGCGCGTTGCGAGGCGTGTACCGGCGGCCGATGGTCCTCAAGCGCTTTGTCAACGGGGCCGATCAGGAGCCTTTCTTCCAAAAGCGCGCCCCGGCGAACCTGCCGGACTGGATGTACACCTCCCTGATCACGTTTCCCAGCGGCCGCAGCGCCGACCTGGTGGTGTGCGAGGAGACGGCGGACCTCGCGTGGGTCGTCAACACCGGCTGCATCGACCTCAACCCCTGGCCTGTGCGCGTCGATGACGTCGACAGGCCGGACGAACTGCGCGTGGACCTTGACCCGACGCCGGAGGCGGGCTGGCCGATGATCCGCGACGTGGCGATGGTGGTGAATGAGGTGCTGACCGGCCTGGGTTATCGCGGCTTTCCCAAGACCTCGGGCTCGCGCGGCATCCACGTCAACGTGCGCATAGAGCCGAAGTGGGAGTTCCAGGATGTGCGCCGGGCGGCCCTTGCCCTGGCGCGCGAGGTCGAGCGCCGCGCGCCCGAAATCGCGACGACGCGCTGGTGGAAGGAAGAACGCCACGGCGTGTTCATCGACTACAACCAGAATGCCCGCGACCGTACCGTGGCCTCGGCCTACTCGGTGAGGCCGACGCCCGATGCGCGCGTCTCCTGCCCCATGGAGTGGTCCGAGGTGCCTTCGTGCGAGATGGAGGCATTCACCATCGAGACGGTGCCGCGGCGCTTCAAGGAGATTGGCGACCCCAGCGACGAAATCGACGACGTCCACCACTCGCTGGAGCCGCTGCTGGAGCTTTCGGAGCGGCAGAAGCGCGAAGGTCAGGGAGAAGCGCCGTATCCGCCGCACTACCCGAAGGCCGAAAACGAGCCGATGCGTGTGCAGCCCAGCCGTGCGCGCAAGGATGGATCGCCGCCGCGGCGCGATCACACCGGATAGTCAGACGCCCAAATCCTGACACCTTCAAAACGAGACCAACGTGAATCATCCTGAGCTTGTCGAAGGACGCTCCGGTTCCGAGACCGCCACAACCCTTCGTATAAGATACGGCGGCAATGCCACCGTGCGCCGGTTTCGTGTACATCCTTCGTTGCGCAGATGGTTCGCCCTACGTGGGATCTACCTCCAATCTCGAATACCGGGTTTCCCAACACCAATTGGGCGAAGGCGGCGCCTACACCGCCGGGGGGCTGCCCGTAGGGCTCGCGTACCTGGAAGACACGCCACGATTTATGAGGCCTTCCTTCGCGAGCGTGAGGTGAAGGGGTGGTCAATAGCGAAGAAGGAGGGGCTCATTCGCGGTGACTGCGACCTGCTGCCGGAGTTTTCGCGAGCCCGCGCGTCCTTCGACAGGCTCACGATGATTCGTGCGAGGTTGGTTTCTAAAGACGTGGGCTTTCGGCGGTTGGATGCGGCTTGAGGCGCCGGTAGACGTAAGCGGGGCCTTCCTGAGCGGCCGGTTGCGTTGGGCGAAGGCAGGCCTGGCTACGCGGGCGCGCCCGCCGGCTCCGTGATCCAGGCTTCGGCCCAGTCCGCGAGCTCTGCCATCACGCGCTCGAGGGCGCGGCCCTTCTCGGTCAGGCGGTACTCGACGCGAACGGGCGTCTCCGGGATGACCGTGCGCAGGACGATGCCCTCGGCTTCGAGCTCCTTGAGGCGCTCCGAGAGCATGCGGTCACTGAGTCCGGGGATGTTCGCGGTCAGGTCGCTGAAGCGGAACAGGCCGCTGCTCAGGGCGCGGATGACCGCGCCCGTCCAGCGCGAGCCGATGAGCTCGACAGCCCGCTGGAAATAGGGGCAGAAGGCGGCGGAATCCTGATGAGTTGCCATTAATTTCATTCTTACCTCTAGTAAGCCTCTTGACAAGGATTAGCTAAGTTCATTATAGTAGCTAATGAAACATAAGTAACAAATCAGAAAGAAGGAATAGGAGAATGACTACGGCAGCAAGGCCAACCACGGGTACCTGGACCATCGACGCGGCACACTCGATCGCCGAGTTCTCGGTCAAGCACCTGATGGTCGCAACCGTGAAGGGCCGCTTCAAGAAGCTCAGCGGCAGCCTACACATCGACGAAGAAAATCCCGAAGCGTCCTGGGTCGAAGCCCAGGTCGAGACCGCCAGCGTCGACACCGGTATCGACCAGCGCGACGCCCACCTTCGCTCGGATGACTTCTTCAACGCCGAGGAGTTCCCGTACCTGACCTTCAAGAGCAAGCGCGTGGAGAAGGCCGGCGATGACGAATGGAAGGTCTACGGCGACCTGACAATCCGTGACATAACGCAAGAAGTCGTGCTCGACACCGAATTCGACGGCGAGGTCGTCGACATGACCGGCAGGCGGCGCGCCGCCTTCTCCGCCGACACGGCAATCAGCCGCAAGGCCTTCGGCCTGAAGTACAACGCCGTTGTCGAGTCCGGCGCGGTCGTGGTGGGAGACAAGGTGAAGATCGACCTGCACCTGGCGGCCGTCCTGGAAGGGTAATGCCATTGATTGGCACTGATTTTCACTGACTTTGTCCGGAGAATGCCCGGAAGAGTGGAGGGGATTGCCTGTGGCAATCCCCTCGTCGCGCCGAACGCATTTACTGCGGGGCGCGCCCGCTGGCAGAATGAGGCGTCATGGCATTGACGCAAATCGCCACGCCCAGGATGGCACTGATACAGGGCGGCAGCTTTGTCATGGGCAACGATGCCGGCCGCCCGGATGAGCGGCCGGCCCATCGCGTGCGCCTCCATTCCTTCCGCGCGGCGCTGAGGCCTGTCTCGAATGCGGAGTACGCACTGTTTCTTTCATCCACCGGCCGCGAGGCGCCGAAGTTCTGGCAGGACGCCGCCTTCGATGCGCCCGCGCAGCCCGCCGTCGGCATCACCTGGTTCGACGCGGCCGCGTACTGCGACTGGCTTTCGCGCGCGACCGGCGCCGGCTTTCGCCAGCCGACTGAGGCCGAGCGTGAGTTCGCCTCCCTGGGCGGCCTCGAAGGCGTCGACTGGCCCTGGGGCAGCGACCCACCGGCCGCGCGGCCGGAGCTGGCAGAGGTCGCGGGCCTGGGGCAACCTCACCCGCCGTCCGAAGTCTGCGCGAACGGCTATGGCCTGCTGTGCATGGCCGACAACGTGCACGAGTGGTGTAGCGACTGGTACGACGCCGCCTACTACGCTGTCGCGCCCGAAGAAGCGCCCGCCGGCCCAGCCTCGGGAAAGCGTCGCGCCAGCCGCGGCGGGGCCTGGCGGCACCAGGTGAAATTCAACCGCTGCAGCGCGCGATCCAGCCTGGACCCTGCGTTTCAGTACAACGACTACGGTTTCAGGGTGTACGCGGACGCATAGGCCAACCTGAGGCCACCCTGCGAGGAAGAATCGTATCCTTGCACTCTGCACTCTGCACTCTGACGATGACGCAAGACAACGTAATCGGCTGGCTGATGGAAGGCGACCCGGCGGTCCGCTGGCAGGTCATGCGCGACTTGCTTGACAGGCCCGAGGATGAGTGGCAGGCCGAGCGCGCCAGGGTACAGACCGACGGCTGGGGGCAGCGCCTGCTGGCGGAACAGGGCCCGGATGGGCGCTGGGCAGGAGGCATTTACACCCCGAAGTGGACGTCGACCCACTACACGCTACTCCTGCTTCGTTCTCTGGGGCTTCCGTCCGACGGCGAGGCTGGTCGCAGCGGCATGAAGGTCAGGCTCGATCGCGGATTCGCGTCGGACGGCGGCATCGGCGAAGGGCGTGGCCTCCAGATCAGCGAGACCTGCATCACGGGCATGGGCCTCGCCTGCGCCGCTTACTTCATCCCAGAGGACGAACGAGTCGAGTCCTTGAAGGACCATCTCCTGCGGGTGCAGACGCCGGACGGTGGTTGGAACTGCCGCTGGCGCCGGGGATCGGTGCACGGCTCGTTCCACACCACCATCAGCGCGCTCGAGGGCCTCCATGAGTACGCGATGGCGTGGCCTGAAGGGGCGGCAGCGGCCGACGCGGCGCGGGCCCGCGGCCACGACTTCCTGTTCGAACATCGAATGTACAGGTCGCACCGCACAGGCGAAGTCTCCAACCAGGCTTTCGCTCGCCTCTCATTTCCGCCGCACTGGCACTACGACATCCTGCGCGGCCTCGACTACCTGCAGGCCGCCGCCGTGCCCCGCGATCATCGTCTCGCCGATTCGGTCGACCTCCTGATGCGTCACCGGCGCGAAGATGGGACATGGCCACTCCAGAACCGCTATGCCGGCAAGTACTGGTTTCATATGGAGCCGGTTGGTCAGCCGAGCCGCTGGAACACCCTGAGGGCGCTGCGGGTGCTGCGGTGGTGGGAAGCGCAATCCTGACGTATCATTGAAGGGTACCAAACCAGGAAAGCGGAGACGCTCAATGAAACGCCACTATGTCAGCATCACCCAGCGTGGGCAGGTAACGCTGCCGGCGGAGATCAGAAGGTTATTGCGCTTGAAACCGCGCGATCAAGTTATCTTCGAAGTGGAAAATGACGAGATCCGAGTTGTGCGTCCGACCATGACGCTCGAGGAAACCTTCGGATCGGTTACGCCGCTCAGTCGCCCAGAGGACTTCAAGCGGATGACTCGAGAAGCCTGGGAGGAGAAAATCGAGCGAGACCGCAAAAAGCTTCGTAAGGCATGAGGTTTGTAGACGCTAACGTCTTCCTCAGAGCGATCACTGGTGACGACCCCGTCAAAGCTCTTGCTAGCAGGGCATTCTTTGCCAGGCTGGCAACCAACGATGAGCAGGCCATTTGCAACGAAACGATAATCGCCGAACTGGCCTACAACCTTGTCTCCCCCCGCCAATACGGCCTCTCACATTCGGAGGCTACACAGAGAATCAAGCCTTATTTGGCCCTGCGCGGCCTCTTACTCCCGAATCGAGCACTCTGCCTACGCGCTATCGATATCTTTGAATCGCACAGTTTCCTCGATATTGAGGACGCCTTCGCTATTGCGAGGATGGAGGCCGATGGCATCGACGAAATTTTTAGCTACGACCGCGATTTCGACCGCATAGCATCGATCACCCGTGTCGAACCCTGACAGAGAGGCCGGGCGCATGCGTCCGGCCTCTTGGATTTTGGCTGCGCCTCGGCGCTAGTCCCGCGGCAGCCCCAGGCCACGCTGTGCGATGACGTTGCGCTGGATCTCGCTGGTGCCGCCAGCGATGGTGCCGGAGACGCTGGCGACGTAGCCGATCGAGTACTGGCCGCGGTTGGGCGAGTGCCCCGACTGCCGGTCCCAGGAGAGGCCGAAAAGGCCCGTCATCTTGAGGCCGGTGCGCGAGATGCGCTGCCCCAGCTCGGACGAGAACAGCTTGGCCATCGAGGCCTCGTGGTTGGGGATCATGCCCACGTTCTGCATGTGCACCACGCGGTAGGACATCATCTTGGCGACGTTGGCCTCGACCAGGCGGTCGGCCAGCTCCAGGCGGATCAGGGGGTTGCGTTCGAGCATCGAGTGGCCGCTCGCGACGTTGTCTTTCGCCCACTTGATCATGCGCTCGACATTCTGGCGCGTGCCGACAGCGGAGCCGATGCCCGAGCGCTCGTAGTCGAGCGTGGTGGTGCCGACATACCAGCCGCGGTTGATCTCGCCGATGACGTTCCTGGCAGGGACGCGCACGTTATCGAAGAAGACCTGGTTGAAGCCGGCGCCGCCGGTCATCTGCACCAGGGGCTGGACGGTGATTCCGGAAGCCTTCATGTCCAGCACAAAGTAGGTGATGCCGCGGTGCTTGGGCGCGTCCGGATCCGTGCGCGCCATCATGAACATCATGTTGGCGAACTGAGCGCCGGTGGTCCAAATCTTGGAGCCGTTGATGACGTAATCGTCGCCGTCCTTGGTGGCGCGGGTCTGGAGCGAGGCCAGGTCAGAGCCTGCGCCGGGCTCGGAGAAGCCCTGGCACCACTGGGTGGTGCCGTCCAGGATTTTCGGCAGGTACTCGGCCTTCTGCTCTTCGGAGCCGTGGACGATGATAGTCGGGCCGGCCATAGAGATGCCCATGCCGCCGGGCCGGTTGGCGCGGGCCTCGGCGAACTCCTCGCTGAGGATGAACTGCTGCATGATCGAGAGGTCGGCGCCGCCATATTCCTTCGGCCAGGCGGGGGCGATCCAGCCGCGGCCGGCGAGCTTGTCGCGCCAGTCCTTCATGGGGCCCATAGCCATGCGGAAGCCGGCGCCACCGGCGCGCGCCTCCGGCCTGCGGACTCCCGGCGTGGCCGCGCCGACCTCGGCCGCGGGGGCTTCTGGCCCACCGCCGGGTCCACCACCACCACCAAAGCCGCCGCCTCCACCGCCGGCGCGCAGTTCGGCCGGCATCTCATTCTTGATGAAGCTTCGGACTTCTTCACGCCAGGCGGCCTCTTCCGGTGAGTCCTTTATTCGCATCGGTTCCCCTTCGAGGTGATTTGAGTAGGTTTTCCGGGGGATATCATACGCGAAGGATGGAGTGCAAAAACCAGGGCCATCTGGCCCGTTCTCCCTCCGACAAGGTTGAGACGAATTTGGCCCGCCTCGCCCCTTCTCGTGCTCTGCCTCAGCGAATATACGAGTACGAACTTCCAGCGCCTCACTGCCCTGCAGGCTTACATCCAACATTTCCTTTCGCGCCAATAGAATGCCGGTACATGCCGGCAGTTACCGAGAATTTGTCTGGATCTCAAGTTGAATCATGCACCCGGGCCGGGCTCAGGACAGACGGAGGTGCGGGCTGCCGGCTACTTTTCGCCACTCCGCACTCTGTACGCTGCACTTCACATGAGAGCGATTCGGTTTCACGAGCTCGGGGGCCCCGATGTCCTCCGCCTCGAAGACTGCGACGAGCCGCGCCCGGGGCCGGGCGAAGTTCTGATCCGCGTGCGGGCGGCGGGAGTGAACTTCGCCGACACCATGACCACGGAGGGGCGCTACTACCTGCGGCCGAGGTTTCCCCAGATTCCCGGCCTGGAGGTCGCGGGCGAGGTAGAGGCGGTGGGCGCAGGCGTCCAGGGCGTCGAGGCCGGCGATCGGGTAATGGCAGTGCTGCCCGGCGGCGGCGGCTACGCGGAGAAGTGCGTCGCCCGCGCCGAATATGTGACGCCGATACCGGACGGCCTCGACTACATCGAGGCGTCGGCTCTGCCGGTTCAGGCGGTGACGGCCGACCAGGTGCTGCACGTCGCCGGCAAGGTTAAGGCGGGCGAGTGGGTGGTGGTGCACTCGGCCGCCGGCGGCACAGGCAGCTTCCTGGTGCAGATGGCGAAGCTGGCAGGCGCGAAGGTGATAGCGACGGCCGGATCCAGGGAACGCCTGGAGCTGGCTTCGCGGCTGGGCGCCGACGCGCTCGTCGATTACTCGCGGCCCGAGTGGCCGGACGAGGTCAGAGAGATTACGGGCGGCCGCGGCGCCGACGTGGTGGTCGAGTCCGTGGGCGGGGACGTGTTCGAAGGCAGCCTCCGTTGCCTCGCGCCGTTCGGCCGGCTGGTCGAAATCGGCCAGTCGGGCGGGCCGCCGCCGTCGCTGAACCCGCTGCGGCTCATGCGCAACAACCAGGCGATTGTCGGCTATTACCTGATGACGGCGATGGAGGAGCCCGAGCTCATGGCGGCGACGCGAGACCGGCTCACGCGGGCCCTGCGCGGCGGAACGCTGCGCGTCGTGATCGGCGAGGTGGCGCCGCTGGCCGAGGCGGCGGCCGTGCACCGCAGGATGCTTGCGAGACAGACGCAAGGCAAGCTGGTGCTGATTCCCTGACGCGCGCACTACAATCGCATCAAACCGATGCGCTCTGCCCGGCCCGAAGGGTTGATGCGATGGCAACGGCGGCCCATCCGCTACTCGAAATCTTCTGGCGCGCCGCCAACGGCGACTTTCCGCCAGCCGATGGCCGCGTGGAGGTGGTGGCGCCTGCTTCGGCGCGCGCGCAGGCCATTATCGCCTTCACCGCGCACCACTTCATCGCGGCAGAGGTGGAACAGGGCTGGGTCGACGCCATGGTCCGCGACGACCCGGTGGCGCTGCCGCTCGGCTCTCGCTTCGTCGAGGCGCTGGCCGCAAAGCTCGGCGCCAGCGCAACCCAGGTCGACGTGACGCTGGCGTCGACAGGCGGCGTGGCGCCGCCGCCGATCGATTTGGTCGAGTTGGAGGCGGACTTCGACCACCCGCGCGTGCGGCTGGCCCGCGCCTTCCGCACCGAGGTCCGCGTCTATGGGACGAAAGACCGCGTCGGCCTGCTCACCCTGGGCCGGGGGCTGGCCGGCCGCCTGGACGTGTCGTTCGAGGTCGAAGAGGGGATCAGGGGACGCGGCCTGGGCCGGAAGCTGCTGCAAGCGGCCCTGTTCCTGGCCGGCGGCGAGCCGCTGTTCGCGCAGGTCGCGCCCGGCAACGCTTCGTCGCTGCGGGCGGTGCTGGCCTGCGGTTTCAAACCGATAGGCGCCGAGGTGCTGTTCAAGCGCCTTTAGTCCGCCGCGCCGGCGGCTTTATCCTGCACCTTCGTGGCCGCGACCATCCGACCGCTCCCGGCGATGCCAAGACTGCCGAAAACCTGGTCCTCGGGCAGGAGCCGGCCCTTCACGCGTCGGGCATAAATGCGCCCGCGACCACTCCCAGGATGCGGGTCGAGCCCAGGACCGCGACCGTCGCCTGCAGAAGAGTCTGTTCGAGGTCTGACTTTGTAGGTCCGCGACCGCTAAACTCAGTCAGGCCGAAGAGGACGGAGTGCCCAATGCCCCTGCGACTGCTCTGCATATTGGCTCATCCCGACGACGAGACCCTCGGTGTCGGCGGCACCCTGGCGATGTACGCCCGCGACGAGGAAGTCGAGACGTACCTGCTCACGGTGACGAGGGGCGAGTACGGCTGGTGGGGCCCCGATACCGAGTTTCCGGGACCGGAGCGGCTGGGACGCGTGCGTGAGGCGGAGCTGCGCGCCGCGGCCGAGGTCCTGGGGGTGACGGAAGTCGAGTTCCTCGACTACATCGACGGGCATGTCGACGAGGCTGCGCCGGCGGAGATCATCGGCCGCATGGCCGCGCACATCCGCAAGGTGCGGCCGGAGGTGGTGTTGACGTTTCCCCATGATGGCGTCTACGGCCATCCCGACCACATTGCCGTCTGCCAGTTCGCGACGGCCGCCGTGGCGGCGGCGACCCAGCCGGACGATGGCGAAGAGCTCTCGCATCAGGTCCAGAAGCTGTACTACCGGGCCAGCGAGGCGGAGCATATGCGCCGCTACGAGCGGGCCTTCGGCGAGCTGGTGATGAACATCGACGGCGTCGAGAGGCGGACGGCGCCCTGGCCTGTATGGGCGATGACAACGCGCCTGGACGCGCGCAACCACTGGCAGCGCGTTTGGCAGGCGGTGCAGTGTCACAAGAGCCAGATACCGGGCTACGAGAAGCTGGCAGAGCTGGCGCCGGCCGACCACGAGCTGTTCTGGGGCTCGCAGGATTACTACCGCGTGTTCAGCCTGGTCAACGGCGGCCGGACGACAGAGAAGGACCTGTTCGAGGGGCTGAGGTAGGCGAACCTCACCCCTTGCCCCCTCTCCGTCCGACGGAGAGGGGGTTCCGAGGAGGAGGTTCCGAGCGGAGGAGGTTCCCAGCAGTTCCAGCCTGGGAGACTTCAAGTAAGGCCGGCCGGGCTGGAAGGCCCGGCCTACGTGTTCGCGGGAGAGGAGTCCCGGCTAATGTGTCAACTGCTGGGTTGTTGCGTCGCGCGCTGGGCGGCGAACTCGGCCATGCGCTTCTCGTTCCAGGCGTCGAACTTGCGCTGGGGGAGCTTGCCGGCGCGGTAGAGATCGTAAGTCTCCTTGTAGATGCGGCGCGCGTCGGCGACCAGCTCTTCCAGGCTGCCGTTGTTGTGGAAGACGTAGTCGGAGGCCGGCTCGCGCAGCTCCCAGGGCCGCTGGCCGTCGACCCGCTGAGTCGCTTCTTCGACGGTGAATTGGTTGCGGGCCACGACACGGTCGATGGCTTTCTGGCGGTCGGTGGTCACAAGCCAGGTGCAGTCGCACCAGCCTGAATAGCTGGCCTCGATCAGGTTCACGGCCTCCATGACGGCTACGGCGTCCTCTGGTAGCTCTTCGCGCCACTTGTCGATGACGCCCTTGACCTCGCCGCCGATGTTGCCGATGGCGCGCGTGAGCTTGCCCATCTCCTCCGGCTTACCGAAGGTCTTGCCGCCGAGGATGCGCCTGTCGATGAAGCCGTCGGCGCCGATGATGTCGCGGCCGAAGATCTCGACGATGCGGTCGAAGGCCGGTTTGCCGGGGTCGTACATGCGGTGCACCAGGGGGTCGGCGTCGCAGTGGACGGCGCCCAACTCGACCATTGTCCTGGCTACGGTGCTCTTGCCAGAGGCGATGGATCCGGTGAGCCCGATGACGAGCGGCATAGTCGGCTCCTTCAGCGCAAGTGCGGGGCGGGTCGAATATGCCGCACGCAGCGTTTGGAGGCAAGGGCTGGTGAAGCGCGCGCCGCCCAATCTCGGGCGCATGCGTTCGGCCGTCGCCGGCTTCGGTCCATTCGGCACTCGCCGCCACGGCCAACCAATGAGACGCTTTCTCAGAGGCATCGCGCGTGCCCCGGGGTCGGGGCGCGCGGCCGATGTCCGAAGACGCAACGGTTGAGTGAGGTCACTTATGAAAGCCCTGATCGTATTCGACTCGCTGTACGGCAACACAGAGCGCATCGCCGGGGCGATCGGAGCCGCGCTGGGTGCTGACACGCCGGTACTCAACGTCAATAAGGCCGATGCCGCCGCCCTGTTGAATGTCGACCTCCTGGTTGTCGGCTCGCCAACGCAAGGTGGAAGGCCGTCCCCGGCGATGAAGGAGTGGCTGGCGCGGATTCCCGCCGGTGGGCTGAAGGGCGTCCGGGCGGCCGCCTTCGACACGCGGTTCGCGGCCGGCGGCCGTGGCTTCGCCATGCGGCTGCTGATCCGCGTGGTTGGCGTAGCGGCGCCGCGGATCGCCGCCACGCTGCGGTCAAAAGGCGCGGACGTGGCCCTGGAACCCGAAGGCTTCATCGTCGAGGGCAAGGAAGGGCCGCTACAGGCAGGCGAATTGGAGCGCGCCGCCCACTGGGGCCAGGAAGTCCTCCAGGCGGCGGTTTCGGTGTCCCGCTGACACTCGATACCCGCGATCGCGATCGCTGCCGGCGGCGCGGTCAAGTCCATCAAGACAGCACACTGCTGATGACCACCCAAGAGGGTATGGCCGCGATGAAGAAGGCCGGCCAATCGTCCTACAGGCCGCCTCAGTAGCGCGTCTGGAGTCTCGCGAGCCCGGCGGCTAGACTGCGGCCATGAAAAGCGCGAAGGATACCGCCCGGGCGGTGCGCCTGGGTGAGGTTTCGCCCGTCGACCTGGTCGAGGAGGCGCTGCGCCGCATCGACGCGGTCGATTCGAAGGTGATGGCCTGGGTCCAGATCGACCGGCCGCGGGCGCTCCTGACCGCGCGCCAGCGCTACGATGGCTCGCGCCACGGCACGGCCGTGGGCGAGTTGATAGGGATTCCGGTCGGGATCAAGGACATCATCGACGTCGATGGCCTGCCGACGCGGGCGGGCGCGGCCGAGTTCGCGCACCGCGCTCCTGCGACGGCCGCCACTGTCGTCGAAAAGCTGCGTCACGAAGGCGCGATCATCCTCGGCAAAACAGCCACAACCCAGTTCGCGTACATGGACCCGGCGCCGACCCGCAACCCCTGGAACCTGGCGCACACGCCGGGCGGGTCCTCCAGCGGCTCGGCCGCGGCCGTGGCCGCGGGCATGGTGCCCCTGGCCCTTGGCACGCAGACCGTAGGCTCGGTGCTGCGTCCGGCCGCCTATTGCGGCGTAGTGGGACTGAAGGCGACGCATGGGCGCGTCAGCACCGCCGGCGTCCTACCGCTGGCGCAGAGCCTGGACCACGTTGGCGTCTTCGCGCGCGGCGTGGTTGACGCCGCCCTGGCGTTGCGGGTCATCGCCGGCTATGACCCCGCGGACCCGGGCTCGGTGGACATCGAAGTGCCGGACTTCGCGCCGCGCGCGCTCCAGGCGCCGCCCCGCCTTGGCGTAGCCCGCGGGTTATGGGAAGCGCTTTCGAGCGAGGAAATATGCCGCCACATCGATGTGGTCGGAGGTTTGCTGGCGAGGGCCGGAGCCTCGGTCAGCGACGTCCCAGCGACGCTTTCAGTCGATGACGTAATGGCGGTCAGTAACCCCATCCTGCGCTTCGAGGCCGCGCAGTATCATCGTCCGAACTTCGAGAGACACGCCGCCGAGTACGGGCCGGGCATCAGGGCGCTGATCGAAGCAGGCCTTGCAATGCCCGAAGCGGAGTACGCCGCGGCGCGCGCACAGCAACCCAAGCTTCGCGGCGCACTGACGGCGATGCTCGTAGGCGTGGATGTCCTCCTCCTGCCGGTCGCGCCATCGACGGCGCCCGCCGGGCTGTCGTCGACCGGCAACGCTTCTCTCTGCGCGCCGGCGAGCGCGGGCGGCCTGCCATCGATAGCCCTGCCCAGCGGGCTGGGCGAAGGCGGCCTGCCGCTGGCCGTCCAGCTTGTCGGGCGCGCATTCGAAGAAGCGACTCTTCTCAACGTCGCGGCCTGGGTGGAGTCGAAGCTGGCGTTCGATGCGCGGCCGGCCCTCTGAGCGATGTCGCGCCTGCTTTACATCGTCAACGTCGAGGCCTTCGTCTACGACAACGGCCGGTACCTGATGATCGTCCGCGGTCTCGATGAAGACATCCAGCCCGGGACGCTGACGCCTCCCGGCGGCAAGGTCGAGGACGTGGTGGACGCCCCGGACGTGCTCGAAGCGACGCTACGCCGCGAGGTGCGAGAGGAGACCGGCGTGGAGGTCGCGCGACGAGATCGTTTACGTCGAGAGCCATTCGTTCGACGGCGGCGGTGAAGTGGTGGTCGACATCGTTTTCCTCGCCCGCTACGAAGGGGGCGAACTCGAGGCCATTGACGCGGCCGAGGTCGAGGAGATCACGTGGCTGGCTTACGATGAGATCATGGCAGACGGGCGCGCGATGCCCTGGACCCGTGAGAGCCTCAAACTGGCAGATAGCTTGAGGCGTGAGCGCGGCTGGTGACCCTCCGCGCGGTCGTCTTCGACTTCGACTTCACCCTCGTTGATTCGTCCAAAGGGTTCATCGAGTGCTATCACCACGCCGCCGAGCGCCTGGGCCTGACGCCCGCGCCCGACCTGACTTCCATGGCCATGATAGGCACGCCCCTGGCCGATGCGTTTCGCCTGCTGTACCCGGCGCAGCCGCGCGACGCTGGACCGGAGTTCGTGCGCCTGTGGCAGGAAAGGGCCGACGAGGTCATGACCAGGCTGACCTACACCTTCGACGAGACGCCGATGGCGTTGATGGTACTCAGGGCCACGGGCCTGAAGCTCGGCATCGTTAGCCAGAAGCTGCGGCGGCGCATCGAGGCACGTCCTGGAGCGCGATGGCCTGGCCGCGAGATTCGAGGTCGTGGTCGGCGGTGAGGACATGACTGCCTTCAAACCTGACCCGGACGGCCTGAACCGGGCGCTGGCCGGCCTGAGCGTCGACCGGAGGAGGCGTTGTACGTCGGTGACACCGTGATCGACGCGCAGGCGGCCGCCAACGCCGGCGTGCCCTTCGTCGCGGTGCTGAGCGGCGTCACCCCACGCGAGGCCTTCGCCCCGTTCGAGAAGGTGGCGGTGTTGCCTAACGTCGGCGACCTGCCTGATCTATGCCGAAGCTTGTCCTGATCAAGCATTCGCTGCCGGACGTGCGGCCGGATGAGCCGCCTTCGCGCTGGCCACTCTCGGACGAAGGCGCGCGCCGGGCACGGCTGCTGGCGGAGGTGCTGGCGCCGCTAAACCTGGCCGCGTTCTACGCCAGCCGCGAGCTCAAGGCGGTGCAGACGGCGGCACTGGCCGCGGACTCGCTCCGCCTTCCGTTCTTCGTCCGCGAAGGCCTGCACGAGCACGACCGCGAAGGCGAGCCTTTCAGCACGGCGGAGGAGTTCGAGGCGAAAGTCCGCGCGCTTTTCGAGCGGCCCCGCCGCCACCTCTTCGGCTCCGAGACCGCTGAAGAAGCGCTGACCCGCTTCGAGGGGGCCATCGCAGGCGTCCTGGCCGAAGCGCAGGGAGCCGACATCGCCGTCGTCGCGCACGGGACCGTGATCAGCTTGCTGGCCGCATCCCGTTGCGGCGTCGACGGCTTCGAGACCTGGAGCCGGCTCGGCCTGCCTTCGTACCTCGTACTGGAGACGCCGGCCTTCGAGCTGGTGGACGTGGTGGAGGCTCTTCCGGCACATTCGTAGCCATATTTGTAGGCCGGGCCTTTCAGCCCGGCCGCCGTCCTTCTTTAGACGCGGCGCCTGCCGTGCACGCGGTCATCCGCGAAGTGCGGCCTCGACACCAAGCCGGCCGGGCTGGAAGGCCCGGCCTACGCATTTCTTCTAGCGCACTTCGAGGAGCAAGCCGTAGCTGACGTCGCCGGCCGCGAAGAAGAGGCGCAGTTCGACCACGTAGCGCCCCGGGTCGAGGTTCGCGGCGAACTCGACGCCGGCGGCCGTAATCGTGACGGCGGTCACGCCCGGTCTCGTGGTGCTCGTGTTGGGGGCGAGGTTCCAGGTCAGCTCGCCTGAGCGCGTGCTGCCCGACGGTTGAGCGGGCGCCGGCCAGACATTGACGCTAGCGCGCTGGACAGTCGCGCCGGCGGGATTGGCGACGGTGACAATAGCGCTGCGTGCCACCTGAAGCGGGTTAGCGCTGGTCACGGGTCCGGCGGCGTCAAGGCAGAGGCCAACCTTTCCGGCCTCGGCCCAGCAGTAGGTGCCGATGCCCATGGCCGCGGTCTGACCGCCGGCGGACGCCGTGGCCGGGGGCGGCCTGGGGACCGCGTCCGGGGCATTCGGGGCGGGCGAGGGCGCCTGGGCGGTTTGCGCCGCCGAAGGCGCCTCGGCGCCGGCGCCGGGAGGTTGGGGTGGCTCCTTGTCGCCGCCACAGGCGATCGAGAGCGCAACGGCCAGCACCGCCGTGAGCAAAACGAAGCGCATCATTGAATTATCGACGCCTCGGGAGGAGAGTTTGTTCCCGAACCGTGGGCAACCCTGTGGGCCGGGCCTTCCGGCCCGGCCGGCGCCTTCAGACCTTAGCCGCCGCCGAAGGCGGGGATGATGTGGATGGTGCCGCCGTCGGGCACCTTCTCGAGCAGGCCTTCCTCCGTGAAGAGGTCATCGATGGCGATGGCAAGGCCGGGGCGCAGGTCATCGTCGGCGATAATCTGGGCGCGAAGGTCCGGATACTGCTTGCCGACGTTGTCGAAGACCTGGCGCAGGTTCGTCCCTTCGACGTAGACGCGGTCGTGCCCGTCGCTGTAGCGCCGGAACGGGGAGGGCACTATTACGGTGACCATGGCAGAAATGAGCTGGAATCTGGATTCTGGAATCTGGCCCTCAGAATCCAAATTCCAGAATCCAACTTCCCGCCTTCTTACTTGCCCTCGGCGTCCAGGATCGCCTCCAGGACCACCTTCGGCGACATCGGCGCCACGTAGAGGCTGATGCCGATCGCGTCCGCGATCGCGGCCTGGATGGCCGGCATCGGCGGGACGATCGGCACCTCGCCGACGCCGCGGACGCCGTAGGGGTGGCCGGGGTTCGGCACTTCGACCAGCACGGTGTCGATCATCGGCAGGTCCAGGGCGGTTGGCATGCGGTAATCGAGGAAGGTGGAGTTGACCATACGCCCCTCGGGGTTCCAGTAGTACTCCTCCGAAAGGGCCATGCCGATACCCTGGGCGACGCCACCCTGGATCTGCCCCTCGACGTATGAGGGATGAATCGCGGTGCCGACATCCTGGACGGCGGTGTAGCGCAGCACCGTGACCTTACCGGTGTCCTTGTCGACCTCGACGTCGACGATGTGGCCGCCGTAAGCCGGTCCCGCGCCCTGCTTCTGGGTGCTGAGGCCGGCCGAGATCGCGCCGCCGGTGCGGGCCAGGCGGCCGGCGATGTCCCGGAAGCCGAGCTCGCGCGGCTTGCCTTCGGCGTCGTTCGGCCCGCGGATGACGCCGTCGTCGCCGTAGGCCACCTGGTCTTCGGGGACCTCCCAGATGCGCGCGGCGCGCTCTGCCAGCTTCTTGCGCAGGTCCATGCCCAGCTCGTACATCGTCCAGCCGATGGCGAATGCGGAGCTGCTGCCGCCCGTCAGTCCGGTGGCGCCAACGTCGTCGGTCGCGACGACGTGAGGACTGATCTGCTCGGAGGTGATGCCGAGCGCCTCGGCCAGCATCATCGCGGTCGCGGCGCGGGTGCCGCCGATGTCGACGTTGCCGATGACGAGGTTGATGGTGCCGTCAGGGTTGATGGCGGCCGAGGCGCTGCGCTCGCCGCCGACGTTGCCCCAGAAACCGACGGCAACGCCGCGGCCGCGGTTAGGGCCCTGTAGCTCCGACTTGTAGTGGGGGTGGTCCTGCATCGCCTGCATGACTTCGACGGCGCCGATGCGCGGGAACTTCTGACCGGTGAGCGCGCATGCTGCCTTCCCTGGCGGCGTTCTTGAGACGTATGTCCAGGGGGTCCATGTCCAGCCGCTTGGCGATCTCGTTGACCACCGTCTCGACAGCGAACTCGGCCGCGGGGGCGCCGGGAGCGCGGTAGGCGGCCGTCTTGGGCTTGTTCACGACGACGTCGTAGCCATCGATCGCGAAGTTTTCGATGTCGTAAGGCCCCAGGGCGCAACTGGCGCCGGCGCCGACAGGGGAGCCGGGGTAGGCGCCGGCTTCGTAGGCCAGATAAACCTCGGCGGCGGTCAGGGTGCCGTCCTTCTTGGCGCCGATCTTGGCGCGCATGTAGGTGCCGGACGTCGGGCCTGTGGCCTCGAAGACCTCGTCGCGGGTCATGAGCATCTTCACCGGCTTGCCGGTCTTCTTCGCCAGCATCGCTGCGAGCGGCTCCATGTACATGCCGATCTTGCCGCCGAACCCGCCGCCGATCTCCAGCGGCACGACGTTGATCCGCGACACGGGGACCTTGAGCAGCGTGGACAGGGCGCCGCGCACAGCGAAGGAACCCTGCGTGCTGCACCAGACCGTGAGCTTGCCGTCCTTGTTCCAGAACGCGGTGCCGTTGTGGGGCTCGATGTAGCCCTGGTGAAACATGCTGGTGGTGAACTCGCGCTCGATGATGACGTCGGCGGCCGCGAATCCGGCCTCGAGGTCGCCGCGCGCGAAGCGCAGGTGGGAGGCGACGTTCGAGGGCTTGTCGCTGGGCGGGGTCTGCGAAAGCGGCGCCATGTCGCGCGTACGAAGGCTTTCGTGCAGCACCGGCGCCGCCGCGGACATCGCCTCGCGCACGTCGCCGACGACCGGCAGCGGCTCGTACTCGACCTCGATAAGGTCGAGCGCGTCCTCGGCGATGTGGTGGTCGGTGGCAACGACCGCCGCGACCGGATGGCCGCGGAACAGGGCCTTGTCGGAGGCCAGGATGCCGTCGAGCATGAACTTGGCGGTCGTGGCGCCGCCTTCGCCCATGGCCATTGTGCCTTCGCCCGGCTGGGGGAAGTCGGCGTTGGTGATCACGGCCTTGACGCCGGGCAGGGCCAGCGCTTTGGAGGCGTCGATCTTCTTGATCCTGGCGTGGGCGTACGGGCTGCGCTTCACGCGCCCGTAGAGCATGCCGGGCAGGTGCGCGTCGACGCCGTACTCGGCGCGGCCGATGACTTTGTCGGCGCCGTCGGGGCGGATGGGGCGGGTGCCGATGACCTTGTACTGGGGCTTTTCGGGGCTGGCGACCATGATTTGTACCTCGTCTGTGGCTGGGAGAATCCTCTCCCCCTGGCCCCCTCTCCCATCAAGGAGAGGGGGAATTTCGAAAAGTCTAGGAACGCATCTGCTCGGCGGCCTTCTGGACCGCGCGGATTATTTTGTCGTAGCCGGTGCAGCGGCAGAGGTTGCCGGCCAGCCAGAAGCGGATCTCGTGCTCGTCCGGGTCGGGGTTCACGTCGAGCAGGGCCTTGGACGCGACGATGAAGCCGGGGGTGCAGATGCCGCACTGGAGGGCGGCTTCTTCGAGGAAGGCCTGCTGAATCGGCAGGAGGCCGTCGTTGCCGGCGAGTCCTTCGACGGTGGTGATTTCGCAGCCTTCGACCTCGGCGGCCATGACGCAGCAGGAGTTGACCAGCCTGCCGTCCATGATCACGGCGCAGGCGCCGCAGTTGCCGTTGTTGCAGCCTTCTTTCGAGCCCGTGAGGCCGATGCGCTCGCGCAGGGCCTCCAGCAGGCTATCGCGCTGGTCGGCCATGAACTGGGTGTCCTCACCGTTGATCGTCGCCGTAACAATGATCCGGTCGGTCGTCACGCTAACCCCCTCGCGCTCTTTCGGCGGCTTTACGGACCATGCGCTGGACGAAGACGTCTACCAGGTGCTTGCGCTGGCGGATCGAGCCGCGCATGTCGTCGATGGGGCGGGCGGCGTCTTTCGCGGCGGCGCCGGCGGCGGCGATGGTGGCGTCGGTCAGCGGCTTGCCGACAAGGGCGGCGGCGGCTTCCGGCACGACCAGTACGGTCGGGGCGACGGCGCCGATCGACACCCTGGCCCAGGAGACGTTGGCGCCGGCGAAACGCACCTGTACGCCGGCGTTGACCACGGCGATGTCCATCTCGTTGCGGGGGATGAAGCGGTCCCAGGCGGCGCCGGAGTTAGGCGACGGCGGCGGGAAGTGAATCGAGACCACGAACTCGCCGGGCTTGAGGACGTTCTGGCCGGGCCCGGTGCTGAACTCTTCGACCGGCACCGCGCGCGTCCCGGCCGGCCCGGCAATGTTGGCGACCCCTTCGAGGGCGATCATCGCCGGCACGGAGTCGGCGGCGGGGCCGGAGTTACAGAGGTTGCCGCCAATGCTGGCGCGGCCCTGGATCGCGGTGCCGCCGATGACGCGCACGGCATCGACAAGGGCCGGGTACATCTTCTTGACGGTCTCGTTGCCGTAGATCAGATACGCGGGCACGGCGGCGCCGACCGTAAGGCCGTCGCGGGCGTCGTACTTGATTTGCTGGGTGTCGGGGATGGCCTTGATGTCGACGAAGAGCTCGACTTTACGGCGGCGCTCGCGCGCCTGGACGATGATGTCGGTGCCGCCGGCGAGGGGGCGGGCCGTAACGCCACCCTTCTCCAACAAGGAGACCGCTTCGCCGATGGACGTCGCTCGGGCGTACTTTACCTTCTGCAAGTCACACTCCTTGAATGCAGCGTAACCGTAGCGCGTCGGGGCATTCACTGACAAGACTGAGGGCTGGCGCAACGCCCGCGGCTGCAAGCAGGAATGAAGCTGAGCGGCGTCCTCTTTAGCGGCTGTTAAGGCGCCGGGAGCGACTCTGGGTGGGCCATGAGGATCAACTTCCCTTTCCTGGGCGTCGCCCTTTTCCTCATCATCCTCCTGTGGTTGATGTAGGCCCTTGCGCCGCGCCGGCCGCCGCGTCTCCGCGCGCGCCCAGGCCGTCGCGCAAGCCGCGAAGGTATGCCGGCACGCCGGCCGGCCGCCGGGCCACGATCATGCGGCCGCAGTAGAGGGGCAGGCGCCCCAACACCTGCCCGGCCAGGTAGGGGCCTCTGCGCCAGCCGCGGGCCCACTTCCGCCCGATGAGCACGCTGCCGCGGGCATAGTGGTAAGCCTGCAAGGGGGAGAAGACGTTGGAGCCCCTGGAGCCGGAGCTGACGGAGATTTTGTGGGCCACAAGCGGCCTGCCAACCACGCGCAGCTGATATCCGGCGCGCTTGAGACGGATGCCCCAGTCGATGTCGTCGTGGCCGAGGAAAAAGCGCTCGTCCAGGAGGCCCACGTCAGCGAATACGGCGGTGGCAGTCATGGCGGCGCAGGTGGGGACGTAGTCGGTCGGGTAGAGGCGTCCCAGCATGTGGTCGGCGCTGTTGAGCGGTTTTTCCAGCAGACGGTGGCGGGAGAGGCCCCAGAGCGCGTTGTAGATGCCGCCGGCGAACCACACCATGCCCGGGTCCTCGTAGTAGGTGACTATCGGCGAGACCGTGGCCAGGCGAGGGATGGCTTCGAACGCCGGCAGCAAGGCCTCGATCAGGCCCGGCTTCAAGACGACGTCGTTGTTGAGCAGGAGCACGTAGTCCAGGCCGCGCTCGAGCGCCGCGCGGATGCCGATGTTGTAGCCGGCGGCGGTGCCCAGGTTTTCGTCGCTGCGCAGGAACTCGGCCTTGCCCTTCCAGGCCGCCGCCAGGCGTTCGAATGAGCCGTCAGTCGAACCGTTATCGACGATCAGGGTGCTGAGGACCGGATAGGCCTGAGCGCTCAGGGACTGAAGGCACTCTGCCGTGTCGTCGAAGTTGTTCCAGTTAAGGACCACGGCCAGCACGGAGGGATTGGAGTTGGTCATCGACGGGCTCGGCTGGCAATGTAGCCGCCCACCTCTAGGAAGGCAAACGGGACTCTAGCCGGCGGTCAAAACGCCTTCGCCGACGAGGCTGACGGGGCGGAAGCGGCCCGCCCTCATCTCCTCGATCAGGTCTTCGATGGACTCGATCGTGTTGATGAACTCGGTGGCGCACTTGCCGATGTCATTGATGGCGTGCGCGTCGCTGCCGGCGGTGCCCGGCACCTTCATGAAGTCGCAGAGGCGGGCGCTGAAGGTGTTTTCCTTGACCGAGCCGCGGCCGTTGATGCGCTCCAGGGCCACGCAGTGGCCGTAGGCCGCGTTGCGTGACGCGCGCTCCAGCGCTTCCAGGTAGTCTTCTTCCTTGACGTTCCAGGGCATCTGGCGGCGGTAAGGGTGGGCGCCGACCATGGCGCCGTTGGCTTCCTTGATGTACTCCGCCAGCTCCAGGGCGCGATGCATGCCGTAGACGTACTTCTCCAGGCCGTAGCAGAGCATGTGCCCGTCTTCGGTGTTGATCTCGATCGCCGGCAGCACAAGGTAGTTGTGCTTCTTCGCCAGGGCGCGCACGGCCTCCGGCTCCCAGAAGTAGTCGTGCTCTGAGAGGCAGATGCCGTCGAGCCCGGCCTTCTTGGAGCGCTCTATGAGTTCATCGGCTGTGAGGTACGAATCCCAGGAAAGCGGCCGCGTGTGCGTGTGCAGGTCGATGAGCATTGAGGAGATTCTAGCCGACGACGGAATCAGCGCAGAAGTCCGGAGGCGAATTACTGGCTAGGACGTATGCGCTTACGGTCGATCGCCGGAGCCGCGGTCAGCCGGACAAGCGCCTAACCCATCGCGATTTCGACGCGCTTGATGAGGTCGCCGGCGAACTCGATGCTGATCGTAACGGCGGCGATCATCATCCCCGGCGGCAGCTTGCCGACCACCTTCGCCTTGTCGCCTTCGACCTCGACGTCGCCGTAGTCGGGCTTGAACATGCCGGGGCGGGCGCGAAGCGCGGCTTCGACCTCGGTTTTGCCGTTAGCCGAGCGCATCGGATAGACGAGGACCGCGTCGTCGGTCAGCAGGGCCAGCAGGGGCTCGACCTGGCCCGAGTCCTGGTATTCGAGGTATTTCTTCACGAGATCGGCGCGGTCCATCTTCAGCCTGCTCTCGATTGGGACTCCCCCCAGTCTAGGGCACAGCCAGTCAGGTTGCAGCCGTCGAGACGGCGAGGACGGACCGGCGAGCATCGGGCATGGGGCATGCCGCCGGGAATCGGCGATCGCCCGAAGGCAATCTCAGGCGAGCCGGAGCGGAAGGCGCGTGAATCCTCTGATGATGAACGAGGTGCGCTGGCGCTCGCCGCGGTCCTCCGTGTGCTCGATGGACTTATGGCGGTCAAGGAGGGCGTTGAGGGCCGTCCTGGCCTCCAGCCGCGCCAGGGGCGCGCCCAGACAGAAGTGAATGCCGTAGCCGAAGGCGACGTGGCGGCTCAGCTCGCGGTCCAGCCTGAACTCATCAGGGTCGGGGAACGCCTTGGGGTCGCGATTGGCGGCGCCGTAACCGACGAAAACCATCTGACCGGCGGCAATCCGGGCGCCGTTGAGGTCGAAGTCTACGAGCGGCACTCGCTGTAGAAGCTGCACGGGGCTGTCGATCCGCAAGGTCTCCTCGATCACCGGCTCTACCAGCGAGCGGTCGCCTCGGAGGCGCTGCCAGAGGTCCGGCCTGCCGGCGAGGATGTTGAGCATGTTCGAGATCAGGTTGGTCGTGGTCTCATTGCCCGCCACCAGCAGGAGCGTGGCGAAGCTGATGATTTCGGAGTCATCCATCCGCTGACCGTCAACGTCGGCCTCGACGAGCGAGCTGAACAGGTCTCCCGCCGCGCTCTCGCGCCGCGAGGCGATGACGCGGCCGAAGTACTCGGTCATCTCCCTGGTGCGCTCGTCGTACTCGCCGCTCACGTTCTCGGTGGAAATCACGGCGTCGGACCACTGCTTGAATAGCTCGCGCTCGGAGGCCGGAATGCCCAGCAACTCCGCGATCACGGTTACCGGCAAGGGAATGGCCAGCGAGGAAACGACATCGGCGCCTCCCGGCTCGATGGCGGCAAGAAGCTGCGCGACGATCGCTTCGATGCGGGGCTGAAGGTCCTGAATTCGCCGCGGCGTAAAGGTCTTGTTCACGATGCTGCGCAGCCAGGTGTGGCGGGGCTGGTCGTCGCCGATGAGGCTGAGGCCGATGGGCTTCGAGGAGAACACGTCGTGGCGCCGCAGGGCCGAGTAAGCCTCGTCGAAGCCGGTCAGCACCCAGCCGTTGATGGGCGTCAGGAAGAGCGCCGGAGCCTTCTCGCGCATGGCCCGGAACGTGGGGTATGGGTCATCGAAAAAGGCGGGCGACATGATTTGCTGGGCGAGCTCGATGTCTGTGGTCATGACCGGTCTCCTGCCATCACTGTGACGGCAGAGTGCCAGCAACAAGCCGGTCTGTCAAGCCCCCTCGTTGCCGGCCGCGTCCTTGAACTTGATGTTGGGGTTGACGACCTGAATACCGGCGTCGGGATTATCAGGGTCAAGGTCGATTTCGGCGCCCTGCACCAGCTCGAAGGTCTTGGGGTCGACGACGAACGTCAGGCCCTGGAGGTGGAAGACGTGGTCGCTGGGGCGGGTGCGGTCGCCGGGCACAAGCGCGTGCACCGGCTGGCCGTCGCGCACATGAAACTCGAGCCGCAGGACGATGGTGCGGGCGCGGTCCGGCGAAAGGCGTGACTTGAGCCAGTCCGCGGCCTCTCTCGAGAGCGTGAGCTCCGGCTGGGGGCGTGAGGTGCCGTTGCTGGATTCGCCGGCCATGCTCCAATTATGAGCCTGTACGGGTTCGGTTGACAGTCAAGAACTGCTCACGTAGCGTTAAGAGGCCATGAGTAGCCGGATGCACTTCATCGGGGGAGGAGCGACCTAGGTCCAACCGAGGTCCGGCTTCTCGCGCGCCCAGAGACCTCGGTCGGGGCGCTTTTTTGTGCCCTGGCGTGGCGCCGGCCCTAGGCTGGAAAGCCTCGGCTACGTTAATACGTTAGTTATCAGAAATTCGGAGTAAGACGATGACGCAGGAAAAAGAACGGGCAGAACTTCAATTCGATACGCTGGTGTCGCTGTCCAAGCGCCGCGGCTTCGTGTTCCCGGGCAGCGAAATCTACGGCGGGATCGGCGGCTTCTGGGACTTTGGCCCCCTAGGCGTAGAGATGAAGAACAACATCAAGCGCGCCTGGTGGAAGGCCATGGTCCAGGAACGCGACGACGTCGTGGGCATCGACGCCGCGATCATCATGAACCCGCGCGTCTGGGAAGCCAGCGGCCATGTCGCGACCTTCACCGACCCGATGGTCGATTGCCGCAACTGCAAGAAGCGCTTTCGCGCCGACCACCTCGAAGGCGAAGCCTGCCCGGAGTGCGGGATGAAGGGCCAGTTCACCGAAGCGCGGCCGTTCAATCTCATGTTCAGGACCTTCGTTGGCCCCGTCCAGGAAGACGCCAGCCTCGCTTACCTGCGGCCGGAGACGGCGCAGGCGATGTTCGTGAACTTCGACAACGTGCTCACGTCAATGCGCCGGAAGCTGCCGTTCGGCATCGCCCAGCAGGGCCGTTCGTTCCGAAACGAGATCACGCCCGGCCACTTCATCTTTCGCGACCGCGAGTTCGAGCAGATGGAGATGGAGTATTTCTGCAAGCCCGGCACGGACGAGCACTGGCTCGACCACTGGGTGAACGAGCGCGTGAGCTGGTTCACACGGTTTGGCGTGCGGCGAGACCACCTGCGCATACGCGCGCATGAAAAAGAGGAGCTATCTCACTACTCCAAGGGCACCTTCGACATCGAGTACCTGTTCCCCATGGGCTGGTCCGAGCTCGAAGGCATTGCCAACCGCACCGACTTCGACCTCAGTGCCCACGCGAAGGCAAGCGGCAAATCGCTGGCCTACTTCGACGAGGAGGCCAACGAGCACATTGTCCCCTACGTCATCGAGCCCGCGGTCGGCGTCGAACGGACATTCCTGGTCTTCCTCTACGACTCCTACGACGAAGAGGAAGTGAAGGGCGAGAAGCGCACTGTGCTGCACCTGCATCCGGCGATAGCGCCGGTCAAGGTCGCGGTCCTGCCTCTATCGCGAAACGAGAAGCTGACGCCGCTGGCACGCGAGGTTGCGGGGGCGGTGCGGCCGCACTTCATGTCGCAGTTCGACGACGCGCAGTCGATCGGCCGGCGTTACCGCCGCCAGGACGAAATCGGCACGCCGCTGTGCGTGACCATCGACTTCGAGTCGCTGGAAGACAACGCCGTCACAATCCGGGAGCGGGACTCCATGGAGCAGTCGCGCGTGCGGATCGAGGAGCTGGTGGACGTGCTGCGGGAGAAGCTGGGGCCGATGTAGGATAGAGGCAGCATGGGTTGAGGATTGAAATGACGAATGCTGTTAAGGGTAGCCACAGAAAGAAACGTATGAAGGCGACAACGCCTGATGATCCCGCGCTCGAGTTCGCCAAGAACTTTCCATATCTCGGCGGCTTGAGTTGTGTAGCGGACACCTTTGGCGAGTTGACGGCGGTTCTGATACCGATGACCGCATTCCGTCGCCTGATGCTCGACTACCAATCGATTGCGACGGCGCTCAATACGACGGATGCAGACCTTGTCGATTGGGATCAGGCGCTGAACGAACTTCGCGCGGATGGCATTCTTCCGCCTAAGAGTTAGCCGCGGCGTAATGACGTCGATTCGCGAAGAAAGCGACTCGTCTTTGGCCGCTGCGCTGACGGTCGCGATAAATGCGCTTCCCGACGAACCAATACCGTCTGAAGCTCTACGTGTGCCGGCGCTTACGGACATCTACTGCCTCGCGGTCCAACGGAAAGAGGTCATTTACCGGGTCGACGATGTCGAAGGTCTGGTGATAGTCATCGAAATTCGACCGCGACCAGAAAGCGAGTTCGATGCCTGAGCGGCGACTCCGCCTCCTGCACACCTCCGACTGCCACCTCGATGGCGACATGCCCTGGCGCGACGACCGCCACAAGGTCAGCGAGCACTTCGGCGCCTTCCGGCGCGTGGTCGACAAGGCAATCGAGCTCGACGTCGATATGCTGCTCATCGCCGGCGACTTCTTCGACTCCAACCGCGCCAGCCAGGTATCGACCGACTTCGCGCTGGAGCAGCTTGCCCGCGTGGCGCGCCCGGCGATCATCTGCCCCGGCAACCATGATTGCGCCGACCCCGGCTCCGTCTACCATCGCGTCGACTTTAGCCAGGCCGGCGACCACGTAAAGGTGATCACTGACATCGTCGGCGAGCGCCTGATCTACGAAGACCTGGGCGCGGTGGTGTGGGGCCGCGCCGCCACCGAGCGTGACCCTCACTACCGTCCACTGGAGGGCATGCCCGAGCGCTCGGGCGACCTCTGGCACATCGCGATGGCGCACGGGCACTTCATGGAGGACTCGCGCTGGGAGCGGCGCTGGGGCCCAATCTCTCAGGCGGAGCTGGTGGCGGCGGACTGGGACTACCTGGCACTGGGCCACTGGGACCGGCACGCGGACGTCACCCAGGGCAGCATGCGCGCCGTGTACTCGGGCTGCCCCGTGCCTTACTCCTACGCCGGCGCCTGCCTGCTGGTGACGCTGGACCCCCAGGCGGGCTTCTCGATGGAGCGCATCCCCCTGCCGCCGAACGAGGTATAGGCGCTACACTCGCCTCGCTTCTACGTTTGGCTGTCGGGAGAAGGATGAAAGCGCTTATTGCCGGAGGCGGCATCGGCGGGCTTACGGCGGCCCTGTGCCTGCACGAGGCGGGGATCGACTGCGAGGTCTTCGAGTCGGCGCCGGATGTCAGGCCACTGGGCGTGGGCATCAACCTGCTGCCACATGCGGTCCGTATCCTGACCCTGCTGGGCCTGGCGCCTGACCTGGCGGCCGGCGGCATCGAGACGGCCGAGTTGGCCTATTACAGCAAGCGCGGCGTCAAGATCTGGTCGGAGCCGCGCGGCCTTCGCGCCGGCTATCGCTGGCCCCAATACTCAATCCACCGCGGCGAGCTACAGATGACGCTGCTGCGCGCGGTGAGGGAGCGGTTGGGCGCCGGCCGTTTGCACACCGGCCGCCACCTACTTTCGTTCAGGCAGACGGCGGGCGGGGTGGAAGCGGCCTTCGCCGCGCGGCGCGGTGGGGAGAAGGTGGCCGTCGCCGGCGGGGACGTCCTCGTCGGCGCCGACGGCATCGAGTCGGCCGTGCGCGGTGCCTTCTACCCGGATGAGAAGGAGCCACGGTTCTCCGGCCGGCTGCTGTGGCGGGGCGTGACCGAAGCGGAGCCGTTTCTGACAGGCGCGACCATGATCATGGCCGGATACGAGAACCAAAAGTTCGTCGCCTACCCGATCTCCGCCGAGGCCGCGGGCCGCGGCCGGTCGCTGGTGAACTGGGTGGCTGAGCTGGCCGCCGGCGGCTACATCGAGCCGGAACGTGATTGGAACCGCGAGGCGGACCGCTCCAAGTTCGCGCCGGCGTTCGCGGACTGGCGCTTCGATTGGCTGGACGTCCCGGCCCTGATCGCCGGCGCGGGGCGCGTATTTGAGTTCCCGCTGTCCGACCGCGACCCCGTCGACCGCTGGAGCTTCGGGTGCGTTACCCTCCTGGGCGACGCCGCGCACCCCATGTATCCCATCGGCTCGAACGGCGCTTCCCAGGCCATTCTCGACGCCGTGGCCCTGGCGAAAGCGCTGCGAGGCCCTGACGACGTCGAGTCCGCGCTTCAGGCCTACGAGGCGGAGCGCCTGGGGCCTACGGCGAAGATCGTGCTGGCCAACCGAAAGCAAGGCCCCGAAGTCGTGATGCAGATGGTGGAGGAGCGCGCGCCGGACGGGTTCGAGCGCCTGGCGGACGTGATCTCGCGGGCGGAGCTGGAGGAAGTCGCGGCCCGCTACAAGCAGGTCGCGGGGTTCGACAAGGACACCCTCAACGCCGGGGAGGACTCACTCTTTGCCTGAACTTGAGTTTGCCTTTGAGACCAGGGCCGAGGTCGGGCCGCTAATCGACCTCGGGCCGGGGCCTCAGGGCCACCGGCGCCTGGTGCCAATAACCGGCGGCAGCTTCGAGGGGCCGGGCCTGAGGGGCCGCGTGCTGCCGGGCGCGGACTGGCAGGTCCTGCGGCCTGATGGCGTCCTGGAGCTCGAAGCGCGCTACGCGTTCGAGACTGATGACAGCGCCCTGATCACGATCGTTAACCGCGGCCTCAGGGCCGCCACCCCGGAGGTGATGGCCCGACTGAACCGCGGCGAGCGTGTCGACAAGGACGACGCCTACTTCCGGACGTCGCCGCAATTCGAGACGGCGGCGCCGGCTTATCTCTGGCTCACTCGCGCGCTGTTCGTGGGATACGGGGAAAGACTTCCAGACGCGGTGCTGATCCAGTTCTGGAAAGTGCTCTAGCCGGGTCTAAGCCATTCGTCTCGGGCCTCGCCGGCGGGCGCCGTCCCCGCGGCGGCGGACGAAAATGAGAAGGCGCCTTCGGGACGAAGGCGCCACTCGCTGCGAGGTGTTGGCCGGGTTAGGCGGGGTGCAGCGCCGCCACCTTGGCGCGCGCCGCGGCCTTGTCCTTGAACCAGAGGGCGTCGATCTCGGTGTATGCCTTCATGTCATCGGGGACGTCGTCCTCGGCGAAGATGGCGGTCACGGGGCAGGCGGGCTCGCAGGCGCCGCAGTCGATGCACTCGTCAGGGTCGATGTAAAGCTTCTGGTCTTCGTCGCCGTCGTGGTGAATGCAGTCCACGGGGCACACGTCAACGCAAGACAGGTCCTTCGTGCCGATGCACGGGTCGGTAATCACATAGGTCACGGCGAGTCTCCTTCTTGTCTGTACAACGATTCAATTATCGGGCTCGTTCCTGTTAGCCGGAAGCAGTTTGCGAAGGAATTTCTTCGTTTATAGCCCGATATTTCGAAAATAGCGTTCGGGCCAGGCACACACGACCGGAAGACCCTTAACCGGGAGCTCGGCGAGTTCGCCCTGATGAGCTAGCCCTTGCGGCCGAAGGGCCACCAGCCGCGTTTTGTCTCGGAAGGCTGCGCGCGCTGGTCGCCGTCGTCGTCGTCCACGGGACGCCTGGTGGCCAGCTCCGAGGTGATGCGGCGCCTGAGCATGAGCATGCGCTCCGCGATGTCCATAGCTGCGTCCGAATCCTCTTCGACCTCGGGGAACAGGTGTCGCAGCGTGCTATCGAAGCCGGCCACGGTGCTTATGCGGCTGCCTTCGCCGCGCAGCTCGAGCATCGGATAGGCCTTCAGCTCCGTAACAGAGCCGGCCATGCCGGAAACCAGGCGCGTTACCTGGTCCGGCGTCAGCGAGATCGTGGCCACGGCCAGCCGCAGTTGAGGCTGAAGCTCGCGCGCCACCTCCGCCAGCCCGTGCGCCGCCGGCTGCTTGGTTATCGGGTCCAGCTCCGAGCCCGGGCGCCCGAGATGGTAGGCGATTGCCAGAAAGACCAGCCTCGCGTCCTCCTGACGCAGCGCGACTTCGCGGGTGTCGTCTGCCATGGGGAAAGAATACCGCCCGCTGAGAGCTCAGCGGGCGGTAAGGCATGCCTACTTATGCATCCGTTGCCATCTGGTCTTTTTCCGCATCTTGTTGTACTTGTGCTTGCGGATTTTCTTGCGACGCTTCTTGACGACGGACGACATCAGCCCTCCACGGTTTTCATGTTACGCGGTCCGGCGAATTATAGCAGGCGACATGACCACGCTTCCAGGGCCGTCGCGGGCCCCCCGCGCCCAGTCAGCGTCCGGCGGCCTCCCACGCCTGCCTCGCGCGGGTGTCGGCCGTTGCGGGCGCCGCGGGGCGGGCGCCGAAGCGCCAGGCGCTGCCCAGTTTGTAGGCGTTCTCGACGTACTGGGACATCATGCGCTGGGCGTTGAAGAAGCCCCCGTTCAGGGCAATCGTCGAGCGCATTACCCGCGCGAAGCCGGCGGGGCGCTCGTAGAAGAGCGGCAGCACGACATAACGGAGCTTGTTGTAGAGGGACCAGGCCTCGCTGGCCGTGTCCGACTCGATATCGGACTCGTCGCCGATGGCCCAGCCGGTGACTCCTTCGACCCAACCTTCCACCCACCAGCCGTCCAGGACGCTGAGGCTGGGGACGCCGTTGAGCGCGGCCTTCATGCCGCTGGTGCCGGATGCCTCCTGCGGCCGCTGAGGGTTGTTCAGCCAGAGGTCGACACCGCTGGTGAGCAGCTTTCCCAGGGCCATGTCGTGCTCTTCCAGATATACAAAGGGGATGTCGCCGCTGACGGCGGCGCCGCCTTCGAAGACGCTGCGAATCAGCGCCTGTCCGGCCTCGTCGCGGGGATGGGCCTTGCCGGCGAAGACAAGCTGCATCGGGCCGGCGTCCCGCGCGATCGCCTTCAGCCGGTCGATGTCGGAGAAGAGCATCGCCGCGCGCTTGTAGGTCGCGGCGCGGCGGGCAAAGCCAATGGTGAACACGTTCTGGTCAAACTTCACGCCGGTGCGCCTTTGCACTTCGGCTATGAGCTCGCCTTTGGCGCGGGAATGCGCCTCCTGGACCTCATCGACGGGAATGTTGATCGCGTAGCGCAGGTAGAGGTTGTCGAGCCGCCACTCGGGGATTTCGCGGTCGTAGAGGTCCTGGAAGGCCCTGGAAGTCCAGGTGGAGGCGTGGACGCCGTTGGTGATGGCGTGGACGTAGTAGCTGGGGTACATCGCCTGGGATACCTCGGCGTGGCGCAGGGCTACGCCGTTGACATAGCGGGCGAAGAATAGCGCCAGGAAGGTCATGTTCAGGCTGTGATCGGTGGAAGAGGGCATTTGCTCGAGCGCCTGCGCGCGCTCTTCGCCCAGGACCTCGTACACCAGCGGGAAAGGGAACCGGTCGTGGCCCGCCGGGACGGGCGTGTGCGTGGTAAAGACGCAGCGTTGGCGCACGGCCTCATAGTCGGAACCCGTCGCCGACTTCAGGCCGCCGCTGCCGACGGCCGTTTCCAGAAGGGCCAGCGAGAGCAGCGCCGAATGGCCTTCGTTCATGTGGTAGGTGTCGATCTGGTCGAAGCCGAGGGCGCGGAGCGCCGCGATCCCGCCGATGCCAAGCAGGGTCTCCTGGGCCAGGCGATAGCGCTCGTCGCCGCCGTAAAGCTGGCCCGTGAGCGCCTGATCGCGCGCGTCGTTCTCCGGCAGGGCCGCGTCCAGGAAGTAGACCGGTACGCTGTGGCCGGTTACGCCTTCGACCACGTATCGCCAGGGGCGGAGGACCACGGTGCGGCCCTCCACCTGGAGCTCAACCCGCTCGTCGCAAGGCTGGAGGAACTCCGATGGCTCCCAGGGGTAGGGCTCCTCGACCTGGTTGCCGTTGGCCTCCAGGTGCTGCCTGAAGTACCCCTGGCGATGCAGGAGAGTGATGCCGACCATTGGCACGCCGAGGTCGGCGGCGGCGCGCAGAGTGTCACCCGCGAGGACGCCGAGGCCGCCGCTGTAGGTTGGCATGCGCGCTTCCAGTCCGGCTTCCATCGAGAAGTAGGCGACACGAGGAGGTGGCGAGGGGGAGCGGTCGGCCATAAGAAGAGGGGGTTCCCTGGAATTGTCGACAGCGTGGGGTCGAATGAGAAGGATGCTGTAAGCGACCCCTAAGCTCAAGCGCGAGTCTGGGCGCCGGCGTTGCGATGGCGTGACGGAAGGGAGCGCAGAGTGCAGAGTGCAGAGTGCAGAGTGCAGAAGGTGCATTACTAGGGTGATGAGCGGGTGCGCCTCTGGGCCTCACACCTCACAGCCCAAGGCCACTCCTCAGACCTCACACCTCACACCTGTTGCCGCGCGCTACTCGGCGCCCTGGGCCGCCGCCGGCATGCCTGCCGCGGCGCGCTCGCCGGGTTTGCCGGCACGAGCGCCGCCCTTGAGGGCGCGAAAGACGAGCATGTTGAAGGCGACCAGTCCTGTCCCCGCGTAAAGGAACCGCGCCCAGCCGGCGGCCGTGTCCGTGCCGGCGCCGGCGCCGTGGCCAAGGGCCAGGGCGAAGGCCGCGAAAGTGCCGTAGTGCAGCAGCCGCCACGCCCGGTAGGAGATCAGGTTGCGGATGTAGAACGCGCCGACGATGACGGCGGTCAGGTAGAGGGCGAAGATGCCCAGCGCCATGAACAGGGGCTCGAAGGCAGACACGAACGGCACCAGCAGGCCGGCGAGGCTGAAGCGGATGAAGGCGTCCGGCCAGACGATGAGTACGTGGAAGGCCGTGACCGCCAGCGCCAGGAGCGATACGAAGCGGTGGAGGTCGTAGACGCGGTGCCGGCGGAAGAAGCGCTCTAGCAGGCCACCGGTCATGCTCAGGCCGAGGAAGAGGGCTGCGAACAGGAGCAGGTAGGCGACGAAGCCGGAAGCGCGATTGAGATACCAGTAGGTGTGGTCGATCTCGGTCATAGCGGCGTCAGCTCGTACGCGCCGAGGCCGCCCGTCTTTTCGATGAGGCCGCCTCTTTCAACGATCAGCCCCTCGACGTCCGGCTCCGATCCCAGGTATTCGAGGCCCCCGCGGACGCCTTTGAGCAGGGCCACCTTAGCGTGAAAGTCGGCCAGCGTCGCGGTTTCGGCGATGGCGGTTGCCGCGACGGCGTCCGTATCGGACGGCGCGCCACTGCGGGCGTCGATGAGGTGGTGCGCGAAGCCGGCGTCCGTCGGCCAGCGGCGCTTGAGGACGCTGGACGTGGCAACGCCGCGGCCGGCGACGGTGAGGATGCCGAGGTCGCTTTCGGGTCGAAAGGGGTCCTGGACGGCCACGAACCAGCCCTGCGCGTCGGGCGGGCTGCCCAGGACGCGGATGTCGCCGCCGGCATCGACCAGGCACGGAGCGCCGAGGATGCGGGCCATGCGGTCCGCGGCCCAGCCCTTACCCAGGCCGCCGGAGTCGATGCCGAGGCCTTCGGGCAGGGTGATCGTGCGATTCAACGGGTCCAGCGCGACGTCGCGAAAGCTCCACCGGCGCGCGGGAGGGCGCTTCTGCCGCGGCGGCTCTACGTAACCGATCAGACCGAAGCTGCGGTCGTAGCCCGCCGCCTCGACTTCGTGCAGGAGGGTGGGGTCAAAGACGCCGCCGGAGCGCTCCGCCAGGTCCAGGCAGGCGCGCACGAACTCGAACAGCAGCGGCGAGGCGCGGAACGGCCGGCCGGCGGCCTTGTTCAGGCGCGACAGCTCGCTGTAGGGGATGAAGCGGCTGAGGCGGTCCTCGTACGCCCGCACCCACCTTTCCGCAAGCTCAAGGCGCCGGCGGCCCTGGCGGGAAGCAGGGAGCAGCAGCGTCAGCTCCGTGCCCATGGCGTGGAACTCGCTTTTTGCCAGCGGGCCGTCCGTCGCGGCCATGGGCTAGCTGGCCCGCGTGCGTCCGTGCGGTGTCACGGGCTCCGGCGTGGCGATTGGGACCGAGGTGTTGGGGGCGAAGAAGCGGTCGTAATTGACCGGTGCTGTTGGCGTCACGGTCGCAGCCTTGATTCGCGGTTCGGCCCTGACAACCGCGTAGAAGGCGAGGATCAGGCCCGCCGTCGCGATGGCTATCGCCGCCTTGGCCGGCGCCTGTTTGCGCAGCTTCACCGTGGCTTCCTAGAGGCCGGCAGGCTCAGGACGGCAGGAAGCCGAGCATCGGAAAGCGGCCGTTCAATACGTCGTCGGCGGGCGCGTTCAGCCATTTCTCCAACACTGTAGCGTAGACGGAGCGGAAGTCCGTCGTGTACTTGAGATTGCCGTTGTCCAGGTTGGTAAGGCTGGACGGCTCGCCGTAAAAGCCGCCCTTGACGGCGTTGCCGAGGACGAACATGTGGCCGGCAGAGCCGTGGTCCGTACCGATCTGGGCGTTCTCCTTCACCCGGCGGCCGAACTCCGACCAGGTCATCACCACAACGTCGTCGCCGTGGCCGTGGGCGTTGACGTCCGACCAGAAGGCGTGGATGGCTTCGCTGGTGTCCTTCAGCAGCCGGGTCAGCGTTGCCTCCTGGTTCGTGTGGGTGTCGAAGCCGCCGATGAAGACGTGGCCGACCCGCAGGGGTGAGGCGCCTTCGGCGCCGCCCGAGTCGATGAGCTCGGCCAGGAGCCGCATGCCCGTCGCCAGCGAGCTTTGAGGATATGGGACCGCAGGTTGGTAGGTGCTGTGGGCATCGTTGAGTTGGATCGATGCCTGGTAGGCGTTGTCGAGCGTAGTGTCCAGCAGGGCCGCGAAACGGGTATTCGAAGGCCGGTAGACATCGTAGAGCTTCATGAGGCTGCTGCGGCGCACGTCCGGGTTCGCGTCGCCGGCCGCATTCTGGAGCTGGAAGGCGTCGAGGCTGCCGACAGCCGGGATCGAAACCTTGTCGGACTGGAAGGCTTCGGGAAGGCGGGAGCCGAAGCTCAGGCCGGTCAGGGGGTGGCCGTCGGCGTCCGTGAGGCCCTCGAAGTAGCGGCCCAGCCAGCCTTCGGAGGTCTTGCCCTCCGGGTCGGCGAACTGCCAGATGTCCATGGCCTTGAAGTGCGAGAAGTTCGGGTTGGGATAGCCGACGCCCTCGATCACGGCGAGTTTGCCCTGGTCGAAGATGTCCTTCATTTTCGCGAAGGACTGGTGAAAGGCGATGCGGTCGTTCAGGGGCAGCATCTGCGCTTCGGCGACGGCCAGGGCCTGCCTGTTCTGGCGGTAGGCCGGGTCGCGGAAGGGGATTACGGTGTTCAGGCCGTCGACGCCGCCGGCCATCTGCACGACGATCAGCGTCTTGCCGGAGACCGAGCGGACGCTCGACTCCTCGGCGGCGGCGGCGATTGCCTTCGAGAACACGGTTGGCACCGCCAGGCCGAGCGAGACGACGGCGAGGCTTTGCTGGATGAAGTCTCTGCGATTAATCATGACCGTTGGTTCCTTGTCCGCCCAGGGAGGTGTCCATCGAGGCCCTAAGCAAGGTGGAATTGCGGCGAAGCCATTATCAGGTAGACGAGCCCTCTCAGCTTGTCGGCCGCGAGCGCGGCCTCGGCGCCGCCGGCGTAGTCGACCAGCACCTGGCGGGCATCGTCCGGGACGTTCGAATCGAGGACGAGAGGCAGGTAGTAGTCGAGGGCCTGTGAGGCGGTGCCGAGGCTGGGGCCGGCGCTCAGGGCCGGCGGCTGCTGGCGCGGATTCTGGCGGCCCTGGGCCGTGCCGCCGGTGATCCCGTTAAGGAAGTTCAGGCGCGCGAACATGGTGGCGCTGTTGAGCCAGGTCATGCCGCCGGGCCAGCCGGCCACGTTCGGCGGCTCGAAGAGGGTCTGGCCCATCTGCGTGACTGACTGCCCGCGGCCCTGGGCCATGAGCTGGGCAATGCCCGACTGCAGGCCCAGTGCCTTGACGGCCGCCACCGTGTACTCGACAGGACTGCGCACGATCGCGCGGTAGGCCCGGCGGGAGTACATCTCGTCCGAGCGCAGCATCGCTTCGACCGTCGCGCCGATGCTCTTGTTGCTTTTCGTGTAGACGTCGATGAAGGGCTGCATGGTCTTGTCGTCCGGGTTTGGGTAGACGAAGAAGCGCGAAGAGCTTGCTGGTGATGAATTTCGCCGACGCGGGCTGGTCGACGATGATGTCGACGATGTCGTCCGGGCGGAAGTTGCCGGTGCGGCCGAGGAAAGTCTTGGACCCGGGGTCGAAGCGCTCCGGGCGGAAAACTGGTTCCGCGTAGGAGAAGCGCGTGTCCTCCGTCCGATTGCGCGGCACCGTCCAGCCCGTAAAGGCGCGGGCGGACTCGCGGATGTCCTGCTCGCTGTAGTTGCCGATGCCGAGCGAGAACAGCTCCATCAGCTCGCGGGCGTAGTTCTCGTTGGGCGCCTGGCGCTGGCTGCCGTTGACGTCGAGATAGAGCATCATCGCCGGATCCATGGAGATGCCTTTGAGGATCTCAGGGAACGAGGCCATGGCGTTCGTTCGATAGAATTCGTTCTGGCGGACCATCAGGTCCAGGTCCTTGACGACGCTGGTCTGGCTGGTGAGCAGGCTGTGCCAGAAGAGGGTCATCTTCTCCTGGAGGGGCCGCTTGGTGTTGGCCATGCGGATCAGCCACCACAGTGGCAGGTTGCCGCGGTTGACGTCGTCGATCGGCAGGGCGGCGGCCATGCTTACAGCCGCCGAGTCGTCGACCTGGGTGTAGTTCACCAGCTCGTCGATCGTGGCCTTGAGGCCGATGGTCTGGTAGTGGTCGTGCTCGTCGCGGGAGGCGCCGAAGCCGGCGCGGCGCAGCAGGTGGCTGACGCGCACGCTCTCCTGGTCGATGGCGTCTTCGTCGTTGCCCGCGGCCATTGGCGATGTCGATGAGCCGCCGAAGAGGTCGAGCTTGTCGCCGAGGGCGGCGTAGGTGACGGCGAGCGAGGCCGCGGCCACTGAGCCGCCGAGGAGCGCTCTGCGGGTGGCCGGCCTTCTGAGGAGCGACTGTTGGGTCATCCGGCGCCTCTTCCTCTCCCGCCGTCCTATAACACTATCGATAGCGCTAAGTTATAGCCCGACGTTACGGCCAATCAATGAAGCAATTGTTAAAGCTGATTCCTTTTTGTTTCCTAGACGACGCTTGGCAGAGGCCACTTGAGGTCGCAGCTCAGGCAGCGGGCCTGGATCAGCAGCCCTTCGGCCCAGTAGGAGAGTGTGAAGGTCTCGTGGCAGCGCGGGCACTGCTGGTCGCCGACGCGGACCTCACGGGACTTTGGCTGCTGTGCGGGTTGCGGCCGGGGCGAGGTCATGTCCGCTCCTGAAGATGATGGCTACGGCTAAAATGACGGGCGGCCGTTAAGGCCTGGAGCATGTTCGTGGCGAAGTATATCAACCCCCACCGGGCGCCGGCGGCCCTTCTGGCCATCGCGGTGGCGTTGATCGCGGTCTACTTCCTCACGCTGCGGGCGCCGCCGGAGCAAGGCTCTCGGCGCGGCGACGCTGCTGGATACGCCGCCGGCCGAAGGCCGCAACCTCCGCACCGGCGTGGCCGAGGGCAGGCTGGCGCCGGACTTCGAGATCTCGGCGCCGGACGGGCAGCGCGTGAGGCTCAGCGCCCTGCGCGGCCGGCCGGTGCTGTTGAACTTCTGGGCGACGTGGTGCGGCAGTTGCCTCAGCGAGATGCCGTCGATCAAGGCGCTTCAGGAACACCTCGGCCGTGACGCCTTCACGGTGTTCGCGATCAACGCCGGCGAGTCGAAGGCCGAGGCGCTGGAGTTCATCGACTTCCTCAAGGCGCCATTCGTCTACGGCCTCGACACGACAATGGACGTGACCGACGCTTACGGCGTGTACGGACTGCCGCTGAGCGTGTTCATCGATTCAAGCGGCGTCATTCAGGCCGTGTACCGCGGCCACGCGGAGGCGGCGCTGCTGGCGCGCTTCGTCGATTCGGCGATCAAGGCGCAGCCGCCGGGCGAGGTGCCGCCGGTGCTGCGCATCATCTCGACCATTCACCGTGAGCGGGTGCTGTACGTGGCGCGCAAGGGCCAGGATGTGGTGCTGATCTCGCGCGGCCTGCGCTGCGACGCCAGTTACTGCGCTGACGCCGCGCTCGACGAGATACGGCGGTTCGATGGCGTGAAGTCGGTGGAGATGCGCAAGAGGACGGGCGACGCCGAGGCGGTGATCAAGCTGTCGTCAGGCCAGGTATCAGTCGAGGAGCTGGCAGCGTTCGCCGGACAAATTCTCGAGAATCTAAATGACCCTCTTTACGAGGGCCAGGTAACTATCAGGTACCAGTAGAGTCGCCGCCACCAGAGTGGACGCCCGTGGCGCCCACTCTGATGCGCTAGCGCAGATAGGCGGCCAGACGGCCTTCGAACTGCGCTTCTTCGCTCTGGTGAAGGACCACGCTGTGCGGGTCCAGATGGGCGCCCAGGCGAACCAGCGCTGTCGCGACGCGGGAGCGCAGATGCGGGCGCGAGGCGGCGCGTTCCGCCAGGAACTCCTGGAGGTGCCGCTCCTGATCCGTGAGGGTGGCGTGCAACCAGTCCTGGCGGCCACGAGCCAACTCCTCGATCTCGTTCCAATTGAACATGTCTACTCCTTCCTCTTCGCATTATCGACCGAACCTATCGCTTGTGTATAGACCATACCAATGCCAGGTTACGGAAACATTAACTCAGGTTAATGGCTTGTTAAGGCTGGGCAAGGATCGGCTGTGACCTAGCTCACATTAAATTGTCCGACGCATAGGCGTGGATGTAGTGTTCCGCCAATGGAGCAAGAGAGCCTCCTGAGCCTGCTGCGGCGCTATCCGTCGCTCCTGATGCTCTGCGTTTCGACGGCCATCATCATGCTGGGGCAGGGCGTGACCAGTCCGGTGCTGCCGCTCTACGCGCGCTCTTTCGGCGTCAGCGCGGCGCAGGTCGGCCTGACGATCGCAGCCTTCGGCCTGGCGCGACTTTTCCTGAACATCCCCGTCGGCCTGGCCTCCGACCGCTTCGGCAGGCGGCTGGTCCTGGTCGGCGGGCCGCTGGTCGTGGCCGTGGGCTCCGTGCTCTCAGCCACGGCCGGCGACTTGTGGCAGCTGCTGATCTGGCGCTTCCTGGCCGGCGCCGGTTCGGCCATGTACATGACCGGCGCGGCCGCTTATTTGACGGACATAGCCGATAGCGGCAACCGGGCGCGGATGATGGGCTTGAACCAGGGCAGCCTGCTGTTCGGCACCAGCCTGGGGCCTGCGGTTGGCGGCCTGGTCGCGGAGTTCACGAACTACCAGGCGCCGTTCCTGGTTGTGGGCGCCCTGGCCGGGGTGTGCGCCGTCTGGGCGTTTCGCGCGATCCCGGAGAGCCATACGGCGGCTTCACGCGCGCTGGGCCACGAAAACGGCAGCGGGCGCGGCTGGCTGCGCGATACGCGCGACCTGGCGACGAACATGCCCTTCTTCCTGATCAGCATGGTCACGCTGGGCACCTTCATGACGCGCACCGGCGGGCGCCAGACCATCCTGCCGCTGCTCGGCGCCGACAAGTTCGACCTTTCGCCGGGCGGTCTGGGGGCGCTGTTCACGCTGATGAGCCTGCTGAACCTGGCCGCGGTGCCCTTCTCCGGCACCCTGGCGGACCGATACGGGCGCAAGGCGGTGATCGTGCCGGCCTCGGCGTTGACCTGCGTCTCGCTGGTGATGTTCGCGGTGGCTCCGAGCCTGTGGTTCCTGACCCTGGCCAGCGTGGTCCAGGGCGTCGCGACCGGATTCGCGGGGCCGGCGCCTGCCGCTTACGCCGCGGACATCGCCCCGGAGAGCTCGCGCGGCTTCGCGATGGGCCTCTATCGCACCTACGGCGACATCGGCTTCGTGGTCGGGCCGCCGATCATGGGCTGGATCGCCGACTCCTCGGGCTACGGTAGCGCGCTCTACTTCAACACCGTGCTCGTGGCGGTGACCGCGGCGATGTTCGCGCTCTGGGCGCCGGAGACCGTGCGCGCCGGCCGGCGCATCTTCTTCGAGAAGGTGCCGCCTCCGCCGATGGTGGCGATCGACCGCGAGGCAGGCGGGTAGAGGGGAAATGCATAGCGCATAAGGCATAAACCATAAGGCCAGAGGGAGAGCGAGCCTTCTCCGGATTCCGCCTATGCGTTATGCCGTGTGTCTTATGCATTTCCCCCGCGGTTCCAAGCTTCGATTGCGCCTGTTACGATGCTTGGGCGCGGGCCTGTAGCTCAGCGGCAGAGCGGTCGGCTCATAACCGATTGGTCGCAGGTTCGAATCCTGCCGGGCCCACCACGCGTCATATGCCGAATCTGCCCTGGACGCCGCCGGTTACTCCGAAGTGTTGGACTTCGAGCCCTTGACCGTGGTCGACTCCACCGCCGGAGCCGGACCGCTTACGTCGGTGCCGGACCGTGCCGGCGTGGGGTCCAGCCGGATGGGCCCGGTCGCCGAAGGGGGGCTTGCATCCACAACGGCGGTCCGTCTCTCGCCTTCATCAGCCTCATTGGGCTTCTCACCCATGCTCGTCGCCTGCCCTTCGCGTGATGTCGCGCGAATTATAGCCGCCGCGGCAAATCGCGCTTGGCTTGGACGCGGGCCCTCATCCGACAGACATCCGGGGCCGTCACAGATCGAGCCCGGGCATTCGCACGCGGGCCGCAGGCGGATACTCTGCTTTCACCCTAACTATTGGCCCCTGGCCAGACGACAATTCAGTTAGTGTCTTCCCTGATCTACTTCTTCGCGTCTTTGCGGGACCGTATGCCGTCTTCGAAGGCGTTCATGCCGCCTTTGTTGGTCACCTGCGTGGTCGTCGCGACGTGGGCCTGGTTCGCCGCGATGGCGGCGTCCGCGGCCGTGGCGATGGTGTTCGCGCTGGCCCTGGGGTTTGCCCTGTTCGCTTCCTGGCTGAAGTTCGCTTATCACACCGCAACGTCGGCGTCGAAAGCCAGCGAGAGCCTGATGCAGCAGTTGGGTCAGGACCGCAGCGGCGGCAGGCGTCTCAACATCTATGACCAGGCCAGCGGGTTGTACAACCGGGCCTATCTGGAGCTGCGGTTGCAGGAAGAGTTCTTGCGCTGCAACCGCTATGAGCTGGCGGCGGCCCTGGTGACGATCAAGTTGGGCGCCGTCAAACTCACCGCGTTTTCGTCCGACACCTGGGGCGCTCTGGCCGCCGACCTCGCCCGCACGATGGCGAACACGGTGCGCACAGTGGACACGACGGCGGCGCTGGCCCCGCTGGAGTTCGCGATCTGCCTGGTGCACTGCGACCGCGAGGGCGCTAACAAGGCCATCGACCGGCTGCTGCGCGAGCTGGACGGCCACGAGGTCACCGTCGGCCTGGCCGTCTACCCCGAAGACGGCAGCGACGCCAGGGCGATGATCGAGATGGCCCGCCAGCGCGCTCGCTCGATGAGCTGGATGCGCCAGGTAGCCTGAGAGAATTCCTGAGGCCTGTGCCCTAAATCGCCACCGGCCAGCGGTGGCTGCGCCGCTTGAACAGCTCGCGGGCGTCGATGATCTTGGCCTGGACGCGGTCTACGCCCTCTCGGCGGGCGTCGTCGGAGATTTCGACGTTGAGGGGCATGATCTCGCCGGCGCCGGTCTCGCGCAGGACGCGCCAGACGGCGGCCAGTTCAGACTGCATCTCCGCCGCCGACCGCCGTGCCTCGCGGACGTCCGCCTGGGCTTCGTCGCGGGACTGGCGCGCGTCGTTCAGGCCTTCGCGCAGGGATTCTCGTTCGCGCTCGGCGAAGACGAGCGAGGCTTCAGCGGCGGCGCGGGCGATACGCTCGCGCTCGAGCTCGGATCGCACTTCTTCGAGGGCGGCGCGGAGCTCCCCGATCTCCGCCTGGTGCCCGGGCGATGGGCAGCCGCCTGCCTCAAGCGCGCGCACGCGCGCGCGGATGCGCCGGGCGGCGCCCTCGGCGGCCTTGCGGGCCGCCTCCGCCTGCACGATCCGCTCCGCCAGGCCCGACCGCTCGCGCAGCGCGTGGGCGAGGTCCAGCACGGCGGCTTCGCGCTCGGAGCGCAGGCGTTCGATGATGGGAGTGCCGGACGGAGGCGGCATGAGATGAGATGAGGCCGGCCGCGTATGCACTTCGATGGCCAGGCGAATTGAGGCCGCGTCGCGTCGCGCCTCGACCGAGGCCGCGCGGCGGGCGAGGCGCATCGCCGCGTCGACCTCCTGCTCGAGCGCCGCTCTAAGGTCTGTCAGGACTCCGGCCCAGGGCACCTGCGCCATCCGGACCACCCCCCGATGCAGCGTTGCTCTAATAATCGGCCGCCCAGGCGCCTTCTGGCGTCAGAGCCAGAACTCCGTAACGGTCCGCGGGTCTTCCGGCAGGCGGCTCTTGAGCGGCCGGGCCTTCGCTGTGGCGACGTAAACCGCCGGTCCCTTCAGGTCGAAGCGCGCCTCGGCGAGCCCCTGGTCGAGCAGCGGCGTCAGGACCTCGTCGACTGTAGGCGCCAGGATGGGGCGCCGTGCCTCGATGATGGCGCGGACGTCTGCCGCCGTGACGGCGCTGCCGGCGAGCAGTACGCGCAGGACGATCTGCTCTAGCGGCTTCAGCTCAACGCTGTGGCCAGACGGCGGGCGGGTGCGGAGGCGTCGCAGAAAGCGGAGCAAACCTCACCCCCTGGCCCCTCTCCGTTAACGGAGAGGGGGGAGCGGAGACCGAGCGGAGACGGAGCGAACACGGAGCGGAGCCGAGGCGCTGCTGCCGGGGGATCGTTAGGCGGCGACTCGCTAGACTGGCCGGAGTGTACACGTACTCCTATCGCCGCCGCTCGGCGGTAAGCCCGCTTTTCCTCCTGGTCCCGGCTCTCCTGTTCGTGCTCCTGGCGCTGTTCCAGATGGTGCGCGGACTGCCGGCGGTGGCCGCGACAACGACGCTGCCGGCGACGACGGTGCTCGGTGACGCGCGCCAGTTGCCCCTGCCGACGGGCGGCTCTTCCAGCGTGGTGGTGGCGGGTCTGGGGACGCTGGCGAACGGCGGCCAGGCGGTGCCGCGTCCCATCGCCAGCGTGACGAAGGTCATGACGGCCTACGTGATCCTGAAAGGCCATCCTCTGAAGACGGGCGAGACCGGCCCCACTGTCACGATCACGCCGGCGGACGCCCAGCGCTACCTGCAGATGGTCGCGCAGGACCAGTCGACGCTGCCGGTCAGCGCGGGCATGGTCTTCAGCCAGTTCGACCTGCTGCAGGGCCTTCTCATTCCATCGGCCAACAACTTCGCGGAGGTGCTGGCGACCTGGGACGCAGGGTCGCAGGCGGCCTTCGTCCAGAAAATGAACGCCGAAGCGAAGGCATTGGGCATGTCGAACACCGCGTACGCCGATGCCAGCGGCTTCCTTCCCGGCTCCGTGAGCACGGCCGAAGACCAGATCATCCTGGCGCGGCTGGTGATGCAGGACCCCCTTTTCGCCCAGATCGTCGGCACCCAGTCGACACGCATCCCGAACGTTGGCACGGTCACAAACGTCAATCAGCTGCTGGGCCAGGATGGGATTGTCGGCATCAAGACCGGTTTCACCGAGGACGCGGGCGGCAACCTCTTGTTCGCGGCGCGGCGCCAGGTCGGGGCACAGACAGTCGACATAATCGGCGCCGTGCTCGGGCAGGCCGACCGCCCGGCGGCCTTCGCGGCGACCCGCCAGGTGCTGGCGCCACTGAACCAGAGCCTTCAGCTCGCGCGCGTCGTGTCCGCCGGCCAGGCTGTGGCCGTCATCGACCCCGAGTGGGGCGACGAGGTGCAGGTGGTGGCGGCGCAGGACGCCCAGCTGGTGCTGTGGCCGGGCATGACTCTCAAGGCCAGCGTCCACATCGAGCCACTGCGGGCGGGCACAGCGAAGGACACCGAGGTCGGGTGGGTGGACCTGGAACTGGGCGAGCAGAAGGTGCGCGTGCCGGTCAAGCTGGCGCAGGCGTTACCGAAAGCCGGATTCGTCTGGAAACTGACGCGGACGTAGCCAGAAGTAGTCAGTTGTCAGTAATCCGTAATCAGCCAGAATCGTGACCAAGGCCGGCGACTGACAACTGAAGACTGGCACCTAATCGGGCAGCCATTCGATCGAGGCAGGGACATCCCAGGCGCTGCGCTCGACGCGCCACAAGAGGCGGCGGATATCCGCGTTGCCGCTCAAGGTCAGCTCGAGGCTCAGCGTGCTTTTGGGTGGCGGCGGCGCGGCGTCATGGGGGATGAGCGGGTCATCGAAGGTCAAGGTCAGCGCCCGTGCCTGCGGGCCCGACGGCGAACTCCAGGGGCTGCGGCGGATAGCGGAAACGGCCTTCGATGACGGCACGGCCCCATCGGGTTCGGCGCAAAGGGCCCGACGGCGACTCCCAGACCAGGTGCGCGTCCTCGATTACCATCGGTGCCCGATCGGCGCGGGCGGCGAAGTGCACGTCGGCGTGCAGAGCGATGCGGTCGCGGGTCTGCGGGACGATGATGCATTCGCGACGTTCAAACGCCAGCTGTAATTGGGGCCGGCGGCGGCGGTGTAGAAGGCGGTCCAGCATCCCCAGATTCTAGCGGGCGCGGCCGCAGGGTCTTGGAAATGTGATAGCGGTAGAAGAACTGGCCTGTGAAGAAAAGGGCGAACGGGGCGCTGAGCCCGAGCATCACGCCATAGAAAATCATCAGCCAACGGCCCAGGGGGACTTCCAATGCCTCCTTATCGCCGACTCTTACCAGGCCGGACGCGGCGGTGCCCGCGGATCTTCGTAAATGCCGCCTTCGTAGAGCTTAAAGACGACGTGGCCTTCAGCATCGCCGATCAGGGGGCAGCCAGAACTCACGACCTGATACTTCCGTCCTGGAGCGACATTGACCCAACGCGGCCTGCTCGGAAGGCGCCCTGAGCAATCGCCAGTCGGCGAAACCTTAATGGTGGCAGGAGTGAGGTTTCGGATTTCGTATCTCTGGAGCGTCACGCTGCAGGCCGATGCGAGAATGACCACAAGAACACTCAGTCCGACCAGGCCCGCGAGACGCTTGTCCATGGCGGCAGTTATACCCCAAACGAATCAGCGCCGCTAGGTGTCTTGGCTGTTCTTCAAAGGAGCCGCCGGGCCGCCGCCGAACGCCCGCAGCAGGCCTGCGTGGAGCACGCGCGCGGTGGTCCAGACAGCCAGGCCCAGCCCGCCGATTGAAGCGATGACCAGACCAAGCATGAGTGAGAAACCGAGCGGGGACTCGCGGAACGATTCGCGCTGGTATTGAAAGAAAGAGCCGCCGGGGAGGTCGGCGGGGGAGGCGGCGGCTCCTTCGAGGATGGGGAGGGGCTCGCGCAGAGTGAGGGTGGCGCCGCGCTCGTAAGGCTCGTTCACTACCAGTCGCCCGTCGCGGGTCGTCGCCTGGACGCAGCCGGGGCCTTCGCCGCTAACGATGGTGCTGTAAGCGGCGTTCTCACCGGGCCGCACCGCCTTCTGGGCGTAGTAGTCCTCGCGGTGGGTAGGCGGCGCTTCGCAGCGGCCGCGGAAAGCCCAGATCACGACTTCCTGGCTGGAGACGTTGACTACAGTGAACTCCGCCACGCCATCGCAGGCTGTCAGGAGGAGGGGCGCCGCCAGCATCAGCAGCAGGAGAACGCGGGGCATATGGGGCCGTCCTTTTCGAGTTTCGCAAGCGCTTGTTCGCACTGGCCTTCAAGCGTCGAAAACGGTATTGTGCGCGCGGTATATCACCCCCGGCTGATTGCAAGAGGAGGGACCTTGATGGCGGCTCGACTCGACGGCAAGGTGGCGATCGTTACGGGAGCGTCCCGCGGTATCGGACGCGCGGTGGCTCAGGAGCTCGCCGACGCCGGCGCCAAGGTCGTTGTGAACTACAGCCAGGCCAAGGACATGGCAGAGGGTTTGGTCGAAGAGATCAAGAAGGGCGGCGGCGAAGCCATCGCCGTCCAGGCCGACGTATCAAAGTTCGAGGAGTGCAAGCGGCTCGTCGACGAAGCCTTAAAGGCCTTCGGCCAGATCGACATCCTGGTCAACAATGCCGGCATCAACCGTGATCGCACGGTGCAGCGCATGTCGCCGGACGAGTGGCAGCAGGTCATCGACACGGACCTGAGCAGTGCCTTCTACATGACAAACCTGGTGTCGGGCCACATGCGCGAGCGCAACTTCGGCCGGATCGTGAACATGTCCAGCATCATCGGCCAGTCGGGAAACATTGGCCAGGCGAACTATGCCGCGGCCAAGGCGGGCATGATCGCGTTCTCGAAGTCGGCCGCGCAGGAACTGGCGCGCTTCAACGTCACCGTCAACGCCATGTGCCCCGGCTTCGTCGAGACCGACATGGTCAACGCCCTGAACGACGACATCAAGGCGGCCCTGATCGCCAAGATTCCCCTGGGCCGCTTCGGCAAGGTGGAGGAGGTCGCGACCTTCGTCCGCTATCTCGTGACGGAGGGCGACTGGATCACCGGCCAGCAACTGAACCCCAACGGCGGCCAGTACATGTAGGAAGGGCCTCGCCCGTCCTGCCGAGCGCGATATGCCCAAACTGCCCCTGCCCCAGAGCTTCGCTGACCTCAGCCCGGCCTGGCTTACTCAGGCCCTGCGCTCCACGCGTGCGGTCAAGGCGGCCACGGTTGTCACCTGCGACAAGGAGACGATCGGCGTGGGCGTCGGCTTTATGGGGCAGCTCGCGCGCTGCCGCCTGACGTACGACCGTGCCGAGCCCGGTGCCCCGGCGTCGATTGTCGCCAAGCTTCCGGCGCCCGCGGCCGAGAACCGCGCCATCGCCGACCTCTTCGACTTCTACGAGCACGAAACGTCGTTTTACCGCGAGCTCGCGGGCCAAACCCCGGTGCGGACGCCCGCCCTCTACTACGGCGACTTCGACCCCGAGGGCAAGAAGTTCGTCCTCCTGCTCGAAGACCTGCCTCCGTCCACCGTCGACCAGGTGGCCGGCTGCGGCGCAAGCGAGGCCGGCCTGGCGATGGGCGAGCTCGCGAAGGTCCACGGCGCCTGGTGGGAGGACCCGCGGTTGGGGGCGCTGAGCTGGGTGCCCTGGAGCAACTACGACGTCCGCGCCCAGGCCGCCCAGGGCGCCTATCTCCAGGCCTGGGGCCCGTTTGTCCAGTACTTCGGTGGCGGGCTTCCGCCGGCGATGCTGGAGCTGGGCGAGAAGTTCGGCCCGAAGGCCGCGGCAGTGCTGGACGGGTTCGGCGGCAGTCCCTGGACGCTGGTGCACGGCGACTATCGCCTGGACAACCTGTTCTTCGGCGCCGATGGGTCGCTCACCGTAATCGACTGGCAGATTGTTTCGCGCGGCCGCGGCGCCTTCGATGTGGGCTACTTCATCACCGGGTCGTTGACCGCGGTGGACCGCCGCGCCCTGGAGATGGACCTTCTGCGCGAGTACCACGGCAGGCTGCTGGCCGCCGGCGTCAAGGGCTACGACTTCGACCGCCTGTTCGAAGATTACCGGCGAGCGGTCCTGTTCTCGTTCCTCTACGCGGTCATTGTCCTCGGCCAGCTAGACACGAATAACGAGCGCGGCCTGGCCGTATTCGAGGCGACGTTGGAGCGCACGGTGACAGCGATCCTGGAGTTGAACGCGGGCGAGATGCTGCCCTAGGGAAGTTGAGAGGCATCAGGTCACAGGCGTCAGGTTTCAGGGATATGGTGTCGGCGACAAGTCCACGAACGGCCTGACTCCCCCTGCCCTTGATGGGGGAGGGTCCGGAGGAGAGGGATGACCTATCTGGCGACGCACTGGGCCGATGTGCGGACGAAGCTGATCGAGACCATCGACAAGTTCACAGACGTCGATCTGGACTTCGCGCCCTTCGACGGTGCCTACAGCGTGCGGCGGCTGATGTCGCACATCGCCCATGAGGAGCTAGGCGAAGTCCAGTACGGGATCACGCGTTCGCTCGATGTCTGGCCGGATGAGCTTGACCTCGGTCCGGGAGACGGCCTGGCCGCCATCAAGGCGAGGCTCGCCGAGGTGCACGCCCAGACGGACGCGCTGCTATCGGGACTGGACGACGCTGCCCTGCGGGGGGCCATCGAGACGCCCTGGGGCACCCGAGGCACCCGCGAGGAGCTGCTGGGCCACGTCCTGGAGCACGAGATTCACCATCGGGCGGAGCTGTCGCTGATCCTGGGCCTGCTCGGCCGCCAGGGTCTCGACGCGTAACGGAAGTTGTGGGGTAAGAGGTAAGAGGTTTGAGGCATGGGGTGTCAGTCGTCGGGCCTGGACCCCTACGTCACACCGAACTAGTCCGGCATCTGTAACGGGGGATAGAAGGGGATGCCCTTCTGCATCTCTTCCTGGAAGCTGGTGCCGAAGTCCTCCTGCATGTTGCCCAGGTTCCAGGCCTGGCGCTTGTAGTTCCAGTTGTCCGGCTTGATCTCGTGCGCGCGCTTGAACTGGGCGACGGCGGCGTCGTGGTCGCCGAGCGTCTGGAGATAGACCCCGAGGCGAAAGTGGGCCGCGGCCTGGGCGTTGTCCATATCGGGCTCGCCCATGCGGCCCTTGGTCTCGGAGGCGTCCGTGACCCAGGCGCTGGCCGGCCCATTCGCGATCCAGTCTCGCAGGCCGCTCAGGTACTGCTCGTTGACCGTTGTTTCGCCGGTCTCGCGGTTGCGGCGCTGGATGTAGATCGGGTCGTTGGCGCGCATGATGCGGCCGTCTTCGTCGATCCAGAAGGCGGCGGGCACGTTCTTGGTGTTGTAAAGCTCCGCGACCACGAAGTTGGTATCGATCAGCGAAGGGTGCCGCGGGTTGGCGGCGTCGATGAACTGCTGGCCGGCCTCGGCGCCTTTGGCGTCGCAGTCGACCGTGATGACCTCGAAGCCCAGGTCCTTCATTTCCTCGCGGAAGGCCTGCCAGACCGGCAGGTCAAGACGGCAGCCTCACCATGTGGCCCAGAGTAAGAGCAGGACCTTTTTGTCGCGAAAAGCGGAGAGCGTATAGGTTTTGCCGTCGTAGGCGGGGAGGGTGAAATCGGGCGCCTCCAGCGACAGCAGTTGTGTCCGAAATTCGTCCGGCGCCTGGCCGAAATACCAGGCGTCGTGGACCGCGTCGTGGGCCACGGGCTGGTCCATGTAGCGGGCGAAGCCGGCCAGGTTCACCCAGGTCTCCGCGCCCTGAGGACGCAGGATGCCTTCCGAACGCTCGGCGGGAATGGGTATGCAGATGTCGTCGCGGCACATGCCCTCGGGCTTTAGCTCCCAGCCGGCCGCGCGCTTAAGGTCGCCCGGCGAAAGCCACAGGTCCTCACCGGAGACGGCGGCTTCGGTGGGCGTGGCGGTTTCGCTATAGATGATGGTCGTTGACATCGAAGGACGCTCCAGGTTGGGAGTAGGCTCGAAGCTTAGATCGAAAACTGCGCGGCTGGTAGTAGGGAATCGATGCCGCCCCATTGACCGCCTTGTGGACGGCAAACGCCGGGAGATGGATTTGGCGCGCGGTCATTGGCATGCATAACAGCGCATAAATGCCGAGTTCTGGTCTAGGGCGCGCCGGGCCACAGGTCTTATACAGACAAAAGACGCTGGTCACGCAGGCCCGCGCCACGCGGCCCAGGGCGTCCGTGTACTTTCGCGCGGACGGCCGCGGGCCGACCGCATTCCAGAGCGGGCGAACTTGTGGACATACGGCGGTTACGGAAAGGGGATACGCAGTGCCTAACAACGCACGAGAGGTGTTCGCGCAGATACCGCCGGAGGTCTCGCAGGCCGGAGTTCGAGGGCTGGCGAGGGTCATACAAGTTCGAGGTCGACGGCCAGGGCGTGTGGCACGCCAACGTCAACGACGGGGTGGCTGAGGTGCACGAAGGCGACGTCGCCACGGACTGCGTGATCCGCTGCGACAACGAAGACTTCATGCGCATCGTCTCCGGCGAGCAGAACCTGATGACCGCCTGGATGCAGGGCCGGGTCGAAGCCGAAGGCGATCTGGCGCTACTGCAGCGCTTCCACGGCTTCCTTCGCTCTGGCGAAAGGCTAAGCGAGGAGGAGGCTCGAGATGAAGGGCGGCTCGGTCAGCATCCTCGAAGGCAACACCTTCGTGGTCAGCGACCGCCGCGGCGACATCGACGCGTCGCCGGTCGCGCCGGACGGGCTGTTCCTCGGTGACATGCGCCTCCTTTCGCGCTGGAAGCTGACGGTCAATGGCAACCCGCCGACGCCACTTTCGACGGACGACCTGCAGTACAACTCGGCGCAGTTCTTCCTGGTGATCTCGACCGGCTCTATCTATGACGATTCCAAGGTGTCGCTCGTGCGCCGGCGCGCCGTCGGCCAGAGGTTTCCACGAAGACCTGGCAATCCGCAATCACGGCGCGGAGGCCGGTCGACCTGGACTTGCGGATCGATGCGGCGGCTCGGACTTCGCCGACTTGTTCGAGGTCAAGGACCATCTGGAGAAGAAGGGGAGGCTCTACCAGCGCGTCGACGACGGGAAGCTCACGCTCGGTTATCAGCGGGAGAAGTTCGTGCGCGAGACCGATGATCACCTCCAGCGCGCCGGCGACCTTCGACGAAGGCGGCGCTCAGCTTCAAGGTCCACCTCGAACCGAAGGCCGAGTGGTCCACGGACCTGGAGGTGATCGCCGCGCGGGCGGGACCGATTCGCGGCCACCGCAGACCAAGTACCGCGATCCGCGGAGAAGGCGCGGCCGAACGTGGGCATGAGCCTGGACGACTGGCTGGCGAAGGCGCCCACGGTGGCGTCCTCGCGCGAGTCGCTCGTGCGGACCTACAAGCGCAGCATGGTCGATCTGGCGGCCCTTCGATACTATCCGGCGATCGCGCCGGGCCATTCCTTGCCGGCCGCCGGACTGCCCTGGTTCATGGCGCTCTTCGGGCGCGACAGCATCATCACCAGCCTGCAGGCCCTGCCCTTCGAGCCGGAGCTTGCCGTCCACAACGCTGCGCGTCCTCGCCGCTCGCCAGGGCACCCGCACGTGACGACTTCCGCGACGAGGAGCCGGGAAAGATCCTGCACGAGTCGCGCATGGGAGAAATGACGGCATTCGAGGAGCGCCCGCACTCACCCTACTTCGGCTCCGCCGACACGACGCCTCTGTGGCTGGTGCTCCTGGACGAGTACGAGCGTTGGACCGGCGATGTGGCGCTGGTTCGCGAACTCCAGCGCAACGCGATGGACGCGCTGCGCTGGATCGACGAGTTCGGCGATCGCGATGGCGACGGCTACATCGAGTACGCGCGGCGAATGGAAAGCGGGCTGGACAACCAGTGTTGGAAGGACTCCTGGGACTCGATCGCCTTCCGGGACGGGACAATCGCGCCCCTCCCGCGCGCTACCTGCGAGATCCAGGGATACGCCTACGACGCGAAGCACCGCAGCCGCCCGCCTGGCGCGCGAGATCTGGGACGACCCCGCGCTGGCCGATAAGCTGGAGGCCGAGGCGGCCGAGCTCAAGCGGCGTTTCAATAACGACTTCTGGGTTGAGGACCGGCAGTTCTTCGCTCTCGCGCTCGACGGACAGAAGCGCAAGGTCGACTCGCTGAGCTCCAACATGGGGCACCTGCTCTGGAGCGGGATCGTCGATGACGACAAGGCCGATGCCGTCGCCGGCCACCTGATGAGCGACGCCCTGTTCTCGGGCTGGGGCACCCGCACGATGGCGGAAGGCGAAGGCTCCTACAACCCGATCGGTTACCACGTGGGCACCGTTTGGCCGCACGACACCGCCTTCGTGGCAATGGGACTGCGACGCTACGGCTACAGGGAAGCGGCAGCCCGCGTGGCGATGGCGATTTTCGACGCCGCCACGTATTTCGATTACCGCCTGCCGGAGACCTTCGCCGGCTACCGCCGCGAGGACACCAGGTATCCGGTCGAGTTCCCTACTGCCTGCAGCCCGCAGGCCTGGGCGACAGGGGCGCCGCTGCTCCTGCTGCGCGTCCTCCTGGGACTGGAGCCGGTGGGCGACGACCTGCTGGTGTCACCGGCAATCCCAACCGAAATCGAGCGGCTGGAGGTCCTGGGAATTCCCGGCCGCTGGGGCCGCGCCGACGCGTTCGGGCGCGGGCTGGTGGAAAGTCAGTTTCAGGGCGCCGGCCGGCGGACCCATGGCATGCCGGCCTAGCGCTTCTTCGCGGCCTATCGGGTGAAGTCAGCGGCGGGGCGGGGATGCGACGTCCGGCGGCCAGTAGTTCTCGGCGGCTGGTTCAGCGGCCCCGGTCATCGTTAACCAGTCGGCGAGTGAGTCGCCCGACGCGGGCACCACCAGTACCAGGCCGGGCCAGTAACGCAGCAGGTCAAGGTGGCGGCGCTGTGGATGGATCGCGGCCAGGGGGCGCGAAGAGGGAGTGGAAATCGCGTCCAGGGTCGTCCACTCCATGGCGAGAGTGTCGCCGAGTGGCAGGGCGCCTTCATCCCGCATCACCTCGGTCAGGCGCCAGCCGAGTGCCTCCGTCAGGCTTGTGTCCAGGAACTCCGCGTCCGGGATCGCCAGGAAGCCGGAGCGCGAGTCCTCTTCGATGCGGCGCTTCAACCAGAGGAAAGCCTTGACCATGGATTCGGGCGCTGACGCCGCGCCGTCGAAGGCGTAGAAGCGGCCCGGGAGGGCGCCGTCAGCCACGGCAAGCGCTTTCCGCCGACAGGAGGCGCGCAAGTTCATCGGTCTCATGGATTTCGATGATGTTCGAAGGCGGGTTTGGCTCGTCGTCAATACGAAGGGCAAAGATCGGCTTGCCCAGTTCGCGCGCGATGTCGACTTCTTCGCCGACGTTTGAGATGAATTTGGTGTAAGCGCCAACCAGGGCCACGACAGCGTCCGCCCGCTCGATCTGGTGACGTGTGTCCTGCTCCCAGTTCTCGCGAAGCTGGGCCGGGCGCACCGACCAGCCGGACACTGTGAAGACACAGTCCCGGTCCAGGCTCTGACGATAGATATCGTTCCTGGCCTCTAGATTGAACGGTATCGCGAAGCTGATAAAGATTCGCTTTTTCATGATGTCAAAAGGTGCAGTCCGGGGGGGCCGGGTGCTGCCTAGCCGATAGCCGCGGCCGCGAGGGCGGCCGGGGGGTGAAGGAACTCAATCTGAAGGTGATTGCCCCGCAGCTCGAAGCGGGTCACGGTCTCCGGATAATCGGCGTCACCCTTCCAGGTGATGCGTACCCGGTCATCGGAGTCCAGCTTCGAGAGTGCCCACGTGACGATTGAAGACACCGCCTCCATGTGAAGGGCCGGCCAGTTGTTCGCGACGCGTTCGACGGCTTCGACGCGGGCCTTCTTGAGCCGCCCGAACTTGTTGCCCTGGTCCAGCACTATCTGGGCAGGGTTATCGCCCGCGCTCAGGCGGGCGTAGATCTCGTGCCCGTCATTCAGAATCAGTGCAGTGTCGAAGATGAAGTTCAGGAGGTCCATCGCCATCCCACAACCTGTGTCTGCCATAGTTTATGCTCCTTGCTGTACGAATTCGTCACCCGGCCCCACCAGCGGCGAAATGATTCTGCGATCAGGGACAAGGGCGACACATTGGTAAAATGCCCACTAATAGCGACAAACCTGGATTCGTAGGCCGGACCGCGGAGGTCGGGCGCCTGCGCTCATGGCTCTTCGAGGACGGCGGCACGCCCGTGCTGATTCGTGGCGATGCGGGCATCGGCAAGACGCGCCTGGCCGAAGAAGCCGTGCGGGAGGCGCTGGAGCGCGGGCAGCGTGTCCTCAAGGCCCGCTGCGAACAGCAAACGCCACCAGCGCCCTTGCTGCCGGTCCTGGAGTTGTTTGCCGCCAGTCAGGGCACCACCAGCACGGAGGACGTGGCGCATGAGCTCGCGGAGCTCCTGCACCTGCCCCCCACTTCTCAGATCAGCGCCGGTGTCGGCGATGTGCGCCTTCAGTTCTTCTCGCGGCTGGCGGACCGCCTCCTGGAGCCAGCCGCCGCGGACAAGACGCTGATCGTTATCGATGACATCCAGTGGATTGACCCTGACTCGCTGCTGTTCCTCGGTTATCTGCTGGACGTTGCGCCGGCCGCGCTGGGCGTGCTGGGCACGCAGCGAACGCCGGCTTCTGCCCAGCAACTCCAGCTGTTGACGGCGTTCGAGCGCCGCTGCGCCCGGCTTGAGCTGGAACCGCTATCGCTGGAGGAGAGCCAGGACCTCACTTCTCAGGTGCGGCCGGGCCTCGCGGGCGAAGAGCAGGAATTTCTGCACGACCTCAGCGGTGGCAATCCGCTTTTCCTGATGGAGCTGGTGCGCGAGGCTGCCGCCGAAGGCCGCTCCGCTGTCTCGATACGGACCGGAGACAGTGTCCCTCGCAGCCTGGTCGGCTACCTCGATCAAAGGCTGTCCGGCCTCGGCACCGGCACTGTCCAGGCGCTGAACGCGGCCGCGGTCATCGGCCGGCGGTTCGACCCGCACCTGCTGGCGGCGGCGCTGGAGCTGCCGGCAACCCGGGTGCAGGACTTGCTACAGGATGCCGCGGTGCTGGGCATCGTCGAGGAGCGCAGGGAGGCAACAGGCTCCATTTTCGAGTTTTCGCATCCTCTGTTTCGGGAGCGCATTTACCAGAGGCTGGGCGCCCGCGAGCGGCGCTTCCTTCACGCCCGCCTGGGCCACCTGCCGCAGCCGTACGCCCGCCAGCTCACCCTGGAGGAGAGGGCTGTGCACGGCGCTCTGGGCTTCGAGGAGGGCGACCGGGAGGAGGCGGTGCGGACCTGCCGGGCGGCGGCCGAAGGCGCGGAGCAGATGCTCGCTTACCAGTCCGCGGTGGAACTCTGGCGTCTCGCTTTAAGTTGTGAGGCTGACCTTGTGTCCGACAGCCGCGCCAGGCTGCTCCACCGTCTGGGACTCGCGTATCGGGCGTTTGGTGACTGGGAGGACGCGATCGAGGCCCTGAGTCAGGCCTTCGAGCTATACGAACTGCTGGACGACCCGGCCTCCAGCGGCGCTATTGCTTGCTTCCTGGGTGAGCTGTACCGCTTCCGACAGGAGCTGGACGAGGCTTATCTCTGGCTATCGCGCGCCAACTCCAAAGAGCTGGAGCAGCCCTACCGCTCCCGCGTCCTGGCCCTGCTCGCGAGCACGCACGCAGCGCGCGACGAGCACGCGATCGCGCGGCCCATGGTAGAACGCGCGCTCGACTCCTCACCGGACCTTACGCCGGACGTCGCACACTGGGTCTCATTCACGTTAACGGTGGCGGGCCGCCTCGAAGAGTCGCGCGCCATCGCGCTCGAGGGGCTTCGGGCCGCCCAGGACGACGACGACCCGGCGTACAAGGCCATGCTTGCCGGCAGCCTGTCCCAGATGGCGCTGGCGGTACTGGACCTGGCCAAGGCGCGCGAATTCCTGGCCGTAGTCGAAGAGAATTGCTCGCCCGCCGATACGATCGCCGTCGTACGCGCGCTCCTGTGCCGAAGCCTGCTGGAGAGCATTCAGGGCGAATGGGCTTCGGTGGTAAGCACCTGTGAGCGCTGGCAGGAGAAAGTGAGGCTGGCGGGCAGCTTCCAGTTGGCAACCGCGCGCCTGATTCACGCCGAGGCCCTTTCGGCCCTGGGCCGCAGCGACGAAGCGATTCCGCTGGCCCAGGTCGCGGTGCCGTTTCTCGGCAACAACAAGGACCTCGCCACATTGCACCTGGCCCGTATGTACGCGCGCGCCGGCGACTCCGACAATGCGACGGAGCTCACTTTGCGGGTGGCCGCGAGGATGATGGCCAAGGACCGGTCGGCGGCCGGTCGCGGACTGCTCGCCGATTTGTGCGAGTGCCTGTCTCAGGCCGAGGCTGAGGAGCTCTATGCGCGGCTTCAAGGCGAGACGCGGAAAGTCGTCACCGTTTACACGCCCGTGTCCGTCGCCAGGGCGAAGGGAAAAGTGGCGGCGCGCCTGAGGCGCTGGCCGGAGAGCTTCGAGACCTTCGAAGAGGCCCTGACTGAACTCGAGGCGGCGGGCGCGACCTGGGAGCTCGCCCTGACCTGCATGGATTACGCGGCGGCACGAAGGGCCAGGGGCCGTAAGGGAGACCAGCACAAGGCCGACACAAACCAGGCCAAGGGCGTACATCTGCTGCGTTCGATGGGAGTAGAGGTAAACGCGTTAGCGCCGGCGCCGCAAGAGTCCGACCGCTTTGGCCTGACGCCGAGAGAGGTCGAGGTTTTGCGGTTGGTGGCGCAGGGCAGACGCAACAGTGAGATCGCCGGCCGTCTTTACATAAGCTCGCACACGGTGGACCGGCACATCGAGCACATCTTCACGAAGCTGGCCGTTCGCAACCGCACCGAGGCGGTCCTCAAGGCCGCCGGCGAGGGCATTGTCTTCGAGATGGCGGTCAGGGAAGGGGACGCCGAAACCTAGCCGCGCTGGGCGTGCATTCGGGCGTCGGCAACGTTCAGGAGGCCCTTCGCGGTCCTGCCGTCCGCCGGAAATATGGCCGTGCCGGCGGCGAACGCCACCACGCGCCCGCCGGCGCTGATGGCGCCGGCTGCTTGAGACACGCGGTCAAGGACGTCTGCCGTGAGGGCGGGCTCGGCGGACTCGAGCGCGATCACGAAGGCGTCGCCACCGAGGTGCCAGATGTGGCTCGATTCGGGGGCCTGGGACCTCAGCGCCTGGGCGAACTCTCGCAGCACTCGGTCGCCCTCGTCCCAGCCGAACTCGCGATTGATCAGCTTTAGGGCGCGCAGATCGAGGATCGAGACGGCGATCTCGCGCCCATCGCGGCCGGCGTGAAACAGCAGGGAACTGAGCTGGCCGTCGAAATGGGCGCCGCCAGGTAGGTCGGTCACCGGGTCTCGCTGGGACATATACCGCCTGAAATGCCCGGCGTGGGGCTGCTCGACGGGAGACTATCGCCGTGAGGCCGACCTGTCAACGAGTATGACGCTAATGCTCAAAGAGAATTAGCGGTTGCCAGGCCAACCGGTAGACGAAAGCGAAATGGCGAGTAATGGGGTAGGACTGATTCGCCCTGCCGCCGAGTATGGGCGTAGTGGCAGTCCGAATCCTTCTTCCCACCTCCTGACTTCTGGCCGCGGCAGGCTGCCATTTCTAAATGCATCCCTATCGGAAGGCAGTCCCGATGTGCGCCCGTGGATCTAAACCCGGCGGCCGTGCGCGGCCCACAGGAATGGCGTATGAGAGCTAACCAGGACCTGCGAAGCGCGATCGGAGGACTGATGCCGCGGGCCCACGATGACCTGCGGGATCTTGTGGCGCTGCGTTCGATTGCGGACCCGAATCTCGATCCCGCGGACGACTGCCGCAAGACAGCGGACTATCTGCGTTCCGCCTTCGCCGGCGCCGGCCTGGCGGACGCCCGCCTAATCGAAATGAGTGAGGGCCCTCCTGTCCTCTACGCCAACCGGCCGGCGCCGCCGGGAATGCCTACGGTCCTCCTCTACTGCCACTACGACGTCCAGCCGGCACCGGACGGCGATGCCTGGCATTCGCCGGCCTTCGACCTGACGGAAAGGGACGGCCGCTGGTACGGCCGCGGCGCCGCCGACTGCAAGGGCAACATCGTCATGCACCTGACCGCCCTGAGGGCCCTGGGCGCCGATCTGGCGGTCGGGCTCAAGCTCTTAGCCGAAGGATACGGAGAGCAATACCCGGGCGTCCTGGAAGAATTCGTCCCCCAGAATGCCCGCATGCTCGATGCGGACGCGATCCTGGTCTGCGACACCGGCAACTTCCAGGCAGGAATGCCCACGCTGACCACGACTGTCAGGGGCGTGGTGAACCTGGTCATCAGCGTGCGCACGCTGAAGTCGCCGATGCACGCGGGGACGTTCGGCGGGGCCGCCCCGGACGCGCTTGTGGCGCTGATCCGGATGTTGGCGACTCTGCATGACGAGCAGGGAAACGCGACTATCCAGGGCCTGGAAAACGGCCAGACCTGGCCGGGAGCCAGCTACGACGCGGTGCAGTTTCGGCGCGACGCAAACCTGCTGGATGGCGTGAGCCTGGTCGGCGACGGGGCGGCCGCGGACATGCTCTGGGCGCGGCCCTCCGTGACGATTACCGGCATTGACTGCCCACCGGCGTCGGGCGTGCCGGACCTTGTCCAGGGTGAAGCGCGCGCGCGGGTTAGCCTGCATATCCCGCCGGGCACGGCCGCCCGAGCGGCTGAGGAGGCGCTGACGGCGCACCTGCTCGCTGTGGCGCCCTGGGGCGTGAAGACGGAGATATCGCCGCTTTCGACGGCGGAACCTTTCGAGGCGAGCACGGATGGGCCCGCCGGCCTGCTGGTGCAGGAGGCCCTGCGCGAGTCCTACGGCCGGGCGATAAGCACCGAAGGCCAGGGCCGCGCGATCCCGCTGTGCAGCGTCTTCAAAGAGGCCTTCCCCAGGGCCGAAATCATGCTCCTCGGCGTGGAGGAGCCGCGTTGTCTGGTGCACGCGCCCAATGAAAGCGTGGACCCGTCCGAGATCGAGCACATGGCGCTGGCCGAGGCGCTCTTCTTCCAGAAGTACGCTGCCGCCGCCGGCGCCTGACTCGCGCTCGCGGTCGAGGCCGGGAACCTGTCGCGGGCGACTACTCTAGTGGCGCCAGGCGGTAAGCGGCGCCACCGAGGGTGAGCGCCAGCGTCTCCGGCTCCAGTCCCAGAGCCTCGATGCGGGCGGCCTGCTCCCGGGCGTCCACGGGGTTATTCGGCGCGTCGCTGCCGAAGAGAAGGCGGCCGGCGAAAGCGGACATCTCATCCGGCGTGACCTGTACCGCGCTTTCCCACACGGGCGTGAGGTCCGCGTAGAGGTTGGGGTAATCGGCCATCAGCTCCAGTGCTCGTGCCGAATGCGGGAAGCCGCAGTGCGCCAGCACCAGCGGCAGGCCGGGATGGGCCCGCAACAGCGGTATCAGAGCGTCGATCTCGTCAGTGCCTGTCTGCCCCGGCCCGCGGCCCGCGTGGATCACGACCGGCACGCCGAAGCGCGCGGCCGCGAGCCACAGCGGCTCCAGGCGACGGTCGGTAGCGGCGAAGTTGCCGACCGAGCAGTGAAGCTTCACGGCTCGGAGCCCAAGCTCGACGAGGGCGCGCTCCACCAGGCGCTCGAAGGCTTCGTCTTCGGGGTGAAATGTGGCGCCGGGCACCAGCCAGGGGAACCGGCGGCACTCACGCGCCGACCACTCATTGACGCTCTCGGCGATGCCGGCGCGGTGGGCGTAGGGCAGAATCCAGGCGGCGTCGAAGCCGGCATCCCGCACTCCCTGAGCGACATCGAAGAGCAGAGGGCCGGCCCGCAGGCTTCCGGCGCGGTTCAGCGCTTCGCGCACGGCAAGCGCCAGCCGGTCGGGGAAGGCGTGCACATGCGTATCGATGCGAGGCCGCGGTTGATCCTTCAAGGCGTGGCTGTCTGCCGGAGCCAAGAGAACGGGAGGCGCATAGTCCGGCCACAATACCATCAGAGGCGCGGAACGACCGTCGCCTGAGCCAGCATCGCTTCGATGCGGTCGAGTTCGGCAGTCAGGTCCGCGCCGGCCTCGATGGAGGCTCGCGCTTCCTCCGCGACCTCGGCCGGCGGCTGATAACTCTGCTTCTGGGAGACGTATATGGCCCAGGTTGCGTCAGATGTAGTCCAGGGCTGACCGCGACGGTCCTCCTGGCGCTTTCGCACCACGTCGTCGCCGGCCCGGCACTCCACGACCCGGAGCTGGACTCCCCGCCGCCGGGCCAGGCGCGCCACCGGCGCCCGCAGGTCCCGCGTGAGATAGGTGCCGTCCAGGACGACGGCGTAGCCGCTGTCCAGGGACTCGCCGGCCTGGCGGAGCATCTCGGCGTACACCATTCGCGTGCGGCGCTGGGAATAAAGGCCGCGTCCGGGGGCGGCCGCCGCCCGGGCGCCAGCCGGCAGGCCTGCCTGCTCCTTGCGGATAACGTCGGTTGACAGGTAGGCCGCGCCGATCCGGTGCGCCAGGGCGCCCGCCGCCACGCTTTTTCCTGACCCCGTGAGCCCCATCACCATGACGATTTGCGGCGGCGCGTTCGGGCGGGCGTAGGACCACGCCAGCCGCACGTGCGCCGCCGCGTCGGCACGGGCGGCGCGGCGCTGGCTTTCGGTCACGCCGGTGTCGGCGGCGAGAATGGCCGCGACCTTGGCCCTGACGAGCGCGCGATAGCACCTGAAAAACCGGCTGACCAGGGGAAGGGTCTTGTCGCCGGCCGCTGCGGTGTAGAGGCTCTGGAACAGGTCGGAGAGGTCGCGGCGCCCGCGGCGCTCGAGGTCCATCGCCAGAAAGGCGACGTCGAGGCCGGTGTCGGAATAGCGCAGGCGCTCGCTGAACTCCAGGCAGTCGAAGAGGCAGACGCCGTCGGGCGCTTCCTCGTCGAAGCAGATCGCGTCGGCGCGCAGGTCTCCGTGGCACTCGCGTACGCGGCCCTCCTCCTCCCTGCGCAGAAACAGAGGTTGGTTGGCCTCGATGAAGGCATCGCCGTAGCCGCGAATGCCCTCGAGCGCGGCGCCGGTGACGCCGGCGGCGGGCGAGGCCGCCATCGCGTCGAGATTCGAGCGCCAGTTTTCGGCCATCGTCGCCAGGCCACCGATCGCCCTGACACGCGGGCCGTCCTCAGCGGCGGCGTGGAAGCGCAGAAGCTTCCATGCGACTCGACCAATCATGTCGAAGCCGGCCCGCGGCGACTCGATCAGGCTCGCGAGAGTGCGCTCCTCGGCGATGCGGCGCATATGCACGGCGTAATCGACCGCCTCGCCGGGCCCGTCGAGGCGGTAGGCGCCTTCGAAGCGATTGACGCTAAGGACGCCGTAATAAAGGGAAGGGCAGCCGCGGGCGTTTAACCGGATTTCTTCGAGGCAGTTTTGCCGCCGCTGCTCCAGCGTCCGCCAATCGGCGAAGCCCAGGTCCAGCGCCTTCTTGAGCTTGTAAGCGTGATCGCCGGCGACCACTACGTAGGAGGCGTGGGTCTGGATGAGCTGAATCGAGGCGGCCGGATGCGCGTAAGCGTCCGGCCGCAGCAGTGCCCGAATGTGTCGCGGCAGCGTGTCCGGCTTTGCGTTATTCATCTGAAAACGCCGCGTTGGCCGGCGCCCCGCGAAGCCTCGTTACCGGCGAACTCCGACGGGCGCTTATCCAGCAATTCCCCGCCCGCCGGCAAGACCAGCGCCTTCCCTGGCTTTGGCCGCCCGCACCGCCGTCCCTGCCTCCGCCAGTCGCTTGATTTCGAGGAGCATCTTGCGCTCCATGACGAAGACGCCGGGGTCCAGGAGGAGCATCCAGGGCCAGGAGGGCGGTGGCGTGGCCTTCAGCATTCCCACCAGGGAGAAGCGCCCGCGGACGCGCGTCACCAGCCGGGTGCGCCGGTCATCGAGGCTGTAGAGAGCGATCGTCCAGGTGCAGCGCAGCCAGTCGACGTTGTCGGGAGGCCCGAGGACCAGGTGCCGGCCCGGCGCAAGGTCCAGGACTCGCATGTTGCCGGCCTTGTCCAGCGCATCTCCGGCATGGATGTCCTGAAGCTCCGGGATGATTCGACGGGCGTTGTGGACGTCCAGGCCCTGCATCCGCTCGACCCAGGTGTAGCTGTAGTAGCCGGCACGCGGCGATTCCCCCATTTGCGCGATCCACGGCCAGACGTCGGCGGCGGGCGCCAGCACCGTGACCGCGCGGGTTGTGACGATGTTTGGGTCCGTGACACGCTCGTCCAGGGGCATGGGGCGGCCGGCCTCCTCGGTGGTCGCGCCCCAGGTGCTGTGCCAGGGACGAATCAACTTCGTGTAGGCAATGGCCCCGAGGGCCACGGAGACGATCAAGGCGCCTGCTGGCTTCATCCCCCTGCCTCACTAACGGCGGCTGGACGTGGTGGGCGGCAACCTCTAGCCTAAACCGCAGGCCGCCCCGTGATGAGTGCCGAACTACCCGGTCTCACGGTACGTTTGGCAGGTGCGGGCCAGCCGCATGAGGGCAGCGACGCTGGGATGCCTCCTTCGCGGTGATGGTGCGCGAGGCAGGCCTTACATCTTTTTGTGGACCGGGCGCAGCGGCTCGCCATTTCGATTGCGGTCCACATGGGCCGCGGCCGCTTAACAAACTATTCCTCAAGACAGACACTGATGATGTCGATCCGGCGGCCGCTCGTTCGACGTGTTTGTAGGAGGCCAGCGCACCCGGCCGCGGACACGTCCGGCAGCGCGGTCCCCAAACGAAACGAGAAGGAGACACCGATGCGGTTCATGATCCTGGTGAAAGGCAACGAGGAGTCAGAGGGTGGCGGCTTACCGTCGCGGGAGATAGTCGAGGCCATGAGCAAGTACAACGACGACCTGATCAAGGCCGGCGTGCTGCTGGCGGCCGACGGCCTCCACCCCAGCTCAAAGGGCGCGCGGATCAGGTCGACGGGCGGCAAGCTCACGGTTACTGACGGCCCCTTCACCGAATCGAAGGAGCTTCTGGCCGGCTTCTGGATAATCCAGGTGAAGTCGCGCGAAGAGGCCCTGGAATGGGCCAAGCGCGCCCCGTTCGGCGAAGGCGAGGAACGCGAGGTCCGCCAGGTATTCGAGGCGTCCGATTTCCCCGCCGACATCCTTCCGCCCGAAGAGGCCGCCCGCGAGCAAGCCTGGCGGGACGAGCAACAGCGCAAGGCCGCGCTGGCGTAGTTCGCGCCACAGCCAAATTACAGCGAACCACGTAGTCACAGCGAAGGAGACACGAAGATGCGATTTATGGGACTGCTGAAAGCAGACAGGGACAGCGAAGCAGGCGCCCCTCCGACCAGAGAGCTCGTGGAGAGAATGGGCGGATTCATCGAGGAGGTCACGAAGGCCGGCGTGCTGCTCGCGACCGACGGCCTCAAGCCGTCCTCGGCGGGCGCGCGCGTGCGCCTCTCCGGCGGCAAGGTCACAGTGACCGACGGGCCCTTTACTGAGTCCAAGGAGCTGATCGCCTCCTACGCGCTGTTCGAGGTGAAGTCCATGGCCGAGGCGGTCCACTGGACAACCCGCTTCCTGGAGGTGCTGGGAGAAGGCGAGTGCGAGATTCGTCCCCTGTTCGAGGAAGCCGACTTCCCGCCCGAGATCTTCTCCGCCGAAGAGGCTGCCCGCGAGCGCGCGACGCGCGAGCAGATGGCGAGGAACGCAACGAGGTCGTAGGCTCGGATCCTCGCTCCACTACCACTCGCCCTCCCACTCCCCCTCTCCGTTGACGGAGAGGGGGAGTGGGGTGAGGCTTTAAGAAGGAGACTAAACATGCGGTTCATGATGCTGATGATCCCGGCGGGCTACGAGACCGCGGCGCCGGGCACAATGCCGGACGACGTGGCGGCCGTTGCCGCGATGATGAAGTACAACGAATCCCTGCAGAAGGCCGGCGTGCTGCTCTCGCTCGACGGCTTGCACCCGCCTTCGATGGGCGCGCGCGTGTCGTTTTCGGGCGGCAAGCCACGGGTCGCCGACGGCCCCTTCGCCGAGGCCAAGGAGGTGCTCGGGGGCTACTGGCTGATTGACGTGAAATCGAAGGAAGAGGCGGTCGCCTGGGCGTCGCGCTGCCCCGCCTCTGACAACGAGGTGATCGAGGTGCGTCAGGTGCAGGAGCTGTCTGATTTTCCTGCCGAGGTCCAGGAGGTCGTAGCCAAATTGCCCGACTTTCAGACCGGGCCGGGTTCAGGACGATAACCCCTCAGTATTCGTGCGGGTTAGGAAGGACTGCGGCTGATGAAGTTTCGGGCCACAATTTTGCTCGGCGGCAAAACCGCCACCGGTATCCGAGTGCCGCCGGAGGTGGTCGCCGGCCTGGGGCCGGGCAAGCGCCCGGCGGTCCGCGTCACGATTGGAGGCCACACCTACCGCAGCAGCGTGGCTTCCATGGGCGGGGAGTTCATGCTCCCGGTCAGCGCGGAGAACCGCGCCGCCGCCGGTATCGCCGCCGGTGACGAGGTCGAAGTCGACATCGAGCTCGATGGCGAACCTCGCGAGGTGACCCTCCCGCCCGACTTCAGGGACGCGCTCGACCGCGATACCGGCGCGAGGCGATTTTTCGAAGGGCTGTCCTACAGCCGCAAGCGGTGGTACGTCCTGCCGATCGAGGAAGCGAAGACGCCCGAAACCCGCCAGAGGCGCATCGACAAGGCCGTCGTCATGCTGCACGAAGGCCGGAGCTAGTCCGGCGACGCGTGGCCGCCATGAGCGCCGCGGCGGCTCACGGGCACCTCGACGGAGGAATGCGCGCAAGGTCCAGGTTGCGCGGCTTGCACCCGCCTACGAAGATGATCGGGATGGCAGTCGAGACGAATTCCGAGACCCATCGCGCGATCGAGGCGGTCTGGCGGATCGAGTCCGCCAGGCTGATCGCCGGGCTCGCGCGCATCGTGCGCGACGTCGGCCTGGCGGAGGACCTGGCTCAGGACGCGCTGGTGGCCGCGCTCGAGAGGTGGCCGCAGACCGGCGTGCCGGACAACCCCGGCGCCTGGCTCATGGGCACAGCGAAGCATCGCGCGATCGACCACTTCCGCCGCAGCAAAACGCTGGAACGCAAGCGCGAGGAGCTTGGCCGCGACCTCGAAGTCCAGCAAGAGCTGGCCGCCGCGGACGTCGAAGCATCGATCGACGATGACATCGGCGACGACCTCCTGCGCCTGGTGTTCATTTCCTGCCACCCCGTCCTCTCGACAGAGGCCCGCGTCGCCCTAACGCTGCGCCTGCTGGGAGGGCTGACGACGGAGGAGATCGCGCGGGCGTTCCTGGTCCCGGAGCCGACGGTGGCGCAGCGAATCGTCCGGGCCAAGCGGACCCTTTCGGAGGCTCACGTACCCTTCGAGGTCCCCCGTGGCGATGAGCTCGCCGCGCGATTGGCGTCGGTGCTAGAAGTCATCTACCTGGTGTTCAACGAAGGCTACTCCGCGACCGTTGGTGACGACTGGATGCGGCCGGCGCTGTGCGAGGACGCGCTCCGGCTCGGCCGCATCCTGGCGGAACTGGCGCCGAAGGAGCCGGAGGTCCACGGCCTGGTCGCGCTGATGGAGATACAGGCGTCACGCTCAGGGGCGCGCGTAGGCCCTTCGGGCGAGCCGATCCTGCTGCTGAAGCAGGACCGCGGCCGCTGGGACTACGTCCTCATCGGCCGTGGGCTGGCGGCGCTCCAACGTGCCGAGAGCCTCGGCGGAGCGCTCGGCCCTTACGCCCTGCAGGCCGCGATCGCCGCCTGTCACGCGCGGGCGCGCACGGCTGAAGAGACGGACTGGGAGCGCATCGCGGCGCTGTACGACGCGCTGGCCCAGCTTTCGCCCTCACCCGTGGTGGAGCTGAACCGCGCCGTCGCGCTGTCGATGGCCTTCGGCCCTGCGGCCGGCCTCGAGCTCGTGGATGCGCTGACGGTCGGAGCCTTCGCTCAAGGCCTACCACCTCTTGCCGAGCGTGCGCGGCGACTTCCTGGCGAAGCTCGGCCGCTTCGATGAGGCCCGGGCCGAGTTCGAGCGCGCGGCGGCGATGACGCGGAACGAGCGCGAGCGCACGCTGCTGCTCGAGCGCGCGGCGGCCTGCGCGCGGGGGTTGGCCCAACCCGAGGGCTGACGAGGGCGGTGGGCCGATAGCACGTCGGCTCAAGCGCGACCAAAGGAGGACGCCCACCGTATGGTGGGCGTCTAGACGTCGCCTCGTTAGTTCTTCGCCAGGTACTCCGCCAGCCGGGCGAGCGTCTGGTTGCCGCCTTCGACCGCGCCGATTTCCTTGACCGCCTGGTCGCGCGCCGCTGCCGAGTCGAACAGCGCCCGCATGGTCAGCAGCGTCTTGCCATCCTGCTCGGCGAAGGTCACCGTCGATTGAAACCGGCCCGGGTCGTCCTCGACGCCGGAGCCGTGCGCGAAGACCAGGCGCTCCGGCGGCACGACCTCGATATATTCAACCTTGTTGTCATAGTCGGTGCCGTCTGGGCCGTGCATGATGAAGCGCCAGACGCCACCGGGCACCACTTCCATCTCATGAATGGTGGTCGTGAAGCCATTCGGCCCCCACCACTGTTTCACCTGCTCCGGCTCGGTCCAGGCCCGGAATACCAGTTTGCGTGGTGCGTCGATTACGCGGGTGATTACGATTTCGCGATCAGACGTTGCCGTTGCTTCGACATCGCTTGCGACCATGGTCATCCCTCCTTTGGTTGTTGGCGTTTGGCCTGCCGTCCGGGCCGGCATCTGGGCGGCGGCCGCGTTCGCCTCGTTCTCTTTGATTCGCGCCTGGACGAGCTTTTTCACCAGTGCGGCTGGTAGAGGCTCGCCGGGACGGAAGCGGATCGTTGCCTTCGCGGTGTCGTAGTCCTTTAGCTCGTCCTTGTGCGCATCCATGACCGGCGGGCTCATGACGTAGAAACCGCAATGGTCTTTGAAGGCGGCGAAGGCGACTAGCGGTCCCTTGTAGGCAAACGTCGGAATCTGGTAGCTGATGCCCTCGGTGGCCTGGGGCGCGGCGGCTTTGATTGTCCGCCGGAGTCCTTCCAGTGCGGCGCGCGGCCCTTCGGGCAACACGGCGAGGTAGCCGGCGACGTCTTTGGCTGGAGGAGTCATTTCAGGGTCCCGACGAGTTCCGCCAGGCGGTCCATGGTCTCGTCCGCCCCTTCCTGCATGCCCGAGGCCAGCATGCCATCGCGGTCCTCGACCGTCTGGAAGACGGACCTGTCGGTCAGCAACGTTCTGCCATCCCGCGCTTCGAAGGTCACGGTTTCCAGTAGTACATGGCCCGGCATGCCTTCGAATTCGAAGGTGTAGACAAGCCGCTCGGGGGCGGCGCTTTCGTGATAGACGCCGTTGAAGGCGAACTCGTTCCCGTCCGCGTCGCGGCTGACATATCGCCAGATGCCGCCCTTTCTCACATCCATCTTGTCTACCGTGGTCGTGTGTCTCTTCGGCCCCCACCACCGCGGTATGGCGGCCGGGTCGGTGCATGCCTTGAAGACCAGGTCCGGCGGGGCGTCGAAGACTCGCGTCATCACGATCTCTTGTTTGCCGGACTCGGCGATAACAGTAGTCTCAGCCATTTGTGTTTCCCCTTTCATCCGTTTGCTCCTTTGATTGCAGTTTCAGCAGGTAGTCATCCAGGCGCTCGAAGCTCTCCTCCCAGAAGTGGCGGTAGTCGCTCACCCAGTCCGCCACTTCCCGTAGAGGGCTTGCCTCCAGGCGGCTCGGGCGCCACTGCGCCTCGCGGCCGCGGGCGATGAGGCCGGCGCGCTCCAGCACCTTGAGGTGCTTGGAGACGGCGGGCAGGCTCATGTCGAATGGCTCTGCCAGTTCGGTGACGGACGCTTCGCCGGCGGCGAGACGCGCCAGGATCGCGCGGCGGGTGGGGTCGGCGAGTGCGGCGAATGTGAGGTTGAGGCTGGCGGTCGAGATCAAGGACTAAACCTCGCGGTTAATTAACCTGTGGGTAAAGTACAGGGCAAGCAGGACCGTGTCAAGCCCTGTTTTTTGGAAGGATGGACTAGAGCTTCGTGATGAATGTCAGGCGCTTTGGGAACCAGAGCACCAGACCGCGGACATCATGCGGTCTTACTGTCGAGGCCGGTCGGCTGCGTCCCGAATCAATGGAGGAACCTCGTGGTATGTGTGCGGTAAGGACTTAGATTCAATTCCGCTGCTTGGGACGCTCATTACAACCTCGCCCCGGCTCCGCTAGCCCTGTTGTTCCTGAGACTGGGTGTCCGAGACCAGCCGCACACTCTCCCGGAGAGAGGCATGGGAACGCCTGCATTTGGCTATGACGTGATGACACGCGGCTACTCGAGTGGCTTCTTGTCTCTGACGCAGAGCTGGAACCGCTGCGCCGCGGCTTCCGGCATCCGACCGCTTGACGAACCACGATTTGGGTTATCCAATAGCCTGGTCCGGCGACCCGACAGCGATAACGGCGTCAATGGGGAATTCGTGCCTCGACCAAGAGGAGTGGGGGTGAGATGACGGTTACCGACTGGCTGCTGGACTCGGACGCCTCTATCCGATGGCAGGTGATGCGGGACCTCACGCACGAGCCCGCGGATGTTGTCGCCGCCGAGCGCTCAAGGGTTGCCTCGGAAGGATGGGGGGCACGGCTGCTCGCCCTTCAAGGCGCGGACGGCCAGTGGGACGGCGGCACCTATTTCCCCGCCTTGACCGCGCCGCCTCCGGCCAATTCTCAACCGTGGACAGCCACCGCATGGACATTGTCCCTCCTGCGGGAGATGGGCCTGGATCCCGAGAGCGAGCCAGCTCGCCGCGCGGTGGCCCTGGTCCGTGAGAACAGCAGGTGGGAGTACGACGACGAGCCGTTCTTCTCGGGCGAGGTCGAGCCCTGCATCAACGGCCTGACCGTGGCGTTGGGTTCTTACTTTGGCCAGGACGTTCAGGGTGTGGTCGACAGGCTCCTCGGCGAGCAGTTGAGCGACGGCGGTTGGAACTGCGAGGCGGAGCGCGGCTCAACACGGTCGTCGTTCCACACCACCATCTGCGTGTTGGAGGGTCTGCTGGAGCACGAGCGGGCCACGGGTGGCTCGGCTGAGGTGACGGCAGCCCGCCTCAGGGGGCAGGAGTACCTCCTCGAGCGTCGCATGTTCCGCCGCTTGTCGACCGGTGACGTGGTGAAGCCGGAATGGACCCTCTTCTCCTTCCCGACCCGTTGGCACTACGACGTGCTCAGGGGGCTCGACTATCTGCGGAATGCCGGCGTCGCACCGGACGAGCGTTGTGCAGAAGCGATCGACCTGGTCGAGAAAAGGCGACTCGAGGACGGACGATGGCCTTTGCAGAATCCCCATCCCGGTAAGGTTCACTTCGACATGGAAGAGGGAGAGGGAAAGCCCAGCCGTTGGAACACTCTTCGCGCCATGCGGGTGTTGAACTGGTACGGGCGCGCGAACTCGTAAGAACGTCAGCCGTTCAGGCTCGCGTAGCGCGCTACCGAACCTGGGTAAGCCCCGGACTAGATTCGATTCTAGCTACTTTAGGAAATCTTCAGCACCGGACGAACATCGGCATGACGGCGTGGTCAGTCGGCCTCTTCAACTTGATACGACTGCAGCGTGAAGTGAAATGCCGAACCGCCGCCCTCTCTCGCTTCTGCCCAGATCTGGCCGCCTTGCGCCTCCACGAGCGTCTTGCACACTGCGAGACCGAGTCCAAGTCCCGGCGCTCGCTGGTTGGCACCGTCTTCGCGCTCGAAAAGCCTGAATATGGCCACCGGGTCCTTGAGTCCGAGACCCCGATCGAGTACTGAAATCCGCACTGCGTTGTCCGCACGTGCGGCCTTAATTTCTATTGGTGATCCGGGTGGGCTGTACTTTGAGGCGTTCTGAATGAGGTTGTGTAGGACCTGTTCGATATGGTGCTCTATGCCGGAGACAACCATGCCTCGCCCCTTGATGTGGACCCTCAATAGCAAAGTCGGGAATTCCCGCTGCAACGCCTCGACACAGGACTTAAGAACCTTATCTATGACGATGCATTCAGTAGCAGGCGACCTACCTGCTTCGACCCTGGCGACGGTAAGCATGTTCTCGATCAGGCGAAACAGTCGCTCGGATTCCTTATGAAGATCCTCATAAATGGTGTGCAGTTCCTCCGCTGGAAGGGCCTCGTATCTGCTCAGTATCGAGGCCATACCCCTGATGACGGTCATCGGCGTACGCAGCTCGTGTGACACAAGGCCCAGAAACTCGTCCTTTACGGCAATCGCCTGTCTGAGTTCCTGCTCTGTATGCGCTTGCCGCTCTATGTACTCATGCTTCTCGATGGCGTTGGCCGCGAGCCTGGCGTAGAGCTCCAACGTCTCGAATTCTGCGTTGGAGGGGGTGTGCTGCGTCGTAAAGTTCGCGCAGAAGGTGCCCACTGCGACCGCTCCTCGGCTCAGGAGCGGTACAGCGATCATCGAAGTGTGGCCCGTTGGGAGCAGGTGAGCGAGGTGACGCTGGAACCCCGGATGAGTGGTCATGTCCTCGATGACGACCCGCTCACCGTTCCGGACAGCCTGACGGGCCTCTGGATCGACTGGTTCGGCGAGTGCTCCAAAGTACTGGATGAAGTCCTCGTTCAGCCCTCTGTGGGCGACGATCGGAGATGTCGCGCCTGAAGGTATGAACCGACGAATGTATCCCGCATCTGCCTGGATAAGGTCGATCGCTGTGGCGAGGATCTCATCGAGGGCCGCCGCCAGGCTGTCGGTCTCCGCGAGCCGCACCATAAGTGTATACAGCCTGCGATAACGGTCGTCGTTCTGGGACGAGCTAAGGTCGTGCTTCGCGACGCCGTGCCTGAACCGTCCGCGGGCGCGATATGCCCGACCTGGTTTAGAGATGCTAACGTCATCCTTGCGAAACGCTTCGGACATCTTGCGCTCATCGGAGCTTAACACAGCAGGGAGTTTACCTATTCGGAGCAAGCTTTTCGCTACCTAGGACTAGTCATTTTGTAGTGCCTTGTCGTGATGTCTGGCTTAGCTGGGCAACTGTACCCGCTGAAAGGTAACGAAATCATGCTTTCTAGAAAGACATTCATAATAATCTTTGTAATGTCCTTTAGTATTGCCTCCGCTACACTCAGCCAAACGGCCGCGGAGGGTGCAGATGAAGTCGGCCTGGGGATATCAGATGAGCCGGCGCAGGGTTCTCGGCGCGTCAGCCGCTGGTGCGGCCGGCCTGGGCCTGCTTGCCGCGGGCTGCGGTGGCAAGCGCAATCCAGATGCCGGCAGGGGTGACGGGACAATCACGAGGGCTGTCGATACGACAAAGTCCGCGGCGGCGGGCGGGACCTTCCGCTCGTTTATCGTGCGAGACGCTCAGGGGCTCAGTCCCGCCATCAACGCCGAGTCATCGCGCGTCGTGGTCTGGCGCTCCTATAGCCGCCTGACTTCGATCCCGCCCAACTATCTCGATAAGATCCCGACAATCGCAGACGCCAATCCCGACCTTGCCGAGTCCTGGGAATTCTCAGGCGACAAGCTGCAGGTAACGTTCAAGCTGCGTCCGAACGCCCGGTGGGACGCGCGCCCGCCGACAAACAGCCGGGTAGTTGACGCCGAGGACGTCGCCTTCAGCTGGAAGCAGTTCGAATCTCTCAACTCTTTTCGGCAGAACCTCGCCTACAGTGCCAACAAGGCCGCGCCGGTGCTGTCCGTGCAGGCTGTCGACAAGACAACGGTCGTCATGAAGCTGCAGTCGCCAACGGCTGACATCTTCGACGCGATGGGGGCGAGGTTCTGGCTCATGCCGCGCGAGGCCGAGAGCGATGTCGACCTACGTTCTGAAGTGCGGGGCTCGGGCGCGTGGACCCTGAAGAGCTACGAGCCGTCCGTGGGCTTCACTTTCGAGAAGAACCCTAACTGGTATCGCTCCGATGTGCCCTTTGCCCAGACCTGGGAGGTGCCCATCCTCCCGGAGTACGCACAGCGGCTCGCTCAGCTCAAGTCAGGAAATCTATTCCACGCCGACGTGAGGCGCGAAGACATTCTCAGCACGAAGCAAGACGTGCCGGCCCTCAACCTCTACCAGGGCGACTACGACGATGTCGTCGGCGAGATGAGGTTCGGGCTGGCAAGCTCGAACTCCCCCTTCTGGGATGAACGGGTGCGCCGGGCGATGTCGATGTTGATAGACAGGGAAACCTTCGGCAGCGTCTTCAGCTCCGCCGACTCTTTCAAGGCCGGTGGTATCGATGTCGATATCCGCTGGAACACACACCTCAGCAAGTCATTCGCCCTCGATCCGCGCAGCTCCGAGTTCGGAGAGAACGGCCAGTACTACGAATTCAACGTCCCCGAGGCCAGGAAACTCCTCAACGCCGCCGGCTACCCGAATGGGTTCTCGACCAAGGCTTATCTGCGGACCGGCCAGGAGGCCAACTTCCCCCAGTACGAGGCCGTGCTGGGTATGTTGCGCGACGGCGGGGTCTCGACGACGACCACCGTTTGGGAGAGCAACACGGAGTTCGCGCCGCGCGTTATCAACGAGCACGGTAATTTCGATGGCGTAGCGTTCCATCCCGGCAGCGCTTCTCCTCTGATCGATGCACTGGTGCGGAAGACGAGCTCGGGAGGCGCTCAGTTTCCTGGGTTCGACGGCACGGGAGGAAGGGACCGACTGAAAGGGGACCCCGAGGTGGACCGCCTGGTCCTCGGCCTCAGGCAGGAGTTCGACAGCGAGAGGCGCGTCCAGATGGCAAAGGACTTCGCCCGCTACATGGGTGGCAAGCAGTATTCGGTCGTCTACGATTCCGGCGGACCTGCGTTCGCCTTGATGTGGCCGTGCGTCGGAAATGGGCTCGTCTACCGCGCGCAGGTAGCCGAACTCAACTATCAGGAGTCGGACATCTACCTGTGGATCGATGCACGCAAACCGCCTCTATCGAAGCAGGGATAGGCGAATCACTAGAGTCCATCAGTGCGCTCAGGTCCTCGAAGCGCTGCAAATCACGGTTCACGCGACGCGTGACGCGGCGACGATCAGAGGCGTTCCGCCTGCTGAAATGCCGAAGTTCGTACTGAACGAACATCGGGAGGTATGTGCAGTAAGGACGTAGATTCGATACCGCTGCTGCGGACACTCGATTGGACCATGTCGCCTTCAGGCGCATGGATACGCGCGTCGCATCCTTGCTTCTCGAACGCGCGAGGCAGGTAGGGCCGAGAATCCAGATCACCCACCAGGAGATTGCCGGCGAGCTCGGCAGTTCCCGCGAGGTGGTGAGCCGGATACTCGAGGATTTGCAGTCCCGGGGCCTGATAAGGCTGTCTCGATGCGTATGGGAGTCGGCGTCTCCGGCGGTTCGTGCTTATGAGGTGCAGCGTTGTGGTTTGGACCGCCGCCCGGCACTAGCATGGAGCCACGCCGGACGCACTCGTGGCGAGCCAGCGGGCGTGGCCAGACGGCCTCGAGTAGGCGCGGGAGAGGGATGCATGGGCACAGACAAGGAGGTCGCGGTCATCGCCGGGCTGCTCTACCTGCTCGGGCTCGGGCAGGCATCCTCAGCGTCGCCCCGAGCGTCGACCGCGAGGACTACCTGGTGCAGACCGCGGCGCGCGCCCGCGAAGTGCTGCGTGCGGCGCTGGCACAGGTCGTGATGGCAGCCGCTTACATCAGCTTCGCGGTGACGCTGTTTCCCACGCTCAGGCAGCACGATGCCGGGCTCGCCACCGGCTTCCTCGCCTTTCGTACCATCGCCGGGGTGTTCGTGCTCTTCGGCGCGATCCCGTTGCTGGTGATCCTCAAGCTGAGCCGGGAGTTCCTGGGCGCGGGCACGCCGGAGAGAGCCCGCCTCCACGCGCTCGGCGCGCTGCTGCGGAGGTGGCGGGACCTCTTGAACCACGTGGCGATGATCTTCGCTCTCTCGGCCGGCGGGCTCTTGCTCTATTCGCTGCTGCTGCAGTCCGGACTGGTGCCGGCATGGCTCGCGGTCTGGGGGCTTCTGGGCACAGTCCTCGCGATCGTTGCCAGCGCGCTGGTCTGGTTTCGCCTGCTGGACGTCCGGACCCGAACTTATGTCACGCTGAACCTGCCCCTGGCCGCGCAGGAGGTCGTGCTGGCATTCTGGCTCATAGCCCGCGGCCTCAACACCGCCGTCATCGAGGGCGCATAGCCCCAACGCCTGGACTGCGCTGGATGGGCTGCAAGACGAGCCTTCTCAGCCGGACGGGCGGACGGTGCCCACTGCCCGCACTCGGTAGCGCAGACAAGTCACCATTGGACGAACATCGGCATCACTGTTCAGCGGCGACCAAAAGGCGCCCCTTCAATTTGAGATCGCCGTCGCGCTCGATTCTTCGCGGTGAGCTTTCGTTTTACGACCTTCTCAAGCTGCGAAAGAAGGTTTCCCGTTAGTTCCGGACAAGACTGCATGCTGATTGCTTCGGCCTCAGTCCCGCCGGATCGGATCGCCTAACAGGGCCAGTCCGGCGCCGCCGGCTGGGAAACCGCGACCTGGCTTGGCCGGCGTGGTAGGGCGCGACTGAAAGCGGGAGTATAGAGTCGGCCAGCATCAAACGGGAAGAGGATCAGCCGGGCGAGAACCCTCGCGTAGGAGCCGCCAGGACGCAGGCCAAGGCCTCTCTTCCCTTCTCCCAGGGGTGCTACACACGATGCTCAGGCGGAGGGCGAGAATGCGCCACTAGGCGACGGGCGATGCGCGACTCCTCCGCCGGAGCGCTTTGCCTAACGCCGGGATATGGTCGCCAGCGCGGAGGGAGCGGCCAGGGCGGCTGGGGAGGCGGTGAGGGGCGTAGACAGCGGTCCTGGACGCGCTGGGCGGGCAAGCGGGCGCTCCTATTCCTCGGGAGGGGTTGTGGGGCGGTCGGAGCAATGATCGGTCTCAGGAGTCGCGATCTTTCCTTGTGATGATGCCACGGGCGCAGTCGAGGCGGAGATCGCTGGTCCAAGAGCAGGCCGTGCACGAGAAGGTCGCCTTGCGGCCGGCGCCCACGACCTTCAACTTGCCGTTGCACTTCGGGCAGGCGGGTGGGTCCTCCATGGCCGCATCCTGCGCCCTGGGCGGGAGAACTCAAAGGCTTCGGTGACATCAAGGGAGTCGCCCCTATTTGTCCACGGGCCTGCTCCGGATCTCCTGAGCCTTCTCCAGCCCTACGGTGCCTCCAACCAGCGGACGATCTCCTGGGACGCGGTAAACCCAGACGCCATGCTTGCGGAGGTCTTCGAGGACGACAAGGTGTCTGCCGGGCAGCGTCCATCGAATGACGCGCCTGAGCCGCTTGACGCCTTCATCAGTCTTGTCCTCATCGACAACCAACACCGCCTCGTCGGCACTCAGATCGCCAAGGTGCAGGCGCAGGTAAGCCAAGCGGCCTCCAGGTGGCCTGAACAGTGACGAACCTCGTGGTTTGCTTTGCGGGAGGACGATCTTTCTTGCCATCGAGTCAGCCGAGAGTATCTCACGGCGAATCAAGACGGAAGGTGACGCTATGGCCGGATAGCGAAGGCCGTCCGCGGCGGATCGAGGTACAGCCGGGACTTACCACTAACCCGAAAGGTACTGGGATTCGCAGTCGAATCTCGGACCTGGTCCGTCTTAATCTAGGCATAGCTCAAGGTCGCTAGGGTTCAGACTTCCCTGCGCCGACGGACTACCCGCCAATCACCTAGGCAAATCGCAGCCTGGCAAACGACAAGGAGACTGAGATGCCCTCATCGCTGACCAATATCGTCTTGGTACACGGTGGATTTGTGGACGGCTCGGGCTGGGAAGGTGTCTACAGCATCCTGCGGAAGGACGGCTACCCAGTCAGCGTCGTACAGAACACGACGGTTTCGTTGGCTGAGGACGTCGCCGCAACCAAGCGCACGGTTTCCACGCAGAACGGTCCTGTGATTCTCGTTGGTCACTCCTACGGGGGAGCGGTCATCACCGAAGCCGGTAACGATCCCCGGGTGGTTGGGCTTGTCTATATAAGTGCCTTTGCGCCGGACGAAGGCGAGTCGGTGTCGAGCCTAATCAAGGACCCTCCGCCCGGGGCGCCCGTGCCGCCGATTCTTCCACCACAAGACGGTTACCTCTTCCTCGACAAGGCGAAGTTCGCCGCGTCATTCGCAGCCGATGTGGACGCCGAGAAGGCTGCGTTCATGGCCGACTCGCAAGTCCCGTGGGGAGTGGAGGCGCTCAGCGGAAGCATCAGCGAACCGGCATGGAAAGCCAAGCCGAGCTGGTACCTCATTTCCGCGGACGACAAAATGATCCCGCCGCCGGCTCAGCGTTTCATGTCCGAGCGGGCGGGTTCGAAAGTCGTCGAGGCCGCGGGCAGTCACTCGATTTACGTATCGCAGCCCGCCACCGTGGCTGCGATCATCGAACAGGCCGCCCAAGAAGTCGCTGCCGCGGCCTGAGCCTTACGAAGGCGACCAACCGGCACGCCTCCGCCCCTGGCGTGAGTTGTCTGAGCGCCGCCGGCTTCTAATCTAGAGGTCGCCTCAGAACTTCCTCGGCCTTCTCCGGCCCAACGGCGCGGCCCGCGGGCGGTCGGTCGCCCACTACTCGGTAGATCCAAACGCCTCGCCTCTTTAGATCGTCCAGCAGCACGAACTGCTTGCCTGGCACCCTCTGGCGGATGTTGCGCCGAAGCTTCAGGACTGCCTCGTCAGTCGGTGCCGGCGACCCATCGACCACGAAAACGGACTCATCGGGAAGCAGCTCAGCCATCGTCGCGCGGATCACAGTCAAGCGGTCAGGCGTGGTGGAGTGCCTGGCCGAACGCGCGGTGCTTTCCCAGGGCATGTCCGAAAGGTCGAGCGTTTTAGCCATGTAAGTCCTGGGCGAGAATATCCCACGGCAACGCAAAGGAGAAGGGGACGCTATGAGGGAATAGCGTTGGAGTGAAGCCCGAAACCCCGGCAGCTCCCGCCGTTCTTCCATGCACTGATACGTTTCCTGGAGCTTCCTAAGGAGGGAGAGCTGCAATACTCGAATGGTGACCCTTGGGGTAGTCCGGCGGCCTGTAGCTGAATACACTTCGGACTATCAAACCCGCAAGGCTGAGACCGGCGCGTTAACGTCCATCTAGGGGGAAAGACATGCCCAAACCCATCTCCGAGCAACTTGCAGACTTGTCGGTTCGAGCAAAGGATGCCGAGGACACTTACGCGACCACCAAAGCGGCAGGCATCGAAAAGATTCAGAAGCGCGAGGACGAAATCCAGGCTGCGAGGAACCGGCGCGCGGAAGAATCGCGTCAAGAGTATTTGAAGGCGCAGGCGAGCATGGGATCGATGTGGTCTGATCTTTCGAACAAGGTCAAGTCTGATGTCGAAAGCGGCCGGGCCAAGATCGACGTCAAGAAGCAAGAGCATGATCGGGACAGAGCTATCAAAAAGGCCGATCAGGCCGAAGATAACGCGATGATGGCGATCGATTTCGCGTATAACGCTATCGACTACGCGGAGACCGCTGTTCTTGATGCTGTTGTTGCCCGGGAGAAGGTCGCCTCTTCATAACCTGACGAAGGTATCAGGCGACTAACGAAGCCGAGGTTGCCAGTCACCGGCGGTCAGCCCTCAGTTCCTCGACCTCCCCGGCAGGTCCGCTCGATTCGTCCTTGGGGCGTCGCTCATTGGTTGCGCCATGAGCCTTCGCCAGCTGAACGCTTACGCCACGCGGCGCAGAGCGGGGTGGGGCGGAGCGCCGGGCGCACTGACTCCGGATATGCCATACGGGCCTGCCACCAAGTAATCAAAGGAGGCTCTCATGGCGACACAGATGGATGTAATTGTGATCGTCGCCTCATACATCACGAGCGAAGATGCCGCCGTCGACTTGTCGGCTCTGGACGATTCTTACTGGCAGGCCAACCTCTGGGCTTACGATGCCGCTATCGTCGTCACGGATGCGTGGAACCAGCTGCATCTGGCGTCACGCACCGGTCGAAGTGCCGGTGACGTATTGGTTGGCCCATTACATAATGCGTTCACCGCCCTGTTTGGCGGCCCATTCGTCGCAGGCAAGGCGCCGACCCTTCCCGTCGACCGCAGGCTTCCCGAAGCTGCTTTGCGCCCTCTCGTTGAAGGCCTGCCCGCCGACTCCGTCAGAACCCTGGTCGTTGCACAAGGGCTACGCGAGGCCGACCTCGAGCCTGTGTTCACCCACTCGGAGTGGCTTGAAACGGAGACAGTCGAATCGACCGGGAAAAGCCCGCAGGACCTGACACGAGTCATCGCCAATATGATGCGGCAGGGGGCCCGAGCCTCAACGGATAAGGAACACAGGTGAAGACGGCGACACCATGCGAAGCAGCAAACGAAAGGGGACAGACATGGCAGGTACGTTGAGCCTGTCCGGTCTGGCAGGATGGCGCCAAAAAACCCTGGTCTCTTCCGACGGCATCGAGGTCGGACATATCCGCGAAGTTATCTACGAGTACCTCCGGTAAGCCGGTCTGGATCGGTGTCGGCGAGTCGTTCGATACGCTGCTCGTCCCCACCAGGGGTGCAGCGCCTGAAGGCGACCACCTTCGTTGTGGCTTGTGGCGGCGTGCGCCCTAATCTTCGTGACCAACATGCTGCCGACGTCATGCCGACAGGCTCGACTGACCTCGCAACCTCGCCACCGCCGTCGTGGGCCGCCGCGCCGTAAGCAGGTGCTGTCAACTTCGAATGCGCGCTTGAAATCCGCTGGCCACAAAGTCATGTGGGTTCGGTCCCTACCCCCAGGACCAGCGATTCAGATTCGATCTCCGGCGTTTCGCGCGATCACCTATCCTGCCGTGCTCGTGCCAAGATCGAGGCTATGGCTAACGGACTGCAGACATTCGGGTCAGGCTATAACCATTCGTGCAGGCTCACCCGGTACCGTAAGGTCCGCCGAAGAGCGTGATATCGTGCGCTTCCGAAGGAGCGAACCCGATCCAGAGCGAATTGGCTGAAGCGTTCTTCTGGGGACTCGTCGCAGCCTCGCCACTGTTGCTCGGCTGCTGGATGGCGCTGACCCGTCCGGTGGCACGGCAGACCCTGGGTGTTATCACGGCCTGCGGAGCGGGTGCGCTCCTTAGTGCAGTTGCCTACGAGCTTGTGCTGAAAGCCGCGGAAAGCGATGCGTCTCGGGCCTGGGGGGCACTCGGCTTCTTTGTAGGATCGCTTACCTTCTTCGTTGCGGACCTGCTCATCACGCGCAGGCCAGGGCACCGCGATGAGGAAACAAGTTCGGCAAACGCCGCTCGAGGCATCGTGCTGGGCTCGGTGCTCGACGGCGTGCCTGAATCGATCGTCCTGGGTATGTCGGTCGCGGGTGGTGCTGGCGTGAGCGTCGCAATGCTGGTGAGCATCCTGCTTTCGAATTTTCCCGAGGGCATGGCGGCGAGCGACGGCTTGGCGAAGGCCGGATACCCGCGCAGGTCGATCGTCCTGGGCTGGGCCGCCATGGCCGTCGTAAGCGGACTCGCTGCAGCAACTGGATACACACTCGCGGATACCGGACCCAACTTCGTTGCGTTCACCTTGTCGTTCGCCGGCGGGGCCGTTATCACGATGGTCGCCGACACGATGCTCCCGGAGGCATACGAAGAGTCCGGACTCATGACCGGGCCAGCTGTCGCATTGGGGTTCGGCGTGGCATTCCTCGTTCACCTCGCGGTCTAATCCTGTGAGCGCCGCGAGTTCAGTAAGAGTCCTTTTGGTCAGTTTTGCGCTACTTGCTCCACATCAGGGACAACTGACTTGCTCGCGCATCTACTGTGTTGCGCGGCGAGGCCGTGACGCTATGAATTGATAGCGTCGGTAGTTGAGTTAAGACATCTCGCACACAGGAAGTAATCGCTAGCCGATCCAACACTCTCCAACGGCGAACGCTCGTGATGGAGGCCTGTTGAGCCTGCGAGGCCCTGCTGCCCTTCAGCCCCTCGAAGGCGGGTTAACATCTTGTAAAAAGCACGACATCCGACTTGTACGAGCATTTCTGTGTCAGTAGGCTGACGATGTTCGCCCGACAGTGGCTTGGAGTCGTGGATTGATCGAAACAGAACTCGCCTCGTTACCAACGCTGCGGAAAGTTCCAACTCGCGAGCCCCCCGTGATGGCGATGGCTCTGTCCCACAGACTCGCAGCTGAAGCACTTGGCACCATGTTGTTGGTCATATTTGGGCCAGGGGCCGCAGTGGTGTCGGAGTATCGGGGTGGGACTCTTACCCTCGAAGGCATCGCTGCATGCAACGCGCTCATAATCCTGATCTTGATTTACGCCCTAGGGCACATCTCAGGAGCGCATTTCAATCCCGGCGTGACCTTGGCCTTTGCCGTTTTCCGGCACTTTCAGCCGCGAGACGTCGTGCCTTATTGGATTGCCCAAATCGGAGGCGCGATCATCGGCGCTGCTGCCTTACTCGCGCTGTTCGGCGACGTCCATCATCTGGGTACGACATTGCCGTCGGGTTCCCAGGCACAATCATTTGGATTGGAAGTCCTTCTGACCTTCGCGTTGATGCTCGTCATCACGTCGGTGGCCACGGATACGCGAGCAGTTGGGCAGGCCGCCGCAATTGCCATCGGTGCCACGGTCGGGCTCGACATCCTTATTGGCGGTCCGATTTCCGGGGGTTCCATGAATCCAGCTCGCAGTCTCGGGCCGGCGATAGTTTCGGGCGAGTTTGCGTCCCTCTGGATCTATCTCGTTGCGCCGCCGCTCGGTGCGATCCTGGGCGCGCTCGTCTATACGTTCCTAAGAGGAGACAACAGCTGATGGCTATACGAGTCTTGTTTCTGTGCACGGGTAATTCAGCTAGGAGCCTGATGGCTGAGGCACTGCTAAGGAAGATGGGTGGCGACGACTTCGAGGTAGACAGCGCCGGAACGCATCCCAAAGGCATTAATCCATTTACCCTTCGTGTCTTGGGAGAGGACAACCTCGATACCAGTGCGCTCCGGTCTAAGAGTGCGTCCGAATTTGAGGGGCAGAACTTTGACTATGTCATAACCGTGTGCGACCAGGCCGCAGAGGAGTGTCCTTTATTCCCCGGCGCGCCCGAGCGCATCCACTGGAGCTTCAAAGACCCGGCCGCCGTCGAGGGATCAGATCTGACGAAGCTGATTGCATTTCAACAGACCCTACAGGGTATGAGGCAACGCATCTCCCTTTTCACTATTGCGGCGCGGCGATCGGCGGCTCGCACCGCTTAATGCACAAACATTTGAGGCGCGACTTCAAGGCTTAAATGAGTCCCGACAAGTAGTCTGACCCAAACCGGTGACCATCTGACGGCAACCCGGAATCTGCGACCCCACCTCGCACTCCAATCATTCCCGAACGCCAACGTCTGTATGTTAAGCAGCCATTAACAGGGGTTAGCTCGCCGTTAACCTTCGCGGCTTAGTCTCATCCAGGTGAGTCCTTGTGGTCCACGCCTGACGTCTGCCGAACCGTCCATCCGGCTATCGGGTGTCGCGGGCAGCTAATAGGCACCACTCACCGAAGCGCAGCCGACTCCGGAGTACGTCATGTCTAACCGACACCTGTGGCCCAAGCCGCGGCGCTCCCGCTTGGAGAGGTTCCTCGATCACCTGGTCAGCGCCTTGGAGCTGATGGGCCGCTACCAGGTCGACTCGCCTTACTACGACTGGCAGCCCGCTTGCGGACGACCGGAGAGACGCGCCGGACTCGACCCCCGCGCGGAGACGCCGCGTATCGAACAACACGTCCGAAGTAACCGACGTGGTGGACATGCAGCCGCCGGCGATTGCCGGGAAGACGCATCGATGAGTGTCGAGAACCTGATCCTCTGGGGCTTTCAGGGCACTATCGACTACCGAGCGCAGCTAGGAGCCGGCGATTTCCAGAAGCTGGGGATCGAGGCACCTGGTGAAGACACAGAGACCTTCGTGTCTAAAAGTCAGCTCGCGGAGCTCATCGAGTCGGTCGAAGGCCTGAGCATTGAAGTCGCCCGCACCGCGGGCGGTAGCCCACTCATGAGCGCCCTCGCGGCGGCAAGCTGGTTCGAGGCTACCGACGCGCCCGGCTCTGTATCGCGTTTCGTCGGCGCGGTCCCGGAAGACCTGACCGAGCTGGTTCCCGAGCACCGGCGCCCGGTACTTGAGTTTGCAACGCCCAGTTCCTCCATCGCGGGCACGCTCTCGCTCGAACACGCGCCCACTTCCGCGAAGCACATGTTCGCCGTGCCGGACGGGCGCTGCCTGGACGAACCCCTGGCCTGCTCGGCCCTGGCCGGGATTCGACGGGCGATCGACGAGTTGAATCCCGAACGCGTGCTCCTCGGATTCGGAGGCCTGAACAAGGCTTTCCCTGCAGTGGCCAGCGAGCTGGTTCTGACTTTCCGTAAGTCGGTGCCAAAGGCGCTCGTCGTCGTGTCGGGCAACTCGTTCAAGCGGGTGCCACGTGGGAACTACACCTTCTGGCCGGACCTTTATCAGGCGTTTGCAGAGGCCGACATTGTCTCCCTCAGCCGCGAGGAACACGGTCAGCTCGCAGGCCGTTGGGGCGATGACTGGACGGATCGCCTCTTCGATTCGCACCGTCCCGCGATGGTCGCCGTTCATTCGCCTTTCGAGGTGGAGATTCTGGCTTCCAGGAACCTCGCGGCACTTTTGCCGGATGCCGAAGTCCTTGTGAAGACGGCGCAGGCCAGGGCAAGCGAGTATGCGGCGCGGGCGCTCACCGGTCTGGGCGCCCGCTTTGACGGCGTCTTATCGGCCCTCGTCGCCAACAGCTGGAACTGGCGTTCAGACTAGCTGGGCGATTTCGTGGATCTCGTATGTGGCGATGGAACGTGCGAGCAGACCTGGCTCCGGTTGTCCAGTGATCCTGAATACAGGCAGCCTCTCGGCAGCCTCGCGGACAGCGGTATCCGTCCGGCGAGTCAGCAGCTGGTCGAGCGCGCCGAAGTCTTTGCCAACGCCGCGCAACGAGGTTAGCGCCTGCTCCGGGCGCAGCCTTTCGACTTGTAGGCCGGACTGGCCCTGGCGCCACTCCAGCACCAGCACGCAGGCGACCGGCGCATTAAGCAACCAGCGACGGCCCAGAGTGCGTTCCACATCAAGGTCGTACTTGTCCTCGACATTCCACAGGTCCTCACGCGGCATCGCCTCGTAGCGCGCCCGAGCCTCCTCGTCGAGCATGCCGCGGGTGCGTTCGCCTCCGAGAAGCGTGCCGGGGTTCACGCGCGGAAGCTTGGGCAGGCCGTGGCCCATCGTGTTCTTGCCTGCGCGTTCGAGGATCAGCCTGTCGTTGCTGACGAAGTCGAACCCTTGCTCCAGCAGTCGCACCGCTACAGAGCTCTTGCCGGCGCCGGATTGGCCCACGACCGCCAGACCCTTTCCATTCCTGGCCACGTAGGATGCGTGCAGCATCGCGGCGCCCTTGGCCATGATCCGCAGCCCGTACATTGCGCCGATAGCGTTGATCACCTGGCTGAAGTTGTGGTTGAGGGGTCCTTCCATTGCCCAGTCACGGCCGTGGATCCGGATCAAGACGCCGGTCCTGTCCTTGCGGACGAGGCGGAATCCGTCCGTGTCGCCGTAGCTCTCCTTGCCGCGGCTGTCCCATAAGACCAGAGGCGCCGTGACCTCTGGTGCCTCGCCCTCCGTCAATGAAAGCGTGCTCGGCCAGCGTGAACGCGGCGCGGCCGACACGAAGTCGGCGAAGTATGCGCTCAGGCGGCGAAGCAGGCGGTCATCGCTTGCTTCGACCTCAATCGGGACGTCCGCAAAGCGCAATCGCAGGCCTGTTGGCGCTATGGTCATCGCGAGGCCAGCTCCTTTTCGATGAACCGTGCGTAGTCCAGGGCGACATTGTGGCCGGCCGAGTCCCACAGGCCGCGGAAGCCGCCGAAAGCGCTTACTTCGTACATGCGGAGGCCGTCTGGCGTCTCCACAAGGTCGACGATGGTGTAGTCGAGCCCAAAGATGGCGGCGGCACGGACCGCGATGTCGATGCCCTCCTCCGAAAGCTCGCACGGCGCGTAGCGGCCCCCAACGGCCGTGGTAGTCATCCACTGGCCCTCGGCCGCGACTCGATAGAAGGCGCCGACGTACTTTCCTCCAAGCACGCAGGCGCCGATGTCGCGGCCCGGGGATTCGACGAACTCTGCGCGAGCCAGCGTCCCGCGCCTTCGTCCCAGCGGCCTTCGAGTGGGACGGGTCCTCCAGAAGGAACATGCCGCGCCCTTTGGAGGTGTAGACCGGCTTCACGACGGTGCGGCCGAGCGTGCCTACCGCGGCCAACAGGCTAGCCTGACTTTCGAAAGCGAACGTGCGCGGCAGCGGCAGTCCTCCGCGCCAGCACCATGTTCATCCAGTAGCGGTCCATGACCCTCTCGATGACGTCGGCCGGGCTGAAGATGCGCACGCCTCGCGCTCCAGGCCGCGCAGCATGTGCAGCCGCAGTCGCGCCGATGGATCTTCCTGAGACGCCAGCTTCTTGACAACTATGCCATCGAGGCCGGAAAGGCTGCCGCCTTCAAGCGACACGTCGCCGCTGTTCAGGTCGTGGAGGCAATCGCCAAGGGAGAAGACAAATGACTCGACGCCGCTGACTCGCAGCGCCTCGCACATCCGCTCGCTGGACCAGGCGCCGGGTAGGCCGGCGACGGCGACCTTCAGGGTCACGAGGGCCGGACCGACCTTCAGCGCCTGGGCGACCTTTTTCAGGAGCTCCAGGCCGTCGACGAAGAGCGACTCCGCCCGTTCCGTTCGCTCTCCAGCCGCGCGGACGTGATGAAGGCCCTCGCCCGGGCCAGACGCAGCCGCATCTTGAAGTGTTTGTCGCCGTTGCGCTTGCCGAACTCCTCGGCGACGTCGAATAGCACCTCGTTCGCCCGCGAAATTCCCTTCGCGACGCGGCCTTTCGGGAAGCGGCGCAGGGTCGAGGCGCAAAGCGTGGCGACGTCCTGCAGGTAGTCGCCGTACTGCGAGCGGTGCACGTCGATGAAGACGACGCTGTCGCTCGGCTGGTCCACGACGATGTTGTTGGCGTTGAGGTCGCCGTGGATCCAGATGCTAAACGGCGGCGCCAGCCACGCCTCTCGCGCCTCCAGCTGGGTCAGCAGGTCGAACAGGCCGCCGAAGCCCGTCGAGCTGCTCCTTCGCCACCTTCTCCAGCCTCGGATGGCGGCGCAGCACCTCTCGCATGCGAGACCGGATTTGGTTCGTGTAGTCGATCCGCGGCGACACGGGCGTTATGGTCGTCGTCCAGACGTCGGTGAGGACGTCGGCCACCTGGCGCATGACGGCCTCTTTGACCTCCGGATGCGCTTCCGAAAGGAGCACGTCGAGCAGGAGCGAGCCCTCGACGAACTCGCGCAGGATGCCGGTGCGGCCGCGGGCGTGGGTTACCGCGATGACCTTGGCCGTGTGCGTCGGGGCGATGCCTTCCCACTCGATTGCCCGGTCGAACTCGTCCTGCACCTTCTGGCCGTAGGACTCCTTGAAGAACACTCGCCGGCCTTCGCGGCCCATCTCCAGCACGGTGGCGCCGCTGATACCGTCCCAGAAGTGCCGGAAGACATTGAGCGGTTCGCCCTCTGACGGGATCAGCATCTCCAGCTGGCGGAACTGCGGGTAGGTCAGGCGACTGCCCGTGTGGGCATAGACGGTGGTCTCGCCGATGTTGAGGACGAAGTCGCAGACCTTCTCCAGGTACTTCAGGACGGCGAGTGCGTGCAGGATCGGGTGCCCATGGACCTGGCTGCATCGATGCGGCGAGCGATGTCTTCCAACATCTCGACGTAGAGCTTGTCCAGCTCCACCTCGCGTTCGCAAGCCCGCTTTGCCAGGTCCAGGTCGCTCTTGAGGAATGATTCGACGCTCTCGTCGACCCCCGCCAGGGCGATTGCGGCCAGTGCCTCGAAAGAGATCGGGACGTCGTACTCTGCTTCATGGTCGAGCATCAGGCAGTGCTTGGCGATGTGGCAGGCGGCGTCGCCGATCCGCTCCAGGTTGAGATCACGCGCAGCGCGCTGCGCAGGCGGCGCTCTTCGACTACGCCCGAAGCCGAGTGGATGAGATCGAAGCAGCGCTCCTCCAGGGAGCGATTCAGACTGTCGACGACGTCGTCACGCTCCACGCAAGCTTCGGCAGCCTTGGTGTCGTGGCGAGTTAGGGCCGCCAGCGAATCGGTCAATTGATCCCGGACAATCTGGCTCATCCGGATAATGCCCGCTTCCAGGTCACGCATTTCCCGCGCCTCTCAGGCTCAGGACAGCTTGTCGCTAGTCCTCTTCACCCGAGACCGCGGGGAATGATCCTCATGCTCGGCCGGCTCGTCGCCGTCCTCAACGGAAAGGTCATGAAGGGCCTGACCGCCGGCCACGATGAGTAGGCTCGGCGTAGCGATTTCCGGTTCGGCAGCGCGCCAGCTCAAGCTCACGTCGATCGAACTCTTGCCCTTGGCGGCGTCGCTTTCCGCCTCCAGCTCGAGCTTGACTGAGCCTCCGAGTTCCAGGCTCACGGACCTGTCGCCGGACTCGAACAGCGCGCGGCCTTCCCTCAGGCTACGCGCCAGCGCTTCGAGGTAGCCGGCGGCTTCGTCCGCTGAAACCTGGGCAGTGAACTCTATGGAATCCTTAGGCATACCCGACCTTCCCCCTTTTGTCGGCAGGACGCTGCGCCAGGGCGAAGGCCGATAGGCCCGCTCAGGCGACGGCGACGATTTCTGCCGTTTGTTCCTGCCGCAACTTGGCCGCCGTCTTGATTTCCTTGCAGAGCTGAACCACCTGGGGCGCGTAGGCCTTGCAATGGGCTCTGGTCTTGCGCTCTGCGAAGGCGTCATGGATGTTCGCGAGCGTCAGCTCCTGGTGAGGTATCACAGGTGCTGCGGATGCCGACCTGAAGGTAGTAGTGAGCGTCACTGGAGCCGGCCACTGGCAGCGAGTAGCTGCGCGCCAGATCGGCGACCCTTTCTTCCGTTCCATAGTCGCGGCCATTCACTTCGACGGCGGCGACCCGCTGGAAGACTTCCTCCAGGGGCAGCTTTGCGGTCTCCTTGCCCGGCCGGAACGGGTGGGCGCTGATCACGATGAGGTCCAGGCGCCGGGCTTTCTCAAGGAAGTCCAGGGCCGGCACGAAGTTCCATTCCGAGAGCTTCGGGCAGAACGATGAGTCCAGCTTTTTCACTTCCTCGATGTCGCCCACGACGATGAAATCCACCCTTTCGCCGACAGTGATCTCGGCGCCCGAGAACATGCGAAACCCATCTCCAACGTCGTAATAGCCGTCTCGATACGAATACTGGCTCCGCAGGTGTTCATGCATCTGCCAGAAGTCGTTCGCGTGGATGTGCTCAGTCAAGGCGAAGCCAGAAAGGCCTCTGCGGGTCCCCATGGTCTTGAGCTTTGTGATTACCTGATCGTTGAAGCCGAAATTCTTGGAAAGCCGCGAGTGAACGTGCAGATCGATCTTGAGCAACCGTGGTCTCCTTGACCCCCGCGGTTCAAGCCTAATCAGCCCGGGTTAATGATCTGTTAAGGCTTGTTAACGGGACGTAAACATCATTTCAGCTAAACGCTTACTCAGATTAACTGTACGGCTTCTTCTCTTCAAGTCAGTAGCTCCAGGTACCTCATATCGCTAAGCTGGCCGATTGCCGGCGCCACTAAGTCGTAACGCAGGGCGAAGTGAGCGGTCGCCCAGAATGGTGGGCGAAAGGACGCGCCATTGAAGTTTGACCTGTGGCGCCGAGTTTTCATCTAACAAAGCTGGATCGTATAAGCCCAAACCAAGATCGACGCTATGACGAAATAGCGCACGTGCGGCGCACTGAGCCGCTTTCTGTCGCACCTAGCTGGGGCTTTGCCCGAGGAACCCAGCGTCGCCAAGTCGCCGCCGCAGTTGCCAATTTAGAGGCGGTTCGAATGATCGCGCGCTATGCGGACGACCGCGGGATCGTCTGGGAGACCTCTCGCATCCAGCGGCTCCAGCCCGCGCTTGCCGACCGTCCACTCCGACGCCTGAGAGTGGAGCTGCCTCCTCGGCGCCCCTCAGACTAATGCAGGTAACCTAGGCTTGGCTGGGTTCGGCGTCCTATCACGCTTGATCGTCCGAAGCGTCAGGCGGAAGGGAAAGCCGCCGCTATTACTCACCACTGGACGAACATCGGCATGATGATGTGGACGTAATTGTCAGAGCCGACGGGGCGGAAGGCCCCCTGGCTCGAAGGGCCGGACGTCTGCAGCGATACCTCGCCGCCGTCCATGGCCTGGAGCACGTCCTGCAGGTATTTGCCGTTGAAGGCGATCTTCACGCCCTCGCCCGTGACCGCGGCGTCGATCACGCCCTCGTTGTCGCCGATCTCCTCCGCGCGGGCGGAGATCTTGACCGTGCCGGGCGTGACGCCCTCGCCGGGGCTGACGACGAGCCGCACGATGCCCGAGCCGTCGCGCGCGAACACCGAAGCGATGCGCGTCTCGCGCAGGAAGTCGCTCACAGTGACGACGGCGTTGGACGTGGAGCCGGCGGGAATGAGCTGGGTGATGTTGGGGAAGGTGCCCTGGATGAGCTGGGCCACCATCTCCACGCTCTTCAGGCGCACGAGTACCCGGCTCTTGGCGGCGTCCGTCTGCAAGACGACGTCGTCTTCTTCGTCGCCGAGGAGGCGGTTCAACTCGCCGAGCGCCTTTGCCGGGATCACAATTTCGGTCTTTTCTGAGACCGCCTTCTCCAGGACCAGGTCGTAGACCGACAGGCGGAAGCCATCGGACGAAGCCAGCGTGAGCTTGTTGCCGTCGAACTTGGTGTTGACACCGGTCAAGATCGGGCGGGAGTCATCCGTGGCGGCGGCGAACACTGTCTGGGCGATCGCCTGGCGCAGTTCCTTGGGCTTCAGGCCGACCGCCACGCCGTCCTTGACGGTAGGCACCGGCGGAAAGTCGTCGGCGTCGATGCCGCCGATGGTGGCCTCGTTGCGGGCGCAGACCAGGCGCATCTGGCGCGAGCGCGGGGCCACGGACATCACGATCTTGTCGTTAGGCAGCGTGTTCACGAAGTCCGTGAGCAGGCGGGACGGCACCGTGATCGCACCCTCTTCCTCGATCTGGCCGCCGATCCAGCAGCTCATCGTCAGGGTCTGGGCGTCCGTTGCGACCAGCTTGATCTGGCCTTTGTCGGTGGTGATGAGGACGTTGGAGGTGATGGGTAGAGGACTTCGGACGGCGACCGCCCGGCCGACGATGCTCAGACCACGAGATAAGGCTTCCTGAGTGCAGGAAACTTTCATAAATGTTCACCTACTCAAGCATTTGGACGAAATCCGCCCTCGATGGCCGGAGTATAGCAGAGGCTAAGCGGGCGCGATCAAGACGCATTCTCGCCATCGCCACGAGCCTGATACGGGCTGCCGGCGCCCTGCGTAAGAGCCACGGATCGGGCACGCGCATCGGCCGGCGTACCTTTCGACCAGGCACTACCACGGCTACCGAGCACGAGAAACAGCCCCCGCCACGGGCGATAATTGACGCGCACCCGCGAGCGGAGGCGGGATCGGTCCGCCGACTGTCCCGCCGGACGGGGGCCGGCGGGACAGCGACGCCGGCGCAGAGGGGACGACACCATGATCAAAATTCGACGCGACCGCGAGATCTACGACACCGAGGGCGGCTGGTTTCGCGCCCGCTGGCACTTCTCCTTCGACCAGTACCGCGACCCCGAGAACGACAGCTTCGGCGCGATGCGGGTCTTCAACGACGACCGCCTGGTCCCGGGCGCCGTCTGGCCGCTGCACCCCCACCGCGACGTCGAGGGCCTCACATACGTGGTCGAAGGGACCTTCGGGCATCAGGACAACGTCGGCGGGCCGTTTGGGCCGCTGCCGGCAGGATCCGTACAGCGCATGACACTGGGATCGGGCGCCCTTCACTCCGAGCTGAACGCGTCCCAGGACGCGCCGATGCGCTTCATCCAGATTTGGATCCTGCCCGACACGGCGAGCCTGCAGCCCCAGGTAGAGCAGCGCGTCTTTACGCGCGTCGACCGCACCGACCGCCTGCTGAAGATCGTCGGGCCCGCCGGTGGGGAGGCCGTCAAGGTCCACCAGGACGCCTCCGTCTACGTCGCCTCGCTGGGGCCGGGGACTGAAGTCAGGCATCCGATCGGCGAGGGCCGCGGCGTTTACGCCTACTTGATCGACGGCGCGGCGTCCTTCGATGAAGAGGACGTGGCTACGGGAGACGCGGCCAAGGTGACGGATCAGGCGGAGCTGCGGGTCCGCGCCCGCCAGCAGAGCGAGCTAATCCTCGTGGACGTCCCGATGAAGTTCGAGGCGGTCGGGATCTGGAAGGGCAGGATCTAGGGCGGTCCCCGCCGTTCAGGGCCCAGCCTCGCGCAGGGCATCCCGCAACAGGCGCAAGGCGTGGGTGGCGAACTCGATCATGTTCGCCTCGCGGCCGCTCAGGCCGGTCTCGATGGTCTCGCTGCGGCTGACCGGTCCGGCGACGCCGATCACAGTCCGCCCCGGCTGATTGCCGGTCGGCCCCGCGACGCCCGATTCGGCAACGCACCAGGTCGCGCCCAGCCGCTCCCGCATCGATTCGGCCATCGAGACCAGGATTTCGGTGGTGGTGCCGCGGTAGTTGGCGAACTGCTCCGCGGCCATGCCGGCGAGCATGATGCGCGAGTTACGCGTATAGAGGACGCCACCGCCGGCGTAGTAGCGCGATGCCCCCGGCACCCAGAGCAGGGCCGCCGAGATCAGCCCGCCCGCGGTTGCCTCGGCGACAGCGACGGTCTGGCCGCGATCCGTGAGCATCGACGCTATCTCCTCGGCCAGGGCCTTCTGGTCAGCGTTCAAGAACGACATATCTGCCCTCCGTTGCCAGCGAGTTTATTGCATTGCCGGCGGCGCCGGCACGCATTGGTGGGCGAGCTCGCGACCGCCCAGCGGAGTTTTTCAAACAAAACTGCATTAAAAGTCCATAATTGTTGACTATAGGCCGGCCCGAACCTAAGATTGAGTCGTGGAGACCACCCGCGAACAAGTGCTGAAGCTGGTGCGTGGCCATCGCGAGATGTCCATCGCCCAGATCGCGGCGTCGCTCGGCGTCAGTCAGGCCGCGGTGCGCAGGCACCTGGACATGCTTCGCGGAGACGGCTTCATCGACGTCAAGCTTGACCGCCACGGCGTCGGCCGGCCCTCGCTGCTCTTCTTTCCGACCGAGCGTGGCGAAGAAGGCGCCGGACAGCGTTACCTGCAACTGCTGACGCGGCTTTTCCGCCGCCTCGACAGCATGGACGAGGCCAGGGTCGGTGGGAAGTCCGGCCGCGAGGTCCTGGACGGCGCAATCGCCGAGGTCTCCTACGAGGTCGCGGCCGCGCACGCCGGCGAGGTCGTCGGCAGCACGCTGGCCGAGCGCGTCGAGCGCACGAGCGCCGCCCTCAAGACCGAGGGGATCGTCGACGGCTGGACTCAAGAGGGCGAGTCATTCAGGCTGGTAAACGGCGAGTGCCCGTATCTGCGGGTCGCCGAAATGACCGACGCCTGCTGCCGCGCCGACCGCCAAACGATCGCGCTGCTGGTGCAGGGCGAGGTCGAGCAGATCCGCCGCATCGCCGATGGCCAGCCGGTCTGCGAATACATAGTGCGGCCCTCTCTGCCGGCAGTCTCACGTGGCAAAGGCGGGAAGGCTTCCCGAAGCGCTGGCAACTAACGGGCGTCGCCCGCAACTGGAAAGAGATCGATGACACAAAACGGGAAACTGAGCATGAACGGCAGCTTGAAGGTCGAGGACCTCCAGGTCTCGGTCGAGGGGAAGCAGATTCTCAACGGCCTCTCGCTGGAGGTGCCCGTCGGCGAGGTGCACGCGATCATGGGCCCGAATGGCTCCGGCAAGAGCACGCTCGCCAACACGCTGATGGGGCACCCCCGCTACAAGGTCATTGGCGGCCACATCTACTTCAAAGGGGAAGAGATCACGGGCCTGACGCCGGACAAGCGGGCGCAAGAAGGGCCTCTTCCTGGCGATGCAGTACCCGACGGCCATCCCCGGCGTCACGATGGTCAACTTCCTGCGCGCGGCGCTGAAGAACGTCCGCGGCGAGGACGTGCCGGTGCGCGAGTTCCGCACGCAGCTTTTCGACACGATGGCCCTGCTGAAGATGGACGAGCAGTTCGCCCGCCGCTACGTGAACGACGGCTTCTCCGGCGGCGAGAAGAAGCGCGCCGAGGTCCTGCAGATGGGCATCCTGCGCCCTGTCCATGGCGATCATGGACGAGACCGACTCGGGCCTCGACATCGACGCCCTGCGGACGGTGGCCGAGGGCATCAACGCGCTGAAAGGGCCGGAGATGGGGATCATGCTCATCACCCACTACCAGCGGATGCTCAATTACATCACGCCGGACTACGTCCACGTGCTCTATCGCGGGCGCATCGTGCGCTCGGGTTCGCGCGGAGCTGGCCAAGGAGCTCGAAGAGAAGGGTTACGACTGGATCACGAAGGAAATCGACGAAGCCGAAGGCGTCGCCTCAACCGCGGGTCAACCCGCGGTGAAAACGGAGTAGACCAATGACCACAGTAAAGCCAGAAGAGATCGTCAGCGGCTACAAGTACGGCTGGCACGACCCCGAGTTCAAGCCCGTCAACGTCGTCCGCAAGGGCCTCGACAAAGACATCGTGGCCTCGATCTCGGCGATGAAGAACGAGCCGAGTGGATGCGCGAGCAGCGCCTGCGCGCGCTGGAAATCTTCGAGTCCAAGCCGATGCCGGTCGGGCGCTTCTGGGGCGGCAACATCGAAGGCTACCCGCTGGATTTCAACGACATCTACTACTACGTCAAGCCGATGGAAGGCCAGGGCAAGACCTGGGAAGACGTCCCGCGCCGAGATCAAGCGTACGTTCGACAGGCTCGGCATCCCCGAGGCGGAGCGCAAGTTCCTCGCCGGCGTCGGCGCCCAGTACGACTCCGAGGTGGTCTACCACAAGCATCCGCGAGGACCTGGAGAAGCTGGGCGTGCAGTTCCTGGATATGGACAGCGGCCTGCGCGAGCACGAGGACGATTGTGCGAGAGTACTTCGGCACGATCGTGCCGGCGGCGGACAACAAGTTCGCGGCCCTGAACTCGGCCGTCTGGTCGGGCGGCAGCTTCGTCTACATGCCCGCCGGCGTGAAGGTGGACATCCCGCTCCAGGCCTACTTCCGCATCAACACCGAGAACATGGGCCAGTTCGAGCGCACGCTGATCATCGCCGAAGAGGGCAGCTACGTTCATTACGTCGAGGGCTGTACGGCCCCGACCTACACCAATGACTCCCTGCATTCGGCCGTGGTCGAGATCATCGTCAAGAAGGGCGCCCGCGTTCGCTATACGACCATCCAGAACTGGTCGACCAACGTCTACAACCTCGTGACCAAGCGCGCGATGGCCTACCAGGACGCGGTCATGGAGTGGGTCGACGGCAATCTGGGCTCGAAGCTGACGATGAAGTACCCGAGCGTCTACCTGATGGAGCCGGGCGCCCACGGCGAGATCCTCTCGCTGGCGTTCGCCGGCCCGGGTCAGCACCAGGACGCCGGCGGCAAGGTCATCCACGTTGCCCCGAACACGACCTCGACCATCGTGTCGAAGTCGATCTCGAAGGGCGGCGGGCGCACCAGCTACCGGGGCATGCTCAAGGTCTACCCCGGCGCGCACGGCTCCAAGTCGAATGTGCGCTGCGACGCGCTCCTCCTCGACGCCGAGTCGCGCTCGGACACCTACCCGGTGATGGAGATCGACGAAGAGCAGGTGACCATCGGCCATGAGGCCACGGTGAGCAAGGTCGGCGAGGAGCAGCTCTTCTACCTGATGAGCCGCGGCATCGACGAGACCGAGGCCACGAAGATGATCGTCAACGGCTTCGTGGAGCCGATCGTCAAGGAGCTGCCGATGGAGTACGCCATCGAGCTGAACCGCCTGATCGAGCTTCAGATGGAAGGCGCCGTCGGCTAGGCAAGTATTTGTCATTCTGAGGTCGCCGCGGCCGAAGAATCCCGGTGGCAGCGAGCCGGAAGTCAGGCTCGTTGTCTACGCCATCCGCTAGTGCTGCGACAAAAGGAGTACGCGAGCGTGGGTTGCTCCGGAATCGACCAACTGCTGTACGCCATGGACCAGGCCTTCGAGGGCGCCATCCGCGAGAACCTCATGGGGAACCTCGCTGACGTCCCCGAAGACCTGTGGCTGTGGACGCCGCCCGGCGGCAAACGCAGGATTTTCGACATCGTGAGCCACCTGGGCCAGGCAAAGTACGTCTACGACAACCACGCCTTCGGAGATCGGTCCATACGCTGGGAGAAGCCGGAGACCATGCCCAGGCTCGCCGAAGGCACGTCGCCGAAGCACGCGATCGCCTGGCTGCGCGAGGCGCACCAGCGCCTCCTCGGCAACGTCGCGGCTCTCCAGGACGACGATCAGTTGCTGCGCCAGCGCTATGCCTGGAGCCTGAGCTTCACCGTCGAGACCCGCATGGTCATCACAATCATGCTGGCCCACGACGCCTATCACGGCGGCGAGATCAACCACATCCGTGCCCTGGCACAGAGAAACGACTGAGGAGCCACCCAAGAGATGAGCAGGACGGCGATCGAGCAGCTGCTTTACATGATGGACCAGGCCTTCGAGGGCGATCCGTCCGGCCGCCGTCATTGGCATGCGCTGCTCGTGAACCTGGCATCGTGCCGGGACGAGGACTGGACCTGGCTCCCAGCGGACGGCAAGCGTACGGTGCTCGGCCTGGTCAAGGACCTGGGCTACTGCAAGTACGTCTACGCCAGCCAGGCGTTCGGCGACCACTCGATGCACTGGGACAAGCCCGGCACTGTACCGAAGGCGCCGGCCGAGGGTGCCCCGCGTGAGGAAGTCATCGCCTGGCTGCGCGGTGCTCAGAAGTACTGGCGCGGTTCTGTCGAGGCCCTCGCCGATGACGCTGAGCTCCTCGAGCCGCGACTGTCACCGCAGGGGGAAATGCGTGAGACCCGCTGGATCATCAAAACGATGATCGAGCACGACCTCTACCACTGCGGCGAGATCAACCACATCCGCGCTCTGGCGCAGAAGAACGACGACGCCGACTCCGGCGAATAGGAACGCATTAGGCACTCATGACGCAGCAGGCGACACAGCTAACCGAACAGACAGTCCGCGACCTCTCTCGCGCCCGTAACGAGCCCGACTGGCTGACCTCGCGCCGCCTCGACGCCTGGCGCGCCTTCGAGGCTATGGCGATGCCGACGGGCGAGGAGGAGGAGTGGCGGCGTACGGACATCAGCGGCTTCGACCTCGATGGCGGGCTGTCGCGCTTCGCCGCTGCCCTCAATCAGGAGGCGCGAGATGAGGGCCGTATCGAGACCGTGGTTGGTCCGGTGAACCCGGATGGCGCCGGTCAACGCGGCCTGATCGTCGAAGACCTCTCGAAAGCGGCCCGGGAGCACGAGAAGCTGGTGCGGGACCACCTTCACAGCGTTGTCCTGCCGACGGAGTGGAAGCTGCAGGCCCTTGAGGCCGCGCTCTGGTCCAACAGCACGCTCGTCTACGTGCCCGCAGGAGTGGAGGTGACGGCGCCGATTCAACTCCTGAGCGGCGGCCCGAACGCCGAAGGATCAGCATTCCCGCATCTGCTAATCATCGCGGAAGAGAACAGCTCCGTGACCATCATCCAGGAATCGATTTCAGGCGATTCCGCGGAGCAGACGGTCATCTCGGGTGCGGTCGAGGTCATTCAGGGCCGCGACTCCCGCGTGCGCTGGTTCGACGTGCAACGCTGGGGCAAAAACGCCTACAACTTCAACACCGTGAGGACGAGGCTCGGCGCGGGCGCCCATTTCGTCGCCTGCAACGTCGGCCTCGGCGGCCGGCTGACGAAGGCGCGGATCGACGCGTTACTGCACGGCGAGGGCTCCCAGGCCCAGCTCATCGGCCTCAGTTTCGGCAACGAGCACCAGCACTTCGACTACAACACCCTGCAGGACCACGTGGCGCCGAAGACGAGCAGCGACCTGCTGTACAAGGCAGCGCTGACCGGCCATGCCAGCGAGGTCTGGTACGGCACCGTCCGCATCCACACCGGCGCAACCGGCAGCGACGCCAACCAGACCAGCCGCAACCTTCTCCTGAGTGAAACGGCGAAGGCCGCCCCGATCCCGGTGCTCGAGATTGAGCAGTACGACATCCTGCGCTGCAGCCACGGCGCAACTGCCGGCCCCGTGGACGAGGAGCAGCTCTTCTATTTGGAGTCGCGCGGCATCGAGCCCGAAGAAGCCGAGCGGCTGCTGGTCGACGCCTTCTTCCAGGAGGTCCTCGACCGCATCCCGGACGAGGCCGTGCGCGAGCGCGTGCAGGGCGTCCTGGTCGAGAAGCTGGAGGCGAGCGCAGAGGGCATAACGCATAAGGCATAACGCACGAGCCGAGTGGCCGGACCGCTCCGGCAACTGAGGATTGACGACTGATGAGTGATGGTGACTTCGTGAGCGTAGGCAGTACATCTGACGTGCCCGTGGGCCAGGTTCGCGTGTTCAGCGTCGATGGCACGGACATCGCTCTCTGCAACGTGGACGGCGCCTTCTATGCCATCGATGACGTCTGCACGCACGACGGCGGCCCGCTCGGCGAGGGCACGCTGTTCGGCGACCAGGTCGAGTGCCCGCGTCACGGCGCGCGCTTCGACGTCAAAACCGGGAAGGTCAAGGCATTGCCCGCCGTCCTCCCGGTGCACACCTACGCAGTCAAAGTCGAAGGCGACGAGATAAAGGTGGCTCTGGACTGATGGACGCGCGCTCCTTCGCGAGCTGGGTGGAGCCGTTGGCGGCGCGGATGCGCGAAAGCCGCCTCCAGGTGATCGAGTTCGCGCTCTCGGCGCCGGCCGGTATCTGGGAGCGGCCGTCTGTGCTCGAAGGCTGGTCGAACAAAGACCTGCTGGCCCACATCGGCGGTGGCAACGACCAGATGCTGCAGCTCATCCTGCGCCCGGTCGCCGCCGGCCGGCCGGTCGAGCCGGCGGTGCTCGCGCTCGACACCGACGCGGAGAACGCGCGCGCCGTCGCGGCTCGCGGCTCATGGCCGCTGACGCGAGTAATCGAAGAGCTAGAGGCGGGCGGCGAGGAGATGCAAGACCTGCTTTCGTGCCTGACCGAGGACGACCAGGAGCTGCGCCCGGGCGGCGCGACCTGGACCCTGGGCGGCCTGTTTCGCGCCGTGCTCGCCGAGGACCACGACACCGAGCACCTGACGCAGCTTCGCGCGGCGCTTGCGGTGTCCGATCGGGGGCCGCGGTGATGGCCACGCGGACGTTCGTGCCCTGGGTCGCGCCGATCGCGCAGCGGCTACGAGAGTCTCGCGCGGAAATCGCCGCGTTCGCCCGCGCGGCGCCGCCCGCCCTCTGGGAGCGGCCCAGCGCCAACGAGGCCTGGACCAACAAAGACCTGCTGGCCCATCTCGCCACCGGCCACTGGGTAATCCAGAGCCTGGTCGAGCACCTGCTGGCAGGGGAGAATTTCCGCTTCTACGGGCCGGATGAGGGCAACGGCGAGCGTGTGGCGGCGCGGAAGCCGAGCACGGTCGCGGAGCTTGTCGCCGAGGTCGAGGCGGAGGGTGAGGAGACGCAAGAGCTGCTGGCGAAGCTGACGGAGGCTCACGAGAGCTTCCGCCGCGAAGGCGCGCCGCGCAGCTTCGGCGAGAACCTGAGCACCTTTCCGGGGCACGAGTACCACCACCTGGACCAGCTTCGCGCCGCCCTGGAATCTTTGAACGCTGACAGCTGATTGCTGAGGGGCTAATGACATGTTTGACGTAGAAGCGGTCCGCAAGGACTTTCCCATTCTTAAGCGCCAGGTGCACGGCCAGCCGCTGGTGTACTTCGACAACGCCGCCACCACGCAGAAGCCGCGCCAGGTGATCCAGGCGCTGGTCGACTACTACGAGAACTACAACGCCAACATCCACCGCGGTTTACATAAGCTTGCCGAAGAGGCGACGGAGGCTTACGAGGCTTCGCGCAAGAAGGTGGCGCGCTTCATCAAGGCGCCGGACAGCCGCGGTCTGGTGTTCACGCGCAACACCACCGAGTCCCTGAACCTGGTCGCCTACTCCTGGGGCCACGCCAACCTCTACCCCGGCGATGAGATCGTGCTTTCGGTGATGGAGCACCACTCGAACCTGGTGCCCTGGCAGCTCATCGCCAAAGAGCGCGGCGCGGTCATTCGCTATGTCGACATCGACGAGGATGGCCGTTTGCGCCATGACCAGTTCGAGAGCTTCATCGGACCGAAGACGAAGGCCGTTTCGCTGGTGCACGCCTCCAACGTGCTCGGCATCAACCCCGTCACGGAGGTCGCGGCCATGGCGCACCGCTACGGCGCGATCATGGTCGTCGACGCGGCCCAGAGCGTGCCGAACATGCCGATCGACGTGACCGCACTGGGCGCCGACTTCGTCGCCTTCTCCGGCCACAAAATGGCGGGCCCGACGGGCATCGGCGTGCTCTGGGGCAAGCCTGAGCTTCTGGAAGCGATGAACCCGTTCCTCGGCGGCGGCGAAATGATCTCGCGCGTCACCCTTGAAGGCGCCACCTGGAACGACATTCCCTGGAAGTTCGAGGCCGGCACGCCGAACATCGCCGACGGCATCGCCCTCGGCGCGGCTGTCGACTACCTGGAAGCGCTCGGAATGGAGAACGTGCGCGCGCACGAAAAGGACCTGGTGCGGTACACACTCGAGCGCTTGCAGGACCTGAGCGAGGTAGTGGTGTACGGCCCGGATGATGCGGAAGAGCGCGTCGGCGTAGTCGCCTTCAACTACGGCGACGTCCACCCGCACGACCTGGGCCAGGTGCTGGACCAGCACGGCATCGCCATCCGCGCCGGCCACCACTGCGCCCAGCCACTGATGCGCCGCCTGGACTGCGTCGCGACCGCGCGGGCGAGCTTCTACCTCTACAACACCCGCGCCGAGATCGATGTCTTCATCGAGGCGCTACAGGCGGCGGGCCGCTACTTCAAGGTGCCGTCGGCGGCAGTGCGATAGGATCTGAACATGGAACCGACCACAACGCGAGCGGCGAAGAAGCGAGGGCCGCGGTCATGAACAAACCTTCCGCGTTTCCCGAACCGGCCCTGGACGACCTCTACCGCGAGCTCATCCTGGACCACTACCGTAGCCCCCACAACAAGGGCAAGCTCGAAGGCGCGACTCACGCCGAGGGCTACAACCCCCTCTGCGGCGACGAGATCGAGTTGGACGTGGCCCTCGACGGTGCGACGATCGAGGACATCGCTTTCCTCGGCCGGGGCTGCTCGATCAGCCAGGCCTCGGCCTCGATGATGACCGACGCGGTCAAGGGCGGCAGCGTCGAGGACGCGGCGCGGCTGAGCGAGGCCTTCCGCGAGATGATGACGGAGGCCGAGTCCGAGCCCGACGCCGCGCTCGGCGACCTCGAAGCCTTTCAGGGCGTCGCCAAGTTCCCCGTACGCGTGAAGTGCGCGACGCTGCCCTGGCGCGTCCTCGAAGACGCGATCAAGGGCGGCCCGCCAGCTATCGAACTCAAGGGCGACGAACGATAGCGGGCTGGGGATTGGAATCTGGACTCTGGAATTTGGGACAATGCGAAAGGCATTCGGTCACTCCGACGCCAGGCGGAATCCCGGGGATGATTCCTTCCTTGAGGAAGGCCTCTATTAGAAGCGCGGTTGCCGGGATTCCTCCTTGGGTCGGAATGACATCGAATTAATGCTGAAAGGCTGAGAAATGGCGAAGAACACACTGCTAGCGCCCGAACAGATCATGGAAGCCCTGGAGCCCGTGCAGGACCCCGAGCTGCGCATGAGCATCGTTGATCTGGGGCTCATATACGACGTCGACATCGACGAAGACGGCATGGTGGACGTGGTGCTGACGCTGACGACGCCGGCCTGCCCGCTGGGGCCGCTGCTCATCGGCCAGATTCAGGACACGCTGATGGACCTGCCGGGGGTCAAGGACGTCAACGTCGAGATCACGTTTACGCCGCCCTGGGACCCGCGCACGATGGCCTCGGACGAGATCAAGATGCAGTTGGGCATCTGGTAGAAGAGTAATCAGCCATCAGTAATCAGTAGTCAGTCCGGAATGAGATGCCGGAATCTGGACTGATAACTGATTCCTGAAAACTGATTACTCTCCGATAGAGCTTGCTTATTGTGAAACGGCGAATTATCATCCCAACCACCAGCCGGCCCCACGAGGCGGGCTGGCTTAGCTTAGGCGACACAGCCACGTCGCCCTAGCGTTTCTTCTAACATCAAATGGAAGCGGGGTCTAAGCGACCAGTTGGCCGCCACGGTAAAGGATTACTGCAAAGAAAGGCTTCCTGAGCTTTTCGGGCTGGCTCGGGTTTGCCCCGTCGCGCGCTCACAAGTACTGATAAAAGCACTCTCCCTTTAGGTCGGCACCATGGGCAATAAGAGATCGCGGCAGCGATATATTCCACGTTTCGAGAAACAGGGCCTCTACGACCCCCAGTTCGAGCATGATGCCTGCGGCGTGGGCCTGGTCGCGAACGTCACCGGAGAGAAGTCGCACAAGATTATCGATCAGGGGCTCGAGGTCCTGATAAACCTCGGCCACCGCGGCGCCTGCGGCGCCGACCCTAAGACCGGCGACGGCGCCGGCATCACGATCCAGCTCCCCCATGACTTCTTCCGCGAAGAGTGCGCCCGCCTGGACATTGACCTGCCGCACCATGGCGAATACGCGGTCGGGATGACCTTCCTGCCGCAGCATCCCGGCGAGCGCCACCGCTGCGAGACACTGATCCGCGAGATCGCCGAACTCGAAGGCATGGCGTTACTGGGCTGGCGCGACGTGCCCGTGAACCCCGGCGCCATCGGTGTAATGGCGCGCCACGTGATGCCGGTGATCCGCCAATTCTTCCTTCGCCGCCCTCACGGCGTGACGGACGAGCAGCGCTTCGAATTGAAGCTGTTGGTCACCCGCAAGCTGATCGAGAAGGCGATCTCTGAGTCGGACATGCAGGAGAAGCGGGACTTCTACATCTGCAGCCTGTCGTCGCGCACCATCGTCTACAAAGGCCTGCTGATCGCGGACCAGATCCAGCCCTTCTACCACGACCTCTCGCACGAGTCGATGGCCTCTGCCTTCGCGCTGGTGCATTCGCGCTTCAGCACCAACACGCTCGGCACCTGGAAGCTGGCGCACCCCTATCGCTACGTGGTCCACAACGGCGAAATCAACACGCTGCGCGGCAACATCAACTGGATGGCCGCGCGCGAGACCATGTTCTCCTCCTCTGAGCTCGGCGCCGACGTCGCGAAGCTGCTGCCGATCCTCCCGCCCGGCGGCCCCGCGGTACAGAGCGACACCGCCTCCTTCGACAATGCCCTGGAGCTGCTGATGGCGACGGGCCGCACGCTGCCGCACGCGATGATGATGATGATCCCGGAGGCCTGGGGCGACCACATACCCATGGAGCCGCCGGAAAAGCGCGACTTTTACGAGTACCACTCCTGCCTGATGGAGCCGTGGGACGGCCCAGCGCTGATTATCGGGACGGACGGCTCCCAGATCTGCGCGATCCTGGACCGCAACGGCCTGCGCCCTTGCCGTTACCTGGTAACGACCGACAACCTGCTGGTAATGGCCTCTGAGACGGGCGTCCTCAACGTGCCGCCGGAGAAGGTCCTGTTCAAGCGACGAATCACCCCCGGCCGCATGTTTCTGCTGGACACGAAGCAGGGCCGCCTCGTGGACGACGCCGAGATCAAGACCGACCTTGCGCAGGCGCCGGCCCTACGGCCAGTGGCTGCGCCAGAACCGCGTGACGCTGGAAGAGCTGCCGGAGCCGGCCTTCGTGCACGAACCAAACCATGAGACGGTACTCGAACGCCAGAAGGTCTTCGGCTACACGATGGAAGACCTGCGCATGCTCATGGAGCCGATGGCTGTGAACGGCCAGGACCCCGTCGGCTCGATGGGCAGCGACATACCCCTGGCGGTGCTTTCGGACACGAATCCGCTGCTGTTCAACTATTTTCGGCAGCTGTTCGCCCAGGTCTCCAACCCGCCGCTGGACGCGATCCGCGAAGAGCTGGTGACCTCGCTGGAGACGTTCGCCGGCTCCGAGCAGAACCTGTTCGACGAGACGCCCGAACATGCCCATCAGCTCAAGCTCAAGGAGCCATTTCTCACCAACCGCGAGCTGGAGAAGATCCGAAACATCGACCACGGCAAGATGCGGGCGAAGACGATTTCGACCCTGTTCCAGCCGTCGCTGGGCGAAGGCGCGATGAAGGCAGCGATGGACCGCGTCCGCGAAGAGGCCTCCCAGGCAGTGGCCGAAGGCTACACCCTGATCATCCTCTCCGACCGCGGCGTAGACCGCGACCACGCGCCGATCCCGAGCCTGCTCGCTACCTCCGGCGTGCACCATCACCTGATCCGCGAGGGCACTCGCACCAAGGTGGCCCTGATCGTCGAGTCCGGCGAGCCGCGCGACGTGCATCACTTCGCGCTGCTGATCGGCTACGGCGCCGCCGGCGTCAACCCCTACCTGGCATTCGAGACGCTCGCCGACCTTATCCGCCAGGACGCGTTCTTGCGCAAGATCGACTACCGGACGGCCGAGAAGAACTTCATCAAGGCCTGCCACAAGGGCGTGCTCAAGATCATGTCCAAGATGGGCATCTCGACGCTGCAGAGCTACCGCGGCGCCCAGATCTTCGAGGCCATCGGCCTGGGCAAGGAGCTTATCGACGAGTACTTCGCCTGGACGCCGTCGCCGCTCGGCGGCATCGGCATCGACGCGCTGGAGGCCGAGGCGGTGCGCCGCCACCAGTTCGCCTACCCCCAGCGCGCGGTCGCGGGCAACGCCGACCTGCGCGAGGGCGGCTACATCCAGTGGCGCCGCGACGGCGAGTACCACATGTACAACCCGGACACTGTCGCCAAGCTCCAGTACGCCACCAAGGCCAACGACCCCAGGACCTTCGAGGAGTTCACCGACCTGATCGACAACGAGAATCGCCGCCTGTGCACGATCCGCGGCCTGCTCGACTTCAAGTTCGACGAATCGAAGGCGATCCCGCTGGACGAGGTCGAGCCCGCGCGGGAAATCGTCAAGCGCTTCGCCACCGGCGCCATCTCGCTGGGCTCGATCAGCCGCGAGGCGCACGAGACGCTGGCGATCGCGATGAACCGCATCCAGGGGCGCAGCAACACCGGCGAGGGCGGCGAGGACTACCACCGCTTCCGCCCGGACGACAACGGCGACCGTCGTCAGAGCGCGATCAAGCAGGTGGCGTCCGGCCGCTTCGGCGTGACCTCGAACTACCTGGCGCACGCCACCGACCTGCAGATCAAGATGGCGCAGGGCTCCAAGCCCGGCGAAGGCGGCCAGCTTCCCGGACACAAGATCGACGAGTACATCGGCTGGGTGCGTCATACGATGCCCGGCGTCGAGCTGATCTCGCCGCCGCCACACCATGACATCTACTCGATCGAGGACCTGGCCCAGCTGATCCACGACCTCAAGAACGCAAACCCGGCCGCCCGCATCAACGTCAAGCTTGTGTCGGAGATCGGCGTCGGCACAATCGCTGCCGGCGTGTCGAAGGGCCACGGCGACGTTGTCCTGATATCGGGCGATAGCGGCGGGACCGGCGCCTCGCCGGAATCATCGATCAAGAACGCCGGGCTGCCGTGGGAGCTTGGCGTGGCCGAGACGCAGCAGGTGCTTGTCCTTAATGACCTGCGCGGCCGAATCGTGGTGCAGACGGACGGCCAGCTAAAGACGGGCCGCGACGTCGCGGTCGCCTGCCTCCTCGGCGCCGAAGAGTTCGGCTTCGCCACGGCGCCGCTGATCGTGATGGGCTGCATATACCTGCGCAAGTGCCACCTCAATACCTGCTCGGTCGGCATCGCAACTCAGGACCCTGAGCTGCGTGCCCGTTTCGCCGGCGAGCCCGAGCACGTCATCAATTACTTCTTTTTCGTCGCCGACCAGCTGCGCGCGATCATGGCGAAGCTGGGTGTCCGCACCGTGAACGAGATGGTTGGACGCGTTGACATGCTGGACACGCGCGTCGCCATCGACCACTGGAAGGCGCGCGGCCTCGACTTCTCGGCCCTGCTGCACAAGCCCAACGTGCCCGAGACCGTGGCGACCTACTGCCGCGAGGAGCAGGACCACAACATCAGCCAGGCGCTGGACCACAAGTTGATCAAACTCAGCGAGCAGGCCATCGAGGGTGGGGCGCCGGTGGAGATCGACATGCCGATCCGCAACTCGAACCGCACGGTCGGCGCGATGCTCAGCCACGAGATATCGAAGCGGTACGGCGAAGACGGGCTTCCGGACGACACCATCCGCGTGAATTTCCGCGGGTCCGCCGGCCAGAGTTTCGCGGCCTTCCTGGCCAAAGGCGTGACGATGAACGTCACCGGTGACGCCAACGACTACTTCTGCAAGGGCCTCTCCGGTGGCAAGGTCACAATCAAGCCCCATGCCGAAGCGACCTTCGAGCCGGAGCGAAACATCGTCGTCGGCAACGTCGTGCTCTACGGCGCGACAGGCGGGCAAGCTTTCATACGCGGCCTCGCGGGCGAGCGTTTCGCGGTGCGCAACAGCGGCGCCGAAGCGGTCGTCGAAGGCGTCGGCGACCACGGCTGCGAGTACATGACCGGCGGCCGTGTGGTCGTCCTTGGGCCCACCGGCCGCAACTTCGCGGCGGGCATGAGTGGCGGCGAGGCCTTTGTTCTGGACGAAGCCGGCGCATTCAGCGGGCTCTGCAACCGCGAGATGGTGGACCTGGAAGCGCTTACGGACGAACACGACGTGGCGGCGGTCCGCAGGCTGGTCGAAGATCACCAGCGTCACACGGGCAGCGTCAGCGCCGCCCGCGTCCTGGACCGCTGGAACGAGCTCTTGCCGCGCTTCGTGAAGGTCATGCCGCGCGACTACAAGCGGGTGCTGGGCGAGCGCAAAGCGCGCGAAACCGAGGCGGCCGCCGTGGCCCTGCCTGCCGGCAGGCAGGCCGGCTAGGCATGGGCGAGCCCAGCGGCTTTAAGGAAAAGGCGCGCAAGCCTCTGCCCAGGCGCCCTGTCCAGGAGCGCGTCGGCGATTACCTCGAATTCCTGCAAGACTGGACCGAAGAGGACGCGCGCGGCCAGGGCGGCCGTTGTATGGACTGCGCCATCCCCTTTTGCCACCGCGGCTGCCCCCTGGGCAACCTGATCCCGGAGTGGAACGATTTCGTCTACCGCGGGCAGTGGGATCGGGCTCTGGCGGCGCTGCACGCCACCAACAACTTCCCGGAGTTCACGGGCCGCATCTGTCCGGCCCCGTGCGAAGCCTCCTGCACATTGGCGATTAACCAGGACCCCGTGACCATCGAGTACATCGAGAAGACGATCGCCGACCGAGGCTGGAAAGAAGGCTGGATCAAGCCGCAGCCGCCGGCCTCCCGTACCGGTAAGCGCGTCGCGGTAATTGGTTCCGGCCCCGCGGGGCTGGCAGCGGCGCAGCAGCTCAACCGCGCGGGGCACGTCGTGACCGTGTTCGAGCGTGACGCCTACGTCGGCGGCCTCCTGCGCCTTGGCATCCCTGACTTCAAGATGGAAAAGCACGTTGTCCAGCGCCGCGTCGACCAGATGGCCGCAGAGGGCGTCGTCTTCCGCACGAACACCCACGTCGGCAAGAACTTTTCGACCGAAGAGCTGCGCTCCGGCTTCGACGCGATCGTGCTGGCCGGCGGCTCTACTGTCCCACGCGACCTGCCGGTGCCCGGCCGCGAGCTTAGCGGCGTGCACTTCGCGATGGATTACCTGACACAGCAGAACAAGCTCAACGCCGGCGAGATCGTCGGCCCGGGGGAACGCATCACCGCCGAAGGCAAGCGCGTCGTGATCCTCGGCGGTGGTGACACCGGGGCCGACTGCCTCGGCACCGCGCACCGCCAGGGCGCCGAGATCGTGCGTCAGTTCGAGCTCTTGCCCGAGCCGCCGCCGGCCCGCGCATTCAACAACCCGTGGCCTCAGTGGCCGGTAGTCCTGCGCTCTTCCGGCGCCCACGATGAGGGCGGTGTCCGCGACTACAACATTTCGACTACTCACTTCTCCGGCGCGGACGGCATTGTGGACAAGCTGCACGCGGTGCGCGTCGCCTGGGGCCAGGACGAGGGCGGCCGCATGTCGATGCAGCAGGTTGCCGGCTCCGACTTCACCGTCGACGCCGACCTTGTGCTGCTGGCGATGGGCTTCCTGCACCCGGAGCACGTTGGCATGGTGCAAGAGCTGGGCGTGGAGTTGGACGGCCGCGGCAACGTAAAGGTAGACGCGACCCGCATGACCACGGTCCCCGGCATCTTCGCCGCCGGCGATATGGCCCGCGGCCAGTCTCTGGTCGTATGGGCCATGGCGGAAGGGCGCGAGACCGCGCACTTCGTCGACAAGCACCTCATGGGCGCCACAGACCTGCCGCGGCCGTATCTGGCGCCGGCGCAGTAGGGGAAGCTGTCGGCGGTCAGCTTTCAGCTACCAGCCGGACGGGACGCTGTCAGCCGTCAACCCGGAATTCCCGCAGATCCTCTGGCTGAAAGCTGAAGGCTGATAGCTGTCCGCGGGTCCCGCTTATACTTGCACCATGGCCGACGAGGAGACGAAGCAGGCTTACCGCGAGGCTTACGAAGGCTGGCAGAAGCAGCTTTCCGGCCTGCACGAGGTCTTTCTCGACGACAAGCGCCCCGACCCGATCAGGCTCAAAGGCCTTTTGAACCGCGAGAGCAGGGCCAAGCGGCGCTACGACCACGCTCGCCTCAGGCTCCTGGGCCTCGAGGAAGAGGAGATTGTCGAGGACGAGGGCGACGAAGGGCAATAGCCCGCCCGCTGCTGGCCCACAAACGGCCTTGGGCTAGAATGTAAGCGTGGAATACGAGTACGGCATCGACGTGGAGGAAGTCCTCGGCGTGATCAACACCTCCGAGGTCTTCGTGATCATGTTTCAGCACTTCGAACGCCGCCTGCTCGTCGACTCTCGCAGCGCCGGCTCCGAAGGACCGATGATCCGCGTGGTAGAGCGCGTCCGCAACGCCGATGAGCGCTTTCGAGACCTCAGGCGGCTGCGTCCCCGCTTCCCTGCTCCCGACCGCATCGTCGCCTTCCAGTGGCCGCGCTCCGTGAAGACGCTCGTCGCGTCCGGCATCTGGGAGGCGATCGAAGAGAGGCTGCGGACGCTCGGCGCCGGCGAGTGGACCTGCAAGGCCGTCCTGGCCGAGCTGGAGCGCGAAGAGGTCATGGAAGAGCACAAGGCAATCCGTGGCGAGGAGCCCTGGCGGACCCTGTGGGCGAATTCAGCCTGATGGCCACAAACGTAATCGACCTCCGCAGCGACACCGTCACACACCCCACGCCTACGATGCGCGAGGCGATGTTCAAGGCTGAACTCGGCGACGACGTCCTCGGCGACGACCCTACGGTCAAGCGCCTGGAGACGATCGCGGCGCGACGGATGGGCAAGGAGGCGGCGGTCTTCGTTGCCAGCGGCACAATGGCCAACCTGGTGTCCCTGCTGGCGCACACTCAGCGCGGCGACGAAGTCATCCTCGGCAGCGAGTCGCACATCCTCCAGCATGAAGTCGCGGGCGCCGCCGGCGTCGGGGGCGTCCAGCTTCGCGAGGCCAGGAACGACGCCGCCGGCCGTCTGGACCCCGAGGAGGTGCGCGCCCTGATCCGGCCGCGAGACGCCAACAACCCGCGTACGGCCCTGGTCTGCCTGGAGAACACTCACAACCGCTGCGGCGGCGCCGCGGTCCCTCAGAGCGTGACGTCCGCGATCGCGCGCGTGGCGCGCGAGGCAGGCATCCCCCTGCACATCGATGGCGCGCGCATCTTCAACGCCGCCGTGGCCCTGGAGACGACGCCTGACGTGCTGACGAAGGATGCTGACTCGGTGAGCTTTTGCCTCTCGAAGGGACTCTCCGCGCCGATAGGCTCGCTGGTCTGCGGCAGCGGCGACTTCGTGCAGCGGGCGCGCAAGGCGCGCAAGATGCTCGGCGGCGGCATGAGGCAGGTCGGCGTTATCGCCGCGGCCGGGATCGTAGCGCTCGACGAGATGGTGGACCGCCTCGCGGACGACCACGCGAACGCGCGCCTGCTGGCGGAGGGCCTGGCGACCATCCCCGGCATAAGGCTGGACCCCTCGACTGTAGAGACGAACATTGTCATCTTCGATATCGATGGCATCGACCGTGCTCGCTTCCAGCAGGCCCTGCGGGACAGGGGCGTGCTCTCGACGGGAGCCGCGCCCAGGGTCAGGCTCGTCACGCACTACGGCATCCAGCGCTCTGACATCGAGGAGGCGCTGGTCCGCGTAAGAGAGGCAGTCGAATCGATCGGGTAAGGGCTTGGACTCTCGCGGCGCTTCTCCTGGCGCCGGTCGTCATATTCACAGGATGCGTCAGCAGCGGGCCGAAAGGCCCGACCAGCGATGTAGTCAGCCGCATTCCCTGGGGCCAAAATGAGGTCACGACCTACGTGCTAAAGGACAACGCCGGCCGCGAAACGGCGCGGGGTACGTTTACCATTGCGGTCGCCGGCGGCGAAACCTCCCTCAAACAGCTCTACGCCAGCGGGGCGAACTCCGACGAGACCACGGTTATCGTCGACAGCGGGTCCCTGAAGCCGATGTCATCGAACAGGGTCATTCTAGGTTCCGGCAGCGACCAGACGATCGAAGCGACCTATACCGAAGACGGAGTCATCATCAAGCAGGGCGACAAGCAGAGCGGCCTCAGCGTGCCCGAACACTCCTATGACAACGACAGCTCGCTCTTCCTCTGGCGCACCATCGACTTCACGGACGGCTACGAAGCCCGCTACGTCACGATCATCACCAACCGGCGCAGCCGCCAGACCGTACATCTGAATGTCATGGGCAAGGAGCAGGTGACCGTCCCCGCCGGCCAGTTCAATGCCTGGCGCCTGGAAGTACGCACCTCCAACGCGAAGCAGGTCGCGTGGTTGGCGGACACGCCGGCCAGGACGCTGCTCAAGTACGATAACGACCGCGGCGTCACCTGGGAGCTGGAGAAGACGCCTTAGGAGTCCGGCGGCCGCATCGACAGCTCGGCCAGGAACCGCGCCGGCGTCACGATCTCGATGCCCTCATAGCGTCCGAGGTCCAGCAGGTGACGGTCGCCCGAGACTATGAAGTCGGCCTCGCCCGCGACCGCGGCTTCGAGTACGCGATCGTCGTCGGGGTCGGCGGCGATGATTCGCAAGTGTACGGGCGGTTCCACCGTACGTACCTCCGCAGCTACCCGTTGCCAGAATTCCGCGAATTCCTGGGGTCCCCAAGTCAGGGCTCGAACCACCCGCGGGTATGTAAAGGCTCGCGCGAGCTCGGCCAGAAGGTGTGCGGTCGACACCCAAGCAAACATGCCTGCTATCCATGCATCCAAGACCTGGCCCGGGTTTCCCGCCGGTCTGATTGCTGCGCTGACAACCACGTTTGTGTCGAGAACGGCATTCACCCCTTAGCCGCTTTTTGTTCTTTGGCCGCCTTGGCCCTCGCCCAGCGCACTGCCTCATCCGCTAGTTCGGCCGCCTCCTCCTCAGAAAGTTCGCGATTTTTCTCGTCGTTCATCCGCACCAATTCCATGATCCGGTCACGGCTGCGCTCCATGTTCTGGTACAGCCAGGCCGGGATGACCACCGCCATGGGCTTGCCGGCGCGCTCGATAACCACCTCATCGCTGCGGTAGTAGACGCCCTCCAGAAGCTCTCCCAGGCGCTTGCGCGCGTCCACGGCGGATACCTTGCGTCTCATATCAGGCTCCAATGGTCATACTTGTCAGTACAATCATACTGATCATGTCAATCCGGTAAATCGCCGCCGGTAGTGGCGCCTGATGGTCAGTCCGCGGCTGCGTCCTTCCACAGGCAGCCGCGGCCGGCGTCGCGCGCCTGGCCCTCGATGCCGACGATCTGGTCCCGATATTGGCCGTCCTCGCGCCAGGCATGGCCCAGGCCCTCGGCGACGAGAGTGGCGTCGACGGAGGTGCCGTCGGACTTGAAGACGTATCGCAGGAGCCGGTCGAAGCTGTCGCGATCCCGGCTGTCAGGCAGCAGCATGACGTGGCCGCCGATCAGACGGCGGTTCCGTTCGGTGGCGTCGCGGAAGCAGTTATCGCCTCGTTCGGGCGTGTCGACGCCGAAGTAGCGCACGATCTCGAACTTGCCGTCGATGAGGACCTGGATGGTGTCGCCATCGACGACCTCGTAGACGTCGGCCTTCTGAAGCTGATCCACGCTGACGCCGGCGGGGAGCGTGAGCGCGGTCTTGACCTCGACGAAGCCGGAATGGCGGGCGTCCCGGCCGGCGATCGCGTAGGGCACTCCCGTGACCAGGAAGACGCCGGCAATCAGCGCCAGCACAAACATCCAGGACCGTTGCCTGGGGCCGCGCGGGCGGAAGGAGCGGCTCAGCTTCACGAGAGTTGGTGGCAGCGGCCGGCAATGAAGTCCAATCCAAAGCCTTCGAAGCCGGATTCAGGGCGGGTTATCGGCTGTTCAGAAAACATAATGCCGATACCACGGTAGCGCTGGCGTTCGCCTACCGCCAGCCCGGCCAGGGAGTCCGGCCGGGCGCGAGTCCAGGCAAGCAGCGCATCGCGCACCTGCCAGTCGTAGGTCTGAGGCGTGGCGGCCAGAGCGGCGCAGGCCGCGTACTCTTTCACGCCAGAGTAGGGCGCCGTTAGCTGCGCGTCCGCGCCGCCGAAGGACCTCAGCGCCTGCGCGATACCGCCCTGCAGAAAGCGGATGTAGCGCGCATCCGTGCCGAAGGCTTCCAGGTTGGCGGGCGAATCGAGGACGAAAAAGAATGCCAGGTCGAAGTCGGAGCCCTCCGGCGCCTCGATCGCGCCGGCCGCCAGGACGCCCGCGAGGCCGCGAAGTGTTCCCGCTTCGTCGAGGAGGCCTTGTTTCGCCCCGGCGTCGACGTCCTCGCGCAGCAAGACCAGGTCCACGTGCAGGACCGGCGGCGGGGCGCCTGCAGTCACAGCGGCTCGCGCGGCGGGCCGGGAGGCTGGTAGATTGGCCGCTTCCCGGCCTCCGGGCGCGACCAGCGGCCCCGGTCTTCCTCTGCCGGCGCGGACGGCTGCGGCGGCGCGCTCCGCAAGGGCTGCGCCGCCGGCGCCACGAAAGCGATGGCCACGGCTTCCTTGCGCCCCGGCGTAAAGGCCTGCGGCTCCGCCAGAAGCATGCCGTCGGAGAGCTCGATGACGTGCTGGGCGCGGTCCATGACCATGCGGTCATGGGTCGTGGTGACGATGGTCACGTTCTCGCTGGCTACGATCTGGAGGAGGAGTCGGAAAATCGAGGCCGCGGTGCTCGAGTCCAGCTCGCCGGTCGGTTCGTCGGCGAGGATGATGGCGGGCTTGTTCGCGAGCGCGCGGGCGATCGCGACGCGCTGCTGCTCGCCGCCGGAAAGCTCGTACGGCCGGTGGCGCGCGCGCTTGGCCAGCCCAACCAGCTCCAGGACCTCGTTCGCGCGACGCCCGCGTTCGCGGATGCCGGCGCCGGCAATCCGCAGCGCGATCTCGACGTTCTCGTAGGCCGAGAGCAGGGGCAGGAGACCGAACGACTGGAAGACGAAGCCCAGCTTGTGGCGCCGAAGCTCGGTGAGCTGTGTCTCCGTCATCGCGCTGACGTCTTCGCCATCGATGACCACCCGGCCGGAGGTCGGGCGGTCGAGGCCGGCGATCAGGTTGAGGAGGGTGGTCTTGCCGGAGCCGGAGCGGCCGATGATTGCCATGAAGTCGCCGCGGCCGACCGTGAACGAGACGTCGCGCACGGCGCGGATGGTCTCCGCGCCAACCTCGAAATCGCGGCTGACGCCTTCGACGCTGATGATGTTGTCGTCAGGCACTTCCGCCCTCGTCAAGGTCCACGCTCTCCGGGTAAATCGCGATGTGGTCGCCTTCCAGCCTCAGACGGGCGCGTTCGGTGATGCCCAGGGCTTCGAGGAACTCGCGCGGCGCCTGAAGGCGGCCGGTGCGGTCCACGACCGCGTACTCATCATGGTAGACATAAGCGTCGCGGCCGGAAAACTTGACCCGCCGGAAGCTCTCCGTGCTGATGCGGCCGTCGCGAATCGCCACCACGCGGTCGACGGCGTTGGCGATGGCGGGGTCGTGAGTCACGACCATGATCGTGACGCCGAACTGCTCGTTCAGGGCGCGAAAGACGGCGAAGATGTCGGAAGCCGTCTGCGAGTCGAGCTCGCCGGTGGGCTCATCCGCCAGCAGCAGAGGCGGGTCGTTCGCCAGGGCAATGGCGATAGCCACGCGCTGCTGCTCGCCGCCGGAGAGCCGGTCGGGCTTGGCGTCGACACGGTGCGACAGGCTGACGGCCTCCAGCAGGAGGCGGGCGCGAGAGCGGGCCGGGCCCGGCTCTACGCCTTCGAGGATCATCGGCAACTCCACGTTCTGCACCGCTGTGAGATAGGGCACGACGTTGCGCGAGGTTTGCTGCCAAACAAAGCCGACTTCCTTGCGCCGGTAGGCGACGAGGTCCGAAGGCGTCATCGTGAGGAGATTGCGGCCGCCGACGAATGCGCGTCCGGCGCTGGGTATGTCGAGGCCGGCGAGGATGTTGAGAAGGGTGCTTTTGCCGGAGCCGCTGGCTCCGACAATCGACATAAGCTCGCCGCGGCGGACTTTGAGGTCCAGGCCACGGAGAGCGACTACCTCAAGCTCTTCCTGCTTGTAGATCTTGAACAGGTCTTCGCAGAGGACGTAGGGCTGATCTTCTTCGAGGGACCCGGAGGCGCCCAGCTCTTCCAGATTTATCGCCATCCCCACTTATGTTTCACCGATTCGCAGCACCCGATGGAGCGCCAGGCGCGAGTAGAGTAGCACGACGATTCCGATGGTCACAACGAAAACGGAGGCCAGCACTGTCAGCGCCGTGGCGGCCGTTAACCAGCTGACGTGCAGGAGCATGGGCGGCAGGACCTGGTCTCCGGTCTCCGTGAGGCCCATGTAGCGGATCATCAAGCTGCCGAGCCTGATGCCCATAAGCGAGCCCGCGAGCATCCCCAGGCCAATCACGAAAAGCTGCTCGAAGCCTACCAGGGTGGCGATCTGGCGGCGTGAGAAGCCCATGGTCCGCAGCACCGCGAACTCCAGAGTGCGCTTCTGCGCCGTGAGGTAGGAGTAGATCAGGAAGCCGATGGCGCTGAGCATGAGGATGGCGGCGAAGCTAATGAAGAGGATACCCTCCCAGCCCGCCGCGATCAGCGGGTCCTTCTGCTGGGCCAGGCGCAGTTGTTCGAAGTCGAAGACGTTGCCGATCAGGGCGGCGCTCTCGATGTCGCCGGCGACGCGGGCGGCGGTTTCCGGCCCCGGCTTGAGCCAGACTTCGTCCGGGTAGGCGATCGACGGCCTTGGGTTGCGGTTGAGCGCCGTCTGCACGCGGGCGCCGTTGGCGATAAGCCCTGGGTCGTCTCGCGAGTCCCCGAGCGTGGGGAAGAGGTGGAACGTCCCCGCGATCTGCACGTCGATGTAGGTGCCGGAAATAAAGACGGAGAACGTCTGGCCTCTGGACAGGCCTGTCTTGTCCATGAAGGCGTCGCTGGCGAACACCTGGAGGGGCCGTGCCTCACCGCGCAGGCGCAGGCCATGGGTCTGCGGTTGCCCTGCTACCGGGCGCCAGCTCAGGTCGACGGCGAAGGCGCCGGTGCCGGACGGCGCCTGTCGTAGCTCATCGGGCAGGGGCTCCTGCACAAGGCCGTTGAGGACCTCCCAGCGCCCGAGGTCCTGGAAGTCGGCCAGGACCTGCGCGGCGGTAAGGCCGGCGAACTGGCGGTCGGGGTCGCGAAGCAGGCGGTCCGCCGGTACAGGGGCTGGCAGCGTCGTCGCGGAGCTAACCTGCAGGTCATCGATTTGCACCGCGCCCTGGGTCGCCGAGACGCGGGTCAAGAAACGGATCGAAATGGACTGTAGCTTTAGCGGCCCCTTCGGCCGCGGGTTGGCAAACGGCACCGCATTCAGAACCTGCGGCCCTGGAGATGTCGGCGGCGACGAAGACCCACTGGCCCTGCGTGTACTCGGCGCCGCTGTCAGGGCCCATCAGCAGGTTGAAGTAGCGTCCATCGGCATCTCGGACGCGGGCGTCGAAGCCGACGCGGCCGTTGAGGTTTGTCGGGCGCACCCACATGCCCAGCCAGCGCGCCTCCGCCGGCAAGTCGATTCCCGGCGGGTCCTCCGCGTCGGCCGAGAGGTCGTCCAGAATCGACGAAAGCGATGCGCCGGCGAAGTCGTCACGGAAGTAGCCGACGTCTTCGAAAGTGTCCGGGTCGATGCCCAGCAGGTGGAAGTTCGTGCGGTCGAAGCCCGTGCCCTGAGTGCCGTCCAGGCGCACGGCGACGGCGGCCGCCTCCGCGCCGTACTTTTCCTGAAACGCCGGGGCCAGCACTGCCGGGCCGCCGGCATCGACCTTGCGGATCGCGCTCAAGCGAAGGGGCGCGCCGGCCTGGTAGGCGGCGCGGTCGGAGTAGCTGTTGGTAAGCGTCGCGCCGAAGCTGGCGGCGAACATGCCCACCGCGGTCGCCAGCATCAGGAGCAGCACCAGGCGCGAATAGTGGACCGGGTTTCGGACAAGCTGCCAGGTGCCCAGGAGCACGGCCGTCGCCTGCGTTTTTGACACAGCCCAGCCCCCCATCCGCAGGAAGATCGGGAACAGGCGCAGGAAGAAGATGCCCACGGTGAGGATGAAGAACGCCGGGGTCAGCAGCGCGACGGGATCTGTCGACTGTTCGCCGAACAGCTTGTCGGTCACAAGGTCGCCGCGGCGCTGAAGCTGGAAGAAGAGGATTGCGCCCAGGCCGACCAGGGCCAAGTCCAGGTAATAGCGTGTGAACGCCGCCTCCTTCGGAGGGCGGGAGGATGCGACCTTGAACTGGACCACCGTGCGCTTGGTTGCCTGGTAAGCGGGCCAGAGAAGGGTTGCGTAGGCCAGCACGGCGCCGCTGAACGCCCAGAGGTATGCGCCTCCGGAGAGCCGGACGCTGAGAGCGTCGCCGCCGCTGAGGTCGCTGAACACCGGCGTCTTGCCCAGCAGGCTGATCACGCCGGCCGCCAGCGGCGGGCCCAGCGCGATCGCGACCAGGAGGATCAGCAGGCCCTCGATCGCGTAGATCTGCATCACCTGGCCGGTGGTGGCGCCGCGGCTCTTGAACAGGGCGATTTCCGCCGACTGGCGTTCGACAAGCATCGTCGACACCATGAACAGGTAGTAGAGGACAATGCCGGCGATCTGAAGCACCAGTACCAGCAGCGGAATCCGCGTGAAGAAGAGCTTTTCGTCGAAGGTGCGCAGGACCTCCGGCAGCTTGGACACCGTGACCGTGCGCTCGATGTTTCCCGAGAGGACGCGGTCCATGTTCTCGATGGAAGCGCGCACGGACTCGGCGTTACGGGCGTTGATCCGGTCCGTGCGGATGTATGACATGGCCCAGAAGTCCGCATTCATGGTCGGCAGGTAGGAGGCCAGGGCGCCGAAGAAAGTCTGCTCGGTGACGAAGAAGGGGTACGTCTGCCATCTCGGGCTGGGAAAGTCGAAGAAGTCCGTCTGGCCCAGCCAATAAGGCTCGGTCAGGTCTGTCGGCTCGATGAGGCCAACCACCTGGACATGCACGGGCTCGGCCTCGGGGCGCCAGAAGGGGTGGGCGTCCAGCCGGTCACCGACCTTGATGCCGGCGGTTCGCGCTGTGGCGGCGCTGAGCGCTACTTCGACGGTGGGAGCCGCGGTGCCGCCGGCGGCGGCGTTGTCAGGTAGGCGCCCTTCGGCCACGCGTATGTGGGGGCCGAGGTCGCTCACGAACTGGAAATGCGAGCGCGGCCGGGTGTCCTCGGCCGGGACCGGGGCGCCGGGCGCTGCCGGGAAAAAGGTGGCGCTGCGGCCGGCCCATGTCTGTCCGGCCAGGAGTGGCCCCAGGGTCTGCCTTTCGGCCGAGTCGATGAACTCCTTGTTCTTGTCGTAGAGGTCGCCGCGGGCGACCTGTGAGGTGCTGCGGACAAGGATGTTGTTGTTGTCCGGCCCGCTCTGGCGTATGGCGTAGGTGAGCCCCAGGTCGCGGATGGCATCGGTGTATATGGCCGTGGTCGACATAAGGGCGGCGGCCAGAACCGCGCCGATGACCACGGCGATGAGCAGGCGGATGTTAGCGCTGATCCGCCTGACGACGACCGGCAGGACGCTGAACAGGGTATTCACGACGCCAGCCAATTCTGGCATGGCGCGATGGGGCGGGCAATCCGCGCCTCGATCAGGGCTCCGCCGCGGCGTCGATGGCGGCGGGCAGCGCGCGCGGCCCCTGGCCGAAGGCGCGGAAGTACAGTGCCAGCGCCGGCGTCAGCGCCAGGGCGGCTCCACCCAACGCCCAGCGCAGCCCCGCCAGCGACCCCACGGCGCCAAGGACGGGCCCGCCGCCGATCTGGCCGAAGGCGTCCATCTGGCTGCTCATCGAGATTACGGTGGCGCGGACCTCTGATTCGACGTTCTGGTTGACCCAGGCCAGGTACAGGGGGTCGAACATCTGGCTGAGGATGATCGCGCACCAGTACGTCGCCACGGCGTACTCGAAGTCCTGGGCCAGGGCGAAACCAATGACGCAGATCACCTGCAGCGCGTTAATGCCGAAGAGCCAGCGGCTGACGGAGAGGTGGCTATTCGTGTCAACCCGGTTGCGGAGCACGCGCACCGCGATCAGGGAGAGCAACGTCGAACCCATGCGTATCACGCCGAACCAGACGACGGGCTGAAAGTGGCCGAGCGCTGGGAATTCCAGGTTCTGGTAAAAGTGCGCCACCCACAGCCGTCCGAAACCTTCGCTGGCGGCGCCGTAGAAGGCAGTGATGGCGAAAAGGGTCATCAGCAGCGGCGTGCCCCGCACCAGGCGGCCGGCATCGAGGAAGCTATTCGCCAGCACGGCGTAGGAGCGCTGCGTCCCACGCGGAGCGGGCTTGAAGCCCTCCTCAGACATGAGAGGCGCCATTACCAGGGCCAGGAGCATCAGGGCCGCGCCGCCGGCAATCAGCGGCAGGCGCAGGCTGAGGACGCCCAGGCCGATGCCGGCCGGGATTCCCAGCAGGCGGCCGTACTGCTCCATCTGGGTCGCCTTCAAGTAGACCTTGCCCACGCGTTCGACGCCGACCTCGTCGGCGATCCAGGCCTGGCGGGCGCCGCTGATGAACGTCGAGCCGATGCCGATCACCACCTGCGCCGCCAGGATCGTCCAGAAATTCGCCAGCGCGCCCGTGAAGACGAACCCCGCGCCCAGCATCGCGATGCCGATGAGCACGGACAGGCGGCGGCTCTTCACGTCCGCAATGACGCCCGTAGGGATCTCGAAGATGAAGGTCGTGGCTTCCTGGACGGTGCCGACCATGACCAACTGGAACGGGTTGAGGCCGGCTGCCTGGGTCTGGTAGACCAGGTTGACGGAGATTATGAGGCTGAGAAAGAGGGCGTAGGAGGTACTGAGGAAGAGATAGACCGTCTCAGCCGAGAACCTGCGACCGAAGACCAAACCCGGCCCTCCGTTCGGCGGCCCCTTTTCGCCTGCCGCATGTTAAGGAGGGATAGTTGCTTCGTCAATCGCATCGCGCGGAATATGTCGCAGGCGAGCCGCAGGGCGCGGGCGTATAATTGATGGGTGAATCTCCCCCCGAACCGCCCCCGAAAACTCGCGATCTTTGACGGCCACGGCATCATCCACCGGGCCTACTACGCTCTGAAGGACAATCCCCTGGCCGTGCGGCGCACCGGCGAGCAGACCGGCGCCGTCTTCGGCTTTACGAACACGCTCCTGGCCGTCATCGATGACCTCAAGCCGACCCACGTCGCTGTCGCTATCGACCTGCCCGGCCCGACCTTTCGGCACACCCAGGACGCCACCTACAAGGCCACGCGCTTCGAAGGCGTTAAGGCTCAGGTCGTGCGCCAGCTCGAAAACGTCGAAGGTCTGGACGACCAGGCGAAGCTGGACATCGCTGAGGCCGTGCTCTCCGCCTCCAGCCGCGACGAAGTGCGTGAAGGCCTGCTGGCCACGGCCGCGCAGATCGGCGCGCCGCCGGAAGCCAAGCCGGGGCTGGAGCGCGCGCTTGAGCCCGTTCAGGCGGCCTGGGACATCGGCCGCCAGATCGGCCGCGTCCTGGAAATGATGGAGGCCTTCAACATCCCCGTTTACGCCGCCCAGGGCTACGAGGCCGATGACGTCATCGGCGCGCTCTCCGTGCAGGCCAAGGAGCAGGGAATCGACACCTACCTCGTGACCCTGGACACGGACTTCGTGCAGCTGATTCAACCGGGCGTGAGCCTCTACATGATGCGCCCCTACCAGCGCGACATGGTGCTTTACGACGTCGCCAAGGCGAAGGAGCGCTACCAGTTCGACCCGGAGCGCATGACGGACTTCAAAGCGCTGCGCGGCGACACCTCCGACAATATCCCCGGCATTCCCGGCGTCGGCGACGGCACCGCCACCAAGCTCCTGGTGCAGTTCGGCAGCATCGACGGGATCTACGCGCACATCGAGGAGGTGAAGCCCGACAAGGTGCGGGGCCTCCTGACGCAGTTCAAGGATCAGGTGGCGAGGTCCAAAGACCTTGCGACGATTCGCACCGACGTCCCCGGCGTAAAGCTGGACCTGGATGCGGCGCTCCTTGGCCGCTACGACCGAAACCGCGTCCTGGAGCTGCTGCGAGAGCTGGAGTTTCGCAGCCTGGTTCCGCGGCTGCCCCCGGTGACCGAGGACCTGGGCCGGCCGCCGCCGGCGCCCGTCGCCGACACCGCCTACACCACGATTACCAGCGAGGCCGGCCTGGAGCGGCTGGTGAGCCGCATTCGCGAGACCGGCGCCTTCGCCTTCAACATCGAAGCGACGGCCGCGGAGGCGACCGCGGCGGCCGCCTTGCACACGCACATCGTCGGGTTCTCGATCGCGCCGGCGCCGGGAGAGGCGTCTTACATCCCGATCGGCCACCAGGTGGAGCTGGGCGGGACACCGCTGCTGCCGCTACAGACGGTGCTGGACGCTCTGGCGCCCGTCTTCGCCGACGAGAGCATCGCCAAGACGGCGCACAACGGCAAGTTCGACATGGTGCTGCTCGAAGACAAGGGCGTGCACGTGCGCGGCCACACCTTCGACACGGCGCTGGCGGCTTACATCCTCGGCGAGACGGTCAACGTGACCGGCGACCGCCCCGGCGCAGGCTCCCTGAGCCTCAAGTGGCTAGCGTCGCAGCGGCTGGGCGCGGAGATGAAGGAGCTAAACCTCCTTCTCGGCAAGAGCGGCGCCAAGCAGCTCGGCATCGACCAGGTGCGCGTCGACGACGCCCTCGAATACTGCGCCGCCGACGTCGACTTGACGCTACGCCTGCGCGAACCGCTGGAGCGCGAGCTACGCGAGCAGGGCATGTGGGAGCTGTTCGATGGCATGGAGACGCCGCTGGTGCCCGTCCTGGCGCGCATGGAGGCCATCGGCATCGCCTGCGACGTCGGCATCCTGCGCGAGATGGGCCAGGGCCTGAACGAGCAGGTGAACTACCTCGAATCCAGGGCCTACTCAGAGGTCGGCCACGCCTTCAACCTCGGGTCGCCGCCCCAGCTTTCGCACGTGCTTTTCGAAGAACTGGACCTGCCCAAGACCCGCAAGATGAAGCAGGGCTATTCGACCGACGCGCAGGCCATCGAGGCGTTGCGCGGCGTGCACCCGCTCATCGAGACCTTGCTGGAGTGGCGGGAGCTGACAAAGCTGCGCTCGACCTATCTCGAAGCGCTGCCGGGCGCCGTCGAGCCGCGCGACGGGCGCATCCACACCACCTTCTCGCAGGCGGTCGCCGCCACCGGGCGCCTCTCGTCCAACAACCCCAACCTGCAGAACATCCCCGTGCGAAGCGAACTCGGCGGCCAGGTGCGCCGCGCCTTCATCGCGCGGGACATCGGCCCGGAGCCCTACCTGCTCTCGGCCGACTACTCGCAGATCGAGCTGCGCATCCTGGCCCAGATGTCGAAAGACCCGAAGCTAATCGAGGCCTTCCTGGCCGACGAAGACATCCACGCGGCGACGGCGTCAGAGGTCTTCGGCGTGCCCTTCGAGTCCGTGACCAAGCTGCAGCGCAACCGCGCCAAGGTCTTCAACTTCGGCGTCCTCTACGGCCTCACGGACTTCGGCCTGGCCGCGCGCGAGGGCATCAGCCGCCAGGAGGCCGGCCAGTTCATCAAGACCTACTTCGAGAAGTACACCGCCGTGAAGGCCTGGCGCGAGGAGCTGGTCGCGACGGTGCGGCACGAAGGCTACGCCGAGACGCTGGCCGGCCGCCGGCGCTACATCCCCGACATCCACAGCGCCAACTTCAACATCCGCTCCGCCGCCGAGCGCATGGCGATCAACATGCCGATCCAGGGCACGGCCTCCGACATCATCAAGATCGCCATGAACCGCGTCGACGCCGAGCTGACGGCGAAGGGCTTCCGCTCGCGCATGCTGCTCCAGGTGCACGACGAGCTGATCTTCGAAGGCCCGAAGGCGGAGCTGGACGACCTGCGCGAGCTGGTCCTGCGGATCATGCCGGCCTCGATGGACCTTGTGGTGCCGCTGAAGGTGGACGTGAAGGCCGGCCCCAACTGGGCGGACATGGAGTAGCGTGGCCAACGTCGCCATCTCCGCCCACGCCTACGAGCAGCTTCCCTACCGCGGCACGACGCCCGAGGAGGTCACCGAGGCCGTCAACGGCGCGCCCTGGTTCGCCGCCGGCCGCGGGCGCCTGGACGCGCGCAAGGACTTCGAGTTCGACGGGATCTGGAACGGCCAGAGCTACAACTGGAAGCAGGTGCGGCCCGTGTTCATCGAGGACTCCTTCGGCGTGCTGGTGTTGACCGTCTACACCTACTTCAGCCAGGAGCCGGAATGAAGATCACCTACGACTCCTCGGTCGATGCCCTCTACATCCGCTTCCTGGATACGACTGTCACGACGAAGAACGTCAGCGACGGCGTCGCGTTCGACTACGACGAGGACGGCAACCTGGCGGGCATCGAGATCCTGGAGGCGGGCGTGCGCATCGGCGAGCGCGCCGTGTTCACGCGCGTCGAGCTCGAAGACATCGGCTCGGGCGCGCTCCTGCGCGAGCCGCGGGATACGAACCAGGACTGGGAGGAAGAAGAGGAGTGACCGGCGCGGAGCCTTACCAGCCGTGGTGAGGGTGACATTCCTCGGCAGCGGCGACGCCTTTGGCAGCGGCGGGCGCTTTCAAGCCTGCATCCTGCTCGAATCGCCGGACCTGCGGCTACTGCTGGACTGCGGCGCCTCATCCCTCATTTCGATGAAGAAGCAGGGTGTAGACCCGGCCGGCATCGACGCGATCCTCGTGAGCCACCTCCACGGCGACCACTTTGGCGGCGTCCCCTTCTTCATCCTGGACGCCCAGTTCATCTCCAGGCGGTCGAAGCCGCTCATTGTCGCCGGGCCTCACGGCCTGGAAGGCCGCGTCAGGCAGGCGATGGAGGCCCTGTTTCCTGGCTCGTCCCAGACCAGCCAGCGCTTCGAGGTGCGGTTCCTGGAATTGGAGCCGGGCGTGGCGGCCGATGTCGGTGGCGCGAGGGCCACGCCGTTCGAGGTCATGCACGCCAGCGGCGCGGCGCCTTATGCCTACAGGGTTCAGTTAGACGGCAAGACCGTAGGTTACTCGGGCGACACGGAGTGGACAGAGGTGCTGGTGCAGGCGGCGCGGGACGCCGACCTGTTCATCTGCGAGTGCTATTACTTCGACAAGGAGATGAGGTTCCACCTCAGCTACAGGGCCCTGCAGGAACATCGCCGGAAGCTGCGATGCCGTCGACTGGTGCTCACGCACCTGGGCCCGGAGTCGCTGGCGCGGCGGGATGAGATCGAGGAGGAAATCGCGGAGGACGGGCAGGTCATCATCCTCTGAATTGTGACCGGCAGACACTGCGACGACGACCGCCCACGCCCATCGCGGGCCTGCCAGGATAAGGAGTAGGATGGTTCCATGGCATCACGGGCCAATCTCAAGCAGGCCGCAATTGATATGATCAGAAGGCTCCCGGACGATGTCACCCTGGAAGACATCATGTACGAGCTTTATTTTCGTCAGCACGTCGATGAAGGGCTCAGGGACATCGAAGAAGGCCGGACTGTCCCTCATGAAGAGGTCAAGCGGAGCCTCGCCGAATGGCTACGGCCCGCTGGTCGGTAAGAGCCCTCAGGGACCTGCGCAACCTGGTCGAACGGTTAGCGGACACGTCCGAGTCATACGCGGGTGCATTAGCAGCACGAATAATCAGCGCGATCGAGACTCTCGAGAGGTTTCCGATGTCAGGTCGCACAGTTCCTGAATATTCGCGGACCGACACCCGCGAGGTCATAATTTCGGATCAGCGGGTCGTTTATATCGTCAAGGACGATATAGTGCTTATCGCAGGTATCGTCTCAGCCCGGCGCAACCTGATTCGGACTCTCGGCTCGCGACCTTGGGACATGAACTGATTCCAAGGTGCGACTGGAACTTCTAGTCGCTGCGGACATTACCCAGACCTGGCTCGCCGCCTTCATCGCGCGGCACCACCTCGAGCGCGTGGTCTCGCGCGGCCGCATGCATTACCCGGCCGGCCTGCCTGGCTTCGTCGCGACTCGTGACGGAGAGCCGATAGCGCTGGTGACCTATCGAGTCGAGGGCGACGAGTGCGAAATCGTCACCCTGCATTCGGACGTGCAGGACGCCGGCGCCGGGACGGCATTGATCGAGCGCGTGCGGCAGGAGGCGTCGCAGGCTGGGTGCCGGCGGCTGTGGCTTATCACGACCAACGACAACACGCACGCTATCCGCTTCTACCAGCGTCGCGGCTTTCGGATCGCACAGGTCCACGCCGGCGCGATCGACGTTTACAGGCGCGACCTCAAGCCGGAGATACCGCTGACGGGCTTCGAAGGCATCGCGATTCGCGACGAGGTCGAGTTCGAGATGGACTTAGCTGCGGGTTGATTACTGTCACACCTGGCGCCTTCGACCGTTTTAGGCGTTGAGGACCCAGGGATGGGGGCCCTGACTGCGAAGGAGCGCACAGTGGTTGACTTAGAGCGCCTGCAAGCCGTTGAGGCCCGAGTCCGCGCCGCGAGGCAGTGGCTGGTCACGCTGAGCGAGGAAGAGGAGCCGCCGGACTTCGAGGCTGAGATGGGCCAGCAGCCGCTGGACCCTGAGGTGCTGGCGTCACTGGCGCGCCTGCGTGAGCGCCTGAGGCAGCACTTGCTGGCGAAACCCCTGAGATCAGCCGATTGGGCGGAGCTGCCGCCCGCGAACTAGGGACTACTCCCGCTCGCACCAGGCCTTGATGATGTGGTGGGCGATGGCAAGGCGCCCCGGGACCGTGAACCCAAGCGACGGGTCCGGTCCCTTGAGCGCTGCCAGGAGCTGATCCCGCTCGAACCAGCGCGCCTCGCCGATCTCGAAGGGGTCGATGACGAAGTCCTCACGCTCGACCTCGGCGAAGCAGCCGAGCATCAACGACATCGGAAACGGCCAGGGCTGCGAGGCGACGTAGCGCACTTCGCCGACGTCCAACCCCACCTCCTCCTTGACCTCACGCCGCACGGCGTCCTCCAGCGCCTCGCCCTGGTCGACGAAGCCGGCGAGGGCGGAGTAGCTGTTCGCCGCCCAACTGGCGCCGCGGCCGAGTAGGCAGCGAGCGCCCTTCCACACGACCATGATCACGACCGGGTTGGTGCGGGGGAAGTGCTCCGTGCTGCAGGAGGAGCACTTGCGCATCGCGCCGGCGTCGCGGGGTTCGGTGGGGTCGCCGCAGTTGGGGCAGTAGCCGTGCGTCGCGTGCCAATCGACCAGCGCCTTCGCCTGCGCGAGGATGCCGGCGTCCGTGACGCTGAGGCGCGTGGCCAGCTGGCGGGCATCGCCGTAGCGCGCGCCGTCCAGTCCCAGCGCCTCGACCGGCTCCTGGAGTGCCGAAAGGTCGACCGCGTAGTGCGCGGCGCCGTCCAGCAGGCCCAGGAGGAACGTCGGCGCCGCGTACTCCAGGCGCGACATCTGGGATGCCGTCGCCCAGGCGAGCGCCGGGCTGTCGCCGCCGGCCGTCGGCACCTGCAGGCGCCACAGGGGCAGGAAGCGGCTGTCGCGGTCGGTCAGCTTCGTCTCCAGCCATATGGGGTCGCGGCGCTCGGCCGATGCGCGGTCGAGGGGATTGCCGGCAAAGGGGATGACTTCTGGCATCGGGCGCTCCTTCAGTGTGCGCGCCAATGATACTCGGCGGCTGGCCGAGCAGGTCTGCACTTCAGGATCACAGCAGGTCAGGAGGCCGAAGGTCCGCAAGAGTTCCGGGAGCGCGATTTCGACGCGAGGCGCACGAGGTGTCCTATGATTCTTCCGGACCTGACGCCTGAAACCTGACACCTGAAACCTGAAAGCTGACTCATCTCGCATGCCCGAGCTTCCTGAAGTCGAAACCATACGCCGCGACCTGGAGCCGAAGCTCGCCGGACGGCGCATCACGCGCGTCGAAATCGCGCCCGACAGAGTGCCAGTGCTCGAGGGCATCGACGAGGCGACCTTTCGCGAGGGTCTGGTCGGGGCGCGCATTCAGGGACTGAGCCGGCGCGGCAAGTTCCTTGTCTTTGAGCTGGACACGGGCGCGAACCTGATCGTCCACCTGCGCATGACCGGCAAGCTGCTGTTGCCGGACGCCCCGCTGGTAGGGCACCTGCGGGCCACCCTCACGTTCGACGACGGCTCGACGCTGCGCTTCACGGACATGCGCAAGTTCGGGCGCCTGTGGCTTGTCGATTCCTTGTCGCCGATGTTCGACAAGATCGGGCCGGAGCCACTGACCGAGGGGTTCACGCTGGACCTGCTGGCGGCTGCCCTGAAGAACCGCAAGGCGCCCGTGAAGTCGACAATCCTGGACCAGCGCCGCATTGCCGGCATCGGCAACATTTACGCCGACGAGGCCCTGTTCGAGGCAGGGGTCAGGCCCACGCGCCCCGGCGGTGCCCTGTGCGCGCAAGGATGTGAAGCGCCTGCACGCCGCCATTCGCACCGTGCTCATGCGCGGCGTCGAGAGCCGCGGCGCCAGCTTCCGCGACTACGTGGACGCCGAGGGCCAGTCAGGCGGCATGCAGATGCACGTCAAGGTGTTTCGACGCACGGGCAAGGCCTGCTACGTCTGCGGCACGGCGATCGAGCGCATAGTCGTCGGTGGCCGTTCGACGCATTACTGTCCGAAGTGCCAGAAATGAACCTTGTGGGTGCGATACAATCACAGCTATGAAAGTGCTATCGATACCAGTAACGATATCGCGTCAGGAAGATGGTCTCTGGCGGGCGGAAGTGCTCGACCTGCAGGGCTGCTTCGTGGACGGAGAGCGGCTCGAACAGGTACTGGGGGACATCCAGGAGGCCGCGGCGATGTACATCGACCTGTACCGCGAGCAGGGGAGGCCCCTACCGGCATCGCTTGCCTCTGAATCTGGTCGGTTAGAGGTCCGTCTGCCGCTGATCCTCGAAGAGTATGAGACCAAGAGCCGCCGCCGGGCGAACAAACTCAAGACTCCCGCCTGAGTGGTCTACCAGGAATTGCGGCGGAAGCTGAGCCGCATTGGCTGCAAAGTCGTAAGACAGGGAGCTCGTCACGAAATCTGGGAGACGCCGGACGGCCGTCACGTCTCTGATCCGCGCCATCGAGGTGAGCTCGCCTCAGGGACGCTCGCCAAAATCCTCAGAGAACTGGCCATCGACCGGCGGCGATTGGACGAAGCTTGAACGCGCACGTAGACCCGCAGGCCCGCCTGCGCAACATCCTCAAGTCCGCCCTGGACGGCGCGCGCTACGAATCCTGGCGCCGGGACGGAGATCGGGCGCTGATCCTGGAACTTAAGCGCGCCGACGGCAGGCCCGTGACCCTGCGTTTTCTGGGGGTTCAAGACTCGGAGATCAGCGGCGAGGCCGAGAAGGGGGCGGTCTTGCGACTGAAGAGCGTTGCCTCGCCTGCCTCCCTGCTGACCCTGTTCACGCCACGCATGTTCAGGACTCCCTCTCATGCGGCCCGTGTTAGGATCGAGGCAGGCGCCGCCAGACTCGAAATCGTCTGTGAGGACGTGGAGTGGTGGGAGGACAGCCGGCCGACGATCTAAACGGGGACGAGTCCCGCAACGTCCCGGCCTACTCTGATTCCTGCGACGACTGCGGCCTTCCCGCGGTGCACGCGGGCGACGAAGCGACGCGCTGCCCAGCCTGCTTCGAGCGCCACCTCTATACCATCGACGTCGGCTTTCTCGATAGCTACCGTAAGTTCGGAGCACGCAGCCGCCTGATCGTGGCCGAGACCTGCATGAGGGGCCTGGTGCTGGCCGCGCCGGAGCACCGCAAGATCCTGGCGATGCAGATATTCGAAGAGTACGTGCTCTCGATGAGCGACCTGGCCGGATTGTTCACAGCCTTGATGAACCGCCGGAACGCCCCAATCATGAAGACCTTCATGGAATTTCGGCTCAACGAGACCAACGCGACGGAGTTCTTCGAGGCGATCCAGTCAGTGAACGACTTCGAGCTGGTGCGGGCGCTGGGCTTGCCGGCAACAAACGAAGTCGCCGCCGCCTGCCCTCACCTGGACGAAGAGGACGCCTATCAGTTGGCCGTGTCCATCTACCAGTTGCTCCAGGAGCTGCGCAAGGTCACGGACCCTGGGGGCTCGGGGGCGCTGGCTCTGGCCCAGGTGGCCGGCGCGATGCGCGGCGCGATCGTTGCCTCGGACACCAGTTGGCTGGAGGGGGCGCGCGCGCTACCTCCCGGACCAGGTGGCGATGGTGATCATGGATGGAAGGCGGCGCAGCATTCACGTACAGGGCATTTCGGCCGACGAGCACATGATGGCCCGCGTCGTCGACGCGATCGACACTGTGACGCGGGCGTCCTCGAACTTGATCTTCTCCTACCTCCAGACCAACGATCTGTGACGCGGCCTACCGTCCTCCTGGCCGCGGCCATCGCGGTGCTTGTCCTGGCCTGCAGCACAGCCGAAAGCCCGGCGGCCAACGGTAGACCGGCCGCGGCGAATCCAGAACTCGACGTGAGCCTGAGAAGCCTGGGCGCCGGGTCGGCCGACATTGCCCTGGACCCAGGGCAGGTGCGCGACCTGGACCCGCTGAGCCTGGCGATCAACCTTGGCGTGACGCCGCCGGCCTGCGCGGACTTCGTCCTGTCGTTCACCTGGCAGGTGCGGCTGCCCGACCCGCCGGGCGACGCCAAAGTCGCCTTTAGCGGCGAGCGCATGGGCGGTCGATTCGAGGTCGCGCCCTCCGGCGAGCTCCGGGCACGCGACCATAGGATGCGCGCTGCTGCAGGCCACTAATCCGGGCACGGTGCCGATAGTCGTGCAGATGCGCTTCGCCGTCGCGACGTCCAGGCGCTAGCGCCGGCCGGCCGGGCGTTGGATACTGCTGCCGATGGCCAACCTTCCCGCTTGCATGAGCTGTGACCTGGTGAAGCGGCGGGACGAAGGCAGGACGCCTCCCTGGGACTCCATCTTTCGCACCAGGCATTGGGACGCGGTGCACATCGATGACACGGCCATTCCCGGCTGGCTGGTGCTCGTGTCGCGGCGCCACATAGCCGCGATCGCCGACATGGACGAGGACGAGGCGATCGAGTTGGGCCGGCTGCAGCGGGTCGCATCGCAGGCCATCCAGACGGTAACCGGCTGCGCCAAGACCTACGTCGCCCAGTTCGCGGAGTCGCCGCAGCACCCGCACGTCCACTTTCACATCATCCCGCGCATGGCGGGCCTGGCCGCGGACCACCGCGGGCCGGCTGTCTTCGCGCTCATGGGCGTGCCCGAGGATCAGCGGGTTAGCGAAGAAGACCGCAACAGCCTCGCGAAGCGGCTGAGGCCGCTATTCGAAGCGGCGCTGGCCTAGGCCATGCCAGGGAGCGGCTCCAAGTCGGCGCGGCGCAGCGACTCCATTACGGACGTCGCCGGGATCAAGGTCGGGCACTGGACGAATCGCCGCGCCGCGACCGGCTGCACCGTCGTCCTCTGCGAGGCGGGCGCGGTGCCGGGCGTCGACGTGCGCGGGGCGGCGCCGGGGACGCGCGAGACGGACCTGATGCGCCCGGGGAACCTGGTGCAGGAAGTGCACGCGGTCCTGCTCACGGGAGGCAGCGCCTTCGGGCTGGACGCCGCCACCGGCGTCATGCGCTGGTGCGAGGAGCGCGACATCGGGCTGCGCTTCGGCGGCTCGCGTGATCCCGATCGTCGGCGCAGCCGTGCTCTTCGACCTGGCGATCGGGCGGCGTGACGTCAGGCCGGACGCCGCCGCCGGACACGCGGCCTGCGAGGCGGCGCGGCGCGGCCGGATCGCGCAGGGCAGCGTCGGCGCGGGCACGGGCGCGACCGTGGCGAAGATGGGCGGGGCGGGTACCAGCCTCAAGGGCGGCATCGGCACCGCCAGCGAGGACTGCGGCAACGGCATCGTCGTCGGCGCCATCGTGGCCGTGAACGCCGTCGGCGAGGTCGTCGACAGCCGCGACGGCTCCGTGGTCGCCGGGCCTCGCGACCTGGAGCGCGGCGGCTTTCGTCGACACGTACGACCTGGCGCGCCGCGGCCCGCCGCCGCCGCCACCCGGCGCCAACACGACCATCGGCGTGGTGGCGACGAACGCCAGGCTGAGCAAGGAGCAGGCGAGCCGGCTGGCGACGGTCGCGCACGATGGCATCGCGCGGGCGATCCGGCCGGCGCACACGATGTCGGACGGAGACACCATCTTCGCCCTGGCGACGGGGGAGGTGGAGCTGCCGGAGCGTGGCACGAGGGCCATCGAAGCGCTGGGCGCGCTGGCGGTCGAGCGGGCGATCGTGAAGGGCGTGCGCGCGGCGCGGTCGCTGGCGGGCGTGCCTTCGGCGGCGGACTGGCTGGCGCGCAGGCCTAGGTCTTCATGACCTCGCCGAGCGGGTCCAGGCCTTCGACCTCGTCGATCTGGTGGTCTATCGCCGGCAAGTAGAGCTGGCGCTTCGCGAGCTCCATGCCGATGCAGATCAGGGCGGTCAGGGCAACGCTGGCGAAGATGAAGAAGGGCCCGGTGAAAAGCGGGTCATACCTTCCGGTAGTGGTGTTGAACTCGCCTTTGTACGAGTCCTCGTTGCCTATGGTGGCGACGTACGCGACCATCAAGGCTCCGGCGAGCAGGTACACGGAGCCTCCGAGGGCGGCCCTCACAAGGTTGGCGTTGTAGTCCTCGCCTGTCGCGCGCCGCATCTCGGCGAAGGCGAGCAGGCTGAGGACCATGATGGGCAGCGCGGTGATGAGGCCGCCGAGCGTCGGCATCCAGCCGGGGTAGTCGACGGCGTCGCCCGCGCCATAGGCAGCAAGCGACGCTACGACAAGCGCCATTGCGGCCATTGCCGATACGAGGGGCGGAGCGGCCAGAAGGTTGCGCTTCATTCCCGGCCGCGGCCTTTAGACCAGGTGGGGCGAGATGTGCTTGAAGACGTCGTTGATGCTGATGACGCTGACCGGGGTCTCGCCTTCGAGCAGCGGGATGTGGCGGAAGCCGCCGACCGACATCTTGTTGATGGCGACGGCGATGTTGTCGTCGTCGCGCAGGAACACGGGGTCGGCGGTCATGACTTCGCCGCAGGTGAGGGCGTTGAGGTCCTGGTTGGCGCCGGCGACCTTATGGAGCGCGTCCCAGAGCGTCATGATCCCTGCCAGCTCTGAGCCGACCATGACCAGCACGCAGTCGGCCGCGTCGTGCTGCATGTGGCGGATTGCCCTGCCGACGGGGTCGGTGGTGTTGACCTTGAACGGTGGCTTGTGAGGCAGGGACGAAAGCGGCTCGATGACGAAATCGAGGCTGGGGCCTTTGAAGTCGCTGCCGGGCCGGTCGAGGCCGGCGAGGTCGCTGCCACAGTTGGCGCAGAGCTCGGCGCCGGCGATGTTTTCGAATCGGCAGACAGGACAGCGCATGGCGTATTTTAGCATTTCAGCACTTCAGCTTGTCAGCACTTCAGCCGGAGGGTCGGAGAGCCGGTCGGCGCCAGTATGAGCGAAGGCTGGGATGGGGATGCAGGCCGTCGGCGACCAGTGAGGAGGGAGTACCGTGGCCAACACACCGCAAGATGCCAGGCCTTCGCTGCGACTGGGGAGCGTGAACATGGACTGCGCCGACGCGCCCGCGATGGCGGAGTTCTACGGCCGGCTCCTCGGATTCGAGGTCACTTACCGCGATTGGGACTTCATCGCCATGAGCGACCCGGGCGGAGGCGCGGGCCTGTCGTTCCAGGAGTACAGGGACTATCGCCCGCCGGTGTGGCCGGAGAAGCCCGACGGCCAGGACAAGATGATCCACCTCGACATCAGCGTCGATGACCTCGATGCGGCGGTCGCCCACGCTCTGGCCTGCGGGGCGCGGCTGGCCGAGTACCAGGGGCGCGAGGACCTGCGCGTGATGCTGGACCCGGCGGGTCATCCCTTCTGCCTGTGCACGGTGTAGGCTGGTCGGCTGGTCGGCTGGTCGGCTTGTCGGCCAGAGGGGGGCCGAGACGGCGGCATTTCGGCATTTCGGCGCCGATGCAGATTCGAGACTGTTTGGCAATTTCGATGTTTTCGCGCAGCGGACGGCTTGCTTGTCGGCTGCTCGGGTTGTCGGCCAGAGGGCGGGATTGACGCAGATGAAGCGCAGATGTCCGCCGATTTGCGCCGCGGATCCCGAAGGGGAGCGAAGGCAGCAGTTCGCGGCAGGTGCCGGTGCCTAACCAGCTTGGCAGTGGGGGAGTTGGCTGTTGGAACCAGCGCGCGCCATGGAATGAGGCGACGAGGAACAGATATGGCCAACGCCTGCAACAGTTGACGCTCTTGGTGAAGACGCACAACGAACCCGACGAACCCGACAGCGCGTCCGTGGCCGAAGTGCCTACTGAAGACGCGTTAGTGCGCGACATATGGCTGCGGATACGAGGGGTTGGGCGCGTATCTTAAAACGGAGCTCAGTTCCGGAAGCCTTTTATGGCGACCGAAGGACGCTGACGCATCGCAGAGCCGTGGCGGAGGATTTAGGACGATACCTTGGCCGATTCAATCTGGATGGTCAGGATTCGCTCAATTGAACTGGGTTTGCATAAACCAATCCACATTTCTGGCAGTGGAAGACCTGGAAATATGCGCCTATTCCACGCTCGACCCCAGGTCTCCATATCATGCAAGAATCCACTCAGGATCGCCAAAGTCAGCCTTCGCTGTCTGAGAATCTTGCGCTTGGGGTGCCTCCCAGCCACAACAAGGACAAGAGTCATTTAGTATCATGCCTGATTCATCATAGTTGCCCAGATGAATCACCGTAAGAACGTCCACAATCTTGCTCTTCACTAAAATTCTCCTGGTGCTGCACCGGGGCCCAAGCAGTGTGAGGGGATGGGGTGGACCGCCAACGGTCATGCGGGGCCGTTGGCCACTACCAAATCATGAACTCGAAGGTGGGCCAGTGAAGATGTGATAGTTGTCCTCCGGGCAAATGATTCCGTTGAGCTGCACGTAGCACCTCGGGGGATTCCAGTTCGCATCGCCACCTATCCAACCTCGCGCCAATCCGATTCTCATAATAAGTTCGGTCCGCGGCGGATTCACGCTAAGCCACTCGTTGGCCTCGTCGACACCGAAGAATGCCTCGTTATCACTCGGCGAGAATATGTGGAGTAGCTCATCACTGGTTACGGGTAAATTGTAGGTCACTCCGTCGGAGTCACGAAGCTCAAGGCGTAGCTTGCCGAAGTCTTCAAAAAAGCGCACCTGTCGCCTCTGCTCACCGAACGCCTCCCAGTGAGGGACAGTCAGTGCCATCTTCCAGATAGCGGTTGTCAATCAAGGACCTACCAAAGACGGACCGTATGCTGTCAAGAGTGCGTGGCAGCAGGAACGAGTATGTGGTCTGATCGTCGAATTCCTCTAGCATGTCTGGCGTCGAAACCAATGGCAAATCTTCGGTCGCATGCGGATAATGCGTGTTGCGGCGCCCCGTAGGTGCACAATTCACTAAGCGTCCGACAAGAAACACTGAGCTAGGCCTGCCCAGCCTCCAGTTGCCACCAGACGCTCGAGCGGCCTCACCATGCGCCCGCCATGCACGTCCCAGCCAGCCACGCAATAGTTGCCTCTGCTCATCCGCGTAACCTCAGTTATCAAAACGGGCATGAAGCGGCCAGCCGGCATACTTCGCCTTTACCTCGGCTTCATTCATGTTCGCAAACTCTCTCAGGCGCCCCGGGTTAGTAGGGGCGCGCCAGTATATGATACTCTATTACGACACTGTCAAAGGTGAACGATATCCACGTCTTGCCACCGTTGCTTGAGGTATTCGGCTACGAGGCGGCGGTGACATCGGTCTGGTCTGTCCTCGCTGCACAGTAGGCAAGACAAATCCATGGCATCGCGTGGTGTGATGCGCTCAATCTCTCTCTGTGCCATCACATCAAGGAAGCGGTCTTGGTAGCTTGTCCATGGCATCTTCCTGTTTCTGTACAAAGAGAGGATTCCGCCAGGAGGGGCAAGATTCAAATCATGAACATAGTCTATCCTGCTAATTCGTTTGAGAAAGAATCTGAGGTCGTCTTTCTTCGTGAAACCTGAGAGTTGTGACGTGTTGTTTAACCTAATGTCGACGACGCGCTTTACGCCCGCGTTCTCTAGTCTCCCGAAGAACGATTCCGCTGAAGTTCTTGGTGAATCCGATGGTGAATATTCTCATAGGCCATCAGAACCGGGACGTGCGTCCGGCAGTCGATAGGCAATCTGTTCTGCTCTTCGTCGAAAAGCTTCCTGGATGCGGTCCTCGCGAGTGCGAAATAACTCTGGTTGATGAAGCTTAAAGTCACTTAGGAGGCGCCCAATGGAGTCATCATGGCTTTCAACTCGACCATGAGGAAGGATATGTTCCACACTGACGCCAATTTTCAGCAAGGCAGGTGCGATGAGGATCGCGCGATGACATGCCAGAGGATCTGCCTCAGCACAAAGAAGCACAATACACTCGTTAAGCGCTATTCCTTGTAGGCTTGTTATTCCATGCATAAATGCACGTAGATTTAGCGAGAAGTTCGTACTGGACCTGACCATTCACATAACACGCTCGATCGTTACTTCTTGCTCCTAATCTGTCACCCATCCAAAGATAACCGATGTGGTAGCGCCTGAGCAGGTTCTTGAGAGTCTCTCGGTTAAACTCGGGATTTATCCGGCTGTAAGGTGCCGAACGGACATCAATCAAAATAGTGAGGTTGTTACCACGCAGCAACGCCTTCATCGCCTGAAAATTATTGGTCGAGTGGCCGACAGTGTAGATCGTTGGCATGGCACCACCTTGAACTAGCGGAAGTTACGGTCACGGTCTACTGCCTCTATTGGTTTGTCCTCCATTTCGGGGGTGCCGTGGAATTTCCGATTCTCTGATGGTTGGCTCCCAGAGTCGGGTGAAGGAGTTCTTGCGAGGCGTGGCTTCGGCCGAAAGGGGAACCTCCCTCACGCACGCTGCACGTCATTGTGCGCAGAAGCGAGACAGCGTCCCGCGCTGGTCTCGTAAATGAACTTTCTAGAACCGCCTTGACTACTCGAAACCGCCGTCCTAAAGATTAGTCGGCGGAACCGGTGGCCGGCAACAACGTTCGGGAGGAGTTCCAGTAACCCTGTACTAGCCTACGCCACCGTCCAGATGTCGCCCTGGCGGAGGAGGGCTTCGAGGTCGCCTTCGCCTTCGCGCTGGACGGCGGTCTCGAGCTGGGCGGTCATGAGGTCGTCGTAGGTCGGGCGCTGGGCGGCGCGGAAGACGCCGACGGGCACGGGGAAGTCGGGGTAGTCGATGCGGCTGAGGAGGAAGGCCAGCGTCGGGTCCTCGACGGTGACGTCGTGCACCAGGAGGTCCTTCTCGCTGACGCCGTTGCCGAGGTCGACGACTTCGAGCTTGAGGCCGTTGAGCTTCAGGCCCTTGTCCTGGTTCTTGCCGTAGATCATCGGCTCGCCGTGCTTGAGGTAGAGCATGCGGTCGGCGCGGACGTCGCGGGCGGTGAAGTCCTCGAAGGCGCCGTCGTTGTAGATGTTGCAGTTCTGGTAGACCTCGACGAACGATGTGCCCTTGTGCCTCGCGGCGGCGGCCAGCGTCTCCTCGAGGTGGTGGGGGTCGGTGTCGAGCGAGCGCGCGGCGAAGGTGGCCTCGGCGCCGAGGGCGACGGCGATGGGGCGCAGGGGCCAGTCGATCGCGCCCATGGGCGACGACTTCGTCACCGTCTTGACGCCGCGGTTGGGCGAGGAGGTGGGCGAGTACTGGCCCTTGGTGAGGCCGTAGATCTCGTTGTTGTGGAGGATGAGCTGGAGGTCGATGTTGCGGCGCATGACGTGCAGGAAGTGGTTGCCGCCGAGCTCGTACTCTCGCCGGTCCATTATCCGGGCCGCTCGCGACGCTCGGCGCTTTTCGTCGCTCTCTCGGGAGAACACCCGCTCGAGGAAGTCGAGGTACCGCTGCGTGATGCTCGGCCAGCGATACCGCGCCTCGACGTAGGCCCGCCCGCGCTCG